>NZ_CP067336.1:0-3281265 GCF_016626125.1 Actinomyces sp. HMT897
GGGGCGCACGCCCTAGGATGGGCCCATGGCGGGACTGATCAAGCGCGAGGACATTGAGGCGGTGCGTGAGCGCGCCCGCATCGAGGACGTCGCCGGGGAGCACGTCACCCTCAAGCCCGCCGGCGTGGGCAGTCTCAAGGGACTGTGCCCCTTCCACGACGAGCGCACCCCCTCCTTCCACGTGCGCCCCCAGCTGGGCCTGTTCCACTGCTTCGGGTGCGGGGAGGGCGGGGACGTCATCGCCTTCGTGGAGAAGATCCACCACCTGTCCTTTACCGAGGCGGTGGAGTACCTGGCGGGGCGGACCGGCGTCCAGCTGCGCTACGAGGAGGGCGGGGGAGTGCGCCGGGGTGTGGAGCCGGGCACCCGCCAGCGCCTCCTGGACGCCAACCGGCTGGCTGAGGCCTTCTTCACCGAGCAGCTGGCCTCCCCCCAGGCCCAGGCGGCCCGCGACTTCCTGACCGGGCGCGGCTTCGACCGCCTCGCCGCCGCCCACTTCGCCGTCGGCTACGCCCCCGCGGGCTGGGACAACCTGGCCCGCCGCCTGCGCGACGCCGGCTACACCGAGCACGAGCTGGTGGAGTCCGGGCTGTGCTCCCGGTCCAGCGGCGCCCGCGTCTACGACCGCTTCCGTGACCGCCTCATCTGGCCCATACGGGACGTGACGGGGGCCACCGTAGGCTTTGGGGCCCGGAGGCTCTCCGAGGCCGACCAGGGCCCCAAGTACCTCAACACCCCCGAGACCCCGGTCTACCACAAGGGGCAGGTCCTCTACGGCCTGGACCTGGCCAAGAAGGAGATCGCCCGCAGCCACCAGGTCGTCATCGTCGAGGGCTACACCGACGTCATGGCCGCCCACCTCTCCGGGGTCACCACCGCCGTGGCCACCTGCGGGACCGCCTTCGGGGAGGGGCACACCCGCCTGGTGCGCCGGCTCCTGGGGGACGTGGCCGACCCCTCCGCCGGGGTCATCGCCGGCAACCGGGCCCGCGGGGGGGAGGTCGTCTTCACCTTCGACGGCGACGCCGCCGGGCGCAAGGCCGCCCTGCGCGCCTACGCCGAGGACCAGCGCTTCGCCGCCCAGACCTTCGTGGCCGTGGACACCCGCGGCCTGGACCCCTGCGACCTGCGCCTGGCGGAGGGGGACTTAGGTATCCCCCGCCTGCTGGAGCGCCGTGTGCCCCTGTTCGAGTTCGTCATCCGCGCCGCCCTGGACGACCTCAACCTGGACACCGCCGAGGGGCGGGTCGCCGGGCTGCGGGCCGCCGCCCCCGTGGTGGCCGGGATCCGTGACCTCGCCCTGCGCCGGGAGTACACCCGCCGCCTGGCGGGGTGGGTGGGGATGCCCGAGGAGGAGGCGGTCGCCTCCGTGCGCCAGGTGCAGCGGCGCCAGCGCCGCTACGAGGAGGAGCCGGGGCTGGTGCCCGCGCCCCCGGCCGGGGCCCTGCCCCCGCCCACCGACCCCGTCACCCAGCTCGAGCGCCAGGTCCTGGAGGTCATGGTCCAGGTCCCGGTGCTCGCCGCCGAGGTCGGGGCGGACGACCTGGGCCCGGAGGCCTTCTCCCAGCCCGTGCACCGGACCGTCTACGAGGCCGTGGCCGCGGGCGGGGGCGTGGGCGCCGTCAACGACCTGGTGGACCGGGCCACCGCCGCCGGCCTGTCCCGTCCCGAGGCGGTCGCCCGGGCCACCGCCCACTGGGTGGAGCGGATCCGCGCCGAGGCGCCCCTGGCCCAGGTCGCCGCGGCGGTGACCGAGCTGGCGGTGGCCCCCCTGCCGGTGCAGGCCCCCCGCGCCGACCGCGACCAGGACGAGGCGGTGCGCCGCTACGCGGCCGGGGTCTGCGGCGCACTGGCCGCCACGGAGGTCAACCGGCGCCTGGCCGCCCTGCGGGGCCGCCAGCGGCGCATGTCCCCCACCGAGGACGGCTACCGGGAGCTCTTCGAGGAGATCGTCGGGCTGGAGAACCGCCGTCAGCAGATCCTCAGGCGCTAGGCGGGTCCTCACCTACGGGGCCGGGGACCGGCTCCGCCAGGGCAGCCTCCACGTCGGCGGCCGTCCGTCGCCCCGCGGGGCCGGGCCGCCGGCAGCGGACCGGCCCCACCGGGGGCTGCCAGCCGCTAGCCTGGGGGCGTGGACACCAAGCCCCTCACCGTCGCCGACGTCCTGAGCACCCTGCGCCAGGCCGCCCCGCCTGAGCTGGCCGAGCCCTGGGACTCCAACCAGCTCATCTGCGGGGACCCCGCCGACCCGGTCTGCTCGGTGCTCCTGGCCGTGGACCCCGTCACCGCCGTCGTCGACGAGGCGCTGGAGCGGGGCGTGGACATGGTGGTCACCCACCACCCCCTCTACCTGCGCGGCACCGACCACGTCAGCGCCACCGACGCCAAGGGATGCTGCGTCCACCGGCTCGTCCGGGCCGGGGTCGCCCTGGCCAACGCGCACACCACCTGGGACGCGGCCGCCGGGGGCGTGGCCGAGGCCCTGGCCGCGACCGTGGGCCTGGGGCGCACCGTCCCCCTGGAGCCCGCGCCCGGCGCACCCCACCTGGGAATAGGTCGGGTGGGGGACCTGGAGGAGGCTACCACCCTGCGCGACCTGGCCCACCGCGTCGCCGCCGCCCTGCCCGACTCCGCCCCGGGCCTGCTGGTGGGCGGGGACCTGCAGGCCACCGTCCGCCGGGTCGCCGTCAGCGGGGGTGCCGGGGACTCCCTGCTGGGGGCCGCCCGCGCCAGCGGGGCCGACGTCTTCCTCACCGCCGACCTGCGCCACCACCCGGCCAGCGAGCACCTGGAGGAGGGCCGCCCCTACCTGCTGTGCGGCACCCACTGGGCCACCGAGTGGGTGGGCCTGCCCCCGCTCGCCCGGTACCTGGAGCACGGCGCGGCCGCCCGGGGACGTACACTCACCACGTACGTGTCCGTGCTCGTCACCGACCCCTGGGCCCTGCGCCTGTCCACGGGCGTGACGGACGCGGACCCCGCCCCGGAGCCCCCAGAGTAAGGACCACGACCGTGACGAGCGCCCCCCTTGCCCAGCAGCGGCTGCTGATCGACCTGGCGCGCCTGGACGCCGACCTGGCGCGTCTGTCCCACGAGCGCCACGACCTGCCGGTGCTGCGTCGTATCGAGGCCACGGTGGAGCGGCTCAGGAGGAACCGCCGCGACGCCGCCGCCGCTGGCGCGGCCCTGGACGAGGCCCGCGAGCGGGCCGCCCGCTGCGAGCAGGACGTGGCCCAGGTGACCCGACGCGCCCAGGTCCTGCGTGAGCGCCTCCACTCCGGGGCCGCCCCCGCCCGGGACCTGCCCGCCATCCAGGGGGAGATCGACCAGCTGGGACGGCGTCAGGGGGTGCTGGAGGACGCGCAGCTGGAGGCCCTGGAGGCCCTGGAGACCGCGCAGGCCCGCCTGGACGACCTGGCCGCCCAGGAGGCCGGGATCCGCGCCGAGGGCCGGGAGATGACGGCCGAGCGCGACGCCGCCTTCGAGCGCCTGGACGCCGAGCGCTCACGTGTCCAGCGGTCCCGGGACGACCTGGCCGCCAGGATCGACGCCGACCTGCTCGCGGAGTACGAGCGGGTGCGTGCGGCCACCGGCGGCCTGGGCGCCGTCGCCCTGTACGGCAGCCGCCTGGAGGGCGGGACCGTCGAGATCGGCCCCCAGGAGCTGGCCCGTATCGCCGCCGCCCCCCTGGACGCCGTCGTCCACGCCGAGGACAATGACGTCATTGTGGTGCGTATGGAGCCCTGAGCCAGCTGGCCGCCCGGCCCTGGAATGGCCAGCCGCCCGGCCCTGGCCCCGGGCGGCGGGGTCGGCTAGAGTCAGGGTGCGGACGAGCCGACCGGGCGGCCGCGGTACCACCGAATAGTGGGCTGAGGAACGTCCGGGCTCCACAGGGCAGGGTGGTGGCTAACGGCCACCCGGGGTGACCCGCGGGACAGTGCCACAGAGAACAGACCGCCAGGCAGGGCCTGGTCAGGGTGAAACGGCGGGGTAAGAGCCCACCAGCGCGCCGGGTGACCGGCGCGGCTCGGTAAACCCCACCCGGAGCAAGACCGCACAGCAGGCGTCCGAGGGCTGCCCGCCCGAGCCTGCGGGTAGGTCGCGTGAGACCACCAGCAATGGTGGCCCAAGAGGAATGGTCGCCACCGCGGGCGAGCCTGCGGCAACAGAACCCGGCGTACAGGTCGGCTCACCGCAAGGCCGCGGCCCCCGGTTTTGTACCGGGGGCCGCGGTTGTCGCATGCGCTGGACTACTTGGCGGAGAAGTACAGCTCGGTGCCGTGGTGGTAGGAGACCGCGAAGACCCCGGAGTTGACCGCGGACTGGTCGATGAGGAAGGTGAAGTAGCCGGTGACGTTGCCGCCGTCACGGGGCATGGACTGCCTCTGGAACTCGTCCTTGGCGGAGTAGATGCTCTTGGCCTCCGTGGTGTTGCCGTTGTGGACGTAGTCAATGGACACGTCGTAGGAGCTCATCTGGCCCGAGCCGTGGTAGGTCACGTTCACCGGCACGCGGATGTAGACCTTGCCCGCCGGGGGCTCCTCGTAGCTGTACTTGCTCGCCGCGGCCTTGACCGAGTCGGTGGCGTTCCACTCCACGGCCCCCAGGGAGAGCTCGATGGTGGCGTCAGGGTTCGAGCTGTACTTGCTCTGGCCCATGGTCACCGAGGTGGTCGTGGGGTCGAGCGGGTTGTCCATGGTCGTGCCCTGGCTTCCCGGGGTGATCAGCGTGCCCGGGTCCGAGCTGGGGGTGGCGCTGTTGCCGGGGTTGGGCTTGGGGGCGGGGCCGGTGGTGGGGCCGGTGGTGGGGCCGGGCGCCGGGGCAGGTGTGGTGGTGGGCCCGGGCTCGGGCTGGGCGGGGGTGCTGGTCGTGGTGGGGTCGGCCTTGGGGTCACCGTCGCTGCTGGCGTACACGGCCACCACGACGCCAATGACCAGGACCACGGGCAGGCCCACCGCCAGCAGCCAGAACCACCACTGCTGGGTGACCTTCTTGGGGCTGCCGCCACCGGGGGCGGGCTGCCAGGTGCTCGGCGGGACCGGGCCCCCCGGCCCCGCTGGTCCGCCCACCGCGGGGGCTCCACCCGGGAAGGGGGTGTTGGGGGAGCCGGGGGCGGCGCCCCCGTAGGGGGAGGAGGAGTCCATGGCCGCGTAGGGGCTCGCCGAGGGGGCCGAGGACGCGGAGGCCACCGGGGCCGAGCCGACCATGGGGGCCGACACGCCGCTCATGGCCGCCGCGGCGGACTGGCCCATGGCCTGGGTGGGGGCGTCGTAGACGGCCGTGGCGGAGGCGTCGGCGGGGCCCGCCGCGTAGGGGCCGGCGTCAGAGGCCGAGGGGGCGGAGGCGCTCACCCCGGTGGGGGTGGCCACCGGTGCGGCGTCGTCGATCCAGACCTGCCAGCCCTCGGGCGCAGGCCCCCACGCGGGGTCCGGCTGCCAGCCTGGTGGCGGCACGAACCCCTCCGGCGGCGCCGGCCAGTTCGGTGGTGGGTTGAAGCGCAGGGCCATGGGAAACCTCCGGATGGGACGGGGCTCGACGTCGTCGAGCGGTGATGGCGGTGAATCTACCTGTTCAAGAAGGGTCACCGCACGGTAACGGCGTGCCGTGTCGGTGCGGTTG
This sequence comes from Actinomyces sp. HMT897, assembly GCF_016626125.1. Taxonomy (NCBI): domain Bacteria; kingdom Bacillati; phylum Actinomycetota; class Actinomycetes; order Actinomycetales; family Actinomycetaceae; genus Actinomyces; species Actinomyces sp. HMT897. The sequence goes on from NZ_CP067336.1 coordinate 5,620, forward strand.
CGCCCAGGACGACCGTCCCGGGCGGCCAGGGGTGGTGCCGGGGGCTCAGGGCAGGGTCAGGACCTCCGCCCCGTCCTCGGTGACCACCAGGGTGTGCTCGAACTGGGCGGTCCGGGAGCGGTCCTTGGTCACGACGGTCCAGCCGTCGTCCCACTGCTCCCACTCGATGCCGCCCAGGGTGAGCATGGGCTCGATGGTGAAGACCATACCAACCTCCATGACGTCGGCATAGAGGGGGGCGGCGTCGTAGTGGGGGATAATGAGGCCGGAGTGGAAGGCCTCACCCACGCCGTGCCCGGTGTAGTCGCGCACCACCCCGTAGTCGAAGCGGCGCGCCCAGGCCTCGATGACGCGGCCGATGACGTTGATCTCACGACCTGGCCGTACCGCCTTGATGCCGCGTTCCATGGCGGTGCGGGTGCGCTCGATGAGCCGTGAGGTCTCCGGGTCCACCTGCCCCACCGGGAAGGTGGCGTTGGTGTCCCCGTGGACGCCGTCGAGGTAGGCGGTCACGTCGATATTGACCAGGTCCCCCTCCTTAAGGACCGTGGAGTCGGGGATGCCGTGGCAGATGACCTCGTTGACCGAGGTGCAGATCGACTTGGGGAAGCCCATGTAGCCCAGGCAGGAGGGGTAGGCCCCGTGGTCGCACATGTACTCGTGGGCGATCCTGTCCAGCTCGTCGGTGGTCACCCCCGGGGCGATCGCCGCCGCGGCCTGGGCCAAGGCGCGAGCCGCGACGCGCCCGGCGCGCCGGATCCGCTCGACCGTCTCCGCGTCCTTGACGTCGGAGGCGGTCACGTGCTCGGGCCCGCGGTGGAACATGTACTCGGGCCGGGCGATGGAGCGGGGGACGTGCCTCGGGGCGGACAGGGTGCCGGGGACGAGGGTGCCGCGCGGGGCGCGGTCGGCCAGCTCGTCGGGGTGGGGGCGGGTGCCGTGGGTCATGGGCCCAGCATAGGAGCACCCCCGCCCGTGCCGGGGTCCACGTCCTGAGGTCCGAGGCTCTGACCTGCGTGGACAAGCATCCCCGCCCGTGCCGGGGCCCGCGGGTCGCGCCCGGGAGCGTGGGGCCCTGGCCGTCGGACCGCCCCGGGGCCAGGGGCGCGGCCGGGCCGTAGAATGACCTAATGGCCACCCTCCACCTCGTCCGCCACGGTCGTACCGTCCTCAATGAGCAGCACCGCACGCAGGGCCGTGCGGACTCGCCCCTGACCCCCCAGGGGCGTCAGGGGGCCCTGGCGGTGGGGGCCTACCTGCGCGAGGTGCCCTTCGTGCACGCCTACACCAGTCCCCAGGGGCGGGTCCTGGAGACCACGGACCTGCTCCTGGCCGGGCGCGAGGACGTCCCCCGCACCGTGCTGTCGGGGCTGCGGGAGTACGACTACGGCGTCTACGAGGCGGGGCCGGACGAGGTCATGCTCGCCGCCCTGCCCGCGCGCACGCACCTGCCAGCGGTCCTGGCCGGACGGGACCCGGGCGCCCCCGGCGGCATCAGCGCGCGCGACTACCTGGCCCGCACCGACGCCGCCCTGGCTCGGATCGTGGCCGACCTGCGCCGGTGGGGCGCGGGCGACGGGGCCGGGCCCCACGTCCTGGTCGTCTCCCACGGCATGACGCTCACGAGCCTGGTGGCCCGCTGGGTCGGCGCCCAGGTCCTGGGCAGGGAGCCCATGGCCAACTGCTCGGTGACCACCCTCGAGGTGGACCCGGCCGACCCGGCCCGCCCCAGGCTCCTGGCCTGGGCGGCCGACCCGGCCGGGCAGGGGGTCACCTTCCCGTCCGTGGACCTCGCCCACGCCTTCGACGGCGTCGTCCCGGTCCCGGTGGACCTCACCCACCCCGAGGGACTCACCCGCCCCCAGGGCGAGGCAGGTGCCTCCTGAGCCCGGGCGCCCGGGGCCGGGCCGGCCTTCCCCGCCGCCTCTGAGGTGCAGGCCCCCGGGTCCGGGGCCAGGAGGCCTGGGGCCCAGGATTGCCCAGGGGGCGTCAGGAGGCGAACCAGTGCTCCGGGGCGGGGAAGGAGCCAGCGCGCACGGCCTGCCCGTAGTCGGCGGCGGCCTGGGCCAGGGCGGCCCCGACCTGGCCGAACTTCCTGGCGAAACGCGGTGACCAGTCGGTCATGCCGGCCATGTCGGTCCACACCAGGACCTGCCCGTCGCAGCGGGCCCCGGCGCCAATGCCAATGGTGGGCACGTCCAGGGCCTCGGTGACGCGGGCGGCCAGCGGCTCGGGGACCATCTCCAGGACCACGCCCATGACGCCAGCCCGCTCAATGGCCAGGGCGTCGGCCATTAGCTCGTCGCCGGCCTCGCCGCGGCCCTGCACGCGGAAGCCGCCCAGGGCGTTGACGCTCTGGGGGGTGAAGCCCAGGTGGCCCATGACGGGGATCCCGGCCTGGGTCAGGGCCTGGATGGTGGCGGTACGCGCCCGCCCGCCCTCGAGTTTGACGGCGTTGGCCCCCACCTTCACCAGGCGTACCGCGCTGGCCAGGGCCTGGGCGGGGCCCGCCTCGTAGGAGCCGAAGGGCAGGTCCGCCACCACCAGGGCGCGGGTGGTGGCCCGGGCCACGGAGCGGGTGGCGACCACCAGCTCGTCGAGCTCCACCGGCAGGGTGGAGTCGTAGCCGAGCACGACGTTGCCCATGGAATCGCCGACGAGCAGCAGGTCCGTGCCCGCGGCGTCGAGGATCCGGGCGGTGGGGGCGTCGTAGGCGGTGAGCATGACGAGCTTGGTGCCTGCGGCCTTGGCCGCCGTGAGGTGGTGGACGCGCACGGGCCTGCCGCCGCCGACGACGGGCCCGTAGGGGGACTCGGGAGTAGCCATGGGCACAGCCTAGTTGCCCTAGGGTGGGGCCATGATCCTCGAGCGCACGATTGCCCCCGTCTTCGCCGCCAACTGCTACGTGCTGGCCCCCGCTCCCGGTGCGGCCGCGCTGGTGGTGGACCCGGGCGCCGGGGCGGCCCGGGGCGCCCTGGCCCTGCTGCGCTCCCACGGCCTGAGCCTGGGGGCGGTTCTGCTGACCCACGGCCACGCCGACCACGTGTGGGACACCAGCGCCCTGGTCGAGGGCGCCCGCGACCAGGGGCTCGTCCAGGAGGGCTGTCAGGTGCCGGTCTACGTCCCCGGGCCCGACCTCTACCGGCTTGACGACCCCGACGCCACCACCGGCATCCGCCTGGCCGAGGGCCTGACCTTCGCCGACCTGGCGGGCGGCCCCTGGGTGCGTCCGGAGGGGGTGCGCCCCTTCCCCGCCCGGGGCCTGTCCGAGGCGGTCGAGCTCGTCCCCGGCCTCGGGCTGCGGGGCGTGCCGGCCCCCGGGCACTCGGAGGGCTCCAGCCTGTTCCTGCTGGGCGCGTCCCTGGCCGACAACCCCCTGCTGTACGAGGCCGAGGTCCCCGCCCTGTGCGAGGCCGACCCCGCCCAGGCCGACGTGGAGCGCGACTACCTGCTGGCCCTGGACGGGGACGTCATCTTCAAGGGGTCGGTGGGGCGCACCGACCTGCCCGGCGGGGACCAGGTGCAGATGCTGGCCACCCTGCGGCTGCTGGCCTCGGTCCTGGACCCGGCCACGGTCCTGCTGCCCGGGCACGGGGCGGCCACGACCATGGCGCACGAGCACCGCGCCAACCCCTACCTGGCCGAGGCCAAGGTCCGCGGCGGGGACCTGCGGGCCTAGGGCGCCCCCGGGCCGGGAGCGGCACCACCGGGGCGGCGTCCCTGACGGACGTGTCACGGCCGCCCGTGAGGGGCGCGCACCGGGAGCGCAGCACCGGATGCCGCCCACCCCGGTACCACCGGGGCCGGTGAGGATCACACCACCTGCTCTCCCGGCCGACGGGCGGGGACGAGGGAGGGGACAGTAGACTCTGACGATCAGCACTCGGAGGGGAGTACTCCCACCAACAGCGGCGTCGTCACCACGGTGGAGCGTGCCGGTACCGTGCCACGGTCCGGACTCCCCCGGCGTCGCGGGCCCGGCCCGGTATGGGCGGGGCGGGAGGAGACCTCCGGTACCCGACCCGTACCGGAGGAGCACACGTGCACGTCCACGCCCTGGGGTGGGCGGCCCTGGCCGCCGTCATCCTGACCATGATCACCATCGACGTCGTCGGCCACGTCAGGGTCCCCCACGTGCCCTCCATGCGGGAGGCCGCCTGGTGGTCGGTGGCCTACGTGGCCATGGCGGTGGTCTTCGGGGGCGTGGTGTGGGCGGTCTGGGGCCACCCCTACGGGAGCGCGTACTTCGCGGGCTACCTCACCGAGAAGGCCCTGAGCGTGGACAACCTCTTCGTGTTCGTCATTATGATGTCCACCTTCCGGGTGCCCCGCAGGTACCAGCAGGAGGTGCTCCTGGCGGGCGTCGTTATCGCCCTGGTGCTGCGCCTGCTCTTTATCCTGGCCGGGGCGGCCCTGGTGGAGAACTTCTCCTTCGTGTTCTACTTCTTCGGCGCCTGGCTGCTGTGGACGGCCCTGTCCCAGGCGCGCGAGGGGGTGTCCGAGCCCGGGACCCACGAGGAGGGGGAGTACGAGCCCAGCCGGCTGGTGCGGGCCCTGGCCCGGGTGGTGCCCATGACCGACGGCTACGTGGGCGGCAAGGTCCTGCACCGTCACGCCGGGCGCACCCTGGTGACCCCCATGCTGCTGGTCATTATCGCCATCGGCACCACCGACGTCATGTTCGCCATGGACTCCATCCCCGCGATCTACTCCTGGACCACCGAGCCCTACCTGGTCTTCGCCGCCAACGCCTTCTCCCTGCTGGGCCTGCGCCAGCTCTACTTCCTCATTGACGGCCTGCTGGACCGCCTGGTCTACCTCCACTACGGGCTGGCCGTGATCCTGGGGTTCATCGGCCTGAAGCTGGTCAACCACGCCCTGCACACCAACGAGGTCCCCTTCGTCAACGGCGGCCGGCCCTGGCACGTGGTCCCCGAGCCGGGCATCGGGGCCTCGTTGTGCCTTATCGTTGTCACCATGCTGGTCACGGTGCTCGCCTCCCTGACGGTGGGTCGACGCCGGGCCCGCCGCGACGCCGACCAGGCGCCCCAGCCCGGTCCCGTCACCTCCACCCCGGCCTAGCCCCCGGCCCCGACCGTATCCCAACCAGGAGGCGCCCATGAGCCCTGACCCGACACCCTCGCCCACCCAGGCGGACGGGGGACCGGACCCCCACCCGGGGCAGGACGACCCCGCGCCCCGCCGCGGCCTGAGCGCCGCCCAGGTGGCCGACGCCGTCCGGGCCGGGCGGACCAACGCCTACCAGGAGCCCACCTCGCGCTCCGCGCGCGAGATCCTGCGCGCCAACGTCTTCACCGTCTTCAACGCCATCCTCGGCGCCGCCCTGGTGGTCATCCTAGCCGTGGGCAGCTGGCGTGACGCCCTGTTCGGCTTCGTGCTGCTGATCAACACGGCCACCGGCACGGTGGCCGAGATCCGGGCCAAGCGGGCCCTGGACAGCCTGTCGGTCCTGGCCGCCCCGCTCACCCAGGTCATCCGTGACGGGACGGAGACCTCGGTGGGCGTGGCCGAGGTCGTCCTGGGCGACCTCATCCGGGTCTCCAGCGGCGACCAGGTACCCGCCGACGGCGTGGTGGTCGAGCAGCAGGGCGTGGAGATCGACGAGTCCATCCTCACCGGGGAGTCGGCCACCGTCCGCAAGGAGCCGGGCGACCGGGTCATGTCGGGCACCACGGTGACCGCCGGCACCGCCCTGGTCACCGTGGACGCGGTGGGCGCCGACGCCTACGCCCACCGCCTGGCGGCCGAGGCCCGCCGCTACAGCGTGGTCACCTCCGAGCTCCAGGCGGGCACCAACCGGGTCCTGACCTGGATCAGCTGGGTGATCGTTCCCATGACCCTGCTGCTGCTGTGGTCCCAGATGCGCGTGGCCGGGGGCTGGTCGGCCGCCTGGGCGAACGGCGGCTGGCGGCACGCCGTCGTCCTGGCCGTGGCCGGGGTGGTCGGCATGGTCCCCCAGGGCCTGGTGCTCCTGACCAGCGTCAACTTCGCCGCAGCCAGCCTGTCCCTGGCCCGCCAGCACGTCCTGGTCCAGGAGCTGCCCGCCGTGGAGGTCCTGGCCCGGGTGGACACCCTGTGCCTGGACAAGACCGGCACCCTGACCTCCGGGGGGGTCGAGCTCCAGCAGATCCTGGGCCTGGACGACCACGGCCACCTCGTCGGTCCCGCGGGCCCGCAGGACCCCTCGGCGGACGGGCAGGACGGCTCCCACGGGCGCGCCTTGGCGGCCCTGGCCGCCATGGTGGGAGGCGAGGAGGCCAACGCGACCGCCCGGGCCGTGGCCGCCGGGCTGAGCGGGGTCACCCCCGCCCAGGGGGCCGGGCAGGTCCCCTTCTCCAGCGCCCGCAAGTGGTCCGCCCTGGCCGTGGAGGAGCCCTCGGGGCGGGCCCACTACGTCCTGGGGGCCCCCGAGATCGTCCTGGCCCCGGCCCTGGCCGCCGGTGACGACGCCGCCCGGGCGACCCTGGAGAAGGTCTCCGACCTGGCCGGTGCCGGCCAGCGGGTCCTGTGCCTGGCCCGCTCCACCGGCCTGTGGTACCTGCCCAGGGAGGGCGAGCCCAGCCTGCCCGAGGGCCTGCACGCCGTCGTCCTGGCCGTCCTGGCCGAGGAGGTCCGCCCTGACGCCGCCCGGACCCTGGGCTACTTCGCCGAGCAGGGCGTGACCGTCAAGATCATTAGCGGGGACAACCCCACCACGGTGGCGGCGATCGCCCGCGGCGTGGGCGTGCGGGCCCCCGACGGGGGGCAGGCCGAGGGCGTGGACGCCCGGGTGCTGCCCGACGCCCAGGAGGAGGAGGGGCGGGCCCTGGCCGACGCCCTGGAGACCGGTGCCGTGTTCGGCCGGGTCACCCCCGAGCAGAAGCGCGACTTCGTGCGCGCCCTGCGCTCGCGCGGGCACGTGGTGGCCATGACCGGCGACGGCGTCAACGACGCCCTGGCCCTCAAGGACGCCGACCTGGGGATCGCCATGGGCAACGCCGCCCCCGCCACCAAGGCCGTGGCCCGCCTGGTGCTCCTGGACGGGCGCTTCGCCTCCCTGCCCGGGGTGGTGGCCGAGGGGCGGCGGGTCATTGCCAATATGGAGCGCGTGGCCTCCCTGTTCCTGGCCAAGACCACCTACGCGGCCCTCATTGCCGTGGTGGTGGCCCTGGCCGGGATCTCCTACCCCTACCTGCCCCGCCAGCTGACCATTGTCTCCTCCCTGACCATCGGTATCCCTGCCACGGTCATCGCCCTGGCGCCCACCCACCAGCGCTACCGGCCGGGCTTCCTGGGGCGCGTGCTGCGCCTGGCCGTCCCGGCCGGCCTGGTGATCGGGGCCGGGGTCCTGGTCACCCGCACCTGGCTGTCCCTGGCCGGCGCCGCCTCGGGCCAGGTGACCACCGGGGCCACCCTGGTCCTGGTGCTCGGCGGGCTGTGGCTGCTGTCCTGCACGGCCCGGCCCTGGGTGTGGTGGCGGGTGGTCCTGGTGGTGCTCATGGCCGCCGCCGCCCTGATGACGGTGTTCCTGGAGGGGCTGCGCAGCTTCTTCGACCTGGCCTGGCCCGCCCCGCTGACCTGGGTGGTCCTGGGGACGGTCGGGGCGGGTGTGTGCCTGGGCGTGGAGCTGGTGGCCTGGTGGGCCTCCCGGGCCGCCCGCCGTACCCGCCCCTAGCCGCGGCGGCGTCGCACCGCGCCCGGTGCCCCTGAGGTGCCTTAAGGCGCCCCCAGGCGCACCCGCCGGGCGGTGCCGCGGGGTGGTGCCGCCGGGTGGTGGCCGGTGCCCCGACCCGGTGCCGGTCGGCGTCGGACACCGGGCCGCCTGCCCACGGGGCGGTCCACGAGGTGGTCTGGCCAGGTCGCAGGGGGCCGCGGCCTGTACGCTGGGTGGGCCGTGCCCCCCGACGTCAGGAGAAGTCCGTGGTCCTTCACTGGTGGTCCGTCCTGCCCTTCGCGGCCATGCTGGCCTCGATCGCGGTCCTGCCCCTGGTCCCCGCCACCGCCCACTGGTGGGAGAGGCGCTCCAGCCAGATGACGGTGTCCCTGCTCCTGGGCGTGCCCGTGGCCGCCTGGGTGTGGGCGGCCCTGGGCTGGCAGGAGGTGCTCGCCTCGGTGGTGGAGTACACGCAGTTCATCTGCCTGCTGCTGGCCCTGTTCGTGGTATCCGGGGGCATCTACCTCAAGGGCGACATTGAGGCCACGCCCCGCAGCAACACGGTCTTCCTGGCCGTGGGGGCCCTGCTGGCGTCCTTCGTGGGCACCACCGGGGCGGCCATGCTGCTCGTCCGCCCGCTGCTGGCCACCAACCGCGAGCGCCGCTACCGGGTCCACACCGTCATCTTCACCATCCTGGTGGTGGCCAACTGCGGCGGCCTGCTCACCCCGCTGGGCGACCCGCCGCTGTTCCTGGGGTTCCTGCGGGGCGTGCCCTTCACCTGGACCCTGGGCCTGGCCCCGGAGTGGCTCTTCGTCAACACCATGCTGCTGGTGGCCTACTACTCGCTGGACTGCTTCTACCACTCCAAGGAGCCTGCCAGCGCCGTCAGGCAGGACCGGGCCCAGATCGAGCCCCTGGGCCTGCGGGGCGCGGGCAACTTCGTGTGGTTCGCGGTCATCGTCCTGGCCGTGGCCCTGGCGCCCTCCGTGGACGTGGAGGCCATTGAGGCCGGCCGTGCCACCCTGGTCAGCTGGCTGCCGGTGCGTGAGGTCATCATGCTCACCGCCGCCGGGCTCTCCTACCGCCTGGGGGACCGGCGGGCCCGGTTTGAGGACAACCAGTTCCAGTGGGGGCCGATCGCCGAGGTCGCCACCCTGTTCGTGGGGATCTTCCTGACCATGATCCCGGCCCTGGCCTACCTGGACGAGGTGGCCCCCCACCTGCCCATGAACGAGGTGACCTTCTTCGTCTTCACCGGGGGGCTGTCCTCCGTGCTGGACAACGCCCCCACCTACGCGACCTTCTTCGAGGTGGCCCGTCACGTGGCCGGCCCCGGGGGGGCCGTGGTGGCGGGGGTCCCCGAGGTCTTCCTGGTGCCTATCTCCCTGGGGGCGGTGCTGTGCGGCGCCATCACCTACATCGGTAACGGCCCCAACTTCATGGTCAAGTCCGTGGCGGAGGCCGACGGGGTGGTCATGCCCGGCTTCGGCGCCTACGTGGGGCAGACCTTCCTGCACCTGGTCCCGGTCCTGGCCGCCATGGTCCTGATCTTTGTCGCCGACGGCCTGGTCACCACGGCTGTCGGCGTGGGCCTGGCGGCGGCGCTGCTGGCCAAGGACGCCGTCCTGGTCCTGCGCAGCAGGCGCCTGGCCCTGGCGGACTGACGCCCCGGCGACGTGCCCTGGTTGCCGGGGACGTGCTCTGGTCATTGGCGACGTGCCTTAGTCGTCGGGGACGTACTTTAAGGGTACGTCCCCGATAGCTAAGGCACGTCCCCGGCAATAACGTGGGCACGGTCGGGGGCGGTGACAAAGTCAATGAGCTCCTCCACGCGCCCCAGCAGGGCGGGCTCCAGGTCCTTGTAGCTGCGCACGCTGCCCAGGATGCGCTGCCAGCCGCGGGCGACGTCGGCCTGGGTGGCGTGGGGCCACCCCAGGGCCTGGAGGGTGCCGTGCTTGACGTCGGTGCCCCGGGGCACCTCCGGCCAGCGGCGCAGCCCCACCCGCTCGGGCCGCACGGCCTGCCACACGTCCACGTAGGGGTGGCCCAGGACCAGGACGTCGTCCCCGCCGGGCAGGGAGCGCACCCTCTGGGCGATCCGGGACTCCTTGGAGCCCGCCACCAGGTGGTCCACCAGGACGCCGGCACGCCGGGCGGGGCCGGGGCCGAAGTCGGATATGACCCGCTCCAGGTTGTCCACGCCGTCGAGCATGAGGACGACCACCCCCTCGTGGCGCAGGTCGTCGCCCCAGACCTTCTCCACGAGCTCGGCGTCGTGCCTGCCCTCGACCCAGATCCGTGAGGCCCGGGCCACCCTGGCGCGCTCACCGGCCACGGCGTAGGAGCCCGAGGCGGTCAGGGCGCGGCCCGCGGCGCTGACCGGGCCGGTGGGGCGGACGCGCCCAGGCGGCGGGGCCAGGACGACGGGCCGCCCCTCCAGCCAGAAGCCGGGGCCCAGGGGGAAGCCGCGCCGCAGCCCGTGGCGGTCCTCCAGGACCACCAGGTGGGTGCCCCCCGACTTCTCCACGGCCACGACCGCCCCCACGAACCCGGTCTGACGGTCCTCCAGGACCATGCCGGGCTCCGCGGCCACCTCCACGGAGCGGGGCCGGGTCGCGGCGGGGCCCACGCGGTGGGGGTCGGTTGCCAGGACGTCGGAGCCGTACCGGTCGGCGGCCCCGGGGGCTCGCGGTGGGGCGGGGTCGCGGCGGGGGCAGGCGGGCGTAGCGGTAGCGGCCTGCTGGCGCAGGGCGGCACGGCGGGCCGCGGTCGATCCGGGTACGGGCCGGTAGGGGTTCACGACGAGCACGGTAGGCGAAGGTCACGGGCCCACCCCTGGGGGCGCGCCGGACCCGGGCGTAGGATGGCACTCACGGACACCGAGTGCTAAGGGGGCGGGACGCCCCGGCGGGAAGGAGGAGCAGTGCCCAGTGAGCGCAGGCTGCAGGTCCTCTCCGCCATCGTGACCGACTACGTGCGCACCCGCGAGCCGGTGGGCTCCCGGGCCCTGACCGAGCGCTACCGGCTCGGCGTCTCCCCGGCGACCATCCGCAACGACATGGCCGCCCTGGAGGACGAGGGCTACATCTACCAGCCCCACACCAGCGCCGGGCGGGTCCCCACCCAGAAGGGGTACCGGCTCTTCGTGGACGAGGTCGCCCGTGTCAAGCCCCTGTCGGCACCCGAGCGCGAGGCCATGACTGCCCTGCTGGCGGGGGCGGTGGACCTGGACCAGGTGGTGGTGCGCACCGTGCGCGTCCTGGCCCAGCTCACCGGCCAGCTCGCCGTGGTGGAGTACCCCAGCCTGCGCCGCACCGCCCTGCGGCACCTGGAGCTGGTGGCCCTGGGGCCCACGCGCCTGCTCATGGTCATTGTCACCGACACCGGGCGAGTGGAGCAGCGTACCGTGACCCTGGCCGGGCCCGGGCCCCAGGTGGTGGGCGCACTCGACCCCCTGGTCCTGGAGCGGCTGCGGCTGCGGCTCAACGCCGCCCTGGTGGGGCGCCGCGCCCAGGAGGTGGTACCGGTCCTGACCCACCTGGCCGAGCAGGCCCCTGACGACGAGCGCGCCCTGCTGGCGGCGGTCATAGGCGAGCTGGTGGCCGCGCTGCGCCCCGACGCCGAGGAGCGCCTGGCCGTGGCCGGCACCGCCAACCTGGCCCGCTCCACACCGGACTTCTCCTCCCTGGGGCCCCTGCTGGACGCCATTGAGGAGCAGGTGGTCCTGCTGCGCCTGCTGAGCCCCGAGACCGACGACGCCCCCGCGGGTGGTGACGAAGACCCCACGGGCATGCGGGTGAGCATCGGCAGCGAGAACCACGACGACGTCCTGGCCGAGGCCTCCGTGGTCACCGCCGGCTACGGCGTCGGCCAGGGCCAGGTCCTGGCCCGCCTGGGGGTCATCGGCCCCACCCGCATGGACTACCCCGCCACCATGACCGTGGTGCGGGCCGTGGCCCGCTACCTCTCCCGGTTCATGGCCGGGCCCGCGGGGTAGGGCGCCACCCGCACCCCACACCACCGGGCGGACGCGACGCCGTCGGCCCTCCCAACCACAACGCGCCCAGCGTGAGAAGGACAACAGTGAGCGACTACTACGAGGTCCTCGGCGTCACCCGACAGGCCGACGCCGAGGAGATCAAGAGGGCCTACCGACGCAAGGCCCGCCAGCTCCACCCCGACGTCGCCGGCCCGGGCCACGAGGAGGAGTTCAAGGAGGTCACGGTCGCCTACGAGGTGCTCTCCGACCCCGAGAAGCGCCAGGCCTACGACCTGGGCGGCCAGGACGCCCTGCGCGGGGGCCCGGGGTTCACCGGCGACTTCGGCACCTTCTCGGACATCTTCACCTCCTTCTTCGGCGGCTCCATGACCCAGCGCGGCCCCGCCTCCCGGGCCCGCCGCGGCCAGGACGCCCTGGTGGCCGTGGAGGTGGACCTGGCCGACGTGGCCTTCGGCGCCACCCGTACCGTGGAGGTGGACACCTACGTGGCCTGCGGGCGCTGCCACGGCGCCTGCGCCGAGCCGGGCACCGAGCCGGTGACCTGCTCGACGTGCAACGGCAGCGGCTCCGTGCAGCGCATGGCCCGCTCCTTCCTGGGCAACGTCATGACCAGCTCACCCTGCCCCGACTGCCGGGGCTACGGCACCGTCATCGTCACCCCCTGCAAGGAGTGCTCCGGGCAGGGGCGGGTGGTGGCCCACCAGGACATCGAGGCCACCATCCCCGCGGGCGTGACCACCGGCACCCGTATCCGCATGCCCGGCCGGGGCGAGGCCGGGCCCGCCGGGGGGCCCGCCGGGGACCTCTACCTGGAGGTGGTCGAGAAGCGCCACGACTTCCTGGAGCGTCAAGGTGACGACCTCCACACCGAGCTGCGCGTGCCCATGACGGCCGCCGCCCTGGGAGCGACGTTCTCCATCGACACCCTGGACGGGACGCGCCAGGTCTCCGTCAAGGCCGGCACCCAGGGCGGGGACGAGGTGGTCCTCAGCGGCCTGGGCGTGGGCCGCCTGCGCCGTCACGGCCGCGGCGACCTCCACGTGAGCATCGTGGTGGAGACCCCCACCCACCTGGACGAGCGCCAGAGGACGCTCCTGCGCGAGCTCGCCGCCCTGCGCGGGGAGGACAGCTACCCGCCGGCCCGCGACGAGGGCCTGCGCGGGAAGATCAAGGACAAGCTCGCCGGACGCTAGGGGCTGGCCCCCGGGCCCCGAGCTCAGGCCCCCGGGGGGCGCCTGCGCGCCCGGTCAGCGGGAGCCGGCCGGACGCGGCCCGAAGACCGCCTGGCCCACGCGCACACAGGTCGAGCCCTCCTCGACGGCGAGCTCGAGGTCCCCGCTCATGCCCATGGACAGCTGGCCGTCACCGACCGTGCCGTCCTGGAGCCCGGCGTCGCGCAGGGCGCGCACGGTCCGGAAGCACTCGCGGACGCGCGCCTGACCGGCGCGGGCGGCCAGCGTCATGAGGCCGCGCACCCGCAGCGAGGAGAAGACGGGCAGGGCCGCCAGGAAGGCGGGCACCTCAGCGGGCTCGAGGCCGAACTTGGAGGCCTCGCCCGAGGAGTTGACCTGCACGTAGACGTCCAGGCCCCGCCCCGCCGCCTGGAGGCGACGGTCCAGGGCCTGGGCCACGCGCAGGGAGTCCAGGGCCTGGAACTCGTCGGCGAAGGCCACCACGTCCCCGGCCTTGTTGGTCTGCAGGTGGCCGATGACCACCCAGCGGATGCCCAGGTCCGCCAGTGCCCGGGCCTTGCGCCTGGCCTCCTGGACCTTGTTCTCACCCATCTGCGTGACGCCAGCGGCGTGGGCGAGCCGCAGCCGCTCCTCGGGCACGGTCTTGGACACCGGCAGCAGGCGGATCCCGGCGGGTCGCCCGGCGCGCTCTGCGGCGGAGGCGATCCGGGCTCGTACGGCCGCCAGGTTGCGGCGGAGGTCCTCCACGGTGGCGGGTACGGCCTGGGGCGCGGGGGAGGGGGCCCGGTCCGGGAGCTGCGGCTCGGTCATGCTCGTGACGCTAGCACCGGTCGCCGGCGCGGGCTACCGGTTCCCCCGGGTCCCGCGGCGGCCATAGGCTGGGGCGGTGAGCGCCCCCGTCTTCGTCCTGACCCCCGACACGCTTGAGCCCGCCGGCGGCGCGCAGACGGCCCGCCGAGGCGGGACGCTGACGCTGACGGGCCCCGAGGCCCACCACGCCGTGGCCGTGCGCCGCCTGCGCCCGGGGGAGCGGGTGGACCTGGTCGACGGCGCCGGGCTGCGCCTGGTGTGCGAGGTGGCCGAGGGCGGGCGCCCGGACCGCCTGGGGGTGCGGGTGGTCGAGCGCGTCGTCGAGACGCCCCCGCCGCTGCGCCTGGCCCTGGTGCAGGCCCTGGCCAAGGGGGGCCGTGACGAGCAGGCCGTCCAGACCGCCACCGAGGTGGGGGTCGAGGTGGTGGTGCCCTGGCAGGCGGAGCGGTGCGTGTCGGCATGGAGGGGCCCGAGGGCCGTCAGGGGGCGGGACCGGTGGCAGGCGACGGCCCGGGAGGCCGCCAAGCAGGCCCGCCGCGCCCGCGTGCCGCAGGTGGACCAGGTGCGTACGACCAGGGACCTGGCCAGCTGGACGGGCGAGGTCGTGGCGGCCGGGGGGCTGGTCCTGGTCCTGCACGAGGCGGCGACGGCCCCCATCGGCGGGGTGGGCCTGCCCCGGCCGGGCCCGCACCGCCCGGTGGTGGCCGTCGTCGTCGGGCCGGAGGGGGGCGTGAGCGAGGCGGAGACGACGGCGCTGCGGGACGCCGGTGCGCTCGTGGTGCGGCTGGGACCGCACGTGCTGCGCACCGCCTCGGCCGGACCCGTCGCACTGGCCGTCCTGGCCCAGCGGGCGGGGCTGTGGTCATGACCCCCCGGGGACGGCGCCCCGCGGGCAGCCCCGACGCCCGCGCGGCCATCCTGGTGGCCGCCCGCGCCGCCTTCGCCCGGGAGGGCTACCGCGCCTCCCTGCGCGGCGTGGCCCGTGACGCCGGGGTCGACCCCGCCCTGGTCCACCACTACTTCCCCGACCGGGAGCAGCTCTTCGTGGAGGCCGTCATCTCCACCGCCGCCGGGGCCCCGGTGGCCCTGGCCCAGCGGGCCGCGCTCGTGCGCACCCTGCCCGCCCAGGGGGTGGGGGTCGCGCTGGTGCGCCTCTTCGTGTCCCTGTGGGACGAGATGGGGGCCGACCGCTTTATGGCGGTGGTCCGTGCCGCCCTGGAGAACGAGCTCATTATCAGCCCGGTGCGCGACTTCGTCGTCACCGCCGTCCTGGGGCCCCTGACCCGGCGCCTGTCCCCTGACCGTCCCGCCCTGCGCGCCCAGCTGGTGGCCACCCAGCTGATCGGCCTGGGGATCGCCCGCTGGGGGGCGCGCATGGGCGAGATCGCGGCCCTGGACGCCGAGGGGCTGGCGGCCCTGGTGGGCCCCTCCATTGAGCGCTACGTCCTGGGTGACCTGCCTTAAGGCCCCGGCGCCGGTGCTGCCCCAGGACGGGCTCCCCTGAGCGCACCCGCCCGCGGCCTCGCCCACAGCCCCGCCTGCAGCCCCGGCCAACGCCCGGGCGGCCAGCCGCGGCAGCCGCCCGGCGGAGTGGACAGGGGCAGGTCGCGCCCTTATATTCATCACATGATGAAAATCGTGTCGGGACCCGGCGGACCCACCCGACCCGCCGTCACCACCCGGGCGCTGACCGTCTCCCGGGGAGGCACCGAGATCCTCCACGGCCTTGACCTGGACCTGCCCGCAGGCTCCGTCACCGGGCTGCTGGGCCCCTCCGGCTGCGGCAAGACCACCCTCATGCGCACCCTGGTCGGCGTCCAGCGCTACCGGGGCCAGGTCACCGTCCTGGGCCACCGGCCCGGGGCCCGCCCCTTGCGCGACCGCGTCGGCTACATGACCCAGGGCAGGAGCGTCTACACCGACCTCACCGCCCGCCAGAACGTCACCTACTTCGCACGCCTGGCGGGTCCCCGTGCCATGGACCCCGCCGAGGTCCTGGAGCGCGTCCGCCTCACCGCCCTGGCGGACCGCCCGGGCTCGACCTACTCCGGCGGCGAGACCAACCGGGTGTCCCTGGCCTGCGCCCTGGTGGGGTCCCCCGAGTTGCTCGTCCTGGACGAGCCCACCGTCGGCCTGGACCCGCTGACCCGGGAGGACCTGTGGGTGACCTTCCGCGACCTGGCCGAGCGCGGGACCACCCTGCTGGTCTCCAGCCACGTCATGGACGAGGCCCTGCGCTGCGACTCCGTCCTGCTCATGCGCGACGGCCGCTTCCTGGCCCACGAGACCGCCTCGGGCCTCATGGAGCGCACCGGCGCCCCCACCATGGACGCCGCCTTCCTGGCCGTCATCCGCCAGGCCGACCACGCCCGCACCGCCAGCACCACGGAGGCCGTCCGATGAACCCGCGCACCTACCTGGCGACCACCGCCCGCGTCCTGACCCAGCTCGGTCACGACCGGCGCACCATCGGCCTCATTATGGTGGTGCCCTCTGCCCTGGTGACGCTGCTGTACCTGGTCTACCTCGACTCCCCCCTGGGCGAGGTGCTCTTCGACTCCCTGGCGGTCTCCATGATCGCGATCCTGCCCATGGCCGTCATGTTCCTGGTCACCAGCGTCACCATGCTCCGGGAGCGGGCCAGCGGCACCCTGGAGCGCCTGTGGACCACGCCCCTGCACCGGGCCGACCTGGTCATGGGCTACGCCACCGCCTTCACCCTGCTGTCCCTGGGGCAGTCCCTCCTCCTGGTGGCGGTGTGCGCCTGGGGCCTGGGCGTGAGCCTGGCCGGCAGCTGGGCCTGGGTGGTCCTGGTGGCGCTGGTGGACGCCTTCGTGGGGGTGGCCCTGGGCCTGCTCGTCTCGGCCTTCTCGCGCAGCGAGTTCCAGGCGGTCCAGTTCATGCCCCTGGTCATCGGCATCCAGCTCTTCCTGTGCGGGATCCTGGTGCCGCGCGGTGAGCTGCCGCGCGTCCTGGAGCTGGTCAGCCGCCTGCTGCCCATGAGCTGGGCCGTCAACGCCGTTGACGAGGTCCGTACCAGCGACGTCGTGACCGCCGGCCTGGTGTGCGACCTGGGGGTCCTGGTGGCCACCGGCCTGGTCGTGCTCGCCGCCGCGCCCCTGACCATGCCGCGGCGCACCCGCTGAGGCCCGCCCTCCTACCCCCCCGCGCCGCCCCACCGCGAGAACGGTACTTATTGCCCGCGAGAACGGTACTTGTTCGTCGTGAGAACGGTACTTATTGCTCGCGAGAACGGACGTGTTCACAGCAGGCTCCCAGGATCGTCCCAGAGACGGTGGGCCGTCGTCGGGGGCGAGGGCCGGGACGGGACAGGAGACACGAGGAACAGCCTCAGAATACCGGTATTGGGCCCGAGGCATGACAGGATGCCGCTCATGACGATGCGCGCGCTTGTTCTCGACGCCCCCGGTGACCCGCAGTCCCTTCACATCGCACAGATCCCCGTCCCCGAGCCCGGCCCCGGTCAGGTGCTGGTGCGGGTCCACGCCTGTGGCCTGAACCCGGTGGACGTCAAGACCGCCCGCAGCGGCGACGACGCCTGGCACTGGCCCCACGTGCTGGGCCTGGACGTGGCCGGGACCGTGGAGGCCGTGGGGGAGGGGGCCGAGCAGGCCGCGACCATCCCCGAGCTGGGCGTGGGCAGCCGCGTGGTCCTCCACCACGACCTGCGCCGCGGCGGAGGCTACGCCGACTACGTGGTGGTGGACGCCTGCGCCCTGGCCCGGATCCCCCAGGGGGTCTCGGCCCAGGACGCCGCCGCCCTGCCCTGCGCCGCCATGACCGCCTACCAGGCGCTGACCCGCCTGGCGCTGACCTCGGGCAGCAGCTTCCTGGTCACCGGCGGCGCCGGAGGGGTAGGGGGCTACGCCGTCCAGCTGGCCCGTCACCTGGGGACCCGGGTCATTGCCACGGCCTCGGCGGCCAACCTGGACTACGTGCGCTCCCTGGGCGCGGACGAGGTCATTGACTACCAGGCCCAGGACGTGGTGGCCCAGGTGCGTGAGCGCACTGACGGGCGCGGGGTCGACGCCGTCCTGGACACGGTGGGCAGCCGGTCGGCCACCGACAACCTGCGCGCCCTGGCCTTCAACGGCGCCCTGGCGTACACGGCCGGCCGCCCCGACCTGGACGTCCTGCCCCCCTTCGGGGTCGCCCCCTCGCTGCACGAGATCTCCCTGGGGGCGGCCTACTCCCACGGGGACGAGGTCGCCGTGCGCGACCTGTCCGTCATGCTCGCCGAGTTGCTCTCCCTGCTGCTGGAGGGCGGTATCGACCCCTGTGTCCAGGAGGTAGTCGACCTGGAGGACGTGCCCCGCGGCCTGGAGCGCCTGGCCACCGGGCACGGGCGGGGCAAGATCGTGGCCGCCGTCAGCCCCGAGCCCCAGGAGGACCTGGTCGCGAGCGACGACGCCGGGGACAGGATCCGCGAGGAGGTGGCCCAGGTGATTAGTGCCGGGATCGAGGACGAGGACGCCTAGGAGGTGCGTGCCGACGGCGCCGGGGGCGACGCCGCGCGGCAGGCCCAGGCCTGAGCCGGCGGGAGCGGTCGGGCCTGCCGTCCCCCGTCTCCTGTCGCGGCTCGCGCCCTGCCGTCACCGACACCGGGGCGCGAGCACCCGGCCCCTGCCGTGGCGGGCCGGCCGCCTCGGTGTCGCGCCCGCCGCCTACCTGGCCCACAGGTCTGAGAGGCAGCGGACACCCGGATTGCTTGCACTAGAAGATATATCGTGCCATAGTCTCTTCCAGTGCTAGCAGGATTGAGGTGGTCGGGTTGCCGCGTCCGTCGGACCCTTTGAGGGCCTCGGGTTCCGGGCCTGCCCCCGGTGCCGGGCCCACACCCAGTACGGGGCCCACCCCAGGCACCGGGCCCACTGGCACCGGCCCCGCCGGGACCCCGGGCACCGGGGCCGCCACCAGCCCGGCGTGGGAGGCCGAGGCCCGTGACCTGGCCGGCCAGGTACTGCGCCACCTGGGGGCGATGCACCACGGCAGGAGCCAGGACATCCAGGCCAGCACGCGCGGGGAGGCGGCCGTCCTCTTCTTCCTGGCCCAGCGCTCCGACGACCTGCCGCCACCCCCTGCCGCCCCGGCCCCCCACGGCCCCCAGGAGCCGGAGACCTTCCTCACCCCCGGTGACCTGGCCGCGGCCCTGAGCCTGAGCAGCGCCCGCGTGGCCAACATCCTCAAGAGCCTGGAGCGCAAGGGACAGGTCGAGCGCATCCACGACACCGTGGACCGCCGGCGGGTGCTCGTCCGGCTCACCCCGGCAGGGCAGACGGAGGTCCGTCGCCGCGGCGAGGAGGTGCTGACCAGCACCACCTGCCTGCTCACGGCCCTGGGTCCTGAGGACGGGCGCGCCGCGGTCCGCATCCTGGGGCGGGTCCGTGAGCTCATGGACTCCGGCGTCGTGACGCCCCCGCCGCCCCCGCACACCTAGCCCGCGACCCACCACCGCGCCCGCGCCCCGCCTGGGACCCGGGCGCCCCAAGACACCTTTTCCACCCCGGCCGCACGGCCACACGCAAGGAGCGCACATGCTGAACGTCCTGAGACGCCTCTCCTCCAGGCAGAGGCAGATGGCGGGCGCCGCCCTCATTTTTATCGTGCTCCAGGTCTGGCTGGATCTGAGGCTCCCGGACTACATGTCCACCATTACCACCCTGGTGACCACCGAGGACTCGGCCATGAGCGAGGTGCTCAAGCAGGGCGGCTACATGCTCGCCTGCGCCCTGGGCTCCCTGGTCTGCGCGGTCGTGGTGGGCTACCTCGCCGCACGCATCGCCGCGGGCCTGGCCCGGACCCTGCGCGAGGAGGTCTTCAACCACTCCCTGGCCTTCTCCGACGCCGAGGTCGGCCGCTTCTCGGCACCGAGCCTGATCAACCGTGCCACCAACGACGTCACCCAGATCCAGAACGTCATCGCCATGGGCATGCAGGCGGTCGTCAAGGCCCCCATCCTGGCGGTGTGGGCGATCCTCAAGATCGCGGACAAGGCCTGGGAGTGGACCACCGCCACGGGCGTGGCCGTCATCGTCCTGTGCATGATGCTCGGCGTCATCATCGCCGTGGCCATCCCGCGCTTCCAGCGCATCCAGGGCCTGACCGACGTCCTGGGGCGGGTCTCGCGCGAGCAGCTCACCGGTATCCGCGTGGTGCGCGCCTACAACGCCGAGGCCTACCAGGAGCGCAAGTTCGCCGACGCCAATGACGACCTGACCGGCAACAACCTCGTGGCCAACCGGGTCATGGCGATCATGAGCCCGGGCATGACCTTTATCTCCTCGACCCTGACCCTGTCGGTCTACGCCATTGGCGCCCACCTGGTGGAGGCCGCCGCCGGCCCGCAGCGCGTGTCCCTCTTCGCGGACATGGTGGTCTTCTCGAACTACGCCATGCAGGTGGTCATGGCCTTTATGCTCCTGACGCTGGTCTTCATCCTCCTGCCGCGCGCCCAGGTCTCCGCCCGCCGCATTACCGAGGTCCTGAGCACCCGGCCCAGCGTCGCCGACGCCCCCCGGGCGGCCTCACCCGGTCAGGACGCGGCCGCACCGGGCACCGTCACCTTCGAGAACGTGTCCTTCCGCTACGCGGGGGCGGGCGACGACGCCCTGACCGGTATCAGCTTCACCGCCGCCCCCGGCCAGACGGTCGCCTTTATCGGCGCCACCGGGAGCGGCAAGTCCACCCTGGTCAACCTCGTCCCCCGCCTTGCCGACGTCACCGCCGGACGCGTCCTGGTGGACGGCCGGGACGTACGCGACTACAGCCTGCACGACCTGCGCGGCCGCATCGGCTACGTGCCCCAGCGCGCCTACCTGTTCAGCGGGACCGTGGCCTCCAACGTCGCCTACCCCCGTGGGGACGAGCTCACCGAGCAGGGGCGTGACGCCGTCGAGCAGGCCCTGGAGACCGCCCAGGCCTCCGGGTTCGTCGCCGAGATGGAGGGCGGGGCCGACGCCACCATCACCCAGGGCGGCACCAACGTCTCCGGCGGGCAGCGCCAGCGCCTGTCCATTGCCCGGGCCCTGGCCGCCAGCCCCGGGATCCTCATCTTCGACGACTCCTTCTCGGCCCTGGACTACACCACCGACCGCGCCCTGCGCCGCGCCCTGGCCCGACGCGACCCGCGCGCCACCACCCTCGTGGTGGCCCAGCGCATCGGCACCATCCGCGACGCCGACCAGATCATCGTCCTGGAGCACGGCCGGGTGGTGGGCCAGGGGACCCACGCGGAGCTCCTCGCCACCTGCCCCACCTACCAGGAGATCGCCAGCTCTCAGCTCAGCAAGGAGGAGCTCCGTGCCTGACACCACCGACAGGACCGCCCGCCCCACCGGCCTGGCCGACGACCAGGCCGACGCCCGCCCCACCGGCCTGCCCACCAGCCCGGCCGACGACCGGGCCGAGGTCCGGACCGAGGCGGATCCGGGCCAGGAGGTAGCGGAGGCGGCCCCGGCCCTGCGTCCCCGCCTCGTGGCCCGCCACCCCGTCCGGGAGGGCTTTAAGGCCTACCTGCGGCCCTACCGGTGGACGATCTGTGTCTCGGCGCTCATGGCGCTGGGCGGCTCCGTCCTCAACCTCGTCGGCCCCTCCCAGCTCTCCAGGATCACGAACATCGTGGCGCAGGGGCTCACGGGCGGCGTCGACCTGGCCCGGGTCGGGCGCCTCACCACGGTCCTGGCCCTCCTGTACGCCCTGGGGCTCGTGCTCAACTACGTCCAGGGCTACCTCATGGCCAACGTGGTCCAGTCTACCACCCGCGCCGTGCGCCAGGACCTGTCACGCAAGTTCAACCGGCTCCCGCTGAGCTACCTGGACTCGCGGTCCACCGGCGACGTCCTGTCCCGGGTCACCAACGACGTGGACACCATGAGCCAGTCCATGAACCAGTCCATGTCCTCCCTGGTCTCCTCGGCGGCCCTGCTGGTGGGCAGCACCGTCATGATGCTGTGGACCAACTGGGTCCTCGCGCTGGCCGGCATCACCTCGGCACTGCTGGGCATGGCCCTGACCATGGGGATCATGGGCAGGTCGCAGCGGTACTTCCAGCGCCAGCAGGAGCAGCTCGGTGCGCTCAACGCCCACGTGGAGGAGACCTACGGCGGCTTCACCGTGGTCAAGGCCTTCCGGGGCGAGGAGCGGGCCGCCCGCGTCATGCACGAGCGCAACACCGAGCTCTACGACTCCGCCTGGAGGAGCCAGTTCCTCTCGGGCCTCATGATGCCGCTGATGATCTTCATCGGGAACCTCTCCTACGTGGTGGTCTGCGTGGTGGGCGCCGTGCTGACCATGAACGGCTCCATCGAGTTCGGCACGATCGTGGCCTTCATGGTCTACATCCGCCTGTTCACCCAGCCCCTGCAGACCGTCGGCCAGGTGGCCGCCTCCATCCAGCCCATGACGGCGGCGGCGCGCCGCGTCTTCACCCTGCTGAACGAGGAGGAGATGGGGCCGGAGATCACCAGCGACGACCCGGCGGGGGCGCCGCGCCCGGGGGAGGTGGTGCGCGGCGCGGTGGACGTGGAGCACCTGCGCTTCGGCTACACCAGGGACCGCGTCGTCCTCCACGACTTCTCCGCACGGGTGGAGCCCGGCCAGAAGGTGGCCATCGTGGGGCCCACGGGGGCGGGGAAGACCACCATCGTCAACCTCCTCATGCGTTTCTACGAGGCCGACTCCGGGTCGATCCGCATTGACGGGCACGACGTGACGGCCATGACCCGCGCCCAGCTGCGCGACATGTTCGGCATGGTCCTCCAGGACACGTGGACCTTCCAGGGGACCCTGCGGGAGAACCTCGTGTACGACGTCGAGGGCGTGGACGACGAGCGCCTGGACGAGGTCTGCGCCGCCACCGGGATCACCGAGCTGGTCCGCCAGCTGCCGCAGGGCTACGACACGCTCCTGGACGAGACGGTCACCCTCTCGGCGGGCCAGAAGCAGCTCATGACCATTGCCCGGGCCATGGTCAAGGACGCCCCCCTGCTCATCCTGGACGAGGCGACGTCCTCCGTGGACACCCGCACCGAGATCCAGGTCCAGGCGGCCATGGACCGCCTCATGCAGGGGCGGACGAGCTTCGTCATCGCCCACCGCCTGTCCACGATCAGGAACGCGGACCTCATCCTCTACCTCGAGGGCGGGGACGTCAAGGAGTCCGGCACCCACGCCGAGCTCCTGGAGCGCGGCGGGGCCTACGCCGCGCTGTACAACAGCCAGTTCGACCCTGCCTGACCCCCGCCCGGCGCCCGGCGGGGCCGCAGGTGGCGCCAGGTGGTGGGGCCAGGCTCGGCGGTGGTGGCGCGGCGCCCGGCGGTGGGGTGGGGGCGGCGCCCGGCGGCGCGGGGCCCGCAGGCCGCGGCGCGGCGCCCGGTGGCGGCGCACGCGATTCCGGGCGCCTCACGCATAGGATCAGGCCACAATGACAGACAGCCCCACCACCGGTACCACCCGCACCCTCGTCCTGCCCGGCGACCTCGCCCCCGTCCAGATCCTCGGCGCCCGCGACGAGGTGCTGCGCGCCGTCGAGAAGGGGTTCCCGGACGTGGACATCCACGTGCGCGGCACCGCCGTCACCGTCAGCGGTCAGGCGCCCCGGGTGGACACCGTCATGGTGCTGCTCAGCGAGCTCATTGACGTCGCCCGCACGGGCACGCCCCTGGGCGCGGACGCCGTCGAGCGCGCCATCAGCCTGCTGGAGGCCGCCGCCCGCCCCGTCGAGGTCCTGGCCGAGGACGTCCTGACCGCCCGCGGCCGCACCATCCGCCCCAAGTCGCTGGGGCAGAAGGCCTACACCGACGCCATTGAGGAGTCCACCATCACCTTCGGCGTCGGCCCGGCCGGGACCGGCAAGACCTACCTGGCCATGGCCAAGGCCGTGGACGCCCTGGCCCGCCAGCAGGTCTCCCGCATTATCCTGACCCGCCCCGCCGTGGAGGCCGGGGAGAGCCTGGGCTTCCTGCCCGGGAGCCTGACCGACAAGATCGACCCCTACCTGCGCCCCCTCTACGACGCCCTGCACGACATGCTCGAGCCCCAGGCCCTGCCCCGGCTCATGGCCGCCGGCACCATCGAGGTGGCGCCCCTGGCCTACATGCGCGGACGCACCCTCAACGACGCCTTCGTCATCCTGGACGAGGCCCAGAACACCACTCCCGAGCAGATGAAGATGTTCCTCACCCGCCTGGGCTTCGGCTCCAAGATGGTGGTCACCGGGGACACCTCCCAGGTGGACCTGCCCGGGGGCCGCCCCAGCGGGCTCGTCGTGGTACGGCGTATCCTTCAGGACGTGGAGGGGGTGCGCTTCTGCGAGCTCGGGGCGGCCGACGTCGTGCGCCACCGCCTGGTGGGCCGCATTATCGAGGCCTACTCCCGCTACGACGCCGAGGCGGCCGCCCTGGCGGCGGGGCAGGGCGGGCGCCACCGCCAGGGCCGCTACCGTCCCGGGGCCCGCCCCCGCAACCAGCCCGCCGCAGCCGTGAGGAGAACCGCGCATGACCACTGAGGTCAACAACGAGACCGACGTCCAGATCGACGGCGCCGAGTTCGCCGCCCTGGCCGACCACGTGCTGCGGGCCATGCACGTCAACCCCATGGCCGAGCTCAATATCATCTTCATTGAGCCCGACCCCATGGCCGAGCTCCACCTGCGCTGGCTGGACCTGCCCGGCCCCACCGACGTCATGAGCTTCCCCATGGACGAGCTGCGCCCGGGCACACCCGGCTCCGAGACCCCGCCGGGGACCCTGGGCGACATTGTCATCTGCCCCCAGGTGGCCGCCCAGCAGGCCCTGGCGGCCGGGCACTCCACGGTGGAGGAGATGCTGCTGCTGACCACCCACGGCATCCTCCACCTGCTGGGCTACGACCACGCCGAGCCCAAGGAGAAGCAGGAGATGTTCGAGCTCCAGCGCACCCTGCTGCTGACCTTCCTGGCGGAGCGGCAGGCATGAGCCACGTGCCGGTCGCCTTCCTGGTGCTCTGCGCCGTCACGGCGCTCGCCCTCGGGGCCGTCCTGGCCGCGGGGGAGTCGGCGCTGGTGCGCATGACCCGGGCCGCCGCCGAGGACCTGGTGGACCAGGGGCACCGGGGGTCGGAGCAGGTCGTGGAGCTGACCCGACGCCGCAGCCAGGTGCTGACCACCGTGGGCAGCACCCGGGTGGCGGTGTACATGCTCGCCGCGATCCTGCTGACCCTGGCCGTCGCCAGCGTCCTGACCTCCTGGTGGCAGGTCCTGGGGGTGTCGCTGGTGCTCAACACCCTGCTGCTGGGCGGGGTCGTGGGCCTGTCCCCGCGCACCCTGGGACGGCGCGACCCCGAGGGCGTCCTGCTGGTCCTGGCCGGCCTGCTGCTGCGGGTCAACTCCCTGGGGGCCCCCTGGCGCTGGCTGGAGCAGCGTTTCGGGCGCTCCTCCACCCTGACCCAGGCCGAGGCCCGGGAGGTCGTGGGCCAGGAGCTGCGTGAGATGATCGACGAGATCGGGCAGCCGCAGTCCATCGAGGACGAGGACCGCCAGATGCTGCGCAGCGTGGTCGAGCTGGGGCAGACCCTGGTGCGCGAGGTCATGGTGCCCCGTACCGACATGGTCACCATTGACGCCGCCAAGACCATGGCCTCCGCGCTGCGCCTGTTCGTGCGCTCGGGCTACTCGCGCGTGCCCGTGGTGGGGGAGGACGCCGACGACGTGCGCGGCATCCTCTACCTCAAGGACGTGCTGCGCCACGTCACCGAGGACCCCGGGCGCGAGCACCACGAGGTGGGCTCCTACGCCAGGGAGGCCGTCTACGTCCCGGAGACGAAGCTCGCCGACGACCTCCTGCGCGAGATACAGGTCAGCCACGTCCACATGGTCCTGGCCGTGGACGAGTACGGGGGCACCGCCGGGTTGGTGACCCTGGAGGACCTGCTGGAGGAGGTCGTCGGCGACCTGACCGACGAGCACGACCACGCCGAGCCGGAGGCCGAGGACCTGGGCGGGGGCGTCTACCGGGTCCCGGTGCGCCTAGGCCTGGACGAGCTCGGGGAGCTCTTCGGCACCCAGGTCGAGGACGACGACGTGGACACCGCCGGGGGCCTGCTCACCAAGGCCGTCGGCCGGGTCCCCCTGCCCGGGGCGGTGGGCTACGCCCAGGGCCTGCGCCTGGAGGCCGAGCAGGCCATGGGGCGACGCCGCCAGGTCGCCACCCTCCTTGCCAGCCGCGACCCCGGGCCCGCCTCCGGGTAGCGGCCCGCCGGCGCGCCCCGCCTCCCGGGCCGCCCGCTACCCGGGCCCGCACTCGCGCCGCGGGCTCTCAACGGGGCGGGGGCCGCCTGCTACCCGGGCCGGCTGCGCCTGCCGCACCGAGGGCGTGGCAGACTACCGGGTGGTACCCGTAAGACCTCGCCCCGGCGCCAGGCCGCCCGCAGCGCGGGCACGCCGGTGCGTGGCGGAGCCCCCAGAGAGGCCAGAGAGGACAGCGCCCATGAGCGACCCAGCCAGCGAGCAGACCGGCGACGGCGGTGCCGGCGCCGAGACCACCGCCGGTGAGCCCGCGCCCATCCGCCCTCCCAACGGCCCGCGGCCCGACGGCGCCCCCGAGCCCCTGCCCGCCTCGGCGCGCGTGGAGGTCCCCGAGGCCCCTCAGGGCTTCCGCGCCGGCTTCGTGTGCCTGGTCGGGCGCCCCAACACGGGTAAGTCCACCCTGACCAATGCCCTGGTGGGCACCAAGGTGGCGATCACCTCCGGCCGCCCCCAGACCACCCGGCACAACGTGCGCGGCGTCGTCCACCGCGAGGGCGCCCAGCTGGTCCTGGTGGACACCCCCGGGCTCCACCGTCCCAGGACCCTGCTGGGCAGGCGGCTCAACGACCTGGTCCGCGAGACCCTGGCGGACGTGGACGTCATCGCCTTCTGCCTGCCGGCCAACGAGAGGATCGGGCCGGGTGACCGCTACATCGCCCGCGACCTGGCCGGGCTGCGCGCCCCCGTGGTCGCCGTGGTCACCAAGACGGACACCGTCAGCCGCCAGGCCCTGGCCGCCCAGCTCCTGGCCGTGGACGCGCTGGGGGACTGGGCGGACATCGTCCCGGTCTCGGCCGTGCGCGGCGAGCAGGTCGGCGTGCTGACCGACGTGCTCGCCTCCCACCTGCCCCCCTCCCCGCCCCTGTACCCCACCGGGGAGGTCACCGACGAGCCCGTGGAGGTCATGGTCGCCGAGCTCGTGCGCGAGGCCGCCCTGGAGGGGGTGCGTGACGAGCTGCCGCACTCCCTGGCGGTGGTCGTGGACGAGATCGTCGACCCCCGCTCCGCCCGCGAGCGGGGCAGCCGTGTCAAGGGGTCGGGCAACCGCCTCCAGGTGCGGGTGAGCCTGGTCGTGGAGCGTGACTCCCAGAAGGCCATTGTCATCGGGCGGGGCGGGGCCCGCCTCAAGGAGGTGGGGGTGCGCGCCCGCGCCGGGATCGAGCGGCTCCTGGGTCGCAGGGTCTACCTGGACCTGCACGTGCGCACCGCCAGGGACTGGCAGTCCGACCCCAGGGCCCTGGCCCGGCTCGGCTTCTGAGCGCGGGCGGCGGCGTGCCGACTGACTCCGCTGGTCAGCGCCCCTGGCAGGGACTGTGGTCCTAGTCGTGTCGGCGTCTGCGCCACCTCCCTGCCCGTCGCCCCCGGGCCCCGCGCCCTGGTTCCGCCCGGGCGCCCCCGAGGCGACACCTCGTAATATAGGTGCGTAGAACGCCACAATGACGCACACTGTGGGGGTAACCGCACGCCTCGCGAAAGGCATCCCCCCATGAAGGCCCCCGTCTCCGGCCCCACCTGTCCGCCCTCCGCCCGGGAGCGCCGCTGCCCCGACCACCTGTGGGACCTTGGTCTCAAAGCAGTGGAGCGGGCCCGCCGCTGGGCCGACGAGTCCGTCAACGAGCCCACGCCGCGCACCGCCAGGCTCCTGTCCTCCGTCCTGGCCGACCCCGAGGGCCTGGGCTTCACCACCCGCTTCGTGGACGACGTGGTGCGCCCCGCCGACCTCGACGTGGCCGCTGCGGCCCTGACCAGGCTCGCCGCCGGGCGCACCGACTTCCTGCCCGTCCCCCTGGCCGCCGCCATGGGCCTGGGGGGCGCGGCCGCCCGCCTGGCCCCCAGGGCCGTGGCCGCCGTGGCCCGCCGCACCTTCCGGGAGCTGGTGGGCGACCTCGTGGTCGACGCCACCGACCGGGGCCTGGGCCCCGCCCTGGCCAGGCTGCGCGCCGGGGGCAACCGCCTCAACGTCAACCTCCTGGGGGAGGCGGTCCTGGGGGAGAGGGAGGCCGCCCGCCGCCTGGCCGAGGTCTCCCGCCTGGTCACCCGCGAGGACGTGGACTACGTCTCCGTCAAGGTCTCGGCCGTCACCGGCCCCCACAACCCCTGGGGCTTTACCGAGGTCGTCGCCCACGGCGTGGAGGCCCTCAGCCCCCTGTACCGCCTGGCCCGCGACCACGGCACCTTTGTCAACCTGGACATGGAGGACTACAAGGACCTCGACCTCACCCTGGCGGTCTTCACCGGGATCCTCGACCAGGAGGACCTGCGCGACTACGAGGCCGGCGTCGTCCTGCAGGCCTACCTGCCCGACTCCCCGGCCGCCATGGAGCGCCTCCAGGCCTGGGCGGCCCGGAGGGTGGCGGGAGGCGGGGCCCGGGTCAAGGTGCGCGTGGTCAAGGGCGCCAACCTGTCCATGGAGAGGGTGGACGCCGAGATCCATGGCTGGGAGCTGACCACCTGGCCCACCAAGCAGGCCACCGACACCAACTACAAGCGCATGCTCACCTGGGCCATGACCCCCGAGCGCACCGCCAACGTGCGCCTGGGCGTGGCCGGGCAGAACCTCTTCGACATCGCCTTCGCCTACGAGCTGCGCGCCGCCCGCCTGGAGGAGGCCGACGCCGTGGAGTTCGAGATGCTCTCGGGCATGGCCACCGACCTGGCCGAGGTGGTGCGTCGTGACGTGGGGCACCTGCTGCTCTACGTCCCCGTGGTCCACCCCCACGAGTTCGACGTCGCCGTCTCCTACCTGGTGCGCCGCCTGGAGGAGAACGCCGCCCCCGCGAACTTCATGTCCGGGGTCTTCTCCCTGGCCACCGACGGGTCCGTGTTCGCCCGTGAGCGCGACCGCTTCCTGGCCTCCCTGGCCGACCTCGACCCCGGTGCGCCCTCACCCGCCCCCCGCCGGGTCCAGGACCGCCTGGCCGAGGCCGGGGCCGGGGTGCCCGAGCCGACCGGGAGCCTGGAGGAGCGCTCCAGCCGCCCCTTTGCCTCCACCCCCGACTCCGACCCGTCCCTGGAGGCCAACCGCCGCTGGGCCCGTGGTATCGCCGAGGCCGTGCCCACCTCCACGCGCGGCGCCCAGGCGGTCCAGGACGCCCAGGGGGCCTGGGCCACCACCGCCGACGTCGACGCCGTCCTCGCCTCCGTGGCCCGGGCCGCCGCCGACTGGGCCGCGCTGGGGGCCCGGGAGCGGGCCGCCGTCCTCCACCACGCCGGGGACGTCCTGGCCGCCCGCCGCGGCGAGCTCATTGAGGTCGCCGCCTCCGAGGCCGGCAAGACCATTGACCAGGCCGACCCGGAGGTCAGTGAGGCCATTGACTTCTGCCACCACTACGCGGCCGCCGCCCTGGATCTGGAGGACCCCGCCTACCTGGTGGGGGCGCGCTTCGAGCCCGTGGCCGTGACCGTGGTCGCCTCCCCCTGGAACTTCCCGCTGGCCATCCCCGTGGGCGGCACCGTGGCGGCCCTGGCCACCGGCAGCGGCGTCGTCCTCAAGCCGGCGCCCCCGGCCCGCCGCTGCGCCGCCGAGCTCGTGCGGGCCCTGCACGACGCGGGCGTGCCCGCTGACGTCCTGGTCCTGGCCCCCGTGGAGGACGGCGAGGTCTCCCGGCACCTGGTGACCCACCCGGGTGTGGGGCGCGTGGTCCTCACCGGCTCCTACGACACCGCCCGCCTCTTCCGCTCCTGGAGGCCGGACATGCACCTGCTGGGGGAGACCAGCGGCAAGAACGCCATTGTGGTCACCCCCTCGGCCGACCCGGACCTGGCGGTGCGCGACGTGGTGGCCTCCGCCTTCGCCCACGCCGGGCAGAAGTGCTCGGCGGCCTCCCTGCTGGTCCTGGTGGGCTCGGCGGGCCGCTCCGCGCGCCTGGCCCGACAGCTCGTTGACGCCACCGCCTCCCTGCGGGTGCTCGGCCCCGCGCACCTGGACTCCCAGGTCGGCCCGGCCGTCGTGCCCGACGACCCCAAGGCCCTGCGGGGCCTGACCACCCTGGGGCCCGGTGAGCGCTGGGTGCTCGAGCCCCGCTACCTGGGTGGCGGGCTGTGGCGCCCCGGCATCCGCGTGGGGGTGGCCCCCGGCAGCGAGTTCCACCTCACCGAGTACTTCGCCCCGGTCCTGGGGGTCATGCGCGTGGAGACCCTCCAGGAGGCCGTGGACGTCGTCAACGCCGTGGACTACGGGCTCACCTCGGGCCTGCAGACCCTTGACCGCGACGAGCTGGCCACCTGGCTGGAGGGCGTCCAGGCCGGCAACCTCTACGTCAACCGCGGCATTACCGGCGCCATTGTGCGCCGCCAGCCCTTCGGCGGCTGGAAGCGCTCGGCGATCGGCGCGACCACCAAGGCCGGCGGCCCCAGCTACCTGCTGGGCCTGGGGGAGGTCGTGGCCGCCGACGCCGCCCCGCCCGGGGCCGGGGACCTGCGGGCGCACCTGGACGGAGGGGTCAGGGCCGTCTACGACGCCGTCCGCTCCGGCCTGGGCCGTGAGGACTCCGTGTTCCTCCACCAGGCGCTGCTGGCCGACGCCGAGGCCTGGGAGAACGCCTACGGGCGCAGCCGGGACGTGGGCGCCCTGGTGTGCGAGCGCAACGTCCTGCGCTACCGGCCCACCGCGGTGGTCGTGCGGGCCGAGGCCGGCACCCACCTGGCCGACCTGGTCCGGGTCCTGGCGGCCGGCGTGCGCGCCGCGGGGCCGCTGAGCCTGTCGGTGGCCGAGCCGCTGCCCCCGGAGCTGGGCGCCGCCCTGACGGGTGCCGGGGTGGTGGTGGCCGTGGAGCGGGGCCGGGTGTGGAGCGCCCGCCTGGCCGACACGGCCGCCTGCGGCCCCCAGGGGGCGCGGGTGCGGATCCTCGGCCCGCGCACCCAGTCGGCCCGGGAGCGGTGGGAGCAGGCCTGCCGGGCCACCTCCGGCAGCCCCGACGTCGCCCTGTACACCGGCGCGGTGACCGCCTGCCCGCACACCGAGCTGCTGCCCTTCCTGCGTGAGCAGGCCGTGTCGGTCACCGCCCACCGCTTCGGCACCCCGCTGGACCTGGCCGCCGGGCTGCTCTAGGGCACCGGCCCTTAAACGGCAGCGGGGGCGGGGGCCAATCCGCTCGGCCCCCCGCCCCCGCTACCGGCCTCGTCGCGCGCTGCAGGCGCGCGACGGGCCTACCGGCTCGCGCTGGCCGTCTTGGGCTCCTCCAGGCCCAGGTACTCGTCCATGTCCTCCAGGGCGACCCCCTTGGTCTCGGGCATGACGAGGATGACCCAGAACAGCAGGCCCACCATGCACACGAAGAAGAAGCCGAAGCCGGCCGCCGGCCCGATCCTGGCCACGACGCCGGGGAAGAGCCAGGTAATGATCGCGGCCGCGGTCCAGTGCGTCAGCGAGCCCAGCGACTGTCCCCGGGCCCTGATGCGCGAGGGGAAGATCTCGGACAGGAAGACCCAGATGACCGACCCCTCGCCGAAGGCGTGCGAGGCGATGAACAGGGCCAGGGCCGCGAGCACCAGGTAGGAGGCCCCGCCGGGGCTGCCGGTGGAGCCATCGGCGTTGTTGCTCTTGATGACGGTGAGGAAGAGGACCGCCAGGGTCCCCAGGGAGACCAGGTAGCCCACGGTCCCGATGAGCATGAGCCTGCGCCGGCCCACCCGGTCGATAATGGACACCGCCGCCACGGTGGCCACCAGGTTGACCAGGCCGATGCCGGCGGACTGCAGGAAGGATGCCGTCGTGTCGAAGCCGGCGAGCCTGAAGATCTCGGGGGCGTAGTACAGGACGGCGTTAATGCCCGAGAGCTGGTTGAAGGCCGCGATGGCGATGGCCAGGAGGATGACCTTGCGGTTCTGCCTGACGAAGAAGGGTGCCTTGGTGGCGTTGAGGGCCCGGTCCTGCTCGATCTGGGCGCGGACCTCGGCGACCATGGTGGCGGCCTCCTCCTCGTCGCCCGTCAGGCGCTGGGCGACGGCCTCGCCCTCGGCGATGCGGCCCTGGCCGATGAGCCAGCGCGGGGTCTCGCAGATGGTGGGCAGCAGGGCCAGGAAGATCAGCGTGGGGATGGCCATGGCCGCCAGCATGTAGCGCCACTCGACCGTTGTCGGGTCGCCGGACACGATCGCCGGGACGAGCTTGAGGACCACGACATTGGACAGGTAGGCCGTCAGGATACCGATGACCACGGACAGCTGCACCAGGCCCACCAGGCGGCCGCGCTTTGAGGGCGGGGCGATCTCCGCGGTGTAGATGGGCGACAGGACGCTGGCCATGCCCACGCCCACGCCTCCCAGGAGCCGGAAGGCCATGAGGAGCCACAGGTTGGGGGAGATGGCCGTGAGCAGGGACCCGGCGAGGAAGAGGAAGCCGATCCACACCAGGACGCGCTTGCGCCCGTAGCGGTCGGCGGGCCTGCCGGCGATCACGGCCCCGATAATGGTGCCGATGAGCGCAGTGGCCACCACGAAGCCGTACCGGGTCTCGGTGATGCCGAAGTGCGCGATAATGCCTCTCTGGGCTCCGGAGATGACCGCGGTGTCAAAACCGAAGATGAGTCCTCCGACTGCTGCGACAATGGATGATCGTAGGACGAGTGGGTTCATAGTTGTGACTTCTCCTGGGGTGGGGTGGTGCGTGCTCACGCTGTTGTGCAGCACGTCGGAGAGAGTTGGGCCGATAGGAGTCAGCGGGCCTGCGCGCAGGCGTCGGCGTACACGGGGCGGGGGAGGTGCCGACGGCCCTGCGTGCCGTTGGTAGTCTCCCCGCACGAGGGTGCCGGTGACCGGCACCGAGGGCCCTGCGCGGTGGGCGCACGGCTGGGGCGGGTCCCCTCCCGACGTCGGGAGGGACATACCAGCAAGTAAAATATGGTGTGTAACACATGTCAAGTTGTAGCGGTGTGCGTCTTAAGGGGACCAGGCGGCGGGCACGCGCGCGTGCCGCCCTCCTGGTCGGCAGGGCGGCACGCGGCGGGGGACGGATCCTGGCTCGGCCCGCGGGGGCGCTCGGCGGCCTGGTCTCACCTCAGGCGGGGGAACTCCTCTAGGGAGAACACCGACTCCACGGGCACGTCGAAGTACCGGGCGATGCGCAGCGCCAGGTGCAGGGAGGGGGCGTACTCGCCGCGCTCCAGGTAGCCCACCGTCTGGTAGTGCACACCCAGGGCCTGGGCGAGCTCGCGGCGGCTGACCCTGCGGTCGGCGCGCAGGACCGCGATCCGGTTGTGGACGCTCTCCTCGGCCATTACAGGCCCGACTGCGAGCGGATAGTGGACTGCATACGGGACAGGGTACCGATGCTCTCCCTGCGGAAGGAGCGGCGGATGACCGCGGGCACCGCCGCGAAGCCGACGACGGCCCAGGCCGCCAGGACCCCTGCGGCCAGGGCCGGGGCGAAGGCCCCGCCGATCTCCCAGGCCGGGTCGCCCGCCAGCGCCCACCGGCTCAGGTGCCCCGACCAGTACGTGGGCAGGACCAGCTGGATCCCCTGGGCCCAGCCCGGGAGCCAGGTCAGGGGGAAGAGGACGCCGCTGGTGAGTACGAGGGCGAAGATGACCAGGTAGGTGACCAGCATGCTGTAGACGCCCCGTGCCAGGGCGCCCATGAGGAAGCCCAGGGGGGCCGAGGCGACGGCGGACAGCGCGATGAGCGGCAGGCAGGTCAGGATCTGGGACGCGCTCAGGGGCAGGTCGACAAAGAGTACGGCGGCCAGGAGCATGGCCGCCTGGATCGCTATGGTGTTCGCAATGGTGGAGATCGTCTTGCCGAGCGCCCACACGGCCGGGCCGTGGGGCAGGATGCGCACCCGCAGCAGGGCGCCTCCGACGCGGTCGCCGTAGGTCTCCCCGACGATCTGCATGGTGATAAAGCAGCTGAACGCGCCGATGCTGCCGGCGACGAACATGGGGCCGAACGCCGTAGCCGCGTCGACGGCGCCGTTGCTGAGCCTGCCGACCAGGATGACGGGGACGGCCGTGAACAGCAGCGAGATGGCCCCCGTTCCCAGGATGACCGGCCGCAGGTCGCTGGCCGCCTGCCGGGCGGCCGCGTGCAGGACGGCGGGGACGGTGCGCATGGTCATGACTGCTCCTCCTTGTTCACCAGGGCGAGGTAGGTCTCCTCCAGGGTGGGGCGGGTAATGGTGAGGTCGGTGATGGCGCCCAGGTCGAGCTGGGCCAGGAAGCGCTCGGGGGCGGCGGTGGCGTGGACGTGGTGCTCCCCGTCCTGGACCCAGGTGACCTCGGCGTCGTGGCCCAGGCGCTCGCGCAGGGCGGTCACAGTCCCGTCGGCGATCACGCGCCCCCGGCTCATAATGAGCACGCGCGAGGCGATGCGCTCGGCCTCGGCCAGGTCGTGGGTGGTCATGAGGACGGTGGCGTTGTCGTCGTCCACGCACTGGAGGATGAGGTCGTGCAGGTGGGCCTTGGAGGCCGGGTCCAGGCCCGTGGTCGGCTCGTCCATGACGAGCAGCTCGGGGCGGCCCATGAGGGCGGCGGCGAAGTCGATGATGCGCCGCTGCCCGCCCGACAGGCGGGACAGGCGGGAGGTCGCCTTGTCGGCCAGCCCGACGGCGTTAAGCACCTCGGAGGTGCCCATGACGTCGGGGGAGGCGGTCAGCTGGATGGCGCGGATCCACTCCAGCTGGTCGACCACCCGCCACTTGGGGTGGTCGGTCCAGTTCTGCTGGACCAGGCCCACGCGCGCCCAGAAGGCGGCGCCCGCCCGGCGCGGGTCGGTGTCCAGGACCCGGACCGAGCCGGCGGTGGGGGTCAGGGAGCCCAGCAGGTTCTCCACCAGGGTCGTCTTGCCGACCCCGTTGGGGCCCAGCAGGCAGACGACCTCGCCGGCCTCGACCGACAGGCTCAGGCCCCGCAGGACCGGTTCCGCCCCGTAGGAGAACTCCAGGCTCTCCGTGGTGATGACAGCAGGGGGCAACAGAAACCTCCTCAGTAGGTATGCCATTAGATGTAGTACACATGCTACAGAATGACGGAGGAGTCCGCTACCTCCTGTGTGTCCCTGCCTCCCTCCGCCTGCCTCCCGGTGGGGCCCGGCCCCGGCCACGCGACGCGCGGCGCGTCATTGCGGTAACGTCGTCTCCGTGCGAGCGACCACGCGCCCGGGGGCGGGCCTCCTGCTTAGTCGCCGCGGCGGGGCCTGAACGGCCGGCACCCCGACCGCGGCTGACGCCCCCTGCCCGGCCAGGCCCGCGGCAGGCGCCTGCAGCGGGCACACAACCACGTCAGGAGAAGTCCCCGATGCGCACCGCCCGCCCCGCCCCCCAGCAGCCCTCCGGCATGCCGTACGCCAAGTACAGGCCCTTCCTGGACACGGTGGTCACGGACCTGCCCGACCGCACCTGGCCCACCAGGCGCATCACCCACGCCCCCCGGTGGCTGAGCACCGACCTGCGTGACGGCAACCAGAGCCTCATCGAGCCCATGGGCCCCGCCGCCAAGCGCGCCGTCTTCGACCTGCTGGTGGACATGGGGTTCAAGGAGATCGAGATCGGCTTCCCCGCCGCCTCCCAGACCGACTACGACTTCGTGCGCTCCCTGGTCCAGGACGGTGCCGTGCCCCAGGACGTGACCGTCTCGGTGCTCACCCAGTCCCGTGAGGACCTCATTGACCGCACCCTGGACGCCTGCGTGGGCCTACCCCGGGCCACCGTCCACCTCTACAACGCCCTGTCCCCGCTCTTCCGCGAGGTCGTCTTCCGCATGGGCCGGGACGATATCCGCGAGCTCGCCGTGGACGGCACCCGCCAGGTGCTGGCCCGGGCCGAGAAGGTCCTGGGCGACGAGACGGTCTTCGGCTTCGAGTACTCCCCGGAGATCTTCGTGGACACCGAGCGCGAGTACGCCCTGGAGGTCTGCGAGGCCGTCATGGGGGTGTGGCAGCCGGGGGAGGACCGGGAGATCATTATCAACCTGCCGGCCACCGTGGAGCGGGCCACCCCCAACGTCTACGCCGACCAGATCGAGTGGATGAGCCGCAACCTGCCCCACCGGGAGCACGTGTGCCTGTCCCTGCACAACCACAACGACCGCGGCTCCGGGGTGGCCGCCGCCGAGCTGGGCCTGCTGGCCGGGGCCGACCGGGTGGAGGGCTGCCTGTTCGGCCACGGCGAGCGCACCGGCAACGTGGACCTGGTCACCCTGGCCCTCAACCTCTTCAGCCAGGGCGTGGACCCCATGCTCGACATCTCCGACATCGACGCCGTGCGGCGCACCGTGGAGCGCTCCACCGGCATGGACGTGCCCCCGCGCACCCCCTACGTCGGCGAGCTGGTCTACACCTCCTTCTCCGGGAGCCACCAGGACGCCATTAAGAAGGGCTTCGCCGCCCGCGCCAAGCAGGTCGAGGCCGCCCGGGCCGAGGGGCTCGACGCCGAGGGCGCCGAGACCGCGGTGACCTGGTCCATGCCCTACCTGCCCATCGACCCCCACGACGTGGGCCGCTCCTACGAGGCCGTGGTGCGCGTCAACTCCCAGTCCGGCAAGGGCGGCGTGGCCTACCTGCTGAGGACCACGCACAACCTGGAGCTGCCCCGCCGCCTCCAGATCGAGTTCTCCCGCATTGTCCAGCGGCACGCGGACACCTACGGCGGGGAGATCGACGCCGCGACCCTGTGGACGATCTTCACCGACGAGTACCTGCCCGCCAAGGCCGCCCCCGGGGCCGACCTGGCCCCCTGGGGCCGCTTCGCGCTCACGGGGGCGACCCTGACCCAGAGCCAGGACGAGGACTCCGTCCTCACCGTCACCCTGCGCGACGGCGGCGCCCGGCGGCTGCTGACCGCCTCGGGCAACGGCCCCCTGGACGCCTTCGTCGCCGCCCTGGAGTCCACCGGGGTGGACGTGCGCATCCTGGACTACGCCGAGCACGCCCTGAGCCAGGGGCGCGACGCCCTGGCCGCCTCCTACGTCGAGTGCGAGGTGGACGGCCAGGTCCTGTGGGGCGTGGGTATCGACCCCTCCATCACCACCTCCTCCTTCAGGGCCGTCATCTCCGCGGTCAACCGCGCCCTGCGCTGAGGCGGACGTGGGCGTCAGGCTGTACCGGGATGAGGCCGTGGTCCTGCGGACCTACCAGCTGGGTGAGGCCGACCGGATCGTGGTCGCCCTCACCCGCCACCACGGCCAGGTCCGGGCCGTGGCCAAGGGGGTGCGGCGCACCACCTCCCGCATCGGGGCCCGCCTGGAGCCCTTCAGCATGGTCGACGTCCAGCTGCGCCCCGGACGCAGCCTGGAGGTGGTCACCCAGGTGGAGACCATCGACCCCTTCTGCCGGGTCGTGTGCGCCGACTACGCCATGTTCACCTGCGCCACCACCATGGCCGAGACCGCCGAGCGCCTCACCCGGGACGACGGGGACCTGGGCACCGAGTCCAGCCCCCGGCAGTACCTCCTCCTGGCCGGGGCCCTGGCGGCCATGGCCCGACGTCGTCACGCCCCCGGCCTGGTCCTGGACTCCTACCTCCTGCGGGCCCTGGCCCTGGCCGGGTGGGCGCCGTCGTGCTACGACTGCGCCCGGTGCGGCGCGCCGGGGCCCCACGCCGCCTTCCACGTCCAGAACGGTGGGGCCGTGTGCGCCTCCTGCCGCACCGCCGGGGCCGTGGAGGTCGAGCCCGGCGCCATGGCGCTCCTGGGGGCGCTCCTGTCCGGGGAGTGGGCGGTGGCGGACGCCTCCGCGGCCCGCGACCGGGCCCAGGCCTCGGGGGTGGTCTCGGCCTACCTGACCTGGCACCTGGAGCGTAGGCTGCGTTCCCTGAGCCTCGTGGAAAGGACCTGAGATGGCTGACACCGACCAGCTGGTCGTCGAGCACGTGCCCCTGCACCGCCCGGGGCTGACGCCCCCGGACCTGGACGCCCAGGCCCTGCCCCAGCACGTGGCCTGCGTCATGGACGGTAATGGCCGGTGGGCCAACAGCCGGGGCCTGCCGCGCACCGAGGGCCACCGGGTGGGGGAGGCCACCATGATGGACGTCATCGCCGGGGCGGTGGAGCTGGGCATCCCCGAGCTGAGCGTCTACGCCTTCTCCACGGAGAACTGGAGGCGCTCGCCGGCCGAGGTCCGCTTCCTCATGGGCTTCACCCGTACCGTCCTGCGCTCCCAGACCGACGACCTGGACCGCTGGGGCGTGCGGGTGCGCTGGGTGGGCCGGGAGCCGCGGCTGTGGAAGTCGGTCCTCTCCGAGGTCCGCCGCGCCGAGCGCATTACCTCCGCCAACACCGGCACGGTGCTCAATATGTGCCTGAACTACGGGGGCCGGGCGGAGATCGCCGACGCCGCCCGCGCCATGGGCCAGGACGTGGCCGCCGGGCGGCTCAAGGCCTCCTCCATCACCGAGAGGACGGTCCGGCGCTACCTCTACTCACCGACCATGCGCGACGTGGACCTCTTTATCCGCACCTCCGGCGAGCTGCGCACGAGCAACTTCCTCATGTGGGAGTCGGCCTACGCCGAGCTGTACTTCTCGCCCCTGCCCTGGCCGGAGTTCGACCGCGTCCAGCTGTGGAAGGCGGTCGAGGCGTACGTGAACCGCGACCGCCGCTTCGGGGGGGCCGTGGACCGTGCGGCCCAGGCCGGCTAGGGGCCCAGGCCAGCGGGGGCGCAGGACTGCTAGGGGCGTCGGTCCGGCCTCGCCGAGCACGCGGCGCACAGGCCGAAGAGCTCGGCGGTGTGCTCCACGTCGGTGAACCCGTTCTCCTGGCTGATCCTGGCGACCCAGGTCTCCAGCGGGGCGGCGGAGACCTCCACAGTGGTGCCGCAGGAGCGGCACACGAGGTGGTGGTGGTGGCTGTGGGCGTCGCAGCGCCGGTAGAGGGTCTCGCCCTCCGCGTTGCGGATCTGGTCCACCTCCCCGCTCCCCGCCAGGGCCGTGAGGTTGCGGTAGACGGTCGCCAGCCCCACCCGCGTGCCCTCGGCGTCGAGCGCGGCGTGGATCTGCTGGGCGGAGCGGAACTCCTCGGTGCGGGACAGGATGTCGGCGACCGCCGCCCGCTGCCTGGTGGCCCGCTGCCTGCGGACGCCGGGCGCGGCCGGTCCGTCCTGCCTGGCTGCCGTGCTCATGTGCTGACCTCCTCACGGCGGCGCCCACGCACCGCCAACCGGACAATGGAGGTCACCATAGCGGTCAGGGCGTAGGCGCCCACCAGGATGACCACGATCATCGCGCCCGGCGAAGCGGACACCACGTAGGTGACCACCAGGCCCAGGACGCAGGAGGTCACCCCGATCCCCATGGCCAGGCGCATGGTCAGGGCGAAGGAGCCGGACACGAGCTGGGCGATCGCCACCGGCACGATCATGACGGCGCTGACCAGCAGGGCCCCGACCACCCGCATGGACACTGAGACGGTCAGGGCGGCCACCACCGCGACCAGGACGTTGAGGGCCCCGGTGGGCAGGCCGATGGAGCGGGCGAACTCCTCGTCGTGGCACAGGCAGAACAGCGGGCCGCGCAGCCCCAGGCCGACGAGCAGCACGAGGGCCGCCAGGGCGATGGTGAACCAGGCGTCCGGGACGCTGACCGTGGCGATGGAGCCGAACAGGTAGCTGGTCAGGTTCGTCGTCGTGCCCCCGGCGAGCTTAATGAGGATGACCCCGCCGGCGATGCCCCCGTAGAACAGGATCGCCAGGGCCACGTCGCCGCGGGTGCGGCCCCGGGCGCGGATGACCTCGATGAGGACGGCGCCCGCCACCGAGGTCAGGATCGCCCCGGGCACGGCCCAGGCGTCGTTGGGGGTGACATTGGCCCCGGCCCCGGCCAGCCACCCCAGGGCCACCCCGGTCAGGGCGATGTGCCCGATCCCGTCGCCCAGCAGCGCCAGCCCCCGCTGGACCAGGTAGGTGCCCACCACCGGGGCGGACAGGCCCACGAGCACGGCCACAATGAGCGCCCGCTGCATGAGGGGGCTGGAGAGCATGTCGTAGAGCGTGTCCGTCATGGGCGGTCCCTCCAGGTGTCGTGGTCCAGGAGCCGGGGGGCGTGGTGGACCACGGGGGCGGTGCTCCCGTGGACGTGCTCGTGCTCGCACCCCAGGGCGGGGTCGTGCCCGACGGGGTCGGCCGGGTCGTACTGCGTGGGGGCCAGGTCCGCCGCGGGCCGGTCGGCCACCAGGCGCCCCTCGGCCAGGACGACGGCGCGGTGGACCACCGGGGCGAGCTCACCCATCTCGTGGAGCACGGTCACCAGGGTCAGGCCCGAGGCGCTCAGGGCGGTGAGGATGCCTGCCAGCCCCTGGCGGCTCTCCCGGTCGATGCCGGCCAGGGGCTCGTCCAGCAGCAGCAGCTCGGGGCGGCGCACCAGGGCGCGGGCGATGAGGACCCGCTGGGCCTGCCCGCCGGAGAGGACCTGGACGTGGTCGTGGGCGCGGTGGGCCAGGCCCACGGCCTCCAGCGCCTCCTCGGCCCGCGCCCGGGCCCGCCGCCCCCGGTCCGCCCAGGGCCGGCGCGGCCCCAGCAGTCCCGAGCGCACCACCTCCAGGGCGGTGGCGGGCACCCCCGCGGCGGCCCCCACCCGCTGGGGCACGTAGCCCACCCGGTCCCAGGGCACGCGGGAGCGCTGGCGGACGTCGGTGCCGAACAGGCGCACGCTGCCGCCGGCCACCGGGTTCAGGCCCAGCAGGGTCCTGACCAGGGTCGACTTGCCCGAGCCGTTGGCCCCCAGCAGGGCCACCGACTCCCCGGCTCCCACGGTCAGGTCGATGCCGGACAGGATGAGGCTGGTGCCCAGGACCACGCTGAGGTCCTGCACCCTGACGGGCGGGTCGGGGGGCCTGCCGGGGGCGCGGGGCGCCCGGCCGTCCTGGGCCGGCTCGGTGGGGGAGGGTGCCATAGACCGTGTCCTGTGGGTGGTGGGGACGGCGCGGCGCCGTCGGTGGGCGGGGGGCTTACTTGCAGGCCAGGGCGGTACGCAGCTCGGAGAGGTTGCTCTTCATCTCCGAGGCGTAGTCACCGGAGTCCGGGGCGGACTCCAGGGGGTTGAGCACCTTGGTGGTGGTGCCGGTCTCGCTGGCCAGAGCCTGGGCGGTCTTGGGCGAGACGAGCTCCTCGGTGAAGATCGTGGTGGTGCCCGTGGACTGGACCACCTGCTTGATCGCGGCGAGGTCGGCGGGGCTGGGCTCGGACTCGGGGTCGATGCCGGAGATGG
This sequence comes from Actinomyces sp. HMT897, assembly GCF_016626125.1. Lineage (NCBI taxonomy): Bacteria > Bacillati > Actinomycetota > Actinomycetes > Actinomycetales > Actinomycetaceae > Actinomyces > Actinomyces sp. HMT897. Next base: position 46,711 of record NZ_CP067336.1, read on the forward strand.
GGGCCTGGGTGAGGTGGTAGCGGTCGGCCAGGTAGCCGAAGGCGGCGTGGGAGGTGATGAAGGTCGTCCGCTCGCACTGGGACAGGCCCTGGGTGTAGGAGGTGTCCACGTCGGTCAGGGTGGCGGTCAGGGCCTTGAGGTTGGCCTCGTAGTCGCTGGCGTGCTGCGGGTCGGCCGCGGCCAGGGCCTTCTCCACGGCGTCGGCCGCCTTCTGCATCCGGGACGGGTCGAGCCAGAAGTGGGGGTCCAGGGCGCCGGCGTCGTGGTCGTGGTCGGCCTCGGCCTCGGTGGCCGGGGCGTCGTCGTGGTGCTCCTGGACGCCGTCGTGGTGGCGCAGGTCCACCACCCCGGAGAGGTCCGTGACCGAGGGGCCGGAGACCTGGCTGACGGCGTCGTCCATGGAGGCCTGGAAGCCCGCGACGTAGAGGACCACCTTGGCGGAGGACAGGGACGTGACGTCCTTGGGGGAGAGCTCGAAGTCGTGGGGCTCGACGTTGGCGGGGGTCACGGAGGTGACCGAGACGTGCTCCCCGCCGATCGCCTCGGCGAGGTAGGCGATGGGGTAGAAGGACACCGAGACCGCCAGCTTGCCCTGGGAGGCCGTCGAGGAGGGGTCGTCGGAGGCCCCCGAGGTGGAGGGGGAGTCGGAGGACAGCGCCGAGCAGGCGGTCAGGGCGGCGGTCAGGGTCAGGGCGGCGCCGACGGCGGTCAGGCGCCTCAGGTTGAGGGTCCGCATGGGAATGATTCTCACTTAAGGGTGGGGTGCCGTCAAACGGCGGCGGGGTGAGCCCGGGCACCCGGCGTACACTGACCGTACTCGTTCCCACCAACCAGGTGCGGACAACGACCCAGGAGATCACCGGTGGCACAGACACCCTCCACGCTCGAGCGCGTCATCAACCTGGCCAAGCGCCGCGGCTTCGTCTTCCCCTGCGGGGAGATCTACGGCGGCACCCGGGCCGCCTGGGACTACGGCCCGCTGGGGGTCGAGCTCAAGGAGAACATCAAGCGCCAGTGGTGGCAGTACATGGTCCGCTCCCGCGACGACGTCGTGGGCCTGGACTCCTCGGTCATCCTGCCCCGGGAGGTGTGGGTGGCCTCCGGGCACGTGAGCGCCTTCACCGACCCGCTGGTGGAGTCCCTCCACACCCACCGGCGCTACCGGGCCGACGAGCTCATCGAGGCCTACGCCGAGCGCAAGGGCCTGGACCCCGACACCGTCCAGCTGTCCGACGTGCCCGACCCGGTCACCGGCCAGGCCGGCTCCTGGACCGAGCCGCGGGCCTTCTCCGGGCTGCTCAAGACCTTCCTGGGCCCGGTCGACGACGAGGCCGGCCTGCACTACCTGCGTCCCGAGACCGCCCAGGGCATCTTCGTCAACTTCGCCAACGTCATGAGCGCCGCCCGCAAGAGGCCGCCCTTCGGCATCGGCCAGGTGGGTAAGTCCTTCCGCAACGAGATCACCCCGGGCAACTTCATCTTCCGCACCCGGGAGTTCGAGCAGATGGAGCTGGAGTTCTTCTGCGAGCCGGGCACCGACGAGCAGTGGCACCAGTACTGGATCGACTACCGCAGGGCCTGGTACACCGGCCTGGGCATTAGCGAGGACAACCTGCGCCTCTACGAGCACCCCGCCGAGAAGCTCTCCCACTACTCCAAGCGCACCGTGGACCTGGAGTACCGCTTCGGGTTCGCAGGCTCGGAGTGGGGTGAGCTGGAGGGCATCGCCAACCGCACCGACTTCGACCTGTCCACCCACGCCAGGCACTCCGGCAAGGACCTGTCCTACTTCGACCAGTCCCGCGGCGAGCGCTGGACCCCCTACGTCATCGAGCCCAGCGCGGGGCTGACCCGCTCCCTCATGGCCTTCCTGGTGGAGGCCTACACCGAGGACGAGGCCCCCAACACCAAGGGCGGGGTGGACAGGCGGGTGCTGCTGCGGCTCGACCCGCGCCTGGCCCCGGTCAAGGCCGCCGTGCTGCCGCTGAGCCGTAAGGAGGAGCTCACCGCCCCGGCCCGGGAGCTGGCCGCGCGCCTGCGCCGGATCTGGAACGTGGAGTACGACGACGCCGGGGCGGTGGGCCGCCGCTACCGCCGCCAGGACGAGATCGGCACCCCCTTCTGCGTCACCTACGACTTCGACTCGCCCGGCGACGGCGCGGTCACCGTGCGCGAGCGCGACACCATGGTCCAGGAGCGCGTCCCGCTCGAGGGCGTGGAGCGCTACCTCACCGAGCGCCTCGTGGGCGCCTGAGGCGGGGGCGGGGTAATGGGCCACGGACACGGCCACTCCCACACGTCGGGGCCGCTGGTCCTGCCCGACCACGAGGCCCGGCGGGTCCGGTTCGTCCTGGCGGCGGTCATCGTGCCCCTGGTCCTGGCCGCCGTCGTCGGCATGGTGGTGCTCTGGCCCCGGGGGGAGGGCAGCCCGATCGGCTCGCGGCCCTTCGCCGCCCCGGGGGCGAGCCTGGAGACCGCCACGGTCACCTCCCTGGACGTGGACGACTGCCGCCAGGCCGCCGCCTCCCTGGGCGGCAGCGCGGACGCCTCCCTGCTGGCTGACGCGCTGTGCGCCAGGATCACCTCCGGGGCGGGCAAGGACCTGGTCCTGCCCGTCCACGTGCCCACCGAGTCCCGCCGGGTCGCCGACGTGGGCGACCGCCTGCAGGTCATGTACACGCCCTCGGCCCTGGCCGGGGGGACCCCCTACGTGTTCGTGGACTACCAGCGTCAGCTGCCGGTGGCGGCCCTGGGGGTCGTCTACCTGGTCCTGGTGGTGGCGGTGGCGGGCCGCCGCGGGGCGCTCAGCGTCGTCGGGCTGCTGCTGGCCACGGCGGTCCTGGTGCTCTTCATGATCCCGGCCCTGCTCTCCGGCCGCTCCCCCCTGGCGGTGACCCTGGTGGGCTCCACCACCATGATGCTGGTGGCCGTCTACGTGGCCCACGGGATATCGGTGCGTACCACCACGGCGCTGCTGGGCACCTTCGCCGGGGTGGTCATCACGGTCGGGCTGTCCCTGTGGGGGACCGGGGCAGCCAACCTGACCGGGGCCAGCGACGAGACCTCCGTGACGCTCATGAGCCTGGTGCCGGGCCTGAGCCTGACCTCCCTGCTGACCTGCGGCATGGTCATAGCCGGCCTGGGCGTCCTCAACGACGTGACCATCACCCAGGCCTCGGCCGTGTGGGAGCTGCACGCCGCCAACCCGGGGCTGTCCCGGGCGCGGCTGTTCACCGGCGGTATGAGGATCGGGCGGGACCACATCGCCTCGACGGTGTACACCCTGGCCTTCGCCTACGCGGGCACCGCCCTGCCCCTGATCCTGACGGCCTCCCTGATCGACCGGGCCGTGGTGGACACGGTCCTGAGCGGGGAGATCGCCGAGGAGGTGGTGCGTACCCTGGTGTCCTCCATCGGCCTGGTCCTGGCCATCCCGGTCACCACGGCCATTGCCGCCGCCCTGTGCCCCACCACGGCGGCCCCGGCCGCTCCCGCCCCCGAGCCGGATCCCGTGGCGGATCCCGGGCCGGATTCCGGGCCGCGGGAGGTGCGGCGTGGACGCCACAGCGCCTGAGCGCGCCCCCGGGGCGGCCCCGGCGCCCGGCCTCTTCCCCCCGCTGCGCATCGGGCCGCTCACCGTCACCGTCCCCGTGGGGCTCGCCCCCATGGCCGGGGTCACCAACGCCTCCTTCCGGCGCCTGTGCCGCGAGCAGGGGGAGTCGGCCCTGCCCGCCTCGCTGCGCCCGGGCGCCCCCGGCCCCCTGAGGGCGCCTGACGGGTCCCTGACGGCCCCGGCCGGCCTGTACGTCACCGAGATGGTCACCACCCGGGCGCTGGTGGAGCGCCGCGAGAGGACCCTGGCCATGGTCCGCCCCGACCCCGCCGAGCGGGTCCGCTCCGTCCAGCTCTACGGCGTGGACCCGGTGGTGGTGGGGCAGGCGGTGAGGATCCTGGTGGAGGAGGACCTGGCGGACCACATTGACCTCAACTTCGGCTGCCCTGTGCCCAAGGTCACCCGTAGGGGCGGGGGCGCGGCCCTGCCCTGGAAGCGCGACCTGCTGGCCGCGATCCTGCGTGAGACGGTCCGTGCCGCCGAGGCGGCCTCGCGCGCCGCCCGCCGCGACGTCCCCGTCCCGGTGACCATGAAGATGCGCATTGGCATCGACCCCGAGCACGAGACCTTCCTGGAGGCGGGGCGCACCGCCCAGGACGCCGGTATCGCCGCCGTCACCCTGCACGCCCGCACCGCCCGGGAGCACTACTCCGGGCACGCCCACTGGGAGCGGGTCGCCGCCCTCAAGGAGGCCGTGGACATCCCGGTCCTGGGCAACGGGGACGTCTGGACGGGGGACGACGCGGCGGCCATGATGCGTTCCACGGGGGCCGACGGGGTGGTCGTGGGGCGCGGCTGCCAGGGGCGCCCCTGGCTCCTCGCCGACATCGTCCACGCCCTGACCGGCTCGGGGGAGCGCGCCCGCCCCGACCTGGACGCCGTCCTGGACACGCTCCGGCAGCACGCCCGCCTCCTGGTGGCGGAGCTGGGGGAGGACCGGGGGGTACGCGACCTGCGCAAGCACGTGGGCTGGTACCTCAGGGGCTACCCGGTGGGCGGGGCCGGGCGCGCCGCCCTGGCCCGGGTGGGCTCCCTGGCCGGCCTGGAGGCCGCCCTGGAGCAGGTGCGCTCGGGCCTGCCCCGGGTCGTGCCCTACCCGGGCCAGGCCGTCGAGGGGCCGCGGGGCCGGGCCGGGGCGCCCCGACGACCCCACCTGCCCGACGGCTGGCTGGACTCACCCTACCTGTCCCCGGACCAGCGGGCCCTGCTACACTGTCCACTGGCGTGAACGCGGCAGGCAATACCTGTCCCCGGACCAGCGGGCCCTGCTGGGGCAGGCCGAGTCCGACGCCTCCGGCGGCTGAGAGAACGATGAGGAGCGGACAGTGCTCGCCCACGACCTTCTGGTACTGGATCTCCTGAGGATCCCGGCCCCGCCCACGGGGGAGGCGGATCTTCGCCCGCTGCTGGGGGAGGACCCGGACCAGCTGGCCCGGATCTACCTGGAGGGCTACCCTCCCGGCGTGGCGGCCGCGGACCTGGCCCAGGCCCGTGCCGAGATGGCCCTGACCCTTACCGGCGGGTACGGCGTCCTGCGGCCGGACGCCAGCCTGGTGGCGTACGACGGCGGGGCGGCCGTCGGGGCCGTCTTCACCGTCGAGCGCTCGATCTGGGACGCGGACCTCCCCGGCCCCTTCATTATCGACCTCGTCGTGGTCCCCGGCGCCCGGGGGCGGGGCACCGGGCGGGCGCTGCTGGGCGGCGCCGTGCGCGCCTGCGCCCGTGCCGGGGAGAAGACCCTCTCCCTGCGCACCGGCGAGGGGACCTCCGCGGCCGCCGCGCACCTGTACCGGGAGCTCGGCTTCCGGCCGCCGTCCTGACGTGCCGGGGCGTGCCGCTGGCGGTCAACGCGATGGGGGGGGGCACCTCGCCGTCCTGACGTTGAGTGCCACCCCCTGGGGGGCGGGCGGGGCCACACGTGTCGTACAGTGTGGGGCGTGACCCCGCAGACCCCAGGTGCCGCCCACACGCTCGTGCTCGTCCGCCACTCCAAGGCCTCCCACGACGCCCCCACGGACCTGGAGAGGCCCCTGACGCCCCGGGGGGTCGACCTGGCCGACGCCCTGGCCCGCAAGGTCAGCTCCCGCGTCCCCGAGGTCCAGACCCTCCTGGTCTCCCCGGCGGCCCGCACCCGTCAGACGGCCCTGCCCCTGGCCGACTACTACCCGCAGGCCGCCTTCGTGGTCGAGCCCGCCATCTACCACGCGGGGGTCGAGCGTATCCTCGCCCTCATCCGGGCCCTGGACGAGACCACCCGGGCCGGTGTCGTGGTCGGGCACGAGCCCACCATCAGCGCCCTGGCCTACGCCCTCCACGACGCCGACGACGACGAGCTGGCCCGCCAGGTCTCCTTCGGCCTGCCCACGGCCACCGCCTGCGTCCTGGAGGTCCCGGTGCCCTGGGCGGTCCTGGGGGCCCGCAGCGCCCACCTGTACGACGTCCTCAGCGCGCGCCGATAAGCTCCAGCACCGCCGCCAGGTCACGTACCCTCACGGCGGCCCGGGCGGCCCGGTCCACTACCGGCTTGGCGCAGAAGGCCACGCCGAGCCCCGCCGCGCGGAGCATGTCCAGGTCGTTGGCGCCGTCGCCCACGGCCAGGGTGCGCTCCAGGGGCACACGGTGCCGGGCGGCCCAGGCGCGCAGGCACCGCTCCTTGACGCCCCGGTCCACGACGCGGCCCAGGACCCGCCCGGTCAGGACGCCGTCGGCGACCTGCAGGCGGTTGGCCGCCACGTGGTCAATACCCAGGCGCCGGGCCAGGGGGCCCACCACCTCCTCAAAGCCGCCCGAGACCACCCCCACCGCGCAGCCCCTGGCGTGCAGGGTGCCAATGAGCTCCTGGGCGCCGGGGGTCAGGCGGACCTCGGCGAGCACCTCGGCGAAGACGCCCTCGCCCACGCCTTCGAGCGTGGCCACGCGCTCACGCAGGGAGGCGGCGAAGTCCAGCTCACCGCGCATGGCCCGCCTCGTGACCTCGGCGACCTGCGCCCGGGTGCCGGCGCGCTCGGCAATGAGCTCAATGACCTCCTGCTCAATGAGGGTGGAGTCCACGTCCATGACCAGCAGGCCGGGCCCCTCCTCCACCAGGGGGCCGCTGCTCAGCGCGCCACGAAGTCGCTCCATGGCCCCAGGCTAGCCCGGCCGGCCACCGCCCCGCAGCCGGCCCGGCTGTAAGAGAGAGTCCGGCCGGCCACCGGTGGGTGGCCGGCCGGACGGGTGCCGGGGGGGCCTCAGCGCGAGACCACCTGCCCCTTGGCCACCACGGTGATACCGGAGTCGGTCACGGTAAAGCCGCGCTCACGGTCGTGCTCGGGGTCGATCCCCACCATGGCGCCCTCCTCCACGCGGACGTACTTGTCCAGGATGGTGCGGTTGACCACCGTGTTACGGCCCACGTTCACCCCGTCCATGAGGACGGACTCGCGCACCGAGGACCAGGAGTTCACGCGCACCCCCGGGGACAGGACCGAGGAGATGACCTCACCGCCGGAGACGATGACACCGGGGGAGACGATCGAGTCCACCGCGTGGCCCAGGCGCTCGTGGTGGCCGTAGACGAACTTGGCCGGGGGCACGGAGTTCTGGCTCCCGGCGAAGACCGGCCACTGCTCGTTGTACAGGTTGAACACGGGGGTGACGCTAATGAGGTCCTGGTGGGCCTCGTAGAAGGCGTCCACGGTACCCACGTCACGCCAGTAGTCGCGGTCGCGCTCGGAGGCGCCGGGGACGTCGTTGTCCTTGAAGTCGTAGACGCCCGCGCCGCCCTGGGACACGAACCACGGCACGATGTTGCCGCCCATGTCGTGCTTGGAGTCCTCCTCGGCCGCGTCCTTGGTCACGGCCTCCATGAGGGCGTCGGCGCTGATAATGTAGTTGCCCATGGAGGCCAGGACCTCGTCGGGGGAGTCCGGCAGGCCGGGGGTCTCCTTGGGCTTCTCCACGAAGGCCTTGATGACGCCGCGGTGCTCGGGGTCGGACTCGATGACGCCGAACTGGTCCGCCAGCGAGCGCGGCTGGCGGATGCCCGCCACGGTGCACGGCAGTCCGGAGGCGACGTGGTGCTCCAGCATCTGGGAGAAGTCCATGCGGTAGATGTTGTCCGCACCGGTGATGACCACGTAGTCCGGGCGCTCGTCGTCGAGCAGGTTGAGGGACTGGTAGATGGCGTCGGCCGACCCGAGGAACCAGTGCTTGCCCACACGCTGCTGGGCGGGGACCGGGGCGACGTAGTTGCCGAGCATGGAGGACAGGCGCCAGGTCTTGGCGATGTGCCGGTCCAGGGAGTGGGACTTGTACTGGGTGAGCACCACGACCTTCAGGAAGCCGGAGTTGATCATGTTGGACAGTGAGAAGTCGATGAGCCGGTAGATCCCGCCGAAGGGGACGGCCGGCTTGGCGCGGTCGACGGTCAGGGGCATGAGGCGCTTGCCTTCACCGCCGGCGAGGATGATTGCGAGGACTCGAGGAGAAGCCATGGGCCAACCATACGGTGACCCCAGACACGTCCGCGACCAATCCGGAAAATTTGGGTCGGGCGCGTCGCGCCACAGGCTCCCCTCCACGCCCCTCAGGACCTGTGATCTAGGACCTATGGCCGGGCGACGGCGCCCCCGGGGCCCCCAGGGCCCGCCCCGGGGCGACACGGGCCCCCTCCACGCCCCAACATGTGACGCGCACCCTGTTTTACCGGGTACCGTCGGCCGTGGTGGCCACGAGCGCCACCGTCCGACCCCACCCCGAGCCCACAGAGGAGACGTGACTATGAGGGTTGACCTGCTCACCAAGGAGTACCCGCCGTACATCTACGGAGGAGCCGGCGTCCACGTCAACGAGCTGGCCAAGGTCCTGCGACCCCTCGCCGACGTCCGCGTCCACGCCTTCGGCGGCCCCCGCGAGGACGCCGAGCCAGGCGTTACCGGCTACCCCGAGATCGCCGAGCTCGAGGGCGCGAACGCGGCCCTGAAGACCTTCGGCGTGGACCTGGAGATGGCACAGGGCTGCCAGGGGGCGGACATCGTCCACTCCCACACCTGGTACGCCAACCTCGCTGGCCACCTGGCCTCCCTGCTCCACGGGGCCCCGCACGTGCTGTCCGCCCACTCCCTGGAGCCGCTGCGCCCCTGGAAGGCCGAGCAGCTCGGCGGCGGCTACGCCCTGTCCTCCTGGGCGGAGAAGACCGCCTACGAGGCCGCCGCCGGCATTATCGCGGTGTCCAACGGCATGCGCGCCGACATCCTGCGCTCCTACCCGGCCGTGGACCCCGAGCGGGTCAAGGTCGTCCACAACGGCATCGACCTGGACGCCTGGCAGCGCCCCGAGGGCGAGGAGGCCGCCGCCCAGGCCGCCGCCACCCTCAAGCGCCTGGGCATCGACCCCGACCGCCCCACGGTCGTCTTCGTGGGACGCATCACCCGACAGAAGGGCCTGCCCTACCTCCTGCGCGCCTGCGAGCTCCTGCCCGCCGAGGTCCAGGTGGTCCTGTGCGCCGGCGCCCCGGACACCGCCGAGATCAAGGCCGAGGTCGAGGGCCTGGTGGCACGCCTGCGCGAGAAGCGCACCGGCGTGGTCTGGGTCGAGGAGATGCTGCCCCGCCCCCAGCTCATCGCCGTCCTGACCGCCTCCGACGTCTTCGTGTGCCCCAGCGTCTACGAGCCCCTGGGCATCGTCAACCTGGAGGCCATGGCCGTGGGCCTGCCCGTGGTGGGCAGCGCCACCGGCGGCATCCCCGACGTCATCGTGGACGGCACCACCGGCCTGCTGGTGCCCATCGAGCAGGTCCAGGACGGCACCGGCACCCCGCTCCACCCCGAGATCTTCGTGTCCGACCTGGCCGAGCGCCTCACCAGCCTGGCCACGGACCCCGAGCGGGCCCGCCAGATGGGGGCCGCCTCCCGCAAGCGCGTCGAGGAGCACTTCTCCTGGCAGTCCATCGCCGTCAAGACGATGGCGGTCTACAACTGGGTGCTCCAGAACGGCTGACCGACCCAGGGCGGGGCGCGCAGGCGCCCCGCCCCGGCACCCCGCCCGGTAGCCCCTCTAGCTAGGCCCACCACTCGGTGGCCGCGCAGACGCCCCTGCGCGCCACAGCCAGCAGGGGACGCAGGACGTCGGCCCGGCGGGCGGCCTGGGCGGCGCTCGCGGCCGCGCCGTCGTCCTCCAGCGCCCGCTCGCACAGGCCCGCCAGCCGCAGAGAACGCTCCAGCAGGTCACGACGACGTGACGGCATCGGCGGCAGCAGACGCGGATCCACCACCGCGGTGACCAGGTCGGTGAGCTCGTCGGCCAGCTCAGGACGCTCCCTGGCCAGATCCAGGCCGGTCAGGGCCGCAATGGCCTCCTCGGTGGCCAGGTGGACCTCCCGGCGCAGCTGGGTGGCGTCCAGCGGCGGGACCACCACCTCCAGGACGTCGGCCCGCCAGGCCTCACCGTCCCCCTGCGGGATTAGGACCACGGCGGTCCCGGGCGGGTCGGCGGCACCCTCCAGGAGCACCGCCTGACCGCGGTCACCAGCCGGCACGCCGCCGGGGAGCCCGTGGCCGGGCACCGGCAGGAGCGCGGCACAGCGCCGCAGGGGACGGACGGCATCCAGCCAGGCCCCCAGGGGGACGAGCGCCCCGGTCCTCTGGTCACGGACCAGGTGGGGGCCCGGACCCGCGACGACCACGCCCCGGGAGGAGGGCAGGGGCGCCCACAGGGCCAGGAGGACACTGACCGGCGCACTGAGAGACGACATGGGACCAGAGCCTACGACGCCAGGCACACCCAGAGCCGACAGTTAGGACCTCTGTCACGGGTACACGCTAAGGTTAGGCCCATGACCAGTGTGCTTCGCCTCACCGACGTCTCCCTGCACCGGGGCGACACCCAGATCCTCTCCCACGTCAGCTGGGTGGTGGACGAGGGCCAGCACTGGGTGGTCCTGGGCCCCAACGGGGCGGGCAAGACCACCGTCTCACGCATCGCCGCAGCCCGCCTCTTCCCCTCCAGCGGGACCGTGGAGATCCTGGGGGAGAAGCTGGGGCGCGTGGACGTCAGCGAGCTCCGCCCCCGCATCGGCCTGACCTCCTCCGCCCTGGCCCAGCACGTCCAGGACCGGGAGAGCGTACTGGGCGTGGTCCTGTCCGCCTCCTACGGGCGGATCGGGGTGTGGCGCGAGGAGTACGACGCCCTCGACGTGGAACGGGCCCGGGCCCTGCTGGAGGCCCTGGGCGCCGACGGCCTAGCAGGACGCGCCTGGGGGAGCCTGTCCTCCGGGGAGCGCAAGCGGGTGGAGATCGCCCGCGCCCTCATGCCCGACCCCGAGCTCCTCATCCTGGACGAGCCCGCCTCAGGACTGGACGTGGCCGGACGCGAACAGCTCCTGGCCGCCCTGGCCGAGATCGTGCAGGCCCCCGGGGCCCCCGCCATGGTGCTGGTCACCCACCACCTGGAGGAGATCCCCCAGGGCTTCACCCACGCCCTGGCCCTGAGAGCAGGATCAGTGGTACGAGCCGCCCCCCTGACCCAGGTCCTGACCAGCCAGGTCATGAGCACCACCTTCGGCCTGGAGCTAGAGGTCAGCCACGACCGCGGACGCTACACCGCCCGCGGCGCCCTACCCGGCCCCACCAGGGGCGAGCACACGGCCTGAAGGGCCCCTACCCTCACCTCAAAAGCAAGGAGACAACTATGATCTGGCTCTGGTGGCTGGCGGCAGCGATCGCCCTGGGCGCCATCGAGACGCTCGTCACGGACCTGACCTTCCTCATGCTCTCCGGAGGCGCCCTGGGAGCCGTGCTCGTGGCGCTCCTAGGGGCGCCCCTGCCCCTCCAGGCACTCGTCTTCGTCATTGTCTCCGCACTCCTGCTCCTGGTGGTACGCCCCTGGGTCAGGGGCCGCCTGGCCGCCACCTCCCCAGGAGTACGCACCAACGCGGAGGCCCTCATCGGGCTCGAGGCAGTGACCCTGACCGAGGTCACGACCTCAGGAGGCCGCGTCCGCCTGGCCGGCGGGGACTGGAGCGCCCGCCTGGCCACCACCGGCCCGGCCGGCGCCCCCACCCCCCTGCCCGAGGGGACGGCGGTAAGAGTCACCGCTATCGACGGGGCCGTAGCCGTCGTCGTACCCCTACCCCGCCCCTGAGAACCCCACCGGCCCTCCCCAACCGGGGTGGGAACCGGCCCTCAAAAGTCCTTCAACAGAAAGGTGACCGCTGTGTCTGACAGCTCAGTCCAGACGATGACGATCGTCGTCGCAGCCCTCCTCGTCATCTTCGGCATTACCCTGATCGCCAAGGCCGTGAGAATCGTGCCGCAGTCCTACGCGATCATCGTCGAGCGCCTGGGCAAGTTCCAGGCCGAGTACGGCGCCGGGATGCACTTCCTGGTGCCCTTCATCGACCGCGTACGCACCACGGTCGACCTGCGCGAACAGGTCGTCTCCTTCCCCCCGCAGCCGGTGATCACCTCCGACAACCTCGTGGTGAGCATTGACTCGGTCATCTACTACCAAGTCACCGACCCCAGGCGGGCCACCTACGAGATCGCCAACTACCTCCAGGCCATCGAGCAGCTGACCGTCACCACCCTGCGTAACGTCATTGGCTCCATGGACCTGGAGCAGACCCTGACCAGCCGCGACCAGATCAACGGCCAGCTGCGCGGGGTCCTGGACCAGGCCACCGGCCGCTGGGGCATCCGGGTGAGCAACGTCGAGCTGAAGTCCATCGACCCCCCGGCCTCCATCCAGGGCGCCATGGAGCAGCAGATGCGCGCCGAGCGCGACAAGCGCGCCGCGGTACTGACCGCCGAGGGCGTCAAGCAGTCCCAGATCCTCACGGCCGAGGGCGACAAGCAGTCCGCCATCCTGCGCGCCGAAGGCCAGGCCCAGTCCGCCATCCTCAAGGCCCAGGGCGAGTCCCGCGCCATCCTCCAGGTCTTCGACGCCATCCACCGCGGCAACGCCGACCCCAAGCTGCTGGCCTACCAGTACCTCCAGACCCTGCCCAAGATCGCCAACGGCTCCTCGTCCAAGATGTGGATCGTGCCCACGGAGTTCACCGCGGCCCTGGACGGCATCGCCGGCGCCCTGGGCGGGGGAGGCAAGGACGACGGCCCCTCCGGCCCCGGCGACACCCCGGTGAGGGTGGACCTCTCAGGCATGGACACCGACCTGGGCATCGCCGGCGACCTGGCCGCCACCAACCTCCAGGCACCCGAGGACGCCCTGGCCGAGGCCCGCGGCGAGGTGGCCAGCGCCACCCACACCGCCGACCCGTCCACCCCCTCGCGCTCGCGGCACTCCGCCCCTGGCTCGCGTCCGGCGTCCGGCACCCCCAGGACCTACCCGCCCGCACCCGGCACCCCGGGGATGGTGGGCTACTGACCACCGCGAGAACGGTACTTATTGCTCGCGAGAACGGTACTTGTTCGTCGTGAGAACGGTACTTGTTCGTCGTGAGAACGGTACTTGTTCGTCGTGAGAACGGTACTTGTTCGTCGCGAGAACGGTACTTATTTCCCGTGGCCTGGGCTGCTGAGCTCCGCGCCGGGCCCGCGCCCACGGACGTAGGGGCCGCGGTGGGGTGGTGGCAACGTCCTCCACCACCCCACCGCTTCTCGTCGGTCTCCCTTCCGGGTAGGGCACCGCCAGCGGGCGAGGGCCTCAGGGCCGCGGACGGGAGACCGGGGCGGGAGGCGCGCGCCCAGCAGCGGCCCGCGCCGGGGACCAGGACGGTTCCTGGCGCCCAGCCCCGCGCCCCCGTCCCGTCGGACGGCGCGGTGCGTACAGTGGCCGCATGATCATCACCCTGGACCGGGCGGACGACGAGCGGCTCACGGACTACACGCGCCTGACCGACGTGGCCCTGCGCCGTCGGCTGGAGACGCGGCGGGGCCTGTACATGGCCGAGTCCACCAAGGTGGTCGCCCGGGCGGTGGCCGCCGGGCACGTCCCGCGCTCCTTCCTTATGAGCGGGCGCCACTACGAGCAGATGCGCCCGGTCGTCGCCGCCGCGGTGGGCACGGGCGGGCGGGAGGACGGCGGGGACGTGCCGGTGTTCCTGGCGCCGGAGGAGGTGCTGGAGTCCGTCACCGGCTTCCACCTGCACCGTGGCGCCCTGGCCGCCATGAACCGCCCCGCCCTGCCCGGCCTCGACGAGCTCCTGGCCACCGCGCGCTCGGGCGGGCCAGCGCGCCGCGTCGCCGTCCTGGAGGACCTGGTCGACCACACCAACGTGGGAGCCGCCTTCCGCAGCGCCGCGGCCCTGGGCGTTGACGCCGTCCTGGTCACCCCGCGCTGCGCCGACCCCCTCTACCGGCGCAGCGTACGGGTCTCCATGGGCACGGTCTTCCAGGTGCCCTGGACGCGGACCGGGCGCTGGCCCGACCTGGACGGGCTGCACGCGGCGGGTATGACCGTGGCCGCCCTGGCCCTGAGCCGGGAGTCGGTGGACCTGGAGGAGTTCGCGGCCTCGGAGGCCTGCACGGCCCCGGACTCGCGGGTGGCCCTCGTGCTGGGAACCGAGGGGGACGGCCTGAGCACGCGGACCCTGGCCGCCGCCGACGTCGTCGTGCGCATCCCCATGGCCGGGGCGGTGGACTCCCTCAACGTGGCCGCGGCGGCGGCCGTCGCCTTCTGGGCCCTGCGCACCTGACCCACCGCGACACCGTGACACCGCGAGAACGGTACTTATTGCCCGTGAGAACGGTACTTGTTCGCCGTGAGAACGGGTGTGTCGCACCTGAGACAGAGGTACAGCCTCAAAAAAAGGCTAAGATGATGTACCATACAGTATGGACCGAGTAGCACAACCACTGCGTCGTACTGATATCTATGAGACAGAGCTCGCCGTGCCGGGTAGGTCCGAGCTCGTACGGCTGCGCCGAGGTACCTACCAGCGCACTGACATCACCCGGCAGCACTGGGAGATCGCCCAGGAGCGCCACGCGCTGCTTCTCGGGGCCGTGAGCGACGAGGGGCTCGACGGCGTCGTCGGATGGGAGAGCGCGGTCCTCCTCCACGGAGGACGGACGCTGACGGTTCCGGGCAAGGTGGATCTCATCCGCTCGCACCACTCCTCGGGCCTCAGGCGTCCGCCGACCCGCCGCGACCCCGAGCGGCCCTCCGCCCGGTCCCTGGGGCCCTCCGGCCACCGGCGGGTGCTGGGGCAGCGCCCCATTGTCCGCCACTGCTACACGTTGGGGGAGCACGAGGTCGTCACGATCGAGGGGCTGAGGGTCACGAGCCTTGAGCGCACCCTGGAGGACTGCGCGCGGTTCCTCCCTGCCGACCGTGCCCTGGCGGCCGCGGACTCGCTCGTCGCGGTGGCCGCTGGCGCGGGGCGTTGTCCCTGGGGTCGCCGCCCCGAGGTCGAGGCCAGGGCCGCGGACCTGCGGCGTCAGGTTGAGAAGGCGCTTGCGCGACGGCGGGGCGAGCGCGGGGTCCGGCAGGCTCGCGCCGTCGTGGCGGCCATGACGCCCCTGAGCCAGTCCGTGTGGGAGAGCGAGCTGCGCCGTCTGTGCCTGGCCTACGGCATCGTGGCGCCGGAGCCGCAGATGCCGGTTCGGACGCGTGCGGGGGAGTTCTACGCCGACCTGGGCTGGCGGGAGGCGCGCCTCGTGGTGGAGGTGGACGGTGCGGTGAAGTACCAGGACGACGCCGAGCGGACCCTGCGGGCCCAGCAGTGGCGTGAGCGCGCCATCAGCGACGCGGGCTTCCTCGTCATCCGCTTTACCCCCGAGGCGGTCTGCGACGGCTCCTGGGTGGTCGACCGCCTGCGTGGCGAGCTGCCCCGGACAATGACTGAGGGCGCGCCGGTCGTCGCGCTGCGTACGGCCGCTGAGCGTCGTCGTGCGGGCTGACGGAGCCGGGCGTCAGGGAAGCTGCGGCGGAACCCGTTCTCGCGACGAATAAGTACCGTTCTCACGAGCAACAAGTACCGTTCTCACGACGAACAAGTACCGTTCTCACGACGAATAAGTACCGTTCTCACGGGACGGGGGCGGGGACCGTGGTGGTCCCCGCCCCCGGGGGCGGTGCGGTAGGGGTCAGGCCGTCACGCGATCTGGGGTCAGGCCGTCACGCGCAGCAGCGGGGCGCCGGAGGCGACGCTGCCGGGTGCCACGAGCTCCACGGAGGAGAACTTGGCGGTGTTGGTGACGATCACCGGGGTCACCAGGGAGTACCCGGCGGCCTCCACCACGGAGCGGTCCACCCGCACCAGGACGTCGCCGGCACGCACCCGGTCGCCCTTGGCGACCTTCACGTCAAAGCCCTTGCCCTCGAGGTTGACGGTGTCCAGGCCCACGTGGATGAGGATCTCCACGCCGCTGTCCAGGGACAAGCCGTAGGCGTGGCCGGAGCCCATGGCGACCACGACGGTGCCGTCAGCCGGGGCGGTCACCACGACGTCGCCCGAGGGGTCCACGCCCGCGCCGCCGCCCATGGCCCCGGAGGCGAAGACCGGGTCGGGGACGGCGTCCAGGGCCATGGCGGACCCGGTCAGGGGGGAGGCGATCTCGGTGACGGTCCCGGGGACCAGGGCGGGGGCGGTTGCCTGGGCGCCACCCTGCTCCAGGGCGAGGTCGGCGGCGGTCTCCTCGGCGGAGGCCTCCGCGACGCCCGCCGCGGCCAGGGCCTCGGCCCTCTCCTCCTTGGTGCGGTAGTTGAAGAAGAGGATGAGGGTGAAGGAGGTGGCGAAGGCCGCCACGACCGCGACCGCGTAGAGGAACATGGGGTTGAACACCGGGATGGTCAGCAGCGAGGTGAAGACGAAGGTGTTGGTCTTGACGCCGCCGCCAATGCCCTCAATAAGGCCTCCCACGAAGCAGCCCACCAGCATAAAGGGGTAGATGCGCTTGAAGCGCAGGTGGATACCGTACAGGCTGGGCTCGGAGATACCGCCCAGGAGGCCTGCGAAGAGGGCGCCGGTGGCGGTCTGGCGCATCTCCTTGTCCCTGTCCCGGACGGACCACACCAGGACGGCGGCGGTGGCGCCGAAGCAGGCGAAGTTCCACGCCCCCATGGGGCCCTGAATAAAGTCGGTCTTGCCCGTGGCCTCGGAGGCGATATTGGCGAGCATGAGGGCGTTGAGCGGCCAGTGCAGGCCCAGGGGCACCAGGAAGGGGTAGACCATGGGGATGACAATGGCGAAGACGATCGGGGCGTGGGCGTTGAGCCAGAAGAGTCCCGTGCCCAGGCCGGTGCCGACCCAGATCCCGATGGGGCCGATAATGAAGGCCGTCACGGGCATCATAATGCAGAAGGAGAGGAAGGGCACGAAGACCATCTGGACGTTGTCCGGGACGATCTTGACCAGGAGCTTGTAGACCCCCGCCAGTACCACGACCATGAGCAGCGGCACAAAGACCTGGCCGCCGTACTCATTGAGCTGCATGGGCAGGCCCATAATGTGCGCGGTGCACAGGTCCTTGTTCAGGGTCTCATTGTGGATGCAGGTGGTACTCGGGTGGTTCGTGAGCTCGAGGAACTCCGGGGTGAGGAGAGCCGTCATAATGGAGGCCCCCACCCAGGGGTCGATCTTGAGCTTATTGGAGGCGTTGTAGGCCACCATGAGCGGCAGGAAGTAGAAGACGCTGCGGAACATGGCGTCCACGAAGAGCAGCGTGGCCGGCTTGTCCGCGGCCTCGGCGTGGGTGTCGATGAGCTCGAAGGCCTCGCAGATGGCCTCGCCGGCGATAATGAGGGAGGCTCCCAGCAGCACCGGCAGGAGCGGACGGAAGGAGTCCGAGAGGTACTCGAAGAAGGCGTCCACCCAGGCGTTCTTGCCCCGGGCCTTGGCGCGGGCGGCGGCCTTGACGTCGGCGTCAGAGGGGTGGGCGGCGTTCTTCATCTCGGGCAGGTTGCTGATCTGCTCGTAGACACTGGCGACGGCACCGCCGATGACAATCTGGTAGCGGTCACCGGCCTGGGGCACCGCGCCCAGGACGCCGGGGATCGCCTCGACAGTGGCCTTGTCGACGACGGAGGCGTCGCGGAGCTCGAAGCGTAGGCGCGTGGCGCAGTGGGTCAGGTGCGTGATGTTCTCTGCGCCACCGACGGCCGCGAGGATCGCCTCGGGTGTCGATGTGGTTGTTGCCATGTGTGGCCTTTCCGTGGGCCGCCGGCCCTTTAGGGGCCAAGCGGTGTTGGGCGGGGGTGCGAGGTGCTGCTCCTGGGGACGGCGTCTGCCTGAGACGACACGGTGTGCCAGGCGCGACGCGGTCGCCGGGGCGGAGGACCTCCCTGCGAGTCTAGTCACATGTTCCCCGTCTGGCAGAAAAATCTACGGGTCGATCGCCGAGAAGTTCACGGAGCCCGTGTGTCAAACGAGGGTCACAGGGGATCCGCGCCCTGGTGCGGCCCCGCTCGTGCGCACAGGCTGTGGGTAACCCGGGCGAGAACCTACCGCAAGGTCTATTCGGTGGCCGGTCCACGGCCCCGAGTGCTAGACCTTTAAGAATAGTTGACGTGCTCTCACGCTACCTAACAGCCTCTCGGGCTATGCAGGGCATCGAGCACTCTACCGGCACGCGGCGGACAGAGGAAGAACGACCATGACCACCACGCAGATCCCCCCGACGACCACCAACGACACCACCCCCGAGGAGCCCGCCCCCGGCCTGTACGGGCCACGGGGCTGGACCACCCGCACGCCCCTGTGGTACCTGCTGCGCACCTTCCCCACCCAGCCGGTCTACCAGCCCGACGGCAGCCTCCTGCCCGGCTACCTGCTGACGGACGGGGCGCCCCGGGAGGAGTACGTGACCTTCGCGGGCCTGACCTGCGAGGCCGCCCTGGACCTCCTGGAGTGGCTCCCCGCACAGGCCCTGGAGGACCGGCAGAACAACGGCCCCACCCTGCGCAGCCTCCTGCGGGCCTGCGCCGCCAGCGGGGACAGGCTCCTGCTGTGCGGCTACGGCATCGGCCCCCAGCGCAGCGACGAGCGCGTCAGCGTCGAGGCGCTGTGGCTGCGCGACGAGGACCTGGGAGGCTACCGGGTGTCCCCCGAGCACGACGCCGGCTGCCAGTGCGAGAGCCTGTGGAAGGTGGTGGCCGCCCGCTACCAGCTCGACGCCGCGGCCGTGCCCGACGAGATCCTCCGGATGGCGCCGCCCTGGGGCGGGGGTGAGAGCGGCTGGTGGTTCTGGTGGGACTGACCGCCCGGCCCGTTACCATGGCGCGCGTGATCAACGTCCAGGACCTCACCATGCGTATCGGTGCCCGCCAGCTCGTCGCCCACGCCTCCTTCCGCGTCGACAAGGGCATGCGGATCGGCCTCGTGGGGCGCAACGGGGCGGGGAAGACCACCATGACCAAGCTCCTGGCAGCCGCCTCCGTGGCCCAGGGCACCAGCCAGGCCGTGGCCGACGCCGACGACCGCCACGGCCTGGCCGCCGTCGAGCACGAGGGCACCATCACCTGCAACGGCTCGGTGGGCTACCTGCCCCAGGACACCAAGGTCGGCGACCTCACCCAGGCCGCCCGCGACCGGATCCTCTCGGCCCGCGGCATCGACGCCCTGCTGGCCCGCATCCACAAGGCCGAGGAGCGCATCTCCACCACCCAGGGGGCGGCCCAGGCCAGGGCCCTGGACCGCTACACGCGCCTGGACCACGAGTTCACCATGGCCGGCGGCTACGCGGCCGCCTCCGAGGCCGCCCGCATCGCCGCCGCCCTGGGCCTGCCCGACCGCGTGCTGGACCAGGGCGTCGGCACCCTGTCGGGGGGCCAGCGGCGGCGCGTGGAGCTGGCCCGCGTCCTGTTCCAGCGGCCCGACACCCTCCTGCTGGACGAGCCCACCAACCACCTCGACCACGACTCCGTGCTGTGGCTGCGCGACCACCTGCGCACCTACTCAGGGGGCTTCGTGGTCATTAGCCACGACGTCGAGCTGCTGCGCGACACCGTCAACCAGGTCATGTACCTGGACGCCAGCCGGGGCGCGCTGGACGTCTACCACCTGGGCTGGGACGCCTACCTCAGGCAGCGGGCCGACGACGAGCACCGCCGACGCCGCGAGCGGGTCAACGCGGAGAAGAAGGCCGCGGCCCTGCGCGCCCAGGGGGAGAAGATGCGCGCCAAGGCCACCAAGGCCGTGGCCGCCCAGCAGATGCTCAGGCGGGCCGACAGGCTCCTGTCCGGCCTGGAGGCCGAGCGGGCCGCGGAGAAGGTCGCCCGCCTGCGCTTTCCCGAGCCCGCCCCCTGCGGGAAGACCCCCCTGCGCGCGACCGGCCTGTCCAAGGCCTACGGCTCCCTGGAGGTCTTCGCCGGGGTGGACCTGGCCGTCGACCGGGGCAGCCGGGTGGTGGTCCTGGGCCTCAACGGCGCGGGCAAGACCACCCTCCTGCGGCTCCTGTCGGGTACCGAGCAGCCCGACTCGGGCCGGGTCGTGGCCGGCACCGGGCTGAGGGTCGGCTACTACGCCCAGGAGCACGAGACCATTGACACCACCCTGACCGTGGTGGAGAACCTGCGCGCCGCGGCCCCGGGCCTGGACGACACCCGGGTGCGCAGCGTGCTGGGCTCCTTCCTGTTCTCGGGGGCCGACGCCGACAAGCCCGCCCGGGTGCTCTCCGGGGGGGAGAAGACCCGCCTGGCCCTGGCCACCCTGGTGGTCTCCGGGGCCAACGTGCTCCTGCTGGACGAGCCCACCAACAACCTCGACCCCGCCAGCCGCGAGGAGATCCTGGGGGCCCTGGGCACCTACGAGGGCGCTGTCGTCCTGGTCACCCACGACGAGGGGGCCGTCGAGGCGCTCAGCCCTGACCGGGTCCTCCTGCTGCCCGACGGCGACGAGGACCTGTGGTCGGACTCCTACCTCGAGCTGGTCACCCTGGCCTGAGACGCGGCGTCGGCCACGCTGGGCCCGGGTACCGACGCCGCGGGCGACAGGACGTAGAGTGTGCGCCGGGAACACAACCCACCCCCGAGGCGTTCGAGTCCAGGGTGCCCCGCCCCGCTGCCAGCGCCGTCCCGGCGCCCCGGACATGAGGAGAACATAATGGCTGAAGCCACGACTACCGAGCCCACGACCCAGGCCCCCGGGCACGAGGTCCTCCTGACCCAGGCGGCGGCCGCCAAGGTCGCCAGCCTCCTGATCCAGGAGGGCCGTGACGACCTGCGCCTGCGGGTGGCGGTCCAGCCCGGCGGCTGCTCGGGCCTGGTCTACCAGCTCTACTTCGACGAGCGGACCCTGGACGGCGACGCCGTGCGCGCCTTCTCCACCGGGGACCCCCAGATGCCTCAGGTCGAGGTCGTCGTGGACCGCATGAGCGTGCCCTACCTCACCGGTGCCACGATCGACTTCGCCGACACCATCGAGAAGCAGGGCTTCACCATCGACAACCCCAACGCCACCGGCACCTGCGCCTGTGGCGAGTCCTTCCACTGACCCCAGGTGCGTGAGCGGGCCACGGGGCACCCCCCGCCCGCCACGGACCGTACGACCAGAAGGAGCCCCTGTGCGTCGCACACCCCTTGCCCTGGCCTCACTCGTCCTGACCGGGGCGATCGTCCTGACCGGGTGCAGCTCCGGCCCGACGGACACCGAGGTGGAGTCCACCACCACCCCTACCCAGGCCACCGTCCCCGTGAACAACAAGACGGACTGCTCCGACCTGACCATTGACAAGGACAACACGGCGCTGCCGAGCGTGTCCGGCGACGCCGGGCAGGAGCCGACACCGACCTGGACCGGGCAGGAGGCCCCGACCAACCTCACCGTCAAGACCCTCGCGGCCGGGGACGGCGACCCCGTGGCCCAGGACAGCTGGGTGGTGACCGACTACGTCGGCTGGCAGTGGAACAAGGACAAGCCGTTCGACTCCTCCTACAGCCGCGGGAAGGCGTCCTCCTTCAGCCTGGGCGGGGTGGTGCCGGGCTGGCGCTGCGGGCTCAACAAGCACAGGGTGGGCGACCGCCTGGAGATCTCCGTGCCGCCCGAGCTCGGCTACGGCAACGACGAGAGCGTGGGCCCCGCCGGCACGCTGGTCTTCGTCGTGGAGATCAAGGACGTGTTCACGGTCGCCGAGGTCACCGCGGGGACCAAGGACGCCACCGTGGAGGGCGAGCAGGCCCTGGCCGACCGCGGCATCACCGTCAACGGCGCCCTGGGGACCCCCGCCACCATTACCGTCAAAGACGGGGCCACCGAGCCGACCCAGCCCGAGATCATCGTCCTGGCACGCGGCACCGGGGAGGCCGTCACCGCCCAGTCCACCATCATCACCCAGCACGCGGCCACGGACTGGACCAACTCCAAGGACCAGTCCACCTGGAAGACGGGCAAGCCCGACACCATCTCCATGGCCTCCTCACCGGCCCTGGCCGGCCTGGTAGGGGTCCCGATGGGCTCGCGGGTGGTCATCCTGCTGCCCGGCGCCAAGGTCGGTGAGCCCGCCGCCGCCTTTGTCATGGACCTGGACCGCCTGGCCTGAGCGGGTCCCCGGACGCGGCGCGGCGCGGGTCCCCGGTACCGGGGACCCGCGCCGCGTCTTGGCGCACGATTCAGCGCACAATGAGGCCGCGGCCCCTGGCCACGGCGTCGGCCAGGCGCCCGGCGACGTCCTGCCAGTTGGCGATGTTCCAGACGGCCTTGAGGTAGTCGGTCTTGACATTGAGGTAGTCCAGGTAGAAGGCGTGCTCCCACATGTCCACCATGAACAGCGGGATGGTGCCCACCGGCACGTTGCCCTGCTGGTCGAAGAGCTGGAGGACCACGAGCTTACCAGAGATGGAGTCGTAGGCCAGCACCGCCCATCCCGAGCCCTGGATGCCCAGGGCGGTGGCGGTGAAGTGGGCCTGGAACTTCTCGAAGGAGCCGAAGGAGTCCTTCATGGCCTCGGCCAGCTCGCCCTCGGGCCTCCCGCCGCCGGCGGGGGAGAGGTTGGCCCAGAACACGCAGTGGTTGGTGTGCCCGCCCAGGTTGAAGGCCAGGTTCTTCTCCCACAGGTTGACGGCGCCCAGGTCCCCGTCGTCGCGGGCGGCGGCCAGGGCCTCCAGCGCGGTGTTGGCCCCGGCGACGTAGGCGGTGTGGTGGCGGTCGTGGTGGAGCTCCATGACGCGCCCGGAGATGTACGGCTCCAGGGCGGCGTAGTCGTAGGGGAGGTCGGGAAGCGTGTACACGGCCATGAGGGTGCCTTTCGGTCTGGCATGACCCGGCCCCCGGCATGGGACCGAAGTCCTGGACGGGCCTCATGCTAGACGCGCTCCGATGCGCGCGACCACCGTCCCGGGCGCGATTACACTGTGCGCAGAACCTGTCCGTGCCCCTGCCGGAGGACCCCATGGCCAACCAGGACGCCGACCGCCTCACGATCCTCGTCTACTCCGACGACGCCCGCGTACGCCAGGAGGTCATGGAGGGCGTCGGACGCCGCCCCGCCGCCGGCCTGCCCCTGGTGGCCTGGGTCCAGGCCGCCACCGCCGAGGGGGTCCGCCTGGCCCTGAAGGACCGCTCCCGGGCCGGGGACAGGCCCTTTGACCTGCTCATCCTGGACGCTGAGGCCAAGAAGCTGGGGGGCATGGGCCTGGCCCACGAGCTCTACACCGAGATGGATCACCGTCCCCCGGTGGTCCTGCTGACCGCCCGCCCCCAGGACCGCTGGCTGGCCGCCTGGGCCAGGGCCGATGCCGTGGTGCCCCGCCCCCTGGACACCCTGGCCCTGGCCCAGGCCGTGGCCTCCGCCCTGCGCCACCCGACGGCCGCCTAGGGCCGGGCCCCGCTGGGTCTCCGGGCCCGCCGACGGAGGTCACGGCCTGCGCCCATCTTCTCAGGGCCCGCCCGCGGGGCTCCTCAGGGCCCGGCCGCCCTCCAGGCGTGCGCCGCCACCAGCCCCACCCACCTGGCACGAGCCCGCCCCGCGCGGAGGAGGCCGGGGCAGGCAGGATGCGGCACGGGGCGAGGCTATAGACTCTGCCTCCAGGAGTTCCCGCACGCGGGGCGCCCCCGCCCGACCACGCCAGCCGCACACGCACAGGAGGCCACCGATGGGTTACCGAGGGATCAAGGCGACCGCCGGACCGGCCATCGAGATGCTCTACCAGCCCTGGATCCGGGGCGAGGAGAACATACCCGCCGAGGGTCCCGCCATCCTGGCCTCCAACCACCTGGCGGTCATTGACTCCTTCTTCCTGCCGCTCCTGGTGGACCGGGAGGTGGCCTTCATAGGCAAGTCGGACTACTTCACCGGCAAGGGCGTCAAGGGCTGGGTGGTGAAGAACTTTATGAAGACCGTGGGCACCATCCCGGTGGACCGTTCCGGGGGCAAGGCCTCCCAGGCCGCCCTGCAGGCCGGGATCGACCGCCTGCGTGCCGGGGAGCTGTTCGGCATCTACCCCGAGGGCACCCGCAGCCCCGACGGGCGCCTGTACCGGGGCAAGACGGGGGTGGCGAGAGTCGCCCTGGCCACGGGCGCCCCCGTCGTCCCCGTGGCCATGATCGGCTCCGACCTGGCCCAGCCCATTGGCCGGGCCATCCCCTCCACCCGCCACCGGGTGGGGATCGTGGTGGGTGAGCCGCTGGACTTCTCGCGCTACCAGGGCCTGGAGAACGACCGCTTCGTGCTGCGCAGCATTACCGACGAGGTCATGTACTCCCTCATGTGCCTGTCCGGGCAGGAGTACGTGGACCTCTACGCCGCGGACGTCAAGAAGGCCATGGGCGCCGAGAAGAGGAGCGCCGAGGAGGTGGTGGCCCAGATGCTGGCGGCCCAGGCCGCGGCGCGCCCCGCCGCCCCCGAGGTCCACGCCCCCGGCGGCCGGCCGGCGCCGGAGGTCAGCGTCCCCGAGCCGCCCGACGCCGAGAGCGGGGACGAGGACGCGCCCGACGCCGAGGGTGCGCAGACGGACCAGCAGGACTGAGCCTTCGGGGAGGTACCCGCCCTGCGGGCCCGGTACCCGTCCCGGGCGCCCGCTCCTGGCCCCCGTCCCCGACGCTGGCGCCGGACCCAGCCCTTCGGTCCCTGTCGGCCGGGGCACTCTCCCCTTAGACTGGCGCGCAATGCGGCCTGCGCCCCACGATCCGGCGGGGCCCGCGCCCCACCCCAACCCGAAAGGTCCACGATGTCAATCCGTCGCGTCGCCCTGCTCACCGCGGGCGGCTTCGCCCCCTGCCTGTCCGCCGCCGTCGGCGACCTCATTGAGCGCTACACCGAGGTCGCCCCCGAGGTCGAGATCATCGCCTACCAGTACGGCTACCACGGCCTGCTCACCGGCAACTACATCGTCATCGACGACGAGGCCCGCAAGAACGCGGGAGTCCTGCGTGACTTCGGCGGCTCGCCGATCGGCAACTCCCGCGTCAAGCTCACCAACGCCAAGAACCTCGTCGAGCGCGGCCTGGTGGCCGAGGGCGTCAACCCCCTGGAGTTCGCCGCCGAGCAGCTGCGCAAGGACGGGGTGGACGTCCTGCACACCATTGGCGGGGACGACACCAACACCACCGCCGCCGACCTGGCCGCCTACCTGCACGACAACGACTACGAGCTCACCGTCGTCGGCCTGCCCAAGACCATTGACAACGACGTCGTCCCGATCCGCCAGTCCCTGGGTGCCTGGACCGCGGCCGAGCAGGGCGCCCACTTCGCCTTCAACGTCATTGGCGAGCACCGCTCCAACCCGCGCATGCTCATTGTCCACGAGTGCATGGGCCGCAACTGCGGCTACCTCACCGCCGAGACCGCCCGCCGCTACCACGAGCTGCTGGCCGCCAGGCAGTGGGTCCCCTCGCTGGGCCTGACCCGCGAGCGCTGGGACGTCCACGCCGTGTTCGTCCCCGAGGCCAAGCTCGACATCGCCGCCGAGGCCAAGCGCCTCAAGGCCATTATGGACTCCCAGGGCAATGTCAACATCTTCCTGTCCGAGGGCGCCGGCGTGCCCGAGATCATCGCGGAGATGGAGGCGGCCGGCCAGGAGGTCCAGCGTGACCCCTTCGGCCACGTCAAGCTCGACACCATCAACCCCGGCCAGTGGTTCGCCCGGCAGTTCGCCGAGCTGATCGGCGCCGAGAAGGTCATGGTCCAGAAGTCCGGCTACTACTCGCGCGCCTCGGCCGCCAACGCCGAGGACCTGGCCCTGATCAAGAGGATGTGCGACCTGGCCGTCGAGTGCGCCCTGCGCGGGGAGTCCGGCGTCATCGGCCAGGACGAGGAGAAGAACGACGAGCTGTGCGCCATCGCCTTCCCGCGTATCGCCGGGGGCAAGCCCTTCGACGTCACCCAGCCCTGGTTCACCGACCTCATGGCCGACCTGGGCCAGAAGGTGGAGCCCGCCGGCCCCGCCCGCTGAGGCCCGGCCCCACCGGCCGGGTGCGGGGGGAGGGTCCCGTACCCGGCCAACAGGTCGTCTCACTATGTGGTCGCGGGGCTGGCGCGGCTGGTGTGTGCCATATGGTGGTACACGTGATGAGTGACCTCGCCCCGCTGCCCGCCCGCGCCTGGCGGGGGCGTCCCGCCGCCCAGCAGCCCGTCTACCCCGACGCCGCCGAGCTGGCCGCGGTGGTCGCCGACCTGCGCACCCGCCCCCCGCTGGTCTTCGCCGGGGAGGTCGACGCCCTGCGTGAGCTCATGGCCGCCGCCAGCGCGGGGGAGGCGTTCGTGCTCATGGGCGGGGACTGCGCGGAGTCCTTCAGCGACAACACGGCGGACAATATCCGCCTCAAGGTCCAGACCATCCTCCAGATGGCCGCCGTCCTGACCTACGGCGCCTCCACCCCGGTGGTCAAGGTCGGGCGCATGGCCGGGCAGTACGCCAAGCCGCGCAGCGCCGACACCGAGACCCGCGGGGGGGTCACCCTGCCCTCCTTCCGGGGGGACTCGGTCAACTCCCACGAGTTCAGCCCCCAGGCCCGCACCCCCGACCCCCGCCGCATGCTGGACGCCTACCTGCGGTCCGGCACCACCCTCAACCTCATCCGGGCCTTCACCATGGGCGGCTACGCCGACCTGCGGGAGGTCCACTCCTGGAACCGGGGCTTCACGGCCAACCCCGCCTACTCGCGCTTCGAGGCCTTCGCTGAGGAGATCGACCGGGCCATGCGCTTTATGGAGGCCGCGGGCGTGGACTTCGAGGCGCTGCGCCAGGTGGACTTCTACGCCGCCCACGAGGCCCTCCTGCTGGAGTACGAGGACGCCATGATCCGCCGGGACTCCCGCTCGGGGCGCCTGTACGACACCTCCGCCCACTTCCTGTGGGTGGGGGAGCGCACCCGGGACGTGGACGGCGCCCACGTGGCCATCCTCCAGGGGGTCCAC
Organism: Actinomyces sp. HMT897; assembly: GCF_016626125.1. Taxonomy (NCBI): domain Bacteria; kingdom Bacillati; phylum Actinomycetota; class Actinomycetes; order Actinomycetales; family Actinomycetaceae; genus Actinomyces; species Actinomyces sp. HMT897. Next base: position 73,555 of record NZ_CP067336.1, read on the forward strand.
AACCCGGTGGGGGTCAAGATCGGCCCGGGCACGAGCCCGGAGGACGTCTTCTCCCTCATGGACCGCCTCAACCCGCACGGCGAGCCCGGGCGCCTGAGCCTGATCACCCGTATGGGGGCCGACCGGATCCGCCACGTTCTGCCCGCCCTGGTCGAGGCCGTCCAGGCCGACGGCCGCCCGGTGACCTGGATCACCGATCCTATGCACGGTAATACCGTCACCGCGGAGAACGGCTACAAGACCCGCGACTTCGAGACGGTCATGGACGAGGTCCGCGGCTTCTTCGAGGTGCACCAGGCGCTGGGGACCGTCCCCGGCGGGGTGCACGTGGAGCTCACCGGCGACGACGTCACCGAGGTGCGCGGGGGCGGGGAGCGTATTGGCACCGCCACCTTAGAGGAGCGCTACGAGACCCTGGTGGACCCGCGCCTGAACCACCAGCAGTCCCTGGAGATCGCCTTCGAGGTCGCTGAGATGCTGCGCAGCTAGGCGCCCCGCGGCGGGCTCACCACACGCTGACCTTGACCGTGGAGCCCTTCCTGACGCTGGTACCGGCCTCGGGGTCGGTGGAGCGCACGGAGTCGATCAGGCCCCCCAGGACGTTGCTGACATCGGCCTTGAGGCCCGCGGCCTCCAGGGCGGAGACCGCCTCGTCCCTGGACTTGCCGGTGACGTTGGGGACGGTGACCATCTCAGGGCCCTTGGAGAGCTTGAGGGAGACCTCCTCGCCCGCGTAGTGCCCGCCGCTGCCGGCCTCGGGGTCGGAGGAGACGACCTTGCCGGACTCCACGGTGTCGGAGTACTCCTCCGTGGTGGCCCCCACCTTCAGCCCCGCGGCGGTGAGCATGGCGGTGGCCTCCTGGAGGGTCTTGCCCTTGACCTCGGGGACCCTGGCGGGCTGGCGCCCCTTGGAGACGACGATGGCCACGGCCGAGGAGTGGTCGATCGAGGCCCCCGCGGCGGGGGAGGAGGAGGCCACCAGGCCCTCCTTGACGGTGGGGGAGTACTCCTGGGTGACGGCGCCCAGGGACAGGCCGGCGTCCTCCAGGGCCTGGGCCGCCTGGGCCTGGGTCATGTTCGTCAGGTCCGGCACGATCTTCTTCTCGATCCCCCGCGAGATAGTCGCCGACACCTCCGAGCCCACCTGGGCGCCGCTGCCGGCCCCCGGCTCGGTGGAGATGACCGCCCCCTCGGGGACCGTGTCCGAGAAGGCCTTGGTCACCGGCCCCCAGGTCAGCCTGACCGCCTGGACGACCTCACGGGCCTGGTCCTCGGACATGCCGGTGGTGTCCGGCACCGTCACGGTGCGCCCGGGTCCCATGGTGAAGTACCAGGTGGTGGCGCCCCCGCCCAGGAGGACGACCCCGGCGCCCACCAGCAGGGCGCGCCGGCTCAGGAACCGGGGCAGGGGGGAGAGCACCACGGTCTCGTTGCCGTCGGCCTGGGGGGCCTGGCCGCGGGGCAGCATGGTGGTGACGCCGTCGGCGGGGCCGGGTCCGATGGAGCCGATGGGCACCGAGACGGTGCGCAGGCCGGCGTGGGGGGCGGCCGCCTCCTGGGCGGTGGCCGGGGTGGCGCTGACGGCCGCGCTGGCCGCGGCGGCGTTGGCGGCCAGGACCTCCTGGGCCGCCACGGTCCCGGTCCCCCCGCCCAGGTGGACGGCGAGCTCGGCGTCGCTCAGGGAGGCGGCCACCTGACGCAGGCGGGTCAGGGCGGTGTCACCGTCCTCCAGGCGGGCCTGCGGGTCGCGGGCCGTCATCTGCGCCACCAGCCTGTCGACCTCCGCGGGCATGTCGGGCACCCGGGTGGAGGGGGCGGGGACGTCCTCGTGGACGTTCTGGAAGGCGATCTGGATGGGGGAGTCGGCGGTGAAGGGCTGGTGGCCCGTGAGCAGCTCGAAGAGGATAATGCCCACGGAGTAGACGTCGGCCCGGGGGGTGGAGCTGCCGGTGGTCATGAGCTCGGGCGCCAGGTAGGCCACCGTCCCCAGCACATTGCCGGTAGTGGTCTGGGTCACTTCCGTGACCGCGCGGGCCAGGCCGAAGTCGGCCACCTTGGCCACTGAGCCGTCGGCGGGCAGGAGCACGTTCTCGGGCTTGATGTCCCGGTGGACCAGACCGGCCCGGTGGGCCGCCGCCAGGGGCCGCAGGATCTGGGCGGTCAGCCCCAGGGCCTCCTTGACCGAGACCGGCCCGGCCTCCAGCAGGTCACGCAGGTTGGTGCCGTCCACGAACTCCATGACCAGGTAGGCGACGCCGTCGATACTGCCCTGGTCGTAGACGGCCACCACACCGGGGTTGGACAGGCGCGCCGCGGCCCGGGCCTCCCGGCGGAAGCGGGCCACGAAGTCGGGGGAGTCCGCCAGGTGGGGGTGCATGAGCTTGAGGGCCACGACCCGGTCCAGGCGCCTGTCCCTGGCCTTGTAGACCGTGGCCATGCCACCACGGGCGACGCGCTCGACAACCTCGTAGCGAGAGTCGATCAGGCGATCAAGAAGCGGATCTGCGACCACGAGCGGGATTGTACGGGGCCGCGACCCGTGGCGGAAGCGCCGCGCGGCGGGCACGCCGGGGCGAGGCCGGGGAGTCAGGCGCTGCGGCGCGTGAGCCGGTCGGCCAGGGCCTCCAGGAGCGCGGCGCTGGGGGCCTCCATGAGGGGGCGCACCGCCTCCAGGGCCTCCAGGCCGCACGCCCGGTGGGAGGCGATGAGGTCCTCGTGGGCGGCCCTGGCCCCGCAGTCCTCGATAAGGCGTGCCGCGGCCCCGGTCCCGTCCCCGGGGGAGGCCAGGACCTGGCGCAGCAGGTCGCGTCCAGCGGTGTCCGTGCGCTGCCAGGTCAGGGCCAGCAGGGCCGTGCGCTTGCCCTCACGCAGGTCCTCCCCGGCCGGCTTGCCGGTCACGGCCGGGTCGCCGAAGACCCCCAGCTCGTCGTCGCGCAGCTGGAAGGCGGTCCCCACCTCCTCGCCGAAGCGCGCCAGGCCCCCCAGGAGGGCCGCGTCCGGGTCGGTGCCCGCCAGGAGGGCACCCAGGAGCAGGGGCTGCACAACGGAGTACCGGGCGGACTTGCGGCGTACCACCTCCAGGGCCCGTCCCAGCATCTCCTGCCCGGCCCCTGCCGGGTCCTCCTCACCGGGCAGGGGCACCACCTCGGCGCGCACGTCGAGGAACTGCCCGTAGGCGACCTCGGCGGTCATGCGGTCGAAGAGCTCCCGGGCCCGCCAGGGGCCCGCGTCCCCGTTTCCCGCCCCGTCCCGGGCGGCGGCGCAGGCGGCCCCCATCTCCAGCCCGGCCTGTGAGAGCAGCCAGTCCCCCAGGACCAGGGCCGCGCTGGTGCCGTAGGTGCCGGGTCGCCCGCGCCAGCCGCGCTGCCGGTGGGACGTGGAGAAGGAGCGGTGCGCGGCGGGCAGGCCCCGGCGGGTGGGGGCGGCGTCAATGACGTCGTCGTGCACCAGGGCGCTGGCCTGGTAGAGCTCCAGGGCCGCTCCCAGGCGGGCCGAGGCCGCCCCGCCCATCACCTCCGGGCGCCCCGCCCGGGTGCGCAGGGTCATGCCCACGGCGGCCAGGACCGGGCGCATACGCTTGCCGCCGGAGAGGGCCTGCTGTGCCGGCCCCAGCAGGTCGGCCCCCGCCTCCCCGGGCAGCCGGGAGCGCCACCGGTCCGTGAGCTCGTGCAGGCGGCGGTCGACGGCGGCGCGTACCAGCGTGGTGACGAAGCTCAGCTCACTCATTGCCCCAGCCTAACCGGCCCCGGGCACAGGGCGTCAGAAACGGGAATAAACGCTACAATAGCGAGGTTGTCTGCTGAGTTGGTGAGGCTGGTCGCGCCGCTCCCGCACCAGCCACCGCCTGGCCTACCTGACGCGAAAGGAACTCCGTGGCTTCTTCCACCGCTACGCGCACCCGTGTGGACCACGTCAACGACCCCCAGGACGAGAAGGACACCGGCCCGGGCGGCGCTGACGGGACCGACGAGCACGACGGCGCCGAGGCCGGCGAGGGCCGCGGCGAGCACCCGGAGGAGGGCTCCCACCAGGAGCCCGACCAGGAGCCGGTCCCCGAGCCGCACGACTACTACCTCGACGTCTCCCTGGAGGCCAACGGGGACGGCACCAAGAAGCACCCCTTCAACGACCCCGCCGTCCTCAAGGGACTCAGGATCACCCCCGGTTCCACCCTCTACGTGCGTTCCCGCACCGTGGTGACGGGCCTGGAGATCTGCGGCGACGGGACCCTGGAGGCCCCCATCACCATGGCCCCCTACGGGCACGGCCCGGTACCACGCTTTATCGTGGGGGACTCCGCCCCCATGGTGGCCCGCGAGTTCCTGACGCAGAACGGCTACATCTTCCGCGGCTGGGTCATTAAGGGCATTAAGATGCAGCCCTCCATCGCCGCCCTGACCGGTGAGCTGGAGCGCATGCGCCGCGAGGAGGCGGAGAAGGCGGCCGCCAAGCGCTCGGGCAGGCGCTCCAGGAACCAGGACAAGGACAAGGACGGCTCCTTCACCGTCTCCGACTCCGACGAGGCCGACGAGCCCGCCCAGAAGGTGGTCACCGCCGGGGCCACAGCGGACCCGGTCAAGGACTACCTCAAGCAGATCGGCAAGGTCGCCCTCCTCAACGCCCTCCAGGAGGTCGAGCTCGCCAAGCGCATCGAGGCCGGCCTGTACGCCGAGCACCTGCTGGCCACCACCGGCTCCACCCTGCAGGCCAGGAACCGCCGCGAGCTGCACTGGATCGCCCAGGACGGCCAGCGCGCCAAGAACCACCTGCTGGAGGCCAACCTGCGCCTGGTGGTCTCCCTGGCCAAGCGCTACACCGGGCGCGGCATGCTCTTCCTGGACCTCATCCAGGAGGGCAACCTGGGCCTGATCCGCGCCGTGGAGAAGTTCGACTACACCAAGGGCTACAAGTTCTCCACCTACGCTACCTGGTGGATCCGCCAGGCCATCACCCGGGCCATGGCCGACCAGGCCCGCACCATCCGCATCCCGGTGCACATGGTGGAGGTCATTAACAAGCTCGCCCGGGTCCAGCGCCAGATGCTCCAGGACCTGGGCCGCGAGCCTACCCCCGAGGAGCTGGCCGTGGAGCTGGACATGACCCCCGAGAAGGTCGTGGAGGTCCAGAAGTACGGCCGGGAGCCCATTAGCCTGCACACCCCCCTGGGCGAGGACGGGGACAGCGAGTTCGGCGACCTCATCGAGGACTCCGAGGCCGTGGTCCCGGCCGACGCGGTGAGCTTCACCCTCCTCCAGGAGCAGCTCCACGCCGTGCTGGACACCCTCTCGGAGCGTGAGGCGGGCGTGGTGTCCATGCGCTTCGGCCTGACCGACGGCCAGCCCAAGACCCTGGACGAGATCGGCAAGGTCTACGGGGTCACCCGCGAGCGCATTAGGCAGATAGAGTCCAAGACCATGTCCAAGCTGCGCCACCCCTCCCGCTCCCAGGTGCTGCGCGACTACCTGGACTAGGGCCTCCCTGCCGGCCGGTGGCCGCGCGCCCTGGGGCGGCCTGGGGGCGTGCGCGAACTCATGGCAGCGGGCACCGTGGGCCCCCGGGCCCCGTGGCAGGCTTGGTCCCAGATGGCCGGTGGGCCCAGCCTGCCCTGACGTGTAAGGAGCCCCATGGGAGTCGTTGTCGCGATTGACGGACCGAGCGGATCGGGGAAGTCGACGGTCTCCAGGCTGGTAGCGGCCCGGGCAGGCCTGGCCTACCTGGACACCGGCGCCATGTACCGCGCCGCCGCCTGGTGGTGCGAGCGCCAGGGCATCGACCTCAGTGACGCCGACGCCGTCGCCTCGGCGGTGGAGGCCATGCCGCTCCAGGTGGGCGTGGACCCCGCCGACCCCCGCGTCCACTGCGACGGCCAGGACGTGACCGCCGCCGTCCGCGAGCCCCACATCGCCGCCGTGGTCTCCACGGTGGCCACGAACCCGCGGGTGCGTCCCGAGCTGGCCCGCCTCCAGCGCGAGGTCATTGAGCGCGAGTCCACCAGCCCGGACTCCTTCTCCGGGGGCGCCGGGATCGTGGCCGAGGGCCGTGACATCACCACCGTCATCGCCCCCGGGGCCGACGTACGCCTCCTGCTCACCGCCTCGGAGCAGGCCCGCCTGGAGCGCCGCGCCAGGGACCTGGAGGCCGCGGGCAAGGCCGTGGACGCGGCCGCCCTGCGCGACCAGGTGCTGCGCCGGGACCGGGACGACGCCACCGTCTCCCAGTTCCTCACCGCCCCCAAGGGCGTCACCCTCGTGGACACCTCCGACATGACCCTGGAGGAGACGGTCGGGCACGTCCTGGACCTGGTCCGGGCCGCCCTGCCCGGCCCTGGGGCCCGGCCCCAGGACCCCGCGGAGAGCCAGGAGGACCACCAGCGGGCCCGGGCCCTGCGCGCCGGGCTGGAGGACTACGAGCTGGACGAGGAGGACCTGGCCCTGCTCTCGGGTGACCAGGAGGGCCCCGCCGAGGACGCCCCCGAGGCGGGCCTGCCGGTCCTGGCCGTCATCGGACGCCCCAACGTGGGCAAGTCCACCCTGGTCAACCGGGTCATCGGACGCCGGGCGGCCGTGGTCCAGGACACCCCCGGCGTCACCCGGGACCGGGTCTCCTACCCGGCCGAGTGGGCCGGGCGCCGCTTCACCATCGTGGACACCGGCGGCTGGGAGGTGGACGTGGCCGGCCTGGACGCCGCCGTGGCCACCCAGGCCGAGGTCGCCGTCGACAGGGCCGACGCCGTCCTGCTCGTGGTGGACGCCCGGGTCGGCGTCACCGAGACCGACGCCCAGGTGGTCAAGATGCTGCGCCGCAGCGGCAAGCCCGTGGTCCTGGCCGCCAACAAGGTGGACTCCTCGGCCCAGGAGGGCGACGCCGCCGCCCTGTGGGGCCTGGGCCTGGGCGAGCCCTACCCGGTCTCGGCGCTCCACGGCCGCGGCAGCGGGGAGGTGCTCGACGCCGTCGTCAGCGTCCTGCCGCAGGTCTCGGCGGTCGCCGCCCCCCCGCCCGAGGGGAGGCTGCACCGCGTGGCCCTGGTCGGACGCCCCAACGTGGGCAAGTCCTCCCTCCTGAACGCCATTGCCGCCCAGGACCGGGTCGTGGTCAACGAGACCGCCGGCACCACCCGCGACCCGGTGGACGAGGTCATTGAGCTCGACGGACGCCAGTGGGTGTTCGTCGACACCGCCGGCATCCGCCGCCGGGTACGCCAGGTGCGGGGCGCGGACTACTACGCCGTCCTGCGCACCCAGGGCGCCATTGAGAAGGCCGAGGTCGCCGTCGTCCTGCTGGACGCCTCCCAGCCCCTGAGCGAGCAGGACGTGCGCGTCATCCAGCAGGTCATCGACGCCGGACGGGCCCTGGTGCTGGTCAACAACAAGTGGGACCTGGTGGACGAGGACCGCCGCACCCAGCTCGCCCGTCAGACCGACCAGGACCTGGCGCACGTGGCCTGGGCCCCCCACATCAACCTGGCCGCCCGCACCGGCTGGCACACCAACCGCCTGGCACGCGCCCTGGACGCCGCCCTTGAGGGCTGGACCACCCGCGTCCCCACCGGACGCCTCAACGCCTTCCTCGGCGAGCTCCAGTCCGCCACCCCCCACCCCCTGCGCGGCGGCAAGCAGCCGCGGATCCTCTTCGCCACCCAGGCGCAGACGGCACCACCACGGATCGTCATCTTCACCACCGGCTTCCTCGACGCCGGCTACCGCCGCTTTATCGAGCGCCGCCTGCGCGAGGACTTCGGCTTCACCGGCTCGCCCATCCAGATCTCGGTGCGCGCGCGCGAGAAGCGCCGGCGGCGGTGAGGCGGCGCCGTTGCCGCGCGGTCAGCGGTTCCCGGCGGTCACGAGGCAGCGGAGCCAGTGGAACCGGGGCCCGTGTCCTCAGCGGGGGCGTCATCAGGGGAGCCGGCCTCGAGGCCCTCGTCATCGGCGTCGGCCCACCGGGCACCGTGCGGCAGACCGTCCTCATCGACCTGCTCAGGTGGAAGACCCATCGGTGGTGCCGACCTGCTGAAGGTCGCGTCCCAGAAGTTGGCGTTGGTGAAGGTCGCGTCCCAGAAGTTGGCGTCGTTGGTGAAGGTCGCGTCCCGGAAGTTGACGTTGGTGAAGGTCGCGCCCTGGAAGTTGACGTTGGTGAAGGTCGCGCCCTGGAAGTTGGCGTTGGTGAAGGTCGCGCCCTGGAAGTTGGCGATCTCGGTAAGAACGGCGTCGTGAAGGTCGATGGTGCAGTCGCACCAGAGCTGGTCGTCCTCGACCAGCTGGGTGACTGCCCCGCGGTGCTTCGTCTTCTCGCGCCGCTTGCGCAGGTGCCTGACGAGCACCTCCAGCACCGTCGACTCGACGGCGCCGTCGTGGCTCACGTAGACCTTCTCCTCGCTGGACTGCTCCGGTCCGTCCTGCTCGTTGACGATGGTCCTCCACTCACCGCGCTGCGTTCGCAGGTACCCGCACAGGATGCTCACCACGCGCTGGCGGTACTCCCCGCGGTGGGTGTCCGCCACGTCGGCGAGGGAGTAGACCCCGGCGATCCTCACCTGTGGTGACCCGCTTCCCAGCTGCTGCACCCCGCTGAGCAGCCTCTGCTCGGCCCTGTCCTGCTCGGCATCCCTCTCGGCGCGCTCGGCGCTGGCCCGCTCGCGGTACTTGATGACGAGATAGCCAGTGCCTCCAATGCCTCCGATGGTGGTCAGGGACACCTTGACGAGGTCGAGCGAACCCGCCCCCGCGCCGGCGCCGCGCCAGTTCGTCAGCCACCGCTGCCAGGACCAGAGCGGGCCCTCACCCCACAGCCACCCCAGGACGGTGAACACGACCAGGGCGAGCACCACCCATACGAGGATGACGCCGAACAAGGGCCACGTACCGAACCGGCGTGTCACGGCGCGCAGGAACCCGCGGCGAGGCTTCCTCGTACCGGTCGTCTCAGACATCTGGGCTTCCTCTCACTGCTCCGCCCTGGAGTCGTCGGACAACCCGGCCAGGGCGGCGCGCACGGCGTCGGCCGTGGTGAGGGCGGGCTCGGCGGGGGCCATGGGGCTCCTTGCGGGTCGCGGCCGCGCGGGCGCGGCACGGGGCTGACCCCGTAGACTGTAGCCGTCGCCGGCCCGGTCGCCCCGGCGGGCGGCGGATTTCGGACGCAGCGGAGCGCCGGGACAGTCGAGGAGGACGGTGCGATGAAGGTCGTGATCGGCGAGGACGGGCCGGACCCCGCGGTGCAGGCCTACCTGGACGGCCTGAACCGCTCCGAGCTGCACGAGCTGGTGCTCACGCTGGCCGAGTGCTCCGAGACGGTGCGCCGCACCCTGGAGGCCGTCGCGGAGCTGGCCGGGGAGCGCCGGGGCGGGGCGGGCGAGGACCCGGTCCGCCGCCCTGCTGTCCGCGCCCAAGGGCTACGAGGACTACGAATCCTACGACTTCGAGTACGGGGAGTACGCGGACAACGGCTACGCCGCCGACATCCTCGACTTCCTCGACGAGCTGGAGGCCCTGATCGACGACGGCGGGGCCGACGCCGCCGCCCCGCCGCTGCACATGATCATTGTGCGCCTGCGCCCGGACCTGTACGAGGGCCAGGGCGACACCGGCGGGCTCATGGAGCGGGCCAGCGACCGGGCCGCGGAGCTGTACGCGCGCGCCTGCCGCGAGGGCCGGCCCGACGTCGGCGCGCTGGCGACCTGGCTGGCGCAGTTCCGGCTGGAGGGCCTGAGCTGCCCGGAGCTGGCCCTGACCGATTTCCTCCCGGCGCTGGGGGAGGAGGGGCTCGCCGTCTACCGGGGGGCCGTCGAGGCCGCGCCGCCGAGTCGGCAGAGGTTCGTGCTCGAGGTGGAGCTGGCCGACGCGGACGGGGACGTCGACCGGGCCGTGGAGCTCCTGGCCGAGGAGAACACCGGCCCCTGGTACGCCTCGATCGTCGAGCGGCTGCTGGCGGCGGGGCGGCGGGACGAGGCGATGGCCTGGCTCGACCGCGCCGTCGCCGCCGGGCGCGTGGGGAGGAGTTTCTGGGACCGACCGGAGGACACGGACATCGTCAGAAGGCGCCTGGACGCGCCGCGGGCGATCGACCTGTACATCGGGGCCGGACGGCCCGACGACGCCGTGGCGCTGGCGCACCGGCTGTTCCGGGAGAACCCCGGCGCGGACGCCTACGACCTGCTCCTGGACACCGCGGAGCGCCTGGGCCGCCGGGACCGGGAGCGCGAGGCGGCGCTGGCGTGGATCGACGGGCGCAACTGGCGCGACGCGGACATCCCCATCGCCCTGGCGCTGCACGAGGGCGACGTCGAGCGCGCCTGGCGGGCCGCCGACCGGTGGGGCGCCGACGACGCCTGGCGGGAACTGGCCGACGCCGCGCCCCAGCCCCGGCCCGCGGACGCGATGCGCCTGTACGAGGAGGCGGTGACGCGGACGCTGGGGCGGCGCTCCGGCAGGGAGACGTCGCAGAGGATCGCGCAGTTCGCCGTGCGGCTGCGCGATATCGCCGCGGCGGCCGACGAGGCGGCCGCGGCCGAGACCACCGCCGCCGACGCGGGCGCGGGCCCGGCGGATGAGGGCGGGGGCGCCGTCGGGGCCGCCGGGGCGGGGCGGCGGGTCGGCGCGCACACGAGGCGCTTCCGGGTCTGGCTGGACAACCTGCGCGACAGCTGCCGGCACCGCCCCACCGTGCACGATGAGCTGAGGCGGGCGGGGCTGTAGGGCCGGGGCCGCCGGCCCTCCCCGCGCAGCGCCATGATCTCCCCGCCCCGCGGGGCCGGAGCGCCCCTCGCCGGGACCTTCCCCGTTTAGACTGGGCGTCATGATCAAGCCCGTTGACGCCACCACCACACCCGCCTGGTCCGCTCTCACCGCTCTCCACGAGTCCCTGGACCCCGATCTGCGAGCCTGGTTCGCCGACGATCCCGGCCGCGCCGAGCGCTTCTCCTACGAGCTGGGCGACCTCTACGTCGACCTGTCCAAGAACCTGCTGACCGACGACGTGCGTGACGCACTGGCCGAGCTCGCCCTCCAGGTCGACGTCCCCGGCCGCCGCGACGCCATGTACGCCGGGGAGCACATTAACGTCACCGAGGACCGCGCCGTCCTGCACACCGCTCTGCGCCGCCCGGCCACCGACTCCCTGAGCGTGGACGGCCAGGACGTCGTGGCCGACGTCCACGACGTCCTGGAGCGGATCTACGCCTTCGCCCGGCGCGTACGCTCAGGGGAGTGGACCGGCGTCACCGGCAAGCCCGTCAAGACGGTCGTCAACATTGGCATCGGCGGCTCCGACCTGGGACCGGTCATGGTCTACGAGGCCCTGCGCCCCTACGTCCAGGACGGCCTGGAGTGCCGCTTCATCTCCAACATCGACCCCACCGACTGCGCCGAGAAGGTGGGCGACCTCGACCCCGAGACCACCCTGTTCATTATCGCCTCCAAGACCTTCACCACCCTGGAGACCCTCACCAACGCCCGCATGGCCCGCGCCTGGCTCCTGGACGCGCTGGAGCAGCGGGGCATTAGCACCCAGGGCGCCGTCGCCAGGCACTTCGCAGCCGTGTCCACCGCCCTGGACAAGGTGGCCGAGTTCGGCATCGACCCCGCCAACGCCTTCGGCTTCTGGAGCTGGGTGGGCGGACGCTACTCGGTGGACTCCGCCGTGGGCACCATCCTGGCCGTGGCCGTCGGACCGGAGAACTTCGCCGACTTCCTGGGCGGCTTCCACACCGTGGACGAGCACTTCGCCACCAAGGACCCGGCCGAGAACGTGCCCATGCTCATGGGCCTGCTCAACGTCTGGTACGTCAACTTCTACCACGCCGCCTCCCACGCCGTCCTGCCCTACGCCCAGTACCTGCACCGCTTCGCCGCCTACCTCCAGCAGCTGACCATGGAGTCCAACGGCAAGTCGGTGCGCTGGGACGGCAGCCCCGTGACCACCGCCACCGGCGAGATCTTCTGGGGCGAGCCCGGCACCAACGGCCAGCACGCCTTCTACCAGCTCATCCACCAGGGCACCCAGCTCATCCCCGCCGACTTCATCGCCGCGGCCAGCCCCGCCCACCCGACCAAGGACGGGCAGACGGACGTCCACGAGCTGTTCCTGTCCAACTACCTGGCCCAGACCGCCGCCCTCGCCTTCGGCAAGACCGCCGAGGAGGTGCGCGCCGAGGGCACGCCCGAGGAGATCGTCCCGGCCCGCGTCTTTACCGGCAACAGGCCGACTACCTCGATCCTGGCCCCGGCCCTGACCCCCGCGGTGGTGGGTCAGCTCATCGCCCTGTACGAGCACATCACCTTCACCCAGGGCATTGTGTGGGGCATTGACTCCTTCGACCAGTGGGGCGTGGAGCTGGGCAAGAAGCTCGCCCTCCAGATCGCCCCCGCCGTCCAGGGCGACGCCGATGCCCTGGGGGCCCAGGACGCCTCCACCCAGGGCCTGATCACCCGCTACCGGAAGCTGCGCTACGGCGCCTGACCACCACCGAGCCTGAAAAGGAGGAGCCCGTGAAGGAGATCAGTACCGAGGAGCTGCGCGACCGCCTGGAGAAGGGGGACCTGGTGGTCCTCGACGTGCGCGAGCCCCACGAGGTCGCCCAGGCGGCCATCAAGGGCTCGGTGAGCATCCCCCTGGGACAGGTCGTGGAGCGCCGCGACGAGCTCGACGCCACCAGGCCCACGGCCGTGGTCTGCGCGGCAGGCGTACGCTCAGCACGCGCCATTGAGGCGCTGACCGCTGCCGGGTACCCCGGTGAGCTTCTCAACGTCAGCGGCGGCATGCGGGCCTGGCTCGCCAGCGCCTGAACCCGTTCGGGGCCTGCCTTGGGGCAGGGGCAGGCCCCGAACCGCCCGCGACGACGCCGTCGGACAGGAGGTGTGGGGGGTGTCACCGCGAGTCGATTTCTGGTCCGGGCGGATCGTGGTCTAAGGTTCTTCTCGTCCCGGGCGGGCTGCCACAAGCGGCTGCGCAGGGCACGGGCTGTGGCGCAGTTTGGTAGCGCACTTGACTGGGGGTCAAGGGGTCGTGGGTTCAAATCCCGCCAGCCCGACTGCAAGCCGCTGAGACTCTCAGCGGCTCTCGTTGTCTCCGGGAGTCAGGGCGATAACTCACCGAGTGGACCCCGGAGCGCGCCTCTGGCTCTACCCTTAGCTGCACCTTTGGCCCGGGGGCTTTTCCCTCTCTTTCGGAGGGAAGCTGTTGCACGAGCTCCTTGCATATCCCGCGGGCTCCTGTGCCGGTCCCTCACCGGGTTCCGAGGTATATCGGGATAATCCCGTAAGGCCCCGCACGCTCCGTAAGGCCCCGCACGCTCCTCCGCGGGTCGTGAGATCTGCAAGAAAGCGCGCCCGCGCGGGGCAGGTGGGGACCCACTTTCCAGATAGTACTTGGACGGCCGCAGCAGTGCGCCCGCGCGGGGCGGACGGCGTGGCCTTGTCCGGCTCCCAGGACGCAAAGGGCGTGCCAGCCGAGCAATGCAGGCGCACAAAGCCTGAGAGCGCCCGTCATGCGGTGACGGGCGCTCTCAGGCACGTGTACAGAGCTCACCCTCGTCGTGGGGGATCCTTCAGGCGGCGAGGCGCGACGGCGCTTTTACGCAGCAGTAGCAGCACGGGCCGTCACGTCGTCTCCGCCTGACATGTGTGACGCAGGTGCCTCGTTGTACCGCTTATCGCCCTATAAGCACCACCTCCTCGGTCTGGCTGTCGCACCACAGTATAGAACATATTTAGCCATGGTATAGGATATATTTACTTGAGACGCATAGTCTCTGGACACAGAAGGTTGGGCTCGCTGTGATGAGAAGGTGTCTGGTACCTCGCCCAAGCCGCCCATCTCGTCTGCTGCTGGCGAGTTCGGGGCGCGGGTGCGTGCCCGACGCCGGGAGCTGGGGCTGTCCCAGGAGGCCCTGGCCGAGGGCAGCGAGCTGCACTGGACGTTCATCGGCCAGGTCGAACGCGGCCAGCGCAACCTGTCCCTGCACAACATCCTGCGTGTCGCCCGTGTCCTGGACGTGGATCCGGGGGAGCTGGTACGGGGGTTACGTGGGTGAGCGGCGCCGGTCGCCGTCGACTGCGGCCCGTCCCCGTTCCGCCACCTACCTGCACCTACCTGACGCCGGTCCGGTCGCGTCCCCGCGGTGCTCGACTCCCGACGTGGGCCCCGCCCCTGGTGGCACGAACAGGAGACACTCCGGCGGACAGGCCCTGTCCTGCCCGTCCTACCCCCACGAGGCAGGCACGATAGAGCCTATGAGCTCACAGCCGCCGTCCCGGCCCTCCCACTCCTCTCCTAAGGGACTGCTCCAACGTCTTGTTGAGGTTATTAGGATTGCCATCTCCTACTTCTCTTCCGAGGGACCGCCCTCGTCAGTTCCCGGTCCCGCACCCCGGGGAGTCAATGACAACCACCACGGCCACCGCACGTTCTTGTACGCTGTTGTCGTGGTCCTGGTGGTGCTGGGGGCCATTGTCTACCTGTGGGTCAACGGCTACCTCTCTGCTGAGGTCAAGTTCGGGATCCTGATCGGGGCCGTGATACTGCTCATGATCATTATGTTCCTGTTCGGTGACGAGATCGGGGAGTACCTCTTCAAGCTCCTGCTCCGGCTCCTGACACTTCCCTTTGTCCTCCTGTTCAGGGCTGGCCGCGGGATTTGGCGCGCCCTGAACAAGAGGTCCTCGAGGCAGGCCCGGTCCACCACCCAGACAGGACCCCACGGCATCGCAGCTCCTGGCACACCAGGGCCTCGCGGCACGCAGGGCACGCCCCCGCACGGCTACAACATCCAGCCCACGCCCACCACCTACGGGCAGGCCACGGGCTACGGCCAGCAGCCCCCCTACGGTCAGACCGGCTAAGAGATCCCCACGCCCGGGGGACGGCCTGGTCACCCTCCGGCCCGGTGGCGCCGTCGAGTCCCTCACGCCCAGGGCAGGAGGGTCGCGCAGACCGGGCGGCCCCAGGAGCCTGCCGGGCACACTCCCGTTCTCACGGCCAACAAGTACCGTTCTCGCGACGAATAAGTACCGTTCTCGCGAGCAATAAGTACCGTTCTCGCGGAAGGGCGGGGAGGGCGGAGCCTGCCCGCCGCCTCAGGGTGCCTGCGGCGCCACAGGCACCCCGGGGCCCGCGGTCGTGGTCAGATCACGTCGCGCCGGTGTGGCGGCCTCCGGGGCTCCCTGCGATGATGCCTCTATGACGCCTGCCCCCCTTCCACCTCGCCTGGTTAACGCCCTGCCCCGGACGGTGGATCTCCGGCTCGTGGTCAGTGACATGGACGGGACGCTCCTGGACGGCGACGGCCGTCTGCCCACCGGCCTGCACGAGGTGCTGGCGCGCATGAAGGAGCACGGGGTCCTGTTCGCCCCCGCCTCCGGACGCCAGCTGGGAAACCTCCAGGAGCTCCTGGGGGAGATCGTGGCCCAGGGGCCCGTGATCGCCGAGAACGGCACCATTGTCGCCGACGGCCCCAGGGTCATCTACACCAACACCATGCCCGCTCCCGCCGTGCGCCAGGCCGTGCTGGCCACACGGCGGCTCTTTGAGCAGGGCTACGACGTCGGCATCGTCGTCTCAGGCGTGGAGCGGGCCTACGTGGAGCGCCGTGACGAGCGCTTTATGGAGCAGGTCCGCCGCTTCTACGCCTCCCGCCAGGAGGTGGACGACCTGCTGACCATTGACCTGGACAACGTGGTCAAGGCGGCCACCTTCGACTTCCAGGACGTGGAGAGAGGCAGCTCCCAGGCCCTCATGTCCGCCGTCACCGGCGTCCAGGTCATGGCCGCCGGGATCCACTGGACCGACATGATCTCCTACACCGCCTCCAAGGGCCTGGCCCTCAGGGCCCTCCAGGAGGCGCACGGCATCACCCCTGCCCAGACGGCCGTCTTCGGGGACTACCTCAACGACCTGGGCCTGTACGACTACGCCGATCTCTCCTTCGCCATGGAGAACGCGCACCCCGGTATCCAGGCCGTCGCCAACTACACGGCCCCGGCCAACACCGACGACGGCGTCCTGCGCACCATCTCCGAGCTCCTGCGTCGCACCCCGCCCGGGGTCGGGCCCCGTCCCCAAGGCCCCGGGACGGGGCCAGCAGCTAGGCGGCCACGGCCTCACGCAGCGACCTGAGCGCGTCCGCGCGGAACTCACGCATGGCGGCCGCCCAGGGGATGTAGTCGGCGCCGTGGTACATCCCCGGCTCCGTCCTGACCGTCACCCTGTTACCGGCCTGGGCGAGCCTGTCGGCATAGGCCAGGTCCTCGGCGTAGAAGAGGTCGAGGTCACCGACACCGACCCACGCCCGAGCCAGGCCCCGCAGGTCCTCGCGCTGGGCCGGGGAGGCGTAGGGGCGCGTCTCCGGCTCGCTGGCGGAGTGGCCGAGGTAGGCCTTCCAGGCCTCGACGTTCTGGTGCGCGGTCCACACGAAGTCGCCGCGCCCGGGCACCTCCACGCCACCGGCCCCGGTGGTGCAGTCCAGCATGGGGTAGACCAGGAGCTGGAGGGCCAGCGGCACCCCCGCGTCATGGGCGCGCTGGGCCAGCGCCGCGGCGATACCGCCCCCCGCACTGGCCCCGCCCACGGCGATACGCCGGGGGTCCACGTCCAGGTCCTGGGCGTGCTCGTGCACCCAGGCCACGACGTCGAAGGCGTCGTCGAGCCCCGCGGGAAAGGGGTGCTGCGGGGCCAGTCGGTAGTCCACCGAGATGACCAGCAGCCCCAGCTCGTAGGCGATCCGGCTGCACCACGGGTGGTCCTGGGCGGGGGAGCCCGAGATCATGCCGCCACCGTGGAACCACACCAGGACCCCGGTCGGCCCCGTCTCGCCGCGCTCGGGGGTCTCGTAGAACCAGGTGCGCACCGCCCGGTCCGGGCACATGACGATGCAGGGGTGCCCCAGGCCCCGGGGGAAGACCCTGCCCATGGTCATGGTCGAGCCCCGGCGCCGCCTGGAGGGGGCCGGCTCGGGGGCCTGCGTGGGCCCGTGCCCCAGGACGAGCAGCGGGGCGCGGAGCTCGGGGGAGACCAGGTGGAAGGCGGGCCCCAGGTCAGGGCGGCGGGTACTGAACGCCGTCGCCGCCCCCAGGGCGGCCAGCCCGGCCAGGGCGAGGGAGCCGACGGAGTGGGTCTGCGCCGAGCACGGGATCATGGGGATCTCCTGAGACGTGAGGCACGATTGGGACCTGTGCAGGCTACGTCCTCCGGGGCCCGTCCACCTCACCTGTCTGGTAGGGACATATGGCGGAGATCCCGGGCCCCCGGCAGGAGGGGTCAGCCGGATGACCGATCCGGGTGGCGGCCCCCTCCCATGAGGGCGTCCAGCTGGCGGCGCTCCTTCTTGGTGGGCCGCCCCGCGCCACGAGGGCGGATAATGGCCGCGGGGGCGTCCAGGGGCGAGGGACGTGGCGGGGAGAAGTCCTCGTAGGCCGTCCGGGCCAGCGGCGCCCCCACGCGCTTGCGCAGGAGGGCACGCACCCGCAGGAAGCGGTCGAAGCCGTCCACCCGGTAGCGCACCTCGTCGCCCACCCGCACGTGCTGGGCCGGCTTGGCGGTCTCACCGTTGACCCGCACGTGCCCGGCCCGGCAGGCGGCGGTGGCCGCGGAGCGGGAGCGGGCCTGCCGCACGCTCCACAGCCACACGTCCACCCGGACGCTCACCAGCCCGTTGCCCAAGGCCTGCTGGGTAGTCATGGCCTGATCCTAGCGGCGCCCGCTGCCGCCCGGCCCCAGCCTGCGGCGGACCCGCACAATCAGCCCCACGCCGAGCGCCGACAGCCCCGCGGCCGTCAGGGCCGAGATCCAGGAGTCGCCCAGGACCGCCTCCACCAGCTGCTGGATCTGATGGCCCGGGAAGGGGGCGCCGTCGCCTCCGGCCGCGCAGTCACTGAGGGCCGAGCGCAGTGACTTCCTGTCCGCCTCCGGCAGCCCCAGCTGGTAGGTGGCGGCCACCGTCACGAAACGCTGGGCGTACTGGCAGCGGTAGGCGTCGTTCGGCGGCCACCAGCCGCCCCCCTTGGCCGGGTTCCAGTTCCCCCTCTCCGTGGATCCTGCCGGGCACGTCGCCGGCCCGCAGGCCCCCTTGGCGTTGTTGGCCGGGCCGTCCACGGCCAGGAGGTTGAGGGGGTCGTTGGCCACCAGGAGCCGGGTGCGCTGGTCCCAGGCCCACGCGCCGTGGGCGTAGAGGTAGTTCAGGGGGATGACGTGGTCGATCTGGACGGCGCCGCTGCTGTCCTGCCCCCGCCTGAAGCTGATGTCGCGCCCCGTGTAGGGGTCGTGGAGGGTCCCGGACCACACGGTCGCGTTGGGGCAGCCCGCCGCGCCCTGACCGGCCCCCTGGCTGCGGTCCTGGATGCCCTGGGAGCGGGAGAAGTCCGGACTCGTCAGGTCCCGGGCCAGGATCTCGTTGCGCGTGTCGCAGCCGTCACCGTCCACGTCCTCCCAGGACTGGCCGAACCAGCTCAACCGACCCCCCTCGCCCCAGGAGGACGCCGCCGGGTTGTCAGCCGGGAGCGCGTCGAGGGCGGTCAGGGCGTCCTGGGCGCCCATGACCATGTCGCCGCGCTCGTCCCAGCCCGCCGACGGGGTGGGTGAGGGGACCGAGGGGGCCTGGGCCACCGGGTGGGCCGCCCCCGTGGGGACGCCTGCCAGCGGGGAGGCCAGGACCAGGAGGCCGAGGCAGAGGGCCGCCGCCAGGCGGCGCGGCGGGACCGGGTGGCGCGCAGGGCGGGGCGGGGTGGTAGAGGCCATGGGTGCAGGGTAGGACGGGGCGCCGGCATCGGCGGCGGGTCCGACGGCGTGGCGCCCGGCCTTCCCGGGCACCTCAGCGGAGCAGGGAGGCGGCGGCCTCATCGAGGTACCACCGGGTCTGCCGGCCGCGGCCGCAGGAGGCCGGGGCCCGTCGGACGTCGGGCCTGCCCAGCCCCAGGGCGGCTGCCCGCGCCTTGGCCGCGCCCCCGGCGACCACCATGACGCAGCGTGCCGCCTGGAGGGCCGTGAAGGTCAGGGAGACCCGCTGCCCGGGCGGCTTGGGGGAGTCGCGCACGGCGACGGTGCGCGTCCCCTGGGCCAGGGCGGCACGGTGGCCCGGGAACAGGGAGCACACGTGGGCGTCCGGCCCCAGGCCCAGGTGGACCACGTCCAGGCGCCCGGTCCCGGGCGGGCCGAGCCACCTGTCCAGGTCCGCCTCCAGGGCCCGGGCGGAGGCCTCCACGTCGGCGACCCGCTCCGGGCCGCGCACGGCGTGGAGGTTGCCGGCCCCCAGCCCCGCGTCGAGCAGGCCCGCGGCCAGCAGGTCGTTGCGCTCCGGGTCCCCGGCAGGCACGAAGCGCTCGTCACCGAGCCACACGTGCACGGCCCCCAGCCCCGCGCCCAGGCGTCTGGGCAGGACCTGGGCCAGGAGGCCGGCCAGGGCCTGGCCCGCCGAGCCGCCGGTCAGGGCCAGGTGGGCCACGCCCCGGGCGGACACCGCCCTGGCCAGGTGCTCGGCCGTGTCCTGGGCGGCCAGGTGCGCGGCGGCGGCGAGGTTGCCCAGGACCCGCACAGTGGGGGCGGGGAGCGCGGCGGCTGCGGCCTCAGTGGCCGCGGCGGGGTCGGCGCCACGTGCCCCCGCGCCGGGGGCGGTACCTGACGTGGTGCTCACCGGGGCTCCCCCTTCCCGGGGCCCTGCTCCAGGGAGGCCAGGACCTCCTGGTAGACCAGGTCCGGGGCCAGGCGCCGCAGCTCCTCGTTGAGGGTGGTGACCGGCTCGCGCCGGGCCATGGTGACGGCCTCCGGCTGGCACCGCCCCGGCCTGGTGATGACGACGCGGTCGGGGTCCTGGCGGGTGATGGTGATATCGCCCTCGGTGGTGCGCGTGGTGATGGAGGCGATACCGCGGCTGCCCGCGACGTCCGTCCGGCTCACCGGCAGCCCCAGGCGCAGCCGCAACCAGGCGGCCATGAGGCGTACCGAGGAGTTGCCCGGCTCGCCGGCCACGACGACGCACTCCACCGCCTGCCTGCGCAGGGCGGGGTCCAGGACGGAGGCCACCATGGCGCGCCACAGGGTGATACGGGTCCAGGCCAGGTCGGTGTCCGCCGGGGTGTGCACCGCCACCAGGGAGGCCAGCGCCGCGGCCGGGTCGGCCTGGGCCGGGGTGTTGGTGATCCGGGCGTGGGCGAGGCGGCCCAGCGGCGCCTGGGCGGGCACGTCGGGGAAGGGGCCCGGCCACCAGGTGACCACGGGGACGTCGGGCAGCAGGAGGGGCACCACGAGGGTGTCCGTGTGCCTGGCCGCCTCCCCGAAGGGCCGCAGGACCACGGTCTCCCCGGCGCCGGCGTGGTGGCCCAGGCGGACCTCGGCGTCGAGGTGCCCGCCCCCCGCGTCGTGCCCCTCGTGGGCGGTGCTGGCGGGCGGGACGACGGCGGGGAGACCGGCACCGGCCCGGGGGCTCCCGGGGGCCACGACGGCGACGACCCGGCTGGGGTGGTCGCGGCTGGCCCCGTGGGCGGCCGTCAGGGCCTCCTCCAGGTCGGCGGCGCAGGTGTCGATGACGAGGGTCAGGACCCGGCTGGATCCGGCCGCCCCCTCCTGGGTCAGGAGCACGGAGACGATCTCGTCGGTGGTCGTGGCCGGCAGGGTGATGATCATGAGCGCCTCCAGGCACGTCCGTCGCGGGCGAGGAGCTCTGTGGCGCCCTCAGGCCCCCAGGAGCCGGGACGGTAGTCCTCGGGGGCGCCGGCCGCGGCCCAGTGCTCGATGACCGGGTCGAGGATCCTCCAGGACAGGTCCACCTCCCGCTGGTGGGGGAAGAGGGGGGCGTCGCCCAGGAGCGCGTCGAGGATAAGACGCTCGTAGGCCTCGGGGGAGTCGTTGTTGAAGGAGGCCCCGTAGGCGAAGTCCATGGAGACGTCACGCAGCTCCATGTGGGTGCCGGGCACCTTGGAGGCGATACGCATTGTCATGCCCTCGTCGGGCTGGATGCGCATGACGACGGCGCCCCCGCCCAGGCTGGCCGTCGATGCCGCCTCAAAAGGCAGGAAAGGTGGTTTCTTGAATACGACCGCCACCTCCGTGACCCGTCGTGCCAGACGCTTGCCGGCCCGCAGGTAGAAGGGCACCCCCGCCCACCGCCGGTTGCCCACCTCCAGGCGCAGGGCGGCGAAGGTCTCCGTGCGGGAGGTAGGGGGCACGCCGTCCTCCTCCAGGTAGCCGCGTACCCGCTCACCGCCCTGGAAGCCGGCGGCGTAGCGTCCCCGGACGGTGGTGGCCTCCAGGTCGGTCACCCCGCCGCGGCCCAGGCTCACCGCCTGGAGCACCTTCTCCTTCTCGGCCCGCACGGCCCCGGCCTCCATGCTGGTGGGCTCCTCCATGGCGGTAAGGGCCAGGAGCTGGAGGAGGTGGTTCTGGACGACGTCCCGGGCGGTGCCAATGCTGTCGTAGTAGCCGGCCCGGGTGCCGATACCGATGTCCTCGGCCATGGTGACCTGGACGTGGTCCACGTAGCGCTGGTCCCACAACGGCTCCAGCATGGTGTTGGCGAAGCGCAGCGCCAGGATGTTCTGGACGGTCTCCTTGCCCAGGTAGTGGTCCACCCGGAAGACGTCGTCAGGGCGCACGATACGTCCGACCAGGGCGTCCAGCTCGGCGGCGGAGGCGCGGTCGTGGCCGAAGGGCTTCTCGACCATGACCCGCCGCCAGGCCCCCGGCGCCTCCTCCACCAGCCCGCAGGCGGCCACCTGCTGGGTGACGGTCGGGAACCAGCCCGGTGGGATGGACAGGTAGAAGGCCCGGTTGCCGCCGGTACCGCGCCTGGCGTCGAGGTCCTCCACCACCTGGGTCAGGCGGGCGTAGGCGGCGGCGTCGTCGAAGGAGCTCAGGGTGACGAAGCGCATCCCGGCGGCCAGCTGCTCCCAGACGGCCGGGCGCCAGGGCGTGCGGGCCCCGGAGCGGACCGCCTGGGCCACGTAGGAGCGCATGGCCTCGTCGTCCCAGTCGCGCCGCCCCACCCCCACCAGGCAGAAGGCGGGGGAGAGCAGGCCGCGGCCGGCCAGGTCGTAGACGGCGGGCAGGAGCTTGCGCCTGGCCAGGTCCCCGGTGATGCCGAACATGACCAGGACGCAGGGGTCCGCGATACGCGGCAGACGCAGGTCACGGGAGTCGAGCAGGGGGTTGACACCCTGCGGTGCGGTGGCGGATATGGGCATGAGCCTTCCTAGGACGGGCGTCGGCCTGCCGGTACGGGCGGTCCCGCCCCACTGTACGGCCCCGGCCCCTCGCCCGCCGCCCGGCAGCGGGTGGAGGTGGCACCACCCGGCAGCCGGTGGCACCACCCGGGTACGGGTAGGCTCGCCGACGGCGGCACCCGTCAGCCCGGGGCCGGACCACCAGCCGCCCCGGCCTGAAGAAAGGCTCCTCATGAGCGAGACCACCAGCCTCACCCCCCAGCGCGAGAGCGCCGACATCGGCGTCGTGGGCCTGGGCGTCATGGGTGCCAACCTGGCTCGCAACCTGGCCCGTCACGGCCACGAGGTCGCCGTGTTCAACCGGACCACGGCACGCACCCAGCGCCTCATGGAGCGCTACGCCCAGGAGGGGACCTTCGTCCCGTCCGAGCGCCTCGCCGACTTCACCGCCTCCCTGCGCCGCCCGCGCGTGGCGGTCGTCATGGTCCAGGCCGGCGACGCCACCCAGGCCGTCATCGACCAGCTCGCCGACCTCCTGGAGCCGGGGGACATTGTCGTGGACGCGGGCAACACCCTCTACACCGACACCCGGCGCCGCGAGGCCGCCCTGCGGGAGCGCGGCCTGCACCTGGTGGGCATGGGCGTCTCCGGAGGCGAGGAGGGCGCCCTCCTGGGGCCCTCGATCATGCCCGGGGGGAGCGCGCACTCCTACGAGCGCCTCGGCCCGATCCTGGAGTCCGTCGCCGCCACCGCGGAGGACGGCACGCCCTGCGTGACCCACGTGGGGCCCGACGGCGCCGGGCACTTCGTCAAGATGGTCCACAACGGCATCGAGTACGCCGACATGCAGCTCATTGCCGAGGCCTACGACCTCTTGCGCCGGGTGGGCGGGCTGAGCGTGCCGGAGGTGGCCGGGGTCTTCCGCTCCTGGAGGGGCTCCGAGCTCGACTCCTACCTCATTGACGTCACCGCCGAGGTCCTGGAGAGGGTGGACCCGGCCACCGGCGAGCCCTTCGTGGACGTGGTGGTGGACGCCGCGGGCCAGAAGGGCACCGGCGCCTGGACCACCCAGACCGCCCTGGACCTGGGCGTGGCCGTGCCCGCCATCGGCGAGGCCGCCTTCGCCCGGGCCGTCTCCTCCAGCCCGGGGCCGCGCGCCGCCGTGCGCGCCGCCCGGATCGATCCCGGGACCACCAGCGTCCCCAGCCCCGCCGGGCATGACACCTTCGTGGACGCCGTGCGCGCCGCCCTCTACGGCTCCAAGATCGCCGCCTACGCCCAGGGGTTCGACGAGATCGCCGCCGCCAGCGCGCGGTACGGCTGGGACGTGAGCCTGGGGGACATGGCCCGGATCTGGCGTGCCGGCTGCATTATCCGGGCCCGCTTCCTGGACGACATCACCCGCGCCTACCGCCAGGACCCCCACCTGGTCAGCCTGCTCACCGCCCCGGGCCTCCTCCAGGGCCTCCAGGCGTCCCTGCCGGCCTGGCGCGAGGTCGTGGCCACCGCCGCCAGGTCGGGCGTGCCCGCCCCGGCCTTCTGCGCCTCCCTGGCCTACGTCGACCAGCTGCGCTCACCCCGCCTGCCCGCCGCCCTCATCCAGGGCCAGCGCGACTTCTTCGGCTCGCACACCTACCACCGCGTGGACGACCCCGAGGGCGTCTACCACGTCCTGTGGGCCACGCCGGGGCGCGCCGAGGAGAGGTGGGACCGGTAGGGACCGGCCTCCTGCCGTCGCCTCGGCAGCCCGCCCTCTAGCATGGGCGCGTCAACGCGGCTCCCCGGGGCACCGGGGGAGCCCCACCCCTGCCGAACCGAGGCCCTCATGACCCTCTCCGTCCCGCCCGCACGCCTGACCAGCCCCACCAACCTGTCCCGCCAGGAGGCCCGGTGGCGCTCCGACGTCGTCCACGTGACCGCCCTGGACGTGCACGTGGACGTCACCGGCGCCGTGGACGCGGGGACCACGGGCTTCCCCGTGAGCAGCACGCTGCACCTGGTGGCCCGCCAGGACGTGGAGGGCCTGTGGGCGGACTTCCTGGGGGAGTCGGTGGACCGCGTCGTGCTCGACGGCGCAGCGGTGCCCGTGGCCTGGGACGGCGCCCGGGTGGGGCTGCCCGCCCTGGCCGCGGGGGAGCACGAGGTGGTCATCCAGGCCGTCGGCCGGTACTCCAACTCCGGGCAGGGCCTGCACCGCCTCACCGACCCGGTGGACGGGGCCACCTACCTCTACACCCACTTCGAGCCCTCCGACGCCCGCCGTGCCTGGCCGTGCCTGGACCAGCCCGACCTCAGGGCGCGCCTGAGGCTGACGGTGACCCACCCGGCGGGATGGACCGTCCTGGGCAACGGGACGGTGGCCACCACCCGGCAGGTCGGCGCCGCCGTCGTGTCCGGCCTGTCCGCCACCGAGCCGCTGCCCACCTACCTGACCGCCCTGGCGGCCGGGCCCTGGCACCGCGTGACCGGGACCTGGGTCCCCGCCGCGCCTACCGCCCCGGTGCCCCTGTCCTGGTCCTGTCGCTCCAGCCTGGCCGCCCACCTGGACGCCGACGAGCTCCTGGACCTCACCGGCCGGGGGCTGTCCCTGTACGAGCGCACCTACACCTACCCCTACCCGTGGGGCTCCTACGACTGCGTCCTGGTCCCGGAGTACAACATCGGGGCCATGGAGAACCCCGGCTGCGTCACCTTCTCGGAGGACGCCTACCTCTTCCGGGGGCCCGCCACGCGCGCCCAGCACGCGGGACGGGCCAACACCCTCCTGCACGAGATGTGCCACATGTGGTTCGGGGACCTGGTCACCCCGCGCTGGTGGGAGGACACCTGGCTCAAGGAGTCCTTCGCCGACTACACCGGCACCTGGGCCGAGGAGCAGCTGGGCTACGCCGAGGCGTGGGTGGCCTTCGCCTCCTCCCGCAAGCTGTGGGCCTACCAGGAGGACACCCGCCCCGACACCACCCACCCGGTGGTCGCCACCGTCCACGACGTCGAGGCCGCCCGCCAGGCCTTCGACGGCATCACCTACGCCAAGGGCGCCTCCGTCCTCAAGCAGCTGGTCGCCTACGTGGGCCAGGAGCGCTTCCTGGCGGCCGCGAACACGTGGTTCGCCGAGCACGCCTTCGGCAACGGGGAGCTGTCGGAGTTCCTGGAGACGCTCACGCACGCCTCCGGCCGGGACATGGGCGCCTGGGCCCACGCCTGGCTGCGGACCTCCGGCCCCTCCTACCTGAGCAGCACCACGCAGGTGCACGACGCGCGGGTGGCCCGCCTCACCGTGCGCCAGGAGGGCGTGGACCTGTCCACCGGCCGGGACGTCCTGCGCCCGCACACCCTCGTGGTGGGCCTGTACTCCCTGGACCCCTCCGGGGCGCTGGTGCGCACCCACCGCCTGCCGGTGACCCTGACGGGGCGGGAGGCGGAGGTGGCCGGAGCGGTGGGCTTGGACGTCCCCGACCTGGTCCTGGTCAACGACGAGGACCTGACCTACGCCGTCGTCCGTCCCGACGCCCGCTCCCTGGCCACGGCCCGCGCGCACCTGGCCGACCTGGCCGACCCCCTGGCCCGCTCCCTGCTGTGGTCGATGCTGCACAACCTGGTGCGTGACGGGCTCCTTGAGGCGGAGGCGTTCGTGGACACGGTCCTGCACCAGGCCGACGACACCACGGAGGCGGCCACCCTGGCGACCCTGCTGTCCCAGGCCCTCCAGGCGGCCACCCGCTACGCCGGGGGCGGGGCCCGGGCCGCCCTGGTCGCCCGCCTGGTGGGGGAGGACCGGGGCGGGCGGGGCCCCGCCCGGGGAGGCTGGGGCCTGCTGCGCGCCTCCGCCCCGGGCTCCGACGCCCAGCTGGTGCGTGCCCGGGCCTGGCTGTCGGCCGCCGGGCAGGCGGGCCTGGCGGGGGAGGGGGACGCGGCGGCCGGGCGCGTGCGCCGCCTGCTGGAGGGCGCCCTGAGCGGGCTGGAGCTGACCGCCGACCTGCGCTGGCGGGCCCTGACGGCCCTGGCCCGCCTGGACGCGGTCACCGATGAGGAGCTCAGCGCCCAGCTGGAGGCCGACCCGGGGGCCCTGGGCGTCACCCGCCACCTCCAGGCCTCCTCCTCCCGCCCGAGCACGGAGGCCAAGGAGGCGGTCCTGGCCCGCCTGCTGGAGGACCGGACGCTGGGCAACGACCACGTGGACGCCCTGGTCGCGGCCTTCGGCGTGGACGCCCACCGCGGTCTCACGGCGCCCCTGACCACCCGCTACCTGGCGGCCCTGGAGGGGATCTGGTCCACGCGAAGCCAGGAGATCGCCACCCGCCTGGTCACCGGGCTCTTCCCGGCCGCCGGGGACTCGGACGACCTCCGGGCGGTGCGGCGGTGGCTGGCGGACCACGAGCAGGCCCCGCCCGCGCTGCGTCGCCTGGTGCTGAGGTCCTATGATGACCTCGACCGGGCCGTCCGGGTGCGGGACGCGACCAGCCGGCGGAGCGCGGACGCCTAGCGGCGCTTCACTCCTGGCACACTCGTCCCACCCGCCCCGGTTTGCCAGGTATTGTGGTTCTGCCCGCGGCGCATCCCGTGCCGCCCGACCCAAGGAGACCAGATGTCGACGCCGATCGAGCCGGATCCCTCCTCGACCCAGGTCTTTGGGTTCCTCGACTTCGGCTCCTTCCTGGAGTCCATCGCCCCCGGGCTCTCCGCGCAGGACGCGGCCGCCGTCGCCGCCCTGCCCCCCGGTACCGCCCTGCTCCTGGTGCAGCAGGGACCCACGACGGGGGCCCGTTTCCTCCTGGACTCAGCCGAGACCACCGTGGGACGCCACCCCCGTGCGGACATCTTCCTGGACGACGTCACCGTCTCGCGCAAGCACGCGATCTTCCTGGCCCGCCAAGGCGGTTTCGCGGTGCGTGACTCCGGCAGCCTCAACGGCACCTACGTCAACCGCGAACGGGTCGAGGAGGCGTTCCTCCACCCCGGTGACGAGGTCCAGATCGGCAAGTACCGGATGACGTACCACCCCGGTCCGCAGCGTCCCGTCGCCCGGTGAGCGCACTGGCCGCGCGGCGTCCTGGGAACGGGCGTGACGCCGCTGCCTCCGCGGTACCCACGAGACAGCCCTGGCCTCGTGGTGCCTCGCGTGAGCCTGTCATGCGCATTAGCGAGGTCGTGGACCGCCTCAAGAAGGAGTTCCCGGCCCTGTCCATCTCCAAGGTGCGCTACCTGGAGAGCGAGGGCCTGATCTTCCCCCACCGGGTGGGCAACGGCTACCGCCGCTACTCGGTCGCCGACCTGGAGCGGCTGCGCTTCGCCCTGACGGCCCAGCGGGAGGAGTACCTTCCCCTGTCCGTCATCCGCGAGCGCCTGGCCAAGCTCGACTCCGGGCAGGACGCCCACGTGCCGGTGGCCCGGGTGGTGGCCTCCGACGGGGAGCTGCGCGGCAAGGGCCTGGACCTGGCGGCCCTGACGGCCCACACCGGTGCCACGGAGAAGGAGGTGGCCGAGCTCGTACGGGCCGGCCTGGTGACCCCTGACGCCCACGGCCGCTTCAGGCCCTCGGCGCTGCGTACCGTCGAGCTGGCCCTGGCGGTGAACCGCAAGGGCATCCCGCTGCGCAACCTGCGCGCGGTGCGCCGGGCCGCGGACCTGGAGGCGGACGCGATCGACCAGGCGGTGCAGCACACCCGCTCACGCTCCGCGGCCCGGGCGGAGGACGCCGCCTCCGAGCTGGCCGAGGCCCTGAGCGACCTCCACGCGGTCCTGCTGCACCGGGCGGTGGCCTCCCTGGGGTGAGGGCGTCGGCTCTGCGGGTGCCCCGAGGGGCTCCGCTGGGAGCGTAGAGCCCCGGGATGCCGGGCGACACGCGGGCGTAGGTCACCTTCCGACCGCACTTTGTGAACTAAGACACGTTGACGTTTGTCGCCTTTTTAACCTCTGGCTTCATTGCAGGGAAAAGTGGGTGTCCCAAGAGCAGATCTAAACCTCAGGTCGAGGTTGAGATAAGAGTGACCCGTGCAGGCGGCGCGCCCTTGCGACCGGCGTGCCCCCAGGCGGCCTAATGTGTTCTCTGTGGCTGGCGTAGACCACGCCGCACCGCACGCCCCCCGTGTGCGTCCCATGATTCATGACAGGAGCAGGCCCATGAGTGCTACCCGCGCGAGTCTCAACGCCGTGCCCCAGCGCGCCCAGGCCATGCTCTTCGGTGACCCGCTGCCCGACCTCGACGCCAACTCCGGGTACCGGGGGCCCATCGCCTGCCGCGTCGCCGGCATCACCTACCGTCAGCTCGACTACTGGGCCCGTACCGGCCTGGTCGAGCCCACGGTCAGGGGCGCCCGGGGCTCGGGCTCCCAGCGGCTCTACTCCTTCCGCGACATCCTGCTGCTCAAGGTCGTCAAGAGGCTCCTGGACACCGGCGTCTCGCTCCAGCAGATCCGTGTGGCCGTCAACGCCCTCCACGAGCGCGGCGTCGAGGACCTGACCGCCATTACCCTCATGAGCGACGGCGCCTCGGTCTACGAGTGCACCAGCGCCGACGAGGTCATCGACCTGGTCCAGGGCGGCCAGGGGGTCTTCGGGATTGCGGTGGGCCGGGTGTGGCAGGAGGTCGAGGGGACCCTGGCCGAGCTCCCCGTGGAGTACGCCGAGCCCGCCCCCGAGGTCGACGACGAGCTCGCCGCCCGCCGGGCGGCCAAGCGCCAGCGCGTGGCCTCCTAGAAGGCCACCGGCCAGCCGGTACGTAAGAAACGGCGCCGCCCCACCGAAGAGGTGGGGCGGCGCCGTCCCTATACCCGGTCCTGGGACTCAGGCGGTCCTGCGGCCCAGGACGTAGGAGCGGGAGTAGCCGTCGCCCAGGTCGGTCAGGCTCACCTGGACCACCCCCGTGGAGTCGATCTCGTAGCGCTCCTCAATGTAGGGGCCGAAGCCGGCACGCTCCACCGGGACGTCGCGCAGGTCCTCCACCTCGCGCAGGGCGGGGTCGAAGGGGAAGAGGACGTCCTGGTAGGGGGCCAGCTCCCCGCGCGGCTCCCCGCGGTCGTCCACCCCGGCGCACTCCACGAAGCGGAACCAGCCGATATTGTGCACCGCCGGGTAGCGGCGGATGATGACGGTGCCCTCGGTCCCGTCCACCCGGGCCTGGACCGAGTCCTGGGTCAGGATGGCGTCGAAGGTGGTCCGCGCCCCGCCCTCGGCCTCACGGAAGACCCCGAAGCCGCGTGAGAGGCGGTCGGTGAGGTCGTAGCCGGAGTTCTGGTCGGCGGCAATGGCCAGGCCGATCGCGGTGGAGGCCCCCGGGTAGGGGGAGCGGTGCACGCGCCGCCCGAAGCGCTCCCGCAGCAGGCGGGGGACCAGGGGGAAGGCCGAGGCCCCGCCGACCAGGTAGATGCCAGCCACCTCCGTCAGGTCCGGACGCCCGGAGTCCAGGCGGTCAATGAGGGGGGTGACCGTCTGGATGGAGCGCTCGATGAGGGGCTCGGTGGCCGCGTAGAGGTCGGGGACGGGCAGGACGACGTCCTGGCCCCGCAGCTCCACGAGGATGCGCCGGGACTGGGGGGAGAGCGACTCCTTGGCCCGGCAGCACTGGTCGAGCAGGTCGTCGCGCTCGGTGTTGCTCAGGGACTCCTCGGCCACGCCGGCGCGCTCCAGGACCAGCTGGGCCAGGATCAGGTCCACGTCGTCCCCGCCCAGGTCAGACAGGCCCCGGGAGGCCAGGACGTCGTGGGAGGTGCCGCGCACGTCCACCAGGGAGGTGTCGAAGGTGCCGCCGCCCAGGTCGTAGACCACCACGCGGGTCTTGCGTGAGGAGATCGTCCCGGACTTGCGGTGGGTGTACTCAAAGCCCGCGGCGCTGGGCTCGTTGAGCATGGCCACCACGGGGAACCCGGCGTCGCCGAAGGCCTGCAGGGTCAGGACGCGCTGGGCCCCGTAGGCGTGGGCCGGGACCGCGACCACCACCCGGGCGCGGTCGATGCTGACCCCCAGGGAGGCCTCCACCGCCGTGCGCAGCGTGCGCAGGTAGTCGGTGAGGATCTCCAGGACCGTGAAGGTCCGCCCGCCCAGCTCCACCGTGGTGGCGGGGGTGACCCTGGGTGAGGCCAGGACGCGCTTGAGGCTGCGCAGGAGCGGGGCGCCCTGGCGCGCCGCCGCCCGGGCCGCGAACCCGTGGACCAGTCCCTGGGGCGTGAGCGCGGTCAGGGAGGGTAGGTACTCCTGGGGGTCACCGGCGGTGTCGTTGAAGGTCAGGACCGGGTAGTTGCCGCGGTCGGCGCGGGCGACCACGGTGCGGGTCGTTCCCAGGTCGACGCCGATGTCGAGGACAGGTCCCTCCCGGTTCGCCCGGTCGGGGCCGGATGGGTGGGGCGTTGAGGTCGGGACTGGAGCAGCCATGGGGCGACCTTATCCGTGCCGAGGCGTAAAAGCCGGGAGCCTCCGGGCGCCCGTCGCGGCCCCGGCGTGTGGTGTTCGTCGGCAGGCGGCCGGGCCTGGGACGAAGGACCACGTGGCGCCGGGGAGGTGAACAGTTGGTGAACTGGCTTCGCTGCCGGGGCCCCGGCTGGTAACAATGACGTCAGGCCGCGCTCACGCGGCCACGGGC
Organism: Actinomyces sp. HMT897; assembly: GCF_016626125.1. NCBI lineage: Bacteria > Bacillati > Actinomycetota > Actinomycetes > Actinomycetales > Actinomycetaceae > Actinomyces > Actinomyces sp. HMT897. Next base: position 104,266 of record NZ_CP067336.1, read on the forward strand.
CACGGCCGGCGGACTGTCCGCCAGGCCGTCGGACCGCACTCTGGACTGGGATTGGTATGACTACAACCCTCTTCATCGTGGTCGTCGTCGTCGTCACGGCGCTGGTCTTCGACTTCACCAACGGCTTCCACGACTCCTCCAACGCCATGGCCACCGCGGTGGCCACCGGGGCCTTCACCCCCAGGCGCGCGGTGCTCGTCGCCGCCGTCCTCAACGTGGTCGGCGCCCTGCTGTCCACCGAGGTCGCCAAGACGATCTCCCACGGCATGTTCGACGACGCGCTCATCCAGGCCGCCCCGGAGATGGTCTTCGCCGGCCTGGCCGGGGCCATCCTGTGGAACCTGGCGACCTGGCTCTTCGGGCTGCCGTCCTCCTCCTCCCACGCCCTGTTCGGCGGTCTCATCGGGGCGGTCATCGTGGCCGCGGGCCTGGAGGGGGTCCACTGGGGCACCGTGGTCTCCAAGATCATCCTCCCCGCCCTCATCGCCCCCTGCGTAGCCGGCCTGGCCGCCGCCCTGGCCACCTTCCTGGCCTACCGCCTGGCGCGTCCCGAGGACCGCTACAGCCAGGGCATCTTCCGCTACGGCCAGCGCGTCTCGGCCTCCATGGTGGCCCTGTCCCACGGGACCTCCGACGGGCAGAAGACCATGGGCGTGATCACCCTGGTCCTGGTCGCGGCCGGGTACCAGGGGGCGGGCAGCTCCCCGCACTGGTGGGTCATCGCCGCGGCCGGGCTGGCCATCGGGCTGGGCACCTACTCCGGGGGCTGGCGCATTATGCGGACCATGGGCAAGGGCCTGGTCCACATTGACTCCCCCCAGGGGTTCGCCGCCGAGACGGCCTCGACCGTCTCCATCCTGGCCTCCTCCCACCTGGGCTTCGCCCTGTCCACCACGCACATCTGCACCGGCTCCATCCTGGGCTCGGGCATCGGACGGGGCTCGAAGGTCTCCTGGGGCACCTTCGGGCGGATGGGCATCGCCTGGCTGGTCACGCTACCCTGCTCCGCGGTGGTCGGGGCGCTGACCTCCTTTATCGCCGTCAAGGGCGGCGTGGTCGGCGTGGTCGGCGTCATCGTCCTGCTCATTGCGGCGGCCCTGCTCATTATCCGCCAGGCCAACCACAACAAGGTGGACTTCTCCAACGTCAACGACGCGAACGAGGTCGTCGTGGGCAAGCAGAACGACCCCGAGCTGGCCCGCCCCGCGCGCAGCATCGCCGAGGTCAAGCAGGAGCTCGCCACCGCGGGCGGGAAGGGGCTGCGATGAGCGTGGACTGGGCCTCCCTGGGGCTGGTCACGGGCGTGACCGTCCTGGGCACCTCATTCATCCTGGTCATCTGCGCCTCGGCGGTACGCCTGCTGGGCCAGATCCACCTCAAGCGCAGGGCGGGTGAGGTCCAGGGCCTGCACGCCGCGGAGGTCGCGGCCGGGTTCTTCATCCTGTGCGTCGTGGCCATCGCGCTCTTCGGCCTGTGGCTGCTCATCCCCTACTTCCACTGAGGCCGGGCGGGGAACCGACCAGAGATTGTCCCTAACGAGTGCCATGAGGCCCCGGTCACTGCTACCCTGGGGGATGTGACCGAGGACCTTTTCGCACTCGCCAAGGACGCCGTGGCCGCCTCGCGGGCTGCGTCCGACCCCGACTACCCCGTCTTCCACGTCGCCCCGCCGGTGGGACGTCTCAACGACCCCAACGGCCTGCTGGTGGACGGCGGAACCTACCACGTCTTCTACCAGTTCACCCCCCTGCACCCGCACCGCAAGCTGGTGTACTGGGGGCACGCCTCCTCCACGGACCTGGCCCGCTGGGAGCACCACGCCCCCGCCGTCGTGCCCGACTCCCCCTACGACGCCAACGGCGCCTACTCGGGCAACGCGATCGTGCTGGAGGGCGCCGAGCTGCCCGCCGCCCCCGCGTCCGCCCCCTACCAGCTCTTCTTCACCGGCAACCTCAAGGACCCGGTGACGGGGGAGCGCACCGCCAGCCAGAACCTGGTCACCAGCCGGGACCTGGTCACCTTCACCAAGTGGGAGGGCAACCCCCTCATCCCCACGCACGCGCCGGGCTACACCGCCCACTACCGCGACCCCCAGGTCTTCCGCGACCCCGACGCCCCCGGGCAGTTCCGCATGCTGCTGGGGGTCCAGCGCCAGGACGAGACCGGGGCGGCCCTGCTGTACCGCTCCACCGACCTGCTCTCCTGGGACCTGGAGGGCGAGCTCACCTTCCCCGACGCCGGGGGCGCCTTCGAGCGCTTCGGCTACATGTGGGAGTGCCCCGGCATCGTCCGCCTCACCGACGAGCTCACCGGTGAGGACTGGGACGTGCTCATCTGGTGCCCGCAGGGCATCAGCCCCCAGGCGGAGGGCTACGAGAACGTCTTCGCCTGCACCTACACCGTCGGCCACCTGGTGGGCACCGAGCTGCGCGACTGCGACGGCACCTTCCACGAGGTGGACCGCGGTTTTGAGTTCTACGCCCCCCAGGCCTTCGCACGCCGCCCCAGCGAGCCGGGGGCGGTCACCCTGGTGGGGTGGCTGGGCAACGCCGGCGAGGACGACCAGCCCTCGGTGGCCACCGGCGGCTGGGTCCACGCCCTGAGCGTCCCGCGGCGCCTGTCGCTGCGTGGCGGGCGCCTCGTCCAGCGCCCGGTCCTGGAGCTGGGGGAGGGGGCCTCCACCAGCTGCCTGTCCGGCAGCGTCCTGGCCGCCGGGGCCACCCCGGTGCCCGAGCTGTCCGGCTCCCGGTCCTGGCAGCTGCGGGTGGAGGGGCCCCAGGCCGGTGGCCCCGCCCCCACGTGGGGGGTGCGCATTGGCACCGCGGACTGCCACGTGGACGTCACCATCGAGGACGGCTCCCTGGTGGTGGACCGCTCGACCTCCCGCTACACCCAGCACGGCGCCCGTCGGGTGGTCACCCTGCCCCCGGGTGCCGACCCCGTCCTGGAGGTCCTCCACGACCGCTCGGTCACGGAGATCGTCTCGGCAGGCGGGGAGACGGTTTTCGCGCTACGCTCGTTTGTGACACCTGGCACGTCAGGCGTCTCGCTGCTGAGCAGTGGCGGTGCCCAGATGCGGGTCGTGTCCCTCCAGGCGAGGGACTGACACGCACGCCCATACGTGATGCAACTCACTTGTGATCTTCGGTTGCAAGACCGGTCGGTCGCAAGTACTGTGACCAACGATTGACACACGGTCTGCGGCGGGACGTCCCCGACCCCTCACAACCGCACGCCCCAAGGACGCGGCGCTGAGCGCAGGCCTACAGAGAAAGGACACCCGGGTGGCTATGGATCACGCCCGAGTCGCCAGAGACGTCGTGACGTACCTCGGCGGCGCAGACAACATTGACGCGGCGGCGCACTGCGCGACCCGCCTGCGTCTGGTCATTAACGATATGGACAAGGTCGACCAGGCGGCCCTCGACAAGGATCCCGACCTCAAGGGCACCTTCCTGGCCGGCGGCATGTTCCAGATCATTGTCGGCCCTGGTGACGTGGACCAGGTGTTCGACCACATGGTCAAGGACCACAGCGTGCGGGAGGTCTCCAAGGACGAGGCCAAGGAGGAGGCCGCCAAGAGCGGCAACCTCTTCTCGCGCTTTATCAAGATGATCGCGGACATCTTCGTCCCGATCCTTCCGGCCCTTATCGCCGGCGGCCTCATGATGGCCATTAACAACGTGCTCAGCGCCGAGGGCCTCTTCGGCGAGAAGTCGCTCGTGGACCAGCTGGGCTGGCTCAAGGACTACGCCTCCCTCATTAACCTCATCTCCGCCGCCCCCTTCGCCTTCCTGCCCGTGCTGGTGGGCTTCTCGGCGGCCAAGCGCTTCGGTGGCAACGTCTACCTCGGCGCCGCCATGGGTGCGGCCATGGTCTCCACCAGCCTGCTCAGCGCCTACGACATGGCCAAGGAGGCGGCCGCCAACAACTTCTGGCTGTACCAGGGCATCGGTACGAACTGCGCCCTGACAGACGCCAGCTGCATCGCCGACCTGTCAGCCAAGGGGTCGATCCCGGCTGCTAGCACCTGGTACCTGTTCGGTATCCATGTGGATAAGATTGGCTACCAGGCCATGGTCATCCCCATTATCTGCGTGGCCTTTATTATGTCGGTCATTGAGAAGTGGCTCCACAAGCGCCTGTCGGGCACCACCGACTTCCTCCTGACCCCGCTCATTACCATGCTGGTAACCGGCTTCCTCACCTTCGTGGCGGTCGGCCCCCTCACCCGCCAGCTCTCCATGTGGATCACGGACGGACTGAACTGGACGTTCAACACCCTGGGCGTCATCGGAGGCCTCGTCTTCGGTCTGTTCTACTCACCCATTGTGGTCACCGGCCTGCACCAGTCCTTCCCCGCCGTCGAGATCCCGCTGCTGCCGCAGAACGGCGGGGCCGGGGACTTTATCTTCCCCATTGCCTCCATGGCCAATGTCGCCCAGGGCGCCGCCGCCCTGGCGGTCTTCCTGCGCACCCGGGACGCCAAGATGAAGGGCCTGGCCGGGGCCGGTGGTATGTCGGCCATCTTCGGTATCACCGAGCCCGCCATCTTCGGTGTCAACCTGCGCCTGCGCTGGCCCTTCTTCGTGGGCATGGGCGCGGCCGCCATTGGCTCCGCCGGCGTGGCCCTGCTCAACGTCCGCGGCTCCGCCCTGGGTGCCGCCGGCTTCGTGGGCTTCGTGTCCATCCGCACCGAGGACATCCCCATGTACCTGGTCCTGGAGGTGATCACCTTCGCGATCGCCTTCGCCGGGGCCCTGTTCTACGCCAGTACCCCCAAGGGCAAGGCCTCCCTGGCCGGTGACGACGGCGCCCCGGCGGACGGCACGGCCGCCCAGGCCGCTCCCGTGGAGATCCCGGCCGAGGCCGCGCACGACCTCACCGTGACCGCCCCCATTAAGGGCCGCTCGGTGCCGCTGAGCGAGGTCGCCGACCCGACCTTCTCCCAGGGCCTGCTCGGCCCGGGCATGGCGATCGTCCCGGACTCCGGGCCGGTGGTCTCCCCGGTGGACGGCGAGGTGCTCGTCGCCTTCCCGACCGGCCACGCCTACGGGCTGCGCTCGGCCAGCGGCGTCGAGCTGCTCATCCACGTGGGCATGGACACCGTCAAGCTCGACGGCAAGGGCTTCACCCCCCACGTCAAGGCCGGTGACAAGGTCCGCCGCGGCACCCCCCTGGTGGACGTGGACTGGGCGGCCATTAAGGCCGCCGGCTACGAGACGGTGACCCCGGTCGTCGTGTCCAACGCCACCAAGTTCGGGGGCGTCTCGGAGACCTCCCCGACCGAGGTCAACCTGGGCGACGCCTTCTACTCCGTGGCCCCGGCCGAGGCTGCCGCCAAGGTCTGAGGCAATAGCTCTCCATCTATGGAGGTGTGGGGAGGCCTGCGATCTGTCAGGCCTCCCCACACCTGTGCCCGACGGCGGGACGGCACGCGAGTCCGCTGGCGTCTGCCCCTGCCCACGCCGGGGTCCACGGATCCCTGCGGCGTCGGCCGGCAGGGGTTCAGGCGGTGTACGGCCGGGTACGCCCCTGCCTGGGCCCGGCAGGGGCTTGCCTAGGCGGTGCGCCCCTCCAGGAGGGTAATGGGCAGCTCGGTGGCGCGGGTGGGCTTGGTGCGGACCTCCTGCCCGTCGGCGTAGGCGCGCACCTGCTCCAGGAGCTGGCTGACGGCCGCCCGGGCGATCTGGGCGATCGGCTGCTGGATGGTGGTCAGTCCCGGCAGCGCGCGGCGCACGGCGCTGGTGCCGTCAAAGCCCACCACCGCGAAGTCCTCCGGCACGCGCCTGCCGTGCTGGTAGGCCCACTCCAGGACGGCGGCGGCGGCGAGGTCGTCGGTGGCGAACACGGAGTCGATCTCCTGGGCGACGGCGTCGAGCTGGGAGCTGACCAGCCCGTAGCGCATGGAGTCCGGGGTGTGGAACTCCACCGTCAGGAGCACGGGCTGGATGCTGTGCTCGGCCAGGACCGCGCGGTAGCCGGCCTCACGCAGGTTGTGCGGCCCGGTGCGCGAGGTCAGGATCGCGGGTCGGGTGCGCCCGCGTGCCAGGAGGTGCTCGGTGGCCAGGCGCCCGCCCGCCAGGTTGTCGGCCCGGATATTGGGGATGGTGGGGGACAGGTCACGGTCGATCGTCACCAGGGGCATTCGCACCGTGTCGTAGTCCATCTGCATCTCGTTGTGGGCTCCGGAGATAATGCCGTCCACCCGCTGGGCGATGAGGAGGTCCAGGTACTCCCGCTCCCGGTCCACCCGTCCCATGGAGTTGCACAGCAGGGTGCGGTAGCCGGCCTCGGCCAGGGTGCTCTCAAGCCCGGCCACCAGCTCGCCGAAGAAGGGCAGGGACGTGGTGGGCATAATGACCCCGACGGTGTTGGTGGACATGCCGTGCAGCGCCCGCGCCACCTGGTTGGGCCGGTAGCCCAGCTCCTTAATGGCCGAGGCGACCCGGTCCCGGGTGTACTGGCTCAGGTAGCCGCGGTTGTTCAGCACCCGGGAGACGGTGGTCAGGGAGACGCCCGCACGCTCGGCGACGTCCGCGAGAGTGGGTTCACGGCGGGCCGGCATCGCATCTCCTTCGATCGTCTGATGACAGGGCTGAGCATACGCCTACCAGCCCGGACGCCCCTGCTCACCTGGGACCGGGGACCGGGTCGGCAGGCCCAGGGGACCGCGGCCGACCCGCGGCCGCGACGGCCCCGAGCGCCCGGTGGTCAGGTCCGGGCGCCGCGGCCAAGGCCTCCGGGGGAGTGGGCGCACCGGCCACTGTACGCCGGGGGAGGGGCGGGGTGGAAAGCCCTCCTTAGCCCACCCTGTCCCGGAGCCCAGTCGGCGCAGGGTCGCCCAGGGACTCGCCTGGTCCGTACCGACGATCGCCCTGGCGGCGGCGGCCCCGGCCATGGCCGTCAGCTACACCGAGCGCATAACCGACGTCTCCTTCCAGCCGGGGACCGGGATGGAGGCCAGGCGCCTGGGCAGCGGCGTGATCCGGCGGCCGTGGGTGGGAGGGGTCGACAGGTGGACCTGGATGGCCACCGACAACTCCACCTACGTGGACACCCCGGTCTACGCGGGACAGCCCAGGCTCAGCAGCTGGGGCTGGCTGCTGCGCTACCACGACGCCGACGCCTGGGGCAGGCCCGAGACCCCGGGGATCAAGAACCCCCTGGTCCTGACCGACCCGGCGGGCGGGAGCGTCTCACCCAGCCTGCCCGGACCCTACCTCGCCTTCACCGGGGACCCCAAGGGGAGCGGGGCCACGTCACGGACCACGCTCATGTCCCAGACGCAGAAGCTGGGTGCGGGGTGCACCTACACCTTCCAGGCGGAGGTGTGGACCGGCTACACCGAGCAGCGCAACCTGCGGCTGACGGTCGGGTTCGTCCCGGCCGCGCTCAGGCCGGCGCGCTACTCCGACGCCCCCCTGAGCGCGGGGGCCTGGCTCGGCTCGACCGCCGAGGCCCTGACCGCGCACGGCAGCGCGCCGACCACGTCCACGCTCGTGGCGCAGTACACGCCCGCGGCCAACGAGGAGGTCCTCGTCCTCATGGTGGTCCAGGCCGCCACCGACGCCGACGTCGCCGAGGCCGGGGCCACCGAGAGGCACGTCAACCCGGTCGTCGTGGCCAGCCCCAGGCTGACCAGCAGCTGCTCCTGAGGGTAGGGGCCCGCCGACGAAGCCCGCTGCTCCTAGCGGGGGTTCGCTCCGGTGCCGGCGTAGGGCCACCCGCACCGCTGTTCTTAGGGGCGGGAGCCCGCCGCGTCTTTAAGCTCACACTCCGGACCACCCACGAGCTTCCTGGGGTAGGGGGCTCGCCCGGAGAGTGCTTATGTCATTTTCGACCCCTCCGTGGCGCGCCGGGGCAGGCGGGACGGCGCCCAGGGCGCCTGCTGTCAGCGGCCCTGTCAGCGCCGCAGGCGCGGGGGCGTGGTGACGTCGTCGCGGGACCGCGATCTCAGGGCCGCTGTGAGAACGTCGCCGCGCCGGTCCTGGGCGGCCTGTCGGATGGGCGCCCGGCCGGTCCCGGGCGTCCTTGCGCCGTGCCGTACTCCACCGTATTTCCCTGTATTTCCGCGGTCGCAGAGACGTGGTGGCCAGGTGGGCGACGCCTTTGCGCACCAGTAGCGGGCACCGGTTCCTAAGAGCGTCCGGGCGGCAATTGGGGGACCGGTTCCTCTTTTGCGGGGACTATACGGGATCCGATTTCCTGCGCACCCCAGGCAGGAGCGTCCTCGCAGGTCAGAGGCGCTTTGAGGGAGGAAGGGGCGAGGGCTGCGCCTCCGCCGACAGAATGACATAATGTCCATTATCGGCGATAGTGATATGTGGGCGCGAACACTCCGGACCCCACCTGTGTACTTGTCCTCCTTTCCTCCTCCGCCCTAGGTGGCGCGCGCTTTGGGGCCCGCCTACGAGAACAGTGTTCGCGTAGGCGGGCGCCTGCCCGGGCAGGATCCGGGGACGGTAGCGCCTGGATGCGTGTTCGCCTGGCTGGGCAGCTGCACGGCCCGAGGACGCCGCCATGAACCCGGGTGCTCGGTAGCCCTGCGACGTCGGTCTGCGGCCGCGGCCGACCCGGGTGGCCTCGGGGAAACCCTCTGGTGGGGCTGACAGGACCGTCCCCGTCCGGGATAATGGTGGCATGAAGCACATTATCTGGGACATGGGTGGCACCCTCATTGACACCTACCCGGGGGTCGTGGCCGCCCTGTGCCGGGCCGCCTACGGGGACACCGCCCCCGAGCACCTGCGGTACACGGGCTCCCTGACGCACGTCTCGACCGCCCACGCCGTGACGACCCTGTCCGCCGCCCGCGGCGTCGCGCCTAAGGACCTGGAGCAGGCCCTGGAGGATCTCAAGACGCGGTGGCGCACCCGCCCCGCCCCTGTTATGGACGGTGCCCGCGAGCTCATGGCCCGCGTGTGGGAGAAGGGCGGGCTCAATATGGTGGCCACCCACCGGGACCGGGCCAGCGCCACCATGCTGGTCACCGTGCTCGGGCTCGACCTGGACGACATGGTCTGCGCACCCGACGGACTGGCGCGCAAGCCCAGCCCGGAGATGAACCTCCTGCTGGCCCGGCGTCACGACCTGGACCCCGCCAGCGTGCTGTGCGTGGGCGACCGCGTCATTGACGCCAGCGCCGCGGCGGCGGCGGGCATGCCGGCAGCGCTGCTGGTGCGCCCCGGAACGGTCCTGGCCCTGGACAGGGTGGAGCAGGACCTGAACGTGGTCGCCGACCTGCGCGACCTCATCCCCTGCTTCTGACCCAGCGCGTCCGCGTTGGCCGGGCCAATTCGGAGGCGTGCGGTGGGTATACGGGCTGGCTTGAGTGGCGTCCGCGCGGGCACCGGGCACACGCCCGTCTGCGCCCGGGGGGTCCCCTCCCCCATCCCACCCTACCGCGCGGTCAGTTGCACATTCATCCGGGGATCGCTGACCGGCCGGTGGCGTGATTCCAACGTTTTGTGCCTCCAGGCGGGCGCTGAAACCGGGATGAATGTGCAACGGCGCCGGAGTTGCACATTCATCCTGGTTCCCGCCCCCGCTCCACCGCACGGATCCGCGTGGTTGCAACGTTTTATGTTCGGGCATTGTAAAAAGAATGTGCAGCCCCGGGTCCTCACCCCCTGCCAGCCGGGTAGGCTTGCCTCCACCACTTTAAGAAGGTCCCATGACCACCAGCCCGGCCAGCCGCCGACCTGTACGCACCCTGCCAGCGCGACTGCCGGTGGCCCTCCAGCCCGAGGAGCCCGCGGTGACCACCTGGGACGTCACCACTCTGCCTACCCTCATCAGTCACCTGCTCGACCTGGTCGGCCCACTTGACGACCTTCCTCATCCTGCGGTCTTTGCCGTCGACGGGCGCGGCGGAGCAGGCAAGACCACCCTCACCAGAGCGATTACGGCCCTCTACCCCAGTGCCCAGGTCCTGTGCATTGACGACCTGGCCTGGAACGAGCCCTTCTACCAGTGGGACTACCTGCTTGTGGCCGCACTGACCAAGCTGCGTCAGACCGGTGTCCTCGACCTTGTGCCCCCGGCCTGGCAGGCCCACCACGTGGAGGGGTCGATCAATATCTCTTCCTGTCCGCTGGTCATCGTGGAGGGCAGCGGGGCGGGTATGCGCGCCGTCAACGGCCTGATCGACGCCCACGTGTGGGTCCAGACCGATGACGACGTCGCCGAGCAGCGCAGGATCAGGCGCGACATCGCCGAGGGCGTGAATGGTGACGACCAGGAGTCGGCGCGTTTCTGGCACCAGTGGATGGCGGCTGAGCGAGCCTTCTTCGCCTTGGACCGTCCCTGGGAGCGTGCCGACGTCATTGTCGCGGGACAGGACCCCCAGGGCCTGGCCGATCGCGAGGTCGCCTGGGTCCGCGGGCCTCTCGGCCCTGCCGGACCGGCTGGCCCCAGGCCTGGCACCACGGGTGAATGACCTGGCGGCTCGTCCCAGCTGTTCTCTGCTCAGCCGCCCCTCCCCCGCCTGCGACCAGCTCAACCAGTGCGAGCCCGAGGACGCCCCTTGACTCCCTGACGTCTCCGGCTGGTGATACCTCCTTTTTACCGGGCAGCTCGACGACGGGGTCCCTCATACGTAATAGCGTGAACGGAACAGGGACTCATTGTGCGGGACGCCCCCTGGTCCCGCTGGCGCGGGTGGGGGCAGCGTGCTACTATTTCGGGAGAGCTTTTCCCTGTCTCCCGGCCTGCCTCGGACAAATAGGTCCAGGATTTAGGTTTTGTTTTGGTGTTATAGGGGGTCCAGTGACGTGGTCCGTCGCCGCCTCATTGCGCGCGTCGTGTGCGAGACGGGTGGAGGTCTACGGCACGGCGCCTGTAATCGACGACGGGGCCTGTATCGGAGGGGATCTTGGTGGGCGGAGAGGGCGTGGGGCGGGTGCTCGCGGGGTTGAGGCTGGCCGATCTTGTGGTCTTGGTCACTGCTACTGTGGTGCGGGACACCCTATCTGACCGCCACTTTTCCGCATGGTCTCGTCCAAAGCCGGCGCTGGATCCGCTCCCGGGGGCCGTCTGTGGCGAGTGGCGTCATACCAACGAAAGGTGGTAAAAATAGGTTTGTTCCGGCCGCTCCCGGAAGGCCCCCCACAGACCGGTGGCGATCCAGTCCCTGGAAACGTTGCAACCACGCGGCTCCCAGGAGCAGGGTCAGGGACCACCCCGCACCGTTAGGTGCATTAAGACAGGCCGCACCCACCACCCAGGCATCGCGGATCCAGTCAGGGAGTACCTCGCACCGCTATGGCGTGAGTAAAACACGATTGGTTTGCGGGGGCGGGGGTCCCTGATTGCTCGTGGCGCGGGATTCGGGTGGTTCTATGCAGTTCTCTGGATGGTCTACCGCCTGTCTGCTGACCCGGTTTCGTGCGTGTGTCGCAATCTGAGGATCAGAACGAGGGCCACCCTTGACCGCGTCGAGGCCCAGGCTCCTGACCTGCGTGGACATTGAGTGTACAAAGAGTTGCGCGGGGTGCCCTCGGCTCTGATCCTCAGATTGCGACAGAACCGTCCGCCCACCACCACCGAGGCCGCGCATACTCTCGCCTCCTCGCCCCAGGGCAGGCCCTGGACAGGCCCCGGACCAGGTGGCGACGGCCTGCCACCCACACCCCAGCCCCACACCTCAGGACTAGGGCCTGCGACAGACCCCTGACTGCGCCCACCGGGGCCTCGCACCGGGCGACCGGACTATGATCGCCGTCATCGAGGCGGGCACCCCGCCTGCCCGCCTGCACGAGCACCGGGGCTCCGCCACAGTCGGCACGATCCCACCGACGGGCGAGAGACGGCGACGGGCTACCGCCCTCCCTCCCACCCGGGGCGCCGGGCGATGACCTCAAAGCGCGTGCACACCACGAGCGTGTCATCGTCGACGGCAGGGGGCTCCGTGCCGCGCACGGTGAACCACCCCCGGTAGTCGGGCCCCGTCCAGAAGCGCTCATGGGCCGCACGCCACCCGACCAGATCCGTGTACCTCTCCCCCTCGGCCACGGCGTGCTCCAGGGTGACCTCGCCCAGGCGGACGACGTCGACAGCCACGTCCTCGGTGACGCACACGGGCGTCCCGGCGGAGTCGACGACGAGCTCGCGGCGGCCGGGGGCCGGCAGGGGCTCGGAGCCCGCCTCGTACTCGGCCAGCAGCGCCGTCGTCGTGCGCTTGCCGCCCGCCAGGACCGCCGCCACCAGCTGGTCGCGCGACGGCCCCGGGAAGGCGTACTCCCCCACGTCGAGCAGCTCCCAGCCTGCCGGCAGCCAGCCCGCGCCACGGCTGGCGCCGAAGGAGCGGAACAGCACCAGCCGGGCGTCGTAGAAGTCCCGGCTCAGGCCGAGGCGTTCCATGCCGATGCGCTCGGCCACGCGCTGCGAGGCGAGGTTCTCCGGGTCGGTGACGGCCACGACCTGCTCCACCCCGGCGGCGTGCACGGCGTCCAGGACGGCCCGCGCCGCCTCGGTGACGTAGCCGTGCCCGCAGTGCTCGGCCACCTGCCGCCAGCCGATCTCCAGCACGCTGGCCTCTGCCCCGTCCGAGGACGGGATCGGCTTGACCAGGACGAGCCCGACGGCGGTCCCCAGTGCCGTCCGCCCACCACCTCCGCCTCCGTCGCGCAGCTCAATGAGGCTGAAGCCCTGGACGGGATGGTCCACCAGGCTCATAAAGCGCCCCAGGCGCCTGCGTGCCGTCGCCTCGTCGGGGGTGGTGGCCGACGGGATGAAGCGGACCAGATCCGGGTTGACGTGCAGACGGCGCACGAACTCGAGGTCACCGGGCGCAAAGGCACGCAGCCGCAGCCGCTCAGTAGTTAGAGGGATCACACGCGGGTACTATACAGCAGGCTCCTGCGCAGGTTCCTCCATCCCGGCCCGCCACCCAGCCAGAAGGTGCCACTCCCCCGGGGCCTGTTCACGCTCGGCCATAAGTGAAGGATGTGCCCGTGGGCACGGGGCCTACGGCTTAGCGTCCGGGCCCGTGACGACGTACACCGCTACTCCCCCGCCAGCGCGGGGCGGGGTCTCCAAGCTCGGGTCGGGCAGAATCAGCGTGGCCGGGCGCCCAACAACCAGGGCCGGGGCCGAGCGCCCGCCAGCGCGGGGCGGGGGCCGGTGAGCAATGCGTGCCAGTTCAGGACACCCGCGCGCCTGGACCGCTGGGAGCGCGCCCGGCGGGCAGCCCGCGCGCCAGCGCCAGGACGCGGTCGGTGACCTCGCACTGGGTGCGTACCGAGGCGCGCCAGGAGGGCACCTGCAGCGAGTGGTTAGCACCGGGGACCGCCCAGACCTGCACGCCTGCCGCCACCGGGGTGAGGGCGGGGCCGCCGTCCCAGTGGGGGTCGTCCGTCCCGCCGACGACGAGGCCGGGGGCCGGGTAGGTCTCAATGGCCCGCCTGACCCGGGCGTCGTCGAGCAGGGGCGTGAGCCACACCCCGGCCACCTCGTGACGGCCCGCCCACGGGGCCAGGCGGGTCCCCAGGGACTTGGCCACCAGGAGCAGCGGGACGTCAGCCTGCTTGAGAGGCGCCTCCAGCGCGCGGGACAGGGCGGCCTCGGCGAGGGCCTCGAGCGCGGCGGGATCAGTAGGCGGCGTGCCCCACTCCAGGACCGTCACCGCCCAACCGTCCTCCACGAGCGCGGTGGCCGGCCAGAACAGCAGCGGCATGGTGGCCGGGTAGCCCCGGCCCGGGACGACCAGGCACAGACCCGCCGGCTCGTCGGGCACCGGGCCCGGCCAGCGGCGCAGGCGGGCCCCGTCGGCAAGGTGGACCCCGGCCCCCGGGCGGGCCGCCGTCACCTGGGACCGCCCGGGGGCCGGAGGGTCTCGGGGCGGCCGCGGTCGGCGTCGGCCAGGACCGTGCCTCCGGGCCCAGACGTGGCGCCCGTCGCAAACCAGGTGCACGTGGGGCGCCCTCGGGGTGCTCCCGGCCTGCGCCCTCGGGGTGCTCCCGGCCCGGGAGGCATCAGTCGCCCAGGGCGGTGCCCACGGAGCGGGCCGCCTGGATCCACTCGTGGTCGCGGGGCACGTACTTGACCTTGCCAGCGACCTCCTTGAGGGGCACGAGCTCGGTGCCGTTACCGCGGTCACCCACCATGACCCCGAAGCTGCCGTCCGCGATGGCGTCGGCGCCGGCCACTCCCAGGCGCGTGCCCAGGAGCCGGTCGGCCCCGCAGGGGGTGCCGCCGCGCTGGACGTAGCCGAGGATCGACACGCGCGCCTCCAGGCCGGTGGCCGCCTCCAGCTGCTCGGCCAGGGTGAAGGTGTTGGCACGGTGCGAGGCCTCCAGGCGCTTGACGCCACGCTTGGCCGCGGCCTTGGCCTCCGGGGAGGAGGCGTCCTTGACCAGGGCCTCGGCGTGGGTGATCTCCTCGCGGTCGACCACGCTCAGCGCGCCCTCGGCCACGGCCACCACGGAGAAGGTGGAGCCGCGTGAGCGGCGCTGCTCGATCCGCTCGGCGATCGCCTCCACCGAGTAGGGGATCTCCGGCAGGAGGATGACGTCGGCCCCTCCGGCGATGCCCGCGCCCAGCGCCAGCCAGCCGGCACGGTGCCCCATGATCTCGGTGAGGATGATCCGGTGGTGGGAGTGGGCCGTGGAGTGCAGGCGGTCCACCGCCTCGGTAGCGATCTCCAGGGCGGTGGCGAAGCCGAAGGACGTGTCCGTCTCGACGATGTCGTTGTCAATGGTCTTGGGCAGGTGCACGACGTTGAGACCGGCGTCCATGAGGCGCTTGGCGTTCTTGGCGGTACCGCCGCCGCCCAGGCAGACCAGGGCGTCCAGCTCGTTCTTCTCGTAGTTCTCCACGATGGTGGGGATCATGTCGCGGGCCTGGCCGTCGACCACCATACGGTGGACCTTGTCCCGGCTGGTGCCCAGCATGGTGCCGCCGGTGGTCAGGATGCCGGACAGGGCCGCGCCGTCCAGCACGGTGAAGCGGTTCTCTGCCAGGCCCCGCATACCGTCCCGGAAGCCGATGAGGCTCCAGCCGTGGTCCTGGATCGCGGCCTTGCCGAATCCGCGGATCGCCGCGTTGAGTCCAGGGGCGTCGCCGCCCGCGGTCAGGATGCCGATGCGTTTGGTTGCCATAGCACCTAGGATAGAGGTCACAGGCCCACCAGGGGGCGTGGTGGGACAAACCGGGTGCACCCTCTTGTGCCGTTCCTGGTGCCGGACCGACGACGGTGGGCCCGGGCCCGGTGCGGACGGTACAATGGTGCGTCGCTGCGCGGGCGCGGGAACAGTCCCGGGCGTCGCAGTGTTGCAACTACCGGCCAGGGGGCCGACGAGAGCCACGAGGGAAGGCACAGCATGGCAGACCGCGCGCTACGGGGGATGACGATCGGCGCCAAGTCGATGGAGTCCGAGGAGGGCGTCGAGTTCGCTGAGCGGATCACTGTCACCTACGAGTGCCCGCTGGGGCACACGACCACCATTCCCATGGCCAAGGAGGCGGAGGTCCCACCCACCTGGGAGTGCCCCGAGTGCGGGCAGGCGGCGGCCCGCCGCGGCGAGTCCGAGGAGCCTGAGGGCGACGAGCCCAAGAAGGCGCCGCGCACCCACTGGGACATGCTCCTGGAGCGGCGCAGCGTCGACGAGCTCAAGGTCCTGCTGGAGGAGCGTCTGACCATGCTGCGCAGCGGGGAGATCTACCGGGAACGCTTCTGAGCCCCGACGCCGCGGCCCGGGCCAGCCGATCGCGCCTGCCAGCCGCCGGAGATCCGCCGCCAGCCCGACGCCGGGGCCAGGGTCGGGGCCGGGGCTGGCCTGCCTTAAAGTCGCGGCGGTCGGAGTCGGAGGGCGGCGGCCCGGCACACCGCAGGTCAGGGGCTGACCGCCCGGCGGCCCGGTAAGGGCCCGGCAGGCTGCGCGCTGGCGCAGGGTCGGCCTGTACCCGTTCTCACGGGCAATAAGTACCGTTCTCGCGGCGAACAAGTACCGTTCTCACGCTCGGGTGGGGCGGCTGGCCCCGGCGGAGACGGCGCCCGCCCGGACCGGGACAGCACCTGCTCGGGCCGGGATCGCACTTGTCAGGACCGGGGCAGCACCTGCCAGGACCAGGACGGTGGCGGCGGCCAGGACGACCCGTGCGGGCCAGGGCCCCAGGCGGTCGGCCACGCTCAGCCCCCGGCGCAGGGGCACGTCGGCCACCAGGTACGCACGGGTGTAGGGCCGGGCCTCCTGGGTGACCACGCCCCGGGGGCTAATGACCGCAGTGACCCCCACGGTCGAGACCTGGACCACGGCCCGGCCGTGCGTCACCGCCTGGACCCGGCCCTGGGCCAGCTGCTGGGCGGCCTCGCTGGAGCCCCCGAAGGAGGCGTTGTTCGTGGGGACCACAATGACCTCCCCGCCCTGGCGCACGCCCGCGCGCAGCACGTCGTCGTAGGCCACCTCGAAGCAGATCCCCACGGCCAGGGGCACGTCACGGCCGTCACGGGTGCGGACGGTGAGCGTGTGGCCCCCGCTGCCGGGCAGCAGGTCCGAGCCGATCCGGTCCACCTGCCCGCTGACCGCTCGAATGAGGCGGCGCAGCGGGACGAACTCGCCGAAGGCCACCGGCCGGTGCTTGGTGTAGACCTGGCCCGCCCCGCTGCCCGGGGTCCACACCACCATGTCGTTGTAGCGGACCCGCCCCGTCACCCCGCTCATCCCCTCCGGGCGGTCGGCGAAGGCGATGGCGCCCACCAGGACCGGGACCCCGACGGCCTGGGCGGCGCGCTCCACCAGGACGGCGGTGACCCGGTCCTGGCGCGGGTCGCGGTCGGCGGCGTTCTCGGGCCAGATGACCAGGTCCACCCCGGTGGCGGAGCCGCTGGCGGCGAGCTCCACGGTAGCCAGGACGTGGTTGCGGGTGACCTCAAGGGCCCGTGAGTAGGCATCCTCGGCGTCCCCGGCCACATTGCCCTGGACGGCGGCGACGCGGACGGTGCCGTCCTCGGCCCGCTCCGGCAGGCCCACGAGCGCCGGGGAGGCGGTCAGGGCGCAGGCGGCGGTCGCGCAGACCAGCGTCGTAGCACGCCGCCCGTCGCGCAGCGCCCGGATCCCCTCCGCCAGCACCGCGCCCGTGAGGGCCACCAGGAGCCCCAGCCCCGTGCTCCCGGCCAGGGACGCCAGCGGGAGGACGGGCGCGTCGGCCATGGCGAAGGCCAGCCGCCCGAAGGGAAGACCTCCCCAGGGCCAGGAGGAGCGCACCTCCTCCACGGCCACCCACAGGACCGGGAAGCACACGGCCCGGACGGCCGGTCCCCGCCACCGGGCACCAGGACCGGGGACGAGGCGCTGTGCCACCGCCCAGGCCCCGCCCAGGGCCGCCAGGTAGAGGGACTCCACCACGGTCACCGCCAGCCAGCCCACGACGTTGCCCATGGACACGGCGGTGAAGTGCAGCAGCGGGGTGAAGAACCCGAGCCCGTGGGCCAGCCCCAGCACCACGCCCGCGCGCACCCGGCGTCCGTACAGCACGGTCACCAGCCCCGCCACCCCCAGGGGGGCGGCCCACCACCAGGACAACGGCGCGAAGGCCGCGTCCAGGAGCAGGCCGCTGCCGACCGCCGTCAGGAGCAGGCCGAGCCGGTGGCGGACGGTGGCCGCCCGCCACGCGGCCGGTCGGCTCACAGGGCCGACCACGCCAGGACCCCCCGGTTGACCGCGCTGCTGGCCTGGGCGGCGCTGTGGGCCAGGACGGCCAGGGCGGTGTCCCTGTCCGAGAGGGCGGGTTCCAGGGCCGAGATCTGCCCCAGGACGTCAAGCAGCTGCTTGCACCAGCGCACGAAGTCCCCGGCCGTCAGGTCGCTGTCCTCCAGGACCTGGGCCAGGTGGGCCCCCTGCGCCCAGGTCAGGACCGCCCCGGCCAGGGCGGGCTCGGCACCCGAGGAGGACTCGATCTGCGCCAGGGACTCCAGGTCGTGGATCCTGCGTGACAGGTCCAGCTCGGCGCGCAGGACCTCCCCCAGGCGCGAGCCCGGGGACACGGCCGGTCCCACAGAGCGCACAGCTGCGCGCGGCTCGTAGACGCAGGCGCTCACGGCGCCCGCCAGCTCGGCCGGTCCCAGGTCCTCCCACAGCCCCTCCCGCAGGCACTGGGCGATGAGCAGGTCCCGCTCGGCGTAGACCCGCGACAGGACCCGTCCGGCCGCGGTGACCCGCAGCTCGCGCTCAGGGTGCCCCCGGTCCACGGGCTCCAGGTAGCCCAGGGCGGTCAGGACCTCGCAGACGGCTTCAAAGAGCCGGGCGATGGTGCCCGTGCGCGCCTGGATACGCTCCTGGAGCCGTTCGGAGGTGACCAGGGCCTTGGCCCACCTGCGGCCGACGCGGGCGTGCTCCTCCCTGTCCGGGCAGGCGTGGCAGGGGTGGTTGCGCAGCTCGTGGCACAGCGCCTGAACCTGGCCCACGTCGGTGCCGGTCCCGTCGTCCGTCTGCTCCCCTGCCCGGGTGCGCCGTCGACGGCGCCCGTCCTGGGCCAGGTCGCCTGAGCGGATGGCGTCCACCAGGCGACGCACCAGACGGTCCCGCTGACGGGGGCGACGGGGGTCCACGGTGTCGGCCACCGTGAGGGCCCCGACCCTCACGACGCCGTCGGGCGCGGTGTCCGGGGTGAGGGTCACCAGGCGGGAGTCCTCCCCCAGGACCTCCAGGAGGGGGACCCCGGTCTGGTCGGTGCCGGTGCCCAGGACCACGCCGTGGCGGCGGCGTCGGCCCCGGGGGTAGACCACGACGTCACCGCGGCGCAGGGACTCCATGGAGTGACGTGCGTTACTGCGACGCCCCTCCCGGTTGGCGCGGGCCAGCTCGGCCTGCACCTCCCCCAGGCGCTGGCGCAGCATGGCGTACTCCCGGAAGTCCCCGTGGCTGCACTCCATCTGCCGCTCCAGGGCGGCCAGCCCCTGGCGGGCCCGGCGCGCCTGGGCGGCGAGCTCGACCACGCCCCGGTCGGCCTGGAACTGGGCGAAGGAGGACTCCAGGACCTCCCGGGCCCGGGCCCGGGAGGTGCGTCCCAGGAGGTTGACGGCCATGTTGTAGGTGGGTCGGAAGGCCGAGACCAGGGGGTAGGTGCGCCTGGAGGCCAGGGAGGCCACGACCTGGGGCTCCACCTGGTCGGCGGCCAGGACGACGGCGTGCCCCTGGGTGTCGATCCCCCGGCGTCCCGCCCGCCCGGTGAGCTGGGTGTACTCCCCCGGGGTGAGCTGGACGTGCCCGGAGCCGTTCCACTTGCGCAGGGACTCCAGGACCACCGTGCGTGCCGGCATGTTAATGCCCAGGGCCAGGGTCTCGGTGGCGTAGACGACCTTGACCAGCCCGGCGCTGAAGAGCTCCTCGACCGTCTCCTTGAACACCGGCAGGAGCCCGGCGTGGTGGGCGGCCACGCCCCGCTGGAGGGCGTGCGCCCAGGAGTGGAAGCCCAGGACGGCCAGGTCGCCCTCGGGTACCGCGGCGGTGCGCCGCTCGATGACCTCCTCGATCTGCCGGGCCTGGGCCCTGGTGGTCAGGTCCGCTCCCCCGGCCACCACCTGGCGGACGGCCTGCTCGCACCCGTTGCGCGAGAAGACGAAGACGATGGCCGGCAGCAGGTGGGCCTGGTCCAGGACGCTAATGACGGTGGTGCGCGAGGGGGGACGGAGCCGGGCCGCCCGGGCGCCGGCCGGGGCGGGCCACGTGGTCCGGCGGCCACGCCCCCAGGTCTGGGACCGGGCCGTCTGCTCGCTGGCGGCGGCTCGGCGGGCGTTCTTGACGGCCCTGACCAGGTCGGGGTTGAGCGGCGGGGTGCCCGTGTCCGTGTCGGGCGACCCGGTGGGCCCAGGCGGCTCCGCGGCGTAGAGGTCCATGAGGTGGCGGCCCACCATTATGTGCTGGGTCAGGGGGACGGGACGGTGCTCGGAGACGACCACGGCCGTGGTGCCGCGCACCTGGCCCAGCCAGTCGCCGAACTCCTCGGCGTTGGACACGGTGGCGGACAGGGAGACCACCTGGACGGCGGGGTCCAGGTGGATAATGACCTCCTCCCACACGGGGCCGCGGAAGCGGTCGGCCAGGTAGTGGACCTCGTCCATGACCACGAAGCCGAGCCCCTCCAGGCTGCGTGAGCCCGAGTAGAGCATGTTTCGCAGCACCTCGGTGGTCATGACCACGACCTGGGCGTGGGGGTTGACGGAGGTGTCGCCGGTCAGCAGGCCCACGGCCTCCTGCCCGTGGCGGGCCGCGAGGTCGAGGTACTTCTGGTTGGACAGGGCCTTGATGGGGGTGGTGTAGAAGGTCTTGAGCCCCCTGGCCAGCCCCAGGTGGACGGCGAACTCCCCCACGATCGTCTTGCCCGCGCCGGTGGGGGCGGCCACGAGCACGCCCTCACCGCGCTCCAGGGCCTGGCAGCCCTGGACCTGGAAGTCGTCGAAGGGGAAGTCGTAGCTGGTGGCAAAGCGTGACAGCTCACTGTTGGCGGCGGCCTGACGACGGCGTGCGGCGGCGTAGCGCTCTGCGGCTGACGGCATAGGGGCAAGACTACCCGTGACGGTGCGCCCGGGCACCAGGGGCCCGTCTCACCGGGCCCGCTCAGGCGGGCAGCAGGAGGCCTACCGCCTGCGGTACCACCTCCAGGTGCAGGGGCAGGCCGGCCAGGCGCTCACCGTCGGCGTAGGGGTGGGGCGGGTCACGCAGCCAGCCGCCGGCGCCGTCGTCCGGCCAGGGCTCGATGGTCAGGCTCCGGCTGCGCTCCAGGTGGACTCCTGGGCGGCCCACGTGGGTCCCCGCGAAGACCCGGCGGAGGAGGGCCAGGACGCTCAGGCGCCCGCAGGGGTCCAGCCGGACGACCTCCAGGAGGCCGTCGGTGGGGTCGGCCTGGGGCGCCAGGTCCATGCCGCCGCCGATGTACCGGGTGTTGGCGGCGCTGACCAGCAGGGCCGCCCCGGTCCAGGTGCCGGAGTCGGTGGTGAGCCGGTAGCCGTAGGGGGCCAGCCGGACGATCTCCTCCAGGGCGGCCACGGTGTAGCGGCTCTCCCCGGAGGGCCAGGGCAGGGTGTTGGCGCGGGCGTTGACGGCCGCCTCGATACCGGCCCCCACGGTGGCCATGGACCACTGGTGGCACGCCTGCACCGGGGTGCCGTCGGGGCGGGCGGCGTGGATGGCGTCCACCGCCAGGACGCGCCCGGTGCCGGCCAGGGCGTGGTTGACAATGGACACGCTGGCACCCACGTCGCCGACCGGCAGCCCAAAGTGGCGGGCGATGTCGTTGCCGGTGCCCACGGCCACCACGCCCAGGGGCACGCCGGTGCGGGCGACGACGCCCAGGCCCAGGTGGATCATGCCGTCCCCGCCCACCACGACCAGGGCGTCGGGCCGGTGGCCGATGTCGGTAAGGAGCGCGACGGCCCTACGGCGGGTGGCCTCGTAGCCGGTGGAGGTAGCCACCAGCACCTCGTGGCCCGCGTCCTCCAGGGCGGCCACAGCGGCGTCGGCCGCACCGCTGTGGCGGCCGTGCCGGGAGGTGGGGTTGCTCAGCAGGATGATACGCATGGTGGGGCGAGTGTCTCGTACTGGTCCGCTCAGCCCTGCGGCTGGGAGGGCGGGGTGAGGGCGGCGGGGCCCTCGGAGCTCAGGGCGGCGTCGAGCTCGGCCTCAAAGGCGGCGCGCTTCCTGTCCACGCGCTTGTCGTGGCGGATGGCGATAAAGCAGGCCAGGAAGTACAGGCCGGTGACGGGCACGGCCATAAAGATCATGGACCAGGGGTCGGGGAGCGGGTTGGCGAACGCCATAAAGGTGAAGATGATGACCACGGCCCAGCGCCAGCCCTTGATCATGGTGGTGCCGCGCATGAGGCCCAGGCTGTTGAGCGCCACCAGCAGCTCGGGCAGCAGGAAGGCCGCGCCGAAGACCAGGACCAGTCTCATAATGAAGGACAGGTAGAGACTGGCCTGGATGAACCCGGTTCCTACATCCGTGGGGATGAAGTTCGTCAGGATGACCACCGCGTGGGGCATGACCCACATGCCCAGCGCCGCCCCGGCGGTGAACAGGACCACCCCGACGGTCCCGTAGGCCCAGGCGTAGCGCTTCTCCTTGCGGGTCATGCCCGGACCCACGTAGGCCCAGAACTGGAACACCCACAGGGGCGAGGACATAATGACGCCCAGCCAGATCGACACGCGCAGCTTCATGTCAAAGGAGGACAGGATGGTGTCGAAGTTAATGGACAGGTGGGCGCCCCTGGCGTTGGCCTCGGTAATGGGGGTGGTAATGAGGGCGAAGACCGGGTCGTAGAGCATGTAGCCCACCACCGACATGACCAGGACGCCGACGGCGGAGACAAGAAGACGGTTACGCAGCTCGCGCAGGTGGTCTCCGATAGACATGCGCGCCTCGGGGTTCTCCTTGCGGCGCACCTTCGAGACCCTGGGCAGTCTGGGCATCGGTGTCTCCCTCTCGCGTTTCGGTCAGCCAGGCGGCGCCCGGGCTACGGGGGCGCCGGGCGTAGGGCCGCCGGGGCCTTACTTCTGGGTCTCGGTGGGCTGCTGGGGGGCGGCCTGACCGGTCTGCGTGGGCTGGGTGTAGTAGGTGCCCTCAGCCGGCTGCTGGATCTGGGCCGGGGCCTGCTGGCCGGAGGCGGCCGTGGTGTCCTCGTCGCGCAGCTCCTTGATCTCCTTCTTGAAGACCTTCATCGACTGGCCCAGGCTGCTGGCGATCTGCGGGAGCTTGGTGCTGCCGAAGACCAGGATGAGGACAATGAGCAGGACGATAATGTGGGTCGGCGTGAACTTCATGGCTCGACATCCTAGTGATCTCGTGGTGGTCCGGGTAGTCGTGAGTCTAACGTCCCCGCGGACCCGCCTCGTCACGCCCAACGTCCTGTTCCACCACAGGCGTAGGTGCGAGATCCTGGTAAACGGCCTGGTCAGCGGCCAGTGCGGCCCTCGCCCGCCGGACTGTGACATGAGCCAGGTCGAGGGGCTGGACGTCCAGGAGGTGACGTCCGGCGGACAGGACGAGACCGACCAGCCACTCCTCGTCACGCCCCTCCACCACCGCCGTAATGGTGCCGTCGGGGTTCGTGGTGGTCCGCAGGGTCGGGACCTGCTCGGTCAGCCAGCGCCCGGTGGGGCGCAGGTGCAGCGTGGCCGTGGGCCTGGCCCCGGCGGGGCGACGTCGTAGGCGGTGGGGGCGGGAGCGCTCCCCCAGGACCCTGGCCGCCAGGACCCGGTCCAGGCGGAAGCTGCGCTCCGCCCCGCTGTCCAGGCACCAGGCCCGCAGGGTGAGGTGGGATCCGTTACTGACCAGCTCCAGGGGGTCCACGTCACGCTCGGTGCGCCGGTCGGTGGCCGAGACGTAGGCCAGGTGCAGGCGGCGTCCCCCGTCCATGGCCTGGCGGACCGCGGCCAGGACGGCGGGGTCGGGCCCGCCTGGCACCCCGGCCGGCGTGCCGGCCACGGCGGCGTGCGGGTCGGCGCCCAGCGCCCCCGCCAGGGCCTGCCTGGTCCGGGTGATGACGGTACCGGCGTGAGGGTCGGAGGCCAGGAGGTCCTCCAGGACCCGCAGGGACAGCAGGAGGGAGACGGTCTCCTGCGGGGTCAGGCGTACCGGGTGGTCCAGGCCCTGGGAGTCGGTCAGGCGCAGGCGCCCCGCCTCCCAGGCCGTGGCGTCGAAGTCGACCAGGTCGTCGGGCATGCCCCCGGGCAGCCCGGAGAGCCACAGGGTCTCCACGTCCCGGCGGATGGTGGCGGGGCTGACCTGGAAGTGGCTGGCCGCCTCCTGGACGGTGACGCCGTCGTGGTCCGCCACCCAGGTGAGCAGGGCCAGGAGCCGGACCAGGCGCCCGGTGGCGGACTGGCGGCTCATGCCCGCCCCCGCCCGGGCAGGGCCCCCGCGCCGTCCGGGTCCGGGTCCCCTGCCGGCAGGGCGGCGGCCCCGGCCAGGTGCTGGAGCACCTGCGCGCGCAGGGAGGCGGGGGCCAGCACCACCACGCCCTCACCGTAGGAGGCCAGGAGGCCCGCGAAGGCCAGGGGGTCGGTGTAGGGCACGCTGACCACGTCCCGCCCGGCCCGCAACGCCGCCTGGTGCAACGCCGCCCCGCGCCGCCCCGTGCCGTCCGGCGACGGCCCCTGCCCGGGGCGGTCGGTGGCGGGGGCCGCGTCCAGGGCCTGGGCCCGCAGGGCCAGCGCCCGACGGGGGGCCAGGGCCAGGGTCGCGACCAGCGTCGTCGGCTCGCGCGCCGGGGCCGGTGGGGTGAAGGCCCCGGGCGAGCCCACCGGGGTGACCGGCCCCGTGATCCGTGTCAGCCGGTACCGGCGCGCCTGCCCCACCGAGGTGTCCACCCCCTGGAGGTACCAGGCCCCCTCTGACAGGTGCAGCCGGTGCGGCTCCACCCGGCGCGTCCGGGGACCCTGCCCGGGGCTGGCGTAGTCGAAGGTGACCACCTGGCGCTGGACGACAGCGGTGGCCAGGGCGGTGGGCACCTGCTGACCGGCCAGGTCCAGGCTCAGGGCGGGCAGGGCGTCCGGGGCCCCCGGCTCCGCCACGGCACGCAGCTTGGTCAGGGCCCGGTGGGCGGCCTCAGGCAGGTCCCCGTCCCTCCACGCGGAGGCCGCCAGGGTCAGGGCCGCGGCCTGTGCGGCGTCCAGGTGCAGCGGTGGCAGGGCGTCACCCCGGGGGACCCGGTAGCACAGGGCGCCCTTCGTGCCGGTCACGACGAGGGTGATCCCCAGGTCCCGCAGGACCGCGATGTCCCGCTCGAACATGCGGTAGGCGGCCTGCGGTGAGGTGGCGTCGTAGCCGGAGACCTGGCTGATGACGTCCTGGGGCCTCATCCCGTCCCGGGTGTGCCGCAGCGCCAGGAGGAGGTTGATCTGGCGCTCCTGGGTCGGGACGGTCTGGCTCACGGCCCACAGCCTAGCGGGGAGGAGCCGGAAGAGGTACGGGGTGGCCCTAGGGGCGCCCGGTCGCGCCCGCCAGGAGCGAGCGGGCGTGGCGTCCGGCGGCCGCGGCGGCAAGGAAGGCCGCCTCGTCCTGCTCCAGGCCGCGCCCCATGGTGGACAGGCGCAGGCCCGTCTGCCGCTGCGCGGCCTCCAGGACCTCGCGCAGCCCTGAGGTGCTGACCGCAACCAGGCGGTGCCGCTGCCCCTCCCGCGGCCCGCAGAGCCCCTGGGCGTCCCGGCGCACGCGCGCCGCCAGGCCGTCGCCGGTCTCCTCCAGCTCGGGCAGGACCACGTCGGCACCGGCCAGGGCGACGCGCCCGTAGGCGGTCAGGGAGTGGTGGGAGACGCCGCGGTGCCGGTCACGGGCGTCCGCCTGCGAGACGCGCAGGCAGGCGACCGGGCGCCCGCCCAGGGTGGCGACGGCGTTGACGGCGTCCCCGCAGGCCACGCCGGAGAAACCCCAGGGCGTGTCCGTACCGAGGTTCCCCGGGCCCTGGGCCACCACGACGACGTCGGCCCCCAGGACGTGACGGGCCGCCAGGAGGGCGTTGTGGAGGCTGGCGGCCTCGACGTCACCGCCCCAGGCCTGTCCGGCCGTCACGGTCCCGGCCAGCCAGCCCGCCCCGGTCAGGGCCGCTACGGTGCGCGAGTAGGGCAGGGGCAGGGCGCCGCCGTCGGTCATGACGTAGACCACGCGCGGTGCCGCCTCGCCGCGGCCCGGGAGCCCGCCCGCGGCACCGGCCCTGACCCCCGCGACCACGGCGGGGAGGCTGGAGTGCAGGTCGGCCACGACCACGGGCACACCCCCCAGGGTGAGGGTGCCCACCGGCGCGGACAGGAGCCGGTGGTGGGGCGTGTCCTGCTCGTCGACCCCGGTGACCATGACCTGGTCGGGCATGTAGCGGGCCTTGACCAGGTGGCCGCCGGGGGCGGGGTCCTCGGGCAGGACGGACAGGCGGGCGGCGAGCATGGCGTGGCCGCCGGTGCCCAGGCCCCGGGCGAGGGCGGAGACCTCGAGGCGGACGGCCTCGCCGACCTCCGGCAGCCCGGTGAGGGTCTCGTAGGCCACGGCCCGGACCACCGTGCCCGCCAGGAGCGTGTCGGCGCCGGCAGGGGCGCGGGTGACCTCGACCACGAGCTCGGCACAGCGTCTGGGCCTACTGCCCCAGATCCGCCGGACCCCGCCCACCTCGCCATCACGCCACATCATGGGACCAGCCTAGCCCCGGCCGCCACGGCAAGGCGCCACCGGGTGCACTAGGCTCAGCGCCATGAAGACGTTCGAGGACCTTTTCGCCGAGCTCCAGGCCAAGGCGGCCAGCCGTCCCGAGGGCTCGGGCACGGTGGCCGAGCTGGACCGGGGCGTGCACTTCATCGGCAAGAAGCTCGTGGAGGAGGCCGCCGAGGCGTGGATGGCCTGCGAGCACGAGCCGGACGAGGCCGCCTGCGAGGAGATCAGCCAGCTGCTCTACCACGTCCAGGTCATGATGCTGGCCAAGGGCTACACCCTGGCGGACGTCTACCGGTTCCTGTGAGCACCGGCCCACGCCACCCCCACCTGCCAGGAGCGTCCATGCTGCGTATCGCCGTCCCCAACAAGGGGTCCCTGTCCGAGCCCGCCACCACCCTGCTCAGGGAGGCCGGCTACCGTACCCGCCGCACCGGCCGGGAGCTGGTACTGGTCGACCAGCCCAACGACGTGGAGCTGTTCTTCCTGCGCCCGCGTGACATCGCCGTCTACGTGGGGCAGGGCACGGTCCACGCGGGCATCACCGGACGGGACCTGCTCCTGGACTCCGGGGTGGAGGCCGTGGAGCACCTGGCGCTGGGGTTCGCCCGCTCCACCTTCCGCTTCGCCGCACCGGCCGGGACCATGAGCGCGCTCGCGGACGTGGCCGGCAGGCGTATCGCCACCTCCTACGACGTCCTGGTGCGTGGCTTCCTGGCCAGCAGGGGCATTGAGGCCACCACCGTCCACCTCGACGGCGCCGTGGAGTCCTCCGTCCAGCTGGGGGTGGCCGACCTCATCGCGGACGTGGTGGAGACCGGCACCACGCTGCGGGCCGCGGGGCTGGAGGTCTTCGGGGAGCCCATCCTCGCCAGCGAGGCCGTCCTGATCACCACCGGGCGGTACCGTGACGAGCCCGCCCTGGCCACCCTGGTGCGGCGCCTGGAGGGGGTCCTGCGGGCCCGCTCCTACGTGCTCATTGACTACGACGTGCGGGCGGACGACCTGCACCGGGCGACGGCGATCACGCCGGGCATTGAGTCACCCACCGTCTCCCCGCTGCAGAACCCTGACTGGGTGGCGGTGCGCTCCATGGTGCCCCGCAAGGACGTCAACCGCGTCATGGACGAGCTCTACGAGGTGGGGGCGCGGGCCATCCTGGTCTGTGAGCTCCTGGCCTGCCGGCTGTAGGGGACGACGCCTGAGCCCCGGGTCCGGTCAGTAGCGTCCGGAGCGGATCTGGTCCAGCATCTCCCCTGCGTCCGAGATCTTTTGGCGCAGGTTTCTGAGGACCTTGTAGTAGCCCGTATTATCACTCACGTAGTGCATAAAGGTCCCCTTCTGCTCATCGGTCATGGAGGACCACGGGATCAGATGATTGTCGTCGTCAACGAAACTACTGTCCTTAGAAAAGGACCTGGACAGGGCCTCCAGGTCAATGGGCCTCCCGTTCATGTCCACGAGGGTGCCGCCGTCGGCAATAGCCGAGTACAGTTCCTCCGTCATCCACCTGGCGGCCTCGGTCCTCTTCTCCTTGACGGCGGGCCAGGCCTGCTCGGCATTGTTGGTGGGAAGAAGGCGGTCCAAGCCCCGGGACAGGTAGCTGGGGCCCCCGTCGAGCAGCCAGTCGGCGAGCTTCCTATCGACCAGGTTGCTGTACGGCACCAGGTCGTAGGCCTCTCCGATAATAGATCTCTGTGCCGCGTTCTCCTCGTCCACGGCCTGCGCTACCGACCTGGTCGCCTCGGCGGGTGCGGCGTAGAGGACGGTCAGGAGCATCGCCCATTTCCTGCCCACGTTATCAAGGGAATGTTTTAGGTACTGGTCCCGTTGCGCGGGGGCGGAGCTCGCCTCGGCGAGGTCACGGGTGTAACCGTCCTGGGCCGACGCGAGCAGCGTCTTAATGGCCGGGGGCCTGCCGCCCTCGTACTCGTCGTCACGCGGGTCGTCCGGGTCGTGGGGGTCAGTGACCGCCGGGGCGTCAAAGGCGAGATCCTCGAATATGCTACCTCTATTCAATAAACGGTACCTGCTGCTGGGGTCAAACTTGATTACGGTGTCATGCCCCCTCATTCCTCCGATCGCTAACGTATGCACATTTATCGGATAGCGTTCACCGAGAGAATTCGCCATGCCGCTTAGGTGGGGTGAGATAATCGTTCCGGCCCAGGAACGCAGCCGGGAGCTCGCTCGCCCCCAGGTGGGCTCACCGTCGACCTCCCGCTCGACGTCGTCCTGCGGCGACCCTCGTCTCCAGTCGAGCCCGTCTTGGTAGCCGACCACAAAGTTCGCAGCTATCTCGGCGCGGAGCTTGTCGTCAGCCTTCTTGGCGTCGTAAGCGTCCCGGTCCTCCAGGTAGGCCGGGTCGTCCTTACCGCCTGCGTAGGCACTTGGGTCAGGCGATCTCCAGTCCGCGTCCGTGTCCGGATCCGGGCGCGAGGCGTCCGCCAGTACGTCACCAAACGCCTCACCACCGTCCTGGAAGCCGGGGAAGTCCCCGTCCACCCGGTGCCCGGTAAGGTACCGTGCGGTACTCATGGGGAACGGCCTGAGCATCTCCACTGCGTCGACGCTGAAACCGGTGTCCGAGGCCAGGAAGCCCCGCAGCGCCTCCAGGCGCCGCTCCTCCACGGGGCCCACTGCCGGGCCGGCGGCAGCGCAGAGAGGGTCCGGGGTGTCAGAGAGCAGGTACACGGAGTGCAGGGGATCCATGACCGACCGGTCTGAACCCACCATTAACTCGGTATCTGCCATATCCGCGTGGAAGACCTCGCTCCCGACCTCCTCGTCATGGTCCCAGGTGACTATGTCCGCCGCCATGGAAGGACCTGAGTCATGTTCCTGGTAGAACCCGGCCCCCAGGGCCAGGCCCGGGTTCCTCTGGGCCGCGGCCCCCGTGAGCTGGGAGAACAGGGAGTAGCCCAGGGTCTGGCGCACCTGGCCGAACACCTTGCGCCCGGCCTCCTGGTACTCGGCCACCCGGTAGGCAGCCAGCTCGTCCATGGTCTCACCGTGGGCACCGCGCAGGTCACCACGCACCTGGTCAAAACCGGCCTGCGCCGCCGACCCCAGGTTCACCCCGCCGGTGGACAGCACCAGCACCTCACCCAGCTCGTACAGGATATCCGCACGGGCCCGCCCCGCCGTCGAGTACGGTGAGGGCACTCCCACACGCTCCGCAAAGGCGTACAGCTCGCGAGCCGATACCGTCTCCATGAGGGCGTTCGCCACGAACGGGTCCCCCAGTGCGGGACCGTACTCATCCTGGAAGGTCCGGATCTCCTCGTCGGTCAGGTCGGTGTCCCGCACCACCTGGGCAATAGCAGGAGCGGTCGTGCCCTGCGCGTAGTCCCACGACTCCAGGCCACCACCGGTCTGCCCGCCACCGGCCTGACACGAGGGGACAGCGTCCTCCCGTCCCACCTCAGGAACCGGCCCGGGAGCATCAAGGCCCACCAGTGCCGCGACCACCATGACGACTACGACGACGGCAGCGTGGCAGAGGAGGCCGCGATAATCCCACGCAACCGCGACGTACCTGAGCCTCCCTGCGAGCGACAGCACGGCCCTCACGCGGCCCCCTGGTGCGAGGACCCGCCTTGACGCCATGGGCGTTCTGTCAAACTTTGTGTCACTCATTGACGCTGCTTCCTGGTGCGCAGGACAACCGTGACCCGCAGTATAGTGGCAGAAACCCGGTCCCTCTGTCTCAGACGGTCAGCAGCGGGTCGCAGATCGTCTCGGGCGTGACGGCCGTGTCCCCGAGCAGCTGGTGGCTGCCCAGGAAGCTGACCATGCTGGTGACCAGCTCGCGGTCCAGGGCCCCGATGACGCTGCCCTCGTCCGGCTTAATGAGGGCGGCCGTGGCCACCGCCACCTCCCGGGCGTGGGCCGCCTGGGTGGCGTCCACCAGGTCCGGGACGTAGGCCCTGGCAGCCTCCACGGCGGCGTCGGGATCCTCGACGAAGGCGCTCATGCCCCGGGCGGTGGCCACCACGGCGTCGGCCAGCTCCGCCCTGCGCGCCGCCAACACGCTGGCGCTGGTCACGATTGAGGCGCCCAGGAGGGGGACCGTCTGCGCCACGTCCAGCCCCCGCACCGGGAAGCCCGCCTGGCCCAGCTGCACGGCGTCGTTGTTGGAGAAGCCCACAATGGCGTCGACCTTGCCGGTCATGAGGGCGGAGACCTGGGTGTAGCCGGTCTCCTGCACCGTGACGTCGTCCTGGTTCAGGCCCGCCGTGTCCAGGGCCAGCCTGAGGCCGTACCAGGTCTCCCCGGAGCGGCCGGGCAGGCCCACGGTCCTGCCCCTGAGGTCGGCCAGGGTGGTGACCGGGGAGTCCTGGGACACAATGACCTGGACCGGGTACCTCTGGTAGTAGCCGCCGATCACCACCAGCTCACGGCCGTTGGACGC
Organism: Actinomyces sp. HMT897; assembly: GCF_016626125.1. Taxonomy (NCBI): domain Bacteria; kingdom Bacillati; phylum Actinomycetota; class Actinomycetes; order Actinomycetales; family Actinomycetaceae; genus Actinomyces; species Actinomyces sp. HMT897. The sequence continues at coordinate 134,818 of NZ_CP067336.1, forward strand.
CGCCACGGCCGCCTCGTCCCCACCGGCGACCACCGCGTGCTCGGTACCCGCCAGCAGGGCGTCGAACAGGCCCTCCTGGGCCCCGTGGTGGCGCAGCGCGACGTTGGCGGCGTAGTCGCCGTTACGCAGAGCCAGGTAGGCGGGGGCGAACTGGATGTTGGGGGTGTAGGTCAGGCCCAGGGTCAGGGCGTCCGTCCCGCCGGAGCCGGGCGAGGCGGACCGGCTCCTGGCGGCGGTGCCCGAGGCGCAGGCGGCCAGGGCCCCGGCACCGCCCAGGGCCAGGGCGGTCAGGAGACGACGGCGGTTCACGGTGGTCATAACAGGTTCCTTAGACGATGACGACGGGGACGAAGCGGTCTGGGCCGCGAGCGCGCAGGGGGCTGGCGTGCCTGGCCGGTGGTGCTCAGGTGGCGCGGCGGCCGCGGAGGGCGGAGACGGTGCGGCTGCGGTGCTCCAGCTCGGTGAGGGCCCAGTGGATGGTGGTGGCCAGGGTGCACAGCAGGGTGATGGTGGAGAACAGGCCGGTGGTGTCGACGGCGTCGCGCTGGGAGGACAGCAGCAGGCCGAGTCCTGTGCCGCCCATGGTCATCTCCCCTACGACGGCTCCGGTGATGGACAGGGTGAAGCCGGTGCGCAGGCCGGTGAGGACGGCTGGCAGGGTCATGGGCAGTTCCATGTAGACCAGCATGCTGGTGCCGTGGGCGCCGTCGAGGCGGGCGGCGTCGATGATGTCGGTGTCCAGTCCGCGTAGGCCCAGGAGGACGGTGACGGTGATGGGGAAGAAGACCATGAAGGCGCACAGGATGACTACCGGGAGGGTTCCGTAGCCGATCCACAGGACCAGCAGGGGGGCGATGGCGATGGCGGGTACTGCCTGGCTGGCGGCCACGTAGGGCAGGGTGGCGCGGGAGAAGAGGCGGCAGTGGTGCAGGGCCCAGGCCAGGGGTAGGGCCAGGGCCGCGGCCAGTAGGCAGCCCAGGAGGGCCTCGTGCAGGGTGGTTGCGGCGTAGTCCAGTAGGTGGGCTCGGGTCAGTCCCAGCCACAGGCGGTGCAGGACGGCTGTGGGTGCGGGTAGGAAGACGGCGGGTACGGAGCCTGAGCGGGTGGTGAGGTCCCAGGTCAGGAGCAGGGTCGCGCCTAGTGTCAGGGCCGGCCAGGGTGGGCGGTGGGTGTGTCGGTGTCCCCGGGGGCGCCGGGTGCTGCCGGTGCTGCCGGGGTGGGTGGGTGGTGGTGTGGGGTCCTGGTGGTTGGCCGGGTGTTCAGGGTGGGTTGTGGTGCTCAATGGGGCCTGCCCTTCCTCGGGGGCGTCCCCGGGACAGTCCGGGGTGAGGGCGCAGGCGCCAGGTGCCCAGGGCCCTGTTTGCGCAGGGTCCTGGGCGCCTCGTGTCTCCTCCCATCCGGACTCTCACCGTCGGTGCCGGGGTTCCACCGGCTCAGCCGGTCACGTCACCCCGGCGGGGTGGTGTGGCCGGGTCGCGGACTGTTACCGCCGGCTCGGACTTTCACCGACCCCGGAGCACGTTGCTGGGCAGCAAGACTACCGGGTGTCACGGTTATCGCCAAGGTGACGTCTCGCGTGTGACTGATCGCACCTTGTTCCTGGTGGGGTGGGGTTGGTCGGGGGTGACGTCGCGGTCACGGCTGGTGTCCGTGCGCCACTGCCCCTGTGTCGGTCCTGGTTGTCAGGGCTCATCGGCGGCGACCTGTGTGGTCGCGGGGCCGCATGGGCCTGGCGGAGGCCGTAGAGTAGGTGGCGCCGTGGTGATTACCTGTTCTGGAGGTTCCTGTGTCCGTCAACCTGGCCCGACCGCGTCCCCCTTTTCCTTACGACCTCCTTCCCCCGGTTCCTGCCTTTGAGCTGGCATCGGCGGATCTGAGTGAGGGCGCCCCGGTGCCGGAGCGTTTTACCGCCCTGGGTCAGGGGGTCTCCCCTGAGCTGCACTGGTCGGGGTTCCCGGGGCGGACGCGGTCGTTTGCCGTGACGTGCCTGGATCCTGACGCCCCGACGGGGTCGGGGTGGTGGCACTGGGTGGTGGTGGACCTGGCTCTGTCCACCACCTGCCTGGCGCAGGGGGCGGGGGCCTCTGACCTGGGTCTGGACGGTGCCGCCTTCCATGTGCGTGGGGACAATGGTGAGCACGCCTACTTCGGGCCCTGCCCGCCTGCGGGGGACGGGGTGCACCGTTACGTGTTCGCGGTCAGTGCCCTGGACGTGGAGAGCCTGGGGCTGGACGAGGACGCTACTCCTGCGGCGGTGGGTTTTACCGTGGTCCACCACTGCATCGCCCGTGCCACCCTGACCGCCACCTTTGAGGTCCAGGGGGTCGATGGCGCCGCCCCCTTCCTGCGGGACGCCCAGTGACCCCGACGATCACCACCGCCCAGACCCGTCGGCGGCGTCGCCTGGACTCCGTCAACGCCGCCTCTCGCGGCTCGTCGCGTGCGGCCTCCCGCAGCGTCTCGCGCTCGGGGCGTCACGAGCGTCGTCCCCTGGCCCTGGTCACGGGTGCCACTAGTGGGATCGGGCTGGCCGTGGCCCATGACCTGGCCCATGACCACGACCTCATCCTGCTGGCCCGTACCGCCTCGGACCTGGAGGACCTGGCGCGTCTGCTGCACCGGGAGACCGGTTGCCTGGTGACTACCTGTGCGGTGGATCTGACCCTGGACACGGATCTGGCCCAGGCGATCGCCGAGCTGGACGTGGAGAGCCTGGACGTCCTGGTCCACTCCGCGGGGGTGGAGGGGCCCGGGGTCGTGGAGGGGCTCAGTCCCGCCCGGTGGCGTGACGTGCTGGACCTGGATCTGGTGGCGGTGGCTCATCTCACTAGTCTTCTGCTGCCGGCTGTGCGTGACGCCCAGGGGCTGGTCGTCTTCATTAACTCGGGGGCCGGTCAGCACTCCTGGCCGGGGCAGGCCCTGTACTCGGCGGCCAAGCACGGGCTGGTGGCCCTGGCTGACGCCCTGCGTGAGGAGGAGCGCGGTCAGGTGCGGGTCACCTCGATCTACCCCGGGCGGGTGGACACCCCCATGCAGAAGCGTCTGCACCGTCATGCGGCGCCGCTGACCAGCTCGGGGCGGCGTCGGCCCTACCGGGCCAGGGACCATATGCGGCCGGGTTCGGTGGCCTCCTGCGTGCGTCTGGCCGTGAGTATGCCGCACGACACGATTGTGGAGGATCTGAGTGTCCGCCCGGAGAAGGCCGGCCGCTAAGGGGGTTCAGCGCCCGCCGGTGAAGCCCAGGGTGTGCCAGGCGTGGTACAGGCCGATGGCGGCGGAGTTGGCCAGGTTGAGGGAGCGGTTGCCCTCTACCATGGGGATGCGTACGCGTGCGGTGACGTGGGGGTCGTCCATGACGGCCTCGGGCAGCCCGGTGGGTTCGGGGCCGAACAGCAGGGCGTCGTCGTCCTGCCAGTCCACCTGGGTGTACAGGGTGGTGGTGTGGGAGGTGAAGGCGTAGATCCGTCCCGGGATCCTCTTCAGGCAGTCCGTCCAGGTGGGGTGGACCAGGGTGTGGGCCAGGTCGTGGTAGTCCAGGCCCGCCCGGCGCAGCTTGGAGTCCTCCATGTCGAACAGGGGGTCGACCAGGTGGAGCCAGGCCCCGGTGTTGGCGCTCAGGCGTATGGCGGCCCCGGTGTTGCCCGGGATGCGGGGCTCGTAGAAGATGACGTGCAGCACGGGGTCATCCTGCCACCGGCCTCCGGGCCCGGTGGGCGGGGCCGGGGGCGTCCGCCCTGGTCGACGCCGCCCCGGGGGGTAGGCGGTCGCATATCCTCGCGGTCATGACCACCTCCCACGTCCTGACCGCCCCGCCCCTGGAGGGCGACGTCGTCCGTCTTGAGCCGCTGCGCGCCTCCCACGTGCCCGGCCTGCGCCAGGCCGCTGACGGGGCGGGGCCGGGCGCCTGGGCCACCGTCCCCACCCCGGAGGAGGTGGAGGCCTACGTGGAGCACAGCCTGGGGCGGCGCGCCACCGGGTGCTACTGGCCCTACGCCCAGGTCGACGCCGCTACCGGGCGGGTCCTGGGGCACACCGCCTACCTGACGCCGCGGTGGATGCCGGACGGGCGCCTGTTCGCCGTCGAGGTCGGGTCCACCTGGCTGGCCCCGGCCGCCCGGGGCACGGCCGTCAACCCCGCCGCCAAGCTCCTGCTGATGACCCAGGCCCTTGAGGGCTGGGGCGTGGACCGCCTCGACATTAAGACCGACGCCCGCAACGAGGTGGCCCGCCGGGCTATCGCGGCCACGGGGGCGTGCCTCGAGGCCGTGCTGCACGCCTGGCAGCCCTCCCTGGCGCCCGGTGAGCAGGGGCGGGTGCGGGACACGGCCATGTACTACGTGACGCCCGCCACCTGGCCCCGGGTCAGGGCCCGTCTGGAGGAGCGTGTCGCCCGCCACCTGGCTGCCGGCTGACGCCGCCCGGCCGCCGGCGCGCCAGTGGTACGCCGGTGGCTTGCACGCGGGTGCGCCGGGGCTGGGCGGCCTCGGGGGCGGGCGGCGGGGCACCTGCGTGCCCGGCTGCGGGGTCCTAGCCCAGGGAGTCCAGGACGATATTGAGGCCCTCGCCCATGGTGGGGTGGGTGATGACGGCGTCGCGCACCTGGCGCCAGGTCAGGCCGCCCAGCATGGCCATCTGCACGCTGGTGACCACCTCGCTGGCCTCGGGGCCGATAATGGCGGCGCCGAGGATCTCGTCGGTGTCGGCGTCGACCATGACCTTGTAGAAGCCCTCGGTGCGTCCCAGGGTCCTGGCGCGCGGGACGGCGGCGGTGGGGGTCCTGGCCACGAGCACCTCGTGCCCGGCGGCGCGGGCCTGCGCCTCGGTGAGGCCCACGTGCCCCAGCTCGGGGGTGGTGAAGACGGCCCAGGGGACCAGGCGCCCGGAGGTGGAGGCCTCCTTGCCCGCCAGCAGGTCGCGCAGGATACGGAAGTCGTTCCAGGAGGCGTGGGTGAACTGCGGGCTCCCGGCCACGTCGCCTGCGGCGTAGACGCCCTCGGCGCTGGTGCGCAGGTGGTCGTCCACCTTGATAAAGCCGCGCCCGGTGGTCTCCACCCCGGCGGCCTCCAGGCCCAGGTTCGCGGTCACGGGGGTGCGTCCCAGGGCCACCAGCAGGTGGGAGCCGGTGGCCTCGCGACCGTCCTGGGCGGCCACGACGACGCCGCCCGGGGCGGCGCCCACCCGCGTGGCGCGGGCCCCGGTGAGGACCGTGACGCCGAGGGCCTCCAGCCCGGCGGTGACCTCGGCGGCGACGTCGGCGTCCTCACGGTCCAGGACGTGCTCCCCGGCGTGCAGGAGCGTGACCGGCACGCCGAGCAGGCCCATGAGGGAGGCCATCTCCACGCCGATGACCCCGCCGCCCAGCACCACCAGGTGGCTGGGCAGCTCGGGCAGGGTCAGCAGGTCCTCACTGGTCCAGTAGGGCACGACCTCCAGCCCCTCGATCGCGGGGAGGGAGGGCGTGGTGCCGGTGTTAATGAGCACCCTGGCCCCGCGCACGCGCCGGGTGGTGCCATCGGTCAGCGTGATCTCCACGGTGCGCTCGGCGACGAAGCGGGCGGTGCCCTTGACGAAGTCCATGCCGGAGGCGGGGAACATCGTCTCGTGGGCGGCCACCATGGCGCCCACGACGCCCTCCTTGCGCGCCCGCAGGGCGGCCAGGTCGATACGGGCCCGCTCCAGGGCGGCCGTCCCGCCGTCGGCCTCGGGCAGGGTGACGCCGTGGGTACCCGCACCCTGGACGTCGCGCAGGACGCGGGCGGCGGAGATGAGGGTCTTGGTGGGGATGCAGGCCACGTTAATGCAGGTCCCGCCGACCTTGTCGCGCTCGACCATGACGACGCGATCGCCCTTCTTGGCGCGCAGCATGGCCAGGGACTTGCCCGCCTTGCCCCCGCCGACGACGAGCAGGTCGACGTCCTCCACCGGGATCGCCGGGGCGTCAGCGCGCCCGGGACCGGTGTCGGCCGTACTGGTGGTGGCGTGGGTCATGGGTGGTCCCCCTCGATGTCGCGGCCGGTGGGTCGCCACAGGCCGGTGGTGGTGCTGGCCGCCTCGCGGCCACCGTGGTCGCCAGGGCAACCGCGTGGGGCCTGCCCCTATTCCCCCCTCCCCTGCTCCCCCTCCCCCGCCGGGGCGGACCGCCGCCGGTGGACCCTGCCGCCCGGGGCGGTAGGTCATCTTCTCCCCGTAAGGAGTAGGCGGCGTCCGTGCCGCCCACGCCGCCGGGGTGGTAGGCCGCCAGCAGGAAGAGCAGGCGGGTCGGGCCCACGGCGCCCGTGCGGGGGCGGGCCCCGTGCGGGCCGGGCGCCTTACCTGGCGGCCAGCTGGCGCAGCACGTACTGCAGGATGCCGCCGTTACGGAAGTAGTCGGCCTCCCCGGGGGTGTCGATACGCACCACGGCGTCAAAGGAGACCACGCTCCCGTCGGGCCTGCGGGCCCGGACCGCCACCGTGCGCGGGGTGACGCCGTCGTTGAGGGCCGTCAGCCCCGTGACATCGAAGGTCTCGGTGCCCTCCAGGCCCAGGGTCGCGGCCGACTCGCCGGCCGGGAACTGGAGGGGGACCACGCCCATGCCAATGAGGTTGGAGCGGTGGATACGCTCGAAGGACTCGGCGATGACCGCCTTGACCCCCAGCAGCGCGGTGCCCTTGGCCGCCCAGTCGCGTGAGGAGCCGGACCCGTACTCCTTGCCGCCCAGCACCACCAGGGGGACGCCCGCGGCCTGGTAGGCCTGGGAGGCGTCGAAGATGGACTCCTGCTCACCGGTGAGGAAGTTGCGGGTCCACCCGCCCTCCACGCCGTCAAGCAGCAGGTTGCGCAGCCTGATGTTGGCGAAGGTGCCGCGGATCATGACCTCGTGGTTGCCGCGGCGCGAGCCGTAGGAGTTGAAGTCGCGGCGGGCCACCCCGTGGGCGGCCAGGTAGCGGCCCGCCGGGGAGTCGGCCTTGATGGCGCCGGCCGGGGAGATGTGGTCGGTGGTCACCGAGTCGCCCAGGAGCGCCAGGACGCGGGCCCCGGCGATGTCGCCCACCGGGGCCGGCTCCATGGTCATCCCCTCGAAGAAGGGGGCCTTGCGCACGTAGGTGGACGCCTCGTCCCAGGCGAAGGTCCGCCCCGCCGGGGTGGGCAGGCCGCGCCACCGCTCGTCGCCGGCGAAGACGTCTGCGTAGTCGCGGGTGTACATCTGGCGGTCGATGGTGGCGTCGATAGTGGCCTGGACCTCGGCGGGGTCGGGCCAGATGTCGGCCAGGAAGACGTCACGGCCCTGCTTGTCGCGCCCCAGGGGCTGGGTGGCGAAGTCGAAGTCCATGGTCCCGGCCAGGGCGTAGGCGATGACCAGCGGCGGGGAGGCCAGGTAGTTCATCTTGACGTCGGGGTTGATACGCCCCTCGAAGTTGCGGTTGCCGCTGAGCACCGAGACCACCGCCAGGTCGGCGTCGGCCACGGCCGCGCTGACCTCGGCCGGCAGGGGGCCGGAGTTGCCGATGCACGTGGCGCAGCCGTAGCCCACCACGTTGAAGCCCAGCGCGTCCAGGGCCGGCCACAGCCCCGCCTTGGCGTAGTAGTCGGTGACCACCTGGCTGCCCGGCGCCGTGGAGGTCTTGACCCACGGCTTGCTCCTCAGCCCCCGGGCCACCGCGTTGCGGGCCAGCAGGCCGGCGGCCACCATGACCGACGGGTTGGAGGTGTTGGTGCACGAGGTGATGGAGGCGATGGCCACGTGCCCGTGGTCGAGCTCGGTGACCGTGCCGTCGGCCAGGGTCACCGGGGTGGGCTGGTGGGGCTGGGCGGCGTAGGCGGGCAGGGTCGCCTCGAAGGACTCCTTGGAGCGGGAGAGCTCGATACGGTCCTGGGGGCGCTTGGGCCCGGCGATGGAGGGCACCACGGTGGACAGGTCCAGCTCCAGGTACTCGGAGTAGACCGGCTCGCGCCCCGGGTCGTGCCACATGCCCTGGGCCCTGGTGTAGGCCTCCACCAGCGCCACCTGCGCCTCGTCCCGGCCGGTCAGGCGCAGGTAGTCCAGGGTGACCTCGTCAATGGGGAAGATCGCGGCGGTGGAGCCGAACTCGGGGCTCATGTTGCCGATGGTGGCCCGGTTGGCCAGCGGCACGGCGGCCACGCCCGCCCCGTAGAACTCCACGAACTTGCCCACCACCCCGTGGGCGCGCAGCATCTGGGTGATGGTGAGCACGACGTCGGTGGCGGTGGCCCCGGCCGGGATGGAGCCGGTGAGCTTGAAGCCGACCACCCGCGGGATGAGCATGGACACGCTCTGCCCCAGCATGGCGGCCTCGGCCTCGATGCCGCCCACGCCCCAGCCCAGCACGCCCAGGCCGTTGACCATGGTGGTGTGGGAGTCGGTGCCCACGCAGGTGTCCGGGTAGGCCTGGATCGTGCGCGCCCCGTCGGGCCCGGCCACCTGCCTGGTGAACACGGTGCGGGCCAGGTACTCGATATTGACCTGGTGGACGATGCCGGTGCCCGGGGGGACCACCCGGAAGTTGTCCAGCGCCCCCTGCCCCCAGCGCAGGAACTGGTAGCGCTCGGCGTTGCGCTCGTACTCACGCTCCTTGTTGGTCTCCAGGGAGGAGGACAGGCCGAAGGAGTCGATCTGCACGGAGTGGTCGATCACCATCTCCGCGGGCGCCAGGGGGTTGATGACCGCGGGGTCGCCGCCCAGGTCCGCCACGGCCTCGCGCATGGTGGCCAGGTCCACGATGCAGGGCACGCCGGTGAAGTCCTGCATGATCACGCGGGCTGGGGTGAACTGGATCTCGGTGTCCGGCTCGGCGGCGGGGTCCCATGTGGCCAGGGCGCGCACGTGGTCGGCGGTGACGTTGGCCCCGTCCTCGGTGCGCAGCAGGTTCTCGGCCAGGACCTTGAGGCAGTAGGGCAGGCGCCCCAGGCCGGGGACGGCCTCCAGGCGGAAGATCTCGTAGTCCGTACCGGCTACGCTCAGGGTGCTGCGGGAGGCGAAGGTATCCAGGCTCACCGGTCTGACTCCTGTTCTGGCAAGGGGATCCTGCTGGCTCAGCAGGCGAGGAACCCCGTCACCGTAGCCGACGCCCTGTGACACGGCGTCAACACGGCGTCATGGGCGCACAGTAACGTCACTGTCATGGTGCGCAATCCCCCGCACCCGGCCCTGGCGACCGCCTCCAGGGCCCCTGGAGGCCGGCTGGCCGGCGAGCAGCGCCGCCGACGCCACCGGGAGCTGGCGCCCGGGGCGGTCAGGCGCGCTCCAGGACGGCGACCGCCTCCAGGTGGTGGGTGTGGGGGAACATGTCCAGGGCGGCCAGGTCCCCCAGCCTGAACCCCAGGCCCAGGAAGGCGGCCAGGTCCCGGGCCAGGGCCGCCGGGTCGCAGGCCACCAGGACCACCCGGGAGGGCCCCAGCGCGGCCACGGCCTCCACCACCTGCCGCCCGGCCCCCCGCCGCGGGGGATCCAGGACGACGACGTCGGCCCCCCACCCCCGGCCGGGTCCGAAGGAGCTCCCCAGCTCGGTGACCGAGTCCGCCGTGACGGCCCCGGTCACCAGGCGGGCGTCAGGGTGGTCGTGGAGGTTCCTGCGGGCGTCGGCCACGGCCTGGGCGGATCCCTCCAGGCAGGTCACCCGGGCCCCCAGGGCGGCCAGCGGCAGGGTCAGCAGCCCCGAGCCGGAGTACAGCTCCAGGACCCGCAGCCCGTCGGCCCTCAGGGCGCCGGGGCCCGGGTGGCCGCCCGCCGCGGTGGGGTGGTCCTCCACCACCGCCCGCACCACCCGCTCGGTCAGGACCCGGGGCGCGTCCCGGTGGACCTGCCAGAAGCCGCCCACGTGGACGTGGTAGCGCAGCTCGCCCAGCCCCAGGGCGGTGGCGTCCACGACCTCGGTGACCCGCCTCCGGCCGGTGGGACGGGCCCGGGCGGTGAGGACCTCCTCGCCGACGACGACCAGGGGCTCGCCGGTGCTGGGGGCCACCGCCGTGAGGCGGGCACCGGGACGGTAGTGGTGGCGCCACCGCCGGTCCTGGGTCAGGCCCAGCTGCTGGATCGGCGCGACCGCCAGGGGCAGCTGCCGGACCTCCAGGACCTGCCCGGAGCGGAAGCCGTGCATACCGGCCCGCCCCTGGGCGGTGACCTCCAGGGACACGCGCGTGCGCGTCCTGGTGCCCGCCCGGGCCCGGGTGCGGGGGTCGTCACTGGCCTGCGCGGCCAGCTCGGAGGGCATGGCCTCCACGGCCACGGCCTGCCCCGGGGCCGCCCCGGGCAGGGCCTCCACGGCCTGGACGACGTCGCCTCCCCCGATCCGCCGCAGGCAGTCGGCCAGCACCCAGCGCTTCCAGGTGCGCTGGGCGCCCAGGGCCACGTGGGAGAGCTCGCCGCCGCCCACGCCCCCCGGGCCGGCCTCCGCCCACACCGGGCTCACCCGGTCCGGTGAGGCCCGGAGGACCTCGACGGCCTCGGCGTACCAGACCCTGGAGGCCCTGGCGGTCACCCGGGCCCGGACCCTCTCCCCGGGCAGGCAGTGGCGGACCAGGACCACCACGCCCGTGGGGTCGTCGTCCTTGCGGGCCACGCAGAAGCCTCCGTGGGCGGGGGACCCGGCGTCCAGCTCCAGCAGCTCGGGGGCTGTCCCGCCCCCGCCAAGGGCCTGGGGACGCGGGGCGCGCCGTGGGCGGGCGGACCCGGGTGCGGCGGGCGGGGTGGGGGTCATGGCTGCTCCTCGTGAGGCAGGGGGGCCAGGCGGCTGGCGTCGGCGTCACGGGAGGCGACGTCGGCGTCCTGGATGTCGGTACGGCTCCGGGAGGTACGGCTCAGGCGGGCCCCCTCCCCCAGGCCCAGCTGCCAGGGCACGGAGGCCACGACCACGCCGGGGGTGAACAGCAGGGCCGTCTTGAGCCGCAGCGCGGTCTGGTTGTGGAGGATCTGCTCCCACCAGTGGCGCACCAGGTACTCCGGCAGGAAGACCACCACCAGGTCACGGGGGGACTCGCGGCGCACGCTGCGCACGTAGGAGATGATGGGGCGGGTGATGTCACGGAAGGGCGAGTCCAGGATGGTCAGCGGCACCGGCAGCTCGGCGTCGTCCCAGGCGTCCAGGAGCCGGTCCGCGCCGCCGTCGCCGGTGTCCACCGTGACGGCCTCGATGGAGGTCGGGTGGGTGGACTGGGCGTAGGTCAGGGCCCGCAGGGTGGGCTGGTGGAGGCGTGAGGCCAGGACGATGGCGTGGACGTGGGCGGGCAGGACCCGGGAGTCGTGGAGGTCGGCCACGGCCACCTCCTCCGCCACCCGCTGGTAGTGGCGCCGGATACGGTTCATGACCAGGTAGAGGAAGCCCATGATCGTCAGGGTGACCCAGGCGCCCCGGGTGAGCTTGGTGACCAGGACGATGACCAGCACCAGGCCGGTGCCGGCCACCCCCACGGCGTTAATGACCCGCGAGCGCCGCATCCGTGAGCGCGACCGGGCGTCGGTGACGGTGGCCAGCTCGCGGGTCCAGTGGCGCACCATGCCGACCTGGGACAGGGTGAAGGAGATGAACACGCCCACGATGTAGAGCTGGATGAGGCTGTTGGTGTCGGCCTGGAAGCCCACGATGAAGGCGACGGCTCCCAGCCACAGCACGATAATGCCGTTGGAGTAGGCCAGGCGGTCGCCGCGCTGGGAGAGCTGGCGGGGGAGGAACTCGTCGCGGCCCAGGACGCTGGCCAGGACGGGGAAGCCGTTGAAGGCGGTGTTGGCGGCCAGCACGAGGATGAGCCCGGTCACGGCGGTGACCAGGTAGAACATGGGCTTGAAGCCGGAGAAGACGGTGGCGGCGATCTGCCCGATGACGGGGTCCTGGTGGTAGGAGGCGCCCAGGGGCTGGCCGTTGCTGGTCAGGCCGGTGGCGGGGTTCTCCACCATGTGGACGCCGGTGGCGCCGGCCAGGTGGATGATGCTCAGCAGCATGAGGGCCGCGATGGAGCCCAGGAGGAGCAGGGTGGTGGCGGCGTTCCTGGACTTGGGGCGCTGGAAGCTGGGCACGCCGTTGCTAATGGCCTCCACGCCGGTCAGGGCGGCGCAGCCTGAGGAGAAGGCGCGCAGGATGAGGAAGGCCCCGGCCAGGCCGGCCAGGCCCTGGTCCCAGCCGGGCTGGGCCACGATGTCGAAGCCGGCGGACTCGGCGCGTCCCAGGTGGCCGGTGAGCTCCTGGAGGAGCCCGGCCACCACCATGGCGCCGATGGCGGCCATGTACAGGTAGGTGGGGACGGCGAAGGCGCCGCCGGACTCCCTGGAGCCGCGTAGGTTGAGCACGGCCAGCAGGGTGACGACGCCGACGGCGACCTGGACCTTGTAGGGGGCCACGGAGGGTACGGCGGCGGCCAGGTAGGAGGTGCCCGAGGAGACGGAGACCGCGACGGTCAGGACGTAGTCGACCAGGAGGGCGGAGGCCACCAGGAGGCCGGCGTGGGGGCCCAGGTTGGTGGAGACCACCTCGTAGTCCCCGCCGCCGGAGGGGTAGGCGTGGACGGTCTGGCGGTAGGAGGCCACGACGACGACCAGGACGCCGACGACCGCCAGGGCGATCCAGGGGGACAGGGCGGTGGCGGCCAGGCCCGCCACGGCGAGGGTGACCAGGACCTCGTCGGGGGCGTACCCCACGGACGACAGGGCGTCGGAGGCGAAGACCGGCAGGGCTATCCGTTTGGGGAGGAGGGTCTCCCCCAGGGCCTGGCTGGGTACCGGGCGGCCGACGAGGAGCCGTTTGAGGCGGTCAGCGAAGTCACGCACAAACTCAGATGCTACTCCGTGGCCGCTCCGGGGCGGGACGAGGGGTACGGTTGGCCCCGTGCACTTCGTCATTATGGGCTGTGGGCGCGTGGGCGCCTCCATGGCCACGCAGCTGGACCGGATGGGGCACTCGGTGTCGGTGATCGACCGGAGCTCGGACGCCTTCAGGCGCCTGCCCTCTACCTTCAACGGCCGTAAGGTCAAGGGGATCGGCTATGACCGTGACTCCCTGGAGCAGGCGGGCATTGACGAGGCCTACGCCTTCGCGGCGGTCTCCAACGGGGACAACTCCAATATCGTGGCCGCGCGGGTGGCCCGGGAGAGCTTCGGGGTGGAGCGGGTGGTGGCGCGGATCTACGACGCCCGCCGGGCCGACATCTACGAGCGCCTGGGGATCCCGACGGTGGCGACGGTGCGTCAGACCGCTGACCAGATGATGCGTCACGTCCTGCCCGGGGGCGCGGCCAGTGAGATGGTCGACGCCTCGGGGGCGGTGAGCCTGGTGCAGCCTGACGTGGCGGGCGCCTGGGTGGGGATGACGGTGTCGTCCCTGGAGGAGCGCCTGGGGGTGCGGGTGGCCTGGATCTCCCGGGGCTCGTCGGCCCTGCTGCCCGAGGCGGCCACGGTGGTCCAGGATCTGGACCGGCTGCACGTGGCGGTGGTCTCCGAGCGTGTGGGTGCCGTGCAGCGTGCCCTGTCCCGTCCCCCTGTCAGTGAGGTGTGAGTCATGAAGATCGTTATCGCCGGGGCCGGGTCGGTGGGGCGCTCCATCTCCCGTGAGCTCATTAGCCACGGGCACCGTGTGGCCCTGATCGACCGGTCCCCTGAGGCCATGCGTATTGCCTCGGTGCCTGAGGCGGACTGGCACCTGGCTGACGCCGGTGACATCGACGTGCTGACCGAGGCCGGTGTGGGGGACTGCGACGTCATGGTGGCGGCCACGGGGGACGACAAGACCAACCTGGTGGTCTCCCTGCTGTCCAAGACGGAGTTCGGGGTCCCCCGGGTGGTGGCGCGGATCAACAACCCCAAGAACGAGTGGCTCTTTGACGAGGCCTGGGGCGTGGACGTGTCGGTGTCGACCCCGCGTATCATGACCTCCCTGGTGGAGGAGGCGGTCTCGGTGGGGTCGCTGGTGCCGGTGTTCTCCTTCCACCAGTCCGGGGCGCTCATGCACGAGCTGACCCTGCCTGACGACTCGCCGGTCATCGGTGAGCTGGTCAGCGAGATCCCCCTGCCCCCGCACACGGTGCTGGCCGCTATCCTGCGTGAGTACCGTCCGATCAACCCTGACGGGGACGAGCGTTTTGAGCGCGGGGACGAGCTGATCTTCCTGACCGCCAAGGAGGGTGAGGGCACGCTGGGCGAGATCCCGTTGATCTTCTCCCCCGAGGACGACGCGCCGGCCCCCGAGGAGCTGGACGAGCTGCTCTAGGGGGCGGTGGTATCGGGGGCCGTGTGGTGGGCGGGGCCGACCAGCAGCCAGACGAGCCAGAGGGTCAGGGCGAACAGGGGGACGCCCAGGGCCAGGCGGGCCACCCCCAGGGGGCCGGTGGCGCCGGCCAGGTACAGGGGGGTCTCCACGGCCAGGCGGGTGGCGAACATGGCGGCCAGGATCCAGGTCCCCAGCCGGTAGCGCCGGTTGAGGTGGCGCAGGCCGGGGTCGGTGCGCCAGGCCCAGGGGGCCGGGGCCTGGTCGTCCCGGGGGGCCGGGGCGTCGTCCTGCCCGGCTCCCGTGGCACCCGCCAGGGCCTGGACGCCGTTGATGGCCAGGCCGACCACCGGCCAGCCCAGGGCCAGGGAGGCCAGGGAGCCGGCCAGCCAGGCGGCGTTGACGAGCAGGCCGGTGGCGTAGAAGTCGGTGGCGCTGCCGCTGTGCCAGGCCCAGGCGGCGCTGAGGGCCGCCAGGGCGGCCCCGCCCACGGCCTGGGTGGGGGGCTCGTGGCGGAGCAGGCGGGCCGCCAGGGCCAGGGCGCTCAGGGCCAGGGAGGCCCCCAGGGCCGCCAGCAGGGCGCTGGGCCGGGCGGCCAGGACCAGGACGAAGACGAGCGTGGGGGCCACGGACTCGGTGACGCCGCGCCACCCGCCCAGGGCGGCCAGGGCGTCGAAGGACTGCGACCCCAGGGCGCCCACGCCCCGGGCCGGGCGGGCCGGTGGTGTGCTCATGCGCCTGGCACCAGGAGCTCGTAGGCGGGGTTGTAGATGACGGGGCGGGCCCGGCCCGACACCACGGTGCCCGAGGCGATGAGGTGCCTGCCGGGGGTCACCCCGGCGATGGAGCGCCGTCCGATCCACACCAGGTCGACGCTGCCGGTGCCGTCGAAGAGCTGGCCCACCAGGACGGGCTTGGCGGTGGCGGGGCGGTAGGTCACCGCGCGCAGCACCCCGGAGACCCGGGCGGGGCGGCGGGGGGTGAGGTCGCCGATGGGGACCGTGCCGCGGGCGCTGGCCGAGGCCGCCTCGTCGCGCGCGTCCAGGTCCTCACGGCTCCAGCGCAGGGCCGCCAGCAGGTCGTGGGCGCGTCCGGCCAGGCTCATCGGACCTCGGCGATCGTCGGCCCGGGACGCAGGGGGTCGAGCCCGGGCAGGTCCTCCGGCTCCGGGCCGGCGGCCGCCGAGGGGTCCCGCAGGGGCAGGATCTCCCGGGGCGGGCGGGCCTGGGAGTCGCGTACCACGACGACCTGGTCGAGGACCTCGCGCAGGGGGGCGGCCGCGGCCTCGTCGGAGGCGGCCCGCCCCTGGAGGACGCCGCGCAGGAACCAGCGGGGGCCGTCCACGCCGATGAACCGCACGTTGACCACCGCCTCGTGGCCCTGGGAGTCGCGTACCGGCACCTGGCTGGTGATCTCCGGGCCGTGGGGGCCGTCGGTGACCGAGGTGCGGGCCCGGCCACGGCGCAGCTCCAGGGTGATGTCCTCACGCAGCTCCTCCCAGATCCCGGTGGTGCGCGGGGCGGCGAAGGCGCGCAGCTCCAGGCTGGAGCCTGCCAGGACGATGACGGCGGCCGTGGGGTGGCCGTCGGGGGTCATGCTCTCCAGGCGCAGCTGCATGCCGGCCACGGCGGGCACGCGCAGGGAGCCCAGGTCAATGTAGGAGGCCGTGCTGACGGCCTCGGGTACGGCGGCCGCGTCCCAGGGACCCTGGGGGTCCGGGTCCGGGTCGGGCGGGGCGGGCTCGGTGGCGGCGTCGGCGACGCGGGCGGCACGGTGGCGGGAGAACAGACCCATGACGGGCTCCTTGGGTGGTGTGGCCCGCCGTCGGCGGGCGTGGTGGTGGGCCGGGGGCGGCCGGTGTCAGCCGGCGCAGTCGGTGCACACCGGCAGGCCGGTGGCGTCGTCGACGTAGGCGAGCTGGCTGCGGTGGTGCACCAGGAAGCACTCCGAGCAGGTGAACTCGTCCTCCGCCTGGGGTACGACGTGCACGCTGAGCTCCTCGCGGGACAGGTCGGCGCCGGGCAGCTCGAAGCCCTCGGCGACCTCGTTCTCGTCCTCCTCGATGGCCTCCTGGGAGTGGTCCTTGCGGCGGGCGGTGAGCTCCTCGATGGAATCGGCCTCCGGCTCGTCATCGTTCTTGCGCGGGGCGTCGTAGTCAGTTGCCATGGCCTCGTCACTCTCTCTCGTCGACGGCACTGGGTGCCCGGGACGTGGCCGGTCTCACTGTGGTAAGCGGGTCCGCGCGCCGGGCGAGGCACGCGCACAGTAGCACCGCTAACCGCCCCCGGGCACCCGGAGCCGGGTCTGTCATAGGGGCTGTGGGCGAACAGGTACGGGTGGATCCGGGGCGGCTGCCGCGTCACAATGTGCTACACCGGCCAGCCTCCGCCCCTGACACCACCGGTGATGGCAGTCTGGGATGCGGACAGCGCGACACGAGGAGGCCCGTCCATGATCGAGCTCGAGCTGCTGGGCGCCAACGGCGACAGCGTCGTGATGACCGACGCGCGTGGGACGCGGTACAACATTGTGGTCGACGACGCCCTGCGCGCGGCGGTCCGCAGGGAGCGCCCGTCCGCCCGTCCGCCCGCAGAGGAGCCCCCGGCCCCCGGAACGCCGGTGCGTCCGCGTGACATCCAGGCCCTGCTGCGCTCGGGGGCCTCCGTCCAGGAGGTGGCCACGGCCACCGGCCTGACGGTGGACCACGTCTCCCGCTTCGAGGGCCCGGTGAGCGCCGAGCGCCACAACGCGGTCCGGCAGGCCCAGTCCTACCGGATCGGCTGGGAGAAGGACTCCCCCGTCCTGGGCGAGCTCGTCGTGGACCGCCTGGCCACCCGCGGGGTGGATCCCGCCACCCTGAGCTGGGACGCGCTGCGCCACGGCCGCGACCCCTGGCAGATCACCCTGACCTTTATCCAGGGGGCCGAGGAGAAGGAGGCCCGCTGGGAGCTCAACCTGCCGGCACGCTCGGTCATCGCCCTGGACGACGAGGCCCGCTGGCTGACCGAGGCCGCCTCGCTGGGGCGCCGCCCCTCGGTCTTCGACCAGGACACCGAGGCCTCCGGGGCGTCCTCCCACCCCGAGGACGCCGAGTCCGCCGCCCCCACCAGCACCGACAAGATCCTGGATGACCTGGCCTCCAACCGGGGCCGGCGCCTGATGGTGCTGGAGCCCCTGGAGGAGGACGAGGACAGCATCCGGAAGGACGACGAGGAGGGGCAGGCCCAGGTGCTGTCCATGTCGGACCACCGCCGCTCCTACGGCCAGGCGTCGGCCCAGGCCCCCTCCGAGGTGCCGGTGACCGGGGCGGTACACACGCTCACGGGGGCCGTGCGCACCACCGCCGGCGTGCAGACGGCCCTGACCGGCACCCAGCGCCCCGTGGAGGAGGAGATCGTCCAGGACGGCGCCGTGGAGACGCCCGATCCCCGCCGCTCCCAGCGCAGGCGCAAGCGCCGCCAGCAGGTGCCCTCCTGGGACGAGATCGTCTTCGGCGCCAAGCCCGAGTAGGGCGCCACCGCCCGTAACCACTGACTGCAAGGGAGACGGCCATGGTAGCTGACACTGACCACGACACCCAGGGCAGGGAGCCGGCAGAGCCCGGGGAGGAGCCCGAGCCAGCAGAGCCCGGGACCAGCCCGGAGGAGCCCGAGCCCCGCAGGCGCGTGCCCACCTGGGACGAGATCGTCTTCGGCGCCAGGCCGGACGGGGCCCGACCCACCCCGGCACCCCGACGACCCCGGCAGGAGGACAGTCTTCTCGAACTCCCGATGGACATGGTCGAATCCGCCTCCCACGACGAGCCACACAGGGACCACTCCGACCCGCCCACCCCGATGCCCTGGGAGGAGGAGCCCGCTCCCGCCCAGGAACGCGTGATCGACGTGGTCGAGTTCGCCTTCCACCTCAAGATGCACAAGGACCGCTCCGGCCCGCCCCGGCCGGACTGGGCCCAGCCCACCCCGGCGCCCCGGCAGGAGGACACCGCCCCCGACCAGGGAACCGTGGTCGTCTTCCCTCCCAGGTCGGGCCGGGCCTGGGCCTCAGGCGCGACGCACCAGCAGGGGGACGCTGGTCTCGGCACGGGTCAGGGAGCCGTGGACCCCGGGCAGGGCCATGGCGGCGGGGGCGTGGACGCGGGGGTCGACGACGACCCAGGAGCCGGCCATGGCCACCAGGACGTCCCCCACGACACCCCGGGCACGCGGTGACAGGGGCCCCAGCAGCGCGGCGGACTGCTCGCGGGTGCCCACCCACAGGGCGGCCTGGCCCAGGTGGTCGCGCCAGCGCCGGGCCACCTCGTGGGCCAGGTCGGGGTCCGAGCCGCGCACGCACAGGGAGGTCAGGCGCGGCTCGCCGGCCACCGCGGTGACGTCCCGGACCAGGTCCGGGTGGTCGGTGACGGTGACACGGTGGTCGGCGTCGGTGTCCACCATGCCGTGGTCGGCGGTCAGGACGACCCGGGTGCCCGCGGGCACGGCGCGCAGGAGGTGGTCCAGGGCCCTGTCGAGGCGCTCGAGCTGGGTGAGCCACTGCTGGGAGCGCCAGCCGTGGGCGTGCCCGGCGTGGTCGAGCTCGCCGACGTAGAGGTAGACCAGGGGGACCCCGCGGCGCAGGGCCCTGACCGCGTGGGCGGGACGGTCCTCGAGACGGTCGGCCCCGACGTGACGGGCCCCGCGCAGGGCGGCCTCGGTCAGCCCCGAGCCGGCGAACCGGGCGGGGGTGACGGCCACGGCCAGGGGGGCGGGGCGGCGGGCACCGGGGCGCAGGCGCTCGAAGACGGTGGGGACGTCCTGCCAGGCGCGGGGGGCGGGGGCGTCCTGGCCCTCCCAGGAGATGAGGCACAGGAGGTGCTCCCGGCAGGGGGTGGCATCGGGGGGCAGGGGCTGGTGGGCGGGGTTGACCACGCTGTAGCCGACCATGCCGGTGGTCCCGGGCAGGGCGCTGGTCCCCAGGGTGGTCAGGGCGGCCGCGGTGGTGGTGGGGGCGCAGGTGGTGGCCTCCAGGGTGGGGGCGGACTCGGCCTCGGCCAGCCACGAGCGCAGGGTGGGTGCGTGCCCGCGCCGCTGGAGGAGGAGCTCCAGGCCCAGCCCGTCGGCCATGACCAGCACGGTCCCGCCGGGGTCCTGGCCCAGGCCCCAGGAGCGGGCGGCCCGGCAGGCCTGGTCGTGGGTCAGGGCCCCCGGGACGGTGCCGTGCAGGTGCAGGCCGGAGCTGACGGCGGCGGCGGCGAGCACCTCACGCAGGTGGGGCACGCCGGTCGCCCCGGTCACGGTCCCCGGGCCCGGGCGGGGCCGTGCCGCGGTCCCCGGGCCGGGGGGCGCGGGGCTCACCACGGCGAGCGCGCGGTCGCGGCGGACAGGCTGCGGGCGAAGGCCTCGGCACGGGCCAGGGCGTGGGCGCCCTCGACCCCCGCGGCCACCCGGATGACGACGTCCTCGGGCACGGAGGTGCCGGTCAGGCCGTGGTCGGCCTTGCAGGCGGGGTCGGGGCAGGAGGCCGGCTCCAGGTCCAGCCGGCGTACGGCGCCCCAGGCCACGGCGATGGTCAGCTCGGTGAGCACCCCCCCGGCGTCGGCCGGGCTGGTCACCGCGCGGGTCAGGACCACCGAGCGTATGGAGGACACGGGCACGGCCTCGCTGGTGGCCACGGCCCCGGGGGCCCCGTCAGGGCCCGGGACGTCGTCGACGTGGACGATGACCAGGCGCGTGGCGGTCAGCGCCATGACGGTCACGTGCCGGTGGACGTCCTCCCCGAAGGTCGTCTCGCTCTGGACCAGGTCGGCCACGACCTCCTCGGCCCCCAGGGCCAGGTCGAGGGAGGCCAGCACCAGCTCGGGGTAGTAGCCGGCGCGGGCGACCTGGGCGGCGAGCGTGGTGGCCGCGTCTGCGTCCGTAGGGGAGGGCTGCGTCATGGCCGCCATTGTGCCACCGCCGGGCCCAGGCGGCGCCGTCCACCTCACGCCCCGCCCTGCGCGGGCACGTCGGAGGGGCAGGTCATAATGCCGCCATGACTCCTCAGCCCTCGACGCCTCCCTCCCCCGTGCACGGCGACGGCGAGGTCGTCGAGCAGGACCTGTCGGTGGAGATGCGCACCAGCTTCCTGGAGTACGCCTACTCCGTCATCTACGCGCGCGCCCTGCCCGACGCCCGCGACGGCCTCAAGCCGGTCCAGCGGCGCATCCTGTTCCAGATGGACCGCATGGGCCTGCGCCCCGACCGGCCCCACGTGAAGTCCTCCCGTGTGGTGGGCGACGTCATGGGACGCCTGCACCCGCACGGGGACACGGCCATCTACGAGGCCCTGGTGCGCCTGGCCCAGCCCTTCACCATGCGCCTGCCCCTGGTGGACGGGCACGGCAACTTCGGCTCCCTGGACGACGGCCCGGCGGCCCCCCGCTACACCGAGGCGCGCCTGGCCGCCCCGGCGCTGGCGCTGACGGCGGACATCGACCAGGACACCGTCGACTTCTCCCCCAACTACGACTACACCCTCACCGAGCCCGAGGTGCTGCCCGCGGCCTTCCCCAACCTGCTGGTCAACGGGGCCTCGGGCATCGCGGTGGGCATGGCCACGAACATGCCGCCCCACAACCTGGCCGAGGTGGTGGCCGCCGCCCGCCACCTCGTCAGCCACCCGGACGCCACCCTGGAGGACCTGACGGCCCTCGTGCCCGGCCCGGACCTGCCCACCGGCGGCGTGGTGGTGGGCCTGGAGGGGATCCGGGAGGCCTACCGCACCGGGCGGGGCCGCTTCTCCACCCGGGCGGTGGCCCGCGTGGAGAACCTCACCCCCCGCAGGAAGGGCATTGTCATCACCGAGCTGCCCTACCTGGTGGGCCCGGAGAAGGTCATCGCCCGGGTCAAGGAGACGGTGGCCTCCAAGAAGCTCCAGGGCATCGCCGACATCGCGGACCTGACCGACCGCCACAACGGCACCCGCCTGGTGGTCACCGTCAAGAACGGCTACAACCCCGAGGCGGTCCTGGCCCAGCTCTACCGGTACACCCCCCTGGAGGACTCCTTCAGCATCAACAACGTGTGCCTGGTGGACGGCCAGCCCCGCACCCTGGGCCTGCGCGAGCTGCTGGAGGTGTTCGTGGGCCACCGCCTGGCGGTGGTGAGGCGCCGCACCCGCTTCCGCCTGGGCAAGCGGCGTGAGCGGGCCCACCTGGTGGACGGGCTCCTGGTCGCCGTGGTCAACATCGACGAGGTCATCGCGCTCATCCGCTCCAGCGACGACGCCCCCGCCGCCCGGACGCGCCTCATGCAGGCCCTCGACCTCTCCGAGCCCCAGGCCTCCTACATCCTGGAGCTCCAGCTGCGCCGGCTCACCAGGTTCTCCGTCATCGAGCTGGAGAAGGAGCGTGACGAGCTGGCCCGTGAGATCAAGGACCTGGAGGCGGTCCTGGCCGACGACGCCCGGCTGCGCCGCCTGGTCTCCAGGGAGCTGGCGCAGGTGGCCAAGGAGCTGGGCACCCCGCGGCGCACGGCGCTGCTGGAGTCACCCGGTGGCGTCGCGGTGGCCGGGACGGCGCCCCCCGGGGCCGACGCCGGGCCCCAGGAGGCGGGCCCGGCGGTCAGCCTCGTGGCCGGGGCCAGGGACGTGCCGCTGACCATCCCCGACGACCCCTGCCGGGTGCTGCTGTCCGCTACCGGCCTGGTGGCCCGCGTGCCCGGGGCGCAGGCGGTGCCCCGCACCGGGGCGCGCCAGGCCCACGACGCGCTGGCCTCCCAGGTGGCGGGCAGCGTGCGCGGCCAGGTCGGGGCGGTCACCAGCCGGGGGCGGCTGGTACGCCTGGAGGTGGTCTCCGCCCCGGAGGTGGCCCGCACCCAGGGGGCGCCCGCCCTGGACGGGGGCACGCCCGCAGGCCTGCTGGCGGAGCTCGAGGACGCCGAGACCGTGGTGGGCCTGGTCCCCCTGGCCGGGCCGGGCCGTGGCGGGGACGGCCCGGCCGCGCCGATCGCCCTGGCCACCGCCCAGGGGGTCGTCAAGCGGGTCAAGGTCGGTGACGAGCCCAGGAACGGCGACGCCTGGGAGGTCATCTCCCTGGCCGAGGGCGACGAGGTGGTCTGGGCGTCCACGGCGGCCGACACCGACGTCATCGTCCTGGTGGCCTCCGACGCCCAGCTGCTGCGCTTCCAGGCCGCCCGGGTACGCCCCCAGGGGCGGGGTGCCGGGGGCATGGCGGGCATCAGCCTGCACGAGGGCGCCCGGGTCGTCGCCGCGGGCCGCGTCCCGGCCGACCTGGTGTCCGAGGCGCTGGTGGTCACCGTGGCCGGGGCCCGGCAGGCCCTGCCGGGCACGAGCGCGGGCAGCGTCAAGGTCACCCCCCTGGACCGCTACCCCGCCAAGGGGCGGGCCACCGGGGGGGTGCGCGCCCAGCGCTTCCTGAGCGGGGAGGACCACCTGACCCTGGCCTGGGTGGGCCTGGGGCCGGCCCGCGCCGTGGACGCCCGGGGCCGGGCCGTGGACCTGCCCGAGGCCGACGAGCGCCGCGACGCCTCCGGCACGCCCGCCCCCGCCCCCATCGCCGCCGTCGGGTGACGCCCGTCCCCGCCCCCGCGGGCGGGGACGCCCGGGGCCCCGGGGGACACTCAAGGCCGCCCCCCGGGGAACGGTCAGGTCCCGGCCTCCTCACACGTCCAGGCCGTAGAGGATGGTGCCGCGGGTGGCGTGGTAGCCCAGGCCCTCGTACAGGTCGACGGCGCCGCTGGGGTTCTCCGAGTCCACCCCCGCCGCCGCGTAGTCCATGCCGTCGGCCGCGTAGGCGCGCATGGCCGCCGTCAGCAGGGCCCGGCCCACGTCCCGCCCGGCGTACTGGGCGCGCACCCCCAGCATGTCCGTGTAGCCCTCGGACCACCCCAGGGCCTGCCAGTCCTGCTCGTAGCGGGCGCTGCGCAGGTAGCCGGCCACCCGGTCCCGGTCCCCGGAGCGGTCCACGGCCACCAGGCTCCAGGAGGGGGCGAAGAAGGCGCGCCCCACCGACCACTCCTCGGGGGTGAGGACCTGGTTGCCCCACCCCTGGCCGATGACCTCGTTGTGGGCCCGGCGCACCGCGTCCTCACGCTCCGCCGTCCAGGGCTCGATAGTCAGGAACCCGTCGGTCCGCACGTGCGGGATCGGCTCGCTCAGGGACCTGCGCACCTCCCGGTACCAGCGCCGGGGCTCGAAGCCGAGCTCGGCCAGGTGGTCCTTGAGGCCCTCGTCGTCCTCCATGACGGTGGTCACCACGTGGGCGGGCACCGGCCTGCCCCCCTCCGGGGACGCCCGGCCGCTGCGCTCGGCCCCCACCAGGTGGCGGGCCCGCTCGGCCTGCCAGTGCAGCAGGGCCATGCCGATGCCGCGCCTGCGCCAGGCGGGGTCGACCACCCCGCTCATGGAGGCGAAGATCTCAGCGGCCGGGCGCAGGCGCACCAGCCCGAAGGCCCGCATGATCCCGTCCTCGTCACGCCCGGCCACCCCCGAGTAGGTGGGGTCGAGGAAGTACTCGGCCGTCTCCTCCGCGCTGGTGCGGAAGGGAGGGTTGTCAGCCTGCTCCGCCCGGGCGATGAGCGCGGCGAGGTCGGTGTTGTCCGCGGGCCCCAGCGGGGACCAGCTCAGGAGGCGGGGTAGGGCGGAGCGCAGGCCGGGTCGGAGCATTGACCAGGCGGTACCCCGCCGGGGGCCGCCGTAGACGGGAGTCAAGGGGACCTCCTGGGGTTGGTGTGGCTGCCAGGCTACCGCAGGGACGTTACCGTCCCGTGACCTTTGCCCCGGGGCGCCCCGGGCGCAGGTCAGGCGTCGATGCGCTCGCGGTCGATGTCCCTGGCACCGGCGATAATAAAGTCCCGGCGGGGCTCAACCGACGCGCCCATGAGCAGCTCGAAGACGCCCTCGGCCTCGGCCAGGGCGGCCTCGTCCTCCACGGTGATGCGCCGCAGGGTGCGGTGCCCGGGCTCCATGGTGGTCTCGGCCAGCTGGTGGGCGTCCATCTCCCCCAGGCCCTTGTAGCGCTGGGGCTCCTTGAAGGTGCGCCCGGCCCTCTCCAGGCGGCGCAGGGTGTCCACCAGCTCGGCGTCGGAGTAGGTGTAGATGACCTCCTTGCGGCGCCTGCCCTTGGCGGCCACCTCCACCCGGTGCAGGGGCGGGACGGCCGCGAAGACCCGCCCGGCCTCCACCATGGGGCGCATGTAGCGGAAGAAGAGGGTCAGCAGCAGGGTGCGGATGTGGGCGCCGTCCACGTCGGCGTCGGTCATGAGGATGACCTTGCCGTAGCGGGCCGCTCCCAGGTCGAAGGTGCGCCCGGACCCGGCGCCCACCACCTGGATAATGGCCGAGCACTCGGCGTTGCGCAGCATGTCGGCCTGGGAGGCCTTCTGGACGTTGAGGATCTTGCCGCGGATGGGCAGCAGGGCCTGGAACTCGGAGTTGCGCGCGTTCTTGGCCGTGCCCAGGGCGGAGTCGCCCTCCACGATGAACAGCTCGCAGGAGCCCACGTCGTCGCTGCGGCAGTCCGCGAGCTTGGCCGGCAGGGTGGAGGTCTCCAGGGCGTTCTTGCGCCGGGATATCTCCTTGTGCACCCGGGCGCTGACCCGGGCGCGCATCTCGCCGACGACCTTCTCCTGCAGAGCCCGGGACTGGGCCTTGAGGTCCCGCTTGGGGCTGGTCAGCAGGGCGGTGAGCTCGGCCTCGACCACCTTGGCCACGATGGCGCGCACCGGGGCAGTGCCCAGGACCTCCTTGGTCTGCCCCTCGAACTGCGGCTCGGGCACGCGCACCGTGACCACGGCGGTCAGGCCCGCCAGGATGTCGTCCTTCTCGATGCGGGGGTCCTTGGTGGTGACCTTCAGGGCCCGGGCGTTGGACTCGATCTGCCTGCGCAGCACCCGCACCAGGGCCTGCTCGAAGCCGGTCAGGTGGGTGCCGCCCATGGGGGTGGCGATAATGTTGACGAAGGACCGCTCGGTGGTGTCGTAGCCGATGCCCCAGCGCAGGGCCACGTCCACGGCGCAGGTGCGCTCCACCTCCACCGGGCGCAGGTGCCCGCTGTCCTGGTCCAGCTGCTGGACGGTCTCGGTGTAGGTGCCCGACCCGGTCAGGTGGAGGGTGTCGGTCACCGAGGCGTCGGTGGCCAGGAAGTCCACGAAGTCGGCGGTGCCGCCCCTGGCCAGGAAGGTCCGCGCCTGGCCGGGGGCGTGCTCCGGGTCCCCCGGGCGCTCGTCCACCAGGCGCAGGGTCAGGCCCGGCACCAGGAAGCTGGTCTGGCGCAGGCGGGCGGCCAGGGCCGCGGCGTCGTAGTCGGTGGGGGCGGGGAAGATCTGGGGGTCGGCCCAGTAGCGCACGCGGGTGCCGGTGATCCCGCGCCCGACCCTGCCGACCACCCGCAGCTCGGTGGCCCGCGTGTACTCCGTGAAGGGCGACCCCGGGCCGGGCAGCGGGGTGCCGTCGGGGCCGACGGGGTCGGCAAAGGCCCCGGGCACGCCGCGGTGGAAGCTCATGGCGTAGGTCCTCCCGCCCCGGTCCACCTCCACGTCCATGCGCGCGGCCAGGGCGTTGACCACCGAGGCGCCCACCCCGTGCAGGCCGCCGGCCGCCCCGTAGGAGCCCCCGCCGAACTTCCCGCCGGCGTGGAGCTTGGTGTAGACCAGCTCCACGCCGGTCAGGCCGGAGGAGGGCTCGACGTCCACGGGCACGCCCCGGCCGTTGTCGCGCACCTCCAGGGAGCCGTCGGCGTGGACGGTGACGCCGATGGTGTCCCCGTGCCCCTCCAGGGCCTCGTCGACGGCGTTGTCCACGATCTCCCACACGCAGTGCATGAGGCCGCGCTGGTCGGTGGAGCCGATGTACATGCCGGGGCGTTTCCTCACCGCCTCCAGTCCCTCCAGGACGGACAGGTGCCGGGCGGAGTACGAGTTGTCTTGGGCCACGGCGCGAATCTAGCCCACATCCGTCGAACACGTGTTCTGCCGCGCCGCCCGCGCCTTCCCCGCCCCCGGCGCCTGCGCCGTCGGCGTAAGCCGTGCGCCGGAGGCGGACAGAGGCGCGGAACCGGGCACGACGGCTCCCTGGCGTGCTGCAATGCAGCCATGAACGCGATGAGTGCCCCTGTCACCGCACCGGCCGTGCCCGCACGGGTCCAGGACGTCCCCGCCGCGACGACCCGGCCGACCTCCCGCCCCCTGACCAGCGCGGACCGCTGTGACGTCTGCAACGCCCAGGCCTACGTCCGGGTGGTCCTGGGCCGGGGCGAGCTCTACTTCTGCGGGCACCACGCCCGGGCGGCGGGGGCGCGCCTGCGCGAGGCCGCCCTGCTCTACCAGGACGAGACCAGCCGTCTGGCCGCAGGCTAAGGTAAACCCTATGGCCCCCTTCCCCTTCCTCGGCCGCGCTCCGAAGCCGGACGAGCCGGACCCGCTCGTGCCCACCCCCATCAGCCAGCAGCGGCTCATCGACCTGTTCAGGAGACAGGACTGGCACTACTTCATTGACTCCGACGGCGACCTGGGCGGGCAGTGGGACGACGTCACCTTCTACTTCTTCATCACCGGCTCCGACGACGAGCTCCTGGTGATCCGCTCCCAGTACCCCGGGACGGTCGACCCCGCCCGGGTGGGGACCGTCCGCGACGTCCTGGAGGACTCCCACCGGCGGCGTCCCTTCCCCAAGAGCTGGTACCGGATGGACGACGAGGGCCAGATCCGGGTCATGGCCTCCAACGCCTTCGACTGCGAGATGGGGGCCACCGACGACCAGCTGCTCCAACACGTACGGTGCTCGATCGGGACCTCCCTGACCCTGTACGAGTCCATGGACAAGGCCCTGGGCCGCTAGGGGCCCGGCCCCGCCCTCACCCACCCCCACGGAGAAACGGAGAACCCTCATGCCCTGGTTGTCCCGGGCCAGCAGCTCGACGCCGGAGCCCGCCCAGCGGGTCAGCCCCCTGACCAAGGAGCGGGTGGCGGCGATCTTCGACGAGCGGGGGTGGCGCTACAGCGAGGACGACGACGGTGACCTGACCGCCGTCTGGGACGGCGACTTCTTCTCCTACCTGCTGCGCGGCGACAACAACGAGATCCTCAACGTCCTGGGGTACATCAAGGAGGACATCCCCATGACCAGGCTCGACGAGGCGCGCTTCGCCCTGGACGAGTGGCACCGGGACCACCTGTGGCCCACCGCCTTCTGGCGGGAGAACGACGACGCGGGCCTGACCTTCTCCATCGGCGCCGCCGTGGCCATCGACTGGGAGCACGGGGTGACCGACAAGCAGATCTACCTCCAGTTGGACTGCGCCATGTCCACGATCCTCAAGTGCTTCGACGACGTCCGCTCCCGCCTGGGCATGGAGCAGCCCAGCTAGCCCCCCTTCAGCAACGTGCCTTAAGTCATGGGCGACGTGCCTTAGTCACCGGTGACGTACCCTTAGAGTACGTTCCCGGTGACTAAGGCACGTCCCCGAAGGCACGTCCCCGGTGGGCGGGCGGGCCGGCGGGGCGAGGGTGCCCGTGGCGGCCGCTAGCCGCGCACCACGCGCCAGCCGCGCCCCTCCAGGGCCTGCTCCAGGCCGGCGGCGGCCCCGGGCACCACGGACAGCAGGGCCAGGCCCGCGCGCTGCCCGGCGGAGTGCTCCAGGGAGAAGTCCTCGATATTGACCCCCGCCGCACCGACGTCGGAGAACAGGCGCCCCAGCTCACCGGCGGAGTCGGGGACCAGGACCTGCACCCGGGCGTAGCGGCGCGGCGCCCCACCGTGCTTGCCGGGGATGCGCGCCTGACCGGTGTTGCCCCGCATCATGACGTCGGTGACCGCCCCCACGGCACCGGGCGCCGCGACGGCCCCCTCCCCGCCGACCCCGCCGGCGGCCGGGGCCACCCCCTCAATGAGCTGCCCCAGGTCCGCGGCGACCTCCCGCAGCAGCCCGACCACCGGCCCCGCGTTGGCCACCACGATGGCCGACCACAGGCGGGGGTCGGAGGCGGCGACGCGGGTGACGTCCCGCAGCCCCTGGCCCGCCAGGGCCAGGCAGGACTCGGGCAGCCCCTCCAGGCGGGCCGCCACCAGGGAGGAGACGAGCTGGGGGACGTGGCTGACGGCCGCCACCGCGGCGTCGTGCTCGGCGGCGCCCATGGGCACCGGGGTGGCCCCCACGTCCACGGCGAGGTCGCGGACGACCAGCTCGGCCCGGGCGGACGAGCCGTCGGCGACCACCACCCACGGGCGGCCCGCGAAGAGGTCGGAGTCCGCCGCCGCGGCCCCCGAGCGCTCGCGGCCGGCCATGGGGTGGCTGCCCACGTAGCGTCCGGCCGCCGCCCCCCCGTGCCGGCGGACCCGGGCCACCACCTGGTCCTTGACGCTGGCGACGTCGGTGACCACGGCGTGGGGGTGGGCGGCGAGGGCGTGCAGGACGACGTCGGCGGCCACGTCCGGGGGCGTGGCCACGACCACGAGCCGCGGCTCGGCGTCACCCGGGCGGCGGGGGCGCCCGGCGCCCATGTCGCGGGCCAGGGCCAGGGAGGTCGGGGAAGTGTCGGAGAGCTGGACCTCCACGCCGGCGGCGCTCAGCGCCAGGGCCAGGGAGGTGCCCAGCAGGCCGGTGCCCACCACCAGGACGGGGCCCTGCGTGGCCGCGCGCCGGGCCGGGGGGGCACCGGCCTCAGGGTCCGGGGGGCGCGCCCCCGGCTCCGGCTCCGTCCTCGGGTCCGGGTCCGTCTCCCCGCCCGCCTGGTTCGTCCTCCCGCCCGCCTGGTCCGGGCCGTCGGGGATCCCCGGGGTGCTCACAGCCCGACCTCCCTCTGGAGGGAGACGACCTCCTGGGAGGTCAGCGCGCGCACCTGCCCCGGGCGCAGGCCCGCCAAGGTCAGCGGCCCCAGGCGGGTGCGGGACAGGCGCACCACCGGGTGGCCCACGGCGGCCAGCATGCGGCGCACGACCCGGTTCCTGCCCGAGTGCAGGGTGATCTCCACGATCGAGCGGCGCGGGCCGGCTTCCTTGACCACCACGCGGTCGGCCCGGGCCGGGCCGTCCTCCAGCTCGATGCCGCGCCTGAGCTTGCGGGGCACCCACGGCGCCACCCTGCCCTCCACGATCGCCACGTAGGTCTTGGCGATCTCGTAGGAGGGGTGGGTCAGGCGGTGGGAGAGCTCACCGTCGTTGGACAGCAGCAGCAGCCCCTCGGTCTGGGTGTCGAGGCGGCCGACGTGGACCAGGCGGGGCCGCTCCCGCACGCCCAGCTCCTGGGCGTGCTCGTCCAGGTAGCGCTCGGCCAGGCCGGCCACGGTGGGACGCCCCTGGGGGTCCTCCATGGTGGTGACCACGCCCGCGGGCTTGTGCAGCATGACCGTCAGGACGTCGGGGTCGGCCAGGAGGCGGGAGCCGTCCACCCGGATCTCCTGGGAGGCGGGGTCCACCCGCATGCCGGGCTCGCGCACGGTCACCCCGTCCACGCTCACCCGCCCGGCGGTGATCATGGCCTCGCTGGCGCGCCTGGAGGCCACGCCCACGTGGGCCATGACCTTGGCCAGACGCTCCCCGCCGACCACGTAGGGGTCGTCCTGCCCGCCCCGGGACGCGCGCTGGCGCCGGGTGAGCTCCTGGGCCTCCTCGTCCTCCCCGATGGCGTCCTGGTCGAAGGAGGCCAGGGCACCGGCGCCGGCGGAGCCGTCAAGCTCCTCCAGGTCGTCCTCGTCGTAGAACTCCTCGCTACCCAGCTCCCCTACCGGTGCGACCTGGTCAAAGGTACGTCGCGTACTCATGGGCCTCCCCTGCTCGTGTCTACCCGCCCGTGGCCCGGGGCGCCGGGCTGCGGTCCAGGCCCCATCATGCCCGAGACCGCCGGCGTCCGCCCCGCCCACCGGCACGTCCTCCGACCGGGCGCCCTGGCGCGCCGCCCCGCCCGGCAGTGCCCCGGGGCAGCCCCGGGGCGGCCTCTGCCCGTCGTCCAGGTCCAGGAGGCGCTCGACCTCGTCCTGGCCGACCTCACGCACCTCGGGGTCCTCACTGGCCAGGGCCCGCTCCGCGACCCAGGCAACCTCGTCGTACAGGCCGAAGTGGTAGAGGATGCCGGCGTGGCAGCGGTAGTCCCACCAGTCGGGCTCCACCGGGGTGGACAGCTCCCTCCTGACGCAGGGGACCACCACCTGGCAGATCCCCCGGCGGCCCAGCCGCCCCAGCAGGCGCAGCACCCTCTCGCGGTACCTGAGCACGGTCGACCAGTACACCAGCGCGGGCGCCAGGACCCTCACCCCGGCGGTATCCAGGAACCCCGCCGCGGACAGGGCCTGCTCCACCGAGACGCCCCCACCGCCCCGCGTCCTGGTGGTCAGGCACCGGCCCAGGACCCCCATCACCCGCCCTGACACGTCCCGGGGAGCCAGCAGGGAGCACCCCGCACGCCACCTGTCCGCAACCCCCACCACCCGCCCGACCGGGCCACCGACCTCACACCCGTCACCTGATCTTGACATACTTCTGCCATCCCATCGACTTGACCCTCGCGCTGAAGCCATCAAACGTCATCCACCTTCCCCGGCCAGGAACAGCACCGCCTCCGACCCCACCACCACGAGAACACGCGGCGGGCCCCAGCTCATCCCACGAGGACCTCCTCCCCGCGACCAGGCCCTGCCCTGCTCACGCTGTACGGCGCGCAGCGGAACATTTTGTGCACAGGGTAACCAATTGCGCACAAAGTGACCTAGATTCGTTACCTTCTGCGCAAAACGTTACCCTGTGCACAAAATGTTCCGCCCTGTACAAAGTACGGCATGCCTCGAAGGCGACCTTCTGGGTACTGCCCTGTGCCGTCCTCCGACTGGTTGAGCTTGCCGACGGTAGGCAACCAGCATGGGGCGTTAAAGGGGTAGGCAGAGGCTCAGCCGTCCAGCTCGGCGTCGAGCTCGTCCAGGGACCCGGCCCCGGGCAGGTAGGGGGCCAGGGGCGGCAGGTCCTCCAGGCTGTCCAGGCCGACCAGCTCCAGGAAGTCCTCGGTGGTGCGGTACAGGACGGCCCCGTTGGGCTGGGTCCCAGCCTCCTCGACCAGCCCGCGCGCCTGGAGGGTGCGCACGACGCCGTCCACGGCCACGCCCCGGATCGCGCTGACACGTGAGCGGCTCACGGGCTGGCGGTAGGCGATGACCGCCAGGGTCTCCAGGGCGGCCTGGCTCAGGCGCGCGGTGGCCCCGCCGATGACGAACCCCTCCACCACCCGGCAGTAGGCAGGCGCGGAGGCCAGGCGCCACCCGCCTGCCGCCCGCCGCAGCACGAACCCCCGGGCCCGGTACCCGGGCACCTCGCCGCGGTACTCGGCGGCCAGGCGCGCCAGGAGCCGCTCCACCTCGGTGGCCCCCAGGCCCAGGGCGGCTGAGAGCGCCCTGGTGGTCACCGGCGCGTCGGAGACAATGAGGACGGCCTCCACCGCCGCCAGAAGACGCTCCTGGCCCCCCGGGGCCGGCGCGGCCTCCTCCCTCAGGGCAGCCTCCTCCCCCTGGGCGGGATCCCCAGCAGGGCGTACGCTCACGTGAACTCCTCCTCCACCTCGGGGGCCACCAGCCCGGTCAGGTCGGACGCCGGGCCGCACCAGGTCACGGCGATCTCCCCCATGGCCTCGGCCTGCTCCAGGTCCACACTGCCCTGACGGTACAGCACCAGCAGCGCCAGGAAGCGCGCCACCACCACGGAGGCGTGGTCGGCGTCCCCTATGAGCTCGCTGAAGGCCAGGCGCCCGGCGCCCCGCAGCCGCAGGGCGATCAGGTTCATCTGCTCCCCCACCGCGACCCGCTCGTGGAGGTGGACGGTCTGGACCTCGGGCGGCCCCGGACGGGTCAGGGCCCGCAGGGCGTGCCGGGCCAGGTCCTGGGGGCTGAGCGTGCCGACCAGGGGCGGCAGGAGGGCGGCCAGGTCAGGGGCCAGGACGACCCGCCTGGGCACGCTGCGGGAGCCGTCGCGTACCGCCCGGGCGATGGCACCGGCCGCCTCCTTGTAGGCCCGGTACTGCAGGAGACGGGCGAAGAGCAGGT
Source organism: Actinomyces sp. HMT897 (assembly GCF_016626125.1). NCBI lineage: Bacteria > Bacillati > Actinomycetota > Actinomycetes > Actinomycetales > Actinomycetaceae > Actinomyces > Actinomyces sp. HMT897. The sequence goes on from NZ_CP067336.1 coordinate 167,001, forward strand.
CGCGGGCCTCCAGGTACTCCATGTCCGCCTCCTCCTCACCCGGCTCCTGGGGCAGGAGGCGGTGGGCCTTGAGCGCCACGAGGGTAGCGGCCACCACCAGGAACTCGCTGGCCTGCCCCAGGTCGGGTGAGGTGCGCATGAGGGTCAGGAAGTCGTCGATGACCTCCGCCAGGGCCAGCTCGGTGACGTCCAGGCGCCTGCGGGCGATCAGGGTCAGGAGCAGGTCGAACGGGCCCTCGAACTGGGGCAGCGCCACCAGGAAGCCCGACAGGCGGGTGGGTCCCTGCCCCCCGGCCTCCGTGCCCGGCAGCGGTACCGGCGGCCCGTCGGCCCGCGCCGTCGTGGTCCCGTGCCTCTCAGGCGACATTGCCTCGGACAATGACCTCCCTGGCCAGGCGCCGGTAGGCCTCGGCGCCGGGGTGGCTGGGCGCGTAGCTGGTAATCGGCTCCGCCGCCACGGAGGCGTCGGGGAACTTGACGGTGCGACGGATCCGGGTGTCGTAGAGCTTGTTCCCGAAGGCCTGCTCCAGGCGCTCAATGACCTCGCGGGAGTGCAGGGTGCGCTGGTCCACCATGGTGGCCAGGATGCCGTCAATCTGCAGCCGCGGGTTGAGGCGGTCACGGACCCTGTCCACGGTCTCCACCAGCAGGGCCACGCCGCGCAGGGCGAAGAACGCCGTCTCCAGGGGGATGATGACCCCGTGGGAGGCGGTCAGCGCGTTAATGGTCAGCAGTCCCAGGGAGGGCTGGCAGTCCACCAGGATGACGTCGTAGTCGTCCGTGATGGGACGGAGCACCCTGGCCAAGGCCTGTTCCCTGGCGACCTCGTTGACGAGCTGGACCTCGGCGGCAGACAGGTCGATATTGGCGGGCACAATGTCCATCCCCGGCGACGATGTGGGGCGGACGGCCGAGCGGATATCCGGTCGCGGGGCCACCAGGAGCTCGTAGATCGTCTTGTCGACCTCGTTGGCGTTAATTCCCAGGCCCGCGGAGGCGGCTCCCTGGGGGTCAAAGTCCACAATGAGGACCCGGCGCCCGTACTCCGCCAGGGCCGCACCGAGGTTGATCGTCGTCGTCGTCTTGCCGACACCTCCCTTCTGGTTACACATTGAGATAATGCGAGCCGGCCCGTGGGACTCCAGGGGCGCTGGCGCCGGGAACTCCTTGTCGGGGGGCTCTGGCAGGTCATCAGGACCAGACTGGATGAGGTCATTCACACACCCAGCCTAACCCAGGGCGCTGAAAACTAGCCGAGAGCCCGAGGATGGCTAGTGACGTAGACCTCACGCAGCTGGTCAATGGTGACCTTGGTGTAGATCTGGGTCGTGGTCACCGAGGCGTGGCCGAGCATCTCCTGGACCACGCGCACGTCCGCCCCCCCGGCCAGGAGGTGGGTGGCGAAGGAGTGGCGCAGGGTGTGCGGGGAGACGGGCCGCTGGCTGCCGGTCCCCTTCCTGCCGCCCAGGCCCGCCCGGGCGGCCGCCGCCTGCAGCACCGCCCAGGCGCTCTGGCGGCTCAGAGGACGCCCCAGGGTATTGAGGAACACCTCAGGTACCCCCTGGCCGCGGCTGGCCAGGGTCGGGCGGCCCCGGACCAGGTAGGCGTCCAGGGCCGACCAGGCGTAGGTGCCCATGGGCACGATCCGCTCCTTGCGCCCCTTGCCGAACAGGCGCAGGCAGCCCGAGTCAGGATCCAGGTCGTCCACCACCAGGCCCACGGCCTCCGAGATACGTGCGCCGGTAGCGTAAAGAAGTTCCAGGAGGGCCCGGTCGCGCAGCCCGACCGGGGTGTCGGCGTCCCCGGCGGCCTCCAGGAGGGCCTGGGTCTGGGGGACCGTCAGCGCCTTGGGCAGGCGCCGCCCCACCTGGGGCGGGTGGACCCTGGCGGAGGGGTCCTCGGTGGCCTCGCCCTCCTGGAGGACGAACTGGTGCCACCCGCGCAGGGCGGTCACCGCCCGGGAGGCGGAGGAGGTGGCCAGCGCGCTGCCGCCGTCCGCCCCCGTGCGCAGCGTCTCCAGGTAGGCGGTCACGTCGGCCTCGGTGGCCTGGCCCAGCGTCCCGCGGCCCCGGGCGCGCAGGAAGGAGGCGTAACGCCTCAGGTCGCGGCGGTAGGCGCCCACCGTGTTGGTAGACAGCCCCCGCTCGACCTGGAGGTGGGAGAGGTAGCCGCGCAGGGAGCGCTCCAGCGCGTCCCCGCGCGGGCCCGGGTGCGTGGTGGTGCTAATGGCCGTACCCGGTCAGGCGTACCTGGTCAGCAGGCCCAGGCCCACAATGGTGGCCACCCAGACCACCGCCACGCTCACCGTGATCCGGTTGAGGTTGCGCTCGGCCACGCCCGAGGAGCTGGCCACCGAGGAGACCCCGCCGCCGAAGACGTCGGACAGGCCCCCGCCCTTGCCCTTGTGCAGCAGGATCGTCAGTATGAGGAAGAAGCTCGACGCCACGAGCAGCACCTGGAGGATGATGCGGAGGATGTCCACGCTCGTCCCTTTCGACAGGAGGAGGATCAAGGGGACGGAACCGGCCCGTCCAGGGTGACTCTACCTGAGAGCGGGGCGGGCCCGGGCACCGGTGAGGGTGCCCGGGCCCGCCGGGGCCGGTGGCGCCGAGGACGCCACCGGGATCTCAGGCGTAGAAGTTCGCCATGGCGGCGAAGGAGTCGGCCTTGAGGGAGGCGCCTCCCACCAGGGCGCCGTCGACGTCGTCCTGGGCCATGAGCTCCTTGATGTTGCCGGGCTTGGCGCTCCCGCCGTACAGGACGCGGGTGGCCTCGGCGGTGGCGTCCCCGTAGTCGGCGCGCAGGGCCTGGCGGATGGCGTGGCAGACCTCCTGGGCGTCGGCGGCGGTGGCGGTCTCGCCGGTGCCAATGGCCCAGATGGGCTCGTAGGCGATGACGATCCTGGCGACGTCCTCACCGCTCCAGCCCTTCAGGGCGGCGCGGATCTGGGCCAGCACGAACTCCACGTGGGTGCCGGCCTTGCGCACCTCCAGGGCCTCGCCGCAGCACAGGATCGGCGTCATGCCGGCGTCCAGGACCTTGCGGGCCTTGGCGCCGACCAGCTCGTCGGACTCGCCGTGGTACTCACGGCGCTCGGAGTGGCCCATGACCACGTAGGTGCAGCCGAGCTTGGTGAGCATGGCGGTGGAGATCTCGCCGGTGTAGGCGCCCTTGTCGTGCACGGAGACGTCCTGGGCGCCGTACCTGATGCTCAGGGAGTCGGCGTCGACGACCGTCTGCACGGTGCGCAGGTCCGTGAACGGCGGGATGACGACGACCTCGCACCTGGCGTAGTCGTGGTCGTGGTCCGACAGCTCCATGGCCAGGCCCTGGACGAGGTGGTTGGCCTCGAGGTGGTCCAGGTTCATCTTCCAGTTGCCCGCCATGAGCGGGGTGCGGTTGCTCATTGGTCTCAGCCCTCCAGGACAGCGATACCGGGGAGGGTCTTGCCCTCCAGGAGCTCCAGGGAGGCGCCGCCGCCCGTGGAGATGTGGGAGAAGGTGGACACGTCGAAGCCGAGCGTGCGCACGGCGGCCGCCGAGTCCCCGCCGCCGATGACGCTGAAGGCGTCGGAGTCGGAGACGGCCTGGGCCACGGCCTTGGTGCCCTCGGCGAAGGCCGGGAACTCGAAGACGCCCATGGGGCCGTTCCACACCACCGTCTTGGAGGTGGCGATGGCCTCACCGAAGAGCTTGCGGGTCTTGGGGCCGATGTCCAGGCCCATCTGGTCGGCCGGGATCTCGGTGGAGGGGACCACCGTGGCCGGGGCGTCGGCGGCGAAGACCGGGGCCACCACGGTGTCCACCGGCAGGAGCAGCTCCACGCCGTTGGCCTTGGCGGTGTCCAGGTAGCCCTTGACGGTCTCGACCTGGTCCTTCTCCAGCAGGGAGGTGCCCACCTGGTAGCCCTGGGCCACCAGGAAGGTGTAGGCCATGCCGCCGCCGATGAGGAGGCGGTCGGCCTTGCCCAGGAGGTTGGCGATGACACCGAGCTTGTCGGAGACCTTGGAGCCGCCCAGGATGACGGTGTAGGGGCGCTCGGGGTCCTTGACGGCCCGGCCCAGGGACTCGATCTCCTTGGCCACCAGCAGGCCGGCGGCGGCGGGCAGGAGCTTGGCGACGTCGTAGACGGAGGCCTGCTTGCGGTGGACCACGCCGAAGCCGTCGGAGACGAAGACCTCGCCCAGGGCGGCCAGCTCCTTGGCGAAGGCGGCGCGAGTGGCGTCGTCCTTGGAGGTCTCGGCGGCGTTGAAGCGCACGTTCTCCAGCAGGACGATCTCGCCGTCCTTCAGGGCGGCGACCGCGGCCTTGGCGGAGGGGCCCACGGTGTCCTCGGCCAGGGTGACGTGCACGCCGGTGACCTCCGCCAGGCGCTTGGCCACCGGGGCCAGGGAGTAGTCGGGGTTGACCTTCCCCTTGGGGCGGCCCAGGTGGGCCACGATAATGACCTTGGCCCCGGCGTCCAGCAGGGTGCGCAGGGTCGGCAGGGCGGCCTGGATGCGGCCGTCGTCGGTGATGTTCTTGTCGGCGTCGAGCGGGACGTTGAAGTCGGAGCGGACCAGGACGCGCTTGCCCTTGAGGTCGCCCAGGGACTCGATGGTCTTCATGAAACCTCTCATCGGTGGTGGGTTGGATGGCGGGGCCGCCGTCGGCCCCAGGGGCGGGGCCCTGACCGTGAGGCCTGGGTCCCTGAGCGGACTGCGCCCGCGCACGGGGGTGTGCGCGGGCGCAGTCTCTAGAGAGTCATGCTCTCGTCCGGCCTCAGGCGAGCTTGGAGCCGACCAGGGCGGTCAGGCGGACCAGGGCGTTGGAGTAGCCCCACTCGTTGTCGTACCAGGACAGGACCTTGACGAGGTTGCCGATGACCTTGGTCTCGGTGGCGTCGAAGATCGAGGTGTGCGGGTCGCCCATGATGTCGGTGGAGACGATCGGGTCCTCGGTGTACTCCAGGACACCCTTGAGCTCACCCTCGGCGGCCTTCTTGACGGCGGCCTTGACGGCCTCGACGGAGACCTCCTTCTCGGCCACGAAGGTCAGGTCGGTCAGGGAGCCGGTCGGGGTGGGGACGCGCACGGCCAGGCCGTCGAACTTGCCCTTGAGGGCGGGCAGGACCAGGGCCACGGCCTGGGCGGCACCGGTCTTGGTGGGGATCATGTTCAGGGCGGCGGCGCGGGCGCGACGCAGGTCCTTGTGCGGGGCGTCCAGGACACGCTGGTCACCCGTGTAGGAGTGGATGGTGGTCATAATGCCGCGCTCGATGCCAAAGTTCTCGTGGAGGACCTTGGCCAGGGGGGCGAGGCAGTTGGTGGTGCACGAGGCGTTGGACACGATGGTCATGTCGTTGGTGTAGTCGCCGTCGTTGACGCCCATGACGAAGGTGCCGTCGACGTTCTTGGCCGGGGCGGAGATGACGACCTTCTTGGCGCCGCCCTCCAGGTGGGCCTTGGCCTTCTCACCGTCGGTGAAGAAGCCTGTGGACTCCACGACGACCTCGACGCCGAGCTCGCCCCAGGGCAGGTCGGCGGGGTTGCGCTGGGCAAGGACCTTGATCTTCTTGCCGTTGACGATGATGCCGTCCTCGTCGTGGGAGACCTCGCCGTCGAAGCGGCCCTTGATGGAGTCGTACTTCAGCAGGTGGGCGAGGGTCTTGGTGTCGGTGAGGTCGTTGACGGCGACGACCTCGATGTCCGCACCCTGCTCGAGGGCGGCGCGGAAGAAGTTACGGCCGATGCGGCCGAAGCCGTTGATACCAACGCGGGTGGTCACTTTGTGTCCTCCTAGTGCGCCGGCAGGCGCACGGTGTCGTGGGTCTTCACACACGGTGTGTGCCCCGGACCTTGTGGGACGGATCCCTTATCTATCCGGCAGGCCTGAGTTTAGCGTGACGGACCCCTCCTTCGGGGGCACTTGGCACGCCAGGGGCGAACAGGAGGGGATTGACCAACGTTTGACAGGTCCGCGCCCGCCCCGGCGGGACCCTGGTCCTAGACGGCCTGGCGACCGACCGTCCGGACGGGAGGGGCCTAGAGGTCGAGCATGTCCTGGGTGAGGACCGACTCGGTGTCGGGCACCCCCAGCTCCTGGGCCCGCTTGTCCGCCATGGCCAGCAGGCGGCGGATGCGCCCCGCGACGGCGTCCTTGGTCAGCGGCGGGTCGGAGTACTGGCCCAGCTCCTCCAGGGACGCCTGCTTGTGCTCCAGGCGCAGGCGCCCGGCCTCGGCCAGGTGGGACGGCACGTCGTCGCCCAGGATCTCGAAGGCGCGCTCCACCCGCGCCCCGGAGGCGACGGCGGCCCGTGCCGAGCGCCGCAGGTTGGCGTCGTCGAAGTTGGCCAGGCGGTTGGCGGTCCCCCGGCTCTCCCGGTGGCTGCGCCGCTCCCCCCAGACCCGGTAGGCCTCGTGGGCGCCCATGCGCTGCAGGAGGATCCCGATCCCCTCCCCGTCACGGACGACGACCCGGTCCGAGCCGCGGACCTCACGGGCCTTGGCGGCGACGTCGAAGCGCCGGGCCGCCCCCACCAGCGCCAGGGCCGCCTCCGACCCCGGGCAGGTGACCTCCAGGGAGGAGGAGCGGCCGGGCTCGGTCAGCGATCCCCGGGCCAGGAAGGCCCCGCGCCAGGCCGCGGCCGCCGCCGTGCGCCCGCCCTGGACCACGGCCACCGGCATGCCGCGCACCGGCAGGCCCCGGGTGTCGACCAGGCCGGACAGGCGGGCCAGGTCCTTGCCCCGCTCGGCCACCCGCAGCACGTAGCGCGAGCCCCGGTGCAGGGAGCCCCCCTGGATCATCATGACCTCGGACTCGATCCCGTAGAGCTCGCGCAGGTCACGGTGGAGGCGGCGCAGGGCGCCGACGTGGTCGAGCTCGACCTCCACCACGATCTTCCCGGCCACGATGTGCAGGCCGCCGCCGAAGCGCAGCGTGGCCGCCAGCTCGGCGCGGCGCACGGCGGAGGCGGTGGTGCTCACGTGGGCGAGCTCGTCCTTGACGATGACCGTCAGTGACATGAGGCAGGATCTCCCTAGGTAGGTTTGAGGACGGGGCGGGGTGGCCAGCCCGGGGCCAGCCGCGCCGGGCTCAGGTGTCGAGGTCGGAGACGACGCCGTCGAAGGCGTCACGGAAGGCGGCTGCCAGCCGCAGGGGGTCATGGTGGCACATGGACTCCCCCGTGCGCACCTGGCGCAGCAGCAGGGACGCGCCCAGGTCCGAGGCCACCCGCTGGAGGTCGTCCACGTCGCCCACGGCCATCGGGTCGGCGACGACCGTGTCCAGCCGCAGGCCGGGAGCGTACTCGGCCAGGACCCGCAGGTGGTCGGCGGCGCTCATGCCGTCGGTCTCCCCCCGCTGCACGGTGAGGTTGAGGACCACCGCCTTACGGGCCCGGGTGCGCTCCAGGGCCTGGCGCATGGCCGGCAGGATGAGGTGGGGCAGCACCGAGGTGTACCAGGAGCCGGGCCCCATAACCACCCAGTCGGCCCGCTCGATGGCCCGCACCGCCTCGGGGTGGGCGTCCGCGTCGGTGGGCACCACGCTGACGTTCTCCAGCCGCCCGGTGCTGGTGGCCACCGCCACCTGCCCGCTGACGCGGCGGCGCCGTCCCCCGTCCACCACGTCCGCCTCGATGACCAGCGGGGAGGCGCTCATGGGGACCACCCGCCCGTGGATGGCCAGGAGGCGCCCCACCCAGTCCAGGCCCTTGATCTCGTCGTCGAGCAGCTGCCACAGGGCCAGGATGAGCAGGTTGCCCAGCGCGTGGTTGTCCAGCTCCCCGTGGCCGGCGAAACGGTGCTGGAGGACGTCCCTCCAGGTCAGCCCCCACTCGGAGTCGTCGCACAGGGAGGCCAGCGCCATGCGCAGGTCCCCGGGCGGCAGGCAGTCGAACTCCCGGCGCAGCCGGCCCGAGGAGCCGCCGTCGTCGGCCACGGTCACCACGGCGGTCAGGCGGTGGGTGACGTGCCGCAGGGCCCGCAGGGTGGCCGACAGGCCGTGCCCCCCGCCCAGGGCGACCACCGCGGCGCCCTCCTCCCCGCGCAGGGGCCAGCCTGCGGCGTCGAGCATGGTCCCGGTCTTGCGGGTGACTCGCTGGGGCATGTCACTGCCTCCCCAGGTCCCGGTGCTGGACGACGACGTCGAGGCCGCGGGCGCGCAGGCGGGCGGCGATGCGCTCGGCGGAGGCCACGGAGCGGTGCCTGCCGCCGGTGCAGCCCACGGCGAGGGTCACGTAGGGCTTGAGCTCGTCGAGGTAGCGCGGCAGGGCCGGGGCCAGCAGGTCGGCGTAGGCGTCGACGAAGGCGGCGGCGCCGTCCTGGGCGAAGACGTAGTCGGCCACGGGCGCGTCGCGGCCGGTGAGGTGGCGCAGCTCGGTGACCCAGTAGGGGTTGGGGATGAAGCGCACGTCCAGGACGTGGTCGGCGTCCAGGGGCAGGCCGTGTTTGAAGCCGAAGCTCACGACGTTGACCTGTAAGGCGATGTCGGACTCGTCGGCGACCAGGTCGCGGACCTGGCGGGCCAGGTCGTGGACGGACAGGTCGGAGGTGTCGATGACGGTGTCGGCCATGGAGCGCAGGCCGCCCAGGAGGGTGCGTTCCTTGGTAATGCCCTCCAGGACCGAGGTGGTGCCCAGGGGGTGGGGGCGGCGGTTGGACTCGAACCTGCGGACCAGGGCGGCGTCGGAGGCGTCCAGGAACAGGAGGCGGACGTCGGTCCCGGACTCGCGGACCTGGCGGAGGTAGGTCATGAAGGAGGCGAAGAACTCCCGGCTGCGTACGTCCACGACGGCGGCCAGGCGGTGGACGCCGGCGCCGACGGTGGTCATCATGCCGGCCAGGGCGGGCAGGAGCTGGGGCGGGATGTTGTCCACGACGTACCAGTCGAGGTCCTCCAGGGCCATGGCGGCCCGGGAGCGGCCCGCGCCCGACATGCCGGTGACGATAATCATCTCGGGGCGCCCGGCCGGGGAGACGGGCGGGGCCGCGGCGTCCATGGCGGGGATCTCCGCGGGTACGGTGTCCGGGCGGGGCGAGCGGGTGCGTGGGGGGCGTGCCCGTGGGGGGCGGTCCTGGGCGTCCATACCACCACCTTCTCACGGACGGCCCTGGCCGCGCTGGAGTGTGGCTACCGGTGTGTGGCGCCGGTAGCCTGGGCGGTGTCGTCCCTACCGTTTGCCAAGGAGCATGATGAGCGACGTCGTTGCCGCCCCCCACGGGGGCCCGGGAGCCCCGGTTATCGGTACCCCCTGGACGGGCTGTGCCACCAGGGTCGCGCTGCTGGGGGCGGGTGAGATCGGTAAGGAGGTGGCGATCGCGCTGACCCGCCTGGGCGTGGAGGTCACGGCCATCGACCGCTACGAGGGCGCCCCGGCCCAGCAGGTGGCGCACAACGCGCTGACGGTGGACATGGGTGACCCGGCGGCGCTGACCGCGGCGGTCCTCTCCAGCGGGGCGGACGTCGTGGTCCCCGAGATCGAGGCGCTGGCCACCGACGCCCTGGTGGCCCTGGAGGCCGGGGGGCGGGTGCGGGTGGTGCCCACGGCCCGGGCCGTGCAGCTGACAATGAACCGGGAGGGGATCCGGCGGCTGGCGGCTGAGGAGCTGGGGCTGGCCACCAGCCCCTACGCCTTCGCCTCCGGCCCCCAGGAGCTGGCTCGGGCGGCGCAGGACGTGGGCTTCCCCTGCGTGGTCAAGCCGGTCACCTCCTCCTCGGGCCACGGGCAGTCGGTGGTGCGCGGCCCTGACGAGCTCGCCGCGGCGTGGCGCCATGCGGCCGATGACGGCCGGGTGGACCGCGGGCGGGTGATCGTCGAGGGGTTCGTGGACTTCGACGCCGAGGTCACGCTGCTGACGGTGCGCTCGCGCGACCCGCGCACCGGCGGGACGGTGACGGGCTTCTGCGCCCCCATCGGGCACAGGCAGGTGGGTGGGGACTACGTGGAGTCCTGGCAGCCCCAGGCCCTGGCCCCGGTGGTCCTGGAGCAGGCCCGGGCGGTGGCGCAGCGGGTGACGGAGGCCCTGGGCGGCTGGGGCGTGTTCGGGGTGGAGCTGTTCGTCCGCGGCGAGAAGGTGCTGTTCTCGGAGGTCTCCCCCAGGCCCCACGACACCGGCCTGGTGACGTTGGCCAGTCAGCGTCTGAACGAGTTCGAGCTGCACGCCCGGGCCCTGCTGGGGCTGCCGGTGGACACCTCGCTGCGCTGCCCGGGCGCCTCGGTGACGATCAGGGCCGGTGGGGACTCGGCGCCGGGCCAGGGGGTGAGCTTTGCCGGCGTGGAGGCCGCGCTCGCCGTTGAGGGCGTCGACCTGCGCCTGTTCGGCAAGCCCGAGGCGCACCCGGGCCGGCGCCTGGGGGTGGTGGTGGCGTGCGCCGAGGACGTGGGTACCGCCCGGGCCCGGGCGGCGACGGCGGCCGCGTCGGTGCGTCCCAGCGTCTGAGGCGTGCCCCCGGGGCTGCGCGATCCGCGCAGGCCCCGGGGGACGGCCGGTGGTGGCCGGGCCTCTGGCGGCCCGTGCCCCGGCCGGTACCTGACCGAGCCTCTGGTGGCCGGGCCAGGTACCGGGCTGTGCCGCTCAGTCCTGCGCCCCGGTGCGCTCCACCAGGGTGGCCCCGTTGGAGGCAATGAGGTCGCGGTACCAGTAGAAGGACCTCTTGCGGTAGCGCTCCAGGGTGCCGGTGCCGTCGTCGTGGCGGTCCACGTAGATGAAGCCGTAGCGCTTGGACATCTGGGCGGTGGAGGCCGAGACCAGGTCGATGCAGCCCCAGGAGGTGTAGCCCAGGACCTGGACGCCGTCGGCGATCGCCTCGCGGACCTGAACAAGGTGGTCGTTCATGTAGTCAATGCGGTAGCCGTCCTTAACGGTGGGGCCGTCGGGGCCCGCCACGAGGACGTCCTTGGCGCCCAGGCCGTTCTCCACGATGAACAGCGGCTTGCCCCAGCGGTCCCAGTAGTCGTTCAGGATGGTGCGCAGCCCCAGCGGGTCAATGGCCCAGCCCCACTCCGAGACCTTAAGGGTGGGGTTGACCACCCCGCCCATGAGGTTGCCGCCCCCGGACTCGCGCTCCTGGGAGACGGTCTCGCAGGAGGACATGTAGTAGGAGAAGGACACGAAGTCCACCGTGTGCTCGGCCAGCAGCGCCCGGTCGGCCTCGGTGACCTCCAGCTCCACCCCCTTCTCGGCGAGCTTGCGCAGGAAGTAGCCGGGGTAGGCGCCGCGCACGTGGACGTCGCCAAAGGCGTAGTTGTCGCGCTCGGCCTGCTTGGCGGCCCACACGTCGCGCGGGTCGGGGGTCAGCGGGTAGAAGGGGATGGCCAGGATCATGCAGCCCACCTGGATGCCGGGATCGATCTCGTGGGCGATGCGGGTGGCGGCTGCGGAGGCCACGAGCTCGTGGTGGACCGCCTGGTAGAGGTCCTGCTCGCTGAGCTCCTCCTTGGGGGTGTTAATGCCCCCGGACATAAAGGGCTCGTGGAGCACGGAGTTGATCTCGTTGAAGGTCAGCCAGTACCTCACGCGCCGCCCGTAGCGCTCGAAGAGGGTCCGGGCGTAGCGCTCGAAGAAGCCGACCATGCGCCGGTCGGCCCACCCGTCGTAGGTGCGGGCCAGGTGCAGGGGGGTCTCGTAGTGGCTAATGGTCACCAGGGGCTCGATGCCGTACCTCTCGAGCTCGTCCAGGACCCGGTCGTAGAAGGCCAGGCCCTCCTCGTTGGGCTGCTCCTCGTCCCCGAGCGGGAAGATCCGCGACCAGGCGATGGAGAAGCGGAAGACCTTGAAGCCCATCTCGGCGAAGAGGGCGATGTCCTCCTTGTAACGGTGGTAGAAGTCGATGGCCTCGAGCTTGAGGTTGTCCGGCGTGGGCTCCTGCGTGCGGGGCCTGACAATGCCCCCGGGCATGACGTCCTGGACGCTCAGGCCCTTGCCGCCCTCGTTGTAGGCGCCCTCGACCTGGTTGGCGGCGGTGGCCCCGCCCCACAGGAAGCCGTCGGGGAAGGCAGGGGTAGTGGCTGTCATGGTGGTTGTCGTCCCTTCGTTGCTGTCGTTCCGGATGCGCCTGCGTCCTCAGTGGTCGATCTCGACCACGGTGGTGGCGGTGGTGACCTCGCCGTCCACGACGGGCACGACGGCGCCCAGGGAGGCGGTGTTGGTCACCACCAGGACGGTCGTGGGGTCGTAGCCGGCCTGCCGCACCGCGGCCAGGTCCACGTCCACCAGGGGGTCGCCGCGGTCCACCCGCTGCCCCGCGCCCACCCTGGGGCTGAAGCCCTCGCCCTTGAGGTTGACGGTGTCCAGGCCGACGTGGACGAGGACCTCGACGCCGTCGTCGGTCCTAATGCCGTAGGCGTGGCCGGAGTCCATGGCGGTCACCACGGTGCCCGCCACCGGGGCGCGCACGTGGCCGTCGGAGGGGACGATGCCGACGCCGTTGCCCAGCGCCCCGGAGGAGAAGACGGGGTCGGCCACCTTCTCCAGGGGCGTGGCGGTGCCGGCCACGGGCGCGGTCAGGGCGGTGGTGGGCTCGGCGTCCGACGCGGTCGTCGGCGCGGCCGGGCCCTGCGGCCTGCCCTCCACGGCGTCGTCCTTAACCCCGAAGAAGAAGGTGAGGGCGAAGGCGATAAAGACGGCGAGCACGACGCCGAAGGCCCACAGGGGGAAGTTCGGGGTCTCGAGGTAGGCGGGCAGCCCGATGAGGGACGGGAAGACCCCGGCCTGGGAGACGCGGCCTCCGGCAATGGCCCCGATGGCGCCGCCGATGGCACCACCGACGACACCGAAGTAGAAGGGGAGCTTGCGCGGCAGGTTGACACCGTAGATCGCGGGCTCGGTCACGCCGGCCAGGAACCCGGACAGGGACGCCGGCCCGGCGAGCCCCTTCGTCTTCTTGTCCCTGGTGCGGATCATGACGGCGAGGGTCGAGGCGGCCTGGGCGAGGACGGCCGCCTCGATCGGGCCGTAGATCAGGGAGTAGCCGTTGGACGTGATCTCCTGGGTCATAATCGGCACGAGGCCCCAGTGCAGGCCGAACATGACGAAGACCTGCCAGAACCCGCCGATGACGATCCCGCCGACGACGGGGACGGTGACGAAGAGCCACTGGACGCCGGAGGCGATGCCGTTGGCGATGATCGTGGTCACCGGGCCGATCGTGAGCAGGGTGAGCGGGACCATAATGAGGACCGTGATCCACGGCGTCATAAAGTTGCGGAAGGCGCTGGGGATAAAGCGGTTGCAGCAGCGCTCGACGTAGCCCTGGACCCACACCGCGACAATGATCGGGAGCACCGACGACGTGTAGCTCATAATGACGAGCGGGATACCCATGAAGGTGTGTGAGTGCCCGTCGTTCATGGCGATAATGGAGGGGTAGACGAGGGCGCCGGCGATCGCCATGGCGGTGAACTGGTTGGTCTTGAAGTGGCGTGCCGCCGTGACCGCCAGGACGAGCGGGAGGAAGTTCATGAACGCGTCCGCGGCGGCGTAGAGCACCTTGTAGGTGTCGGACGTGTCACTGATCCAGCCGAGGGTGAGGAACATGGCGAGGAACGCCTTGAACAGGCCGGTTCCCGCCAGCGTCCACAGCATCGGGGAGAAGATCGCGGAGACGAGCCCGATAAAGGCGTCGAGCGGGTTGAGCTTCTTCTTGGTCCCGCTCTCCCCCGAGTCCGCGCCCAGGCCGGGTAGGAGCCTCGTCAGCTCCTCGTAGAGGATGGGCACGTCGTTGCCAATGACCACCTGGTACTGGCCGCCGGCCTGGACCACGGTGACCACCCCGTCGAGCGCCTTAATGCCCTCGGTCGCGGCCTTGGACTCGTCCTTGAGGACGAAGCGCATGCGGGTGGCGCAGTGGCTCATGGCGGAGACATTGGCCTCACCCCCCCACGCGCTCCAGCAGGCGCGGCGCCAGTGCCGCGTAGTCCGTCTTCGCCATTGGTATCCTCCTTGATCCGGCGAACCTGTGCGGGGGAACAAAAAAGACCCGAGACCCCGCAGCGCGTCAACGCACACGTGTCTCAGGTCTTGCCCCCTTGGGTCACAATCCTGGAAGCCCTCACGGGCCGGTAACTATTCTACGGCGACCGGTAGTCCGTCGGACAGGTCTCACGCATATGATCCACATCACCTTCATGGCTGGTCGGCGGGCGTGCGGCGGCCGCGTCCTCGAGGCGGGCCACGTGCACCGTCAGGTAGGCGACCTCGTCCTCGGAGACGGCGGTACCGAGCCTCAGCTCGAGGAGGTCCCTGACACGCCGGGCGACCTGGTAGGCGTGGGGCCGGGCCTGGCGCAGCGCGGCACCGATGGTGGAGGCGGCGCCGTCGGCGACCTGGATCCCGCTGCGGGCCCGGGCCAGGAAGTAGCGCAGGTGCGCCGCGAAGCGGGCGACGTCAATGGAGTCGGGGTCGAGGCCGCTGCCGTAGGCGGCCCGGAGGACGTCCATGACCTGGCCGATGAGCCGCGACCGGCGGGCGGCCTCCCGGGTCGAGCGCGCCCCGACGGCGGCGGTGAACAGGTGGAGGGCCAGCGCGACCGCCTCCCCCGCGGGCAGCTGCACGTCCTGGGCCGCGTTGAGCTCGGCCACCATGGCCTCGGCCAGGGCCAGCTCCTGGGGGTGGAGGTGGGCGGCCTCGGCGCGCAGGGGGTAGTCCATGACCAGCCCCTGGCGTACCCGCTCCATGGCCTGGTTGACGTGGTCCACGACCGCGACGATGGTGGAGGAGGGCACCCCGGTGCCCAGCTCCCGGGCAGCGCGCCGGAAGACGCGCTCAATGAGGGCCAGGCGCTCCAGCGGGATCCCGGCGATCACCTCGGCCACGGACTCGGCGTTGTCGGCCGGGACGTAGCGGCGGGCGACGAGCGAGGCGTCCACGTCCTGGCCGGGCCTGCGCCCGAAGCCGAGGCCGCGGCCGGTGAGGATGGCCTCACGCCCGATCTCGTCGCGCGCCAGTACGACGTTGTTGTTGAGGACCCTCAGGATCACCATGCCCTGATTGTGCCACGAATCACGCGAAAGTCCTCACGGGGGCGTCCTTTCTTCGCGGGGCCCGGAGCCGCCGGGCGCGGGGTCCGGGCCGTTGAGGTAGGCCAGGATCGTACCCGCCAGGGCCTCCCCGATGCCCCTGACCCGGGTGAGGTCCTCCACGCTGGCACCGCGTAGGCGCTTGACGCTGCCGAACTCCTTGAGCAGCGCGGCCTGGCGGGCGGGCCCCAGGCCGGGGACGGAGTCCAGGACCGAGCGGGTCATGCCCGCCGAGCGCCTCTTACGGTGGTGGGTGATGGCGAAGCGGTGGGACTCGTCGCGCAGGTGCTGGAGCAGGTAGAGGGCCGGTGAGGTGCGGGGCAGGATGACGGGGAACTCCTCACCCGGCACCCACACCTCCTCCAGGCGCTTGGCCAGGCCCACCAGGGGTACCTCCACGCCCAGGTCGTCCAGGACGGCGCGCACGGCGCGCACCTGGGGCAGGCCGCCGTCGACCACCACCAGGCTGGGGGCGTAGGAGAAGCGGCGGGCGCGGCCGGTGGCGGGGTCGATCGGGCCGGAGGCAATGGGGAGGCCGTCGTCGTCAGCCCCGACGGGCCCCCCGCCGGTCCCGGCGCCCGCGTCCCCGGGCCCGGCGCCCTGCTCGGCGACGAGCCGCCGGAAGCGGCGGGTGAGGACCTCGGCCATGGCGACGGTGTCGTCCACCGCCCCGGCCCCGTCCTGGCCGCGGACGGTGAAGCGGCGGTAGTCGGCCTTGCGCGGCGCCCCGTCCTCGAAGACGACCATGGAGGCGACCTGGTAGGTGCCCTGGGTGTGGGAGACGTCGTAGCACTCAATGCGCAGGGGGGCCTCGGGCAGGTCGAGGGCCTCGGCGAGCTCCTCCAGGGCGGCCGAGCGCTGGGTCAGGTCCCCGGCCCGGCGGGTCTTGTGCAGGCGCAGGGCCTCCTCGGCGTTCCTGCGCACCGTGTCCATGAGGGCGGCCTTGTCGCCGCGCCGGGGGACGCGCACCTCCACCCGGCCCCCGCGCAGGCCGCAGAGCCAGTCCGTGACGGCCCCGGCGTCCTGGGGCAGGACCGGCACCAGGATCTCGCGGGGCACCGCGGTGGTGGCGGTGTGGGCCACGTCGTCCACGCTGGTGGCCGCCCGGCGGGCGGACCCGGGGGCGGGGTCGGCACGCGGCGCCGGGTCGGCGGGGGCGCGCTCCCCCACCCCCAGGCTCGTGGTGGGGCCCGAGCGCGGGGGTGCGCCCGCGGCCCGCGCCCCGGGGCCCGGGTCGGCGGGGTCGGGCAGGGCCCCGTAGACCTGCTGGAGCAGCCTGTGGACGAGCTCGGCGTCACCGGGGGCGTCCACCAGGTCGATGACCCACCCGCGCTGCCCGCGCACCCGCCCGCCCCGGACGTGGAAGACCTGGACGGCGGCGGTGAGCTCGTCGCGTACCAGGGCGAAGACATCGGCGTCGGTGGCGTCGGGCAGGACGACGGCGTTGCGCTCGACGACCTTGCGCAGGGCGGCGGCGTCGTCGCGCAGGCGGGCGGCCCTCTCAAAGTCCAGGGCGGCGGCGGCCGCCCTCATCTCGGACTCGACCTGGCGCAGGTAGGGGCCGGTGCGCCCGGCCATGAAGGCGCACAGGTCCTCGGCCAGGGCGCGGTGCTCCGCCTGGCTGACGCGACCCACGCAGGGAGCGGAGCACTTGTCGATGTAGCCCAGCAGGCAGGGGCGCCCCGAGGCCTGGGCGCGCCGCAGGACCCCGGGGGCGCAGGAGCGCACCGGGAAGACCCGCAGGAGCTGGTCGAGGGTCTCGCGTATGGACCAGGCCTGCACGAAGGGGCCGAAGTAGCGGGTCCCGGCCCTGCGGGCCCCGCGCACCACCTGGACGCGCGGGTAGGTCTCGGACATGGTGACCGCCAGGTAGGGGTAGGACTTGTCGTCCTTGTACATGACGTTGAAGCGGGGGTTGAACTCCTTGATCCAGGAGTACTCCAGCGCCAGGGACTCCACCTCGGTGGACACCACCGTCCACTCCACGGCGGCCGCGGTGGTGACCATTGTGCGGGTGCGCGGGTGCAGGGCGGACAGGTCCTGGAAGTAGCTGGACAGGCGGGCGCGCAGGCTCTTGGCCTTGCCCACGTAGATGACGCGGCCCTGACCGTCCAGGAATCGGTAGACGCCCGGCGCGGCGGGGATCTCCCCGGGAGCGGGCCGGTAGGTGGACGGGTCGGCCATGCACGGCAGCCTACGGGCTCCGCCCCCGTCGGCGCCACGGCCCCGGGCCGGGTGGCCCGGGGCGTCCCGGTGGCCCTGCTGCACACCGTCGGCGCCACGGCCCCGGGGGTCCACGGGCTGGGCAGGCAGTGGTGGGCGCGCGGCCCCGGTACGAGGGCGGGGGCTCCGGGTGGGAGCCGGGTACCGGGCCCGGGTATGGTGGTGCCCGGGCGCGGGGCGCCCACGACGACGGGGTCCTGCGGCCCGGGAAGGCGGTTCCTGCAATGGGGCACAACAGCCAGGTCGTCCTCCTGGACGTGGACGGCACCCTCGTGGACTACGACAACCAGCTGCCGCCCTCGGCGGTGCGGGCGGTGCGCCGCGCCCGGGCGGCGGGCAGGCGCGTCTACGTGTGCACCGGACGCTCGCGCGCGGAGGTGCCCGAGGAGATCTGGGACATCGGCCTGGACGGCATGATCGGCGGCAACGGCGCCTACGTGGAGGACGACGGCCGGGTCCTGCTCCACCGGCACCTGTCCCGGGAGCAGTGCCAGGCGGTCACAGTCTGGCTGCGCGCCCGCGGCCTGATCTTCTACCTGGAGGCCAACTCCGGCCTGTACGCCCCACCGGCCTTCCGCGAGGGGGCCCGCCCCGCTATCCGGTCCTACGCGGCCGGGCGGGGGCGGGACGCGCGGGACCTGGAGGTGGAGGACGTCCTGACCGGCCTGGTCCTCACCGAGGACCTGGTGCGCGGTGACGTCAACAAGATCAGCTTCGTGCTGTCCTCCTGGGCCGACGTGGAGGCGGCCCGGGAGCGCTTCCCCGACCTGCTGGTGGGCTCCTGGGGCGGGCGCGGGCACGAGGCCCTGTTCGGGGACGTCGCCCTGCCCGCGGCCAGCAAGGTGGAGGCCGTGGACGTCCTGCTCGCCGCCCTCGGGGCCCGCCTGGAGGACACGGTCGCCTTCGGGGACGCCGTGGTGGACATCGGCATGCTCCGGCACTGCGGCACGGGGGTGGCCATGGGCAACGCCGCCCCGCAGGTCAAGGAGGCGGCCGACCTGGTCACCGACGACGTGGAGGAGGACGGGCTGGCCCACGCCTTCGAGCGCCTGGGGCTGACCGGGTAGCGGCCGGGCCCGCCGCGCGGTGGTAGCGGGTGGCGGTGTCGCGGCGCCGGGCTGGTGGTGGGCGATACTGGGATCGAACCAGTGACCTCTTCCGTGTCAGGGAAGCGCGCTACCGCTGCGCCAATCGCCCGAGGTGGGTACCGGATTCGAACCGGTGTAAACGGCTTTGCAGGCCGGTGCCTAGCCTCTCGGCCAACCCACCGCCGAGACGCTGGGGGCTGGGCGCTCCCGGCTCCTCGGAGCGGATGACGGGACTCGAACCCGCGACCCTCACCTTGGCAAGGTGATGCTCTACCAACTGAGCCACATCCGCGTCGCCTCAGACCACCCCTGCCGGGGTGCCCGGTGCTGGAGAACCATAACACCCCCGCCCGGCCCGGACGCAAACGGCGGGCCGGTGATTCACCTCACCGGTCACGGAGTTGCCCCGGTGGGGGCCACCTGGCTAACCTACCTGCGCAGCGGGCGATTGGCTCAGGGGTTAGAGCGCCTCGTTCACACCGAGGAGGTCACTGGTTCGATTCCAGTATCGCCCACTCCCGGCCCCCGCGGGGGGCGTACGGGGTCGGAGCCAGGTGGCTCCGACCCCGTCTTTTTCTCCGCTGCCCGCCCCTGGCCGGTAGACAGTCGCGGGCCCTCAGCCGAGCTGCTCAGCGACCCCGGCCAGCAGCAGGGCGTGGGTCGCGGCGTCGGCGGCGCACAGGAGACCGTCGTGGCCGAGGTGGAGCGGCCCACCGCGCAGATCGGTCAGGACGCAGCCAGCGGCTCGGCAGATCCCGATCCCGCTGGAGAAGTGGACGCTGGCCTCGCGCCACCCCGGCAGGACGAAGCCCGCACGCAGTCCGGTGGCCACCCAGGCCAGGGCGATCCCGGTGCCTACGAACCGGGGGCTCAGGGTCCGCAAGGCCGGGGACCGCCAGAATCGAGCTGAGGAGAAACCCTGCTCGTCGGGGTCGACCGTCTCCATGAGGATCTCGACGATCCGCGAGGATGCGCTCGGGGCGGTGGGCTCGTCGCGACCGGCGACACGGGTGAAGGCCCTCGTCCCGTCCGTCCAGGTCAGCCGGTGTGGCTCCGCGACGGCTGCAGCCAGCACGTCGTCGCCGCGCGTGAGGGTCACCGAGGCGCCGTAGGGCCCCTGCCCGGCGGCGTAGTTGAGAGTGCCGCACAGCGGGTCCACGAGCCACACGCGCTCCGCGTCCTGCGGCCCGCTGCGACCGGACTCTTCGGCGACCACCGCGTCGTGGGGGCGCTGCTCACGCAGGACAGCCAGGACGGCGGCCTCAGCCGCGACGTCCACGTCGGTGGCGAAGTCGGCCCCGGACTTCCAGCGCCGTCCCAGCTGCCTGCCGGCCCACGAGCGATGGACCCGCGCGGCGGCCTCGGCTGCGACAGTGGTGGTCTCGACGTCAGTCAGGCTCATGGGGCCATGATAGTGCGATGCGACACAGCCGTCTCAGGAAGGTGCGGCAGAGCACGGCCCCCGGCGCGGGGCCGCCCCGGCCCTCTTAGATGCGGGCGCCGTCGGGGACGGTGCCCGGCGCGCCGTCGGGGCCCAGGTGGGCGTCACCGGTGGCCACGACGCCGGCCCCGAAGGTCCAGTCCCCCTCCACCCTCAGGGTGCGGGCACCGCGCAGGGAGGGCGGGCCCGCGGGGAAGCGGGCCTCGAAGTCGGCGATCGTCCTGTAGTAGCGGGCGTCCAGGCTCACCGTGCAGGCCTGCTCCGCCACCTGGACCAGCAGCCCGTCGGCGTTGAGCTCGTAGGCGTCGGAGCGCACCAGGAGCAGGTCGTTGGTGGTCTTGACCGGCTGGAAGCGGCTGCGCGGCACCTCCACGGCGGTGGCCCCCTCGAAGGCCTCCACGGCCGCCCCCATGGCGGTCTCCAGCTGGATGACGGGGGTGGAGGAGGGGTCGGCGGGGTCCACCGTCTTGGTGTTCCTGATCAGGGGCAGGCCCAGGATGCCGTCGCGCTCCTCCAGGGTCTGGCGCAGGACGCGCAGGTCGAACCACAGGTTGTTGGTGTGGAAGAAGGGGTGGCGGAACTGGTCGGTGAAGTAGTGCATCTGGTCGGCCGGCGTCTGGGCGGTGTCGCGCAGGATAATGCGCCCGTCGCTCCTGCGCACCGCCAGGTGGCCGCCCTTGACGTCGGCGGGGGTGCGTCGGCACACCTCGGGGGCGTAGGGGGCGCCGGTGGCCGCGAACCAGCCGGCGATGCGGGCCGAGGGGGCGGCACCCAGGTTGTCGGCGTTGGCGGTCATGGCGTAGCGGTAGCCGCGCTCCAGCAGGGCGTCCAGGACGCCGGAGGACACCAGGGCGGTGTAGATGTCGCCGTGCCCGGGGGGGCACCACTCCAGCGCGGGGTCGGCGTCCCAGGTCACGGGCGTCAGGTCGTCGGCCCTCAGCTTGGGCTCCTGGTTCTGCACGAAGTCCAGGGGCAGGCCCTCCACCTCCAGGTCGGGGTAGGCGGCCAGGGCCGCCAGGGTGTCCTGGCGGGTGCGGAAGGAGTTCATGAGGACCAGGGGCAGGGTGACGTCGTACCTGGCGCGGGCGGCCATGACCTGGGCCACCAGCAGGTCCAGGAAGGTCCTGCCGTCGCGCACGGGCAGCAGGGTCTTGGCCCGCTCCAGGCCCATGGAGGTGCCCAGCCCGCCGTTGAGCCTGATCAGGACGGTACGGCCCAGGGCCTGGCGGGCGTCGTGCTCGCTGACCTCGACGTCGTCCACGGAGGCGACCTGCCTCAGCGGCTCAATGGTCTCCTCGGGGACGAGCCCGGTGGCCCCCCGCTCGAGCTCGCCGTAGTAGTGGCTGAAGACGTTCATGGCCTGGGGCGCGACGCCGGCGTCGCGCATCTTGGCCAGGGCTGCGGACAGGCCGTTCTTGCTCATGGGACGAGCCTATCCTACGATGAGCGATTCTGTCCCTATTTGGTCGAGTCTGTTCGGTTGAGGGGGCGGTGTTCCTACAGCCCCACCATTCAACCACATCTGACAACTATCTGCGGCTACCTCTCGCTAAGGACGGAAATCCGGGATATCCTTCAGGTACCCGAACCACGAGGAGGTGCCATGTCGGCCCCCTACCCTCCCGGTCTCACCCCCGAGCCGGCCCCACCGGCCCAGGCAGACGCCCTGGACCCCGTGGACGTCGATGTCCTCGCCCGCCTGGACCGCCTGGAACGCAAGCTGGACTGGGTGGCCACCCGGGTCGCCCGGATCGCCGCCAGCCCGGCCGCCCGCTACCAGCCCGCACCACCGCAGGCGGCCGCACCGGCCGGACCGGCGCAGGCACCCCGGCCGCGCCCCTCCCCCGCCGCAGGGTCCCCCGGCGGGGCGGGGCCGGACGGCGCGCCCGGAGCGGCCCACGACCCGCGCCCGCACGCCGCCCCGGCGACGCGCCCCTCTCTGGCCGTCCCCGGTGCGTCCGCGGCGACGAGGGCCGTCATCGCGGCTATGGACGCATGGTCCCCGGATGAGGCCCCGGCCGTCAGGGCGCAGCCGGTCAGCCGCCCGGGCGACCAGGCCGCCACGCCGCGGCCCGCCCCGTACGCACCGCCCTCCCGCCCCTCCCCCGCCCCCTACCAGCCGCCCCCGGAGCAGCGCTCCGAGATCGAGGACGTGGACGCCCTGCCGGACTGGATGGCACGGATGACCCAGGAGGGCAACCTCGGACGCTACCTGCTGTCCGCCGCCGCGGCCCTGCTCGTGGCCCTGGCCGGCATCAGCCTCATCGCCCTGACCTGGGACTCCATCCCCGACCTGGTCAAGGTCGGCTCCCTGGCGCTCCTGGCGGGCGGGCTGACGGCCGCCGGGACGTGGGTGGCCGGCCACCGCCCCGGCCTGAGGGTGGCGGGGGCCACCCTGACGGGGACCGGCGGGGTCCTGGGGTTCGTGTCCGCCATCGGGGCGGTGCTGCTGGAGACGCTCCCCGCCTACCCCGCCCTGGCCCTCATGGCCCTGTGGGCCCTGTTCCTCCTGGTCCTGTCGGCACGCACCCGCCAGGTCTTCACCACCGTGGTCTCCACCCTGGGCGCCCTGGTCACCGTGTGGTTCGCCACCGACTGGGCCGTGCGCACCCCCGACCAGACGTTCCTGGCCTGCGCCACGACCCTGCTCTACGTCGTGCTGTTCGCGACCGGCACCGCCGTCCTGTCCGAGCAGGGACGCTCCGGCCGGTGGAGCCCCGGGATGCCCGCCGCCTCCCTGGTGCTGACCGCCTTCACCCTGGTCCGCCTGCCGGTGCCCACCTTCCAGGCGGCCAGTCCCCTGGTGGACACCCTCATGATCCTGGCCACCGGCACCCTGGGGCTGTGCCAGGCCGCCCACTGGTCCTCCCTGCTGTGGCGCAACGGGCACCGCTCCCTGACCGGCGCCGACTGGTGCCTGGGCCACGCCCTGGTGCTGGGGGCGGTGGCGCGCGTCCTGCACGGGGCCGCCCAGCGCAGCCTGACGGGCGCCACCCCCGCGGCGGTGCACGGCCAGCAGACCCTGGTGATCCTGCTGGCCCTGGTGGTCACCGGGGGCTCGGCCCTGCTCCTGCTGACCCCCTTCGCCGAGCGGGCCTGGCGCCAGCGCGCCGCCCCCACCGTCCTGGGGGCCTCCGTCCTGCTGGGGCTGGTCGCCGTCAGCGTCGAGCCCCACACCTACCTGACGACCGTGCTGGTCCTGGTCGTGTGCGCCCTGTCGGCCCTGCGCGTGGGCGCGTTCGTGCCCCTCCTGACGCTCCTGGCCGCCGGGACCGCGCTCATCCTGCCCGGGGACACCCTCACCGACGTCCTGCTCCTGGCCGCCGGGGCGGCCGTCGCCCTCGGCGGCTCCCTGCTCCTGGAGTACCTGCTGCCCGAGCGCGAGACGGCGGACCAGGAGCCCGGTCGGGAGAACCTCCTCACCGCCGCGGCCTGGGTGGCGGCCCTGGTCCTGACCGTCCTGCCCGCCAACCTCCTGTGGCGCCGCCTGCCGTCCGGTGACGTCGCCCGCACCCTGCCGGTCCTGGTGGCGGCCCTGGTCGTCATGGCCCTGGTGGGCCTGGGGCTGTGCGCCAGGGAGCTGACCCCCCTGGTCCTGCTGGGCGGTGGCGCCCGGGGCCAGCGCGCCGGCTCCCCGGGGACGCCCGGGGTCACCACCCTGCCCACGCCCCAGATCTGGGTCACCACGGTGGCCTCGTGGGCCCTGGCCGTGTCCCTGCTGTCCGTGGGCCAGGCGGACTCCTCGTGGCCGTGGAAGGCGGCCTGCGCCGTGGTCGTCCTGGCCCTGTGCGCCACCGCGGTCTGGCTCATGGCCCCGTGGACCCGTGACGAGCCCGGCCTCCTGCTCCTCGTCACGGCGACGACCACCCTCCTGGTGTGGGGGACCGTCGTCGCGCTCACCGACGTCACGGTGCAGGGGATGACCATGTCCGGGGTCGTCCTGGCCACCGGCACCGTGTGCATTATCGGAGGCTTCCTCAGGCGGCTGACCACCCTGCGCCACTACGGGCTGCTCGTGGTCCTGGCGGCCGTGCTCAAGCTCGCGGTCGTGGACGTGGGCACGCAGAGCTCCCTGGTACGCATCGCGGCCCTGGCCGTCGGGGGGCTGGTCTGCTTCCTGCTGTCCCTGGCCTACAACCGGCTGGCCGCCCAGGAGCCCGCACCGCCGCAGGCCCCGGGCGCGCCGCTCCCGGCGCCGCCGCTCTCGGACGCACCGTTCCCGGCGCCGGACGCGCCGCCGGGGCCCGTACGGCCCCCCTCCGCCCCCTAGGCCCGCGCGCCGGGCCGGCTCAGTCGGCCCGGCTCAGTCGGCCCGGCGGGCCAGGAGACGGGCCAGGAAGCGCCCGGTGTAGGAGCCCTCCACCTGGGCCACCTGCTCGGGGGTCCCGGCGGCCACGACGCTGCCACCGCCCGACCCGCCCTCAGGTCCCAGGTCGACCACCCAGTCGGCGTTGGCGATGACGTCGAGGTTGTGCTCGATGACCACCACGGTATTGCCCTTGTCCACCAGGCCCTGGAGCACCGACAGCAGCCTGCGGATGTCCTCGAAGTGCAGGCCGGTGGTGGGCTCGTCCAGCACGTAGACGGTCCGGCCCGTGGAGCGGCGCTGGAGCTCGGCGGCCAGCTTGACCCTCTGGGCCTCACCCCCCGACAGGGTGGTCGCCGACTGGCCCAGACGCACGTAGCCCAGGCCCACGTCGGTCAGGGTGGTCAGGTGGCGGGCGATCACGGGGGTCGAGGCGAAGAAGTCGGCGGCCTGGCTGATCGTCATGTCCAGCACGTCGGCCACCGTCCTGTCCTTGTAGCGGATCTCCAGGGTCTCGCGGTTGTAGCGGGCCCCGTGGCAGACCTCGCAGGGCACGTAGACGTCGGGCAGGAAGTTCATCTCGATCCTCAGGGTGCCGTCGCCCTTACAGGCCTCGCAGCGCCCGCCCTTGACATTGAAGGAGAAGCGCCCCGGGCCGTAGCCGCGCACCCTCGACTCCGGCACGGAGGCGAAGATCTTGCGCACGTGGTCCCACACACCGGTGTAGGTGGCCGGGTTGGAGCGCGGGGTGCGCCCGATGGGCGACTGGTCGACGTGGACCACCTTGTCCAGGTTCTCCAGGCCGCGCACGGTCCGGTGGCGTCCGGGTACGCCCCGGGCGTGGTTGAGGCGGTTGGCCAGCACCTGGTAGAGGACTGAGTTGACCAGGGAGGACTTGCCCGACCCGGAGACCCCGGTGACGGCGGTCAGCAGGCCCAGGGGGAAGGAGACGGTGACGTCCCTCAGGTTGTTCTCCCGGGCCCCCACCACCGTGACCTCCCGGCCCCGCTCGCGCCTGCGCCGCCTGTCGGGGACCTCGATGCGACGGCGACCGGCCAGGTAGTCCCCGGTGACGGAGCCCGGCACGTCGGCCAGGGCGCCCACCGGCCCGGAGTGGACGACCTGCCCGCCCCTCTCCCCCGCGCCCGGGCCAATGTCCACCACCCAGTCCGCCGAGCGTATGGTGTCCTCGTCGTGCTCGACGACAATGAGGGTGTTGCCCAGGTCCCGCAGCCGCTGGAGGGTCTCAATGAGACGGGCGTTGTCCCTCTGGTGCAGGCCGATGCTGGGCTCGTCCAGCACGTAGAGCACACCCACCAGCCCCGACCCGATCTGGGTGGCCAGGCGGATGCGCTGGGCCTCCCCGCCCGACAGGGTGGCCGCGCCCCGGGACAGGCTGAGGTAGTCCAGGCCCACGTCCACCAGGAAGCCCAGGCGGGCGTTGACCTCGGCCAGCACGCTGCCGGCGATCCGCGCGGCCTGGCCGGTTAGGGACAGGCCCGCCAGGAAGTCCCGGGCCTCACCCACCGGTAGGTCGCACAGCTCGGCGATGGACCTGCCCCCCACGCGCACCGCCAGGACCTCGGGGCGCAGGCGGGCGCCGCGGCACGCGGGGCAGGGGACCTGGCGCATGTAGGCCTCGTAGCGCTCCCGGGACAGGTCGGACTCGGTCTCGTCGTGCTTGCGCATGACGTAGTCCAGCACGCCCTCGAAGCCGGTGGAGTAGACGCGCTCGCGGCCCCAGCGGTTGCGGTAGCGCACCTGGACCTGGTAGTCCCGGCCGCGCAGGATCGCCTGCCTGGCGCGCTCGGGCAGGGCCCGCCAGGGGGTGTCCACGCTGAACGCCAGCTCCTCGCCCAGGGCCGCCAGCTGGCGGGTGAAGTGCTTCTGGTGGACGGTCCAGGGGGCGACGGCGCCCTGGGCCAGGGTGAGCTCCTCGTCGGGGACCACGAGCTCGGGGTCGACCTCCAGGCGGGTCCCCAGGCCCGAGCACTCCGGGCAGGCCCCGTAGGGGGCGTTGAAGGAGAAGGTACGCGGCTCCATCTCGTCCAGGGCCAGGGGGTGCTCGTTGGGGCAGGCCCGCCGCTCGGAGAAGCGGCGCCAGCGGTCCGGGTCGTCGGCCCCCAGGTCCACCTGCTCAATGACCACCAGGCCGTCGGCCAGCCCCAGGGCGGTCTCCACTGAGTCGGTCAGGCGCTGGCGCACGCCCTCGCGCACGACCAGGCGGTCCACGACCACCTCGATGTCGTGCTTGAGCTTCTTGGACAGGGCCGGGACGTCGTCGAGCCGCCAGACCTGGCCGTCCACCCGGACGCGGTTGAAGCCCCGGCCCCGCAGCTCCCCGAACAGCTCGGTGTACTCGCCCTTGCGCCCGCGCACCACGGGGGCCAGGACCTGGAAGCGGGTACCCTCGGGCAGGGCACGGACCTGGTCCACGATCTGCTGGGGGGTCTGGGAGGAGATGACGGCGTCGCACACCGGGCAGTGCTGGATCCCGGCGCGGGCGTAGAGCAGGCGCAGGTAGTCGTAGACCTCGGTGACGGTGCCCACCGTGGAGCGCGGGTTGCGGGAGGTGGACTTCTGGTCGATGGACACCGCCGGGCTCAGGCCCTCGATGAAGTCGATGTCCGGCTTGTCCATCTGGCCCAGGAACTGGCGGGCGTAGGAGGACAGGGACTCCACGTAGCGGCGCTGGCCCTCGGCGAAGATCGTGTCGAAGGCCAGGGAGGACTTGCCCGAGCCGGACAGCCCGGTGAAGACGATCATCTTCTCGCGCGGCAGGTCCAGGTCCACGCCCTTGAGGTTGTGCTCTCGTGCGCCGCGGACAATGAGGGAGTCGTTCACGGCCGTGAGTCTAGGGCGGGGGCGCTGAGCGGCCCCACCGCTCGTACACGTGTTCGACGACGGCGGAGCGGTGCTTGGTCACACCGCCCCGGCGCTAGGATGGCCTGGTGAGCACCGTCTTCGCCGTGGAGTACCAGTACGTGACCGACCGGGACCAGGACCTGGACCGGATCCGCCCCTCCCACCGGGCCTTCAACGCGGCCCTGGCCCAGGCCGGCGACCTGCTGGCCGCCGGCCCCTACGTGGGCACGCACGAGGCGCTGATCCTGGTACGCGCCCGGGACGAGGCGGCGGCCCTGGCGCTGCTGGAGGAGGACCCCTTCAACCAGGCCGGCCTCATCGCCCGGCGCACACCCCGGGAGTGGAACCCCGTGATCGGCGTCCTGGCCTGAGGACCGGCGCCCCGACCTGGGGCCGTAGGGGCAGGGCCCGCCGGGGCGTGCGCGCCCTGGCCCCCTGCGCCGTCCCGGACCCACCCCCGCGCCGGCGTCCACCAGCGGTAGACCCCGGGCAGTGGTGCCCCGGGGCCGTGAGGGCAGGGCCCGCGGGGGCGTGCGCCCCCTGGGGGCGCTGGCGGGGGACCCGCGGGGCGTGGCGGCGGCCAGGGCCACCTCACGGGGGCGCCACCCTGGTCAAGAACGGGCTCTGAGGGTAGCCTCACCTCGTGCCCATGAACGCCGACTCCCCAGACGCCCGCGCCCGCCGCACCGCACGTCGGCTCCTGGCCGGCGCCGGCTGCGCCAGCCTCACCGCCTACCACAGCGCCCCCAACGAGACCACCTACGTGGCCCACGCCCTGACCGACGAGGGCTACGTACTCGTCGCCGTCCGCCCCGCCGCCGGCTCGGCCCTGTGCGAGGACCTGGCACCCGAGGACGAGCTCCAGCACGTACGGCTGGACGTCACCCTGGACGCCGCCGACGCCTCGGTGAGGGTGACCGCGGCCACCGCCCACCTCCTGGGGCACCTGCACTGGGTGCCCGCGTCCATGCGGGAGACGGTCCTGACCACCGCCCGCACCCCCACCTGCCACTGCGCCGTCACCGGCGAGGACCCGCTCCTGGGGGTCGCCGAGCTGGCGGCCGTGGAGGGGGGCCGCCTGGCCCTCATCGAGACCGACAGGGTGGTGGTGCACGACGTCTCAGGGGTCAGCGCCCACGCCATCGAGGACGTGGTCGCGCTGAGCTCGGAGCCCACCGTCTCCTGGGGCTCGGCCGAGCTGCTGGTGGCCACCGAGGCGGTGCGCAACCTGGGGGACCTGTCCCTGAACGCCCTGTGCGACGCCGTCGCCTCGGGGAACGTCCCCGGCGTGCTGTGCTCGGAGCGGCCCAGCGAGGGGATCTGCCCGGGACTGGTCGGACGGGTCCTGTGCGTGGACGCCGACGCCCGCTCGGTCACCCTCATGCAGCTGGGCAGAGCCCGTACGCGCACGGTGGTCCTGCTCTTCCCCGACGCGCCCCTGACGCCCGCGGCGCTGGGACCGGCCCTGGAGGGGCTCTCCCTGAGCGCCCTGAGCCTGTCCCTCCTGGGCTAGGGGCCTCCTGGGCTAGGGGGCGGGCGCGGGCGGCGCAGCGAGACCACCCTGATACGGGCACGGGCCGGGGGCGCCCGCACCGGTCAGGACGGACGCCCCCGGTGCCAGCCGTTCTCACGGCAAACAAGTACCGTTCTCGCGAGCAACAAGTACCGTTCTCGCGACGAATAAGTACCGTTCTCGCGGTGGGTGGGTGGGCGTGGTGTGGGTGGTCAGCGGGCCCGGTAGGTCAGGCAGGTGGCCGTCTCCCCGCCCAGGGAGATGCCCTCGGCGGTGCACATGAGGTTCTGGTTGTGGACGCACTCCAGGCGCTGGCAGGTGCCCACACGCCCCTGGGCGACCGGCAGCCCGCCACGGGCGTCCAGGACCACGAGGGTGCCGCAGGCCGGGGCGCCGGTGGTGCCGCCGACGGTGATGGCGGGGGCCGTGCAGCCGTCGTGGTTGAAGGCGCAGGCGGTGGCGGCGCAGGAACGGATAGCGGTGAACGCGGTCATAATGAGCCTCCCGGTGTGAGTGGTGTCGCGCGAGGCGCGGTGACATTTAGAAAGGTAACCGCCCTCCTACCGCCCCGCAAGGAACCCAATGGATCAGAGCCGTGACCGTTCCGCCCGTCGTTGCCATATCAACGAAAGGTGAGAGTCAGTAAGGCCTGCCTGAGAAGACCGGGAGGCTCTGGCGAGGGCATTAATTACGCAACCTGATCGTTTCGGGAACGGAAGCGGGCCGCCTACCGGCCACCGTCCCGACCGCCGCCCACCAGGGCTAGGCTTGAGGCCGACGCACGGAAGGGAGCACCATGACCGAGCAGCTTCGTAACCCCGAGGACGTCTTCGAGTGGGTAGCCGCCCTGGACCACCCTGAGATGCTGGCGGCCCCGGTCCACGCGGCCCTGGCCGACCTGGCGGCCCGCTCGCCCCAGGACGCGGACCTGGTCCACCGGGCCAGGGTGGTGGGCATCGACCCGGCCTACTCCGACACCGAGGCCCTCAACACCAGGTTCGCCCTGGACCCTGACGCCACCGGCAACTGCGTCCTGGTGGCCGGCAGGCGGGCCGGTCAGGAGAGGATGGCCGCCTGCGTGGTGCGCTCCAGCGACCTGGCCGACGTCAACCACGTGGTCAAGCGGCTCCTGGACGTGCGCAAGGCGAGCTTCGTGCCCATGGAGCGGGCCGTGGAGGAGTCCGGCATGGAGTACGGGGCGATTACCCCGGTGGGCCTGCCCGCCCCCTGGCGCGTCCTGGTGGACGCCGCCGTGGCAGGACGGGACAGCGTCCTGGTGGGCGCGGGCGTGCGCCAGACCAAGCTCATCCTCCCCGGGGCCCTGCTGGCCGCCCTGCCCGGCGCCCAGGTCGTCCAGGGCCTGGGCCTACGCCCCTGAGCCCACCGGGCACGGCCCAGCCGCCCGCCCCGGTCACCACGGGAACCACCTGGCAGGCCCCCTCACGCCCCCGCCCACCGGCGCACAGCCCGGGCCGTGCAGCGGCGCAGGTTCTGCGGCCCCTGGGCCAGGGCGTCGCGCAGCGGCACCGACGGGTCGCTAATGCGGATGACCGCCTCAGCCCCCAGGTCTGCGAGGCCGCGGCCATTGCCGCCACCGCCGTCACAGCCGTGCCCGCAGGACCCGGCGTCGACCCTCCCGGCCAGGATAATGACGGGCACCGCGCACTCGCGGGCCAGGCGCACCATCCCGCTGACGGCCTTGCCCTCCAGGGACTGCGCGTCCAGTGACCCCTCACCGGTCAGGACCAGGTCCGCGTCCTGGATGCGCCGACGCAGTCCCACCGCCTGGGCCAGGCAGTCGATCCCCGGGACCAGCCCGGCGCCCAGGACCGCCGCCAGGGCGAACGCGGTGCCCCCCGCCGCGCCGGTCCCCGGGCGCGTGACCCACTCCCCCGCCTTGAGCAGCGCCGCCAGTCGTGAGGCCTGGGCGTCAAGGTGCTCAATCTGCGCCGCGGTCAGCCCCTTCTGGGGGCCGAAGACCGCTGCCGCGCCACGGGGCCCGGTGAGCGGGTTCGTCACGTCGCAGGCCAGGGTCAGGTCGATACCCTCCACCCGCCTGCGTGCCGGGCCCGTCTCAATGGCGGCGATACTGCTGAACGCGGCCGGTACCGGGGCCACGGGCCGGCCGTGAGCGTCCAGGCACCGGGCGCCCAGGGCCGTGAGCAGGCCCAGCCCCAGGTCGTTGGAGGCCGAGCCTCCCAGCCCGATGAGCAGCGAGCGGGCCCCGGCGTCCGCGGCGGCCGCCAGCACGCGCCCCATCCCGGCCGTCGAGGAGCGCATGGCGTCGCGGTCGGCGGCGGCGACGTGCTCAATACCCACCGAGGAGGCCAGGTCCACCACGGCCCGGCCGCCGTCGAGCCCGAACCCCGCGGTCCGCGCCCTGCCCAGCGTGTCCACGGTCTCGACCCGGTGCCAGGAGGCGCCCCAGGCCTCGGTCACGGCCCGGGCGAAGCCCTCACCGCCATCGGAGACCGGGATGAGGTCCACCTCACAGGACGGGAGTGCCTCACGGACCCCTGCCGCCATCGCCCGGGCCGCCTGCGGGGCCGTCATGGACTCCTTGAAGGAGTCCGGCGCCACTACGATCCTCACCACGGCCCTCTACCCTGGTGCCTCCGCGCTCAGGCCCTGAGGCCGGCGACGGCCCGGTCGAACTCCTGAGAGACCGCCGGGTCCGGGCGGCCGAGCAGCGAGACGCCCACGGCCACGGCCAGGTGCCCGACGAAGGCCGGCAGGAGCTCGTAGAGGTCGAAGATCCCGCCGGGACCGCCGTCGGTGTTCCCCCAGACGGCCACCAGGACCGCCCCGGCCACCATGCCGGCCAGCGCACCGGGAACGGTCAGGCGCCTCCAGTACAGGCACAGGAGCACCGTGGGCCCGAAGGAGGCGCCGAAGCCCGCCCAGGCGAAGGCGACCAGCGTCAGGATCGTCTCCGACGGGCTCCAGGCCATGACGGCCGCCACGAGGGCGACGACGAGGACGGCCGTGCGCGAGGCGATAATCAGGTGACCGGTGGAGAGCTCCTTCCTGCGCACGGTCCGGTAGAGGTCCTCAATGAGGGCCGAGGAGGTGACCAGCAGCTGGGAGGAGATCGTGGACATAATCGCCGCCAGGATCGCGGCCAGCATAAAGCCCGCCACCAGGGGGTGGAAGAGGAGCGTGCCCAGCGAGATAAAGACCGTCTCGGGGTCCTTGAGCTGGGCGGTGTCGCGCTGGTAGACGGCCACGCCCACCACGGCGGTGCCAATGGCCCCGAGTACGGCGAAGAGCATCCAGCTAATGCCGATAACACCGCCCTGGACCGCCTCACGCGGTGAGCGGATGGCCATGAAGCGCACGATAATGTGGGGCTGGCCGAAGTAGCCCAGGCCCCAGGCCAGGGCCGATATGACGCCCATAAGGGAGACCGTCGGCCCGACCAGTACCCAGTAGTCGGGATCGACCTCACCGACGGCGCGGAGCACCTCCCCCAGGCCGCCCACGTGCACGGTGCCGACGACCGGGACGGCCACCAGGGCGGCCACCATCATGAGGCCCTGGACCAGGTCGGTCCAGGAGACCGCCAGGAACCCACCGACCAGGGTGTACATGACTGTGATGGCAGCCACCAGGGTCGCGCCCAGGCGGTAGTCCATACCGAAGGAGGACTCGAAGAACTTGCCACCGGCCACCATGCCGGAGGAGACGTAGAAGGTGAAGAACACCAGGATAATGACGCCCGCGGCCCAGCGCATGAGGTGTCGCGAGTCGTGGAGGCGGTTGTCCAGGAAGCTGGGGATGGTGATGGAGTTGCCGGCCACCTCGGTGTAGCTGCGCAGGCGCGGCGCCACCACGAGCCAGTTGGCCAGGGCCCCCACGGTCAGTCCGACGGCGATCCAGGACTCCACCATCCCCGAGGCGTACAGGGCCCCGGGCAGCCCCATGAGCAGCCAGCCGGACATGTCCGAGGCCCCGGCGGACAGGGCCGCCACGAAGGGGTTCAGGTCGCGTCCGGCGAGCATGTAGTCGTCCAGGTCGGAGGTGCGCACATAGGCCCACAGGCCGATCATGATCATGGCGACGAAGTAGATGGTCATTGCGATGGCCTCGAAGGTCGTGTCAGTCATGACGCCTCCAGTCCTCTTACACCGGGCGGCGTTCCTCAAGACCACCGCGGGACGGGCATGTGCAGGTCATCAGTGTGACACACCACTCGCCGCCCCGCGGCGCAACCGGTAACGGACGGCGCGTCACCTCCAGGCTCCGGCCGCCTGCTGCCGGACGACTCGCCCCCGGGCCCCTACCGGGCCGGGGTGCAGGGCACGGTCACCGCGGGCACGGTCCCTACCGGGCCGGGGTGTAGAGCACGACGGCGGCCGCCCAGTTCCCGTCATGGGTCAGGGACACCGGCCAGTGCCCGGGCTCCGCGCTCCCGGCGCCCAGGCTCGCCTCGACGGCGTCGGCCACCTCGCCCACCAGGTGCAGGGACGGCCTGCCCCAGCGGTCGGAGACGACCTCGACCTGGCGCCAGTCAACGGACTGCGGGGCGATGACGGGGGCGGCGGACGCGCCGGTAGCGCGCGCGCGCAGCACCAGGGCCTGGCTCCAGGCCTTGATAAAGGACTCCTTGGCGGCCCACCGCGCGGCCAGGTGCTCGGCCTGCGCCGACCCCTTCTCCCGGGAGCGGCGGGCGGCCTCCCGGCGCTCCCGGGGCGTGAACGCGCGCTCGGCGAAGACCGTGCCCGGCTGCCCCAGCTGCTCGGCCAGGCCGGGGACGTGGACCAGGTCCGTGCCCACGGCGAGCCCTCCTCCCGGTGGGCCGGTAAGCCCGGGGAGCCGCGGGTCACTCATGGTCCCGCCCTCCCCCGCCGGGTCGGACCCGCTGGCCCGTCTCCAGGCGGTCCGCAGCGGGCAGGAGGTGGCGCGCACCGGCGGGTGAGTACACGGGGGCGGTCTTCAGGGAACTGGGTACGGTCCGCATTATCGGCCTCCTGTCAGCCTCCTGCCTGGGAGAACGTATAT
The DNA here is from genome assembly GCF_016626125.1 of Actinomyces sp. HMT897. Taxonomy (NCBI): domain Bacteria; kingdom Bacillati; phylum Actinomycetota; class Actinomycetes; order Actinomycetales; family Actinomycetaceae; genus Actinomyces; species Actinomyces sp. HMT897. Next base: position 200,435 of record NZ_CP067336.1, read on the forward strand.
AGGGGCGCGCCGGGGCACGAGCGAGGACGACCGAGGCGATGCGGTGGGTCCGCCCGCGCGGCCAGAGCCGTGCGGGCGGACCCACCTCGCCGCCGAGCGGCCCGTCAGCCCCGGGGCAGGGTCTCCCCGGCGTGGTAGACGCCGTCGGCGCCCAGGCGGGCCTGCGGGTCGAGCAGCATGGCGGCCTCCACCTCGTGCGGGTCGCGACCGTCCTCGGCCTCACCCAGGCGGCGGCCCTTGACCTGCGTGAACAGCTCGGCCCGGCCGATCATGCCGGCGCGGCGGCGGCGCGTGCCGGCGGCCAGGCGGGCGTTGGCACGCTCCACCCAGGCGTCCACGGCCTCCTGGCCGCCGGAGCGGCGCAGGGCCGCCTCGAAGGCGCCGGGGTGGACGACCGCGATCAGGCCCGAGACGTGCCCGAAGCCCAGGGAGGTCAGCAGGCCCGCGCGCACCGGGCCGGCGCCCGGGACGCGCCCGGAGGCGCCCCCGCGCCCGGCCAGGCGGATGGGCCTGCGCGGCCACACCCAGAAGCCGTCCTTGCGCAGCGGGGCGTCCACCACGTCCAGGGAGGCGTTGCCCGGCGCCACGCCGGTGGCCAGGATCTCGGTCAGGCCCGCCACCTGGAAGACGGCGGCACCGCCCTTGGCGTGGCCGGTAATGGTCTTCTGGGACACGGCCACCAGCGGGTTGCCCTCGGTGCGGCCCAGGGCGCGGGCCAGGCGGGTGTGCAGCTCGGACTCGTTGGGGTCGTTGGCCCCGGTGGAGGTGTCGTGCTTGGAGACCACGGCGATGTCGTCGGCCTCCACGCCCAGGGCGGCCAGGGCGCGGGCCAGGCGGGAGCCGCGCCCGCCCCGGCCGGCCCCCAGGGCCCCCAGGCCGGGGGCCGGGATGGAGGTGTGGGCGCCGTCGGCGTAGGAGGAGACGAACCCGACCACGCCGGCCACCGGCAGGCCCAGCTCGGCGGCCACGGAGCCGCGGGCCAGGATGACCGTGCCGCCTCCCTCGGCCTCCACGAAGCCGCCGCGACGGCGGTCGTTGGCCCGGGAGAAGTGGCGGTCGGAGATGCCCTTGGCGCGCATGGCGGCGGCCTCGGCGGTGGCGTTCATATTGCCGAAGCCGACGACGGACTCGATCGAGATGTCGTCAATGGCACCGGCCACCACGACGTCGGCCTTGCCCAGGGCGATCTTGTCCCAGCCCTCCTCGATGGACACCGCGGCGGTGGCGCAGGCGCTGACCGGCTGGACCATGGAGCCGTAGCCGCCGACGTAGGACTGCATGACGTGGGCGGCCACCACGTTGGGCAGGGCCTCCTGGAGGATGTCGCTGGGACGCTCCTGGCCCAGGAGGCGGCCGACGAACATCTTGCGCATGGACTCCATGCCCCCGAAGCCGGTGCCCTGGGTGGAGGCGACGTCACTGGGGTGGACGGCGGCCAGCAGCTCGGCGGGGCTGAAGCCCGCGGACAGGAAGGCGTCCACGGCGGTGACCAGGTTCCACGAGGCGATGGGGTCCATGCCCTGGGTCATGGAGACGGGGATGCCCCAGCGTCCCGGGTCGAAGTCGACCGGGAACTGCCCGCCGACGGTGCGCGACAGGGCGGCCCGGCGCGGCACGCGGACCAGGGACCCGGCCAGGCGGGTGACCGTCCACTCGCCGGTGGCGGCGTCGGGCGCCACGAGCGTGTGCTCGGGGTCGGAGTCCTCAATGGTGCGGGCGGCGGCCTCGTCGGCCACGGACAGGGTGATGTCCCGGTCCAGGTAGACGCCCACCTCCTCGTCGGCGACGGTGGCGATGAGGCCGTCGTCGGTGAACTCGCGGATACCGCAGCGGGCGACCACCTGGTCGCGGTAGCGCGCCCAGACGTCCTCCTCGGGGACCAGGGCGCCCTCGGTGTCGTACCAGCCGGCCTTCGGGGAGTCCTGCCAGCTCAGCAGGCCCATGCCCCAGGCGAGCTCCAGGACCCCGGCGGCGGTGAGCTCCACGTCCTCCCCGCCGGTCATGCCCAGCTCGGCCTCGCGGCGGGTGCGCCCCGAGCCCCAGGTGGAGACCTCGCCGGTGGAGACGATGACGACCACGTCCTCCAGGTCCACGTCCACCTCGCCCCAGGCGGGGGCGGTGGGCTGGCGCGGGACCACGGGGGTGGGCAGGGCGGGCACGCTCACCTGACCGGGGGCCGCCTGGGCCGGGGCCGGGGCCGTGCCCGCCGCGCCCTGGCGCAGGGCGACCAGGTCCACCCCCTCGCCCAGGCCCCCGGTCAGGTCGGCCAGGACCGGGGCGGTGGCGGCGGCGGCACGCACCTGGGGGGTGCACAGGTCCAGCAGCTCGGAGGCGATCTCCTGGGTGGACCAGGTGCGCACCCCGGCGGCCTCGACGGCGGCCACGAGCGGGTCGTTGCCTCCCATGAGCCCGGTGCCCCGCACCCAGCCGATGCGCGGGTGGGCGAGGGTGACGCGCTGCGCCCAGGCCCGCTCGGAGCGCCAGCGGTTGACCACGGCGTCCAGGGCGGACTTGACCTCGCCGTAGGCGCCGTCACCGCCGAAGGTGCCCCGGTTGGGGGAGCCGGGCAGGACCACGTGGAGACGGTGGTCGACGTGGGTGTCGGTGCCGATGGCGCTCAGGGCGGCGATGGTGCGCTCCACGCTCCACAGCAGCAGGCGCGTCTGGGCCTCCGCGGCGGGGCCGGCGTCGGCCAGGGAGCCGGTCACGCGGGGGGCGGCGAAGGGGAAGAGCAGGGTGGGCACCAGGGCCTCCTTGACCACGGTGGTGGTGCCCCCGCTGGTGACGGACTGCTCCCCCCCGATCCACGCCGCCAGGGCGTCCACGTCCCGGTAGGAGGACAGGTTGGCGGGGACGATCCACAGGCGGGCCCCGGCGCTGGCGTGCTCCCGGTACAGGCGCGTGGCGAAGGCCAGGCGCTCGTGGGTCAGGCGCGAGCTGGTGGCCACCACCGTGGCGCCCCCGGCCAGGAGCTGGCCGGCGACCGCCGCGGCAATGGACCCGGGGGCCACGCCGGTGACGACGGCCACGTCGTCGGCCCAGCGTACGGCGTCCTGGCCGGGGGCGGGGCTGCGGCGGGCGGCGGCCGCCAGGGCGGCGGCCAGCTCCGCGCGCTCCTGGCGGTCGGGCAGGGCGGAGCGGGTCAGGGTGGTGGCCCACCAGTCGGCCTGGTCGGCCACGGCCTGCCCCAGGCCCGTGAAGCGCTCGGGGGCCAGGAGGCGGCGGGCCTCCTCCAGGGGGGTCTCACCGTTGCCCAGGCGGGCGAGGTCCTCGCGGGCGGTGGCCCAGCGGTCGTCAATGAGGACGGCGCGGGCGGGCTCGAAGGCCGGGGTCACCGACCTCACCCAGCCGCTGCCGAGCTCGGCGTCAATGGCTGCCAGGGCGGCCCTGGTGGCGGCGTCCTCGTCCCCGGCACCGGCTGGGACGCTGACCTTGTCGGCCAGGCCCAGGGCGTCCAGGAGGGTGCGGGCCGTGGTGGCCAGGACCCCCTGCTCGCCCGTGACCGTGGCGGCGAAGGCGTCCAGGGCCGCGGAGTCCACCACCGCGCCGCCTCCGGCGCCGGCGGCGGAGGCCTTGGCCACCGTCACCCCGTGCTCGGCGGCCACCGCCGCCACGGCGGCGTCAATGAGGGCGTCCACGGCCCCGGCGCTGGTCAGCGGGGCGGAGGTGCCCAGGCTCGCCAGGTCCTGGCCGCGCACGGAGACGCCCTCGCGGGTGCCCAGCACCAGGGCGGCGGTGACGTGGGAGACCCAGCCCTCGCCCAGCCCCCAGACGCCGGTGACCTGCTCGGCGACGCGCGAGGCGCGCACCCCCGAGGGCCCCAGGATCCGGGCCAGGCCGGTGCGGACGACCTCGGACAGGACCGGGCCGAAGGGCTTGTAGCCCGGGGCCCCCTTGGCCACGGTGGCGGCCAGGGCGGTCATGTCGGCGTCGGCCGCGCCGTCGATGCTGGCCAGCTCCAGCTCGGTGCCCAGGTCCATGAGGAGCTGGTTGCGCCTCGAGGAGACGCCGTTGGTGAGGGTCTCGGTGGTGTCGGTGGCACCGATCTGCTCGGGGCGGATGCGCGAGGCGTGGGCCAGCAGCACCGTCAGGGCGTCGGTGGCGCCAAAGGGCAGGTCCGCCACCGGGCCCGCCGGGGCGCCAGCCGGGGCGGGGGCGCTAGCCGGGGCGGCCGGGGCAGGTGCCGCCGGGGCCAGCTCAGGCGCGGGCGCCGCGGACGCCGCTGCTGCGGGCGTCGCTGCTGCGGACGTCGCGGGCGCCGGTGCGGCCGGCTCGTCCAGGACCTCCAGGTCCACGGCCGGGTCGGTGTCGGTGGCCAGGACCCGGGCCTCGTCACGGCGGGCGTTGTGCACCGTGACGTGGCGCCCGGCGTGGCGCGGCAGCATGAGGGTCTTGGCCGCGAGGTTGGCCAGGGTGGGGGCGTTGGCCAGCCCCACCTCGACCAGGTGCTCAATGCCCAGGCCGCCCTCGGCCGGGGAGGAGAAGAGGACGTCCTGCGTCTCGATCCAGCGCACCGGGGAGGCGAACTGCCAGGCCAGGAGCTCCACCAGGAGCACCCGGGCCAGGTCCACGGGACGGGCGGCCCACTCCTCCCAGGAGTCCAGGACCTCCTGGACCGGCTCGGAGGGGACCACCTGGAGGATGGAGCGGGCGAACTCCGGGGTCAGGGCGAAGGGCCGGGCCACCAGGTTGGGCACGTAGCGGTCCACCAGGCGGTGGTAGTCCAGGTCGGTGGGCACCAGGGCCAGGAGGCGGTCACGGAAGTCCGCCACGCCAGGGCGCAGGACCTCGGAGTGGAAGGGGACGTCGATACCGGGCACCAGCATGAAGGGGTTCTTGCCGCCACGCTCCCGGGCCCGGGCCCGGGAGTCGGCCGCCAGGGCCTTGAGGCCCTTGACGGTACCGGCCACCGCGTACTGGACGCCGGCCAGGTTGTGGTTGACGATCTGGAGGAACTCCCCCGTCTGCGCCGCCACGTCGGCCACGTAGGCCTCCACGTCCTCGGCGCGCACGCCGCACTGGTTGGGGCGCAGGGCCCCCATGCGGTAGTCGGAGGCGCCCTGCTCGTCACGCGGGACCAGGGTGTGCATGGTCGAGCCGCGCTGGAAGACGATGGAGATGGTGGTCTCCACGTCCATGACCCGCCCGTAGGAGCTCAGGGCCGTGTACTCCCCCAGGGAGTGGCCGGCGAAGGCCGCCCCCTCCACCAGGGCCCCGGCCTCGGCCAGGCGGGCGGTAGTGGCCATGGCCACGGTGGCCAGGGCGACCTGCGTGAACTGGGTGAGGTTGAGCAGGCCCTCGGGGTGGCGGTAGGTGACCCCGCGCGCCGTCATCTCGGTGGGGTTGTCACGCACCAGGGAGATCACGGAGAAGCCCAGGGCGGAGCGGGTGTGGGCGTCGGCCCGGTTCCACACCTCCAGGGCGGCCTTGGAGGAGGCCCGCTCGTCCAGGCCCATGCCCGCGACCTGGATGCCCTGGCCGGGGTAGACGTAGGCGGTGGGCTCGGGCTCGGTGACGGCGGTGCCGCGGGAGACGACCTCCCCGTCGATACGGCAGACGACCTCCAGGACGTAGCCGCCGCCGCGCACCAGGCCGGTACGCTCCACGGAGATCTCCACCTGGTCGCCCAGCTCCACGGGGCCGGTCATGACGTAGGTCCAGCCCGCCAGGACGAAGTGGGTGCCGTCGGCGGCGGTGGAGGCGGCCACCTGCTGGGCGGTGGCCGACAGCCACATGCCGTGCACCAGCGGGGCCTGCATACCGGCCACCTTGGCGGCGTGGTAGCTGGTGTGGATGGGGTTGAAGTCGCCGGTGACCCGGGCGAAGGCGGTCATGTCCGACGGCGCGGTCACACTCACCCGGCGCAGCAGGCGGCGGGCGGCCGGTGCGGTGGCCCGCCCGGTGCCGCCGGCGGTCTCGGGGGCGGAGGGGACGGCGGATCCCGAGGCCCGGCCCCGGATGGCGAAGCGCTCACGCATGAGGGCGATGAGGCTGCCGTCGGCGACGTCGGTCAGCTCCAGGCGCACGTCCACCACGCGCCCGGCACTGGACTCCTCCAGGGCCGCGACCCAGCCGTCGACCTGGACGCGGGGGCGGTCCCCGGCCGCGGCGCCCTCACGGGCGGCGGCCTCCAGCTGCGCCAGGGGGCGGCGCAGGTCGACGGTGTGGTCCAGGTGGACCGCGCCGAGCAGCCCCTCAATGAGGGGCATGCCGTCCTCCACCACGCTTCCCAGGGCCGCGTAGACCACCGGCCAGCACGGGCCCAGGAGGGCGTCGGGGACCAGGGAGGCGGCCGCCAGGGTGGTGGGCAGGGCGTCGGCGGTGACCGAGGCGTGGTCGTGGCCCAGGGTCTCGGCCAGGGTGAAGCGGGCGTGGACCGTGCCGAAGGGCTGGGTGGCGGGCCGGCCCAGGGCGTCGACGGCCCCCGGCACGGCCGGCCGGACCCGCGGCAGGGTCTCGACGTGGTCGCCGGTAACGGAGGTGGCCCCCACCCCGGCGGTCACCCGCAGCAGGTCGTTCATGGTCTCGCTAATGCGCTCGGGGTCCACCAGCGGGGCGGCCCCGTCCCAGGCGCGGGCCAGGCGCAGCGGCACCACCAGGCGGCGCACGGCGTGGATGGCCGACCCGCCGGGGGTGGAGTCCCAGTGGGTGTCCAGGTGGATGTCCAGGTCGTAGGCGTCAGGGGCGACGTCGGGGCGGGCCACCACCGTGTAGGCGTCGTCGGTGAGGACCCGGGCGGGGTTGACGGTCAGGTGGCCGTTCCACAGCACGTGCGGGGTGGTACGCACCAGCTCGGTGGCGTCGGCCACGGTGTGCGCCTCAGGCAGCCAGGAGGTTCCCAGGCGCCCGGCGACGGCCCGCTCGGGGGTCCCCGAGGCCTGGAGCGCCTCGACGGCGGCGGTCTCGAAGCGTCCCAGCAGGTGGCCCACGGGCTCGTTAATGGTGGTGATCCCGGCCACGGCCACGGGCCCGGGGATAATCCGGACCTGGTCGGCGGTGTAGCGCGGGTCCTGGGACTGCCACAGGGAGTCCGTGCCCCACCAGCGCAGGATGTCGGCGTCCAGGACGGGCACGAAGGGCACCGGCTTGGGGTGCTTGCGGCACAGGTCCACGAACCAGGCGGCGTCGGCGGGCTCCACCAGGGTGGTGGCGGCCGACGGGTAGCGCCCGGCCAGGGCCGCCAGGGCGGCGTCGGCGTCAATGACGGCGTCGTGGTCGGCGAACAGGGTGGGGACCTGGCCGTGGTCGGCCTGGCTCAGCCGGGCCTCGACACGGTGCAGCAGGTCCAGGAAGCGGTCGTACCAGCCCTCGTCGGCCCAGTCCGCCACCGTGGCGGCGCGCCCCGCGTGGGGGGCCACGCACAGCTCGGCGTAGCGGGTGGCCCACGCCAGGTAGGTCATCTCCTCCACGTCACCGAAGTAGGGCTTGGCGGTCCTGGCCAGGGCGGCGACCATCTCGTCACGGCGGGCGTTCATGGCCGCCTCGTCACCGGCGAGCTCCTGGATGAGGCGGGAGGCCCGCGCCGAGGAGTTGTCGATCTCGTACAGGTCGGCGCGCAGGTGGGACAGGCCCGAGGTCATGCCCCCCTCGGAGGCCCCGGAGGCCACCCAGCCGCGGTTGGCCCCGTGCGGGTCGATCCCGGGGGTGTCCACCAGCAGCTGCTTGACGTCGTCGTTGGTCCTGGCCTCCAGGCAGGTCATGGCGGCCGTGCCCACCATGACCCCGTCCACCGGGGCGGCGGCGGTGCCGTAGGCCAGGGCCCAGCGGCCGGTGAGGTAGTCGGCGGCCCGCTCGGGGGTGCCGATGCCCCCGCCCACGCACAGGATGACGTTGTCCTGCTGGCGGATGGCGTCGTAGGTGGCCAGGAGCATGGTGTCCAGGTCCTCCCACGAGTGGTGCCCGCCGGCGTGGCCGTCCTCCACCTGCATGATCACCGGGGTGGTGGGCACGGCGCGGGCGATGGCCAGCACGGAGCGGATCTGCTCCACGGTGCCGGGCTTGAAGGCCACGTAGGGGAAGCCCTCGGCGTGCAGGCGCTCAATGAGGGCGACGGCCTCCTCCAGCTCGGGGATGCCCGCCGAGACGGTGATGCCGTCCACCGGGGCCCCCCCGGCGCGGGCCCGCGACAGCAGGCGCTGGGTGCCCAGGTGGAGGTTCCACAGGTAGCGGTCCATGAACATGGCGTTGAAGGCCGCGGTGCGCCCGGGCTTGAGCTGCTTCTGGAGGCCGGCGAGGTTGGCGGCCAGGACCGGGCCGGTGGTCTGGCCCCCGCCGGCCAGCTCGGCCCAGTAGCCGGCGTTGGCGGCGGCGGCCACGATCTGCGGGTCCACCGTGGTGGGGGTCATGCCCGCGAGCATGACGGCGGAGCGGCCCGTCAGGCGGGTGAAGGCGGTCTCCAGGGTCAGGCGCCCGTCAGGCAGGCGGGTCAGGCGCGGGGCGAACCGGGAGCGGTCCACGGTGGCGGCGGGCCGGACCCCGGGGCGGTCCAGGTTATCCAGGGCGGCGGCGGTCCCGGCGGGCACCACGGTGGCCCCGGTCCCGGCCAGGACGGCCTCGGTCAGGCGGGACAGGACGGCCCCCGGACCCAGGTCCAGGACGGTGCGCACGCCCCCCTCCAGGGCGGCGGTGACGGTGGCGGGCCAGTCCACGTGGTCGGTCAGGACGGCGGCCCCCAGGTCCCGGGCCAGGGAGGTGTCCAGGCCGCAGGCACCCGCCCAGGCGACGACGTCCTCCACGGCACCGGCCAGCAGCGGGGTGTGGAAGGGCACGGAGGTGGTCAGGAACTCGGTGACGGGGGCCAGGACCGCCCCGCCCAGGCGACGCTCCTTACGGGCCCTGGCACTGGCGGCGGCCGCCGCCTCCAGGGCGGTGACCACGCGCTCCAGGTCGCCGGGGCGCCCGGAGAGGATGTGGGCGGTGCGCCCGTTGGTGACCCCCACCGACAGGCGCCCGGAGCCGGGCACCCGCTCCAGCACGGAGTCCAGCTCCTGGCGGGTCACGCCGCGCACCGAGAGCATGGGCGTGGACTCCCCCACCGTGCCCAGGTCCAGGCGGCGGGTGGCCCGGGCGGCGGCGGCCCCGATGAGACGGGCCAGGGCGTGGACGTCCACGACCGCGTCACGCGGGCCGCGCAGCGCCTCCAGCAGGGCCACGCCCAGGACGCCCTGGGAGTGGCCGACGGCCCCCGCCGGGGGCGTGGCCGACAGGGACACCCCCGCAGCCGGCAGGGCCTCCAGGACCGCCTGCTGGGCCAGGAGGATACCGGGCACGGACACGTCGGCGGTGTCCGCCGCGCCCCGGCGCCGGCCCACCACCGGGGCGGCCTGGTCGGTCAGCAGGCGGGCACCGGTAGGGGTGACGGTCAGCAGCTCGGCGGCCACGGGGGCCAGGCGGTCGGCCACGGCCGCGTCCAGGTCGGCCAGGGAGGCGGCGAGGTCACGGTCCAGGGCGACCAGGTCGGCCAGGACGGCGCGCCAGGGGGTGGCCTGGCCGCCGAAGGCCACGATGTAGGGCTCACCGTCAGTGAGTCGCTGCGCGGCGGTCGTCGCGGTGGAGGGGGTGGTGCTCATCGTCCGGTTCTCATCCTGGTTCTGCTCGGAGGGGGTCAAGGGGGTCGGGGCGCCCGGTGCGGGCGCGGATAGGGTGCTCACAGCTGGTCTGTCCTGCCTCACAGGGGTCCGTTGTCGTGCTTCTTGGGGGTCGTACGTCGTCCGTCACGCTTGCCGCGCAGGGCGGCCAGGGAGTCGACAATGACCGTCCGGGTGTCCTCCGGGGCGATGACGGCGTCGATCTCCCCGATGGCCACCGCCTTGTCGGGGTTGATCACGGCCCGGGTGTACTCGTCCACCAGCCGCTCGTGCTCGGCGGCGGCGGCGGCCTCGCCCTGCTGGGCGCGCACGGCGGCCAGGGTGCGGCGGTGGATAATGCCCACGGCCCCCTGCGCCCCCAGGACCGCGATCTCGGCCCCGGGCCAGCAGAAGTTCAGGTCCGCGCCAATGGCCTTGGAGCCCATGACGATAAAGGCCCCGCCGTAGGCCTTGCGCAGGATGACGGTGACCAGGGGGACGGTGGCGGTGGCGTAGGCGTTAATGACCTTGGCGCCACGGCGGATAATGCCCGCGTGCTCCTGGGCGGCGCCGGGACGGTAGCCGGGCACGTCCACGAAGGTGACCACCGGCAGGCCGAAGGCGTCGCAGAAGCGCACGAACCGGGCCAGCTTCTCGGAGGCGTCCACGTCCAGGGTCCCCGCGTCGTGGAGCGGCTGGTTGGCCACGACACCGGCCGGACGGCCCTCGAAGCACACGAAGCCCACCACCACGTTGGGGGCGAAGTCCTCCTGGACCTGGACCAGCTCGCCGTGGTCGGCCACCGCGCAGACCACCTCCACCACGTCGTAGGGCTGCCGGGTGGAGGAGGGCACCAGCTCACCCACCTGCCGGGCGGAGGCCAGGTCCTCCTGGCGGTCGGCGGCGTCGTAGTCGTAGGAGGGGGCCTCCTGCTCGGAGGAGGAGGGCAGGTAGGCCAGGACCGTACGCACCTGGCTCAGGGCGTCGTCCTCGTTCTCGGCCACGTAGTGCACCACCCCGGAGACCGAGCCGTGGATGTCGGCCCCGCCCAGCTCCTCGGCGCTGATCTTCTCCCCGGTGGAGGCCAGCACCACGTCCGGGCCGGTGACGAACATGTGGGAGGCCTGCCGGGTGGCGATAATGTAGTCCGTCAGGGCCGGGGAGTAGACCGCCCCGCCCGCGCAGGGCCCCAGGATGACGCAGATCTGGGGCACCAGCCCGGAGGCCGCGCAGGTGCGGTTGAAGATCCGCCCGTACTGGCGCAGGGCCCCCACGCCCTCCTGGATCTTGGCCCCCCCGGAGTCGATCAGGCCGATGATCGGGATGCGCAGGCGCAGGGCGTCGTCCAGGAGGCGGACGATCTTGTCCCCCTCCACCGCCCCCAGGGCGCCCCCGGAGATGGAGAAGTCCTGGGAGTAGACGGCCACCTGGCGCCCGTCGACCTGCCCGAAGCCGGTGACGACGGCCGAGGGCCGGGCCCCCTCCCCCGCCCCGGAGCCGGTGTAGCGGCCGATCTCCAGGAAGGAGCCGGGGTCCAGCAGGGAGTCAATGCGCTCGCGGGCGGTCTGCTTGCCCTTGGCGTGCTGGCGCTGGGCGGCGCGCTCCTCGGCGGTGGCGGCGACCTGGGCGGTGCGCTCGCGGAAGGCGGTGGTGGTCGCCGAGTCCGCCATGGTGGTCCCGCTCACGGGGGCCGCCCCGGCGTCGGCACCGGGCGCTGCGGGGGCGTGGGTGGTGGTCATGCTCGGGCCTCCTCAGGGTCGTCGCCGGTCAGTCGCACCAGCACGTCCCCGGCGCTGACGGTGCGCCCGGCCACCGCCTGGATGCTGGTCACGACGCCGTCGATCGGGGCGTGCACGTAGTTCTCCATCTTCATGGACTCCAGGACGATGAGCAGGTCGCCGGCCTGGACGCGGCGGCCCTCCTCCACGCAGACGCGGGTGACGATGGCCTGCATGGGGGCGATAATGAGCCCGGGCTCGCCCCCGGCCCCGGCGGCCCCGGGGCGCGCGGTGGCCCGGGCGCGGTCGCGCAGGGGCTGGACGCGACGGCGGTGCTCGGCGACGGTGGCGCGCGGGCCCGCCCCGCCCAGGATGCCGTCGGGGATGGTCAGCTGGACCCGCTGGCCGTTGACCTCGATGACGTAGGTGGAGCGGGTGCGCGCGGTGGGCGCGGGGGCGGCGGGGGCCTGGGAGCCGGCGGTCACCGGCCCGGCGGCCACGGCGGGGCCGGCCGCGTGGTCCCCCGCGGCCAGGTCGGGCAGGACGGTGTCCTCGATCCAGCGGGTGGTCACGCCCAGGCGCCCGTCGGCGGTGGGCCGGGTGAAGTCCGTACGGCCCAGGACGTCCTCGTGCAGGGCGGTGCACACGGTGACCCCCTCCACGAGGGTCTCGTACAGGGCCCGGCGGGCCCGCTCAATGGCCTGCTCCCGGCTGCTGCCGGTGACCACGATCTTGGCCAGCATGGGGTCGAAGAACGGGGTGACGACGTCGCCCTCCACGACCCCGGACTCAATACGGATCCCCGGGCCGGCGGGCCAGCGCAGGCGGGTGATGGCGCCCGTGCAGGGGGCCAGGCCCCGGGTGGCGTCCTCGCAGGTGATGCGCAGCTCGATGCTGTGGCCGCGGGGGGCGGGGATGGCGGGCAGGTGCCCCCCGGAGGCCAGGGTGAGCTGGACGGCCACCAGGTCGGTGCCGGTGACCTCCTCGGAGACGCAGTGCTCCACCTGGAGGCGGGGGTTGACCTCCAGGAAGTAGACCTCGCCGGTGGGGGTCAGGAGGAACTCGCAGGTGGCCACCCCCACGTAGTCCACGGCGTCCAGGAGCCGGTGGGAGCTGGAGACGAGCAGCTCCTCGACGCCCTCGGGCAGGAACGGGGCCGGGGCCTCCTCCAGGAGCTTCTGGTTGCGGCGCTGGAGGGAGCAGTCGCGGGTGGAGACCACGGCGAAGCCCCCGTGGGCGTCGCGGGCGCACTGGGTCTCCACGTGGCGGGCGGCGGTGACGAACCGCTCCAGCAGCAGGGTGGCCCCGGCGGCCTGGGCGCCGACCAGGGCGTCGGTGGCCCGGGCCTGCGCCTCGTCGTGGAGCACGGTAATGCCGCGCCCGCCCCCGCCGTCGGTGCGCTTGAGGGCCACGGGCCAGCCGTGCTCGGCGGCGAAGGCCAGGACGGTGTCCACGTCCGTGACCGGCTCACTCAGGCCGGGCACGGGGGCGACCCCGGCCCGCAGGGCGGTGGCGCGGGCGCTCATCTTGTCCCCGAGGGCGTCCATGGCCTCAGGGGACGGCCCCACCCAGGTGATCCCGGCGTCAATGACGGCACGGGCGAAGTCGGCGTCCTCGGAGAGGTAGCCGTAGCCGGGGTGGATCGCGTCGGCGCCGGTGGCCCGGGCCAGCTCCAGCACGGCGGCGGCATTGTCGTACCGGGTGTCGGCGGGCAGGGCGTGGGCCTCGTCGGCGAGCTCGGCGGGCGGGGTGAGGATGTCGTCGGGGGTGTAGGGCAGGATCGAGGTCACGCCGAGGTCCCGCAGGGTGCGGACCACGCGCAGGGCGATCTCGCCGCGGTTGGCGATGAGGACGCGGTTGATGCTGGCCACTGGGCTCCTTCCGGGTTCCTGGGGGCGACGGCCCCGCTCCCACGGACCTTACGGTAGGGGCCCGGCGACGGGAAGCCCGACTGTGGAATCCTCACAAAGGGCGTCGGGCACCTTGAAACCGCTGCCGCCAGGACGGTGCTTCTCGCAGGATATCGCGGGTGTTGGAGAGGGGCACCAAAGCACCAGCACGATTTGGAGGAACCCACAGGCGCTCAAGGCGGGGCCCGCAGGTGCCCAAGGCGGGGCCCGCCGCCCGCCACACCGCGACCACGACACCATCGGAGGAGCCCGCGGGCGCCTGGGTGCCGTGCCTCCCTGCTCCTGGCTGAGTACGGGGAGGGAGGAGCCCGCAGCCGCCCGGGCGCCGTGAGGCGCGCTGCCGTACGCGGCCGGGGCGGCGGGGCCTCGCCGCAGCAGCGGGGACCGGGTGGGACAAGCTCGGGGCGCCGGAGTCCCTCAGCCGACGCTCTCCTCGTGCGTGCCCGTGCGGGGGAGGACCGCGAGACCGCTCTCCGTCTTCCACACAAGGAGCCAGTCGCCTGCACTGGCGACGTGGCACTCACTCGCACCACGCCACTCGCCCTTGAGACGGTGCGCACGATGCCGACGACGGAGTTCCGAGCGGGAGCTGGTCGTGTCATCAAGAATGAGGTCCATGACCTCCTGCAGCAGTCGCGTACTCGCGTGACGGCGTTTCACGCGCTTGACGTCGGGTGAACGCCGGGCTGAGCTCGGGTTCGAGCACTCGTATCAGATTCCCAGCTCGGCGTAGCACTCCTCGCGGGACGTGAAACGCGAAGTACCGCGGGTGATGATCTCGTCCGCCTCGCGCAACGCCTCACGGGACTCCGTGTTCGGGGCGAGGTAGGCCAGGGGCAGGCGGTTCTCCCGTACGATCTGACGGTAGAAGGCCCGGGTGACGGAAGGCAGGTCGAAACCGAGGTCCTCCGCGATGCGTGCAGCCTCGCGCCTGGTCTCCTCGTCCACGCGGACGGTCGGACGACGTCATCGGCGGCCCCCTTCCACTGAGCGGTGCGAGCACATACTACGCCCTCGTCCGACGGTGGTCAGCTGTGTACCCCGCACCGTCCCGGTCCGCGGGCTCCGGGGCTGGCTGCACACCCGCGGGCACCCACCGCACATAGCACACCGGGGCCTGCTGCGTCAAGGCCTGAAGGGGGGCAGGAAGTTGCCCCTGATCACGTTACGGTAACGACGGTGCCGCTGGTAGCGTCCCCCGACATCGGCGCCCGAGCTGCCGACCACGTGTCCGAACCCGCCCCCACCAGGGAGTTTGTCCATGAGATTTCCGCCTACGCCACCACGGTCGCGCCTCGGGGCCGGCACGCGGGCAGTGGCCGTCGCCACTCTGCTGTGCCTGGCGGCCTGCGGGTCGACGCAGTCAGAGACCGGCGGCCCACAGGCCACGGGCCCGGGGGACACGCCCCAGGTGGACACGACGCCGTCCCCGACCCCGGCGCCCACCACCGCCGCGGCAGTGACCGGGCCCCTGACCACCGCGGACCACGTGTGGCACTACACCAACAAGAACGGGTACGGCTACGACCTGTCGATCGCCATGGGGGCCGCGGAGCACTACGTCCCCGGGATGGTGCTCAATGACGCGCAGGACAGGACGATCGGCTCGTCGTGCTCGATCGACCCCAGGACCGACGCCGTCATCCCCGTCCGGCTCACCGTCACCGCCACGACGTCGCAGTTCGACACGACCGTCTCCGTGCGCACGATCCTCACCGCCGTCAGCAGCGCCTCCTCCACGTCCAAGGTGGACTACCACGGCGCGGGGACCGCCCCCAAGCGTGACGACGACCGGGTCTCGGTGGAGAAGTACTACGCGGGCGGGCCGGAGTGCGCGCAGATGTCGAGCGTGAACACCTGGGGCTCCGGGCAGCCGAAGGCGATCACTGTCAAGTGGGAGAAGCCCCTGTCCCCGGGTGACTCCATTAGCCACCGGTTCGTCATCGTCATTAAGGACTACTACTCGCCGGCCACCCCGGAGGGCGACTCGGCCTACCTGGAGGCCGTCGGCCTGCGCCCCATGATGGGCGGGGACATGTCCGACCAGGCCAATGTGTACTCCGAGCCCAAGGATGAGCTGGACGGCCGCTACAGCCGCACGGTGCTCTCCCTGAACGGCCAGGTGGTCACCAACCCCAGCAGCCGCTAGCGTCCCGGCGCCCGGTAGCACCCGGCGCGCTGCCGGTGACGGTCCCGCGTCGGTATCTGGCCGGCCTCCTCGCGGGCCGACGTGCCTTAGTCACCGGGGACGTACCTCTAGGGTACGTCGCCGCCGACTAAGGCACGTCCCCGCCAGCTAGGGTACGTCGCCGGCACCGGCCCGCTAGCAGCTGACGTAGCCGTGGCGGTGGGCGGAGGCCAGGGCCCGCAGCTGGTCCACGGCGTCCAGGGCGTCGGACGCCCGGTAGACGGCGCTGCCGGCCACGAAGACGTCCGCCCCCGCCTCGGCGGCCCGGCCGATGGTCGTCGCGCTCACCCCGCCGTCGACCTGGATGCGCAGCTCCAGGCCCCGGCGCCCCACCATGCGCCGGGCCCGCTCGATCTTGGGCAGCATGGCATCGATGAAGGACTGCCCGCCGAAACCGGGCTCGACGGTCATGATCAGGAGCATGTCGAACTCCCCCAGCACGTCGGCCACCGCCTCCAGGGGGGTGGCCGGGCGCAGGGCGATCCCCGCCTGGCTGCCCAGGCGGTGCAGCTCGCGGGCCAGACGCACCGGCGCCGTGCTGGCCTCCAGGTGGGCAGTGACGGTGTGGCACCCGGCCTCCGCGTAGGCCGGGGCCCAGCGGTCGGCGGCCTCGATCATGAGGTGGGCGTCCACGGGCAGGGGGGTGTGGGCGAGCACGGCCTGGACCACGGGCAGGCCCCAGGACAGGTTGGGCACGAAGTGGTTGTCCATGACGTCCACGTGCACCCCGTCGGCCCCCGCCCGCCCGCTGGAGGGGTCGGCCGCCACCCGGTCCAGCTCACGGGCCAGGTGGGCGACGTCGCAGTTGAGGATGGAGGGGTGGATAGCAGGTTCCATGGGCTCTCTCCTGGTGGTGGGGGACGGTGGTGCGGGCCGGCGCGCGGTACCCGGTGGGCGGGTGGCCGGTGCGGGTTGGTGGGCAAGCGGCCGGTGGGTGGCCGGTGCGGACGGGCGGACGTGGGCCAGCAGGCGGTACCCGGCCAGCGGGCAGCTGGTGGCGACGTGCCTTGACCGGGGACGTACTGGGCGTGCCGTGGTCTACCAGGCGCACCCCGGGGACGTGCCGCCACGCGGGGCCCGGAGGTGGTTCTCACGGGGGACGTACCTTGGTAACCGGGGACGTACCTCTAGGGTACGTCGCCGCCGACTAAGGCACGTCCCCGCTGGCTAGAGGGTACGTCGCTGGCACCAGCCCGCTAGCAGTAGCCGTGGCGGCGGGTCAGTGACGGCGCAGCAGCGCGCAGAACATGGCGTCGGTACCGTCCAGGTGGGGCCAGAGCTGGAGCATCTGCTGCTCCACCCCCGCCGGCGGCACCGGCGACACCCGGGCGGCCACCTCACCGGCGTGGAGGGGACTCGCCTCCACCCCCTTCCTGGCCAGGGCGGCCAAGGTGTCCTTGACCACGAGGCTGGTCTCCAGCAGGTGCGGGGAGCAAGTGGTGTAGGCCACTACTCCCCCGGGGCGTGCGGCGAGCAGGGCGCTGGCCAGGAGGTCGCGCTGGAGGGCGGCGAGCTCGGTGACGTCGCGGGGCTGACGGCGCCACCGGGCCTCCGGGCGCCGTCGCAACGAGCCCAGGCCCGAGCAGGGCACGTCCACGAGCACCCGGTCGTAGGCCCCCGGCTCCTGGCGTCCCGCCTCCCGGCCGTCGGCGCAGCGGACCTCCACGACCCGCTCGGGCAGGGCCCGCACGGCGGCACGCACCAGGTCACAGCGATGGGGGGCGACCTCGTTGGCCACCAGGGTGGCGCCGCGCTGGGCGGCGCGGGCCCCCAGCAGGGCCGCCTTGCCCCCGGGCCCGGCGCACAGGTCCAGCCAGCGCTCGTCACGCCCCTGAAGGGGGGCCTCGGAGAGCACCAGGGCCACGAGCTGGCTGCCCTCGTCCTCCACGCCCGCACGTGAGTCGCGCACCGCGGCGATACGCACCGGGTCCCCCCCTGCCAGGACGACGGCGTAGGGGCTGCGCTCCCCCCGCCGGGGCTCCTGGTGGCTGGCGTCCCAGGCGGCGGAGGCCAGCTCCTCGGGGGTGACCAGGCCCGGACGGGCGCACAGGGCCACCTCGGGCTCGGTGTTGTCGGCCTCCAGGAGGGCCTGGAGCTCGCCGACGTCCCGCCCGTTGCCCAGGAGGGCCTGGCGCATGGCCCTGACCACCCAGGCCGGGTGGGAGTGGGTCCGGGCCAGGGCGCTCACCTCGTCGGGGGCGGCGGAGGCCACCCGCTCCAGCCACGACTCCAGGTCGCCCTGTGCCACCTTCCGCAGGACGGCGTTGACGAAGGTGGCGGCACCCCGGCCGGCGGCGTAGGAGGCCAGGTCCACGGTGGTGCTCACCGCGGCGTGGGTGGGCACGCGCATGCCCAGGAGCTGGTGGACCCCCAGGCGCAGCACGTCCAGGACCAGGGCGTCGACCTGGTCCAGGGGCCGGTTCGAGCACATGGCGATCACGGCGTCGTAGCGGCCCTGGAGGCGCAGCGTGCCGTAGGTCAGGGAGGTGGTGAAGGCGGCGTCACGCCGACCCGCCCGAGCCTGGTCCAGCATGGGAGGCAGGACCAGGTTGGCGTAGGCGTCGTCCTGACGGACCCGCTCCAGGGCCCTGAGGGCCAGGAGCCGGGGGGTGTCGGGCTCACCGGAGCGCCCTGGGGCACGCCCCGACGGCGTACGGCCGCGGTCCCGGCCGTCATACCGGTCCCGGCCGCGGCCTCCATGACCCAGCTGGCTACGACCGTCGCCGCCGGGGCGGTCCCCGTCCCGGCTGCCGCCGTCATAGCGATCCCGGCCCCGGCCGTCGTCCCGGCGTCCTCGCCCCCGCTCCCCGTCGTAGCGGCCCCGGTCCCGGCCGTCATTCCGGTCCCGGCCCTGCCAGCCGTGGCTGCCGGTCATGAGCGCTCCTCCCCGGTGGTGGCGTCATCCTGGCCCAGCCGCTCTCCCGGCCCGGGGCGCGCGCCCCGGGCCCAGGCGTCGGCCGCCATCCAGGAGCGTCCGGCCGGGGCGACCTGCCCCAGGCGCAGGGCGTGCGAGCCGGTCCCCACCAGGACCTCGTGGCGGGAGGGGCGCAGCTCGCCGGGGGCCAGGTCGGTGACCTCGGGGACCAGGGTCAAGGGGCCCAGGCGCAGGCGGACGCCGCGCCAGGTGGTGTGCGCCCCCGGGGAGGGGGTGACGCCCCGGACCCGCCGTTCCAGCGCGAGGGCCGGGTCCTGCCACCGCAGCAGGCCGTCGGCGGTGGTGAGCAGCGGGGCGAGGGTGGCCGCGGCGTCGTCCTGGGGCTCGGGACGCACGCTGCCGTCGGCGACGGCCCCCAGGGTGGTCAGGAGCAGACCCGCACCGGCGGCGGCCAGGCGCTCCAGGAGGTCACCGCTGGTGTCGGTGGGGCGGACCGCCTCGGTCAGGCGCGCGTAGACGGGACCGGTGTCCAGGCCCTCCTCAAGCCTGAACACGCAGGCCCCGGTGACGTCGTCGCCCGCGATAAGGGCCCGCTGGACGGGGGCGGCCCCGCGCCAGGCGGGCAGGAGGGAGAAGTGCAGGTTGAGCCAGCCGTGGACGGGCACCTCCAGCAGGCTGACGGGCACGATCCGCCCGTAGGCCACGACGACGGCGACGTCGGCCTCCAGGGAGCGGATCCAGTCCTGGACCTCCACCTGGCGCAGGGTGGCGGGGGTGCGTACCTCGAGCCCGGCCGGGCGGGCCAGGGCGGCCACGGGTGAGGGGTGGAGGCCCCGGCCCCGGCCCCGGCGCGCGTCGGCCCGGGTCAGGACCCCTACCACCTCGTGCTCCGGGCTGTCCATAAGGGCCGTCAGGGCGGGTAGGGCGACCTCAGGGGTCCCGGCGAAGAGCACACGCATACCCGTCAGTCTACGGGGACCGGCAGGACAGCACGACGTCACCCCCGCCGCGCACCCCTCGCGCCCCTCGCGAGAACGGTACTTATTCGTCGTGAGAACGGTACTTGTTTGTCGTGAGAACGGTACTTGTTCCTCGTGAGAACGGGGGCCGCTCCGGTGGCCCGGCTGTAGACGCCCCCTGTCGCAGGGTCGCCTGCCGTGAGGACGGGGTTGCCCAGAGGGCTCGCCGGGGTCTGTGACGTCTCCGACAGGAATGGGAATCCATGCGATCTTCCGCATGTTATTCCGATTGCTCGCGGGTCGCCTGACGATCTCGGGATCCTGCTTTGACGCAGCCTGGCTTAAGGTCGGACCCACTCCGCCCTACCTTTTGTAGCAATGAATGCCCACGCAGGTCAGGGGCATGACCTCGGCGCGGCCGAGGACGGCCCCGGCGGAGATCGCGCTGCGTCGGGCCCCGATGCGGCCGAGGACGGCCCCGGCCCTGAGCCTCAGACTGCGTCAAAAGCAGGTCTGCGGACCGACAGTTTTGCACGAGTTCTTGCAGATCGCACAGGTTCTTGTGTCGGCTCCCTACCTGACCCTGAGATATCCGCGTGATTCTGTAGGCCCCGAAGGAGCCACCGACAAGAACTCGTGCAGTCCAGAGGTCGCACCACGTGACCGTTCCGCGACCCGCCCGTTCTCACGAGCAACAAGTACCGTTCTCACGAGGAATAAGTACCGTTCTCGCGAGGGGTGGGTCAGGGGCGCGGGAGGAGGCCGCGCTCAATGAGGTCGGCCCGCAGGCGGCCGGCGCCGGTGAAGTGGTGGGTCCGGAGCCCCACCGCCCGGGCGCCCCTGATATTGGCCGGTGAGTCGTCCACGAAGAGGGTGAAGGCGGCTATGAGGCCGTAGCGCTCCAGGAGCCGGCGGAAGATCACCGGTGAGGGCTTGACCTGGCGCTCCTGCCCGGAGACCATCAGGCCGCGAAAGCGCTCCAGCTGGGGCACCATGGCGCGGGCGGCCGGGAAGGTGGGGGCGTCGAAGTTGCTCAGCAGGTACAGGGGGACCCCGGCGGCCAGGAGGTCGTCCACGACGCCCAGGGTCCCGGGCACGGGACCGGTCAGGGAGTCAGGGAAGTTCGCCCGATAGGTGGACAGGATCTCCACCCAGTCGGGACGCCGGGGGTGGGTGGCCGCCAGGTCCGCGAGAATGTCCTCAAACGGCTCACCCAGGTCGCTACGGGCGTTGAGGGCGTCAAAGTCCGCGCCCTGGCAGAACTCGTCCCAGTCGGCCTGGCTCACCCGCCCGGCCACGGCCGCCATGGCCTCCCAGGCCACCAGGACGTTGCCGTAGTCCAGGACGACGGCACTCACCCGTGTATCCGTGGTAGGGCTCATGGGCCTATTGTGCCCGACAACCCCCGGTAACGCACCGGTTCCCGGTGCACCGACCAGCCCCCTGCCACTGAGGTCGCGCGGGCCTCGCCACGCTGGACCTCAGCACACCGGCCTCAGCCGTGCCCGACGCGGCTGCGTGGGCTGCCGCGCAGGCTGGCCCTCAGCGCACCGGCCTGCCACTGTCGGCCCCGCAGGCCGGACCGTCTCAGCTGTCACCACCGGCTGGCTCGACCCGGGGCCCGAGCCCCTGGCCCGGACCGTCCACGAGCAGGTGCGGCCGCTTAGCACGCACCCGGTCCCGCCACGCACCACGAGGGCGCGTGACGGGACCGGGTGGACAAGGGCCTCAGTCCGTGTGGCCCGACGGGCGCCGCCTGCGGGGCAGGGGCGCTCGGGCCGCCAGATGACGACGCCGCCAGGCCTTGCGGGACAGGACCGTGAGGGGCCTCAGGTCTGGGGGACGAGCACGTCCTTACCACCCTGCCTGACCACGTTGAGGGTCGCACCGCGCGGGACCGTGCCGGTGGTCGTCGCCGAGGACTCCACGCTGGTCTGGTAGTAGACGGTGGAGCCACGGCGCAGCGCCACCGTGTCCTTCCCGTCGCCGTCCCAGTCACCGACGTAGATCTCGTCGCTGGCACGCCCGATGGACACCGAGGCCACCGGCGCGGCCAGGGCCGTGTTGTCGTTGTAGAACACCACGCGGGTGCCCACGCGGACGGCCCAGGACCTCACCCCGTCGCCGTCCCAGTCGCCCAGGAACACGGTGCCCTTGGCGGCCGCCTCCACGGTGGCCACGAAGATGGGCTTAGTGGGCTTCTCCGGGTTCGGGCCGGGCGTGGGCCCAGGGGTCGGACCAGGTGTCGGCTCGGGGGACGGCGTGGGCCTGGGCTCCGGGGTCGGCTCAGTGGTGGGCGCCGGCGTCGGGCTGGGTCCGGGCGTCGGCTCGGGCGTCGGGGTGGGCCCGGGCTCCGGGGTGTCACCGCCCGGCCGGGCGGGGGTGGACAGGCCCAGCCGCGCGTTGGCGGTGGCCGAGGTGCAGGCCTGGGGCACCGGGCTGGCCGTGCAGTCCACACCGAGCAGGTCGTTGTCGGCGGCCCGTTCCACCCTGACCAGGCGCAGGTTGTCCACCAGGACCGGGGCGGAGCCGTCACCGGCGGTGACGCTCAGGGTCACCGCGGTGCGGTCCTGGCCCACCGTGAAGCGCACCGGCACCCGCTGGAAGTAGGTGCCGTGCTTCTGGTCGGCCGCCACCCAGTTGGCCGCCGAGGTCGTGGAGATCCGGGTGGTCACGGTCCCGGTGACCGCACCGGCGTCGCTGGCCGTCCTGACCCCCAGGTAGTCCTGGCCCACCAGGCCCGGCGCGGCGGTGTCGGTGACCACGCCGTTGGGGTCGGGCTGCGCGGGCGGATCCGAGGGTGTCGAGGGGTCCGGCGGGGTGGGCGCGGGGGTGGCCGTACCGGTCAGCGGGGCGATCTCGGCGATCGTCAGCAGGCCGTCGGGCTCGGTGGGCTTGGTCTTGTAGGTGGAGGTGACCACGAGCCTGACGAGCTTGGCGCTGGCCGGGGTCGGGAAGACGATCCGCTGCTCGTCCCCGGTGTCCCTCAGGGTGCCGGAGGCCACCAGCTGGTTGACGTTCGCGGCGTCCTGGCCCACGTAGACCTGGTAGTCCCGGACGCGCCCGTTGGACTGGGAGGCCCGGCCGGTGACCGACAGCCCGGAGACGCTGGTGGGCTCCACGGCCGTGGGGTCGTCCCCCTGGTAGAGGGACATGAGGACCTCGGAGGGGTGCGGGGTCGGGTTGACCCAGTCCTTGTCGTAGAAGGTGGCCGGGTTCCCGTCGATCATGTTGCTGACCGGGTTGCTGGCGTAGGCCTCCGGCGCGCTGACCGTCAGGGGGCCCGTGTAGGGGCTCAGCCCGTCACCGGGCGGGGTGGTGCCCCCTGATCCCCCCGAGCCGCCCCCGTCCAGGTTGGCGGTGCCGCAGGCCACCCTGGCATCGGCCCAGTCGGCGTGGTCGTTGCCGTTGCCGTCCCCGCCGTCGCCGACGACCAGGCGGATGGTCCGCATCCCGGTGACGTCGCCGCTGACCTGCTGACCGGCCTGGCCCCCGCGCAGGACCGCGGTCTGGGGAACCACCCGGCTCCAGTTCTCGCCGTCAGCGGTCCCCCACACGGTGAAGGTCACACTGCCGCGCGACGACTGGGTGGAGTCCACCCCGACGACGGCGCTGAAGCTGTGGCACTGGCCGCCCAGGTCGAAGCCGACGTCGGAGAGGGCGTGGGCCCCCAGGCCCTTGCTGTACCTCACCCCGCCGATGGTCAGGGGGGTCCCGTCGCCCTGCCCCTGCTCACCGTTCTCCTGGTCGCGCTCCACCGGGCCCCAGCCGTTGCCGTTGTAGTCCGGGTTAATGGGCAGGTCCGAGAGGTAGTTGACGGCGTCGGCCTTCAGCCCGCCCAGGGGGGTCACCTCGGTGCTGGCGGTGGCCTGACGCTGGGCGCCGTCCAGCTCGTAGGTCACGGTCTCGGTCAGGCGCGCGGCGGTGCCCGCAGCCGAGTGCGGGGCGGTCACGCGCCAGGAGGGCGACAGGGTCTCACCGGGGGCGAGGCTGGCGGCGCTGGTGGAGTCCAGGGGCTCCACGCTCCAGCCCTCGGGGGCGGTGAGGGTGGCCGTCACGTTGGTGACGGTGCCGCTCTCGGCGTTACTGACGGTGGAGCGGACGGTCCCGGCCTGGCCGGTGACCAGGCTGCCCTCCACGCTCAGCTGCGGGGTCATGCAGGAGGGCTGGGTGGGTGCGACCCCCAGGTCCTCGACCCGGAAGTTGTCCAGTGAGAAGTCGACCTGCTCGCCGCCCCCCTGGTTCTTGTACAGGCCCACGAAGTACTCTCCGCAGGCGCCCGCCGTGAGCTCCTCGGTGAAGTGGGTGGGGGTGGTCTGCTGCGGGATGTCGGTGGTGTCCAGGTAGGTGTCCACCGGCTCGGTCGCACCCAGGGTGGTGTACCCGGTCACCCAGCTGTAGGCGCCCGCGTCCGTGCTCTCGTAGTCGAAGGAGACGCGGTAGCGGTGCCCGGCCTGGAGCGGCACGGTCTGGGGGACGGTGCGGTAGACCAGGCCCTGGTTCTCCGAGTGGGCCTTGAGGCTCCAGTGCCCGGCGACCACGTCGTCAGTGACCTTGACCCTCCCGTTGGGCGCCGTCCAGCCCCTCTGGGTGTAGGGGGCGTTGAGCGGGGCCAGGACGGTGCGCGGGTCGGTCGAGCCCCCGGCGTTGCCCTTGACGAAGGGCCCCCAGCCCTCGGTGACGTGCTCGAAGTCCTCGAACACGGTGGTCACCGGGCTGGTGGGGGTGGCGGAGGAGGTGTCGGCCCCGGGCT
The DNA here is from genome assembly GCF_016626125.1 of Actinomyces sp. HMT897. Taxonomy (NCBI): domain Bacteria; kingdom Bacillati; phylum Actinomycetota; class Actinomycetes; order Actinomycetales; family Actinomycetaceae; genus Actinomyces; species Actinomyces sp. HMT897. The sequence goes on from NZ_CP067336.1 coordinate 224,404, forward strand.
GGTTGCCGGTGCCCGCCACGCCCTGGCCGCTGACGGAGACGGACACGTCCCGGCTGGCGGTACCGTGTCCGACCTCCGTCCAGGCGCTGGCCTCGTAGGTGCCCTTGTCCAGGGTCACCTGCTGGCCCAGGGAGCCCGCGCCGGCGTCAATGGCGGCCACGGGGTCGCCCTGGGCGTCCTTGGTGGCGCTCACCGCGCCGGTGGTGGTGTAGGCGTCCAGGCCGGCGTTGAAGCCGGGGTCGGACAGGACCGTCCCGGCCCCCCAGCTGGGCTGGGGCGTGGTGGCGGGGGTGGAGGCGGGGTAGAGGACGAAGGCCGTGGAGGCGTACTGCCCGGCCTCGATACCGTCGTAGGCCGAGGCGGGGATGGTCACGGTGCCGTTGGTGACGGGCAGGTCGGCGACCTTGACCCTGCCGGAGTCGGTCAGGCGGTACAGGGCCAGGGAGGTCTGGTCCTTGTAGCTGTTGGTCAGGGTCCAGGTGGACTCCCCGCCCGCGGGGTTGTAGTAGTACAGGCGGGGGCTGCCCTGGGAGCTGCCGTTGTCCGCCCAGGGCAGCAGGTAGGAGGAGCCGGACAGGACCTGGGCGCCGTCGTAGGTGATCGAGCGTGTCGCGGCCATGTCCGCGGCAATGGTGGAGGCGGCGGCGTCACCGTTGGTCAGGTTGGTGTACGACGTCGTACCCGAGGCGACCGCGCCGTTGGCCAGGGTGTAGGTGTAGGTGGTGCCCCTCTCCCCCGGGGTGGAGGACTGGCTCATAATGCGGCTGGCCTGGAGGAACTTCACCGGCAGGTTGTTGCCCCAGACGTTGGCGTAGAAGGCCTTCTGGTCCTGGTGTCCCGTCCACCCCTCGAACTCCACGATCTGGGGGTAGCCCAGGGCCACGTTGGGGTTCCAGTTGTCCTTGTTGGCGTTGTCGATAAAGCGGATGATCTCGGAGTTCAGGCCCTTGAGCTTGGAGCCGCCGTAGCGCTCGTCGTTGGACCAGTGGGACCAGGTGGAGAAGCGCTCGAACTTGTCCGCCCACTCGCTGCCGACCTCCCAGCCCTGCTGGTTGAGGTCGCGGCCCAGGCGGTCGGCCAGCCACCCGGAGCTGTAGTAGACGTCGATGTAGATCCAGCGGAAGCTGGGGTACTGGGCCAGGGGGAACTGGTCACGCAGCTCCTGGAAGCGCTGGGTCACCTTGCCGCTGCCCAGGTCGTCGCGCTGGTTAATGTAGTAGGAGGGGCCCAGCCAGTCCCAGCCCTTGGAGCCGGTGAAGGCCAGGGAGCCGAACTGCTCGGCGTCGGGGTAGGCCTCGGTGGTATTGACGTGGACCCCGTAGATGGCGTTGCAGTCCCGGGTGGTGTCGAAGAGGGTCTTCATGTCCCTCTCCCCGCCAGCGCGCTCGTTAATATTGTTGCCGTAGTCCGGGTGGGCCGAGTCGTGGCCCTCGGAGGCGTATCCCTTGAGCATGACGCGCTGGCCCAGGCCGTCGGTGGCCAGGCAGACGCGCCTGACGTCGTCGGCGGTACGCAGGAAGGGGTGGGTGGCCTGGGAGGCGAAGTTGAAGGGGATGTGGGTGACGACCCACTTGTGGTTGTCCGCGGCACCGTTCACGCTCTCGGCGATGTCCGCGTAGGCGACGGCGCCGTCCTGCCAGTCCACGCTGCCCGAGCGGTTGGCGTCGGAGGTGAACACGAAGGTGGCGTAGGGCCTGGGCTCGTCGCCGACGGCGTCGGTGGCGGCCGTGGAGCGGTAGGTCCACTGCCCGGCCTGGACGGTCAGGGCCCGGCCGGTGCCGTCACCGCCGGTCCCCACCACCTGGCGGGTCCACCGGCTGTTGTTCATGCTGGTGGCCCCGCTGGGCTGGTCGGGGGTCGCGTTGGTCTCCATGCCGACGGCGACCTCGGCGGTGTTGACCAGGAGGTAGGCCGACCCGACGGCGGAGGCGTCCGTGGGGGTGTCGGTGGTCACGGTGCCGTAGGCGTCCTGGACCCCGGCCCGGGGGTTGTCGGCGGTGGCGCCCCGGGCCACGCCCGTGGTGGCGGCGGCGAAGGCGGCGCCGGCGTCGTCGGAGGAGACCGACACCAGGGACTGCCCGGGGATCTCCACCGTGTGGCCCCCGGTGAGGCTGGTGATCCGGAAGGTCAGGGTCGGCCGGATGGCCCCGGTAGTGCCGTCGGCCTGCGAGGTGACGGTGTCCACCGAGATCTCCGCGGTGAGGTCGACTCCTCCGTCCAGGGTGACGTCGTAGCGCACCGCGGTCGGCGTCGTGCGGTAGGCCTTGACGTCGGTGACCTGGTAGGCGGTGTCGTCGACCAGGACGCTGGTGACCGTCGAGACGCGCCCGCCCAGGTGGCTCCCGCCGACCTCGTAGCCGGTGACCTGGGGGAAGTCCGTCGCCAGGGTGGCCGTCAGGCCGGGGACGGACAGGTCGACGGTACCGGTCAGGGCGGTGGCCGGCTCCGCGGCGGCGCCCGCGCCCAGGGGTAGGCCCAGGACGAGGGCTCCCAGGAGCGCCAGTGCTCGCGGGCCTCGACCTCGGACGTGGAGAGATGGTCGTTTCATGGGGGCTCCTTCGCCTTCATGCTCGACAGGGATCGTGTCACGATCGTATCTCTCCCAGCGGAAGATTGTCGAATAGAGACCTGTTAGCTCCGTTTCCGCTCAGAATCAGTCAGTTCTCCGTCTACCACAGCAGGGTCGGGTCGAGCTCGCAGCGTACCGGCTCCTCGCGGTGGACGGAGGCCTCACGCAGGCGCAGGCGCAGCATCCCGGCCAGGTCCCGGCCCCGGGAGCGGGGGGCGCGCAGCAGGGCGCGCAGCTGCTCGCCCCGGGACGGCTCGCCCCCGCCCCCGGGAGCGGGCACCGGCCCCAGGACCTCAAAGCCCTGTGCCGCCCCCGCGGCCAGGAGCCGCTCCACGGAGCGCCGGGGCCCGTCGAGGCGGGCGGCCCTCCACGCCGGGGGCAGGTGCAGCCCGGCGCGCTCGGCCAGCTCACGACGGGCGTAACCGGCCTGGTCCCACCGCAGGAGCGCCTGGGCCGCCCCGGGCTCGGGCCCGCCCAGCAGGATGACCCTCGCCCCGGGACGGGCCAGGGCGACGGCGTTGCTCCACAGGCGCAGGGCCTCGCTGGTCGCACCCAGCTCGGGGCGCGCGGACAGGGTGGCGGCGTCCAGCAGCAGGACCGCGCCGTAGCCGCCGGGGGCCGCCGGCTCCGCCCCCGGCGTGGCCACCACCAGGCGCGGCTCGTCGTCCACGGTCGCCACCACCCCGTGGTCCTCCCGGGCGCCGGAGACCAGCACGGGCACCCCGGGGAAGGCCCGGCCCAGCTCCTCGCCCGTACGGGCGCTGCCCACACCCACCATACGCAGGCCGGTGGCCCCGCAGGCGGGGCAGGACCAGTCCCGGGTGCGCCGGGCGCACCACCGGCAGGTGGTGGTCCCGTCCCGGTCCATCCCCAGGGGCCCGGAGCACAGGGCGCAGCGGGCGGCGGCCCGGCAGGCGGCACAGGCCACCACCGGGACGTAGCCGCCGCGGGGCACCTGGACCAGGACCGGCCCGCCGCGCAGGGCCTCACGCAGGGCGCGGTGGGCCAGGGAGGGGACGCGGGCGGCCCCGGAAGCCCCCTCGGCCTCCAGCTCGGGCCCGGGCACCTGGACCCGGGCCACGGCGCGGCGTACCAGGGCCCGGGGGGCCGCGACCTCGCGCGCCCAGCCCGCCTCCACGTAGGACTGGGCCTCCACGCTGCGGGAGTAGCCGGCCAGGAGCAGGCCGCAGCGCTCAGCGCCCGCGCGCAGGGCCACGACGGTACGCGCGTGGGTGTAGGGGGCCCTGGGCTCGTCCAGGCGGTCGTCGCCGTCGTCCCAGACCACGGCCAGGCCCAGGTCCGCCACCGGTGCGAAGGCGGCCGCGCGCGTCCCCACCACGACGCGCGCACGCCCCAGCAGGATCCGCACGAAGGTGCGGTAGCGTCGGCGCGCCCCGTGCTCGGCGCTGAGGACCGCCACCCCCTCGCGGGGGAGCTCCTGGCCCAGGCGCGCCGCGAGGGCCTCGGCCTGGGCGGTGGTGGGCACCAGGACCAGGACGCCCCGGCCCGAGGCCAGCGTCGTACGGGCCGCCTGGGCCAGCAGCTCCTCCCAGGGATCCACCTGGGGCCCGCCGGGCAGCACGCAGGCCACGGCGCGCGGGGCGCCCCCGGCGGCCAGGGCGGCCAGGAAGCCGGGGCCGCCGTCGTAGGCCCGCCAGCCCGTGGGGCTGGGGGCGGGCAGGCCCCAGTCAGGTAGCGCGGGAGGGTCGGCGGCGCGCTCGGTGGCCTCGGCGTCGGCGTGGCGGGCGGGGACGGCCAGGCGCACGACGTCGGCCCGGGTCCCGGCGGCACGCTCGGCCACCGCCTCCACCAGGGTCCGGGTGGCCCGGGTCAGGACCGGCAGGTCGGAGACCACCCGCCGCAGGGGGGCGAGCCTGCCCGCGTGGGTGGTGGTGTCCCCCCGCTCCCACACCCAGCCGTGGATCTCCTGGCCCCCCAGGCGCACCACCACGCGGGTGCCGACCTGGGCGGCGGCGTCCAGGCCGGTGGGGACCAGGTAGTCGAAGGTGCGGTCCAGGTGGGGCACCGGGGAGTCCAGCAGGACGCGGGCCACCGGGTGGGACACCCCGGCCAGGGCCACGGGGCGGCGGGCGGGCGCGGGGGCCGCCAGGAGCACGCCCTGCTGCGCGACCTCGCTGCTCACCGGGGCACCACCACGGGGTCTCAGACGGCGTCGGCCAGGGCCCGGGCCCGGTCCGTGGCCTCCCAGGTGAAGCCGGGGCGGCCGAAGTGCCCGTAGGCGCTGGTGGACCGGTAGACGGGGCGCAGCAGGTCCAGGTCACGGACGATGGCCGCCGGACGCAGGTCGAAGACCTCCTCGATGGCCGCCTGGATGCGCTCCACCGGCACCGTGTGCGTCCCGAAGGTCTCTACGTACAGGCCCACCGGGCGGGAGGAGCCAATGGCGTAGGCCACCTGGACCTCGCAGCGCCGGGCCAGGCCGGCGGCGACGACGTTCTTGGCCACCCAGCGCATGGCGTAGGCCCCCGAGCGGTCCACCTTGGAGGGGTCCTTGCCGGAGAACGCCCCCCCGCCGTGGCGGGCCATGCCCCCGTAGGTGTCCACAATGATCTTGCGCCCGGTCAGGCCCGCGTCCCCGGCCGGCCCGCCGATGACGAACTGGCCCGAGGGGTTGACCAGGACGTCCCCCTCGTCCCAGGCCAGCTCCGTGCCCGCACGGGCCTGGGCCTCCAGGACGGGGCGGATGACCTCCCGGGTGAGGGCCGCGCGCAGCCAGTCCTGGGAGCGGTCGGGGTCGTGCTGGGTGGAGACCACCACCGTGGCCAGGCTCACGGGCCGGTCCCCGTCGTAGCCGACGGTCACCTGGGTCTTGCCGTCAGGACGCAGGCCGGGCACGACGCCGCGCCTGCGGACCTGGGCCAGGCGCTCGGCCAGGCGGTGGGCCAGGTGGATGGGCAGGGGCATGAGCTCGGGGGTGTCGGTGCAGGCGTAGCCGAACATGAGCCCCTGGTCCCCGGCCCCCTGACGGTCCAGCGGGTCGGCGGTGCCGCCCTCGCGCACCTGGAGGGCCTTGTCCACGCCCGCGGCAATGTCCGGGGACTGCTGGCCGATGGACACCGACACCCCGCAGCTGCGACCGTCGAAGCACACGTCCGAGGAGTCGTACCCGATGCGCACGATCTCGCTGCGGACAATGTCGGGGATCTCCACGTAGGCCTCGGTGGTCACCTCCCCGGCCACGTGCACCAGCCCGGTGGTCACCAGGGTCTCCACGGCGACGTGGGCCTGGGGGTCCTGCGTGAGGATGGCATCGAGGATGGCGTCCGAGACACGGTCACAGACCTTGTCTGGGTGCCCCTCGGTGACGGACTCAGAGGTAAAAAGGCGCAGGCTGGAGTTCACGCACGCAGTCTAGCCGGGGGCACCGCCGCCGGTAAGACCCCGGGCGCGAGGGGCCGGGAGGAGGACGGGGCGCGGGCCCCTTTTAGGAGCGCCCGGGCAGGTAGCGGGCCAGGAGGCCGACCAGCGCCTGCGCCACCTGCTGCTTGCTGCCCCGGGCGCGGGCGACCTCGTGGCCCTGGGCGTCCAGGACCACGACGGCGTTGGGGACGTCCCCGAAGCCGAGGTTCTCCCCCACCGCGTTGACCGCCAGCAGGTGGGCCCCCTTGCGCCGGGCCTTGGCCGCCCCGTGGGCCAGGACGTCGCCGTCCTCGTCACCGGTCTCGGCGGCGAAGCCCATGACGACCAGCCCCGCCCGGGGCGGGTCCTGCACGAGCCCTGCCAGGACGTCGGGGTTCTCCACCAGGGTGATCACCGGCGGGGGCTCCTCGGCCGGGCGCTCCCCGCCGCCCTCCGGGACGTCGCCGCGGGGCAGGGTGTGCTTCTTGATCTTGGTCGCCTGGGCCCGGGCGGGCCGGTAGTCGGCCACGGCGGCGGCCATGACCACGGCGTCGGCCTGCGCGGCGGCCTGGCGGACCGCCGCCTCCATCTCCACGGCGGTACCCACCTGCCGGACGCCGACCTGCGCGGGCAGGTCGGCCAGGACATCCTGGCCCACGTAGGCGGCCACCAGGGTGACCCGGGCCCCTGCGCGGGCGGCGGCGGCGGCCAGGGCCACCCCCTGGCGCCCGCTGGAGCGGTTGCCCAGGAAGCGCACCGGGTCCAGGGGCTCGCGCGTGCCTCCCGCGGAGACGACGACGTGGCGCCCCCGGAGGTCCTCTCCCCCCTCGGCACCGGCGTCACTCCCGGCCGGCCCCCCGAGGAGGTCGAGGGCCTGGGCCACGACGTCCTCGGGCTCGGGCAGGCGCCCCACGCCGGAGTCGGCGCCGGTCAGGGGCCCGCTGGCGGGGTCAATGACCCGCAGGCCGCGACGGCGCAGGGTGGCGACGTTGTCCACGGTGGCCGGGTTGAGCCACATCTGGGTGTGCATGGCCGGGGCCAGGACCACCGGGGCGGTCGTGGTCAGGACGGTGGCGGTGAGCAGGTCGTCGGCCCGCCCCGCCGCCAGGCGGGCCAGGAGGTCGGCGCTGGCCGGGGCGACCAGGACCAGCTCGGCCCACTGGCCGACCGCCACGTGCTCCACGGCCTGGGGGTCGTCGAAGAGGCCGGTGGACACCGGGTGGGCGCTCACGGCCGCCAGGGCGGGGGCCCCGATGAACCTCAGGGCCGCCGCGGTGGGGACGACCCTGACCTCGTGGCCGGCCCGGCGCAGCAGGCGCACCAAGGCCGGGGCCTTGTAGGCCGCGATCGAGCCGGACACGCCCAGGACCACGTGCCGCCCCCGTCCCTGGCCGGCACCCGCCTCCGGGCCCCGGGAGCGCGGCTCAGAACCGGACGTCATCGGGGTTGACGGTCTCCCCGTCCACGCCCCCGTCCAGGGAGCCGCCGGAGTCCATGGAGATCGTGATCTCGGGGAACGCGTCGTCCTCCTCGGCGGCCCTGCGCGCGGCCTCCAGCTCGGCGCGACGGGCCCGGGCGGCGTCCCCGGTAATGACCTGGAGCTTGTCCGCGGCGATCTCCCGCAGGGCGACGCTCAGGGGCTTGTCCTCGATGTCGGCGTCCACGAGGGGGCCGTAGAAGTCGAACTGGTTGTCGTTGAGCTGCTGGGTGTAGGAGTTGATCTGCCGTGCGCGCTTGGCGGCCTCCACCACGAGCCCGTACTTGGAGTCGACCTTCTCCAGGAGGTCGTCAATGGGTGGGTTGGTAATACCCTCGGGCTGGGGAGAGGTACCGAGCATGTGCGTTCCTTCCGGGTGTGGGCCGAGCGTGTCGGCAGACGCTGCGTCGGGACAGTCTAGTCCGCCAGGCCCAGGATACGCTCCAGCTCGTCGGTGGCACGCGACACGGTGTCATTGACCACCACCTGGTCGAACTCCCCCTCAGCGGCCAGCTCGGTGCGCGCGGTGGCCAGGCGGCGCCCCTGCTCCTGCGGGGACTCGGTGCCCCGCCCGACCAGGCGGGAGACCAGCTCCTCCCAGCTGGGAGGGGCGATGAAGACCAGCCGGGCACCGGGCATGCGGCGGCGTACCTGCCGCGCCCCGTCCAGGTCGATCTCCAGCAGGGCGGGCCGGCCGGCGTCCAGGCGCTGCTGGACCGGGCGGCGCGGCGTGCCGTAGCGGTGGGCGCCGTGGACCACGGCCCACTCCAGCATCTGCCCGTCCGCGACCAGGCGGTCGAACTCCTCCTCGGAGACGAAGTGGTAGTCGACGCCGTCAACCTCACCGGGGCGGGGGGCGCGGGTGGTGGCCGAGACCGAGACGAACAGATCCGGGTGCCGACGCCGCAGCTCGGCCACGAGGGTGCCCTTGCCCACCGCGGTGGGGCCGGCGATGACGGTGAGACGGGACGGGGAGGGGACGTCGCTCATGGGACCATCATGGCCCAGCTACCGGGCCCGCGAGCGCGGCCGTGCCGGGGGCTGGGACGCCCCCGGCACGGCAGGATCGGCTGCGGCTCCTAGCCGAAGCGGCGGACGAGCTCGGCACGCTGGTGGGCGCCTAAGCCGCGCACACGCCGGGACTCGGAGATCCCGACCTCCTCCATAATGGTACGGGCCGTGGTGGCGCCCACACGTGGCAGGGACTGGAGGAGGGCGAGGGCCTTCATCTTGCCCAGGACCTCCTCCTGGTCGGCCTGCTCCAGGAAGGCGGAGAGCCTCATTGAGCCCCCCTTGAGCGCCGCTTTCACCTCCGCCCTGCGTGCGCGTGCCGCGGCCGCCTTGGCTAAGGCGTCGGTCCGTTGCTCAGGTGTCAATGTGGGTAATGCCATGACCTGCTCCTTCTCATTGGGTACGGTGGCCCGATACGATGTTAGGTTACGGCCATGTGAGGGGCACCGCATCTCGAGGGCGTGTTTTCGGGACAGGTGGTGAGGCGCTCCACCCGGTGCGCCGAGGACGCCGGGGCTAAGGGCGCCGGGCCGGCGTGTCGGGGGCGCCGGGCCGCGCGGCCCGGCTCAGGGCCGCAGGACGGCGCCCACCCGGGCGGCCTGCCGGGTGGCCTCGGCGCGTATGGCCCCCGGGTGGGGGCCGGCGCTCAGCACGGCGCGGGATGTCGAGGCCAGGACGTGGCGGCGGGCCGCCCCGAAGACGGCCTCCAGCTCGGCGGCGCCGGCCCCCTGGGCGCCCACGCCCGGGGCCAGCAGCGGCCCGCCCACGGCGGCCAGGTCGATCCCCAGGCGCGTGACGGCGTCGCCCACGGTGGCGCCGACCACCAGTCCCACGCTGCCCAGTGTCCCGGCGGCTACCGCGGCGGCGTTGGCCCGGGCCACCCCGGTGGCCACGGCCGCGGCCACCGCCTGCCCGGAGGCGTCGCGGGCGTGCTGGACGCCGGCACCCTCGGGGTTGGAGGTCAGGGCCAGGACGAAGGCGCCCCGGCCGGTGCGCTCCGCCGCCTCCAGGGCGGGGGCCAGGGAGCCCAGGCCCAGGTAGGGCGAGAGGGTGACGGCGTCGGCCGCCAGGGGGGCGTCGTCGGCCAGGTAGGCCTGGGCGTAGCCGGTCATGGTGGAGCCGATGTCCCCGCGCTTGACGTCCAGGACGCACAGGGTGCCGGTCTGGCGCGCGGCGGTCAGGACCTCCTCCAGGACCGCTATGCCGGCGGCCCCGTGGCGCTCGAAGAAGGCGGACTGGGGCTTGAGCGCGGCCACGTGCCCGCCCACCGCCTCGATGGTGCGCAGGGCGAAGTCCCGCAGGCCGGCGGGCGTGTCCGGCAGGCCCCAGTCGGCCAGGAGGGAGGGGTGGGGGTCGATGCCCACGCACAGGGGCCCGTGGGCGTCCATGGCGGCCTCCAGGCGGGCCCCGAAGGGGCGTGGGGGCCGCCCCGGCACGGGCGTGTGGTGTGTCATAGCCATTCCTCCTGCTGGTGTCCTGCGCGTCGGGCCGCGCGGGCGGCGTCGTGCTCCTGGAGGCTGCGGACGGTGTTCCAGTACTCGCTGGGCCGCAGGCGTACCTCAATGGCCTGGACGGCGGCCTGGAGCTCCTGGACGGTGGTGATAATCGGCTTGTCGGCACCGGTGGTGGCGGCGCGGATGGAGTAGCCGTCCGAGCGCGGTCCCTGCCCCTTGGGTGTGTTGACCACCATGTCCACGGCCCCGGACTCGATGAGTCCCACGATCGTCTGCTCCCCGTGGGGGCCCACGCCCTCGCTGAGCTTGCGCACCACGGTGGCGGGGATGCCGTTGCGTCGCAGCACCTGGGCGGTGCCGGTGGTGGCCAGGACGGTGAACCCCAGCTCGGCCAGGCGGGCCACCGGCAGGATGACCGCCCGCTTGTCCCGGTCGGCCACGGAGACGAAGACCGTGCCCTCACTGGGCAGGCCGCCGTAGGCCCCTGACTGGGACTTGGCGAAGGCCCGGGGGAAGTCCACGTCGTAGCCCATGACCTCGCCGGTGGAGCGCATCTCCGGGCCCAGGAGGGTGTCGACCACCCGGCCGTCGGGGGTGCGGAAGCGCTTGAAGGGCAGCACCGCCTCCTTGACCGCGATGGGGTCGAGGGGGTCGGAGGCGGCGGCGTCGTCGGCGGGCAGGAGGCCGTCTGCCCTCAGTGAGGCGATCGAGGAGCCGGCCATGAGCAGGGCGGCGGCCTTGGCCAGCTGGACCCCGGTGGCCTTGGAGACGAAGGGCACCGTGCGGCTGGCCCGGGGGTTGGCCTCGATGACGTAGAGGGTGTCGCTCATGAGGGCGAACTGGATGTTGATCAGCCCGCGTACCCCCACCCCGGCGGCAATGGCCTGCGTGGAGCGGCGGATCCGGGCGATCTCGGTGTCCGACAGGCTCATGGGGGGCAGGACGCAGGCGGAGTCCCCGGAGTGGATGCCGGCCTCCTCAATGTGCTCCATGACCCCGCCCAGGAACAGCTCGGTGCCGTCGTAGAGGGCGTCGACGTCGATCTCGACGGCGTCGTCCAGGAAGCGGTCAATGAGCAGCGGGCCGGTGCCGTAGGCGCCCCCGGGCTCGGCGGCGGCGCGGTGCAGGTAGTCCGTCAGGCCCGTCACGTCGTAGACGATCTCCATGCCGCGCCCGCCCAGCACGTAGCTGGGGCGTACCAGGACCGGGAAGCCGATGGAGCGGGCCACCGCCAGGGTCTGCTCGTCGCTGCGGGCGGTGCCGTGGGCGGGGGCGGGCAGGCCGGCGCGCTCCAGGACCACGCCGAAGAGCTGGCGGTCCTCCGCGGCGTCGATGGCCTGCGGGCTGGTGCCCAGGACGGGTACGCCCGCGGCCTGGAGGCGTGCGGCCAGGGACAGGGGGGTCTGCCCGCCGAGCTGGACCACCATGCCGGCCACGGGTCCCGCGGCCAGCTCGGCCTCGTAGACCTCCATGACGTCCTCGAAGGTCAGCGGCTCGAAGTAGAGCCGGTCGGAGACGTCGTAGTCGGTGGAGACGGTCTCGGGGTTGCAGTTGACCATGACGGTCTCGTAGCGGTGCGCCAGGGCCATGGTGGCGTGGACGCAGGAGTAGTCGAACTCGATGCCCTGGCCGATGCGGTTGGGGCCGGACCCCAGGATAATGACGGCCTCCCGCTCGCGCGGGGCGACCTCGGTCTCGGTGTCGTAGCTGGAGTAGTGGTAGGGGGTGCGGGCGGCGAACTCCGCCGCGCAGGTGTCCACGGTCTTGTAGACCGGGCGCAGGCCGAAGGCGTGGCGGACCTCACGGACCGTGTCCTCCCCTATGCCCCGCAGCTCGGCGACCTGGGCGTCGGAGAAGCCGTGCCGCTTGGCCCGGGCCAGCACCTGGGGGGTCAGGGCGGGGGCGGCGGCGACGTCCTCGGCGACCTCCTGGAGCAGGAGCATCTGGTCCAGGAACCAGGGGTCGATGCCGGTGGCCCGGGCCAGCTCGGCCACACCGGCCCCCCCGCGCAGGGCCCGCTGGACCTCCAGGAGGCGGTGCTCGGTGGGCGTGGCCGCGCGCCTGACCAGGTCGGCGGTCTCCTGGGGTGTGGGGGCGGGGCCGGACCAGGAGAGGACGGAGCCCTTCTTGTCAATGGAGCGCATGGCCTTCTGGAGGGCCTCGGTGAAGGAGCGGCCGATGGCCATGGCCTCGCCCACGGACTTCATGGTGGTGGTCAGGGTGGGGTCGGCCCCGCGGAACTTCTCGAAGGCGAAGCGGGGGACCTTGACCACCACGTAGTCCAGGGTGGGCTCGAAGGAGGCCGGGGTGGAGCCGGTGATGTCGTTGGGGATCTCGTCCAGGGTGTAGCCCACGGCCAGGCGGGCGGCGATCTTGGCGATGGGGAAGCCGGTGGCCTTGGAGGCCAGGGCCGAGGAGCGCGAGACCCGGGGGTTCATCTCGATGACCACGACGCGGCCGCTGGCCGGGTCCACGGCGAACTGGATGTTGCAGCCGCCGGTGTCCACCCCGACCTCGCGTATGACGGCGATGCCGATGTCGCGCAGGCGCTGGAGCTCCCGGTCGGTCAGGGTCAGGGCGGGGGCCACGGTGACGGAGTCCCCGGTGTGCACGCCCACGGGGTCCACGTTCTCTATGGAGCACACCACCACCACGTTGTCGGCGGTGTCGCGCATGAGCTCCAGCTCGTACTCCTTCCAGCCCAGGATGGACTCCTCCAGGAGCACCTCGGTGGTGCGCGAGTCGGCCAGGCCCTGGCCGGCGATGCGCTCCAGGTCGGCCTCGTTGTAGGCGATGCCGCTGCCCAGGCCCCCCATGGTGAAGGAGGGGCGCACCACCACCGGGTAGCCGCCCAGCTCCCTCACCCCCTGGCGGCACTGCTCCATGGTGCGGGCGATGACGGACCGGGCCACCTGGGCCCCGCAGCGCTCGACGACGGCCTTGAACTCCTCCCGGTCCTCCCCGGCGTTAATGGCCGCCGCCGAGGCTCCAATGAGCTCCACGCCGTAGCGCTCCAGGACCCCGGACTCGGCCAGGGCCACGGCCGTGTTGAGGGCGGTCTGCCCGCCCAGGGTGGGCAGCAGGGCGTCGGGGCGCTCCTTGGCGATAATGGCGGTGACGGTCTGGGGGGTGATGGGCTCCACGTAGGTGGCGTCGGCCACGTCGGGGTCGGTCATAATGGTGGCCGGGTTGGAGTTGACCAGGATCACCCGGATGCCCTCGGCCCGCAGGACGCGGCAGGCCTGGGTGCCGGAGTAGTCGAACTCGCAGGCCTGGCCGATGACAATGGGCCCGGAGCCGATGACCAGGACCGAGGAGATGTCGGGGCGGCGGGGCATGTCAGCTCTCCTCGGGGTCGGTGGTACCAGGGGCGCCGGCGGGGCCGGTCGGGGTGGCGCCGCCCGCGCGCCCGGCCCGGGGCCGGGGGTGGGCGCGCATGAGGGCGACGAACCGGTCGAACAGGTGCTCGGCGTCGTGGGGGCCCGCGGCGGCCTCGGGGTGGTACTGCACGGAGAAGGCCGGCAGGTCCAGGGCGCGCAGCCCCTCCACGACGCCGTCGTTGAGGCCGACGTGGCTGACCTCGACGCGCCCGTAGCGTCCGTGGTCGTAGGGCGCCACCGAGGGGGCGTCCACCGGGGCGTCCACCGCGAAGCCGTGGTTATGGGCGGTGATCTCCACCCGCCCGGTGGCCCGGTCGAGGACCGGCTGGTTGACGCCGCGGTGGCCGTAGGCCAGCTTGTAGGTCCCGTACCCCAGGGCCCGCCCCAGGAGCTGGTTGCCCAGGCAGATCCCGAAGAAGGGAATGCGCTCGTCCAGGACCCCGCGCAGCAGCTCGACCTCGTCCACCGCCGCCCCGGGGTCCCCGGGGCCGTTGGAGAAGAAGACCCCGTCGGGGTCCACGGCCAGGACGTCGGCCAGGGTGGAGGACTGGGGCAGGACGTGGACGCGCACGCCGCGCTCGGCCATCTGCCAGGGGGTGCGGTTCTTGACCCCCAGGTCAATGGCCGCCACGGTGGCCACCGGCTCCCGGCCGGCGAAGGCGCCGGAGGGCTCCACGACGTAGGCCCGGGGCGTGGAGACCTCGGCGGCCAGGGCCGCCCCGGTCATGGGCGGGGCGGAGCGCACCAGGTCCAGGCACACGTCCAGGGCCGCCCGCGAGGGGCCGCCGGGGTCCGCGGCCCCGGCGGGCAGGGCCGCCCCGGAGAAGATCCCGGCGCGCATGGCGCCGCGCTCGCGCAGGTGGCGGGTCAGGGCCCGGGTGTCCACCTCGCACAGGCCCACCACGCCCTGGGCGTCCAGCTCGTCCTCCAGCTCGCGGCGGGCGCGCCAGCTCGAGGCCCGGCGGGCGGGGTCGCGCACCACGAAGCCGGCCACCCAGACGCGGCCGGACTCGGGGTCCTCGTCGTTGACCCCGGTGTTGCCGATGTGGGGGGCGGTCATGACCACGATCTGGCGGTGGTAGGAGGGGTCGGTGAGGGTCTCCTGGTAGCCGGTCATGCCGGTGTTGAACACGACCTCGCCAATGGTGCGGCCCGTGGCGCCGTAGGCGCTGCCGACCAGTACGTAGCCGTCCTCCAGGACCAGCAGGGCCGGGCCGCGGCGGCTCACGCCTCCTCCCGCGCCACCGGCTCGCCCGCCAGGACGGTGGGGCGGCCGTGCAGGAAGGTGGCCACCACCTGCCCGGGCAGCTCCATGCCCGCGTAGGGGGTGTTGGCCGAGCGGGTCCACTGGGCGCGCGGGTCCACGGTGCGGCGCACACCGGGGTCCACCAGCGTGATATTGGCCGGCGCCCCCACCTCGAGCCCCTGGCCCTGGTCGGTCAGGCGGCCGATGCGGGCAGGGGCCGAGGACATGACCCGGGCCAGGTCGCGCCAGGTCATGCGCCCGGGGGCCACCATGGTCTCAATGAGCACGCTCAGGGCCGTCTCCAGGCCGGTCATGCCGAAGGCGCCCGCCGCCCACTCGCAGTCCTTGGACTCCAGGGGGTGGGGGGCGTGGTCGGTGCCCACCACGTCGATGGTGCCGTCGGCCAGGGCGGCGCGCACCGCCTCGACGTCGGCGGCCGTGCGCAGCGGCGGGTTGACCTTGTACAGGGGCGAGTAGGAGCGGGCCAGCTCGTCGGTCAGCAGCAGGTGGTGGGGGGTGACCTCGGCGGTGACGTCAATGCCGCGGGCCTTGGCCCAGCGGATAATGTCCACGCTGCCGGCGGTGGACAGGTGGCACACGTGCAGGCGGCTCCCCACGTGCCCGGCCAGGAGCACGTCGCGGGCGATGACGGACTCCTCGGCCACGGCCGGCCAGCCGCGCAGGCCCAGCTCGGCGGAGACCGCCCCCTCGTGCATCTGGGAGCCCTCGGTCAGGCGCGGGTCCTGGGCGTGCTGGGCGATGACGCCGTCGAAGGCCTTGACGTACTCCAGGGCGCGACGCATGAGGACGGGGTCGGCCACGCACCTGCCGTCGTCGGAGAAGACCCGCACGCGGGCGGCGCTGTGGGCCATGGCGCCCATGTCGGACAGGTGGCGTCCCTCCAGGCCCGCGCTCACGGCGCCCACGGGGTGGACGTCCACCCAGCCGGCCTCCCGCCCCAGGCGCAGCACCTGCTCGACCACCCCGGCGCTGTCCTGCACCGGGGTGGTATTGGCCATGGCGAACACGGCCGTGTAGCCGCCCACGGCGGCGGCCCGGGTGCCGGTGAAGACGGTCTCGGCCGACTCCCCCCCGGGCTGGCGCAGGTGGGTGTGGATGTCCACCAGGCCGGGCAGGGCCACCAGGCCGTCCAGGTCGTGGCGCACCGTGCCCGCGGGCGCCTGGGCGGCGGCGTCGGGGCCGATCGCCGCAATGCGGCCGTCGGCGGTCAGGACGTCGGCGGGGTCCTCGCCGTAGGGGCGGACCCCGGTCAGGAGGTGGGCGGTCACAGCTGGTTCCCTTCGTCAGCCAGGAGGAGGTAGAGGGCGGCCATACGCACCGACACGCCGTTGCCGACCTGCTCGATGACGCGCGAGCGCGGGTCGTCGGCGGCCTCGGCGGTGATCTCCAGGCCGCGGTTCATGGGCCCGGGGTGCATGACAATGGCGTGGTCGGGCATGGCCCGGCGCCGGGTGAGGTCCAGGCCGTAGGCGCGCGAGTACTCGTCGGGGCTGGGGAAGAACCCCCCGCCCGCCGCGCTCATGCGCTCACGCTGGACGCGCAGCATCATGACGGCGTCGGGCCGGACGGCCTGGATGGTGGCGTCCAGGTCGTAGGAGACCGAGCAGGTCCAGTTCTCCATGCCCACCGGCAGGAGGGTGGGCGGGGCCACCAGGGTGACCCGGGCGCCCAGGGTGGTCAGCAGGTCCACGTTGGAGCGGGCCACGCGCGAGTGCAGCACGTCACCGACGATGACGACCTCGGCCCCGGCCAGGTCCCGCCCCTGGGGGGCGGGGCTGCCGTCGCCCGCCCCGGTGCCGGGGACGTACCAGCGGCGCAGGGTCATGGCGTCCAGGAGCGCCTGGGTGGGGTGCTGGTGGGTGCCGTCCCCGGCGTTGAGGACGGGGACGTTGATCCACCCGGCGTGGGCCAGCAGGTGGGCGGCCCCGCAGGCGCGGTGGCGGATGACGACGGCGTCGGCCCCCATGGCCATAATCGTCTGGGCGGTGTCCTTCAGGGACTCCCCCTTGGAGACGCTCGAGCCCTTGGCGGAGAAGTTGATGACGTCGGCGCTCAGGCGCTTGGCGGCCGCCTCGAAGGACAGGCGGGTGCGGGTGGAGTCCTCGAAGAAGAGGTTGACCACCGTCCTGCCGCGCAGGGTGGGCAGCTTCTTGACGGCGTGGCGCTGGGTGGCGGCCATGGCCTCGGCGGTGTCCAGGACCATGACGGCCTCGTCGTGGGTCAGGTCCCTGGCGCTGAGCAGGTGCCTCATCGGGTGGCCTCCCGGGGGTCGGTGGCGGGCAGGATGGTGACCGAGTCGGCCGGGGCCCCGAGCTCGGTCAGGGCGACGACGACCTTCTCGGAGCGCGACGTCGGCAGGTTCTTGCCCACGTAGTCGGCGCGGATGGGCAGCTCCCGGTGGCCGCGGTCCACCAGGACGGCGAGCTGGACGGCGCGGGCCCGCCCGATCGAGCCCAGGGCGTCCAGGGCGGCGCGGATGGTGCGCCCGGAGTACAGGACGTCGTCGACCAGGATGACGGTCCGCCCGTCGATACCGCCCTCGGGCACCCAGGTGGGCCGGGGCACGCGGATGGGGTGGCGTCCCAGGTCGTCGCGGAACATGGTGATGTCCAGGGTGCCCACGGGCACGGCCGGTGCGGCGGTGTCGGACGCCGCGGCCTGGCTGGCGGTGGCCAGGGCGCGTGCCAGGCGCTGGGCCAGGGGCACGCCGCCGCTGGGGATCCCCATAATGACCAGGTCGCTGACACCCCGGTTGCGCTCAATGACCTCGTGGGCGATCCGCAGCAGGGAGCGGGCGACCTCCGGCTCCCCCAGGATCCTCTTGCCCTCCGGCGGTGCGCTCCCGGCGTCTGACAGCTCGGCCATCTCCGGCCTCCTTCCCCGCCTCTCAGGACGGACTTAAAGGGCGTGTGCCAGGGGTCAGGCTACCGCGACCTGGTCCGCTGCGCGCGCCGGAGCGGCAGGGGCGGTGCCGGTGGCGCCAGCGCGGCCGCCTTAGGAGCGCGCCGGCGCCACCTGGTGGGCTACGGGCCAGGGCCGTGCCCCTGGGCCGCGCGGGCGCTCAGGCGTAGGGGACCTGGGGCCCGGTCCCGGTGCCCAGGGCGCGGATCCTGGCGATCAGGACAATGTGCACGACCAGGAGCACGATCCCGGCGACGGCTGTCGCGGCCAGCATGGCGTCCCCCGAGGAGCGGCTGTCCTCGTAGAGCCCGATGGTGAAGATAATCATGACCGCCGGTACACCCTGGAGGACGGAGACGGTCAGAAGGCCGCCCATGAGGCCTCCTGCACCGGCCCAGTGCGCGGGCTGGCGCCCCGCGCCGGCGGCCCTCACGCACGCCGTCAGGGCCAGGCCGAAGGAGACGGCCCAGGCCAGGAAGACCGCCGGGGGCACGACAAGGATGCTCAGGACAATAAACATCCCGGTGGCGAACGTGGCGCCTCTCGACCCGGAGCCGCCGGTAACGGCCATGAGGACCATGCCCAGCACGGTCAGATCCTGGATCACGACGGAGACGGTCCCGGTGACCACCGCCCCCAGCCCCAGCCCGCGGGTGGTCCGTCTGCCCCTCTCGGCGACCTCCTCGGGGCTGGGCGGGGCCACGAGCACGTACGGCTGCACGTAGGGGACCCCGCCGGGGCCGTAGGGACCGGGCCGCCCGTAGGCAGGCGGCGTCGGTAGGTGATAGGCCGTGCCGGGAGACGGCGAGCCGGGGCCGGCGTAGGCAGGTGGCGTGCCCGTGTAGGGCTCGACGGCGTTGTACGGGCTGGCGGTGGGAGAGCGGGACGCGGTTCCGTAGGCGCCGGGCTCGTACGGTGACGGGGACTGTCCCATGCTTCGGCTCCTTGAGGACGTACGCCGCCCTTAAGCGGCAGGACGGGGGCTACGGGGACAGCCTAGACGCTGACCGGCCTTCCCGTACGCCGCCCCGGGTCAGTGGTGGCCGGCGAGCAACTGCGCCAGGCTGAGCGGCCGGCGCCCGGTGAGGCGCTCGACGTCGTCCGTCACGCGGTCGAGGGCGCCGGAGGCGATGGCGGTGTAGGTGGACACCCAGGCGTCGACCTCCCAGTCGGGGGCGCCGTAGACCGAGCGGGAGGCGTAGGCCTCCTCAAGGGTCTGCTCACGGTAGACGGTGGGCCGGCCGGTGGCCCTGGTGATGACGGCAGCGGCCTCGGCCAGGGTGAGGGCCTCGGGGCCGGTGAGCTCGTAGACGGCGCCGTCGTGCCGGCGGTCCCCGGCGACGAGGTCGCCGATGACGGCGGTGGCGGCCCGGGCGACGTCGGCCCGTGCCACCGTGCCCACGCGCCCCTGCCCCGCGGGCCCGGCGATGACGCCGTCGACGGCGAGCTCGGGGAGGAAGTCGGCGTAGAAGGAGTCGCGCAGGAGGGTCAGGCCTACTCCCGAGGCGCGCAGGTGCTCCTCGGTGGCCCAGTGAGTGCGCGCCAGGGTGAAGACGGCGTCCGGCGCGGCGCCAAGGAAGCTCGTGTAGACGACGTGACGCACCCCGGCGGCCGCGGCGGCGTCAATGAAGGTCCGGTGCTGGGCCAGGCGGTCGGCGGACTCGGAGGCCGAGACCATGAGGAGGACGTCGACGCCTGCCAGGGCGGCGGTGGCGGCCTGGTAGTCGCCGTAGGCCGCCACGGCGACGTCCTCGGCCCACCCCGGGGCGCGGGAGGCGTCACGCACCACCAGCCGGGGGACCGGTCCCCTGGCCCGCAGCTGCTCGGCGACCGCACCACCGACCTTCCCCGTGGCGCCGGTCACCGCGACCAGGGGTGATGGGGACTCGTGCTGGGGCAGGCTCATGCGGGCTCCTGTCGGGGGCTGAACGAACAAGGTCCTGGGGTGGCAACAAGGGGACGCACCGCCGTTATTCCCCTCCCGCGGGGCTGGCGACCCGTGTGGCCGGCGCCCGGCCCCACCGGGAGCGGTGCGGGGCGCCGGGGCGGGCCGGTGCGGTGCGGGACCGGCGGCGCCGGGGCTACGGCGGCGGGCCCTCACCGGGCCCCTAGCGCAGGGTGTCGGCCAGGTCGCCGATACGCCCCAGCAGCCCGGCCAGGAAGCGCGGGGAGTCGTCGGTGGAGAGCATCCTGGCCAGGGTCAGGGCCTCGTCGACGGCCACCGGGACGTCCACGTCGTCGTTGTAGACGATCTCCCAGGTGGCGACCCGGGCGATGGCCCGGTCCACGGCCGGCATGCGCTCCAGGACCCAGCCCTGGGCGTAGGTCTCGATGGTCTCGTCCACGTCCACCAGGTGGTCGGCCACGCCGGCGAGGATCTGCCGGGTGTAGGCGGGGGCCTGGGTGTGGTTGGCGGAGAAGACGGCGCGCTCGGCGGCCAGGGCGCGCAGGCGCGCGGCCGGGCCCGCGTCGGCCTCCTGCCCGGGCTCCCCGGACAGGTCCTCGGCCTGGCCGCCCGCCAGCAGTCCCCGCTGGTCGGCCTCGAAGAGGACCTCGACGGCGCGGCGCCGGGCCTTGGTCCGGGCCGTGACCGGGTGCTTGACGGGGCGGGTGCCGGCCCGCGCGGGGCCGGTGGGCTGCTGGGAGGGCATTAGTCCGTGACGCGGGAGATGTAGGAGCCGGAGCGGGTGTCGACCTTGACCCGGTCCCCGGTGTTGAGGAACAGGGGGACCTGGATCTCGGCGCCGGTCTCCAGGGTGGCGGGCTTGGTACCGGCGTTGGAGCGGTCGCCCTGGAGGCCCGGCTCAGTGTGGGAGACGGTCAGCACGACGGCGGCCGGCAGCTCCACGAACAGGACGGTCTCGTCGTGGAAGGCCACGATGACGTCCTGGTTCTCCAGCAGGAAGCGGGCGGCGTCGCCCACGGTGTCACCGGGGACGTAGATCTGGTCGTAGGACTTGACGTCCATGAACACGTAGTCGTTGCCGTCCTTGTACAGGTACTGCATGTCACGGCGGTCCACGGTGGCGGTCTCGACCTTGAGGCCGGCGTTGAAGGTCCTGTCCACGGTCTTGCCGCTCAGGACGTTCTTGATCTTGGTGCGCACGAAGGCGGGGCCCTTACCCGGCTTGACGTGCTGGAACTCAACCACCTGCCACAACTGGCCCTCAAGGTTGAGAACCAGGCCGTTCCTCAGGTCGTTCGTCGTTGCCACGAGCGGTTTCCTCACTGTCGCGTTGCGTCTGGGACGCGCTGATCCTACCGCGCCCGGGTCCGGGGCCCGGGCGGGCCAGGGGTGAGTGTGCTCCCACCTCACATCCCCGCGCAGGGGTGGCGGGCGCTCATGAGCTCGCGGGCGGCGCGCGCCCCGCGCAGGGCGGTGATGGTGGCCAGGCGCTCCTCGGCGTAGGGCAGGGAGACGGTGCGCAGGTAGTTCACCAGCACGTCCTGGCCCTGCTCCTCCAGGGCGGCGATGAGGCTGCGGATGTCGTCGGGGTGGCGGTTCTGGCTCATCTTGGCCTTGCCCCGCACCCGCTCCGTGTCCACGGACACCACCACGATGGCCCGGGCCATGCGCTCGAGCTTGTCCTGCCCCACCGGCTCCAGGCAGTCCCCGTCACCCATGTGGTGGGTCAGGGTGCTGGCGGCCTGGAGGGCCGCCTGGGGGCTGGCGTCGACGTTGACGGCTCCGCTGACGTGCAGGGTGATGTAGTCCCAGGTGGGGACGTTGGGCTTGACCTTGTTGGTGGCGTACCAGTGCGGGGAGACGTAGGCGTCGGCCTCGTCGAGGATGACCAGGCCCGGGGCGGTGACGGGCGTGCGCGCCTGGGGGTTGTTGCGCACCAGGTGGGTGACCAGGCGCCCGCGCTCCTTGTCCAGGTAGAAGGGCACGAAGGTGGCCTCCGGGCCGAAGTCGTGGACGGTCACGAGGTTACCGGCGCGCGGGTGCTCCAGGAGGGTGCGGGCGTAGTCCTCGGGGAGCTCGAAGTGGCGGGGGACGTACATCAGGGCTGCCTCCTACAGGACGACCTTCTCGCGGACCAGCTGGGCGGTGCGGCTGGCCGACAGCCCGGTGGTGTCCACCATGGCATCGGCCAGGTCGCGGCACAAGGCCTCGCGCTGACGCAGGAGGGTGACGAAGGTCCTATGCACCGGCCCCAGGGCCACCGAGCGCGGGGCGTCGAGGCCGTTACGGCGTGCCAGGGCCCGCGCCTGCGCGGTCAGGGCGACCACCGTCCCGCCCCGGGCGCGCAGGGCGTCGAGCGCCCGGAGCACCGCGGGGCTGGTCAGGCAGCCTGAGCCCAGGGCCAGGGCGTCACCGGGGCGCGCGCCCTCCAGGAGCTCGACGGCGGCCCGGGCCTCGGCCTGCCGGTAGACCTCCTCGGCCACGACCACGTGGGCCAGGGCGGGATCCACTGCGAGCCTGGCGGCGGTGACGGCCTCCAGGTCGCGGCAGCGGGCCCCGGGCGCGACGAGCTCGGCGGCCACGGACCGGCACCCGGCCCCCGGCGGTCCAATGAGGACGAGCGCGCCCCAGGGCGCGTCCTGGGGCGTCTCCCGGGGCGCGTCCTGGGGCGTCTCCCGGGGTACGCCCCGGTCCCCGGCGCCCCCCCTGCCCCTCCCGGCGCCGGTTAGGGCGGCGAGGCCGCCGGCCGGGTCGCTCACGGCCTGCTCACGGCCTCGTGGGCGGCCCGCAGCAGCTCCTCCCCGGGGGCGTCCAGGCGCACGGGGCGGGCCACGGCGTCGAGCAGGACCAGGCGCAGGCGCCCGGAGCGGACCTTCTTGTCGCTCATCATGGCGGCGTGGAGCTCCTCCCAGCGCCCGGCCCCCTGCGGGAAGGACACCGGCAGGCCCACGGCCGCCATGGCCCGGCGGTGCAGGTCCAGGGCGGCGGCGTCCAGGCGGCCCAGGCGGTGGGAGACCTCGGCGGCGTAGACGCAGCCCACGGCCACGGCCTCACCGTGGCGCCACCGGTAGCCGGTGACCTTCTCCACGGCGTGGGCGTAGGTGTGCCCGTAGTTGAGGATCTCCCGCGGCCCGGACTCGGTCAGGTCCCGGCCCACCACGGCCGCCTTGACGGCCACCGCCCTGGCCACGAGCTCGGCCAGGGCCGGCGAGCCCGCGGCCAGGACGTCGGGGCCGGCCAGGACCTGCTCCAGGACGAGGGGGTCGGCTATGAGGCCGCACTTGACGACCTCCCCCGCCCCGGCGCGCAGCTCGGGCAGGGGCAGGGTGTCCAGGGCGGCCAGGTCGCACACCACGCCGGCGGGCGGGTGGAAGGCCCCCACGAGGTTCTTGCCCGCGGCGGTGTCGATACCGGTCTTGCCCCCGACGGCGGCGTCGACCATGGCCAGCAGGGTGGTGGGCACCTGGACCACGGGCACGCCCCGCAGCCAGGTGGCCGCGGCCAGGCCCGCCAGGTCCGTGGTCGCCCCCCCGCCCAGGCCGACGACGCAGCCGTCGCGCCCCATGCGGAAGCGGCCCAGGGCCTCCCAGACCTCCTCCAGGACGCCCACGGTCTTGCAGGCCTCCCCGGCGGGGACCTCAATGCGGGTGGCGCGCAGCCCGAGGCCCTCCAGGAGGGCCTCGTGGTGCTCGGCGGCCCCACGCAGCACCGGGGGGTGGACGACGGCCACGCCCCCGGCCCCGGCCCCCCGGGCGTGCGTGACCGCGCAGGCCACCTGGGCGCCCAGGTCGCGGCCGATGAGGACCTCGTAGGGCCAGGCCCCCCCGACCGGGAGGCGCACGGTCTGCCCGCCCCGCAGCCGGTCGAGCTCCCGGGGGTGGTCGTCCAGGGTGGGGACGCGGTCGGGCCCGGCGGGCGGGCTGGCGGGCAGCACGGCGGGCGGGTGAGCGGCTGGCCGGGCGGGCGGGCTGGCAGGCAGCACGGCGGCCGGGCGGGCGGGCGAGGGCAGGGTGACCGGGGACGGGGTGGCCGGCGCGCCCGACGGGGGCCGGAGGGTCCCGGGCCCGGCGGGCGAGGGCCGCGTGCGGCCCGTGGCCACGGCCAGGGCACTGGCCGCCCGCCCGGGCTCGGCCCCCAGGGTGACCAGGACCAGGGCGGCGACCTGCTCGGGGCTCAGGCCGTCGGTCGGGACCGTGTGGGTGGCCACGGAGGCGTACAGGGGGGCGCGCTGCCGGTGGAGGGCCTCCATGCGCGCCAGGACCCCGGCGGCGGTGTCCTGCGCCCCCTGGCTGGCGGCCTCGGCGGTGTCGGAGTCGGCCCCGGCGCAGCGGCCCGCCATGAGGGGCCGGCCGCTGCCGTCACCCACGTGGCGGGCGGCGGTGGCGGGCGCGGCCAGGAGGTAGACGACCGTGCGCCCGGCCAGCAGGGCCCGGTTGGCCGGGCGCAGGACGGCGCCGCCCCCCAGCGCCAGCACGCCCTGGGCGTGCTGGGGGGAGGTCAGGACGGCACGCATGGCCTGCTCCTCGCGGTCCCTGAAGCCCTCCTCCCCCTCGGCGTCAAAGATCTGGGGGATCGTCAGGCGCGCCCGGCGCCGGATCTCGGCGTCGGTGTCGGTGACCTGCACCCCCAGGGCCGTGGCCAGGAGGCGCGCCACCGTGGTCTTCCCGGCCCCGGGCAGGCCCACCAGGACCAGCGGCAGGTGCTCGGCGGCGACGCTCACGCGGGGCTTGCGGTAGGGGTAGCGGCTCATGGTGCTCCTTAGCGGTGGGCCCCGGCGGGGCGGCTCAGGCTGGTCGAGGGCGCGGGGACCGGTACCGCTGGCGGTGGGCCCCGGCGGGGCGACTCAGGCGTCCCAGCTGGTGCGCCGGGCGCAGTGCTCCAGGTAGGAGCGCAGGTTGCGGCGGGCCTCGCCCAGGCTGTCCCCGCCGGTCTTGTCCATGAGGGCGTCGGCCAGGACCAGGGCGGTCATGGCCTGCGCGATCACCGACCCGGGGACGACGGCGGTGGTGTCGGAGCGCTGGTGGACGGCGGTGGCCGGCCGGCCGGTGGCCAGGTCCACGGTGCGCAGGGCGCGGGGCACGGTGGAGATGGGCTTGTAGGCCACCCGCACGCGCACGTCGGCGCCGTTGGACATGCCGCCCTCGATGCCGCCCGCGTGGTTGGCGGCCCGCTGCACGGTGCCGGGACCCAGGTGGAGGATCTCGTCGTGGGCGACGCTGCCGCGCAGCCCCGCCTGCGCGAAGCCGTCGCCGATCTCCACGCCCTTGACGGCCTGGACGCCCATGAGGGCGGCGGCCAGGCGGGCGTCCAGGCGCCGGTCGGCGGAGGCGTAGGTGCCCAGGCCCACCGGGACGCCGGTGGCGATGACCTCCACGACGCCGCCCAGGGTGTCCCCGTCCTTCCTGGCGGCGTCGATCTGGGCCACCATGGCGGCGCTGGTGGCGGGGTCGGTGCAGCGTACCGGGTCGGCGTCGAGCCTGTCGGTGTCGGCGGGCACGGGGGCCGGGACGTGCGGCGGGAGGGTGACGGTGCCGACCTGGACCACGTGGGAGACCAGGGCGATCCCGGCGACCTGGTCCAGCAGGGCCTCGGCGACGGCGCCCAGGGCCACCCGGGCGGCGGTCTCCCGGGCGGAGGCCCGCTCCAGGACCTCACGGGCGTCGGGCAGGTCGTACTTCAGGACGCCGGCGAGGTCGGCGTGCCCGGGGCGGGGCCTGGTCAGGGGCCGGTTGCGGGCGACCTCGCGCGCGTCCCCCCTGCCGGCGTCGCGGGCCAGGACCGCGGGGTCCACCGGGTCCACGCTCATGACGTCCACCCACTTGGGCCACTCGGAGTTGCCGATGACCATGGCCAGGGGGCTGCCAATGGTGCGCCCGTGACGCAGGCCGGACAGGATGGTCAGCTCGTCGCGCTCAAAGCCCTGGCGGGCCCCCCGGCCGTGCCCCAGGCGCCGTCGGGCCAGGGCGGTACGCACCGTCTCGGTGGTGAGCGACACGCCCGCGGGCAGTCCCTCCATGACGGCGGTCAGGGCCTGGCCGTGGGACTCCCCGGCAGTCATCCATCGCAGCATGGGACGATCATCCCACACCCGGGGGGCCCGCCACGGCCTGGGCGTCCGGCCCGGCCGCGCCGGCGGACACCTCGGCACCCCGGCCCTCCCCCAGGGCGTGGAGCAGCGCGGCGCGCATGGGCCCCAGACGGGGGGTCCGTCCGGTCATGAGCTGGACCTGGGGCGCGGCCTGGTGCAGGAGCATGAGCCAGCCCGGGGCCACGACCCCGCCCCCGGCCTGCCAGGTGGCGGCCAGGGCCGTGGGCCAGGGGGCGTAGACCACGTCGAGCAGGGCCCCCGGACGCGGTCTGCCGCCCAGGGCCCGCGCCAGGGGGGCGCCCAGGGTGTCGGCGGCGTGGGCGGACAGGGTGGAGACCACCAGGTCGGCCGCCGCCAGCTCGTGGGCCACCGCGGCGTCGGAGGCCGGATCCCCCGGGGACCAGGTGAGGGTGCGGATCCCCAGGCCCATGCGGTGGGCGGCCGCCGCGGCGCGCCCGGGGCCAGCGTGACGGCGTGCCGCCACCAGGACGTTCGTGACCCCCAGCTCGGTCAGCGCGGCCAGGGCGGAGGAGGCGGTGGCCCCCGAGCCCAGGACCACGGCCCGCGGGCCGGGGACGGTCCCCTGGTGGGCCAGGACCTCCCGCAGGGCCCCGACGATCCCGGCGACGTCCGTGTTCAGCCCCGTCAGGAGGGCCCGTCCGCCCCCGTGGCGCTGGGCCACCACCGTGTTGACCGCCCCCACGGCCCGGGCCAGCGGATCCACCGCGTCCAGCAGGCCCGTGACCGCCTGCTTGTGGGGCATGGTGACCGACAGGCCCTCCCACACCGGCCCGCCCCGGGCGGGGGCCGCGACCTGGGCCAGCAGGTCGGCCAGCTGGTCGGGGGCGAGGAGGCGGGCCGTGTAGGACCAGGTGCTCAGGCCCAGGTCGGCGTAGGCGGCGCGGTGCAGGACCGGTGACAGGGAGTGGGCCACCGGGGAGCCGATGACGGCGGCCCGGTGCCCGGTGCGGTCGGCCGACGCCCCGGCCGCCTCCTGCCCCCGGCGTACCTCAGCCGTCACCGTCGGAGTCCTGGCTGGGGGGCGGCGTGCCCTGGCCGCTGCCGCACATGTCCTTGTGGGCCTCGCAGTACTCGTCGAGCTTCTTGCTGTTGGCGACCTGCTCGTCGTAGGTCGCGGCGAACAGGGTCTTGCCGGTGCCCAGGTCCACGGTCACGAAGTACAGCCAGGGGCCCTCCTGCGGGTTGAGGACCGCGCTAATGGCCTTCTCCCCGGGGCTGCCGATCGGGCTGGGTGGCAGCCCGGGGTACACGTGGGTGTTGTAGGCGTTGGAGGGGTCCTCGATCTCCGCCTTGGTGGGGATGCCCCCGGTGCGTCCCAGCCCGTACAGGGTGGTGGAGTCCATCTGCAGCTTGCCCATGGTCTCCCCCCCGGTGTCGGCCAGGCGGTTCTCGATCACCCGGGCGACCTGGCTGTAGTAGTCGGAGGAGGAGACCTCCCGCTCCACGATGGAGGCCTTGGTGAGCACCGTCTGGTAGGACTCCGCCGGGACGTGGAGGGCGTTGAGGCGTGACACCGTGGTGGAGACCATGGACTTGACCAGCTCGGTGGCGGTGGCGTCCGCGGTGACGTCGTAGGTGGAGGGGGCCAGCCAGCCCTCCACGTTGCCGCCCGCCACGGCAGGCAGGCCAATGGCCGCGGTGTCGGCGAAGGCCTCCTCCACCTGGGCGTCGGTGAAGCCGCCCACCCGCATGAGGCTCTCCTTGACCTGGCGCTTGGTGGCCCCCTCGGTGACGGTCAGGGTGTGGTCCTTGCGCGAGGCGGGGTCGAGCAGGCTCGCCACCGCGTAGGCCGCGGACATGCCCCTCCTGAGCGTGTAGGTGCCCGACTGGATCCCGGAGGCGTTGGAGTTGGCGTTGTAGGCCTTGACGAAGGCGCCGACCGAGGCGACCACCCCGGCCTCCTTGAGGATGCTGCCGATCTGGCTGCCCCCGGCCCCGGCGGGGAGGGTGACGACCACCTTGTCGGCGCTGTCGCCCGCGCCCTCGTAGTCGCTCATGTCCTCCTGGGGGATGGTGTCGTGCAGGAAGTTGAAGGCCTGGTACCCGGCCACGCTGACCACGCTCAGGACGAGGACCAGCACCATGACGCTGACCAGGCGACGGCGCAGGCGCTTCTTGCGCCGGGCCCGCTCCTGGGCCTGGCGCTGCTCGCGCAGGCGGCGCGTGCGGGCCCCCTCGACCCGCGTCCTGGGGCGGGGCGGCGGCTCGGAGGCGAACAGGTCCGAGGCGGGGTCCTCGGCGACCTCCCGGCCGGCCCCGGCCTCGGCCTCCTGACGTTCCTGGAGACGCCGGGCCCGCCGGCTGGTAGCGGGCCGGTCCCCCGCCGGGGGCAGGCCCGAGGCGGGGGTGCCGGTGGTCTCCCGGCCGGCCCCGGCCTCGGCCTCCTGACGCTCCTGGAGACGCCGGGCCCGCCGGCCGGTGGCGGGCCGGTCCCCCGCCGGGGCGGGGGCCGGGCTGGGGGCGCGCGGCGGGTGCTGCTCCCCCGCCGGGGCGGGGGGCTCACCGGTGTGGTGGGTACGCCGCTGGTGGCGGTCCCCCGCCGGGGCGGAGGACCTCCCGGAGGCGCGACGACCGGAGACCTCCTCGTGATGTTGATCACGACGACGTTCTGCGCGGCTCCGTCGCCGTCGCTTCACGTCCTGGCCATGCGGGTTCACGATCTCGTTGAAGAAATCGTCGTTGCTCACGGTCTGACTCCCGGGGTCGGCGGGACAAGCTCACCGGTGGGTGCGCCTGTGTTTCTCTCAGCCTCAAGGGCCTGGTTCAGGATGACGACAGCGGCCGCCTGGTCGACGACCTGGCGGAAGCTCCTCTCGTGACGACCCGACTCGTGCAGGACCTGGTGGGCGGTGACGGTCGAGAGCCGCTCGTCTACCAGCCGTACGGGAACGGGGGGGATGAGACCAGCTAGTCTACGCGCCCAGCGCCTGGCGTCCTTGGTGGAGGAGGTGCTGCGTCCCCGCAGGCTCACGGGCAGGCCCACGACCACCTCGACGGCGGCGTACTGGGCGACGATGTCCGCCGCCTCCTCCAGGTCCGCGCCGTAGCGGTCGCGCCTGAGGGTCAGGACGGGCACGGCCAGTATCGCCTCGGCGTCGCAGCGTGCCACGCCAATGCGTACCCTGCCCACGTCGAAGGCGATCCTGACCCCCCTGCGCATACCGGCCCCTCAGGCCCCGAGCTCGTGGGCCACCGCCTCCAGGGCCGCGTCCAGCGCCCCGGCGTCCTGTCCGCCGCCCTGGGCGACGTCGTCCTTGCCGCCGCCGCCACCGCCCAGGACCCTGGCGGCCACCCGCACCAGCG
This sequence comes from Actinomyces sp. HMT897, assembly GCF_016626125.1. Taxonomy (NCBI): domain Bacteria; kingdom Bacillati; phylum Actinomycetota; class Actinomycetes; order Actinomycetales; family Actinomycetaceae; genus Actinomyces; species Actinomyces sp. HMT897. Next base: position 253,141 of record NZ_CP067336.1, read on the forward strand.
CCCCGGCCCGCTGCCCCTGGTCCCGGGCCGCCTGGTTGGTGGCGACCACCACCAGCGGCCGCCCGCCGGCCAGGCCGGCCACCACCACGACGGCGGGGTCGGAGCGGCCCATGCGGCCGCGGGCGTCCAGGGCCAGGGAGCGCAGGGCGTCGACGGAGCCGACCTGGCCGACCGCCAGGGAGGCCAGGCGCACCCCGCCCACGTCGCGGGCGGTGGCCACGACCTCGTCGGCCCGGGCGGCCAGGGCGGCCTGCTCGGCGGCCGCGAGCCTCTTCTCGGCCTCCTTCAGGCGGCCCATGAGCGCGGCCACGCGGTCCGGCAGCTCCTCGGCGCGCCCCCCCACCAGGGCGGAGAGCTGGGAGACCAGGGCGTGCTCCCTGGCCTGGAAGCCGTAGGCGCCGTCCCCGACCAGGGCGTCAATGCGCCGCACGCCCGAGCCGATGGAGGACTCCCCCACCACGGTGACGCGCCCGATACGGCCGGTGGTGGGCACGTGGGTGCCGGCGCACAGCTCCTTGGACCAGTCCCCCCCGATGGAGACCACCCGGACCCGCCTGCCGTACTTCTCACCGAACAGGGCCATGGCGCCGGTGGCGCGGGCGGCCTCGATGTCCATGACCTCGTCGGTGACCGGCAGGTCCTCGGCGAGCTTGGCGTTGACCAGCTCCTCAATGCCCTCGACCTGGTCGGCGGCCAGGGCGGAGCCGTGGCGGAAGTCGAAGCGCAGGCGGGAGGGGGAGTTCTCCGACCCGGCCTGGGTGGCGGTGGAGGAGACGACCTCGTGGAGGGCCTTGTGGACCATGTGGGTGGAGGTGTGGGCGCGGGCGATCGCCAGGCGGCGGACGGTGTCGATCTGCGCCCAGGCGCGCTCTCCCACGGTCAGGGTGCCCTCGGTGAGGCGCCCGCGGTGGACGGTCAGCCCCTTGACGGGGGCCTGGACGTCGTCGACCTCGACCGTGCCCCCCTCGGCCAGGCGGATGACGCCCTGGTCGGCGAGCTGGCCGCCCATCTCGGCCCAGAAGGGGGTGCGGTCCAGGACGACCTCGACGTGGGCGGGGGCGGTGGCGGCGGGCTGGGGGACGCCGTCCACCAGGAGGCCCGCGACGGTGGCCTCGGCGCTGGAGTCGGTGTAGCCCAGGAAGACCGAGCCCCCGTCGAGCTCCTTGACCAGGTCCTGGAAGACGCGGATGTCGGCGTGACCGGCCTTCTTGGCCCGGGCGTCGGCGCGGGCCCGCTCCCTCTGCTCGTCCATGAGCGTGCGGAAGGCGGCCTCGTCCACGGCCACGCCCTGCTCGGCGGCCATCTCCAGGGTCAGGTCGATGGGGAAGCCGTAGGTGTCGTGCAGCTCGAAGGCGGAGCGCCCTGACAGCAGGGGCCTGCCGGCGCCCTCCTCCTTGGCCCGGGCCACCGCCGTGTCCAGGATGGTGGTGCCCGCGGCCAGGGTGCGTCGGAAGGCCTCCTCCTCGCCGAAGGCGACGTCGGAGATGGCCGACCAGTTCTCCTCCAGCTCGGGGTAGGAGGCCTTCATGGCGTCCTTGGAGGCCGTCAGCAGGGTGGGCAGGGCGGCCTCCTCCACGCCCAGCAGGCGCATGGAGCGCACGGCGCGGCGGATGAGGCGGCGCAGCACGTAGCCGCGCCCGTCGTTGCCGGGGCGCACGCCGTCACCGATGAGCATGAGGGCGGAGCGCACGTGGTCGGCGACCACGCGCATGCGCACGTCGTCCAGGTAGGCGTCGCCGGCCTCGGGGCCGGCCCCCAGGCCGTAGGTCCGCCCGCTCATGGCCTGGGCGGCGGCGATGACGGGGTAGACCTCGTCGATCTCGTACATGTTGGGCTTGTCCTGCATGACGAAGGCGAGGCGCTCCAGGCCCGCGCCGGTGTCGACGGCGGTCCGGTCGAGCCTGCCCACGAGCTCGAAGTCGTGGCCCCGGCCCTCACCGCGCACGAACTCGTCGAAGACGAGGTTCCATATCTCCAGGAAGCGGTCGCCCCGGGCGTCGGCGACGGGGCCGCCGTCGGGGCCGTAGGCGGGCCCGCGGTCGTAGTGGATCTCGCAGCAGGCCCCGGCCGGGCCGGGCTGTCCGGTGGACCAGGAGATCTCGGCGAAGGGCAGCTTCTGGACGTGCTCGGCCAGCACGCCGACCACCCGGGTCCAGTGGTCGTAGGAGACCTGGTCCTCCTCCCAGATCGTCATCCACAGCCGGTCCCCGTCCAGGCCGTACCCGCCCTCGTCCCGGCTGCCGGTCAGCAGGTCCCAGGCGTAGTCGATCGCCCCCTCCTTGAAGTAGTCCCCGAAGGAGAAGTTGCCGTTCATCTGGAAGAACGTGCCGTGCCGGGTGGTCTTTCCCACATTGTCGATGTCGTTGGTGCGGATGCACTTCTGCACGCTGGCGGCCCGGGGCCAGGGGGCGGGCTCGGTCCCCAGGATGTAGGGGATGAAGGGCACCATGCCGGCGACCGTGAAGAGGATCGAGGGCTCGGGGGAGATGAGCGAGACCGAGGGCCGCACCTCGTGGTCGTGCGCGGCGAAGTAGTCCAGCCAGCGTGAGCGGATCTCGGAGGTTCGCATGCTCGTCCTGTTCGTGGGTGGGGACCCGGGCCGGGGCCCGGGTGCGGTGGTGACTGGTTGGTCAGGCCGGGGTGAGCGTACCCCGGAACGCCGGGCGCCCCGAACCGACAGAGGTCCGGGGCGCTCCGGGCGCTGGGCACGAGGCGCTCAGCGGGAGTAGTACTCGACGACCATCTGCACGTCGCAGATCACGGGGACCTCCTCGCGCCTGGGGCGGCGCACCAGGGTGGCGGAGAGCTTCTCCAGCTCGACCGTGAGGTAGTCCGGCACCGGGGGCAGGACGTCACGGTGGGCGCCGGAGGCGGCCGCCAGGAAGGGGACCATGACCTGGGAGCGGGGGCGGACCTGGATGGTCTGGCCGGGGCGCACCCGGAAGGAGGGGCGGTCCACGACCTTGCCGTCCACCATAATGTGGCGGTGGACCACGTCCTGGCGGGCCTGGGCGATGGTGCGGGCGAACCCGGAGCGCAGGACCAGGGCGTCCAGGCGCATCTCCAGCAGCTCGACCAGGGACTCACCGGTCAGCCCCTTCTCCCCGCGGGCCTCCTTGAAGACGCGCTGGAGCTGGGCCTCGCGGATGCCGTACTGGGCGCGCAGGCGCTGCTTCTCCTTGAGTCGGACGGCGTAGTCGGACTCGGCCCGGCGGCGGGCCCGGCCGTGCTCGCCGGGGCCGTAGGGGCGGCGCTCGAAGTACTTCACGGCCTTGGGGGTCAGCGGGATGCCCAGGGCGCGGGAGAGGCGCACCTGACGGCGGGAGCGGGAGGAGCTCATGGTTCTCTTTCCTGTCGGAGGGGTGCTCGCGCACCGGCGTCTGCCGGCGCGGGGTCAGCCGCGAACGGGCCGGGACCCCAGGAGCACCCGGGCGGAGTAGGCCCGGGTAACCCGAGCACTCTAGCCCGAGCGGAGGATGGCGCGCACGCTGGCGACCCGGCGTGTGAGGCGCTCCTCAAAGCCGTTGGTGGTGGGGCGGTAGTACTCGGTACCGGCCAGGTCCTCGGGCAGGTAGCGCTGGGGCGCCACGTGGTGGGGGTAGTCGTGGGCGTAGCGGTACCCCGTCCCGTGCCCCACCTCCTGGGCCCCGGGGTAGTGGGCGTCACGCAGGTGCGCGGGCACCGCCCCGCCCCTGCCGGCCCGCACGTCCGCCAGGGCCTCCAGTATGCCCGTGGTCACCGCGTTGGACTTGGGGGCGGTGGCCACGGCCAGGGCGGCCTCGGCCAGGACCAGCTGGGACTCGGGCATACCGATCAGGGCCACGGCCTGCTGGGCGGCGACGGCGGTGGCCAGCACGGTGGGGTCGGCCAGTCCCACGTCCTCGGCGGCCTGGATGACAATGCGCCGGGCGATAAAGCGCGGGTCCTCCCCCGCGGCGACCATGCGGGCCAGGTAGTGCAGGGTGGCGTCGGGATCGGAGCCCCGCATGGACTTGATAAAGGCGCTGGCCACGTCATAGTGCTGGTCACCGGCACGGTCGTAGCGCACGGCGGCCACGTCCACGGCGGCCTCGACGTCCTGCACCGTGATGACGCCCGCCTGCGCGCCCGGCCGGGCCTCCTGGTCCCCGGGCCCGTCCTCCCCCGGTCCCGCGGCCCTGCCGGGTGCCCCGGCGCGGGCCTCCAGCACACTGGCGGCGGCGGCCTCCAGGACGGTCAGCGCCTTGCGGGCGTCCGACCCGGCCAGGCGCACCACCTGGTCACGGGCCTGGTCGCTTAAGACCACCGAGCCGCCCAGGCCCCGCTCGTCGGCCACCGCGCGCTCCAGGAGCCGGGCGACGTCGTCGGGCCCGAGCGGGTGGAGGGTCAGCAGCAGGGAGCGGCTCAGCAGGGGGGAGACCACGGAGAAGGCGGGGTTCTCGGTGGTGGCCGCGATGAGCGTGACCCAGCGGTTCTCCACGCTGGGCAGCAGGGCGTCCTGCTGGGAGCGGGAGAAGCGGTGGACCTCGTCAATGAACAGGACCGTCTCCTGGCCGCCGGCGGCCAGACGGTGCCTGGCGTCGCCGACGACGGCGCGCACGTCCTTGACGCCCGCGGTCACGGCCGAGAGCTCCACGAAGCGCCGGCCGCTGCCACGCGCCACCAGGTAGGCCAGCGTGGTCTTGCCGGTGCCGGGAGGCCCCCACAGGACCACCGAGGACACCCCGGCCCCGCCCCGGCCGCTGAGGACGGGGGCCTCCACCAGGCGGCGCAGCGGGGAGCCGGGGGCCAGCAGGTGGTCCTGCCCCAGGACCTCCTCCAGGCTGCGCGGCCTCATGCGCACGGCCAGCGGGGCGTGGGTGTCCACGGGCAGGCCGGCCTCGTCCGTCCCGACGGCGTCAAACAGGTCCATGGCCCGACCCTAGCGCGAGGCGGCGACACCGGCGCCGCCCCCTCCGTCCCCGGGATGCGGTAAGGAGCAGTGCGACACACGTGGGACAATGGCTGCATGCTGCAGTGGCTCGCTCGACATGTCATTAAGGACGCCTGGATCGTGGTGGGGGCCTGGGCCGCCGTCGCCCTGGTGTGCCTCCTTCTAGCCGGCACGGGGCTGGGCGGCAGGAACCTGTTCGAGCGCCTGAGCCCCGGCGACGCCGCCGTGGAGGGCACACAGAGCGCCCAGGGGCAGCAGGTCCTGGACACCCTGTCGGGTGACGGCACGACGGTGAACCTGCTCATTACCGGGGTGGACATCTCCACCCCCGCCCAGCGGGAGGCGGTGAGCGCCGCCCTGGCCGACGCCCACAAGGACCTGCGCACCATGGTCGGTGACGGGAACGTCCTGGATCCCTTCGTGGTCCCCGGGGGCCTGTCGGAGGCGGCCGCCCAGGTGCTGGCCGCCAAGGACCTGGACGGCTTCCTCATGATCGTGACCGTGGACCCCAACGGCTCCACCGTGCTGTCCAGGAAGGACCGGGGCTACCAGGGCTACATCAAGCAGCGTGACGCCCTCGTCTCCCGGGTGGAGGCCCGCCTGGCCCAGGTACCCGACAGCCTCACCGACGTGGACGCGCGGGCAGCGGGCATTGTCTCGGACCACCGGCTGACGGACGCCGCCGTCAACGACCAGGTGGAGCGTGACCTCCTGCACGGCGAGGCCGTCTCCCTGCCGCTGGCCCTGCTGGTCATGGTGCTGGTCTTCGGCGGCTTCCTGGCGGCGGGGATGCCCCTGATCGGGGCCCTGGCCTCGATCGCCTCGACCCTGGGGGTCCTGTGGGCGCTCAGCCTGGGGACGGACCTGCAGTCCTTCGTGGTCAATATCGTCAGCGTCATCGGCCTGGGGCTGTCCATCGACTACGGCCTGCTCATTACCTCCCGCTACCGGGAGGAGCTGGCCCGGGCCCACGCGGAGTCCCAGATGGCGCCCAGGGGCCAGGGGCGCAGGCAGCGGGCGGGGCGACGCGACCCGGTCATTGTGGACTGCATGACCACGACCCTGCGGACCGCCGGGCGCACCGTCCTCTTCTCCGCCCTGACCGTGGCCGTCTCCATGCTGGGGCTGCTGGTCATGGGGACCTCGATCCTGTACAACATCGGCCTGGCCGGCCTGGCGGTGGTCCTGCTGTCCGTGGCGGCGGCCCTGACCCTGGTGCCCGCCGTCCTGGTCATCTTCGGCCGCCGGATGGTGGGCCCCTCGGTCCTCCAGCGCGTCCCGGGGCTGGGCGCCCTCCAGCGTCGGCTCGGTGACGTCACCAGCCACGACGGCGTCTTCGCGGCCCTGGCACGGCGGGTCCACGCCCGCCCGTGGTACGTCCTGGCCGGGTGCCTGACCTTCCTGGTGGTCCTGTGCCTGCCCCTGGGCGGGCTCCACCTGCTGTCCTCCACCACCGAGCTCCTGCCCGAGGACTCCAGCCAGCGTGAGTACCTTGAGGAGCTGTCGAGGAACTACCCCTCGGCCGCCCAGCAGGACGCGACCCTCATTATGGCGGGCACGGGCGAGTCGGTCACCACCTTTATCAACACCGAGGTTGCCACCGCCCCTGGGGTGACCTCGGTGCTGCGCTCGGCCACGGCCGGGCAATACACGGTGGTCTACCTGGATCTGGAGGGGGATCCCTCCTCCCGGACGGCGGAGGCGGCGGTCAGCGCCCTGCGGGCCCTGACCCCCCCCTACCAGACGTGGGTGACCGGCCAGGCGGCCACCCAGCTGGACTTCCGCGAGACGATCTTCTCAGGGCTGCCCTGGGCGCTGGGCCTGATCGTGGTGTCCACCTTCGTCCTGCTGTTCCTCATGACCGGCTCGGTGCTGGTCCCCCTCAAGGCCCTGGTGGTCAACGCCCTGTCCCTGGCCGCCTCCCTGGGGGTGCTGGCGTGGATCTTCCAGGGCGGGCACGGGGCCCGGCTCCTGGGCTTCACGCCGATGGGCGGGGTGGAGACCTACGTCCTGGTCACCGCCCTGGGGGTGGGCTTCGGCCTGGCCATGGACTACGAGGTCTTCCTGCTGGCCCGGGTCAAGGAGTACTGGGACGAGGGCGAGGGCAACGACGCCGCCGTGGAGAAGGGCCTCCAGCGCTCGGGACGGGTCGTCACCAGCGCGGCCCTCATTATGGTGACGGTGTTCCTGGGCTTTGTCACCGGCGACATGCTGGTCATTAAGGAGCTGGGGGTCGCCATGGCCGTCATTGTGGCCCTGGATGCCACGGTGGTGCGCATGCTCCTGGTCCCGGCGACCATGACCCTGCTGGGCCACTGGAACTGGTGGGCGCCGGCGCGCCTGACCAGTCTCTACGAGAGGTACGGGATCCGGGAATAGCCCCCACCCGGGCAGACGGCGAAGGCCCCGGGCGGCGTCGGGGGCCGGTCCGTCCCGTCCCGCTCGGGCCGGGACGGGACGGCGTGGGCCGCTCAGATGACGGAGGTGTCCCCCGCCCCGGCCCGCAGGATCTCGGGGGCGTCCTCGGTGAGGTCGATGACGGTGGTGGGCTCGGTGGAGCCGACGGGCCCCTCGATGACCACGTCAATGAGGTGTCCCAGCGCCTCCTCGATCTCCCACCCGCTGGACTCGGGCTCGGTGTTGCCCGGGCGGATAAAGGTCGAGGACAGCACCGGGGCGCCGAACTCGGTCACCAGGGCCTGGGTGATGGCGTGGTCGGGGATCCGCAGGCCCAGGGTGTGCCGCTTGGGGTTGAGGGTCATACGGGGCACCTCCTTGGTGCCCTTGAGGATGAAGGTGTAGGGGCCCGGCGTCAGGCGCTTAATGAGGCGGAAGGCGTTGTTGCCCACGATGGCCAGGGAGCCGGCCTGGGCGAAGCTGGCGCAGACGAAGGTGAAGTTGTGCTTGCTGTCGAGCTGGCGGATGGCCCGGATCCGGTCCAGCCCCTCCTTGTTCGCCGGAGCGCAGGCCAGGGCGTAGCCAGAGTCTGTGGGGTAGGCGATGAGCCCGCCGTCACGCAGGGTGTCTACCACCTTGCTGACGAGGCGGGCCTGGGGGTTGAGGGGATGGATCTCGATGTAGCGTGACATGCTCGTATTGTGCCCTGACGCCCTGCGTCCGTCGGTCCGACGCACTGGCGGGGGCCGCCTCAGTCCCCGAGCGCGGCGACGGCGGACGCGGCGGACGCGACGGCGTCGTCGAGCCAGTCGGGGACCTGGCCGCCGACGTAGGGGCGCACCATGCCGTAGGGGCACACCCGTGTGGCCGTGTACAGCAGCGCCTCCCGGCGGGGGTCGAGGGCCCCGTAGCGGCGGCGCGCCAGATCCCGGGTCGCGGCATCGACCTCGTCATTGAGGGTGGCGACCTCCTGGCGCAGGCCCGCCGGGGCGTCCCTCAGCAGCTCGGCGCGGTGGTAGAGGGTCATGCCGTAGGCGTCGACGGGGTTCTCCCGGCAGAAGCGGGGGATGTGGACGGCGGCGGACACGACGGCGTCGGCGGCGGGCTCTGAGCGGCAGGCCTCAAGGAAGCCCGCGTGGAAGCGGCGCACGCAGCGCAGCCACAGCCTGATGAGCAGCTCCTCACGGGAGGCAAAACGGTAGTAGATCGACCCCGTGGGCGCCCCGGCGGTCCGGGCGACCTGCATCACCGTGACATTGTGCCCGTGCTCCAGGAGCGCCTGGGCGGCGGCGTCGAGGAGACCGTCCGTGCTGAACCGTGCCGGTCTTGCCATGGTGGAAGCCTAGCGGTAGCGTGTGGCCATGGGTTTTAGAATCAGTAATCTATTTACTGGGGCGCTCCCCCGCCCGCCCTGGGCCAGGGCCGCCTGCTGGGCCTGCCTGGGGTGCGCCCTGCCCTCGGCGTGCTGGCGGGTGGCCATGATGGCCGGGGCGGACGTGGGCTTCAGGGACGCCTACCGCTATCGGGACAGCACGGGCGGGACCGTCTACGTCCTCGCCCTGGAGGTCATCCAGGTCGGCGCCGCCGTGGCGTGCGTGGGGCTGTGCCGGCCGTGGGGGGAGGTGGTCCCCCGCTGGGTGCCCGGCCTGGGCGGCAGGCCGATCCCCCGCCGCCTGCCCCTGGTGCTGGGAGGGGCCGGCGACGCCCTGCTCTACCTCGTCGTCTACTCGGTCGCGTTCCGCTTTGCCAGGGCGGCCCTGAGCGACCCGCCGGGCTGGACCCCCGCCCAGGGCATGAGCCCGGGCCAGACCTGGGTCCTGGCCCTGGCTTACGCCCCCATGCTGCTGTGGCCGGCGGCCCTGACGGTGGCGCTGGTGGGCTACCGGCGCGGACGGGCGTGACCAAGACCGCCCGAGGGGGAACCGGGACCGCCTTGACTCATCAAGAAGCCTTGATATAAAGTTGCCTTTATGCAAGGAAGGACGGCCGGTCCCCAGGACATAGCGCGCGTCGTCGCGCTGTTCAGGACCCTGGCGCACCCGACCCGGGCGTCCATCGTCCACCGCCTGACCCGCTCGCCCGCGGACGTCACCGAGCTCACCACCATGCTCGGCCTGTCCCAGCCGCTGGTCTCGCACCACCTGCGCCTGCTGCGCGAGGGACACCTCGTCCAGGCTGAGCGCGACGGACGACGCACCACGTACCGCCTTGTTGACGACCACGTCGCGTCAATCCTCCTTGACGCGCTCGGACACACCCAGGAGCACGACCATGACTGCCACCATTGAGCACTGCCCCGCCGAGGCCCACCACCACACCCACGGCCCGGACTGCGGCCACCACGCCATTATCCACGGCAACCACGTGGACTACCTGCACGACGGCCACCTCCACCACGAGGACAACGGCCACTACGACGAGTGCACCACCTGTTCCTGCCCGGACTGCTCGGACTACTGCGCCCTGTGCGAGTGCGAGGACTGCACCTGCCCCACCTGCAACCACAACACCTGCAGCTGCGAGCACTGCTCGGACTCCTGCTCCTCGTGCACCTGCCCCGACTGCACCTGCCCCACCTGCAACCACGCCGTCTGAGACGACGCGACGGGCGGCCCGGGACCTGACGTCCCGGGCCGCCCGTGTACCCGCGCCGCCCCCGGCTCCAGCGCCTGCCCGCGTCCGGTGTCAGCAGGCGCCTCAGGCCTTCGCCGAGGCCGTGTCCCTGGTGGCCTCGGGCACGACGTCGACCCCGGCCTCCTTGCGCTGGAGGGCGGTGATCGGGGCGGGCGCCTCGGTCAGCGGGTCGTAGCCGCCCCCGGACTTGGGGAAGGCGATGACGTCGCGGATGGAGGCCGAGTGGGTGAGCAGGGAGACAATGCGGTCCCAGCCGAAGGCGATGCCCCCGTGGGGCGGGGCACCGAACTTGAAGGCCTCCAGCAGGAAGCCGAACTTCTCGCGGGCCTCGTCCTGGCCGATGCCCATGACCTTGAAGACCCGCTCCTGGACGTCGGCCCGGTGGATACGGATGGAGCCGCCGCCGATCTCGTTGCCGTTGCACACAATGTCGTAGGCGTAGGCCAGGGCGCTGCCCGGGTCGGTGTCAAAGGTCTTCAGGCACTCGGGCTTGGGCGAGGTGAAGGCGTGGTGCACGGCCGTCCAGGCCGACCTGCCCAGGGCCACGTCGCCCTCGGCACGGGCCTCGGCCGACGGCTTGAACAGGGGCGCATCCACCACCCACACGAAGGACCACACGTCGTCGTCAATGAGCCCGCAGCGCCTGCCGATCTCCAGGCGGGCGGCGCCCAGCAGCGCCCGGGAGGCGTCCACGTCGCCCGCGGCGAAGAAGATGCAGTCCCCCGGCTCCGCCCCGGCGGCCGCCGCCAGGCCGGTGCGCTCGGCGTCGGTAATGTTCTTGGCCACCGGGCCGCCCAGCGTCCCGTCCTGGGCGACGGTGACGTAGGCCAGGCCCCTGGCACCGCGCTGCCTGGCCCACTCCTGCCAGGCGTCGAGGGTGCGGCGCGACTGCGAGGCCCCGCCGGGCATGACCACGGCGCCCACGTAGGGGGCCTGGAAGACGCGGAAGGTGGTGGACCTGAAGTAGTCGGTCAGGTCCACCAGCTCGCACCCGAAGCGCAGGTCGGGCTTGTCCGTGCCGTACCGCTCCATGGCGTCGCGGTAGGTCATGCGCGCAATGGGGGTGGGCAGCTCGTAGCCGGTCAGGGCCCAGACCTCGTGCAGCACCTCCTCGGCCACGGCGATGACGTCGTCCTGCTCCACGAAGCTCATCTCCACGTCCAGCTGGGTGAACTCGGGCTGGCGGTCGGCGCGGAAGCCCTCGTCGCGGTAGCAGCGGGCGATCTGGTAGTAGCGCTCCATGCCGGCCACCATGAGCAGCTGCTTGAACAGCTGGGGGCTCTGGGGCAGGGCGTACCAGGACCCCGGCACCAGGCGCGCGGGGACCAGGAAGTCACGGGCCCCCTCGGGGGTGGAGCGGGTCAGGGTCGGGGTCTCGACCTCCACGAAGCCGTGGGCGTCCAGGACCCGGCGCGCGGCCTGGTTGGCCGCCGCGCGCAGGCGCATGGCGTGCTGCATGGGGCTGCGGCGCAGGTCCAGGTAGCGGTAGCGCAGGCGGGCCTCCTCCCCCACCTGGCCGACGTCCTCGGCGTGGTCGGAGACCTGGAAGGGCAGCGGGGCCGCGGGGTTGAGGATCTCGACGTCGGTCACGACGACCTCGACCTCGCCCGTGGGCAGGTTGGGGTTGGCGTTGCCCTCGGGGCGCATCGCCACCTCCCCCGTGACCGCCAGGACGTACTCGGCCCGCAGGTCGTGGGCGACCTCCTCACGGATGACCACCTGGGCGATGCCGGAGGCGTCACGCAGGTCGATAAAGGCCACCCCCCCGTGGTCACGACGGCGGTCCACCCACCCGGTGAGGGTGACGATGCGGCCGATGTCGGAGGTGCGCAGGGAGCCTGCGGTGTGGGTTCGCAGCACGGTGCTGGGTTCCTTCCCGGTACGGGGGCACCGGCCCGGTGCCCGCTCGGGGCGCACCGCGAGACGGGCGGGCGCCGTCGGCCATCCTACGTCCGAGGCCGCCGTCGGCCCGCCGGGTGCCCGCTCAGCTCGGGGTGGCCTCCAGCTGGCTGGAGGAGGCCACCCGCGCCGTGGCCACCAGCCGACGGCGGTGGATGGACACCCCGACCCCCGTCGTCGCCAGGGCCACGGCCACAATGAGGACCGAGGCCCCCACCACCGGGAAGTCGCCCGAGCTGCTGGGCGGGGCCGTGGTCGCGCCCACGGAGGTGCCCGTGGGCGAGGTGCTGGCCCGAGGCGTCGAGGTAGGCGTCGGGGTGGAGGAGGCCACCGGGTTGGCGCCCCCGATCACGGTGACCGCGCCCACGGTGAACAGGGGCGACCTGTTGGTGTAGTCCAGGGTCCGGACCGGCGAGGCGGGCACGTCCTGGCCCGCCGACACGCGGAAGCGCAGCCAGTGCTGTCCCTCGCTGACGTAGGCGGGCAGCTCGAAGGCCCCTGAGGAGGTCCCTGAGGCGGAGACGGTCACCTCCATGACGACCCCGTGGGCGGCGTCGTCCGCGGGGGCCAGGGTGCCGTCGTCAATGAGGACCTGGACGGTGGCGCCGCGGGGGAAGCCGGAGAGGGTGTAGGACAGGGTCCCGCCGGTGGCCACCGTCGAGGGGCTCACCGTCGAGGCGGTCCCGGTCGTGGAGGTCTCCGCGGGGGGCGCCACGACAACCAGTCCCTCGGCCGGGGTCGCGGGAACCGGGACGGGCACCGTGAGGGCGACCAGGAGGACCGGTCCGGTGGCGCGCCGCAGAAGTGCCGACAGTCTCACTGGCGCCTCCCCCGCCTGGGGCGTTCGTGGGCCATGACGGTGAAGGACACCGTGCCCAGGGCCAGGACGCCCCCGGCGGCCACCAGCATCCAGTCCGCCGGCCTGAGGATCTGCCTCTGGGTGGTGTCGGGGCGCACGGTGCGCAGGGAGGCCCCTCCGGTCAGGGGCTGGCTGGCGACGCTGCTCACCTCCAGCTGGGCCCAGCCGAGCAGCTCGTTGTTCCGGTCGGCGACGGCGAGCTGGTAGGTGCCCTCAGGCAGGGAGGAGATGTCCACGGTGACGGAGTTGGTGGAGTCGACCTGGATCCAGCCCGCGCTCACCGACCCGGGGAAGGTGAAGACGGCCACCCAGTCGCCCTCCTTCGCCTTGGAGCGGGGCAGGGTCAGGGTGACGGTGTCGCCGTGGCGCCCCCCGGACAGGGATCCCGCGTTGGAGGAGTCCAGGTCCCCGGCGTCGGTGACCGGAGACTGGGGCACGACGTCGGGACGGACCAGGCGCTCCTGCTCGGGGGCCACCTCGGGCTCCTGGGTCAGGCGGTCCAGGAGCGGGGACAGGACGTCGTCGTCCAGGGACAGGTCGACGGAGTCCGCGTCCTCGTCCCGCCCGTCGCGGGGGGCGGGGTCCGGTTCAGGGTCCGGGGGCGTAACCGGCTCGGGGGGCTGGGACGGCGAGGGCGCGTGGGGCTGGATGGACTGGATGCCGGCGTCGTCCTGGTCCGGTGGGGCGGGCGTGGCCCCCTGGTCCGGGGCGGGCTGGGGCTGCGCGGGCTCCGTGGGGGCCGGCTCCGGCGGGACGGCCGCGCCCGGCCCGGTCGGCTCCGGAACGGGTGCCTGAGTGGGCGCCACGGGGGCAGGTGCCTGGGTGGGCTCCTGGGTGGGCTGGGCCGTCTCGCCGGGGGGCGCCGTCGGGGGCGGGGTGGAGGGGTCGGCCGGGTGGTCGCCGGGGGCCGGGCTGGGCGTGGGCGTCACGCTCGGGGCCGGTGAGGGTGAGGGGGAGGGCGTGGGAGCCGGGCTGGGCGTGGGGGCGGGCACAATGCTCAGGCTGCTCACGTTCGCGGCGTGCCGTCCCCTGACCATGACGTCGAGCTGGTAGGTGCCCACCGAGTCGGGGCCGTCGGGGATGGCCTCGCTCAGGTCCAGGGGGACGGTAAAGCTGCCCTGGTGCACCGGGACGTCGTACAGGAGGGTGCGCGACTCGGTGGGGCGGTCGGTGCGCCGCACCTCCACGCTGATCTCCACGGTCCCGTCCACCGTCACGCCGTCCACGCACAGGCCGGTGGCACGCAGCCACACCCGCCTCGCCGAGAGGTAGCGCGGCTCGCCACCGGGGACGGCGTCAGGCCCCAGGACCAGGGTGGTGAGGGGGTCGGGGCAGCTGGGGGCGGGGTCGGGCTCGGGCTCCGCGGCCTGCTGGGTCCCCCTGACCCGGAAGACGTTGCTGGTCACGCTCGTCGTCCCGCTGGTCAGGGTCAGGGAGAAGAGTCCGGTGGCGGGGTTGGCCCCGGCGGCGGGGTTGGCCCCGGCGGCGGGGTCGGCCAGGTGGCTGCCGTCCAGCAGGCGGCTCAGGGTCAGGCTCCCGTAGCGGCTGCCGTTGGCCCGCAGACGCATGCTCCAGCCCAGGGGGTAGGGGGTCACCGCCCCCGTGGCGGGGTCAATGGCGTTGAGGGTGACCGACGGCGCCTTGAGGGTCGCCCCGTGGGAGTCGCACCACCCGCCCGTGCTCAGCCAGAGCGACCCGGCGGGGTCGTAGGTGGGGATCACCTCGTCAGCGGCCCGGGTGGCGTCGGGCTGGAGGACGGTCAGGTTCGGCACGCACCGGCTCGCTATGTCCTGTATGCCGTCGGCCCCGGAGGTCCTGACGGGGGTGTCCCAGGAGTCGCTGACGACCATGACGGTGCCGGGCACCGCCCACGCGGCGGCAGGCAGGAGCACTGTCGTCACCGCGGTCACCACAGCGGTGCGCCGCACGGGGCGCGGCGCGCGACTGGCAGCATGACGAGGGCGGTAGGGGGTCATCGACAGCCTTCGGACGAGGGGAAGCGGGGTGTGGGTAGAAGGTGCACGTTCCTCGTGACCACGTTGGCCCGGAGAGGTACACACCTGCCCACTGTACCGACTTTACCGGCCCGAGCGCACCTTCGCCGCGCCAGAACGGGTCCGGACCGCTCACAGTAACGGGCTCCCGGCCGCCCACGCCCCCTGGGGGCCGCCTTCTTCCCACCTGCCTGACGGCTCCTGTCAGCGGCGGCCGCCCACGCCCTTGGCTGCCTGCGTAGCGCCCGGGGTCGTCCCCCCACCTATCGCCCCCTGGGGGCCGCCGCCCACCTGCCGCGAGCTGCTGCGGCTCGAGAGACACCTCACCGTGTGATGTGGTGCGCGCGGGGGCCCGGCGGGTAGCGGCATCGGCTAGCCTCATGGGCAGGAGCGAACCGTATCCGACCCCGTTCGGGGCTGCCAGGGACTTCCCGGGCAGTACTCCCGTAAGTCTGTGCGTACAGCCTGTCAGCCACCAGCCCCAGGACACCTGGGAGCCGGTGCGTGGCGAGTGTGGTGGGTGGTGCGGCAAGAGTGGAGCGCAACCTGCCCTCCCCCACACTCCGCGTCGGCCCCGCAGGTACTTCAGGGGCCAGATCTGGGATAACTCCATGAGCAATGACACCAACGCGTCCGAGCCCCTGAGCCTGGACGCTCTCTTCAACGCCGAGACCGCGGGCCAGGAGCCCGCTGCCGCCGAGGAGCAGACCGAGCGGGCCGAGCAGACTGAGCGGGCCGAGCCCCTGGCCGTCCCCCACTCCTCGCCCGGCTCCCCCGAGGACTTCGCCTCCCCCGCCTCCTCCGACTCCCCCGAGGACCCCGAGGACGTGGAGCACGAGGACGAGGACGACGACGTCGAGCGCGACGTGCCCGAGGCCGACCCGGAGGACGACTCCGGGGACGACGCCGACGAGGGCGACACCCAGACCGTCGAGGACGACGTCGACGGCCACGCCCCCTTCCTGGACTCCGGGGACGATGCCGACGAGCCCGGTGAGGCCGAGACCACCTTCGCCGACCTCGGCCTGCCCGCGGACCTGCTCAAGGCCGTGACCGACATGGGCTTCGTGACCCCCACCGCGATCCAGAAGGAGGCCATCCCGGTCCTCCTGGCCGGGCGCGACGTGGTGGGCGTGGCCCAGACCGGTACCGGTAAGACCGCCGCCTTCGGGCTGCCGCTGCTCGACGCCGTGGACGCCCGCGAGGGCGTCGTCCAGGCCCTGGTCCTGGCCCCCACCCGCGAGCTCGCCCTCCAGAGCGCTGACGCCATTACCGACATGGCCCACCGCTCCCGCGGCCTGGAGGTCGTCGCCGTCTACGGCGGCGCCCCCTACGGCCCGCAGATCGGTGCGCTGCGCGACGGGGCCCAGGTGGTGGTGGGCACCCCCGGCCGCATTATCGACCTCATTGACAAGGGCGCCCTGAGCCTGGACTCGGTGCGCTACTTCGTGCTGGACGAGGCCGACGAGATGCTGCGCATGGGCTTCGCCGAGGACGTGGAGACCATTGCCTCCTCCCTGCCCGAGGAGCGTCGCACGGCCCTGTTCTCCGCCACCATGCCGCCCGCGATCCAGGCCGTCGCCCGTCAGCACCTGACCGAGCCGGTCCAGATCGAGGTCTCCCCCCAGGCCTCCACGGTGGACACCGTCCACCAGACCTACGCCGTGGTGCCCTTCCGCCACAAGATCGGTGCGGTCTCCCGGGTCCTGGCCGTCACCGAGGCCCAGGCCGCCATTGTGTTCGTGCGCACCAAGTCCACGGCCGAGGACGTGGCCCTCGAGCTGGCCGGCCGGGGCATCCAGGCCGCCGCCATCTCCGGGGACGTCCCCCAGCGTGAGCGTGAGCGCCTGGTCGAGCGCCTGCGCGCCGGCACCCTGGACGTGCTGGTGGCCACCGACGTGGCCGCCCGCGGCCTGGACGTGGACCGTATCGGCCTGGTGGTCAACTTCGACGTCCCCCGCGAGGCCGAGGCCTACGTGCACCGCATTGGGCGTACCGGGCGCGCCGGGCGCCACGGGGAGGCCGTGACCTTCCTGACCCCCAAGGAGAAGTCCAAGCTCCGCCAGATCGAGCGCCTGACCGGCACCCGCCTGGAGGAGATCACCCTGCCCTCCCCCGCCGACGTCTCCTCGCACCGTGCCACCCAGCTCCTGGAGCGGGCCGCCTCGCGCTACGAGCGCGGTCGGCTGGGGATGTACACCTCCCTGGTGGACGACAAGGCCAGGGAGCTGGACGTGAGCGTCGGGGACCTGGCCGCCACCCTGCTGGCGCTGGCCGTGGGCGACGAGGGCCCGCAGCGGCGTGAGGGCGAGTCCTCCCGGGGCCGCGAGCGCCGTGAGGTCACCGTGGACGACGAGGGCAGCTTCGTGTCGGCCTCCTTCGAGGGCGGCCGGGACGGCGCCCGGCGGGGCCGCCAGGAGCGTGGTGGCAACCGGGGCGGGCGCCGCCAGCAGCACGACGGCCCGGGGACCGTCTACCGCGTCGAGGTCGGTCACCGTGACCGTGTCATGCCCGGCGCGATCGTGGGCGCGATCGCCAACGAGGCCGGTATCCCCGGTTCCGAGATCGGTAAGATCGATATCCTCCAGTCCTTCTCCCTGGTGACCGTCTACGCCCCGCTGAGCGAGAGCCAGCTGGAGTCCCTCAGGCACGCGACCTTTGCCGGCCGGGAGCTGCGCATGCGCCTGGACGACGGGCCCGGCCACGGCTGGGGCGGTTCGCGTGACGACCGTGGCGGGCGTGACGGCCAGTGGGACCGCCGCGGCCCGCGCCGGGACTACGACGACCGTGGTGGGCGTCGTTTCGAGCGTGACGGCGACCGCGGGGACCGTGGCTTCCGCGGGCGTGAGGACCGTGGTGAGCGCGGCTTCCGCGGGCGCGACGGCGACCGGGGCGGCTTCCGC
Organism: Actinomyces sp. HMT897; assembly: GCF_016626125.1. Taxonomy (NCBI): domain Bacteria; kingdom Bacillati; phylum Actinomycetota; class Actinomycetes; order Actinomycetales; family Actinomycetaceae; genus Actinomyces; species Actinomyces sp. HMT897. The sequence continues at coordinate 270,739 of NZ_CP067336.1, forward strand.
GGCGGGCGTGACGGCCAGTGGCAGGACCGCCGCGGCCCGCGCCGGGACTACGACGACCGTGGTGGGCGTCGTTTCGAGCGTGACGGCGACCGTGGTGAGCGCGGCTTCCGCGGGCGTGAGGACCGTGGTGAGCGCGGCTTCCGCGGGCGCGACGGCGACCGGGGCGGCTTCCACGGCGGGCGTGACGGCCAGTGGCAGGACCGCCGCGGCCCGCGCCGGGAGGACCGGGACGGCCGCTCCTACTGAGGCGTCCTGTTACTAGAGGACGTCCGGGCCCGCAGCGGGTCCTGAGATGGCGGCCCGGCCTCTGGGAAAGAGGCCGGGCCGCTGTCGCGCGCGTGGAGGGCCGCCTGGCCCCTCCTGGCTGGCGCGCCTCCTCCTCCCCCGTCCCAGGGAGATGAGGGGGCGATGGGCAGGGCCTCCCCGCGGACGACCGCCCCTACCCCGTTCCCGGGGAAGGGGCGGTCGTCGTGCGCGTTAAGGGGCTAGGCCCTGCGGATCCTGACCGTGCCGAACTCGGTGCGGGCGTTCAGGAACAGCTGCTGGCGCTCCTGGGGCGGCTGGGCGCAGGGGCTCAGGTCCGTGGTGACGCTACCCAGCCGGGAGCTGCAGTCCAGGTGGACGGCGGTGCTGGCGGGGACGCCGACCTTGATCGACCCCAGGGAGGAGCGCAGGTCCAGGTGCCCGGAGGTCGCCCGCTCCACCTTTACCGACCCGGCCTCGGTGCTGGCCATGACGTCCCCGGTGGTCAGGGACAGGACCACCGACCCGGCCTGGGTGGTGAAACGGCCGTCGTTGACGGAGGCCACGCGGATGGAGCCGGCCTCGGCCCGCAGGTCCGCGTTCTGGCAGGGGCCGACCTTAATGGAGCCGGCCATGGTGGTCAGGCGCACGCTCTCCCAGGGCTGCATGGCGTTGATCCCCCCGGCGCTCAGGCGCCCCTCCAGGCACGCCCCCTGGGGGACGGTCACGCGGATGCGCCCGAACCAGTCGGTCCAGGGCAGCAGCCCGGCCAGGCGGTCCCGTCCCGTCGTGGCGGTCTGGCTGACCGTGACCCGCTGTCCGTCGGCCTCCACGGCCAGAATACGGGCCTGCTCCTCGGTGGCCTCCACGGTGATGGAGCCGCCGGCGCCGGGGAAGGTCACCACGCTCAGGGAGGACAGGTCTAGGGCGAGTACCGGCGCCTGCGGCCCGGTGACGTCGAAGGTCCAGATTGGCATGAGGTCTTTCCTTAACTCTAGAGGTGCGGCCGCGGGCCGTCAGGCGAACCAGCCGTTGAGGGTGGGGGCGGAGGTGCGGGCGGCCCGGGGCGGGCGGGAGGACGGGCCCCAGTGGGAGCCCTCCTGGCCCTCGTAGCCGCCGTCCTCGTCGTCCCAGGACAGGACCTCCCTGACGGCCTCCACCAGCCAGGCGTTGACGGAGCGGCCCTGGGCCTGGGCGGCGGCCTCGACCTTGCGCTTGAGGGCGGCGGGCAGGCGCAGGGTGGTGCGGACCTCGGCCTCGTCGTCCTGGGACGGCGTGGGCTGGTCGCCCTGGAGCTCCTCGCCGGGGGCCTGGTCGCCCGGGGCGGGGGCGGCAGGGGGCGGCGGGGGCAGCTCAATGACCTGCAGGTGCGGGGCGGGCCCGTTCATGACCACGCTGACACGGGTGGAGTCGAGCTCGGCGCTGACCTCCTCGGCGACCTCGGTGAGCATCTGGAGGGCCGTCAGGCGCAGGGAGGGCTCAATGGCCACCACGAGCCTCCGGGAGACCTCCTGGGTGGTCTGGTCCCCCAGGCTGGCGGCGTCCTGGAGGGCCTTGGCAAGGGTCTCCGTGTACAGGTTCATATCCATGACACCATGATGACACCACTGTGACACCATATGCAAGTTGAGTGGCTCCGTCGTGACACCACCGTGGTGCGGCTGCGGCCCCGGTACGTCGGTGGGGACGTGCCCGGCGGGGACCAGCGCCCCGGGGTGCCCGGCGCGCACGGGGCCCTGGCCCGTGGTCGTCGAGCCGATCGAGTACCGGGGGGTGCCCGGTGCGCACGGGGCCCTGGCCGCCCGTCAGCCGGGTACGCGGCCGGCCGCGAGGGCGCCCGGTGCGCGGGAGGCCCTGACCTCGTGGTATGAATACGGTGGCCGACCGCTTCGATCGATGAGGACCAGCTTGCCGTGAGCCCTGCACTGACCCCTGCCGTCTACCTGACCGCGGTCGTCCTGCTGGGCTTCGCCGCCACGCTCCTGCGTCTGCCTCCCCTGGTGGGCTTCCTGGCCGCGGGCTTCGTCCTGGGAGCCTGTGATGTGGAGCACCTGGGCTACGTGGAGGTCCTGGGCGACCTGGGTGTGGCGGTGCTGCTGTTCACTATCGGGCTCAAGCTCGACCTGCGGGTCCTGGCCCGTCGGGAGGTCATTGGCACGGCGGTGGCCACCACGCTCGTCCTGGACCTGGCGTCCACGGCACTCGTGGGCGGCCTCGTGGCCTGCGGCCTGACCGCGGACGCCGTCACCCCCACCGGGGTGGCCTGCCTGGGGCTGGCCCTGTCCTTCTCCTCCACCGTCGTGGTGGTCAAGCTCCTGGAGGAGCGTGACGACACCAGGGCGCTCTACGGGCGGATCGCCATTGGCGTGCTGGTCGTCCAGGACGTGCTCGCCGTGGCCTACATGACCCTGGCCGCCGGTCTCACCCCCAGCCCGTGGGCGGCCGCCCTGGTGCTGCTGTGGCCGGCCTCCAGGGTGCTGGGCCACGTCCTGGACCGCGTGAGCCACGGGGAGATGCGCACCCTGTTCGGTATCGCCATGGCCCTGCTGCCCGGCTATCTCCTGTTCACCCTCCTGGGGCTCGACGGCGACCTGGGGGCCCTGCTCATGGGGGCGCTGCTGGCCTCCCACCCCGCCGCCAGGGAGCTCTCGGCGAGCCTGTTCACCATTAAGGAGCTCCTCCTGGTGAGCTTCTTCGTGTCCATCGGCCTGGACGGGTCCCCGGGGGCCGGGGCGGTGGCCGTGGCGCTCGCGCTGCTCGGGCTGCTGCCGCTGCGCGCCCTGACCTACACGGTCGTGGTCCGCGTGCTGGGGATGCGTCGGCGCACCTGCGTGCTGGTGGGGCTGGCGATGACGGCCTACAGCGAGTTCGCGCTCATTGTGGTGGCGGTGGCGGTGAGGCACGGGGACCTGGGCGAGCAGTGGCAGGCCGCGGCCTGCCTGGCCCTGGCGCTGAGCTTCGTGGTCTCCTCGGTGGCCAACCGCGGCCCCGCCCGGCTCGTGCGCGCCCTGACCGCCCACATTCCCCACCGCTGCGACCACACCCTCCACCCCGAGGAGCAGCCGGTGGACCTGGCCGGGGTGCAGACCGTGGTCTTCGGTATGGGGCGGGTGGGGCGGGCCACCTACGCCCGGCTGGTGGCCGACGGGGAGAGCGGCGTGCTGGGTATTGACAACGACGCCTCCAAGGTGGAGCGCCTGGGCCGGGCCGGACTGCGCGTCATGGAGGCCGACGCCACCGACCAGGACTTCTGGGAGCGTCTCGACGCCGTCCACGCCACCAAGGCCGTCCTGGCCATGCCCGAGCCGGGAGCCAACCTCCACGTCCTGGAGTGGCTGGAGCGGTCCTCCTTCGAGGGGCGGGTCATTGCGGTGGCCCGGTGGGACGACGAGGCCGCCGAGATGCGCCGTTGTGGGGTGGACGCCGTCATTAACGCCTACGACGGCCTGGGGGCGGCCCTGGCCGAGGCCGTGGAGACGGTCGGCGCCCGCCCCTAACGCGAGAACGGTACTTATTCCCCGTGAGAACGGTACTTGTTCGTCGCGAGAACGGTACTTGTTCGTCGTGAGAACGGTACTTGTTCGTCGTGAGAACGGGGCCGCTCACAGCGGGCTCACAGGACTTCCTGGCCCGCAACAGTGACCCGCTCTGGGCCCCACGGGTGCCGAGCCCCTCGACCAGGCCGACCAAGCCAGGAGGACCTAGGCCCCACGGGTGCCCGGCCCCCACGATCCCCTGGACGATCCACGACGGGCCCCGCAACCAAGCGATTGTGAGGGCTGGCCCCCACAATCCCCCGGCCTTGGGCGTCCGGTCCTAACGGGTACGGGGGCTTTAGCCCCGGCCCCGTGCGTCATTGCCCACCGTGGCACGGCCCCGGCGGGCAGGGCCAGCGGGCCGTGCTGCCCAGCTGGTAGCGACGCCCGGAGGAGGCGTCAGGCGACCACCACCGTGGAGGTAGGGCCGTCACCCGGGCTGTTCACGCCCGGAGTCCTGTCAGGCACTCGTCAGACCTGAGTGGCCGCACCGTTCAGGGCGGGTCCAGCTGGCCCCCCGAACAAGTACCGTTCTCACGAGCAACAAGTACCGTTCTCACGACGAATAAGTACCGTTCTCGGCACGAACAAGTACCGTTCTCGCGAGCAATAAGTACCGTTCTCACGGGGTCTTGTCCGGAGCCGGCACCCCCGCACCCGGGACCAGGCGCGGGGCCAGGTCCGCGGGGTCGGAGGGGACCCAGGTGGCGGGGTCGGCCTGTACCTGCTCCCCGGAGCGGATGTCCTTGACCGAGTCGGTGGCCGGGGCGGCGCCGTCGGCCCGGCCGGTTCCCGGGAACCAGACGAAGGGGATGCCGCGCTGGTCGGCGGCCTTGATCTGCCTGCCGAGCTTGGCCGCCGTCGGGGAGAGGTCCGCGGCAATGCCCCGGGCGCGCAGGGCGGCCGCGACCGCCTCGGAGGCGGGGCGGTGCTCCTCGTCCATGACGGCCACCAGGACCGTCGTGGGCACCGCCCGGGTGACCTCGACCAGCCCCTCGGCGACGACGCGCGACAGCAGCCGGGAGACGCCCACGGAGATGCCCACCCCGGGGAAGACGCGCTTGCGGCCCGAGGCCAGGTTGTCGTAGCGGCCGCCGGAGCACACCGAGCCCAGGTCCTCGTGGCCGGCCATAAAGGACTCGTAGACGGTCCCGGTGTAGTAGTCCAGGCCGCGGGCGATCCTGAGGTCGGCCACCAGCGCCCCGGGCCGACGCCGCTGGGCGGCGCGCAGCAGGGCGCCCAGCTCCTCCAGGCCCTCGGTCAGCAGCGCGGTGGGCTCGGCACCCTCGAGGGCCGCGACGACGGCGGCGCCCACGGCGTCCGGGTCGGCGCCGGTGACGGCGGCCAGGCGCAGGGCGGCCTGCGCCTGGCCGGGCGTGGTACCGACCTGGCCCACCAGCTCCTCGGAGACGTTCCGGGCGCCGATCTTGTCGATCTTGTCCACCACGCGCAGGACCTCAATGAGCTGGTCGTCCCGGATACCCACCGAGGTGTAGAAGCCTTGGGCCACCTTGCGGTTGGAGACGTGGACGCTCACCGGCGGGACGGGCAGGGCGGACAGGGCCTCGTGCATGACCAGGGCCACCTCCACGTCGTGGTGCAGGGGCAGGGAGCCGTCGCCGACGACGTCGATATCGGCCTGGATGAACTCCCGGTAGCGCCCCTCCTGGGGCCTCTCGCCGCGCCAGACCTTCTGGATCTGGTAGCGCTTGAAGGGGAAGTGCAGGGACCCGGCGTTGTCCACCACGTAGCGGGCGAAGGGGACGGTGAGGTCGAAGTGCAGGCCCAGCTGCTTGCGCGGGTCGGCCACCTCGGCGGGGTCAGCCTGGAGCCGGGAGAGGAGGTAGACCTCCTTGGAGGTCTCCCCCTTCCTGGTCAGCTCGCTCAGGGGCTCCACGGCGCGGGTCTCAATGCCGCAGAAGCCGTGGAGCTCGAAGGTGTGGCGCAGGGTGTCCAGGAAGAGGCGCTCCACCACGTGGCCCGCGGGGAGCCACTCGGGGAAGCCGGAGAGTGAGGACGTCGCTGCTCGTACCTGTGCCATGGGCACATTCTGGCACGGCCGCCCCCCTGGCTCAGCCTGTCTCCCGCATGGCACGCAGCTCCTTCTTCAGGTCGCGGATCTCGTCGCGCAGGCGGGCGGCCAGCTCGAACTGGAGGTCCTCGGCCGCGGCGTGCATCTGGGCGGTGAGCTCCTCGACGAGCCCGGCCAGGTCCCCCGCGGCTGCGCCGGCCAGCTTCTCGCGCACGGTGGCCTCGGCGGCCCGCCTGCGGCGTCCCACGACCGCCCGCTCCTCGTGGCCGCGGTAGCCCCCGGCCAGGAGCTCGTCGGTGTCCACGTCCTCGCGGGCGAGCATGTCGGTGACGTCGGCGATCTTCTTGCGCAGCGGCTGGGGGTCGATGCCGTGGGCGGCGTTGTAGGCCAGCTGCCTGGTGCGACGCCTCTCGGTCTCCTCAATGGCCTCGGCCATGGCGGGGGTGAGGGTGTCGGCGTACATGTGCACCTCGCCGGAGACGTTGCGGGCGGCCCGCCCGATGGTCTGGATCAGGGAGCGCGCCGAGCGCAGGAAGCCCTCCTTGTCGGCGTCCAGGATGGAGACCAGGGAGACCTCGGGCAGGTCTAGGCCCTCACGCAGCAGGTTAATGCCCACCAGGACGTCGAAGCGCCCCAGGCGCAGCTCACGCAGGAGCTCCACGCGCCGCAGGGTGTCGACGTCGGAGTGGAGGTACTCCACACGCACCCCCCTCTCGGCCAGGTAGGTGGTCAGGTCCTCGGCCATGCGCTTGGTCAGGGTGGTCACCAGGACCCGCTCGTCCCGCTCCACCCGGACGCGCACCTCCTCCAGGAGGTCGTCGATCTGGCCCTGGGTGGGCTTGACCACGACCTTGGGGTCCACCAGGCCGGTGGGTCGGATGATCTGCTCGACGACGCCGTCGCTGCGTCCCAGCTCGTAGTCGCCGGGGGTGGCCGACAGGTAGACGGTCTGGCCCACGCGCTCCTCGAACTCGGCGAAGGTCAGCGGCCGGTTGTCCAGGGCGCTGGGCAGGCGGAACCCGTGGTCCACCAGGGTGCGCTTGCGTGAGGCGTCCCCCTCGTGCATGGCCCCGACCTGGGGGACGGTCACGTGGGACTCGTCAACGACCAGGAGGAAGTCCTCGGGGAAGTAGTCCAGGAGGGTGTTGGGGGGCGTGCCCGGGGAGCGGCCGTCAATGTGCAGGGAGTAGTTCTCGATACCGGAGCAGGTGCCGATCTGGCGCATCATCTCCAGGTCGTAGGTGGTGCGCATGCGCAGGCGCTGGGCCTCCAGGAGCCTGCCGCCGCGTTCCAGGGCACTCAGGCGCTCGGCCAGCTCGTCCTCAATGCCCTCGATGGCCCTGCTCATGCGCTCGGGGCCGGCCACGTAGTGGGAGGCCGGGAAGACGAAGACCTGCTCGGTGGGGGCGATGACCTGACCGGTCACGGGGTGCAGGGTGGCCAGGGACTCGATCTCGTCGCCGAAGAACTCAATGCGGATGGCGAGCTCCTCGTACACGGGGATGATCTCCACGGTGTCCCCGCGCACGCGGAAGGTGCCGCGGGTGAAGTCGACGTCGTTGCGCGTGTACTGCATGGTCACGAAGCGGCGCAGGAGCTCGTCGCGGTCAATGACCTGCCCCACCTCCAGGGGCGTCATGCGGTCCACGTACTCCTGGGGCGTGCCCAGTCCGTAGATGCAGGACACCGAGGAGACCACCACCACGTCGCGGCGGGTGAGCAGGGAGTTGGTGGCGGAGTGCCGCAGGCGCTCGACCTCGTCGTTGATGGAGGAGTCCTTCTCGATGAAGGTGTCCGTCTGGGGGACGTAGGCCTCGGGCTGGTAGTAGTCGTAGTAGGAGACGAAGTACTCCACCGCGTTGTTGGGCAGCAGCTCGCGGAACTCGGCGGCCATCTGGGCGGCCAGGGTCTTGTTGGGCTCCAGGATGAGGGTGGGGCGCTGGACGGCCTCGACCAGCCAGGCGGTGGTGGCGGACTTGCCGGTGCCGGTGGCCCCCAGGAGCACGACGTCCTTCTCCCCGGCCTCAAGGCGCTGGGTGAGGGCGGCGATGGCGGCGGGCTGGTCGCCGCTGGGTGAGTAGGGGCTGATGACCTCAAAGGGCCTGGCAGCACGCTGGAGGTCGGTGACGGGGCGCATACCCCGCACCCTACCCGCCAGCCCCGACGCGCCCCCGCCCGTCCTCCCCCGCCCACCGTGAGAACGGTACTTGTTCGTCGCGAGAACGGTACTTATTCGCCGCGAGAACGGACACGCTCACAGCGTCCTCACAGGACGCGTTCAGGCCAGGCATCCCGGCGCACCGCCCGATGCCAGGTGAGGGGCGTTTGGGGCACGGGCTCACAGGACACGTCCCAGGAGGCGGGACGTCCGCTGCTCGGCTGGGGGAGTTGCACGTTCTTTTTACAATCGCCTGTCTCCTGGTGGAGCGGGCCGGTGCGGCGTCCAGGGTGACATTTTGCGCAGAGGGTAACCGATTGCGCAGAAGGTGACCTGGATTCGTTACCTTCTGCGCAAAACGTCACCCTGCGCACAAAATGTTCCGCCCTGCACAAAGCGTCCCCGCACACCGTCCTTGCCCGCGTGGCCAGGAGACCCGGTCCTGCGGCAGACCGGACGGCACCAGGAGAGCGGGTAGTGCCACGGGCACCAGAACCCGTAGCGACCGCCCGCCACCCTACTGCTCGGTGCCGCCCCACTCCACGGCAGTGAAACCGTGCCTCGTCGGGGCCGGGATGAGAACCTGCTCAGGGACGTCCTCCCGGGGTACCGCGCCAATAACGACGTAGACACGGACAAAGGTGTCCGGCACCATTGCCGCGTCGTTACCCACAAAGGTGTACCGAGCGCGCCGCGCGTACTGGTCCGTGGCGAAGGTGACCAGGCACCGACCACGGGTTCTCATACGCGGCCCCCAGTACGTAATGAAGTCAGCTGACTCGCGCTCGCTCAGCCCCAGAAGAGCGAGCTTCTCCTCCAGGAAGACGGTCTCACCACCGGGCTCCACCACAAATCCCTCAGCCTGGGTAAAGGCAGGGGACGACGTTCCCTCCCAGAACAGTGAGGGGTACGTCCGCCCCGCCGAGTCCCTCAGGGTCCCGTCGGGGGAGGCCGTCACCGACCAGGTCGCCAGGCCCCTGGTGCGTACCGGCTCGGGGTAGGCGTAGGTCAGCTCCCCGTCCCACGCCAGGGACACCTCAAGGGCCGTCTCCTGCTGCGGGTACAGGTACAGCACCGGCTTCTTGGACTCGGACCCCCTCCACCTGAGCGACAGCGGCTTGCACCCTGCTGCCAGGGCCAGCCCACCCGCGGCGGCGAGCGCCAGGAGCCCTCTGCGAGTCACCCGGGAAGTACGCACGATATCCCTCCTTGGACTACAGGTCACCCTTATTCTACCGCCGTCCTCCGGGACCACGGCCCTGGTGGGGTGCGGCAGGGGCCGCCAGCACCGGCATAACGGGGCACGGTCAACCACAGCCCCGGTGGGGTGCGGCAGCGGGGGCCGCACCAGGACCCCTGGCACGGCCCCCACCAGGCGCTCAGCGACGACGTCGCAGGAGCACGCCCCCGCCGGTCAGGACCCCGGCCAGGCCCAGCGCCGTCAGGGAGACACCGGTACGGGCCAGGCCCGAGCCGGGCCTGCCACCCTGCTGCGCGGCGGCCTGCGGGGCCGCCCCGGCTGAGGGCCCTACCGCCGGGTCTGCCGCCGGTGCCGCCGCCTGGTCGGTCCCGGTCCCGGGATCCGCCGGGGTCTCAGGCCCGGGGGTCGGGCTGGGCGCGACCCGGGTGTCCTGCCCTGCCACGTAGCGGATGTCCAGGGATCCGCCTCCTGCGGGGCTGGTGGTGTCGGCGCGGAAGGCCACTGTCCTGACCCCCTTGGAGTCAGTGAGTACCTGGACCAGCCCCAGCGTCCCGTCGTCGGAGTTGAGGTGGAAGGAGCGCGGGGTGTAGCCCTCGAAGCGCTTAACGAGCGTCTCGTCGGTCAACGGGTAGCGCATCTCCTGGCCGCGGTGGACCGGGACCTGCTCCTCCACGGGGTTGCCAGCGGCGTCGTTGAAGTACTCGTGGATGAGGTCGGAGGGGGCGCCCTCCATGGGGTGCTGGTAGCGCACCGTGAGGGTGAAGGCCTCCCCCAGCGGCTCCTCGACGAGGGCGTCCATGACGTCCTCAAGGGCCGTGACCTCCTGGGAGACCTGGTCCGCGGTGGCGTAGGCGGCCTGGTCGCGCAGGGTGGCGGCGGTCGCGATCTCGGACATGAGGGCGGCGCGCGTTGCGGGGGTGAAGCCCTTGCCCTCGGCGGGCACACGGGCGATGGCGGCGTCGTACCGGGCGTCCAGGGCGGTGGTGTCCACCGGGGTGTAGTCCTCGGTGGTGGCCGCGGCGACGGCAGCGTCCAGGGCGGCGGCGGCGTTGTCAAAGTCGCGGTGGGTGACGAGCTCACCCTCCCTGGGTGTCTTGAGGGTCACGGCGTCAGGGGTGGCCAGGAGCTTCTGGCCGGTGGCCACGGCCGCCACCAGGGTGTCGTAGCTGGCACGGGTCAGGCGCCTGCCGTCCTTGCCGTTGGCCTCCAGCAGGGTAGTCGCGCCGGCCAGGGACGTGGTCAGGGAGGTGCGGTCGTAGGGGGCCGGGGTCAGGGCGTCGAAGGCGGTGTTGAGGCTGGTCCGGGCCGCCTGGATGTCGGCGTTGGTGGGGGCGTCGGCGCCTCCGGCCCGGGCTCTGGTCACCAGGGCGCGGGCGGCCGCGTCCTGGCTGAGGTAGGTCTGCTTGGTGGTCTCGTCAAGGAGCATGCCGGCGTCCACGGCCGCGGAGTAGGTCGACCAGTGCTCCGTCATGGCCTCCTCCAGCTCGTGGGTGTCCGTCACGGCGGTCTCCTGGGGGACGCTCACCGTGCTCTCCACCCCGCCGAGCGTGAGGGCCACGCTCGTGCCGCGTACGCCCCTGATGGGGCCGTCGCTGGAGAAGACGGTCTTGTCGTAGGTGCCCTTGGGGTCCTCCTCGGACCACAGCAGACGGGATCTGACGTACTCGTTGTGCCTCACGCTATTGGTCTCAAAGGGCAGGTAGTACCGGCCGTCGAACTCCTCCACGCCGACGTCCTGGGAGGAGATCGGCATGGCGACCTCGCCGTAGAGCATGATCTCGCGGGCCTGGCTCAGGGAGTCGTAGCTCAGGGTGGCCACCCAGACGGTGGCCTGCTGCTCACCATATTTTGTGTCATAGATCACCGTCTGTGGCGTGGGCCTTGACCCAGTCCAGGGAGTGGGTGTCGGAGGCCTCAGCGGCCACGGAGGCCGGGGCGAGGAGGGGCGTCGCAGCCATGCCGACGGGGAGCACCAGGGCTGCTCCCAGGGCGAGCGCCAGGGCGCGTGAGCGACGTGCTGCCATAAGGGTCTCCTTGGGGTGTCGGGGTTATGGTGCCCGCATCAGCGCGGACACACAGGTGAGACTAACCTTAGTTCCCGGGACCGTCTATGAGGTCAGGCACGTCCGCCCTGGTCAGCGGCCATTTCCGTAGCCGCGGGCACCAGGACGTCCGCCCAGAGGCGCTCAACCGCGGCACGCAGCTCCTCGCGCGTCCCGCTGTTGTCAAGCACGACGTCGGCCACCGCGCGACGCTGCTCGTCACTGGCCTGGCTGGCCAGGCGGGCCAGGGCCTCCTCCCGGCCCAGGCCCCGGCCCTCCAGACGGGCCAGGCGCACCTCGCGCGGGGCCTGCACCACCACGACGTAGTCAAAGCGCGACGCCGCCCGCTGCTCGACCAGGAGCGGCATGTCGTAGACGGCCACGCGCCCGGCCGGGACCGCGGCCAGGCGCCGCTGCGCCCGGGCGGCGACGAGGGGCAGGACAATGCCCTCAAGACGTGCCCGCTCCCCGGGGTCCCTGAAGACGCGGGCCCCCAGGGCGGCCCGGTCCAGCGACCCGTCCGCCCGCAGGACGTCCCCGAAGGCCGCCGCGACCGCCGCCAGGCCCGGCGTGCCGGGGGCCACCACCTCACGGGCCAGCACGTCGGCGTCCACGACGGTGGCCCCCAGGTCGGCCAGGACGGCGGCGGCAGTGGACTTGCCCGAGCCGATCCCGCCGGTCAGCCCCACGTACAGAGCCCGGGCACCCGCCGGGCCCGAGTACCCGCCGGACCCGGCCGACCCCGCCCCGGTGGGGGCCGTACCGCCAGGAGCCGCCCCGCCAGGGGCCGCCCCGCCCGGCCCCGCACCGCCAGGGGCCGCACCCGTGCCGGGCGCGCTCACCGCCGGTAGCCTGCCGCCCAGGCCAGCAGCGCCTGCGCCAGGACGGCGACGTCCACGTCCGGCGGGACGTGGAGGAACCCGGCGGGCAGGCCCGTGCGCACCCCCGCGTAGAAGGTCGTGTTGCACACGTAGGTGCCTGCGTCCCAGGACTCCTTAGCCTCCAGGCCGGCCTGGGTCAGGACGTCCACCAGCGCGGCGGTGTCGACCGTGGCGAGCAGCCCCTCCGGTCCCCCTGCCTCGACCACGCCCTGCTGTGAGGGCCGACCGTCCTCGTCCACGCCCTCCTGCTCGTTGGCCGCCACGCACTCCACCCGCAGCACCTGGGCGTCCCCGGCCAGTCCCAGGCTCAGCACAGCCCGGGGGCGGTGCACGCGGACGAGCTCACCCAGCTTCGCCGGGGCCCCGGTGAAGCTGACGGGCAGCACCTCGGCCGCCACGTCGTCACCCGGCGCGGCCTGCAGCGCCCGGACCACCTCCTGGGAGGGGTTGACGGCGTGGGGGCCAAAGGGACCGAAGCCGGTGATAAGGACCGGGGAGCTCACAGAAGCGGTCATACCCGCCATTGTGCCCCACGCCGCGGGAGCCCGGGGAGCGCATGCCACGGCACAGTAGTCAGCGTGACCGCCGTACGGGAGCCGGGGAGCACGTGCGCCCCGGGTCCGGCCCGTCTGCGGGCGCGCAAGGCCCACCTACCGTTCTCACGACGAACAAGTACCGTTCTCGCGAGCAATAAGTACCGTTCTCGCGGTGGGCGACCGCCGCGTGGGCGACCGTTACATGGGCGACCAGGTCAGTCCGCCGTCGGTGGAGACGATCCAGGTGCTCTCCCCCGCCCCCACCCAGGAGGGGTAGCCCACCTGCACCTCGATGCGGTGGGAGTCCCCCCGGGCGTCCTGCAGGAAGTGCCCGGCCGGGTCGTCGCCCAGTGCCGCGGGGACGGTCACCTCGCTCCAGGTGGTCCCGTCGTCGGTGGAGACGTAGATCTCTCCCCCGGTGGCCGAGCCCGTCCCCGCCACCAGGACCCCGTCCAGGGCCACGTAGGCGTACGGGTCACCGCGCAGGGCCACCCGGCTCTGGGCCTCCCACCGGCCGTTGCGCAGCCGGTAGGCGCACACCATGCCGTGGCCCTCCAGGACCCGGGTCTGCCTCGCCCCCCGGGCGGCCACGGCGTGGTCCGCGTCCTCCTGGTCCAGGCGCGGGCAGCCCCTCGGGTCGTTGACGCCCAGGGTCGGCCCGGGTGTGGCCGTGGGCCCGGGCGGCCGCGTCGCGGGCGCCATGGGGACAGAGCCCGTCGGGAGGGGAGGTGGAGCGGTCGTGGGCGACCAGGTGGAGGGCAGGTTCGCGGGGGTGCGCCCACAGGTTGCGGACACGTTCTCGTTGTCCCACCGGGCCTTCTGGACGCACGCGATGTACCTGCTGATGAGCTCGTTCCTCTGGGCCCGGCGCTCCGCGAGGAAGGGGCCCACGCCCCTGTGGAACAAGAGGTCGGAGTCTGAGGCCACCGGGTTGGTCTCGGGGTACCAGGTGACCCCCTCCTTGTCGACGTACTCCTCGTTCTCCAGCAGGCCGAGACCGCCCACGTAGCCCATACCCACCAGGACGAGGGAGGCCACCACGACCACGCCGTTGACCAGCTTGACGGGCAGGGCCAGGACGTCGGCGCCCTCCCCCTGCCCCTGGCCGTCAGCAGGGGGCCAGGACCAGACCACGCCCAGCAGCAGCACCGAGGAGATCACCAGGCACAGGCTGAAGGGGCCCGGGGCCAGCACCACGGGCAGGCCCAGGAGCCACGGCAGGCAGGCCAGGCACAGGCAGACCCCGGCGGTCACCGCCGCCCATCTGCGTAGCCGCTTTACCCGGGTGCCCACGACAGCATCATAGGCGTGCGCGCCCTGACGCACACGGATATGCCCGGCCCCCAGGAAGGGGGCCGGGCAGTGAGCGTGGTCCGGCCAGCTGGCTCAGTTGCCGGTCAGCTTCTCGCGCAGGGCGGCCAGCGCCTCGTCGGAGGCCAGCGTACCGGTGGCCTCCGAGGGGGCCGAGGAGTAGGAGGTGGAGCCCGACGCCGGGGCGCCGGAGTCGGTGTCCTCCTCCATGGCCCTGGCGACCTGGGCCTTGTGGGCCTCCCAGCGGGCGTGGGCGGCCGCGTACTCAGCCTCCCAGGCCTCGCGCTGGGCGTCGTAGCCCTCCAGCCACTCGTTGGTCTCGGGGTCGAAGCCCTCGGGGTACTTGTAGTTGCCGTTCTCGTCGTACTCCGCGGCCATGCCGTAGAGGCTGGGGTCGAAGTCGTCGGAGCTGGGGTCCACGCCCTCGTTGGCCTGCTTGAGGCTCAGGGAGATACGACGGCGGTCCAGGTCGATGTCAATGACCTTGACGAAGACCTCGTCACCGACCTTGGCGACCTGCTCGGGCACCTCGATGTGACGCTGGGCCAGCTCGGAGATGTGGACCAGGCCCTCGATGCCGTCCTCCACGCGCACGAAGGCGCCGAAGGGGACGAGCTTGGTGACCTTGCCGGGCACGACCTGGCCGATGGCGTGGGTGCGGGCGAAGGCCTGCCAGGGGTCCTCCTGGGTCTTCTTGAGCGACAGGGAGACGCGCTCGCGGTCGAAGTCGACCTCGAGGACCTCGACGGTGACCTCCTGACCGACCTCGACGACCTCGGAGGGGTGGTCGATGTGCTTCCAGGACAGCTCGGAGACGTGGACGAGGCCGTCCACACCACCGAGGTCCACGAAGGCACCGAAGTTGACGATGGAGGAGACCACACCGGTACGGACCTGGCCCTTCTGGAGGGTCTGGAGGAAGTTGGTGCGGACCTCGGACTGGGTCTGCTCGAGCCAGGCACGGCGGGACAGGACCACGTTGTTGCGGTTCTTGTCCAGCTCGATGATCTTGGCCTCGAGCTCACGGCCCACGTAGGGCTGGAGGTCACGGACACGGCGCATCTCGACCAGGGAGGCGGGCAGGAAGCCGCGCAGGCCGATGTCGAGGATGAGACCACCCTTGACGACCTCGATGACGGTGCCGGTCACGACGCCGTCCTCCTCCTTGACCCGTTCGATGGTGCCCCAGGCACGCTCGTACTGGGCACGCTTCTTGCTCAGGAGCAGACGGCCCTCCTTGTCCTCCTTCTGGAGGACCAGGGCCTCGATCTCGTCGCCGACCGAGACGATCTCGTCAGGGTCGACGTCGTGCTTGATGGACAGCTCGCGAGCGAGGATGACGCCCTCGGTCTTGTAGCCGATGTCAAGGAGGACCTCGTCGCGGTCGACCTTGACGACAGTGCCCTCGACGATGTCGCCGTCATCGAAGTACTTGATGGTCTCGTCGACGGCGGCGAGGATCTCCTCGGTCGAGCCGATGTCGTTGACGGCGACCGGGGCGAGGCTGTTGGTGATGGTCATTGAGTGGTTGCTCCGAAACGGACAGGTTGGTCGGGTCAGCAGATACCATGCGTCCCCCGACGCCGCGACCCAGCCCGGACTGGCCCGCGGCACGGTCGGGCCGACGACGTCACCTCCGGCAGAAGACGCGTCACCAGCCCTGGAGCGCATGGCCCCGGACTCTACCAGGGATTCGTGCCTTCTCACCGCATAGGAATCAAGACGCCATACCGTCCTCATATATGTGATGCATCACATACGGGGGTGACCTCGTACCTTGCACACCTGTCAGTGTGCTGCGTCGCGCCAGGTCCGGCCACGCCCCAGGGAGACGTCCAGGGGTACCGAGAGCTCGGCGGCGGCCCCCATGCGGCTCCTGAGGACCTCCTCCACCGTCCCGGTCTCCCCGGGGGCCACCTCCACCAGGAGCTCGTCGTGGATCTGCAGCAGTATGCGGCTGGAGCAGCCCTGCTCCCCCAGCTCCTCGGCCACGTCGACCATCGCCTTCTTGACGATGTCGGCGGCGCTGCCCTGGATGGGGGCGTTGAGGGCGGCCCGCTCGGCCATCTCCCGGCGCTGGCGGCTGTCGCTGGCCAGGTCCGGCAGGTAGCGGCGGCGCCCGAACATGGTCTGGGTGTAGCCGTCGCGCCGGGCCTGCTCCACCACGCCCTCCAGGTAGTCGTGGACCCGCCCGAACCGGGCGAAGTAGGCGTCCTTCAGGGCCGCGGCCTCGGCGTTGTCAATGCCCAGCTGCTTGGCCAGCCCGTAGGTGGACAGCCCGTAGGCCAGGCCGTAGCTCATGGCCTTGACGTGGCTGCGCTGCTCAGGCGTGACCTGGGACACGGGGACGTCGTGGACCAGGGCCGCCACGTAGCGGTGCAGGTCCTCCCCGCTGCGGAAGGCCTCAATGAGCGCCTCGTCCCCCGACAGGTGGGCCATAATGCGCATCTCGATCTGGGAGTAGTCGGCGGTCACCAGGCACTCGTAGCCCCGGCCCACGGTGAAGGCCTCACGGATGCGCATGCCCTCCGGGGTGCGGGCGGGGATGTTCTGCAGGTTGGGGTCGGTGGAGGACAGGCGCCCGGTGGCGGTCACGGTCTGCTGGAAGGTGGTGTGGACGCGCCCGTCGGGCTGGACGGCCTTGCGCAGGCCCTCGACCGTCTGGCGCAGCTTAATGGCGTCGCGGTGCTCCAGGAGGTGGCCCAGGAAGGGGTGGGAGGTCCTGGCGTACAGGTCGGCCAGGGCGGCGGCGTCGGTGGTGTAGCCGGTCTTGGTGCGCCGGGTCCTGGGCATCCTCAGCTCGTCGAACAGGACGGCCTGGAGCTGCCTGGGGCTGGAGAGGTTGAGCTCGTGGCCCGCGGCGTCGTAGGCCCCCTGGGCGGCGTGGGTGACGCGGGCGTCGAGCTCGGTCTCGCGCTCGGCCAGCACGGTCTCGTCCACGGCGATGCCGTCGGCCTCCATCTGGGCCAGGCAGCTGGCCACGGGCATCTCCAGGCCCTGGTAGAGGTCCAGGACGCCGCGCCGGCCCATCTGCTCCCTGAGCGCCTCCTCCAGCGCGGGCAGGAGGGCCGCGCGGCGCGCCGCGGCCAGGGCGGCGGTCGGCGTGGCGTCCTGGCCCAGGGACTCCAGGTCGAAGGCCCCCTGGGCCTGGGCGGGCTCCTGGGCCTCCAGGTCGACCCCGAGCCAGCGCTGCGCCAGGGAGTCGATGTCGTAGGCGCGCTGCTCGGGACGGCACAGGTAGGCCCCCAGGGAGGGATCCCCCACGACGCCGTCCAGCCCCAGGCCCCGTGCGCGCAGGGCGTGCCAGGCGCCCTTGGCGTCGGCGACGACCTTGGGGCGCGAGACGTCGGTGAGCAGCGCCGCCAGCGCCACCTCGTCCTGGGGGGAGACCAGGGTCAGGTCGATGACGACGGCGGCCGTGCCGTCCGACAGGGCCAGGAGCTCGGGGTCGGCCTGGCCCGGGCGCAGGCTGCCGGTGACCACGACCCCCAGCACCCCGGCCTGCCCGTCCGCTCCCCCCAGGTGCCCGGCGAGCCAGGGCCCCACCGCCCCGGGCTCGAGGTCGGCCCCCAGGACGGCCGGGGCCAGGGAGGCCAGGCGCCCCGCCAGGCGGTCCCCCGGGGCGGGGCCCGCGTGGTCGGCGGAGTCGGCGAAGGTCAGGATCCGTCCGGCCCGCTGGGCCAGGGTACGCAGCTCCAGGGACTCCATGACACCGGTCAGGGCGGCCCGGTCGGCGCCCGCGAGCCTGAGGTCCCGGCGCACGTCCAGGCCCAGGTCGACGTCGGTCAGGAGGCGGTTGAGGCGGCGGTTGCGCACGACGTCCCCCAGGTGGTCGCGCAGGGACTGGCCGGCCTTGCCCCGGATCTGGTCGGCGTGGGCGATGACGCCGTCGAGGCCGTCGTAGAGGCTGAGCCACTTGGCGGCGGTCTTGGGGCCCACCCCGGGCACCCCGGGGAGGTTGTCGCTGGTCTCGCCCACCAGGGCCGCCAGGTGGGGGTAGCGCTGCGGAGGCACCCCGTAGCGCCTCTCGACCTCGGCGGGGGTCATGCGGCGCAGGGTGGACACGCCCCTGACGGGGTAGAGCACGGTGCACCGCTCGGTGACGGTCTGGAGGGAGTCACGGTCCCCCGAGCAGACGAGGACCTCCATGCCCGCCTCCTGGGCGCGGGCGGCCAGGGTGGCCAGGATGTCGTCGGCCTCGACGTTCTCCTTGGTCAGGGAGCGCACGCCCATGGCGGACAGGAGGTCCTGGATGAGGGCGACCTGGCCGACGAAGGGCTGGGGGGGCGCGTCGCGGTTGGCCTTGTAGAGGGGGTAGTCCTGGGTGCGGAAGGTGCCTCCGGGCAGGTCGAAGGCCACGGCCACGTGCGTGGGGCGCTCGCTGTCGATCAGGGACAGGAACATGGAGGTGAAGCCGTGGACGGCGTTGGTGGCCTGGCCGGTGGAGGTGGTGAAGTTCTCGACCGGCAGGGCGTAGAAGGCGCGGAAGGCCATGGAGTGGCCGTCGACGAGGAGGAGCCGCGCGGGGTCGGTGCTGGCGGTTGAGGTACTCACCGTGCCAGCCTACGGGTATGAGTCAGGCCCTTCCCCCCGGTTCCGCTGGTGGCCCCTGCCGCCCCGTCCCCTCCGGGCCCGGGGCCGAGCGGTGGGAGGACCGCGAGCGCGCCACGCTCATGGAGACCCTGGGCATGAGGGTCGTCCGGCGTGACGCCCACCATACCGTGGTCACCATGCCGGTGGACAGGGCCCTGCAGGTGGTGGGGATCCTCCACGGGGGCGCGAGCGCCGCCCTCATTGAGACGGCGGCCTCGGTGGCGGCGCGGGAGGCGGCACCCGAGGGCCTGGTGCCGGTGGGGGCCGAGCTCCAGGTCTCGCACCTGCGCCCGGTGAGCCAGGGCACGGTGAGGGCCGTGACGCAGCCGCTGCACGTGGGACGCCGCACGACGGTGTACGAGGTCAGGGTCACCGACGTGTCCGAGCACCTGGTGGCACGCGGGACCCTGCGCAGCCTGTACGTACCGCACCCCTGAGGCAGGGTCCCTTAAGAGGACTTGGAGGACTTGGAGGAGCCGACCTGCTCGATGACGGCGTCGGCGACCTCGCGCATGGTCAGGCGGCGGTTCATGGAGGTCTTCTGCAGCCAGCGGAAGGCGTCGGGCTCGCTCAGCCCCATCTTCTCCATGAGCAGGCCCTTGGCGCGGTCCACGCGCTTGCGGGTCTCGAAGCGCTCCTGGAGGTCGGCGACCTCGGACTCCAGGGAGGAGATCTCCTCGTGGCGGCTCACGGCGATCTCCAGGGCCGGGATGAGGTCGGCGGGGGTGAAGGGCTTGACCACGTAGGCCATGGCACCGGCCTCGCTGGCACGCTGGACGAGCTCGGTCTGGCTGAAGGCGGTCAGCATGACCACCGCGCAGTCGTGCTTGTCGAGAATGCGCTCGGCGGCCGTGATGCCGTCGGTGACGGGCATCTTGACGTCCATGACGCAGATGTCGGGCCGGTGCTCCTCGGCGAGACGGATGGCCTCCTCGCCGTCGGCGGCCTCGGCGACGACCTCGTACCCGGCATCAGTGAGGGTCTCCACGATGTCAAGACGGATGAGGGTCTCGTCCTCGGCGACGAGGACCCTGCGGGATCGGGTGGTGGAATCGGTGCTCACGCGGCGATACTAGTATGCTGGTAGGCGTCACGCTCTCTGAGCGGGTCAGGAACTGGTATGACGTACGTATGACATACCGTTCCCGCAGGTCAGAGCGGCGGTTGACGGTGTAGGTCACGCGAATCACGTGGCTGAGAGCCTCCGTAGCCCAATCGGTAGAGGCATCCGACTCAAAATCGGAGCAGTGTGGGTTCGAGTCCCACCGGAGGCACCGCGCCCGCGCCGCCCACGTGGCCCACAGGCCCCGGTCGGGCTGGTCGGCGTCCCGGCCAGCCAGGCGCCGCCCACGGGGCGGACACGGCCTGGGCGCGAGGTGCCAGGGCGCGGCGCCCACGGGGCGGACACGACGGTGTCCCCGCCACGGGTGGTGGCGGGGACACCGTGGGCCGGATGGCGCCGTCGGGCTCAGTCGTAGCGGTAGTCGCTGCGCTCCCCCACGGTGTGGATGCGGATGGAGTTGGTCGACCCGGGGGTGCCCGGGGGCATGCCGGCCACGATCACCACCGTGTCCCCGAGGTTGGCCAGGTTCTTGGTCTGGAGGACCTCATCGACCTGGTCCACCATCTCGTCGGTGTTGGTGACCTCGGGCACCTCGTAGGTGGACACGCCCCAGGAGACGGCCAGCTGGTTGCGGGTCGAGGTCAGGGGGGTGAAGGCCAGCAGCGGGATGGCCGAGCGCAGGCGCGACAGGCGGCGGGCCGTGTCGCCGGACTGCGTGAAGGTCACCAGGTAGTCCACGTCGAGCTGCTCGCCCATCTCGGCGGCGGCACGGGTGAGCACCCCGGCGCGGGTCTGGGGGTAGGAGCCCAGCGGCGCGATGCGCTCCCCGCCGTGCTCCTCGACGTTCTCGATAATGCGGGCCATGGTGCGCACGGCCTCGATCGGGTAGGCGCCCACCGAGGTCTCCCCGGAGAGCATGACGGCGTCGGCGCCGTCGAGGATGGCGTTGGCGCAGTCGGAGGCCTCGGCACGGGTGGGGCGCGGGTTCTGGATCATGGACTCCAGGACCTGGGTGGCCACGATGACCGGCTTGGCCTGACGGCGGGCCAGCTCGATGGCGCGCTTCTGGACCAGGGGCACGGACTCCAGGGGCATCTCCACGCCCAGGTCGCCGCGGGCCACCATAATGCCGTCGAAGGCGGAGACGATGTCGTAGAGGTTGTCCACCGCCTGGGGCTTCTCGATCTTGGCGATCACGGGGATACGCACCCCGTACTCGTCCATGATGTCGTGGACGTCCTTGATGTCGTCGGCGCTGCGCACGAAGGACAGGGCGATGATGTCGGCGCCGATCTTAATGGCCCAGCGCAGGTCCCCGCGGTCCTTCTCGCTGAGGGCCGGCACGGAGACCGCCACCCCGGGCAGGTTGAGGCCCTTGTGGTTGGAGACGTAGCCGGGGACCTCGACCTTGGTGACCACGTCGGTGTCGGTGACGGCCACGACGCGCACCGCCACGTTGCCGTCGTCAATGAGGAGGCGGTCACCGGGACGGCAGTCCCCGGGCAGCCCCTTGAAGGTGGTGGAGACGCGCTTGACGGTGCCCAGCACGTCGTCGGTGGTGATGGTGAACTCGTCGCCCTTGTGCAGCATGACCTTCTGGTCGTTGACAAAGGTCCCCAGGCGGATCTTGGGACCCTGGAGGTCGACCAGGACGGCGATGGCGCGGCCGGAGGCCTGGGCGGCCGAGCGGATCCGGTCGATGACCTCCTCCTGGTCCTCCGCCCGCCCGTGGGAGCGGTTGATCCGGGCGACGTTCATGCCAGCGTCCACGAGAGCCTGCACCTGCTCAGGGGAGTCTGTGGCCGGTCCAAGGGTGCATACGATCTTTGCTCTGTGCATGGGCCTATGGTAGGCGACGGGCCCCGGGCGTGCGACAGTAACATCCCGGACGGGCCTGACGGGCAGGGGCGGGTCAGCCGGCCGCGGCGCCGTCCCCCTCCTCCCGGGGCCCTCGGCCAGGAGCCCGCGCCGACCTGGGGCCGGGGGCGTCCGGCTCCTCGACGGGGCCGGGTGCGTCTGGCTCTCCCTCCGGCTCCTCCTCCTGGTCCCCCCGCTCCCCCTGGTCCTGGTCCCCCTGGTCCTCTCGGCCCGGCGTCGCGGTCGGGTCCTCCCCACCGGGTCCGCCCCGGGCGCCGCGGTCGGGGCGGGCCACGGCGTCGTCGACGGGCTGGCACAGGGTGTAGCCCACCAGGCCCAGGACGAAGACGAGCAGGGACGTCCACACGTTCAGGCGCAGCCCCAGGACGTGCTGGGCCTCGTCGACCCGCAGGTACTCGATCCACCCCCGGCCCGAGGTGTAGACCATGAGGTAGGCCCACGCCAGGCGGCCGCCGGTGGCGCCGTCACGTGCCAGCAGGCGGCGTCCCAGCCACACCAGGAAGGCCGCGCCAGCCAGGTTCCACAGGGCCTCGTAGAGGAAGGTCGGGTGGAAGAGCGTGCCGGGGGCGTACCCCACGGGGGTGTGGGCGGCGTCGATCTCCAGCCCCCAGGGCAGGGTGGTGGGGCCGCCGAAGAGCTCCTGGTTGAACCAGTTGCCCACCCGGCCGATGGCCTGGGCCACCAGGAGGGCGGGGGCGACGGCGTCCACGAAGGGGGCCAGGCGCAGGCCGCGGCGGCGCAGCAGCCAGGCCACGGCGGCCACGCCCCCCGCGACACCGCCCCAGATGCCCAGGCCCCCGTTCCAGACCTGGGGGATGAGGGACAGGTCCCCGTGCGGTCCGAAGTAGGCGTCCGGCGAGGTCAGGACGTGGTAGAGGCGCGCGCAGACGATCCCGGCCGGCACCCCCAGCAGGGCGGCGTCCAGCACCACGTCCCTGCCCCCGCCCCGGGCCCGGTAACGGCGGTCCGACCACCACACGGCCACGAAGACCCCGGTGAGGATGCACAGCGCGTAGGCCCGTAGCGGGAAGGGCCCCAGGTGCCACACGGAGCGTGAGGGGCTGGGGATGGAGCAGGGCGGGACCGCACGGGTCGCGGCCAGGCCGGTGATCAGGGTGGCGACGGTAGGCACTCAGGAAACCTCTCGGTGGGCGGCGGGCAGGAGGGCCGGGTGGCTGCCGGCGGCCACGAGCTCGGCGACGAACTGCTGGGGGTCGGCGGAGCGTATGAGCGCCTCCCCCACCAGGACCACGTCGGCGCCGGCGCGGGCGTACTCCATGACGTCGTGGGCCCCGCGCACGCCGCCCTGGGCGATACGCATGGTGGCGGCGGGGACGACCTCGGCGACCTGGGCGAAGCGGCCCGGGTCGACCCTGCGGTTCCTGGGGTCGCGGGAGTCCACGCTGACGGCCCGGGCCCCCAGCCGCAGGGCGGTGAGGGCCTCGGCGCGCGTGTGGGCCTCGACGACGGCGAGCATGCCCAGGGAGTGGGTGCGCTCCACCAGGCTCTCCAGGATCAGGGGGGCCAGGCGCGCGTCGAGCATGAGCAGGTCCGCGCCGTGGGCCCGGGCCTCGTGGACCTGGTAGGGGGTGACAATGAGGTCGTGGACCAGGACGGGGACGTCCACCGCCCGGCGCACGGCGTCCAGGTCCGCCAGGGAGCCGTGGCCGCGCAGGGGCTCGGTGACCACCGAGACGCAGGCCGCCCCCCCGGCCTCGTAGAAGCGCGCCAGGACACCGGGGTCCCCGGCCCCGGAGAGGTCGGAGAAGGTGGCGGTGGCGCGCCTGACCTCGGCGATCACGGAGACCGCCCGCGCCTGCGTGCACAGGACGGCCACGGCGTCCAGGGCCCCCGGGGCGGTGCGCACCATCTCACGGACCCGGTCCAGCGGCAGGCGCTCCTCCCGGGCGGCCACGGCGAGGCGTGCGGCCTCGACAGCACGTAGAAACGCCTTCACACGCACCTCCTCACCGATGGGATGGACGGGGGCCTCCATCGTCCTCGCCCTGTGGCCCGTGAGGCAAATCAGGTCCACCCCGCCGGGCGTGTCCGGCCCCGGTACCCGCGCCGGTGGCGCCCCGGCGGACTGTCCGGCCCAGCGGGCTGTCCGCCCAGGGCACCGCCCCGGCAGGCTGTCCGGCCCGACGGGCCTCCCAGCCCGCCCGGGGCGCCCCGGGGCGGTGCCCTGGGTGAGGAGGCAGGGGCGGGCGCTAGGCTGTCCGGGTGAGCCCGTCGCCGGTGACCCCTGACGCGGCCGTGCCCCTCCTCACCGCCCGCGTGACGGAGCACACGTCCGCTGGTCGCCGTGTCCTGGTCCTTATCGACGGGCTCACCGGCTCGGGGAAGTCGACCCTGGCCGGGCACCTGGGGGCGGGCCTGCCCGGCTGCCTGTCCCTGGCGGTGGAGGAGCTGGTCCCCGGCTGGCAGGCCCTGGAGGAGGGGGTGGGCCGGTGCGCGGCGGCCCTGCGGGAGCTGGCCGGGCAGGGACGCGCCACCGTGAGGAGCTGGGACTGGGGGCGTATGGAGCCCGGCGGGGCCCGACGGCTCACGCTGGGCAGGGCGGGGGCGGCCGTGGTGGAGGGCTGCGGCGCCCTGGCGGCCGGCGCGCAGCCGCTGGCGGGAGCCCAGGTCATCCGGGTCCTGGTGGAGGCCGAGGACGCCGTGCGCCACCGGCGCCTGCGCTCCCGGGACCCCTACACCTGGGACGTGGCGGCCTGGGAGGCGCAGGAGCGCCGCGTGGCGTCGGCCTGGCGGCGGGACCCGCGCTACGGGCCGGACGTGGTGGTGCGCCCTGTCGTGCCGGGCCCCGGAGTCCGGTGAGGTGCCCGCCGACGGTAGCCGGCAACGGCCTGGCCCTGGCATCCGGTGACGCCCAGGGCCAGCGCGCGGGGGGTAGCACGCGGGCGGGCCCCGGTCAGGGGCGGGAGCCGACGACGGCCCCCAGGTCCCCGCCGGCCTGGAAGCAGCTGCGCGTCCCCGTGTGGCAGGCGGCCCCGACCTGGTCGACCTGGACCAGGAGGGCGTCGCCGTCGCAGTCCAGGGACACGGACCTCACGTACTGGTGGTGGCCGGAGGTGTCCCCCTTGCGCCAGTACTCCCCCCGGGAGCGGGACCAGAAGGTCACCCTCCCCTGGGTCAGGGTGCGACGCAGGGCCTCGTCATCCATCCACCCGACCATGAGGACCTCGCGGGTGTCGAACTGCTGGACGACGGCGCACACCAGGCCGGAAGCGTCCCGTTTGAGACGGGCCGCCAGGGAGGCGGGCAGGACGGGTTCGGTCACGTACGGGATCCTCTCACGGGCCACCCCGCCCGGTGACCGCGGCGTGCTGGCCCCGCCTCAGCGTACGGGGTGCCCGGCGGCGCGCAGCGCCTCCTTGGCCCGCCCGACCGTCATGGTCCCGTAGTGGAAGACGCTGGCGGCCAGGAGGGCGTCGGCCCCGTGGTCGGCGGCGGACACGAAGTCCTCGGGGCGTCCCGCCCCGCCGGAGGCGATGAGGGGCACGCTCACGGCGCGGCGCACGGCGTCGAGCATCTCCAGGTCGAAGCCGCGTGTGACCCCGTCGGCGTCCATGGAGTTGAGCAGGATCTCGCCGGCCCCCAGCTCCACGGCCCGCACCGCCCAGCTGACGGCGTCGATCCCGGTGGAGCGCCGCCCGCCGTGGGTGGTGACCTCGTAGCCTGACGGCGTGCTCACCCCGGGTGGGCAGCGGCGGGCGTCCACCGACAGGACGATGACCTGGTTGCCGAAGCGGTCGGCGACCTCGCCCAGGAGCTCGGGGCGGGCGACGGCGGCGGTGTTGACCCCGACCTTGTCCGCCCCGGCGGCCAGGAGACGGGCCACGTCCTGGACGGTGCGCACGCCGCCGCCCACGGTCAGGGGCACGAAGACCTGGTCGGCGGCGGCGGAGACCACGTCCACCATGGTGGCCCGCCCCTCGGCCGAGGCGGACACGTCCAGGAAGGTGATCTCGTCCGCGCCCTGGGCGTCGTAGCGGCGGGCGAGCTCGACGGGGTCCCCGGCGTCACGCAGGCCGGCGAAGTTGACGCCCTTGACCACCCGGCCGTCCTTGACGTCCAGGCAGGGGATAATGCGGATCGCGACGCTCATCGGTGGTCTCCTGCCGGTCTCAGCGGGTGGGAGGGGTGGAGGGGGTGGCCCCCTCAGCGGGGGCGCTGGGAGTGGCGGAGCCCCGGGGGGTGCCCGTGGCGCCCTCGCCGCCCTCGGCGACGGCCAGGACGTCGATGACCACCGCCACGGGCTGGTCGCCCCGGGCCTGGTCGGCCGGCAGCGAGAGGATGACGCGGCTGCCGACCGGGATGTCCAGCAGGTGCTGGGCGATCCCCGCCATGGTGGAGGCCATGTTGATGGTGCCCGGGACGGTGGTGGTGCCGTAGGTCGAGGACAGGACGGAGTCGTCCGCCCAGCCGACGGTGGTGTAGCGGGCCACGATGGTGTCCGAGGCGGTGACCTGGGGGCCGTCCCCCTGGACGACCACGGTGGCGCTGGAGCGGGTGGGGGTGGGCAGCCCCGCCGCCGAGACCGCCATGCAGCCGTCCTGGCCCAGGGTGGCCGACGGCGTGCCCACCGGGGCGTCCAGCTCCTGGCCGGTGGCGGTGGTCGGCAGGACGTCGACCACCGTGACCTCCTCGGTGAGCCCATCGCTGCCGCTGACCGGGGCCCGTACGACGATCCGGGAGCCCTCGGTCTGCCCGGTGACGGCACCGCTGAGGACCTCCCCGAGGGTGGTGGGCTCCACGCGCCCGGCGTGCAGGCGGTGGCCTGACCTGGTCCCGGTGGTGTTGGCGCCGTCGCGGCCCGAGAAGGTGGACACCGACAGCAGGACGGCGTCCCCGGCGTTGACGGTACGGCCCTGGCCGGTAATGAGCCTGTCGGTGACGACGCCCCCGGCGGGCTCCAGCTGCCCCTTGAGGGAGATAATGGGCGTCGAGCCGAGCCGACCGGCTACCTCCAGGACGTCCTGGAGGGGGGCGTCGGCCGGTACGGTGGCCGTCGGGGCGGACAGGTTGGTGGCCCCCGGCGCCGGGCCGCCGGTCAGCGTACGGCTCAGGTAGACCGGGACCACGACGATCGCCAGGACGACGACGACGGCCAGGGCCCAGGCCACCCGGCCCCGGGGCCGGGGACGACCCAGGGTGGCCCCGATCGCGCGCTGCGCCCCGGTCGCCGTCGGGGGCTCGGAGCCGGAGCGGGCCGCGGACGGCCTGGCGGGGGTCCTGCCGGCGGGCGAGGCCGTCACGGGCGCCCCGGCACCACGCCGGGTGCCGCCCGTACCGACGCCCGGGCGCCCGGGCGCCACCCCTCCGCTCCTGCGGGTGGCGGGGCCCGCGGTACGCCGGATACCGGTCGGTGAGGTCTCGGCCCTGGCAGGGCGGGTAGCAGGGCCCGCAGCGCGGTGCGTACCGGTCGGGGTGTCAGCCCTCGTAGTACGTTGAGTACCAGATCGCGGCGTACTTGCCTTTCCGGTATGGTGCGTACCGGTGCGTGGTGTATCAGCCCTGACGATTCTTTGAATACCTGTCGGTGAGGTCTGGGTATTAGCGGTGTTGCGGGTGTCGGTCGTGGAGGTGTCAGCCCGCCCGGTGCGAGCGGCCGGGGCGGTGCGGCGCGGGCCGGTGCCACCAGGTGTGCCGGGGGTCCCGGTCGGCGGGGTCTGGGCCCTGCCGGGGCGGGCCGGGGGCGCGGTGCGGTGGGTGCCGGTCGTGGGCTCTGTGCTGCTGACGCGGGTGCTGCGGCTGCCGGCCCTGTAGGTGCCGGCGGCCCAGATGGTGCTCGGGTCGGCGTCGGTCACGCTGGGCAGGCCGGCTCGTGGGCTGCTAGGGGGTGCTGTGGTGCGGCGCGCGCCGCCGGGTGGGGTCTGGGCCCTGCCGGGGCGCGCCCGGGAGGAGGAGGCGTGGGCGGTCGGGCTGGCCTCCTGGTGGGGACGCGCCGTCCGGGAGCCTGTGGGCGGTGCGCCGGCGGACCGGGGCCCTGCCGGGGCGCGCCCGGGAGGGGGCGGCGCGCCCGGGCCGGCGGGGCCGGCGGGGGCGGCGGGGGCGGAGCCGCTCAGGGAGGGCCAGGAGGGGGCCGGGAGGCGGGGCCCTACGGCCCCACCCTGGGGGGGCCGGTGCCCCTGGTCCTGGCCCCGGTCCTGCTGGCGGGACAGGGGGAGCCAGGGCAGGAGGTCGTCACCGGTCCCGCCGTCCTGCGGCGTGCCGCTGGTGCGCTTGTCCATCATCCTCCCTCACAGACCTGCCGGGAGGCTACCAGCCTCGTCCATGGCCGCGATAAGGGAGTCCACCCGCTCGTCGTGGCTCGCAAAGGGGTCACGCAGGGCGATGGCGGGGGTGCGCCCGTCGTCGAGCCTGAGGTTGACCCAGTCCACGCTCAGGTCACGGCGCAGCTCACGGGCCCGGGCCACCACCCGGCCGCGCAGGTGGGCCCGGGTGGTGGCCGGCGGGGTGGTCACGGCCCGGCGGGCAGCCTCCTCGGGGACGTAGCGGCGCAGCAGGCCGCCCGCCTCCAGCCGGGCCCGCAGCCCGTCGGCCGAGACGTCGTGGTAGGCCAGGGCCAGGCGGGCCAGACGGGGGTCGTCCAGCTCCGCCCCGGCCCGCTCGGCGTAGCGCTCCAGGAGCCGGTACTTGGCGGCCCAGTCCAGCTCGGTGGCCACGGCGCCCACGTCCCCGGCGCGCAGGGCCTCCAGGCCCCGCTCCCACAGGTCCAGGGCGGCGCGCTGCAGGGCGGTGAGATCCAGGTTGGCGGCGTGGGCGCGCACCCGCTCCAGGTGCTCGCCCTGGAGGTCGACGGGGGTGATGGTCCGGCCGTCGGCGCGTTCCAGGGCCACGGTGCCGCTCAGGTCGTGGCAGGTCTCGCGGATGGCGCGCATGGGCTCGGCCAGGGCCAGGTCCCCCAGGTCCCCGCCCTCCTCCAGGTAGTCCAGGAGCAGGTCCATGGCGGCGACCTTGAGCAGCGTGGCGCCCTGGGCGATGTTGGAGTCCCCCACGATGACGTGCATACGGCGGTAGCGCTCGGCGTCGGCGTGGGGCTCGTCACGGGTGTTGATCAGGGGCCGGGAGCGGGTGGTGGCGCTGGAGACGGCGTCGTGCATCTGGTCGGCGCGCTGGGAGAAGACGTAGCGGGGCCGATAGCGGGGGCCAGCGGGCACGACGTGCCCGGAGCCCACCAGGATCTGGCGGGTGACCAGGTGGGGCACCAGGGTGCGGGCGTCGTTCCAGAAGTCGCCCCGACGCCGGACCAGGTAGTTCTCGTGGCACCCGAACCCCGCGCCCCGGGCGTCGAGGTTGTTCTTGAACAGGTGTATGCGACCCGGGACCCCGGCGGCGGCCAAGCGGGCGTTGGCCTGCCCGGCCAGGTCCGCCATGGTGATCTCCCCGGCCCGGTCCTGGGCCAGGACGTCCTCCAGACGGTCGCACTCGGCGGTGGCGAACTCGGGGTGGCTGCCGACGTCCAGGTAGAGGCGGGCCCCACCGGGGGTGAAGACGTTGGAGGAGCGCCCCGCCTGGATGAGGGGCTCGAACAGCTCCCGGGCCGCGTGGTCGGCGTCCAGGGGCGGGGGCCCTCCGGTGGTGGAGGCGCAGGTGATGCCGTACTCGGTCTCAATGCCGACAATGCGTCGGGCGCTGGGGCGCGGGCCGGTACCGGCAGGCCGAGGGGTGCCGGCCGGCTGCGCGGTGTCGGTGCTCACTGGCCGCCCTTCTGGACGAAGCCCTGGACGAAGGCGGCCGCATTGGCCTCCAGGACGGCGTCGATCTCGTCAAGGACGTCGTCCACGCCGCTGACCTGGGTCTGGGCGGCGCCACCCGCCTGCGGGCCCTCCTCCGGGCCGGGCACGGGCTGGACCTGCTGCTGGGTGGTGGCCATGGTCGTCTCCTCGTCTCAGGGCCTGGGGGCCGCTCCCCGGCGGTCGGGCTGCCCCCGCCGGGCCTGGCGCTAGTGTCCCCCCTGGGGGCCCAGGGCCCCAATCGTAGCGGCGATCCGCTCGGCCTCCCCCGAGGTGAGCGCGACACCACCGGGCAGGGGGACGCGCAGGAGGTCGGCGACCCCGGGCACGTCCAGCACGAGACCGGTCCAGGAGGCGGCCACGACGCGCGGGTCGGTGGCCACGGCGCGTCCGCGCACGACGGCGCGCGTGCCCCGGGGAGGCGTGTCGGCCGCGGCCGCGACCTCCTGGGGGGCGGCCAGGCGCCGGACGTGCCCGGCGGCGTCCAGCCGGTCCACCACGCCGGCACGACGCAGGTCCGCCCACTGGATGTCCAGGGCGGCCAGGCGCGGGTCCTCCCAGCTGGTGCCGGAGCGCGCGCGCAGGCCCTCGCACAGGCGCATCTTGGCCACCCACTCCACCAGGGGCGCGGCGGCGGCCCCCGCCTGCCCGCGCACCCCCTCGGCGGCCACGGCGTCCAGGACGTCCAGGACCTCGCCCCACACATCCAGGGCCCGGGCGGTCTCGGGCCCGACCTGGTCAGCCCGGGTACCGCCGTGGTCGGCCTCCAGGGCGCCGGTGACGGCCTCCAGGTAGGCCCGTTGGACGTCCAGGGCGGTCATGGGGCCGCGGGCGGTGGCCAGGGAGTAGGTCAGGGTGGTGTCGCGGGACGCCGCCCAGTGCTCCTCGACCGGGTCCCCTCTCAGGCGCAGCCCCGCCAGGTCCCCCAGGCCCTCGCCGCGGGCCTGCGCCCGCTCCAGGTACCACAGGAGCAGGCTCGTGGAGGCGACCTTGAGGTAGATGGGCACGTCAAAGCGGTTGGCGTCACCGTTGATGACGTGGAGGCGCCGGAACCGGGCGGCATCGGCGTGGGGCTCGTCACGGGTGTTGACAATGGGCCGGTTGAAGGTGGTCTGCAGCCCGATCTCGCAGCCGACGTAGTCGGCCCGCTGGCTGACCTGGAAGCCGGGGCGCTCGGAGCGCTGCCCGACCCCCACGCGCCCGGCCCCCACCATGACGGGGCGGGTCACCAGGAAGGGGACGAGGGCCGCGGCCACGCGGGCGAAGGGGACGGCGCGCTCCAGGAGGTAGTTCTCGTGGGAACCGTAGGCCGCCCCCTTACCGTCCACGTTGTTCTTGTACAGGACCACCTCCGGGCCGCCGTCACGGGCCAGGGCCGTCATGGCCCGGCGGGCGACCTCCTCCCCGGCACGGTCCCAGACCAGGGCGTCACGGGGGGTCAGGACCTCCGGGGAGGAGTACTCGGGGTGGGCGTGGTCCACGTACAGGCGCGCCCCGCTGGTCAGGACCACGGCGGTGGCACGCGGCAGGGCGGCCTCGGCGGCGCCGGGCCGGGGGCGGGTCCCCCACGGCGCGCCCGGCAGCTCCGCCCCGGCCTGCCGGGCGTGCGCCGGTGTGCCGACCGGGCGGTCCCCCCGGCCGGTGCCCCCGGTGGCGGGGACGTGCGGGGCGTCCCCGGCCGGCGCGGGTACGTCGGGGTCGTCGGTCAGGAGGCTGGGGTGGGCGCTGGCACGGTCGAGCCGTCCGCCACGCTGGTCGGCCAGAGGGTCCTCCCCCTCGTAGTCCCAGGCCACCGGACGCGCCCCGGGCAGGCCGGGGCGGGAGCGGAGGGCGTAGGCGCGGACCAGCTGGCTGGCCAGGACCACGGAGTTGGCGTAGGCGTTCCCGGGCTGGGTGATCCCGTACTCGGTCTCCAGCCCCACGGGACGGGTGACGGCCTCCCGGGGCCCGGGGACCCCCTGGGGCGGACGGCTCATGGGGTGCCTCCTGTCGTCGTAGGGACGGGGTCCGGGACGGCTGACGGCGCGCACCGGGCCGGGTGCGCGGGCACGCCGGGACCCGCGGCCCCCGTGGGGCGGGGGCGCAGGCGGCGTACGGAGCTCACCGGGGCGCCGCGGCGGCCGACCACACGCGCCCAGCCCTCCGGCGTCGTGGCCCCGGTGAGCTCCTCGCTCATGGCCGTCTCCTGCCTGAGCGCCTCCAGCAGGCGGGGCGTGGACAGACCCCCCGGCCCCCCGGCCAGCTCGTCCTTGATGGCCAGGGTCTTGGCCCGCGCCACCACGGCGGCCAGCATGGCGCCGCTGGCGATGTCGGCCAGGTGCAGGACCTGCGTGCCCCCGGCGGCGTCGCTGGCCTCCAGGACCGCCGTGTCCGGGGTACGGGCGTACAGGGCGGCCACGACGGCCGTGCGCATGGCCTGCGCGGCGGCCTGCCGGTCGCCGTCGGCCGCGGCGAGCTCAGCCGGGTCCAGGGGGAGGTCGGCCGTCAGGTGCCTGGCCAGGATGTCCAGGGCCGCCTCGGCGTCGGGCCGGCCGACGTAGATCCGCACGTCCAGGCGGCCGGGGCGCAGGACGGCGGGGTCGATCATGTCCTCACGGTTGGAGGCGCCAATGACCACCACGTTGCGCAGGGACTCCACGCCGTCGATCTCGGCCAGCACCTGGGGGACGACCGTGGTCTCCACGTCACTGGACACGCCGCTGCCGCGGGTACGGAACAGGGCCTCCATCTCGTCGAAGAAGACCACGACAGGACGGTCCTCGGCACTGACCCTGCGGGCCTGGGTGAAGATGGCCCGGATCTGGCGCTCGGTCTCCCCCACGAACTTGCTGAGCAGCTCAGGCCCCTTGATATTGAGGAAGGCGGCCGACGGCGCCCCCCGACCCAGTGAGCGCGCCAGGGAGGTGGCCACGGCCTTGGCGATGAGGGTCTTGCCGGTGCCGGGCGGGCCGTACAGGAGCAGGCCCCTGGGGGCGGACAGGCCGTAGGAGCGGTAGAGCCCGGGGTGGGCGAAGGGCAGCTCCAGGGCGTCACGGACGGCCCGGATCTGGGGGGCCAGGCCGCCGATGTCCTCCCAGGAGACGTCAGGGGCCTCGGCGACGACGAGCTGCTCCACGCTGGTGCGCGCCACCGCCCCGGTGGCGACCCCGGCCCGCAGGTCGGCGGTCAGGGTGGTGCCCGGGGCCAGGGGGTCCACGCCGGGGGCAGCTGGGGCCACCGCACCGCCCTCCGCAGCCGCGCCTTCCGCATCCGGGGCCACCACGCCGCCCTGGCCCGCGCGGGCGTCCACGAGGCCGTCGGCCAGACGCAGCACGCGGGTGGCTCCCCCACCGGTGGTCACCAGGACGTGGCGCGCGTCCAGGCGCTCGTCGAGGGTGACGGCCTCACCGGTCACGGGCTCAGGCAGGACGTCCACGACGAGCATCTGGTCGTTGACGGCCACCTGCTGGCCCACGCGCAGCCCCCCGGACTCCAGGGCCGGGTGCAGGCGCGGGTGGAGGCCCAGGAGCATGGTCCGGCCGCCGAGGTGGACCTCGACCTCGTGGGAGGCCCCGGCATGGCGGGCCTGGGAGTCCTCCCGGCCGCTGCGACGGGCTACGGGGACGTCCGTGAGCAGGCCCAGGGTGACCGGGGGGAAGGTGACGGCGTCGAGCTGGGCCCCGAGCTCGGCCAGGCGCTCGCGGGCGGTGGCCAGGGCGGCCGCGAGGCGCTCGTTCTTGGCGGCCAGGCTCACGGCCTGCGCCCGGGCCTCACGCAGCTGGTGGCTGGCAAAGCTCGGCGAGGGCGTCCTGGGTGCGGGCGGGGGCCCCGCGGAGGCGTCGGCCTGCCCGGCCCCTGGCGGTCCCGCGGCGCCGGGAGCGGGGGTGAGCGGCCCGTGGGGGCCCTGCCCGTGGGGGCCCCGGGGCTCAGTCACCGGTACCACCGATAGGCTGCCCGCCCGGCTGGCCGGGTGGGGTCCCCGCCCCGGCGGCGCCCCCTCCAGCCGCCTCCGGGGCCGGCCCCAGGGCTGGCCCCGGCACGCTCTCCGCGGCGCCCGGTACGTTCCCCTCAGCGCCCTGGGGAGGCAGGCCGGGCAGGACGGGGGTGGCGTCCTCGGGCTGCCTGGCACGGCAGTCGCGCAGGACACGGCGGACCTTCCTGTCGGTGGCGGTGCGCTCCCCCACGTCCTGGGGCTCCCAGTAGCCGGCCTCGTCGTAGGCGCCGCGGGCCGGTGGGCGCCTACGGGTCAGGGGACCGGACCCGGCGGCCAGGCGGCGGGCGGTGACCAGGAAGCCGGTGTGGGCGACCATGCGGTGGTCGGGGCGCACGGCCAGGCCGTCGACGTTCCAGGTGCGCACCAGGGACTCCCAGGACTCGGGCTCGGTGAACAGGCCGCTGTGCCGCAGCGCCTCGACGGTGCGCGAGAGCTGGGTGACGGTGGCCACGTAGGCCAGGAACACGCCCCCGGGGGCCAGGGCGCGTGCGGAGGCGGGCACGTTCTCCCAGGGGGCGAGCATGTCCAGGACCACCCGGTCGATGCTGCCGGGCTCCATGCGGGCGGCCACCAGCGCGAACTCCCCGGTGCGCAGATCCCAGGCGGGGTGGTGGCCCCCGAACCAGGCGTCCACGTTGGAGGCGGCAATGGCGGCGAAGTCCTCACGGCGCTCCACGGAGACCAGGTGGCCCTGTGGCCCGACGGCGCCCAGCAGGCTCATGGTCAGGGCCCCGGAGCCGACCCCGGCCTCCAGGACGCGGGCGCCGGGGAAGATGTCACCCATGGCGACCACCTGCCCGGCGTCCTTGGCGTAGACCACCTGGGCGCCTCGCGGCATGGACAGGACGTAGTCGGCCAGGAGGGGGCGCAGCAGGAGCAGCTCGTGACCGGTGTCGGTGGTCAGCACCGTGCCCTCCTCCAGGCCGACGACGTCACGGTGGTAGAAGCTGCCGCGCTGGGACTGGAAGTAGCCACGGGGGTCCAGGACGAAGGTGTTCTTACGGCCCTTGGTGTCGGTGACCTGGACGCGCTCGCCGTAGCGCAGGGGGCCGCGCCGGCCCGCCTGCCCCAGGACCGCCTGGCTGAGGTGGCGGGGCGGGAGCTCGGGGGCGGTATCGGATGGGGCGGAGGGAGCGCTGGTGCTGGTCTGGCTCATCACCGGCAGTCTAGGCGGGACCGCGGTGCGCCCGCCGCGCGTACCGGCTACGGACGGTGAGCGCCACCGTGTCGCCTGGGTGGGAGCGGTGTCCGCCGCGCGTACCGGGCCCCTGGCAGGTCATGGAGGGCCTGGACTCCCTACTCCGTTCGCCCACCGCGCGTACCGGGTACAGCCCCCGGGCGCACCGCCTACATACCCGCCGCGCGTATTGGGTCCATGGACGCCAGTGACGACGTCGAGCTCGGTGGCCAAGGGTCCCGTGGTGGCTACCAACGAGGCCCCGGGGCTCACCGAGACCGGCTCACCGGCGGAGGCGGACGGCACCCGTGAGGGGATGCCGCAGGTGCCGGGGAACCTGATCTACAGCACGGGCAGGATCTGGTTGTGGACTTGTTCTGGTCGTGCGTGTGCCGGAGTGTGGAGGCCGGTGGCGGGTCGTCAGCCGGAGTTGCACATTCTTTTTACAAACCGCGATCAGTAAACGGCGGGGCCACGCGGATCTACCCGGCAAACCAGGGCCCGGAAACAGGATGAATGTGCAACGGCGCCCGAGTTGCACATTCATCCTGTCCCCGGACGCCCCCCGGGGCGGGAAACCGTTGGAACCACGCCACTGACCCCACCAGGACCCCGGGATGAATGTGCAACACGACCCCACGCCACCAGCAGGCACCACGACCTCCCGCCCGACGGCGACCACCCCCGCCCCCACACGACCTGCACACCGCCTGAACCCGGAAGCAAACACCCTGCGCCCCGACCCCTACAGGACGACACGACCAGCAGGCACCCCGATGAGACCGACCCCGATACCCCACCTCCGACCCCACCCACCAGACCTCTAACCCTGATCACGCCACAGGAGGCCACCTCGTGAGACCAGGCCAGAGACGGCCCTCCCGGCAAAGAGGACCGGCGGGGCGTCTAGGGAAACATTTTGTGCACAAGGTAACCGATTGCGCAGAAAACGACCTGGATTCGTTACCTTCTGCGCAAAACGTCACCCTGTGCACAAAATGTCCCGCCCCGCACAAAACGTCCCCCCACACCACCCTCACCCGCGCGGACGGCCACGCCCCTTCCTCTCACCGGTGGGGTCCCAGGCCACACCACCCTCACCCGCGCGACCAGGAGCCCCGACCCCCGCAAACAGGCCCTATCCCGTCCACGCCAGGGGGACCAGAACGGCGCGGGACACTCCCCGACCTGCTCCTGGGAACCGCGTGGTTGCAACATTTCCAGAGGTTGGATCGTCACCGGCCCTGCCGGGACCCTAGGATGAATGTGCGACACAGCCTCCGCACCACCAGCAGGCACCCGGCACCGGTGCCTACGTACCCGCCGCGCGTATTGGGTCCCTGGACGCCAGTGACGACGCCGAGCTCGGTGGCCAACGGTCCCGTGGCGGCTACCAACGAGGCCCCGGAGCCCACCGAGACCGACTCGCTGGTGGAGATGGACGGCACCCGTGAGGGGATGCCGCAGGCGCCGGGGAACCTGATCTAGTACCCGATCACGTCTTTCTCAACCTCACGAACCACGTCGTCATGAATCTCAGACACCGCAATACGGTACGCAGCGTTCAAACGGGGGTTGAAGACACCCAGATTCTTAACCCTCGCAAACTCCGGGGCACCCGAGTGCAGTCCCATGAGCCAGTACATGAGCAGCTGGAGCGTATGGTCCTTGGTGGGCCCCTTGACCGATACCTTGAAGTCCCAGATAGTGTCGCTTGTGAGGAAGTCCCCATCACCGGCCGTCACCAGGTCCGTATAGCCTCCCGGGAACGTGAACCCGTCAGCGACGACCGGACCGTACTGACGGAAGAAGGTGGTAGAGCGCTCGACCATGGTCAGGATGTGGTCAGTTGTCACCTTGTCCGGCGTCGTAACAGCGTCCGGCCTGTACCACATCGGCCCGACCCGATAGGCGACGTCGAACCCTGAGAGCCAGCAGGCTGACGCTACCGCCCAAGCGTTCACCTTGCCAGCGACAAAGCCATCCACCTTGCGCCCGGCCTGTGCGAACGCCTCCGCACCCACGTTAATAGCCCCTAGAAGCGGAACCCTGAAGACGTCACGCGGCTCCGAGCCGTTGGCCAGGCGCGACAGGTAGTCTACCGCCATCCCCACCAGGGAAGAGTGGATGTTCTCAACCCTGTGATCAAGTGGCGAGGGCTGGCCGTCGTCGAAGGAGGTTACCTCCATGGTACGCGGGTTAACGTACCCCCCGCGAGGCTGCTTGACCTCCTTGACTCGACGAGTGACTGTCGTCATCTTAAGATCCTTCCTAATTACCAGTTAGCCGCCGACACGCGACGGAAAACATGCCCATAGAAAGGGCGCAAACAACACTTAACAAACTGCGAGCCCGCATTAGCGACCTCGCTGCCAGACAAGTGTACACGCACCCTCGCCACAATGCAAGCGCTCTTCTCGGGCGCGGATTACGAGCAACCTTCCTAAGACCCTGCATGTGGTTCTGGTCACTACAATCTGGTTCCGGGCAGCGATGAGCAGGGAGCCAGGGTTCGTGTGCTGAGGCCACCTGTCCGCATGGCCGTGGGCAGACGTAGATCCTGGAGACGGGGTCACGCACCCCCGACTGAGGCGTCAGCGAGCGGCCACCACGAGCGGGGCGGTGGGCCACCAGCTCAG
Source organism: Actinomyces sp. HMT897 (assembly GCF_016626125.1). Lineage (NCBI taxonomy): Bacteria > Bacillati > Actinomycetota > Actinomycetes > Actinomycetales > Actinomycetaceae > Actinomyces > Actinomyces sp. HMT897. The sequence continues at coordinate 307,744 of NZ_CP067336.1, forward strand.
CGGGCCCCGGTGGGGACAGCCCCGCACAGGTTGCCGTTCTCCACCAGGAGCAGCCAGCGGGAGACGGCGCGCGCCGCCCTGAGGGCCTGGGCGGCCTGGGCCCCGCCCAGTGACGTCGTCACCGCCGCGGCGGGCAGCACCCGGCAGATCTGGGAGGCCAGGGCCTCCCCTCCCCCGGCCGGATCCTCCAGCCCCGTCTCCGCCAGGCCCGCGGCGTCAATGGTGCCCAGCAGGCGTCCTGACTCAACCACCACGACCACCGCCATGCCCGAGGCGAGGCACTGGCGTACCTCCGCTACCGGGGCCGAGGCCGCGACCACCGCCACGGGACGGCACAGGCGGCGCAGGTCCAGCCTGGCTGCCGCCCGGGCGCCGCTCCCCAGGCCCAGCACCCGCCAGCTGGAGCCCAGGATGGACCACAGGACCAGGACGACGATCATGAGGTTGAGGGCCTGGGGCCGGGCACCTCTGAGGAGCAGGGGCTCCAGGATCCAGTACCAGATGACGCCCACGCTGACCAGGACGCCTCCCCAGGCAGCGACCTTCTGCCCCAGGGCCGTCCGTCCGGTGACCTGGGCGACCAGGGCAGCAAGAGCGTGCCCCCCGTCGAGCGGGAGCGCGGGGAGGACATTGAAGACGGCCAGGGCCAGGTTCACCCAGGCCAGGGCCAGGGCGACCACGAAGAGGGTCTCGGAGCCGACCGCACCGACGGGGTGCAGGAACACCCGGTCCAGCATTAGCCAGAGCAGGGCGTTGGTGGCCGGCCCGGCCAGCGTGGTCAGGATCTCCTTCCACGGTGCCCAGTGCCCCACGGCACCGAAACTGGTCCGGCCGCCCCACAGGTAGAGCTCGTAGCGTGTGGGACGGCGCCCCAGCAGCGTCCCGGTCAGGCCGTGGGCGAGCTCGTGGAGGAGCACGGACAGGGCGACGCCGACCACCGTCGCCAGGACGACGCCCAGGACGGTGGCGATACCGAGGTCACCCAGGACGCTGTCGACCACCGGGTACCAGGTCCCGGCGAGCACGAGGCCCAGGAGTGCTGAGGTGGGTGCCACGACGATAGGGGTGCCGCCGATCCGCCCCAGGACCCAGCCGCTGCTGCGCGCAGGGGAGACAGAAGACATGGGCCCGAGCCTAGTAGGTCAGAAGTCCGTGCCCGCGCAGCGGGTGCGGGCGGGTCCAGGCCGCCCCGCCGGGCATGAGCGGTCCGGGAGTTCCAGCCCCGTGCTCGCGCTCAACGCCAGGCCGCCCCGCCGGGCACGGGCGGTCCCGACCGGGACGGTAAAAGGCCGCGCGTTTCCCAGATCATGGTGGCGCCTCTGACAACGGCGTCCAAGACCACCTCACCACACGTGTCGGTGCCACGCGATAGCGTCCGGGCATGGATCCTCAGCCTCGCCCGCCCGCCCCGCAGGCCGCCACCGGCTCCGTCCCTGGCGGTGGCCGACCCGCCGTCGCGCCCCACCTGGACGCCCGGGGCGGGTCCGGGGCACCCGGCAGACCGCCCGCCACCCCTGCGGCACCCCTCGGCACCACCGGGCCATCTGGTGAGACGACCCACCGCCCGCGCCCCACGGGCCCCGGCGGGGTCCACCGGCGCAGGGACCCGCGCCGTTCCGCCCTGTCCCCCTCGCGCGCCAAGGACTTTATGCAGTGCCCGCTGCTCTTCCGCCTGCGCACCGTGGACGGCCTGAGCGAGCCCGGCTCCCTGGCCACCCACAAGGGCACCCTGGTCCACGCCGTCCTGGAACGCCTCTACGACCTCCCCCCGGAGCAGCGCTGCCCCCAGGCCGCCCTGGACCTGCTGCCCGGCCAGTGGGATACCCACCAGGCCAAGAACCCCGAGGTCATGGGCCTCTTCAAGGATCCCGGGCAGGTCGAGACCTGGCTGGAGGAGGCCCGTACCCTCATTGGCACCTACTTCCGCATGGAGAACCCCCGGCGGCTCGCCCCCGCCGAGCGTGAGCTCCTCGTCCAGACCGAGACCAGCAGCGGGCTCCTGCTGCGCGGCTTCGTGGACCGCCTGGACGTGGCCCCCGACGGGGCCATGCGGGTGGTGGACTACAAGACCGGCAAGTCCCCCTCCCCGCGATTCCAGGACGAGGCGCTGTTCCAGATGCGCTTCTACGGGCTGGTCCTGTGGCGCCTGCGTGGCCGCGCCCCAGCCCGCCTCCAGCTGCTCTACCTCCGGGACGGACGCACCCTGACCCACGACCCCTGCCTGGGCGAGCTCCAGGCCACCGAGGAGAGGGTCGAGCGCCTGTGGGCGGAGATCGCCCGCTGCGCATCCACCGGTGACTTTCGTCCCAGGCGCACTCCCCTGTGCGGCTGGTGCGCCTTCCAGGCCCACTGCCCGCTCTTTGGCGGCACCCCACCACGGATCCCGGCCGACGGCGTCGCCCGCCTGCTGACCGCGCACGCCTGAGACCGACCACGGCGCGGGGCAGTCCCCCGGCCCGGGGCCCGCGCCGGCGCCGGCCTCCCGCGTGGTGCGCCCCGACGCCCGCGACCAGCCTCTACGGTGGGATCATGGAGCACAGGAGACTTGGGCACACGGGGCTGCGGGTGTCCGCCGTAGGGCTGGGGACCATGACCTGGGGGCGGGACACCGACGAGCAGGAGGCTGCCGACCAGCTCGACGTCTTCCTGGACGCCGGGGGGACCCTGCTGGACACGGCCGCCTCCTACGGCGAGGGCCTGTCGGAGACCACTATCGGGACCCTCCTGCGCGAGCACGTGGAGCGCCAGGACGTGGTCCTGATCTCCAAGGCCGGTATCCGTACCTGGCGCACCGGGGCCCGGGCCAGTGCCGCGGACGCCTCCCGAGGCACCCTGCTGGACACGCTGGACGCGAGCCTGAGCCGCCTGGGCACGGACCACCTGGATCTCTGGCTGGTCCAGGTGCCCGACCGCACGACCCCCCTGGAGGAGACCGTCCACGCCCTGTGCCTGGCCGTGTCCTCCGGGCGGACCCGCTACGTGGGTCTGTCCAACCACCCGACCTGGGCCAGCGTCCACGCCTTCGACCTGCTCCGGGACGGACTCCAGGGGCCGGGGATGGCCGCCGTCGAGGTCGAGCACTCCCTGCTGACCCGGGGTATTGAGCGCGAGCTCGTACCGGCCGCCCAGACCCTGGGCTTCGGGGTGATCGGCTACGCGCCGTTGGGGCGCGGGGTGCTCACCGGAAAGTACCGGGCCTCCACCCCTCCGGACTCCCGTGCGGCCTCCCCCCACCTGCGCTCCTACGTCTCCGCCTACCTGGGCGAGGACTCCCGGGGCGTGGTGGAGGCGGTGGCGACGGCGGCCGCGGGCCTGGACCGTAAGCCGGTGGAGGTGGCCCTGGCGTGGGCACGTGACGCCCCCGGGGTGTCGGCCACCATCTTGGGGGCCCGCACCCCCGCCCAGCTGCGTGGCGCCCTGGCGGTCGAGGACCTCACCCTGCCGGTCCAGATCCGTCACGCCCTCAACGAGATCACCGCCCCGACCCTGGGCTACCCGGAGCGGTTCTGAGGGGCCGCTCTGAGGGGCCGCGGGACAGCGCCCGAGACGCGACGTCAGGCGCGGCGCACCGGGGGGCGGTCGGGCGCCAAGGCCCCGCCACCCGTGGTGGCGTACGCCGAGGGGGCGGCTACCTGCGGGCGGGCCTCAGCCGCGCCGCGAGCGGACCGGCAGTGCCCTGGGGCCCGGCCCTCAGCGACGGGAGGCGTCGTCCTCGGCGCCATCATCCTCGTCGTCGTAGTCGTCGTCCTCCTCGTAGTCCCCGTCGTCCTCGTCCTCGTCGTCGTAGTCGTCGTCCTCGTCATAGTCGTCGTCATCGTCGTCGTAGTCGTCGTCCTCCTCATCAGCGTCAAAGGTGTCGAAAGGAAGCTCGATACCATAGGCGGTGAACAGGACGTCGTCGTAGGCGATAAAGGCGTCCTGGAGGGCGCTCTCAGCCGCGACCACGGCCGGGGAGCGGTCGTCCCCGGTCACGGCCGCGTCCAGGTGCGCCTCAAGGGCGGCAATGAGTCGGTTGAGCGCGGACCGCGGGTCGTTCGTCATGGGTAACAGCCTACCGGTTTTGGTGACCTGCCACGCACCCGGGACCGGCCAGCCCGCCGGGGCCCCCGGGACACGGGGCGGGGCTGCCTGCCGCACACACGGACGTGCCCGGGCTGCCCTCAGACCCTGTCGGCCCCCAGCTGCTCCCTGACGAAGCCCAGGTAGAGGTCCTGGCCCTTGAGACGGGTCGTCTCCTCGGCGCCCACCACCACGCGCACGCCGTCGCGCAGCACCTGGGAGGCGCCGCCGTCGGGGCCCAGGGGCAGGACGACCAGCTCGGGCCGGGGGGCGTAGGTGTGGGTGGGCTCGGCCCCGGAGACGACCTGGGCGATATTGGCCGCCACCACCTCGGCGTGGGCGCGGGCGGCGTCGGCCCGCTTGGACTCGCGTACGTCCGTAATGTCGCCGACGGCCCAGACGCCGGGGTGGTCCACCACGCGCAGGTGGTCGTCCACGCGGATGGTGCCGTCGTAGTGGCGGATCTCGTCGTAGCCCTCACCGAGGTAGCCGGTGGCCGCGGCCGAGCCGTAGGCCCGGAACCACACGTCGGCCTCCAGACGGCGCCCGGAGGCGGTGGCGACCCTGAAGGGCGACAGGACGCCCACGTCCACCGGGGGCAGGTAGGCCAGGTGGTCGCCGGTTATGACCTGCACCCCGCGCTCGGCCAGCTGGGCCTCGATCGCGCCACGCAGCTCGGGGGCGTAGTCCCCGGTGGGCAGGATGCGCTCACAGGCCTCCAGGAGGATCACCTCGGTACGGGGGAAGGCGGAGGTGATCTCCCCGGCGAGCTCAATGCCCACGGCACCGGCCCCCACAATGAGGACGCGCCCGGCGTGCTCCAGGTTGGCGTGGGCGCGCTCAATACGGGCCTTGGCGATCACGGCCGAGGACTCCAGGTGCTTGGCCGGGAAGGGGTAGGCGGTGCCCGTGGCCAGGACGAGCTGGTCGGCCTCCAGGCGGCCGACGCCGGGGACCTGGACACTGGTCCCCTCGACGCCCAGGACGGTGCCGTGGACCACCCGGCCACGGGCCAGGAGGTTGTCGTAGGGGATGAAGATGCGCTCGGCGAAGTCGCGGTCGACGGCGGCGCGCAGGGCCCCGGCGTGGTTGACGAACATGTCCTTCTGCTCGACGAGCGTGACCTCGGCAATGGGGTCGAGGGCCTTGGCGACGGTAATGCCGCCGTAGCCGCCGCCGACGATGGTGACACGAACCATGGCTGTCCTCTCGGGTGGTGGGGATCTGACTCAGGGTGGCCACGGGCCCAGCACTGCGACGGGCCGGGGACGGTCCTGGCCCCAGGCTAGTCCGACGCCGCACCCCTACCAGACACCACCAGAATGGGACCTTAGTCTCACTACTGACACGCGGACGACCCGCCAGCTGGGCGCTCCGTGCCCGCTACTGCGGGGCCGCACGGCTGCGGGCCGTGGTGGTCGACGTCGGACGCCAGGGAGCGGGCCGCACACCCGCAGAGCCACGCACCCGCACGGCAGCACACCCGCGGGGCCGCCTCCTGGGTCCAAGGCGCCAAGGGCGATGCCCTGCGGGAGCGCCCCCGCCTTCCCCGGCCAACAGGAGCAGGCAATGGTTCCTGACAGGGCGATAATCTCTCCCTAACCAATATGACACAACCTATTCACCCTGTTTTAACAAGACCGAAACATACCTATTGGCACAGCCTCATTTCTTGATGAGTCTCCGTATGTCACCTATAATGACTTCTGTCTCCTTCAAGCACCAAGGGTGAACCCCTGAGAGAAAGCCTGTCATGACGACCGCCAGCACCCGACCCAGGATCGTCCTTCTCAGCAATGACGCGGGAGGCGTCGCCCTCCGGCTCGTCCCGGTCCTGGTGCTCGCGGCCTGCCTCAGCACCTCCTCGTGCTCCACCCGGGGCGACCAGGCCACCGCCACCAGCCCCCCGATGCCCGTCGCTCCGACCACGCTGGACATCTCTGGTGCGAGCGGGGACCCTGACGCCTTCTACCAGGCCGAGGAGGGGTCGTGCTGGACGGAGGCCACCACGGAGACCTCCCCCAGCCAGGTACCCTGCGACCAGCCTCACCGCATGGAGGTGTTCAAGACGTGGGAGATGGACGAGTCCGGGACCTACGACCAGACCGCGTCCAGCAAGACCGCCCAGGACACCTGCACGGTGGCCGCCGCCGGGTACTCCATGAAGGACTACGACAAGAACGGCGTCAGCGTCTCCTCCGTCTTCCCCACCCGGGAGACCTGGGAGTCCTCCCACACCCACCGCTACCTGTGCGCCTGGGAGTTCGACGAGGACGTGACCGGCACCTTCAAGGAGACCCGCAGGACCAGCTGAGAACATTGTTCGCGCTTAGCCCAGGACCCTACGCACTGGAGGCCTCCCCTGGGCGGCTCCAGCACGCAGGACACCCTGGTCTCATGGCTGGACTGCTCCGGCACGACCACCCCGAGGTCGGTACAGCCCCGGGATGGTCGTGCCGGGGTGCAGCCGGTACGCCTCAGGCCCTGACGCCGCGCCTCAGGCCAGGCCGCGGCGGGCCAGCAGCGGCTCAATAGCCGGGTCGCGTCCCGTCAGGGCCCGGTAGGAGACCAGCGGGTCCCGGGAGTCGCCCCGGGAGAGGAACTCACGGCGGAAGGCCTCCCCGGCCTGCCGGTTCAGGCCCAGGTCGCCGTCGCGCCCGCCCTGGCCGTCGGCACGGAACCAGGCCACGGTGTCGGCGTCCATGACCTCGCTCCAGATGTAGGCGTAGTAGGCGGCGGCGTAGCCCCCGGCGAAGACGTGGGAGAAGTAGGTGGTGCGGTAGCGCGGGGGCACCAGGTCCACCTCGATGCCCGACTCCTCCAGGGCCCGGCGCTCAAGGACCTCCACCTGGGCGACGTCGTCGGGGACCTGGTCGGCGGCCAGGGTGTGCCAGGCCTGGTCCAGGAGGGCCGCACCCAGGTACTCGGTGGTGGCGTAGCCCTGTCCGAAGCTGCCCTGGCTGCGCAGGCGGGTGGCGAGCTCCTCGGGCATGGGCTCACCGGTGTCCACGTGCACCGCGTAGCTGGCCAGGACCTGGGGGTGCAGGGCCCAGGACTCGTTGACCTGGCTGGGGAACTCCACCACGTCGTTGGGCACGTTGGCCCCCGAGGCGCTGGGGTAGTAGGTGTCGGACAGCAGGGCGTGCAGGGCGTGGCCGAACTCGTGGAAGCAGGTAATGACCTCGTCCCAGGTCAGGAGGGCCAGCCCGCCTTCCTGCGGTACCGGCACGTTGGCGCAGTTGATGACCACTGGCCGGGTCCCCCTCAGGTGGGACTGGTTGACCAGGCTGTTCATCCAGGCGCCACCGGACTTGCCCTCACGGGCGAAGTAGTCGCCGACGAACAGCCCCAGCACCGGCGCCTCCTGCCCCGGGCCGGCCGCGGCACCGTCACGCACCTCCCAGACCCGCACCCGCACGCTGGGGTCGTACATGTGGGCGGCCAGGTCGGCCCTCTCGTGGAAGGTCAGGCCGTAGAGACGGTTGGCGGCGTAGAAGACGCCCTTCTCGACGACGTTCCACAGCTCCAGGTAGGGGGCCAGGGTGGCGTCGTCCACCCCGAACTGCTCCCTGCGCAGCCCCGCCTCGTACAAGGGCCAGTCGGCCGGGCCGAAGACCTCCCCGGCCAGGGTGAGCGGGTCGGCGGCCATGCGCGCGGCCAGGACGGTGGCGTCGCGGCGGGCGTTGGCCATGGCCGGCGGGGCCAGGCGTCCCAGCATGGCGCTCACGGCCTGCGTGGTGCGGGCCGCGGACCCGGCGGCCACCAGGGCGGCGTGGTGCTCAAAGCCCAGCAGGGCGGCCCTCTGGGCACGTAGGCGGACCAGCTCCAGGACCAGGGCGCGGGTGTCGTACTCACCGCCCAGGCCCCGGCTCGTGGAACGGGCCAGCAGCTCCAGGCGGGCGGTGTGGGGGCGGGTGGTGGCCAGTGCCGGGGTGGCTGTGAAGTTCGCGGTTCCCGCCGCGTGCATGGCCCTGGTGGCGAGCACCGAGAAGCGGCTCATGAGCTGGCTGATGCCGGCGTTGAGCTCGCGCAGGCGGTCGGCGTCCGCCCCGGTCAGGGCGATGCCGCCGCGCTCGAACTCCTCCACGGCCAGGTGCACCAGGCGGGCGGCCTGGGGGCCGATGGGGGCGGCGTCGGCGTCCACGGGGGTGGTACCCGCCTGCCGCGCAGCGGCCACGGCCTCGTCCAGCGCCTTGAAGCGCACGTAGATCCGCTGGTCCAGCCGGTAGGCGTCGGCATGAGCGGCCAGGGCTGGGGCGAGCTCCTCCTCCAGGGCGTCCAGGTCCGGGCAGTACGTGGCAGAGGTCAGGCAGTACAGGACCGTCAGGGCCCGCTCCAGCAGGTCCCCGGAACGCTCCAGGGGCTCGACGGTGTTGGCCAGGGTGGGCCGGGCGGGGTCGGCGGCCACCGCCTCCCACTGCGCGCGCTGGGCGGCCATGCCCGCGTGCACGGCGGGGGCGATGTCCTCGTGGCGCACCCCGGTGAAGTCCGGCAGCCCCAGGTCCAGGTCCCAGGGGGCGGCGAAGGGGCTACCCTCGGGCAGGACGGGTGGGGTGGCGGCGTCCGGCAGCGGGCTCGTCTCAGTCATGGGCCCATGGTGCCACGGCCGGACCGGGGCGGGCCTGCGGACCTGCGACGCCACCGGGGCAGCAGAAGGACCTACCTCCTGCCAGCGGGGCCGGCCGCCTCAGCGTCCTGACCCGCCGCGGCGCCCGGGGTACGGGCCGACGGACCGGCCGTCTCGGCGCCGGCCGCCGGCACGCGCCGGGCGGCCATGCACCCTGCCAGCAGGAGGATGACAGCGGCGACGAGGGCGGTGGCCTGCATGGCGTGGGTGAAGGCCGTGCGCGCCTGGGCCAGCAGCTGCGCCTGCTCGGGGTAAGAGGGGTCCGCTGCTCCTGCCAGGGTGGCCAGTGACTGACGGGCCGCGTCGGCGACCGGTCCGGGGACACCACCTGGGACGGCGCCGAGGAGAAGCCGGTAGCCGACGTCCTGGACCGTCCCCAGGACCGCGATCCCCAGGGCGACCCCGAGCTCCAGCCCGGTCTCGGAGATGGCCGACGCCGCCCCGGCGCGGCTCGCGGGCACGGAGCCCAGGACCGCGCCGGTGGAGACCGTGAAGGCCAGGCCCACGCCCGTGCCGATTATGAGCAGTCCGACGCAGATGAGGACGATCCCGCCCCAGGACTCCGCCACGGCCACGACCACCAGCCCGGCCGCCGACAGCACGAGCCCGCCGCCCAGGGCGCCCCCGTGGCCGAGGCGCCGCACCAGCCAGGCCACCACGGCCACCACCGCGATGGAGGAGACGGACGTGGGCAGCTCGGTGAGCCCGGCCTGGAGGGTGGAGTAGCCCCGTACCAGCTGGAGGTACTGGGAGAAGAAGTACAGCAGTCCCGCCAGGGCGAAGACCGCCATGACGGTGGCGACCACCGCCCAGGTGAAGGCGGGGAGCCTGAAGAGCCCGACGTCGATCAGGGGTGTGGTGAGCCGGCGCTGGCGGCGCAGGAAGGCCCTGCCCGCGACGGTCCCTGCCACGAGGGCGACCGCGGCGGTGAGCGTGGGACCGTCGTGGGCGAAGGACTTCACGGCGTAGACCACCGGGACGATCGCGGCCACGGACAGCACCGCGGAGACCACGTCGACCGGGTCGCCGTCGTCGTTGCGGGACTCGGGCAGGAGCCACAGGCCGGTGACCACGACGGCGGCCATGACGGGCACGTTAATGAGGAAGACGCTGCCCCACCAGAAGTGCTCCAGCAGCACTCCCCCAACCAGGGGACCCAGGGCCGTCCCGCCCGAGCTGCCCGCCGACCAGACGGCGATGGCGGTGGTGCGGTGGCGGGGGCCGGGGAAGATGTTGCGGATGAGGGAGAGGGTGGAGGGCATGATCGTCGCGCCGCTGATCCCGAGCAGGGCCCGGGCGGCAATGAGGGCCGTGGCGCTGGGGGCGAGCGCGGCCAGGACGCTGGAGACCCCGAAGCCGGTGGTGCCAATGAGCAGGAGGCGCCGGCGCCCGACGCGGTCCGCGAGGTTGCCCATGGTCACCAGCAGGCCGGCCAGGGTGAAGGAGTAGACGTCGCCGATCCACAGCAGCTGGGTGGCGGTGGGGCCCAGGTCGGCGCTCAGGGAGGGGATGGCCAGCGCCAGCACGGTGGAGTCAATGGCCAGGAGGGTGACCGCCAGGGTCAGGACGGCCAGGGCGGCCCACTGGCGTGCCCCGGGGGCCTGCGGGGCAGGCGGAGGCGCGGGGTTGACGAGGGTCTGGGACACGCCCGCAACTCTACAGAACGTGGTCGTGCAGCCAGTGGTCGGCCTGTCCGGGGCCGGGCTCCGGGGGCCACGGCGCCCGGGGTACGGGCCGGGGTGGACGTCGGCTACGCGCCCGCTGCGGTCGCGGCCTGGCGCCCGGGGTACGGGCCGGCAGGCGGAGACCAGCCGGCGGGCAGGGAGCAGGTCAGCGGGCGGGGAGCGGGGCGGGCGTCAGCCGGTGGCGGTACCCAGGCCGCCGCGGGCCAGGACGGCGGCGACGTCAGGCGGCAGGTAGCCCGGCCCCTTGAGGACCTTGCCGTCCTGGCGGTAGACGGGACGCCCGTCGGCGCCGAGCTTGGACATGTTGGAGCGCTGCACTTCGGCCAGGACCGCGGCCAGGTCGATACCGGTCTCCAGGGCCATGCCGTAGACGACGTAGACCAGGTCGGCCAGGGCGTCGGCCGCTCCCACCGTGTCCCGGGCACCGTCGTCGGCCCGGCGGGCCTGCTGCCAACTCTGCTCGACGGCGGAACGCGCCCTGGCCCCGTAGACGGCGCCGACCAGCTCGGCGAACTCCTCGGCGACCAGATCCATGCGCATGTGCAGGCTCTCACGCTCCAGGCTGGGGCCGTCGGTGCGCACGGGCAGGCCGTAGACGTGGTGGAAGCGGCGTACCAGGGCCTCGGGGTCGTCCCCCTCCCGCTGCCCGACGCCGTCGTGGGCGACCAGTGGCGTCGCGTCACCGTCGGTGTGGGCCGAGCCGTTGCCCCGCCCGACCGGTGCCTTCGACGCCGGACGCGGACCGTCCCAGGGCCCACGCGGCTCCATGGGCTCACCAGCCAGCAGGGTGGCGGTCCACTCGTCAAAGACCTTCCCGCCACGCCGGTAGACGGCGCGCCTGCGTCCCTCGCGCAGGAAGCCCAGGGACCAGGCGATGCGCCACGACGCCCAGTTGGGCACGCCGTCGTCAATGAGGCACGCCCACGCGACCGAGGGCAGTGCCAGGGGGCCGTCAGGATCAAGGGCCAGCTCGACGACGGCGCGGGCCGCACGGCTGGCCACGCCCCGGCCTCGCGCCTGTGGGGCGACCCAGTACCCGAGCTCGTTGCGGCCCGCCTGCGAGACGACAATGCCGATCATGCCGACCAGGACGGGCCCGGTACCTATCGTCTCGCGGATCGCCCAGGTGAGCTCACGCCCCTCCTGCCAGCCCGGCTCGACGACGTCGGTCACGAAGCCCAGCGCACTGTCCCTCGTGTAGGGAGAGGGCACAGTCGTCCACCGCTGGATCACCGGGTCCTGGCAGATCTCGGCGATCCTGTCCACGTCGGCGTGCGTGGGGACGCTCAGGAGGAGCTCCGGGGCCCGGGGCGCGGCAGGGACCGTGATCTCAAAGGGCTGCATGGGCCGGAGCCTATACCCGGCGGCTCGCTAGGTATGATAACGAACAGGACACCACCTCACCCGGGCGCGGGCCCGCCCCCGCCCCGGCACGCGCCCGACCTGCGCCAGGCCGGGGCGGATCCCGGTCGTCTGGGCCCGCAGGCACCATCCGTGCAAGGATCACCCCATGACTACCCCGACGACCAGCGTCTCCTCCTCATCACGACATCATCACCGCACCGAGGGCGAGATCCTGGCCCTGACCCTGGCTGCGCTGAGTATCACCGCCGTGGGCGTCTACTTCGCCAGGTCGATGGTGGGTCCGGCGTTCTTCGCCTTGACCCTGGTCATTACCGTGCGTCCCCTGCACACCTGGATGGTGCGCCACCAGGTGCCCAAGCTCCTGGCGGCCACCGCCACAATGACCCTGATCGTGGTGTTCATCCTGAGCCTGTTCGTGGCCATGGGGGTGGCGATCGCCCAGTTCGTGGACGCCCTGCCCGACTCCTCCGCCAAGTTCCAGTCCCTGTGGGACCAGGGGGTGAAGCACCTGGAGGCGATGGGTGTCAGCCAGGAGACCCTGATCGAGCAGCTCTCCAAGGTGGTGGACGCCTCCAAGGTGGCCTCGCTCGCCCAGTCGGTCCTGGAGCAGGTCAGCAACACGGGCTCAATGCTCCTGGTGCTGTTCCTGTCCATCTTCTTCCTGACCATCGACACCATGACCATTAGCTCGCGGGCCGCGGCCCTGGCCCAGGTCAAGCCCGGGCTGTACGACTCCCTGTCGCGCTTCAGCGCCGCGGTGCGCTCCTACTGGGCGGTCTCCACGATCTTCGGGCTCATCGTGGCCGTGTTCGACACGACCGTCCTCATGCTCCTGGACGTGCCCATGGCGGTGACCTGGGGGGTGTTCTCCTTCATCACCAACTACATCCCCAACCTGGGCTTCGTCATCGGCGTCATCCCGCCCGCGGTCCTGGGCCTGGTGAACTCCGGGCCCTGGACCGCGGTGTGGGTGGTGGTGGCCTACTCCGTGCTCAACTTCGTCATCCAGAGCCTCATCCAGCCCAAGTTCACCGGCGACGCCGTGGGCCTGAACACCACCACGACGTTCCTGTCGCTCATGCTGTGGACCATTGTCATCGGCGGCCTGGGCTCGGTCCTGGCCGTGCCCCTGACCCTGTTCGCCAAGGCCGTCCTCATTGACGCCGACCCCCGCTCGGCCTGGATCGGGATCTTCCTGACCGACGGCGACAAGGAGCTCCCCCAGCGCAGCCTCAGGTACCCGGCCGCCGCCAGGAGGGCCCGACGCCACCGGGACGCCACGCGGACCCGCTCCGAGAGCGCCGCGCCAAAGGCGCCAGGGGACGGGGCCGCCAGGGAGTGAGGCCCTGGCGGCGTACACGCAGGGGTCCCGAGGCCAAAGCCTCGGGACCCCTGATCCGTGTCCGAGGGGGGACTTGAACCCCCACGCCCGTTTAATAAGGCACTAGCACCTCAAGCTAGCGCGTCTACCTATTCCGCCACTCGGACCTGATGATGAAGCCGTCCGCCGGGGACCCCCGGCGGGGACGCAGAGAAAGTTAGCACGCCCTCCGGCGGTGGGACCAAATCATGTCGGGGTGCAACAGGTCACACCTATTGTCAGAGCTGCTCGACGGTGTAGCGCACCCCCACCGACCAGCTCTCGCCGGGCGCCAGCGTGCGCGCGTGGGAGCGTACCGAGGCCGTCTCCACGCAGACCATGGAGGCGAACTCGTCGTCGGCCATGTCCGCCAGGTCGCGGGCCAGGTCCGCCCACGGGTTCCACACCACCACGTTGGTCGCCCCCTGGGGCCGGCTGACCACGCGCCGCCCCAGCGCGGGGTCGCTCACCGCCACCGGGCCCTGGCACTGGTAGACCCGGTCCACCGGGCCGTTGACCGTCAGCGGGCCGTCGCCCTGGGTGCGCCAGGCGAACCCGTCCAGGGCGTCCTCGTAGCGCGCCCCCTCCAGGCCCGTGATCTCCACCCCGGTCACGTCCCCCACACGCAGGTAGGTGTGGATCGCCATCTCGGTCACGACGGGCTCGGCCCCCGTGCCGCGCAGGGACAGGGACAGGCTGAGGGCCTCGCCCACGCAGACCTCGTAGCGGGCGGCCACGCCGTCGTGCTCGGTCTCCAGGCGGGCGACCACGCCGTCACCGTGGGGCTCGACCTCGCGCAGGACCCAGTCGACGTGACGCCCCCAGCCGTGCTTGGGGCTGTCCGTGCCCCGGGGGCCGAGGCCGAACCAGGGCAGGCACAGGGGCACGCCGCCGCGCACGCTGGCCACGCCGTCGTACACGGCCTGCCGGGAGGTGAAGAGCACCTCGGAGCCGGCACGCGGGACCCAGCTGGTGAGCTGGGCGCCGTGGAGGTAGATCTCCGCCCGGCCGGCCGGGGCGTCGACCAGGAGACGGGGCTGCCCGCCCCGGCCGGGGGTCAGGGCGGTGAAACGGGGCAGGTGCGGGGCGGCGTCGGCGCGGCCCGGAGCGGGAAGACTCACGGGCCCAGCCTAGCGCGTCGCCGCCAGCTGCCGCGAGTAGTCTGGGAGGCGTTCTCAAGGGCGTGGGCCGTGTCCTGGCCCGCGCCCTGTCCGCCCACCAGCGAGGTTCCGATGCCACAGCCCTCCACCACGATCCCCCGCCCGCCGGACGCGGTGCTCCTGGACCTGGACGGCACGATCACGGACTCCGCCCCGGTCATCCTGGACGCCCTGGAGGTCACCCTGAGCGAGCTGGGCCTGCCGGTCCCCTCCCGCGAGGACCTCATGGCCTACGTCGGCCCGCCCCTGGTGGACGGCTTCCAGGCCAACGCGGGGCTCACCGGCCAGGAGCTCGCCGGGGCGGTGTCCACCTACCGGCGCCACTACCGCGAGCGCATGTGCGAGGCGCCCCTGTACCCGGGCGTGCCCGAGGTGCTGGCGGCCCTGGCCACGGCCGGGATCCCGGTGTCCCTGGCCACATCCAAGCGCGAGGTGCTGGCCGCGCAGATCCTCCGGCACTGGGACCTGGACACCTTCTTCACCGTCATCGCCGGGGCCGACGCGGCCGACAGGCACGGCGGCAAGGCCGAGGTCATCGGCGACGCCCTGGCCCGCCTGGCCCTGGCCGGCGTGCGCAGCCAGAACGTGGTCCACGTGGGTGACCGCGGCCACGACGTCCGGGGGGCCCGTGAGGCGGGGATCCTCAGCATCGGCGTCCTGTGGGGCTACGGGGACGCCGAGGAGCTGGCCGGGGCCACCGCGCTGGCCGCCTCCCCCGCCGACCTCGCCACCCTGCTCGGTCTGAGCCTCTGACCGTCCCCGACCCACCCGCAAGGACCACGCATGCCTGAGCCGACCAGCTCCCCCGACCCGGCGTCGGACACCCCCACCACCTCCGGCCCTACCCAGCCCCACGGGGCCGACCGCGCGCCGGGCGCCGCCCCGCCGCGACGGCGCGCCAGGGGCCTGCTGGGGGACCTGGCCCGCCTGTGGCGTCGGGGGCACAACGTCCTGGACGCCACCATCGAGCGCAACGAGCAGGCCCGTCTGCACGCCCGCGAGGTGGGCCTGAGCCTGGAGGAGACCGGGACCCGCGCCCCCGTCCCCGCCGCCGAGGTAGGGCCGCCCCCCGCGGCCCCGGCCCTGCCCGCGGTGGTGCGCACCCGCTCGACGACCATGGACTCCCTGCCCTCCTGGCTGGTGCGCGGGGGCCTGGGGTCCTGGCTGCTGCTGGGGATCGGGATCATTATCTCCCTGGTCTTCTTCCTGACCAGCAAGGTCGTCCCGGTCTTCATCGGCATGTTCCTGGCCCTGATCATCACCTCGATCCTCCAGCCGCTGGTGAACCTCTTCGCCCGGGTCATGCCCCGCTTCCCGGCGACCTTCCTGGCGCTGCTGACGGCCCTGGGCGTGGTCGCGGGACTGGTGACCTACGTGGTGACCTCGGTGACGAACCAGTGGAGCACGCTGGCCGTCCGCTTCACCGACGGCATCCACACCATTATGGACTTCCTGGAGCACGGCCCCCTGCCGGTCCACATCACCCAGGCCGAGATCATGCGCGAGATCGACGACCTCATGACCAAGGGCCAGGACTACGTCACGCAGAACGCCCCCACGCTGGCCGGCGAGGTGCTCTCCAACGCCGGCACCCTGGTGGAGGTGTTCACGGTCCTGGCCCTGGCGCTGTTCGTGACTATCTTCTTCCTGGCCTCCGGGGGCAAGATGTGGCGCTGGTTCCTCAACGAGCTGCCCGCCCGCTACCGTCAGAGGGTCCACCGCGCCGCGGGCGCCGGGTGGTACACGTTCGCCGGCTACGCCCGCGGCACGGTCATCGTGGCCCTCACCGACGCCGTCATGGCGGGGGTATTCCTCCAGGTCGTGGGCATCCCCCTGGCCGCCCCCCTGGCCGTGCTGGTCTTTATCGGCGCGTTCATCCCCATTATCGGCGCCCCCGGCGCCATGGTCATCGCCATGATCGTGGCCCTGGCCTCCAAGGGTGTGGTCACCATGATCGTGGTGGGCGTGGGCGTGGCGGCGATCGGGCAGATCGAGGGCCACATCCTCCAGCCCCTCATTATGGGCAAGCAGGTCTCCATACACCCCGTGGTCGTCATTGTCGCGGTGGCCCTGGGCACCTTCTCGGCCGGGCTGCTGGGCGCGATCGTGGCGGTTCCGCTGGTGAGCGTGCTGTGGTCGGTCTACTCCGAGCTCCACGTGCGCGACACCCCGGTCGTGGGCGAGCTGCCCGCCTACGTGGCCGACAGAGGATGACCCCGCCACCGGGAGGGGACCGGCCGGGAGGGGCCCGGTCCACCAGGCTCACAGACAGCTCTCAGGCTCTGAGGAGGCGCGGGAGAGGTTCACCGCCTAGCCTGCCGGGCATGACAGCCCCGACGACGCCTACCGGCTCGGTCCACGCCCCTCAGGACGCCGTTCCTGACGAGGCCTGGCAGCACCGGGCGTCACCCAGGTGCCACCACACGCTGGCCCACCACGCCGGCGCCCTGCCCGGCAGGGCGCCGCTGCTGACCGGGGCGGCGCTGGCCGTCATCGTCTTCTGCGTCCTGGCGCTGGGGGTGGTCACGGGCACGGGCCTGACGAACCTGGATCCGACCGTGACCGGCTGGGCGGTCCACGCCCGCACCCGCCCCGTCAGCGCGGTGGCCACCTTCCTGTCGACCATGGCGAGCACCCCGGGGCTGACGGCCCTGACGGTCCTGACGGCCCTCCTGCTGGCCTGGCGGGGCTACCGGCAGCACGCGGGGGTGCTCCTGGTGGCCATGATCGGCTCCTCCACGCTCACGGTGCTGGTCAAGGACGCCTGGGAGCGCGGCCGTCCCAGCACCACCCTGCTCCTGGGCAAGCCGGCCTCCAGCTTCTCCTTCCCCTCGGGGCACTCACTGAACTCCACGGTCTTCCTGGGCGTCCTGGCCGGCTTCGTCCTGGTCTCCGGGGCCTGCCAGGCGTACAAGTCCGTGGCCCTGGGTACCGCCCTCCTCGTGGCGGCCGGGGTGGGGCTGTCCCGCGTCTACCTGGGCTACCACTGGATGACCGACGTCCTGGCGGGGTGGTCCCTGGGCCTGGCCTGGACCTTCGCCATGGTGCTGGTGCTGGAGGGTGTGGTCAGGTGGCAGCAGCGGCGTGCCCCGGCCCTGCCACCGGCACGCGGTCAGGGCGTGGCGGCCACGGCGCCCGCCGAGACGGCGTACTGGAGCTAGCAGCGCAGCGGGAGCAGGAAGGTCCGGGGGCCGGTGGTGGGCGATACTGGGATCGAACCAGTGACCTCTTCCGTGTCAGGGAAGCGCGCTACCGCTGCGCCAATCGCCCGAGCGGATGACGGGACTCGAACCCGCGACCCTCACCTTGGCAAGGTGATGCTCTACCAACTGAGCCACATCCGCGTTACCACGCAGCCCTGCTGCCAGGACGGCGCGGGAAGAAAGGTAGCAGAGCGCCCGCCCGAGCCGCAAACAACCACACTATGACCTGGCTCATACACATGTCTTTCCGGGAAGTTGACCGTGTGTCATGGCACAGTTGGAGCATGGAGACCTCCCAGTCAGCAGCGTCGAGCACGGACCCCACCACCAAGCCGCCGGCGCCAGTACCCGCACCCCCCGCACAGGCGCCCACGGCGCCCGAGTCCCCCGCCGCGCAGCCCGCCCCCGAACCGGCTCCGGCCCCTGAGGACGAGGCCGCACCGACCCAGGATCCCCAGGCCGTCCCCGAGCCGGCACCCAAGACAGGGCCCGCCCCCGAGCCCGAGACCGCCCAGGCCGAGCCGACCGAGCAGGTGCCCGCAGAGCCCGAGCCGGCAGAGCCCGAGCCAGCGGCCAGCTCCCCGGACGCCCCCGAGCCCGAGGGCGAGACCGAGACCGCCGAGCAGGCGGCGCAGACCGAGCAGGCGTCCCCCGAGCCGCCCTGTGCGCCCACGGCTGAATCCTCCCAGTCCACGACCCCCCAGGTCCCCGCCCCCGAGCCGGCACCCGCAGAGCCCTCGGAGCCCACAGAACCCGAGCCAGCGCCTACGGAGCCTGAGCCGGCCCCCGCAGAGCCCTCGGAGCCCGAGGAGCCCACAGAACCCTCAAAGTCTGAGCCAGCGCCCGAGGAGCCTGAGCCGGCACCCGAGGCCGTCGTGGAGGTCACCGAGCCGGCGCCCGCCCCCGAGCCGGCCCGCCCCCAGACCTGGCCGGGGCACTCCTACCCCCTGGGGGCCACCTACGACGGCGCGGGCACGAACTTCGCCCTCTACTCCGCCGTCGCCACCGGCGTGGACCTGTGCCTCTTCGACGAGGACGGCACCGAGACCCGCGTCCCCCTGACCGAGGTGGACGGGGACGTGTGGCACGCCTACCTACCCACGGTCCACCCCGGGCAGCACTACGGCTACCGGGTCACCGGCCCCTACGACCCCAACCACGGCCACCGCTGCGACCCCTCCAAGCTCCTCCTGGACCCCTACGCCAAGGCCATCTCCGGGCAGGTGGAGCCCTCCCCCGCCCTGTACTCCTACGACGTGCTCAACCCCGGGACCCGTAACACCGAGGACTCCGCCCCCTACATGCCCCGCAGCGTGGTCATCAGCCCCTTCTTCGACTGGGGCCACGACCGGCCGCCGCGCCACCCCTACCACGAGACGGTCATCTACGAGGCCCACGTGCGGGGGCTGACCATGCTCCACCCCCAGGTCCCCGCCGAGCTGCGGGGGACCTACGCGGGACTGGTCCACCCCGCCGTCATCCAGCACCTGACCGACCTGGGCGTCACCGCCATCGAGCTCATGCCGGTCCACCAGTTCGTCAACGACGCCTACCTGCAGGACAAGGACCTGTCCAACTACTGGGGATACAACACCATCGGCTACTTCGCCCCCCAGAACCGCTACGCCGCCTACGGGCAGGACGGTCAGCAGGTCCAGGAGTTCAAGTCCATGGTCAAGGCCTTCCACGAGGCGGGCATCGAGGTCATCCTCGACGTGGTCTACAACCACACCGCCGAGGGCAACCACATGGGCCCCACCCTGTCCTTCCGCGGCATTGACAACGCCTCCTACTACCGGCTCGTGGACGGGGACCAGGCCCACTACTTCGACACCACGGGCACGGGCAACTCCCTGCTCATGCGCTCCCCGGCGGTCCTCCAGCTCATTATGGACTCCCTGCGCTACTGGGCCACGGAGATGCACGTGGACGGCTTCCGCTTCGACCTGGCCTCCACCCTGGCCCGCCAGTTCCACGAGGTGGACAAGCTCAGCGCCTTCTTCGACATTATCCACCAGGACCCCGTCCTCAGCCGTCTCAAGCTCATTGCCGAGCCCTGGGACGTGGGCGACGGCGGCTACAACGTGGGCGGCTTCCCCGCCCTGTGGAGCGAGTGGAACGGCAAGTACCGCGACACCGTGCGGGACTTCTGGCGCGGCGAGCCCTCGACGCTCGGCGAGTTCGCCTCCCGTATCACCGGCTCCTCCGACCTCTACCAGTACTCGGGCCGTACCCCGGTGGCCAGCATCAACTTCGTCACCGCCCACGACGGCTTCACCATGGCCGACCTGGTGTCCTACGACAACAAGCACAACGAGGCCAACAAGGAGGGCGGCGCGGACGGGGAGTCCAACAACCGCTCCTGGAACTGCGGGGCGGAGGGCCCCACCGAGGACCCCGACGTCCTGACCCTGCGCCACCGCCAGATCCGCAACTTCCTGGCCACGATCCTGTTCAGCCAGGGCGTGCCCATGATCGCCCACGGTGACGAGTTGGGGCGCACCCAGGGCGGCAACAACAACGTCTACTGCCAGGACAACGAGATCTCCTGGGTCCACTGGGACCTGGAGGAGTGGCAGCAGGAGCTCCTGGACTTCACCCGCACCATGATCCGGCTGCGCCGCGACCACCCGGTGCTGCGACGGCGGCGCTTCTTCAGCGGCGAGGCCGGCCACGGCGGGGAGTCCGACCTGGGCGAGATCGAGTGGCTGCGTCCCACCGGCGAGCGCATGATCGAGGAGGACTGGACCATGTGGTACGCCCGCGCCATGACGGTCTTCCTCAACGGTGACGCCATCGCCGAGCCCGGCCCGCGCGGGGAGCGCATTGTGGACGACTCCTTCCTGGTGCTGATCAACGCCGCCGCCGAGGACATCGAGTTCACCATCCCCTCCGCCTCCATGCCCTCCTCCTGGGTGGTGGCGCTGGACACCGCGCCCTGTGAGGCCGACCGCCGCCAGGTCCTCCGGAGCGGGGACACGGTGGTGGTGGAGGGCCGCTCCCTGCTGTTCCTGCACAGCCAGGAGGAGCAGTGAGCGCCCCGGGGAGGGCCCGCCAGTCCCAGGCCCTGGGGGGGTACGCCCCCTGGTCGGGGCACGTCCCCCGGGAGGGGCACCGTACGCCGGTGACCACCTACCGCCTCCAGCTGGGAGGGGACCTCACCTTCGCCCAGGCCCGTGACCTCATCCCCTACCTGGGCGACCTGGGGGTCACCGACCTGTACCTCTCCCCCGTCCTGGCCGCGGCGCCGGGCTCCACGCACGGCTACGACGTCGTGGACCACCGGCGCATCAGCCCCGTCATGGGCGGTTTCGAGGGGCTCCAGGACCTGGCCGAGGCCGCCCACGAGGCCGGCATGGGCGTGGTGGTGGATATTGTCCCCAACCACATGGCGGTGCCCACGCCCGGCTGGTTCAACCTGCCCCTGTGGTCCTTCCTGCGTGACGGGCCCGACTCCCCCTACGCCGACTGGTTCGACGTCCCGCGCAACGAGCCCGTCCTCATGCCGGTCCTGGCCAGGCGCATCGGCTCGGTCCTGGCCGACGAGGAGCTCACCCTGACCAGGATGGTGGTGCCCACCGAGCCCGGGCGCGGTAAGCAGTGGGTCCTGCGCTACCACGACCACGCCTTCCCCGTGGCCCCGGGCACGGAGTCCCTGCCCCTGCACGTCCTGGTGGACCGCCAGCACTACCGCCTGGCCTACTGGAAGGTCGGTGACAAGGAGACCAACTACCGGCGCTTCTTCGACGTGGGCACCCTGGCCGCGATACGGGTGGAGCACCCGGAGGTCTTCGCCGGCACGCACGGGCTCATCAGGATCCTGGTGCAGGAGGGCGTGGTGGACGCCCTGCGCGTGGACCACCCCGACGGCCTGGCCGACCCCCGCGGCTACCTGACGCACCTGAGCCAGGCCACCGACGGCGCCTGGGTGGTCGCCGAGAAGATCCTCGCCCCCGACGAGTCCCTGCCCGACGACTGGCCCGTGGCGGGGACCACCGGCTACGACGCCGCCTGGAGGATCGACCAGCTCCAGGTGGACCCGGCGGGGGCCGCCCAGCTCGGTGCCCTCATGCAGGAGGTCGCCGGGGACGCCCCCGCGGACTACCCCCGGGTGGTGGAGCAGGCCAAGCGGGAGGTCATTGACGGCTCCCTGTCGGCCGAGGTGGACTGCCTGGCCCGCATCCTGGGCCAGCTCACGCAGGCCGACGTGCGCCTGCGCGACCACACCCTGCGCGACCTGCGCGACTGCGTCGTCGAGCTCCTCGTGGCCGCCGACCGCTACCGCGCCTACGTGGTCCCGGGCACGCCCCCCTCCCCCGAGGCGGCTGCCCACCTGCGGGCCGACGCCGAGGCGGCCCGCCGGGCCCTGGACGCGGACCAGGGCGAGACCCTCGACCTGGTGGTGGCCCTCTTCCTGGGTGAGCCGGTGGGATCCGAGGGGCTGGCCGACTCCCCGAGGCGGGCCGAGGCGGTGGTGCGCTTCCAGCAGGTCTGCGGCGCCGTGACCGCCAAGGGTGTGGAGGACACCGCCTTCTACCGCTGGACGCACCTGACCAGCCTGACCGAGGTG
This sequence comes from Actinomyces sp. HMT897, assembly GCF_016626125.1. Classification (NCBI taxonomy): domain Bacteria; kingdom Bacillati; phylum Actinomycetota; class Actinomycetes; order Actinomycetales; family Actinomycetaceae; genus Actinomyces; species Actinomyces sp. HMT897. The sequence continues at coordinate 329,773 of NZ_CP067336.1, forward strand.
GGCGGCAACCCGGCTGGCTTCTCCCTGCCGCCCGACGACGCCCACGCCTGGGCCCGCCGCACCCAGGTCTCCTGGCCCGACACCATGGTGACCTCCACCACGCATGACACCAAGCGGGGGGAGGACGTGCGCGCGCGCCTGAACGTGCTGGCCTCCTACCCCACCGAGTGGAGCGACCTGGTCCACCGCCTGCGGGCCCTGACGGCCGCGCAGCGTCCCGTGGACCTGGACGGGCGCACCGAGAACCTGCTGTGGCAGACCCTGTGGGGCACCTGGGCGCCCGCCTCCGCGGACCCCATGACCCCCCGGCGCCTGAGCGCCTACCTGGTCAAGGCCGCCCGGGAGCAGAAGATCTGGACCACGTGGGCGGAGCCGGCCAGTGCCCGGGAGGAGGCCCTGAGCGCCTACGCGACCCACCTGCTGACCGACCCCGAGGTCGCCAGGCAGATGGACGCCTTCGCCTCCCTGACCGCCCGCGCGGTGCGCACCACCGTCCTGGCCTCCAAGGCCCTGGCCCTGACCTGGCTGGGGGTCACTGACATCTACCAGGGCAGCGAGGTGACCCGCACCAGCCTGGTGGACCCCGACAACCGCCGGGCCGTGGACCACACGGTGCTCGCCGAGCGCCTGGCGCGCCTGGACTCCGGGGCCGCCCCGGAGGACCTGGACGAGGCCAAGCTGCGGCTCACCGCCCGCCTGGCGCGCCTGCGCCGGGAGCGTCCCGAGGCCTTCGTGGGGCCCCGATCGGGCTACCAGGTGGTGCCCTCCACCACGGCACACGCCTTCTCCTTCGCCCGGACCGTGGACGGCCAGGCGGAGGTGGTGGTCATTGTCACCCGGCTGCCCCGACGCCTGGAGCGGCTGGGCGGCTGGCGCGACGCCACCGTGGTCCTGCCCGAGGGGACCTGGTCCAGCGTCCTGGGCACCACCCGTGTGGCGGGCGGGTCCCAGCCGCTGGCCACGGTGGTGGGGGACGCCGCCGTCGCCGTCCTGGTGCGTGAGCGCCCCGGGGACCGTCCAAAGGGGCGGTCGTGACCGCCCGGGACACGCCGGGTGCCGCCAGCGCCGCGCCGGGTGGCGCCGCGCCGGGGGGGGGAGCGATGGCCCCGCCCCCAGCCCGGCGCTCCCGGTGGGGCCCCGCGTGCCCGTCTGGGCGCCGTCGGCCAGCCGGGTGGGGCTGGTGGTGGTCGGGCAGGAGACCACCCAGGAGGTGGACATGCTCGCCTCGCCCACGCACCCGGGCTGGTGGGTGGCCCCCTACGACCTGGATGACGGGACCCGCTACCTGCTGCGCCCCGACCACGGCCCGGCCCTGCCCGACCCGCGCAGCGCCCTCCAGCCCGAGGGCGTGGACGGCCCCTCCCAGGTGGTCGACACCACCGCCTGGGACAGGACCCTGTGGACCGACTCCGGCTGGGCGGGCCGGGAGCTGGTGGGAAGCGTCGTCTACGAGCTCCACGTGGGCACCTTCACTCCCGCCGGCACGCTCGACGGCGTCATCGAGCGCCTGCCCTACCTGGCCGAGCTGGGGGTGGACATGGTCGAGCTCATGCCCCTGGCGGGCTTCCCCGGCCGAGCTGGCTGGGGCTACGACGGGGTGGACCTGTGGGCCGTCCACGAGGCCTACGGCGGCCCGCAGGCGCTGGCCCGCCTGGTGGACGCCGCCCACGCCCACGGGCTCGGGGTGTGCCTGGACGTGGTCTACAACCACCTGGGACCCGCCGGGAACCACCTGGGGGCCTTCGGCCCCTACTTCACCGACGCCCACCGCACCCCCTGGGGCCAGGCCGTCAACTACGACCAGGCCGGCAGCGACCAGGTGCGGGCCTTCGTCATTGACTCCGCGCTGCGCTGGCTGCGGGACTTCCACGTCGACGCCCTGCGCCTGGACGCCATCCACGCCATCCACGACGACTCCCCCCCACCACGTGCTGGCCGAGATGGCCGACGCCGTCCACGCCCTGGGCGCCGAGCTGGGGCGGCCCCTGGGGCTGGTGGCCGAGTCCGACCTCAACGACGTCGGCGTCATCACCCCCACCGACGCCCCCGCCCCGGCCGCTGTGCCGAGCCTGGGGATGGACGCCCAGTGGGCCGACGACGTCCACCACGCCCTGCACATGCGCCTGACCGGGGAGAGGCAGGGCTACTACGAGGACTTCGCCGCCCCGGGGGCCTTCACCAAGGCCTACGGTCGGGTCTTCCTCCACGACGGGATCCTCTCCACCTTCCGGGGCCGGACCTGGGGCGCGCCGGTACCCCCGGGCACCGACCCGCGCCGCTTCGTCGTCTTCGGCTTCGACCACGACCAGGTGGGCAACCGCGCCACCGGGGACCGTCCCAGCGCGAGCCTGGATGACGACGCGCTGGCCGCCAGCGCGGCCCTGGTGCTGCTGTCCCCCTACACGCCCATGCTCTTTATGGGCGAGGAGTGGGGCACCCGCCGGCCCTTCCAGTTCTTCACCGACCACACCGACCCGCACCTGGCCGCCACGGTGAGCCGGGGACGCCGTGAGGAGTTCGCGGGCTTCGGCTGGGGCGCGGGCGAGATCCCCGACCCGCAGGACCCGGGGACCTTCGCCCGCTCCCACCTGGACTGGGACGAGCTCACCCAGAAGGACCACGCCCGCGTCCTGGCCTGGTACCGCAGCCTGGTGGCCCTGCGCCGCCACCTGGGCTGGGGGCGGCGTCGGCAGTGGCCCTGGGTAGAGGACGCCCTGGACGTGATCACGGTCACCTACGAGGACGTGGTGGTGGTGGCCAACCTCTCGGGTGCCACCCGCCCCGCCCCCGCCGCCCGCCAGGTCCTCCTGTCCTGGCTGCCCGTCGCCCAGGGGGCGCCAGGGACCCTGGCACCCGGCCAGACCCTGGTCGCCACCCGCTAAACGCCAACCCGCCAGCCCCGGCCAGCCCCGCCGGTCCCGCCCCGGCCAGCGACCCTGCTCGCCGGCCCCCGCAGGGCCAGCGGCGACCAGGGCGCTGCGTACCACACCCTTCCCCGGCGTGGGAACCCCGCCGCGGGCCCCGTGCTCAGTACGGTGGAGGCGTGACAAGCACAGCGGATAACCGGGGCTCAGAGAGCATCCCCGAGCGTTTTGAGGTGGCCCTCCTCAGCCTGCGCAACGCCCCGCGGCCCCGTGGCCTGGTCCTTGAGGAGGTGCCGGCCCCCCGGCTGGCCCCCTGGGCGGCGGCGCTGAGCGCGAGCACGGTGGAGACCACGCCCTCCGTCCCCCTGGCCTCCGGTCGGCTCGTGGTGCTGCACGACCCCGACGGCCAGCCCGCCTGGGACGGGGACTTCCGGCTCGTGGTGGAGGTGCGCGCCCAGATCGACGACGAGAGCGGCACGGACCCCTTCCTGGGGGCGGTCGCCTGGTCCTGGCTGACCGACTCCCTGGACGACACCGGCGCGGGCTACCACTCGCTGGTGGGCACCGTCACCCGGGCGCTGTCGGAGACCTTCGGGGGGCTGTCCCTGTCCGACGCCTGTACGCACATCGAGGTGCGCGCCTCCTGGTCCCCGCGCACCCCCGACCTGGCCCCCCACCTGCAGGCCTGGTACGAGCTCATCCACCTGGCCAGCGGGCACGAGCCCCAGCTCGCCCAGCCCCTGACCCTGGCACCGCTCGAGACGACGACGTCCACCTCCTTCCTCGCCCCGGTCACCGACCTCATGGGGGTCCTGCGGTGAGCCCTGTCCCGGCGCCCGCACCGGTCCCCGGGACGACAGCCCACCCCATCCCCGTCGAGCGCACCCGCCCCTACCTCAGGCCCGCCGAGGACCTGCCACCGGTCACGGACTCCCCCACGGCGCTGCGCGCTGCCTGCCAGGACCTGGCCGCTGGCCACGGTCCGGTGGCCGTGGACGCCGAGCGGGCCTCGGGCTTCCGCTACGGCCAGGACGCCTACCTCATCCAGCTGCGCCGTGAGGGCACCGGGACGGTCCTGGTGGATCCTCTCGGCGCCGGGGACCTGCACCCCCTGGCCAAGGTCCTGGAGGAGCCTGAGTGGATCCTCCACGCCGCGGACCAGGACCTGCCCTGCCTGGCCGAACGCGGCCTGGCTCCGCGCCGCCTGTTCGACACCGAGCTCGCCGCCCGCCTGCTGGGTCGTGAGCACGTCGGCCTGGGGGCGGTGGTCGAGGAGACCCTGGGGCTGCGCCTGGCCAAGGACCACGCCGCCGCGGACTGGTCGATCCGGCCCCTGCCGGAGTCCTGGCTGGTCTACGCCGCCCTGGACGTCGAGCTCCTCATCCCCTTGCGCCAGGCCCTGGCCCAGGAGCTCGACTCCCAGGGCAAGGCGGCCTGGGCCGCCCAGGAGTTCGAGTACGAGCGGACCCGTCCCGCGCGCTCAGCCAAGGTCGACCCCTGGCGCAAGACGCCCAAGGCCGGGCGGGCGCTGCGCAACCGTCGGTCCCTGGCCGTCCTGCGGGAGATGTGGACCGCCCGCGAGGCTCTCGCCGCCGACCTGGACATCACCCCCTCCAAGGTGCTGCCCCACCGGGCCCTGGTCACCGCCGCGATTATGCGCCCGACCTCGCGGCGCAAGCTCATGACCCTGCACGACTTCTCCTCCCGCCAAGCACGCCTGCACATGGAGACCTGGTGGCAGGCGCTTGACCGGGCCCTGGCCCTGCCGGAGGAGGAGCTGCCCCCCCTGCGCGGGCCCCTGGCGCCCGGGGAGCTGACCAGCCCGCGTTCCTGGGCGCGCCACCACACCGACGCCGCCCGCCTCCTGGACCCGGTACGGGCCGCGGTACGCCGTCGTGCCGAGGAGCTGCGGGTGCCCCAGGAGCTGCTCCTGGCGCCCGACACCCAGCGGCGCCTGGCCTGGGACCTGGGTGAGGCCGTCGCCGCCGGGGAGGACGTGGACGTACGGGCCGGGGCCGTCAAGAAGCGCCTGGCCGCCATGGACGCGCGCCCCTGGCAGGTCGAGCAGGTCGGCCCCACCCTGGCCCGCACCCTGCGCCGGGTCGTCTAGCGGCCCAGCGGCCCAGCGACACGCCGGTCAAGGGGCCGTGTCATCGCGGCCCCGCCACCAGGCGGCGCACTGGCGCTAGGCGCTCAGGGCGCCGCTGCCGCCCGGGGCGCGGCGGCGCGGCGTGACCGGCCTTAAGGAGCCGCCCCGGCCACCGGCTCAGTGGACGGTGAAGCCGTGGGAGCGGAAGATGGCACGGGTGGACTCCACGAGCTCGGGCTCGGGGGGGCGGGTGTCACGCAGCTTGTAGTCCAGGCCCAGGGTGTCCCACTTGTCGGTGCCCATCTGGTGGAAGGGCAGGACCTCCACCCGGCTGACCACGGGGCGCCAGCGCTCGATAATGCGGGCGACGTTCTCCACGTTGGCCGGGTCGTCGGTCAGGCCCGGGACCAGGACGAAGCGCGCCCAGATCTCAATACCCTTGGCAGCCAGGCGGTCGCCGAAGGCGATGGTGGGCGCCAGGGACCGTCCGGTGACCTTCTTGTAGGTCTCCTCGTCCCCGCTCTTGACGTCGAGCAGCACCAGGTCGACGTTGTCGAGCATGGCGTCGGTGGCGTTGGCGCCCAGGAAGCCGGAGGTGTCCAGACAGGTGTGGATCCCCATCTTCTTGGCCCCCTCCAGCAGGCGCGCGGCAAAGGCCGGCTGCATGAGGACCTCCCCGCCCGAGAGCGTGATACCGCCCTTGGAGGCGCGGAAGACCCCCCGGTAGCGGCGCATGCGCCGCAGCAGCTCGTCGGCCTCCACCGGCTCCCCGTCCTTCATGAGGAAGGTGTCGGGGTTGTGGCAGTACAGGCAGCGCAGCGGGCACCCGTTGAGGAAGACCGTCATGCGCGTGCCCGGGCCGTCCACCGCCGTGACGAGCTCCCAGGAGTGCACCGAGCCCAGGGTACCGGCCCGCATACGGGCCAGGCGATCCGAGCGCTCCAGGTCCGTCAGCTCCTCCAGCCCGCCGATCCCCGCCCCGCGAAGGCGGGCGGCCGGGGCCAGGAAGTCCTGGTCCCGGCCGCCCGTCACGGGGGTGATGGTCTCAGTCATCTGAGTCCTCGCCCCGACCGCGGCTCAGGCCGCGGCGTGGAAGGTGCGGTGGAGCACGTCGAGCTGCTGCTCACGGGTGAGCTTGACAAAGTTGACGGCGTAGCCCGAGACACGGACGGTGAGGTTGGGGTAGTTCTCCGGATGCTCCATGGCGTCCTCCAGGGTGGCGCGCTCGAGCACGTTGATATTGGCGTGGTACAGGCCCTTGACCCCGCCGTTCTCCTCGCGCTGGGCCTTCATGGAGGCGAGGCGCTCTTCGTAGGTAGGCATTGCTGCCGCCTTTCTGGTTGTGAGAGATGTGATGCGTCGGATAGCTCAGGACCGGGGCGGGCGCGGACCAGGCGCGTGCGCCCCGGTGCGCCTCAGGCGCAGTCCTCGGGGACGAAGCCCGCGTCGAGGATGCCCACCAGGTTGGCCACGCGCTCGTCGAGCGTGCGCCCCAGGCCCTGGGGGGTAATGGTGTTGGTCAGCGAGATGCCGTCCAGGGCGTCGTTGTAGTCCAGCTTGCCCACGCTCAGCATGGAGGCCACCATGCCGTGGGTGTCCATGCCGTTCTCCGGGTTGGCGCCCGGGGAGAAGGGGGTGCCCTTGCGGTGCCCGGAGGGGAAGGAGCCGGTGGCCTTGCCGTAGACCACGTTGGAGGTGATGGTCAGCACCGACTGGGTCGGGATGGCGTCGCGGTAGAAGGGCTGCTCCTTGATCTTGGACATAATCGTGTGGACCACGGTGGCGGCGATGTCGTCGGCGCGGTCGTCGTCGTTGCCGTAGATGGGGAAGTCGCCCTCGGTGACGTAGTCGACCACCAGGCCGGTCGCGTCGCGCACCGGGGTGACCTTGGCGTACTTAATGGCGCTCAGGGAGTCGGCCACGATGGACAGCCCCGCGATGCCGCAGCCCATGGTGCGCACAATGTCAGAGTCGTGCAGGGCCATCTCAATGGCCTCGTAGGCGTAGCGGTCGTGGCAGTAGTGGATGATGTTGAGGGCCTCGACGTAGGTGGCCACCACCCAGTCCAGCATCTTCTCGTACTTGTCCCAGACCTCGTCGAAGTCCAGGGGGCCGTCGCCCTCGATACCGGGCAGGCCGTCGACCACCAGCCGGCCGGTCATCTCGTCGCGGCCGCCGTTAATGGCGTACAGCAGCCCCTTGGCCGCGTTGACGCGGGCGCCGAAGAACTGCATCTGCTTGCCCACGCGCATAGGGGACACGCAGCAGGCGATGGCGGCGTCGTCGCCCCAGTGCTCGCGGATCTGCTCGTCGGCCTCGTACTGGATGGAGGAGGTGGTGATGGAGATCAGGGCGCAGAAGTCCTTGTATCCCTGGGGCAGGTCCTCGCTCCAGAAGATCGTGATATTGGGCTCGGGGGCCGGGCCCAGGTTGCGCAGGGTCTGCAGCAGGCGGAAGGAGGTCTTGGTGACCAGCGGGCGGCCGTCCTCGCCGAAGCCGGCGTCGGACCAGGTGGCCCAGTAGGGGTCGCCGGAGAAGATCTGGTCGTAGTCGGTGGTGCGCAGGAAGCGGGTGATGCGCAGCTTCATGACGATATTGTCAATGAGCTCCTGGGCGCGGGTCTCGTCAATGACGCCGTTGCGCAGGTCGCGCTCGAAGTAGATGTCCAGGAACCCCGAGAGGCGGCCGATGCTCATGGCGGCGCCGTCCTGGGACTTCACCGAGGCCAGGTAGGCGAAGTAGGTCCACTGCACGGCCTCGTGGGAGTCGCGCGCGGGCCCGGAGATGTCGTAGCCGTAGGAGGCGGCCATGGCCTTGAGCTTCTTGAGGGCCTTGATCTGCTCGGAGTGCTCCTCGCGGTAGCGGGCCCAGTGCTCGGAGAAGGGCTGGTCCGACACGGCGTCCTTGGCCTTCTGCTTGAGCTCGATGAGGCGGTCCACGCCGTAGAGGGCCACGCGGCGGTAGTCGCCGATAATGCGGCCGCGTCCGTAGGCGTCGGGCAGGCCGGTGATAATGTGGCTGGAGCGGGCGGCGCGGATGCGCGGGGTGTAGATGTCGAAGACGGCGTCGTTGTGGGTCTTGCGGTAGCGGGTGAAGATCTTCTTGACCTCGGGGTCGACCTCCTTGCCGGCCTCCTTAATGGCCTGCTCGACCATGCGCCAGCCGCCGTTGGGCATCATGGCGCGCTTGAGCGGGGAGTCGGTCTGGAGGCCGACGACCACGTCGTCGTCCGCGGAGATGTAGCCGGGGGCGAAGGCGTCAATGTCGGAGGGGGTGTGGGTGTCGACGTCGAGGATGCGGACCTTGCGCTCCTGGGCCAGGTAGTCCTTCTCCAGGGTGTCCCACAGGCGCAGGGTCTTGTCCGTGGGGCCGGCCAGGAACGAGGCGTCGCCGTCGTAGGGGGTGTAGTTGCGCTGGATGAAGTCGCGGACGTCAATGTCCTGCGTCCACGGCCCGGTGGCGAAGCCCTCCCAGGCGTCCCTGACGTCGTCCGCAGCGGTGGATGCTGTGACCTCGGTGGTCATCCGTGCCTCCTGTCAGTGGGCGGCCGGTGGGTCGCCCGGTGGTGGGTCGCCCCGAGGGGCGTGGCGGCCGTCCTTGCGCCGTCGGGACCCAGACTAGGCGCGTTCGCCCCCCGCCAGGGCAGAGGGTCGGAAGTCCCCCCGTGGGTTCTCTCACAGCCGCTTTCTCGGGGTTCCTCGGTAGGGACCTTAGTCCCAATACGGGGTCGTGGCGTCGTGGTCCCCGTCATGGTGGTGTTGACCCGGTAATCAGGTCGGCTCCGGCGTGAGGACCCAAGAGACGACAGGGCGCTCTAGGACACCTGTCCTACCTCCTTAAGGCCCCGGGACCGCCCCCGCGAGAGGGCCTCGCGCCTATCCGTGGGCCTAGGAACTCAGTCCTAGAGCCGGCTGAGGGGCCGGGGACCCGTCGGCCACCCGCCGGGCCAGGTCCCGGGCGCTGGCCAGGATCCCGGCCACGTCCATGCCGCAGTCGGCCAGGACCTGCTCGCGGGTGGCGGTATGCACGAACTGCCGGGGGACCCCCACCCGGGTCACCAGGGGCACGCGGTGCGCCTGACGCGCCCGGGCCTCCTGGTCGACGGCGTCACGCAGCTGGGAGCCCACGCCGCCGTCGGCCAGCCCGTCCTCGACCACCAGGACCGCCGGGGCCGCCAGGGCCGCCGCCACCAGCGCCCGGGGGACGGGGATGACCCAGCGTGGGGCCAGGACCCGCACCCGGGTCCCCTGGGCGCGCAGCCGGCGCGCGGCCTGCACGCAGGCGGTGGCCATGGGGCCCACCGCCACGACCAGCACGGTGGCGTCCTCCTCCAGGGAGCCCTCGCTCAGGACGTCCACCACGCCGAACAGGTCGTCCCCGGCGCCCGGCAGGGTGCGCAGCGCGGGCAGCGGCGCGGGCAGGCTGCCCTTGGGGTAGCGCACCACCGTGGGCCCGTCCTGGGTGGACACCGCCAGGCGCAGCGCCGAGCGCAGGGACTCCTCGTCCCGGGGGGCGGCCAGCCTCAGCCCGGGCACGTGCCCCAGGACGGCCATGTCCCACACCCCGTTGTGGCTGGCCCCGTCGGTGCCGGTGATACCCGCCCGGTCCAGGACCACGGTCACGCCCGCCCGGTGGAGCGCCACGTCCATGAGGACCTGGTCGAAGGCGCGGTTGAGGAAGGTGGCGTAGAGGGCCACCACCGGGTGCATGCCGGCGAAGGCCAGGCCGGCGCTCATGGCCAGGGCGTGCTGCTCGGCGATGCCCACGTCGATGACGCGCTCGGGCATGGCGTCGGCCAGCGGCTGGAGGCCCACGGGGGCCTGCATGGCGGCGGTGACCCCCACCACCCGCTGGTCGGCACGGGCCATCTCCACCACCTCCTCGGCGAACACGGCCGTCCACCCGAAGCGCGAGGGCACCACCGGCAGCCCCGTCTCGGGGTGGATGCGACCCACGGCGTGGAAGCGGTCAGCCACGTCCTCCTCGGCAGGGGTGTAGCCCCGGCCCTTCTGGGTGATGACGTGGACGATGACCGGCTCGGCGTACGCCCTCGCCCGGGTCAGGGCGAACTCGACGGCGATGGCGTCGTGGCCGTCCACCGGGCCGGTGTACTTAATGCCCAGGTCCTCGAAGAAGGCCGAGGGGACCAGGACGTCCTTCAGACCCCGCTTGAGGCCGTGGAGGGCGTCGAAGGCGGCCCGCCCCGGGGCGCCCTGGGACAGCAGCCCGCGCTTGATGGTCGACAGCATCCGCTCGTAGCCGGGGTTGGTGCGCAGGGCGTCCAGGTGGTGGGCCAGGCCCCCGATGGTGGGGGCGTAGGAGCGGCCGTTGTCGTTGACCACAATGACCAGGTGCTTGTCGTCGGAGTCGGCGATATTGTCCAGCGCCTCCCAGGCCATGCCGCCGGTCATGGCGCCGTCGCCGATGACCGCCACCACGTGGCGGTCCTCGTGGCCCTGGAGGCGGTTGGCCCGTGCTATCCCGTCGGCCCAGGCCAGGGAGGTCGAGGCGTGGGAGTTCTCCACGACGTCGTGCACGGACTCGGCCCGGCAGGGGTAGCCGCTGAGCCCGCCGCGCTCGCGCAGGTGGGAGAAGTCCTGGCGCCCGGTGAGGAGCTTGTGGACGTAGGCCTGGTGGCCGGTGTCGAAGATAATGGTGTCCTGGGGCGAGGAGAAGGTGCGGTGCAGGGCGATGGTCAGCTCCACCACCCCCAGGTTGGGGCCCAGGTGGCCGCCGGTGCGCGCCACCGTGGTCACCAGGTAGCTGCGTATCTCCGCGGCCAGGACCGTCAGCTCCTCGCTGGTCAGGCGCCGCAGGTCGGCGGGCTCGTGCACACCGGCGAGCAGCGGGGTGTGCGGCAGCTGGCCGAGGGCCAAGGGGTGAGTCATGTGATCCGTCCTCCCAGAGCGTGTGCGCGAGCGCGACCGGGTACCACGCCGGCCCGTCGGTGCTGTGACTCCCAGCATAGGCACTCCGCGGGCCCATGACATCCGCACCCGGTACGGGCGCGCGCCCCGCCGGCAGGCGGAGCACGTAGGCTAGGGGCCACCGGCCGACCGCCGCGGCCCGCCGCCGTCGCCCGACCCGCCCCACAGGAGGAACCATGAGCACCACCGCGCCCTACGGCACCTGGCCCTCTCCCATCACTCCCGGAACCATCACCACCCGCACGGTGCGCCTGTCCCAGGTGCGCGTGGACGGGCCGGACACCTACTGGGTGGAGCAGCGCGCCTCCCAGTCCGGGCGCCAGGTCCTCCTGCGCCGCGACGGCGACGGCCAGATCGGTGAGATCCTGCCCCTGACGCCGGTGGACGAGCTGGTGGACGTGCGCACCCGCGTCCACGAGTACGGCGGGCGCGCATACGCCGTGGACTCGGGCATTATCGTGGTCTCCCACGCCGGGGACGGGCGCCTGTACCGCTACGACGTCGCCCACCGCCTGCGCGGGCTGGTCCCGCTGACCGTCTACGGGGACGTACGCCACGGGGACCTGGAGATCGACACCGCCCGCGGCCTGGTCTACGCCGTCCGGGAGGACCACCGCGGCGACGGCGAGCCGGTCAACACCCTGGTGGCCATCCCCCTGGACGGCTCCGCGGCCCGCGACGACGCCCCGGTGCGCACGCTCATGTCGGGCACCGACTTCGTCTCCTCCCCCACCCTGTCCCCCGACGGCGAGCACCTGGCCTGGATCACCTGGGACCACCCGGACATGCCGTGGGACAACGCCGCCCTGCACGTGGGCGACCTGGGAGCGGACGGGACCGTCGGGGACCAGGTCGTCATCGACGGCGGCAGCGGGCACTCCGTGGCCGAGCCCCGCTGGACCGAGGAGTGCGAGCTCGTACACGTCTCCAACGCCTCGGGCTTCTACAACCTCTACCGCACCGAGGGGTTCCCCCGCCGGGGCACCAACCGGGAGGGGTGGACCAGCGCCCTGCGCACCCGCCCCCTCCACCCCGCCGACGCCACCTTCACCTACCCTGCCTGGCAGCTGGGTCCGCACTCCTTCGACGTGCTCGACGGGGAGCACCTCATCGCCTCCTGGGCGCGCGACGGCCTGTGGCACCTGGGCACCGTCCGCCTGTCCAACGGGGAGCTCGAGGAGTGGAACACCGGCTGGCAGCCGATGGGCAACGTCGCGGCCGCCGGGGGGCGGGTGGTCATGCTGGCGGGCAACGAGATGGCCCTGCCCTCCATTATCGAGGTCCGCCGGGGCGCGGTCCAGGTCCTGCGGGGCTCCTCGGACGTGGAGGCCCTGTCCGTGGGCGTCTCCTTCGCCGAGCCCGTGAGCTGGCCCACCTCCGGGGAGCAGACCGCCCACGGCTTCTACTACCCGCCGACGTCCACCGCCTACCAGGGTCCCGAGGGCGAGCGGCCGCCCCTGGTCGTCAACGTCCACGGCGGCCCCACGGCGTTCGTGCACGCGGGCTACGACCTGGGCATCCAGTACTGGACCAGCCGGGGGTTCGGCTACCTGGACGTCAACTACCGCGGCTCCTTCGGCTACGGCACCGCCTACCGGCACTCCCTGGCCGGCCACTGGGGGGTGGCCGACGTCGAGGACGTGGTCCACGGCACCCGGTACCTCATTGACTCGGGCCTGGTGGACCCCACGCGGGTGGCGGTGCGGGGCGTCTCCGCCGGCGGCTTCACGGTCCTGGGCGCGCTGGCGGCCTGCGACCTGTTCACCGCCGCCACGAGCGTGTGCGGCGTGGCCGACCTGGGGCTGCTGGCGCGCACCACCCACAAGTTCGAGTCACGCTACGTCCTGGGCCTGACAGGGGCGACGAGCGTGCAGGACCCCGTCCTGGCCGAGCGCTCCCCCATTAACCACGTGGACCGCATCCACGCCCCCCTGCTGCTGATCCAGGGCTCGGAGGACCCGGTGGTCCCGGCCGAGCAGGCCACCACCATGTACCAGGCGGTGCGTGACCGCGGCCTGCCGGTGGCCCTGAAGATCTTCTACGGCGAGGGCCACGGCTTCCGTATGGCCACCAGTATCCGTGGCGCCCTGGAGGCCGAGCTCAGCTTCTACTGCCAGGTCTGGGGCCTGGACCGCAGCGAGGAGACCAGCAAGGTGGCCGTGGAGAACCTGGGGCAGTGAGACAGGAGCCGTCAACAGGCAGCGGGGGCGGGGAGGCGCACCGGCCCGGCGCCTGGCGATCCGTCCGGATCTGGGCCCGCACGGCCCGCCAGTCGGCGTGGCCCCGCCTGAGGCAGGACCTCCTGGGGATCCTGCGCTACCACCGCTCGGGCCTGTTCGTCCTGGCCGTCCTGGTGGGCCTGACCGCGGGCGGCGGGGCCGTGCTGTTCCGGCTGGGTATCGACGCCTGGACGAGCCTGCTCACCGGGGCCCAGGACTACACCCGCTCCCTGGGCCCCTCCGTGGGGCTCCTGAGCCCTGCCGGGACGTGGTTCGTGCTCCTGGCCCCGCTCGTCTCCGGCCTGCTGGTGGGGCCGGTCATGGCCCTGGCCGGGCGCACCCCCACCGGCCACGGGGTGGGCGGGGTCATCTGGTCGGCGCGCCGCGGCGACGGGACCATGGCCCCGCTGCCCGCCCTGGCCTCCACCGTGTCCGCCACCCTGACCATCGGAGGGGGCGGCTCGGTGGGTCCGGAGGGGCCTATCGCGGAGCTCGGGGCCAGCGCCGCCGCCCTGTTCGGGCGCCGCCTGGGCCTGCCCGCACGCTGGCTGAGGCTGCTGGCGGCCTCGGGGACGGCGGCGGGGATCGCCGCGGCCTTCAACGCCCCGCTGGCGGGGGCGTTCTTCGCCCTGGAGGTGGTCCTGGCCGACTTCACGGTGGACGCCTTCGCCTTCGTGGTGCTCTCCTGCGTCTCGGCCACCGTGCTGTCCCACCACCTGCTGGGCACCACCCTGTCCCTGTCCCTGCCGGTGCTCAACCTGGGCGGTGACACCGAGCTGGGGTGGGTGGGCCTGCTGGGCGTGGCCGGGGGCGTCGTCGGCGTGCTGTTCTCGCGGTGCCGCTTCCTGCTGGCCGACGCCGCCGCCCGTCTCCTGGCCCGGGTCCCGGTCTGGCTGCGTCCGGGGGTCGGGGGCCTGGGGGTGGGGCTCTTCCTGCTGCTCGTCCCCGAGGTCTACGGGGAGTCCTCGGCGGTCCTGGACCGGGCCCTGGACAACCGGTACACCGTCCTGATGCTCGTGGGGCTGACCGCGGCCAAGGTACTGGCCACCAGCCTGACCCTGGGGGTCGGCTTCGTGGGCGGGGTGTTCGCCCCCTCCCTGTTCGTCGGCGGGACCCTGGGGGCCGCCTTCGGCACGGCGGTCATGCCCGGGCTGCCCGCGGCACCGACGGTCTTCGGGGTCATCGGCATGGGGGCGGTCTTCGCCGGGGCGGCCCGGGCCCCGATCACCGGGGTCATCCTCATTATCGAGATGACCAGCCAGTACCGGCTCCTGCTGCCCCTCATGCTGGCCGTGGTCCTGGCCACCACGACGAGCCGGTTCCTGACCCGCACCACCATCTACACCGAGGAGCTGCGGCGTCGGGGCGAGGACGTGGACGACCCGGTGCGCGGGACGGTGGTGGGGCGCAGGACGGCCGGTGACCTCATGCAGGACCCCCCGGCCCTGCTGACCCCGGCCATGAGCCTGCGCCAGGCCGCCAACGTGCTGCGCTCCTCGGGCTCCTCGGTCCTGCCCCTGGTGGACCCCGACGAGGGCGGCCACGGGCGCCTGCGGGGCTGCGTGAGCGCCGTGGCGGTGGCCGAGGCGGTCCTCTCGCGCTCCCCGGAGGAGCCGGTCGGCGACCTGGAGGTGGTCACCGACCACCTGGACGTGCACGACGGCGCCACCGCGGTCCTGGGCGCCCTGGTGCGGACCCGGGCCGACGGGCTGCCCGTGACCCGTCGGCGGGACGACGGCTCGTCGGAGCTGGTGGGCTGGGTGGACCAGGAGGAGATGGTGCGGCGCCTGTACCGCCACCAGCACGCCGCCCTGGAGGCCGCCCAGACGCGCACGAGCCTGGGGGCCCGGACCCAGACCTGGTGGCGCGCCCGGCGCGCACGCCGCTAGGGCGCGGCCCCGCCGGCCCGCCAGCCGCCCCGCCGGTGGGCCCTCAGCGGTCCTGGCGCTCGGCGCGCACCACAATGCGCCGCGGGTCGCTCATCCACATCCACACCCCGGCGACCACGGGGGCCACCAGGGGCACGAACCACAGGTGGCGGCCGCCGTCGAGCCACACGGAGGACTCCAGGTCGGGGGCCAGCCCGGCGGCGGTGACGACGCCCAGGAGCACCGCGCCGGTGAGCAGGGCCGTCAGGCAGATCCAGCCCACAATGCGCATGCGTCGCCCGTTGTGGGCCACGCACACCGCCAGGAGCAGGTAGAGCAGGCCGGCCACGACGTTAATGACGCCCACCACCGGGTCCTGGGACGGCTCGCGGATGAGGGCGACGAGCGCGGGCACGAAGATGACCAGCCCGACCAGGGCGAAGAAGGCCACCAGGAGGCGGCCCCAGCCGTGGGCGGGACGACGGCGGTCCTCCACCCCCCGTACCTGGGGCCTGCTGGTCTGGTGCTCCTCTTTCCTCACCGGACCGACGTTACCATTGGGTCCCGTGACCACTCTCAGCCTCGCCCCGACCCCCTGCGACCCGGCCCCCCAGGTCCTGGTCCTGGCCGCCGTGCCCGCCGGCCCCGACGCCGTACACGTCCTGGCCGACGGCGCCCTGACCGACGGCCTGGACCTGCCCGCCCTGGAGGCCCTGCTGCCCACGCTCGGCTTCACCGGCGACCTCGACGCCGTGGTGCGCCTGCCCGCCTCCGCCGTGGCCCCCCGGCCCCCGGCCCCGACCCTGCTGGTGGTCGGTGCCGGCCGTGAGCTGGAGCGGGCCCAGGGCGACGCCGCGGCCCAGGGTGACGCCGTCGCCCTGGGCGGGGACGAGGCCGGTGTCCTGCGCCGCCTGGCCGGTCGGGCCGCCCGGGAGCTGGCTGGCGTCGACACGGCCGCCCTGGCCCTGCCGGCCGACACCCCGGCCCGCGCCGCCGCCCTGGCCCAGGGGGTCCTGCTGGGCGCCTACGCCTGGGCGGGCAAGGTCCCCGCCCCGACCCCGCCGCTGTCCCAGGCCACCGTGCTCACCGGCCTGGACGACGCCACCGGCGGGATCCGGGCCCGCGCCCAGGTGCTGGCCGAGGGCGTCGCCCTGGTGCGCGACCTGGTCAACGAGCCCCCGAACCGCCTGACCCCCGCCCGCCTGGCCGCCCAGGCCGCGTCCCGGGGGCGCCAGGAGGCCCTGGACGTGGAGGTCCTGGACGAGGCGGCCCTGGAGGAGGGCGGGTTCGGCGGCCTGCTGGGGGTGGGCCAGGGCTCGGTGAACCCGCCCCGCCTGGTGCGCCTGGAGTGGGCGCCCGACCACGCGGCCGCCCACGTGGCGCTGGTGGGCAAGGGCATCACCTTCGACTCCGGGGGCCTGAGCCTGAAGCCGGCCGCCTCCATGCCGGAGATGAAGTCCGACATGGCGGGCGCCGCCACGGTCCTGGCCGCCGTCACCGCCGCAGCGCGCCTGGGCCTGCCTGTGCGGGTGACCGCCTGGCTGGCCCTGGCCGAGAACCTGACCGGCGGCGGCGCCCAGAGGCCCAGCGACATCCTCACCATGTACGACGGCACCACCGTGGAGGTCACCAACACCGACGCCGAGGGCCGCCTGGTCATGGCCGACGCCCTGGCGCGCGCCGTCCAGGAGCACCCGGACACGGTCCTGGACGTGGCCACCCTCACCGGCGCCCAGCTCGTGGCCCTGGGCGAGCGCACCGCCGGGGTCATGGGCACCCCCGCCGTGCGTGACGCCGTCGTGGACGCCGCCCGGGCCGCCGGGGAGGCCTTCTGGCCCATGCCCCTGCCCGAGCACCTGGGCTCGGTCCTGGAGAGCCCCTACGCCACCCTGCGCAACGCCGCCACGGGCACGCGCTGGGGCGGGATGCTCACCGCGGGGCTGTTCCTGCGCGAGTTCACCGCCACCACCCCGTGGGCGCACCTGGACATCGCCGGGCCGGCCTTCAACGACGGCGCCCCGTGGGGCCACACCCCCACCGGGGGCACCGGCATGGGGGTGGCCACCCTCGTGGCCTTCCTGGAGGCCCAGGGCTGAGGCCACCGGACCCGCTGGTGGCGCGGGCGCCCCGACGGCGTATGCGGACGGGTGCGCACCCAGTAAGTGATAAGTATCATATCACTTCTGGGACTCTCGTCCCGCGCACCAGCCTCCTCACGGACGTGGACGGGGTGGCGGGATGGAAGAATGACCGGCGTGCCGCACCGCCCCGACCAGGCGGTGGACGTCGATCACAAGGAGTTTTTCGTGACAGACACCGTCTACGACATGGTCGTCCTGGGCGCCGGCTCAGGCGGCTACGCCGCCGCCCTGCGCGGTGCCCAGCTGGGTCTGAGCGTCGCCCTCATCGAGGCGGACAAGGTCGGGGGGACCTGCCTGCACCGGGGCTGCGTGCCCACCAAGGCGCTGCTGCACGCCGCCGAGACCGCCGACGCCGTGCGCGAGGCCGCCGCCGTCGGTGTCAGGGCCGCCTTCGAGGGCGTGGACATGCCCGGCGTCCAGGCCTACAAGAACGGCATCGTCTCGCGCATGTACAAGGGCCTGCAGGGCCTGGTCTCCTCCCGGGGCATCGACCTGGTCCGGGGCTGGGGCCGCCTGGTGGACGCGAGCACCGTCGAGGTCGACGGGCGCCGCGTCACCGGGCGCAACGTGGTGCTGGCCTCCGGCTCCTGCGCCAGGACCATGGGCCAGGAGATCTCCGGGGGCGTGATCACCTCCGAGCAGGCCCTGGAGATGGACCACGTGCCGGCCTCGGCCGTCGTGCTGGGCGGCGGGGTCATCGGCGTGGAGTTCGCCTCCGCGTGGGCCTCGATGGGCAGCCGGGTCACCATTATCGAGGGCCTGGACCACCTGGTGCCGGGTGAGGACGAGGCCGTCTCCAGGCAGCTCGAGCGCGCCTTCCGCAAGCGCAGGATCGCCTTCAGGACGGGCACGATGTTCGAGTCCGTGACGCGCCACGACGGCGGCGTGAGCGTGCGCACCGCCGACGGCAGGACCTACGACGCCGAGGTCCTCCTCATTGCCGTGGGCCGCGGTCCGGCCACCGCGAACCTGGGCTACGAGGAGGTCGGGGTCGCCATGGACCGCGGCTTCGTCCTGGCCGACGCTTACGGGCGCACCAACGTGCCGGGCGTGTGGGCCGTGGGCGACATCGTCCCCGGCGTCCAGCTGGCCCACCGCGGCTTCGCCCAGGGCATCGTGGTGGCCGAGACGATCGCGGGCCTGGACCCGCGCCCGGTGGACGACGCGCTGGTCCCCAGGGTCACCTTCTGCTCACCCGAGATCGCCTCGGTGGGGCTGAGCGAGGCCAGGGCCGTCGAGATCCACGGCCGGGAGAACGTCGTCACGGCGGAGTTCAACGTGGCGGGCAACGCCAGGAGCCAGATCCTGAGCACGCAGGGGTTCGTCAAGCTCGTCTCCCTCAAGGACGGCCCGATCCTCGGCTTCCACGCCATCGGCGCCCGTATGGGCGAGCAGGTGGGCGAGGGCCAGCTCATGGTCTCCTGGGAGGCCTGCGCCGACGACGTCGCCTCCCTGGTGCACGCCCACCCCACCCAGAACGAGACCCTCGGCGAGGCCGCCATGGCGCTCGCCGGCAAGCCGCTGCACAACCACGGCTGACCCAGTACACCAGGCAGACAGAGAGTAAGGGAGACAGCAATGTCCAAGTCCGTGAAGATGCCCGCCCTGGGCGAGTCCGTCACCGAGGGGACCGTCTCGTCCTGGCTCAAGGCCGTGGGGGACACCGTCGAGGCCGACGAGCCCCTGCTGGAGGTCGCCACCGACAAGGTGGACACGGAGGTCCCCTCCCCCGCCTCCGGGGTCCTGCTGGAGATCCGCGTGGCCGAGGACGAGACCGTCGAGGTCGGCACCGTCCTGGCCGTCATTGGCGACCCCTCCGAGGCCCCGGCCGCACCAGCGCCCACCCCGGCACCCGCACCGGCACCGGCGCCCGCCCCAGTACCGGCACCAGCACCTACGCCCACGCCGGCACCCGCGCCTGCTCGGGTGCCCGCCCCGGCACACGTGGTCCCCGCACCCGTGGCGACCACCCCCGTGGTCGCCGCGCCCTCGGCCCCGGCCAGGGCCGTGAGCGAGGCCCCGGCCCCCTCCGCCTCGGCGGTGGCCAGCGCCGCCTACGTCACCCCGATCGTGCGCAGGCTCGCCCGCGAGAAGGGCGTGGACCTGACCACGGTCACCGGTACCGGCGTGGGAGGCCGCATCCGCAGGCAGGACGTCGAGGCCGCCGCGAAGGCCCTTGAGGCGGCCCGCCGGGCCGAGGAGGCCGCGAAGGCCGAGAGGGAGGCGAAGGCCGCGAAGGCCGCTGCCGGCCCTGAGCCCGTCGCACCGGCGCCCGCCAAGGCGGCCAAGGTCGTGCCGGACACCACGCTGCGCGGCAGGACCGAGAAGATGAGCCGCCTGCGCCAGGTCATCGCCGAGCGCATGATCAACTCCCTGAGCACCTCCGCCCAGCTGACCACCGTGGTCGAGGTGGACGTCACCCGCGTGGCCGCCCTGCGGGCCCGGGCCAAGGACGACTTCCTGACCAGGAACGGCACCAGGCTCACTTTCCTGCCCTTCTTCGTGGCGGCGGCCACCGAGGCCCTCAAGGCCCACCCGAAGCTCAACGCCACCATTGACGGCAAAGACGTCACCTACCACGACGTCGAGCACGTGGGCATTGCGGTGGACACCCCCCGCGGCCTGCTGGTGCCGGTGGTCAGGAACGCCGGGGACCTCAATATCCCCGGCCTGGCCAGGCGCATTAACGACCTGGCGGCCCGCACCCGGGAGAACAAGGTCAACCCCGACGAGCTGTCCGGCTCCACCTTCACCATTACCAACACCGGCTCCGGCGGGGCCCTGTTCGACACCCCGATTATTAACCAGCCCGAGGTGGCCATCCTGGGCCTGGGCGCCATCCAGAAGCAGCCCAGGGTCGTCAAGGACGCCGACGGTGGCGACGTCATTGCCATCCGCTCGGTGTGCTACCTGTCCCTGTCCTACGACCACCGCCTGGTTGACGGAGCCGACGCCGCCCGCTACCTCATGGCCGTCAAGCGGCGCCTGGAGGAGGGCGACTTCGCCGGCGAGCTCGGCCTGTGAGACCGGGCCGCTAGGGGACGCGGTCGGGGTCACGCCACCGGAGCGGCCCCGGCTCAGGAGCCAGCGGCTCTCACGTCGGCCACCCGCCACGGCCCGGGGACGAGGACGAGGACCACGTCCCGGGCGCCCTGGGCCGGGACCGTGCGGGTCCCGTCCTGCGAGGTGCGGGTGGAGGGGTCCTGGGCCTGGGTGACCCGCACCGCGACCGCCCCGGGCCAGGTGGCCGCCGCGTCCGGCGGGACGGTGACGGCCTGGACCTGGGAGACGGAGGTATGCAGGTCCCCCACCTGCTCCCCCGCCTGGGTCAGGGCGTCGAGGAGCCCGGCGTCCGCCGCCGCGGCCGGGGAGCCGGGGACCGTGGTGGCGGCCAGGGCCTGGGCGTCCCCGGCCACCAGGGCGGCGTCACGGGCCGCGCACAGGGCCACGACGACGCCGCTCAGGGGCTCACCGGCCTCCGCGGAGGCGGTGGCCGGCACCTGCGGGACCGCCTCCGGTCCCGCCTGCCCCGGCCACCACAGGCCCCTGGTGGCCGCCAGCGCCAGGCCGGTGGCCACCACCGCCACCAGGACCGCCAGGACCGCGCGGCGCCTGCCCGGTCGGCTACGGCCCCCGTGGGCGGGCGCCACCGCCCCGGGGTCCTGGCGGTGCCCGCCGCGCCGCCCGCCGCGCCCCCGCCCCGTCTCAGGGCGCCGGGATCCTCCGGGGCGACGTCGGCTGGGCACCTCCCGCGTAGGCGTGGCGGCGGCGGCCCGCAGGGCCCCGGCAGCCAGGTGCGCGCCGTCGGGCAGCTCAATGGTCCCGACCTCGCCGACCTCCGGGGCGCGGGCGGCCAGGTCCCGTGCGCTGGGGCGGCGCTCCGGGTCGGGGTCCAGGGCGTCGGCCAGGATCCTCTCCAGCTGCTCGCCACCGGCCCCGGGCCCGGCGCAGTCGCGCACCAGGGCCGCCAGGGAGTACACGTCCGAGGCGGGTGTGGCCGGGCTACCGGCCAGGCGCTCGGGAGCGGCGAAGCCCTCGGTCCCGGTCTCCATGACCCCGCCCAGGAGGTCAATGAGCACGGGGTGCCCGTCCAGGGCGACGACCACGTTGCCCGGCGCCACGTCACCGTGGGTCAGGCCCTGCTCGGCCAGGTGGGCCAAGGCCGAGCCGACGACGTCCAGGAGCGTGGCGCACTCCTGGTCGCCCAGGCACCCCCGCGCCCCGAGCACCACGGCCAGATCCGCCCCCGCCACGAGCTCGACGCTGACCACCGCCCTCTCCCCGGGCAGGGCGATGACCTCGTGGACCGGGGCGATCCCCGGGTGCCGCAGGCGGCGCAGGGCGCTGAGCCGCTCCAGGACCCGGTTGCCGGCCGGGCCCCGGGGCAGGTCGAGGAGGTGGACGGACACGGCCCGGTCCCGGCGGTCCAGGCCCCTAACGGACGTGGGCCGCCCCGGACGCCTGCCGCCCAGGGGCTCTCCCAGGGTGAGCCCGGCGGCGGCGAGGATCCTCAGGGCGTCGGCGTCCAGGCCCAGGGACGGGTCCGGGGCGGGACGACGGCGTCGGGAACCTGAGGACGGACGGACGCGACGGTGCGTGCTCATGCCTCTATGATGACCCACCCTGAGTGCCGACGCCATCCTTTCAGCATGTTTGCCACTAGTCTCTGTCGCTGAATCCTCTCCCAGCCGGGCCCGGGCGGGCCTGACGTCCTACGGCGTAGCCTGCGGGCGTGGAACGTATGGAGGTCGGCCTGGGCCGACGGCTGGTGCCCTACCGGGAGGGCTGGGACCTCCAGCGCGCCGTCCACGCCCAGGTGGCGGCCGGGACGCGCCCCTCGACGCTCATCGCCCTGGAGCACGAGGACGTCTACACGGTGGGGCGGCGCACCCGCTCCTGGGAGCGCCCGGCCGGGGACTTCGTGGAGCCCGGCCACGTCCCGGTCATCGACGTGGACCGCGGAGGCAAGACCACCTGGCACGGCCCGGGCCAGCTCACCGTCTACCCCGTGGTGCGCCTGGCCCACCCCGTCGACGTCATCGCCTACGTGCGCGCCCTGGAGGCCGCGGTCATGGAGGTCTGCGCCGCCCACGGGGTGGGCACCACCCACGTGGAGGGGCGCTCGGGGGTGTGGGTGCCCCCTCCCGACGCCTCAGGCGCGCCCGGGCCGAACGCGGACCGGGGCACGCGGGCCAGCGGGGGCACCGACGTGGCGAGGGGGCGCGGAGAGAAGAAGATCTGCGCCCTGGGGGTGCGGGTGGCCCGGGGCGTGACCATGCACGGCATCGGTCTGAACGTGTGCCCGGACCTGGCCGTCTTCGACCTGGACCGGATCGTGCCCTGCGGCATCCGGGACGCCGGGGTCACCTCCCTGGCGGCGCAGGCCGGCCCCGCGGCGAGCTCCTGCCTGCGGGCGGCGGACCTGAGCGCGCAGGTGCTCACCGCCCTGGAGACCCACCTGGCGCCGCTGGTGGCGGACCCCACACCCCGGCCACCCAGCGACCTGGGCCTGAAGTCCTAGACCGGGTGCTGGCGGGCATAGACTCGACCCGTAAGCGTCGGCGCCCGCACCGCGGCCACCACCGAGGAGGACCGGATGACCAACACCGTGGCCCCTGAGGGGCGCAGGCTCCTGCGCGTCGAGGCCCGTAACGCGCAGACCCCCATTGAGCACAAGCCCGACTGGCTGCGCACCCGGGCGGTGGTCTCCTCCACCTACCAGGAGGTGCGCGGGCTGGTACGTCAGAAGCGGCTCCACACCGTGTGCGCGGAGGCCAACTGCCCCAACGTCTACGAGTGCTGGAACGACCGCGAGGCCACCTTCCTGGTGGGCGGGCAGACGTGCACGCGCCGCTGCGACTTCTGTGACATCGCCACCGGCCGGCCCACCGAGTTCGACGCCGACGAGCCCCGCCGCGTGGCCGTGTCCGTCCACGAGATGGGGCTGCGCTACGCCACCGTCACCGGCGTGGCCCGCGACGACCGGCCCGACGGCGCGGCCTGGCTCTACGCCGAGACCGCCCGCCAGATCCACAGCCTCTGCCCGGGCACCGGCGTGGAGCTCCTGATCCCCGACTTCAGGGGGGAGGAGTCGGCCCTGGCGGAGGTCTTCTCCTCCCGCCCCGAGGTGCTGGGCCACAACCTGGAGACGGTCCCGCGCGTCTTCAGGCGTATCCGTCCGGCCTTCTCCTACCGGGGCTCCCTGGAGGTCATCCGGGCGGCCAGCGAGGCGGGCCTGGTGACCAAGTCCAACCTCATCCTGGGCATGGGCGAGACCCGGGAGGAGGTCGAGCAGGCCCTGGCGGACCTGGTGGAGGCCCGCTGCGACATCCTGACCATCACCCAGTACCTGCGCCCCTCCAGGCTGCACCACCCCATTGACCGCTGGGTCAAGCCCCAGGAGTTCGTCGAGCTCAGCCGCCTGGCCGAGGACCTGGGGTTCGCCGCCGTCATGAGCGGGCCCATGGTGCGCTCCTCCTACCGCGCCGGCATGCTCTGGGGCCGGGCCATGGTCAGGCGCGGCCTGCCGGTCCCGCCCCACCTGGCCGCCCTGGCCGAGCCGGTCACGGCCCGCCAGGAGGCCTCCTCCCTCGTGGCCCGGGGGCTCGGGGGCTCGTCGTAGGGGGCGGGGAGAAGGGCGACGCCGTCGTCTATCCTTGGGGACCGTGAGCACCTCTCCCGCCTCCAAGCCCAAGAAGAAGCGCCGCCTGGCCACGTACCTCCAGAACATCAAGGACTCGTACACGATCTCACGGCGCACCTACCCCTGGGTGGGGTGGGCCATGCTCGGGGCCGTGGCCGCGGTCCTGGCCCTGGCGGTGCTGCTGACGTTCCTGACCAGCATGTCCCTGTGGTACTGGCTCTTCCTGGGCGTCCTGGTGGCGCCCGTGGCGGCCCTGGTCATCCTGTCCTGGACGGTCCGGCGCGCCTCCTACACCCAGATCGAGGGGGTGCCCGGGGCCGCCAAGGCCGTCCTGGACCAGATCAAGCGGGGCTGGTACATCGAGGAGCAGCCCGCGGCGGTCAACCCCAAGACCCAGGACGTGACCTGGCGCGCCATCGGGCGCCCCGGCGTGGTGCTCATTGTGGAGGGCCCGGCGGGACGCACCCAGAAGATGGTTACCGACGAGCGCAAGAAGGTCACCCGCGTCCTGCCCACCGTGCCGCTGCACGTCATTAACGTGGGCACCGCCCCGGGGCAGGTGCAGCTGATCGACCTGGAGAGGACCATGCGCAGGCTCGGCACCGGGCCCTCCCGGCTCACCCGCCTGCGCCGGACCCTGGTCTACATGGTCCGGCACCGTCGGCGCCCCGAGCGCACGCCCCGGCCCACCCGGCTCACCGACGCCGAGATCACCCAGGTCTCCAACCGCCTGTCCTCCCTGTCGGCCAAGGGCCTGCCCATCCCCAAGGGCGTGGACCCCGCCCGCGTCCGCCCC
Source organism: Actinomyces sp. HMT897 (assembly GCF_016626125.1). NCBI lineage: Bacteria > Bacillati > Actinomycetota > Actinomycetes > Actinomycetales > Actinomycetaceae > Actinomyces > Actinomyces sp. HMT897. The sequence continues at coordinate 354,320 of NZ_CP067336.1, forward strand.
GACCGCCGCGCCCTGCGCGGGCGCTGAGGGCCGGCGCCCGGCGCCGTTGAGAAGTCAAGGTACTCGTAGCTACGCCAGAGGACGTGGACGACGATGACCGAGAAGGTAACCACCCTGATCCGGACCCGCACCACGACGTCCGGCACGCCCTTGCAGCCTCAGCCTTTTCCCATGCAGGGAAGTAGGCGCCAGCAGGCCCCCTCATCCTCAGCCTCGTCCCCGGTGACACGGCACGGTTGCTTGAGCCGTTCTGCGGCTCCGCAGCGGTCAGTATCGGTGCGCGAGCCCGTCGCCCCGGGCTCCCGGTGACCATCTCCGACACGAACCAGAGCATTACCAACCTGTGGGAGTCAATCGTCAGGTCACCCAACGCACTGGCAGACGGGTACGAGACGGTGTGGGAGGCCCAGTTCTCAGGGCCGGAAACGGATCCCGGCGCCTACTTCAGCATGGTACGAGCACGTTATGGCTGGAGTTATACAAGGTCAGTGTGTGGTTGGTGGGTGGTCGGGGGTGGTGGGGGTGAAGCACCCGTAGCGGGCGGTGCCGGTGGCCTTCACTTGATGTCGCAGAAAAATGGTCTGATAAAACAGGGAATAGAATAGTCGAAATAAATTTATCCACAAGTAAAAGGAGAGTGAGATGATAAACCAAGATCTGCGAGAGCACGCAATTAATATTGCAGTAAAGCTGCGCATGGGAGAGAATGTGGACTGTCAAGAGCATACTGCCCTAATAGACGAACTCGTGAGTGCAGGGCGTCTATGGAGAAAGACGCATCAGGTGGACCTAAAGACCGCACAGACGCTCGCTTCACTATATCCTTCAATGTACGGTGCGGCAGCTCTGTACGAAGAAGATAAAAATGAGGTTGAAGCAGCTGCCTATAAAATCCTTAAAACAATGATTCATGAAATGTCTGAACAATATGACTCCGAAATCTATAATACGTTCCTTACAGATTACGACATAAGAATAAAGACCGTACTGGATGAAACAATTGTGAGCATAAAAAAGCATCAGGGCGTTTCCCTCGAACGTCTGACAAATGAGATAAGACTGGCGTCAAGATACTGGAAAAAAGCGGGTTTCATAAACCCTTACATACTCTGTAAACTAATTTCTGTGTACCCTTTCCTGGTGCACAAGTATGTCTGTGACACAAAATTTACTGAGATTTTCCATGCCGAATCCGTGGAGAGACTTCAAGATCACATTGAAATTGCATTAGAGGCGAATTGATATCGTTTGAACAGAATAAGATCTGGTTGTGGGGTGAATCGGGGCGGGAAGGTGTCTCCCCCGTAAGGTACGGTCCCTGGTTCTCTTAAGTGTGGCTGCCTGAATGTTGCCTGTGTCCTTCTCGGCCCCGCCCCGGACATGTTCTACGGGGCCAGAGGCTTAGTGCGTAGGAGGACGTGCCTGACCGGGCGCACCCGGTGAGGGCCCAGGCCGGTCCTCCCGAGGTCCTCCTGGACCCCCTTGGACGTGTGCCAGCCTGCGACTGCCCGGACGCTCATTCCTCGGATTGTTCACCTGCTTTCCCGGTACTTTCCCCAGCCGACTTACACGACCACCTGTCATTTCCGTGAGCGGCCGCCTCCGCACCTGCTCGCAGATTCCTCGCCACGGCGGTGCACGTTCTCACAAACCGTCCAACACAGCCTATGGGGGAGCGTCTTCTGGCACCTCGCCACGATTTTGCCGGGAGCAGGTCAGGGGGCTAGCCTGGAGGACGCCGTTATCCTCCAATGACGTTAGGAAGCGCGATGTTCCCTCATCCCAGGCCCCTGCCTGCCTCCCGAGCCCGCAGACTGTGCGCCGCGGCCGCCGCCCTGGCCCTCGTCGGCACGGCGTACTCGCTTAGCACCCCCCTGCCCGCCCAGGCCGACCCCGCGGACGCCGCGACCTACACGGTGACCGTGGGCTCCGTGGGCGAGTGGACCCACCCGGACGACACCCCCGCCAGCATGATCATCGACGAGAAGGGCGACTTCCACATCCAGGGGGCTCACGCCCTCTACGGCAAGAACGACGAGCGTCGCTGGACGTTCTGGAAGGGCACCACGATCGACGACATCACCTGGGACCAGGAGGCCTCCTCGGCCGACGACAACTGGGACACCACCACCCGGTGCAACGAGGGCCCCACCGGGCGTGAGTCCACCAGGGCCCCGGGCGCCACCTCCCACTCCGAGGCCAACTACTGCGACCTGACCAATATGTGGGTGGACCCCGACACCGGCGACTGGTACGGGCTGGTGCACAACGAGTTCACCCCGCGCCCCTTTGACGACGGCCTCCACTACGACTCCATCGACTACGCCGTCTCCCACGACAAGGGCGTGACGTGGACCATTGTGGACCACGCCATTACCTCCCCCTACAGCACCAGGCGCGGGGACACGGACGCCTTCCCGGAGAAGACCTACTACTACGGCGACGGCGACCCCCGCCTCTACGTTGACTACGCCTCGGGCTACTTCTACGCCTTCTACGGCTCGCGCGTCGTGGACAAGGGCTACAGAGCTGGGTCGCCTTCTACCAGCACGTCGCCCGCGCCCCCATCTCCGGCAAGATGGCCGCCGGCACCTGGCAGAAGTGGTACAACGGCACGTGGACCGAGGCGGGGATCGGCGGCAGGGAGTCCAATATGACCCCGGTCACCGCCGACAGCCCCACGGGCTACACCGCACCCGAGAACGAGTACAAGCCGACCACGCCCGGCTGGGCCGGCCAGCAGGTCGCGAGCGGGGCTGCCCCCGCCACGTCCCCGCTCTTCGTCATGGACGTCACCTACAACGCCCACCTGGGCCTGTACATCGCCGAGCCGCAGAACCCCGACCAGTCAGGCAACGCCCCGCAGGAGATCTACGCCACTCGCGACCTGAGCACCCAGAAGTGGTTCAAGCTGGGTGACACGGGCACCTACACCAACGCCTCGTGGTACCGCTGGTTCCTCGACTCGGCGAACGGGACGAGCAGCGCCATCGTGGGCGGGTCCTTCCGCGCGTACTGCTCCTACGGGTGCAGCACCGAGCTCATGTCCTTCCAGTACGTCAACCTGACCATTGACACCGACTCCCCCGCCCAGGCGGTGGACACCTCCAAGCGGTACACGATCACCAACGCCGACGGGCTGCTCCTGTCAGCCGCCCCCGACGGCACGCTCAGCGGGGCCACGACGGTCACCGAGGACACCGGCGCCTGGACCTTCCACGCCACCGGCGACGGCTCCTACACGATCACCGGCGCGGACGGCAGGGCGCTGGGCGTGGACTCCTCGTCGACGGCGGGACGGGCCTGGGACGCCCCGCTCACCCTGGCCGCCGCGGACAGCACCGACGTGGGGCAGCAGTGGTTCGTCGTCCCCGCCACCGGGGACGCCGGTAGCGTCCGCCTGGTCAACCGCTACAGCGGCCTGGCGCTGGGCATGAACGGGACCGCCGCCCTGACCACGCCCCAGCGCACCTGGGACCGCGGCAGCGACGCCGGCGGGGTCAGCTCCGTCCTGACCACGGTGGCGGCCCAGACGCTGACCCTGGCCGAGTTCAGGCCGTCCCCGGCCACCCCCACAGCCGCCCCCACTCAGGCACCGACCACGGAGCCCACCCAGGCGGCTCCCACGCAGGCGGCCCCCACCCAGGCGGCGGACCCCACGGCCGCCCCCCGGGCCTCCCAGGGCCCGCTGGCGAGCACGGGCACCAACGTCCTCGTCCCGGTGCTGGTGGCGGTGGTCCTGACCGGGGTCGGTGCCCTGGCCCTCAGGCGCCGGGCCCGCAGGGGCTGACCCCGTAGGCGGGGACCGGGCCGGCGCTCCGGCCCTTCTCTCCCGGCTCCCCCGTCGGTGGCCGGCAGGATGCCTGCCGGCCACCGACGGGGGAGCCCGCCACGTCGGGGCGGGGGCCGAAACATCGGGGACACATCCACGGCACGCCCGTGTCACCGTAGGTCCCCTAGGCTGTCTTCCAGCCGCGGTGCGCGGACCCCTGTCGCGATAAGGAAAGACCCCGTATGTTCAAGGACGCTTCTGAGGCCCTGGCCTACATCGAGAAGGAGGACGTCGACCTCATTGACGTCCGCTTCTGTGACCTGCCCGGGGTGATGCAGCACTTCACCATCCCGGTGGCGGCCTTCAAGGACGACGCCCTGACCGACGGCCTCATGTTCGACGGCTCCTCGATCCGGGGCTTCCAGGCCATCCACGAGTCCGACATGAAGCTCGTCCCCGACGTGACCACCGCCTTCCTGGACCCCTTCCGCACCCACAGGACCCTGGTGGTCAACTTCGCGATCGTGGACCCCTTCACCGACGAGGTCTACTCCCGCGACCCCCGCTCCATCGCCGCCAAGGCCGAGGCCTACCTGCGCTCCACCGGCATCGCCGACACCTGCTACATCGGCGCCGAGGCCGAGTTCTACCTGTTCGACTCCGTGCGCTACGACTCCACGCCCGCCGGATCCGCCTACGCCGTGGACTCCACCGAGGCAGCCTGGAACACCGGGCGCGAGGAGGAGGGCGGCAACAAGGGCTACAAGACCGCCTTCAAGGGCGGCTACTTCCCGGTCTCCCCCAACGACCAGATGGCCGACGTCCGTGACGCCATGGTCGCCACCTGCCAGGCGGTCGGCCTGCAGATCGAGCGCGCCCACCACGAGGTGGGCACCGCCGGGCAGCAGGAGATCAACTACCGCTTCAACTCCCTGCTCGCCGCGGGCGACGACATGATGAAGTTCAAGTACGTGGTCAAGAACGAGGCCTGGAGGCAGGGCAAGACGGCGACCTTCATGCCCAAGCCGATCTTCGGGGACAACGGCTCGGGCATGCACTGCCACCACTCCCTGTGGAAGGACGGCAGGCCCCTGTTCTTCGACGAGCGCGGCTACGGCCAGCTCTCCGACCTGGCCCGCTGGTACATCGGCGGCATCCTGGCCCACGCCCCCAGCCTCCTGGCCTTCACCAACCCCTCGGTGAACTCCTTCCACCGCCTGGTCCCCGGCTTCGAGGCCCCGGTCAACCTGGTCTACTCCGCCCGCAACCGCTCGGCCTGCATCCGCATCCCCGTGACCGGCTCCTCGCCCAAGGCCAAGCGGGTGGAGTACCGCGTGCCCGACCCCTCGGCGAACCCCTACCTGTGCTTCTCCGCCGTCCTCATGGCCGGGATCGACGGCATCCGCGGACGTATTGAGCCCCGCGAGCCCATTGACAAGGACCTCTACGAGCTGGCGCCCGAGGAGTACTTCGACATCGACAAGCTCCCCTACAGCCTGGACCAGGCCCTGGACGCCCTGGAGGCGGACCACGACTACCTCACCGAGGGCGACGTCTTCACCCCCGACCTCATTGAGACCTGGGTCGACTACAAGCGCTCCAACGAGATCGAGCCGCTGCGGCTGCGCCCCCACCCCTACGAGTTCGCCCTCTACTACGACCTGTGACCTGCCAGCTGGCCCCGGGGCCAGCTGGCGACCGGGTCCCGGGGCCCTCCCGCCCCTCCCCGGGGGCGACGCCGCACGCTTCCTGTCAGGCGGGAGGCCCCGGATCCTTCCCCCCGGGGGCGACGCCGCACGGGCTAGGGCCGGAGTGTGTGGCACACCACGAATATAGGATTTCTATCCAGTTTTGTGTATGCATATGCTTGCGTCGTCCATTCCCCGACCCGAGGAGCCCCCATGAGGACGACCCCGTGGCGAGCCGGTGCCGTCGGCACCGCGCTCTGCCTGTGCCTGGCCGCCACCGCCTGCACCAACGCCGCCGACTGGCAGCCCTCGGGCAAGGCCAGCTCCTCCACCCAGGGCTACGACACCTCCACCATCGCCGTCCAGCCCGAGATAGCCGCCATGCTGCCCCCGGGGGCCCTGAGCGACGGGGTGCTCGACGTCGCCGCCTCCACCGACTACGCCCCCGCCGAGTTCCTCGACACCGGCGGCAGGCCCGTGGGCTACGACGTGGACCTGACCCGGGCCATCGCCGCCGTCCTGGGGGTCAGGGGCGAGGTCCACACCGCCGAGTTCGACTCCATTATGGCCTCCATCGGCAACAAGTACGACGCCGGCATCTCCTCGTTCACCGTCACCCGGGAGCGCGAGGCGGCCATGGACATGATCGCCTACGTCAACGTCGGCTCCCAGTTCACCGTCCAGGCCGGCAACCCCCAGGAGGTGGACCCCTCCGACCACCTGCACCTGTGCGGGCTGAGCGTGGGCGTCCAGGTGGGCACCAGCCAGGAGACCGCCATGCAGGACGACTCCCAGGCCTGCGTGGCCGCGGGCAGGGAGCCGATCTCCGTGCGCTCCTACTCCAAGCAATCCGAGGCCACCACCGCGCTGACCGGGGGCACCATCGACGCCGTCTACTCCGACTCCACGGTCGCCGGGTACGCCGTGGAGCAGACCGGCGGCCAGGTCGAGATCGTGGGCGCCCTGGAGGACGCCCTCCCCCAGGCGATCGTCATGTCCAAGAGCGACCCCCGCCTGACCGCCGCCGTCCAGGCCGCCATGCAGTACCTCATGGACTCCGGCATCTGGACCAGGATCCTGGAGACCTGGGGCATCCACGACGCCGCACTGACCACCGCCGCCCTCAACCCCGACGTGGAGGACTGACCATGGCGACCACCCCCGCCCCCCAGAGCCCCCTGCAGCTCAACCACCCCAAGCCCGTCCCCAGGCCCGGGACGTGGGTCAGCGCCGCGCTCGTGACGGTCCTGGGCGCCATGCTGGCCCACGCCCTGGTCACCAACGACAAGTTCCACTGGGACACGGTGTGGTTCTTCTTCCGCGAGGTCCACGTGGTGACCGCCGTGGGCTGGACGCTGCTGCTGACCTTCCTGGCCATGGCGATCGGCATTGTGCTGGCCGTCACCACCGCGATTATGCGCCAGTCCTCCAACCCGGTCCTGCGCTGGGTGGCCCTGGCCTACCTGTGGTTCTTCCGGGGCACCCCGATCTACACCCAGCTGGTGTTCTGGGGGGCGATCTCCGCCCTCTACCAGCACCTGAGCCTGGGGGTGCCCTTCGGCCCCGAGCTGCTCTCCTTCAAGACCACCGACGTGTTCACCCCGTTCGTGGCCGCGGTCCTGGGGCTGGGCATTAACGAGGGCGCCTACCTGTCCGAGATCGTCCGCAGCGGCCTGGCCAGCGTGGACCCGGGCCAGGCCGAGGCCGCCGGGGCCCTGGGCATGAGCCGGGGCCAGATTATGCGCCGCATTATCCTGCCCCAGGCCATGCGCGTCATCGTGCCCCCCACCGGCAACGAGACCATCTCCATGCTCAAGACCACCTCCCTGGTCCTGGCCGTGCCCTTCACCCTGGACCTGACCTTCGTGACCAACTCCTACGCCTCTCTGACCTACCAGACGATCCCCCTGCTCATTGTGGCCGCCATCTGGTACATCATTATCACCTCGGTCCTCATGGTGGGTCAGCACTACATTGAGCGCTACTACGGCAAGGGCTTCTCGGAGGCCCCGGCCAGGCCCGGTAAGGGCCGCCGGACGCTGTCACGGCGTCAGCAGGCGATCCTGGACTCCCACACCACCAGGGACGACCCCTTCATCGGGTACACGCCGTGACCGAGCCCGTCCCCCACCAGAGTGCCCCCACGCCCCCGACGGAGGAAGCATGACCGCCCCATCCACCACCCCGAAGGTGCAGGTCACCGGCCTGCACAAGCTCTTCGGCGAGCTCCACGTCCTCAAGGGCGTGGACCTGACCGTGCCCTGCGGCAGCGTCACCGTGCTCATCGGCCCCTCCGGCAGCGGCAAGTCCACCCTGCTGCGCTGCATTAACGAGCTGGAGACCATTGACGCCGGGAGGGTCTGGGTGGACGGCGAGCTCATTGGCATGCGTGAGGAGACCCGGCCCGACGGCTCCGTACGCCTGCACGCCCTGAGCGACAAGGCGCGCGCCGCCCAGAGGGCCAAGATCGGCATGGTCTTCCAGAAGTTCAACCTCTTCCCCCACATGACGGCCCTGGGCAACGTCATGGAGGCCCCCGTGCAGGTCAGGAAGACGCCCCCGTCAGTCGCCCGGGAGCGGGGGGTCGAGCTGCTGGAGCGGGTGGGGCTGGGCGACCGCCTCGACCACTACCCCGCCCAGCTCTCCGGCGGCCAGCAGCAGCGGGTGGCCATCGCCCGGGCCCTGGCCATGGACCCCGAGCTCATGCTCTTCGACGAGCCCACCTCCGCCCTGGATCCCGAGCTGGTCGGGGAGGTGCTCGCCGTCATGCGCGACCTGGCCCGGGACGGCATGACCATGGTGGTGGTCACCCACGAGATGGGCTTCGCCCGGGAGGTCGGCGACCAGCTGGTCTTTATGGCCGACGGCATCGTCTGCGAGTCCGGCGACCCCGCCCAGCTCCTGGACCACCCCCGCGGGGAGCGTCTGCGCGCTTTCCTGGCCAGCGTGCTGTAGCCCCCGCCCCGCTAGGAGGCGCGAGCCCCCTGGCCAGTGCTGGTGCCGCCCCCTGCCCCGCCCCAGGCGGCAGGGGCGGGGGCCTCAGGCCCGCCAGTCGCCCTCGTTCCAGTCCACCAGGCGCCAGCCCGCCCGGTCCCGGCGGACCACCGTGACACCGGCGTTGGACATGGGGTGCTCGGCGACCCACAGCGGGTCCGCCCCACCACCGGGGGCGGCCCTCAGCGCCGTCCACAGGCGCAGGACGGTGCCGTGGGCCACCAGCAGGCCGGCCGCCTTCCCGCGCTCGGCCGTGACGGCGGCGATCCGCTCCACGACGGCGTCGAAACGCGCCAGCGTGCTCACCCCGTCCTCCGGGCTCCCCGGCAGGCGGCAGGCCGTGCGCCCGGCCATCCAGGAGCGGGTGGTGTCCCTGTAGCAGGCCACCGAGCGCTCGTCGGTGGCCATCTCCAGGTCGCCTGCCAGGACCTCCCGCAGGCCGGAGTCCACCACCGCGCTCAGGCCCGTGGCCTGCTCGACGGGGGCGACGGTCTGGCGGGCCCGCAGGATCGGGGAGGTCCACAGGCCGCTCAGGCCCTCCAGGTGGCCGGCCCGCTCCAGGCGCTCCGGCAGGGTAGCGGCCTGGGTGAGGCCGGTGGCGTCCAGGGGCTGGCCGGGGAAGGCGGTGTCGAGCGCCCCCATGACATTAGCCATGGTGCGGGCGTGACGGACGAGGAGAAGCTTCACGGTACCTATCCTGCCAGGAACCCCGGGTTCCCACAGCCCTGACGCCCTGCCTTACGCCCACGTGCCAACCGGCCTACCGGCGCGGCTCCCACAGGCCGGCTGCCCCGCCTACCGGCGCCCGGGGCGGCGGGCGGGGCCACCGCGCCCCGGCTCCCCCCAGCCGCGCCGGGAGACCCCGGAGCGGGGAGTGGCCGGTGGCCGGCCGACGGGGTCAACCGGGTCGGGGCCGTAGACGACCTGCTCCATGACGGCCCGGGCGTGGCGGGCCCCCCGACGGTAGAGATCCTCCAGGTCGCGCCCGCCCCCCGACGACGCCCTCAGCAGCCACCCCACCACGCGCACGCCGCGTACGTCCGAGGGCAGCACGTCCACCCTGGCGCCGCTGTCCCGGCCGGTCCCCAGGACGTTGGCGGCCCGCACCCGGGTGGCCAGGATCCAGGCCCCCATGAGCTCACCGGCCTGGTCGGCGCTCAGCAGCCCCGCCTCGGAGGCCGCCCGCAGCGCCTCCGTCGTGGAGGTGGTCCGCAGCCCCGGGACCCGGCCCGCGTGCTGGAGCTGGAGGACCTGGGCCGCCCACTCCACGTCGCTGATCCCACCGGGCCCGAGCTTGAGGTGGCGGGCGGGCTCCACGCCCCGGGGCATGCGCTCCGCCTCCATACGCGCCTTGAGGCGGCGGATCTGGCGCAGGGCGTCGTCGTCCAGGCCCTCAGCGCTCCAGCGCAGCGGGTCAATGAGCTCCTCGAAACGCCGCCCCAGCCCCGGGTCGCCGGCGCAGGGACGCGCCCGCAGCAGGGCCTGACGCTCCCACACCGCCGACCACCTGCCGTAGTACTCGGCGCAGGAGGACAGGGAGCGGCTCATGGGGCCCTGACGGCCCTCAGGACGCAGGTCGGCGTCCACGTCCACCGGGTGGGGGAGGGCCCCCTTGAGCAGACGCTGGGTGGTGCGGGCCACCGCCTCCGCCTCCCGGGCGGCGTCCACCGCCTCCACCCCCGGACAGGCCTCGTGGACGAACATGACGTCGGCGTCCGAGGCGTAGCTCGTCTCCTCACCGCCCAGTCGCCCCATGGCGATGACCGCGTGACGGGCCAGGGCCCCCGGACAGGTGCCGGTGGCCCCGTCCTGCGTCCCGCCCCGTCCCGCCCCGCCCCGCCGGGCCACCACCAGGGCGGTAGCCACCTCCAGGGCGCCGCCGATGACGGCGTCGGTGGCGTCGGTGAGGATCCGGGCGGTCCGGTTGGGGTCCACCCCGTCCAGGGAGTCGGCCAGGGCGGCGCGCAGGAGCTCACGGGTCCTGACCCCCACCACCGCCTGCACCGCCTCCACCGCCCGACGCTCCAGCTCCTCAGCCCGGCCCCCGGCCCCACCACCCAGGTCACGGCGCCCCACGATCTGGGCGACCTCCTCGGTGAGGGCCTGCCGGCTGCGGGGACGCAGCTCGGCGTCGTCGTCCAGCCAGGCCGTGGCCTCAGGGTGCTCGGCCAGGCGGACGGCGGTCCAGCGCGCCCCGGACAGGACGTGGCACAGGCGCTGGGCGGCGTGGGGGGAGTCGCGCAGCATCCCCAGGTACCAGTGGGAGCCGCCGATCGCCTCGGAGAGCTGGCGGAAGGACAGCAGCCCGGAGTCGGGGTCGGGGCCGTCGGCGAGCCAGCCGATCATGACCGGCAGGAGCTGACGCTGGATGGAGGCACGACGGGTGACCCCCTCGGTGAGGGCCTGGATATGACGCAGGGCACCATCAGGGTCCAGGTACCCGAAGGCCGCCAGGCGCTCACGGGCGGCGTCCGGGCTCAGGGTCATCTCGTCGGCGGACAGGCCCGCGGCCGCCCCCAGCAGCGGACGGTAGTAGATCTCCTCGTGGAGGCCGCGGACCTGCCGCTTGAGATCCCTGAAGACGGCGACCAGTCGGGCGGGGTCGGCCAGGCGGTCCCGGTCGATCCCCCGCCCGATCCGCCTGAGGTCCTCCGGACGCTGCGGCAGGTCGTGGGTGCGGCGCAGGCGGGTCAGCTGGGCCCGGTGCTCCAGCAGGCGCAGGGCCCGGTAGCAGTCGGCCAGGGCCGCGGCGTCAGCCCGTGAGACGTAGCCCCCCGCGCTCAGGGCCGCCAGGGCCGCCAGGGTCGGACGCACCCGCAGGGCGGGGTCACCCCGGCCGTGGACGAGCTGGAGGAGCTGGACGGTGAACTCCACGTCCCGCAGCCCCCCCGGCCCGAGCTTGATCCGAGGGTCCTCCAGGGCGCGGACGACCCCGGCCTCCCAGGCGCGCCCCGGCGTCCGCCCTGCGCGTCCCGCCCTGGCCCGTCCCGCCCCGGGAGCAGGGGTACGCGGCCGGGGCCGGGACTCCTGCTCCACCCGACGGCGCATGGCCCGGGCGTCGTCCACGAAGTTCTCCCGCTGTGAGGCCCCCCACACCAGGGGCGCCACCGCCGCCTCGTAGGCCCGCCCCAGCTCCCGGTCCCCCGCGCAGGCCCGGGCCTTTAAGAGGGCCTGGAACTCCCAGGAGGAGGCCCAGCGCTCGTAGTAGGCCAGGTGCGAGGCCAGGGTGCGCACCAGGGCGCCGTCCTTGCCCTCGGGACGCAGACCGGTGTCCAGGGGCCACAGGGCCGGCTCCGCCCCGGTGGCACTGAGGACACGGGCCAGGGCGGTGGCGATCTCAGCCCCCGTGGCGACCAGCTCGTCCTCCTGCCCGGCCCGGCCGCCGGGCTCCCCCTCCCCGCCGGCCGGGGAGGCCGACGCGCCCCGGGCCGGGCCGCCGGGGCCGACGACGTAGACCACATCGACGTCGGAGACGTAGTTGAGCTCCTGGGCCCCGGTCTTGCCCATGGCGATGACGGCCAGGGCGACGTCGTCCGCGGCCGGCCCCACGGCGGCCCGGGCCACCAGGAGCCCGGCCTCCAGGGAGGCGTCGGCGAGCTCAGCCATCTGCCGACCGACCACGGCGACCTGCCCCGTAGGGGAGCCGCTGACCAGGTCCTCGGCCACGACCGCCACCAGCCGGTCCCGGTAGGCCACCCGCAGTGCCGCCGTGGCCGCCTCCACGGCCTGCGTGCCAGCTGGGGCGGTGGCACCGTCCTGCCCGTCCAGGGCGCTCCTGACGGCGTCAAGCAGCTGCTCGTCCGCCCCGGCCCCCGGCAGGCCGAAGGCGCGCTGCGGGGCGGCGGCGTCCAGGTGCCCGGGGTGGGCCACCAGGAAGTCCCCCAGGGCCTGGGAGGCCCCCAGGACCGCCAGGAGACGGGTGGCGTGGTCCCGGAGCCCCGGCTCGCTGGCGTCCTGCGGGGACACGACGGCGTCGAGCAGGTCGGCCAGGAGCCGGGCCGGCCCGCGGGTGCAGGACCCGCACAGGCGGATGAGGCTCAGCAGGGCCAGGTCCGGGTCCGCCGTACGCCCCAGGGCCTCCACGAGGGCGGCCTGGGCCCCGGTGAGCCGGGCCGTGACCAGGGAGTCCGTGCCGCGGGGACCTGGGGGGCCGGGGGCAGCGGGCCGCGGGACCGGCGCCCCGCCCGGGTCGGGGTCCGGGAGGTAGGGGCGCAGGGCGGGGTCCTGCAAGCACGACCAGGCCCGGCCGAGCCCGGTAAAACCCGCCCTGGCCAGCAGCGCCCGGGCGCTGCTGGCGTGACGCAGACCAGGAAGGTTGCGCTCGACCACGGCCCCTGCCCCCGTTCTCCCGTCAGCCGCGTGGGAGGAACTGGGAGAGCTCGAAGTCGGTGACCTGGGCGTCGTAGGCCAGGTACTCCCGGCGCTTGTTGCGCACAAAGTACTCGAAGGTGTCCTCCCCCAGGGTGTCGGCCACCAGGTCGGAGGCGCTCATGGCGCTCAGGGCCCGCTTGAGGGAGGTCGGCAGGGGGGTAATGCCCAGGGCGTCGCGCTCGCGGTCGGTCAGTGCCCACACGTCGTCCTCGGCCTCGGGCGGGAGCTCGTAGCCCTCCTCAATGCCCTTGAGGCCGGCGGCCAGGATGACGGCGTAGGCCAGGTAGGGGTTGGCGGCCGGGTCCAGGGAGCGGTACTCCACCCGCACCGACTGGGCCTTGCCGGGCTTGTGCATGGGCACCCGCACCAGGGCCGACCGGTTGTTGTGGCCCCAGGAGACGTAGCTGGGGGCCTCGTCCCCGCCCCACAGGCGCTTGTAGGAGTTGACGTACTGGTTGGTAATGGCCGTGATCTCCCTGGCGTGGTGCAGCAGGCCGGCGATGAAGGAGCGTCCGGTGGCGGAGAGCTGGTACTGCCCGCCGGCGTCGTAGAAGGCGTTGTGGTCCCCCTCGAAGAGGGAGAAGTGGGTGTGCATGCCGCTTCCGGGCTGGCCCACCAGCGGCTTGGGCATAAAGGTGGCGATGCAGCCCTCCTGGATCGCGACCTCCTCGATGACGGCCCTGAAGGTCATAATGCTGTCGGCCATGGACAGGGCGTCGGCGTAGCGCAGGTCGATCTCGTTCTGCCCGGGCCCGCCCTCGTGGTGGCTGAACTCCACCGAGATACCCATCTGCTCCAGCATGAGGATGGCCCGGCGACGGAAGTCGTGGGCGGTGCCCCCGGGGACGTGGTCGAAGTACCCGGCGCGGTCGGTGGGCAGGAGGCTGCCGTCCTCCCCCCGGCGCAGCAGGTAGAACTCGATCTCGGGGTGGATGTAGCAGGTGAAGCCGGCGTCGGCCACGCGCGCGAGCTGGCGCTCCAGGACGGCGCGGGGGTCGGTGCGGGCGGGCTGGCCGTCGGGGGTGAGCACGTCGCAGAACATGCGGGCCACCCGGTTGCCCGGCTCCTCCTCCCGCCAGGGCAGCATCTGGAAGGTCGAGGGGTCCGGGCTCAGGAGCATGTCGGACTCGAAGACGCGGGTCAGGCCCTCCACGGCGCTGCCGTCAAAGCCGATTCCCTCCTCGAAGGCGCTCTCGACCTCCGCGGGGGCTATGGCCACGGACTTCAGCTGCCCGATGACGTCGGTGAACCACAGGCGCACGAAGCGGATGTCGCGCTCCTCGATGGCGCGGAGCACGTACTCCTGCTGCTTGTCCATGGTGCCTCCTGCACGGTACGCGAGGTGCCCAGCGCCGGGCGTGGGCCGACGGCGCCTCACGGGCTGGTGGACAAAGCGTAGCCGCTTAAGTAGGTCAGGCAGGTTTCGGGGGCCTGGCCGAACCGGGGTGTCCGGTGGCCGAACCGGGCGCCCGCTCCTGGCCAGAGGACCACCGGCGGGGACCCGGGAGCGGCCGGGCCTGCGTGCCGGTCAGCGCGCGGGCGTGGTCGAGGCCGACCGTGACCTGGACCGGGGCGTGCAGGCGGCGGGCGAGCGCCCTGAGGGAGTCAATGCGCTCACTGACGTCGAGGGCCTGGCCCACCAGCCAGCCGGACAGGTCGGCGGTCGCCGCGGGCATGGCCTCGGGATCGGGGTCGGCCACCAGCCGCTCGTAGTCGGGGTGGTACTGGCGCAGGTCGTCGCCCAGGATCTCGACAAAGTCGTGGTCGGGGTAGAACATTCGGCGGGTGGAGGCAATGGCGCGGGTCTTGCCCGCACCCGGCTGAGCGCCGACTGACAGCAGCGTCGGGCTCGGGCCGGGCGGAGACGCGAACAGGTCGGCAAGGGCGTCCGCCCAGGCCTGCCTCTTGGTCTCGGTGGTCATGCTGCGGAGAGATAGGCACCTGCGCGCTCTGCCAGGTCGAGTTGGGAGACCATGCTCCCCCACCGCTCGATACGCTCGACCATAGCAGCGCGGTCATCGGGGTGGACGTCGGAGCGCTCGCGTCTGAGCGCGACAATCTGCTCCGTCCAGAACTTGACGGCGTCCTCGTCCCCTACCTCGCGGGCACGTGAGCGCAGCGAGTTGTAGGCGCCTCCCAAGCGCGTCCCCTTCTCGTAGAAGACGTCGTAAACGGTATTAATGTCCTTGCTCTCCCAGTCAATACTGCTGACCATAACAGCCTCCTTACGTCACGCTCCACAACCGTGCCACCGCACTACCGCCCTCCTGGCCGGCGGCGGTGCGCCGTGAGACCGGCCAGGGGCCGGGCACGGCCGCCTGTACCTGCCACAATAACGTGCCAGCTGGCCCTCAGGGACTGAGGACCAGGCGACGCCCCGCCCAGTGGTCAATGAGCCAGCGGTCGTGGCTGGCCACGAGCAGGGTGCCGCCCCAGGCGGCCAACGCCGCCTCCAGCGCCTCCATGGTGTCCAGGTCCAGGTAGTTGGTGGGCTCGTCAATAATGAGGATCTCGGGGGCGGCCGCGGCCGCCACGGCGAGCTGGACACGGCGCTGGTTGCCCGCGGAAAGGTCCCCCACCCGCCGGGACCAGTAGGCGGGGTGCAGGACGCCGGCCCCGACCTCGCCTATGCCCGACCCCCACGTCTCCTCCCCCAGGCCGGGGTCGCCGGGGCGCGGCAGGCGCTGGGGGACGACGGCGATGCGCCCGGAGACGCTCAGCGCCCCGGTGGAGTCGGCGGTGGGCGGCGCCCCGGTGGCCGCCCAGCGCAGCAGGGTGGTCTTGCCGCAGCCGTTGGGGCCGGTGACCAGCAGGTGCTCTCCGGCACCCAGGTCGAGGGTGACCGGGGCCAGGCGCCCTGGGACGTGAGCCTCGCGGGCCAGGACCGCCAGGCCGCCGTGGGCGGGGACCTGCGGCAGATCCAGGCTTAGGCGGTAGGAGCGGGGTCGGCGGACCTCGACGGCGGCCAGGGCGGCGAGCCGACGGTCGTCGTTACGCTGACGCCGCGTCGAGGTCGAGGCGGCGCGGTCCGCGTAGAACTTCCTGGCCATCCTGACCTCGGTGCGCTCGCCGTGGTGGTGTGCGGTGCCGTAGTGGCCGACGGTCTCGGACTCGCGGCGGTGGCGGGCCAGGGCGCGCTTGTCCTCCTGCTGGGAGGCGTGGACGCGCTCGTGGGAGGCGCGGGCGCGGGCCTTGGCCTCCAGGTAGTCGGTGTAGGTGCCGGCGCAGCGTTGGACGCCGGGCAGGCTCCCGCCCCCGGAGGCGGTCAGGAGCGCCTGCCAGGGGGCGGTGTCCAGGTCCAGGACACAGGTGGCGACGTCGTCAATGAAGGCGCGGTCGTGGCTGGCCAGCAGGACGGGGCCCTGCCAGCCGCGCAGGGTGGCGGCCAGGTAGGCGACAGCCTGGTCGTCCAGGTGGTTGGTGGGCTCGTCCAGGACCAGGGCGATGGGGCGGGTGAGCAGGGTGGCGGCCAGGGCGAGGCGGCCGCGCTGGCCCGGTGAGAGCGTGGCCAGAAGGCGAGTGCGCCCAGGATCCCCGGCCAGGGCCCCGAGCCCCAGGCCCGCGAGCGTCTGCCCGGTACGGGCCTCCAGGTCCCACACCTCGGCGGCGGTGGCGGCGGCCAGGAGCCCGTCGTAGTCGCGGGCCAGGGGGCTGTCGGGGCGGGTGGCCAGGGCGGTGGCGGCGGCCTCGAAGCGGGCGGCCAGGGAGCGCAGGGGCGCGGTGGCGGCGTCGAGGTAGTCGCCGACGCTCCCGGACGGGTCCGGCACGTCGGGGACTCCCCGGAGCGGCGGGGCCTTGACGGTGCCGGAGTCGGGGGTGAGGTCGCCGGCGACCAGGCGCAGCAAGGTGGTCTTGCCGCAGCCGTTGGGGCCCACCAGGCAGGCCCGCTCGCCGTCGGCGACGGTGAGGGTGATACCGGCGAGCAGGGGCTCGGCGGTGAAGGAGAAGCTGATGTCGGTCAGGGTGATCGCGGGCACGGGTACTCCTTGCGGATCCTGGGGGCGGTTCAGGAGCGGGGCAGGAGCTCAGGCGGTCACGACCATGCTAGCAGCCCCGCCGGTACCGTCTCCTGCACCGCCCTTCCGGGAAGGTCCGCCACCGGGACCCGCCGGTGCACCCACAGGGTGGCGGGCTCGCTGACCGCCCACCGGCCGGGACCCGGGTCGGTGGCCCCTCGGGAGCCGTCCACGAAGTGCCCTGTTGTCCACGAGCCGAGGTATACACAATAACCGCTGCAAACAATCTCACGTACTATTGATAAGTATCTTAAAATGCTTGACGCAGGAACGTGGCGTCCCTAGACTCTGAGCTGCCAGTATCACCCACTGGACCCATCTCATGAGAAAGGCGGTACCACCATGTTCTGGTGGCTCTTCTGGCCTATTTTGTGGCCTACCCCACCTGCGTACTGACCGGACTGGATAGTGGTGGCCCGGCCGTGAGGTCGGGCCACCACCTGGTGAGGAGGATGTCCTTGCTGCGTCCGCACCCTGACACGGTGGTCCTGGGGGCGCGCCTGGGTGCGCTGGGCGGGCGGTGCACCCTGGCGACCGCTGCACTCCTGGGGGCCGCCGCCCTCATGACCGTCTACGGCTCCTCCCCCCTGGAGCTGCACGGGACTGCCCTGGGGGGCGGCCTGCTCGTCCTGTCCGCCTCCACGGCGGCCGGGGCGGTACAGGCCTTCAGCTGGGACCTGCCCGCACCGGCACGCGCCTACCTGCGCTCCCGGGGCGTCGGGACGCCGACGCTGCTGGTCCTGCTCCTGGTGGGAACCAGCCCGGTCCACCTGTGCGCCGCGCTCCTGGTCCCCCGGGTCCTTGCCGCCAGGCCGTCCACCACCCTGGCGGCCACGGCGCTGCTGGCCCAGTACGTCCTGACCGCCGTCATCGGGGCCGCGTGGCTCACCAGGAGGAGGACGGGCAGGCTCCTGCCGTTCCCGTACCGGGCCGCCCGCCGTGCCGCGCCCTGCGCCCCGCCTCCCGCACCCGGTGCGGCCGTCACGGTCAGGCAGGCGCGTAGGATCCGCCCCCAGCCGGCCTGGTACGCGGCCCTGGGCCGGGGTGGGCGCCTCCCCCGCAGCCGGGTGGGGGCGACCCGCCTGCTCCTGCGTCGCACGGTGGGGGTGCCGGAGCTGGCGGTCCCGGTTATCGCGTGCCCCCTAGCCGGGGCCGCCCTGGCCGGGGCCGGCGTCCCGACCGCCACGGCCTGCTACGTGGTGGGCCTCCTGCCTGCCGCGGCGTTCTTCTCCACGCTGGCCCGCTACCAGACCGACCCCGCCTACCGGCTCCTGGCCACCCGCTACGCCCTGGATCCCACCGAGGTGGCCCGGGCGGGGGCGGCCCTGTCCCTGCCGGCGGCCGGGGCGGGCGCGGCCGCCGCCCTGCTGGCAGGGGCCTGGAGCCGGGCGGGACACCCCGCGGGGGTGCTCGACGTCGTCGGGGTCCTGGTGGTCGTGGTCCTGAGCCACCTCAGCCTGGGCCTGCTGACCACCCGTCACCTGCGTGGCCGCCGCCTGCCGCTGCTGATCGACGTCGAGGTCATGGTCCTGTGCCTGCTGGCGCCGCTGACGATCCTGCTGGCGCTGACCGTCCTGGTCAGGATGCACCGCTCAGGAGGTGCCCGCCGTGCTTGAGATCCGTGGCCTGACCATGCGCTACCGCGGTGGCGGCGGGGTCGGCCCGCTGGACCTGGTGGTGGAGGCCGGACAGGTCGCCGGCGTCGTCGGCCCCAACGGCGCGGGCAAGAGCACCCTGTTCAACCTACTGGCAGGGGTGAGCAGGCCGCAGGGCGGCACCGTCCGCGTCCGCACGGCGCAGGGCGCCGCCACGGGCGGGCGCGTCCCCGCCCACCTCCTGGGCTACCTGCCCCAGGACGTCCCCGACCTGGCCCGTCTGAGCGCGCTCGACCTGTGCGTCCTGGACTCCTGCATGCGCGGCCTGGACCTGGACGCCCAGGACCTGCGGGCCCACCTCCAGGCCTACGGCTGCGGCGCCCTGGTCCGGCGTCGGCTCGACTCGCTCTCCCGGGGCCAGGCCAGACGGGTCTACCTGGCGGCGGCCTTCCTGGGGGACCCGCCCGTCATCGTCCTGGACGAGCCCACCAACGACCTGGACGTGGAGACCACGCTCGCCCTGTCCACCTGGGTCACCCAGGCCGCCGGACGCGGCAGCGCGGTCCTGGTCTCCAGCCACGTCCTGGGGTTCCTGGACCGGATCTGCCACCACGTGACCCTGCTCAGGGACGGCCTGGCGGCCGCGACGCTGAGAGCCGGCCAGGAGGACACCGAGAGCGTCTACCGGAGGGTCTTCGCCCCGTGCCAGCTCCTCTAGGGGCGCGGCCCCGGGACGCCGCCCGCGTCCGGTGCGCGAGTCCCTGTCACGACAGGACGCGAAGCGCATAGACTCCCCCTGTCGTCTCCCACGACGACGCCACCCCGACCACCCGGCACCGCCGGGCGTGAACGGAAGCGGGGCGGGTCCCGCCGCCTCCACCCCGTCAACCATGAAGGAGCATTACGTGACCGAGCAGACGCAGCCCGAGACCGGGCTCGATCCCACCGCCACGTCCCAGACGGAGCCCGGCTCCGCCACCACCCTTGAGAACACGGAGAGCACCGTGAGCACTGAGACCTCCTCCGAGGCAAGCCCCCAGACCCCCACACCCCAGCCCACCGACACCACTAAGGCGCCGGCTGACAGCCTGCCAGCCAGCGACGCCGAGACCCCCGGTGACACCCAGGCCACCGCCGCCCAGGTGCCTGCCACCGACGCCGACGAGACCGCCCAGGCACCTGCTACCTCGGACCAGGCCACCCCGGACCAGGCCACCGGCCCGGCCGACAGCCCCAAGGACGGGCAGGCCAAGGCCTCCGCCCCTGCCACCCCCATCGACCCACAGGAGGCGATGGACGCCGCCAAGTGGGGCCGCGTGGACGGTGAGGGGCGCGTCTACGTCCAGGACGGCGGCACCGAGCGGGAGGTCGGCCAGTTCGCCGACGCCCCCATTGCCGAGGCCATGGCCTTCTACGTCCGCCGCTACCTGGACCTGAAGTCCACGGTGGTCCTCTTCGCCACCCGCCTGCCCCAGCTCTCCGTGCGTGAGATCGACTCCACGCTCAAGACCATTGAGGAGTCCCTGGTGGCCCCGGCCGCCGTGGGTGACCTGGACGGCCTGCGCGCCCGCTTCCACGCCCTCAAGGCCGTGGCCGCCGAGCGCCGTGAGGCCGTGGCCGCCGAGAGGGCCGCCGCCAAGGAGCAGGCCCTCAAGGAGCGCACCGCGATCGTGGAGCGCGCCGAGGCCATTAGCGCCCAGGACCCCGCCCGCACCCAGTGGAAGAACTCCGGGGCCGAGCTGCGCGAGCTCCTGGAGACGTGGAAGAGCGCCCAGCGCCGCGGACCGCGCCTGGACCGCCCCACCGAGGACGCCCTGTGGAAGCGCTTCAGCCACGCCCGCACCACCTTCGACCGCCACCGCCGCCAGTTCTTCAGCGAGCTCGACGCCAAGCAGGCCCAGGTCAAGGCCGCCAAGGAGGCCCTCATCAGGCGGGCCGAGGAGCTCCAGCACTCCACGGACTGGGCGGGCACGTCCGCGGCCTACCGCGGCCTCATGGAGGAGTGGAAGAAGGCCGGACGCGCCTCGCGCAAGGAGGACGACGCCCTGTGGGCCCGCTTCCGGGCCGCCCAGCAGGTCTTCTACGACGCCCGCCGGGCCAAGGACGAGGCCACCGACGCCGAGTTCGCCGAGAACCTGCGGGTCAAGGAGGCCCTGGTGGCCAAGGCCGAGGCGCTCCTGCCGGTCAGGAACGTCAAGGCCGCCAAGCGGGCCCTGCGTCCTATCCAGGACGCCTGGGAGGAGGCCGGGCGCGTGCCGCGCGGGGCCGTGCGCCGTATCGAGGGCCGCATGCGTGCCGTCGAGGACGCCATCCGCGAGGCGGAGAACGCCGAGTGGCGCCGCACCGACCCCGAGACCAAGGCCCGCGCCGAGGGCCTGGCCGGCCAGCTCCAGGACTCCATCGCCAGCCTGGAGAAGGACCTCGCGGCCGCGCAGGCCGCCGGGGACACCAAGAAGGTCGCCGAGGCCGAGGCCGCCCTGACGGCCCGCCGCGCCTGGCTCGACCAGGTCCTGCGCTCCGCCCGGGCCTGAGGCACGCTGGGAGGGCGGGGCAGCCGCCCCGTGGACGCCGCCACCCTAGGGTGGCGGCGTCCACGTCTGTCTCCGGCCCCGATCCGGCTGCACCACAGGCTACTATGGTCCATAATGGAACATGGTCAAAAGAAGTTCTACCAGGTCGTCAACTATTGACGAGTTGCTGTCAGCTCCCGGTCCTGAGCCGATCCTGCAGCCTCCCTCCACACGCGAGACCTGTCTGCTGCGCTGTGAGCACCTGGACGCCAGGCTGTTCATCGCGGTCCTGGGGCGGCGCTACCCGGCGGACACCGTCGCCACCCCCGGGCAGCGGGCACGGGTGGCCGCCCAGGGCCTGCCGGGCGTGCCCGTCCTGAGCGAGGCGACGGCGCTGTGGGTCCACACCGGCCTCAGGCCCCCGTGGCTGGCCGTCCTGGACGGCACCGGGGGCCTGCCCCGCTACCCGCGTGGCTCCTGGGGCCCGGGCTCCCCACGCCGCTCGTTCCGCAGCTCGGACCTGACGACCATCGAGGGGGTCAGGTGCTGCACCCTGGCACGCACCGCCGTCGACGCCGCCCGCCTGGCCCCGCCCGCCACGGCGGTCACCGCCGTGCTGGCGGCGCGCAGGGCCGACACGCCCCGGTGGGAGATGTACCTGGCCCTGAGCCACTGCCACGGCGACTCCAGCCGGGGTACCGCCCGGGCCCGGGAGCTCATTGAGAGCGTCTGGAACCTGGGCTGAGGTCCTGCGCCCCCGGGCCGGAGGCCCCGGCCGCCCCACCCGGGGTGGCCGCTCAGGCGCCCTGGGCGGTCTCGCGCGGACGCCTCACCGAGGCCGCGCAGCGCCGTGCCTCGTAGACGCCGTCGATCTTGCGCAGGGCGGCCAGCGTGTCGTCCAGGTGGCTGGCGGCCGCCAGCTCCACCACGAAGCGCCCGGTCATGACCCGGTCGCGCCCGGTGGAGACCCTGGCGCTCACGAGGTTGACGTGGTTGTCCGCCAGGGCGCGCGTCACGTCGGCCAGCAGGCCGCCCCGGTCCAGGGCCTCGACCTCCAGCTGGACCAGGTAGGCCACGGCGGCGTGGGAGGCCCAGGAGACATTGACCAGGCGCTCGGGCTCGTTGGCGAGCTGCTCGACGTTCTGGCAGTCGGAACGGTGGACGCTAATACCCGAGCCGCGGGTGATAAAGCCGATAATGGGGTCCCCGGGCATGGGGGTGCAGCAGCGCGCGAGCTTGACGTAGACGTCCCCCGCCTCCATGCCCTCCACCACGACGCCGGTCTCGGCGGTGGTGCGTCGGTGGCCCGGTGCGGTCTTGGTGGGCAGGACCGCCTCCGCCAGGGTCTCCTCGGCACCCGCCTCCCCGCCCATGGCGGACACCAGGGTGTCCACCACGTGCTGGGCGGAGACGTGGCCCTGCCCGACGGCGGCGTAGAGGCCGTCGATGTCGGACTTGTCCAGGGTCTTGGCCACGTCCATGAGGGACTCGTGGCTCATGAGGCGCTGAATGGGCAGGTTCTGCTTGCGCATGGCCCGCGCGATCGCGCCCCGGCCCTCCTCGATGGCCTCCTCACGGCGCTCCTTGGAGAACCACGCCCGGATCTTGTTGCGGGCCCGGGTGGAGCGGACGAAGGACAGCCAGTCCCGGCTGGGGCCCGCCCCCTGGGCCTTGGAGGTGAAGACCTCCACGGAGTCACCGTTCTCCAGGCGGGTGTCCAGGGGCACCAGGCGGCCGTTGACCCGTGCGCCCATGGTGCGGTGGCCTACCTCGGTGTGGACCGCGTAGGCGAAGTCCACCGGCGTCGACCCCTCCGGCAGGGCCATGACGTCGCCCTTGGGGGTAAAGACGTAGACCTGGCCACCGGACATCTCAAAACGCAGGGAGTCCAGGAAGTCGGCCGGGTCCTGGGTCTCCTTCTGCCAGTCCACGAGCTGGCGCAGCCAGCCCATCTCGGCCCCGGAGGACTCCCCCAAGGCCCCTGGCAGCGGGGAGGGGCCGGTGGCGTTGGGGTCCTCCTTGTACTTCCAGTGGGCGGCCACCCCGTACTCGGCCATACGGTGCATCTCGTGGGTGCGTATCTGGATCTCCACCGGGTTGCCGCCCGGTCCCACCACGGTGGTGTGGAGGGACTGGTAGAGGTTGAACTTGGGTACCGCGATATAGTCCTTGAAACGGCCCGACATAGGGGTCCAGCGCGAGTGGAGCGCGCCGAGCACGGCGTAGCAGTCCTGGACGGTGTCCACAATGACCCTCACCGCCACGAGGTCGTAGATGTCGGCGAAGTCCTTCCCCCGCACGATCATCTTCTGGTAGATCGAGTAGTAGTGCTTGGGGCGCCCGGTGACCATGCCCTTGATCTTGTTGGTGCGCAGCTCCTCCTCGATCTGGAGCCGTACCTGGCGCAGGTACTCCTCGCGTGCCGGGGAGCGCTCGGCCACCATGTGCTCGATCGTGTCGTAGACACCGGGGTAGAGGGCCTTGAAGGAGCGGTCCTCCAGCTCCCACTTAATGGTGTTCATGCCCAGGCGGTGGGCCAGGGGGGCGTAGATCTCCAGGGTCTCCTTGGCCTTGCGGGCGGCGTTCTCGGCCGGGACGTACTTCCAGGTGCGGGCGTTGTGGAGACGGTCGCTCAGCTTAATGAGCAGCACGCGGATGTCCTTGGACATGGCCACGATCATCTTGCGCACCGTCTCGGCCTGGGCCGCGTCCCCGTACTGGAGCTTGTCGAGCTTGGTGACCCCGTCCACCAGGAGGGTGATCTCGTCACCGAAGTCGGCCCGCAGGTCCTCCAGGGTGTAGTCGGTGTCCTCCACGGTGTCGTGCAGGAGGGCGGCCGCCAAGGTCTGGGAGGTCATGCCCAGCTCGGCCAAGATGGTGGCCACGGCGACCGGGTGGGTGATGTAGGGCTCCCCGGACTTGCGGAACTGCCCCGTGTGCGCCTTGCTGGCCACCTCGTAGGCGCGCACAATGAGGCTGGTGTCGGCCTTGGGGTGGTTGGCCCGCAGCGCCCGCAGGAGCGGCTCGATAGCAGGCGGTGTGGAGTGCCCTCGGGAGCCGAACCAGGCCAGGCGGCTACGAACCCGCGAACCGGGGACGACGGCGTCGCCACCGGTCTCCGGAAGGGTCTTCGTCTCCGTCATCCCTGTATTGTACCGGCGCCGTGGCCGACCCACCTCCCGGGGGGTGCAGGGCAGGGCCGGTGGCGCCCGGGCACGTCCCCACGGGGCCCGCGCCGGGCGCCGTCCCCGGCACCCGGGGCGCCGCTCAGAAGATGACGACGGACTCCACCTCGCGCCCCCTGAGCCTGTCCCGGCCGCCCAGACCGCTGAGCTCCATGAGCATGCAGACGGACTCCACCCGCCCACCGGCCTGCTCAATGAGGGCCACCGAGGCCGCGGCGGTGCCCCCGGTGGCCAGGACGTCGTCGATCACCAGGACACGGCTGCCCCCCACCACCGAGTCCGGGCGCAGCTCCATACGCGCCGTGCCGTACTCCAGGGCGTAGTCCATGCCGATGACCGGGCCGGGGAGCTTGCCGCCCTTGCGCACGGTGAGCATGCCGATCCCCAGGTTCACGGCCAGGGGGGCGGCCAGGACGAAGCCGCGTGACTCCAGCCCGGCCACGGCGTCAACACGCCCCCTGTAGTGGGCGGCGAGGCCGTCGATGAGGGCGGCGAAGGCCCGGCCGTCAGCCAGCAGCGGGGTGATGTCGCGAAAGAGGACCCCGGGCTCAGGGAAGTCCGGGATCTCCCGCAGGTGGTCCAGGACCAGCTCGGTCAGGCCCGCGGGGATACTGGGTGAGGACTGCGGGCTCATGAGCGCCTCCTCCTTCTCCTGGGCTGGGCTCCCTGGCCGAGGTGGTGCCCGGGTGTGCTGGGGGCGGCCGCGGGGGCGGCCAGGACGGCGGCGCGCGCCTCCTCGTCGTCCCCGGCCTCCTCCAGGCGGTCCTGCCGGGTCTCGGCCACGCGCCTGGCCTGCTCCCGTACCCCCTTCTCCCGGCTGCGCAGGTCGACGAGCATGGGGGTGGCCAGGAAGATGGAGGACAGCGTCCCGGCGATCATGCCGATGAACAGGGTCAGGGCGATGTCGCGCAGCGTGCCGGCGCCCAGGATGAAGGCGCCCACGAAGAGCAGGCTGGCCACGGGCAGGACGCCGACCACCGAGGTGTTGACCGAGCGGACAAAGGTCTGGTTGACGGCGAGGTTGGCCAGCTCGGCGTAGGTCGAACGGGTCTGGGACTCGTAGTTGGCGGTGTTCTCCCGGATCTTGTCGAAGACCACGACCGTGTCGTACAGGGAGTACCCCAGGATCGTGAGCACCCCGATAATGGTGGCCGGTGTGACCTCGAAACCGCTCAGGGCGTAGATGCCCACCGTCATAATAATGTCGTGGACCAGGGCCGCCAGGGCCGCCACCGCCATCTTCCAGGTCCTGAAGTAGGCCCAGATGAGGGCGCCCACCAGGAGGAAGAAGATGACCAGGCCGCGCAGCGCCTTGGCGGTGACGTCCGAGGACCAGGTCGGGCCGATGGTCGTGGCCGAGACGTCCGCGCCGTCCACCCCGTAGGCCTTGCCCAGCTCGGCGCTGAGGGTCTCCAGGTGGGTCTTGTCCAGCTCGGTGGTCTGCACCCGCACCGAGGAGGAGCCCATGGTGGTCACCGAGGCGCCGTCGGACAGGCCCTGCTCCTTGAGGACGTCGTTGGCCGGGCCCTCGGTGGGGTTCGCGACGCCGGTGACGGTCACCTCCGAGCCGCCCTTGAAGTCGATGCCCGGGTTGAGGCCGACCAGCCCCACCAGCAGCACGGAGACCACGATGGCCGCCCCCGCGACGCAGTACCACAGGCGCCGCCTGGGCACGAAGGGGATGGAGGCCCTTCCGGAGTAGAGCTCGTTACCGAGCACGGCGAGGGACTTCACCTCGTCTCACCGTCCTTTCCGCTCGTGGCGTCCTGGTCCGGGGCGTCCCCGGCCTCCTGGTCGACGTCGTCCTGCGGCTCGGCGTCGCGGCCGCGGGAGGCCTTGCGACGGGCCAGGGAGGCCATGGAGGTCTCGACGACCCTCTGGCGTCCCCGGCCGTAGGCGGCCAGGCTGCGGGCACCCAGGTGCTCGGGGTCCAGGCCCGAGAGCCGGTGGCCCTCGCCGAAGAAGCGGAAGCGCAGGATCCACACCATCATGGGATGGGTGAACAGGATAATGACCCCCAGGTCCACGATGGTGGTCACCCCCAGGGTGAAGGCGAATCCCTGCACCCCGCCGACCGCCAGGAAGTAGAGGACCACGGCGGCCACCAGGTTGACGGCGTCGGAGACCACGATGGTCTGCCGGGCGTGACGCCAGCCCTCGTCCACGGCGGCCACCAGGGTACGGCCGTGACGGACCTCGTCACGGACCCGCTCGAAGTAGATAATGAAGGAGTCCACCGTGATACCGATGGAGATAATGAGTCCGGCCACCCCGGCCAGGGACAGGCGGTACCCCATGGACCAGGACAGGGCCGCGATCACCAGGTAGGTCGCGGCGGCGGCTATGACCAGGGAGGCCACCGCCACGACCGACAGCCCCCGGTACTGCCAGGCCAGGTAGAGGATAATGAGCAGGAAGCCGACCATTCCGGCAATGAGACCGTTGCTCAGCTGCTCGGTCCCCAGGGTGGCCGAGATCTGCTGCTCGGACTGGACGGTGAAGCTCAGCGGCAGGGAGCCGAAGGAGAGCTGGTTGGCCAGGGTACGGGCCTGGGCCTGGGTGAAGCTGCCGGAGATCTGCACCCGTCCGTTGGTAATGGGGCTCTTGACGTCCGGGGAGAAGCCGGAGGCCATAATGGTCAGGCCGTCCAGGACGATGGCGAACTCGGCCTTCTGCTGGTTGACCTGGGCCTGCGGGTTGGCCTGGCCGGAGGAGCTCTTGGCGCCGGCGGCGTCGCGGTAGGCCAGGAGCCGCTTGGAGACGGCGGCGAACTGGCTGGTGCCCTCGGAGTCGAACTCCAGGCTGACCACCCACTTGTTGGTGGTGCTCCCCTGGCTCGTGGTCTCCAGGCCCGAGGTGGCGTTGGCGATGTTCGTGCCCGCGATGTCGGCCGGGCCCAGGAGGTAGACCGTGCCCGACCCGTCCTTGGCGCAGGAGATGACGGCCTTGGCGGGGTCCTGGGTGGAGCCGGTGAGGTTCTGCTCGGCGGTGCAGTCCGTCATGGCCGCGTCGTAGATCATCTGCTCGGTGATCCAGGAGTCCGAGGAGTTGTCCTCGCTGGTGGAGGGCAGGGGGTCGGAGGAGATCGTGCCGTCCTTGTTGACGTCCGCCAGGGAGGTGGCCACCTGCTCGGGGGTGACGGTGGCCGGGGTGGTGGGCTCATCAGCGGGCTCGGCCGGCTCGGTGGACTCGGCGTCAGGTGCCGGGGTGGTCGGCTCAGTGCTGGGCTCCGCGCTCGCCTCGGGGCTGGCGGAGGCCGCCGCCTTGGCCGCGGCCTGGTTACGGGCCTGGGCGATGGCGGAGGCCGAGCCGCGCAGGATGCGGATGACGGGACGGAAGTACAGGACCGCGGAGGTGCGTACGAGCTCCAGGGTCTCCTGGCTCGGGGTCCCCGGCAGGGAGACGACGATGTTCTGGCCGCCCTGGCGGGAGATCTGGGCCTCGGCCACGCCGGAGGCGTCCACGCGCTGGCGGATGATCTCAATAGCCTGGTCGACGTCCTGGTCCGTGATCTCCGAGCCGTCGGAGGTGGTGGGCGTCAGGATGATCTGGGTCCCTCCCTCCAGGTCCAGGGCCAGTCCCGGGGTCAGGGAGGCCCGGCCCGTCACGGAGCCGGCGACGAGGGCGCCGTAGCCCAGGGCGAGTAGGAGGAATATCGTCAGGAGCCTGCGTCCTGGGTGCTTGGTCTGTGGAGTGGCCACAAGGTCTCTTTCCTGAAGTGGCCCGGGTCCTCGTCGACATCGGGCGGTAGCGGTTAAGGGAGTGAGGGTACTGGCCTCGGGCAGGGGTCAGCGGTCGTGGTTCTCCTGCTCGGCGGTGGCGGCCTCCGCGGCGTCCGTGGCGGCCTGCCCGGCAGCAGTGGCGGCAGCGTCCGCGGCATCCGCGGCGTCCGGGGCGGCGGTGTCAGGCTCCGTGCTGTCCGGGACCTGGTCGTCCTGGGAGTCGGTGACGGCGAAGGGCGGCTCCTCGGCGCCGGCGATAGAGCGCCTGTTCCACAGGGACTCGTCGCCCAGCGGGGTGGCCAGGGTGACCACGTCGCCGTCGACCTCGACCACGGTGCCGTAGAAGCCGCCCACGGTACGCACCCAGTTGCCCGGTACCAGGGCCTCCTCGGTACGACGCTCCTGCTCCGCCTGCGCCTTGCGCTGCTGCCGCCTGAGGAGCACGGACATCCCCCACATGGCGAGGATCATGATGGCAAGGGTCATGAGCGTCATTGAAACGGTTCCTATCGTGGTCAGCGGGCCGGGGTCGGACAGTCCCCCCAGAGTCTAGCCATCGTGCTGGCCCACAGGAAAAACCTCCGTCACCCACCGCCCGCCCGTACCGACCGGCCCGGGCTCAGGTGAAGAGCACACCCTCGGCCGGGACCGCCAGCCCCAGGTGGGCGTAGGCGGCCGGGGTCGCCGCCCGGCCCCGGGGGGTACGGACCACCAGGCCCTCACGCACCAGGTAGGGCTCGGCCACGGTCTCCACGGTCTCCGGCTCCTCCCCCACGCTGACCGCCAGCGTGGTCAAACCCACAGGCCCGCCGCCGAACCGTGAGCACAGGGCGGTAAGGACCTGCCGGTCGAGACGGTCCAGCCCCAGGGCGTCCACCTCGAAGACCTCCAAGGCGCCGCGGGCGGCCTGAAGGTCCAGGCGCCCGGGGGTGCCGTGGACCTCGGCCCAGTCCTGGACCCGGCGCAGCAGGCGGTTGGCAATGCGCGGCGTGCCCCGCGAGCGGCTGGCGAGCTCGGCGGCCGCGTCGGCGTCCAGGCTCACCCCCAGCAGCCCGGCGCTGCGGGCCAGGATACGGGCCAGCTCCGCCGGGTCGTAGTAGTCCAGGTGCCCGGTGAAGCCGAAGCGGTCCCGCAGGGGCGCGGGCAGCAGCCCGGCCCGGGTGGTGGCCCCCACCACGGTGAAGGGCGGCAGCGCCAGGGGGATGGAGGTGGCCCCGGGGCCCTTGCCCACCACCACGTCCACCCGGTAGTCCTCCATGGCCAGGTAGAGCATCTCCTCGGCGGTGCGGGCCAGGCGGTGGATCTCGTCGATAAAGAGGACGTCGCCCTCCTCCAGGGAGGACAGGATGGCGGCCAGGTCCCCGGCGTGCTGGACCGCCGGCCCGGAGGTCAGGCGCAGGCTGCCCCCGACCTCGGCGGCGATAATCATGGCCAGGGTGGTCTTGCCCAGCCCGGGCGGTCCGGAGAGCAGGACGTGGTCGGGTGTGGCGCCCCGGGCCAGGGCCGCGCGCAGGACCACGGAGAGCTGGGTGCGCACGACCTCCTGGCCGGTGAAGTCCTCCAGGCGCCTGGGGCGCAGCGCGGCCTCGGCGGCCCGCTCGGTGGCGTCCGCCGCCCCGCCCATGAGGCGGGCGTCCTCAGCCACGGCGTCCCCCGCCGAGCCACCTCAGGGAGGCGCGCAGCAGCTCGGGGACAGAGGGCTCCTGGGCGGACGGCTCCTCCTGGTAGGCGGCCTCGACGGCGGCCACGGCCTGGGTGGCGGTGGCCTCGTTCCAGCCCAGCTGGACCAGGGCGGCCACGACGTCGGCGTTGGCCCCTGCAGGCGGGGGCGCCGCGGGCTCCTCGCTGCGGGCAGGGGCAGGGCCGGTGGCCGGACCGAGGCGGTCGCCGACGTCGATAATGACGCGCTGGGCGCCCTTGGGGCCCAGGCCCGGCACCCGGGTGAGGGCCGCCACGTCCTGGCTGGCGATGGCGCGGCGCAGGGCGTCGGGGGTGTGGACGGCGAGCATGGCCAGGGCCAGCTTGGCCCCCACGCCCTTGGCGGTCAGGAGCACGCGGAAGGCGTCACGCTCGTCGGCCTCGGAGAAGCCGTAGAGGGTCTGGGAGTCCTCCCGCACAATGAGCTCGGTGTGCAGCTGGGTCTCCTCCCCCACCCGTAGCGAGGCCAGGGTGGCCGGGGTGGCGAGGACCCGGTAGCCCACGCCCGCGCACTCCACGACGGCGTCGGTGAGGCTGAGGGTCAGGACGGTCCCGTGCAGGGAGGCGATCATGTCACTCCGATCGGTTCGAACGGCTGTTCGCCAGCCTAGCAGCAAGCCCGCTGTCACCCCACCCCGCCGCCCCCGCAGACGGGACGGGCGCCGGCATGGATGAGGCCAGCCCCTGACGCTCCTCGCGGGCTCAGGGGCGGGAGCGACGGGGGTCCACGGCGCCGGTCCGACGGGCGGCGGCCTGGGCCGCGGCCCACTGGCGCTGGGCGGGGGTACGGGCGCGGACCCGCACGGAGCCCCCGGCGGAGACCATCTCGGTGGCCCCGTCCACGCCCGTCCCGCCTCCGCGCCAGCCGTGGCAGATGGCCTGGGCCAGGGCGTCGGCGGCGTCGGCCGGGGAGGGGGGCGCCTTCAGGCCGAGGATGCGCGCCACCATGGCCCCCACCTGGGACTTGTCCGCGCTGCCCGAGCCGGTCACCGCCGCCTTGGCCTCACTGGGTGTGTGCTGTGCCACCTCCAGGCCCGCCCTGGCCCCGGCGACCATGGCCACGCCCATGACCTGGGCCACGGAGATGACCGAGCGCAGGTTGTCCTGGGCGAAGACCCGCTCGACGGACACCGAGGTGGGGCCCAGGCGGGCGATCCAGTCATCCAGGGCGCGGGCGATGGTCAGTAGTCGCAGCTCAGGGCTCTGGGAGGGCGGGGTGCGCACCACCCCGACCTCGACCAGGCGCACCCGTCGGCGCGGGTCAATGTCCACGCACCCCAGCCCGCAGCGTGTCAGCCCCGGATCCACCCCCATGACCCGCTGCTGGGCCACGAGGGCGTGCCCGGAGGCGGGGCTAGGCGGGACCACGCCGGGTACCGGCAGACGGGAGCGGGCGGGCGGGCCTCACTCGTCGGGCTCGAGCTGGGCGGCGACCTCGGCGGAGATGTCCACGGAGGTGAAGACGTTCTGGACGTCGTCGGAGTCCTCCAGGGCGTCCACCAGGCGCAGGACCCTGCGGGCGCCGTCGGCGTCGACCTCGACCTTGGTGCCGGCCACGAACTGGACCTCAGCGGACTCGTAGTCCATGCCCGCGTCGGTCAGGGCGGTGCGTACCGCCACCAGGTCGCCCGGATCGCAGTAGATCTCGAAGGACTCGGCGCCCTCCTCGACCTCCTCGGCACCGGCGTCCAGGACGGCCATGAGGACGGAGTCCTCGTCCACGCCGTCGGTCCTGGCCACCTCGACCACGCCCTTGCGGGTGAAGTTGTAGGCCACGGACCCGGGGTCGGCCAGGTTGCCGCCGTTACGGGAGAAGGCCACGCGCACGTCGGAGGCCGCGCGGTTGCGGTTGTCGGTCAGGCACTCCACCAGGAAGGCCACGCCCCCGGGCCCGTAGCCCTCGTACATAATGGTCTGCCAGTCCGCTCCCCCGGCCTCCTCGCCGCTGCCGCGCCTGACGGCGCGGGTGATGTTGTCGGCGGGTACGGAGTTCTTCTTGGCCTTCTGGATGGCGTCGTACAGGGTGGGGTTGCCGGTGGGGTCACCGCCGCCGGTGCGCGCGGCGACCTCGATGTTCTTGATCAGGCGCGCGAAGAGCTTGCCGCGCTTGGCGTCAATGGCGGCCTTCTTGTGCTTGGTGGTGGCCCACTTGGAGTGACCCGACATGTGTGCTCCTTGGGAGTCGGCGGTAGAGGGCGCCCCCGCGGCGGCCAGCGGGCCTGGCGGGTGCGCGTCCGGGCGCTGCTCAGGCCCGGTGCGTCACCATGGCGACGAAGACGTCGTGGACCCGGCTCTCGCCCCCGACCTCCGGGTGGAAGGAGGTGGCGAGCAGGGGACCCTGACGAACCGCGACAATCCTACCGCCCGCACCCCCCTGGCCCTCACCAGCGCGTCCGGCCCGGGTGGTGGCCAGGACCTCGACGTCCGCGCCCACGGACTCCACCCAGGGGGCGCGGATGAAGACCGCGTGCAGGGGACGGCTGGCGCTGGCACCCAGGGCGGGGGCGTCCAGGTCCTCCTCGTAAGAGTCCACCTGGCGTCCGAAGGCGTTGCGCCTCACGGTCATGTCAATGCCGCCGACGGTGGCCTGCCCCTCCTCCAGGCCCAGGGCGCGGTCGGCCAGCAGGATCATGCCGGCGCAGGAGCCGTAGGCGGGCAGTCCGGCGCGCAGGAGGGCCCGCAGGGGCTCGAGCATGCCGAAGCCGGTCAGCAGGGTGCTCATGGTGGTGGACTCCCCGCCGGGCAGGACAATGCCGTCAAGCCTCTGCCCCGGGGCGTCCCCCAGGTCGCGGGCGCGGCGCACGGTCACGGGGCGGGCGCCCGCGGCCTGGAGGGCCAGGGCGTGCTCGCGCACGTCCCCCTGGAGGGCCAGGACGCCGACGGTGGGCCGGGAGCCCGCCGGGGCGGGTGCGGGGAAGAGGGCGCGCGGGTTGAGCGCGTCCATGGTCTGGGCGGGGACACGGTCCACGGGTTCCTCCCGGTGCTCACGGTTACTGGTCACGACGTCGCCCGGCCCCCACCCGACCGCGTCCCGCCCGCGGCCACCTGGGCCAGGAGCTCGGCGTCCGGTGGCTCGGTGAGGTCCAGGGGCCTGCCGTCCCAGCCGGCACGCAGGGAGCCGACGAGCCCGGGGACGGCGCTGGGGTAGATCTCCCAGCCGGTCCTGCGGGCGGCGTCGAGCTCGGCGGGCGTCCACCAGGATATGGAGTCCACGGCGTCGCGCTCCAGCTGGGTCCACCCCGCCCGCTCCAGGGCCAGGGGGCCGCTCAGGCGCAGGAGGAAGAAGACCTCGTCCTGACGGCAGGTCACGGTGGCGAAGCGGAAGACGGCGTCGCGCCGGGCCACGGGCCCCTCCAGGTCCGCGGGGTCGACGACGATCCCGGACTCCTCGGCCAGCTCGCGGGCGGCGGCCTGGCGGTCCGTCTCCCCCGGCTGGATGCCGCCCCCGGGGGTGAAGACCCAGGAGTGGGCGGGGTCGGCCACGTCGTGGCCGGTCATGAGGAGGGCCAGGCCGTCGGCGGTGAGTACCAGGACGCGGGCGGCCCGCCGGAAGGGCAGGCCGCCGGGGCCGAGCCCCCACTCACCGGGGTCCACGTGCCGGTCCCAGTCCTTAGGGACCAGGGTGGGGTGGCGTCCGTCGGGGGTGAGCCCGGCCCCCGCTGCCGGACCCGTCGTCCCCGCAGCGGGGGTCGTGAGGCCGCCGGCCCCGCACGACGGGGTACCGCCCCCCGGCCCGGCCAGGCCGCCGGGCCCGGTGGCGCCGGGGCTCACCAGCCGCGCTCGGCCAGGCGGTGGGGCTCGGGGATCTCCTCGACGTTAATGCCCACCATGGCCTCCCCCAGGCCGCGGGAGACCTCGGCGACGACGTCGGGGTCGTCGAACTGGGCAGTGGCGCGCACAATGGCCGCGGCGCGCCTGGCGGGGTCGCCGGACTTGAAGATGCCCGAACCCACGAACACGCCCTCGGCGCCCATCTGCATCATCATGGCGGCGTCGGCCGGGGTGGCGATGCCGCCGGCGGTGAACAGGACCACGGGCAGGCTCCCGGTGCGGGCCACCTCGGCCACCAGCTCGTAGGGGGCGCCGAGCTCCTTGGCGGCCACGTACAGCTCGTCGGCGGGCAGGGAGGTCAGGCGGCGGATCTCGTCGCGGATGGTGCGCATGTGGGTCACCGCGTTGGAGACGTCGCCGGTGCCGGCCTCGCCCTTGGAGCGGATCATGGCCGCGCCCTCGGTAATGCGACGCAGCGCCTCGCCCAGGTTCGTGGCCCCGCACACGAAGGGCACGGTGAAGGCGTGCTTGTCAATGTGGTGGGAGTAGTCGGCCGGGGTGAGCACCTCGGACTCGTCAATGTAGTCCACGCCCAGGGACTGGAGGACCTGGGCCTCCACGAAGTGGCCGATACGGGCCTTGGCCATGACCGGGATGGAGACGGCCTCGATAATGCCGGTAATGAGGTCGGGGTCGCTCATACGGGCCACGCCCCCCTGGGCGCGGATGTCGGCGGGGACGCGCTCCAGGGCCATGACGGCCACGGCCCCGGCGTCCTGGGCGACACGCGCCTGCTCGGGGGTGACGACGTCCATAATGACGCCGCCCTTGAGCATGTCGGCCATGCCGCGCTTGACGGTCAGAGTTCCGGTGGCAGGGGGCGTGGTGGTCATATCTGTGTCCTCGGGGTCGGGGCGGCGCGCGGGGGCGACGCCGTCAGGAGCAGCCTAGTCCGTCAGGTGCGTGCGTCCAGGAAGGCACGTCGCGACCGGGCGAGCTCCTCCAGGAGCCTGTGCTCGGCGTCGGCGTAGTCGCTCTCGGCGTGCCCGTTCATGGCATGCTGGCGGAGCTGGGCCAGGTCCACGGCCGCCTTCTGGAACCTCTTCATGGCCCTGCCCGCCGCTGGCCCCCGGTTACGGGCCCACCGTCGGGCCTGACGGCGCCCCGTCCCGGTGGTGAGCATGGTGACCTCGGCGCCGGTGAGCCAGGAGGCCCGGGAGTAGTCGGCCAGGCGCGAGGCCATGGCCCTGCGCTCCATCTGGCGCAGGAGCACGATGCCGCCGATCCACATGAGGAAGACGGGGATCTCGACCGCCAGCAGGACCGGGGTCGACAGGCTGGCGATGACACCGTTCCAGAAGGCGTGCCCGCACACCGCCAGGGCGTAGCCCACCAGCGTCATCCACACCCAGGAGAAGCGTGAGCGCATGGTCGAGGCCAGCCCGACGGCAAACCCCGTGCAGGAGGTGAAGGTCAGGTGGGTGAAGGGTGTCATGATCCCACGGGCCAGGAAGGTCTCGAGGAGCTGGCTCCCGCCCGCGGACGGGTGGGTCTGGTCCAGCTGGTAGGCGCGGAAGAAGTACACGATGTTCTCGGAGAAGGCGAAGGCGCCGGCGATGACGCAGGCGTAGACGATGCCGTCCACCGGGCCGTTGAAGGTGCGTCTCCAGATAAAGAAGATGACCAGCACGCCCAGGCCCTTGGCCCCCTCCTCGAAGAGGGGTGCGGCAATGACCGCGCCGGCGGTCTCCCCCACCTCCGGGTCCCCCAGGGCCTCGGCCACGGTCCCCGACAGCCAGTCGTTGAGCAGCACGGCAATGACCACGCTCGTCCCGGCGCCCCACATAAAGGCCGTGACGAGCATGGCGGGGGGCTCAGGCTCCCACCGGTCGATCCACAGGACGGTCAGGAGCACGATCACCAGGGGGACCAGGGCCAGGGCGGCGGGCAGCACCAGCTGGCTGGCGTCCTTGACCGAGCGCACCATGTAGACCACGAAGCCCAGCAGTGCCAGCCCGCTGACGACCATGAGCAGGACCCCGACGACCTCGTTGCGGCGGCGCGCGCGCTGGGCCTGCGGGCTGGCCCAGCCCGGCACGCTCCCGCCGTACTGGTCGGGCGCGGTGCTGGTGCCGGTGGTGTAGGAGAAGTTGTAGGTACCGGCGGAGTAGCCCCAGCCATTGTCACGGCGCGTAAAGCGCGAGGAGGCGCCCGCTGGGGGCAGGTGGGGGTCCCGGGGGGTCAGCGGTGCTGCCCCAGGTGCTGTGGTCATGGGGATCTCCTGGTGGGTCGGGGGGCTTCTGGGTGACGGTACCGCGCAGACCGCCATTGTGTCTGCCCTGGGCAGCGTCTCCCCGGGGCCCTAGGGTCTGGGGCCCGGGGCGTACGGACCTGGGTCGGGATTGTAAGGGTCCAGGGTGTAGGAGTCCAGGGTGTAGGAGTCCAGGGCGTAAGGAACCGGGCCAGGGGCGTACGGGCCCGGGCCGGGCAGGCTCCCGGGGGCGTACAGGCCCAGGGCGTAAGAAACCGGTCCGGGGGCGTAGGGGCCCGCTAAGGGGACGTACGGGACCGGGACCGGGGCGTACGGGCCCGGGGCGTACGGACCTGGGCCCGGGATGTAGGGGACCGGGCCTCCCGGCGCTCCGCGAGGCACCACCCTCACGGGCGCCGCGCCGACCGGGCCAGGGGTCCTTGCGGGCACGCGGCCGGGCGGCACCGTCGTGGGCGGCACCGGGTTCGTGGGGGGAAGGAAGGGGACCAGGAGACCGCGGGCGGCGGCGAGCTCACCCAGGGCGCTCTCAAGACAGGCGCTGACCTCCTGGCTGAGGACGCCGTCGGGCGGGGTCCGCCTGCGCAGGAGGGCCAGGGCCATGACGGCCCGGCAGAAGCGGCCGCTGACCTCCGCGGCGTCGGGCCGGAGGCAGTTCCTGCGCAACCAGGCCCTTCCCGCGCCACTGGTCGCCATGCCCACCTCCAACGGCGTGAGGCGCCCGGCCCTGACGTCACCGGCCAGTGAGGCCCGGATCCGGGAGGGCTCCGTGAGCGAGACCACCAGGACGGTCACCCCCCAGGCCAGGGCGAGCAGCGCCAGGACCCCGAGGTAGACGCCCGGGTGGCCCCCGGAGAGCTGGTGCGTCATCCAGGACTCCAGGACCACCATGGCCAGGACCCCGCCCCCGAGCACCGCCACCTGTATGGCCTTAGAGCGCGTGCGGGCGGCCCGGCCCAGGGCCAGGGCCGGGCAGAAGGTGGAGACCACGGCCTGCACGGTCACCAGGACGGCAGCGACCCCGGGCATCTCCCTCGCCAGCAGGGAGACGCTGACGACCAGGGCCTGCCCGCAGGCCATGAAGCCCGTGTAGGTGACCGCGTCCAGGACGCCGCCGACGTCCTCGCGCCACAGGAGCAGGAGCAGGGCCAGCCCCGCCCCGGTGAGCAGGGCGTGGACCAGCGGGGTGCCCACCAGGCCGGGGGACACGGCGACCTGGGGCAGCAGGAAGGACAGGCGCACCTGCCCTACCACGTCCTCCAGGCCGTACTCCGCCAGCAACTCGGTGGTACCCCACAGGAAGGCCACGAGCACGAGGATCCGGTACCTGGCGGTCCTGGCGGCCCACAGCAGGTAGCCGACGGTCACCGCCACCGGGACGAGCGCCCCACCCAGAGCCCGGAGCACGTGCCCCAGGAGAGCGCCCCTGGTAGTGAGCAGGACCACGGAGCCGACCAGGGCCACCAGACCCAGGACGACCAGGACGGGGGCCGTGGACCGCCGGGCCCGGAACCTGGTGAGGCCCTCCGGCAGAACCGCCGCGTCCAGCTGCGGGGAGGACCAGTCCGGCTCGCCGTCGGGGTAGAGGGCGTTGACGGTCAGGGCGTCGGTACCCGCCCCCGCACCGGCCCCGGGCGCCGGCGGGTCCGGCTCCCAGGACGGGCGGGGGCCCGGAGGGAGGGCGGCCATGCTCAGGCTCCTGCGGCACCGGCGGGCCCGGTGTCGTCGTCCACGTCAAAGGTCTGGGGCATGGGGGCGCGCCCGGCCAGGTGCAGGAGACGGACCACCAGGTCGGCACGCAGGCGCTGGGCCTGGGCCACGCGGGTGTCGTGGAAGCGGCGGGCCAGGACCACCCGGTAGGCGGCCCTGTCCAGGCGGGCCAGGACCTCGGCGGAGCGGGGGTCGTCGGCCAGGAGCGCCCGGGTGCGCGCGTGCAGGACGGTCCGTATGACCCGGGACAGGTCGGACTCCACGCGGGCGCGCGGACGGTCCTCACCGTCCCCGGCCGCCGGGTCCGCCCCGGTGGGGGGCGTGGACGACGTCGGGCTCGGGGGCGCCCCGGCCCCCGGCGGGCGGTGCTCCAGGCCGTCGTCGACCAGGGGGCTCTCGCAGTCCAGGGACTCCCGGGCCGCCTGGGCCAGGAGGAGGCCGGAGGCGGGGTCGAGCAGCCCGGAGGTGGCCAGCTCCAGGGCCGCCTGGGCACGGTGGACGAGCTGGGCCTCCAGCGTGGCGCGCGCCCCCAGGACCTGGCGGTGGAGGCGGTCCACCCTGACCGCGCGGGCGTAGAGCAGCCAGCCGATGACCACCAGCAGCGTCACCAGGACGGTCCATCCCAGCAGGGTCTGGGGGTGGGGCACGCTCATCTCAGTCCTCCAGGGCGTCGCGCAGGCGGCTCATGACGGTACGCTGCCCGGGCGCCAGGCGTACCCGGGTGTGGGCGGTGGACAGCGCCATGTCGTAGACGTCCAGGACGGCGTCGGTCACGGTGGACCAGTCGTAGCGCCTCACCTCGGTGTCGGCGGCCCGGCGCCGGGCGTCGGCCGCGTCGGCGTCGGTCAGGGTGTCGACGATGACGCGGGCCAGATCCTGGCTGTCCCCGTTGCGGAAGAGGGCGCCGTAGCGTCCGGCGCCCAGCACGTCGGAGAAGGCCGTCAGGTCCGAGGCGATGACGTGGGTACCGGCCGCCATGGCCTCCACCAGGACGATCCCGAAGGACTCCCCCCCGGTCTGGGGGGCCACGTAGCAGGTGGCGGAGGCGAGCAGGGCGGCCTTGTCCTCGTCACTGACCCCGCCCAGGAAGGTCACCTGCTCCCCGAAGCGCGCCAGGGCGGCACGCTGCTCCCCGGCGTCCCCGCGCCCGGCCACCAGGAAGCGTGTCCCGGGGAGGGCCTCCAGGACGGCGGGGACGGCGTCGGCCAGGACCGTCAGGCCCTTGCGGGGCTCGTCCAGGCGCCCCAGGAAGGCCACGGTGGGGGCCTGGGGGGTCCCGGCGAAGCGCGGGTCGTGGTGGGAGGCCGTGGCGAAGGGCTCGACGTAGATCCCGTTGGGGATGACCACCGCGTCACCGCCGTGGTACTGGATGAGGGTGCGTCGGGCCTCCTCCGAGACCGCGATCATGGCGGAGATCCTCTCCATGAGGGGGGCGGTCATGGGTGAGAGGAGCTCGCGGGCCAGGGAGCGGTCCATGGCGGCGTGGAAGGTGGCTACCACCGGCCCGTCGGCGGCCTGGAGGGCGAGCATGCCTACCGAGGGGGTAATGGGCTCGTGAATATGAAGGAGGTCTAAATCACATT
Organism: Actinomyces sp. HMT897; assembly: GCF_016626125.1. Taxonomy (NCBI): domain Bacteria; kingdom Bacillati; phylum Actinomycetota; class Actinomycetes; order Actinomycetales; family Actinomycetaceae; genus Actinomyces; species Actinomyces sp. HMT897. The sequence continues at coordinate 393,204 of NZ_CP067336.1, forward strand.
CCTCCAGCCACTTGCGGGCGCGGCGGGCCACGGCGGTACCGAAGTTGAGGCGCGCCACCGACCCGTTGTAGGGGATGGCCACGGTGTCCCCGGCGCTGGTGACCCACGGCGGCAGGTCCTCGGTCCGGGTGGCGGGGGCCAGGACACGTACGTCGTGCCCTCGACGACGCAGCTCATCGGCCAGGTCCATGACGTGTACCTGGACACCTCCGTGGGCGTCCAGGGAGTACGGGCAGACGATACCGACCCTCATGCGCTCCCCTCCTGCAGGTGACGGGACGCCGCAGGATCCGCGGTGGCGGCCCCGCCCTGGCGCGCGTGGGAACGCGCTAGCCGCTCCTGGTCCAGGTCGGCGTCGAAGACCGGCTGGAGCATGTGCCAGTCGGTGGCGTGGGCGGCCAGGTCCGGGGCCAGGGCGCTGACCCACCGCCGGGTCCAGGCCTCCACCTGCGCCCGGCCGTCCAGGCCCTCAGGCGCCGGGACGTGACGGGCACGTACGTACAGCCCCCAGCGGGACCCGGCCCGGCGGCGGCGCTCACCGGTCAGCGGCTCGTAGCCGACGGTGACCGCGTACAGCGGCAGGCCCAGCCGCTGGGCGATGGCGGCTGGCCCGGCGGCCACCCGGGCGCGGTGCCCGGCCAGGTCGGCCAGGACGCCCGAGGCGGACAGGTCCCGGTCGGCCAGCAGGGCGACGGCGTAGTGGCCCTGGCTGGCGGTACCCACCAGGTGCTCAAAGACCTTCTCCCCGGGGGCCTGGCCGATAATCCGCATGCCCTGGCCCTGACGGAAGCGGACGAACTGGTCGAACAGGTCCGCCGGCTCCAGCCTCTCGGCCACGGTGAGCACCTGGGCCAGCTCCTGACAGGCCCAGGTCCCCACCAGGTCCCAGTTGCCCATGTGGGGCAGGGCCAGGACCACCGAGCCGTCCCGGGCGTCCTGGCGCAGGCTCTCGGGGACGTCAGCGCGTACCCGGGCCATGACCTGCTCCAGGCTCATGGAGGGCAGGGCGAAGGCCTCGTAGAAGTAGCGCGTGTAGGAGCGCATGGCGGCCCGGGAGGCGCGGTGGAGGGTGCGGGCGGTGGTGTCGGCGGGCAGGAGGCGGGCGAGGTTCCTCTCCAGCTGGCCCACGCCCGTGCGGGTGGGGCGCAGTCGGTGGACCGTCCAGGCCACGTCGGCCCCGGCGTGGGCCAGGCCGTAGCCCAGCCAGGTGGGCAGGTAGCGGGTGCAGCGCCAGGCGGTCCGGTAGAGCGCCGCGGTGAGGCGGCCGCTCATGCCCGGCCCCCGGAGGTCCCGGCACCCAGTGCGGGCTCCTGCCGGACAGCGGCCCCGGGACCGATCTGCCCGCGGACGGTGAGCACCCGCTGGACGATGGTGACCAGACAGGCCGCGGCCACGTACCCCAGGGCACCGCTCAGGACCCACTGGGGGGCGCCCAGGCCCACGATAAAGGTTGCTACCAGGGACACCACGAGACGGTCGGTGCGCTCGGCGACCCCCACGGCGGCGGTGGCGCCCACGGACTCGGCCCGGGCCCGGGCGTAGGGGACGACGGCGCCCAGGACCACGCTGGCGGTGGCCAGGACCACGGTCACGGTGCGCAGGGTGCCGGGCTCCATGCGCAGGGCGGCCCAGACGGCCAGGGAGCCCATGACGGCGCCGTCGGCCAGCCGGTCCAGGGTGGAGTCCAGGAAGGCGCCGAAGACCGAGCTCTGTCCGGTGGCCCGGGCCAGGATCCCGTCAAAGGAGTCGGCGACGAGCAGGATCCCCAGGAGCGGCGGCCCCACGAGGAAGTGCCCCTGCGGCAGGGTGACCACGGCGGCGGTGACGGACAGGACGGTGCCGGTCACGGTGAGCGTGTTGGGGGTGATGCCGGCCCGCGCCATGGCGAGGGCCGGGCGGGTGAAGAGGGCCCTGGTCAGGCCCCGGCCGTGCTGTCCGAGCATAGGTTCCTCTGGTCGCTGTGGGAGGTGGGGCGGTAGCGGCGCCCCCGGGCGGTGCCGAGGCGGTCAGCCGGGGGCACCGGCAGGGGCGTCGCCCGAGGCGCCCTCGGCAGGGCCACCAGCCGGGGCGCCCCCTGCCGGGGAGTCCCCGGCGGGGCCCCCAACTGGGGCGTCCCCCACTGGAGCGTCCCCGCCCGGGGCCTCGTCCCAGGCGGCCGCCAGGACCTCGCGCTGGTCCCCCAGGAGCTGGGGGACGGGCTTGGTGCGGGCAATGAGGGGCATGAAGTTGGCGTCCCCCCTCCAGCGGGGCACCACGTGCTGGTGGAGGTGGGCGGCGATCCCCGCCCCGGCCACCTCTCCCTGGTTCACGCCCAGGTTGAAGCCCTGCGGGTGACTCACCGCCCGCAGGACCTCCATGGCCCGGGCCGTGAGCTCGCCGATCTCGACCCGCTCGGCGGCCGACGCCTGGGTCCAGTCCGAGACGTGCCGGTAGGGGCACACCAGCAGGTGGCCGGTGTTGTAGGGGTAGAGGTTCATGAGCACGTAGGCGCTCCGGCCCCGGTGGACAATGAGGGAGTCCTGGTCCGTCCGCCCGGGTGCCCGGCAGAAGGGGCACTGGTGGTGGCTGGAGTCCTTGGGCTTGTCCTGGCCGCCGATGTAGACCATGCGGTGGGGGGTCCACAGGCGCTGGAAGGCGTCGGGGGCGCCGGGGTGGTCCCAGGCCGCCTCCACGCGCACCCCGGCGGAGGACCCGTCCGGTACGACGCCGTCGGTAGTCTCAGCCACGGTTCAGCCTCTCCCCGGCCGGGTCGTTGACCCGGTTCGCGATCACCTGGCGGATGTGCTCCACGGCCTGGGCCACGGGCACACCGTTGGTCTGCTCCCCGTCACGGAAGCGGAAGGAGACGGCACCGGCCTGCTCGTCCTCTCCCCCGGCAATGAGGGTGAAGGGGATCCTGTCCTTGGAGGCGTTGCGGATCTTCTTGCCGAAGCGGTCGTCGGAGTGGTCCACCTCGACCCGCACGCCCACGGCGCGCAGGCGGGCGGCGACGTCGTCGACGTAGTCGTCGAAGACCTCGGCCACGGGCACGAGCCGCACCTGGACGGGTGCCAGCCAGGCCGGGAAGGCCCCCGCGTAGTGCTCGGTGAGCACGCCGATAAAGCGCTCCACGCTGCCCAGCTTGGCGGAGTGGATCATGACGGGGCGCTGGTGGGTGCCGTCGGGGGCGGTGTACTCCAGGTCGAAGCGCTCGGGCTGGTTGAAGTCGTACTGGATGGTGGACATCTGCCAGGTGCGGCCGATGGCGTCCTTGACCTGGACGGAGACCTTGGGCCCGTAGAAGGCGGCGCCGCCCGGGTCGGGGACCACCTGGAGTCCGGAGGCGTCGCAGGCCTCCTGGAGGGCGGCGGTGGCCGCGGCCCAGTCGGCGTCGGAGCCAATGAACTTGTCCTTCCTGGCCCCGTCGTCGCGGGTGGACAGCTCCAGGTAGAAGTCGGTCAGCCCGAAGTCGGAGAGGATGGACAGGAAGAACTGGATCTGGGCCTTGATCTCCTCACCGGCCTGCTCGGGGGTGCAGTAGGTGTGGGAGTCGTCCTGGGTGAAGCCGCGCATACGGGTCAGGCCGTGGACCACACCGGACTTCTCGTAGCGGTAGTCGCGGCCCATCTCGAAGAAGCGCAGCGGCATCTCACGGTAGGACCGGCCCCGGGAGCGGAAGATGAGGTTGTGCATGGGGCAGTTCATGGCCTTGAGGTAGTACTCCTGCCCGGCCTTGGTGATACTGCCCGCCGCGTCGCGCTCCTCGTCGGCGAGCATGGGCGGGAACATGGTGTCGGCGTAGTAGGGCAGGTGGCCCGAGGTGTGGAACAGGCCGCCCTTGGAGATCTCGGGGGTGTGGACGAAGTCGAAGCCGTACTCCATGTGGCGCGCCACCACGTGGCTCTCGACCTGGTGGCGCAGCATGGCCCCCTTGGGGTGGAAGACCACCAGGCCGGGGCCGATCTCCTCGGGGAAGGAGTACAGGTCGAGCTCGGCCCCCAGCCTGCGGTGGTCGCGGCGCTCGGCCTCCTTGATCCGGTCCTGGTAGGCCCGCAGATCCTCCTTGGAGGCCCAGGCGGTGCCGTAGATGCGCTGGAGGGAGTCCCCGGACTGGTCGCCCTTCCAGTAGGCCGAGGAGGACTTGGTCAGGGCGAACCCCTGGCCGATGAGGCGGGTGGAGGGCAGGTGGGGGCCGCGGCACAGGTCCTTCCAGGCCACGGTCCCGTCCCGGCGCACATTGTCGTACATGGTCAGGGTGGTGCCGCCGACCTCCACGGAGGCGGACTCGGCGCCCGCGCCCTTGGTGGTGATGAGCTCGAGCTTGTAGGGCTGGTCGGCCAGCTCAGCGCGTCCCTCGTCCTCGGTGATCTCACGGCGCACGAAGCGCTGGCCCTCCTTGACGATCCGCTTCATGCGCCTCTCGATCTCGCGCAGCAGCTCGGGGGTGACGGCGTCGATACCCCCGAAGTCGTAGTAGAAGCCGTCGATGATAAAGGGGCCGATACCCAGGTTGACGTCGGGGAAGAGCTCCTGGACGGCCTGGGCCATGACGTGGGTGGCGCTGTGGCGCAGGATGTCCAGGCCGTCCTGGCTGTCCAGGGTAATGGGCTCCACCACGGCGCCGTCGGGGAGGGGGCGCTCCAGGTCCCGGGGCTCGCCGTCCACGCGCACAGCCACTACCGACGTGTCGCCCCGGTAGAGGGACGCTCCCGTGGTCCCGGCCTCGATGACCCGGGGGGTGCCGTCGAGGGTAATGCTGAGCTGTTCGGTCACGGGGACTCCTTGGGTTGACGTCGAGGCGCTGTACGGGTGCGCCCTCGACGGCGAGTCTACTGCCTGCTCCTGGCACCGCCCACGTCAGCGCCCCACCCGCCCCCTCCCCCCTCGCGAGAACGGTACTTATTCGCCGTGAGAACGGTACTTATTGCTCGCGAGAACGGTACTTGTTTGTCGTGAGAACGGCAGGCCGGGGACGGCCCCGCCCCCGGGCCCGCGAGCGCCTCGACGGGTGGTTCAGGGGTACGCGCGGTGGCCCCGGGCCCGTGAGCGCCTAGAGGTAGGGGCGGAGCACCTCGGCCAGGGCGAGGCCGTGGGCGGGCGAGGCGTTGAGGGCCGGGACGTAGCGGAAGTCTCCGCCCCCGTGCTCGTGGTAGTGGCGTGCGGCCTCCCGGCCGATCTCGTCCACGGTCTCCAGGCAGTCCACGGCGAATCCGGGGCAGACCACGTCCACGCGCCCCAGGTCGCGGGAGGCGAGGTCGGCCAGGACGTCCACGGTGTAGGGGGGCAGCCACTGGGCGGGGCCGAAACGTGACTGGAAGGACAGGGTCCACTCCTCCCCCAGGCCCAGCGCGTCGGCCAGGAGGGTGGCGGTGTGCTCGCAGCGACTCCGGTAGGTGTCGCCGTTGTCGGCGTAGGACTGGGGGATGCCGTGGAAGGACAGGACCGTGTGGTCGGGGCGCCCGTGCCCGGCCCAGGAGGCGCGCACGTGCTCGGTCAGGGCCCTCAGGTAGGCGGGGTGGTCGTGGTAGTCGGACACGAAGGTGACGGTGGGCGGGTTGCGCCGGGAGGCGGTGACGGCGCCCACGGCGTCGGCCACGGAGGCGGTCGTGGCCCCGCAGGACTGGGGGAAGAGGGGCAGGACGACCAGGTGCTCGCAGCCGGCCTGCTCCAGGGCGTCCATGGCCTGGGCGATGCTGCCCGAGCCGTAACGCATGCCCGCCCGGACCACGACGTCGTCGTCCTGGGTGCGCAGGTGGCGTTCGAGCTCGGCGGCCAGGGTCTCGGTGTGGTAGCGCAGGGGCGAGCCCTCGGCGGTCCAGGTGCGCCGGTAGAGGGCGGCGGAGCGGGCGGGGCGCACCCGCAGGATGACGCCGTGCAGGACCGGCCACCAGATCCAGCGGGAGGTCTCGATAATGCGCGGGTCGGAGAGGAACTCCGCCAGGTAGCGGCGCACTGCCGCCGGGGTGGGGGCGTCTGGGGTGCCCGTGTTCGCCAGCAGGATCCCGGTGCGGGTCATCACGTGCCTCCGTGCCTCGTACGTCTGGACCGGGGTGAGTCTAGGCACGACGGCGCCCCGCACCTTACGACGCGGTGTCACCTTCCTGGCGGGGCGTCTGGGAGCGGGTCCCGGCCCTGGTGGCGGCCGGGTCGGGCGCGGGCGGGCGGGCCCGGGCCGGGCACCTGGCAGGCGTGCGGGGAGGGGGTGGTGGCGCCGTGCGGGGGGCGTAATATCTCAGGGGCGCCTGCCGTAAATGCCGGACGGGCCGGGGCGGCGCGCAGGAGGGGCATATAGGCGCCCTAAGGGGTGCCTTCTGCCAGACTGTCCGCATGGAAGCGCGCTCCGTCACTCTGCACATAGATCTCCGGGACGCCAGACCCAGCGTCACCCGGGACGTCCTGCTGCCCTGGGACGCGCCGCTGCCCCTGGTCAGCTCCGTCATCCAGCAGGTCATGGGCTGGGAGGACTACCACCTACACGGTTTCACCCGTGGTGGCGAGTTCTGGGGCGCGGCACCACGGTGGACCGCCGACCCCCGGGACGGTGACGAGGCCAGTGAGCAGGACGTCTCGCTCCGCACGCTCCTGCCCACCCAGGACGCCGTGGCCACCTACGTGTACGACTACGGTGACAGCTGGGAGCTGCGCCTGACCATTACCGAGACGCACGAGGAGGACTGCGCGGACCTGCGGATCCTGGCGGCCACGGGCGGCCACGTCCTGGAGGAGTGCGGTGGCATCCCGGGCTACGCGGCACTCGTGGAGGCCGCGCAGGCGACTGCCGACCAGCGTCCGCTGACCGAGGACCAGGCCCAGCTCCTGGAGTGGGCCCTGGAGGTCAGCGGCCTGGAGGGGACCTCGGCCCTGCACGAGTGGCTCACCAGGTTCGACGCCGCCGGGGCCCGGGCGCGTCTGGCGGCCCTGCCCGCCCCCGACCCGCCGGAGGCGGAGGGCTCCCCGGTGAGCGACCACCCGGGCGACCCCGCCCCAGCGAGGGCAGACGGCTCCCCGGTGGACGACCACCCGGGCGACCCCGTCCCAGCGGGGGCCGAGGAGGGCTCCCCAGACGGCTCCCTGGTCGGCGACCACCCGGGCGACCACCCGTTGGTCGTTAGACTCCCCCCGGGGGTCGTGCGCGACAGCCTGCGCAGGGCGTTCCTGACGGCCGTGCGTCGCCAGCCCACTCCCCTGGCCCAGATGGTGCTGGACGCACGCCTGGAGGACACGGAGGCCTTCACGCCGGAGGACTGCGCCGAGCTCACCGGGGGCCTGCGCCGCTACCTGGAGCACGTGGGCGACGGGCTGTCCCTGACGGCGTCGGGCTACCTCAGGCCCGCCGACGCCCTCGCGCTGGCGGCGGCCCTGGGCCTGGACGACGACTACCTGGGCAGGCTCAGGCGTGAGGCCGACACCCGTGCCCTGCTGGTGATCTGCCACGCCCTGACCCGGATGCGGATCCTGCGCAGGACCAAGGAGCGTCTGACGGTGACCGAGGCGGCGCGCACCGCCCTGTCCGACCCGCAGGCGCTGCTCGACCTGGTCGTCTCCCGGCTGCCGGTGGAGAGACAGGACATGGACCGGCTGATCGCGCTCACGACCGTACTGGACCTGGCCGGCCAGCCGGTGCAGGAGCGGGGCGTCCAGGAGCCCGATCCTGACGACTACCACGAGCAGCACCGACGCCGTAACGCGCGTCTGGCAGCGGCGGTGGTGTCACTGGGGATCACCACCACGGCCAGGCCGCTGACGGGCTGGGACGTCATGCGGGTCGCCGAGGAGACGCAGATGGTGCTGTGGGTCTGCCGCGTGTTCCCCGGCGACCTGTTCCGTACCGCCTGGGCGCCCACCCCGCTGGGGCGCGTGCTGCTCCTGCGGGTCCTGAACGCGCCCGACGGCCCCTGACGCCGCTGCGCCCTGGCGCGACCCTACCGACCCGCGTCACCCTTGACAGGCCTGCGTGGCCCTACCGTTGACAGATCCTGACAGGATGTCGTCGTGACTGCCGTTGAGTCAGAGTTCCAGGCCCTGGGGTTCGGCCCCGAACCCGGCCGGGCGCTCCTGGAGCACCTGTGCGACTCCGCCGTCTTCTGGGACGTGGACGGTACGGGGTTCGACGACGCCGGGCTCTTTACCGACCCCTCCGGGGCGGCGGTCGCCATAGGGTACGGGAAGGAGGGCACGTACATGAACGCGACCGTGGCGTACGTGCCCCGGCGCCGCGTGCCCGCCCGGGTGTGGAGGCTGACGGACACGCTCGCCCAGGTGGACGTCATCGACCCCGGGCAGGCCGGGGAGAACCAGGTCGTGGCACGTTTCCTGGCCTATCTCGACGACGCCCCGTGGTTCCCCCGCTACAGGCTCTCCGCCGTGGGGCGTCCCAGACAGGCCCGGGTGAGCGTGGGCGCCCTGGGGGTGGACTACGAGGTCCACGGCTCCGAGCGGTCCTACCTGCGGGCCAGGCGGGCGGCCAGCGGCGGACGCCCGGTCCTGGCCGCCCGCGGCCTCATCTCGCCGTGGCTCTTCAGCCTCGCCTCGGGCCAGGCGGACGCCGACCAGGCGAACTCGGCCGCCATGGTGTCCGCCGTCTGCCGCAGGGTGGGCAGGCGCCGGAACACGCTGACGGGCCAGGAGTTCTGGCTTATTGACGCCGACTGCGTCGTCCCCATGACGGTGGCCCTGCCCGTTGACGACGCCGCCCCGGCGCCCCGGCGCGGCAGCGTGCTCAGCGGCCGGTTCGTCCTGGTCGCCTCGGGCCACAGCCAGGAGCGGTAGGGGACAGCCGGGCCGACTGGTGGAGTTGCACATTCTTTTACAAACCGCGATCATAAAATGGCAAGATCTCGCGGATCCACCTGGCGGCCCGGGGCCCGGAGAGCAGGATGAATGTGCAACGGCGTCCGCGTTGCACATTCATCTTGTTCCTCTCCGCCTCCCAGGGCGGGAAATCGTTGGAATGACGCCACCAGCCCGACCAGGACCCCAGGATGAATGTGCAACCACCATCCCGGCCCCTGTAACCGGGCCTTGTCCTGCTCGCGTTATACCTAGAACGACGCCCTCGTCCTGACCCCGCCCCGCACCAGGCCCGCTCGACGCCGTCGCCCGGCAGCACCGCCACGGGCGCCCAGCGTCTACAGCCCGTCGGTCAGGGCCCGGGTGACGGCGTCGGCCATGAGGCGGCCGCGCAGGGTCAGGACCGCCCGGCCCCGCCCGGCCGCGCAGGCGTCGAGCAGGCCGTCAGCCACCAGCTGGCCCACCACCGGTGCCAGGTGCCCGGCCCCAGCGCCCTGACCCCCAGCGTCCGTCGCCCAGCCCGCCCCCGGGCCACCAGGCCTACCCGGGCCACTGCCCTCCCCAGGACCCGACCCGCCCTCCTCTCGCACGGCGGGCCCCGGGTGCCCGGCCCCGCCCGCCCCGGCGGCGTCAGCCTCCCCGGGGACGGCGCCCGGCAGGCCGTCCAGGGCTATGCCCTCACGCAGCCGGATGCCGAGCATGACCCGTTCCAGCTCGCGCGCGGCGGCGTCGACGACCTCGTGCCCGGCCACCGGCAGGCGCCCGTCGGCGACCTGGCGCGCCCAGGCCAGCGGGTGCTTGGTGTTCCAGGCGCGCACGTCCCCCAGGTGGGAGTGCGCCCCCGGCCCCGCGCCCCACCAGTCGGCGTCCTGCCAGTAGGCGCGGTTGTGGCGGCACTCCAGCAGCGCCCCGGGGCGCCCTGAGCGCCCGGTGGCGTCCCGGCGCGCCCAGTTGGAGATCTCGTACCACTCGTAGCCAGCCCGGGCCAGGACGGCGTCGGCCACCTCGTACTTGGTGGCCTCGTCGTCGTCCTGGGGCATGGGCAGCTCACCGCGGCGTACCTGCCCCCACATCCGGGTGCCCTCCTCAATGACCAGGGCGTAGGCGCTGAGGTGGTCCGGGCCCGTGCCCACCGCCGCCTCCAGGCTGCGGCGCCAGTCGTCCAGGGACTCCCCCGGCGTGCCGTAGATGAGGTCCAGGGAGGTCAGCAGCCCGGCCCGGCGCGCCCACCCCACCACCTGGGGCACCCGCTCGGGCCGGTGGATGCGCTCCAGGGTGGCCAGCACGTGCGGCACCGCCGACTGCATACCGAACGACACCCGGGTGATGCCCCCCTGGGCCAGCGCGGCCAGGTAGGCCTCGTCCACGGTCTCGGGGTTGGCCTCCGTGGTGACCTCCGCGCCGTCGGCCAGCCCGAACACCTCCCTCACAATGCCGACCATGCGCACCAGGTCCCCGGGTACCAGCATGGTCGGGGTCCCCCCGCCCACGAACACGGTCTGGGCCGGTCGCGCAGGCAGCCCGGCCCGGTCCATGGCGGCCCGGGCCAGGTGCAGCTCACGCTCCAGGGTGTCCACGTAGTCACCCACCGACGCCCCCGGGCCCATGGCGAGGTTGGTGTAGGTGTTGAAGTCGCAGTAGCCGCAGCGCACCCGGCAGTAGGGCACGTGCAGGTAGACGGAGAAGGGCCGGGGCGCGGCCCGGCTCCCGGTACCCGCCCCTGGGTCCCCGGCCCCCGGCGCAGGTACCGCCCCCGCCTCCGAGGTCCCTCGGGCCCCGAGGGCAGGGGCCCCTACCTGCGGGGGCAGGTCCCCCATGCCGGGCAGGGGGTCGCCCTCAGGCTGCCTCGGGCTCACCGTGCGCCCCCGGGGCGCCGGGGCGAGCAGGAGCGCCCCTCAAGGGTCACGCAGCCACGCCAGTACGAGCGCCCCCCGAGAACCACGCAGCCACACCAGCATGAGAGCCGGGAGGGGTCCGGGGAGCTCCGCATGGTGACCACCGCCTTCCTTACCGACCCGGAATGCTACCCGGACCGGCTGACAGGGCAGAGGCAACCGGCGTACTCCTCCCCACGCGGCCCGGACCGGCTCACCGCGCCAGCCGCACTGCCAGCCCCCTCCACACGGTCCGGGCCAGCGACGGGCTGAGGCGGTCACGAAGGTCGGCCTCGGCTCCTCCCCACACGTCCCCACGCGGCCCGGACCGGCGGCGGGGCCAGCACCCCCGACGACCTGTGGGAGCACGTCCCCACGTGGCCCGGACCGGCTCACCGCGCCAGCCGCACTGCCAGCCCCCTCCCCCAGCCTGGACCACCTGGGCCAGCCGGCAGGAGGGAGCCGGGGCCGCTGGCGACGTCGGACTCGCCACCTGGTGCTGGCGGGCGATGCCCGTCGGGCACGGTTAGCATGACCGGGTGAAGCACTTCCTTGACCCGATGCCGGGGTGGATACCTGTCGGCGGCCTGGACCACATGGCGTACGTCGGCTGCCTGGGGGCGGCCGCAGCCCTCCTCATTGGCCGACGCCGGTGGGTACGCAGGCACGCACGACGGGTACGTGCGGGGGTCCTCATCGCCTCCCTGGCCCAGCAGGCCACCTTGTACGGCATGTACGCGCTCACCGGGTGGGACTGGGGGGAGTCGCTGCCGCTGCACATCTCACGGGTCTCGGCGGTGCTGTGCGTGGCCTACCTGGCCACCGGCTCCAAGCGGGTCATGGACGTGCTGTTCTACTTCAGCCTGTGGGCCTGGTTCAGCTTCTCCTACCCGCAGGAGGTGTGGCCGTTCTGGAACCTGTTCGGCTGGACCTTCCTGGTCAACCACGTCGTGACCCTGCTCATGCCGGCGCTGGCGTGGGTGACCAGCGACTGGCGCCCGAGCCAGGAGGCGCTGTGGCGCGCCTTCGGGTGGATGGTCGCCTACTCCCTGGTGGCGGTGGTGGCCAACGTGCTGACGGACGGGAACTACTTCTACCAGAAGAGCATGCCGGTGCTGCCGTCCCTGGGACAGCCCCTGTACTACGTGGGCACGCTCACGGTGGGGCTGGGCCTGTTCTGGCTGGGCTACGGCGTCTCACGCCTGGTGCCCGACGCCGGTCGCGGCCTCCTGGGGCGGGGCGACGACGCCCTCTCCCCCACGACCGCCTAGACTCCCCCGCCCGCTCCCGCTCGCCCGCCTACTCCTCCCGCTCCCCCGTTCGTCGGGGACGTACCCTAGTCATTGGCGACGTACCCTTAACGTACGTCCCCGACGACTAAGGTACGTCCATAATGGCTAAGGTACGTCCCCGACACCTGCTCCCGGCAACTTAAGGTACGTCACCGACAGCCATCCCCGACGGCTGGCCCGGGGGCACCCACGCCTGGGAGGTACGTACCACGCACAGGTCGCGCACGGTACGCCCCTCCTTCAGGCCCCGGGCCTCGAAACGGGTCATGACCCGCCCGGTAAAGCGCTCCGACCAGCCGCCGCGCACTCCCGACGGCGAGCCCGGGTCCAGGCCGTTGCCCGGGTCCCCGTCCACCGCCGTGCCCGCCCCCAGGTCGGGGCGCGCCCCGGCGTCGTCGTGGCGGAAGCAGGGGCTGACGGCGCCCGCCCCCGGCCGGGTCGGGGGCAGGCCCTGACCAGGTCCCCGCCCCGCCCCGGGTGGTGAGGAGACCGCCTCGACCACGTCACGCATCTGCCAGGCGTAGTCAGCCCAGTCAGTGGCCAGTCTCCACACGCCCCCGGGACGCAGCACGCGCGCCACCGAGTCGGCGAAGGACTCGGTGACCAGGCGGCGCTTGCGGTGCCGGGCCTTGCGCCAGGGGTCGGGGAAGAACACCCACACCTCGCTGGCACTGCCCACCGGCAGGGCCGTGGCCAGCAGCTGGGCGGCGTCGGCTGGCACCACGCGCACATTGTCCAAGCCGGCTCTGGCGGCGTCGCGCACGATCCGGGCGATCGCCGTCTCCCACACCTCCACGGCCAGGTGGTCGGTCCCCGGGTGGGCGAGGGCGTGGGCCAGCAGCGCCTCACCGCCGCCCGAGCCGACCTCGACCACGAGCGGCCGGGCCCGCCCGGGGTGCCCGAAGGCGGCAGCCGGGTCCAGACGGAAGGAGGCGTCGACGGTGCGGATCGCGTCGGCGCGGGGCACGTCAATGACGTACCTGCCCCCGAAACGGGCCAGCGCCTCCTGCTGGGCGTCAGTCAGGCGCCCGCCGGCCCGGGAGAAGGAGCGCACACGCGAGCGGATGGCGTGGGAACGGGGCGGGTGCTGCTGCATCGTGCTCCTCGGCCAGTCGGCTGCCCGACGCGGGCCGTCACCTGTCCTTTCCCGTGGGGGTGTCCGCCCCCAGGGCCGCGATAAACGCCTCCTGGGGGACCTCCACGCGACCAATGGCCTTCATACGCTTCTTGCCCTCCTTCTGCTTCTCCAGCAGCTTGCGCTTACGGGTGATGTCACCACCGTAGCACTTGGCCAGCATGTCCTTGCGCAGGGCCCGGATGGTCTCCCGGGCAATGACCCGGGTACCGATAGCGGCCTGGACGGGCACCTCGAACTGCTGACGCGGGATGAGATCCTTCAGGCGCCTGGTCATCTTCACCCCGTAGGAGTAGGCGGCGTCCTTGTGGACAATGGCACTGAAGGCGTCCACCTTGTCACCGTTGAGGAGGATATCGACCTTGACCAGACTGGCCTCCTGGGACCCGTCCATCTCGTAGTCCAGGGAGGCGTAGCCGCGGGTGCGCGACTTCAGGGCGTCAAAGAAGTCGAAGACGATCTCCGCCAGGGGCAGCGTGTAGTGCATCTCCACGCGCGTCTCGCTCAGGTAGTCCATGCCCCCCATGGTCCCGCGGCGCGACTGGCACAGCTCCATGACGGTGCCCACGAACTCGCTGGGGGTCAGGATGGTGGCCCGCACCACCGGCTCGGAGACGCTGAGCACCTTCCCGGCGGGGAACTCGCTGGGGTTGGTCACCGTGTGGGAACTGCGGTCCTCCATGGTGACCTCGTAGACCACCGACGGCGCGGTGGAGATAATGTCCAGGCTGAACTCGCGCTCCAGGCGCTCGCGGATGATCTCCAGGTGCAGCAGCCCCAGGTAGCCGCAGCGGAAGCCGAAGCCGAGGGCCACGGAGGTCTCCGGCTCGTAGGTCAGGGCGGCGTCGTTGAGCTTGAGCTTGTCCAGGGCGTCACGCAGGGCCGGGAAGTCGGAGCCGTCCACGGGGAAGAGCCCGGAGAAGACCATGGGCTTGGGGTCCTGGTAGCCGCCCAGGGGCGTGGTGGCGGGGCTGACGGCCGCGGTGACGGTGTCACCCACCTTGGACTGGCGCACGTCCTTGACCCCGGTAATGAGGTAGCCGACCTCCCCCGCCCCCAGGCCCTGGGTGGGTGTCGGCTCAGGGCTGATGACGCCGATCTCCAGCAGGTCGTGGACGGCCCCGGTGGAGAGCATCTCAATGCGCTCGCGGGGGCGCAGGGCCCCGTCGACGACCCGCACGTAGGTGACCACGCCCCGGTAGGTGTCGTAGACGGAGTCGAAGATCATGGCGCGCGCCGGGGCGCCGGGGTCCCCGTGGGGGGCGGGGACGGTCCGGACGATCTGGTCCAGGAGCTCGGGCACGCCCTGCCCGGTCTTGCCCGAGACGTGGAGGATGTCGGTGGGCTGGCAGCCAATGAGGGAGGCGATCTCCTCGGCGTGCCGCTCGGGCTCGGCGGCGGGCAGGTCGATCTTGTTCAGGACCGGGATAATGGTCAGGTCCCCCTCAATGGCCATGTAGAGGTTGGCCAGGGTCTGGGCCTGGATGCCCTGGGCGGCGTCCACCAGGAGGACGGCGCCCTCGCAGGCGGCAAGTGACCGGTTGACCTCGTAGGAGAAGTCCACGTGCCCGGGGGTGTCGATCATGTTCAGGGCGTAGGCGTGCGTGGTGCCGTCAGGACCGGTGACGCCCCAGGGCATGCGTACGGCCTGGGACTTAATGGTGATGCCGCGCTCGCGCTCAATGTCCATGCGGTCCAGGTACTGGGCGCGCATGTCACGGGGGGCGACGACGCCGGTGGCCTGGAGCATGCGGTCGGCCAGGGTGGACTTGCCGTGGTCAATGTGCGCGATAATGCAGAAGTTGCGGATACGTGCGGGGTCGGTCGTGGCAGGAGTGACGCTCGCAGCCTGCTCGGGGGTGAGGATCGGTGACACGTGGGCCTTCCGGGTCCGGCGGGCCGCCCGAGGACGGGCGGGTCTGACTGGGGTCAGTGTCCCACGACCAGCGACGCGGGGGCGACGGGCCCGACGTCGGGTCTTCCCAGAAGCACCGACCCGGGGTAAGGTCGCTGCCATCCCCGCAGGCTCCCGCCTGCACCCGCTACCCCGTCCCGGAGGATGTCCCGTGTCCACTGCCGCTATCACCAAGCTGATTATCTTTGTGATCGTCGCGCTCATCAGCGGCCTCATCTCCCAGCTCTACCAGAAGAACAAGCGGGTGGAGGCCGGTCGGATAACACAGGCACCAGCCGCTCCCGGGGGCGTGGCCCAGACCGCTGACGTGGTCAGGCAGAGGCCGGCGGGCCTGGTCAAGGTCTTGTTCGTGTTCTTCCTGGTACTGGCTGGCATCCTGGTCCTCATTGGGATCGTCGTCCCGGACGTCGTCGCCAAGATCTTCATTGTGCTCCTGGGCCTGCTCTCGGCCGGCGTGAGCGTCTTCGTCCTGCAGTCCTACCGCAACTGCTCCCTGGTGGACGCCCCGCACGTCACTATCACCACCGACTGGCGGGGCCGGGAGACCCAGCTGCGCCACGACGAGATCGCCAGCTACCGGCGGGCGTACCGGCAGCGGACGGTCACGATCAAGGACGTGCACGGCAAGAAGCACAACATTAACCTCGCCTGGTTCTCCGCCCCCGTGCTGGCCCTCCAGGTGGCCCGTATGGAGGCCGAGGGCCGCTTCGCCGTCAAGAACCTGGGTAAGCCGGACAAGATCTCCGGGCGCCTGACGAACGTGGAGTGGTGCTTCTTCGTCAGCCTGCCCGACCAGCTCAAGGCAGTCCTGGCCCTGGGTCCGGGCTCCTACCCGACCATGTTCCAGCGCGACCCCGCGGCCCCCGAGGGCCAGGGCTGGGCCGGCCCGGGCTACGACCGCTGGCTGGCCGACCTGGACGCCGCCATGCACGCCTGAGAGGTCCTGCAGATCCCACGGGTTCCTGCTCCGCGCCCCACCTGACCACATACCCGCATGGTCCCGTAGGGCCGGGGGCGGCGACTCATCCTGGCAGGCCCGGCGGAAGAACTCGCACATGGTCCCGTAGGGCCGGGGCCCTGCAGGAAGTCGTGCAGTATGCAGGAACCAGTGGGATCCCGGGCCGCGCTGACTTGCGCCGGGGGCGACCCGTCCCTACCGTCCCAGGGGTGACGACAACGCTTCCGGGCTCCGCCCCCACCGCCAACCGCGCACCCACCGGCCCCCTGGGCCCCGACGCCCCCGGCTACACGCCCCCGGCCCCGGGTACCGACCTGCCCCGTGAGACCATCCTGCCGGCCTTCTTCGGTCGCTTCGGGGGCCAGGAGGTACCCGGTTTCCTCCTGCCCGCCCTGGACGAGCTCGAGGCCGCCTTCGTGGAGGCCGTCGCCGACCCCGCCTTCCACGCCGAGCTCGACGAGCTGCGCACCACCTACCTGGGCCGTCCCACCCCCGTCTACGAGTGCCGCAACCTGCCCCTGGGCGGCGGGGCCCGGATCCTGCTCAAGCGCGAGGACCTGGTCCACGGCGGGGCCCACAAGGGCAACAACACCCTGGGCCAGGCGCTCCTGGCCCGTCGCATGGGCAAGAGGCGTCTCATTGCCGAGACCGGCGCGGGCCAGCACGGGACGGCAACCGCCATGGTGGCCGCCCTGCTGGGCATGGAGTGCACCATCTACATGGGCGCCCACGACGTGGCCCGCCAGCGCCCCAACGTGGAGCGCATGGAGCTCATGGGCGCGCGGGTGGTTCCCGTGACCCAGGGCACGTCAGGTCTCAAGGACGCCATTGACGTGGCCCTGGGCCAGTGGTGCGAGCAGCTGGAGGACACCTTCTACGTCCTGGGCTCGGCCACCGGCCCGCACCCCTTCCCCACGATCGTGCGCTACTTCCAGTCCGTCATCTCCGCGGAGTCCCGCCAGCAGGTCACCGAGCGCCTGGGCCGCCTGCCCGACGCCGTCGTGGCCGCCGTGGGAGGCGGGAGCAACGCCATCGGCGCCTTCGCCTCCTACCTTGAGGACACCGAGGTGGCCCTGGTGGGTGTGGAGCCAGCCGGCAAGGGCCTGGACACCCCCTTCCACGGGGCCCCCATCTGCGCCGGGCGCACCGGGATCCTCCACGGCACCCGCTCCTACGTCATGCTCTCCGACTCCGGGGAGGTCCTGCCCTCGCACTCGGTCTCCGCGGGCCTGGACTACCCCTCGGTGGGCCCCGAGCACGCCCACCTGGCCGACACCGGGCGGGCCACCTACGTGGGGGTCACCGACGCCGAGGCCCTGGAGGCCTTTAGGCTGCTGAGCCGCCACGAGGGCATTATCCCCGCCATGGAGTCCGCCCACGCCGTCGCCCAGGCCCTGAGGATGGCCCGCGAGCACGCCGCCGGAGACGACGCGGGCTCCGAGCTTGCCCTCCTGGTCAACCTCTCCGGACGCGGCGACAAGGACATGGACGAGGTGCGCGACCACCTGTCCTGAGTGCTCCTGCCGGGCCCACCGCCTCACCGCAGGCGGCGGACCCGGCGGCAGTGCCGGGCGACGGCGTCAAGCAGCCTGCTGGGGATAATCGCGCCCACGAGCACAGGATTGTCTGCCTGCTCCCGGGCGATCACAGTGGCGAGAGCGTCCGGGAGCAGGCGGCTGAGCCTGTGCACTCGCTCCACGACGGCGTCCGCGTCCATGCGGGCACGGCGTTCCAGACGTGCCTGGGCAGCCAGACGCTCCCAGCAGCTGGCCCCGATCTGGTCAAGTCGACGAGCGCCCCCTACGGACATGGCAACAGTACGCCACGGAGTCTGTCCCTCCGTGACGTCACCGTCCTCGTTATAGGGCAGGCCAGAAGCGAGATCATACACAGGGGCGAGGACGTACTGGCCCGCCGCGTGGATAATGGAGTAGTTCTTGGCGTGCGCGTCCGGGGCTCCCAGGAGGACATTGAGTATGAGCGCGTCCACGAAGCGGCGGACGGAGGCGCCGCCGTCCTTGGCTACCTCGTCCAGGAGCGAGATGATCCGAAGAGCGCCAGGACCGCCGTGGGACTCGTACTTGCGGTGCGGGTAGGTGGACGTCGCCTGGCAGAGGTCTTCCTGGTGCACTCGCAGCACTGCCTGATGAACTCGCCGACGGTCATAACGCTCAATAACAAGGGCCTTCTGGCCGGCGATGCTCAGGTACTCGGTCCTTACAGCGGGAACACCGACCTGTCGCAGTGCTGCCAGGCACAAGTGCTCACAGAGAGCCTGCTCTCTCATCCCACTAATCCCAGGCTTGAGGATATGGGTGGTCGGCTCACTGCCCCGGGCCTCAAACCACTGTCCGCCCTCACGACGCAGGGCGATCTTGGACTGAGCCCCAGCCAGTGACCATCCCTCACCTGGTGCGATCCAGCCGGGCTCCCGACCACTTGCGACCATGGCAAGACGGTGACCGACATCTGCGTCGGTCACCGGCACAAGACCACTGGCGCCGTCGGCAGGGTCGGCGTCCTCGTCATCACGCAGGAAGCGCACAGCTCCCGCGCAGTCGTGCCCGATGTGCTCCAGGAGTGCGAAAGGATTGCGCGGAGAGACGTTGAAACGCCTGGCGACGGCCTCACGGACCCTGGTGCTGTCAGGTAGGAGTCCCTCGATGAAGGGCTCGACGACACGGTGGGTGTAACGGGTACGACGCACAGGCATCGAGACACTTATCGGCGTCTCCGCCCGGTCCACGTACGTGAACCGGCGCTCACCACCGTCAGTCTGCTCCAAGGTCCCGAGGCGGGACTCCCCCAGAAGTACGCGCAGTGTCCTCACAGCAGCCCCAGGCTTCGCAGATGACCTGTCTCAGCCCCTTCCTGGGCGGGTACCGACACCGGCCTGACCATGAGCTCAAGGCCGAGGGCCGTCAGGACCTTGAGCACGCCGCCCACCTCGATCCCCTGTCGGCTACCGAGCTCCACGATACTGAGCCACCGTCGGGAGACACCTGCCTGGTCGGCGAGCTGGGCCTGAGTCAGGCCAGCATCCTCTCGCGCGTCTCGGAGCGCAGCGCCCAGTCCACGTACAGTCTGAAACCCCATGACCTCACACTATCTGAGACCGGTAGGAAGTGCACATTTGTGCACATTCCCCCATGGGCACGTATGTTCTCTTCTCCTGTCACGGGGTCGCCCGGCGGCAGTGCCGGGCGTGCAGGCCCCCGGTGAGGTGTGGTTTAATCGCCGTCGTGACAGTCTCCCGTACCGCGCAGTGGTGGTGGCTCCCCAGCAGGCGAGCCACACTGTGCGCGTGACCGGAACGGACCACCCCCAAGAGCTCGCCGACCAGGCGGGCTCTTGACGTGTACGGGCACCTCCTGGCGGCACGAACAGGAGGAACCACCATGACACCAACGCCCCTGCCCCCTCCCCGGGTGGTCACCCGGGCGGTGGCCTACCCTCCTGACGCCGGACGGCTCCTGGAGCACCTGGCCCGCACCGGGCTGGTGGGCACCGTCGGCGTGCCGGGCGGGACCCGGCCCGTGGACGCGGTCCTGCTGGAGTCCGTCGACACCGCCACCAAGGCCTCACGTACCACCATCGCGGTCCTCCAGGCCTCCACCCGCCTGACCTGCGAGGGGGACGCCGTCACCGTCGAGGTCCTGCCACAGGCCCGGGCCGACGGCGCCGCGAGCCTGGAGGCCCTGGCCACCCGCCTGCCCGCCCACGTCACCGCCCGCACCCCCGAGCGCCTGACCCTGAGCGTCCCCCCTGCCCCTGACGACGGCAGCCTGGAGGAGCGTGAGCGGCTGACGGCACCCTCCACGATCGAGCCGCTGCGACTCCTGGCGGCGCGCGAGGTCGACCACCCCCACCTGCCCCTGGTAGCCGGGGTGTTCGCCTTCGACTACCTGGCCACCTTCGAGAGCCTGCCGGCGGTGCCCACGGGTGGGAACACCTGCCCGGACTACCTGTTCTACGAGGCCCGTATCATCCTGGTGGTGGACCACCCCACCCGGAGCGCGACCCTGGTGGGTGCCTCGGTGGACGGCGCCGACCTGGAGGCCCGCGTCGAGGAGCTGGCCGAGGCCGTCACGGCCTTCGCCTCCCTGCCCGGGCCAGCCACCTCCTCGGGCCGGGCACCCGCCCCGGAGCTGGCGCACTCAGGACCAGAGCGCCCGGAACCAGAGCACTCGGGACCAGAGCGCCCGGGGTGCGGGCCCGGGCGCCCCGCCCCGGTGCTGGAGGCCCGGCCCACCGTGGGGGAGGCCGACTTCGAGGCCGTGGTGCGCACCATGCAGGAGGCCATTAGCGCCGGGGAGGTCTACCAGGTGGTGCCCTCACGCGGCTTCACCCTGCCCTGTCCCGACGCCCTGGCCGCCTACCACGAGCTGCGTGAGGCCAACCCCAGCCCCTACATGTTCTACCTGGCCACGCCGGGGTTCGAGCTCCTGGGCGCCTCCCCCGAGTCCGCCCTGCTGCACTCGGCACGCACCGGCGAGGTCTCCATCCGCCCCATCGCCGGGACCCGCCCCCGGAGCCTGGGCCCTGAGGGGAGCGTGGACCACGAGCGTGACACGCGCCTGGAGCTGGAGCTGCGCACGGACGCCAAGGAGGTCGCCGAGCACGTCATGCTGGTGGACCTGGCCCGCAACGACGTCGCCCGGGTGAGCGTGCCCGGCACCCGCCGGGTGACCGACCTCATGCGTGTGGACCGTTACTCCCGGGTCATGCACCTGGTCAGCGAGGTCACCGGCACCCTGGCGCCGGACCTGGACGCCCTGGACGCCTTCCGCGCCTCCATGACCATGGGCACCCTCACCGGCGCCCCCAAGCTGCGTGCCGCCGAGCTGGTCCGCACCCTCGAGGGGGAACGACGCGGCTCCTACGGCGGGAGCGTGGGCTACCTCCGGGGCGACGGGGAGCTGGACACCTGCATCGTCATCCGCTCCGCCTTCGTCGCCGACGGCCGGGCCCTGGTGCAGGCCGGGGCCGGGGTGGTGGCGGACTCGGTACCTGCCGCCGAGGCCGCCGAGACGGTCCACAAGGCGCGGGCCGTGCTGGAGGCCGTGGCCCGCTCCCAGGGGGCCGCCCTCGGTATCGGCCACCGGGCCCCGTCAAAGGACCCTACCCCCGCCGGTGACGACGTCGTGGGACCGCCCACCGGGGCGGGGACCGGCTGCCACGAAGCGACCCCGGGCCCCCGGACCCCGCCTCCGACCGCGGACGCCCACGGGCTGCGCCCTGCGGCCCCACGCCCCGCCCCGCCGACCGCGGCTCCCACCACCTCCACCGCCTCTGCCGCCTCCACCGCCTCTACCGCTCCTGCGGTTCCCGTCGCCCCCGCGGCCCCCACCACCTCTGCCGCCCCGCGGCGGGCGGCGTCCGCCCCGGACCCCCGCGGGCTACGGACACGTGTGGTCCTGCTCGACAACCGCGACTCCTTCGTCTACAACCTGGTGGACCTCATTGCCACCCTGGGTATGCAGGTCGAGGTGTACCGCAGCTCCGCCCCCGCGGCCACGGTCCGCTCGGCCCTGGAGCCGACCCCGGCCGAGCGGGAGCGCGGCCAGCGCCCCGTGCTGTGCCTCTCCCCCGGTCCCGGCCACCCCCGGGACTCCGGCTGCCTCATGGAGCTGGTCAGGGCGGCCGTGGCCACCTCGTCCGTCCCCACGGTGGGGATCTGCCTGGGATTCCAGGCGATCGTGGAGGCCTGCGGGGGCAGGGTGGGACCGGTCGGCCCGGTGCACGGCCGCTCCACCCGTGTGGAGGTCACCGCAGCCGGGCGCGCCGACGCCGCCCTGGCCCCCCTGGCGGGCGGCCCCCTGGACGTGGCCCGCTACCACTCCCTGGGGACACGCGCCCTGCCCGCTGACCTGACGGCCCTGGCCGCCACCACCGACGGCGTGGTCATGGCCGCCCGGCACGTGGACGCCCCCGTGGTGGGCCTCCAGTTCCACCCCGAGTCCGTGCTCACCCCCCACGGTCCCGCCATCCTCAAGGCCCTGGTCACCGACCTCGCCGCACCCGTCAATGACGCCACGGCGCCCTCCACCCGCTCTACACTCTAAAGACCTTATTAGAAAGGAAAGACTATGTCTGAGAACCAGAACATTCCGAACGCAGATGACGCCCACGTGCTCCTGCGCTCCGTTATCCAGGGCCACCGGCTCACCCAGACCGAGGCCTCCACGGTCTTCGCCGCCCTGGGCGCCGGGGACCTGTCCGAGGCGGAGACCGCCGCCCTCCTGGCGGCCATGCACGCCCGCGGTGAGGAGGCCCAGGAGGTCGCCGGTGCCGCGACCGCCTTCCGCTCCGCCGCCCGCCCCTTCCCGGCAGTCACCTTCCCGCTGGTGGACGTGGTAGGGACCGGCGGCGACGGCGTGGGCACCATCAACATCTCCACGGCCGCCGGGATCGTGGCGGCCTCCATGGGGATCTCGGTGGCCAAGCACGGCAACCGGGCGGTCTCCTCCCTGGCGGGGGCCGCCGACGTCATTAGCGCCCTGGGACTGCCCCTGGACGCGGACCCGGTCACGGCGGTCGAGCTGCTGGCCCGGGACCACTTCTGCTTCCTGTTCGCCCAGGCCTACCACCCGGCCATGCGGCACGTGGCACCGATCCGCCGGGCGCTGGCCACGCCCACGATCTTCAACGTCCTGGGCCCCCTGCTCAACCCGGCCCACCTGACCTACCAGCTCATGGGCGTGTGGGACCCGGGCATGCTGGACATGATCGCCGAGGCCATGACCCACCTGGGACGCAAGCGCGCCCTGGTGGTGCACGGGGCCGGTACCGACGAGATCGCGGTCCACGGCACCACCCTGGTGCGGGAGGCCACGCCCCGGGGGGTCAAGGCCTACGAGGTCACCCCCGAGGAGCTGGGCGTGTCCAGGTGGACGCTCCAGGACATCCGGGGCGGCGACGCGGCCGGGAACGCGCACCTGCTGCGGGAGGTCTTCGCCGGACGCGGCCAGGCCGCCCACCGGGACGCGGTCGCGGTCAACGCCGGCGCCCTGCTGTACCTGGCGGGTCCGGCCGACAACCTGGCTGACGGCACCACCATGGCGCTGGAGCACATTGCCTCCGGGGCGGTGGCCCGGCACCTGGAGGGCATGACCACCGCCGCACAGCTCGCCGGGAGCGGGGCGGGCACGGCGTCCACCACCGGGCAGGACTGAGGAGAGCGACCATGACCACGACCAGCAGCCAGCGCCCGGTGGAGCGTGTCCCCGTCTCCGAGCGCCTGCGTACCACGGGCACGGTCCTGGACGCGATCCTGGCGGCACGCCGCGAGCGCCTGCCCGAGCTGCGAGCGGCCTGGGGGCACCTGCGGGCCGCCGACCTGCCCCGCTCACGGCGCTCCTTCGAGGAGGCGCTGCGTACCCGTTCCGGGGCCCGGTCCGCTCCCCAGCCAGCCCTCGTCATGGAGTGCAAGGCGGCGTCCCCCTCCCGGGGCACCATCCGCTCTAACTACGACCCGGCCGCCCTGGCGGCCGCCTACCGGCCCTACGCGGCCGCCGTCAGCGTGCTGACGGAGCCGGACCGCTTCGCAGGGTCCTACGAGGACCTGGCGGCGGTGCGTCAGGTGGTGGACTGCCCCGTGCTGTGCAAGGACTTCGTCGTGGACGAGGTCCAGGTCCTGGCGGCCCGCCACCTGGGGGCCGACGCCGTCCTGCTCATGCTCTCGGTGCTCCCCGACGACGCCTACCGCGAGCTGGCGGCCCTGGCCGGCTCCCTGGGCATGGGGGTCCTCACCGAGGTCTCCACCCCGGCCGAGATGCACCGGGCCGCGTCCCTGGGCGCCGCCGTCGTCGGCATCAACAACCGCGACCTGCGCACCCTGTCCACCCACCTGTCTCGGACCCGGGAGCTGGCCCCCCTGGCCCCGGCCGGGGTGGTACTCGTGGGGGAGTCAGGGGTGGGCTCACCGGCTGACGTGCGCGCCCTGGCGGGGCTGGTGGACGCCCTGCTGGTGGGCTCCTGCCTGTCCGGCGCCGACAACCCCGGCGCGGCGGCCCGTGCCCTGGCCCAGGCCGTGCCCCGGCACGAGGCCCAGGGCGCCGACGGGGGCCGGGCCGGGCGCCGGGCCGCCCTGGACCGGGCCGCTGGGCTCCTGGACCGGGCCGCCGAGACGCCCGCGCCGTCGGACGCGCCGTCGGGGCCGGGCGGCTCCCAGGCGACCGGTCACCACCCGCGCCTGCCGGCCTACTTCGGGCCCTACGGCGGGCAGTTCGTGCCCGAGCTGCTCATCCCGGCCCTGGACCAGCTGGAGGACGCCTTTATCGCCGCCCACGCCGACCCGGGCTTCCGCGCGGAGCTCGACGAGCTCATGACCCGCTACCTGGGGCGTCCTACGCCGGTGACCGAGCTGCGCAACCTGCCTCTGGACGGCAGGGCCCGGATCCTGCTCAAGCGCGAGGACCTGGTCCACGGCGGGGCCCACAAGGGCAACCAGGTGCTCGGGCAGGCCCTGCTGGCCCGGCGCATGGGCAAGAAGCGCGTGATCGCCGAGACCGGCGCGGGCCAGCACGGGACGGCCACGGCCATGGTCTGCGCCCTGCTGGGCCTGGAGTGCACCATCTACATGGGAGCCACCGACGTGGTGCGCCAGGCGGCGAACGTGGAGCGCATGGAGCTCATGGGGGCGCGGGTGGTGCCGGTGGCCAGCGGCGCGGGCACCCTCAAGGACGCCGTCAACGAGGCCCTGCGCGACTGGACCGCCTCCTTCCACGAGACCCACTACCTGCTGGGCACGGCCGCCGGCCCGCACCCCTTCCCCACGATCGTCCACGAGTACCACCGGGTCATCTCCGTGGAGGCCCGTGCCCAGGTGCTGGCCCTGACCGGCCGCCTGCCCGAGGAGGTGATCGCCTGCGTGGGCGGGGGCTCCAACGCCATCGGCGTCTTCTCGGAGTTCATTGACGACCCCGCGGTGCGCCTGACAGGCGTGGAGCCCGCCGGGGAGGGCCTGGACACGCCCCGGCACGGGGCGGCCATTAACGCCGGGAAGGTGGGGATCCTCCACGGGGCCCGCTCCTACCTCATGCGCACCTCCGAGGGGCAGGTCGAGGAGTCGTTCTCCGTGTCCGCGGGCCTGGACTACCCGGGTGTGGGCCCGGAGCACGCCTGGCTGGCGGACACCGGGCGGGCCACCTACGTGGGGGTCACCGACGTCGAGGCCCTGGAGGCCTTTAGACTGCTGAGCCGCCACGAGGGCATTGTCCCGGCCCTGGAGTCCGCCCACGCCCTGGCGCACGCCCTGCGCGTGGCCCGGAACGTGCCCGCCGACGCCGAGCCGCCGGTGCTGCTGGTGTGCCTGTCCGGACGCGGGGACAAGGACCTGGAGCAGGTCGCCCGCCTGGGCCCCTTCTGCGCCGACCCCGCCGTGGAGCGGGCCGCGCGTATGGTGGCCCAGATGGGCAAGCGCACCGAGTACGCCGGGCTGCGCCCCGCCAGGACCGGTGCGGCTGAACCCGCCCCAGCCGGGACCGGTGCGGCCCTCCCGGCTCATACGGCCGTCCCGGCAGGCGCAGCTGGCCCGGATGGCGCAGCTGGCCCGGACGGCCCGGCCAGCACCAGCCCGGACGGCGCCCCTGTGAGCACCCCGACCGCCGCGACCACGGAGGACCTGTAATGAGCCGTTACGCCGCAATGTTCGACCGCCTGGCCGGCGCCAGCCGGGGCGCCTTCGTGCCCTTCGTCATGGTGGGCGACCCCACCCCGGACCTTTCCGAGGCCGTCGTCGAGGCGCTCATCGACGGCGGTGCCGACGCCCTGGAGCTGGGCATCCCCTTCTCAGACCCGGTGGCCGACGGCCCCACCATCCAGCGCGCCCACATCCGGGCGCTCGCGGCGGGTGCCGGGTTCCACGACTGCCTGGAGGTGGTGGCGCGGGTGCGTCGGCGCCACCCGGAGCTGCCTATCGGCCTGCTCGTCTACGGCAACGTGCCCTTCTGCCTGGGCCTGGGGCGCTTCTACGCCGACTGCGCTCAGGCGGGGGTGGACTCGGTCCTGGTGCCTGACGTCCCCGTGCGCGAGTCCGCCCGCTTCAGCCGGGCGGCCCGGCAGGCGGGGGTGGATCCGGTCTACATCGCCCCGCCGTCGGCCTCGGCCCGGACCCTGGACGCGGTGGCGGCCTCCTCGCGCGGCTACGTCTACGCGGTCTCGCGCGTCGGCGTGACGGGCACCGAGCAGGCCTCCTCCACCGTCGGCCTGGCCGAGTCGGTGGCCCGCCTGCGCGACGACGCCGCCGCCCCGGTCATGCTGGGCTTCGGCATCTCCACCCCGGGGCAGGTGGCCGAGGCGGTCGCCGCCGGGGCCGACGGGGCGATCAGCGGCTCGGCCACGGTCAGGATCGTGGAGGCCCACGTCCCGGCCCTGGCTGCCGCCCACGACCAGGGCCGGGATCCCGGGCGGCAGCGTGAGCTGGAGGCCCTGCGCGACGACCTGGTGGCCTTCACCTCCGCCATGAAGGAGGCCACCCGCCGGTGAGAGCAGGCGCACGGGTACCTCCCGGGCCGGGTTGCGGGCAAAAGGGCCCCGGAACCCGGCCCGGGAGGTCCAGGGAGCCGGGAGGGGGCAATAGGGATACGCACGTCTTTACAGGATATATATCAAACAGTTATATTGGTGAGACCTTGGTTTCAGTCCCGGCGTCCTCCGGGGAAAGGACTCCCATGCACACTCCACGAGCTCAGGCAGCCCCACCGTGGCTCCGGCTTCTCGGCGTCGCCCTGACCCTCCCCCTGGTCCTCACCGCCCTCCTGCTAGCCCCGGCATACGCCGACGACTCCGCCCCCCAGGAAGCTGCCGATATCACCGCCACCGGCCGCTACTACCCGGGGGGTGAGGGCTGCTCCGGTGAGAACGACGCCGACGGCTGCCTGACCTGGGGTCTTCACGTCCCCTCCGCCGCCGTCGCCGGCAAGGACGTCACCCTCACGATCGAGGCCGACTCAGAGCCCGGGAAGTGGGCCTGGACCTGCCCCGGCGAGGACCATGTGGCCGGGACGGCCGCGTACTTCACCAGCCGTTACACCGACGCCCCTATTGAGCGTCTGGCCAGCTCCGACCTCCGTTTCTTCGCCAAGCTGTACTACACCTGGCACGGCGACAGCGTGGGTGAGGTCAAGGCCGTCACCTGCACCCCCGGGCACCTGAGCCTGACCTACCAGGTGGACTTCCAGGGCTGGGCCGCGGGCAGCTACCTCGACCTGACCATGGGGGCCACGGCCCTGGCCCCCGGTGCCGGTGCCCGCGACTACTC
Organism: Actinomyces sp. HMT897; assembly: GCF_016626125.1. Lineage (NCBI taxonomy): Bacteria > Bacillati > Actinomycetota > Actinomycetes > Actinomycetales > Actinomycetaceae > Actinomyces > Actinomyces sp. HMT897. Next base: position 420,410 of record NZ_CP067336.1, read on the forward strand.
CTTCACCCCCACCGTCACGGTCTCGGACGGGACGTCCAGGACGCCGGTGGCCACCGTGCAGAAGCCGGCCGCTGACACCGCCCACGCGACCGTCACCATCGGTGCCGGCACGCAGGACGACACCGCGAAGGACGCGGGCCACTTCACCGCCACGGTGAGGAACGACTCGACCAGCCCCATGTCGGACTTCACGGTCACCACCTCCCGGACCCGGGGCCCGGCCTCGGTCACCAGCCTCAGCTGCGACCTGAGCGCCTACGGCGGTGAGGTCGTCACCGCCGTAGGCCCGGCCCCGTCCCTGACGGTCTCCAGCGGCAAGGCGTCGGTCCCCGGCGGCAAGGAGGTCACCTGCCAGGTGGACCTGAGCGGGGTCGTGGGACGCAACGCGGTGACCACGGGCGTGACCACGGGCGGCCAGACCTTCACCGGTGAGTACACGGACAACCGGGCAGTCACCCAGGTCGCGGTCACCGGCGAGCCGAGCACCACCGAGGTCCACGACCCGGACGTCTTCTTCAGCTCCCCCTACGTCCGCGTCGACTACACGGTGACCTTCACCAACCAGACCGACGCCGACGGCCGGACCTCCGGCATCGTCCTGCGGCCCCGTACCCCGGCCGGGTTCCAGCTGTCGTACGTGTCGCCGACCAGCGGCCCGTGGTGGTTCCGCGACGACTACCTCCCCGGGACTGACGGCAGCGTCCGGATGAACACGGCGGCGGAGCTGATCGCAGGCTCCTCCATGAGCTTCAAGTTCTCGGCCTACTACAAGGTCGACTCCGCCGCCATGACCAAGGAGGCCTGGGACGCGGCGGGAACCTGCGTGACCGGGGACACCTCCAAGGGCCTGAGCGCCGAGATCGACGTCGAGACCAACGGCTCCGGCGTGGACGCGACCACCTACCCCACCTGCACCGCCGTGACGCAGCCCAAGGGCTGACCACCACGGTCCTGACGTCCCCCCGCCACGCCGCTGTCGGGGGGACGTCAGCGTGTAGGCGCCCCGCGGGGCCGGGCCTACCCATAGGGTTGCGCCATGGCCTCTCTCCTCAAACAGGTCCTCACCCTGCTCGGGCACGCCGCTGGCGACGCCGCCGGTGACGCCCTGGACCGCGCCCTCAAGCCCGAGACCACCGTCGGCGGCCCCGGTACAGCGGCGGGCCCTGCCGAGGACCCCGCCCCCGATGCACCGAGGCGGTCCGCCGACGCCACGGCCAGGCAGGACGCGCACCGCACCACCCAGGCGGGCGGGCGGGGGGCGCCCCCGGGCCGCACCTCGCGGGGCGTAGGCACTCGGACCGGGGCCCACGAGGGCGTCACCGTCTACGACGTGGCCGCCCGGGGCCTGCCCGACTTCACCTACTCCCCCGACCCGGACGGCGAGGCCGACCCCGGTGAGGTGGTGTGGACCTGGGTGCCCTACGAGGAGGACGCCTCCCAGGGCAAGGACCGGCCGGTGCTGGTGCTGGCGCGCCAGGGTACGGGCCCGTCGGCCCGCCTGGTGGTGTCCCAGATGACGAGCCAGGACCACGACCTCGACGCCGCCCAGGAGGCGCACTGGGGCCGCTACTGGCACGACGTGGGCACCGGGGCCTGGGACTCCCAGGGGCGCCCCAGCGAGGTGCGCCTGGACCGCCTGCTCCTGGTGAACCCGGAGGCGGTACGGCGCGAGGGCGCCACCATGGACAGGCGCACCTTTGACAGTGTCGTGTCTGCTCTCAGAGAACACTGGGGCTGACCCGCCCTCAAACGGCCCTGACCTGGACAGTTGCCGTACAGTCGGCCTGTCAGTGTGTTGAGTGATCAATTCTGGGACTTAGGACCCCTTGTGTGACGCTCCTCAAGTCCCTATGTTTCCCTGTGCTGAGTACTGGAACGTGCTCAACACCTCTTCAGAATGACCACTCCAGCACTAGCACCGTATTGGAGGCCACCGTGTCCGCTCACCGGTTCTTCCTACCCCCGACCCTGCTCCCCGCCCTCGCGGTGAACAACTGATTCCACGCGGTAGGTGACGGAGTCTAAAGGAGCCGTCACCTACCGCGCCCCTCTTATGAAGAGCCTTCTCAGAACCACCTGGGCCCTCAATCTCGCTCTGTGCCTGGCAATAGTCCTCCTTGTCCCCCAGACGTTGGCCCCCCTGTTCCCGGCAGAGACCACCGGTTATGTCATTATTAGTGAGACCGGCGTGAGCCCCGAGCAGGTCCGGCAGGTCGCGGAGCGCACCGGCGTCGAGGTCGCCCAGGTCCGCCACACCACGGAGTACCTTGACATCATTGACAACTCGCTCTCAACGACCTTCGTGGAGATCCTGGGCCACGACGCCCACGACTACATTCGCCCGCCCCTGGACTCCCTGTTCCTGCCGGAGTCAATTGTCTACAGCGGCAGCACCGCCCAGGACGACGCCCTAGGTGGGTGGCACGTCATAGGGGACCAGGGCGGCGTCACCCAGTTCATTGACCAGGTCAGGGGCCAGTGGGGGAGGCAGGTATACAGGTCCGAGATCCTGACCGCGGGCCGGGTCCGCGCCGCCGCGCTCAGCTCCGTGCTCGGCGTGAGCCTGCTGCTGGCGCAGGCGTCCTTAGGGATTGTGCTCGCCCTCGCCGCCGCCTCCCAACTGGTCCCGTACAGGTGCGCCCGCCTGCTCGGGCGCTCCCACACGAGCCTGGCCCTTGACCTCCTCAAGGGCAACTTCCTGGCCGCGTGCCGGTGGGTCCTACTGCCCCTGGCGGCGCTCAGCCTCGTGGTGGCCTATGACGTCTACGCCTCGGCGGTACTGAGTATCCACCGCACGACCGCGGAGCTCATTGCCTGGTGCGCAGGGCTGGTCGTAGCGGCGACCACAGCCGGCACGCTCGCGGGCTGGGCGGTCCTGGCCGCCGGGAGCCGACGGCGCCCCGGGACCACGGCGCGCCCACGCTACGGGCTCGCCGTCCTGACCTGGGGGCTCGCCCTGGCCATGACCTGGTCCTTCTCGACGTCGAGCACCACCCTCGTGGTCGACGTCCTCGATGCACGGACCCTGCGCGACCAGGCCCAGGCCCAGCGCTCCCTGCCACGGGCCGTCTCGCTGGGCATCTGGTCCGTCAGCGAGAACACCTTTAACGCCCTCATGCCGCAGATCGCCTCGTTCGTGGCCCAGGCGAACAAGGACGGACGCCTCGTCCTGACGTGGGCCATCCCGGACGGCACCCCTGGAGACTCCAGCGGCCCGCCCACCCTCTACCTCAATAACACGGCCGCCGCCCACTACGGCCTGCCCACCGTCGCAGACAATGAGGTCGCCCTCTACCGACCGGCGGCACTGGCCGGCCAGGACGCCGCCCTCACCCAGATGCTGGTCGACCAGGCACGCTTCAACACCCAGTTCGGAGGGACCAGCGGCGACATTACCGTGGTCACCCACGACCAGACCGAGGCCACCGCGGTACTGCCCGCGGACCTGCCCGCCGTGAGCTACTTCCTCAGCAGCGAGGGCACCCGGACCAGTAGCTGCCTCATTGCCGTGGTCCCCGACGGCTACTTCGCACCGACCGACTACCTGTCCGCCATTACCCAGGGGGCGGCGGTCTTCACCGGCCAGACCGTCTACTCCCTGCGTGAGGAGCTGCGTGAGCACCACGTGGAGGGCCTCGTGGCACGCCTCGACTCCGTGGGCGCCGTCGGCACCGCCTTACGGGCGCAGACCACGCAGACGCTGGTACTCCACGCCCTCATCCTCCTGGCCTCGGCCGCAGGCACCGTGGTCAGCTGCGGGCTCGCGGCGCGCGCCTGGGCCCAGGCACGCAGACGCAGACGCGAGATCAGCCAGCTACTGGGCCAGCGCCGACTAACCGAGCACCTGGTCACCGCGGCCCTGGTTATCCCGCCCGCACTCGTCCTGATCTGGCCGCTCCTGACCCTCTCCGCCCCCGAGCTGGTCGTCACCCAGTCAGTGTGCGCCCTCGTGCTCGTAGGGGCCGTCGTCCTGGGAGCGCGGCCCACCCACAATCACCACGACAGAAGGACCACCCGCCATGGCTGACACGCTCACCGCGACGGGCCTGACCATTACCAGGGGCGGGCGCCTCCTCGTGGACGGCCTCGACCTGACCCTGGCAGGAGGTACCGTCACCGCGCTCACCGGCCCCAACGGCTGCGGGAAGACCACCACGGCGTGGTGCCTGGGCCTGTACGACCTCGACTTCACCGGCACCGTCACCTTTAACGGCCTCCCCTCCAGTCAGATGAGCCAGCGCGACGTCCGCCGGGCGCACCGCACCACGATCGTCCTCCAGCCCCAGGACCTCCTGCTGGAGGACTCGTGGACCGTGGCGCGCACCCTCCGCCACGCCGCGTGGGCGCTGGGCCTGCCCCGCCACCAGCGCCGGGAGCGGGCCGCCGACGTCCTGGCCAGGACCCGGATCAGCCACCTGGCCAGGACCCGGACGGGCCTGCTCAGCGGCGGGGAGCGTATGCGGGTGGCCCTGGCCCGCACCCTGCTCATGGCCGGCCCGAGGCTGGTCGTCCTGGACGAGCCCACCGCCGGGGCGGACGAGGAGCTCACCGAGATGGTGACCGGGTTCCTGGAGGAGTGGGTCTCCTCCGGGGCCGCGGTCCTCGTGGCCACCCACGACCCCGGGCTCGTCGAGCGCGCCGAGGAGCACATTAGCCTCCTCACCGGTACCGGCGAGGAGGCGGAGCGCGCTGGCGGCAACGAGCAGGGCGCAGCGGGCGACTAAGTTCACTCCAGCCCGCAGGAACAGCGCCGGGACTCAGGCCACCCCGGCTGGTAGAGTCCCCACTTGGACCTCTGGCCTGGCCGGCTGCGGGGTCCGGCGACCGGGTCGGGCAGGCGCCCCACCACACCTCACCGGCCTGTGGCGCGAACCCTCTCTCCGGCCAACGACCACCACAGACACAGAAAGCTTCACCCACAGTGGCTAACATTAAGTCCCAGATCAAGCGCATTAGGACCAATGAGAAGGCCCGGCTGCGCAACCAGTCCGTCAAGTCCGAGCTCAAGACCTACGTGCGCCGCGTCCGGGAGGCCATTGAGGCCGGCGACAAGGCCGCCGCCGAGGAGCACCTGCGCAAGGCCTGCCGCAAGCTGGACAAGGCCGCCTCCAAGGGCATTATCCACAGGAACCAGGCCGCCAACCGCAAGTCCAAGCTCGCCAGGCGCGTGGCCGCGCTCTGAAGGCCGGCACCGCAGTGAGAAGAAGGGCGTCTCCCCCAGGGAGGCGCCCTTACCTTTGTGCGGGCCAGCGCCTCTGTGCAGGCCGGCACCCGGGGTGGCGCCCTCACAGCGGGCCGCGCCCCGCCCCCGCCTACACCACTGCCGTCGCACGATAATCTACGATGATCGAGGAGAGTCCATGCGTACCGGATTCGACCGGGAGAAGTACCTGCGCCTGCAGTCCGAGCACATTGCGCGCCGCCGCGCCCAGTTCGGCGGCAAGCTCTACCTGGAGTTCGGCGGCAAGCTCGTGGACGACATGCACGCCTCCCGGGTCCTGCCCGGTTTCACCCCGGACAACAAGATCGTCATGCTGGCCTCCCTGGCCGAGGAGGTCGAGATCATTGTGGCGGTCAACGCCCGGGACTTCGCCCGCCACAAGGTGCGCGCGGACCTGGGGATCGGCTACGAGGACGACGTCCTGCGCCACATTGACGCCTTCCGTGACTACGGCCTGTACGTGAGCAGCGTGGTGGTCACCCAGTGGACCGAGGACAACCACCAGGCCCAGGCCTTCAAGCGCAAGCTCGAGGGGCTGGGTATCAGGGTCTACCGCCACTACCCCATTGCCGGGTACCCCGGTGACGTGACGCGCGTGGTCTCGGAGTCCGGCTACGGCCGTAACGAGTACGTGACCACCACCCGGGACCTGGTGGTGGTCACCGCCCCGGGCCCGGGAAGCGGCAAGATGGCCACCTGCCTGTCCCAGATCTACCACGACCACGTCCGGGGGGTGTCCTCGGGGTACGCCAAGTTCGAGACCTTCCCCATCTGGAACCTGCCCCTGGACCACCCGGTCAATATCGCCTACGAGGCCGCCACCGCGGACCTGGACGACGTCAATATGATCGACCCCTTCCACCTGGCCGCCCACGGGGTCCAGACCGTCAACTACAACCGGGACGTGGAGGTCTTCCCGGTCCTGAGCCGCCTGTTCGAGAAGATCCTGGGATCCTCCCCCTACGCCTCCCCCACCGACATGGGGGTCAATATGGCCGGCTACTGCATTAGCGACGACGAGGTCTGCCGCCAGGCCTCCAAGCAGGAGATTATCCGCCGCTACTACAAGGCGCTGGTGGCCGAGAAGCGCGACGGCGCCGAGCCGGTCCAGTCCGCGCACATCGCCCTGCTCATGGCCAAGGTAGGCGTCCGCCCCCAGGACCGGCCTGTGGTCTCCCCGACCCTGGGCCTGGCCGCCGCCACCCAGGCCCCCGCGGCCGCTATCGAGCTGCCCGACGGCCAGATCGTCCTGGGCAAGACCAGCCCCCTGCTGGGCTGCTCCTCGGCCATGCTGCTCAACGCCCTGAAGGTCCTGGCCGGGATCGACCCGGGCGTCGAGCTCCTGGCCCGGGAGTCCATCGAGCCCATCCAGCACCTCAAGACGGCGCACCTGGGCAGCCGCAACCCGCGCCTGCACACCGACGAGGTGCTCATCGCCTTGGCGGTCTCGGCCAACGGGGACCCCAACGCGGCGGCCGCCCTGGCCCAGCTGGACTCCCTGCGCGGCTGCGACGTGCACACCTCCACCATCCTGGGGAGCGTGGACGAGGGCATCTTCCGCTCCCTGGGGATCCAGGTGACCAACGAACCCGTCTACGCCACGAAGTCCCTGTACAAGAAGCGCTGAACGCGCCGGGCCGGGGCGGGCCGTGCGGTACCACGTGCCTACGCTGAGCGCACCAGGCCGGCACCCGGAGCCCGGGCGGGGCCGGGGTCCGGCCCAGCAGGTCCGCCTCGGGCACGGACACCACCGCTCAGAGTCCGGGCGGGGCCGGGGTCCGGCTGGCGCGCCGCCGGTGCGGGGGCTGCGGGGCTCGTAGTGCTCCGGCAGGGGCTCAGAGGCCGGGCAGGCGGCCTCGGCGGGCGTCGCAGATGGTCAGGACGCACCGCTCGACGGCGTGGACCGGGTCGCGGCTGGCACCCTTGACGTCCGCGTCCGCGCGCGCCACCGCCTGGATGGCCGCCGCCAGAGCGTCGTCGGACCAGCCCGACAGGGCCCGGCGGGCGTTGTCCACCTGCCAGGAGCTCATGCCCACGTCCCGGGGGCCCAGCCGACGCCCTCCCATGGCGGCCACGCGCGCCAGCTGGCGCGTCTTGGTGGCCAGCGCCGAGACAATGAGGACCGGGTCGGTACCGGTGTCCACCGCGTGCCGCAGGGCGGTGACGGCCCTGGCGACGTCACCGGCGACGGCGGCGTCGGCGACGGTGAAGCCGGTGGCCTCGAAACGTCCCGCGTAGTAGGTGTTGACGGCCTGGAGGGTGAGGGTGCCCTGGGTGTCGGCCAGGAGCTGCCCGACGGCGGCCAGGAGCTCACGCAGGTCGCTGCCCAGGGCGTCCACCAGGGCCCCGATGGCCTGGGGCTCCGCGCGCCTGCCCGCCTGACGGACCTCTGCCATGGCCAGTGCCGCCTTGTCCTTGGGGTACCTGACGGCCTCAATGGTCACCACCGGGTAGGGGGAGGCCGCCACGGCCTCCAGGAGCCGCTTGCCGCGCTGGCCCCCGTTGTGGCGCAGGATGACCACGACCTCGGGGTCGACCTGGCGGGTGTAGGTCAGGAGGTCGGTCAGGAGGGCGTCGTTCATCTGCTCCAGGTTGGGTACCAGGACGACCCTGGGCTCCCCGAAGAGGGAGGGGGAGACCAGCGTGTCCAGCTGGTGGGACTCGTAGGTGGCGGCCTCGACCCGGACGACCTCCGTGCTCGGGTCCTTTCCGCGTGCCTGGGCCAGGAGGCGCTCCACGGCCCGGTCCCCCAGCACCTCCTCGCCCACGCGCAGCAGGACCAGGGGCGCGAGCGCGACCTCCTGCCAGCTCGGACCGGCGGGGGCTCGACGTGACCCCCGTGCGGGGCGGGAGGATCGGGAGGCAGGCATGGGGCTAGCCTGCCACGGCACGCCGTCTCGCTCACGGGTGCCGGGCTCACTGCCGCGCGCCCTCTCCCTGAGGCCCGCCCCCTGGCGCCCGCCCTCCGGGACCCGCCCCCTGGCGTCCGCTCCCGGTCAGGGCCCTGGGGGCGACCGCCCCTGGGCACGGTGCGGGCGGGCCACCTCGTGGCGGCCCGGGGCACGCCGGGCAGCACGGACGTGCTCTAAGAGGACCAGACCGGCCCAGGTGAGCAGGACCGCGCCCCGGCGGCAGCCCCCACGGACCCTGCGGGAGCAGGCCACCAGGATGACGACCTCCAGCACGGCCAGCCCCAGCGCGCCGGCCACCCCCTGGGGCCAGGGGACGACGGCGCCGGGCAGGGACGCCAGGCAGCGGGAGACCAGCGCCAGCCAGGCGCAGGCGGCCAGCGCGGGCCAGGCGAGCACCCTCGCGCCCCACGGCCACCAGGGGGCCACCAGGGTGGCCAGGAGGCCGGACACGGTGGCCACGGGCACCGGCGGGGCGGCGACGACGTTGGCGGGCACGGCCCACACCCCCACGGCCGGACGCAGCATGACCAGGACCGGGGCGCAGGCGGCCTGGGCCACCAGGGGCAGCGCCACCAGGGCGGCCAGCCAGCGGGGCAGGTACCGGCCCAGGGCGGCCTGCGCCCCGCGCGCCCCCAGCAGGATCCCCCCGGTGGCCGCCACAGACAGGGCGAACCCGTAGTCCCGGGACTGGAAGGGGTCAACGAGGACCAGGAGGACGACGCTCACACCCAGGGCCGGCAGGGCGCTGGACCGCCTTCCCGCGGCCACCCCGACCAGGAGGACGGCGCCCATGACCGCCGCGCGCAGCACCGAGCCGCCCGGCCGGACCAGGACCACCAGGGCCGTCAGGACCAGCGCCCCCGCCCCTGCGCGCCACCGGCGCGGCAGCACCCCCAGGGCCGTCAGGACCAGCCCCAGCACCATGGCGACGTGCTCCCCGGAGACCGCCGTCAGGTGGGTCATGGACACGTCCCGCATGGCCTCACGCAGGTCGGTGGGCAGGGCGTGGTCGTCACCCAGGGCGAGCCCGGGCACCAGGGCCCGGGTCCCGCTCGGCCAGGGTTCGTCACCGCCCTGCGCCGCCCGGCCACGGTCCCTGACGTCCCCCGACCCGCCCGGCTCCTGGCCCGCGGCCCGGGCGAGCCCCGCGCGCAGGCCGGTCACCAGTCCCAGGACCCCGCTGGGAGGGGCCAGCACCCTGAAGGTGGTGGCCCGGACCAGCGCCCCCTCACGCTGCCCTGCCGGCAGGGCCCTGAGCGTGGCGTGGAGCCGCAGGCGGGAGCCCATGGGGACGTCCAGGAGAGCGTCCCGGCCCAGGAGCGTCACGCTCATGGTCGAGACACGCCCGTCCACGCTCCCCACCTCCAGGGTGGTCAGGACCGTCTCCCCCCGCGCCCCGGCTACGCGGGGCTGCCGGGAGACCGTGCCCACCAGTGTCACCGGCGTCCCGCGGGCCAGAGCCGTGCTCAGGGGGTCGTGACAGCGGGACCACTGGTGGGCCGCGGTGGTGCCCAGGACGGCGCCCCCTGCCAGGAGGGGCAGCAGGAGGCTGGCCGCCAGGGAGCCCGCGACCAGGTGGGCGGGCACGTCGGGGCTCTGGGAGCCGGGCCGGGGGTCGTCCCGGTGCCGGGCCGCGCGGAAGCGCAGGACGGGCCGCAGCAGGACCAGGGCCAGGAGCCCGGCCAGGGCCGCCAGGACGCTCAGGGACCTCCAGGACCCCGCGGGCCTGGCCACCGCCCAGGCCGCCACGCCCCAGGCGGTCAGGGCGGTGGGGGCCAGACGCAGGTCCAGGGGCTCGGGGGCCCTGTCGGCCAGCGCGGGATCCTTCCCGCGGCGGCGCCCACGGCCCGGGGCGGGCGCCGGGGGCACCCTTGCCGCCCGCCGGCCCCCGGGGAGCCGACCACCGCCTGCGGCTCCCGGCTCCCCGGAAGGCGGGCCCACCCGGCTCATACGGTCGCCACCTCCTTGAGGGCCCTGAGCTTGGCGGGCCCGATACCGGGGACGTCGGTGAGGTCCTCGACGGCCCCGAACCGGCCGTGCTCACGGCGGTAGTCCACGATCCGCTGGGCCAGGGCGGGTCCGATACCGGGCAGCCTCTCCAGCTCCCCCGCGTCAGCGGTATTGATATTGACCTGCCCCTGCCCCGGGCTGGCCCCCGGGGAGCCCGTGGCCGCGGTGGGGGCCCGGGCGTCCCAGGCGGAGGCGTCCTCACCGGCACGGGGCACCCGCACCTGCTCCCCGTCAGCCAGGGGGCGGGCCAGGTTGATCTGGCTGGTGTCCGCGTCGGCGCTGGGCCCCCCGGCGGCCGTCAGGGCGTCGGTGACCCGCGACCCGGCGGGCAGGTGCACCACCCCGGGCGAGACCACCGCACCGGTGACGTGGACCACGACATCCTGTCCCTCGGGGGCCGGGGAGGCGGAGGACGGGGCAGGGTCGGCGATACTGGGGACGGCCCCCGGCCGGGCACCGTCCGGCGTGGCAGCCGCGGAGGCACTCGTGGCGGGTGGTGCCGCGCCCTGGCCTCCGGAGGCGGCGCCCGTGACCGTGCGCAGCGCCAGGACCAGGGCCAGGGCCAGCAGGACGACGCCGAGCCCGAGCGCCGCCCGGGGCGCCAGCGCCAGGCGCCTGGGGTGCTCCTCGGCCTCCTGGGGGTCGGTGGAGCAGGCCAGGCGCACCAGGTCGTCCAGGGACCGCCGGGGCCGGAGGTGGAAACCGCTCATGGTACCGACGGTAGGAGGCGGTACCGGGCCGGTGCACGCCCTTGTCAGCCACCTGTGGACAACCCGGCCCCACAGGCGGTTGTCCACAGGCCCGGGCGCCGGATGACGCCGCGCGGTCCCGCGGTTTCAGGCCTGTAGCGGGTCGTCGACGGCCCCCAGGGCGGGGGCCACGACCACACCCAGGGCCCCGGGGCCCACGTGCGCCGCCAGGGCGGGGTCGGCGTGGGAGCGCAGGACGGAGGTCAGGACCGCCCCGGAGGCGGCCATGGCCTCAGCCAGCTCGTCCTCCAGCTCCTGGGCGGCGGCCGCGGCCCCGGCGTCGTGGACGGCCAGCCGCACGGGGACCGCGGGCGGGCGGGGACCGTTCAGGGCGGAGCCCCCCGCCGCCCGCACCGCACGGGCCATGAGGTGGCGCCGGGCCCGGGCCGCGCCGCGCACGGTCTCCGCGACCACGATGCGCCCGCCACGGACCTCCAGGATCGGGTGGATCCCCAGGGTCGCCCCCCGCAGGGCCGTCGTGCGGTCGATCCGCCCCCCGCGACGCAGGTGCGAGATGTCGGGGACCAGGAACAGGACCCGGGAGCGGGAGGCCGACTCCAGGGCCAGGGCCGCCCCGCGCCTGGCGTCCGGGGCGCCCGCGGCCGCCAGGGCGGCCAGGCCGACGCCGCCGGAGCAGGTGCCGGTGTCCACCACGGTCACCGGCCCGCCCGCCAGCGCCTCGTTGACCTCCTCGGCGGCCAGGCGCGCATTGTCCACCGTGCCCGACAGGCAGGCGGACAGGTGCACGGCGAGCACCTCGTCGGCCCTACCGGCGGCCCGCCGGTAGGCCCGGGCGAGCTCGGCGACGCTGGGGCGGGACGTCGTCCCGGTCTCCTTGTCGAGGTGGAGCGCGACGACCTCGATACCACGGGAGTCGGCCAGGGCCCGCGGCAGGCAGGCGGAGGAGTCGGTGACGACGGCCAGGGTCATGGGCCGACCCTAGCCCGTGCGCCCGTCACCCGGGCACCCGTGCCGCGCAGAGCCCTCCCTGGCGCGTCTACCAGCACGGCCGCGGAGCCCGGGCACCCGTGCCGCAGCGCTCACTGCGGCACGACCGAGACCAGCCCGGGGGCCCGCACGATCACCTTGCGCACGCCGCGTCCCGCCAGGGCACGCACCACGCCGGGGGCCGCCAGGGCCAGGGCCTCCAGCTCGGCCTCGCCGATCCCGGGGTCCACCTGGAGGCGGTCACGCACCTTCCCCTTGACCTGGACCACGCAGGTGACCTCCTCGGCGGCCAGCAGGGAGGGGTCAGCCACCTCCGGGAAGGGCTCGTGGGCCAGGGAGTCCTCGTGCCCCAGGCGGCTCCAGATCTCCTCGGCGATGTGGGGGGCCACGGGGGCGGTCATGAGGACCAGGGCCTCGACGGCCTCACGCGGCACCGCCGCCAGCCCCGTGAGATGGTTGTTGAGCACGATCAGCTTGGCGATGGCCGTGTTCAGGCGCATGCCCTCGTAGTCCTCACGGACCCCCACGACCGTGCGGGCCACCAGGCGGGCCGTGGCCTGGTCGGCCGGGTCGTCCACCACCGTGACCTCGCCGGTGGCCTCATCGACCACGTTGCGCCACAGGCGCTGCAGGAAGCGCTGGGCCCCGGCCACGGCGCGGGTGTCCCAGGGGCGGTCGGCGTCGAGCGGCCCCATGCTCATCTCGTAGACGCGGAAGGTGTCCGCGCCGTAGGCGGAGTACATGTCGTCGGGGGTGACGATGTTCTTCAGGGACTTGCCCATCTTGCCGTACTCGCGCCGGACCACCTGCCCCCTCCAGGTGAAGACCGGCTCGCCGTCGTCCCCGGCCGGGCCCTCCTGGACCTCGTCGGCGGGCACGTACTGGCCGCGGGAGTCGGTGTAGGCGTAGGCCTGGATGTAGCCCTGGTTGAACAGGCGGTGGTAGGGCTCGGAGGAGGACACCACGCCCAGGTCGAACAGGACCTTGTGCCAGAACCGGGAGTAGAGCAGGTGCAGCACGGCGTGCTCGACGCCGCCCACGTACAGGTCCGTGCCCCCGGAGGTGTTGCCGGCCTCGGGCCGCGGCCCCATCCAGTAGGCCTCGTTGACCGGGTCGACGAGGTGCTCTGGGTCGGTAGGGTCGATGTAGCGCATCTCGTACCAGCACGACCCCGCCCAGTTGGGCATGGTGTTGGTCTCCCGGCGGTACCTCCTGGGCCCGTCGCCCAGGTCCAGCTCGACCTCCACCCAGTCGACCGCCTTGCCCAGGGGCGGCTCGGGGTCGGAGGCCGCGTCGTCGGGGTCGTAGGAGCGCGGCGAGTAGTCGGTGACCTCGGGCAGCTCGACCGGCAGCATGGACTCCGGCAGCGCGTGGACGCCCCCGGCCTCGTCCCACACCACGGGGAAGGGCTCGCCCCAGTAGCGCTGGCGGCTGAAGAGCCAGTCGCGCAGGCGGTAGGTGACCGCACCGCGCCCGGCGCCCCGGGCCTCCAGCCAGGCGGTCACGACGGCCTTGGCCTCGTCCTTGCCCATGCCGTTGACGTCCAGGTCGCCGGCCGCGGAGTTCACCACGACGCCGTCGCCCGTGTAGGCGCCCCGGGACAGGTCGGTGCCCAGGGGGTCGTCGGCCGGGCCGATCGTCTGGACAATGTCCAGGTCGTAGGCGGTGGCGAAGGCCCAGTCGCGCTCGTCGTGGGCGGGCACGGCCATAATGGCGCCGGTGCCGTAGCCCATGAGCACATAGTCGGCCACGAACACCGGTACCAGTGCGCCATTGACGGGGTTGACGCCGAAGAAGCCGGTGAAGACGCCGGTCTTGTCCCGCCCCTCGTCGGTGCGGTCGGTCTCGGAGGTGGCGGCGGCCTGGGCGCGGTAGGCGGCCACGGCCTGGGCGGGGGTGGCGTGGCCGCCAGTCCAGGCCTCGCGGGTACCCTCGGGCCAGGCGGCGGGGACGGTCAGCGCCGCGGCGTCGGCGTCAACCTGGTCCCGGGAGCGCACCGAGGCCGAGGAGTCCAGGCCCCCCAGGAGCGGGTGCTCGGGGGAGACCACCATGAAGGTGGCCCCGAAGAGGGTGTCGGGGCGGGTGGTGTAGACCTCCAGGGAGTCCTGGCAGGCGCCGGCCGCGGCGGCCCCGGGCAGGGCGAAGGTGACCTGGGCCCCCTCGGAGCGGCCGATCCAGTTGCGCTGCATGAGCCTGACCTTCTCGGGCCAGTCCACCGTGTCCAGGTCCTCGGCCAGGCGGTCGGCGTAGGCGGTGATACGCATCATCCACTGACGCAGGTTGCGCCTGAAGACCGGGTAGTTGCCCCTCTCGGAGCGTCCCTCGGCGGTGACCTCCTCGTTGGCCAGGACCGTGCCCAGGCCCGGGCACCAGTTCACCGGCGCGTTGGAGACGTAGGCCAGGCGGAAGCCGTCCACGACGGCGTCCTTCTCCTGCGCGCTGAGATCCGCCCAGGCGCGGCCGGAGGGGACCGCGACCTCACCGCGCTCCAGCTTGGCGCGCAGCTCGCTGATAGGCCGGGCCGCCCCTGTTCCCCGCCCGTCACGGCGCGGGGCGGTGGGGTCGAACCAGGAGCCGAAGATCTTGAGGAAGATCCACTGGGTCCAGCGCACGTAGCCCGGGTCGATGGTGGCCAGGGAGCGGCGCGGGTCGTGGGACAGGCCCAGGCGCCGCAGCTGGCGGCGCATGGTGGCGATATTGGCCTCGGTGGAGGTGCGCGGGTGCTGGCCGGTGGTCACCGCGTACTGCTCCGCGGGCAGGCCGAAGGCGTCGTAGCCCATGGTGTACAGCACGTTCCGCCCGGTCATGCGGGTGAAGCGGGCCACCACGTCGGTGGCGATGTAGCCCAGGGGGTGGCCCACGTGCAGGCCCTTGCCGCTGGGGTAGGGGAACATGTCCAGGACGAAGAACTTGTCCCTGCGCGCCCCCTCCCCCGCGAGCGCGCCGACCGGGTTGTCGGCGTGGAAGGTGCCCCGGGCCTCCCAGCGGTCCTGCCAGGTGGTCTCGATCTCCTGCGCCAGGGCCGCCGTGTAGCGGTAGGGGGTGGTGCTGGCGCCGGTGGGCACGTCGCTCATCGCTCAAGCCTCTCTTCAGTCCGCGGGCGGGCCGCGTCACGCACGGGTGTCCGGCGCACAGCCTATCCCCGGCCCGACGGCGTCGCTCACCGGGGTGCCCGCCACAGGCCACGTACCGGGCCGGCCCGGGCCCCACCGTGAGCGTAGGCAGTCCCCGTTCTCACGACGAACAAGTACCGTTCTCACGACGAACAAGTACCGTTCTCGCGCAGGGGGAGGCTACCTGGTGACGAACTCCCCCCAGCCGTCCTCGGTCAGCCCGGCGCGCAGGCGCTCCATGGCGGCCCCGATCTCCTGGGCGGGGACGTCGTGGCGGGCGGAGGACGGGCAGACGTCCGCCTCGGACCAGATGGGCAGGACGTGGACGTGGAGGTGGTCCACCCCGTAGCCGACCACCATGACCCCGGCCCGGGGGGCGCCGAAGACCCGGGTCTGGGCGGCACCGACACGCCTGGCGACGACGGCCAGGTGGGCCACGACGTCCTCGGGCGCGTCCACGTAGGAGCCGATCTCGGCGCGGGGGACCACCAGGACGTGGCCGTCGGTGTGCGGCTCGATGGTGGCCAGGACGACGCAGACCTCGTCGGCCCACACGAGGTGCCCGGGGAGCTCGCCGTTCATGATCTTGGTGAAGACGGTACTCATGGGCCTATTGTGCCCCGGCCCGGGCGCGCCCTGCCGGCAGGGCGCCGGACGGCAGGACCCGGGCCCCGTGCAGGCCCCGGCCCCGTGCAGGGCACCGGGGCCGGCCCGCCCTGCTGGCCCGGGACCTGGGAGGCGTGGGCGCCTCAGTCCACCACCCACAGGGTCCCGGCGGGCAGGACGGCGTCGGCCCCCTGGGCCGCGGGCGCCCCGGGGGGCCGGACGGCACGGACCACGGTGGCCAGGTGCCGGGGTCCCTCACCCTCCGAGGCGTCCGGGGCGCCGGGCCGGACCCGTTCCACCACGATCACGCGCGTGTCCAGGCCGATCCCGGCACGTGTGAGGTGGCGCAGGGTGACGGACTCGTCCTTAATACGGCCCACCACCCCGGTCTGGCCCACGCGCAGGGTGTCGATACTGCGCAGGCGCGGTACCACGACCTCGCCGTCGGGACCGGGGATCGGGTCCCCGTGGGGGTCGCGGACGGGGTGGCCCAGGGCGGCGTCAATACGGTCAATGAGGCGGTCGGACACGGCGTGCTCCAGCTCCTCGGCCTCGACGTGGACCTCGTCCCAGGTGAACCCCAGGTTGGCCACCAGGTAGGTCTCCAGGAGGCGGTGGCGTCGGATAATGGCCGTGGCCCGACGCCACCCCTCCGAGCTGAGGGTGACCGCCCGGTAGGGCTCGTGCACCAGCAGGCCCGCGTCCACGAGCCTGGCCACGTTCTCGCTGGCGGTGGAGACGGCCACCCCCATGCGCCTGGACAGGCCGGTGATGGAGGCCCCGGCGTCCCCCCACTCGCAGACCGACCAGACCGCCTTGAGGTAGTCCTGGGTGACGGTGGAGTCCTCCGAGGCCGAGGACGCGGACCGGGGTGAGGCAGGCATCAGAGCACCAGCATCCAGCTGTCCCACAGGCCGACCACGACGGTGAGCACGACCGCCAGGTAGGCGGCTGCGGTGAGCCACCAGCGCAGGGCCCACAGGCGCCGCGCCGCCCCTTCTCCCAGTCCCAGGTGGCCGCCCAGGGCCGCCTGGCCCCAGGTGTGCGCGGCCACCGGCAGGGTCACCGCCCAGATGAGCATGCAGAAGGGGCACAGCCTGCCGAGGGTGAGTACCGAGACCCCCAGGAACCAGGCCACGAACAGCACCCCTGCGACGGTCCCGGCCGTCAGGCCCCACCACACCCAGCGGGGCAGGCGGTGGCCGGAGGCCAGCAGCAGCCCCACCACCAGCAGCACTGCGAAGGCCATGGCCCCGACGAAGGAGTTCGGCACGCCCAGGAGGTTGCCCTGCCACACGTTCAGGGAGGCGCCGCAGGAGACCAGGGGGTTAATGTCACAGGAGAGCTCGGCCAGGGGCTCACGCAGCTGCCTGAGCTCGGAGACCATGAGCTCCCAGCAGGCCGCGACACCGATGACGGAGGCCACCACCAGCAGCCAGGCGTAGGTGCGCGGGGCGCCGCTGGTGGCCTGCCAGCCCCCGGGCGCGACGGCGGGGCGCAGGGCGGCATCCCCCTGGGGCCCGCCACCAGGATCCTGGCCACCGGAGAGGAAGGCCTCGAGCTCGTCCTCGCTCATTGCCTCGATCTCGGCCTCGGTGGGTACACGCGCCATAGCGCCTCCTTTCCGTCGGGCCTACCCTACCTAAGCCCGTACTGGTCGCGTGCCCGCCCTCAGGAGGGGGTAGGGACGTCCTGCCAGGTGGTGACCGTCACAGAGGCGTCGGGGTGGAGGACCACGGTCCTCCAGGCCAGCAGGGTGCCGTCACGGGAGAAGGACAGGACGTGGGCGTAGGAGTCCTCGGTCACGGCGCCGATGGAGGTCCCGCCCTTGCCGGCCCCGGCCACGAGCTCCAGGACGGTGCCGCGCCCGCCCGCGGTCGCGCTCAGACCCTGCTCGCTGTGGAGGTGGCCGCCGATGAGCAGGGGCGCGCACCCGGTGGCGGCCAGGGGGCCGAAGGCGGCGGGCTGGTGGACGAGGACCACGTCGGTGGGGACGCGGCAGGAGGTGGCCGCGAGCCTGGCCCCCAGGGCCTGGACGTCCTCCTGCCCGCGCGCCGTGGTGCCGGTGGCCGTGGTCCGGTCCGGGTCGGTGTCGCCCAGGACGCGCAGTCCCCCGACCTGGTGGACGGTGCCGTCGGTGACGGTCCAGCCCTGGGCGGTCAGGCGTGCGGCGGTCGCGGCCGAGTCGTGGTTGCCGATCGTGGCCACCCGGGAGACGCCGTCGGGCACGGCCTGGCTCAGGGCGTCCACGCAGACCTGCTCGGGGTCGGAGCCGGTCATGGTCAGGTCGCCGTCGTCCATGTGGACGGTGGCGCCGGCGACCTCGTCCAGAACCCCCACCAGGTCAATGACGTCGAGGTTGCAGTGCAGGTCGGTGGTCAGCACGGCGGTGACCGGTCCCAGGCGGGGGCCGGGTGAGGCGGGGGACCCGGTGGGCGACGGGCTGGCGGTGTCCCCGTCCGGGGCACGCACCGGCTCGGCGGCGTCGGCCTGGGCCCAGGCCGAGCGCAGGCTGTCGGCGGCCTGGGCGTAGAAGGTCCGGGTGCTGGTCAGGTAGCTGGTCAGCTGGGGCCCGTAGGCGGCGACCACGTCGGCGAGTCTGCCGGAGAAGCGGGCCCGGGAGGCGCTGGTGCCCGCCAGGACCTCCAGGGTCCGGCTCTGCACCGAGGTGGCGGGCGACACCGCGGGCACCACCACGGCGACGACGGCGGCCAGCGCGGTTGCCGTCCCCAGGACGCTGGCCCCCCGGTGGGTGCGGGCGGCGGCGGCCAGGGCGGCCACGGCGTCACGCAGGTGGCCGCGGGTGAGCAGGCGTGCGGCGGCCACGGCGCACAGGACCAGGGACTCCAGCAGGCCGGCGCGGCGCAGGGCGTCGTCCCTCAGGGCCCGCAGCCCCTGGCGGACGGTGAGGTCGGGGTGGGCGGCGAGGGAGGAGTAGGAGCCCAGGTCCCCGGTCAGGAGGGCGGCCAGGTCGTCGGTGCCCGGGGTGGCGGCGTCGGAGGGGATCTCCCCCAGGAGCACCCGCACCCCCAGCGACCCGGCGGGCGAGTCCAGGCTGGCGCTGCCCAGCGGCCCCAGGTCCACGGTGAGCGTGGAGTCCAGGGTGGTGGACCAGCGGGCCTGGTGGGGGCCGACCGGGGAGGAGGCGGTGGCCGTGACCGCCCCGGCCCCCAGGCAGACCAGGGTGCTGGCCAGCAGCAGGACCAGGGTGCGCACAATCCTGCGGAAGCCGACACTGCGATCCCGCCACCAGGTGCCCAGGGCCCTGCGCAGGGGGTGCCCGGGCACGGCTACGCCTGGTCGTCGGGGCCCGCCCCGGACCCCGGGGAGCTGGCCGCGCCGGGAGCGCCGGCACCGGCAGGGGAGCCAGCCTCAGCAGGGGAGCCAGCACCGGCGGGAGCGCCGGCAGGGGCGTCGGCCGCACCAGGCGCGCCGTCGGGAGCGCTGGCCCCGGGCGCGCCGTCGGGGGCACTGGCGGCAATACGGGCGGCGAGGTCGGTGACGTAGGCGGCGGTGTCCTGCCAGCCCTCCACGGCGTGGGTGGGCACGCCCAGGGCCTTGACGGGGTAGTCATTGCCCTCGGGGTCCAGGCGGTCGCCCACGAAGAGCATGTCGTCCAGGGCGATACCGGTGACCTCGGCGAGCCTACGCATGCCGTAGGCCTTGTCCACGCCCTTGAGGGTGACGTCCACGCTGGTGGAGCCCCCGGAGCGGACCTCCAGGTCGGGCAGGTGGGGGGCGACGGCGTCGCGCAGGCGCCCCTTCCTCTCACCGGTGGGGTCCCAGGCCTTCTTGACCTCCAGGGGCGCCTCCTGGCCCAGGGCCGAGAAGGTGATCTGGGAGCCCCGGTCCTCCAGGATGGGGCCCCAGGTGCGCTCCTCCCACAGGCCCAGGCGGCGCGCCTGGGCCTCGATGACGGCGAACCCCTCGGCGACCTGGGCGGGGGTGAGGTTGTTGGCGTAGACCAGCTCCCAGCCCTCCCCCGCGTGCCTGTAGTAGCGGGTGCCGCAGGTGGGCATGAGGTGGAGCCGGGCGAGCTGGGGCTCGGAGGCGCCCAGGTGGGCCAGGACCTGGTTCTGGAACTGGCTGATCTGGCCCCCGGAGATGACGCAGACCGGCACCACGTCCAGCAGGGCCCGCAGGGCGGCGGCCATGGGGGCGGGCATGGGGGACTTGGAGGGGGCCAGGGTGTCGTCCAGGTCGAAGGCGACCAGTCGGGGCAGGGGCCGGGCGGGCGCGACGGTGTCAGTCATGCTCATATTGTCTCGCAGGCGTGTGGCAGGGCGCAGGACCGCTCAGCCCTGCGTCCCGGCGTTGCCCAGGTGCTCGCGGGCGGCCGCCACGGCGGCCCGCCGGGCGTCCCGGGCCTCACGACGCCCCCGGGAGACGAGGGCGGTGACGGAGACGGCCAGGCCGCCCCAGATAATGACGATAGCCACCAGCATGAGGGCGATAGCGGTTCCGGTCACGTCAGTTCACCTCCTCGTCCTCGGCAGCGGCCAGGGCCTGGAGGTCCAGGGGCCTGAAGTCGTCCCCGGGCTGGGTGTCCTCGCCCGAGCGCCTGCGGCGCACCAGCCGGGTGGCTCCCGGGAGCCCCACCGCGAACACGATCACGGCGCCCAGCACCCCCCAGCCGAAGACGGCCTCGAAGCCGTGGGCGTAGGAGTAGCCCTTGGTGGCGTAGGACCAGAAGGTCTGCACGAACATAAAGCCCAGCAGCCCGGGCACCACCAGGGCGATGAGCAGACGCCACCACAGGCCCACCACGCGGGACTCCGAGACCAGGTTGAGGTGGCGCTGGAGCTCGGGCAGGCGGCGCAGCACCAGGCCCACGATGACGCACATGAGGATGGCCGAGCCCACCACCCCGATATTGTTGACGTAGGCGTCCACGACGTCGAGGTTGTACAGGCCCGTGGAGGTGCCGAACAGGACGAAGGACAGGGCCGCGGCGGGCAGGCCCACCACGAGGGTGGCCCGGGGCGTGCTCAGGGAGTACTTCTCCGCCACCGAGGAGGCCACCATCTGGATAATGGAGATGAAGGAGGTCAGCCCCGCCATGGAGAAGGAGGAGAAGAAGAGGACCCCGAACAGGGCCCCTCCGGGCATCTGGGAGATGACCGTGGGAAAGGTCACGAAGGACAGGTTGACGCCGCTTATCCCCTTGAGGTCGGCCACGCTCGAGCCCTGGACGTGGGCCATGAACCCCAGGGTCGCGAACACGCCGATACCCGCCAGGATCTCGAAGGAGGAGTTGGCGAAGGCCGCCACCATGCCCGTGCCCACCAGGTTGGAGCGGCGCCTGAGGTAGGAGGCGTAGGTGAGCATAATGCCGAACCCCACCGACAGGGAGAAGAAGATCTGCCCGAAGGCGGCGATCCACACCCGTGACTCCCCCAGCGCCGACCAGTCGGGGGTGAACAGGGCGTTGAGCCCGGTGGTGGCCCCGGGCAGGAGCAGGGCGCGCCCCACCAGGGCGATGAACATGACCACCAGCAGCGGCAGGAAGACCCGGTTGGCCTTCTCCACCCCGTCGGACACCCCCCGGGCAATGGTCACGATACCGAGGGCCCACACAACGAGCAGGGGGATAACCACCCCGGCCACCGGCTGGGCGGAGAAGCCCGGCGCACCGGAGTCGGGCAGGTCTCTGACGCCGATGTAGCGGGTGAAGAAGGCGCCGGCGTCGCTCCCCCAGGCCCTGTTGACCGAGAACAGCGTGTAACGCAGGGACCAGGCCACAATGACGGCGTAGTAGGCCATGATAATGAAGCAGATACCCACCTGGAACCAGCCCAGCCACTCCAGCCTGCGCGACAGGCGCCTGAAGACGGTCGCGGCACCGCCCCGGAACCGGTGCCCCAGGGCGTAGTCCAGGAGCAGGACGGGGGTGCCCACGCACAGGAGGGCCACCACGTAGGGCACCACGAAGGCGCCCCCGCCGTTCTGGTAGGCGACGCCGGGGAAGCGCCAGATATTGCCCAGCCCGATGGCCGAGCCGATAGCGGCCAGGAGGAAGCCGACCTGACCGCTCCACTGCTCGCGTGGCGGCACGTCAGGGGTGGATGAGGGGGTGAAGGCCATGGTGACCTCTCCAGGGTTGCGGACGGACGCCGTCGGTCCCGCGCGGGATAATGGCGTCATGACGCCGAAACGGTAGCCCGTACCACGTTGCGGATCGAGTGGTGTCCAGCATGTGGGACACTGGGGTGACGACGTCGCGGTGTCCGGCCCGCGGCGCACCAGGAGAGAGGACCGCTATGTCCACCGTCCACATTGACGCCTCCCCGGGGGACTTCGCCCCCGCCGTGCTCATGCCCGGCGACCCGCGTCGCGCCCTGCGCATCGCCCAGGCCCTCATGCCTGACGCCCGCCTGGTCACCGACGTGCGCGGGATGCTGGGACTGACCGGGACCGTGGACGGGCGCCCCCTGTCGGTCATGGGCTCGGGTATGGGACAGCCCTCGATCACCATCTACGCCACCGAGCTGTTCAGCCAGTTTGGGGTGGAGCGCATTGTGCGCGTAGGGACCGCCGGGGGGATCGCCCCGGGTGTGCGGGTCGGGGACGTGGTCATCGCCACCGGCGCCCACACCGACTCGGCCATGAACGACGCCCGTATCCCGGGGGTGCGCTTCAGCGCGGTCGCGGACTTCCACCTGGCCCGGGCCGCCTGGGAGGAGTCCCGGCGGGCAGCGGGCAGCGGGGAGCTGGAGGGGGCGGTCCACACCGGCACCATTGTCTCGCGCGACCACTTCTACCTCACCCCCCAGGGGCAGACCGAGCAGCTGGCCGCCTACGGGGTGCTGGCGGTGGAGATGGAGGCCGCGGCCCTGTACGCCGTGGCCGCCCAGACGGGCAGGCGGGCCCTGGCGGTGCTCACGGTCTCCGACCACCTCCTGGACCACCGCGAGGACATGGACCCCGCCCAGCGCGAGACCCGCTTCGCCGGGGCGCTGCGACTGGCGGCCGCCGCCGCCCTGAGCTGACCCGGACACGGCCGCCGCCCCAGGACCCGGTGGGTCCTGGGGCGGCAGTGGCGGGCCGGAGGACGGGCCCGCGGCTGGTCCTCAGGCGACTCGGTGGAGCCAGCGGATGGGCGCCCCCGCGCCCGCGTAGCGGAAGGGCTCGAGCTCGTCGTCCCAGGCCTGGCCGAGGGCCAGGTCCAGCTCACGGCGCATGCGCGCGGGGTCGGCGGAGTGGGACAGGGCGGCGCGGATACGGTCCTCGGGGATGACGACGTTGCCGTGGACGTCGGTCTGGGCGTGGAAGATACCTAGATCCGGGGTGTGGGACCAGCGCCCGCCGTCGGAGCCGGGGCTGGCCTCCTCGGTGACCTCGTAGCGTAGGTTGGCCCAGCCGCGTAGGGCGCTGGCCAGCTGGGGGCCGGTGCCCACGCGCCCGACCCAGCTGGTCTCGGCGCGCACCATACCCGGGGCGGCGGCCTGCTCGGTCCAGTCCAGGTGGACACGCGCACCTAGCACCTCGGCGGCGGCCCACTCAATGTGGGGGCACAGCGCACGGGGCGCGGAGTGCACGAAAAGGACACCGCGGGTGTAAGCACCGTTCACGGGTATCTCCTCCTGGTCGGTTCGAGAGTCGTCTTCCCCTACGTTCTCGGACCGGACCGGGCGATCACGTGACGCACGCGGCGTGCAGGAACAGGCTACCATCCGTCGGCGACCGCTATCACGGCAGATGGCAGGTTCTCTCCTGCTCGGGCGCGACAGGTCCAGCGGCCCGCCGTGCGGGGGCCGGGCCGCAGGCCGCGGACGGGCGCGAAAGCCCCTGGTCCAGGGCGAGTACCCCGTGGGCCGCACCCGGGAGCGGGGCGTCGCCCGCCCCTGCCGCGGCCGTCACGCGCCTGACGCGGGAGCCGGCCCCGGCCCACGGGCCAGCGGACAGGGGCTCACAGGCCCCTCTTGCGCAGCTCCCTCATGGCCTCGACACGGTGCCTGCGGGAGAGGCGGTCCAGGTAGAGGTGGCCGTCGAGGTGGTCGCACTCGTGCTGGATGCAGCGGCCCATGAGCCCCTCGCCCTCGACGACGACCTTCCTGCCGTCCAGGTCGGTCCCCTCGGCGCGGGCGTACCAGGCGCGCTCGGTGGGGTACCACAGGCCGGGGACGGACAGGCAGCCCTCCTCGCCGTCCTGGTACTCGTCCTCGGAGATCTCAACCAGCCGGGGGTTGAGGACGTAGCCGATCTCGCCGTCAATGTTCCAGGAGAAGGCGCGCAGGCTCACACCGATCTGGTTGGCGGCCAGCCCCGCGCGACCGTCCTCGTCAACGGTCTCCAGCAGGTCCTCCACGAGCGCCTTGACGGTGGCGTCGACGCTGGTGATGGGGTCGCACGCGGTACGCAGGACCGGGTCGCCGATAATACGGATGTCACGGTAAGCCATGGGCCCATCTTCGCACGCACCGGGTGACCCCCGGCCCCACGGCGTACCGCTCCGCGCCCCCGCGGGCGGGAGGACGGAGTCGCACGCGCCCGGCTACCCCGGCTCGAGCTGGCGGGCCGAGCGTGCTGGCGGGGCCCACGCCCCCAGGCACCCCCAGGTAGCCGGCCCGGCCCCGGGACAGGGGGGCGGGGCCGCACGCGCCCGGGTACCCGCAGGCTTGTGACCGAAGGCACTCTGCTCGGCCCGCCCCACGCCGTCGTGGGATGCCCGGCCAGGGGACGCCGCGTACCGTTGGGGCCATGCGCCTGCCCCTCCCCCGTCGTAGCCCCCTGCCCGCGCAGGCCGCCAGCCTCCTGCCCACCGGGGAGCGGGCGGTGGCCTGGGTGCCGCTGGCCGACGGCGGCTGGGCGGTGGCCGGCCCCGCGCACCTGGCCCTGACAGGCCCCGAGGGCGAGGTGACCCGGGTGGCGTGGGACGACGTCGAGCGCGGGGCGTGGGAGGCCGGGACCCGGACCTTCACGGTCCACCTGGGCTCCCCCGCCCCGTTGCACCTGGTCGTCGGCACCGACGTGCCGGGGCGGGACGTGGACGGCTTCGCCCGGGTGCTGCGGCAGCGGGTGGAGGCCTCCGTGGTCCACCTGGTGCGGCGCACGCTGCCGGACGGCACCCGGGTGAGCGCGAGCGTGCGGCGCGACGCCGAGGGCGGGCTGTACGTGCGGACCAGCCCAGGCGCCCCCGGCTCCCCCGCCCAGGCGGCGGTCCTGGAGGAGGTCCTCCGGGAGGCGCGCGACGCTGTGGGACTGCCCACAGCATGAGCTTGCTCTGGAACGACGCCGAATCGGCGCCGGTAGCCGATTCGACTCCCCCGCCCAGGCCTGCTAGGGTTCATCCCGCGTCAGGCGCGTTTCCCGCGTAGCTCAATGGCAGAGCATCCGACTGTTAATCGGACGGTTATTGGTTCGAGTCCAATCGCGGGAGCCACCACCAGCCCCGGCCCCACCGGCCGGGGCGCTGTCGTCCCAGTCGTGCTGGCGCCCGGTGGCCAGGTGCGCGAGGAGCCCGGCGACGTCGAGGGCGCACATGGCGGCCATGACCCAGGTGGCCCAGGTGGGGCCGCTGACGGCGTCGGCGGCGGCCATGACCGCGGTGCCGCCCGCTGCCGGGCCGCCGTGCGGTAGAGCGTGACTGCTGCTACCATGGACGCAGGAAGAGCTACCAGGATTCCGATGATGTTGAGGATCATCGAACTCCCTCCTTCCGCGCCTTCCCACTATGCGCCCCCCGGCTGGTCCGGGGGGCTTCTTGTTGTCCTCGAGGGCGTCCGCCCCCTCCGACACCACCAACGGTACGCACAGGATGGCGTAATGTTGCAAGGGCACGCACGGAGGTGGTCGTCCGCACACCGGCGAGGACCCGGGGCCCACGGCAGCGGCGCCTGCCTCCCCCTGCCGCACCCGGCCGGCGGTGGTAGGCTGGGCCCTGTCGGCCCCCCTGACCAGCGCGATCGTATAACCGGGCAGTTAGTGGGCTAAGTCCACTCGTGGGAGCCGTCTCAACTCCCTGCCCGACGCAGGGGTGTCGTTGTAAGATACACAGTAGAATGCGGCGATACCACCCTGCGCACCGAGGCGCACCGTCGGTGGCATCAGCCCCCGTGGTGGAACTGGTAGACACAGCGGCCTTAAAAGCCGATGCCGAGAGGCGTACGGGTTCGAGCCCCGTCGGGGGCACCCTGGGTGGGGGTGCCCTGTGAGACCGGTTCGACGAGGACCACCGGATCGCCGGACGCGGCTCCCGCCTCGGGGCTACCCGCCGGCCTCGCCGTCCGCACGGCGCCGTCCCCTGGTGGTGTGGTGCAGCCAGTGCCTTGTGAGGCCGCCGGAGGCCGTCCACGTCACCAGGGCGAGCAGGCCCAGGCCCGCGAGGAGCGCGAGGAGGGCGTGGGTGGCGGCTGAGCCCATGGCCGTGCCCAGGACCGCGACGACCACGCCCGGTACGAGGAGGTCGTCGACCTGGATGACGACCGGCAGGGCCGTGGAGCTCTCCGGCGCCCGCTGGCTGAACAGCGCCGAGCTGATAATCGGCTCGACGACGCCGACGAACGCCCCGGCGGCGGCGGTGCAGGCACACAGGGAGAGGATCTTGACGTCCGTGCCGCCAAGGAGGACGGCGGATGTGAACGCGGCCACGCTCACGACCGGCAGCAGGCCCACCGCGAACCCGTTGCGTATGACCCAGGACCTGAGGGCGTCCCGTGACTGGGCCCAGGACGCCGCCGCCCAGACGCAGGCCCCGGTCGTGACCACCAGGAAGGTCGCACCCGGGCGGATCCCGTGGACGTACCACGCGCCCGCGCCCTCCGCGCCGCCGTACAGCGCCTGGGCGACCCCGCGGCACAGCAGCGGCGTCGCGAGGGTGCGGACCGGGGTGCCGGGCACCGGGACCGGTCTGACGAGCGTGAAGGCCCTGTAGATGAGGACCAGGCCGGTGAGCGTCACCAGGGCGACGAGCACGACGGCCACCGGGCCGCGGCCCGCGAACGGCGCGGTGGCCACGGAGAGAGCACCGACCGTCATGAGGACCACCCGGGTCCCCAGCGGGAGGGCCGAGGTGGTCCCCTCCCCCGGCTGCGAGGCCCGTGCCAGGAGGGCGGCGCAGGCGGCCGCCACGACGGCGGTCACCAGGAACAGCGCCCGCCAGGACCACGCCACCATGACCAGCTGCGCCAGGCCCGGGCCTATGATCGAGGGCACCACCCACACCGAGGCCAGGACGGCGAACACCACGGGGCGGTCGCCCTCGTCGACGTCGCGGTCGATCGAGGCGTAGACGCCCCCCACGGCGAGACCGCCGCCCACCCCCTGCACGAAGCGCGCGCAGACGAGACACAGGGCCGTGGGGCTCACGGCGCAGCCTGCCGCGCCCAGGCAGAAGAGGGCCGCCCCCAGCGGCAGTGCCGAGCGGACCCGCCCGTAGACGAACAGCGCGCCGAAGAGCTGGGCGAGCGCGTAGACGGCCGTGAAGGCGCCGTAGAGACCGCCCAGGTGGAGGTCGACGGCGATCTGGGGTACCAGCGTGGACAGGGCCAGGCCGTCAAAGGCGGTCACGAACACGACCGCAACGAGGGAGACGACCCTCAGCCGGCCGGCTACCCGCACTCTTCCCATGGGACACTCCTACCAGCCGCCGGGGAGCCCGGCCCGCACCCGGGGCGAGGGCGGGGCGCGCCCCGCACCAGGCGCGCAGGTTCGCGCCCACTATCCGCTGGAGCCCTCCCTGGGCCGTGCCGCTGTACCCCCACTGGGATTCGAACCCAGGACCATGTGCTTATCAGGCACGGACGAGGTATAAGCTCGCTGCTCTAACCACTGAGCTATGGGGGCCTGCTCGCGTTGGAGCAGCACGCGCACCCCCGAGCCGGAGCCGCGAGCCGACGCCGGCACGAGCACCCAGAGAATACCTCACAGCGAGCGATCAAGCACGCACGACCGACCACGCCCCGACACCCTGGCCACCAGACCGCACGACTACCACAGGGGGCTGACCGCCCTCCCCTGCCACCGACCTCACGGCAGTGAGGCCGCCAGGGGCCAGGTGGACCCGGCCGGACTCGAACCGACGACCGACGCGGTGTAAACGCGTTGCTCTACCAACTGAGCTACAGGTCCCTGCCTCCCCGACGCGGGGGCAGGCCACGGCTGCAGGTTACGCCGTCAGGGCACCGCGGCGCCAGCACGGCCACCTGCTCAGCGCGCAGGCCGTCGGCAGGCCCCGCGCGGCCGTCAGGCGCACGCTCATGCCGCAGTCGGCGGCCCCGGGTACGGCCCGTCCCCGGGCCAGCCGCTCAGCGCCGTCGGCTGGAGACGCGGATACCGCTCCAGTGCTCCCCCATGGAGGCGGCGCTGGTCGCGTGCATGCCGGCGGTCCGCACGGCCTCCTCGATCTCGGAGGTCGGCACGGCGCCGGTGGTGCGCGCCTTGGGGGTCAGTACCCAGATGAGGCCGTCACCGTCCAGGTTGGCCTGGGCGTCCACCAGCAGGTCGGTGAGGTCGTCCACGTCGCCGTCGTCAGCACGCCACCACACGATCGCGGAGTCAGCCACGTCCTCGTAGTCCTCGTCTACCAGCTCGGTGCCCGTCAGGGTCTCGGCGGCCTCGCGCAGGGCCGGGTCGACGTCGTCGTCGTAGCCGAACTCCTGGACGATGGTCCCTGAGGTGAAGCCGAACGCCCCACCTACTGTACTCACCACGGTTGCGACCGTCCTTCCGGGGCAGCGCCCCATGCTCGTCGGTAACGAGGCCCCGTGGGCGGGGACCTCAACCCCTAGCCCACCGCACCACCCCCGCCTGACGCAAGCGCGGCACACTATCTGGATACCTCCGGCTGCCGCCGTACCGTCGGAGGTCGCCTGCAACCCAAAGAAAAGTGTCTAACCTCATACACAATATGGGACCTTGTGCCCTCTGAGGTGTGTCGGTCCGTGGTGCCGGGTCGTAGATTTGGTTCCCGTCAAGCCCAGCGGCGCCAGCCGGGACCGCCCTTGAGCGCAGGGCGACCGAGCCGTCTACCGCACCGACGCGAGAAAGAGGATCCCGTGAGCCCCACCAGTGACTCCACCCCGCTGATTGACGGCCTCCTGACCAAGGTCACCGACAACGACCCCGAGGAGACCCGCGAGTGGCGTGACTCGCTGGACGCCCTCATCGCCGAGAAGGGGGCTCCCCGCACCCGGTACATCCTCCTGTCCATGCTCGCCCAGGCCCGCCAGAGGAACGTCAACGTCCCCACCCAGACCACGACCCCCTACGTCAACACCATCGCAGTCGAGGACGAGCCCTACTTCCCCGGCGACGAGGGCGCCGAGCGCACCTACCGCCGCTGGCTGCGCTGGAACGCCGCGGTCATGGTCACCCGCGCCCAGCGTCCCGGGGTGGGCGTGGGCGGGCACATCTCCTCCTACGCCTCCACCGCCACCCTCTACGAGGTCGGCTTCAACCACTTCTTCCGCGGCAAGGACCACCCCGGTGGCGGCGACCACGTCCTCTTCCAGGGCCACGCCTCCCCCGGCAACTACGCGCGGGCCTTTATCGAGGGCCGCCTGAGCGAGGCCGACCTGGACGGCTTCCGCCAGGAGTACTCCCACCCCGCAGGCGGGCGCGGCCTGCCCTCCTACCCCCACCCGCGCCGTATGGAGGACTTCTGGGAGTTCCCCACCGTCTCCATGGGGCTGGGCCCGGCCGAGGCCATCTACCAGGCGTGGTTCGACCGCTACCTGGCGGGCGCGGGCATTAAGGACACCTCCGCCCAGCGCACCTGGGCGTTCCTGGGCGACGGCGAGATGGACGAGCCCGAGTCCCGCGGCATGCTCCAGCTGGCCGCCAACCAGCAGCTGGACAACCTGACCTTCGTCGTCAACTGCAACCTCCAGCGCCTGGACGGCCCGGTGCGCGGCAACGGCAAGATCGTCCAGGAGCTGGAGGGCTTCTTCAAGGGGGCGGGGTGGAACGTCATCAAGGTGATGTGGGGCCGCGGCTGGGACCAGCTGCTGGCCGCGGACAAGGACCACGCCCTGGAGCACCTCATGATGGAGACCCTCGACGGGGACTACCAGACCTTCTCCGCCAACGACGGCGCCTACGTGCGCGAGCACTTCTTCGGCCGCGACCCGCGCACCGCCGAGCTGGTCAGGGACTGGACCGACGAGGAGATCTGGGCCCTCCAGCGCGGGGGCAACGACTACCGCAAGGTCTACGCCGCCTACAAGGCCGCCACCGAGCACAGGGGACAGCCCACCGTCATCCTGGCCCACACCGTCAAGGGCTACATGCTCGGGAGCCACTTCACGGGGCGCAACGCCACCCACCAGATGAAGAAGCTGACCCTGGACGACCTCAAGGGCCTGCGTGACCGCCTTCACATCCCGATCACGGACGCCCAGCTGGAGGCGGACCCCTACCGGCCCCCCTACTACCGGCCGGCCCCCGACGACCCGGCCCTGCTCTACATGCTGGAGCGCCGCCGTCAGCTGGGGGGCTTCCTGCCTGAGCGCCGTGACGCCCCCAGGGCCCTGGAGCTGCCCGGGGACAAGGCCTACGCCGGTCTCAGGAGCGGGTCCGGCAGGCGCGAGGTGGCCTCGACCATGGCCTTCGTCCAGCTGCTCAAGGAGCTCATTAAGGACAAGGGCATCGGGCGCCGTATCGTGCCGATCGTCCCGGACGAGTCGCGCACCTTCGGCCTGGAGTCCCTGTTCCCCACCAGGAAGATCTTCAACACCCTGGGCCAGAGCTACACCCCGGTGGACGCCGAGATGATGCTGTCCTACCGGGAGTCCGCCTCCGGGCAGATTATGCACACCGGTATTAACGAGGCCGGCTCGGCCGCGCTGTTCCAGGTGGCCGGCACCAGCTACGCCACCCACGGCGAGCCCATGATCCCGGTGTACATCCTGTACTCCATGTTCGGCTTCCAGCGCACCGCGGACCAGTTCTGGGCCGCCGGCGACCAGCTGGCCCGCGGCTTCATTATCGGCGCCACCGCCGGACGCACCACCCTGACCGGTGAGGGCACCCAGCACATGGACGGCCACTCCCCGCTCATCTCCGGAACCAACGAGGCGGTGGTCACCTACGACCCCGGCTACGCCTACGAGATCCGCCACATTGTGCGTGACGCCCTGGAGCGCTGGTACGGGCCGGACTCCGGGCGCAACCGGGACGTCATGTACTACCTGACCGTCTACAACGAGCCGATCCGCCAGCCCGCCGAGCCCGAGGACGTGGACGTGGAGGGGATCGTCAGGGGCATCCACCGCCTCGCGGCCGCCCCCGTCGGCAGCGGCCCGCAGGTGACCCTCATGGCCTCCGGGGTGGCCCTGCCCTGGATCGAGCAGGCCCGCCGCCTGCTGGCCGAGGACTGGGGCGTACGCGCCTCCACCTGGTCGGTCACCAGCTGGGTGGAGCTGCGCCGTCAGGCCCTGGAGGCGGAGAGGGAGAACTTCCTGGACCCCGTCGGCCGGCCGCGCGTGCCCTACCTGACCGCCAGGCTCTCGGGCGAGCCCGGGCCCTTCGTGGCCACCAGCGACTTCGACCACCTGGTGGCCGACCAGATCCGCGCCTGGGTGCCGGGCCGCTACCACACGCTGGGTGCCGACGGCTTCGGCTTCTCCGACACCCGCGCCGCCGCGAGGCGCCACTACCTCATTGACGCCCACTGCGTGGTGGTCAAGGCCCTGCAGGCCCTGGCCGAGGAGGGGGTGCTGGACCGCTCCGTGGTGGCCCAGGCCGTCAGGCGCTACGACCTGCGCAACGTCCACGCCGGGGCCTCCGGCGCCCAGGGCGGTGACGCCTGAGGACGCCTCGGGCCGCCTCGGGTCAGCCCCACGGCCCGAGGCGGCGCTACGACGTCGTCAGTCGGCCTCCTCCGGGTCCTGGAGCACCTCGACCGAGGGGTCGGAGCCGGAGTAGACGTTGGCGTCACGGTACCGGGGCTGGAGGAGGTTGGCGGGGCTGAGGAGCTCGTCGAGCACGTCCTCGTCCAGCAGCCCCATCTCCAGGACCACCTCGCGCACGTTGCGACCGGACCGGGCGCACTCACGCCCCACCAGGTCGCCGTTGTGGTGGCCGATGACCTCGTTGAGGTAGGTGACGATGCCGATGGAGTTCAGCACGTTGCGGCGGCAGACCTCCTCGTTGGCCTCGATACCGCAGACGCACAGCTCCCGCAGGGTCCGCATGGCGTGGGTGAGCAGGGAGATCGACTCGAAGATGGCCTGCCCGATCACCGGCTCCATGACGTTGAGCTGGAGCTGGCCCGCCTCCGCGGCGAAGGTGACGGTGACGTCGTTGCCAATGACCTTGAAGCAGACCTGGTTGACCACCTCGGGGATCACCGGGTTGACCTTGGCCGGCATGATCGAGGAGCCCGCCTGGCGCTCGGGCAGGCGGATCTCCCCCAGGCCCGCGCGAGGCCCGGAGGAGAGCAGGCGCAGGTCGTTGCAGATCTTGGAGAGCTTGACCGCGACACGCTTGAGGGTGGCGTGCATGGACACGTAGGCGCCGGTGTCGCTGGTGGCCTCCAGGAGGTTCTGCGCCCCCACGATCGGCAGCCCGGTGATCGCCCGCAGGTGGCGCAGCACCGTCTGCTGGTAGCCGGGGGGCGTGTTCAGCCCGGTGCCGATGGCCGTGGCACCCAGGTTGACCTCCAGCAGCAGGGCGCTGTTGTGCATGAGGCGGGTAATCTCCTCGTCCAGGAGCACCGCGAAGGCCTTGAACTCCTGACCCAGGCTCATGGGGACGGCGTCCTGGAGCTGGGTGCGCCCCATCTTGAGCACGCCGGAGAAGTCCCGGCCCTTACGCACGATCGCGTCCACCAGGTCGCACAGCTCCACCTCCACGCCGTTGATCGCCTGGTAGAGGCCCAGGCGGAACCCCGTGGGGTAGGCGTCATTGGTGGACTGGGACTTGTTGACGTGGTCATTGGGGTTGACAATGTCGTAGCGCCCCTTGGCATAGCCCATGTGCTCCAGGGCGAGGTTGGCCACGACCTCGTTGGTGTTCATATTGACGCTGGTCCCCGCCCCTCCCTGGAACTGGTCCACGGGGAACTGGTCCATGCAGCGCCCCTGGTCCAGGATCTGGTCGCAGGCCCACACAATGGCGTCGGCGACCTGGGGGGACAGGGTCCCCAGGTCCCGGTTGGCCAGGGCCGAGGCCTTCTTGACCTGCACCATGCCGCGCACGAAGGTGGGCTCCTGACCCACGGTGCTCCCGGAGATCCGGAAGTTCTCCACAGCACGCAGGGTGTGGATACCCCAGTAGACGTCCAGGGGGACCTCGCGCGGCCCCAGCAGGTCGGTCTCAGTGCGGGTAGCGGCTAGCATCACGGAGTCTCCCTCTCGCCCGGCTCCGGGCATCGCGACCGTGCCCGCCCCACTCGGCGGGCGTACAGGGCGTATGCTACGCCGGTCTCCTCCCCGGCGCGTCAGCTCCCTGACACCACGACCGGTGCGGGCTGCGCGGGACCTGCGGGCGGGCTGGGTACGATCGGCCCATGGACGAGCTGAGCACTCCTGGGATCACGGCCCTGCGTCACCGTCAGGACAACCTGGTCGAGCACTCCCTGGACCGCGTCAGCGCCACCTACACCTGGTACCGCGGCCTCCCGCAGGACGCCCGCACGCAGATCGCCTCCGTGGCACGCCTGGGCGTGGAGATGTTCGTGGACTGGGTGGAGAACCGGTCAGCCGCCGCCAGCCCCACCCGCATCTTCTCCGTGGCACCCGCCACGCTGACGGGCGTGGTCACCCTGGACCAGACCCTGGGGCTGGTACGCACCGTCCTGGACGTGGTCCTGGAGGAGGCGCCCCTGCTGGTCCCCGAGGACGAGCACGACACCGTCCGGATCCTGGTCCTGACCTTCGGGCGGGACGTCGGGTTCGCCGCCGCCGAGGTCTACGCCCGGGCCGCCGAGGCCCGCGGCGCCTGGGGTGCGCGCCTGGAGTCCGTGGCGGTGGACGCCATGCTCCACGACTCCTCCCAGGACGTCGCCACCCGCGCCGCCGCCGCCGGGTGGCGCAGCGCCGGGCCGGTGGTGGCCGTGGCCGGACGCGCCCAGCTCGACGCCCTGGCGGTCTCCCGCCTGCGCCACCAGTGCCGGGGCATGGTCTCCGACTCCCTCATCTCGGTGCGGGGGGACTCCGTCATTATCGTCCTGGGCGGGGACACCGCGGGCGGGGCGCACGACGAGGAGACACCGGGCACCAGGGTGGACCAGGCCGCCACCCGGGTGGCCCAGGAGCTGGGCGGGGCCGCCGTCGTGGGGCCGGTGGCGGCCGACGTCGCCCGGGCCGGAGGCTCCCTGCGCTCGGCCCTGTCGGGCCTGCGCGCCCTGCCCGGCTGGACGGAGGCCCCCAGCCCGGTCCACGCCGACGAGCTCCTCCCCGAGCGGCTGCTGGGCGGCGACCCCCTGGCCACCGAGCAGATCCTCGCCCGCGTCTACTCCCCCCTCCACCTCATGGGCGACCCCTTCGAGGAGACGGTGGCCACCTACCTGGCCCTGGGCGGGTCCCTGGAGGCCACCGCACGCACGCTGTTCGTCCACGCCAACACGGTGCGCTACCGCCTGGGCCGGGTCAGTGAGCAGGTCGGCTGGGACCCCACCGACTCCCGTGACGCCCTCATGCTCCACGTGGCCATTATCGTGGCCCGCCTGGTGGGGGCGGACGCCTAGCCACCACGCCGGACCGTCCTTCGCCGTCGGCCCAAACCCGGCTACCTAAGGGCGTCCAGGGTACAAGGTCCCACCCTCATGGGGCACAATGCCCCTGCCCCCACCGACGACGGCGCCCCCGGCCCGTCCCAGCCCAAGGAGAGAGCAGTGGCCGACACCGCCGAGATCCTGTCCGTCATCACCCAGATCGTCGCCGAGGAGGCCGCCCTCGCCCCCGAGGCGGTGACCCGCGACTCCCGCTTCGCCCAGGACCTCGACATTGACTCCCTGGGCCTGCTCACCATCGCCACCCAGGTCGAGGAGCGCCTCGACGTGACCCTGGACGACTCCCTCATCCCC
Source organism: Actinomyces sp. HMT897 (assembly GCF_016626125.1). Taxonomy (NCBI): domain Bacteria; kingdom Bacillati; phylum Actinomycetota; class Actinomycetes; order Actinomycetales; family Actinomycetaceae; genus Actinomyces; species Actinomyces sp. HMT897. Next base: position 454,936 of record NZ_CP067336.1, read on the forward strand.
ACCCTGCCCACCGTCGGCGCCCTGGTGGACCTGGTGGCCGCCCAGCGGGCCTGATGGCGCCTCCCGCCCAGCAGGCCGGAGGCGACCCGCCGCGCGCCGTCGTGGTCACCGGCCTGGGCACCACCAACCCGCTGGCCGGGGACGTGGCCGGCACCTGGCAGGCCCTGGGCGCCGGACGCTGCGCCGTACGCACCCTGCCCCGGGAGGTGACGCAGGTCGGCGGGCACGAGCTGCCGGTGCGCATCGGGGCGCCGCTGGCCGTCGAGCCCTCCCACGTCCTGGCCCCCCGGCAGGTGCGCCGCCTGGACCGCGCCAGCCAGTGCGCCCTGGTCGCCGCCCGCGAGGCCTGGCAGCAGGCGGGGGCCCCACAGGTTAACGCCGAGCGCCTGGCGGTCGTGGTCTCCCCCGGCATGGGACCGGTCCTGTCCGTCATTCAGGCCTGGGACACCCTGCGGGAGCGGGGCCCGCGCCGGGTGGCGCCCACGGCCGTGCCCGCCCTCATGCCCAACGCCCCGGCCGTGGCCGTGGGACTGGACCTGGGGGCCCGGGCCGGGATCCACGCCCCGGTCGCCGCCTGCGCCTCGGGGGCCGAGGCCCTCGCCGCCGCGGCCGACCTCATCTCCCTGGGGCGGGCCGACGTCGTCGTGGCCGGGGGGACCGACGCCGCCCTGCACCCCATGACGGTGGCGGCCTTCGCCGCCATGAGGGCCCTGTCCACCCGCAACGAGGACCCGGCGGCGGCCTCACGCCCCTTCGCGCCGGACCGTGACGGCTTCGTGCTGGGCGAGGGGGCGGGGATCCTGGTGCTGGAGGCGGCCGAGCACGCGGCCCGACGGGGCGCCCCGGCCCTGGCGGTCCTGGCCGGGGCCGCGGTGACCAACGACGCCTACGACGTGGCCCGCCCCGAGGACAGCGGGAGGGCCCAGGAGCGGGCCCTGCGCCTGGCCCTGGGGCGCGCCGGGGTGGCCCCGCAGGCGGTGGGGCACGTCAACGCCCACGCCACCTCCACCCCCGTCGGCGACGTGGTCGAGGCCCGGGTGCTGGCCCGGGTCCTTAGCGCAGCGAGGGTGAGCGCCACCAAGTCCTCCACCGGGCACCTCCTGGGAGGCGCCGGGGGCCTGGAGGCGGTCCTGACGGTCATGGCACTGGTCACGGGCCAGCTGCCCCCCACCCTGCTGCCCGGCGGGGTAGACCCCCAGGTGAGCGCCACCGGGCTGGACGTGGTGGGGCCGGCAGGACGATCGGCGCCCGGGCTGCGGGCCGCGGTCAGCACGTCCTTCGGCTTCGGCGGGCACAACGTGGCCCTGGTGCTCACCCGCGGCTAGGGCACCGACCCGGCACCGGCGTCAGTACTCGGCCAGCGCCAGCCAGGCCCGCACCAGGGCCACCGGGTCACTGACCCAGGCGCCGTCAAAACGACGGCTGCCCTCCTGGCTCGCCCGGGCCAGGCCATCCAGGAGCTCAGCGGCGAAGGGCGCCCCGGCCGCGCGCAGCCACGCCACGTCCCGCCCCAGGTAGTCCGAGGCCAGGACCACGGCCCCGGCCTCCAGGACCCGGCTGAGCCAGCGGCCGGTCACCTGGGTCACGGAGGGCACCTCCTGGTCCCAGTCCCGGGTCCCCTCCCCGGTGCCCGCGGGCTCAGGGGGCCCCAGCTCCCCCACGACCCAGCCGCGGCCCACCCGGTCCAGGCCCGGCCACCACACCCCGCCCAGCTCCTCAGGCAGGACGATCGGCGGCCTGGCACCCATACCCAGCAGCTCCAGGCCGGCCTGCCCCTGACGGCACAGGCAGCGCACCCGCGCGTCCCGGACCCGCCCGAAGAGCTCCGTGGCCGGGCCCGCCCCCAGGGCGCGGGCGGCACGCCCCAGACCCAGCCGGACGCCGTCGACCTCCAACCCGGCCCGGTCGCCCCCGGTGGGGTGCCCCTCCACGACCACCAGGCCCGGTACGCCCACCCGCCCCCACCCCTGCCAGGGCCCCTGGACGGCGACCCGCACCGAGGCGCCCCCGCCCAGGCGCCCCTCCGCGCTGGCCCGCGCCCCACCGACCACCAGCACGTGCCGGGACAGGACCGCCAGGGACTCCTCGACCCCGCCCCAGTCCTCCCCAGCCCGGTACCGCCGGGCCACCGTGTCCGCCCCGCCGGGCCGCACCCGGCTCAGGGTCCAGGACCGGCTGGCAGCGTCCACGTAGGTGACCTCGGCACCGGCGAAGCCCGAGGCCGTCAGGACCGGCTCAGCAGCCAGGGGGCTCAGGACCAGGCCCCCGACCTCGTGGTAGGCGGCCCGGGCCCGCCCCAGCAGGTCGGGGCCCACCTGACCGGCCTTATCGGCCCGCCCGAGCCGGTAGAGGTTGCCCAGGAGGGCGCCCAGGGCCTCCACCCGCTCCTGGGAGGGGTCCGACAGGCCTGTCAGGAAGGCGGTCAGGGCCCTCTCGGCCACCAGCAGGCGGTGGACCCGCGCCGCGTGCAGGTCGCTGGCCAGGGCCGAGCGCAGGGAGGCAGGGACCCTGACCACACCGACCTGGAGGACCTGGGCCAGGTGGCCCAGCAGGCAGGCGCGCACCTCCCGCTGCCCCTGGCTGAGCCCGCCCCCGGCTGTTCCCCGCCCCTCCCCGCGGCCCCGCCCCCCACGGGCCGCCTCCCCGGCACCGGGCTGGCCCAAAGGGACCGCCCCCGGCCCGGCCCGACCGGTCTGGCTGGGCTGGCCGGCCTGGTTGGGCTGGCCGGCCTCGGCGAGCGGGAGCAGCAGGGCCACGACGGCGCGGTGGGCGCAGGCGGGCGCCAGGAGGCAGTCGCAGGCGATCTGCCCGGGCTCACTGACCACCTCCGCCTGCGCCACCCTCACCGTGGCGCTCCCCAGACGCACCACCTCCCCCAGCTCAGGGGGGTCGGCCAGGAGGGCGTCCACACGACGCCGGACCCGGGGGGCCAGGGCGTCCACCGTGGCCGCCTGGAGGGCCGGGTCGATCCTCATCCGCGTACCACCTCACCCACCCACCGGGCCAGGTCCAGGGGCGAGAGGACCGCCACCCGCATGCCGGCCGCGGCAAGCTGCCGGGCCGTGCCGACGTTGTAGGCCGCCACCCCGGCGTCGTCCAGGGCCGCGCACCCCGCCAGGTGCACCCCGGCGGCGTGCATGGCCTCGACCTGCTCCAGCAGCGGCGCCACCGACCCGCCCTCCTCAAAGTCCGAGACGAGCACGCACAGGGTGCGGCCGGGCACCCGCACCCGCGAACGCGCCACCTCCATGGCCCCGGCAATGTCGGTACCGCCCCCGACACGGACCTCCAGCAGCAGCGCCAGGGGGTCGTCCACGTACCCGGAGAAGTCGATCACCTCCGTGGAGAAGGCCAGGAAGGTCACCTCCAGGCAGGGCACGCCGGTCAGGACGGCGGCGGTCAGGGCGGAGAAGACCACGGAGCGGGACATGGACCCGGAGGCGTCCACCACCACAATGAGGTGCCAGTCCGCCTCCTTGGCCACCGGCTGGCGGAACACCGGGTGGACGGGGACCACCTGCGCCCGCCCGTCCAGGGGCACCACGTGGCGCAGGTTGGCCCTCAGCGTGCGGGGCAGGTCGAGCCGCCCCACGTGGCGGCGCGTGGGGCGGGCCCCGGACAGGCCCGTCAGCGCGGGCCGCAGACGGACGGCCAGCGTCTGGGTCAGCTCCCTCACGAGGCGCGCCACCAGGGGACGCAGGCGGGCCAGACGGGCCTCGGGCAGGGAGCCGACCAGGGACAGGGCGGTGGTGAGCAGCTCCACGGAGGGACGTACCTCGGCCGGGTCCAGGGACTCCAGGACGTCAGCCCGGCCCGCCTGCGCCGCCTGGGTCAGGATCTCCTCGACGGCGTCGTGGCCGAAGAGCACCTCGATCTCCTCGCGCCACTGGCGCGCACCCAGCTGGGAGGGGCCCCGGCACTCAGACCGGTGCCCGGGGTCCAGGTCCTCAGAGCGGCGCCCGGGGTCCAGGCCCTCAGGACGGCGCCCGTAGAGCTCGTCCAGGGCGGAGGCCATACGCCGCCCCCGGGAGGGGAGCCGGTGCTGCTGCGTGCCGAGCACCATACGCCAGCGCTGGGCCGGGGAGAAGGCCAGGTCGGCCAGCCCGAGCTGGGCCAGGCGGCGGCGGGCCCGGGTGTCGTAGCGGGCGGCGGCGACCGTGTCCTTAAGGCTGAGGACCAGTGCGGGGGCCGGGCCGAGCTGGTGGGCCAGGTCCGCCAGGAGGCGCTCGCGGTCCTCGGGTGCCAGGACGTCGAAGCCGCCGCGCAGGGCGGGCAGGATAGCGACGAACTCGGCGTCGGCCATGGTGGAGACCTCCTCCACCAGGGCCCGGGTGGCGGTGGCGGTCTCCAGGCGGCTGCCCGCCGTGACCAGCAGTCCCGCCAGTCTGCGGCGCAGGTCGTGACGGGCCTGGGCGGTGGGGGCGCTCAGCCAGGAGACGAGGCGCCGGGAGAGGTCGTCCTGGCCGGGGGCGTCGAGCAGGAGCCCTGAGGCGGCCCCCTGCATGAGCGGGGAGCCGTGGGTGGTCAGGTGGGCCAGGGCGTGGGACAGGCCCAGCTCGTGGTCGGCCGCCTCGGTGGCGAAGGCGGCCAGGGCCGCGGCGTCCTCCAGCCGGTCCGATCCTGACAGGCCGGCCAGCTCCCGCAGTGCGGCGCCGGTGAGCTCCTGACGCAGCAGCCCGGCCCGCCGGCGTACGTCCTGGGGCAGGAGGCCGGCCCCGGGCACGCGGGCCAGGGCCACGTCGGCCAGGGTGCCGCCCAGGGCGACGGCGTCGGTGAAGCCGACCTGCGCCACCTGGGGGGCGAGGTGGTCCAGGGCCCGCTCCAGGGCCGGGGTGCTGGCGCACTGCGCGGCGTCGGTCAGCAGGCGGTGGAGCGCGGGGGTGTCGGGCAGGGGCCGGGTCATGAGCGTGCTGGTGGCCACCTGCTCGGGGGTGAGTCCGCGAGGGGCGGCCAGCTCGATACCGGCCTCGGTGGCGGCGCTCCAGGCCAGATGCCAGGTCAGGGTGACCCTCGGGGCCCCTCGCCAGCTGCGGGGGTCCTCACAGGTCCCGTAGCCACTGCCTCCGGTGAGCAGGCGGTGGAGCAGGACGTGGCGTTCCAGCTCACGTCCTCCCCGGGCGGGAGCGAGCGTGAGGGTGCGGGGCCGGTCCACGGGCAGTCCCAGGCGCTCCAGCTCGGCGACGACGGCGTCGCGCAGGGGCGCACGCGGGGTCCCGGGGGCCAGGGAGCCGCGTCTGTCACCGACGAGGACGTCCTCCAGGACCGAGGCGACCGCCCGCCCGCGTCCCAGGACCTCGCCCTGGGCGAGCACGGAGGTGGTGGCCTCAATGAGCTCACGGCGTGAGGGGGCGCCCAGGCCCCGCAGGGTGGCCAGGTCCAGGGCGAGGCGGGCGGTGGCGGTGGCCTCACCGGGCCCGGCCGGGTGCCCGGCGTCACGCAGCCCGCGGGTGACGAGGGTCACGACCTGGGTGGTGTCCTGTCTGATCCGCTCAGGATCCAGGCCGGAGTCGACGACCAGCTGCTGCCACGCGGGGTCGCGGATACCAGCCGGGTAGCCGGAGCGGGAGTCGAGCTGGGCGAAGCCGTAGGCCACGACGCAGCCGACGACCCCGTCAGGGTCCTCAGTCCCCTCCGCCTCCTGGTAGCCGACGACGTCGAGCAGCGCCGGGGCGTGGAAGGCCCCGACGAGGGCGGCCACGCGCCTGCCGGCGGCCAGGTGGCGGGCGGTCCGGCGGCGCATGGACTCCTCACGGGCCAGGGTGAGGGCGTCGGGGCGCCCGGCCCGGCAGCGGGCGGCCCAGCCGTGGGCCAGGGCGGCGGTGCGCACCTGCCCGGGAGTGGATCCGGGGGCGTGGGCCTCCACGAGCCGGTCCCAGATCTCCTCGGCGTCCTCGGTGCGCGCCCTGGCCCGCCGGGCCAGGGCCTGCCAGAGGGCGCCCCCCGGCTCCTCGGACCGGGCGCCCTCCTCGTCCTCCTCCTTGAGGCCGCCGGGATCCTCGGGGTGTGCCGCCCCCACGGGCAGGTCAATGCAGTCCACCTCGACACCGTGGTCGCGGGCCCAGCGCAGGGCGACCAGCTCGGGTGAGAAGTCGGCCATGGGGTAGAAGGCCATGTCCCCCTCGTGGGAGAAGGCCAGGGCCAGGGGGGCGCGGGCCCGGGGGTGGGTCAGCCAGCCCAGCCACCCCCGGGCCTGGGACGGCAGCTCAATGGCCAGGACCTGGGGGTCGGCCTCCTCCAGGAGCGCAGGCAGGACGGCCGCCAGCGCGGGCGAGTGGTGGCGTACGCCCACCAGGTAGGGCTCCCGGCTGGCCACCAGCCGGTCCACGACTCCGGCGGGGTCGGTCATGTCTCGAGCACGTGGCGTTGCTGCCACAGCTGGACCCAGCTGGGGCTGCCCTGCTCGGCCCGCCGCCTGACCACCGCGTCCCAGTAGGCCAGCAGGCGGGCCCCGTCCTGGGGGTCGTCCTTGCGCACGGCCCCCAGCAGCTGGCCGGGGACGAGGCGCAGGCCGTCGCGGGCGTGGGGGAAGAAGGCCCCGGCCAGGGCGATGGACTCCGAGACCGCCACGGCCTCGGCGGTGGAGAGCACGGTCGAGGGCCGCTCCACGGCCCACCCCTCCTGGCTCACGCCCCCGCGCAGGTCCCGGAAGGCGGTGACCAGGGTCCGCACGACGACGTCGTCCACGCTGGCGGGGGCGCCCACGCCTTCAAGGGCCCGGCGGGTGCGCTCCCGCACCAGCTCGACCTCGGCGTCGGCGTCGGCGATGGGCTCCACGGCCTCGAAGTTGAAACGGCGTTTCAGGGCGGCGCTCATCTCGCTCACGCCCCGGTCGCGCAGGTTGGCGGTGGCAATGAGGCAGAACCCGGGGCGGGCGGCCACGGCGTGGTCGCCGAGCTCGGGGACGGCCAGGCGGCGCTCGGAGAGCACGGAGACCAGGGCGTCCTGCACCTCCGGCAGGCAGCGGGTGATCTCCTCCACCCGGACCACCCGTCCGCTGGCCATGGCGGCCATGACCGGGGAGGGCACCAGGGCCTCCGGGGCGGGTCCCGCGGCCAGGAGCTGGGCGTAGTTCCACCCGTAGCGCAGCTGGTCCTCGGTGGTGCCGGCGCTTCCCTGGACGGTCAGGGCGCTGGTGCCGCAGACGGCGGCGGCCAGGAGCTCGGAGAGCATGGACTTGGCGGTGCCGGGCTCGCCCACGAGCAGCAGCGCCCGCTGCCCGGCCAGGGTCACCACGCAGCGCTCCACCAGGGAGACGTCGCCGACGAACTTGCGGCTGACGTGCAGTCGTGGTGAGCCGCAGACGAAGGCGACCACGGCCTGGGGGGTGAGCCTCCAGCCCGGGGGGCGCGGGCCGGTCTCCTGGGCCAGGCGCTCCAGCTCCTTGGCGTAGAGGACCTCTGGTGGCGGGACCTGCTGCTCCATCAACGTCTCCTGGTCTGGGTGCTCGGCTCGGTGTAGCCGGGGCGGTCCCCGTCACGGTAGCGCCGCCACGCACCGGCGAAGACCTGCCCCAGCGGCAGGAGGGGCAGGACGGCTGCCAGGCGCGGGCGCACGCGGTCGCTACGGTCGAGATCGTACAGGGGCGCCTTCCACGCCTCCATCGGATGGTGGGGGGCCCGGGCCGGCATCCACCCGCCGGGCAAGAAGAGGCTCCGGCCCGCGCGCTCCCGCCTGGCCTCCACCACCAGGCCCCGGGCCAGCAGGTCGGCGCCCGCCTGGCGCAGCCGGGCGGCGCCCCAGTGGTTCCAGGACCTCACCTGCCGGTCGGCGGGGTGGTGCAGGGCCAGGAGCTGGAGCCAGTAGCGGGCGGCGTCAGCTCCCAGGCCCAGGGCCGCGGAGACGTCGGCCACCACCTGGGGGGCGCTGGCCAGCGGGTCCTGGCCGGCGCCGGTCCCCGCGACACGCAGGTCGGCGACGAGCTCGTCGCAGCGCCCGGAGAGCAGGACGACGGGAGCGTGCAGGTAGTCCGCCAGCTCCCCCAGGGCGGCCACCCGGGCGGCCTCGGCCCGCCAGTCGGTCACCTTGGCGGGCTCCCACACCAGGTGGCCTGCCCGCCCGTCCGTGAGAGTCCACGCCCCGCCGGTGCGCCCGTCGCCGACCCGGCCGTCCGCACGCGGGGGCAGTCCCAGGACGGCGCACGCCTGGGCGCCGTCATCGACCCGGACCTGCCAGGAGCGCTCACGCCAGCTCCCTTTGAGCACCTCGAGCTGGTCGGCGAGCCAGGGGCGGGCGGGGTGGTCGCGCTCCAGGCGGGAGGCCAGCCACAGCAGGGGCTCCAGGCGGGTACGCTGGTCCACGCCCCGGCGCATGAGGGCGTACAGGTCGATGTCGGCCTCCCGCCCCATGACGGTGAGGGCCTCGGGCGCCAGGACGTCGGGCAGGACCACCCAGCCCGCGCGGTGCGCCCGCCAGTAGTCGGCCATGGCCTCCGCGTCCAGGCCCTGGGCTACCACCCGCGCGGGGTCGGCCGCCCCGGCGCCGATCATGCCCACGAGCAGGGCGGGGTCCAGGTGGCTCAGGAAGCCGGACGCCCCCTGCGCCTGGGCCGCGCTCAGGTGCAGGCGCCTGCGCAGGTCCTCCAGGACGGCGCGCGGCCAGTTCCACAGCATCGCCGGGATCTCGGTCAGCAGGAGCTGGGCGGCGGCCACCGACCAGCCGGTGCCCTGCGCCAGGGCCTCGGCCCGACGCGGGTCCCACGGGGGCGGTCCCTGGCGGAGGAGGTGGGTGAAGGCGTCGCTGACGGCGTCGGCCCCCACCCCTGAGGAGTCCATGAGCCTGGTCGTCGGGTAGGGGCCGACACGGGCGGGTACCGTCCCGGTCAGGGACAGGACCGTGCACACCGTGAACTCGTCCTGGTTGATCCGTGACAGCCTCGTGTCAATGACCGTCCCCGTCGCCTGGTCGTCACCCACCCGGGTGCCGCGGGCGTAGGGCTCGGCGCCACGGGGGAACGTGAAGGAGTAGGCCGTGGTCCGTGGCGTCACCAGGCCGGCGTCGGCCAGGGCGGCGTGGAGCGCGGCCGCACCACGCACCCAGTCGGGCCTCTGGCCGGGCACGGCGGCGCAGTGGCTGGGCATGGCGGCGCAGGCCAGCAGCACCTCGGGGTGGGTGACCGCCACGAGGACGAGCTTGCCCATGTAGCCCATGGGGGTCGGCTGGCCGTGCATGGTCCGGCCCAGGGCCAGGATGTCGGCCCGGGTGGGGGTGCGGCTGCCGGCCCGGGGCTGCGCCCAGCTGACCACGAAGGCGTCGGGCTCCACGGACGAGGGGGCCGGGGCCGCCTGCCCGGTAGGGCCGGGGGCGGCCTGCGCCCGGGGGCCGGGACCGGGGTCGTCGGCCAGGGCGCGGCGGATCCGGGGGTTGGAGCGGATCAGGTCCTCCAGGAGGCGCCTGGCCTGGGGGTTGGTGTGGGTCAGGGTGGTCAGGGTCTGGTGGTGGGTCCTCCAGAAGCCTGCCGGGGCCCGGGAGGTGGCCGGCAGGGGCAGCAGGGCTGTCAGCAGGCGGGCCTGGACCTGCCCGGGGTCCACGCCCGCGGCCACGGCCAGACGACCCAGGTCCGCCCCCAGGGACGCGTAGGGAGGCATCCCCCCACGCACCCGCTCCACGTTCAGCCCCAGGAACGCCTCCAGGGCCTCACCCGGGGTGGCACGCCCCGGCAGGGACCGCGCCAGGCGCCCCATCTCCCCGGCACCCACCGCCCCCGCCAGGGCGAACTCCAGGAACACCTCACGGTCACGCTCCTCGTCCACCACCAGGCCGTGCACCCGCTCGGCCTCCCGCGCCAAGGAGAACAACCGCGCCGCGCACACCCTGTTCCCCACCCCCAGGAACACCCGCGCCCCCTCCTCCAGGAACGTCGGCAGGAAGTGCGGCGCGCACCCACCCAGCACACCAGCCACCTCCTCCACCACACCCATCGCCCGACCCGGACGCGCACCCGCCAGACGCGCCACCCGCCCCAGGTCCCCCACCAGACCCAGCGCCAGACCCGCACCCTCCGGGTCGTGCACCACCACCCACCCCGGGAACCCCACCACCCTCCCACGACCAAACCCCACACGCACACAACCCACACCCACCAAACCAACCACACCACACAACGCATCCTCCACACCCACCAAAGACTCCGACACCAACCTCACCACACGACGATCACCCAACACCCCACAAGAATAAGAACGAGCCACAAACCACACACCACCACCCCCACTACTCAAAGCCACACCACCACAACCAACAACCACAGAATCACTAATCACTTTTCCACCTCGATCGTGCGTCCGGCGTAGATGAGCCCGGCCATGCGCACTCCCTCGGAGTAGGCCACCGGCCCCACACTGGCCACCGGCAGGACGGCGTCCTCGCTCTCCCAGTACAGCTCGCCGGTGCTGGTCTCGTAGTCGGGGTTGTCCACACCGATCCAGTAGCGGGCCACAACCTGGTGGCCGTTCTCCCAGACGGTGGTGGTGGCATAGCCGCCGGAGATCTTGAACCCTTTGCTGACGGCCCGTGCCGCGGCGAAGCGCAGCTGGTCGAACTCCCCGCCGGCCCAGGTCTCCAGGGTCCTGACCTCCGGATCCGGTGGCGGGGAGGGCAGGCGGTGGATCTCACGGAAGAGCTGGTCCAGGCGCTGGGTCACGCCCAGCTCGACGGCGAAGGCACGGATCTCCTCCAGCTCGGGCAGCAGCACCGGGTGGGGGATGAGGACCCGGTCGGCCGTCAGGAGCAGGGACTCACCGTCCAGGTCGACGACGCCGAGGCCCTCGTCGTCGGCGGCCCGCAGGAACCCGGTCTGGCCCTCCTCAGTGAGGACGACGGTGTCGGTCAGCCAGGAGCGCCAGGCCTCGTCGGCCCAGACCTGGGTCAGCAGGACGCGCGGCACGGGCAGGGAGCGCAGGAACCAGCGCTCCACCTGCTCCCCGACCTCGGCGTCGTGGGTGCGCAGGAAGTCGAGGAGGGCGGCCAGGGACTCATAGGCCTCCGTGTCCCTGGCCTTGGGCGGTACGGTGGCCAGGACCCTGCCCCTGGCGTTACGAGCCACCACGGCGCCGTCGCGGATCGTGAGCTCGTACCCGGTACCTGTCGGGGTCCACTCCTGCATGTCCGTCTCCTGTGTGGCACGGCGGGAAGTACACCGGAACGTTACCAACAAGACGATACCTGGTACAAACCACCCCGGCAGGACGCCGGGAGGACGGGGAGCCTGTGGAGCTAGGGGGATTCGAACCCCGCAAGCGGGGGACCGCGACAACCGCAGGGTACCACGGTTTTCGTGGTGGTGGCGCCGGAAGGTCCGTGCGTCTAGGCCCCTCCGCGTAGCGTCCTCGCCCGCCTGTCTCGCGCCTTCTGCGTGTCACGTGACACGACGGGCGTACCGCGTGTCACGTGACACGATGGGTGCCGAGGTGCCTCACCCCTCGCTCCTGCGATGCAGCGGGAGGTGCGCGACGTTGTCAAAAGCCGCCTGGTTCTCCTCATCGCGATCCTGCGTGCTGCTCGCCTGCACACAGATCCACAGGAAGAGGAACTGGTAGCTCGTACTGGTCAGAAGGAGTCCACCGCACGCCTCAAGCAGAAGCACAGCCACTCCCCCGGGCACCGGGAGGAGCGTGGTGATCGCGAAGAGCATTGTCATTGTCGGGAGGCCGAACAGGCTGAGTACCTGACGAGAGAGGGACTTGCCGAACTGCTTACGCAGGTTACGGAAGACGAGACCACGCTCGGAGAGCAGGAACGCGCTGGTGATACCGGCTATAGAGGCAAGAAACCCTGCGGCGGTCAGGACCCCGTTGACAATATCGTTGAAACCTTCTGGCCTTCTTATCGGAGCCTGCGTCAAGACTGATGAAACCAGGTGCGCCAGCGGGGGCAGGAGGCTGGCACCAGCGAGGAGGAAGGGGTTGTCGGCAATTTTGCTTACGTCGGGTCGGCTCACTTGTGACCTCCTAGCGTGTCCGATCAGGAACTCAGGTACTCTCTATTATCCCATATTGCCTGCGTCAGCGCACGCAAGGCCTCCTCGTGAGACAAAGGCGTTCCGTCGTCGCACTGGATCACCGCCCGCGCTGTGAGCCTGTCACTAATAAAGTCCACCACCTCCGTCCTGGTGCTCTCGCAGTCGTCAACGAGCAGACGTGCCGTAGCTTTCTGAGCGCCGGGTAGCTCGGATAGCCTTACGACCTCGTCAAGGAGCTGGGACTCGCTGTCCCGCCCTTTCTTGTGGTGTCCGAGACTGAAGGAGAAGGTCACGTCCCCCTCTCCGCCAGCCATACCTCTGCTTGCCTCGAGTACCCGCTTTATGACTCCTGTTGACCCGTCTACGCTGACCGGGACCTTGACGGTGAACCCCAGGGCCCCATGCGCCCGCCTCAGCTTCTCCCTGGCGTCCTTGCGCATCACGGGGAGCAGACGGACCTCGAGGTTGGCGTCACCGAGTCTGGACACATGGGTCATCCAGTCCGCTATGGCGGCGGGGCGGGGGCTGCCTGACGTACCCATGACCGCGATGTAGGGGGAGTGGGACAGGTGCGCGACGTAGGCCTGCTCGATGAGAAGTCCCTTGAGGACGAGGGGCTGTGGCATGTCGGCGCCCACGGTGAGGCTGGGGTTGTCCACGGGCGAGCGCTTCTTGCCGACGATGAGGAAGTCTTTCCCCACGACGTCGGCAGTACTCGCCCACCCGGTGTAGTCCAGGCCGTTACGTCGTGTGCTGCGGTGCTCCGGGGAGGGTGCGGCCATGCAGTGGGTGTGGACCAGATCGAAGATCTGGTCCGCCTTGCCGGGTACGGGGTGTTCGTCGCGGTCGATGACCTTGACCTCGAGGAACCGGACGGTCCGGTTGACGTTTCGTGTCGCCATGGGTGGTGTGCTCCTGCTCGGATGACGCGCTCGGGTCACCCTGGTCCTGGGGCGCGGGCAGGTGGGGTACGGGGGTGCCGGGCTGCGGGGTGGGGTACACGGTAGCCCTTGTCTGGGGCAGTGGTGCCTTGGTCGTGGTGGCGAGTCGCTGCTACCACGCACCATGACATGGACCTTGGTCCTACTTGTTCGCGGGGTTCGGGGCCCGGACCAGCTACTGCCTTAGATGCCCGCCCTGGCCGGGGCGGGAGGTGTCCTGGGGTCCGGGCACCGAGGGCACCGATTTTTCGGAAACCCCTTTTCAGGGAGACGGGCACCGATCGGGGCCAGGCACCGACCCAGGGTTTTCGTTGGTATCACGCCAAAAGGTCCAAGTCCGGGCACCGAGGGCACCGATTTTTCGGAAACCCCTTTTCAGGGAGGCGGGCACCGATCGGGGCCAGGCACCGACCCAGGGTTTTCGTTGGTATCACGCCAAAAGGTCCAAGTCCGGGCACCGAGGGCACCGATTTTTCGGAAACCCCTTTTCAGGGAGGCGGGCACCGATCGGGGCCAGGCACCGATCGGGGCACAGTTTTTTCGGCGTCGTTCCAACGAAAGGTCGGAACGGGCACCGATATGGCCCTCGCTGGGAAAGTTTCTCTCACGCGCGCGCGCGTATAGGGAAAGTTTCCGAAAAATCGGTGCCCTCGGTGCCCGGTGCGACTTTTTGTTGGTATCACGCTGAAAAGTCGGGCACAGTTTTTTCGGAAATCGGTGCCCGATCTGTGCCCGACTTGGACCTTTCGGCGTGATACCAACGAAAAATCGGTGCCCAAATCGGTGCCCGGACCTTGGTCCCATGCCATCGGGTCACCAGCCCCCCGGTCCCAGCCAGCCGAGGCACCTGCGCACGGTCCCCGCGGTACGATCCAGGTACCCTACACAGCCCGTCCTCTACCGAGGAAGACCCGGCCCATGCGCACCGTACGCGCCACCACCGTCCTCCTGGCCGCCCTCGCCCTGACCACCGCGTGCGGCACCGCCCACCACACCACGACCACGACACCATCACCCTCCCCCTCCACGTCTACGTCGCGGTCGGCCGCACCCAGGCCCACACCGACACCCGAGCCCCTGCCAACCTCGCCGTCCCAGCGAGCCGTCGATCTCTCCTGCCAAGCAGACGGCAACTACTCCAGCAGGCTCTTCTTCCGTACCCTGACCGACGCCTGGACCTCAGGACACGCCCTGACCTCCTGCGAGGCCACCAAGGCACCCCCGGCCGGCACCGTCCTCCTCGCCGCTGAGGAGCAGGCCGTAAAGGCCTCCGGGGGACGGGCACTCGCAGCGATGTACGCCCAGTGCGCACGCCCACGCCTCGGCTACCCGGACACCATGACCTCGCTCAGCAGGCCCCAGGTAGACGAGGCCTCAGCCCTGCTGCTCCTGTGCCCGGACCACCCTGACGCGGCCACCGTCCAGACGATGATGACGCAGGGCGAGCAGGACCATGCGGACGTGGCGGCAGGCCGACTGGTCTACGCGGGCTTGCACCACGTCGGCACGGACATCCAGGTCGGCACCTACGTCGCCGAGAGCACGACCGGTTTCCAGGCCTGCTACTGGGAGGCGCTGGATCCCGCCGGGGAGATCCTGGACAACGGCTTCCACGCAGGCGCCTTCCGGGTAGAGATGACCGTCCCGGCTGGCGCGTACTCCGTCCGCGTACAGGGGTGCGGAGGCTTCCGCCTCCAGGGGTAGCTCCTATGCGCCAGGAGCGTCGCGCTCCCGCCTTCCCGCCCGTCTGAGCGCGTCCTGGTAGGCGACGACGACCCAGGTGGGTACCTCCAGCTCTGCGGCGAGGGCTCCTACGGCGGGACCGGCCACGGCCTCGGCGGCCGCGTACCGGCCGACGTCGAGCAGACGACAGGCCACCTGCCTGTCGATCCTGGCCTCCACCCCGCGCCCTTGGTGGCCGGCATCCCCGCGCTCCACGTGGTACAGCTCGTGCATGAGGGTCGGCACGGCCGCCCAGCCCGGCATTCCCGCCCGCAGGTAGATCCGCCCCTCGGCGGGCACGTACAGGCCCCGTAGCGTCCCCGGCAGGTACGCCTCGACCACGGTCAGCCGGTACCGCGCGCACTCGCCCACGAGGGCCTCCAGGGACGGCCTCACGGCGTGAGGGTAACCCCACTTAGCGACGTCCCCCTCTTGGTTTGCCTACAGGGCGCCGAATGCCTCGGTCTCGGCCTCCGGGTTCGTCCCCGGGTCGTGGGCGGCCACGTCCCACTCCCCCAGGTCCGCGGGGGCGTCCACCAGGGGCAGCCCCCGACCGAGCGTCCCGCGGCGCCTCATGGGCACCACGTCAGGCCGCGAGCGCGCGGCCTCTTCCGACCCCTCCTCTTCTATGAGATTGCTCACTCTAGCTTCTGTGATCAGCTGCGCCTCGGCCTCACGCAGCACCTCGACAGGCGCAAGGCCCAGCGCCCTCACGATCGCGACGAACTCGCCAAGAGTCATCGGCCGATCCCCACGGAGCACGTCGTTTGCCCGAGTCCTTGCCACTCCTGCCCGTTCCGCAAGGGCGCGAACAGAGAGTCCAGCGCCGGTGCGAGCCGACTCAAGCAAGACGAGGACGCAGCGGTCGATCTGCGTGACAGCGAGGCTTCGTGATCCCATGCGCCGATTGTCCCCTCTTGCCACCAAGTCGACGAGAGGACCCCAACATGCCCACACCAGCTGCCCTAGTCGCTGAGATCCGCGCCGAGACTGCTCGGCAGGGCCTCACGACCAGCGCCCTAGCCCGAAGGGCTGGCATGCGTAGACAGAACCTGTCTGAGAAGCTCAACGGACGTCGCGTCATCACAGTGCCAGATTTTCTCGCCGTTGCTACGGCGCTCCAGATCCCAGCTTTTGAGCTGTTCCGCCGCGCAGAGTCAGCCATGTCCCTCACCGGCCGTGAGAGGGGTGAGGGCCGGTGAGCGTGGTCGTCGAGATCCGTCTGCGCCTGCCGGTGCCTGTCATCCTGCCGGACGATGACCGGACCGTGATTGACACGGCGCTGCGCGCCTGGCAGGCCGCCACCAACGCCGCCGAGGAGGCCCTCTCATGAGCGCCGTACCGCCTGGGTGGGGGCGCCCGGACCGGGTATGGGCCCGCCACGTGCGCCGCCGCGACGTCGTGTGGGGCCAGGGGTGGCACGGCCGGAGCATCGAGGAGGTGGTGCGCCTGGCCCGTGCGGCGGAGGACGACATCGACCTCCTGCTCGACCAGGTGAACCTCCTCCGAGACGCCCTCACCCAGATCCAGCGCCTGGCCGAGACGGAGGACCAGGAGATCGAGGTCGTCGGAGCGGACAACCTCCTGGGCTCCGTCTGGACGGCAGCACACGACGCCCTGAGCGGGAGGCGCTACCCGTACCTCCCAGCTCACGGAGACCACCCACGCCCGCAAACCCTTGAAGAAGGACGAATGATGCCACCCTACGACTACGACCGCGGCTACGACGGCGGCCTGGACATCGGCTACTGCCCCAGGTGCGGGCAGGACATGACCGGTGAGCCCCCGTCCACCAGCGTGTGCACCACCTGCCTGGCCCTGGACGGGGACGAACGATGACGTCCCTCGCCGGCCTCCCCCCTGTCGTCAGCCTGGAGGAGGCAGCCCGCTTCCTGCGCCTGACCACGGGCACCACACGCCGCCGCCTCGCCGCCGGCGACATCATCGGCTGGAAGGAGGGGAGCGCTGGCTGGCGCACCACCCCCCAGGCGCTCGCCGACTACATCCAGGCCCGGACCCGCACCACCACACCAGCAGGCCCACCAGGCCCACCAGGTCACCGCACCGCCCAGGCCACGGCCCCTAGGAGCCCACGCGCCAGGGCCATGAGAGCCCGCCGCAACACCCGCAGCAAGGAACAGCCGTGAGAGGACACCACCTGGCAGCCACATGGGGCGCAGCCGCAGCAGCAGCCCTGCTCACAGCCGGCCTGGCCAGCGGGTACGTGCACCCAGTGGGACTGGCACTCGCCATCCTGTCAGCCCTGGTCCTCCTCCATGGAGAGACCAGACCATGACCCCCACCAAGGCCCTCACCCACATCCACACCCTCCTACGCCACCACGTACACGTCAGACACATGACCCTCACCCCCGACGGAGACCTCACCATCGGCCTGACCAGTCGCCACCAGGTCACCACAGCCCGCGACCTCCTGGCCCCCTCCGCAAAAGTCACCGACCACACCACTATCGACCTCCTCGGCACCACCACCTGGGACCTCACGGTCAACGCCGGAGACCTCCACCTCACCCACCAGTCCACCGAAAGGCCCACCACGCCATGCTGACCGCCGATCAGATCATGACCCTCACCGACCTCACCACCCGCTACACCAGGCTCAGGGAAAAGCTCGAGGAGACCAGGGCAGAGCTCGACACCATCACCACCGCCATCGCCGCCCTCGCCCCGAAGGGCACCACACAGGTCGGCGACGTCAAGATCACCGTCACCACACCCGGCACGCTCAACATCAAGGCCCTGACCATGGCCTACCCCTACGACGAGCACCCCGACCTCTACACCCACAGGATCAGCACCAAGGCCGTCAGGGACACCCTCGCCCCCAACGCCCTGACCTCCTTCACCCGCACCGGCTCCCCGAGGGTGACCATCAAGTGACCACCACACCACCAGCTCCCACCCCGACCCCGGCAGGCATGGACCACGACCTCTACGGCGACTACCTCGCCCCCTACACAGGAGCAGGCGCCGAGACCGCCTTCACCCAGGTCCGGAACATCATCGAGTACCGGCTCTCCCACTCCCCCCGGTCCCTCCAGAGGCGCATCGGCCCCTCCGAGCTGGGCACCCCCTGCGACCACTGCCTCGCCGCGAAGCTCGCAGGATGGGAGGAGCACACCGGCAGCCCGTCCTGGTACCCCGGGGTCGGGACAGCCGTCCACGCCATGTTCTCCGACCTCCTCATCCAGGAGGTCATCACCCGACGCGCCACAGACGGCACAGGCGCGGAGTGGCTGAGCGAGCAGACCGTCACCGTCGGCCGGGTAGGAGGCGTACCCATCACCGGCTCCTGCGACCTCTACCACGTACCCACCGGCACCGTCATCGACTTCAAGGTCGTCGGCCCCACCACGATCACGGCCGCCAGGACGTCAGGACCGTCAGAGACCTACCAGGCACAGATCGACCTCTACGGTACAGGCTGGCTCAACCAGGGCATGCCGGTCACCGAGGTCGGCATCTGGTACGTCCCCCGCAACGCCCCCACCCTCGCCCGCGGGCACGTCTACCACCGCCCCCACGACCCCGACCACGCCCAGAGGGTGCTGGACCGCGCCGACAGGCTCGCCCAGCAGGCCTCCACCCTCGCCCAGGTAGTGGGCGAGCAGGCACGAGACGCCTGGATCAGCCAGCTCCCCCGCGCCGATGGGTGCCGCTCCTGTGAACGCTACCCCGACTACACACCAGCCCTCGACCAGATCACCGCCTAAGGAGACAGGAAGATGAACCCCATCACCAACCCCCTCGACGCCATCGACGCCGCCCTCGCCGTCGGCGGACGCTCCTTCTTCAACCGGGACACCCCCATTGGTGCCTCCGTCACCGGCACCGTCACCAGCGCGACCCTCCAGCAGATCACGGACTACGTCACCAAGCAGCCCAGGACCTGGGACGACGGCCGCCCCCAGCAGCAGGTCGTCATCACCCTGGAGACCAACCTGTGTGACGGCCCCGACGACGACGGCACCCGATCCGTCTACATCAAGACCTGGGGCATCCAGGGTCGGGCCCTGCGTGACGCCATCCGCGCCTCCGGAGCCACCCGCGCCTCAGAGATCCTCATCCCCGGCACCGTCATGACCGCCACTCTCACCGGCACGACCCCCTCCTCCATGGGCACCCCTGCGAAGGTCTACGCCTACACGTTCCAGAGAGGCGCCGCCGCGGGCCTGGACCAGGCACTCACCCAGGGCGCCCCCACGCCAGCCCCACAGCCCGCCTACCAGGCCCCCACGCCAGCCCCACAGCCCGCCTACCAGGCCCCCACGCCAGCCCCACAGCCCGCCTACCAGGCCCCCACGCCAGCCCCGGACACGGACCCCCGCCCCACCCAGGCCCCCACGCCAGCCCCACAGCCCGCCTACCAGGCCCCCACGCCAGCCCCGGACACGGACCCCCGCCCCACCCAGGCCCGGACCCTCGCCGCCACCGGCCTCACCACCGAGCAGATCGCCGCCGCCCTCGCCACCACACCCACCCAGGTCCAGGACTGGCTCGCCTAGACCACCCAGGGGCCCCACGAAAAGGCGTGCAGCCCGTCCGAGCCGGGCGGCCCCACCACACCACCCGCACCAACGGCGACAAGACGAAGGAGAACCCATGACCACAACAGGCCATGACACCACACCCACCACGAACTCCGTCCTCGCCGCCGCCCTCACTGCCCACGCCACCGGCTACTCCCCCATCCCCATCCGCCCCGCCGACACCAACGGCGACAAGCGCCCCGCCGTCCCCTGGAAGCCCTACCAGACCACCCCCGCCACGACCGACCAGATCCACACCTGGTTCGACCAGCCAGGTCGCTACGGGCTCGCCGTCGCCACCGGCGTCGGCAACCTCCTCATGATCGAGCTCGAGGGCCGCGCCACCAGCCACCTCGCCGACCTCACCACCACCGCCAACAATAACGGCGCCAGCGCCCTGTGGACCAGGGTCCTCACCGGCTGGCTCGAGTCCTCCCCCTCCGGCGGCATCCACGTCTACGTCCGCACCACCAGCCCCACACCCGGCAACGAGAAACTCGCAACCCGCCCCGCAACCCAGGAGGACCACGCCGACGGCTACCAGGGCAGGACCGTCACCCTCGCCGAGACCCGCGGACAGGGAGGCTACACCGTCATAGCCCCCACCCCCGGCACCTTCCACCACACCGGACGCCCCTGGACCCTCCTGGCCGGAGGCCCCACCACCACACCCACCCTCACCGACGACGAGCTCACCACCGTACTCGACCTATTCCGCTCCCTCCACACCCCCACCCAACCACCCACCCCACCCGCCCCCACGCCACCAGCAGCAGGCACGAAAGAGGGCACGACCCCCGGCGACAGCTATGAGGCCACCACCACCTGGCCCCAGATCCTCACCCCCCACGGATGGCGGATCCACCACGAGGACGCCACCACCACCTACTGGACCCGCCCAGGAAAGACCACCGGCATCTCAGCCACCACCGGCCACGCCGACGACCGCGACCGCCTCTACGTCTTCACCACCAGCACCGACTTCCAGCCAGAGACCCCCTACACCAAACTCGGCGCCTACGCCCTCCTCAACCACGGAGGCGACATGCACGCAGCAGCCCGCCACCTCGCCCACCAAGGCTACGGCGAACCCGCCCGCATGAGCACAGACACAACCGTCATCGACCTCCCCACCAGGAACACGACACAGAACAACCCCGACCCAGAGACACCACACACCCCCACAGCCACCACACTCCTCCACACCGACGACGCCAACGCCCTCCTCCTCGCCCGACAGCACACTACCACCCTCCGCCACATCACCGACCGCGGCCGCTGGGCCACCTGGGACGGCACCCGCTGGCGCATCCAACCCACCACCGGCGGACTAGCCCGCGAACTCGCCAAGACCACCGCCCGAAACCTCCCCGAAAATAACAAAACCGCACAATCACACAAAAAATACTCACTATCAGCTAAAGGAATTACAGCAATGCTTACCCAAGCAGCCACAATCCCAGACCTCACAACAACCACTGACCTCCTAGACGCCAACCCAGACCTCCTCAACACCCCAGACGGCACCCTCAACCTCCGCACCGGAACCCTCAACCCACACGACCCACAAGACCTCTGCACCCGCATCACCACCACCACACCAGACCCCACCCACCCCACCCCCATGTGGGACACCTTCCTCACCCAGACCTTCGGCGACACCCCCCAAGGCCACGAAGTACGCGACTACGTCCAGACCCTCCTCGGCTACGCCGCCACAGGACATAGCAACCTCCACCTCCTACCCTTCCTCCACGGCGCCGGAGCCAACGGCAAGTCCGTCCTCCTCGACGTCACCACCACCCTCCTCGGCGACTACGCCACCACCGCACCCGCCGCCTTCCTCATGGCAGGTCGTCAGGACGACTCAGCCATCGCCTCCCTCGCCGGAGCCCGCCTCGTCGTCGCCTCAGAGGTCAACATCACCGACCGCTTCGACGAGGCCAAGGTCAAGACCCTCACCGGCGGCGACCGCATCACCGCACGCTACCTCTACCACGACTACTTCACCTTCACCCCCTCCCACACCATCATCCTCATGGGCAACAGCCAGCCCCGCATCACACAGGGAGGCGTCAGCCTGTGGCGACGCCTACGCCTCATCGACTTCCCCAACACCGTGCCAGCCGACCGGAGAGACCCCGACCTCGCCCACAGGATCATCACCCAAGAGGCCCCCGGCGTCCTCGCTTGGATCGCCACCGGGGCCCGCACCGCCCTCACCCAGGGCATCACCACCCCCACCTCGGTGGAGCAGGCCACCGCCAGCTACGCCGTGGAGGAGGACCACCTCACCCGCTTCATCGCCGACTGCCTCACCGTCGGCGGCGGCGACCAGACCCGCGCCCACTCCTCCCAAGTCATCGTCGCCTACCGGGCCTGGTGCGCCAACGAAGGCGAGACCCCCATGAGCCCCCAGGCACTCGGCCGCGAGCTACGCACCCGCACCGGCACCCGCACGATCTCCAGCCACGGACGCCGCTTCTACACCGGCCTCACCGTCACCACCCCAGACCCCCTCGACCTCACCACGATCTGAAAGGAAACCAGACCCATGCCCATCAGTATCTACAGGACCCGCCCCGCCGTCGTAGAGGCCGTCCGGTGGGGCACCGAGGACCCCGCCACCGTCTGGAATTGGCTGGAGGCCCACGGCTGCCCCTGGCTAGTCGGAAACGCCCTGACCCCCTCCACCCTCCGCCCACGAGATGGCGGCCCGGCCGACCACGGCATCTGGATCCGTCCCGTCGACGGCCACCTCATGATCCGGACCCCCACAGGCGATACCACCGTCATGCCGGGCGACTACATCGTCCACGACGCAGCAGGCGGAATCCACCCCCTCCACCCCGCCGCCTTCGAAGCCACCTACGAGAACGTCCTCCCGTAACGAAAGAAAGCCATGCCCCGCCGACGTCGCCCAATCCCAGCCCTTGTTGCCACCACCATCGAGACCCGTACCGGCATCCACCCTCACCTCGCTAACGGCCGCACCCACACCACCCGCTGCCCCCACTGCCACACCCTCGTCCTCACCGGCATCACACCCCACCCCTGCGGAGCCAACTACACCATCGACCCCACAGCCCTCACCCCCCAAGGGCTCACCGCCGCCATCATTCTCAACACACCCACCTGGACCCTCCACCCCACCCCCACAGGTTGGACAGCCGAGGACCACACCTGGCCGGGCATCCCAGGCACCTGGGCCACTCCAGGACCTCACGACATCACCGCGCCAGCCCACCAATGCGGCCGCACCCTACCCGGCACACCCATCCCACCCCGCCCCAGAACCACGCCAGGGTACGACCTCCACCAGCCCATCCCCTACCTCAAAGACCAGGAACCCCCACGATGGTAAACCGCCCCAAACAGATCGGTACCCGCGCCGAGACCGCCGTCACCCGCTACGCCCGCACCCACGGCCACCCCCACGCCGAACGCCTCGCCCTCCACGGCGCGACAGACCTCGGCGACATCCGCCTTCACCCCGGCCTCATCGCCGAGGTCAAGGCCGGCCACACCGCCGAGACCGCCTCCCCCACCCAGATCCAGACCTGGTGGCACCAGACCATCACCGAACGCCACAATCACGGTGCCACAGCAGCACTCCTCATCACCAAACGCGCCGGTTACAGCCCTAACCGGTGCGGATACTGGGACACCCATATGGACCTCACCACCCTCCTCACTCTCCTCGACGCCCCCGCACCCCAGGACACCACCCCCCTCACCCCCCTCATCCGCATGAGCCTCGACTCCGCCCTCACCCTCACCACCCACTGGGCAGCCCGACAGCCCACGAGCCACTGACCACCGAACACACAGAACCCCAGACAGGAAACCCATATGGCCACCACCGACCGCACCATCATGGAACTCACCGACCTCGCACAGTGGGCCCCACTCCTCACCGACGTAGGCACCGCTGTCCTCGACCCTCACACCCCCCGAGGCCGCACCCACACCACCCCCACCCACTTCCCCTTCCACCTCGACCAGACCTGGGACCACGACGAGGACGGCGCCACCGGCGTCCGTACCCAAGCCGGCCTCGAGGACCTCCTGACCAGCATCGCCCGCCCCGTCGCCACCCTGCTGGACGAGACCATCACCCCCACCGTCTACGCCTACCTCGCCACCCGCTGCGAGTGGATGGCCGAGCACGACGGCGACTGGGACACCACCCAGGACACCATCCACCAGGCCTGGGCCACCCTCGCCCACCTCACCGGCCACACCCCCCAGAACCTCGGCTCCTGCCCCGTCCCAGGATGCCCCGGCACAATACAGGCCGCCACAGGCCGCCAGGGCCGCTCCGACCATGCCTTCTGCGACACCTGCGACACCTACCTCCCTACCGACTACACCAGCCTGGACAAGGACTACCTCCTGCGGATCCTGCGCCCCACCATGCGCACCGCCACCGTCCCCTCAGATGCCGTCGTGGAGATGACAGAGCTTGCCACCATCTGGGCCCCCGACGTCCCCCGCAACACGCTAGAGGTCTGGGCCAAGCGCGGCGTCCTGACCAAGTACCACGACCGAAGACGAACCGTATACCGGCTACGTGACGCGAACACGGCGATCATCGCCCGCCTACCCCTGCACAGACGACCCCCACATCGTGTACCATAAAGCCGTCCAGCAGTGTGCCGAAAACGCCCCCTACGACACCACGTCGTAGGGGGCGCTCCCAACCCAGACCACCAGCAAATGAGCCGCCCATCGCTTCCCCAGGAGGACACCATGGGAGGTAAGAAGACCCGCACCCCAGCAGGCACCAGACGCGACGCACACCGCCGTGAACGCATCCGCCAGGCCCTCGAGCACCGCATCAGCGGCGCCACCTACGGCGATATCGCCACCCAGATGCGCATCAGCCGCTCCACCGCCTACACCTACGTCCAGGACGCCCTCAAGGAGATCACCCGCGAACCCGCCGAACAGGTCCGCACCCTGGAACTCCAACGCTACGACGCGCTCCTCACCGCCCACTGGGCCACCGCCCTGCACGGCGATCAGGCCGCCACAGACACCTGCCTGAAGATCATGGGCCGCATCGAGCTCCTCCACGGAGTCAAACCACCTACCGAGTCCGACGACACCCGCCGCACCTCCAGTCTGCTCGCCACCATCGCCGCCAACGCAGCCACCCTCGCCACCACCCACACCCAGGAGTAAAGCCCATGCCCCTGTCCGTCAAACAGGGGCAGGTCATCCACGCCATCCTCAACGGACCAGCCCGCAGCATCGTCCTCGACGGCGCGATCCGCTCCGGCAAAACCCTCAGCACGCTCCTCGCCTGGGCCACCTGGATAGACCAGAAGGCACCCGCCGGACCCCTGGTGATGATCGGCAGGACTCGGGACACGATCCAACGCAACCTCATCGAACCACTGGCCGAACTGGACCACGGCATCGTCACCCACGTCACCACACGCTCCACCACCGCCACCGTCATGGGCCGCAAGGTCTACCTCATAGGCGCCAACGACGCCCAGGCCGAGTCCAAGATCCGCGGCCTCACCCTCGCCGGCGCCTACGTTGACGAAGCCACCCTCCTGCCCGAGGCGTTCTTCGTACAGCTTACCGGCCGCCTCAGCGTCCCTGGGGCGACCCTCATCGCCACCACCAACCCCGACAGCCCAGCCCACTGGCTCAAGACCCGTTACCTCGACAAGGCCGGCTCCCTGGGATGGGCCTACTACCAGTTCACGATGAACGACAACCCCGCCCTCACCCCTGAGTACGTAGAGGCAAAACGCCGCGAGTTCACCGGCCTATGGCGGCGTCGCTTCATCCAGGGCGAGTGGGTGAGCGCCGAGGGCGCCGTGTACAGCATGTGGGATCCCACCCAGCACGTCGTCCCGCACGACAGCTTGCCACCTACACGCGCCGTCCTCGGCGTCGGCGTGGACTACGGCACCACCAACGCCTCCGCCGCCATTATGCTCGTCCTCGGTACCGACGGCGTCCTCTACGCCGTGGATGAGTGGAGAGAAGACTCCACCGAGACCACCAGGTACACCGACGGACAGCTCTCCAACTCCCTCCGCACCTGGCTCACCTGCCCCCACCTGCCACCCACGGACACCGAGGGGCTCCTCATGACCCCCAGATACATCTGCCTCGACCCCGCCGCCGCCTCCTTCCGAGCCCAGCTCGCTGCCGACGGGGTACGCACCGAGCGCGCCGTCAACAACATCGCTCCTGGGATCGCCCTGGTAGCCACAGGCCTGTCCGAGGGCTGGCTCAGGATCAGTGACCGCTGTACAGCCCTCATTCGGGAGATCCCCGGCTACTCCTGGGACCCCAGAGCCACCGCCGTCGGTGTTGACCGACCTATCAAGACCGCCGACCACTCCTGCGACGCCCTGCGCTACGCCGTCGCGACTCTGGAGTCCCTCTGGCGGCCCCACATCCGCCGACGATAAACAAGGGGGAGGATGCAAGTGTCTCAGCCGTGGACTCCTACTCCCGGGCAGACATGGCCGCCACCAGCCATGGCTGACCTCTGGGCCACTATGACCGTGTGGGACGCCTGGTGGACCGGAACCCCCGCGGCCCTACGCTCTGCCATGGCCGTACCCACTAGTCGGCCCACGAACCACCCGTCTCAGTACCGGGGCGGCATCGTCGGCAGGATCGCACGCTCTTTCTGGGGCCGCCCTCTGCCTGAAGGCGACAGGCCCAGCCGTGGCGACCTGCATCTGCCTCTCGCCTCCGACCTCGCCCGCACCAGCGCGGACATCCTCTATAGCGACCCGCCTACTATCACTACCACCGTACCCACTGCCCAGGACCTCATCACCCAGTACATTGAGGACGGAATCACGGACACCCTGATGGGAGGCGCCGAACTGGGAGCAGCCCTCGGTGGCCGCTATCACAGGGCTACCACGGATCCTACCCACACCCAGGGCTGCCCCTTCGTCACTACGCACGGCCCCGACGAGGTCATCCCCGTCTTCCAGTGGGGCCGCCTTACTGCCGCCACCATTATCAGTGAGTTCACCGACTCTGCTCACCCCGGTGTGGTCTGGCGTCATCTTGAAGACCACTGGACCGACCAGGGCGGGTACGGGCACGTCCGCCACACCCTCTACGAGGGCGCCAACAACCTGCTGGGTCGCCCGGTACCGCTCACTGACCGGCCGGAGACCGCCAGTCTAAAGGTGGACCCTACTGGGGAGTGGGTAGGTAGCGGCCTCACTCCCGGCCTCGCCGTCGTCTACGTTCCTAACCTTACTCCCCAGCGGGCCTGGAGGAAGCACCCGGTAGGCCGCTATCTGGGCCGCTCCGACATCGACGGGCTCACCAGCCTCATGGACGCCCTTGATGAGACGTGGTCCTCCTGGATGCGTGACCTGCGCCTGGGCAAGGCCCGGATCCTGGCAGCCCGCAGCGTCCTGGAGGGTGGTACCGGCGGCCAGCCCTACACGATGGATCTTGACCAGGAGGTCTTCACTGCCCTTGACGTCCTTGACAAGGGCGAGCACACGCCTATCGAGCAAGTGCAGTTCGCTATCCGTGTCACCGAGCACGAGCAGACTGTACGGGCTCTGACGGAGACGATTATCAACCAGGCCGGTTTCTCCCTGGGCACGTTCCAGGAGTCCTCGGACACCGACATCACGGCCACTGAGGTCAAGGCTAGGGAGAAGCGGACCCTGACCACCAGAGGGCGTAAGGCCGCCCACGAGAAGCGGGCTCTGACCGCCCTTCTGACCAAGATGCTCGCCATACAACAAGTCATACCAGTGGATCTCACGGTCACATTCCCTGAGGTCGTTCAGGAGAACCCCCTAGAGCAGGCCGTGAGCATCGCCGCCGTCAAGAACGCATCCCTGATGTCTATGAGGGTCGGTGTCCAGCTTCTCCACCCCAGCTGGGACGCCTCCACCGTGGACGCGGAGGTTGCCGCTATCCGCGATGAGATGGTCACCCCGATCGAGGATCCCACCACCTGGCATCCTGACTATGACGATGACAGGACCAGGTAGAGTGGGTACTGTTCCAGGCCTCGAGTGGCAGGTACTCACCAGTCGGGTCGCCGCCTACTATGCCGACGCCGAGCTGCGGATCATTGAATATCTTGCTGACCGCCTCTATCAGGATCTCGGTGCACCCGAGTGGGCTGTCACCCGTCTCGCTGAGCTGGAGACTGCACGTCGCCACATCGACGTTGTTCTGGGCCGCACCGAACACGGCATAGCCCGTCTGGTGGACAGCATCTTGAACATGGCTCATGATGCGGGACAGGGACGGGCAGTCACCGACCTGGAGGCGGCTGGCCTGCCCGCTACCCTTCCTCCGGCTACTGCGAACGCCGTCGCCGTCATCGCTGCTGACACCATGGCCTACCTGTACCGGATGAGGCCCGTGGCGCTCAGGGCGGTCACGGACGCCTACCAGCACGTCGTCGCCGAGGCCAGTGCCGGTACCGTCTTGAGCGCGCAGACCAGGGCGGACGCCGCGCAGACCGCTCTGACTCGGTTCGCTCGCCACGGTATCACTGGGTTCACCGACAGGGCTGGACGCCGATGGCGCTTGGATTCCTATGCTGAGATGGCCGTACGCACCGGCATCATGGCCGCCATGACCGTGGGGCACGTCAACACCTTGGCTGCCGTGGGGCACCACCTCGTGCTTGTCGCGGGGCACGGCTACTCCTGCCCTCTGTGCTCACCGTGGGAGGGCAAGGTCCTGTCCACCGACGGCCTGCCCGCAGGTACCTACTGGATGCTCTCTGCCGTCACGGACGAGCAGGTGCAGGTGCGAGTTGCGGGGACCCTGGATCAGGCCAGGGAGGCGGGGTTGCTGCACCCAAACTGCGCTCACGCCCTGGGCCTCTACCTTCCCGGGACCAGCCCCTCGATCCGCCCGGGCAGACCAACCCCGGAGGGCGGGTACGAGGCCACGCAGCGGCAGCGGGTCATCGAGCGGGAGATACGTCGTTGGAAGCGCAGACTTGCTGCCGCCCTCACCGAGGAGGTGGCACACGCTGCCCGCGTGAGGATACGCCGATGGCAGCAGGAGCGTCGCCAGCTTCTTGCCCAGTACTCGGATCTGCGTGCCAAACCACGTCGTGAACAGGTCAGGACAGCCCACTAAAGACCCAGGAGTGAACCAATGGACACCACCAACCTTGCTGCAACCACCATTGAGCCTGCTGCCCCTGAGAAGCAGCAGTCCACCATTGAGCCTGCTGGCAGCCCGGAGAAGGCTGACAACAGCGAGGAGCCACAGGACGTGAGCGCTCTTCCCCAGTGGGCACAGAACCTCATCCACAAGACCCGCACCGAGGCCGCCGAGGCCCGCACCCAGGGAAAGAACGCTGCAACCCAAGCCCGCGACGACGTCGTCCAGGCCATCAGCAAGGCCCTTGGCCTTGCTGATGACACCAAGACCCCCACAATCGAGGACCTCACCACCCAGGCCCAGACCGCCCAGGCACAAGCTATCGAGGCCCGTCGTGAGCTCGCTATCATCCACGCCGCCGTCGCCCTCCACGTAGACGCTGCCACCCTGACCGATTCCCGGTCCTTCATGGCAGCCGTCGCCTCTCTCGACCCCGCTAACACCGACGCCATCATGACGGCGGTCCAGGAGCACGTCAGGACCCACCCCCACCTCGCGGCAGGCCCCCAGGCGGGCGCCTCCGCCGTAGACCAGCCCGGCCAGGCGCCCGGCCGGCACCACACCGCAGGCAGCCTCGCTGAGGCCGTCACCCGCCACTACCAGCACTAAGGAAAACGCTATGTCCGTCACCCTTGAGCAGGCCAAGCTGAGCACCCAAGACGATATTGATCTCAACGTCATCGACGAGTTCCGCACGAACCCTGTCCTGGATCGCATGGTCTTCGACGACTGCGTCAACCCCGCAGGAGGAGGCGCCACCCTCACCTACGGGTACACCCGTATCGCCACCACTCGTAAGGCTGCGTTCCGTGCCGTCAACGAGGAGTACATGCCCTCCGAGGTCACCCGGAAGCGCTACGTTGTCGATCTTAAGCCCCTCGGAGGCTCCTTCCAGATCGACCGGGTAATCGCCAACCTCGGCCCGGCCGCCTCTGGTGAGATCACCCTCCAGATGAGCCAGCTCATCAAGGCCACTCAGGCCAAGTTCGGTGACGCCGTGGTCAACGGCGACTCCACCAAGGACGTCAAAGGGTTCGACGGACTTGCCAAGGCCCTCAAGGGATCCTCCACCGAGGACACCACCGAGCACGACTGGACTGGTGCTATGGACACCACCAAGGCGCTCAGTATCCTGACCGATGTCGATGACCTCCTGTCCCGGCTCGACAGCCAGGCCACCCTGCTGCTCGGCAGCCGCAAGGTCATCCAGTTGGTCAAGGCAGCTTCCCGTTTCGCGAACCAGTACGTGGAGCACGTCGGCCCACGTGACACCGCGCTGCCCGCCTACGCCGGCGCGGTCCTGGTGGACGCAGGTCTCAAGGACGGCTCCGCCGAGGACGTCATTCCCGTCACCGCTGGCGTGTCCGCTCTCTACGCTGTACGGATCGGTCTTGATGGGTTCCACGCCGTGTCCACCTCCGGTACCCCGCTGGTGCGTACCTGGATGCCGGACTTCAGCACGTCCGGTGCGGTCAAGACCGGTGAGGTCGAGCTCGGACCTGTCGCTGTCGTCCTCAAGGCGTCCAAGGCCGCAGGCGTGCTGACGAATATCAAGGTGGGCGCGTGAACGTCGAGCGGCTCGGGGCACCGTTGCAGGACGTCTCCACGGGCCCTGCCCCGGACACGCCAGGCACGAAGAAGAGTCCGGCTCCTGCAACGGCGGTGAAGGAGGAGGAGTGAGCGAGCTCGCTACCGTCGCCGATCTGGCTGCCGCCGGGATCGACACGACTGATGAGGTCAGCGTAAAAGCCCGGCTCAGGGCCGCCACCCTCACCGTCCTGGCCGCCCTGCGCGGCTGCGTCTACGACCCTGAGGACACGGCCTTCAGGCAAGTGGCACGAGACGCAGTGGTAGCCCAGGTGGCTGCCATGGCCGCCTACGGCATAACCCCTGGTCAGCCTGTCCGTCCGGTAGTGGTCTCCTCCAAGAGCCTTCAGTCCGCGTCCGTGTCCTACGCAGACGCTACCGCCCTCACCGGTGACGGGGCCAGGCTCCGGACAGGCGGCCTAGCCCCCGGGGCGCAGGCCGTCCTGGAGATCGCGGGCCTGGCCCCGTACGTCACCACCAGAGGATGAGCATGGACGAGTTCACCGAGTTCTGGTCCCATCAGGTAACCGTCACTCCTGTCTCCGAGACCGGGGTGACCGACGACTACGGGTACCCCTCTACCCAGCCGCCCTACACGGTGGACGGCTGGGTAGAGGAGACCGTACGCATGGTCCGTGACCGGACCGGGACAGAGGTGACCAGCACGGCCACCCTCATCCTGCCGTACACGGCAGCCCGTATCCCGCTGGAGTCCACTGTCACCCTCCCTACAGGGAGGACTACCACGGTTCTGACTGTCACGACGTCACGCGACGCCACAGGCCTGGGCCTGCCCGCCCACACCACTTACCACCTCACCTGACAGGGGGACCCTATGGGCAGCACATGGCGTCTGCCAGCTGTCTCACAGGCCGCGAAACAGGCTGCCAGGCAAGGCCTCAGTCTTGCTGCCGAACACCTCCTGACCGCGTCCCAGGCACAGGTCCCCGTGGACGAAGGCACCCTACGAGGCTCTGGGACCGTCTCCCAGGATGGGGACACCGCCACTGTCTCCTATTCCACGCCTTACGCCTGCCGCCAGCACGAAGAGCTCGGCTGGCACCACCCCAAGGGCGGCAAGGCGAAATACTTGGAGGATCCCCTCCACGAGGAGCAGACAATCATCCGTCACATTATCGCTACCCAGATCCGTCGAGCCCACGGAGGCGGGGCATGACCGCAAGCCTGGATGAGTGGGAGGCAGCCGTCCGCGCCCGCCTCGCCGCCTACCTGAATAAGGTCAAAGTCACCATAGGGGTCATGCCCGCTACGCCGGACCAGTGCGTGACCGTGAGGGCCTACGCCGACTCTGTACCAGCAGACCCCGCCAATGACATCAGGCTGATCCGCCTACAGGTCCGCTGCCGCCAGGCTCCGTGCGCGTCCCCGCCGACCGCCACCCGCTTGGCTGAGGCGGCCCAAGCAGCCCTCCTCGGCCACGGCCTGGTCCTCGCCCTGGACCTGCCCAGGGCGAGGGTCACACACCTGTCCACCGCTGTCCTCGGCGTAGACGCCGAGCGACGTGACGAGCGCACCGACAACTACCTCATCACCACCACACGCTAAGGAGTAGCACTATGCCACCGACTCCCCCAGGGGGGACCACACCGCAGGTAGCTAATAACCCCAACCTGGACGAGCGCACCTACTCCTACGAGTACGGCGCCGCCGTGGACTCCGGGACCTCTGACGCGCCGAAGTGGAACATGATCCGCTGGGCGTCCGCTATTGACCCGTCTCGTAGCCCGAAGACGAAGGACGCCGCCACCTACGATGACAAGGGTGCTGCCAATGCACCGGTTGTGGGTGAGGACTGGACACTGTCCTTTACCATGCAGGGGCGCCGCGACACTGCCACCGGCCGGTACCAGCCTGAGCTGGAGGCCCTGCTCGCCTGTACCGGCCCCGAGGCGGTCGGCACAAGGGCTACGGCGCACGTCATGTGGTTCGACAAGCCAGCCGACCCGACGTCGAAGCCTAACCCTGACGACGCCTTCGAGGGGTACGGCACTGTAGACATCAAGCGTGGTGCCACCGACAACGACAGTATCGGCCAGTTCAACGTCACGATCACGGGACAGGGGCGGCGCACGCGCATCAAGAACCCCTACGACCCGGCCACAGGCACCCTGAAGTTCACCTGACAGGGCGTCGTCACAGACAGCCGGTCACGGGACAGGGGTGCTCCTGGGTCACCGCCCCTGTCCCGTGACCGGCCACCATCTCGACCCAGGAGACCCGTATGGAGACCATTGACCTGACCCCCTACCTACCTGAGCCCCTGCGCATTACCCTCGGGGACGGGCGGGAGTGGGTCATCCCGCCCCCCTCGGCTGAGGCCGGGATCGCACTTGCCGCTATTACCGCTCTCCAGACCACCCGGGCCGTCACCGCGGACCTGCCTGAGGAGGAGCAGCTCAGGGCCCTGTCCGAGCTGCCGTCCGGGGTCATGGAGACCTTGCGGGAGCATTCCGAGGACGTCCTCGCCGACCTAGCGCTGACGCCGGGTGTTCACGCAGCGATGCGGGAGGCGGGACTATCCGCACCTGCCATTGATATCGCCTCCGCCTATTCGGCCACCTACTGGGTGACCGGGTCCCGCGACGCCGCCGACGCTGTGGTTCGTGCAGCCGCTCAGTCGCGCCTGGGCAGTAGTGCCGCCGATATGACTGAGGATGGTGACGCCCCAAAAGAAGGCTCCTCACCGTTGACGACTGGGCTCCGTACGGGATCGGGGAGCCGGACGAGAACGGATGGTACCCCGACTACCGGACCCCACCGGCCTGTCTCCGGCCGCTCTCACCGAGGCAACAGGAAGCACGGGAAACGCAGGAGACGGCACAGGTGACTTGGTGGGACATCCTGACCAGGTGGGGGACAGCTTGCGCTGATCTCGCTGAGCGCTACGGCCTGGACGAGGAGGACCCTGCCATGTGGCGGCGGTCCTGGCCCTGGCTGCGACGTCGTATCACGGGTCTAATTACCGTCCCTGGTACGCGCCTGTCCCAAGCCCTCACCCGGTAGAATCCTTAGTTGCTGGGGCTCGCGGCGAGTGCCGGGAGGCCTGACGAGCACCTCCACTGCATGGCTGCTACGAGGGTCTCACGTACTGTACTGTCGGATAGGGCATCCCCCCGGGATGAGCGGGCGCGGACGGTAGGTAGTTGCTGACATGGCGTAGGAGTCCGCCAGTACAAGGGGATCCGTGGCTGCCGTCATTCCTGTGTAGTCACCCATACACCCAGTCCGCGACCTGCTTGATCTGGGTGTCAGAGTACTGGCGCCGATCAAGGCTGGCGGCGGCCGCGACGATCTGCACCCAGGCTGTGTCCTCGTCGAACTGGGTAGGTGTCGCGGAGAGCGTTGGTGACGGGGCGGCGGTAGCAGGGGCCTGTTCCGTAGTAGGGCTGGAGGCTGTCTGCCCGGCTTCTGGGGTACCACCACCGTTTGATCAGGCTGATAAGGTCATGATCACAGTAGCGATAGCGGGGAAGAGCACACGACATCGGGTCATAATCCCAAATGTAGTTAAGGAGAGGCGACACAGATGTCCCTGACTGTCGGTAACCTCGTCGCCTACCTCCGTCTGGACGACTCGGACTACACCTCCAAGACCAGCCGTGCCAGCCAGACCTGGAGCACCCTCAGCAGCTCCCTGAAGACCGGGGCCCAGGCTGCCGCTGGGGCCATCGGTGTCACCGCCGCCGGGGCCGCTACCCTCACGGTCAACCTCGCTAAGACCGGGGCGGCGTACAACAGCCTCCAGCAGAACAGCAGGGCGGCCCTGACCGCCATCATGGGTGGTGCCGAGCAGGCGAATGCCCAGATGGACAAGCTCGACGAGTTCGCCACCAAGTCCCCGTTCAGTAAGTCCACGTTTATCACCGCCCAGCAGCAGCTCCTGGGCTTCGGTATGGCCGCCGAGAAGGTTATCCCGACCCTGGATGCCATCCAGCAGGCTGTTGCTGCCACGGGCGGCTCCTCCCAGCAGGTCGGCGACCTGGCTTTCGTACTCGCCCAGGTGTCTGCGGCAGGCAAGGTCACGGCTGCCGACCTGATGCAGCTCGGACAGCGCGGCGTGGACGCAGCGACGATTGTTGGCTCCCAGATGGGTAAGACTGGCAACGAGGTCCGTGATCTCATCAGCAAGGGCAAGATCGACGTCAACACGTTCCTTGATTCTCTAACCACAGGAATGTCGCAGAAATTCGCCGGGGCGACGGCGAACGTCAAGGCCCAGTGGTCCGGAGCCTCTGACCGTATCAAGGCTGCGAGCAGGGACATTGGGGCCACTATCGCCCGCCCGTTTATCGACCCGCACGGCGGTGGGCAGGCCGTGACCTGGGGGAACCAGGTCGCTGATGTCCTGCGCGCCGTCCAGGGTAAAGTCACGTCTCTCACGGCTGTTGTTGAAGGTCGTATGAGTGGGGCCTTCAGCGCGGTTACCCGCAAACTTGACGCCGCCCGTGACGCGGTCGCAGGTTTTGACGCGGGTCGTATCACCCGCGGCTGGGACCAAATCAAGGCGTACGCACCTCTTGTGTCCGGTCTTGCTGGTGCGATTACCGGGCTCAACGCCTCGATGCTCACTGGTGTCCCGGTTATCGGGCGGTACGCGGCCATGCTCAATCCCCTGGCTCTGGGTATTGGCGCCCTGATCGCCGCGTCTCCTGCCGCGCGGGCGGCTGTCACAGATTTCGCGCGGGCCCTTGCCCCTACCGCCTCCCATCTCAGGTCCGCGGGAGTAGGTGCCGCGGACTTCGCTATGAGTCTCCTGGACCAGCTCACGCCGGCGTTCGCAGCTGTTCTCCTGGCTGCTGCAGGATTTATCAACGGCCTGGCTCCGGCGGGCAGGGCCCTGGCCGAGGCCGGCCGTGGTATCGGTGACCTCGCCGTACGTGTTGTTGGGGACCTCACCCCGGCCCTTAGCAGTCTTCTGCCGGCGGCGGCGCAGGTTATCAGCGCTCTCGCTCCGATGGCGCCCACGCTGGTCGGTCTGATGAGCGCCTCCGAGCCGCTGGCCGTCACGATCGCTTCCCTCGTGCAGTCGGTCTCGGGTCTGCCGACTCCGGTCCTAGCTGCTGTCACCGCAATGACTGCCTTCACGACGGCCATGCCTGGGCAGGCGATCCTGTCTGGCCTGGTCTCAGCCGGCACCCAGGTTGTTGGTGTCTTCAGGGGGATCGGGCAGCACCTGACCGGTGCCGTCCAGGAGGGGATGAGGGCCTACAGCTACGGGCTGAGCAGGACCTCTGCGGCGCTGGTCTCGGTCTCCGCGGCTGCTGCCCCGGCGAAGAGCGCGCTGAAGGGGCTGTTGTCCTCTATCACCCCGATGGGGTGGGCTCTGGCTGGTGTCACCGCCGCTGTGGGCGTCTACGCCTACGCTCAGGCACAGGCTGCCCAGAAGCAGCAGCAGGCCAAGGATGCCGCTGATCGGCTCAGGGACTCCCTGGATAACGTGAGCGGTGCTCTCACGGCAGCCTCCCGCGAGGTCATCACCCAGAACCTCAAGAACTCGGGCCTGGACGATGATCTTAAGGAGCTCGGCTTGTCCTACCAGGACTTGACTGACGCTGCTACGGGCGTCCCTGATGCTCTGGCAAAGGTAGACGCTGCGATTAAAGCCACTGAGAAGACCAGCACGGCGTACGACTCAGCCCTCGGGCAACACTCCTACACCACGCTCTCTACTGCCGCCCAGAATGTCCAGGCCGCGCTGAAGGGTCAGCAGCAGGCCCTTGAGGACGGGAAGAAGTCCTGGCAGGACCAGGCCGCGGTCACGCAGGCCGCCTCTCAGTCGGCCGAGGGCCTGGCAAAAGCCTATCGGGGTGTGAAGCAGGCTCAGGACGACCTCAACCAGGCCTCTATGAGTCTTGACGAGCACCTGGACCGGCAGGCTGAGCTGCTGGAGACAGCCGCCCAGAAAGTCAATCTGTATGGTGAGCAGCATGCTGACGCTACTGGACGTTTTGACGCCAGTACCGCGGCTGGTAGGGAGTACAACTCCAC
The DNA here is from genome assembly GCF_016626125.1 of Actinomyces sp. HMT897. NCBI lineage: Bacteria > Bacillati > Actinomycetota > Actinomycetes > Actinomycetales > Actinomycetaceae > Actinomyces > Actinomyces sp. HMT897. Next base: position 490,847 of record NZ_CP067336.1, read on the forward strand.
CCTGCGTTCTATGGCCTCCAACTACAAGTCGATCACGGAGGCGATGATAAAGGCCGGGACGCCTATCGCCGATGCTCGCGTGAAAATGGATGAGCTTCGTAAGGAGTTCATCGCCAACGCGACTGCCATGGGTGCTACCGAGGAGCAGGCGGCTGCCCTGGCCGACAGGTACGGGCTCATCCCCAGTCAGGTCACCACTAACGCGGTCCTGGACACCAAGGCCGCCCTGGAGTCCAAGGACGAGCTCATCGCTACCTTTGACGCCTCTACGGGGACCCTGAAGATCAACGGGAACCCCGCTCCGGCGTCAGCGACCCTGGGTGACATCATCGGTAACATTGACTCCTCTGACGGCACGGTTACCATCAACGGGGAGAAGTACCCCGCGACAGCTACGCTCGAGGAGTGCCTGGGACTCATCAACAACTCCGACGGTACTGTCTCAATCCTGGGTGACTCCAGTGGCGCACGCTATACCAGGGACCAGTTGAAGATCAGTATCGACCGTACGTCAGGGACGCTCAGCATCTACGCTGACGGCTCCTCTGTCGCAGCTTGGCAGGGACAGTGGAACGGCGCTACCGTCGGCTGGGGCCAGTACATTATCCGCGAGGTCCTGGTCGGTGCGTCTATCGGGGCTGCGATAGCGACTATGGCCGACGGCGGCTACGTGGGGTCAGACCAGGCGTCACACCACTACGCTGCCGACGGCCTAGCTACCAGGCAGGCCGGCTTTGCCACCGGCGGCTCCTGGATTACCTGGGCTGAGGACGAAACTAGGGGCGAGTGGTACATCCCCGCCGCCTGGGAGAAGCGGCGCAGGTCAGTCCAGGTCCTCGCTGACGCTGCCGCCCACTTCGGTCTCACCCTCACACCGCAACCAAGACAGCAGTACGCGAACGGCACCGACACGGGTGACCACACCCCCAACGGCGTAGACACCGTCACGCTCGCACAGGCCGTCGCCGCCGCCCTTAATGGCGCTGAACTGACTCTCACCACCGACCAGGGTGGCCTCACCGCTTATGTGGACACCCGTGTCCGGCACGGCCTGAGCATGACCGCCATGTCACTGGCAGGGAGGAGGCACTGATGCCGTCCGTGTACATAGAGGCCGAGGACGCCACTGCCCGCGCCGGTCATCCAACAGCCGGGATCACGCTCAAGGGTACAGGCCCCGTGACCGTGACTCGGACGGTAGGTACCACCGTCCGCCCTGTCCGCTCAGTCGCTCCTGGTACACGGATTGCGGGCGAGCTCTTCGTGGAGGACCACGAGTGTCCCGTCAGCGTTGAGGTGACCTATCGTCTGGTAGCTGAGGACGGGCAGGAGGCGACTGCCACAATCACCCTCCCTGACGGAGGCGCCATGTGGCTGTCCGACCCCTTGGACTGGACCTCCTCTATCCGTCTGGGTACCCAGGTGGAGGACTGGTACCAGGGCGGATCCACGATTCAGCGGGACAGTCTGACCGGGACGGTACGGACCCTCCAGGTCCGGGAGGTGCTGCCTCTGGGTGCCAGGGTGCCCGTGGTCCTCGGCGGGGTACGCCTCGCACCCCAGGACGTCCCCCTCGCCCTGCGCACCACCGGGGCGGACACCCTAGGGCTCGTCTCGCTCCTGGATGCCGGGGGCGTACTCCTGTTACGCGGCAGCGGACTGGACGCGGGCTTGGTCGCCCCAGGCGGGGCCATGTACTTCGTGGGCGACTGGACAGCTACCAGCATCCTCACCACCGGCGAGGTGCTCTGGTCCTGCCGCGCCCGACAGGTAGCTCCACCGTCGGCGCTGATAAGCGTCACCAGGTACACCTATGCGGGCGTACATACTATGACGCTGGGCATGACCTACGCCGAGGTCCGGTCCCGGGCATGGGGGGCGACCTACGCCCAGGTACGCCGTACCCCGGAGAGGGTCAGTCGATGATACCCATGACTGAGTGGGCACTAGCCTCCCTGACAGGCTCCAGGACAGGCGAGTCGGTGCGGGTGACCGCTCGCGTAGGCTCCGTGGTAGTGGACGTGACCGAGGTAGGTGGCGTCAGCACGTGGTGGCTGGAGGCCGACGCTTCCCGGGCCGTCCAGACCCAGGGAGGTATGACGGTAGCTGACCCCGACGGCGTGCTGACTCCCTACCTGCCTGGTGACCCCCTGGCCCCGGGCGGGAGGATCCAGATAGCAGTCGTCATGGGGGACGGGTCGCAGGTACCTAGGGCTACGATGGTGATCACCGAGTCCATACCGATGGACTCCTGGCGCCAGCGTCAGGGGGTGTGGCAGCGCACCGGCTCCACGGTCAGCCTGTCCCTGAGTGACCTGGCTGTCCTCCTTCAGCGGGACCGGTTCCAGACACCCTGGTCCCGGGCAGGTGCCTCTGCGCTTACCGAGGTGCAACGCATGTGCGCTGGGATCGTGAACACTATCACCGACACGACCAGCAGTGCTGGTGTCCCTGCTGACTTCGTGGCTGAGAGGGAGCGTCTGGACGCCATCGACGACCTACTGCACCATGCAGGTCTAGATCGGCGCCTCGACGGCGCTGGCGTCCTCCATATCCTCGACCCCACCAGGAGCAGGATCCCCGTGTGGGAGGTGAGCGGGGGTGACGGGCAGGCTCTTGTGGAGGTCAGCCGGTCTATGAGCCTGGTCGACGTCGTGAACGCCGTTGTCGCGACATCCTCCGCCACGGGCGGCGCGAATCACACGGAGCTCGTGGGGCGGGCCTACCTGGAGGACGGCGTCGAGCGGTGGGACGGCCCTCTGGGCAACTGTACCGAGTTTTACGCCTCACCGCTCATCACCACCCAGGAGCAGGCCCAGAAGGCCGCCCGTACCAGGCTGGACAACCTCACGACCAATGCCACCACGTCAGTCAACCTCACGACCCTGCCGCATCCCGGTATCGAGCTGCATGACACCGTCCGTGTCCAGTTTCCCTCGGCCTCCAGGCCCCTGACGCTGACTGGCACTGTTACACGGTGGCGCCTGGAGGCCGACGAGAAGGGGATGAAGCCCATGACCATGACCCTGACCCTGCCACGCCGCGAGATGCTGAGGATGAAGTGGCGGTGGTAGACCTCGCTGCTGCCGTCGCCGGGGCAGCAGCCCATGGTTCAACGAGCCTGGTCGCTGGGACCGTCGTCGCCCACAATGGGCGTCTCGCCATCACGATTGGTGGCGCCCTGGTACCTGCCCGCTGGCTGGCCCATGTGGTAGACGCGCGGGTAGGCTCCACCGTTCTCGTCGCGGTCTCCCAGGCGTCAGTCGGACAGGCCTCCGTCATCGTACTCGGCACCCTGGCTGGGGCGCCGCCGACGACGACGCCGGACACGCCCCTGAGGGTGATGAGGCAGGGTACCTCCCTGCCGTCGGCTGGGACCACGATCGTCCCAGCACTGACTATGGGTACCTGGGTGGCCGGAGCCCGGGGATCTGGCGACGTCCTTCAGGGGACTGACTCTCTCAACCGCCGCTACGCAGGCGCGATCGGGTACGGCGACCAGCTCCGAGCCCTGGGGGACGTGCGGGTCATCAGAGCCGTCCTGACCTTGGGGGGACGCAGCCAGGTTGGGGACAGCACGACGCCGCTGGTGCTCGGACTCGGACTGTCCGCTGACGGGTACATCACCTCAACACCGTCCACCACGCAGGTCGCGACTTTGACGGTTCTGCCCTCAACCACGTGGCCAGCACAGGCAGAGCTGCCTGCAGCGCTTCTCCCGGATCTGCCGCAGGCTGGTTCGATAGCTCTTACCGGTACCCAGACTGGGGGCGTGACGGGTCCAGGTACGGGGACCCTGACAATTACCTGGAGAAGGAGTAATAAGTAATGCCTCTGACTCTCCCGTCCGGGATCGTCGTACCAGTTGATACGGAGCAGTTTGACCCCTCAGGGGATATGCGTCGTATGGGTAGGACAACTCCCACCATCAAGGCCTGCGCCTCTCTCATGGAGGCGCAGGAGTACGTACTGGCTCTCCGGCGCGAGGGAACTCCGGTTCAGCCTGCTACTCCTGCTTTCGTGTGGAGGACAGATCTTGAGGAGCTCCACGTGTGTACAGGTATACAGTGGACTCACCTGCCGTCTCAGAGCGATATTTCCTACATGCTTACGCCCAGCGCAGGATGGGACTGCGGTTTCGAGGAAGGTGTCCGCACCGGTCGTGTGTGTACCGCGATCATGCGTCTGACACTGACAGAGCCTTGGACAGTCGATGACACGCGGACCTACGTGGCCGGCACGATCCCCTCAGAGCTGTCCTCCAGCTGGGGGTGGCGGGGACTGTTCCCCACTGCAGGCCCCAATATTTATGTTGACGTGCAGGGTACCGAGGTAAAGATCATGTCCGTCAAGACGGCGATAATGGAGGCTGGGCGTCACTGGGTGGGCCTGGTGTGGCACACCCGACCCAGGGCATGAAAGTTCCGTTCCTACCACCACACTCAGGTCTGGGTGTGATCTTATACCAGATCCCTGCCGCAATGAGATTTTCCGTACCTGACAGAGAGAGGAGACCCGGTAATGGTGACAGTAATTCCAGGAGGAGGCTCTTGTGGGTGAGAACGCCGTCGCGAGGCACGCGGCGATCGAGATGCGGTACCTGTGTACAACGACCGACCACGGTGGTGTGGGGTACTCCCAGACCCGCCGGGAGTCGGTGTGGGGGGCGCTGGACTGGGCCGGGAACCTGGTCGGCCCGGCCGAGATGGACTGCTCCTCGGCCGTGGCGGCGGCGGTGAGCATCGCCGTGCACGAGGTCGTCCCCGGCCGGTACGCCGACCTGCACGTGCCCATGGACACCTGGACCGGCAACATGATCCCCCGCCTGACCGCCAGGGGGTGGGCGGACATCGGCGACTCCTGGACCGGCAGCGTGCCTGACGGTGGCTTCCGCCCCGGGGACCTCCTCCTGGTCGCCCCCGGGCACGTGGCCATGGCCGTCTACGAGGCCCCCGGCGGGGTCGGCTTCACCCCCGACGACCCCCTGCTGGCCGAGGCCCAGATCGACGCCGCCTGCGACGTCCTGGGATCCGACGGCGACGACGGCTCCCCCGCCGACGACACCGGCTGGGAGACGCGGGTCGTGCGCTACTCCGACCACCCCTACACCCACTCCGCCTCCTGGTCCACCTGCCTGCGATACACCGGCCCCGACACCGACACCACCACCGGCACCGGCACCGGCTCCGCCTCCTCCGAGGCCACCCCGCCCGCGGGTGACGGCTGGGTGCCTCCCCGGACGGTGCGCATGACCGGTATCGACGTCTCCTCCCACCAGGCCGGCCTGGACGTCGCAGGCGTCCCCTGCGACGTGGTGGTCGTCAAGGCCACCGAGGGCGTGGGCTTCGCGGACCCCGGCTGGCGGGCCCGCGCCGACGCCGCGCTCGCAGCCGACCGGTGCCTGGGGCTGTACCACTTCGCCCGCAACGACCCGCCCGACCCCAACGACCCGCGCGAGGAGGCGAACTGGTTCGTCTCCCAGGTCGACCCCTACGTGGGGCGGGCGGTCCTGGTCCTGGACTGGGAGGCCGCCGGCGGGACGTCAGACACGGCGTGGGCCCTGGCCTGGCTGACCCGGGTGCGTGAGACCACCGGGGTGACCCCCATGGTCTACACGAGCGCGTCCGTGGTGGCCGCCTCCGACTGGGACACGGTCTCCTCCTGGGGCTACCCCCTGTGGGTGGCCGGCTACCCGGACGGCGCCCCCACCACCCTGGCCACCCCGGACTGCCCCTGGGACGTGGACCCCTGGGGCGCGCCCCTGGCCTGGCAGTACACCAGCGAGGGTCGCGTCCCCGGCTGGGACGGGGACGTGGACCTGGACGTGGTCTACACCGACCCCGCCCGCTGGGCCGAGCTCGCCCGGCCGGGCTGGGTGCCCCTGGAGACCGACGGCGTCTGGGGGCGGCGTACCGCCGCGAGGATCCGCCAGGTCCTGGGCGTGGCCGAGGACGCCCCCTGGGAGACCGCCTGCCGGGCCCTCCAGTACGCCCTGTCCTGGCAGGTGGACGCCTACCGTCTTCAGGCCGCCACCGGTACCGACCGCGTCCCCGTCACCGGCGTGGACGACGCCATCACCTGGGGGGCCTTCCAGGCCTGGTGGAACGCGTCCGGCGTCCCCGAGGGGCACCGGATCCCTGTCACCGGGCAGTGTGATGAGGAGACCATCCGAGCAGTCCAGATCACCCTCAACCACTCCTGGGCCGGCAGCCGAGGCCTCGCCATCCGACCCTGACCCAGGACCCAACTGATAGGAAAACACTATGGATACTGCTGCTACCCTGGCTACCCCGGCCGCTGTCCTGGCCCTGGTCACCCTCGCCCGCGACCTCGGCCTGCCCGCACGCCTGGCCGCCCTGACCGCCGTCGTCCTGGGCGTGGCCCTGTCCCTGGCCGACCACGCCCTGGCTGGCACCGGTGCCTACTCCGCCGCCACCACCGGCCTCGTCCTGGGTCTGGCCGCCGCCGGCCTCTACGACACCGCCCGCCTCGTCAGCCCCCGCACCGGCCCTGCCAGCGGGGCGGAGGCCGGGTCCTGATGGGAGGGCGGCCGTGGTCCACCGTGTGGGGCACGCTCCACGAGCCCAGGGTGGTCACGGCCGCCCAGGTGACCGCCTACGCGCTCCTGGCAGCCACCGGCGCCCTGGTCCTGACCGCCGCCCACCTGGACGCCGACGTCGCCCTGGGAGCGGTCCTGATGATCCTGGGCGGGGCTGTCGGTATCCCGTCGGCATGGCGGGGGTGGTGGGGGGTGGAGGCGCCGGCCGCCGCCCTGACAGCCCTGGGCCTGGTCCTCGTCACGGTAGCGGACCTGCTCCGTGGTCCTGGAGGCCACTGGGGGGCCTGGCCCGCTCCCCTGGCCTGCTACGCCGTGGTCGCCCTGGTCCAGCGGGTACTACGCACCTGGGGCCGCACATGGGCCCCAGGGCGTGAGCCTGACACGCGGCTGCGTCGTGTCCAGACCGCGCTGCGCGTGGAGCGTGTGCTGGAGGCCGACGCCGTGGCCCGCGCCCAGGAGCGTGGAGGGGAGGAGACAGGGTGCGGGACCTGATCACCATCCTCGTGGCCGTCCTGGGCGGCGGCGGGGCCACCCAGCTGATCGCCCTGATCGTGCGGGCTGCCAGGCAGGTGCGTCGGGAGTCCAGGGACCGGGAGACCCGCGTACAGGCCGCTGAGCGTGAGGCCCGCTCCTGGGAGCTGGTCGCGGTGCGTACACGCCGCGTCGCCGTCGAGCACGGGGCTCCCCTGGACGCCCTGCCCCTGGGGCCAGGGGAGCAGCCTCTGCACCCCCTGGACGACCAGCCGTAGACAGGAAGAGACACCATAAGGAAGGAATATGACCACATCCTCGCACGCGATCCTAGGGGTCGCCCAGGACCACTCCCTCCTGTCACGGGCCAAGGCCCTGGGAGCGGGCATGGGGCTGACACCCATGGAGATGGACGCCAACGCGCTACGCCTGGGCTCCCTGCCCGTCAACGCGGACGGTGACACCGTCGCCTCCGTCTACGAGTACGCCGCCAGCAAGCGGCAGGAGGCGCTGGACGCCGTCCCGCCACCGCCGGGCGAGGACCCGGCGGCCGTGACCGACGCCCACCTGGTCTACGCCCTGTCCAGGCTCCAGGCTGACCTCCACAAGGACGACCCCTCTGCCTGACCTCGTCAGGCAGGACGCGGCCCCTCCACCTCACCGAGGTGGAGGGGCCGCTCTTCTCGTCTCACCAGCTGGACAGCAGCGTGTCCATCGCCTCAGCTGCGCCCGCGTACGCCTCGGGGGCCAAGTGTCCGTAGGTGTCCACGGTCGTCTGGATGGACTCGTGCCCCAGCCTCCGCTGCACGACCGGCAGCGGCACCCCAGCCATGATCAGCACCGAGGCGTGCGTGTGCCGCAGGTCGTGCACCCTGGGCCGCGGCTCCAGGCCCACCGCCGCCACAGCCGGCCTCCAGGCGTGGGTGTGGAACGTGCTGCCGCCGAGCCTGCCGCCCCGCTTCGCGGAGAAGAGGAGGGCGTCGCGTGCCCGGCCCCTCGCCTGCTCCACCAGGACCTCCGTGAGTGAGGCGGGAACGGTCACGGACCGTACCGCGCGCCTGGTCTTGGGTGCCCCTAGGTAGGCGCCACGCTCGCCCTCCTTCCAGGCCCTGGTGACCCTCACGAGCGGGTGCCTGCCACCGAGGGAGAGGTCTGCGGGCGTCAGGGCGGTGGCCTCGCCCCACCGCAGTCCGAGCCCGTACAGGGTCAGGACGAGCGGCCGGTAGTAGGGCTCCATCGCGTCCACGAGGGCGACGACCTCCTCACGGGTGAGGATCCGCATGTCCCTGCGTACAGTGTCGCTGGGGATCTTGACGCCCCTGGCGACGTTGCGGTCCAGGACGCCGTCGTCGACGTAGCGCTGGAGGACGGATGAGAGGACGGCGTGGGCGTTCCTGATGGTCTTGGCCGCGGGCGGCTGCCCGGCGTGCGCCCCACGGGTCAGGGGCGTGGTGCGCATGGTAGCGACCCAGCGTGTCACGGTGTCACGGGTGATGAGCTCGACAGGCAGGTCCCCCATCGTGGTCAGGAACGTCTGCTCGGCGATCCGACGGTACTTGCTGGTGGTGCCGGGGGTGGTGGACGCTGCCAGGAGCTCGAGGTGCCTCCTGAGGGCCTCACGGAGGGTGGGCGTGGTGGTCCCCCTGTGGTCGGCGGCGTCCCTGGCGGCTCGGGCGGCGGCCCCGCCGACCTTCTCGACGAGCCGGGCGAACCGGGTGGCGTCCTGGACGGTCTCGAAGGTCTCGACGACGGGGTTTCCGCCTGGAGCGATACGGAAGCGGACGCGCCAGGCAGTGGTTCCGTCGGCGCGCCTGTGGGGCTTGGGGGTGGGCATAGTCAGGCCTCCTGTGTCACTACCCGTGTCACAGCCCCTTGACCACATAGACTTTTCGGCGGCATCACACCGTTCTACTGTGTGGAGCTAGGGGGATTCGAACCCCCGACCTCTTCCATGCCATGGAAGCGCGCTACCAACTGCGCCATAGCCCCGAGCCGACTGCGTCGGAGTGGAGCTAGGGGGATTCGAACCCCCGACCTCTTCCATGCCATGGAAGCGCGCTACCAACTGCGCCATAGCCCCGAACGGGCGCCGCCCGCGGGCGACGGCGACAACTTTATGGAGTCACCGGCCCAGAGGCAAATCATTTTCCAGTGCGGTACCTCACCCGCACCCGGTGGCACCCACCCACCGCGCCGGTCCCGCCCGCAGCGGGGAGGCTCAGGAGGTCCACAGGCCGGCGTCCCCGGCCTGGCAGGTGATCGTGTTCCAGGACACGACCATCCAGCCCGGCGCCCGCCCGGAGCGGCGCAGTACCGCCCAGTGGGCGTTGTCCAGCCCCTTGAGACCGAACCACGCCGAGGGGTCGGCCCCCAGCAGGTAGGTGGCGCCCAGGGTGATGGCCGAGCCGTGGGCGACCACCACCACCGGACCGGCCACCGGGGGCTGGTCCGCGCCCCCCCCGACAGGCCCGGCCCCCCCGACGGGCCCGGCCTGCCCGCGGGAGCTGACGGGGGCTGGCCCGCAGGAGCTGACGGGCGCCGGCCCACCGCCGCCTGACCGGGCCATGAGGGACTCAATAGCGCTGCCCACGCGCGCGGCGGCGTGGGCCCGGGTCTCCACCCCGACGCCCTGGGGGTCCCCCCCGGCCCGCCACACCTGGGCGGCCTCGGGCCAGCCCGTCTCGATCTGCGTCCGGGTCAGCCCCTCCCACGCCCCGAAGGAGCGCTCGACCAGGTCCTCAACGACATCGACCGGCACGGCCGCACCCGTGCCACCGCCCAGCTCCTCGGCCAGCACCTGGGCGGTGGCGCGGGCACGGGCCAGGGGCGAGGAGACGATCCGGCTGGGGCGCAGGGCGGCCAGGGCCCGGGCCGCCTGCACGGCCTGGGCCGTCCCGGTGGCGTTGAGGGGCACGTCGACGCGCCCCTGGACACGGCCGGCCACATTGTGGTCGGTCTCCCCGTGGCGCCACAGGACGAGGTCGGTCACGCTCAGTACGCCTCCGCCGCCGCGGCCACCTCGGCGAGGTCGTCCGGCAGCGCGACGGGCGGGCAGTCCTTCCACAGCCGCTCCAGGGCGTAGAACTCACGGTCCTGCTCCTGGAGGACGTGGACCACGATGTCCCCGAAGTCCAGGAGCACCCAGTGGGCCTCCTGCGTCCCCTCACGGAACCGGCGTCGGGCCCCGGCCCTGAGCAGGGCCTCCTCCACGGCGTCCACAATGGCCCGTACCTGGCGGTCGTTGGAGCCGGAGAGGATGAGGAAGACGTCGGTCAGGGCGAGGCGCTCGGAGACGTCGATGGCGACGATCTGCGTGGCCTTCTTGAGCGCCCCGGCCCTGGCGGCCAGGGCGGCGAGGGCGGCGGTCTCCGGGTTTGCGGTCACAGGACTCCTTGACTGTGTGGTGCGGAACTAGAGGAGCAGGGGCGTGCTGACGCCCGTGGCGGCAGCGTTGCTGTCAGCCTGCGTCACGACGTACCAGGCTACCGTGCCCAGGACCAGCAGGAGGACCAGGATCAGCAGCCCGATGAGAAGGTAGTGGCCCAGCCGGGACCCGCCCTCCGGCTCGTAGCCGACCTCCAGGTTCGTGACGGACTCCTCCACGAAGGCCTCCTCGTCCGGGAAGACGGGCTCCGGTGCCGGGGCCGGTGCCGGTGCCGGGGCGGCCGCGCCCGTGGCGGCGCCCCGGGCGGCGTCCTTGCGGGCGATGCTGTCGTGCAGGGCCCTCCACTGGGGGGTCTCCAGGCCGTCGAACTCGGCGTCCACCGGCTGGACGTTCTGAAGCACCCCGGTCTCGTGGTCCACCGTGCGCACCCCCTGGACCCCTGAGGGGATCCGTACGATCGGACGCCGTGAGGGCGTGGCGGGGGCCGGGGCGGGGACACGGTCCGTCCCCGCCGACTCCGGGGCGTCGGTGGCCAGGCGGTTCATGAGGGAGCGCCGGGCGGGCACGACGGCGTCGGCGGGGTCAGCCGACTCGGCCGAGGGCGGCGAGAGGGGCACCGGCTCGTCCTGGGCCTCGGCGGCCGGCAGGAGCCCGGTGGAGACGGCGGAGATCTCCTCGATCTGGGAGTCGGAGAGCTTGGTGGCGCTGGTGGTGGCACCCACCACCTGGCTCAGGCGTCCCTTGCGCCCCGGGGTGCGCCCGGAGGTGTCCGGGGACGAGGGCGTCGGGGCGTGGTGGGTGTGGTGGGGCCTGGTGCCACGGTCCCCGGCAGCGGGGGCGGAGGACGGAGGCGCCGGCTCCCTGCGGGTGGCCATCCCGTGGCCCCCGGTAGCGGGGACGGGGGACACGGCCCGCAGCGGCTCCCAGGGCGTGGGGACCGGGCGGGACACCGGCTGCGTCCGGCCGGGTACGGGGTCCTCCTGCGCCGCCGGGCGCGCGGGCGCCTGCGCACCGGACCGCCCCGGTAGCGGGCGGGAGGCCGGGGACGGGCGGGCGGGCGAGGCCGGCCTGCGGGCCTCGCGGACGACCGGGGTGCGTCCTGTGGTGGGCACGGGGCGGGTGGACTGCTGGGTGGCGGAGGCGCGCCCGGAGACAGGCACCTGCCGGGTGGGCTGCCCCGCGGCCGGGACCGGGCGGGCGGGCGGGGCGGCCACAGGTCGCGGGGCGGGGCGGGCGGCGGGCGCCGGGCCGCCTCGGCCCGGTATCCCGGCCCGACCGCGCTCCCGAGGTGCCGGTGTCCTGGCGCCCGCGCGGGCCGACGAGGCAGGCAGGCCGCCGCCCTCCTCCAGGAGGGGGTTCTGGAGGGCCCGCGCCTCCTCGGGGGTGATCTCACCGGCGGCGACGGCCGCACGCAGGGCCTCGGCCTCCTCACGCAGGCGCTTGAGCTCCCGACGTGTCAGTAGAGGCTGCTGTCCTGTGATATATGCCTCACGTTCTGCGGCGCGCTCCGCAGCACGCTTGGCCCGCCGGCTCGAGCCGCGGCCTCCCGCTGGAGCGGCAGCGGGGCCACCAGAGTGGGCGTTGACGTCGTTGTCACTCATCGACGTTCTCCTTCCTCATGGACTGCTCCCGCGCGACACGGGCGGTCATCGACGTCACGGACGCCGTCCGTTCGGCCCTGCGGTACAGGCCGTACTTGCGAATGTATTGCACGACACCATCGGGTACGAGGTACCACACCGGGCTCCCCCGCCCGACACGCTCCCGGCAGTCGGTGGAGGAGATCGCCATGGCGGGTACCTCGACCAGGGAGACGTTCCCCGGCAGGCCGGGGTCGGTCAGGACGTGGCCGGGGCGGGTCACGCCCACCAGGTGCGCTAGGTTGAAGATCTCCTCATTGTCCTTCCATGTGAGGATCTGCGCCAGCGCGTCCGCACCGGTGATGAAGTACAGCTCCGCGCCGGGGTACTCGGCGGCGATGTCGTGCAGGGTGTCGATCGTGTAGGTGGTCCCGCCCCGGTCGATGTCCACCCGCGAGACGGTGAAGCGCGGGTTGGGGGCGGTGGCGATGACGGTCATGAGGTAGCGGTGCTCCGCCTTGGAGACCCGGCGGTCCCTCTTGAAGGGCTGGGCCCAGGTGGGCACGAAGATGACCTCGTCCAGGGCGAAGACGTCCTGGACCTCGCTGGCGACCACGAGGTGGCCGTGGTGGATGGGGTCGAAGGTGCCGCCCATAATGCCGATGCGCAGGCGACGAGAGTCGGCTGCGTCACGCTCCTGCGGGGGCTGAGGCACGTTCCCTCTCCTTGACATGTACTCGCGCGTGCGACCGGGCTCGCACTACCTACCATCCTGCCACGTCTCCTGAGTCACGTGCAGGTTACGACCTCGCCCGCGATCACGACCTATGATCTGTAATGATGCTATTATCGCCTGACCAAGCACCCGGTTGCTCATAGCGAGCGGTCCTTCAGCGTAGCTTCCACGATCTTGCCACCGCCGTCATCATCCCAAGGAGAACGAGATGACCCGTCACGAACGCCTCTCGGCCATACTCGGCATCGTCGTCGAGGAGGGCAGCATCCACATCGACGACATCATCACACGCCTGAACGTCTCCGCCGCCACCGCCCGGCGGGACCTCGACCTGCTGGCCAACCAGCAGCTCGTCACCCGTACCCGGGGCGGTGCCTACGCCAACCGTACCTCCGCCGAGCTCCCCCTGCGCTACCGGGCCTCCCGCATGGCCGACGAGAAGACCCGGATCGCCCGGGCCGCCACCGCCCTGGTCAGGGCCGGGGACACCGTCGGCCTCAACGGGGGGACCACCACCACGGAGGTCGCCCGCGAGATCGCCCTGCTGCCCGTGGGCATCGACCCCGACCGTCCGGTGACGGTCGTCACCAACGCCGTCAATATCGCCTCCGAGCTCACCGTGCGCCAGAACGTGCGCGTGGTGGTCACCGGGGGCGTGGCCCGGGCCCGCTCCTACGAGCTCACCGGGCCCCTGAGCGACCTCATCCTCCCCCGCATCTCGGTCGACACCACGTTCCTGGGCGTGGACGGCATGGACGCCACGGGGGCCTACGCCTTCCACGAGGGCGAGGCCGCCGTCAACTACGCCCTGGCCCGCGCCGCACAGCGCGTCGTGGTCGTCGCCGACCACACCAAGCTCTCCAGGAGCACCTTCGCCCTGATCTGCCGTGCCGACGAGATCAACATGCTGATCACCGACATCGGCGCCACGGAGGAGCAGCTCGCCCCCATCCGTGAGGCGGGCATCACGATCCGCCAGGTCTGAGGCCCCGCGCCGGCACCCGAACCGCACTCCCCCACCGCCCTCAAGGAGAACCATGCCCCGTACGACCGGTCGCGTCACCATGCCCATCCAGGAGGGCATTGACGACCAGATCCGTGAGCTCGCCGCCGCGCTCGGCGCCGACGCCGTACGCAACTCCGACGGCACCTGGCTGCCCGAGATCGCCTCCGAGCTCGTGGACAAGGTGTACTCCACCTACTTCCCGGCCCGCGGGGACCAGGAGTGGGCTCTGGCCCACCCCGACACCCTCGTCAACCAGTACCTCATGAGCGAGCGCGTCACCGCCACGGGCCCCGGCCCGCTGCGGATCGACGTCCTGGCCGGGTACTACCGGGAGCAGTTCCGCCCCTGCTACGAGCGCGTCGAGCGCTTCTGGGAGGTCATTGACCGCACCACCGGCCAGGTGGTGCCGGTCCCGGGCTGGGACGTGGAGGAGTCCACCGGCGTCCTGACCGTCCACGAGCCCGTCCCCTGGCACGAGTACACCGTCGGGTTCCTGGCGGACCAGGTGTGGGACACCACCCAGATGTACAACTACATCACCAACGGCTGGGGGCAGACCGACCCCACCCGCGTCAGGGAACGCCCCTACGACGTGCGCAAGGACGGGGTGTGGGAGCACGCCCGGCAGGCCCTGACCACCTGGCTCGCCGAGCACCCCGAGGTGGACGTGGTGCGCTTCACCACCTTCTTCTACCACTTCACCATCGCCTTCAACGACCAGGCCAAGGAGCGCTTCGTGGACTGGTTCGGCTACTCGGCCTCGGTGTCCCCCCAGGCCCTGGACGCCTTCGAGGCCGAGTACGGCTACGCCCTGCGGGCCGAGGACTTCGTGGACGCCGGCTACTACAACTCCCCGTTCCGGGTGCCCTCCCCCCGCTTCCGCGACTGGATGGACTTCACCAGCCGGTTCGTGGCCCGGCGGGCCAAGGAGCTGGTGGACATCACCCACGCGGCGGGCCGTGAGGCCATGATGTTCCTGGGCGACAACTGGATCGGCACCGAGCCCTACGGGGAGCACTTCGCCTCCATCGGCCTGGACGCCGTCGTGGGCAGCGCTGGCAGCGCCGCCACCACCCGTCTCATTAGCGACGTCCCGGCGGTGAGGTACACCGAGATCCGCTTCCTGCCCTACTTCTTCCCCGACGTGTTCAACCACGACGGCGGGGACCCGGTGGGCCAGGCCAACGACTCCTGGATGACCTCCCGGCGGGCCGTGGTGCGCCACCCCCTGGACCGCATGGGCTACGGCGGCTACGTCTCCCTGGCCCTGGAGTTCCCCGACTTCGTGTCACGCATTACGCAGATCGCCCAGGAGTTCCGCGACATCCACGAGTTCTCCGGCGGCCAGCGCCCCCAGGACGCGCCCGTCGTCGTCGGCGTCCTCAACCACTGGGGCGCCCTGCGCTCCTGGCAGACCCACATGGTGGCGCACGCCCTGCGCTACAAGGCCACCTACTCCTACGTCGGGGTCCTGGAGTCCCTGGCCGGCCTGCCCTTCACGGTCCGCTTCCTGGCCTTTGAGGAGGTGCTCGCCAGCGGGGTGCCCGACGACGTGGACGTGCTCGTCAACGCCGGGGCGGCGGACACCGCCTACTCCGGCGGCCCGGTCTGGGACGACCCGCGCCTGGTGGAGCTCCTGCGCTCCTGGGTGGCGGCTGGCCACGGCCTCATCGGGGTGGGTGAGCCCACCGCCTACGCCAAGGGCGGATCCTTCTTCCAGCTCTCCGACGTCCTGGGGGTGGACGAGGAGCGTCAGCTCACCCTGTCCACCGACCGCTACCCCACCATGGTGGACTCCCACCCCGTGACCGCGGACCTGTCGGGGGCCTTTGACGACGGCGAGGGCGCGGGCCACGACATCTACGCGGTGAGCCCCCGCACCCAGGTCCTGTCCTACCAGGACGGCACCGTGCGCATCGCCGCCAACGAGTTCGGGCGGGGGCGGGCGGTCTACTTCTCCGGGCTGCCCTACTCCCACGAGAACTCACGCACCCTCCAGCGCGCCCTGTACTGGGCGGCCGGGCGTGAGGACCTGGTGGAGACCTGGTGGTTCACCTCCGACACGGCCACCGAGGTGGCCTGGTACCCGGACCGGGGACGCTTCCTGGTGACGAACAACGCCTACGAGCCCGTCTCCACCACCGTCACCGGCCAGGGCCGCTCCTGGGAGCTGGAGCTGGAGCCCATGGGCTGGGCCTGGGTGGACGTGGAGGACTGAGGCCAGCCGGGCCCGGGTGCCTCACCCGGTACCCGGGCCCGACCGTGGGCGGGCGCGGCCGCGACCCTGCCGGTACAGGTCCGCGGCCACCCCCAGGCACCAGACCAGGACCACGAGCAGGTGGACACGCTGGGCCACGCCGGCCCCGCGCCCCACCAGCTCCAGGACGCCGGAGAGGACCGAGTAGACCACGGTGACCGCCAGGACCACCGGGGAGAGCCGCCGGGTCACCTGCCAGGGGCCCCGGGCCGGGGTGCCGCGGGTAGCCAGGAAGGCGCCGAGGTGCACCGCCACCCAGGCCGCGCCCACCACAATGGAGGCGGCCTCGTGGACGTGGTGCCTTAGGGACGTGTGCTGGGCCAGGTGGGCCTGGCAGGAGCTCAGGGAGAGCGCGCAGTCCATGGGGGCGGCGGCGTCCACCAGGGTGGCGGTGGCGGTCACCACCAGCCCGCCCCACCACAGCCACCAGCCCCACCGGGTCCACCCCCGCCGACACCGGGCCAGGGCGTGCCATCCCCCCGCCTGCGGGGGGCCGCCGGCGCCCGGGGAGGGGTGGTCCGGGCGGGCGGCGCCGTCCCACCGCGCCGGAGCGGCGCCGCATCCGGGATCCCTGCCAGCCACACGATCCGTGCCGTCCCGCCGCGCCGGGGCGGTGCCGGGCAGCGGGCGCAGGACCGCCAGGCAGGCCAGGAGGCACAGGAGGGCGAAGGTGACGTCCCCGGCACGGGCCGCCGCCGCCGTGGGGCGCCCCGTGGCGGCCAGCTCGGAGACGTAGGCGTCGCGGACGGACAGGCCCGAGGTCCACATGGGGGGCAGCAGCCACAGCGAGTAGGCCAGGGCGGCCAGGGTGAGCAGGACCGCACTGGTGCGCAGGCGCCGGGGGGCGCGCGGCGCGGTCCGGCCGTCCTCGGGCTCCCCGCCCGGTGCCGTACCGGGGTCCCGGTCCCCGCAGGCCCAGGGGGTATCGGCCCTTCGCCCGGGGCGCGCCCGACGACGAGGGCCGCAGGAACGCGGGAGTCCTGCGTCGGCCCCCCGACGTCCGGGGCGGGCGTCCCCGGCTCCGGCCCGCGCGTCCCCGGCTCCGGGACACTCAGGGACGGATATGCCCGTCACCCTGGACGATCCACATGGTGCTGGTCAGGGCCTCCAGGCCCATGGGGCCGCGGGCGTGGAGCTTCTGGGTGGAGATGCCCAGCTCGGCACCCAGGCCCAGCGCCCCGCCGTCGGTGAACCGGGTGGAGGCGTTGACCATGACCACCGCGCTGTCCACCCCCGCGACGAAGGCGTTGACCACCCGCACGTCCCGGGCCAGGACGGCCTCGGTGTGCCCGGTGCCGTAGGCGCGCACGTGCTCCACGGCGGCGTCCACGTCCGGTACCACGCGCACGGCCAGGTCCAGGGAGCCGTACTCGGTGGCCCAGTCCTCCTGACCGGCCTCCGCGAGCAGGTCCTCACGCCCCCGGGCCGCCTCGGCCAGGACGGCGCGGGCGGCGGCGTCGGCGTGCAGGGTGGTGCCCGCCTCCCACAGGGCCGCGGCGGCGGCAGGCAGGTAGTCCCCGGCCACCGCCTGGTGGACCAGGAGGGTCTCGGCGGCGTTGCACACCCCCACCCGCTGGGTCTTGGCGTTGACCACGACGTCCACGGCCTGGGCCAGGTCGGCCGAGGCGTCCACGTAGACGTGGCAGTTGCCCGACCCGGTCTCAATGACCGGGACGGTGGACTCCTCCACCACCGTGCGTATGAGCCCCGCCCCGCCCCGGGGCACCAGGACGTCAATGAGGCCGTGGGCGCGCATGAGGGCCCGGGCGCCCTGCCGCCCGGCGGCGTCGATACTGGACACCAGGTCCTCCCCCAGGCCCACCGAGGCCAGGGCCGAGCGCAGGGCCGCGACAATGGCGGCGTTGGAGTCCCGCGCGGCGGAGCCCCCACGCAGGACGACGGCGTTGCCGGACCTGACCGCCAGGCCCGCCACGTCCGCGGTGACGTTGGGACGGGCCTCGTAGACCATGCCGACCACCCCCAGGGGCACCCGGACGCGGCGCACCTCCAGGCCGTTGGGCAGACGTCGGCCGTCAACGACCTGCCCCACCGGGTCGGGCAGGGTGGTGAGCTCCTCCAGGGCCCCGGCGACCCCCTCCAGGCGGGTGGTGCTCAGGGCCAGGCGGTCCACGAGACCCTCCCTCATGCCGGCGGCTCGGGCCCGCTCCACGTCGGCGGCGTTGGCGGCCAGGACGTCCGGGGCCCGGTCGCGCAGCGTCCGCGCCATGGCCTCCAGGGCCCGGTCCTTGAGCTCCGTGGTGGCCGCGGCCAGGGGCCTCTGGGCGGCGCGGGCGGCCCGGGCGACCCGGGTCACCAGGGCGGTGGCGTCAGCCCCGACGCCGTCGGGCACCTGGGAGCTCGGATCCGTCTGTGTCTGCGTCATGACCCCACTCTACACAGCCCCCTGGGGCGGCCCCCGCCAGAGCCGACCCGGGCGGCGTCGCGGGCGGGTGCCTGCGGGCGCGCGGTGCCCGACGCCGGCGCCGGCGTCCTCGTAGCAGGGGCGCACCACGGGCTCGTCGGCCCTTCGCCGGCGCCGGTGCAGGAGCCCTGGGTGAGGGGCCCGGCACGGGGCTCAGGGGATCCGGGGCAGCTCGGCCAGGTCGTCACGGTGGACCACGGGGGCCACGTGCTCGGGCACCGCGCACCGCGAGCCCCGCAGCGCCAGCACCTCGGCGACCTCGGCCGCCGCGTAGCGGCAGACGCCGCGCGCCACCGGGCCCCGGGGGCCGACGACCTCGACCACCGCCCCGGCCTCGAAGTCGCCGTCGACCCCCGTGACCCCGGGCAGCAGGAGGGACTTCTTGCCCACTGTCAGGGCCCGGGACGCCCCGGCGTCGACCAGCAGGCGCCCCTCGGGCACGGAGGCGTAGGCCATCCACAGGCGTCGGCTGGGGCGGTGCGGGCCGGTGGGGGCCAGCCAGGTCCCCAGGTCGTCCGGGAGGGCGGAGCCGCCCAGGAGGGGCACGGCGTCGTCGGCCCGGGCGATGAGGGTGGCGGTTCCGCAGGCGCAGGCGATGGCGGCCGCCTGGACCTTGGTGCGCATACCCCCCGTGCCCAGGGCCGAGCCCCTGTCGGAGACATCCACGCCCGCCAGGTCGGCGCCGCCGGCCACGTAGCGCAGGGGGCGGGCCCCGGGGGTCCCGGGCCGGGCCGTCCACACCCCGTCCACGTCGGTCAGCAGGACCAGGACGTCGGCGGTGACCAGGTGGGAGACGAGGGCCGCCAGGCGGTCGTTGTCCCCGAGGCTGAACTCGGTGGTGGCCACCGCGTCGTTCTCGTTGACTATGGGCACGGCCCCCATGGTCAGCAGGGCGTCGAAGGTGGCCCGCACGGTGCGGTAGTGACTGCGTACGGCCACGTCCTGGGCGGTGAGCAGCACCTGGGCGGCCACGGTCCCGTAGGCGCTCATGGCCGTCTGCCAGCTGGCGACCAGGCGCCCCTGCCCCACCGAGGCGGCCGCCTGGAGCAGACGCAGCTCCGTGGGACGGCGCTCCATGCCCAGGGCGGGCAGGCCCGCGGCCACGGCCCCGGAGGAGACCAGGACCACGTCGTGCCCGCGGTGCCGCAGGCTGGCAATGAGACGGGTCAGGACGTCAATGCGGTTAAGGTCCAGCCCGCCGTCGTCACGGGTCAGGGAGGAGGAGCCGATCTTGAGGACCACCCGGGCCCCTGACGGCAGGCGGGCAGGCCGCCCCGGGCCCGCAGGCTGTGGGCCAGCCTGCCGGTCCGCCCCGCCGGGGGCCTCGGCCCCGTGGCCCACGGCCAGCTTCCCGGGACGCTCGACGCCGCCCACGCTCACACCCCGTCCGTCTCGTCCCAGGCCCCTGGGTCGGTCCACAGGCCCTGCTCGGCCTCCTCGCGCAGCTCGGCCCGGGCGGCCTCCTTGGCGTCCATCCACCGGTGGTAGGCCGCCCGACGCTCCGTGTTGGTACGGCGGTGGTAGTCCTCCACCCGCGTATCGGTTCCCCGGGCGCCCAGGAGCTCGGCGCCGGTGGTCACGGTGGGCTCCCAGGTGAAGAGCACCCCCCCGTCCAGCTCGCCAATGAGCACGGGGTCGCCGGCGTGGGCCCCCGCCCGCACCAGCTCCTCCTCGACCCCGGCGGCGGCCAGGCGGTCGGCGAGGTAGCCGACGGCCTCGTTGTTGGCGAAGTCGGTCTGGAGGACCCAGCGCTCGGGCCGCTCCCCGCGCACCTGGTAGACGTGGCCCTCCACGGGGTGGCCCACGCGCCGGACGGTGGCGACGGGCTCCTTGGCACGCCGTCCCACGGAGGCGGGGCGGATAACAGGGCGCTGGGCGCAGGCGGCCTCGTGGGCGGCGGCGTCCTGGCGGGCCCGCTCCACCAGGGAGGCCAGGGCGAAGGACAGCTCACGCAGGCCTGTGCGGGCCACCGCCGAGACGGCGTGGACCGGCAGGCCGCGGGCCTCCAGGTCGGGGGTGACGAACTCGGCCATCTCGGCGGCGTCGGGGACGTCCACCTTGTTGAGCACCACCACCCGGGGACGCTCCATGAGGGGGAGGCGCCCGGTGCGCTCCGGGTCGTTCTCCTCCCCCAGGCGCTGGGCGTAGGCGGCCAGCTCGGCCTCGATGGTGTCCAGGTCGCTGAGGGGATCCCGGTCCGGCTCCAGGGTGGCGCAGTCCAGCACGTGGACGATGACGGCGCAGCGCTCCACGTGGCGCAGGAACTCCAGCCCCAGCCCCTTGCCGGTACTGGCCCCGGGGATGAGGCCGGGCACGTCGGCAATGGTGTAGCGCACCTGCCCGGCCTCGACCACCCCGAGGTTGGGCACCAGGGTGGTGAAGGGGTAGTCGGCGATCTTGGGGCGGGCGGCGCTCATGGCGGCGATGAGGGAGGACTTGCCGGAGCTGGGGTAGCCCACCAGGGCCACGTCCGCGATGCTCTTGAGCTCCAGGGTGACGTCACGCACCTGGCCGGGCAGGCCCAGGAGGTGGAACCCGGGGGCCTTGCGCCGGGAGGAGGCCAGGGAGAAGTTCCCCCGCCCCCCGGTACCGCCCTGGGCCACCACGACCTGGTCCCCGCCCTGGAGGAGGTCGGCCAGGACCTGCCCCTGGTCGTCCTTGACCACGGTGCCCTCGGGCACGGGCAGGACCAGGTCCTGGCCGTCCGTACCGCGCCGCCAGCCGCCCATGCCGGGGGTGCCGGACCCGGCCCGCCGGTGGGGTGAGCGGTGGTAGCTCAGCAGGGTGCTGGTGCGTGGGTCGGCCACGAGGGTGACCGACCCGCCGTGCCCGCCGTCGCCGCCGTCGGGACCGGCCAGGGGTCTGAACTTCTCACGGTGGACGGAGGTGCAGCCGTCGCCGCCGGCCCCGCCGCGGGCGTGGAGGACGACGCGGTCGATAAAGGTGGGCATGTGGGTCTCCTGTGGGGTGGGGGGCGGCCTACAGCACGAGGGCGGACGGCTACGGCCGTCCGCCCTCAGGGTCTGCGGGGCGCAGGAGGCTCAGGCCCCGGTCCGAACGTTGACGACCTTGCGGCCGCGGTGGGTACCGAACTCGACGCTGCCGGCGACCTTGGCGAACAGGGTGTCGTCGTTGCCGCGGCCCACGTTGAGGCCGGGGTGGAAGTGGGTTCCACGCTGACGGACAAGGATCTCGCCGGCCTTGACGACCTGGCCGCCGAAGCGCTTGACACCGAGGCGCTGGGCGTTCGAGTCACGACCGTTGCGGGAGGAGCCGAGGCCCTTCTTGTGTGCCATGGTGAGGCTTCTTTCTTCTCGTGCGGGAGCGTTCAGGACGCCGGGCTAAGACGCCGGGAGGTCACTTGATGGCGGTGACCCTGACGGCCGTGAGCTGAGCGCGGTGGCCCTGGCGCTTGCGGAAGCCGGTCTTGTTCTTGAACTTCAGGATACGGATCTTGGGGCCCTTCTCCTCACCGACGATCTCGGCGGTGACACGGGCCCTGGCCAGGTCGGCAGCGGTGGCGGTGACCTTGTCGCCGTCCACCAGCATGACGGGGGCGAGGTTGACCTCGTCACCGACCTGACCGGCGAGCTTGTCGACGACCACGACGTCGCCGACGGAGACCTTCTCCTGACGGCCGCCGGCCTTGACGATCGCGTAGACCACTTGTTGCTCAATTCTGTCGAGTGCGTCTCAGACCGCCACGACCTCGGCCCGGACGGGCAGGAGGGCGATCTCCTGGGCAATGGTGCGCGAGGCACCGGCAGACAACTCTAGGGGATGTCCGGCCGGGGGCCAACCTCGGGGGCAAGCGGGTGCCTGTGTTATTCCGCACGCCAGCGCGGTGGCCCCGCCGCGTTAGGCACGGGGCGGCTACGGGCCGTGAGCCACTCCGTCAGGATCCGCGGGCCGGCGTCGGGCACGGGGGCGCCCCCGTGCCCGACGCCGGCACCCATCCCGGTCAGGCGTCGGAGTCCTCCTTGGCCTCGTGGGCGTGCTCAGCGGCGGCGGCGATCTGGGCCAGGGCGCCGCGTACGGCGGCACGGGCCTCGTCGTGCTCGGGGGCCGGTGCGGCCTCCGCCTGCCCCGGCGTATCACCGGCGTCCTCGGCCTCTTGGGGGGCCTCCTCCTTGGCTGCCTTCCTGGCCGCCTTGGCGGCGCCCTTGGTCTTCCTGGGGCCCTCGGAGCGGGACCGGCGAGGGCGCCGCTCGGCGGAGCGCGAGGCCGAGGCGGACATGTCCACCTGCTGGTTCTCCACCGGGGCGTCGTGGACGATAAAGCCCCGGCCGCCGCAGCACTCGCACGGGGTGGAGAAGGCCTCCACGAGCCCCTGACCCACCCGCTTGCGGGTCATCTGGACCAGGCCCAGGGACGTGACCTCGGTGACCTGGTGGCGGGTGCGGTCCCGGCCCAGGCACTCCACCAGCCGGCGCAGGACCAGGTCCCGGTTGGACTCCAGGACCATGTCCACGAAGTCGATGACCACCATGCCGCCGATGTCGCGCAGCCTCAGCTGGCGCACGATCTCCTCGGCGGCCTCCAGGTTGTTGCGGGTGACGGTCTCCTCCAGGGTGCCCCCGGCCCCCGTGAAGCGGCCGGTGTTGACGTCGATGACCGTCATGGCCTCGGTGCGGTCAATGACCAGGGTCCCGCCGCTGGGCAGCCACACCTTGCGGTCGAAGCCCTTGGCGAGCTGCTCGTCAATGCGGTGGGCGGTGAAGACGTCCTCGGGATCCACCCAGTGCTCGAGACGCTCCACCAGGTCCGGGCTGAGGTCGGAGACGTACTCGCTAATGGTGCGCCAGGCCTCCGGGCCGGAGACGATGAGCTTGCGGAAGTCCTCGTTGAAGACGTCACGCACCACGCGCAGGGCCAGCTCGGGCTCGCCCTTGAGGAGGGCCGGCGCCTTGGCGGAGCCCCTGAAGATGGACTGGGACCTCTTGTCAATGGTCCTCCACTGCTTGAGGAGCCGCTCGACGTCGGCCCCCAGCTGCTCCTCGCTGGCGCCCTCGGCGGCGGTGCGCACAATGACGCCGGCGTCGTCGGGGACGACCTTCTTGAGGATCTTCTTCAGGCGCGCCCTCTCGGTGTCGGGGAGCTTGCGGGAGATGCCGGTCATGGTGCCCCCGGGCACCAGCACCAGGTAGCGGCCCGCCAGGGTGACCTGGCTGGTCAGGCGGGCGCCCTTGTGCCCGATCGGGTCCTTGGTGACCTGCACCAGGACGGGGTCGCCGCTGGAGAGGGCGTCCTCGATACGGCGCGGCCTGCCCTCCATGCCAGCAGCGTCCCAGTTGACCTCGCCGGCGTACAGGACGGCGTTGCGCCCCTTGCCCAGGTCCACGAAGGCGGCCTCCATGGAGGGCAGGACGTTCTGGACCCGCCCGACGTAGACGTTGCCCACCATGGAGGACTGGGTGCGCCGCGCCACGTAGTGCTCCACCAGGAGGCCGTCCTCCAGCACGGCGATCTGGTTGAGGCCGTCGACCTCCCGGACGATCATCTGCCGGTCCACGGACTCGCGCCGGGCCAGGAACTCGGCCTCGGTGACGATGGGCCGGTGCCGTCCCGCGGCCCGCCCCTCCCGGCGGCGCTGGCGCTTGGCCTCCAGGCGGGTGGATCCCTTCAGGGCGGTCACCTCGTCACGCACGTCCCGTCCACGCGCCTCCCGGGCGTCGGAACGGGACCGGGAGCGCCGTCGCCGCCGACGTGTGGACGAGGTCGGCTCGGCCTCGGGCGTCTCGACCGCCTGGGCGTCCTCCTCGCCGTCCGGCTCGCCCTGACCGGTCTGCTCGGGGGCCTCGGCGCCCTGCCCCCGGGAGCGCCGACCCCGTCCGCCGCGGCGGCGCCTGCGGCGGGCGGTCCCCTCCTCCGGGACGTCGGCCTCCTCCGGGGCGGGGCCGGCCTGGTCGGGGGCCTCACCGGCCTGGTCGGGGGCCTGGGGGGCGGTGGCGGCCGCGGCGGCCTTACGACGGCGGCGCGTGCGACCACGGGGCCCCGCGCCCTTGGCGGTGCCCTCACCGCCAGCGTCCCCGCCGTCAGCCTCCCGGCCGCCAGCGTCCTGGTCGGCCTGGGCGTCCTCCTGGGGAGGGTCCTGCGCGGCCCGGGGGGCCGGCGCGGTGGCGGCCGCGGTGGCCTTGCGCCGGCGACGGGCCCGGGAGGGGTCGGGGACCTGGAAGAGCAGGGAGGCCGCTGGCAGGTGCAGGACGGCCTCGGGCTCCTGGTCCGGATCCGTGGGGGAACCAGGCGCCTCGGGGTCCTGGTCGGGGCCGGGCCCCTGGTCCGCTGCCCGGGGACCGGTCCCCTCGTCCTGGGTGGGGGCATCGTCCTGGTCGTCCTGGTCGGGGGCCTCGTCCTGGGTGGGGTCCTGGTCCTGGTCGCTGACCTGGACACCGGTCTGGTCGGGGGCCTGGGGGGCGGGCTCGGGGGCGGTGGCGGCCGCGGTGGCCTTGCGCCGGCGGCGGGGCTGGCGGCCCGGCGCCTCCCGGGGCGAGTAGTCCTCGGCCTGGTCCTCCCGGGTGGCGGCCGTCTGTCCCCCGGCCGGGGAGGCGGTCGGCTCAGGGGCTGGTGCCGGGTCGGCGTCCTGGGCGGCGTCCGGGTCCTGGGCGGGGCCGGCGGGGCCCTGGGTCAGGTCCTGGTCGGGGGCCTGGGGGGCGGGCTCGGGGGCGGTGGCGGCCGCGGTGGCCTTGCGCCGACGCCTTGGGGCACGGGCAGTGGGCTGTTCCGCCGTCTCCTGGGGCTCCTCGGGCGTGGTCGTCTGTCCAGTGGGTGCCATATGGGGGCTCTACTCTCCGGGCGTCCGCGACGCCGTCGTACCACCGGCGCCGCGGCGCGGTCGTTGCTCCGCGGGTGACGGAGCAGAAAGTCTGTGCGCGCACGGTGGCGCCGGCCCGCGGGTACCCGCGCAACCAGGACTGCGGCAACGCTCTGGGCGGCGCAAGGCTCCTGGTCGGGGTGTCCCGCAGGGGTCGGGCCCCTGCACCGGTACGAGGCGCGGAGGGCCGGCGCCATCTTCTCACAGGTAGCCACCCGCCCCGTCCCCCGTCCCCGGGCCGACGGGCCGGTATCGCTGTAGGCGCAGGCGGCGCCAGCGACAGCACAGTGAAAGATGTGTCACATCCTGGACGTCACCTGCGAGGGGACCCGGTTTTTGCGACACCCTGTCATCCTGTGGCAGTACACTCCGCCTATATATCCCTGACCTAGGTCATGGACCTACCTATCAGTCTTATAGTCGTCCTCGAAAGGTGGCGTCGATGGTCCACGTACCCCTGGCGCTGGACTCCCTCGACCTGGCTCGATGGCAGTTCGGCATCACGACCGTCTACCACTTCTTCCTCGTCCCCCTGACCATCGGCCTGGCCCCGCTGGTGGCGGCCATGGAGAGCCTGTGGCTGCGCACGAGGAACCCGCAGTGGCTCACGGCGACCAAGTTCTTCGGCAAGCTCTTCCTCATCAACTTCGCCCTGGGGGTGGCCACCGGCATCGTCCAGGAGTTCCAGTTCGGCATGAACTGGTCGGAGTACTCCCGCTTCGTGGGCAACATCTTCGGCGCGCCGCTGGCCTTCGAGGCGCTCCTGGCCTTCTTTATGGAGTCCACCTTCCTGGGCCTGTGGCTCTTCGGCTGGGACCGCCTCTCCCCCCGGCTCCACAACGCCTGCATCTGGATGGTGGCCCTGGGCGTGAACTTCTCCGCCCTGTTCATCCTGGCCGCCAACTCCTGGATGCAGCACCCCGTGGGAGCCGTCGTCAACCCCACCACCGGGCGCGCCGAGCTCGACGGCGTGGGCGGGTTCGTTCAGATCCTCACCTCCGAGCTGACCTGGGTCACCTTCGGGCACGTGGTCACCACCGCCTTCCTCGTGGCCGGCACCGTCATGATGGGCGTGTCGGTGTGGTGGATGGTCAGGGCCTCCCGCGCCGGGCAGGAGGTCGAGGCCCGGTCCCTGTGGCGGCGTACCGCCCGCCTGGGCGCCTGGGTCATGCTGGTGGCCGGGGTCCTGGTGGTGGGTACCGGGCACGTGCAGGGGCAGCTCGTGGCCAGGGAGCAGCCCGCCAAGATGGCCGCCGCCGAGGCCCTGTGCGAGACCACGGCGGGGGCGGGCTTCTCCGCCATGGCCTTCGGCAGCTGCGAGGACGGCGTCGTCCACCTCATTGAGGTCCCCGGCGTCTACTCCTTCATGGCCACCAACGACCCGGGCGCCACCATGCCCGGCCTGAGCGACCTCCAGGACAGCTACGCCAGGGCCTACGGTGCCACCGACACCGCCGGGAACCCCGTTGACTACACCCCTGACGTCATGGTCACCTTCTGGTCCTTCCGCATGATGATCGGCCTGGGCACGGTGTCCGTGGGGGTGGGGGCGGTTATCCTCTGGCTCAGCCGCAGGGACCGTCTCATCACCGCCAGGCCGTGGGCCCGGGTGGCGCTGTGGACCATGCCGCTGCCATTCATAGCCGCCTCCTTCGGGTGGATCTTCACCGAGATGGGACGCCAGCCCTGGGTGGTCGTCCCCAACCTGGCCGACCCCACCTCCATGGTCCACATGCTCACCGCCGACGGCGTCTCCAGGGTGGTCTCCTCAGCCACCGTCCTGGCCTCGATGGTCGTCTTCACCCTCCTGTACGCGGGCCTGGGCGTCGTCTGGCTGCTCCTCTTCCGCCGCTACGTCCGTGAGGGCGTACGCACCCCCGTGAGGAAGGACGACGGCGAGGTCGCCCCCGGCCTGTCCTTCGCCTACTGACCAGGGAAGCACAAGGAAACAAGGACACACCATGACGCTCTCCACCCTCTGGCTCATCCTCATTGCCGTCCTGTGGACCGGCTACCTCACCCTCGAGGGCTTCGACTTCGGCGTGGGCATGCTCATAAGGCTCCTCGCACGCGACGAGCGCGAGCGCCGTGCCATGCTGCGCACCATCGGCCCCCACTGGGACGGCAACGAGGTCTGGCTGCTCACCGCCGGCGGGGCCACCTTCGCCGCCTTCCCCGAGTGGTACGGCACCCTGTTCTCCGGGGCCTACCTGGTCCTGTTCCTCATCCTCCTGGCGCTCATTGTGCGCGTCTGCGCCCTGGAGTGGCGGGCCAAGATCAATGACGAGACCTGGCGCGCACGCTGGGACTGGGCCCTGACGGCGTGCTCCTGGCTGCCCGCCGTGCTGTGGGGCGCGGCGTTCGCCAACCTGGTCTCCGGCATGAGGATCGAGGTCATTGAGACCGCCTCAGGCGCCGCCGTCCCCGCCGCGGAGGTGCCCGCCGGGACCCTGCTGGCGGGCACCGCCCACCAGCTCACCGGCGGCTTCTGGAGCCTCATCACCCCCTTCGCCCTCCTGGGCGGGGCGGTGACCGCCCTGCTGTTCCTCAACCACGGCGCCCTGTACCTGGCCCTCAAGACCGGGGGCGACCTGTCGGTGAGGGCCGGCAGGCTCGCACGCAGGACCTCCCTGGCCTCCACGGCGGTCACGGCCGTGTGGGCCCTGTGGGCGCAGCTGGCCTACTCCCCCAACGTCCTGTCCTGGATCCCGCTGGTCCTGGCTGCCGCGGGCCTGGTGGCCTCCTACCTGGCCTGCCTGCGGGGACGCGACGGCTGGGCCTTCGCCCTGCACTTCGTGGGTATCGGTGCCGCGGTGGCCTTTATCTTCGCGGCCATGGCACCCGACGTCATGCGCTCCTCGATCGACCCGGCCTACTCCCTGACCTACGTGGCGGCCGCCTCGGCGGACACCACCCTGGTCATTATGCTGGTGGCCGCCGTCGCCTTCGTGCCGGTGGTGCTGTTCTACACGGTCTGGGGCTACAAGGTCTTCTCGGCCCGCGTCCACGCCGAGACCATTGACCCCGACGAGGGCCTGCACCCCACCAGGGTGCGTGACTCCGCCCAGCCCGAGGCGCACATCGGCTACTGAGGCGCGACGCGGTCGGGTGCCCGGTGGCCGCCGTCGCCCACGAGCAGGACACCTGTCAGCTGGCGGCCACGGGCGCTCATCCGTCCGTGTGGCCCGCCCCCTGCGGAGGGTGGGCCACACGTGTCGTCGAGGGCCGAGGACCAGCGGCGACCACCTGGGGGGCGCCTCCCCTGAGACCGGCCACCTGGGGGCGCGCCCTTCGCAAACCAGCCGCAACCTGCGCAGACGTGGTAACCACCTCCTCGCGGAGCCGGTAGCGGACGTGACAGACTGGGGCCTGCCGCCGGTCGGCGCCCGCCCGACCTCGACACCCGGCACCGTAGCCGGGTGGGACGGAGGCGCGGCGACAGCACCCGTGGAAGGCACCCGGGCGAGAGGAGGACTCTGAATGGACCACACGGCTCCGGGGGCGCCCGGCGGCCCCCTGGCGCGACGGCGCCTGCCCCTGTCCGTGGTGGCCAAGCCCACAGGTGCGGCCTGCAACCTGGACTGCCAGTACTGCTTCTTCCTGTCCAAGGAGCTCCTCTACGACGTCCCCCGTCAGCTCATGCGCGAGGAGACCCTGCGCACCTACGTGGCGGAGTACCTCGCGGCCAGCGGCGACGGCGAGGTCACCATGCTCTGGCAGGGCGGGGAGCCGACCCTGCGGGGCCTGCCCTTCTACCGCGAGGTCGTCCGGCTCTGCGAGGTCTACCGGCGCCCCGGGCAGAAGGTGGTCCACGCCCTGCAGACCAACGGGACCCTCATTGACCGGCAGTGGGCGGACTTCCTGGCCGAGAACGACTTCCTGGTGGGGGTCTCCCTCGACGGCCCCCCCGCCCTGCACGACGTCTACCGGGTCAACAAGGGCGGGCGGGGCACCTACGCCCTGGTACGGCGGGGCTGGGACATCCTCCAGGAGGCCGGGGTGCGCACCAACGTCCTGTGCACGGTCCACCACGCCAACGAGGCCCACCCCCTGGAGGTCTACCGCCACTTCCGCGACGACCTGGGGGCCCGATACCTCCAGTTCATCCCCATTGTGGAGCGGGTCAACGCCGCGGACCTGGCCCGGGCCGAGCTGGGCTGGGGCCGACGGCGCCCGGCGCCCCGCAGGGCTGGGGGTACAGGGGCCGGCAGTACCGGGGGCACAGGGGCTGGCGGCACCCGCCCCGGGGGCCCGGGCGGCCCCGAGCACAGTCCCGGCGGCCCGGGCGGCCCGGGCGGCCCCGAGCCGCTGGTCCCGCTCATGTACCAGCAGTGCGGGGACGCCGTCACCTCCCGCTCCGTCACCCCCCAGGGGTACGGGGACTTCCTGACCGCGGTGTTCCAGGAGTGGGTGGCCCACGACGTGGGGGACGTGTTCGTGCAGGACGTCGACTCCGCCCTGTCGGCCCTGTTCGGGATCTACCCGACCTGCGTGCACGCCCCCGAGTGCGGGGTGAACCTGGCCCTGGAGTTCAACGGGGACGTCTACGCCTGCGACCACTGGGTCGAGCCGGACTGGCTGCTGGGCAACGTCGCCGACGCCTCCTTCGCCACGCTCGCCGCCACGCCGCGGATGCGTGACTTCTCCGCCAAGAAACGGGTCCAGCTCCCCGCGGGCTGCCTGAGGTGCCCGGTGCTGCCGCTGTGCCACGGGGGCTGCCCCAAGGACCGGTTCGTCCGCACGGCCGACGGCGAGGAGATGAACTACCTGTGCCCGGGCTACCGGGCCTTCTACACCCGGATCCTGCCCGACCTGCGGACCATGGCCCGGCTCATCCAGGTCGGCCGCGCGCCTGCGGAGATCATGACCCTGCGTCAGCGCCCCCGTCCCGACCGGGCGGAGCGGCTGGCCCTGAGCACCCAGGAGCACTGAATGGCCCTTCTCCTCGCACTCGGCATCGGTACCGGGGTCGGCCTCATTGTGGGCGCCCTGGGAGCCGGCGGCGGCATCCTGTCGGTCCCCGTCCTGGTCTACGTCCTGGGGCAGAGCCCGCACCAGGCCGCCTCCGGGTCCCTGGTGATCGTCCTGGTCACCGCGCTGGTGGCCCTGCCCTCCCGGGCCCGGCACGGGCAGGTGCGGTGGCGCGACGGGGCGCTGTTCGGCCTGCTCTCGGCCGCCGGGGCCTGGGGCGGCTCCTGGCTGAGCGCCCAGGTGGACGGGGAGGCCCTCATGGTCATGTTCTGCGCCCTCCTGGTCGTCGTCGCGGCGCTCATGGCCCGCCGGGCCCTGCGGGAGCGCCGCGACGAGGGCCTCCAGAGGGGGGCCCTGGGTGGGCCGGACGCCATAGGCGGCACGGGCACGGACGCCGCGGGTGGGTCAGGCACCGCAGACGGACCCGGCGCCGTAGGTGGGCCAGACACGGATGCCGCAGACAGGCCCGGCACCGTAGATGGGCCCGGTGGCCGCACCACCCCCGTACCGGACGCCCCCGCCTCTGGCTCACCTGGCCAGGGTCGGGGCGCCGGGCCGGACCAGGGCGCCGGACCGAGTACCCCGGGGGGTGCGGGCCAGGGCGCGAGGAGGGTCCTCATGGTGGTGCTCACAGCCACCCTGACCGGGCTGCTCACGGGGTTCTTCGGGGTGGGCGGGGGCTTCGCCGTCGTCCCCGTGCTCCTGCTGGTCCTGCACTGCGACGTGCGGGAGGCGGCAGGGACGTCCCTGCTGGTCATGATTATCGCCGCCCTGGTCTCCCTGGCCCAGCGGGCCAGCGGGGGCCTGGAGGTAGCGTGGGGCACGGTGGCGCTGTTCACCCTCGGCTCCACCGCTGGCGGGCTCGCGGGAGGCCCCCTGTCCCAGCGCCTGCGGGCCTCCACACTCAACGCCCTCTTTGCCGCCCTGCTGCTGGCCGTCGCGGTCGGCAGCCTCATAGGTGCCACCTGATTGCCCGCCTGGCCCCGGGATCCGCCAGGGACGTCGGGGCACGTCCACGCCGAAGAAGATCCGCCCGCCTGGCCCCGGGATCCGCCAGGGACGTGCCTTAGCCGTCGGGGACGTACCTTAAAGGTACGTCCCCACTGACCAAGGTACGTCCCCACTGACCAAGGTACGTCCCGGAGGCGGTACCACCAGGCGGCAGGTAGGCGGCACCCGCCCAGGACCGCACCGGCTGGCCGGTCCTGTGAGGCAGCTGTGAGCATGCCCGTTCTCAGCACAATCAAGTACCGTTCTCGCGACGAATAAGTACCGTTCTCGCGAAGGAGGGGAGGCGGCCTCAGCGCGCCTGGGGGCTGGGTCGCACGGGGGTGGTCAGGACCGCACGGACCGGACGCCCCGCCACAATGGCCCGGGCGGCGGCGCGGAACTCCTCCCAGGTGGTGGGCACCTGCACGCCGGCGGCCTGGAGCATGTCCTGGTTGGCGAAGACCAGGCCGCCCATGGTCACGTGCAGGGGGACGGCGTAGGTGGCGCCACCGGCCTGGCGCACCTGGACCCCGGCGGGGACGAAGTCGTCGAGGAACCCCGGCTCCTGCTCCAGGAAGCCGTTGAGGGACATAATGTTGCCGTCCGCGCCGAACCGGGTGGCCCAGAAGCCGCCCGGCTCCTCCACCAGGTCGGCGGTGTCCCCGGAGAGGAAGTCGGCGGTCAGCTTCTGCTGGAGGTCGCTCCACTGGAAGGTCTGGACGGTGACCTTCACGCCCTTGTCGGTCT
This sequence comes from Actinomyces sp. HMT897, assembly GCF_016626125.1. Lineage (NCBI taxonomy): Bacteria > Bacillati > Actinomycetota > Actinomycetes > Actinomycetales > Actinomycetaceae > Actinomyces > Actinomyces sp. HMT897. Next base: position 522,782 of record NZ_CP067336.1, read on the forward strand.
CGAACCTCCTGATCACGTCGAGGTAGGGCTGGTAGTCGTGCCCGGCGGAGAGGTAGAGGAGGAGCTCCTTGCCGGTGCGCCCACCGGTGACACCGGTGGAGCCGGCGTCGGCCCCACCGACCCCGGCGGGCGAGCTGCAGGCCGCCAGGGCGGTCAGGCCTGCGCCGAGCAGGAAGGAACGACGGGCCAAGGTCCAGGGGGTACGCGTCATTGCGTCTCCTATGCTGAGTTGGGAAGATCCTGGTCAGAGCCCCACCGCGGGTGTCGTCCCGCGGGGGACCAGCCGCCATCGCTCGGTGATGGCGGACGCCTGGGTGGAGTCGTCGCTCAGACGGCTCCAGAAGTGCTCCAGCACGGCGGCGATAGAGGCCTGCGTCATACCGATCGTGCTCAGCGGCGGGTCGAGGTACTCGGCGTCCTGGGAGTTGCCGGTGCCCAGGACGGACATCCGGGCGGGGACCGGGATGCCCAGGTGCTGGGCGGCGAGCACGACGCCGATGGCGGTGCGGTCCGCGGCGCAGTAGACGGCGTCCGGCAGCGCGTCCCGGTCCCTGGCCTCCCGCAGCACGGCGACCGCCTGCTGGTAGGCGCAGGCGATGTCCGGCGCGCAGGTCATGAGCAGCCCCGGCTCCTTGCCGTGGGCCCCCATGAACCGCGCGTAGGCCTGCCAGCGCAGGTCCGAGCGCACCTGCTCCTCCTGGCGGTGCTGGCCGGCGAAGAGGACGCGGCGGGCCCCGGCGTCCCACAGGCCGGCCAGGGCCTCCTCCACGGCCTGGGGCTCCCCGGTCATTACCACGTCGTAGCCCGGGCAGGGGGCGGTGGCCCCCAGGAGCAGGACGGGCAGCGGGGGCGTCGGCTGGGCGGCGACCAGGCGCAGCCCGGTCTGCTCCGAGCAGGCCACGAGCGCCCCGTCGCACATCCCGGAGCGGATCGCCTCGACAATGGTGTCCACCTCGCCGTCCACCACGGCGATCGCCACCAGCAGGTAGCCGCGCTCCCGCAGGGTGCGCACCGCCTGGAGCTGGTAGCGCTCCACGAAGCGGTCCATGGGCGCCTCGTAGAAGAGCGCCACGGTCCGGGTGCGCCCCTGCCTCAGGGAGCGGGCCGACCGGTTGCGCACGTACCCCAGGTCACGCGCCGCCTCCACGACACGCCTGCGGGTGCCCTCGTTGAAGCGGCGGGCCCCGTCCTTGCCGCTCAGGACGTAGGAGGCGGTCGACACCGAGACGCCGCTGCGTGCGGCGACGTCGGCGAGCTGGACCCTCCTGGCTGGCATGGCACTATGATGCACACCATGGCTTTCTGAGGTGAAACGTTTGAACAAACGATTGAAATGCGATTCGTCACATTTGTGCGCCTCTCCTCGCTGCCGTGCGCCTGACGTCCTCCCACCGGATCCACCCCCGTGTCAAGGCCCAAGGTCCCGACCGCCTATCCTGGGAGGGTGAAGCCTCTGGATCCCCGCCTCATGCGGTACGCCCGCGCGGCGCGCCGCTACATTGTGACGACGGCGGTCACCGGGACCCTCACCGCCGGCCTCCTCGTAGCGCAGGCCTACCTCGTCTCCCGCGCCGTCTCGCCGGTGGTCACCCACCCCACCGCGCCGGGGGCCGTCGCCACGCTCGCCACCTGCCTGGCGGCGGTCGTGGTGGCGCGCGCCGTCGTCCTGCTGGTCCAGGAGACCCTGGCCCACCGCGCCGCCCGGGACACCGTCGCCCAGCTGCGCCGTCGGGTCCTGGAGCACGCCGCCGCCCTGGGGCCGCGCTGGCAGGCCACCCACGCCGCCACCACCTCCACGCTGCTGACCCGGGGCCTGGACGACATCGAGCCCTACCTCACCCGCTACCTGCCCCAGCTGCTCATGTCCGCCACGGTGACCCCCGCCGTCGCCCTGGTCATGCTCACCCAGGACCTCGCCTCCACCGTGGCGGTGGTCCTGACCATCCCCCTCATCCCGGTCTTCATGGTCCTCATCGGACGCCTGACCCAGCAGCACTCCCGGGACCGCCTGGCGGCCATGGAGCGGCTCGGCGCCCAGGTGCTGGACCTCATCGCCGGCCTACCCACCCTCAAGGCGCTGGGCCGCGAGCAGGGGCCAGCCGCGCGGGTGGAGCAGCTGGGGCGCGCCTACAACCGCACCACCATGTCCACCCTGCGCGTGGCCTTCCTGTCCGGGGCCGTCCTGGAGTTCCTCACCACCCTGAGCGTGGCCGTCGTGGCCGTGGAGGTCGGCTTCCGCCTCGTGTACGGCGACCTGGACCTGGCCACCGGCCTCCTGGTGCTCATGGTGGCGCCCGAGGTCTACCAGCCCCTGCGGCAGGTCGGCTTCCAGTTCCACGCCTCCGCGGGCGGCACCGCCGCCGCCCAGGCCGTCTTCGAGATCCTGCAGGTCCCCCTACCCGAGACCGGGACGGGCCCCTGCCCCGACCTGGCCACCGCCACCATCGAGCTCGACGGCGTCGCCGTGGCCGCCCGCGGCTCCTGGGCCCCGGCCCCGCTGAGCGCCACCATCCGGCCCGGGCGGCTGACGGCCCTGGCCGGGCCCTCGGGGGCCGGCAAGACCACCACCAGCCAGGTGGTGCTGGGGCTCCTGCGCCCCGACCGCGGGCGCGTCCTGGTACGCGGGGCCGACGGCGACCTCGCCGACCTGGCGGGTATCGAGCCCTCGGCCTGGTGGGAGCAGGTCACCTGGGTGCCCCAACGCCCCGTCCTGTCCCCCGGCACCGTCCTGGACAACGTCATGGGGCCCGAGGCGGCCGGACGCGCTGGGGGTCAGGCGCCGCCCGAGGTCGTCTCGGCGGCCCGCGCCACCGGGCTGGCGGAGGTCCTGGCCGCCCTGCCCGACGGCTGGCTCACCCGCATCGGCCAGGGCGGGGTCGGCCTGTCAGTGGGCCAGCGCCAGCGCCTGGCCCTGACCCGGGCGCTGGCCTCCACCACTCCCCTGGTGGTCCTGGACGAGCCCACGGCCCACCTCGACGCCGCCAGCGAGGCCCACGTCCTGGAGGCCGTGCGGGCCCTCATGGGGGCCGGCAGGACCGTCCTGGTCATTGCCCACCGCCCCGCCCTGCTGGCCCTGGCCCAGGACGTCATTACGGTGCGCAGCGAGCCCGACCCGGCCCTGGCAGGCGTCCAGGACGCCCCGGCGGCCGGGGACAGGCTGGCAGCCGGGGCGCCTGACGCCCCCACGGCGCCGGGGGCGGGGCCGAAGCCCCCCGGCGGTCGGACGCCGACGGGGCCTGCCACGACGACGTCGGCCCACACCGCCGAGGGGGCCCGATGAGCCTGGTCCTGACCCCCGCCGAGCGCCGGGCGCTGCGCCGGGCCACCACCCTGCTGGACCTGGACCGTGGCCGCCTGGCCTGCTCGGTGCTGGCCGGCAGCCTGTCCCTGGCCAGTGCCGTGGGCCTGTCCGCCGTGGCCGCCTGGCTCATTGCCCGGGCCTCGCAGATGCCCGACGTGGCCGCCCTGGGCGTGGCCCCCGTGGCGGTGCGCCTCTTCGGCGTCAGCCGGCCGGTGCTGCGCTACTGCGAGCGCCTGGCCTCCCACGACACCGCCCTGCGCGGCATGACCGCCCTGCGCACCCGCCTGTACACGGCCCTGGCCGCCTCGCGCGCCGACGTGGTCGCCGGGCTGCGGCGCGGCGACGTGCTGGAGCGGGTCGGCCGCGACGTGGACGCCGTGGGCGACCTGGTGGTGCGCGCCTACCTGCCCATGTGGGTGGCGGGCGTGGTGGGGGCGGCCACGAGCCTGGGGGTGGCGCTGGTCCACCCTCCCGCCGGGGCCGTCCTGGCCGCTTGCCTCCCGCTGGCCGGGGTCGTGGGGCCGGCCGCCACCGTCCGGGCGGCCCGGGCCGCCGAGCTGGCCCGGGCCGAGCACGCCACCGAGCTGTCCGCCACCGTCATGACGGTGGCGGAGGGTGGCGGCGAGCTGGCGGTCAACGGCCGCCTGGCACAGGTCATGGACGGCCTGGCGGACCTGGAGGGCCGTCTGGCGCGCGCCCGTGACCGCGCCGCCCGCCCCGCCGCCCTGGCCGCCGCGGTGGACACCCTGGCCATGGGCCTGGCGGTCCTGGGCTGCCTGGCCGTGGGGGTGCCCGCGGTGGCCTCCGGGACGCTGGACCCGGTCATGCTGGCCGTCACCGTGCTGGTCCCCCTGGCCGCCTTCGAGGCCACCAGCGCCCTGGGGCCGGCCAGCGCCCAGCTGGTGGCCTCCGCCGGGGCCGCCGTACGCATTGTCTCCCTGGTGGAGTCGGCCGAGGCCTCCACGGCGGCCCTGCCCGCCCCCCGGCACCTGCGCCCGGCTCCTGACGGCGGCCCGGTCCTGGTCGCCCGCGACCTGGCGGTGGGCTGGCCCGGGGGGCCGGTGGTGGCCCGGGGCATCGACCTGGAGCTGCGTCCGGGCAGGCGCCTGGCCGTGGTGGGCCCCTCCGGGGTCGGCAAGACCACCCTGCTGCTGACCCTCGCCGGGCTCCTGGAGCCCCGGGCGGGCACGCTCACCCTCAACGGCGTCGCCCCCTGGGGCGCGGCGCGCCAGGAGGTGGCCGCACAGGTCACCCTCACCGCCGAGGACGCGCACGTCTTTGACACCACCGTCCTGGAGAACCTGCGGGTGGCCCGCGGTGACGTGACCGCCTCCCAGGCCACCGCCCTCCTGGAGCGCGCGGGCCTGGGGCCCTGGCTGGCCTGCCTGCCCCGGGGCCTGGACACCCCGGTCAGCTCCGACGCCGCCACCCTGGCCGGCGGGGAGAGGCGCCGCCTGCTCCTGGCCCGGGCCCTGGCCTGCCCCGCCCCGCTCATGCTCCTGGACGAGCCCGGCGAGCACCTGGACGCCGACACCGCGGACCGCCTGGTCGCGGACCTCCTGCGCGCCGGGGCGCCCACCTCCGGGGACGGCGGGGCAGCGGGGGACGGGCGGGGGACCCTCCTGGTCACCCACCGCCTGAGCGCCCTGGGCCACGCCGAGGAGGTCCTGGTCCTGGGCCGAACCGGGTCGGGGCCCGCCACGGTCGTGCGCCGGGGCAGCCACGCCGACCTCATGTCCGCTGACGCCGACTACCGTTGGACCGTGTCCCAGGAGCAGAGCGATGACTGACACCCCCACCCCCGCAGACCTCCCCCGGTCCCAGGAGCCCCTCCCGCCCCAGGAGTCCCAGGACCGTCCCGCGGTCTTCCCGGGGATGCCCGACGACGACCTCCTCCTGGTCCTGCCCACGGGCCCCAGCCCCGAGGAGGACGCCGTCGGCCCCTACGCCGTCCACTCCCAGGCCGCCCCCCACCTCCAGAAGGACACCCTGCGCCTGGTCCGGGCGGCACTGGGCCTGACCAGCTCGCTCAAGGTCTCCGAGGCGCTGAGCCGGCTCGTGGAGTCGGCCTGCTCCATCACCGGGGCCACCTGGGGCACCATCTCCGTGCTCAGCCACGCCGACCCCTCCCAGCGGCAGGACGCACCGGTCACCCTGACCTGCGGGCAGGCCGAGGCCTCCCCCGCCCAGCTCGACTCCCTCCTGGAGTCGGCCTGCCCCACCGGCCCCCACCAGGCGGGCGTCCTGGTCGACAACGACCTGGCGGTGACCGGCGCCTTCACCGGCGTCATCGAGGAGGGGGCGGCCAGCTCGGTCCTGTCCGCGCCGCTGAGCCTGCACGGCCAGGTCTACGGGCGCCTCTACCTGTGCGACAAGCCCGGTGGCTTCGACGACGGCGACGTCACGGTGGTCCTGACCCTGGCGGAGGCCGCCGCCGTCGCCGTGGAGAACGCGCGCCTGTACCGCGAGGCCCGCGAGCGCGAGCAGTGGATGTCGGTCTCCCAGGAGCTGACCACCCTGCTGCTCTCCGGCGCCGAGGAGGACGACGCGCTCAGCCTCATCGCCCGCCGGGTGCGCACGGTGGCCCACGCCGACACGGCGGCCCTCATCCTGCCCAGCGTCGGGGACACCTGGGTGTGCGAGATCGCCGAGGGCACCCACGCCTCGGAGCTCATTGGCGTCCGCTTCCCCGCCCGGGGGCGGGCCCTGACCACGCTGGCCCACCAGACCGGCCTGCTGGTGGAGTCCCTGGCACGGGCCTGGGCCGAGGGGGACCTGCTGGTGGAGTCCCTGGCGCGCCTGGGCCCCGCCCTGTACGCCCCCATGCTCCACCGGGGCCGGGGCGTGGGGGTCATGCTGCTGGTGCGCTAGGAGGGCGCCGCCCCCTTCACCCACCAGGACCTGGAGATCGCCGAGCTGGTGGCGGGCCAGGCCACCATGGCCTTTGAGCTGGCTGACGCCCAGCACGCCCAGGAGGTGGCCACCCTCCTGGACGAGCGTCACCGGATCGGGCGCGACCTGCACGACCTGGCCATCCAGCAGCTCTTCGCCACCGGGATGCAGATCTCGGCGGCCAAGGAGCGCCTGGAGGCCCAGTCGGAGGGCTGCGGGGCGGGGCGGGACCAGCGGCTCGCCACGGCCTGCCGGGCCCTGGAGGCCTCCCTGGCCGCCGTGGACGACTCGGTGCGCCAGATCCGCTCGATCGTGCGCTCCCTGCGTGACCGTGACGAGGACGTCTCGGTGGTGGAGCGCCTGCGCCGGGAGGCCTCCCTGGCGCGGACATCCCTGGGTTACGCCCCCTCCCTGCTGCTCAGCGTGGACGGGCGGGGGCTGTCCGCGGCCGACCGGGCCGGGGAGGACGAGCTCATCGCCCTGATCGACGCGGCGGTGGACCCGGAGGTCGCCGACGACATGGTGGCCGTGGTCAGGGAGGGCCTGGCCAATGTGGCCCGTCACGCCCATGCCTCCTCGGTGACCGTGGACGTCAAGCTCGAGGGCGTCCTGCCGCCGGGGCAGGGGGGCGGGCGGGCGGGCGCGGCGCTGCCCGCCGAGGGCCCCGCCTCGGGCAGCGCGCCGACCTTCAGCGGCTCCCCGGTGGTGGAGATCGTCTGTCGGGACGACGGCGTCGGGGTGGATCCCACGGTGGCCCGCCGCTCCGGGACCTCCAATATGGCCGAGCGGGCGCGACGTCACGGCGGCAGCTTCGTCATCGGGCCGCGGGCCCGCTCCGACGGGGAGCGCCGCGGCACCTGCTTCACCTGGCGGGTGCCCCTGGACGGGGCCTGAGCACCTCAGCCGTTGCGCCAGCCGCTGGCCCGCTGGCCCGCGACCCAGGCGGCCACCTGGGTGCGCCGCTGGAGGCCCATCTTGGCCAGGAGGGAGGTGATGTGGTTCTTGACGGTCTTCTCCGCCACGCCCAGGCGCTCCCCGATCTCACGGTTGGACATGCCGTCGCCAATGAGGTCGAGGACCTTGCGCTCGGCGTTGGTCAGGTCCGCGGTGGGGTCGTCGTGGTCGGCGCGCCGCCGGGTGACGGTGCGCTCGTCCAGGAGGACCCGGCCGGAGGCGACCGCCCGGACGACGTCGCTGATCTCGGCGCCGTGGATGGTCTTGAGCAGGTAGGCACGGGCCCCGGCCTCCAGGGCCTCGGCCAGGGCGTCGTCGTCGTCGAAGGAGGTCAGGACAATGGGGAAGGCGTCCGGGACGAGGTCACGCAGCTCGTGCATGAGCTCAATGCCGGTGCCGTCGGGCAGCTGGAGGTCCACCAGGACGACGTCGGGGCGCATGAGCTCGGCACGGCGGACCGCCTCGGCGCGTCCCCCGGCCTCCGCCACGACCTCCATGCCGTCGGCGCGGTCAATGATCTCAGACACTCCACGGCGGACGATCTCGTGGTCATCCACGATCATGACGCGGATGGTCTCTGCGGAAGGGACGTTCGGCATGCCCCTGAGCCTAGCAGCGCCCGGGGACCTACGTCACACAGATCGTGGCGGACGGTCCGGCCCGTGCCCGCCCGCGCCCGGGGCGGACGTCCCGGGTGCGGGGCTGGCCGGGTGGCGCGGGCGCCTCTGGCAGCGCGGGCAGAAGGTGTGGCTGCGCGCGCCCACGGTCTCACGGCGGAGCGCGGTGGCGCAGCGTCGGCAGGGCCAGCCGGCCCGCCCGTAGACGGCCAGCTCGCGGGCGAAGTACCCGGCAGCGCCCTCGGCGTCCACGTAGAGGGCGTCGAAGCTGGTCCCGCCCGCGGCCAGGGCCCGCCGCATGACGGCGGCGACCAGGTCCAGGAGGCGGTCGGCCACGCGCGGTCCGAGCCAGGTGCCCGGGCGCAGGCCGTGGACGCGGGCCTCCCACAGGCCCTCGTCGGCGTAGATGTTGCCGATCCCCGACACGAGGCCCTGGTCCAGCAGGAGGGTCTTGACGGCCCGCCGGGAGGCGCGCATCCGGGCCAGCGCCCCGGCGCGGTCGAGGTCGGGGTCCAGGAGGTCGCGGGCAATGTGCGTGGCGTCGGCGGGCAGGAGCGCCAGGGGGCTGCCCGCGCCGCCGGGGGCGCCGTCAGGGGTGGGGACCAGGTCCACCGTGTGCAGCCCGCCGAGCATGCGCTGGTCCACCAGGTCCAGGGAGGCCCCGCCAGGGTCGTCCCCCGCCGCGGGCTCCAGGTGCAGGCGCACGCGCAGGTGGCGTCGCGCCGCAGGTACGTCCCGCACGTACCGGGGCCGGTCAGGGGCGCAGCGCCGGGCCGCCCCGCGCACCAGCAGCTGCCCGGACATGCCCAGGTGGGCGCTCAGGGCGCGCCCGTCGTCCAGGGGCAGCCACAGGAACTTGCCGCGCCGCACCACGGCGGTCAGCGTGCGACCGGTCAGGGCGCGCACGAGGGCCTGGGGCCCGCCGGCCTGACGGCGCAGGGGGCGGGGGTCGAGGATCTCCACGTCCCTGACGACACGGCCGACCAGGTAGCGTTCCAGGCCCGCACGGACCACCTCGACCTCGGGCAGCTCAGGCACCGGGTGGCGTGGCGCCGGCGTCCTGCGCGTGCGCGACCAGGTCGGCCCTCAGGGCGTCGTTGACACCGGGCAGGTCCAGGCCCCCGTCCCCGCGGGCGGCCAGGATGGCGGCGTAGGCGGCCTCGGCGGCGTCGTGCTCGGCCACCTTCTTGGAGCTGCCGGTGCCCGTGCCGTAGACCTCGTGGTCGATCACGGCGGTGGCGGTGAAGACGCGGGCGTGGTCGGGGCCCTCGCCGGTCACCTGGTAGACGGGCGCGCCCAGGTCGTGGACGGCGGCGAGCTCCTGGAGGCTCGTCTTCCAGTCCAGCCCGGCGCCGCGGGTGCGGGCCTGGGCCAGGAACCGGGAGACCAGGCGCTCGACCACCACGCGGGTGGGCTCCAGGCCGTGGGTGAGGTAGGTGGCGCCGATGAGGGCCTCGACGGTGTCGGACAGGATGGAGTCCTTGTCCCGGCCCCCTGAGAGGGTCTCCCCCTTGCCGAGCCGTATGAACTCCCCCAGGCCCAGGTCCCGGCCCACGGCGGCCAGGGCCGGCTCGGAGACGGTGGCCGCCCGCATCTTGGCCAGCTGCCCCTCGGGGACCGTGGGGTGGGCGCGGTAGAGGTACTCGGTGACGACCAGGCCCAGGACGGAGTCCCCCAGGAACTCCAGGCGCTCGTTGGTGGGCAGGCCGCCGTTCTCGTGGGCGAAGGAGCGGTGGGTCAGGGCCAGGACGAGCAGGTCGGGGTCGATCGTGGGGCCCCAGCGAAAGACGAGGGTCTCCACGTCACGGCGGGCGGCGGGGGCGCTGCGACGGCCCATTAGGCGCGCCCCTGGCTGTCGGCGTCGTCCTGGGGGGTCTGGGCCAGGAGGCTGGCCAGCACCGACCAGCGGGGGTCGCGGTCCTGGTGGTGGTGGCCGGGCGGCAGGTCGTCCAGGCGCTCACCGCACCTGGGGCACAGCCCCCGGCAGTCGGGGCGGCACAGGGGGCGGAAGGGCAGGTCCCCGACCAGGGCGTCACGCAGGGCCGGCTCCAGGTCCAGGGTGGTCTCCCCCAGCAGCAGGACGTCCTGGTCCTCCTCATCCTCCTTCGCGGCGGCCCCGTGGGGCAGGTGGTAGAGCTCCTCGAGGCGTACCGTGCGGTCCTCGTCCAGGTCCTGCAGGCAGCGCACGCACTCGCCGTGGACGTGCAGGTCGGCCGTGGCGCGCACCAGGACGCCGTCCTCAAGGACGGTCAGGGTGGCGTCCACGGCGACCGGGCTGCCCTCGGGGGTGCCGATGACGGCGGTGCCCAGGCCGGGCGGGGCGGGGACCCGCAGGCGGACGTCCTTGGTGGCCCCGACGGCGTGGGGCAGGTCGACGATGTCAATGACGAGTCCGCTCGGGGCGCTCACGTGTCCTCCTGGGGTACGTCCTGCCGGGTGGCCGGTGCTTGCGGTACCGAATGTACCGCGTCCCGGCGTCCTCTCGGCCTACCGGGGCGGCTCAGCGGGTGGCGGAGGGGTCCACCGACCACACGGCGCGGCGTCGGGGCTCCTCGACGACCGCGGGCTGCGCCTGGGGGGCGGCGGTCTCCCCGATACGGGAGGCCAGGACCTCCCGGCCCGCCCGGACCTGGTCACCCACGCGGGCGAGCTCGCTCTCCAGGCCGGCCAGGACCTTGTCGCAGTAGTCGTCGGCCCCGGCGCGCAGCTGGGCGGCCTGGGCCTCGGCGGCCTCCACAATGAGGTCGGCCCGCTGGGTGGCGTTGCGCACCACGTTCTCGGAGGCGATGAGCTGCTCGGCCTCGTCCTGGGCGCGGCGCACAATGCGCTCGGCCTCCGCCTGGCCCTGGGCGACCCTGTCGGTGGCCTCGTCCAGGACGCTCTGGGCCTCCCGGACGGAGGTGGGCACGGCGGCCCGGGCCCGCTCGATGAGGTCCAGGGCCTCCTCGCGGTGGACGATGACGAGGGCGCTCATGGGCATGGTGCGGGCCGTGGAGATGAGGATGTCGAGCTCGTCCAGGATGGTCAGGAGCTCTCCGGTACGACTGGTCATGACGTCCCCTAGGTCAGGTAGGTGTGCGTGTTGGTGTGGGCTGCCACGGGCGGGTGCGGCGTGACGGCGTCGGGCTCACGTGCCCAGGGCCGCCACCAGGACGGGCAGGACGGGGGCCGGCACCAGGGCGCTGACGTCCCCCCCGTGGCGGGCCACGTCCTTGACCAGGGAGGAGGAGAGGTGGGCGTGGCCGGGGGCGGCGGCCAGGAACACGGTCTCGGGGCCCCCCAGGTCACGGTTGAGCAGGGCCATGGGCAGCTCGGCGTCCAGGTCGGTGCCGTTGCGCAGGCCCCTGACGATGGCGGTGGCCCCGCGCCGGCGGCAGTAGTCCGCCAGGAGCCCGGGGACCACGTCCACCTCCACCCCCGGCAGGTGGGCCAGGGCGGCCCGGGCCGTGTCCAGGCGCTGCTCCAGGCTCAGCAGGTGGCGTCCCGCCTTGTCGGCGTTGTGGGCGACCCCCAGCACGACCCGCGTGAACAGGCCCGCGGCCCGCTCCACGACGTCCACGTGCCCCAGGGTCAGGGGGTCGAAGCTCCCGGGGCAGACCGCGAGGGCCTCCCCGGCCGGGATGCTGGGCGTGCTGGTCACGGCGTGCAGGGTAGTGGGAGCGTGTCAGGCGGTGGGGGACCCTCGCCGGACAGGAGTCGTCACAGTCAGGTCACGGTTGTCCCAGGTCGGCCGCCCCCACCGCCCCGCGCCCTCGCGTAGGCTCCGGGTATGACCAGGATCGTGGCAGGCAGCGTCGGGGGCCGACGCATTGAGGTGCCCCGAGGCGGGACACGCCCCACCTCCGAGCGGGTGCGGGAGGCGCTCTTCGCCCGCCTGGGGCACTACGGGGTGCTCGACGGCGCCCGGGTCCTGGACCTGTGCGCGGGCTCGGGGGCCCTGGGCCTGGAGGCGGCCAGCCGCGGCGCCACGGACGTCACCCTGGTTGACTCCTCCCGTGCCGCGACCGCCGTGTGCGCACGCAACACCCGCTATCTGGGGCTGCGCGGGGTGCGCGTGGTGACCGCCAAGGTGGTCCCCTTCCTGGCCGGCGTGGCCGGGGCCCCGGTGGAGCTGGTGCTCCTGGACCCGCCCTACCACCTGCCCGAGGCCGACCTGGCCGCGATGCTGGCGCCCCTGGCGCGTACGCAGGACCCGTGGCTGGCCCCCGCCGGCGTGGTCGTGGTCGAGCGCTCCTCGCGCACCCCCGAGCCCACCTGGCCCGTGGGCCTGGAGCGCCTGGCCCACAGGCGCTACGGCGAGACCGTCCTGTGGTTCGCCGCTCCGGCCGGGGAGGGCTGAGGCGGCTCGCTGACGCGGCTCTCAGCTGGCGTCGTCCCCGGCGTCCTCTCCGGCGTCGTCCCCTCCGGCCTGGATCCCGTCCAGGGAGGGCCCGCCGGGCACGTAGGTGCGGGCGTCGTCGTAGCCGCGGCGCGGGGGGTGGACCTGCCCGCGGCCGCGCACGTCGCGCTCCCAGGCCCGGTCCACCGCGTTCTCGTGGGCGGCGAACCAGTCCTCCAGGGCGGCGTGCAGGTCGGAGACGACCGTGGCGTAGGCGGGCAGCGAGGCCAGGTTCTCGCGCTCCTGGGGATCCTGGGCCAGGTCGTAGAGCTCGGTGGGGCCGACGTGGCGCTCAATGAGCTTGAGGTCCCCGTCGCGGATCATGCGCCCGCCACCGTACTCGTCGTAGACGACGACGCTCGCCTCCGGGGTGTCGGGCACCTGCCCGGTGACGAGCCCGGCCACGGATCCGGCCACGCGCAGGGGGTCCTCGGGGGCGCTGACCCCGGCGAGCTCGCACACGGTCTCCAGAAAGGTGCAGGCCGAGGCGTGGGCCGTCACGCGCCGCGCCTGGGTCTGGCCGGGAAGGTGGACGAGGAAGGGGACGCGCACCGAGCTCTCCCAGAAGTTGAGCGGCCAGGTGCCGTTGCCCTTGCCCCACACGCCATGGTGACCGGTGGAGAAGCCGTTGTCCGACATGTACACGATGATCGTGTCCTGCTCCGCCCCGCACTCGCGCAGCTCGTCGAAGATGGCTCCCAGGGCGCGGTCGACGCCGGACAGGCTGGCCGCGTAGCCGCGCAGGCTGGGCAGCGGGTCGGCCCAGGCGTCGTCGAAGTCGTCCAGGGCCCGGGCCCAGGGGTGGCGCTCCTCCCGCGGGACGGAGGGGAAGTCGCAGTCCGCGTACAGGTCGGTCAGCTCCCTGGGGTGGGCGTCCACCCACGGGGAGTGGGGGGCGGTGAAGCAGACCTGCAAGTAGAAGGGGCTGCGGGTGGTGGCGTCCTGCGCCCCGGCCGGGCCGCCGGTGGCCTGGCGGAGGAAGGCGCAGGCCTCCTCGGCGATCGCGTCGGTCAGGTAGCGCCCCTCCTCGGCCCGTCGCCCGTCCCTGGTCCACACCGGGGCGCCGTAGTAGGGCCCGCCCCCCAGGCGGTGGGCGTACCAGTAGCTGAAGCCCGGGGCGGGGCGCTTAGAGGAGCCCACGTGCCACTTGCCCACCATGGCGCACACGTACCCGGCCTCCTCCAGCGCCTGCGGGAGGGTCGTCAGGCCGCCGAGGTAGTCGTCCTCGTGGGCGTCGGGGTGGCGCTCCCCGACGAGCCAGTCGTGGACCCCGTGCGCGCTGGGCATGCGCCCGGTCAGGAGGGAGGCCCGCGACGGGGAGCACACCGGGGAGGCGCAGTAGTAGTTCTCGAAGCTGGTCGAGCGGGACACGAGGTCGTCCAGGACCGGGGTGACGAGCTCGGGGCACGTACGGCTCATGGCCCAGGGGCCCTGGTCATCGGTGAGGACTACCAGCACGTTGGGGTGCGGCTGCGTCATGGTGATCACCTCTCGGGTGGTGTCTCTGGTCGTTATCATTGGTCGGGAGCAGGGGAGGTCTGATGGGACGTGCGACCAGGGCGGACGTGGCCCGCCTGGCGGGGGTCTCGCTGGCGACCGTGTCGCACGTGATGAACGGGCACGCGGAGAGGCTGGGGTTCGCCCCGGCGACGGCCGAGCGCGTGCGGGCCGCGGCCGCCGAGGTCGGCTACGTCCCACGGGCCTCGGCCCGCACGCTGCGCTACCAGCGCAGCCGGGTGGTGGCCGTCGTCGTCCCCGACCGCTCCCACGCGCTGCGCCTGCCGGTGGTCAACGAGATCCTCATTGGCGCGATGGACCGGGCCCGGTCCCTGGGCTACTTCGTGCTGCCGGTCCCCGTGGACCAGGATCCGGGCCAGGCCCTGGTGCACGCCCTGGGCGACGTCGACCTGGCCGGGGCGGTGTGCCGTCCGGAGGACCTCGACGACGCCACCCGCAGGATCCTGCTCAAGGCCGAGGTGCCGGTCGCGTGGGTACGTACCGGCGAGCCGGCCGTCCCCGCCCCGGGGGCCGTGAGCCTGGGCGTGGACGAGCAGGTCGGGGTCAGAGCCATCCTGGCGGCCACGGATCTGGAGGGGACGCGCCGCCCGGTCCACCTTACCGGCCCGGGGCCCCTGTGGTCGCGCGCGCCGGGCCTTCCTGGAGCGGCTGGCCGGGGCCCGGGTGGTGCGGGCCGACGGGTGGCTCATCGAGGACGGCCTGGCGGCCATGACGGCCCTGCTGGAGAAGGGGGCGCCGGACCTGCTCTTCGGGGCCAACGACCAGCTGGCGGCCGGGGCGGTCCTCGCCGCCCGCCAGCACGGCGTCAGGGTCCCGGAGGACCTGCAGGTCATCGGCTTCGGGGACGCCACGCAGAGCGTGTCCCAGGCGCTGGGGCTGTCCACCGTGACGTGGCCCGTGGCCGAGCTCGGGGCCCTGGCCGTCCAGGCCGTCATCGACGGCGGGAGGCAGGGCCTGTGCCGGACCCTGGGGACGAGTCCCAGGGTCCGCATGACCACCCGGCCCCGGGGGCGGTCCCCCCGGGGCTGAGGACGGGCTCATGGGGCGACGGCCTCCGCGGCCTTAGGCACGTCGGCCGTGGCGGTGACCTCCTCCAGGCTGGCGGCGGTGGACGCCAGCCACGGGTTGCGCAGGACGAGGACGAACATGAGCGCGTAGACGACGCTGAAGGGCGCGATCGCGTAGAAGCCGTGGTCGTTAATGAGGCCCGGGAGCAGGAAGGCGGTGGTCGCCGACATCATGCGGGACAGGGACTGGGTGAGCCCCTGCCCGAAGCCCCGCAGCTCGGTGGGGTAGGCCTCGGAGGCCCACACCAGGCACAGGACGGCCGGGCCGAGCCAGGTGGCGAAGGACCAAGCGATGAAGGAGCCGAACAGGGCGACCTGGGAGGCCTGCCCCAGCAGCCCCATGGTCAGGGCCGCGACGGTGAGGACCGCGGCGGTGACCAGGCCCAGGCTGCGGCGGTTGACGGAGTCAATGAGCCGCACGCCGATGAGGACGGCCACCAGGCCCACGCAGTTGGCGATCAGGGAAATCAGGAGGTTGTTCCCGGCGGGCACGCCGGCCTGCTCGAAGATGACCGGGCCCATGAAGGACACGACGGGGCCGGCGGTGGTGTTGAGCATGAAGAAGGCCGTGCACACGAGTACGCGGCGGCGGGCCTCGCCCTTGAAGAGGCGGCGGTACTCGCGGTTGGTCCGGCGCGGCGGGGCCTGGAGGACCTCCTCGGAGAGCTCCAGGGCGTCCAGTATCTGCCAGGCCTCCTCGTCCCGGCCCTTCTGGATGAGCCAGCGGGGGGACTCGGGCAGCTGCTTGCGCAGCATGAGGACGCCGAAGGCCGGCAGCGCGGCGAAGAGGAACATGCCGCGCCACACCCAGTCGTGGTGCGCCACGGGCACGACGGCCTTGAGGAACATCGCCAGGAGGATGGAGAAGATGGCCCCGAGGATGAGGGTGATGGTGGGCAGGGAGCCGGCCAGGCGGCCGCGGCTGGACTTGGGGGCGACCTCGGCGAGGAAGGCGCAGGAGGTGGACAGGTCCATGCCGATGGCCACGCCGATGAGGAAGCGCATCACCCACAGCATCCACACCTGGGTGATGAACGCGGCGCCGACGGCGGTGACGATGAAGACCCACAGGTTGAAGGCGAAGACCTTCTTGCGGCCCACCCGGTCCGCGATGTCGCCGAAGAGGACCAGCCCCAGGGCGGTACCGACGAAGGAGATCGCCACGAGGAGGCCCTTGTCCGTCGCGGTGAGGGTGAAGGTCTTGGTCAGGAAGACCATGGCGACGCCTATGACGGTGAGGTCGTAGCCGTCGATGAACTCCCCGAAGGCGATGAGGGTGGGGGACCATCGCTTGATGAAGCGGGCCCGGCGCGCGTCCACGTAGACGGTGCCCGTCGCTGACTGACCCATGGCTCTATAGCTCCTTTGCTGGCGGGATGGGCGAGTGGGCCCTACTTTATCACGTGATAAGTGCAGATGGTGACACCTTTCGGCCCCTGTCGCTCAGGACCGCTCAAGGTAGGCCTGGTTCTCCTCGTCGAGGCGCTGGGTGATGGCGGCGGCCAGGGCGGGGTGGTCCTCCAGGCCGGGGTCGGCGGCGACGATCGCCTCCGCCTGGGACCGCACCCGCTCAATGAGGTCCGCGTCCCGGGTGACCCGCAGCAGGTCCAGGTCGCTGCGGCGCCCGGACTGGGCGGCCCCCAGGACGTTGCCCTCGCTGCGCAGCTCCAGGTCCGCCTCGGCCAGGGCGAAGCCGTCGGTCGTGCCCGCGAAGGCCTTGAGGCGGTGGAAGGCGGTGGAGTCCACCTCCGCGCCGGTCACCGCCATGCAGACGCTGGGCCGGCTGCCGCGCCCTACGCGCCCGCGCAGCTGGTGGAGCTGGGACAGGCCGAAGCGGTCGGCGTCCAGGACCACCATCATGGTGGCCTCGGGCACGTCCACGCCCACCTCGACCACGGTGGTGGAGACCATGAGCGGGCAGCGCCCGGAGGCGAAGGCCCGCATGGCCGCCTCCTTGTCCGCCGGGCTCATGCGGCCGGTCAGGCTGGTGACACCCACCCCGGCCAGGGCGGGCTCGGCGGCCAGGAGACGGGCCCACTCGGCCACGGAGGCCAGGGGGCGCCCCGGGGCCTCGCCCGGAGGCGGGGGCGCCCCGCCGCGACCCTGCCCGCGCCCGGCACCCCCGGGGCCGGTGGGGCGGCCGGGGCTGGCGCGGCCCTGCCCGCGCTCGCCGCGCCCGGGGCCAGCCGCCTCCCCCGCGCCCGCCGTCGTCCCGGCACCGTCCTCCTCCCCGGCGGTGTCGGTGGCGTCGATACGGGGGCAGACCACGTAGACGCGCCCGCCCGCGGCGACCTCCTGGGCGGCACGGCGCCACAGCCCCGCGACCCAGGCGGGGCGGTCCCAGGGCACCAGGAAGGTCTGGACCCGGCCGCGTCCGGCGGGCAGCTCGTCCAGGACGCTGACGGCCAGGTCCCCGAAGACGGTCATGGCGATGGTGCGCGGAATGGGGGTGGCCGTCATGACCAGCAGGTGCGGGGTGCGGGGTACACCGGTGACGGGGTCGGCCACCGCCCCGCGCTCACGCAGGGCGTCACGCTGGGCGACGCCGAAGCGGTGCTGCTCGTCCACCACCACCAGGCCCAGGAAGGGCAGCTGGACGGTCTCGGCGAGCAGAGCGTGGGTGCCCACCACGACCGCCGGCTCCCCGCCCGCGAGCGCGGCCAGGATCTCGCGGCGCCGGGGGGCGGGGGTGGAGCCGGTCAGGAGGTGGACGCGGGTGGCGCGCACGACGTCCCGGGCCGGCGGGGCGGGGGTGGAGCCGGGGGCCACGACGCCGGGGGCGGGCGGGGCGGCCGCGTCCGCCCCGCCCAGGCGCCCGGCCTGCCCGCAGGGCCCCAGCAGCTGCTCCAGGGAGTCCCGGTGCTGGGCGGCCAGGACCTCGGTGGGGGCCAGGAGGGCGGCCTGCCCGCCGGCCCCGACCACCTGGAGCATGGCCCGCAGAGCCACCAGGGTCTTGCCGCTGCCCACGTCACCCTGCAGGAGGCGCTGCATGGGGACGGTGGAGGCCAGGTCCTGGGCGATCTCCGCCCCCACCCGCTGCTGGGCGCCGGTCAGGGCGTAGGGCAGGGCGGCGTCCAGGTCGGCGCGCAGGGAGCCGGTGGGCGCGGGGACGGGCCAGGCCACGGCGCTGGTGGTGGCGGCGTGCTCGGCGCGGGCGGCGGCCAGGGCGGTCAGCAGGACGAGGGCCTCCTCGTGGCGCAGGCGCCGTCGGGCCGCCTTCCACTGCGCGCTAGTGGCGGGGGCGTGGACCCACTGGTAGGCGGTCAGGGCGTCCACCAGCTGCTCGCGGGCGCGCAGGTCGGGTGGCAGGGGCTCGGGGACGTCGTCGGGGCCGAGCTGGTCCAGCACGGTGCGCACGGCGGTGGCCACGCGCCAGGAGGGCAGGGCGTCGGTGGCCGGGTAGATGGGGACGGGGCGGGCCAGGAGGGCCTCGCGCCCGGCCTGGTCGAGGTCGTCCAGGACCTGGAAGCGGGGGCTGGCCAGCTGGCGGCGCCCGTGGTGGCGCCCCACCTTGCCGCTGAGCAGGACGGTGGTGCCCGGGGCCAGGCGGGTGGCGTAGGTGGACATGAGCCTGACGGTCCCGAACAGGACGACGTCCATCTCCCCCACGCCGTCGGTGACGGTGGCCTCCAGGACGGCCGGGGGGCGGCCGCTGCGGGTGCGGCGCGAGGAGCAGCGGGTGACCTCGGCCTGGAGGGTGACCTGCTCGCCGTCGACCAGGGTGCGCAGGTCGGTCAGCTCCCCCCAGGTGTCGTAGCGGCGGGGCAGGTGGCGCATGAGGTCGGCGCCGGTGTCCAGGCCGTACCGGGCGAGCTGGGCGGCGGTGCGGCCGCCCACCAGGCGCCCCAGGGGCCGCTCCAGGACCGGCACGGACTCCGGGGGCGGGACGACGGCGCCCCGGCCCGTGGGCCCGGTCCCCGGGGCGGTGGCTCGGCTACTCAATGGCCAGCAGGACGTCGGGGTGGATCTGGCCGCCGGCGTGGACGACCACCTCCACGCTGTCGCCCCCGCCCAGGTCGTCGGCGCTGTGGACGCCCCCGCCCGGGGAGGTCCCCGAGGCGGCGCCGGCGGCCAGGGCGCCGACGTCGGGGACGGCGTCGCGGCCCAGGATGACGGTCAGGAGCTCGTCGTCGGCACGCAGGACGGAGGCGATGGTGCGGGCCACGGCCTCCGGCTCGGCGTCGGCGCCGGACAGGGCGATGGTGCGCATGCGCGCGGCGGCGCGGGAGGCGCGGCGCACCACCTCGACGGCCTGCTCCCCCTGGTGCTCCTCGGCCACGGCCACGGCGGCCGCCAGGACGCGGGCCTCGTCGTCGGTGTCGCACACCAGGAGCTGGATGCCCTCCCGGGCGACCTCGCACTCAGCCGACCGGGACCCCCAGGAGGGCGCGCCCTGGGTGCTGGCGGTGGAGGAGACGGCGCGGGCCGCCAGGAGGCGGGCGGCCTCGTGGGCCGCGGTCACGCAGGCGGCGTCGCAGGGCAGGACCACGGCCTCGTTGAGGCCGATGTCCCCGGCGGCCCGCATCACCCCCTCGCGCTCGGGGTCCAGGACGACGACGGCGCCGGTGCGGGCCAGCTGCTCCACGAGCCCCGGGGCGCGGGTGCAGGCGATGACGCCGATACGGCGCGGGGGCGGTGCGGGCAGGGAGCGGCCCGGCGGGTACTGGGAGGGGTGGGTGCGCACGGAGTGGGCCCGGCGCCCGGCCCTGCGCGCGGCCAGGCGCTCGAAGGAGACCACGCGCGCGCTGCCATCCCCCTCCCCGGCGCCCCAGGGCAGGGGCGGCTCGTCGGGGACGTGGACCAGGGCCGTGGGGTGGAGGTGGTGGACGCAGATCTGGCGGGCGCGGCCAGCCCGGGGCAGGGCGGCCCGGGGGACGTCGGTGTGGACGTGGACCTGGAACAGGCCCACCCCCAGGGCGTCCGGGGTGCCGACCACGCCCACGGAGTCGCCGACCTCCTCCAGGTGGCGGCGCAGGGAGGCGGCCTGGGCGCTGGTGGCCTCCAGGAGGTACATGACCTCGAACTCGCCGGTGGAGACCCCGTCCACCTCCGACCCCGAGGCCTGGTGGAGGCCGCCGGCGGCGAGGTCGTTGAGCATCTGGCAGGCCACGTCGGAGTAGGGCGAGCGCACCGCGCCACGGGAGGCGAGGTAGGGGGTGGCACCGGCGACCCCGGCGTCAATGGTGTCCGACAGGGCGGTCAGGAGCAGCATGAGGGCCGCCCCCCCGGCGTCCACCGGACCGTGTCCCAGCCCACCGGTCTCCACCACGGACTCCTGGGCCCCGAAGGCGGCGGAGGCGGCGACGGCGGACAGGGTGGCGGGGCAGTCGGCGGAGGAGTCGGCCAGGGCGTCCCGGGCGGCGGCGGCGGCGTCCTGGGCGACGGTGAGCAGGGTGCCGGTCACCGGGTGGGAGACGGCCGCCCAGGTGGTGGTGGCCATGCGCTCGTAGGCCGTCACGAGCTCCACGGGGCGCAGGCCCGCGGGGTGGGGCGTCTCGGCGCTGACGTCCGCCAGGGCGGCCAGGGCCTGGGAGATGAGCAGCCCGGAGTTGCCGCGCGCCCCCCGCAGGGCGCCGTCGGCTGCCGCCCGCGCGGTCTGGGCGACGTCGGCCCCCGCGGGCAGCAGCCGCAGGGCGTCGGAGGCAGCACGCAAGGTGAGCAGGACGTTGGTCCCTGTGTCTGCGTCCGGGACGGGGAAGACGTTGAGGGAGTCCACCAGGGCCCGGGTCCGTTCCGCCAGGTGCACGGCCAGTCCCAGCCAGTGTGCCACGACCCGGGCACCCATGATCTCTAACGGGGCGGAGGCTTCGCAGGACGCACTGACTGACTCCATCACCGCCTCCCTCCTCCAGGCGCCGTCGCGCTCGACGGCCGATAGTGCGGACGTATCAAGCCTACCCGTCGGGGGACCATCCCTCACTTCGAGTGACAACCGGCCTGGTGGAGGACGGCGGCGTAAGCACCGGGATCAGGCGGGTGGGCGGGCGCGGGGCCGGGGGTGCGCCCCGGGCCGGGGTGCGCCCCGGGCCGGGGTGCGCCCCGGGGCGGGCGGGTGGGCTGGGGTTGGTGCGCCCAGGGCGCCCCCGGGGCCGGGTGGGTGGCACGAGCGACTCCGGGCACCCCTCGGATCAGGCAGGTGGGCGGTGTGGTCGCCCGCCCCGGGCGCAGGGCCAGCCGGGCGACGCCGAGGCCGGAGCCGGGCGGGCAGGTGGCAGCCGGTCGCAGGTGGTACGGGCGGCCCCGGGCGCCCAGGTCCGGGTCCCGCTCCTCCGGTGGGCCAGCCCGTGCCGGACGGCCCCGGGGGCGCGCAGGCCCGGGACCAGCGGCATGTGCCTCATTCCACGCCGTCTTCGCTTGGGGGCGGCCCCGGGCGTCGGCTATGGTGTCCGGGTTGCCCTAGGCGCGCCCTGGGGCGGTAGACCTTTCGCCGGGCCGTTCGGCTCGAGCGTTCACGCAAGAAGATTCAGGAGTGAGACCGTGGCTGCTGTGTGCGACGTCTGCGGCAAGGGACCCATCTTCGGCAAGAGCGTCTCGCACTCCCACGTGCGGACCAACCGCCGGTGGAACCCGAACATCCAGCGCGTGCGTGCCCTCGTCAACGGCGCCCCCAAGCGCCTCAACGTGTGCACGTCCTGCCTCAAGGCCGGCAAGGTGACGCGCAATATCTGAGGCGCGCCTCCCCGACCTCACCTCCCAGGGCCGTCAGCCACCGTGGCTGGCGGCCTCTTGACGCCCACCCACCTCCCACTCCCTCTCCCGCGAGAACGGTACTTATTGCTCGCGAGAACGGTACTTGTTCGTCGCGAGAACGGGCGCTGTCCACAGTCTCCCCCACATCGGGCCGCGCACCACCAGCGGCACCCGAGCTGCACGTTCACCTTGACTGGACGGCGCCGCGCCAGCCACCCGGACGACGCCCGGGCACGCTGGGGCCAGAAGGGGCGTGCGGCGACCATGGCCACCCGGACGACGCCCGGGCACGCTAGGCTACCGGCATGAGCCCTGCGGTCCCGGCCCTCGACGTCCCCGCGGTGCCGCTGGAGGCCGTGCCCCGCTACGACGTGTGGGTGGTGTGCCCCCGGTGCGCCGGCCCCGCGTACGTGAGCGTCCACGACGTCCTGTGCACCCGCTGCACCTGGCTGGCCCGCGGGGCGAGCCCGGGGTACTGGTGCGGCTGCTGCCAGAAGTGGGAGGGGGACCGGCCCTCCCCCGCGAGCCCGGTACCCACCCACCTGACCTGGCGGTGCCCGGCCTGCGGCCGCCGTGAGTCCACCTCGGCGCCTTTGACCGCCCGGGCCCGTCCCACCCGCCGGTGCGCCTGCGGCACCGCCCAGACACTCACCGGCCGCCGTCCCCTGATGCCCGTGGCCCAGGGGGTGGACGCCCTCTACGGGCTGCCGTTCTACCTGAGCACGCCGTGCGCCGGGCACGTGCTCTGGGTGGCCAACGCCGAGCACGCCCGCTACCTGGAGCGCTACGTGGGGGCCCGGATCCGCCCCCGCCGCCACCAGGACGGCAGACTGGAGCTGGGGCACTTCCTGCCTGCCTGGATCACCAGCGGCCACAACCGTGACACGGTCCTGCGCGCCCTGACCCACCTCCTGGCCCGAGCCGCCGAGCTGGACCGGCGGTAGGCCCGCGCCGGGGCACCCACCCGACGTCGCCCACCTGGCACCACCTGCCCGACGCCGCACGCCGCCCCCGGCCCGCGGTAGGTGGCCGGGACGCCCTGCCAGGTGGCCGGGATGTCCTGGAGCCCGAGGACGAGCTCATCATCCCTTGGCCGCGGCAGGTGGCCGGGAACCCTTGCGGGGTCCGTAGCGCCCCGGCCCGCGCGCAGCACGCAGGGCGCACCGCGGCAGGCCGGGGGCGCGGTCGTCCTCAGCTGGCCGTATCGCGCACGTAGCAGCACGTCCCCAGGGCCTGGGCGGGCAGCAGGCCCAGTGAGCGGTAGAAGGCGAGGGTGGCCTCCTGGCTGTCGGTGAGCAGCGCGAGCTGACGCACGTGGGCAAAGCGCTCCAGGGCAGCGCGCAGGAGCACCGTACCCACCCCCTGACGCTGGTGGTCAGGGTGGACCAGGAGGTCCTGGACCCAGGCGATGGTGGCGTCGTCCCCCACCACCCGGACCAGGCCCACCAGCTGCCCGCGCGCGTCCCGGGCGGTGCTCACCCACAGGCTCTGACGTACCGCGCGCTCCAGGTTGTCGGGGTCGCGGGTGTACACCCCCCACCCGACGGCGTCGTACAGGACCACGAGCTCCTCACGGCGTGGAAGGCCGTCACCGTAGGTCCGGCCTGCGCCGTCGGTGGTACTTGCGGTCGCGGCGTCGGGGCAGGTGTCAGGGGCCATGGCCGAGGATCCTACAGGGTGAGGGTATCGGGCCGGGCCGCGACGAGCTCACTGGGCCGCGACGAGCTCGCCCGGCCGGGGCACCCGCCCGGTCCGGGCCCCGTGAGCCGCTGTGAGCGCCCGTTCTCACGACGAACAAGTACCGTTCTCACGACGAATAAGTACCGTTCTCACGGGAGGAGGCGGGGCGGGCGGGGGCGGGACGGGGCGGGCGGCGGGTCAGCCGGTCTCGCCCGCGAACTGGGAGGCGTGCAGACGGGCGTAGGCCCCGCCCGCAGCCAGGAGGGTCTCGTGATCCCCCTGCTCCACAATGTCCCCGTGCTCCATGACCAGGATGGTGTCGGCGTCACGGACGGTGGACAGGCGGTGGGCGATCACGAAGCTCGTCCGGCCCTGGCGCAGGGCGTTCATGGCCTGCTGGACCAGCAGCTCGGTGCGGGTGTCCACCGAGCTGGTGGCCTCGTCCAGGATGAGCACGCTGGGGTCGGCCACGAAGGCCCGGGCGATGGTGAGCAGCTGACGCTCCCCGGCGGAGATATTGGCGGCGTCCTCCTCCAGGACCGTCTCGTAGCCCTCGGGCAGGGCCCGGACAATGTGGTCCACGAAGCAGGCCCGTGCGGCCGCCTCCACCTCCTCGTCGCTGGCCCCGGGGCGCCCGTAGCGGATGTTCTCCCGGATCGTCCCCCCGAAGAGCCAGGGGTCCTGGAGGACCATGCCGGTGCGGGCCCTGACGTCGTGACGGCTCATGGTGGCGATGTCGCGGCCGTCCAGGAGCACCACCCCGCCGTCGACCTCGTAGAAGCGCATGAGGAGGTTGACCAGGGTGGTCTTGCCCGCGCCGGTGGGCCCCACAATGGCCACGGTGTGCCCGGGCTCCACGTGCAGGGACAGGTCGGTAATGAGCTCGGTGCCCGGGCTGTAGGAGAAGCGCACGTGACGCATCTCGATCACCCCGGGCCCGTCCGGGTCCACGTCGGTGGTGGCCGCCTCCTGCGGGCTCTCCTCCTCGGCGTCCAGCAGCTCGAAGACCCGCTCGGCGCTGGCGGTACCGGACTGCACGGCGGTGACCATGCCCCCCAGCTCGCCCAGGGGCTGGGAGAACTGCTGGGAGTACTGGATAAAGGCCTGCACGTCGCCCAGGCGCATGGACCCGGAGGCCACCATGAGCCCGCCGACCACGGCGATGGCCACGTAGGACAGGTTCCCGATGACCAGCATGACCGGCATCATGATCCCCGAGAGGAACTGGGCGCGCAGGCTGGAGCGGTACAGGTCCTCGTTCTGCTCGGCGAAGGCCTGGCGCACGGCCTGGGTGCGCCCGTAGGTACGCACCAGGGAGTGGCCGGAGAAGGACTCCTCCACACGCACGTTGAGCTTGCCGGTACGGGCCCACTGGTGGGTGAAGGCCCGCTGCGAGCGGGTGCCGACCACACCCGTGACGACGCCCATGAGCGGGATCATCCCCAGGGCCACCAGGGCCAGCTTCCAGGAGATGGAGAACATCATGGCCAGCACCCCGACGATCGTCATGATACTGGTCAGCGCGGTGGACATAGACTGCTGGAGGGTGTTGGTAACGTTGTCAATATCGTTGGTAACCCGTGAGAGCATCTCACCGCGCTGCATGCGGTCGAAGTAGCTCAGCGGCAGGCGGTGGATCTTGTCCTCCACGTCCTGGCGCAGGGAGTACAGGGCCCTGACGGTGACCCGGTTGAGCAGGTAGCCCTGCAGCCAGGTCAGGACCGCCGAGCCCAGGTACAGCAGGGTGACCAGCACCAGGATCCGCCCCAGGCGCGGGAAGTCGATACCGGCACCGGGGACCAGGTCCATGGCCGAGATCATGCTGGCGAGGTCGTCCTGGCCCTGGGCCCGCAGCGCGGCCACGGCCTGCTCCTTGGTGGTCCCCGCGGTCATACTGGCGGAGATGACGCCCTCGAAGATGACGTTGGTGGCCCGCCCCAGGATCTTGGGCGCCGCCACGGCGGCCACGACGCCGGCCACGGCAGCCGCCACGCACACCACCAGCTCGACCTTGAAACGGGTCAGGATCCCGATCATGCGGGTGAAGGAGGGCCAGAAGGCCTTCGCCCTGCCCGGGGGCGGACCGGCCTCGGGGCCCCCGGAGGCGGCCAGGGCCTCCTGGGCCAGGGTCAGGTCGTCCTCGGCGAGGACGTCGGTGGTGGTGGGCTCGCTCATGCGGTGGCCTCCGTTCCGAGCTGGGAGGTGACGATCTCGCGGTAGGTCTCGCTGGTGGCCAGGAGCTCGGCGTGGGTGCCCACGCCCACCAGGCGCCCGGCGTCCAGGACGAGGATCTGGTCGGCGTTGACGACGGTGGACACGCGCTGGGCCACGACGATCTTGGTAATACCCGGGGTAGCCGGCCCCAGGGCCCGGCGCAGGCGCGCGTCGGTGGCCACGTCCAGGGCGGAGAAGGAGTCGTCAAAGAGCAGGACGGCGGGACGACGCACCAGGGCCCGGGCAATGGACAGGCGCTGGCGCTGGCCGCCGGAGACATTGGTACCGCCCTGGGCGATGGTGGCCTGGAGGGCGCCGTCCATGTCGGCCACGAAGTCGGCGGCCTGGGCCACCCTCAGGGCCTCCCACAGCTCCTCGTCGGTGGCGTCCTGGCGCCCCAGGCGCAGGTTGGTGGCCACCGTGCCGGCGAACAGGAAGGACTGCTGGGGCACGTAGCCGAGCTGGGACCACAGGGCCTCGGGGTCGGCGTCGCGTACGTCCACCCCGCCCACGACCACCCGTCCGCTGGTGGCGTCAATGAGGCGGGCGATGAGGGACATGACGGTGGACTTGCCCGAGCCGGTGGACCCCACGACGGCGGTGGTGGTCCCGGGTGCCACGCTCAGGCTCAGGTCGGTCAGGACGTTCTCCTGGGCGCCGGGGTAGGCGAAGCAGACCTTGTCCAGCTCCACGGAGCCGGGGGTCGGGAAGGTGGTGACGGCGTCGGGCCGGGTGGTCAGGGTGGGCTCGGTGGCCAGGACCTCGCTAATGCGCTCGGCGCACACGGCGGCGCGCGGGATCATAATGGTCATGAAGGAGGCCATGACAATACCGATGAGGATCTGCATGAGGTAGGCCATAAAGGCGATGAGGGTGCCCACCTCGGTGCTGCCGTTGCCCACCTGGTGGCCCCCGAACCAGACGACGCCCACGATCGTGAGGTCCAGCAGGAGCATGACCAGGGGGAACAGGAGGACGAAGAGCTGGCCCACGCGCTCCCCGACGTCGGTAATGCCCTGGTTGGCCGCCCGGAAGCGCTCCCTCTCGGCGTCCTCGCGCACGAAGGCGCGCACGACGCGGATACCGGTGAGCTGCTCGCGCAGGACGCGGTTAATGGTGTCCAGCCGGTCCTGGTAGGAGCGGAAGAGCGGGACCATGCGCGAGACCACCAGGACCACCGCCAGGAGCAGGACGGGCACGGAGACGGCAATGAGCCAGGACAGGCTGGGGGCCCGGCGCAGGGCCATGACAATGCCGCCGACGGCCATCATGGGGGCGGTCACCAGCATGGTGCACGACATCATGACGAACGTCTGGACCTGCTGGACGTCATTGGTGTTGCGCGTAATGAGGGAGCCCGAGCCGAAGCCGGAGACCTCCCGCTCCGAGAAGTCCCCCACGCGCTCGAAGACGGCTGCGCGCAGGTCGCGGCCCATGCCCATGGCGGCGCGGGCGGCGCACCAGGTGGCGGCGATGGTGGCGGCCCCCTCGAGCACGGAGACGACGAGCATGAGGCCGCCGGTGCGCCAGATGTAGCCGGTGTCACCGGTGGCCACACCCTTGTCAATGACGTCGGCGTTGAGGGTGGGCAGGTAGAGGGCGGCCATGGTCTGGACGAACTGGAGGACCAGGACGCCCACGAGCAGGCCCGTGTAGGGGCGCAGGTGCCTGCGTAGCAGTCGAGTGAGCACGCACGGAACATAGCAGCCTCACGCCACGTGAGGGTAAAGCGCGGGCCCGGCCGGACGCTCCCACGGACCTGCCCGGGGCGTGGCGGCCCGGGCTGCCGCGCCCGGCCCGCGTGGCTCGGCGGCCCAGCGCGGTCTGCCGCCATACCCGGCCCGATCCGCTGCGTCCGGCTCAGTGGAAGTGGTCCCAGCCCATGGAGGCGGGGGCCCTCCCGGCGACCAGGACCCCCGGGGCCTGCCCGGGGCGCGGGGCGTGGACGGACCCGATGGTGCGGGCCCCTGGGGGCAGGTGCCCCAGGGACGAGCGCGGCAGCGTGGACAGCATGCCGTGGTCCTCTCCCCCGGTCAGGACCCAGGTGCGAGCCAGGGGGCGCGCACCGACGCACGCCCCGGCACGGGAGCCCGGGACCGCGCCAGTACGGGAGCCCGGGACCGCCCCACCCCGCCCTGCCAGGAGCAGGGCCACCGGCTCCAGGAGGGCGAGGTCGGCGTCCAGGGCGCCCGGTGCGTCCGGCTCGTCGATCTGCACGACGACGCCGCTGGCCCGCGCCAGGCGGTCCGCGTCACGCACCAGGGAGTCCGAGACGTCCATCATGGCCGTGGCCCCGGCCAGCGCGAGCGCGGGGCCGGCCTCCAGCGGCGGGCAGGGGACCCGGAACAGCTCCCGGCAGCGGGCCGCCGTACCGCTCAGGTCGGCGTCCCCGTACCCGGCCTCCAGCAGGGCCAGGCCCGCCGCGCCGCACCCCAGGTTGCCCACGTGGACCAGCAGGTCGCCGTCGTGCGCCCCACCGCGCAGCACCGGGGGGCGTCCCCGGAGATCCCCCATGACAGTGACCGATACCACGATGGACTCCCCGCTGGACAGGTCCCCGCCCACCACCCCGACGCCGAGGGGGGCGCAGGCCCGCCCCAGGCCCCGGGCCAGGTCGGTCACCCAGGACACCGGGGTGTCCCCGGGCAGCACCAGGCCGACCACCAGGGCCACGGGGACCGCCCCCATGGCGGCGACGTCAGCGAGGTTCTGGGCGGCGGCCCGTCGCCCCACCTGCTGGGCGCTCATCCAGTCGGTACGGAAGTGGCGGCCCTCGACCAGCACGTCGGTGCTCACGCAGTAGCGCCCGTCAGGGGCGGCCAGGACCGCGCAGTCGTCCCCGACGCCCACCAGGGCCGCCGGGCTGGGAGGCAGCAGCGGGGCCAGGGCGGCCAGGAGCCCGGTCTCACCCAGGTCCGAGACGGTCCCCCCGGCGGCGGGCGCCTCAGCGGTTGACATCCGCAGGGCGCTCCAGGGCCAGCTCAATGAGCTCGGTGATCAGGTCCCGGTAGTCCAGGCCGGAGACCTGCCACATGTAGGGGTACATGGAGAAGGGGGTGAAGCCGGGCATGGTGTTGACCTCGTTGACGACGGCCGTCCCCTGGGGGGTGAGGAAGAAGTCCACGCGCGCCAGGCCCTCGCCCCCCAGGGCCTCGAAGGCCCGGGCGGCCGTGGTCATGAGCTGGTCCCGCTCCTGGGGACGCAGCGGGGCGGGGCAGACCATGTCCACCGCGTCGTGCGCCAGGTACTTGGTGCGGTAGTCGTAGAACTCCCCGGCACCGTGGGAGACGTCCATCCTGATCTCCCCGGGCTCGGCCACGCGCGGGGCGGCGTCGCCGTGACCGCCCAGGACCGCGACCTCGATCTCACGGCCGAAGACCCCGGACTCGACCAGGACCTTGGGGTCCACCTCACGGGCGGTCCCAATGGCGGCGGACAGGTCCTCGGGGCGGTCGACCTTGCTGATACCCAGGGAGGAGCCGGCGCGGGCGGGCTTGACGAACAGGGGGTAGGTCAGGGCGGCGCAGGCGTCCAGGACGGCGGCCGGGTCGTGGTGCCAGGCGCGGGGGGTGACCACCACGTGCGGGGCGGTGGGGATGCCCGCGGCGTTCAGGAGCACCTTGGTGACCTGCTTGTCCATGCCGGCGGCACTGGCCAGCACCCCGCAGCCCACGTAGGGCAGGCCCATCATCTCCAGCAGGCCCTGGATGGTGCCGTCCTCCCCGTAGGGGCCGTGCAGCAGGGGCAGGACGACGTCGACGGCCCCCAGCAGGTGCGTACCGGCGGGGGTGACGGCGCTCAGCGCCCCGCCGCCCGGGCGCATGGTCAGCTCGCCGCGTCCCAGGCCCGTGGCCGTGACCTCCACCGGCGGCTCGTCCCCGCGCAGCTCCAGGGCTGCGGGGTCGTCGTCCACCAGGACCCACTGGCCCTGCCGGGTCACGCCAATGGGCAGGACGTCGTAGCGCCGGCGGTCAATGGCGGACAGGACCCCGGCGGCGGTGGCGCAGGAGATGGTGTGCTCCCCGCTGCGGCCCCCGAAGACGACGGCGACGCGCGTCCTGCGCCCGCCAGCAGGGTTCGAGGGGGAGGTGACGGGGAGGGTCTGGGGTGTGTCAGGCATAGTCCCACGCTACCGCGCCGTGACACCTATCCTGGATAACGCATCCGGTTCCTGACGTGAGGAGAACCCATGACACGCCACGCGCTCGCCCCCGCCCTGGTCATGCTGCTGGCCGGTGCCCTGGCCCTGGGCGCCTGCGGCACCCACCCCGCCGCGAGCCCGTCGGACCCGGTACCCGAGACACCCGCCACCGGGGCCGCTACCAGCACCTCCACCGCCACGGGCGGCAACGCGCCGCTCGCACCCGCCACCTCGGCACCCCCGCTGTCCCCCGACGAGAGGACCGCCTCCAACGAGCCCGCCTGGGGCACCGGCGAGCAGGGTCAGGAGGCCTCCGCGGGCTCCCAGCTCGTGATCACCGACATGCGCGTGGGCTCCCACGACGAGAACGGCCGGGAGTACGACCGCATCGTCCTGGAGTTCGCCGGGGAGGGGACCCCAGGCTGGCTCCCGCCGCAGTGGGTCACCCAGGCCTCCACCACCGGCAAGGGCGACCCGATCAATATCAAGGGGGACCACCTCCTGGTCGTCAAGGGCACCGGCATGGCCGGCGTCCCCGACGCCGACCAGCAGGCCCACAGCTACAAGGGCCCGCGGGAGCTCAACCTGGACGACAGCCCCCAGGGCGACGAGATCGAGGGGGTCCACCTGGACATGCCCTTTGAGGGCGAGTTCCAGCTGGTGCTGGGCACCGACTCCAGGACCTACCGGATCTTCACCCTGTCCGGCCCCACGCGCCTGGTCATTGACGTCGCCGACGACTGACCGCGGCCCCGCGGCGCCAGCCGTCGTGACCCCGGGGACGGACGCCTGGGCGCAGACCGCGGCGTCGGCCCCCTGCCCGCCCTGGGGATGGGCAGGACGGGGCGGGCAGGCGGCACCGCTCAGAGCGGGGCGGCGTTGACGCCCTCGGCCTTGCGCGGGCGCGACAGCAGCGCGTCAGAGACCTCCCTGACGGAGGCCCGGCCCTCCACCACGGCCACGACCCCGGCGGTGATGGGCATCTCCACCCCGTGGGTGTCGGCCAGGTCCAGCACGGCCCGGGCCGACTTGGCCCCCTCGGCCACGCCCCGGGAGACGGCGGTGGCCCGGGCCACGCTCATCCCCTCCCCCAGGCGGCGGCCGAAGGACTGGTTACGGCTCAGCGGGGAGGAGCAGGTAGCCACCAGGTCCCCCATGCCGGCCAGGCCGGAGAAGGTCTCCGGCCGCGCCCCCAGCGCCAGGCCCAGGCGGGTGATCTCCACCAGGCCGCGGGTAATGAGCGTGGCCTTGGAGTTGTCCCCCAGCCCGCGTCCGGCCGCCATGCCCACCGCGAGCGCAATGACGTTCTTGACCGCGCCGCACAGCTCCACGCCCAGGACGTCGTTGTTGGTGTAGGGGCGGAAGGTGGCGGTGGCGCAGGCGGCGGCCACGGCGGCGGCGGTGGCCTGGCTGGAGGAGGCCACCACCGTGGCGGTGGGCTGCCTGACGGCGATCTCGTCGGCGAGGTTGGGGCCGGAGACGACGGCGACCCGCTCCCCCGGGACCCCGAGCACCTGGGCCAGGACCTCGCTCATGCGCATCCGGGTGCCCAGCTCAATGCCCTTCATGAGGGAGACCACCAGCGCACCGGGCTCGACGGCGCCTGCCAGGGGCTCAATGGCGCCGCGGGCCAGCTGGGAGGGCAGGGCCACCACCACGATCCCCGCGCCCGCCACGGCCGCACGCATGTCGGTGGTGGCCCTCACCTCCGGGGGCAGGCTCAGGCTGGGGGCGTAGCGGCTGTTGGTCCCCGAGTTGATCTCGGCGGCGACCTCCTGGCGGCGGGCCCAGACGGTGGTGGGGGCACCGGCCTCGGCCAGGAGGCTGGCGAAGGTGGTCCCCCAGGCCCCCGCGCCCACGACGGCGGCGCGGGAGGGGAGCTGGTGCGCGGTGTGGGTGGGGCTCACTGCGGGTCCTCCTGGGCGACGTCGTTCTGCGCGGCGGCCGGGGCTGCGGGGGCCTCAGCCGGCTCCGGGGCCTCAGCCGACTCCGGGGCGGCTGCCTGCGGAGCTCCCGGGGCCTTAACCGGTTCAGGTGCCACAGCCGGGGCCGCGGGGGCCTCAGCCGGCTCAGGGGCTCCCGGGGCCTCAGCCAGCTCCGGCAGCGGGTCGGGCCTGCGTACCCCGATCCTGCCCTTGCCGGGGTCGCCGTCGTAGTGCATGTCGTAGGGGCGGGGCGCCTTCTCGCCGCGCAGGTCCTCCACCAGGTGGGTAATGGCCTCCATCATGGCGGCGGTGCACTGGCGTACGGCCTCGTGGTCCTGGGTGTCGGAGCCGAACCGGGACAGGTCCAGGGGGGTGCCGATCTTGACGCGCACCTCCTTGCGCGGGAAGGGGTGGAAGACCTTGCCGTAGGTGTGGAGGACGTCCTGGGCGCCCCACTGCCCCACAGGAACCACGGGGGCCCCCGAGACCATGGCCAGGCGGGCGGCCCCGGTCTTGGCGACCATGGGCCACTGGAGGGGGTCGCGTGACAGGGTGCCCTCGGGGAAGATCATAATGGCCCCGCCCTCGGCCAGGACCTTCCTGGCGGCCTCCAGGGACCTGGCCGCGTCCCGGGTGCCGCGCTGGACCGGGATCTGCCCCCCGGCCCGCAGGATGGCGCCCAGGACGGGGACCTTGAACAGGGTCGCCTTGGTCAGGGAGTAGACGGGCACGTCGGCGTCGACGAAGGCCCGCATGGCGGTCAGGGAGTCCAGGTCGGTGAGGTGGTTGGCCACCGCGATAAAGCCGCCCTCGGAGGGGATGTTCTCGGTGCCCTCCACGTGCTGGCGGGAGACGGCCTTGAGGAAGGGGATGATCGCCCCGCGCGCGGCGAGGCGGTAGAACGGGGTCATAGGGCGCTGGGTCACGCGCTGAGCCTAGCCGCTCGGCCGCCGTGGCCCCTTTGAGGAACCGTACAAGCCGGTCTCAGGCCAGGCGGGTGACATTGGCCTCCAGGCAGCCGAGCTTGTGCATAAAGTGCTCGTAGCCGCGGTCAATGAGGTTAATGCCCTCCACCCGGCTGGTGCCCTGGGCGGCCAGGGCGGCAATGAGGTGGGAGAAGCCACCGCGCAGGTCGGGGACCACGATGTCGGCGCCCGTCAGGGGGGTGGGGCCGGAGACGACGGCCGAGTGGTAGAAGTTGCGCTGCCCGAACCGGCAGGCGCTGCCCCCCAGGCACTCGCGGTAGACCTGGATGGTGGCCCCCATCTTGCACAGGGCGGCGGTGAAGCCGAAGCGGTTCTCGTAGACGGTCTCGTGGACGATCGACAGGCCCTCGGCCTGGGTCAGGGCCACCACCAGGGGCTGCTGCCAGTCGGTCATGAAACCGGGGTGGACGTTGGTCTCCACCACGATGCTGCGCAGGTCCCCGCCGGGGTGGTAGAAGCGGATGCCGTCGTCGCGCACGTCAAAGGCGCCCCCGACCTTGCGGAAGATGTTGAGGAAGGTGGTCATGTCCCCCTGGTGGGCGCCGTGCACCAGGATGTCGCCGCCGGTGGCCAGGGCGGCGGAGGCCCAGGAGGCGGTCTCGATGCGGTCGGGCAGGGCGTGGTGGTTGTAGCCCACGAGCCCGTCGACCCCCTCGACGTGGATGGTGCGGTCGGTGTCCACCGAGATAATGGCGCCCATCTTCTGGAGCACGTCCACCAGGTCCAGGATCTCGGGCTCGACGGCGGCGCCGCGCAGCTCGGTCAGGCCCTCGGCGCGCACGGCGGTCAGCAGGGTCTGCTCGGTGGCGCCCACGGACGGGTAGGGCAGGTCGATGACGGTCCCGTGCAGCCTGTCGGGGGCGGTCAGGCGGATGCCCTGGGCCTGCTTGTCCACGGTCGCCCCGAACTGGCGCAGGATCTGCAGGTGGAAGTCGATGGGGCGGTCCCCGATGCGGCAGCCGCCCAGGTCGGGGATAAAGGCCTCCCCCAGGCGGTGCAGCAGGGGCCCGCAGAAGAGGATGGGGATGCGTGAGGACCCGGCGTGGGCGTCGATGTCGGCCATGTGGGCGGACTCGACCTTGGAGGGGTCCAGGCGCAGGACGCCCTCGGTCTGGTCGTAGTCGATGCTCACCCCGTGCAGGGCCAGCAGGCCGGAGACCACGTCGACGTCGCGGATGAGGGGCACGTTGCGCAGCACCGAGGGGGTGGCCCCCAGCAGGGCCGCGACCATGGCCTTGGGCACGAGGTTCTTGGCCCCACGTACGGTGATCTCGCCGGTGAGCGGGTGTCCGCCCTCAACCTGAAGCAGACCGTCAGCCATTGTTTCCTCCGGGGGTGGGTAGGCCCCGCGGGGTGGGCGGGGTCGCCCCAGCATAGGTGCCCGCGCACCCCGTCGTCCGTCCCCCGCCGGTGACAAGGACCTGCCGACGGCGAAAACCAGCTGGTCAGGGCGTTCCGCCCGTCACCGGCCACCGGGACACGCCGACGGGCACAGGGGCCGCAGGAACCTAAGGAAGTTCTCACACAGGCCTCACAGGCCTGTAGCCTCCGCCTCCCAGACTCGGGGTATGAGCCAGACAGCACCCTCACCCGCGCCCCTGCGCGTCGTGCTCTACTCCCACGACTCCCTGGGGCTGGGGCACCTGAGGCGCAACCTCGCCCTGGCCCACGCCCTGGCCCAGGACCTGCCCGCCCTCAGCGGCCGGGACGTGGCCGGGCTGCTGGTGCGCGGTCTCACCCCGGGGGTGGACCTGCCCCTGCCGCCGGGCTTTGACTGGCTCACCCTGCCGGGCGTGGCCAAGGGCCCCGGAGGGTATGAGCCCCGTCACCTAGGGACCGGTACCGCTGACCTGCTGGCCCTGCGCTCGGCCCTGCTGGAGACCGCCCTGACCTGTTTCGGCCCTGACCTGGTCGTCATCGACCGCCACCCCTACGGGGTGCACCGCGAGCTGCTGGCCCCGCTGCGCCGCCTGAGGCGGGCCCGTCCCTCCTGCCAGGTGGTCCTGGGGCTGCGGGAGGTCCTCGACTCACCGGGGTGCGTGCAGGCCGAGTGGCACCGCCTGGGCGACACCGGTGAGCTACGCCACCTCATTGACCACGTCTGGGTCTACGGCGACCCCGCGGTCCACGACCTGCGCCGCAGCGGTGAGGCGCCGACGGCGCTGGCCGACCGGATCACCTACACCGGCTACCTGGCCGCCGGCCGCGCCCGCACCGACCGGCCCGAGGCCCTGCTCACCACCCGCCCCTACGTGCTGACCACCACCGGCGGCGGCCAGGACGGGGCGGTCCTGGTGCGTGCCGCCCTGGGGGCGAGGATCCCGCCCGGCCACGCCCACGTCGTCGTGGCCGGCCCCCAGGCCCGGGCCCGTGACCTGGCCGACCTGACGCCCCGGGCGGGGACGCGCCTGCTGCGCTGCCTGCCCGGCCTGAGCCTGCACATCGCCCAGGCCAGCGCGGTCATCGCCATGGGCGGCTACAACACGGTCAACGAGGTCCTGGCCTCCACCACGCCCGCGCTCATCGTCCCCCGGGAGGCCCCCCGCGCCGAGCAGCTCATCCGCGCCCGGGCGCTGGCGGCCAGCGGCGCCGTCGACCTCATGCGGGTGGCCGACCTGAGCCCCCAGGCCCTGTCGGAGTGGGTCCACCGGGCCGTGGGCCGGCACCGGGACCGCTCCCACCTCAGGCGCGACGGCCTGGCCCGGGTCGCCCGCCTGGCCGCAGACCTCCTGGCCCCCTCGGCCGGGGCCAGGGGCCCTGGTCCCGCAGGGCCCACTGGCCCCGGGGTGCGCCCCGTCCCGGCCCCCCGTACCCGTCAGGCCCCCGCCCGGGGGCGCCCTTCCCACCAGCGGCCGGCCGCCCCGGCCACCACCAGCCCCAGGAGCACGTCATGACCACACCCCACGTCGGCTACGTCCTGAAGGTCTACCCCCGGTTCTCCGAGACCTTCGTCGTCACCGAGATCCTGGCCCGTGAGGCCCTGGGAGACCGCCTGAGCGTCTACGCCCTGCGCCCCACCACCGACTCGCGCTTCCACCCCGAGATCTCCCGGGTCAGGGCCCCCGTGCGCCGGGTGCCCCGCCCCCACCTGCTGGAGAGCCTGTGGACCTGCCTGGGCGCGGGCCTGGACCAGGAGCCGGTGCGGCAGGCCTTCTGCGAGATCCTGCCGGTGCTGGCCGGCCTGCCGGGTGAGGACGTGGCCCAGGGCGTGGCCCTGGCCCAGCAGGTGCGCGCCGACGGCGTCACCCACCTGCACGCGCACTTCGCCTCCCTGGCAGGACGCACCGCCTGGATCGCCTCCCGACTGACCGGCGTGCCCTACACGGTGACCACCCACGCCAAGGACATCTACCACCGCGACGTGGACCGCACCTGGCTGCGCCGGGTGTGCGGGGACGCCGAGCGGGTCATTGCCATCAGCCGCTTCAACCGGGACTTCCTGGAGCGGGTCCTGGAGGGCAGCGGCGCCCGCGTGAGCCTGCAGTACAACGCCCTGGAGCTGGACCGCTTCCCCTTCCGCGCCCGCCCCGCCCCGGGCCCCGACCGGCCGCTGCGGGTCCTGGGGGTGGGCCGGCTCGTGCCCAAGAAGGGGTTCGGGGACCTCGTTGACGCCGCTGCCAGCCTGCGCCGCCGCGGCGTAGAGGCCCAGGTCACGGTAGCGGGCGAGGGCGAGCTGCGCACCCCCCTCCAGGAGAGGGTGCGCGAGGCGGGCCTGGAGGGGGCCGTGACCTTCCTGGGCGCCCGCACCCAGGCCGAGGTCCGCGACCTGCTGGAGCGGGCCGACGTCCTCGTGGCCCCCTGCGTGGAGGCCGAGGACGGCAATATCGACGGCCTGCCCACCGTGGTGCTGGAGGCGATGGCCTGCGGCACCCCGGTGGTGGCCACCTCCGTGTCCGGCCTGCCCGAGGTGGTCCAGGACGGTGTCACGGGGATCCTGCTGGAGCCCGGGGACGTGGGCGCCCTGGCCGACACCCTGGCCGACCTGGCCGCCGGGAGGCGGGACACCGCCGCCCTGGCCAGGCGCGCTCGCGCCCTCGTGGAGGAGCGCTTCGACTCCCGCCGGCAGGCCCGGCGCCTCTCACGCTGGGAGGGCGGCACCGGCCGGACGCCCCAGCCCGACCCGGGGCCCGCGCGCCCCGGCTCGGGCTCCCCGGCCCGGCCCGGGGCCCCCACCAGGCCGGAGGCCCCCACCAGGCCGGACGCCCCCACCCGGCCGGAGGCCCCCACCCGGCCGGAGGCCAGCCGCACGGACCCCACCGGGCCCGCCGCGCCCTGCCACACGGCCCCCAGGGCCCTGAGGGTCGCCTACCTCAGCGTGGACCCGGGGGTCCCCGTGTTCGGCACCAAGGGGGCCTCGGTCCACGTCCAGGAGGTGGTGCGTGAGCTACGCGGACGCGGGCACGAGGTGAGCGTGTACACCACCCGGGCCGGTAGCCGCGTCCCGGCCGACCTGGAGGACCTGCGCGTGGTCGAGGTGCCCCTGGGCCCCCACCCCGGTACCGCCGCCCGGGAGGCGGCCCAGGCCCGGGCCGCCCGGGAGCTGGCCGCCCGGGCCGAGGCCGACCACCCCGACCTGGTCTACGAGCGCTACTCCCTGTTCTCCCGGGCCCTGAGCCAGGTCACCGCCACCACGGGGGCCGCCAGCGTCCTGGAGGTCAACTCCCCCCTGGTGGACGAGCAGCGCACGCACCGGGGGCTGTGTGACGCCGAGGGGGCCCTGGAGGTCCTGCACGCCCAGGTGGGGGCGGCCGGCCTCACCCTGTGCGTCTCGGGCCCGGTGGAGGCCTGGGTCCGTGGCCACTGCCCCACGGGCAGGGTGCGTACCCTGCCCAACGGGGTCAATACCGTCCGGATCACCCCCCGGCCGGAGGACCCCGACCAGGTGGTGGTCACCTTCGTGGGCACCCTCAAGCCCTGGCACGGGGTGGAGGACCTGCTGCGGGCGGCCGCCCTGGCCAGGGAGCCCTGGAGCCTGCGGGTGGTGGGCGACGGGCCCCAGGGCCCGGCCCTGCGCTCCCAGGCGCGCGAGGACGGCCTGGAGGTGGACTTCCGGGGCGCCGTCGCCCCCGAGCAGGTGCCCGACCACCTGGCGGGGTCGGCCGTCGCGGTCGCCCCCTACCCCGAGCCGACTACCGGGCAGGGGCACTACTTCTCCCCGCTGAAGGTCTACGAGTACATGGCGGCGGGCCTGCCGGTGGTGGCCTCCGCGGTGGGCCAGCTCCCCGGTGCGCTGGAGGGCTGCGGCCTGCTGGTCCCGCCCTCGGACCCCCAGGCCCTGGCCGACGCCCTGGACGCCCTGGCCTCCGACCCGCGGCGCCGGCGCGAGCTGGGCCGACGGGCCCGGCAGGAGGCGGTGGACCACCACTCGTGGTCCCGGGTGGTCACCCGGGCCCTGGAGCTGGCGGGGGTGGACAGTGCCTGAGAACCGCGGCGCCCTGCGCAGGAGCCTGCACCTGGTCGCCCCCGACCTGCGCCCCCAGTGGGGCATGGTCCTGGCCGGGGTCCTCGCCCTCGTGCTGGAGGTGGGCTTCCGGGTCATGGAGCCCTGGCCCCTGAAGATCGTCATTGACGCCCTGGTCTCCTCCCTCAAGGGGCCCGGCTCCCCGGGGGCGACGGTCCCCTTCCTGCTGCTGTGCGGACTGGTCCTGGTGGCCGTCACCGCCCTGCGGGCCCTGTGCAACTACGTGGCCACCGTGTGCTTCGCCCTCGTTAGCTCACAGGCCGCCGCTCGTCTGCGTGAACGTGTCTTCTGCCACGTCCAGGGGCTGTCCCAGCAGTTCCACGCCCGCAACCGCAGCGCCGACACCGTCCAGCGGATCGTCTCCGACGTCGCCCGCCTCCAGGACGTGGCCGTCCAGGCGGGGCTGCCGCTGCTGGCCAACGTGTCCACCCTGGCGGTCATGCTGGGGGTCATGGTCCTCCTCGACCCGGTGCTCGCGGTGGTCGTGGTGGCCGCCGTCGGCGCCTTCTGGCTCACCTCCCGGGGCGCCGGGGCCCGTATCACCCAGGCATCGCGCCGTACCCGCCAGGGCGAGGGGCGCCTGGCCGACACCGCCCAGGAGTCGCTCAGCTCCATCGCCGTGGTCCAGTCCTACGGGCTGGAGGACCTCATCGCCCGACGCTTCGCCAGCGCCAACCAGGTCTCCCTGCGCCAGGGGATGCGGGCGCTGTGCCTGTCGGCCCGCCTGGAGCGCGGCACCGACGTCATCGTGGGCCTGGCCACCGCCGCGGTCATGGTGGGCGGGGGCGTGCGGGTCCTCCAGGGCGCCATGTCCCCCGGGGACCTGGTGCTGTTCACCACCTACCTGCGCACCACCATGAAGCCCCTGCGCGACATGGCCAAGTACACCGGGCGCCTGGCCCGGGCCGGGGCCTGCGGGGAGCGGGTGGCCGACCTGATGGGCCGCACGCCCCAGGTGACCAGCCCCGCCGCCGCCCTGGTCCCGGCCCGGCTGCACGGACACGTCCGCCTGGAGGACGTGCGCACCGAGTACGACGGCGTGGAGGTCCTCCACGGGGTGAGCCTGAGCGTCTCCCCCGGCGAGTACGTGGCCGTGGTGGGCCCCTCCGGGGCGGGCAAGTCCACCCTGGTCTCCCTGCTGACCCGGGCCCAGGACCCCGTGGGCGGCACCGTGTCCCTGGACGGCTACCCGCTCCAGGCCCTGGACCTGGGGCTGCTGCGGGCCAGCGTCTCGGTCCTGCACCAGGAGGCCCTGCTCCTGACCGGCACGGTGGCGGAGAACATCCGTATGGGACGCCAGGACGCCACCGACGCGCAGGTGGAGGCGGCGGCCCGGGCCGCCGGCGCCCACGGCTTTATCACGGACCTGCCCCAGGGCTACGACACGGTGGTCGGCGAGCGCGGGGGCACCCTGTCCGGGGGGCAGCGCCAGCGGGTCGGCATCGCCCGCGCCCTGCTGCGCTCGGCGCCCGTGGTGGTCCTGGACGAGGCCACCACCGGGCTGGACCCCCACTCCGCGTCCCTGGTCCTGGACGCCGTGGACCGCCTGGTACGGGGACGGACCACGATCGCCGTGACCCACGACGCCGAGGTCGCCGTGCGCGCCACCAGGGTGGTGTGGCTGGAGGAGGGCCGGATCCTCATGGACGGGACCCCGCAGGAGCTGGCCGCGACCTCACCCCGTTTCCGTACCTGGCTGGACAGCCGTCGCGCCGCCAGCCTGGCCGGCGGAGGCGTGTCATGAGCGCACCCACCTCACCCCCCAGCGAGGTCGCCGTGCTGGAGGCCGCCCTGGATCCCGCCTGGCTGGCGGAGCACTGCGGCCGCCCGGTGCGGGCCTCCCGCCTGCGTCTCAAGCCGGGGGTGTCACTGGCCCTGTCCCTGGTGGACGCCTGCCGGGGCACGCCCGTGGGCTGGGCCCGGTTCCTGTGGCCCCGGGCCCGCAGCCGGGCCAGGTCACTGGCCGCCTGGGCGGGGACCCGGGGGCTCGCGGTCCACCAGCGGGACTGGTCCGGGCTGGTCCTCCAGTGGGGCGGCCTGGCCAGCGACCCGGCTCTGGGACGGGTGGTCGCCTCCAGCCTGGGCCCCTGGGCCGCGGCCCTGCCCGGCCTGGAGGGGCCCGGTGGCACGGGACCGGGCAGGGCGGTCGCTGAGGCGCCGTGCGATCCCCCAGCACCAGGAGACCCCCCGGCGCCGGGGGACCTACCGGGCCGCCGGGGAGCCCCCGGGGCCGAGGGGACCTTCCAGGTCATGCGTCACAACCCCTTGCGGCGTCTGGTGATACGAGCGGGTTCCTACGTGGTGCGCCTGAGCGCCCGTCCCACGCCCTGGGGGCCGGCCCCGCTGTCCGAGCTCGCCGCCCTGGTGCCCACCCCGCCCCCGGTGGAGCTGCCCACCAGCCCCGCCCCCGGGCTGCCCGCCCAGGTCAGGGGTGAGGGCGGGGTCCACGTAGCGGCCCAGACCCTCACCGGTGACACCGACCTGGGGCGCTGCCCCGACCCGGAGGCCACCTACCGGGCCGGGACGCTGCTGGCCCGGCTGCACCGCGCCCGCCCCGCCCCCGGTGGGGCCCTGGAGGCCGCCCTGGGGCCGGCACCCGACGCCGGGCGCGCCCTGCGGGCCCACGCAGGCGTCCTGGACCACCTGGACCGGGCCCTGGCCGGGCGCGCCCGGGCCCTGGTCGGGCGTCTTCCCCGCTCCCCGGTGGGGCCAGGTGTCCTCAGCCACGGTGACGCCTCCCCCGACCAGGTGCTCCTGGAGCGCGCCTCGGGCCTGGTGTGGCTGACCGACTTCGACCGTCTCTGCCTGGCTGAGCCGGCCACGGACCTGGGCTCCTACCTCTCGCAGGTGGACCCGGAGCTGGGGCAGGCGCTGCTGGACGGATACCGCGCCGGCGGAGGGCGCCCGCCCAGTCCCGCCGAGCGCGAGGCGGCCCTGACCCGCAGCCTCGCCCTGCGGGCGGCCGAGCCCCTGCGCGCCGCCGATCCCGCCTGGCGCCAGGCGCTGTCCGCCACGCTGGAGGACCTGGAGGAGCGCTGCCCATGAGACCCCTGAACGTCCTGCGCCGCACCGAGGGCGTCCGCCGGGCCTGGCCCGCACCCGACGGCGGGCTGACCTTTGAGACCACCGACGCCCGGGGCCGCCTGCGGGCCGGACGGGTCACGCCCCGGGGGCAGGTCCACCTGGTCCCCTACGCCACCGACCCGGACCTGCCCGCCCTGGGGCCCCGTGCGCAGGGCCGCCTGGTGGTCCACCGGCTCTCCCGCCGCGCGGTCGTGCTGTCCCCCACCCGGGCCGTGAGGATCCTCAGGCCCGCTCGGGTGGACAGGACCCTGGAGGTGGGGGCCACCATGGCCGGCCTGTGCACCCGGGCAGGGGCGCGGGCCGCGGTGTCGCGCCCGGCGGGCGGGGGCGCCACCACCCAGCCGCTGCTGGAGGGGCGGAGCCTGCACGACCTGGGTGCGGAGGCGCTGCCCGCCTGGCAGGCCCTGGCAGGCACCTGGCCCGCCCTGGCCGCCCTGGCCGACTCCCCCCAGGCACTCTCACTGCCCCGGCACACCGCCTGGGACGAGGCCCAGGTGCTGCGCGGCTGGCTCACCCAGGTCCGGCGGCACCGGGCCGTGGGCCCCCTGAAGGCGCTGGAGAACGCCGTGGAGGCGGCCTGCACCGCCCTGGTCCGCCAGGACGCGCCGGTGCGGACCACGTCCCGGACGGGTGCCGGGTCCCGGGGCAGGCCGGTGACCGAGGTCCCCAGTCACCGTGACCTGCACGACAAGCAGGTCCTGTGGGACGGCCGCACCCCGGGCCTGCTGGACCTGGACACGGCCGCCCGCGCGGAGGCCGCCCTGGACGTGGGCAACCTGCTGGCCCACCTTGAGCTGCGCGCCCTAGCCGGCTCCCTGCCCGCCGAGGCGGCCCGGGCCGCGGCGGGGTACCTGCGCGACGCCGTCGAGCACCTGCCGACCACCCCTGAGCGCACCGAGGTCTACACGCGCTCCGCCCGCCTCCGGCTGGCCTGCGTGTACGCCTTCCGCCCCACAGCTGGCCCCTGGCTGGACGCCTGGCTGGACCACGTCCTGGGCACCTGAGGGCCCGGACGCCTGCCCCCCAGCAACTGCTCACCAGCTACCCACCAACCATCCACTAAATGCTCATCAACCGCTCACCAACCACCC
The DNA here is from genome assembly GCF_016626125.1 of Actinomyces sp. HMT897. Classification (NCBI taxonomy): domain Bacteria; kingdom Bacillati; phylum Actinomycetota; class Actinomycetes; order Actinomycetales; family Actinomycetaceae; genus Actinomyces; species Actinomyces sp. HMT897. The sequence goes on from NZ_CP067336.1 coordinate 564,781, forward strand.
ACCAACCGCTCACCAACCACCGACCGCCAGATCCGCGCCCCGGCGCGGCAGGACACCCGACCACGGCGCCTGAGGGCGTCAGAGAGTGTTAGGAGCCACCATGAAGATCACCGTCACAGGGTGCGGCTACCTCGGAGCCGTCCACGCCGTCTCCATGGCCGAGCTCGGCCACGAGGTCCTGGGCATCGAGGCCGACCCGGACAGGGCACACTCCCTCCAGGAGGGCCGGACGCCCTTCTACGAGCCCGGGATGGACCAGGCCCTGGGATCCGCCCTGGGGTCGGGCAGGCTGCGCTTCACCTCCTGCCCGGACCCCGGCGAGGTGGCCCGGGCCCAGGTGCACTTCCTGTGCGTGGGCACCCCCCAGTCGGCCCACAGCGGCGCCGCCGACCTGCGGTTCCTGTGGTCGGCGGTGGACCGTCTCCTGGACTGCCTGCCCGCCCCCACCCAGGCCGTGGTGGTCGGCAAGTCCACCGTCCCTGTGGGGACCGCCGCCGAGGTCGCGCGGCGTCTGGGCCAGGTAGGGGCCACGCTGGTGTGGAACCCCGAGTTCCTGCGGGAGGGGCACGCCGTCCACGACACCCTCCACCCCGACAGGATCGTCTACGGGCTGCCGGATGACCCCCGGGCCGCCGAGCACGCCCAGGGGGTCCTGGACGAGGTCTACGCCCCCGTCCTGGCCGAGGGCGTGGAGCGGATCACCGCCAACTACGCCACCGCCGAGCTGGTCAAGGTCGCCGCGAACTCCTTCCTGGCCACCAAGATCTCCTTTATTAACGCCATGGCCGAGATGTGCGAGGCCACCGGCGGGGACGTGACCGTCCTGGCCGAGGCGATCGGCAGGGACGAGCGCATCGGCCGCAGGTTCCTGGGCGCCGGGGTCGGCTTCGGCGGGGGCTGCCTGCCCAAGGACATCCGCGCCTTCACCACCCGGGCCCGCGAGCTGGGGGTCCAGGACGCGGTGGCCTTCCTGCACGAGGTGGACCTCATTAACCAGCGCCGCCGGGACCGGGTGGTCTCCCTGGCCCGCAGGCACCTGGGCGGGGACCTGCGGGGCCGGCGGGTGACCTTCCTGGGGGCCGCCTTCAAGCCTGACAGCGACGACGTGCGCGACTCCCCCGCCCTGGACGTGGCCCGCCGTCTCCAGGAGGCGGGGGCGCTGGTGACCGTCTGCGACCCGCGGGCCCTGCCGGTGGTGCGCTGCCAGCACCCCGGGCTGCGTACCGAGGAGGACCCCGCCGCCGCCATGAGCGGGGCGGAGGCCGTCCTGCTGCTCACCGAGTGGGACGAGTTCACCGGGCTCGACCCGCACGAGGCCGCCACCTGGGTGTCCCGCCCGGTCATGATCGACGGGCGCAACGCCCTGGATCCCGAGCAGTGGCGCGAGGCCGGGTGGACCTACGCCGGACTGGGGAGGTGAGGGCCGCCGCGGAGGGGGGCAGGCGTCACAATAGGGTCATGGAGGCTGCCCGCACCACACTGAGGTCCCGCATCGTGGGGACCATGGTCCTGGTCGCTACCGTGGCCCTGAGCGTCTCCGGGACCCTGCTGTGGGTCCTGGAGGAGCGCAGCATCCACCACGACGCCGACCGTCAGCTGGATCGTGTCCACACCCTGCTGACCGACCTGGCGGTCACCGGGACGGACCCGGGCACCGGCGCGCCCTTCACCTCCCCCTCCCGGGTGCTCCACGCCTACCTGTCGGCCACGGTGCTGGGCCCCACCCAGGGGGCGGTGGCCCTCCTGGGCTCCCGGGTCTACCTGCTGGCGCCCCGGGGGGTCACCCTGCGCCCTGAGGAGGACCCCGAGCTCATGTCCTACGCGACGGCGCACGCCACCGGGGTGGACGCGGTGGTGGACACCCTGCGCACCGCCAGGGGCACCTACCGGGTGCTGGTCTCACCCATTACCACCCACGGGGAGCAGGGGGCCCTGGTGTACGTCATCGACCTGCGCGCCCCCACGTCCTCGCTACGCCAGTCCATGGCCCTGTACGCCCTGTCCGCTACCGTGAGCCTGGCCGCGGTGGCGGTGCTGGCCAGGGTCGCCGTCGGACGCCTGCTGCGCCCCATCGGTGAGCTGCGCCAGGCCGCGGAGGCCATTGACGAGCGCAACCTCTCCCAGCGGGTGCCCGTGCGCGGCCGGGACGACCTGGCGGCGCTGGCCTCCGCCTTCAACCGGATGGTGGGCCGGGTGGAGCGGTCGGTGGAGGCGCAGCGGAGCCTGACCGACGACGTCGGCCACGAGCTGCGCACCCCCATCACCATTGTGCGCGGCCACCTGGAGCTGGTGGACCCCCACGACCCTGAGGACGTGGTCTCCACCACCCACCTGGCGCTGGAGGAGCTGGACCGCATGGGGGTGCTCGTCAACGACATGCTCACCCTGGCCAGGTCCCTGGACTCCCAGCACGTCCGGCCCCAGGACCACGACGTCGCCGCCCTGACGCGCACGGTCCTGGACAAGGCGCGTGCCCTGGGGGAGCGCCGGTGGCTGCTGGAGGGGACGGCGCAGGTCACCGCCCGGGTGGACCAGCAGCGCCTGACCCAGGCCTGGCTCCAGCTGGCCGCCAACGCGGTGCGCTACTCCGACCCCGGATCCACCGTGGCCCTGGGCTCGGCCGCCACCGGATCCGAGCTGCGCCTGTGGGTGCGTGACGAGGGCACAGGGATCGACCCGCAGGACCTGGAGCGTATCCGGCAGCGCTTCGTACGCACCGCCCAGGCGCGGGCGCGCTCCAGCGGGTCGGGGCTGGGGCTGCCCATCGTGGAGAACATTGTGGCCGCCCACGGGGGCCGGCTGGACATCGCCTCCGAGCCCGGTACAGGCTCGGTGTTCACCATGGTCCTGCCGTGGAGCCCCGACGAGGCGGCGGGGCCCACCGGACGGTAGCAGGCAAGCACGAGGGAGAAGGTATGAGCACGGTACTGGTCGTCGAGGACGAGGCGCGCATCGCCTCCTTCGTCTCCAAGGGGCTGCGGGCCGCCGGCCTGAGCGTGGAGGTCACCGGGTCCGGCAGGCAGGCCGTGGCACGCGCCTGCCAGGAGGGGATCGACCTCATCCTGCTGGACGTGGGCCTGCCCGACGTGGACGGCTTCGAGGTGCTGGAGCGGATCCGCGGCCAGGGGGTGAGCACCCCGGTCATTATGCTCACCGCCCGCTCCTCGGTGGAGGACCGGGTCGCTGGCCTGAGCGGCGGGGCGGACGACTACGTGGCCAAGCCCTTCGCCTTCGAGGAGCTGCTGGCACGGGTGCGCCTGCGTATGCGCTCCCAGGGGCGTGAGCCCGGGGGCGGCTCGGCGACCCGGCTGACCCACCGGGACCTGGTGCTGGATCTGCGCACCCGCCGGATCCTGGCGGACGGATCCTGGCGCGACCTGTCGGCCCGCGAGTTCGCCCTGGCGGAAACCTTTATGCGCAACGCCGGGATGGTGCTCAGCCGTGAGCAGCTGCTGGGCGCCGTGTGGGGCATCGACTTCGACCCCGGCTCCAACGTGGTGGACGTCTACGTGTCCTACCTGCGCTCCAAGATCGGGCGGGAGCGCCTGGAGACGGTGCGGGGCATGGGCTACCGCCTGGTGTGAGCGCCCCGGCACCGGCCCGGGGGCTCAGTCGTCGTCACGGTCGTGGTCGTCGTGGTCGTCGTGGTCCTTGTCGTCATCGTCGTCGTGGTCGTCGTCGACGACCACCGGGGGCGCGGGGGCCACGGGACGGGGAGCGGGGACGGTGCCCCCCGACGGCGTCTCGGCCGGTGGCAGGGGGCTGCCAGCGGGGCCGGTGGTGGGCGTCGCGTCCCCGGGCCCGGTGGTGGCGGAGGGGGCGGGGCTGCGGCTGGGGATGGTGATCCCCGGCTTGCTCGCCGGGCCGTCGGTGTAGGAGGCCAGGGCCACCAGGCCCAGGAGGAGCCCTCCTGCGGCCACGAGGATGCTGAGGATGAGGACGACGAGTCGGGATCGGTGCATGAGCTTCACGGTTCTACCTCCGCCACCATGGCACCACACGCCCCTGAGACGTGGGCCAGGCCAGGATGAGAGTCCTCTCATGGAGCGGGTGACGTGTCCGGGGCCGCGCGGGGTCGACCCGGCAGGCGGGCAGGCCTGCGCCTGGGCGGCGTCCGTGGACTGTTGCGCCACCCGGCAGGCGGGCAGGTCGGCGGCCGGGCTCGCCGGGCACCGGCCCTTGGTGCCCGAGGCCGTGAACCGGGCCGTGCGGCCCCAGCCCCCGGGCGCCGCGAGGCGGAGGCCGTCGGGCAGCGGGCCGCGCGGGCCGGGTGCCGCACCTGCCCCGGGCGCCGCACCGCGCTCAGGGGCGCGGCATGTCGGCGGCCCGCGCGGGCACCACCGGGACCGGGGGCAGGTGGCGGGCCGGCAGCGTGGCCGGTTTGAAGGCCGGCCGCGCCCGCTCGTAGGCGACGATCTCCTCCTCGTGCTGGAGGGTCAGCGAGATGTCGTCCAGGCCCTCCATGAGGGTCCAGCGCACGTAGTCGTCGATGGAGAAGGTGCACCGGAAGGCGCCCGCCTCCACGGTGCGGGCCTCCAGGTCCACGGTCACCTCGGTCCCCGGGGCGGTCTCCAGGATCTTCCACAGCTGCTCGCAGTCCTCCTGGCTCACCACCCCGGCCACCAGCCCCTGCTTGCCGGCGTTGCCGCGGAAGATGTCGGCGAACCGGGGGGCCAGGACCACCTTGAAGCCGTAGTCCTTCAGGGCCCACACGGCGTGCTCGCGTGAGGAGCCGGTACCGAAGTCGGGCCCGGCCACCAGCACGGAGGCCCGTCGGTAGGCCTCCTGGTTGAGGACGAAACCGGGGTCGCCCGCCCTCCAGGAGGCGAACAGGGCGTCCTCGAAACCGGTGCGGGTGATCCGCTTGAGGTAGACGGCCGGGATGATCTGGTCGGTGTCCACGGCGCTGCGGCGCAGGGGGGCGCCGATACCGGTGTGGCGGATGAACTTCTCCATGGGTCTGGATCCTCCGTTACGTCTCAGGCCGCGGCGGGGACGGGCAGGGTGACGGCGGCCGGGGCGGGCCCGGGTGCCGGGGCGGGTCCGGCCACCGGGACGGGCCCGTCCACCAGGGCGGGCCCGGGCGCAGGGACCCCGGGTGCCGGGGCGGTGGCCGGGCGGGCGGGCAGGGGCGGCAGGTCGGCGGGGCTGGACAGGGTGCCGCGCACCGCGGTGGCCGCGGCCACCGCCGGGGAGACCAGGTGGGTGCGCCCGCCCTTGCCCTGACGCCCCTCGAAGTTGCGGTTGGAGGTGGAGGCGGCGCGCTCCCCGGGGGCGAGCTTGTCGGGGTTCATGGCCAGGCACATGGAGCACCCGGCGTTGCGCCACTCGGCGCCGAAGTCCTTGAAGACCTGGTCCAGGCCCTCGGCCTCGGCCTGGAGGCGGATGCGGGCCGAGGCGGGCACCACCAGCATGCGCAGGCCGGGGGCCTTAGTGCGGCCCCGGACCACCTCGGCGGCGGTGCGCAGGTCCTCGATGCGCCCGTTGGTGCAGCTTCCCACGAAGACGGCGTCGACCGGGATCTGGCGCAGGGGCGTGCCGGGGGTCAGGTCCATGTACTCGATGGCGCGCTGGGCGGCGAGGCGCTCGGTGGCGTCGGCAATGTCCTCGGGGTCGGGAACGGCCGCCGAGATGGGCAGGCCCTGGCCGGGGTTGGTGCCCCAGGTGACGAAGGGCTCGATGTCGGCGGCCTCCAGGACCACCTCGGTGTCGAAGACGGCGTCGGCGTCGGTGCGCAGGGAGTCCCAGTAGGCCACGGCGGCGTCCCAGTCCGCGCCGACGGGGGCGTGGGGCCGCCCGGCGAGGTAGTCGTAGGTGACGGCGTCGGGGGCGATCATGCCGGCGCGGGCCCCGCCCTCGATGCTCATGTTGCAGATGGTCATACGGGCCTCCATCGAGAGCTGCTCGATGGCGCGGCCGCGGTACTCGATGACGTGGCCCTGGGCGCCGTTGGTGCCGATCTTGGCGATAATGGCCAGGATAATGTCCTTGGCCCCGCTGCCCGCGGGCAGGTCGCCGTCAATGGTCACGCTCATGGTCCTGAAGGGGGCGATGGGCAGGGTCTGGGTGGCCAGGACGTGCTCCACCTGGGAGGTGCCGATGCCGAAGGCCAGGGCCCCGAAGGCGCCGTGGGTGGAGGTGTGGGAGTCCCCGCACACCACCGTCATGCCGGGCTGGGTCAGGCCCAGCTGGGGGCCGACGGCGTGGACGATGCCCTGGTCGGCGTCGCCCAGGGAGTGCAGGCGCACCCCGAACTCGGCGCAGTTGCGTCGCAGGGTCTCGATCTGGGTGCGGGACGTGGGGTCGGCGATGGGCAGGTCGATGTCCAGGGTGGGGGTGTTGTGGTCCTCGGTGGCCAGGGTCAGGTCGGGGCGGCGGACCTGGCGGCCGGCCAGGCGCAGGCCCTCGAAGGCCTGGGGGCTGGTGACCTCGTGGACGAGGTGGAGGTCGATGTAGAGCAGGTCAGGGGCGCCGTCGGCACCCTGGGTCACGACGTGGTCGCGCCAGACCTTCTCAGCCAGGGTCATACCCATCGTAATGTCCTCTCAGTGGTCTGTTACATACTTCCCAGGAGGACCTGCGTAGCGACACCGCAGGCAGTCGCACCATGAGACCATGGGGCATCCCGTCTCAGCATTCGCGCAGATCCTGGAATCTGACGCGGAGTCTAGTTGAAATCTCATCCCTTGGGATGCCAGTATCAGATTATGGACGCACGGAGTGAGGCCATGAACGACTCGGAAAACGGCAGCGGCGTCGGCGTCATCGACAAGGCCGCCCTGGTCATGAACGCCCTGGAGGCGGGCCCGGCCACCCTGGCCCAGCTCGTCACGGCTACCCACCTGGCCCGCCCCACCGCCCACCGCATCGCGGTGGCACTGGAGTTCCACCGCCTGGTGGCACGCGACTCCCAGGGACGGTTCGTCCTGGGGCCGCGCCTGAGCGAGCTCGCCTCCGCCGCCGGGGAGGACCACCTCCTGGCCGCCGCGGGCCCGGTGCTGGCCGCCCTGCGGGACAAGACCCACGAGTCGGCCCAGCTCTACCGGCGCCAGGGGGACGTGCGGGTCTGCGTGGCCAACGCCGAGCGGCCCATCGGCCTGCGCGACTCCATCCCGGTAGGGGCCACCATGTCCATGCTCGGCGGCTCGGGCGCCCAGGTCCTGCTGGCCTGGGAGGAGCCCGACCGCCTGCACCGGGGGCTGGTGGGGGCGCGCTTCAACGCCACCATGCTCTCCACCGTCCGACGTCGCGGCTGGGCCCAGTCCGTGGGCGAGCGCGAGCCGGGGGTGGCCTCCGTCTCAGCACCTGTGCGGGCCACGGGGGGCAAGGTCATTGCCGCCGTGTCCATCTCCGGGCCCATTGAGCGGATGGGACGCCAGCCCGGCCGGGTCCACGGCGCCGTGGTCATGGCCGCGGCCCGCCGCCTGTCCGAGGTCCTGCGCAGCTCCGACGAGGACTGACCCCGCCCCGCCCCCTCCCCTCCCCCGCCCCACTCCCGCCCTTCCGCGAGAACGGTACTTATTCGTCGCGAGAACGGTACTTGTTGGCCGTGAGAACGGTACTTGTTCGTCGTGAGAACGGAGTGCTTGTGGGGACGGGCGGTTGGCGTGGTCCGCAGGTCGCACTGGTTGCCGTGTCCCTCCTCCAGCGGTCCCCGGGGGATCGGAATAATCCCACGGATCCCGCAGGCGCCTCCTGCAGGGACTCATGAGATCTGCAGGAGCCGGTACGACTCGTGGCGGGCACGCCGTACAGGCTGGGCCCGTTGGGCCCAATACGGGACCACCGCCCCTGGTGGCGGACGGGTGCCGGAGGGATTATGCGCGACCAAGACCGTACCGGGCGCCCGACTTGTCACAATCTGAGGATCAGAACCGGACCCACCCCTCTCTCACCTTTGTGCACTTAATGTCCACGCAGGTCAGAGACCCGGATCCTGCTGCAGTTGAGGGTGCTCCTCGTTCTGATCCTCAGATTTGGACACGCGCCAGAGCCGGGACGACGAGCAACCGAGAAATTACTCAGAGATCCACATAACCCACTCAGATTTGCGCAAGGAAACGGGGGTGGTGCTGCGGGCGGGGTGCCCGCGTCCTCCCGTCTGTCCCCTCCGTCCTTCCGCGAGAACGGTACTTGTTTGTCGTGAGAACGGTACTTGTTTGTCGTGAGAACGGGTGCCGGGTTGCTGCCTGGGGTGTGGCTGGTGGCGTGCTTGTCTGGGTGTGTCCTGAGGGGTCTGGCTGGGTGGGTGGTTCGGCCAGGGTGTGGCCGTCACCGTCCTCCCCCTGCTCCCGGGTCGGTTGGGTGGGTGTGGGACGTGGGTCCTGGTTTGGGGGTGTGGGTGCTGGGCTGCCTGGGTGTCGGGTTGCTGGGTGGTTGTGGTGTGTGTGCATGGGTTGGGTGGTGGTGTTATGGTGGTGTGTGTCGTCTGGTTGGCGGTGGGGTTGGTCGTGGTGGCGCTGGTGCCGCCGGGCCCGCCCCCTTGTCCTGCTCTTGTTCCTGGGTGTGTGAGGGGGGTCGCGATGGTGCGGTCCGGGTCGTGGGTGCCTGCCCTGGCGGTGGTCATGGTGTCCGTCCTGGCGGGGTGCTCCGGTGGTGGCGTCTCTGGTGCGTCGCCGAGTGTGGATCCCTATGAGGTGGGTGCCAGTGCGATGGCGGCGGCGGCCTCGGCGTCGGCCAGTGCGCGGGCCAGTCGTGACGCGGCCCTGGGGCCGGACCTGGTGGCCAGGCGTGATGCGGCCCTGGCCACACCACCGCCGGACAAGCCTGAGAACCTGGGCGAGGACAGCCTGGAGGCCGCAGCTGCCGCGGCCGTGTACTTCTTCAGTCTCTACCGGTACGCGGCGGTCACCGGTGACACCAAGGACTTTGAGGCCATGAGCGAGCAGCGGTGCAAGTTCTGCGCCGACCTTGTTGACAAGACCACCAGGCTGCACCAGGAGGGGGGCTGGGCCGACCCCTGGGAGCAGACCGCCGAGAAGGTCGAGGCCTACCCCCTCAACCCCGGATACGAATACCACCAGGTAGACGTCACCCTCTTTATGGGGGACATTACGACGTGCGAGGGAAACAGTCCCGACACCAAGACTACGCCAGCGGAGACGGAGAAGCTCCACGTGGCGCTGCGTTATCATGACGGTACGTGGACCGTCGGAGGAGTGGAGGTTGTTAAGCCATGACGACAAGACGTTTTCTCAGCACCAATCTACTGCTAACGAGTCTGCCTCTGACTCTTATCTGCTCTCCTGCGACTTATGCGGACGAGAGGTCATCAGACTTCCATGCCGAAACGTCCCCGGGCGACAGCACGATCACCTTGTACGGTGATCAGTATGAGCGTCTGGATCCGGGTCCGGGCTCGGGTGGGTCTGGTGGTTCTGGGTCGGGTTCGTCTGGTGGGTCGTCGGGTGACGTGGTGGTGTCGTTCTCGGTGTCGAAGCCGGGCAAGACCCCGCTGGTGTGCGTGGCCTACGCGCCGGACCCCAACCACCTGTTCTGCAGGCCCTACGAGCCCGAGGAGCCCGAGGAGCCCGCCCCGGCAGTGGTGCCGGTGGTGGTCTCGGCCAGGGACGTGGCCTCCCTGATGGTGGACGGGTCGGGCATCACCCGCCAGCCCCCTGGTACCACGGCCCGGGTGGACATGGACCTCATCGCCTACACCGACCCCTCCACCCGCTCCCTGTCCACCACCGTGGCCGGCACCCCGGTGGAGGTGGAGGCCACGCCCGCCTCCTACCACTGGGACTGGGGGGACGCCACCACCACGACCACCACCAGCCCCGGCGCCCCCTGGCCCCACCAGACCCTGACCCACCGCTACCACCACCCCCAGACCGGCGTCCACCTCACCCTGACCACCACCTGGACCGCCCGCTACCGCCCCCAGGACGGAACCTGGCACGACGTCCAAGGCACCGTCACAACCACCCAACAGTCTGACACCTTCAACCTAGTAGACACCACAACACACCTCACCGACCACGCAGAACACACACAAGGACACTAGACAACCCCCGCACCCACGCCCCGTACAACGAGCACCGGCCCCACACGCAACAAATACCGTTCTCACGACGAACAAGTACCGTTCTCACGAGAGGGACGAGGCAGCACACCAGCAGCCAGCCCCACCGCACCACCCGCACTCACCGATGCGCCGCCCACCACGACCGCAGAGCCTGACGAGCCGCACGAACCTGGTCCCAGCATCCCCGTACCCCTTACTCAAAGAAGCCTTCGTCAACCTCGACAATTCGGATTGTGTCCCGGACCTGGACCCCCACGCCGTAACGGATCATAAGGGAGGCGAGCCGGGCGCCGTCGATCAGGACAATCCGGCTGGCGACCCGCTCGGCGTACTCCCGGGCGCGAGCGCTAAAAGAGGCTGTGGTGATAAAGACCCCCTGGCTGGCCTGTGCGCCCTGGAGGGCCCCTGCAAATCCCTGGACATCGGGTCGGCTGACTGTGCCCCGCGGGTCATAGCATTTGGCCTGGACGTATATGCGACTGAGGCCCAGCGCGTCCTGGTCAATGATCCCGTCAATGCCATCGTCGCCGGATAGACGGGTACGGGTTACGGCCCCCTGGGTACCGCCGTAGCCCATGGCCACGAGCAGGTCGAGCACCGCCTGCTCAAAGAAGACAGGACCCTGCGTATGAAGACGCTCCAGCAGATCCTGGGCCACGGAATCATTCAGACGCCTGACGCCGTCGTAGACCTGCTCGGTGGGATCGACCAGGGTGTCTCCCAGAGTCGCACGCTGCTGCGTCGAAGAGCCCTTCCTGCCCGGATCCGGCCAGCTGTATCCGGGCAGGGCCTCCAGGTCGGACGTGGTCAAGGCCTCGGGGTGGTGCCGGAGCAGTGCCTGCCCGGTCTGTGTCATGACGTATCTGCCCCGGGCAGGGTGCTCGACCGCACCGGCGTGGGACAGGTAGGACAGCGCCCACCCCAGGCGGTTGGTCCACATAGGCTCACCGGAGGGAATCCGCACGGCGCACTGGTCCTCGGTAAGCCCCATGTCCTGCCGGGCGCGCTGGCGTAGCTCACGAACCGGCCAGACTCCGCCGTCAGACAGGACCCGCAAGGCCGGGACCAGAAACCCCTCCCACGTGGGGACGACGTTGCTCATTGAGACTCCCAGGGATAACGGCTATCAGACCCCATGATTCTAGACGGCACCTAGACCTAGGCCCCACCTCGTCTGACACGCACGCGGGACAGCTCGTCCCAGCCAGTTGACCAGCGCGGCACCGAAGGCCTGCTGGGACCCAGCCGCGCCCGGGAGACAGCTGGGTCCGGGACCGGCGGCCGCCCCCGCAGGCAATAAGTACCGTTCTCACGACGAACAAGTACCGTTCTCACGACGAATAAGTACCGTTCTCGCGAGAGGAACGAGGCAGCACACCAGCGGCCAACCCCGCCACACCCGCACCCACCGACGCACCGCATCCGGGGTGCACCCGCTGCCCGCACTCAGGCGCGGGCTCGGGTACCGACCCACCGCACCCCACCGGGGTACAGGCGCTCGGGCACACCGGGCACTACCGCGGCCGCGCTCCTCCGTAGACTCGGACCATGCGCACCACCCTGCTCGTCACCAATGACTTCCCCCCGGTCGTGGGCGGCATCCAGTCCTACCTGGACGACTACACGCGCCGCCTCCCCGGCCAGGATCTCGTGGTCCTGGCCTCCACCCCGCCGCAGGGCCCCCAGGCCGCCGCGGAGCACGACGCCACCCTGCCCTTCGAGGTGGTGCGCATGCCCACGCACATGCTCCTGCCCACCCCGGACGTACGCGACAGGATGCGCCAGACCATCAGGGAGCGGGGCGTGGAGACGGTGTGGTTCGGGGCCGCCGCCCCCCTGGGCCTGCTGGGCGGCGCCGCCAGGAGGGCCGGGGCCACCCGCGTCATCGCCACGACCCACGGCCACGAGGTGGGCTGGGGGCTGTGGCCGGGCCCCCGCCAGGCGCTGCGCCGGATCTTCGCCGACGCCGACGTCGTGACCTACATCTCCCAGTACACCCTGGAGCGGCTGGCCCCCCACATCCCCCCGGGCACCACGACCCTGCGCCTGCCCAGCGGCATCGACACCGACCGCTTCCACCCCGACCCGCACGCCCGGGCCCGCCTGCGCCGTCGTTACCGCATCGGGGACGCCCCCACGGTGGTGTGCGTCTCACGCCTGGTGGCCCGCAAGGGGCAGGACGCTCTCATCGCGGCCTGGCCCCGGGTGGTCGAGGCGGTGCCCGGTGCCCGGCTCGTCATTGTCGGCTGGGGCCCCTACGCCCGGGAGCTGGCGCTCATGAGACGCCGCTGCCCCGTACGCGACTCCATCGTGCTGACGGGCGCGGTACCCGGCGAGGAGCTGCCGGGGCACGTGGCCCTGGGGGACGTGTTCGCCATGCCCTGCCGCACCCGCAACCTGGGCATGGACGTGGAGGGCCTGGGGATCGTCTTCCTGGAGGCCTCCGCCACCGGCCTGCCCGTGGTCGCCGGGGACAGCGGCGGCGCCCCGGAGACCGTCGTCGAGGGGCAGACGGGTACCGTGGTGGACGGGCGCGACCCGGACGCGCTCGTGGACGCCCTGGTCACCCAGCTGCGTGACGCCGACCTGCGCCAGCGCATGGGCCGGGCGGGACGTGACCTCATGCTCCGGCAGTGGACCTGGCCGAGCCTGGTGGACAGCCTCGTCGAGGCCATTGACGCCCGGTGAGCACCCCGACGCCTGACGGGTGGCTGCCCACTACCGTGCAGGCGCTGCTGGACCAGGCTGGTGACGACGTCGCCCGTCTGGAGGTGGCGCTACTGGCCGCATGGCGGCCTACCACCCTCCTGGCCCACGCCGACCTCCCCGGCTGCGTCCTGCGCTGGCACCACCAGATGACCAAGCGGGCCAACTCGCTGCTGGTCCTGGGCCCGACCCTGCCCCGCAGCACCGCCCTGGCCACCTCGTGGTACGCCCGGCGCGCCCCCGCCCAGGCCCCGTTGGCCATGACGCGCTGCCCCCTGCCGCAGGGCCCGGACAGAGGCGCCGTGCTCATTATGACCTGCGACCTGGCCCAGTTCCCGGCCGCGGGTCAGGCTACCGGGGCACAGCGCCCTGACCAGCCCCAGGAGACGCCGTCCCCTGCTCCCTCCCCCACCCGGGCCCCGGCCCTCTGGGAGACGAGCCCCAGCACGACGAGCTCACCCTGTTCGTCGCCCGTGAGCCCGGCCCCCTGGGAGGCAGGCCCCAGGGGGCCGGGCCGGCAGGGACCAAGGCTGCACCTGGGCTCCCGGCTCCCCCGGGTGCTTTTGGAGCGTACGGCTGCCCGCGGCATGGGGACGCCTGACGACGTCGCCCGCGCCCGGGCCCTGCTGCTGTGCGCCCCGGGGCAGGTCTTCGCCACAGTAAGCCAGGGCGGCGAGGTCGTGGGCGTGGCCAGGCTGGCCGTGACCGGTGTCAATGACGTCGCGGTCCTCGACGGGGTGTGGGTCGCCCCTCGCAGCCGACGTCGTGGCACCGCCTCACACATGATCCGGCACCTGGCCCACCAGGCGCGGCACCTGGGGGCCCGGCACCTGGCGCTGGAGGTGGAGGCCGACAACCTGGGCGCCATAGCGTGCTATGAGCGGCTCGGCATGGGGCTCCACCACGCACACCGCTACACGCCCCTGGCCCCCTGGGGCACCTGACCTCTGACTCCGCGGGCCGGGTGGCGCCTGCCGAGACCGCGAGCGCGTCCGCGGTCACGGTCTCTGAGCCCGCGGACTGGGCTGGCGCACCACGCCGCCACGGCCCGGGCCGTCACCACTGCCTCGAGCACTTCCTCTCGGTGTACCGCGCCACCAGGGCCTGGATCCCGCACCGGCCCCGGGCCCCGCAGGGGGCCAGCGCTCCCGGGCGGCCCCGGAGCTGCGGCGCACGTACTACCCCCGGGCCCCGCAGGGGGTCAGCCCCCTCCACCGACGCGCACCCGCACCCAGTACACCCCGCGGCCGGGGGCCAGCATAACCGGCGTAATAGTGATGGGGGTGATGGAGTAGCACCGCAGCCGGTGGCTGGCTCTTAGGCGTCTACCGTCCGCGGGAGGAGGTGGACCGGGGCCTGGGGGCGGGGGCGGCGTGCGGGGAGGTGTGGACGTCGCGCAGCTCGGCAATCGCCCGCTCAAAGTCCTCCAGGGTGTTGAAGTTGGAGTAGACGGAGGCGAACCGCAGGTAGGCGACCTCGTCCAGGTCCCGCAGGGGCCCCAGGATGGCCAGGCCGATGTCGTGGGAGTCGACCAGGGCCTGGCCGTTGGCGCGAACCGTCTCCTCCACCTTGTGGGCCAGGACCGCGAGCTGGTCGTCGGTGACCGGGCGGCCCTGGCAGGCCCGGCGCACCCCCACAATGACCTTGTCCCGGCTAAAGGGCTCGACCACGCCCGAGCGCTTGCGCACCGAGAGGCTGGCGGTCTCGGTGGTGGTGAACCGGCGCCCGCAGCGGGGGCACTCACGCCGACGCCGGATGGACAGGCCGTCCTCCGAGGTACGGGAGTCCACCACACGGGAGCCGTCATAGCGGCAGAAGGGGCAGTGCACGGGGTCCCTCCGAGTAGATCACATACCTGAGAGAGAAATGTGAGGCGAGCCTATGCGGGGAGCGCCCGAAGAGCAAGGGTGAAACGCCGGAAGACGTCGAGTAAGAGCTCTCAAGGTACCTGAATGCCGTCCCGGAGGCACGGACCCAGCTACCCGGGCACCCGGCCCCGGGCACCCAGGACCCGGCCCCGGTGGTCACCCGCGCTATGAGCCTGCTGGAGCGGCCTCTGACCTCCCGGCCCCGGTCACCCAGGACCCGGCACCAGCGGCAGGTCACCCGGCCCCGGTCACCCAGGACCCCGGCCCCGGGCTCAGCCCCGGGGGACGATAAGGCGCTGCCCGGGCCGCAGCGTGGTGCCGGAGAGGTGGTTGAGCTCCACAATGAGCGCTGCCGTCTCCATGACGTCGCCGCGTCCGGTGGCCGCCGCAATGTCCCACAGGGTCTGTCCTGCGGACACGGTCACGGTGGTGGTCGCCCCCGTCTCCTGCCCACCCCCGGACGGACCGGAGGCGAGTACGGCCCCCGCCACCAGCAGGGCCAGCACCACCCCGGCCACCACGAGCCCTCTGAGACGCCCCCTGAGGCGACGCAGGAGCCCGGCCGCCGCGCAGCGGGTACCGCCCGGGCCCGGTGCGCCCGCCCCGCCTGCCGCGGGGTGGGCCACAGGCTCCCCGCCGGGCAGGGGATGGCCGGGCCCGGGACTCTTCGCCAGGTCGGTGACGGGCCCCTCCCCGCCGGGCAGGGGGCGGCCCGCACCGTCCCCGCCAGCCCCCTGGTACCCGGCACCCGGTGCGTCCCCGCGCCGACGGGCCCGTACCGCGGGGTGGGTAGGTGACAGCTCAGCGAGCTCGGCCAGCCGGGTGGGCGTGGGGGTGAGGGGCCCTCGTCCGCCCCGGGAGCCCCGTCGCGGGGCGCCCGAGGTCCGGGGCGTCACAGGACGGCGCCCGGCCCCGGTCCCCCGTATGGCAGGCAGTTCCCAGGGCGGCGGCTCGGAGGTGACCGCGCGCAGGCAGGCCCGCCCCGGGCTCCGGCCGGCGTCGGGCGCGGGGACCAGCCGCAGCGTGGGGGCCGGGGGAAGGGCGAGGGCGCTCACGAGAACCTCCTAGAACACATGTTCGACGAACACTTGTTCGACACCATAGCGCCTGGCGGACGACACGTCCAGCAGCACTCGAACACGTGTTTGAAGGTCGCGGTGCGGAGCCGTAGGCTGGAGGGGTACAGGCCACCACGAACCACCGAGACGACCAGCAGCCCTCAGGGACCCACCCCGGGAGCGGAGCATGGAGGGCACGGCGATGACCAGCAGCACCCTGGACCCCACGGATCCCCGCGTGGCGCGGGTCGTGGACGACCTCGACGCCCGCGCCTGTGCCGTCTACGAGTGCGTGCGCGACGCCGTCGTCGCCCGCGGCTACCCGCCCTCGCTGCGTGAGATCGGCGCGGAGGTGGGGCTGACCAGCCCCTCCTCGGTCAAGCACCAGCTGGACAAGCTCGAGCGGCTGGGCCTGGTCCACCGTGACCCCAAGCGTCCTCGCGCCCTGGAGGTCGTGGTCCCTGAGCCGGACGCCCGCCAGCCCGCCCCGCCCACCACCCGGCGCCCGCTCGCCCCGGTCGTGCCCCTGCCCTCCCTGCCCGGCGTCGGGCAGGACGAGGCCGTGGCGGTCCCCCTGGTGGGGCGGATCGCCGCGGGCAGCCCCATCCTGGCCATGCAGGAGGTGGAGGACGTCGTGGCCCTCCCCCGCCGCCTGACGGGGGACGGGGAGCTGTTCATGCTCCAGGTGCACGGAGACTCCATGATCGAGGCCGCCATCTGCGACGGGGACTGGGTGGTGGTCCGCTCCCAGCCCGACGCCGCCAGCGGGGAGGTCGTGGCCGCCCTGCTCCAGGACGTGGACGGCCACAGCGCCACGGTCAAGGTCCTCTCCCGGCGTGACGGCCACCAGTGGCTCCTGCCCCGTAACCCCGACTACGCCCCCATCCCGGGCGACGAGGCCACGATCATGGGCAAGGTCGTCACGGTCCTGCGGGCCCTGTAGCCCCCGACCCAGCGGCCCGGTGCCCTGACGCCGGGCCGGGCGGCTGCCGTGGGCTCCTGACGAACCTGGCAGCCGGCCCGCGAGTGCACGGCACCGGACCGCTCCCGGCGGATCGTGCTCGGGGCCAGGAGCGGCGGGGCCCGGGACAAGCACGGCGGGGCCGAGAGCGGTGGGGCCGGTGGCGCGGGGACCGTCCCGGGCCGGGCGGCCCAGGAGACACGGGTGGGGCCGGGGCCCTCGCACTTAAGGACCCCGGCCCCACCCCGGTGCGTCGCGGTGCACCCGCGCGGCAGCGCCTGCGCACCCGGCAGGCGGCGTGCCGGCCTGGCCTCAGTAGCCCAGGCCGCGGGCGACCTCGCGCAGACGCTCGGCCGAGGCGATCAGGCGGGTGCGCTCGTCGTCGGTCAGCGGCAGCTCCAGGCGGCGGCCGGCGCCCTTACGGCCGATAATGGTCGGGACGGCCATGCACACGTCGGAGATGCCGTGCCAGTCATCCAGCAGCGGGGAGACGGTCAGGACCCGCTGCTCGTCGTTGAGGACGGCACCGATGATCCGCTGGACCGCCAGGCCGACGGCGTAGTTGGTCACGCCCTTGCCCTCGATAATGCGGTAGGCGGAGCGCACGACGTCGTGGGCGATGCGCTCGCGCTTGGCCTCGTCGAACTCACCGCCGTCGAGGGTCTTGCCCCACTGGGTGATCGGCACGCCGCCGATCTCGGTGGAGGACCACAGCGGGACCTCGGAGTCGCCGTGCTCACCGGTGATGTAGCCGTGGATGTTCTGCACGGCCGTACCGGTCTCCAGGGAGATGAGGTAGCGCATGCGGGCGGTGTCCAGGACGGTGCCGGAGCCGAAGATCTGGTTCTCGGGCAGGCCGGTGATCTTCTTGGCGCAGTAGGTCACCACGTCCACCGGGTTGGCCACCGGCACGAAGATCGCGTTGGGGGCGACCTCGACCAGCTTGGGCAGGATCTTCTCCATAATGCCCACGGTGGCCCCGGCCAGCTCCAGACGGGACTGGCCCGGCTTCTGCTTGGCGCCGGCGGTAATGGCGATGACGTCGGCGTCGCGGCAGATCTCGGGGTCGGTGGAGCCGGACACGGAGCCGGCGGAGGTGAACTGGATACCCTGGGCGATGTCGAGGGCCTCGGCCTCGACCTTCTCCTTGGCGATGTCCTGGAGGACGACCTCGCGGGCGACACCCTTGGTGACGCAGGCGTAGGCCAGGGTGGAACCCACCGCTCCGGCGCCGATAATGGCGACCTTGGAGGGGCGGCCGGAGGCCTTGGCGGTGGGGTAGGAGCCTTGGGCGGTGTTGGTGTTGGACACGGGTTCTCCTTCACATACGGGTGGGGATGAGCGGACGCTGGCCGGTCCGCCTCCCAGACTAGTCGCTGAGGTACCCCTATATGGGGGACTTTCCGGCTACCGGGCGCGTCGTACTAGCCTTCTACCAGGTAGTTGCCCTGACCATCGGCTGTTTGAACGACTACCCTGGTACCTGTCAGCTCCTGGCGGCCACCCGGCCCCCGCGCCGAGAGGCCGCCACCAACCACCCCATGACACAGGAGTCACCATGCGCCGTCTCCCCCCTGTCCTGGCGCGACTGAGTATTATCGCCCTCCTGCTGGGCGTGCTCACCGGCGCGCCGGTTACCGCCGCCCCGGCACCGGGGGTCGAGACCGACCCAGCGGCCCGGGCCCAGGCCCTGCTGGCCACCATGAGCCAGGACGAGAAGATCGGCCAGGTCCTGTGGACCCACGTCTACGGCTCCTCGGCGCAGGACGAGACCTACGCCGACAAGAACGAGGACGTGTTCGGACCCGGCGTGCGCACCCCCGCCCAGGCCGTGAGCACCTTCCACCTCGGCGGGGTCCTGTACTTCAACTGGGCGCACAACGTCACCACCCCCACCGACCCCGGGCAGGTGGCCGCCCTGTCCGACGGCCTCCAGGAGGCGGCACGTACCAGCGGGCCCAAGATCCCCCTGGCCATCACCATCGACCAGGAGGGCGGGCTGGTGGCCCGGGTACGGACCTCGGGCACCGACGTGCCCGGGAACATGGCCCTGGGGGCCACCGGGTCCACCGAGCTCGCCCGCGCCCAGGGCCAGGCCCTGGGGTCCGAGCTCGCCGCCATGGGGATCAACGTCGACTTCGCCCCGGTCCTGGACGTCAACACCAACGCCGCCAACCCGGTCATCGGGGTCCGCTCACTGGGGGACGACCCCGAGGCGGTCGCCTCCCTGGGCGCCGCCCAGATCGAGGGGCTCCAGTCCGAGGGGGTCTCCGCCACCGCCAAGTACTTCCCTGGGCACGGTGACACCCAGACCGACTCCCACCTGGGCCTGCCCACGGTCAGCTACGACCGGGCCACCCTGGACACCCACCTGGCCCCCTTCCGGGCCGCGGTCAAGGGCGGGGTGGACATGATCATGACCGCCCACATCGTGGTGGAGGCCATTGACCCCGCCCACCCGGCCACCACGTCCAAGGCGGTCCTCACCGACCTGCTGCGCGAGGAGATGGGCTTCACCGGCCTGATCACCACCGACGCCATGGACATGGAGGGTGTCCAGCTCTCGGTCATGTCGGACCAGGAGAAGGAGGAGTACGCCAGGCTCAAGGCCGACCAGGACGCTAAGAAGGACGCTGCCGCCAAGGACCCCACCGCCGCCGACCAGTACACGGCCGCCTCGGCCGCCCTCAAGGCCTTCCTCGCCCCGGTGCGCGGTCGGGTGGCCGTGCAGTCCTTCCTTGCGGGCAGCGACGTGCTGCTCAACACCTACGACGTGCCCGCCGTGACCTCGGCCATGAAGGCGGCCCTGGCCGACGGGACGATCACCGCCGAGCGGCTGGACGCCTCCGTGACGCGCATCCTGGAGTGGAAGGCGCGGCGCGGGGTCCTGGACGCCTCCCCCACCTCCGCCCAGACCATCGCCTCCGTGGTGGGCTCGGCCGCGCACCAGGAGACGGCTGCCAGGATCGCCCAGCAGTCGGTGACCATGGTCCGCAACGACGCCGACTCCGTGCTGCCCCTGTCCCCCACGCGCACCCCCCGACTCCTGCTCACCGGCTCCTCCTGGGGGAACCCGGAGCTGCTGACGCAGCCGCTGACCGACCTGGGGTTCACCGTCAACCGGGTGGAGACCTCGGGCGACTCCCCCGACCCCACGGCCGCCGAGGTGGACGAGGCCCTGGCCCAGGCCGAGAACGCCGACGCCATCGTCCTGACGACCTACTCCATGGCCGCAGGCTCCACCCAGGCCGACCTGGTGGCGCGCATGGTCGCCACCGGCAAGCCGGTGACCATCCTGTCCACCCGCAACCCCTACGACGTCGCGGTGGCGGGCACGGTGGCCCCGGCCTCGGGCAGCACCGGCCAGTGCCTGCTGCCCGCGGGCTGCTCGGTCACCACCACCCCCTCCCCCACCAACGGCGTGGCGGTCCTCAACCTCTACTCCAACCGGCAGGTCTCCCTGACCGCCGCCGCGAAGGTCATCGCCGGCCAGGCCCCGGTAGGGGTCCTGCCGGTGAACGTGCCGACGGCGCAGGGCGGCGGCACCCTCCAGGCCCGGGGCTTCGGACTGACCTACCCCAGCCAGGGGCAGAACCCGGGCGGGGGCCAGCTGGTGCCCGGCGTCCAGCCGGGTATCCCCACCGTGCCCGACCCCGGCTCACCCGGGACGGGGACGCTGCCCACGGGGAGCACCGCCCCGGTGGTCTCCGAGCCGCAGGGCACCGGCTCCCGGCACGGCCTGTCGCGCACCGGGGCCGTGGTGTGGCCAGGCCTGGCCGCCGCGGTCCTGCTGGTGGGCGGGATCATGCTGGTCCGCGCACGACGACGTCGGCGCGCCTGACGGCTGAGGCAGCCACCCGCCCGGCCAGTACCACCGCACTGCCAGTGCCCCGGGGCCTACCAGCTGGCGCCCCGGGGCCTGGTGGTTAGTGCCCCGGGGCCTACCAGCTGGCGCCCCGGGGCCTACCAGCTGGCGCCCCGGTTCCTGGCAGCCAGTGGTCCCGGGGCCTGGCGGCTATGGGTTCCTGCGGCTGGCGGCCAGGCGCTCCAGGGCCCCCAGGACGGTGGCGCGGTCCCTGGTGGGCCACAGGGGCGGCATGGACCGGGCCAGGAAGGCCCCGTAGCGGGCGGTCCTCAGGCGCGGGTCGAGGACGGCCACGACGCCGCGGTCACCGGCCCGGCGTACGAGGCGGCCGGCCCCCTGGGCCAGGAGGAGGGCGGCGTGGGTGGCGGCCACGCTCATAAAGCCGTTGCCGCCCGCGGCGGTGACCGCCTCAATGCGTGCCTGGGCCACCGGGTCGTCGGGTCGGGGGAAGGGGATACGGTCGATAATGACCAGCCTGCAGGTGTGCCCGGGCACGTCCACCCCCTGCCACAGGCTCAGGCTGCCCACCAGGCAGGAGTCCTCCTCACGGGTGAAGGCCTCCACCAGGGTGGGCAGCTGGTCCTCCCCCTGGGCGTAGACGGTCAGGTCGGTGGCGCCACGCAGGACCTCAGCGGCCTCCTGGGCGGCGCGACGTGAGGAGAACAGGCCGAGCACGCCCCCGCCCGAGGCCTCGGTCAGGGCCAGGATCTCGTCCAGGGCGGCCTCGGAGATACCCGCCGCGGGCCGGGGCAGGTGGGTGGGCGTGTAGAGGATGCCCTGGCGTGAGTAGTCAAAGGGGGTGCCCACGTCCAGGCCCTCCCAGGGATCCTCGGACAGGGTCAGGCCCAGGGTGCGGGCCATGGGGTCGAAGCTGCCACCCAGGGCCAGGGTGGCGGAGGTCAGGACCGCGGCGGTGCCGCTCAGGAGGGTGTCGGCCACCGGGGCGGCCACGTCAATGGGCGCCAGGACCAGGCGGGGCGGGTCGGAGCCCATCCGGGGCCGCTCGACCCAGGCCACGTCACGGTGCCGGGCCACGGAGTCGCCGGTCATGCGCCCGAGGGCCTCAACCAGGTCGGCTACCGCGGTGCGGGCCAGGGCCAGCCCCCCGGCGTCCTCGCTCCCCCTGCCCGCCCCCCTGGCCTGCTCGCGCACGTCGGCGGCCAGGCGGCGGGCGGCGGCCTCCAGGAGGGTCAGGGCCTCACCCAGGGCCGGTGGCAGGCTGGCGGGCAGGCGGGCGTCGGGCAGGTCCGCGAGCGCCAGGGCGAGCCCCTGCCCGGCGGTCTCCAGCTCGGTGACCACGGCGTGGGCGTGCCTGCGCACCGTGGCAGCCACACGGGCCACGGCGGCGGCGGACAGGCTGACGGTGTCCTGGGAGCGGACCCGGTCGGCGAGCTCGTGGGCCTCGTCCACCACCAGGACCTGGTGGTCGGGCAGGAGGCCGCTGTTGCCGGCCACGGCCACGCCGAGCATGGCGTGGTTGGTCACCACGACGTCGGCCTGGGCCGCGGCGGCGCGGGCGGCCTGCGGGAAGCACTCGTCCCGCAGGGGGCAGGAGGGGCCCAGGCACTCGTCCCGTGAGACGCTGACCTGGTCCCAGGCCCGGTCGGACACGCCGGGGACCAGGTCGTCGCGGTCCCCGGTGGTGGTGGTCGCCGCCCACTGGCGCAGGCGGACCACCTGCTCGCCCAGGGTGGTGCTACCGGCCCCGCCCACGTGGGAGCGGGCGGCGTGGGCGGGGCCGAAGAGCGCGTCCTCGTCCTCCGGGGGGTAGCCGCCGGCCAGGCGGTGGCGGCAGACGTAGTTCCGCCAGCCCTTGAGCAGGGCCACGCTGGGCCGGGTCCCGGTGACCGCCTCGACGGCGTCGGCCGCCAGGGGCGCGTCCTTGGTCATGACCTGACGCTGGAGGGCGAGGGTGGCGGTGGAGACGAGCGTGCGTTCCCCGCCCTGTACGGCGTGGACCATGGCCGGCAGGAGGTAGCCCAGGGACTTGCCGGTCCCGGTGCCGGCCTGGACCAGGAGGTGCCCGCCGTCCTCGATGGTGGCGGCCACGCGCTCGACCATGGTGGCCTGGCCCTGGCGTGGTGAGCCGGACAGGCGTGAGACGGCCTCGGTCAGGGCCTGGCCGGCCAGGTCGGCGGTGGAGGCCATGGGGCCCTCAGGCCTGTCCGGGGGCGCCGGTACCACCGTCCTGGGTGGGCGTCGGGTCCGCCGGGTCAGCCGGGGCCGCCTGGTCCGCCGGGGCTGCCAGATCCATCGGGGGCGCCTGGTCGGCGACGCTGGCGGCCCGCAGCTCGGCGGCCAGGGCCGGGTCCACGCGGGCCACCAGGCGGGTGCCGTGGGGCACGTAGCTGACCGAGTCGACCTCCCCGTCGGCGTGGACCCGGGAGACCAGGTCCCCGCGGGAGTAGGGCACCACGAGGTCCACGGCCACGCCCGGACGCGGCAGGAGGTCCTCCACGCGCTGCCGGAGGGCGTCCAGGCCCTGCCCGGTGCGGGCGGAGACCGTCAGGGCCCCGGGCAGGCGGGTGCGCAGGGTCGCCAGGGTGACGGCGTCGGCCAGGTCGGCCTTGTTGAGCACCACGAGCTCGGGGACGTCCAGGGCGCCGGGGATACCGGCCAGGACGGTGTGGACGGCGGCGACCTGGCCCAGGGGGTCGGGGTGGGCGGCGTCCACGACGTGGAGGAGCAGGTCGGCGCCGGCGACCTCCTCCAGGGTGGAGCGGAAGGCCTCAATGAGCTCGTGGGGCAGGTTGCGTACGAATCCGACGGTGTCGGTCAGGGTGTAGACGCGCCCGTCGGCGGTCTGGGTACGCCTGACCGTGGGGTCCAGGGTGGCGAACAGGGCGTCCTGGACCATGGTCTGCGCCCCGGTGAGGCGGTTCATGAGGGAGGACTTGCCGGCGTTGGTGTAGCCGGCAATGGCCACCGAGGGGATGGCCCCGCGCCGCCGTGAGCCGCGCCTGGTCTCCCGGGAGGGGGCCATGGCCCTGATCTCACGGCGGAGCTTGGCCATGCGCTGGCGGATGCGACGCCGGTCGAGCTCGATCTTGGTCTCGCCCGGGCCGCGGGAGCCAATGCCCTGACCCCCGGCCACGCGCCCGCCGGCCTGGCGGGACATGGACTCCCCCCAGCCGCGCAGGCGAGGCAGGAGGTACTCCAGCTGGGCCAGCTCCACCTGGGCCTTGCCCTCACGGGACTTGGCGTGCTGGGCGAAGATGTCGAGGATCACGGCGGTGCGGTCCACGACCTTGACGCCCACCACGTCCTCCAGGGCGCGGCGCTGGGAGGGGGCGAGCTCGCCGTCGACAATGACCGTGTCCGCCCCGACGGCCGCGACCACCTCGGCAAGCTCCTTGGCCTTGCCCGAGCCCAGGTAGGTGGCGGCGTCGGGGTGGTCGCGCCTCTGGGTGAGGGCGTCCAGGACCTCGCTGCCGGCGGTGGAGGCCAGGGCGGCCAGCTCACGCAGGGAGGTCTGGGCGTCGGTGGCGCCCTGGGCCGCGGGGCCCGGCTCCGCGGGTGCGGCGGGCAGGTCCAGTCCCACCAGGACCACCCTCTCCAGGCGGATCTGGCGGTACTCGACCTCGCTGACGTCCTCCAGCTCGGTGCTCAGGGAGGCGGTGCGGCGGGTTGCGGCGCGAGCCTCGCGCTCCAGGGCGCCGGCGTCGTGGGCCTCGTGGGCCTCGTGGTCGGCGGCGGTGGAGGCCAGGGCGGCGGCGGAGCGTGACAGGACGCCCGGGATGACGTCCTCGGTGCCGGGCCGCGGGGCGTCGTGCAGGGCGTTAGGCTCCGGAACAGCGGTCTGTGGGGCGGCGTCTCCGGCGTCGGGCTGCGGGGCGCCGGTGGGGGCGCCGGTCCTGGGGGTGCGGCCCGGGGTCCTGGGGACGCCGGTCCTGGGCGCGGGCGTGGCGGCGTGGTCGTGGTGGGAGGTCATAGATAAGGTCCTTTGCGTATGCGTGCAGTGGTCCGGAGCACGGCTCGACGGACCGGCCCGGCGGGGCCGGGGCTTTGAGTGGGGACGGGGGACGGCGCCGGGCGTCGTCGCCTCAGCGCATACGAGTGAGCCACATGGGCAGTATGGTAGCGCCACAGCGCGCTCTGGGCCAGTACGCTCGGGCTTCCGCCGCGACCAGCGTGCCAGGTAGCACCACGGCGCGCTCCGGGCCAGTACGCTCGCCCACCGGGCACTGGCGGTGTGCCGGGCACAGTGGGCGGGGCTGCTGGCCTCTGGCAGTTGGCCGCAGGCCGCAGGCAAGGGCGCGAGCTGCGAGCCGCCACGAGCCGCGGGTCGTGAGCTGCAGGCAAGGCTATAGGCCGCCGCGAGCCACCAGAGCTGCGGGCAAGGGCGCGGGCTGTCGCCATGAACGCTACTTTAGAGAGGTGAACGCTATCTGGAGGGAGTGAACGCCATATAGGGGAGGTGAACGCGCGCCTATACGACGTTCATCTTCCTGACATAGCGTTCACCCTCCCAAAGTGGCGTTCACCTCCCCGAAATGGCGTTCTCAGCCCCGAGGTGGCGTTCACTTGCGCAGGCCCCGCGGACAACGCCCGTGCCATCGAACGGGTAGCCGCTGTCCCCAGTACGTCAGGCAAGGACTGGACCACCCGGCCCGCCAGCACCCCGGCGGCGCACTACCCCCTAGTACGTCAGGCAGGACGCCGACGTCGGTACGGATACCGGCGGCACCGTCACTGTCCCCCAGTACGCCAGGCGGAACGGGGCGCGTCCGGCCGTGAGACGCAGATCTGGGGGCTGTCCCCCAGTACGTCGAGTAGGACGGCGCCGGCCTTCACCGGTGCGGTGGTCTGGGCCGTTATCCCCGGTACGTCAGGCGGGACGGCACCCGCGTCGCCGCCGACGCCCGCCCGGCCCACTGTCCCCCCACATCGAGCAGGACCGTAGACCACGCGCGGCGCCGCCTCACCGCGGCCGGATGCCACCAGTACGTCGGGCAGGACGAAGGCCCACCGGGCAGAGTCCGAGATGGCCCTCGCCAGCGGCAGAGTGGCGCGCCAGCCCATCAGCTCGCGGGCCTTACCAGGTACTTCTGCCTGAAAGGCTCTGGTGCCAGCGCTGGCCCAGCGGCTCGCGGGCCTTACCGGTCAGCGCGTAGCCCCCGACGACGTCGCCGGGGCGTCACGGCCCGACCCGCAGCTCCACGCTGGCGCCCAGGGTCTCCACGGCGAGCACAAACAGCCCCCTGACCGCCTCGCCGGTCCCGGTGCCGACGACGGACGCGGGCCGGGCCGTCGGGCACGCACCAAATTAGTGTGATTTACATAACACGCACCTCTCTGCTGCCTTCACATCACTATTGTTACTGTTATGCGCCTCTACCGGTACATTGACGTCCAGGCCATCCTGGTGGATATGGGGCTGAACCGCCGGGTCCTCATCGACCTGCTCCTGGCTGCCGCTGGCTTCGTCGTGGGGGTGGCCTTCCTGGTCTGGATCCACGGCCCGCTCAGCCTGGACATGGCCATCACCGCGGGGGTCGTGGGTGCGGGCTGGCTGTTCGGGATCCGCCTGGTGTGGCGCTACCTACCCAGCTTATTCTTCTTCGGCAGCATCAGTTTCATCTTACTCGCCCCTATCGTCTACTGCGTCCTCAAGCTGTGGCTGGGCATGCTCATCGGGATACCGGCCCTGGTCTGGCGCGGGGGCTGCGACATTCTGATCGTGGTCCGCGCCCGCCGCGCCCGCCGCGCCACCTGAGGCCGCCCAGCCCGCCCTGAGCCCACCCCTGGAGCGCGGTACTCACAGACCGGCTTAACAGGAGGGCCTGCGGGCCTCCCCTCTGTACACAACGTTCCCGTACACCGGCCGACCAGAAGAGGCCCCGCCCCCGACCCAGGTTCTGGCGACCAGGTGCTGTCCCGTCCGCGCTGCAAGCAACCCCGTCAGGCGCCAAGAGGTGGGTGACGGCCCCTGGGTACACCAGGCAGGTGGCACCCCACGGCCGCCCGGGGCGGCTTGCACGACCCTGGCGGCGTCACGTCCCCGCTGGGGCAGGGACGCCACGTGATCGTCCACGGGGCCCTGGCCGACTCACGCCCCGCCAGGGTGGGGACACCCTGGGTAGCACCCTGTTACGACGGGCGGCTCGTGCCCACGCAAGGCGACCACCCGACTACCAGGGGCGAGGGCAACGCTTCCACGGGCGGCCCGGTGGCGTCCTGGTCGAGCCGCTTAGGCTTGCGTAGTGCCCCGGGCTCACAGGTCCAGGAGCGCCTCCAGGCCCACGGTCAGGCCGGGCCGGGAGCCGACCTGGCGCACGGCCAGGAGCACCCCGGGCATAAAGGAGGAGCGGTCGAAGGAGTCGGTGCGGATGGTCAGCTGCTCACCGGGGTTGCCCAGCACGACCTCCTCGTGGGCGGTCAGACCCCGCAGGCGCACGGCATGGACGTGGACGCCGTCAATGACCGCGCCCCGGGCGCCGTGCGGGTCCGCGGCCGTGGCGTCGGGCATGGCACCCAGGCCAGCGGCGGCCCTGGCGGCGGCAATGCCCTGGGCGGTGGCGACGGCGGTACCCGAGGGGGCGTCCA
The DNA here is from genome assembly GCF_016626125.1 of Actinomyces sp. HMT897. NCBI lineage: Bacteria > Bacillati > Actinomycetota > Actinomycetes > Actinomycetales > Actinomycetaceae > Actinomyces > Actinomyces sp. HMT897. Next base: position 591,812 of record NZ_CP067336.1, read on the forward strand.
CCTTGGCGGGGTGGTGGAGCTCAATGACCTCGGCGGACTCGAAGTAGCGGGCGGCCCTGGCGGCGAAGCCCATGGCCAGGACCGCGGAGAGGGCGAAGTTGGGGGCGATGAGCACGCACCGGCCCGCCGCCTCGGGGCGCCCCAGGTGCTCACGCACGCGCCCGTAGGACGCATCGGTCCAGCCGGTGGTGCCCACCACCACGTCGACCCCGGCGTCAATGAGGGCGTGGACGTTGGCCTCGGCGGTGGCGGGGACGGTGAAGTCCACGGCGACGTCCGCGCCGCCCAGGTGCGCGGCGTCGAGCGGGTCGCCCACGTCCAGGCGGGCCACGAGCTCCAGGTCCCCGGCCGCCTCCACGGCCTGGCAGACGGTGGATCCCATGCGCCCGGCGGCGCCCACGACAGCAACACGAGTAGTCATGGGCCCAGGCTAGCGGCCCGGGGCAGGGTGCCCCGGGAGCCCGCCCCGTGTCGGGGCAGACGGGGCGGGGCCGTCGGGAGCCCGGCGCCTCCCTCTAGCTCACCGTGCCGGGTCCCCGGCCGCCAGGGACGCCGGGGGCACCGGCTGGTGGCCAGGCGGCAGGCGGGTCCTCAGGGCCTGGGGCCCACCAGTACCCGGGCCCGCTCCTGGCCCGCCAGGTGGGCGGCGAGGTCCTGCACCTCCTGGGCGGTGACGGCGTCGAGCAGGCGCAGGCTCTGCGCCATGGAGCGCAGCCGACCGGTGGTGACCTCGGAGCGACCGAGCCTGCCCATACGGGCCAGGGAGTCCTCCCCGCCCAGGACCATGGAGCCGCGCAGCTGGGCCCGGGCCCGGGCCATCTCGCGCTCGCTGACCCCGTCCGCGGCGAGTCGCTCGAACTCCCCCACCATGACGGCCGTCACCTCCCTGACGTCTCCCGGGGCGCAGCCGGCGTACAGGCCGAAGGCCCCGGCCCCCGCGTAGGAGACGTCGAAGGCGTAGGTGGTGTAGGCAAGGCCCCGCCTCTCGCGCACCTCCTGGAACAGGCGTGAGGACATGCCCCCGCCCAGGATGGTGGTCAGCACGCTCATGGCCCAGCGCCTCTCGTCGCGCACGGCAATGCCCTGACAGGTCAGGTAGAGGTGAGACTGCTCACAGTCGCGTTCAATGGTGACGTCACTGACCGTCAGTGCCGTGAGGGGCTCGGTCTCGAACCGGCGCGGGCGGGGCGCGACGGCGCCGGTGGTGTCCCAGCCGGCCCGCTCCAACCCGGCCCTCACCTGCTCGCAGATCTCCTCGTGGTCCACCGCGCCAGCCGCCGCCACGACCAGGGTGTCCGCGGCGTAGGTGCGACGGTAGTGGTCCCAGACGGCGTCGCGGGGCACGGCGGTGACGGTGGCCGGGGTGCCCCCGATGGGGCGGCCCAGCGGGGTGCCCTCCCCGAAGGCGGCGCGTGCGAAGGCCTCGTGGGCCACGTCGGCGGGGTCGTCGGCGGCGTCGGCGAGCTCGGAGACGATGACGCCGCGCTCGGTCTCCACCTCCGCCGGGTCCAGGAGGGAGGAGGTGACCATGTCCGTCAGGACCTCCAGGGCGGTGGAGGCGTCCTTGCCCTGGACGCGGGCGTAGTAGGAGGTGTGCTCCTTGGAGGTGGCGGCGTTGGACTCCCCGCCGATCATGTCGAAGGCCTCAGCGATGCCCCGGGCGTCACGGGTGGCGGTGCCCTTGAACAGCAGGTGCTCCAGGAAGTGGGTGGAGCCCTCCTGGCCGGGGATCTCGTCGCGGCTGCCCACCCCAAACCAGGCGCCCAGGGCGGCAGAGCGCAGCCCGGGCACAGCCTCGGTAATGACCCGCACCCCGCCGGGCAGGACGCAGCGTCGCGTCAGCGCGCCGTCGTCGGTCAGGGTGAGGTCGGTACCCGGGGTGCCCGCGGCACCGGCGGCCAGCTCGACCTCGGTGTAGCTCGTCTCGTCCGTGCTGTGGATGGTCACCACGCGAGCCTAGATCGGCACGCCGCCGGGCGCGAAACGCCGTCGACGTGACGCTCGTGACCGGGCGCGGCCCGCCCGATCGACGCCTTGGATGGTCCCGTACGTCACCTCGGCTTGTTCGTGCCCTATACCATAAAAATTGTTCCACCGCAAGAACCTTAGCATACAAAAACTAGTACTTGACGCTGCACATAAATGTATGGCAACCTTTGCAAGTGCTCTCGGGATTTAACTTTAATAACTACCCAATGCATCGCAATCGAAAAGGAGAATCCTAAATGAAAAGCCACCAAGCCGTAGACTTAAAATGGATTATTGACGAACGATGGAAAGAAATCCGCACCACAGGCCGGAATGTTGATAGTGGGAAAATCTCAATCGGAGAAGCATGTCAGACAATTATCGAAAACGTAGGTGTTATCTGTGAAATAACTGATTTACATCCGAGGTTGTGGCATAGTATCGGCGATTGGGGACTTCGTGGCTTCTGCATTAGCAAAAACTCAAAAGAGCAGGCAGAGTGGACAGATTTCCTTAACCGTCTCGATAAGATCATGCCTGAAAGAGTCAAAGAAATGACTCAAAAAGACATCGAGAACCTTCCTTAAACGTTTATACGAACTTTTTGTAGCGACAACCGAAACGAGCTCATAACTATGAACAGCAGCAATGCGGCCGAAATTCGTAAACTCAAAAGCAAGCTTGCCGACATGCGGTGTATTCGCGATGGCTTCGTCAGAGATGTCGAGAATGCAAAGTCTGAAAAAAACGCGAAGAGGCAAAATTTCGGCTGACGAAACTGAACAACGAGATTCGAGGGCTGGAATATAAGCTTAGATTCGATTTTGGCGAATACGTCTGAAGACATTATTCGTCCACGATAGAGGACTTACGTCGAGAGCATTGTCGGGGTATAAGCGTTTATTTGCTGAGGCTTGCTTGGGTTACCACAACCCAAGCAAACCCAAAAATTACCTGATACGTTATACGGCAGAACTCTCCTCTATGTTTTATGGGGCCAGAGATCGGGTGCGTAGGGAGGCGTGCCTGACCTGGTGCACCCGATGAATGCCGGGCCGGTCCTCCCGGGGTCTTCCTGGACCCCCTTGGACGTGTGCCAGTCTGCGTCTGCCCGGACGACGACTACGTTACTCTCCCCGGGCGCCCCCAGGGGCCAGGCCCGTGAAAGCCTCGATAACAGTGATGCCATCCCGGCCGGTCCAGGACCGCGGGGCTCCACCTCACCGTTCCCCCGGCCCCGGAAAGCAGATACAGCCCTGGGACCTCCTCCCGTAGCCAGGACGCAGTCTCGTCCTCCCCGGCCAGGAGCAGGACCATCCCCGACCTCGCCCTCATAAGAACACACGATGCCCTCTGCCTGTTCCCTTACGAGGCTCTTCCTCTTCTCATCGGTAACAGCGACCCGGCCAACACCCCCTTGACTCCCACGGACAGAACAACACAACACACCACCTTCACCCACGCCAGCACCACCAACGAGGACACCCTACCCTCCTACAATCTTTGTCCTAATTCAAACTATATACTCTTCCTTGGATACTCCTGCGACCAGACCTGTCAGGGCCCCGGCAATAGTGGTCTGTCCTAGCTGCTCCGAGGGCCGTGGAAACCTGTCATCTCTGTCTCCTGACCCTGACAAGAAGGTCCCGTCACACGCGACAGGAAACGGCAGGGATGTCCTCGGCCCGTACCCCACTCCGAGCCGGTCCCCACCCCAGTCGGACAAGCCCGGCACACCCCCGTGAGCCTCAGAGCAGATCATCCCAGAAGAAGGCCGGGACGATGTCTACCCCTCTTTCTACCCGGCCTCAAGGCACCTGGGTTACCGCATACTCGGTGCAGAGCGTATACGATCCTCTTCCTCTGTCACCCGCGCGCCCACGCACGCACCGCAGCCCTTATTCCTTTGTCCCTGTCCCACCCACCACACCGGGACTGTTGCCACATGAGACTGCAGGGGCCCGCCCCACCTGGTGGCGGGACTGGCCCCTGCTGCTAGTTAGCGGCCCGGTGGCGCTCAGCGCCTCACTCGGTCTCCTCCTCCAGGGTGCGGGTGCGACGGCGGCGGGGGCGGCGCTCACGACGCTCCTCACCCTCACCGCGATCACGGCGGGGGCGGCGCTCACGGCGCTCCTCGTCACCACGCCCGTCCCGGGCCCGCCGGGCCCCGTTCTCGGCCTCGGCGGCCAGCTGCTCCTCGTTCAGCACGGCGTGCAGGCTCAGCTTGCCGCGCTGGTCGATCTCAGCCAGCTCGACCTCGACCTTGTCCCCCACGCTCAGGACGTCCTCGACGTTCTCCACGCGCTTGCCGCCCACCAGGCGGCGGATCTGGGAGATGTGGAGCAGCCCGTCCTTGCCGGGGGTCAGGGACACGAACGCGCCGAAGGTCGTGGTCTTGACCACGGTACCCACGAAGCGCTCGCCGATCTCGGGCATCTGCGGGTTGGCGATGGCGTTGACGGCGTCGCGGGCGGCCTCGGCGCTGGGGCCGTCGGTGGCGCCGATGTAGACGGTGCCGTCGTCCTCCACCGTCAGATCCGCGCCGGTGTCCTCCTGGATCTGGTTGATCATCTTGCCCTTGGGGCCAATGACCTCGCCGATCTTGTCCACGGGGATGCGCACCGTCAGGACCCGGGGGGCCGTGGGGGCCATCTCGTCGGGGGTGTCAATGGCCTGGGCCATGACGTCCAGGATGAACAGGCGGGCGTCACGGGCCTGGCCCAGCGCCCCGGCCAGGATGTCGCTGGGCAGGCCGTCGAGCTTGGTGTCCAGCTGGAGGGCCGTGATGAAGTCGCGCGTGCCGGCGACCTTGAAGTCCATGTCGCCGAAGGCGTCCTCGGAGCCCAGGATGTCGGTCAGGGTGGCCCAGCGGGTCTGGCCGTCGATCTCCTCGTGCATGAGGCCCATGGCGATGCCAGCCACCGGGGCGCGCAGCGGCACGCCCGCGTTGAGCAGGGACAGCGTGGAGGCGCACACCGAGCCCATGGAGGTCGAGCCGTTGGAGCCCAGGGCCTCGGAGACCTGGCGGATGGCGTAGGGGAACTCCTCGCGGCCGGGCAGCACCGGCACCAGGGCCCGCTCGGCCAGGGCCCCGTGGCCGATCTCGCGGCGCTTGGGGGCGCCCACGCGACCGGTCTCGCCGGTGGAGAAGGGCGGGAAGACGTACTGGTGCATGTAGCGCTTGTGGGTGATCGGCGAGAGGTCGTCGATCTGCTGCTCCATGCGCAGCATATTGAGGGTGGTGACCCCCAGGATCTGGGTCTCGCCGCGCTCGAAGATGGCTGAGCCGTGCACACGGGGCAGGACCTCGACCTCCGCGCCCAGGGTGCGGATGTCCTTCAGGCCGCGCCCGTCCATGCGCACGCCCTGGGTCAGGGTGCGGTGGCGCACCAGCTTCTTGGTCACGGACCTGAAGGCCGCCTTGAGGGCCTTGACGTCCTCCTCCGTGCCGAAGCGCTCGGCCAGGTCCGCCAGGACGGAGTCGCGCACGGCCTCAATGGCCTCGTCGCGCTCGTGCTTGCCCTCGGTGGCGATGGCGCCAGCCAGGTCGTGGGCGGTGGCGGCCTGCTCGACGGCGTCGTACTGCTCGTCGGAGTAGTCCAGGAAGAGCGGGAACTCGGCGGTGGGCCGGGAGGTGTGCGCGGCGACCTCTGTCTGGGCCTGGACGAGGGCCTTAATGTGCGGCTTGGCGGCCTCCAGGCCCTGGGCCACGACGGCCTCGGTGGGGGCGACGGCGCCCTCGGCGATAAGACCCCAGGCCCTCTCGGTGGCCCCAGCCTCCACCATCATAATGGCCACGTCCCCGCTCTCCAGGACCCGGCCGGCCACGACCATCTGGAAGGTGGCGCGCTCGAGCTCGGAGTAGCGGGGGAAGGCGACCCAGTGCCCGTCGATGAGGGCGATGCGGGTGCCGGCCACCGGCCCGGCGAAGGGCAGGCCAGCGATCTGGGTGGACATGGAGGCGGCGTTAATGGCCAGGGCGTCGTAGGCGTCGTCGGGGTGGATGGCCAGGACAGTCTCGACCACCTGCACCTCGTTGCGCAGGCCCTTGACGAAGGAGGGGCGCAGGGGGCGGTCAATGAGCCGGCAGGCCAGGACGGCGGAGGTGCCGGCGCGGCCCTCGCGGCGGAAGAAGGAGCCGGGGATGCGCCCGGCGGCGTACTGGCGCTCCTCGACGTCGACGGTCAGCGGGAAGAAGTCGAACTGGTCCTTGGGGTGCTTGCCCACCGTGGTGGCCGACAGGATGGCCGTCTCCCCGTCGAGGTAGGCCATGGCGCTTCCGGCGGCCTGCTTGGCCAGGCGCCCGGTCTCGAAGCGGACCACGCGCCTGCCGAAGGAGCCGTTGTCGATCACTGCCTCGGCGGCGGTGACCTCGGGGTCATCAATGAACATCGTTGATGCGTCTCTTTCTGTGATCTCTGTAGACGCACCCGATCCTATCGCGAACAGCGCCGTGAGGGGATCCGCGTGCCCCGGCGGCGGCGTGACGTCGCCCGCCACCGGGGCCGGACCGCCCTCCTGTCGCGGCGCCCCGGGGGCCACTTGCGGGGCCGGATCTGTTCTCAGACCGTCCTCCTCGCATCGGACTCCCGGCCCCGCGCCTGCTTTCGAGGGCGAGGCCCGTGGGCCAGGCCTCGGAACGCCCTGCTGAGCCCCGGCCCCGTCTCCTTGCGGGGCCGGGACCGCGCTCAGCGGCGGATGCCCAGGCGGGCGATAATGCTGCGGTAGCGCTCGATGTCCTCCTTCATGAGGTAGTCCAGGAGACGACGGCGCTTACCGATCAGGAGGTAGAGGCCACGACGGGAGTGGTGGTCGTGGGTGTGGCTCTTGAAGTGCTCGGTGAGGTTGGCGATGCGCTCGGTGAGGACCGCGATCTGGACCTCGGGGGAGCCCGTGTCACCCTCGTGGGTGGCGAACTCGGCGATAATCTGCTGCTTGCGCTCGGGGGTAACCGACATGGGTGGCTCCTCGTTTCTCGTTGCACGGAGCGCCGGGGCTGGTTCACCCGGGCATGACGTGTCCGCGGCCGATCGACGGCGCGCCAACCCTACCAGCGTCCCGCGCCCTGCCGCACCTGCTGGCTGCCGGGCGCAGCTGGCCCGGGGCCAGTAGCAGGCGGGCCGGCGGTAGGCGCGCTAGCGGCAGGTGGGTCGGGGGTCGAGCGTCCCGGCCTCCCACCGCCGACGGCGTCCAGGCCCCCTGTTCTCACGGCAAACAAGTACCGTTCTCACGACGAACAAGTACCGTTCTCGCGAGCAATAAGTACCGTTCTCACGGGGAGGTGCGGGGGCGGGTCCTGGGCTCAGTGGGCGGTGACGTCCTCGGGGCGGATCGGCTCGGGCACGGGCACGCCCAGGATCCCGGCGGTACGCTCAATGTCGGCGCGTATCTGGGCCAGCAGCGGCTCCAGGCCGTCGAAGGCGCGCATGGGGCGCAGCCGCTCCACCAGGTCCACACCGATCTCCTCCCCGTAGAGGTTGAGGTCGGCACGCCCTAGGACGTGCGCCTCCACCGTGCGCACCGGGACGTCGTCGAAGGTGGGGTTGGTGCCGACGGACACGGCGGCCGGCAGGCGCTCCTGGTGACCGGTCCCGTCGTCGCGCACCAGCCAGCCCGCGTACACGCCGTCGGGCGGGACCACCCCGGCGGTGGCCGCCTCCAGGTTGGCCGTGGGGAAGCCCAGGCGGCGCCCCCGCTCCAGGCCGTGGACCACGGTGCCGCGCAGGCGGTGGGGCCGCCCCAGGATCTCGGCGGCCTGGCGCACGTCGCCGTCCTCCAGGCACCGACGGATCCAGGTGGAGGACCAGCGGCGGCCCTGCCCGGAGCGGACCTTGGGCAGGATCTCGACCTCAATGCCCTCGGCCCGCCCGATCTGCCGGAGCGCGGCGGCGTCCCCGGTGTTGCCGCGCCCGAAGCGCACGTCGTCTCCCACGACGACGGCCCGTGCCCCCAGGAGCCCCACCAGCCACGTGCGGACGAACTCCTGCGGGGTCTGTGCGGCAAAGCCCAGGTCGTAGGCGATGACCAGGACGGCGTCCAGCCCGGCGTCCCCCAGCGAGACCAGGCGGTCGGTCAGGGAGGTCACCAGCGGCAGGTCACGGTCGGGCTGGTGGACCTGACGGGGGTGGGGGTCGAAGGTCACAGCGACGGCCAGCGGGCGGACGCCCCCGTCCCCCGCCTGGCGGGCACGCCGTACCACCCGGGCCAGGACCGCCTGGTGCCCTCGGTGCACCCCGTCGAAGACACCGATGGTGACCACACTGCCCGGCCCCCCGGCCGCCCCCAGACTCGCGGGCACCTGCTCGGCGCCGTACCAGACCTCCACCGCGGACAATCCTGTTCTCGATCCACCCGGCGGGCTCCCGCCGGTCCTGCGGGTCAACCCTGCCACGCACCCCCCGTACCGCGCGAGCCGAACCGACTCCCAGGCGCGGGAGGTGGCCCAGGCCCTCGCACCCCCCGTACCGCGCGAGCCGAACCCCGCGCCCCGTCCCGGCCGGGGCGAGGCTTGTGGGGCACCTCGCACAGAAGCCGACCCCCACGCCGCACCCGTCCCTTGCGCACCGGGCCGGGAGGGCCTACCCTGTTTCTCGACCGATGGTCGGTCGGTAATTGTTCCACCGGCCCCCACCCAGACGAGACCCACGCGAGAGACCATGACACGCACGTCCAAACCAGCAGCCCAACGACGGGACGAGATCCTCGACGTCGCCCAGAACCTCTTCATTACCAAAGGGGTCCAGGCGACGTCGGTAGAGGACATCCTCAAGGAGGTGGGCATTGCCAAGGGGACCCTGTACTACCACTTCTCCTCCAAGGAGGAGATCCTGCGCTCCCTCATCTCCCGCACCACCACCCGGGCCGCCCAGCAGGCCCGGGCCGCCGCCCAGGAGCCGGGGCCTGCCGTGCCCAGGCTGCTGGCCGTCCTGGCCGCCGGCCGCGTGGCGGAGCCCGAGCTGGAGCTGGCCCAGGAACTCCACGCCAGCGGCAACGCCGAGTTCCACATCCTGTCCATCGTGGAGATGGTCCGCGCCCTGACCCCGGCCCTGACCGGCATCGTCGAGCAGGGCGTGACCGAGGGGGTCTTTGACACCGACCACCCGCGCGAGGTCGTCGAGATCCTCCTCGTGAGCGCCGGGATGCTCCTGGACGACGGCGTCTTCACCGGCGAGCAGGACGAGCTGGCCCGCCGCGCCGCCGGGGTCGCCTACGCCGCCGAGACCCTGCTGGGCTGCCGCCCCGGCACGCTCGCACCCGCCCTGGGGGGTCTGTCATGAGGTACCTCTCCCTGCTGCTGGTAGGTGCGCTGGTCAACTCCGTGGGCAGCGGCCTGACCGCCTTCGGCCTGGGCGTCTTCGCCTACAACACCTACGGCACGGCCTCGGCGGTGGCCCTGGTCCAGCTGTGCGCCTTCGCCCCGATCGTCCTGCTGGCCCCGCTCGCCGGCGCCCTGGCCGACCGCTTCGACCGCCGGCTCATGATGCTCCTGGGGGACGGCTGCTCTGTGATCGGCCTGGGCGTGGTCATGGTGGCCCTGGGCTCGCCGACGCCCCGGCTCGCCTACGTCCTGGCGGGCGTGACGGCCTCCTCCTGCTTCGCGGCCCTGACCGAGCCCGCCCTGCGCGCCTCGGTGAGCGACCTGGTGGGCGAGGAGGACTACGTGCGCAGCGCCGGGATGCTCCAGGCCGCCTCCTCCGCCCGCTACCTGCTGTCCCCGCTGCTGGCGGGCCTCCTGCTGCCCGTCGTGGGCCTGCGGGGACTGCTGGTCCTGGACGCCTCCACCTGCCTGGTGACGGCGGCCTGCTCGGGGGCCGTCATGCGCTCCGTCGGACGACGCCGCACCGGCCAGTGGGAGGGTGCCGGGCTGTCCCACCACCTCCTGGGCGGCTGGCGGGCGCTGTCGGTCCGCCCCGGCCTGCGCTCCCTGGTGGGCCTCATGACCGTTATGACCCTGACCATCGGCATGCTGCAGGTGCTGCTCAAGCCCATCATGCTGCCCCACGTCGGCACGGCCGCCATGGGACGCCTGGAGACCGTGGCCGCCGTCGGGATCCTGGCCGGCGCCGGCCTGGTCACCGCCCTGGGACGGCTGCGCCCCACCACCCTGCTGAGCCTGGGGGCAGCCGGTACGGGCGTGTCCATGGTGCTCCTGGGGCTGCACGTGTGGCCCTGGTGGGTGGCCCTGACCGGGTTCGCCGTGTTCACCTTCCTGGGCCTGTGCAACGCCGGGGCCGAGACCCTGGTTCGCCTGAGCATCGACAAGGACCACCAGGCCCGGGCCTGGGGCACGATCAGCCTGGTCACCCAGCTGGGCTACCTGCTGGCCTACCTTGCCGCCGGTCCCCTGGCCGACCGCCTCCTGGCCCCCCTCATGGAGCCCGGCGGCGCCCTGGCCCCCAGCCTGGGGACGCTCATGGGCACCGGGACGGGCCGTGGCGCCGCCCTGCTGGTGGTCCTGGCCGGCGTGCTCACCACCGGGCTGGCGGTCCTCACCCACGCCCGACGCCAGATCCTGGGCGGGGCCGCCGTCGAGGCGCAGGAGCCCTTGGAGGCGCCTGCCGTCTCAGCCGCCCTCCAGCACCACTCGGTGTGAGCCCCGGACGCCGGGCGACGCCGGGTCGGAACCAGTCCCCGGCCCATGCCCCGCTGGCAGCGGGGGCGGTACGGTCTGAGGAGCCGGCGTCGAACCCCGGCCCGTACCCCGCTGGCAGCGGGGGTCGGGGTCGGTCACGCGGGGGCCAGGACCAGTACCGGGCGGGCCCACCGCCCCTGGGGGGCCAGCAGCGCCACCAGGGTGCCGTCAGGGGCGAAGCCGGCGGTCACTGCCCCGCCCCCGGCCCGCGGGACCACGGGGTGCGGCGGGGACTGCGCCCCCTGGAGGACCTGCGCGTCCAGGCGCTGGCCGTGACTAAGGGCACGGGCCTGGTCCCCGGTGAGGGCCACGGCCGCAAAGCAGCGGCGCGCCGCCTCACCAAGCCCCAGCAGCCGCAGGCCGCGCGGGGCGGCGGAGGCGGCGTCGGCCTCCACCTGGGCGCCCAGTGCCCCCAGGTCGGCGGCCTGACCGGCCTCAAAGGGGCCGACCCGGGTGCGGCGCAGCGCCGTCAGGTGCCCCCCGCAGCCCAGGGCCGCCCCCAGGTCCCGGGCCAGGGCCCGCACGTAGGTCCCCGAGGAGCAGGTGACCAGCAGGTCGACGTCCACCACGGCGGTCCCGTCCTCCGCCCGGGCAGGACGCGGGTGGGAGCACAGGCCCAGCTCGTAGACGGTCACCGGGCGCGCCTCCAGGATCACGTCCTGCCCGCCCCGCACCCGGGCGTAGGAGCGCACGCCGTTGACCTTGACGGCGGACACGGCGCTGGGGACCTGCATGATCTCACCGGTCAGGTCCGCCAGCGCGGCCGCCAGGCGGGAGTCGAGGTCGGCCTGCCCCCTGGGCCGGGTACGCGGGTCCGCGCAGCCACGGGAGGCGGTGACCTCCCCCTGGGCGTCCTCGGTCAGGGTCTCCTGGCCCAGGCGCACGGTGGCCTCGTAGGTCTTGTCAGCCCCCACCAGGTAGGTCAGGAACCTGGTGGCACGCCCCACCCCCAGCACCAGCACGCCGGTGGCCATGGGATCCAGGGTCCCGGCGTGCCCGACCCTGCGGGTGGCGGCCAGGCGGCGGACGGCGGCCACCACGTCGTGGCTGGTCACCCCCGCCGGCTTGTCCACCACCAGGAGACCGTCCCCGGCGGTCACGGCCCCCCGAGGCACCCGCGGACGGCGGTGGGTGACGGCCGCGGCGGGACCGGTTCCAGCCGGACCGGACTCAGCTGACACGGGCCCGACCTGGGCGGGGCTCACAGCTCCCCGGGGTACTCGGGATCCTGGGCACCGGCGTCCTGGGTGCCCCCTGCCAGCCCCCGGGACACGACACCGTCACCCGGACGCCCGGGGGTGTCCCCGGTCTGATCAGCGTCCTCGTCATCGTGCCGGTAGGGGTCGGCGTCGCCGGCATAGGTGGCACCCTGGGCGTTGCGGGCGATCTCCTCGTCCCTGGCCCGGGCCTGGGCCAGGGCGTCCTCAAGGGTCTTGGCCGTGGTGGGCAGGGCGTCGAGCTGGAAGGTAATGGTGGGAGTCAGGCGGATACCCAGCACCTTGCCGACCTCGGAGCGAATGAGCCCGGTGGCCGACCTCAGGGCGGCGGCACTCGCGGAGCGCTCGCGGTCGGTGCCGTAGACGGTGTAGAACACGGTGGCCTGCTGGAGGTCACCGGTGACCCTCACGTCGGTCACGGTGACCATGCCGAGGCGGGGATCCTTGACACGTCCCTGGAGCAGGCGGGCGACCGTCTCGTGGATACGGTCAGCAACCTTGCGGGCGCGGGCGGCGTCGGCCATGGTGGGCTCCTCTCTGCGGGCTGGCAGGCGCCAGCGGCTCCTGATTGTGTCAGATCACGGTGCGGGGCGTGTCCGGGCAGACCGCTCCCGTCGCGCACGGCTACGTTGGATAGACGCCGCCCCGACCCCGATCAGTAGCCTGCTCCCACCGCGCACGGGGGCCACGTGCTCGACCTCGACCACGTGCACCCCGCCCACGACCGCTCCCACCGTGCACGGGGCCACCAGCCCCCGCTCCCTCAGACGCCGCCTGACCGCTACCGCTCCCGCCGTGCGCAAGAGCCATCCCGCGTGCCCGCTAGGCCACCAAAACGTCGGTGGACCACTCCCACCGCGCACGGGGCCACCCGCCGGGACCGGCCCGGGCCGGAAGCAGTACCATGCCACGAGTACCAGCTACGCATCACATGTGACCTATGCTTCACCTATGCGCTCCCCGTACCACCGCCCTGGCCGTGTCCTGGCCGCAGGCCGACGTCGTACGGTACTGCTCCTGGCCGCGACGCTTCTCGCGCTGACCCTGACCGTCTACGGGAGCGGGGCACAGCAGGCCGAACCGCCCGCTGCGTCCTCCCCACCCCCCGCCGGAGTCCTCGCTGCCACATCCCCCTCAGCCCCCGCCGAACCGGCCTCCGACCCCTCTCCCAGCCAGGCTCCCTCGCCCGACGTCCACCTGACCATCGGCTACGCCGGTGACGTCCTGCCCCACATGCCGGTCATGGACGACACCCCCGGCGGGCAGGGGGACATTAGCGGCATGATCGCCGGTGAGCAGCCCTGGGTCGCCGGGGTGGACCTGGCCCTGTGCGGTATGGAGGTCCCTATCGCCCCTGACGGGGTGGCCAGCGGCTACCCCATGTTCGGAACCCTGCCGCCGGTGGTCCAGGCCCTTAAGGGCAGCGGCTGGGACGGCTGCGCGACGGCGTCCAACCACGCCTACGACCAGGGCCTGGCCGGGGTGGTGGCCACCGCGGACACGCTGGTGGCCAACGGCATGGGGTTCGCCGGGACTAACCGCTCGCAGGTCGAGGCGGCCACCCCCTACCAGCTCTACCGGCTGGAGCGCGAGGGGCGCACGGTGACCGTCGCCCAGCTGTCCTCCACCTACAGCCTCAACGGCCTGGTGGACGAGACCGGCTGGGCGGTGCAGATCAACAGTGTGGAGTGGGCGGCCGCCCAGGCCCGGGCGGCCCGGGACGCTGGCGCCGACGTCGTCGTCCTGCACTCCCAGATCGGTGAGGAGTACACCCGCGACCCGGTCCAGTCCCAGACCGACTACGCCAACGCGATCGCGGCCACCGGCGAGATCGACGTGCTCTTCAGCGCCCACCCGCACGTGCCGCAGACCAACGAGCTCCTGCCCGGGGGCCCTGGCGGGCGCGGTATGTGGGTGTCGTACTCGGCGGGCAACTACCTGTCCAACCAGTCCGAGGCGCAGGGCACGGTCATGGCCTGTATCGGGGTCTTCGTGTGGGTTGACGTCACGGTGACCGCCCAGGGGCAGGTGAGCGTGGACGCACTCCACTGGCACCCCTTTACCGTTGACCTCGACGGCGGGCACCGCGTCCTGGACCTGGCCGCCCTGGCGCGCGGTGAGGTCCCCGCCGGTACGACGCTGTCCGCCGAGGAGATCGCCTACCGCTGGCAAACCGTGACGGAGATCATGAACCCGCAGACCTACTCCGACACGGTACCGGCACCCACGGGGTCCGAACCGACGGTGGTACCGCGCTCCTAGCCCGCCCTGTTTCCAGCCTTGTCCCGCCCCCGTCCTGTCTCGCCTTGTCCCGCTCGCCTCTCTGTGTCCGCGAGAACGGTACTTATTCGTCGTGAGAACGGTACTTATTGCTCGTGAGAACGGTACTTGTTCGTCGTGAGAACGGTACTTATTGCTCGTGAGAACGGGGGGTGCTTGCAGTGGTCCTGTCTGGGCTGGTTGGTGGGTGCGGGTCGGGGTGGGTGCGCCGGGTACCGGGTGACCTCTTGGTGTGCTCGTCTTCTGGGTGTGCTGTCCGCGCGGTGCCGGAGACCGCGTGGGCCCGGCTGCCCGGTGCCAGCGCCCACAGACGGCCGCAGCTGGTGGCGGTGGGCGGGCTCGTCCCGGGAGACGCCGGGCCCCGCCTGCTCTGCCGGTGCGCCCGCGCGTCGGGCTGGGCTGAGGCGCCCTGGCGGACGGCCCCAGGGCAACCCAGGGGGCGTGCCCGCGCGTCGGGCTGGGTTGAGGTGAACGCGCTCTGGGTCAGGTAGACGCCATCTCACGGGTATGAACGCGCTTCCGTCCTGGTAAACGCTAGTTAGAACGGCGTTCATCCGCCTCAGAGCGCGTTCACCTACACAAAAGCACGTTCATCTGCCTCAAGACACATTCACCCAGCCCAGAGCGCGTTCACCTGAGAGCGCGTGGCCCCACCACAGCCGGGCCCCACCACTGCCACCGTCCCCGACCGTGCCCGCCATCCGCGGCCACCACGCTGGTTGCGCACCACACTCACGTCAGGCTCGATGCCAGCACCTATGCCACCCGCATGCGACGGCCTTGGCCCACCACAGCCGGGCCCCGCCTGCTCTGCCGGTGCGCCCGCGCGTCGGGCTGGGTTGAGGCGCCCCGGCGGACGGCCCCAGGGCAACCCAGGGGGCGTGCCCGTGCGTCGGACCGAGTGGAGGTGAACGCGCTCTGGGGCAGGTAGACGCCATCTCACGGGTATGAACGCGCTTCCGTGCCAGTGAACGCCAGCTAGAACGGCGTCCACCCGACCAAGAGCGCGTTCACCTGAGAGCGCGTGGCCCCACCACAGCGGCCAGCCCCCGTCCACGACGCAGGCTGCCTGCCAGGCGGCGTCGTCCCCCAGGGGCCAGCAGCACGTCAGCGTGGGTCACGAAGGTCTCCGGGAAGGTGACGCAGACACGCCAACCCACACCCAGCCGAAGACCCCCCCTCAACTCAACCGCCACAACGTCCACAACGAGACACACACCAGATACCAGGCCGGGGACCCCCAACCCAGCCGCCCAGGAAAGCGCAACCAGGACGCATCGCCCACGGACACGGTCCCAACAGCGAGCACCGCCCGTTCTCACGGCAAACAAGTACCGTTCTCGCGACGAACAAGTACCGTTCTCGCGAGCAATAAGTACCGTTCTCACGGAAGGGCGGACGCCGGACCCGGCCCGGCGCCGTCCCCTCCGCACCCGGGCGCCCCTACTGCTTCTCGCCCGTGTCAGACAGGTGGGCGCCGTCCCCCTCCGCGCCCGGACCGCCCGCGCCCGCGCCCAGACCGCTCTCGTCCCCGCCAGGCGTCCCGGTCCCGCCCGCGGTCCCGGAGGCGTCCGGACCCGGCACCGTCCCCTCCCCCTTGATCCAGGCCAGGGTCTCCTCCAGCTGCTCGGGGGACACCAGCACGTCACGGGCCTTGGAGCCCTCCGAGGGCCCCACCACCTCACGGGACTCCAGGAGGTCCATGAGGCGCCCGGCCTTGGCGAACCCCACCCGCAGCTTGCGCTGGAGCATGGAGGTGGAGCCGAACTGGCTGGTGATAATCAGCTCGGCGGCCTGCAGCAGCAGGTCCATGTCGTCGCCGATCTCCTCGTCGATCTGCTTCCTGGCCTCCGGGACGACGACGTCCTCGCGGTACTCGGGAGTCAGCTGGGACTTGACCTGCTCCACCACCGAGCGGATCTCGGACTCGGTGACCCAGGAGCCCTGGACCCGCACCGGGGCGGAGGCGCCCGGCCCCAGGTAGAGGGCGTCGCCCTGGCCGGTGAGGGTCTCGGCCCCGTTCTGGTCCAGGATGACCCGGGAGTCCAGCTGGGAGGCGGTGGCGAAGGCCAGGCGGGAGGGCACGTTGGACTTGATCAGCCCGGTGACCACCTGGGCCACGGGCCGCTGGGTGGCCAGGACCAGGTGGATGCCGGCTGCCCGCGCCAGCTGGGTAATGCGCTGGATGGAGGCCTCCACGTCCTTGGGGGCGGTCATCATGAGGTCGGCGAGCTCGTCGACCACCACCAGCAGGTAGGGGTAGGGGGTGATGACCCGCTGGCTGCCGGGCAGGGGCTGGACGTCTCCGGCACGTACCGCCTTGTTGAAGTCGTCAATGTGCTTGTACCCGAAGGAGGCCAGGTCGTCGTAGCGCGCGTCCATCTCCCGCACCACCCACTCCAGGGCCTCGGCGGCCTTCTTGGGGCTGGTGATAATGGGGGTGATGAGGTGGGGGATGCCCTCGTAGACGGTCAGCTCCACGCGCTTGGGGTCCACCAGCACCATGCGGACCTCCTCGGGGGTGGCGCGCATCATAATGGAGGTGATCATGGAGTTGACGAACGAGGACTTACCCGACCCGGTCTGGCCGGCCACCAGCATGTGGGGGGTCTTGGCCAGGTTGGTGACCACGTAGTCGCCCTCGACGTCCTTGCCCAGGCCCACCACCAGCGGGTGGGTCTGCTTGCGGGCGGCCTGGGAGCGCAGGACGTCGCCGAGCTTGACCATCTCACGGTCGGAGTTGGGGATCTCGATGCCGATGGCGCTCTTGCCCGGGATGGGTGTGAGCAGGCGGATCTCGTCACTGGCCACCGCGTAGGCGATGTTCTTCTCCAGGCCGGTGATGCGTGAGACGTTGACGCCCCGCCCCCGGTGAACCTCGTAGCGGGTGACCTGGGGCCCGCGCGTGTAGCCGGTGACGGTGGCGTCCACGTTGAACTCCACGAAGACGTTCTGCAGGGCGTCCACGATGGCGTCATTGGCCTCGGTGCGCGTGGCGTGCGCGGGGCCGGGCTCCAGCAGGTCCTGGGCGGGCAGCCGGTAGGTGGAGCCGTCAGGCAGGGACATGGGGTGCATGGCGGCGTCGAGCTCCTGGCCCAGGTCCGCGCCGTCCTCGGCCACGACGGCGGTCGCCTCGGTGGGCGCCTGGGCCGCGGCGGCCGCGCGCACGGCCTGCTCGACGGCGTCGTCGGGGGTGGGACGACCACGCCCGGCGGGCTGCCTGGGGCGCACGGGCGCCGCGGCGGAGGCGGACGGGACCCGCCCCGGGGCGTCGGCGGGGCTGGTGGACCGCGCGGTCGGCATGACCGAGGTGACGGCGTCGCTGGGGGTCCTGCCCAGGACGGCGGTGGCCTCCAGGGGCGTCCCGGGCTCGACCCGCCTGCGCAGGCCGTTGCCGCGTCGGCGGGGCTGCTCGGAGTCCGTCTCCAGGGCGGAGCGGAAGGCCTCGTCACCGTCGTAGGAGTCCAGCAGGCGGGTGGCCTGGTCGTCCTGGTCCTGGCCGGAGCGGCCCGACAGGCCCGAGCGCAGGCGCCCCAGGGCACGGGCGGCCAGGCCCTCGGCGGGCTCGCCGGAGTCGTCGGCCTCGGCGCGCCTGGCGGCGGCGACCTCCAGCAGGTCGGGGATGGTCTTGCCGGAGACCACCAGCGCGGAGAAGGCAATGAGCAGGACGAACAGGATCATGGCGCCCACGGAGTTGAACAGGGTGGCCAGGGGGTAGCCCACCACCCACCCCAGGAGCCCGCCGGCCCTCTCCAGGACGCCTACCCCCTGGCTGATCGAGGGGTTGCCCACGCCGACCTGGATCATGCCGGTGACCCCGGTGAGCAGACCCAGGCAGCCTACGGAGATACGGGCGTGGACGGCACCGAGCTGGCGCGCGCGCAGCATGGCCACGCCCAGGGCGATGAGCAGCAGCGGGATCACCAGCCCCAGGATCCCCACCGGTCCGGCGGCGATGTGGTGCAGCAGACCCCCGGCCAGGCCGGAGATCCCGAACCACTCGCGCAGGCCCATGACGATCCCCAGGGCGATGAGCAGGAAGGCCCCGCCGGTGCGCCGGTACCCCGTCGAGGCAGTGGGCTCGGGGGCAGGGGGCCGCTGGGAGGGGCCCGCCTTTCGGGGGGCGCGCGAGGTGGTGCCACGAGGCCCGCGGGCGCCGGTACCACGGGGGGAAGACGCGGAGGAGCGAGAACTGACCATGATGCCCTGACGTTATCCGCCCGCCCCGGCAAACCGCCCCAGCCACGCCGCCACGTTACCTCAATGAGATCCTGGTGGACGCCCTGGGCCGGGCCCTGGCCCGACCCGGGCCCTACCCAGAACCGGGCCCGGTCATTAGGCCGCCCCGGGCAGGTGCTCGGCACCGCGCACCCGGGCGCCGCGACGGCGTCTGGGGGCCCGCACCGCCGCGAGGAGGCTCGGCACCGCGCACCCGGGCCCCGCAGTGCGGTCATTAGGCCGACCCGGGCCCGGGGCTCACCGCGGGGGCTCAGCGCTCAGGACGGCGTCAATGTCCTTGCGCCTGGGGGAGCGGGCCGGTCCGGAGCGGGCCGCGGCCAGGGCGGCGGCGACGTTGGCGCGCCGGGCCGCGGCGACCACGTCCAGGCCGTCCATGAGGCCGGAGACGAGCACCCCGGTGTGGGTGTCACCCGCCCCGGTGGTGTCCACCACCTCACGCGCGAACCCGGGGACCTCAATGTGCTCGTCCCCGCCCGCGGGCCACAGGTCGCAGCCGTGCACCCCGGTGCGCCGCACAATGAGGGCCTGGGGGCAGGCGGCCCGCACCGCCATGGGACTGCCCAGGCGCCCAATGAGCTGGGTCATCTCCAGGTGGTTACCGGTCAGGAGGCTGGTGCGACGCAGCAGGGGCAGGAGGATGTCGTCGGGGATCTCGGGCTGGACGGGCCCCAGGTCCAGCACCAGGCTCACGCCGGAGGGCAGCTCCAGGAGCCAGGGCACCAGCACCGGGCGGCTGGAGGGGTGGGCGATGTCGTAGCCGGTGGCGTAGACCCAGTCCCCGGCCAGCAGGCCGAGCCGCTCCAGGTCCTCGGCCTGGGGCTCGGCCTCGACCCCCTCGGTGGTAATGAAGGTGCGTCTCCCGGAGGGCTCAATGAGGGTGGTGCAGCTGCCGATGTCCCCCACCAGCTCCTCCACCAGGAGCTCGACGCCGTCCAGGACCATCCACTCACGCACCTGGCTGGAGTTGGGCCCGGTGCCGATGGTGGCCGCGAGCGCGGCGGGCAGGCCCTGGCGGGCCACGGCCGAGACCACCGTGTACCCGCCCCCCACGGCCGGGCCGGAGGAGACCGCGGTCACGGCCCCCCCGGGGGCGGGGATGTGGCTGAGCCGCAGCGGGAGGTCGATGAGGACGGAACCGGTCGAGATAAAGCACGCGGGGCGTCGAGGCGTCATGGTGAGCGCACCGTCCTTGTTGCTAGTGGCGGACGCCGTCGCGTCCCGGCGCAGTAGCGGCACCGGTCCGCGACGTCGCCCCCGGGCGGCCTGGCCGTGGTCACGTCGTCCATGCTACCTGCCGGGTACCTTCGCGCCCTAATGCTGACGCGGCGTCACAATCCTCGGGCCGCCGTCCCCGCCGCCCGGGACCGGGGCCCGCGGGGTCAGGACACCGGCCGGGCGTAGGGGAAGGCAATGACCTCGCGGATGGAGGCGGCCCCGGTAATGAGCATGGCCACACGGTCCACCCCCAGGCCCAGGCCGCCGGTGGGCACCAGCCCGAGCTCCAGGGAGCGCAGGAAGTCCTCGTCCAGGCTCATGGCCTCGGGGTCGCCGGCGGCGGCGCGCAGGGACTGGGCGGTAAAGCGCTCGCGCTGCTCCAGGGGGTCGGTGAGCTCGGAGTAGGCGGTGCCCAGCTCGGCGCCCCAGGCCACCAGGTCCCAGCGCTCGGCCAGGCGCGGGTCCCGGCGGTGGTGGCGGGTCAGGGGCGAGGTCTCCACCGGGAAGTCGGTGTAGAAGGTGGGCACCAGGGTGCGGGCCTCGACCAGCTCGTCGTACAGGACACCGACCAGGTCCCCGGCACCGGCGCCCGCGGGGGCGTCCAGGTCCAGGTCGGACACGATCCGGGCCAGCTCGGGGACCGGGGTGTCCACGCCGACCGGCTGGCCCAGGGCCGCCGAGACCGCCTCGTGGACGCTCACCACCGGCCAGTCCCCGGAGATGTCCACCCCCACGTAGTCCACCCCGTGGCGGCGGGTGACGACCTGGGCCCCCTGCGTGCCGGGGCTGCCGGCCGGGCGCAGTGCGATGGGGGCGCCGTGGACGGCGGTGGCGGCCTGCTGGATGAGCTCCTGGGCCAGGCGGCGCATGGTGTGGTAGTCCCCGTGGGCCACGTAGGCCTCCAGGGAGGTGAACTCGGGGTTGTGGGTGGAGTCCACGCCCTCGTTGCGGAAGTTGCGGCCGACCTCGAAGACCGCCTCCATGCCCGCCACCGCCAGGCGCTTGAGGTAGAGCTCGGGGGCGATGCGCAGGAACACCTCGGCGTCGTAGGCGTTGAGGTGGGTGACGAAGGGGCGGGCGTTGGCCCCGCCGTGGACGGCCTGGAGGATGGGGGTCTCCACCTCCGTGTAGCCGGCCTGCCCCAGGGTGGCGCGCAGGGAGGCCACCACGGCGGAGCGCTGGCTCAGCAGGGCCAGGGCCTCGGGGTCGCCCAGGAGCTGGGCGGTGCGGGAGGCCGACGCCGGCACCGGGCTGCGGCGGTGGCCCTGGCCGTCGGGCCGGGGGCGGGGCAGCCCGCACAGGGCCTTGGACAGGATGGTCCAGCTGGTCACGGCCAGGCTCGGCTCCCCGGTACGGGTCAGGACCGCGGTGCCCTCGGCCACCAGGATGTCGCCGCGGCCCATGTCCCTGCGCCAGGTGGGCAGGTCCACCACGGAGGCGTCCAGGAGGAGCTGGAGGCTGTCGTCGCCACGGACCAGGTCGACGAAGACCACGCCGCCGTGGTCGCGCTCCAGGCCCACGCGCCCCTCCACCCGCAGGCGGGGGCCGTCCCCGGCGTGGGCGGCCGGGGTGCCGACCTGCTGCGCCCAGGCGGACACCTGGGCGCGGGCCTGGGCGGGGTGGAGGCCGGGGGCGACCCCCACCGGGTAGGCGTCCACGCCGCGCCGGGTCAGGTCCTCCAGGGCCGCGCGGCGCTGGCGCTCCTCGTAGGGCAGGCGCCGGGCGGGCATGAGGGCCCTGACGTGCTCGGCGACCTGCTCGGCCACGGCGCGCACGTAGTCCTCCTCCGTCAGGTCGGTGCTGACGGGGGTGTTGCGCAGGGACCACCAGCGGGGTACCGGGACGAACCCCTCCAGGACCCCGGCGGCCAGGGCGACCTGGACGAACTGGGTGGCGTCCATAAAGCACATGTACCGGGGGCTCCAGGTGGGACCGTACTTGGCGTTGGACTCGTAGAGCTGCTCGAGCTGCCAGAAGCGGGAGGCCAGGCGCATGACCTTGGCCAGGGCGCGGGCGGTCAGGGAGGCGTCCACCGCGAGCCCGTCCACGAAGATGGAGCGGAACATGGCGAAGTTCAGGGAGACGACGTCAATGCCCATGCCCGGGCCCTCGGTGAGCAGAGCGGTGACCATGGCCTCGTTGACCCCGTTGGTGGCCGTGGGGCTGCGGCGCATGACGTCCAGGGAGGCGCCGCGCATGCCCCAGGGGCTGAACCCCAGGAGCGCCTCGGGGTTGCCGTCCACGTCCTTGACCGTGACCACCACCTCGCGCTCGTCGACGTCGGCCAGGGTGCGGTCCAGGGCCATGGAGAAGCCGCGCTCCTCCCCGCTGCGCCAGTCGTCGGCGGCGCGGCGCAGCTGCTCGCGCTCCTCGTGGATAATGTCACCCAGGCGGCGGACCTCCACGGTGGCGCCCGAGGAGCGCACCCGGCGGACCGCCTTGGCCACGGCGGGGTGGGCGCGCAGGTCGAAGTCGGCGGCCTTGACAATGGCCTCGTCACCCATGCGCCGGGCGCTCAGGCCCGCCTCCTTGTAGGCCCGGGCCCCCTCCTCCCCCGCTGAGATGACCGCCGGGATCCAGCCGTAGTCGCGGCACTCCTCCAGCCAGGCCAGGATGGCCCCCTCCCAGGAGGAGCGGCGCCCCAGCGGGTCGCCCGCCGCCAGGGCCACCCCCATGGTGACCCCGAAGGAGACCGCCGCCCTGCCGTCGGGGGAGAAGGAGGTCAGGCGGTCGGCGCGGGTGGCGAAGTAGCCCAGGGAGTCCCCGCCGTCCTCCAGCAGCAGGGCCCGCACCCGCAGGTCCGAGCCGGGCACGGGGGGCCGCCGGGCCGAGCGCAGGAAGACCCCCACCGCCGCCAGGGCCACGCAGGCGGCCAGGAAGGACAGCAGGAAGGAGGCCCACCTGGGGCCGTTGAAGGGGACGTGGCCGAAGGCCTTGGCCAGGTCGGTGCCCATGATCCTGGAGAGCACCCACCACACGCGCTCGTCGAAGTCCAGGTGCAGGCGACGTATGGGGGCCAGCAGCCCCAGGCCCACCACCGTGACCGAGGCGAAGCCCACCACGAGGACCGCCAGGGCCTGTATCCAGGCGCCGGGCACCAGGCGCCCCGGGAAGGCGGAGCGGGACAGCAGGAGGACGATGAGGACCAGGACGGAGCCGGGGAGCATAATCCCCAGCTCGTTCCAGTCCGCGGGCCTGAACTCGTGGTCACGCAGGAGTATGTAGGACGGGACGGCCAGGCCCACGATATTGACGACCTGGAGTATGACCGCCAGCCACCAGGCCATGTACTTGCGCCGCAGCGCCGTGGCCGCCCACACGTAGAGGAAGACGGTGATGAACAGGGAGGCGCCGACGGGCACCCCCAGCCACCCGAAGGGCTCGAGCAGGGCGTCGTAGCCCTCCCACCGCCGCAGCCCCGCCCAGCCGATGAGGCACAGGAAGGCGTCCAGCTGGAGGACCTTGGCCATGACGTTGGGGACCACGTCCACCCAGGTACGGGTCAGGGGCCCCATACGCCGTCGGGCCGGGCGCGTGGGTGAGCTGGGTGCAGGTGTCGGGGTCGTACTCACGACAGGGCATTCTTCCCTGGTCAGGGGCTGGGCGCATCATTCGCAGGGAGGAGAAGCGCGCCCTGGACCGGTGGGCTCAGGCCTCGATGACCACGGGCACAATCATGGGACGGCGCCTCAGGCGCCGTCCCACCCAGCGCCCCAGGGTACGGCGCATGACCTGGGCCAGGGAGTGGGAGTCGGCCTTGCCCCCCTTGAGGGCCTGCGCCAGGGCGTTGGTGACGTCGGGGAGGACCTCGTCGAACACGGAGTCGTCCTCGGCCATGCCCCGGGCCTGGATGTGGGGGCCGGCCAGGATGGTGCCGGTCTTGGTCTCCACCACGGCGTAGACGGAGACGAAGCCCTCCTCGGCCAGGATACGGCGGTCCTTGAGCTCGGTCTCGTCGATCTCCCCCACGCTGGAGCCGTCCACGTAGACGTAGCCCACGCTGACCTGCCCGGAGATGCGGGCGGTGTGGGCGGCCAGGTCCACGGTGACCCCGTCCTCGCACAGCATGACCCGCTCGGGGGCGATGCCGGTCTTGACGGCCAGGGCGCCGTTGGCCACCAGGTGGCGGATCTCCCCGTGGACGGGCATGACGTTGGCGGGCTGGACGATGTTGTAGACGTGCAGGAGCTCCTCGCTCGAGGCGTGGCCGGAGACGTGGACCTTGGCGTTGCCCTGGTGGACCACCCGCGCCCCCAGGCGCATGAGCTGGTTGATGACCCGGTAGACGGAGTTCTCGTTGCCGGGGATGAGGGAGGAGGCGAAGACGACGGTGTCCCCCGGCTCCACGGTCACGCTGCGGTGCTCGCCGTGGGCCATGCGGCTCAGGGCCGCCATGGGCTCCCCCTGGCTCCCGGTGACCATGAGGACCCGCTCGTCGGGGGGCAGGGAGGTGACCTCGCGGGCGTCGATGAGGACGCCGTCGGGCACCTTGAGGTAGCCGCGCTCGGCGGCGATGCCCATATTGCGCACCATGGAGCGCCCAATGAGGGCCACCCGGCGCCCGTGGAGGGCGGCGGCGTCGAGGACCTGCTGGACCCGGTGGACGTGGCTGGAGAAGGAGGCCACCACGATCTGGCCGCCGGACTCGGCGAAGACGTTGTCCAGCACCGGGCCGATCTGCCCCTCGTGGCCGATCATGCCGGGGACCTCGGCGTTGGTGGAGTCCACGCAGAACAGGTCCACCCCCTCCTGCCCGAACCGGGCGAAGGAGCGCAGGTCGGTAATGCGCCCGTCAATGGGCAGGGAGTCCATCTTGAAGTCGCCGGTGACCAGGACGTTTCCGGCACGGGTGCGGATCATGGCGGCCATGGCGTCGGGGATGGAGTGGTTGACGGCCACGAACTCGACGTCGAAGGGGCCGTAGACCACCCGCTCGTACTCCACGACCTGGCGCAGCACGGGGCGGATACGGTGCTCCTTGAGCTTGGCGTCCACGAAGGCCAGGGTCAGCTCGCTGCCCACCAGGGGGATGTCGGGGCGCAGGCGCAGCAGGTAGGGCACGCCGCCGATGTGGTCCTCGTGCCCGTGGGTCAGCACCAGGGCCACGACGTCGTCGAGCCGGTCCCGGATGGGCTCGAAGTCGGGCAGGATGAGGTCGACGCCGGGCTGGTTCTCCTCGGGGAACAGGACGCCGCAGTCCACGATGAGGAGCTTGCCGTCCACCTCGAAGACGGTCATATTGCGGCCGACCTCGCCCAGGCCACCCAGGGGGGTGACGCGCATGGCGCCGTCGGCAAGGGGGCTGGGGGGCTTGAGCGTCTCGAACGTCGTCACGGGGCTGAGTCTAGCGGGGCCGGGGAGCGCGGGCCGCCAGCTGCCTACCGGGACCGGGACGGCGACCCGGGCGTGCGGGCCGTGGGCGAGCGGCGTCCGCCCAGGCGGGGGCCGACGCGGTCCGGGGGTGTGGGTGGTGTGGCCACTGACGCGGCGTCCGCCCAGGCGGGGGCCGACGGCAGTCTGCCGGGGGCTACCCTAGAGGCCCATGAGGTCTTTCAGCCGCCGTCAGGTCCTTCGCACCAGCGCCGTCGGGGCGGCCGGTGCGGCTGCGGGCGGGGCGGCCGGGGTGGTGGGAGGCCGGGTGCTGGCGCAGCGCCGCTCCCCCACGGACCGTGTGGCCCCGCGCCCGGTGGCACCGGGGTACCTGGGGGCGCGCACCGTGTTCCAGGCCTCACCGGGCTCGGGCGCGGTAGCCCTGACCTTTGACGACGGCCCCGGGGAGTTCACGCCCCTGGTGCTGGACCTGCTGGGCGAGGCCGGGATCCCGGCGACCTTCTTCCTGCTGGGCACCAGCGCCTCCGCCCACCCGGACCTGGTGGCTCGTGAGGCGGGCGCGGGGCACGAGGTGGCCGTCCACGGCTGGGACCACCAGGACGTGTACTCCAAGGAGTACGACCAGCTCGGTGACGAGATCGACCGCACGATGTCGGCCATCACCTCCGCGGGCGCCCCCGCGCCCCGTCTGTGGCGGCCCCCCTACGGGCGCGTGGACGCCCCGGCGCTCATGGTGGCGGCGAGTCGGGGGCTGGACGTGGTCCTGTGGGGCCACCACACCCCGGACGTGGCCACCGCCCAGGGCCTGGTGGGCAGCGTGGGGGCGGGTGGGATCATCCTCAGCCACGACGCGCGCAGCCAGCCCACCGAGGCGCTCGTGCGGGCGGTGGTGGCCGCCGCGGCGGCCGTCAAGGACCAGGGGCTGGCCCTGGCGACGGTCTCGGAGCTGCTGAGGCTGGACGCGGCCGCGTCGTCCTAGGCACCCGGTGGCTGGCGGGCTGGCCTGGTGGGCGCGGCAGGGTGCTGCGCGTGAGGTACGTGGTACCCCCAGCCGGATTTGAACCGGCGCTGCCGCCGTGAGAGGGCGGTGTCCTGGGCCGCTAGACGATGGGGGCGTAGATCCTGCGGATCCTTATAAGGTCCGGGACGTCCCGGCTCCGTACCCCCAGCCGGATTTGAACCGGCGCTGCCGCCGTGAGAGGGCGGTGTCCTGGGCCGCTAGACGATGGGGGCCCACGGGCTCAGCGGGTACGACCCGCCTGGCCAGTACCCCCAGCCGGATTTGAACCGGCGCTGCCGCCGTGAGAGGGCGGTGTCCTGGGCCGCTAGACGATGGGGGCGCGGAGCTTTCCTCCTGCGGAGGGAAGTCCCTGATTAAGGAGTTCCCTCCTCGCTGGGGTACCAGGACTCGAACCTAGAATGGATGAACCAGAATCACCAGTGTTGCCAATTACACCATACCCCATGGGCTGTGTCCCGGAACGAGGACCGTCCGGAGCAGCGGGAAGTACTCTACGCAGGCACCCGCGCCCCTGACAAATCCCTGGTGCGTGAGTACAGCCACAGTCGTGCCGCGCCCGCCCGCGCCGCCGGGCGCCGCCAGCGGTCAGGACCCCGTGGTCAAAGCCCGGCAGTCAGGACCCGGTAGTCAGGGACCGGCGCAGGCTCAGCCCGGGCGGACACGCACTCCTGACCCAGCGCGCCCGCCACCACCTCACCGTGCAGGCTCAGCCCAGGCGGGCGCGCAGGGAGCGCAGGCGGGCCAGGGAGCTGACGGCCCCCAGGATCTCCATGGACTCGAACAGCGGCGGGGAGACCTGGCGGCCGGTGACGGCCACGCGCAGGGGCCCGAAGGCCAGGCGCGGCTTTATGCCCAGGCCCTCCACAATGGCGGCGCGCAGGACCTCCTCCAGCCGCGCCGTCGTCCACTCCCGGTCCCCCAGGGGCTCCAGGGCGCTGAGCGCGGCGTCCAGGACCGCCGGGGCGGAGTCCCTGAGCCTGGCCACGGCCTTCTCCTCGAGCTGGAGGGCGTCGTCGGGCACGAGCAGGAAGCCGAGCATGTCGCGCCCCTGGCCCAGGAGCTGGACGCGGGTCTGGACCAGGGGGGCGGCGGCGGTGAGGATCTCCTGCTCCCGGGCGGTCAGGGCCCCGAAGGTGGTGGCGCTCACCAGGGGGCGGGGCACCCAGTGCGGGTCAGCCGGGTCGGGGTAGACGTCGGCGAGGTAGGGCACCAGGCGGTCGCGGAAGTCCTGCGGCTCAAGGAGCCGGATGTGCTCGGCGTTAATGGCCTCGCACTTGACGGGGTCGAAGCGGGCCGGGTTGGGGTTGACGTCGGTCACCTCAAAGGCCTCGACCATGTCCGCGGGGCTGAAGACGTCCTGGTCCCTGGACAGGGACCAGCCCAGCAGGGCCAGGTAGTTGATCAGCCCCTCGGGGAGCATGCCGCGGTGGCGGTGGATGAGCAGGTTGGACTGCGGGTCGCGCTTGGACAGCTTCCTGTTGCCCTCCCCCATGACGTAGGGCAGGTGGCCGAACCGCGGCACCGCGCTGGCGCGGCCGATCTGCGTCAGCGCCCGGTACAGGGCGATCTGGCGCGGCGTGGAGGACAGCAGGTCCTCCCCGCGCAGCACGTGGGTGATCCCCATGGCGGCGTCGTCCACGGGGTTGACCAGCGTGTAGAGGGGGTCCCCGCCTGCGCGCACGACGACGTAGTCGGGGACCGAGCCGGCCCTGAAGGTGATGGGGCCGCGCACCAGGTCGGTGAAGGTGATGTCCTCGTCCGGCATGCGCATGCGCAGGACGGGGCGGCGGCCCTCGGCCCGGTAGGCGGCCTTCTGGGCCTCGGTCAGGTCCCGGTCGTAGCCGTCGTAGCCGAGCTTGGGGTCCTCGCCCCGGGCCCGGTGACGGGCCTCGACCTCCTCGGGGGTGGAGAAGGACTCGTACAGGTACCCGGCCTGGAGCAGCTCGGCGGCGACCTGCCGGTAGAGGTCCATGCGCTGGGACTGGCGGTAGGGCTCGTGGGGGCCGCCGACGCCCACGCCCTCGTCCCAGTCCAGGCCCAGCCAGGTCAGGGAGTCGATAATGGCCTTAAAGGACTCCTCGGAGTCGCGGGCGGCGTCGGTGTCCTCGATGCGGAAGACGAAGGTGCCCCTGGTGTGGCGGGCCCAGGCCCAGTTGAACAGGCAGGTACGCACCATGCCCACGTGGGGGGTGCCGGTTGGTGAGGGGCAGAAGCGCACGCGCACGGGCGAGGACCCGGGTGCCGGGAGGGGCGTGCGGGCCGGGGCGTCGGGGCGGGAGACGGCGGTGTTGTCAGGAGTGTCAGGCATGATGGGCCCAGCGTAGCGCCAGGGACCGCCTGCACCATTGCCAGCCGACGTGGCAGCGCTTACCATGGCCTACCGTAGGCCTGGCTGTGGTCCAGATCTCGACCGCTCCCCCGCCTGCTCCGTCCTCCACCGGGCGTCCCCGCCCCTGCGTGACGCCGACCTCGACCACCTGCCAGTCCGACCCCGGAGGTAGCCATGTCCCCGACCCCACGCCCGTCCCCCGGTCCCCGCCCGTCCCGACCCGCCCGCAGGCTCGCCCTGGCCGCCGGCCTCAGCCTGGCGCTGGCGCTGCCCACCCTGACCGCCTGCGGCAGCCAGGAGCCCTCGGCCGCCTCCCCCTCCCCTGCCCCCGCGCCGGCCTCCTCCAGCCCGGCCGCCGGCACCCGGTCCCCGGGGGAGGTCGACGGCGCCCCGTACTGGAGCGTCCCCACGGACGTGCCCGGGTGGAGCGTCAGGACCATGGACCAGGACGGCAAGAACCAGCTGGGCAACGCCGTCGGGTGCCTGTTCACCACCTCCCAGGACACCTACCAGACCAGCGGCCGTACCGACCGCGAGGAGACCGACCTCCAGGCTGAGAAGACCACCCACTCCTACGAGGGCTCCCAGGTCACCAACGTCTCCTTCAGCCCCGCGCAGGACGACCTCACCGCCGTTAAGGACGGGGCGGGCAACGCCATTGAGACCAGGCACCTGGAGTGGACCTACACCGGCGCCGACCAGCAGGACTACCGGGGCACCATGTACCTGCGGGTCTTCACCACCACGCACGTGCCGGTGCTCATGCGGGTCATGTACGCCTGCCCCGCCGGCGCCTACTCCGCCACGGAGCTGGAGACGCTCATGAAGGGCACCGCCCTGAACGACCCCGGTCCGGCGGACATGGACGGCTGAGGCCCCGCGGTGCCTAGACTGCGGGGGTGACCGCCTCCGACACCCACGCCCTGACCGCCTCCTGGGACGCCCTGACCCCGGAGGTCATGCGCGCACGCGGCAGCCTGAAGTGGGTGCGCTACCCCGAGGCGATCGGGGCGTGGGTGGCGGAGATGGACCTGGGGACCGCCCCCGCCGTCACCGAGGTCCTCCAGCGCGCCGTCCGGGACGGCTCCCTGGGCTACACCCCCGACCACCTGGCCCGGGCCGCCCGCCAGGAGGTGGCCCGCTACCAGCAGCAGGCCTTCGGCTGGGAGGTGGCCGAGCCGGACGTCTCCCTAGCCCCTGACGTGCTGTCGGTCCTCATGACGCTCATTACCCGGCACACCCGGCCGGGCTCGCCCGTCATCGTGCCCACGCCCGCCTACATGCCCTTCCTGTCCATCCCCGGGGTCGTGGGCCGCGACTGCCTCCAGGTGCGTGCGCTACGGGGCCGTGACGCCTGCGGGCACCCCACCTGGGAGCTGGACCTGGAGGGTATTGAGGCCGCCATGGCCAGCGGCGGGGGCCTGCTGGTCCTGTGCAACCCGTGGAACCCGGTGGGCCGCGTCCTGTCCCTTTCCGAGCTCGACGCCGTCGCCGCGCTCTCGGCCCGCTACGGGGTGCCGGTCTTCGCCGACGAGATCCACGCCATGCTGGTGATCGACCCGGGTGCCACCCACACCCCCTACGCCTGCCGTCCCGGGGCGGACCCGGCCCTGACCTTCACGGCCACCTCGGTCTCCAAGGCCTTCAACGTCCCCGGCCTGCGCTGCGCCCAGCTCATTGCCACCGGGCCGGGCCGGGCGGCCTGGGACGCCGACGGACCCAGCCGGTGGCTCTCCCACGAGGCGACCCTCCTGGGCGTCCAGGCCGCCGTCGCCGCCCTGCGCCGGGGGCTGGGCTGGCTTCAGGCCGTGCGCGCCTACCTGTGGGGCACCGCCGGGCAGGTGGCGCACGACCTGGAGCAGGTGCCGGGCCTGGAGCTGACGGTGCCCAGCGGCTCCTACCTGGCCTGGCTGGACTGCTCGGGGCTGGAGGGCGCCGCCCTGGAGGCGGCCGGATCGCCGGCACGCTACCTCCTGGGCGCGGGCGTGGCCATGAACGACGGCGCCGCCTTCGGGGCGGGGTACGAGCGCTTCTGCCGCCTCAACCTGGCCATGGGCCGGGGCGTGGCCGCGCAGGCCACCGCCCGTATCGCCCAGGCGGTGGCGGACCTGGGCTGAGCTGGCCCCGGCCCCGGGCCGCTGGGAGCAGAGTGGCCACCAGGGCCACGGACCTCAGCCCACCCAGGACCACTGGACCAGGGCCCGCGAGGGTCCGGGACCGCCTCAGCGCGGGCGGCACCATCGACCTCGACCCGGTCCGGGGCCGCCTTCTACGCCTCCGGCAGGTGGCGGACCCGGCCCTGGGCCACTGGGAGTAGCGCCCGCGAGGGCCCGGGCCGCCCTAGCGCCGCACCACGGGGTTGGAGAAGGCGCCGACCCCCTCCACGCAGACCTCCACCCGCTGCCCGGGGCGGATCTGCCCCGCGCCCGCGGGGGTGCCGGTCAGGATGACGTCCCCGGGCAGGAGGGTGAAGACGCTGGAGATGTAGGCAATGAGCTCGGGCACGCCCCGGACCATGTCGCTGGTGCTCCCCTGCTGGACCAGCGTCCCGTCCAGGCGGGTGCGCACCACGGCGTCAGCGGGGTCGAAGGCGCCGGCCGCCCCCCGCTCGGGGATCTCGATCCAGGGGCCCAGGGGGCAGGCGGTGTCGAAGGCCTTGGCCCGCACCCACTGGATCTCACCGGGCTGGCGGTCACGGGCGGAGACGTCGTTGGCCACCGTGTAGCCCAGGACGACGGAGGCCGCCCGCTCGGCGGGGACGTCCTTGGCCAGGGTCCGTACGACGACGGCGAGCTCGGCCTCGTAGTAGACCTCATCGCTCCAGGGAGGCAGGACGATCGGGACGTCGGGGCCGATGACCGAGGTGTTGGGCTTGAGGAAGAGGGTGGGGGGCTCGTCCCGGCCCGACGCCGTCGCACCCGTCCCCCTGGCGTGGGCGGCGTAGTTCTCGCCCACGCCCACCACCTTGGAGCGGGGGATGACCGGGGACAGGAGCCGGGCCTCCTTCAGCGGCACGACCTCGCCGGTGGCCTTGGGCACGGAGAAGAGGGGGTCACCCTTGAGCACCAGGAGGTAGCCCTCCGACTCCCCGGTGGGGGCCGCCTCGTCCGCGGGCAGGCCCTGGACGATGCCGTAGCGGGGCTCGTCCCCCGTGGTGAAACGTGCGATCTTCATGGCCGTCACCCTAGCCCCGTCAGGCTCCGTCCCCGGGTCCTGACACGGTGCGACGCGCGCCTCTCGCGGTGAGGCGGGACCACGCCACGGGGTACCGGCACCCGCGGACCCGCTGGCGCTCGCGGACCCGCTGGCGCTCGCGGACCCGCTGGCGCTCGCGGACCCACCGGTGCCCCGCCACCGGCGCCTCCCACAGCTCCGGACCCACGCCACGCCGCCGCGGCCCCACCGGCGCGTCCGTGGGATCACTGGCGCGCCCCGGGATCAGGATCACTGGCACACCCTGCCACTGGCGCCAGCAGTCGTGGACAGGGCCGGTCGGGGCGGCCGGAGGGCTACCTGACGACCTCGGCGCCCTCGGCGACCACCTCGCGGACTGCCGGGGCCCCGGCGTGGGCGGCGCCGTCGAGGCTCCACACGTCCCCGGGGAGCTCACCGGGCATGCAGGGGTTGGCGGTGGACACGAACACGATCTCGTCCTGCAGGCCGGCGCGCACGGCCCGGTTCTGGGCCTCCCAGTCGCGCAGTGCCCCCAGGGCCCACTTACCCAGCAGGGTGATGGCCACGATATTGATGATCGCCATGAGGCCCATGGCAATGTCGGAGAGGTTCCACACGAAGTTCAGCGAGGCCATGGAGCCCACGGCCGTGGCCACCAGGATCATAAAGCGCAGCCAGGTGTGGTCCTTGTTGCTGCCGCGCAGGAAGTCCACGTTGATCTCGGCGTAGGTGAAGTTGCCCAGCAGCGAGGAGTAGGCGAAGACGAAGACGATCAGCACCATGAGGGTGGAGGCCCACGGGCCCAGGACGCTGGCCACCGAGTCGGAGGTCAGTGACGAGGCGGCGGCCTTGGCGGCCGCGGCGGCCTCGGGGCTGGACAGGGCCCGCACCGGGTCGTAGACCCCGGAGAGCAGCACAATGAGGGCGGTGGCGGTGCACACGATGATCGTGTCCACGAACACGCCCATGGACTGGATAAAGCCCTGGTTGACCGGGTGGGAGGTGGTGGCGGTGGCGGCGACGTTGGGCACCGACCCCTCACCGGCCTCGTTGGAGAACAGCCCCCGCTTGACGCCGTTGAGCACGGCTGCGTAGAGGCCGCCGCCAATACCGTAGAAGGCGGACTTGAGACCGAAGGCGCCCTGGAAGATCTGCGCCAGGGCCTCGGGGATGCGCTCGACCTGCACGGCCAGCACGGCCAGGGCCAGCAGCGCGTACGCCAGCGCCATGAGCGGGGCCACCCACTCGGCTATGCGCGCCACCCGGCGGATGCCCTTGAAGATAATGGGGGCGGTCAGGACCAGCAGGCCCACGGCGGTGACCCACTTGGGCATCTTGTAGGTGTCGTAGAGGATGGAGGAGATGGCGTTGGCCTGGGTGGCCTCGTAGGCGAAGCCGAAGACGAAGGTGATGACGACGGCGAAGATCCCGGCCCAGGTCCGGGAGCCCAGGCCGCGGGAGATGTAGTAGGCGGGCCCGCCCCGGAAGGAGCCGTCACCGGCGGGGACCTTGTAGAGCTGGGCCAGGGTGGACTCCACGAACCCGGTGGCCATGCCCAGCAGCGCCACGACCCACATCCAGAACACGGCCCCGGGCCCGCCCATGGTGATGGCAATGGCCACGCCGATAATGTTGCCTGTGCCCACGCGCGAGGCAATGCCCACGGCGAAGGCCTGGAAGGACGATATGCCCTCCCGGGACCCGCCGCGCGAGCCCAGGATGGTCACGAGCATGTTACGCAGGTGGCGCACCTGGACGCCGCGGGTGCGTACGGTGAAGTAGACGCCGGCGGCTATGAGCAGCCAGGCCAGCAGCCCGCCGTAGAACCTGTCGCCGACGTCGCCCAGCAGGGCGGTGGCACGGGTGAGCAGGTCGTCGTTGGCAGCGGGCGCAATGAGGGGTGACGTCAGGGATCCGGGGTGCACATGGCCTCCTGGGTGCGATAGGACCAGGTCGCAGGCCCAGGACCGCGCCGGGCACGGACCCGGGGCCGGGGCGCGCGAACCGGTCCGGGGCCGTACGACGCCGGTAGGGACTAACCCACCGTAGGCGCCCGGATGTTTCGCTCGCGTAAAGGTCCTGTGGGCTGTCGGTCGTGCGAGGCGGCTCAGTCCTGCGTCCCGCGCGCCAGGGGGTCGGCGGTCAGGCGGACGGCGTCGTCGGCCTCCCAGATCCCGGGCACCACGTCCCCGGGCAGGTAGGGGTTGCCGTGCCCCACGAAGACCGGCTCCACGCCGACGGCGCTCTGGGCCTCGAAGTCCTTCAGGGCGCCCACGGCCCACGGCGTCAGGCGCACGATGACGACCAGGTTGACAATACCCAGCAGCCCCAGGGCGATGTCGCTCAGGGCCCAGACCACGGGCAGGGAGAGCATGCAGCCGCCGAAGCTCGCCGCCGTCAGGACCACCCCCAGGACCTGCTCACCGCGGCGCTCGCCGCCCAGGAAGTTGACGTTGACCTGGGCGTAGGAGTAGCAGCCCAGGACGGTGGAGAAGACCAGGACGAAGATGAGGACCACCATGGGCCAGGTGGTCCAGCCCCCCAGGTGCTCCACGACGGCCTGCTGGGTGAGCACCGCGCCCCGGGCCCGCTTGTCACCGGGGTGGTAGGTGCCGGTGGCCAGGAGGATGAGCAGGCCGGTGGCGGTACACACCAGCATGGTGTCGATGAAGACGCCGAAGGACTGGATGAGCCCCTGGCGCACCGGGTGGCGGGTGGTGGCGGTGCCGGCCGCGTTGGGGACGGTGCCCAGGCCCGCCTCGTTGGAGAACAGGCCGCGGCGCAGGCCGTTGAGGACGGCGGCCACCACGCCCCCGGCGACGCCGTACAGGGCCTGGTCGGCGCCGAAGGCCCCGCGGACGACCTGGCTGAGGACGGTGGGGACCTGGCCGAGGTGGGTCAGCAGGACGAGGAGGGCCACCAGCACGTAGACCACGGCCATGACCGGGGCCATCCACTCCGTGACCCGGGCCACGGACCTCAGCCCGCCCAGGACCACCGGAGCGGTGAGCATGACCAGGAAGACCCCCACCATCCAGGGCCGCACCGAGGACACGGTGGCGCCCACGACCTCGGCCAGGGTGTTGGTCTGGACCATGACCACGGTCACCCCCACGGCCACGATGAACAGGAGCGCGAAGACCCGGCCCCAGGCGCGCGAGCCGAGCCCGTTCTTCATGTAGTAGGCCGGTCCCCCGCGGTAGGTGAAGTCACGGCCGCGCTCCTTGAAGATCTGCGCCAGGGTGGACTCCACGAAGCTGGTGGCCATGCCGATGAGGGCCACGACCCACATCCAGAACAGCGCCCCGGGGCCGCCGGCCACCACCGCCAGGGCGACGCCGGCCACGTTGCCGATGCCCACGCGCGCGGCCAGACCGATGGCGAAGGCCTGGAAGGAGGAGATACCGCCGTCGGCCCCCCGGCGCGAGAGGGTCAGGGAGGTGAGCATGGTGCCCAGGTGGCGGATCTGGACGCCGCGGGTGCGCACGGTCAGGTAGAGGCCCACCGCAATGAGGAGCGCCGCCAGGACGTAGGTGTAGAAGACGTCGTCGACCTGGTTGAGCGCGTCCCCGATCTCCTTGAGCCCGGTGGGGGTCGTTTCTGTGCTCATCTGCTCTCAATCTCCGCTGCTGCCGGTCCGTGCGCCCTCCCGGCGGTGGTCAGGGGCTGGTACATAGTCGCACGGACCGGGGCGCCCTGCTCACCTGACCGTATTCTGGGCACCGGATGGGCCCGGGCGGGGTCGCCGCGTCACTGCCGGCCCCGGGCACCGACCGGGCGCACCCTGGTGCCGTCAGGTGGCCGCCTCAGGGGCCTGGCCCGACTCGGGCGCAGCCGGGTGCTCACTGAGCACACCGGTCCAGCCGTGCGGGTGAGTGCCAGCCTGTGCCTCTGGCACGCCACCGGCCCGGGTGGGGAGGAGCTGGCGCGCGGATGGCCCTGGTCGCAACAGGTGGCCTGCCCCGCTCCGGGGGGAGGGCGGCAGGGGCGAATGGACAAAGCCGAGGTGGCCTGTCTCGCCCCGGGAGGAGGCTATACGCGGCGCTTATGCGCGGCCCTGGCAGTGCTGGGTGGACGGTTCTGTCGCAATCTGAGGATCAGAGCCGACCCCACCCCGTTCTCACCTTTGTGCATCCAATGTCCACGCAGGTCAGGGGCCTGGGACTTGGCGCGGCCAAAGGTGGCCCTCGTTCTGATCCTCAGATTGCGACACGCGCACGAAACCGGGTCGGCAGACAGACGGCAGACCGCCCAGAGGGCGGCGTGCGGGGACGTCCTGCGCAGGGCGGGACATTTTGTGCGCAGGGTGACGTCTTGCGCAGAAGGTAACGAATCCAGGTCACCTTCTGCGCAATCGGTTACCCTCTGCGCAAAATGTTCCCCTGGACGCCGCACCGGCCCACTCCACCAGGAGACAGGAGGACCGCCGCATCCCCGGACAGCCGCCGCGACGCGGCCTGCCGCCACCGGACCAGTTGACGGCCCGTCCGAGACCGCCCGGACCCAGCAACGGAAGGCTCCGGTCACCGCACCCCGGCACACGACACGGACAGAGCAAGCTCGCAACCAGATCCCGCCCGCGCTACACAGGGAGGCGCCGGCGGCGGCGGTCCCGTCCAATCCAGTCCGCACTACACAGGGAGACATCGCCCTGTGGGCGCAGGATGTGGCCCTTGCGCTTATCCCGCCCGCGCCACAGCGGCAGGGAACCGCTCTGGCAGGTACGCAGAGCGCACCCGCCGCGGTAGGCCGGAGGGCCCGGCCCCAGCCGCAAGAGCATGAACCGGTGAGACCACCAGGACGAGCTGGCGGGGAGCCCGAGCCCGGTCGTGAGAGCATGAGGCCATGGCTCCCTCCGGCTCCGCGGCCCACGTCCCGGCCCTCAACGCGCTCCTGGACTCCCTCATCCCCGCCTCGGACCCCGAGCGCGTCCCCGCCCCGGAGGACGTCTACCTGGCCTTTAGCACCTGGGCCGAGGAGACCGGCCGGCCCCTCTACCCCCACCAGGACGAGGCCCTGGGCCACATCCTGGAGGGCCGCCACGTCATTGCCGCCACCCCCACCGGGTCGGGCAAGTCCATGATCGCCCTGGCCGCCCACACCGCCTCCCTGGCCCGCGGGGAGCGCTCCTACTACACGGCCCCCCTCAAGGCCCTGGTGAGCGAGAAGTTCTTTGAGCTGGTACGCCTGTTCGGGGCCAGCAACGTGGGCATGGTCACCGGGGACACCTCCATTAACGCCCTCGCCCCCATTATCTGCTGCACCGCGGAGATCCTGGCCAACCAGTCCCTGCGCGAGGGCGAGGGGCTGGACGTGGACACCGTGGTCATGGACGAGTTCCACTACTACGCCGACCCCCAGCGGGGGTGGGCCTGGCAGGTGCCCTACCTCGAGCTCCCCCAGGCCCAGATGGTGCTGATGTCGGCCACCCTGGGGGACGTCAGCTGGTTCGTCAAGGACCTTCAGGCGCGCACCGGACGCGAGGTCGCCGTCGTGGACGACGCCGTGCGCCCGGTGCCCCTGGAGATGGAGTACTCGGTGGAGGCTATCGGCGACCTCCTGACCCGCCTGGTGGCCCAGGACAAGGCCCCCGTCTACGTGGTCCACTTCTCCCAGAAGGAGGCGGTGGAGCGGGCCACCTCCCTGCTCAGCGTGGACCTGGGGCTGGCCTCACGCAAGCGGGCGATCGTGGCGGCCCTGGGGGGCTTCCGCTTCGGCGCCGGGTTCGGGGCCACGCTCTCGCGGCTGCTGCGCGCAGGCATCGGGGTGCACCACGCCGGCATGCTGCCGCGCTACCGGCGCCTGGTGGAGAGGCTGGCACGCGAGGGCCTGCTGGCGGTCATCTGCGGCACGGACACCCTGGGGGTGGGCATTAACGTGCCCATCCGCACCGTGGTCCTCACCTCCCTGGTCAAGTTCGACGGCGCCCGGGAGCGCCACCTGACGGCCCGGGAGTTCCACCAGATCGCCGGGCGGGCCGGGCGCGCGGGCTTCGACACCCGCGGCTACGTCGTCGTCCAGGCCCCCGAGCACGTCATTGAGAACGCGCGGGCCCTGGCCAGGGCGGGTGACGACGAGCGCAAGCGCCGCAGGATCGTGCGCAAGAAGGCCCCCGAGGGGCGGGTGAACTGGACCGACAAGACCTACCTGCGCCTGCGTGACGCCACCCCCGAGACCCTGACCAGCCAGTTCCAGGTCACCACCACCATGGTCCTCAACCTCATGGAGCGGCCCGGCAACCCGGTGGAGGCCATGGCGGCCCTCCTGGCCCGTGTCCCGTCCACCCAGGTGCAGCGCCGCCACCACGTGCGTCGTGCCCTGGACATCTACCGCTCGCTGCGCACCGCCGGGGTCCTGGAGCACGTGAGCAGCGCGGTGGCCGCCGCAGACGGGCGCCCTCGCCTGCGCCTGGCCGTGGACCTGCCCGGGGACTTCGCCCTCAACCAGCCCCTGGCCCCCTTCGCCCTGGCCGCCATGGACCTGCTGGGCGTGGACTCCCCCGAGCACACCCTGGACGTGGTCAGCGTGGTCGAGGCCACGCTGGACGATCCGCGCCCGCTGCTGTACGCCCAGCAGCGGGCCGCCCGCGGCGAGGCGGTGGCCGCCATGAAGGCCCAGGGCATGGACTACGACGAGCGCATGGAGGCCCTGGAGGAGGTCACCTGGCCCCGGCCGCTGGCCGAGCTGCTGGCCCCGGCCCTGGAGATGTACCGGCAGGCCAACCCCTGGGTGGCGGAGTTCGAGCTGGCACCCAAGTCCGTGGTGCGCGAGATGGTGGAGAACGCCATGACCTTCTCCGACCTGGTCTCCCGCTACGAGCTGGGACGCAGCGAGGGCGTGGTGCTGCGCTACCTCACCGACGCCTACCGGGCACTGCGCCAGGTGGTGCCCGAGGAGCACCGCACGCCGGAGGTGGTCGAGCTCATTGACTGGCTGGGGGCACTGGTGCGTGCCGTGGACTCCTCCCTGCTGGACGAGTGGGAGGCCCTGGGCGCCGCCCAGGACGGGCGGGCCGAGGAGGGGGCCGCGCTGCTGGGCGGGGACCGGCCGGGGGGAGACCGGCCCGGGGCTGACGACTCAACGGGGGCGGAGCGGGCCTTCGGGGCCGACGCCACCGGCCACGTGGCCTTCACCCGCAACCGGCACGCCTTCCGGGTGGCCGTGCGCAGGGCCATGTTCCGCCACGTCGAGCTCATGGACCTCGACGATGTGGCGGGCCTGGCGCGCCTGGACGCTGGCTCGGGCTGGGACCAGGCGCGCTGGGACGAGGTCCTGGGACGCTACTGGGAGGAGTACGACTGGATCGGCACCGACCAGGCGGCCCGGAGCGCGGCGCTGGCGCCCCTGGAGGAGGACCCGGACGAGACGGCCCTGGCCGCCGCCGGGGTCAGTGAGCGGCTGCGTGAGGCCCTGGAGGCCTCCGGGCGCCCGGTGTGGCTGGCCACGCAGATTATCGAGGACCCCGAGGGCGACCACGACTGGCGCCTGACCTTCCTGGTGGACCTGGTCGCCTCGGACAAGGAGGACGAGGCGGTCCTGCGGCTGCTGGGCGTGGGCCCGCAGAGGTGAGGGGGCCCGTTATGGAGATCCCGACCACCTGGGGCACCGTCTACACCTCGCCCTGGGGCGACATCACCCTGGCCGCCCGGGACCAGGGGCCTCAGGGCGTCCTCGTCGGCGCCTGGTTCAAGGGGCAGGCCCACGCCCTGTCCACCCTACGGGGCCCACTCGTCCCCGCACCGGACCACCCGATCCTACTCGACGCCGTCACCTGGCTGGAACGCTACGTGGCCGGTGAGCGCCCCCGCCCCGCGCAGCTGCCGCTGCTGGCAGAGGGGACCGCCTTCCGCCAGCTGGTGTGGAGCATGCTTGAGAAGATCCCCTACGGCACCACCCTGACCTACCGGGAGCTGGCCCGGCAGGCGGCCGCCCGGCTGGGGCGGCCGACCATGTCCGCCCAGGCCGTGGGCGGGGCGGTGGGTCACAACCCCCTGTCGGTCATTGTCCCCTGCCACCGGGTGGTCGCCTCCGACGGTTCCCTGACCGGCTACGCCGGCGGGGTATGGCGCAAGGCCGCGCTCCTGGCCCACGAGGGCGTCATCCTCCCCTAGCGCCCTCGCCCCCGTCCTGCACCTACTGCGTCAGTCCTCCCGCCCGCGCGTCGTGGGTGGTGTCCTGGGAGCATAGAGGGTGAGAGGGGCGCGAAACCTCCTGCCCGCGCGTCGTGGGTGGTGTACACCTGGGGTATGAGCACCCACACCGAGCCGGACCCCGCCACGAGGCGCCTTGCCGAGGTCGTGCGCGGGGCGCGCACCCTGGTGGTGACCGGGGCGGGCGTCTCCACCGACGCCGGGATCCCCGACTACCGGGGCGTGGGCACCACCCCCGTGGCCCCGGTGGACTACGAGCAGTTCGTGACCGACCCCGTCTGGTACCGCTGGGTCTGGGCCCGCAACCACGCCACGTGGCGGCTCCTGGAGCCCCTGACCCCCACCCCCGCGCACCGCGCCCTGGCCCGCCTGGAGGACGTCGGCCTGGTCACCGGCGTGTCCACCCAGAACGTGGACCGCCTCCACTCCCGCGCCGGGCAGCGCACCGTCTACGAGCTCCACGGCGCCTACGACCGTGTCGTGTGCCTGTCCTGCGGCGCCCTGACCCCGCGCGCCGCCCTGGACAGGCGTCTGAGCCAGCTCAACCCTGACTACCCCCGTGAGACCGACCCCGCCCAGGTCGCCATCACCCCTCAGGCCGACCGGGCCGCCGCCGAGGGGTGCGGCTTCCGGGCCGTCAACTGCGAGACCTGCGGCGGCCTGCTCAAGCCCGACATTGTCTTCTTCGGCGAGGGGCTCCCCGAGGCCCTGGGGCAGTCCCTTGAGGCTGCCCGGCACTGTGACGTCGTCCTCGTGGTGGGCACCAGCCTGGTGGTGTCCACCGGCATGTGGGTGGTGCGCCAGGCCGTAGGGTGCGGCGCGGCGCTGGCAGTCATCAACCGCGGTCCCACCATGGTCGACGACGTCGCCGACCTGCGCATAGAGGGCGGCGCCTCTCAGGTGCTGGGTGGCCTCGCCCGGGACCTGGCGCACTGACGCAGAGCCCCCGTGCCGTGCGGACGCCCGCGGCCTGCCACGCGGTGGCCCCAGGACGGGGGGCGAGGCAGGAGGGGGGGAAGAGCGGGTCGCGGGCACGGGGGAACGGGTTGCCGTGCCCGCGGACACCGCGGACTGGCGGCCACTGGGCCGCCGGCATCCACACGTCCCGCGTGCGTTCCACGCACGCCCCCGTGGCGGGGGTTCTCGTTGACCGTGTGGAGTGGTGGAGATGGGGGGAATCGAACCCCCGTCCGACGGTGGTGCAACAGGACTTCTCCGGGTGCAGTCCGCTAGTGATTTTCTCAGCCCCGGCGTCTCACGCGGACAAGGACGCCGACGGGCTCAGCCGACTAGGAGTCCCACGTCACCCGTCGACAGGGCGACGTGGCAGTGGCTCCCTGGATGACGCCAGGAACCGGGGCGGAAGCGCTCCCCGGGCTGACGGACTTCGAGGCTCGCTCAGGCGGCGAGGGCGAAGTCGGTGCGAGTGTTATCGGCACCTATTGGTTCGCACAGAGCGTTGACGAGATGACTGTGCATCCTCGACCCGCTTCTCCTGAACCCACGACCGTCGTCGAAACCGATCATCCCCTGTGGAGTTGTCAGCCAGCCGAAACCAGCCACTACAGATTATAAGAAAACGCCTACCGTCCGTCAAGTGAGATAGGTCTCATCCTCGACGCCGGTTGGCCCAGGCCATGGCGCGGGCGGCCTCCCGCCTGTCCTGGGCCTCGCGCAGGGACTGGCGCTTGTCCCAGTCCTGCTTGCCACGGGCCAGGGCGATCTCGATCTTGGCCCGGCCCCCCAGGAAGTACAGCTCCAGGGGCACCACCGTGTAGCCCTTGGCGCTCACCCGCTGCGCCAGCCGCTCCAGCTGGGCGCGGTGGAGCAGGAGCTTGCGCTTGCGCCGGGGGGAGTGGTTGTTCCACGTGCCCTGGAGGTACTCGGGGATGTGCGCGCCCTGGAGCCAGGCCTCACCGTGACGGTCGATCTCGATCCACGCCTCGGTCAGGGAGGCCCGGCCCATGCGCAGCGCCTTGACCTCGGTGCCGGTCAGGACCAGTCCCGCCTCGTAGCGGTCCTCGATAAAGTAGTCGTGGGTCGCCTTGCGGTTGCGCGCGACCGTCTTGTGGGCGTCGGAGGCGGCCTTCGCGCGCTCCCCCGCCGTCGGCTTCCTGGGCCTGCTGGGCCTGCTGGGCACGAGCGTCTCCTTCCACTGGCTGCGTCGGCGCGTGGCGGGCCTGGCGGCACCGCAATGACCTAGGGTACGCGAGACGTCAAGAGCGGACCGCATGCCCCCGGCGCACCCGCCCCCGTGCCCCGGGCGCCCGGCGCGCCGGCTCAGAAGCCCGGCAGGGTCATGGGGTCGATGTAGACCCCGTCCCGAGCCACCTGGAAGTGGACGTGGGGGCCGGTGGCGTAGCCGGTGGAGCCGGTCAGGCCGACGACGTCGCCCCGGTTGACGTACTGCCCGTCGGCAATGGTGCGCGAGGACAGGTGGCACAGGGTGATGACGTAGGAGTGCCCGTCAATGTAGCCGCCGTTAATGTCAATGCCGATGCCGCAGGAGGCGGAGTTCCAGTAGGTCGCCGTCCCGGAGACCGCGGCGTACTGGGGGGTGCCCTCGCTGGCCGCGAAGTCCACGCCCTGGTGCCCTGTGGCCACGCCGGTCACCGGGTGGATCCGGTACCCGAAGGGCGAGGTGACGCTCAGGGGCCCCGGGATGGGGTGGCCGATGTAGCCCTCGCCCAGGGAGTCGGACTGGATGGAGGAGGCTGGCACGGAGGACACGCTGCCCTCGCTCAGGGCGACCTGGTTGGCGGCGTCGATCTCGGCCACCCGCGACGCCGCCGCGGCCGCGTCCGCACTGGCCTGGGCCTGCTGCTCCTCCAGACCCGCCTTCTGGGTCTCCAGGACGGAGGCGGCGTTGGCCTTCTGGGTCGCCAGGGTGGCGACGGCGTCACGCCTCTGCTGTGCCGTGTCCTTGGCGGTCTGGGCGGCCGCGGCGGCGTCGTCCGCGTCCTTCTTGAGGTCGCTCACCCGCTGCGTGGCGGCCTTCTGCCTGGCCTGGCGGTTCTCGGCCTTGACCCGCTCGGTCTCGGCCGCGGCCAGGACGGACTCCTGGACCGCGGAGCCGATCTCGACGCCCGAGGCGCGCTGGGTGAGGTCCTCCACGGAGTCCGAGGAGAGCACGTAGGTCCAGGAGGTCAGGGAGTTCTCCCCCTGGTAGGTGGAGACCACGAGCTGGCCGATCGAGCTGGTGCTCTGCTGGGTGGCGGCCTGGGAGCCGGTGGCCTCCTGCTCCAGGGTGGTCAGTGTGGACTGTGCCACGGCCAGCTGGTTGGTAATGGTCTGCTGCTCGCGCTCCTTGGCGGCCAGGTCGGCCTCGGCCGTGGCCAGGTCGGTCTGGGCCGTGCTCAGGGCGGTCTTGGCGTTCTGGAGGTCGAGGTAGGCCTGCCCGAGCTCGGCGCTGACCCCCTCCAGGGAGGAGGTCAGCTCGGCCCTGCGCTGCTCGGCCTCCGCCTGCTCCGCGGCGGCGTCGGAGCGGTCGTCGGCCTGCGCCCCGCCCCCGACGCCGAGGACCATGACGGTGAGCGCCACCATGGCCGCCGCCACGCCCCGGCGTCGGAGGCGCCAGGGCCGTCGGGCAAGGGCGTCCGCAGTGAAACGGGTAGTCGGTAGCATGGAGAATCAGACCCTCGTGTACTTGGACAAGGAGAAGGCCGAGGACGCGGCAGCCAGGAGGATCGCGGCGAGCACCAGGAAGGGTGCCAGGCTCAGGACGTCACCGGTACCGATAAAGGCCGTCGTGAACTTGATGGACTTGGCCAGCCAGCCCTCCACAATGGTGTTCACCCCGGCCCACAGCGCGCCCACGGCCAGGAGCGCGCCCACGAGCGCCGCCAGGGCGCCCTCCAGCATAAAGGGAAGCTGGATAAAGAGGTTTGACGCCCCTACCAGCCTCATAATCCCGGTCTCCTTGGACCGGCTCATGGCGGACAGGCGGATCGTGGTGGAGATCAGCAGGACCGCGGCCACCGCCATGACCGCCGCCAGGCCGCCGGTGATCCAGGAGGCCCGGTTCATGACCAGGAACAGGGGCTCGAGGGTGTCGCCCTGGTCCACGACCCGCTCCACCCCGTCGCGCCCCGCGAACTGCTCGGCCACCACCTGGTACTTCTCAGGGTCGTGGAGCTTGATACGGAAGGAGACCGGCATCATCGCCTCAGTGGCGTTGCGGCCGATCGCCGACTTGCCGTAGGCCTTCATAAAGTTCGCGTAGGCCTGGGCCTTGGACTCGATCTCGTAGTTCTTCACGTAGGGCTTGAGGGTGTCCGAGTTGACCAGCCTCTCCACCGCGTCAATCTGCTCCTGGGTGGCCTCCCCGTTGACGCAGTTGGCGGACGAGGAGGACGGCGGGCACATGAAGACACTCACCTCCACCTTGTCGTACCAGGCCCCCTTCATGGTGGAGATCTGGTCCTGGAGCAGGGCGGAGGAGCCCACGAAGAGCAGGGACACGAACGAGACCAGGATGACCGAGATGGTCATCGCGATATTACGGCTCAGGCCCTTGAAGGTCTCCGACAGGATAAAGCGCAGTCGCATTGTGGTTCTCCTTCAGCGGTCCGAGCCGTAGAAGCCGTGGGACTGGTCACGGACCACCTGACCGGCCTTGAGCTCAATGACGCGCTTACGCATTTGGTTGACGATCTCGTCGTCGTGGGTCGCCATGACCACGGTGGTGCCCTGGCGGTTGATACGGTCCAGGAGGCCGATAATGCCTACCGACGTGGTGGGGTCGAGGTTCCCGGTGGGCTCGTCGGCGAGCAGGAGCTTGGGACGGTTGACCATGGCGCGGGCAATGGCCACGCGCTGCTGCTCGCCGCCGCTGAGCTCGTGGGGCAGGCGCTTCTCCTTGCCCGCCAGGCCCACCAGCTTGAGCACCTCGGGGACGGCGGAGAGGACGTAGTGACGGGGCTTGCCGATCACCTGGGAGGCAATGGCCACGTTCTCCAGCACCGTCTTGTTCTCCAGCAGGCGGAAGTCCTGGAACACGAAGCCTATCTGCCGCCGCAGCTGGGGGACCTTCCAGGTGGAGATCTGGGACAGGTCGCGCCCCAGGACGTGGACGGAGCCGGAGGTGGGGCGCTCCTCACGCAGGACCAGGCGCAGGAAGGTGGACTTCCCGCTGCCCGACGCCCCCACCAGGAAGACGAACTCCTCACGCTCGACCCTGATCTCGACGTCGTCGAGCGCCGGCCGGGCCCCCCGCTTGTAGACCTTGGACACGTGGTCGAATCGGATCATCGCATGCTTCCCTCGCTGCCGCGGACACACGCACACACGTGTCCCCCTACCGCCGTCACCGTACGCAGCCAACCTGAGTGTTTCCCGGCAGACACGC
This sequence comes from Actinomyces sp. HMT897, assembly GCF_016626125.1. Taxonomy (NCBI): domain Bacteria; kingdom Bacillati; phylum Actinomycetota; class Actinomycetes; order Actinomycetales; family Actinomycetaceae; genus Actinomyces; species Actinomyces sp. HMT897. The sequence goes on from NZ_CP067336.1 coordinate 636,715, forward strand.
CCGAGGCCGGTGTGTACCACACCCCGATACCCTCAGAGCGTGACCGCCTCCCACGCCTCCGCCCCCCACGTCCCCGAACCCACCGGTCCGGCCCCGGCCACCCCGAGCGGGGTGACCGGCCCGCCGAGCAGGGTGACCGGCCCGGGCGGGGAAGCCAGCCCGGGCGGGGAAACCGCCCCGGGTGAGGGCGCCCAGGACCTCGACGCCCTGGTGGACCGCGGCTCCTGGGCACGCTTCACCCCCGGCCTGGAGCGCCTGGTGGGGCAGGTCCTGCGCGGCGGCCAGGACGACGCCGCCCGCCCGACGCTGCTGCTGACGGCGCCCGCGCCCGCGGTCAGCGCCTCGGAGCTGGCCGCCCCCGGCCTGGTGGGACGCCTCATGGGCAGGCGGGCGCTGCTGCCCTCCCCCGAGGCGCCCAGCGTGGTGCTCACCGGTCGACGGGAGGGCACCGAGGTGGGTGTCCCGGTCCTGGACTCCCAGGGCCGTGCGCTCCTGGGCGACGCCGCCCGCAGTGAGCTGTCCCTCCTGGGGTGGGCAGGGGGTGAGGTCATGAGCCGGCTCATTGCCGACGACGCGACGACCGCACAGGCCGTGACGCGCCTGCTCATTGAGACCCTGCGTGTCCCCCACCCCGCTGACCTGGGCTGGCTGCTGAGCCGGCCCGGCCCGCACGCCACGGCACCGTGAGCCGGGCCTCAGGCCCGGGTGCCCTCAGGCCCGGGGGTCTCGGGCAGCCCCAGCGCCGACTGGAGGAGGCGGTGACGCCCCAGGACCTCGGTGGCCGGGGCCTCCAGCCCCCGGCCCACCACGGTGTCCAGACGGCTGCGCACCTGCTCGCCGTAGTGCGTCGCCTCCCGGCGGGCCCGCACCCGCCGCTGGTAGGCGGACCAGCTCAGCATGAGCAGGCCGACCAGCCCCACGGCCGCGGCGGCGGGCTCCACGGTGCCCTGGGACAGGCCGATCCCGCCCCAGACCAGGCCGATGACGAACAGCAGGATCCCGCCCCACCAGCTGAGGTCAATGAGCGGGGCACGGTGGCCGGGCAGGGGCACGCTGCCCACCGCCTCGGTGCTCTGGGCGGCCAGCGCCTCGGGGGAGATGACGGACTCCTCCACGCTGCGCAGCCAGACCAGGGGCAGGCCGTGGGTGGTGCGGCGCAGCCAGGTGGTCTGGATGGAGGCCACCGTCGCCCGGGAGGGAGGTTCCGGACGGGCCAGGGAACGCGGCAGGGCGTGGGCGAGCGCCGCCCGCACGGAGTCCTCCACGGCGGCGGCGCCGGAGGCCTGGATGAGGGCGGTGGTGGTCTCCGCCACCAGGGCGGGCTCCACACGTACCAGGCGCTCCGCCACGGTGGGACGCAGGCGCCGGGCAATGGCGTCCATCTCGGCGCTGGCGGTCCGGGCGGCGTTGGACTCCCGGGCGACGCGCTCACGCAGCAGGGTGCGGAAGGTGCCCAGGTTGTCCCCACGCACCGCCGAGACCGGCAGGACCTGCACGTCACGCAGGCCGTCGGCGTCCAGGAGCTCACGTACGTCGGCCAGGAGCGTGTTCACGCCCGTGGCAGGCAGGGTGTCGATCTGGTTGACCAGGATGAGCATGTCCTCCTGGCGGGCGCCCAGACCCCGCAGGTAGCCCTCGTGCAGGGCGGCGTCGGCGTACTTCTGGGGATCCACCACCCACACCAGGATGTCCGCCAGCGGGACGAGGCGGTCCACCTGGAGGGCGTGGGCGGTGGTCACCGAGTCGTAGTCGGGCACGTCGAGGAGGACCAGCCCCTCCAGGTCGTCCTGGTCGGTCGCGTCCAGCAGGGAGTCACGGCGGATGCGTCGGTCCTCGTTGACGCCCAGGAAGTCCAGGAGGGCGACGGCGTCGTCGCCCCAGGTGCAGGCCGCCGCCCGGGAGGTGGTAGGACGACGCGCCCCCACGTCGGCAAAGTCCAGCTGGGTGATGGCGTTGAACAGGGAGGACTTGCCCGAGCCGGTGCCGCCGAAGAAGGCGACCACGGTGTGGTCCACCCCCAGGGCCAGGCGCTTGGCGACCTCGTCCATCCCGGTGCGGGCGGGGATGGCCAGGCTCGCGGGGACCTCGGTGGGGCAGGCGTCCAGCGCCTGTCTCATGCGGGCCAGGCGCTCCTGAAGGTGCTGGTCGTCCAGCACGGTGTCAGTCATAGCCGATTCCTCCAGTTCCTCCGGGCTGGGCGAAGGGAGCTAGCTCGCTGGCGCGTAGGCGCAGGGCCGCGGCCAGCGAGGGGTCAGGGGCCAGGCTGGCCGCCGCCCCCTCGGGCAGGAGGACGGCGAGGGCACCGCCGAGGGCCTGGGTCAGGGAGGTCTGGGCGCGCTCCAGCTCCTGGCCCAGTCCCAGGCGCTCCGCGGCGCCGCGAGCCCCCTCCACCCCGGCGGCGGCGGCGATCAGCAGGTCGGCGGTGGCGCCAGGGGTCAGCCCTTTCGGCGCCGTAACAGTGGCCTCAGTCACGCTATCGGACCACGTCCTGAGGACGTCGACGGCGTCGACGCTCCGGGGCAGCAGGCGCTCGGCCGCCGTCCCGGCCCCGGCCTCCTGCCACACCCGGGTGGCGTCGTCGGAGGCCGCCACGACGGTGGCCTCCAGGCGGGAGGCCACGCAGGCACGTACCTCCACGGCCAGCTCGGCCAGGGCGGCGGCACGGGACCGGGTGGCCCGTCCGAACCAGCCGCGTCCCAGGCGCCCGCCCTGGGCCAGGGAGGCCAGGGGGCCGCCGGCGGAGGCGGAGGTCAGCCAGCGGGTCGTCGGAGCGCCCTCGCCGCAGGAGCCCAGCTCCACGTCACGGGCGAGGTCCGAGGTCGGGGACTGACGCAGGATCCTGGTCTCGGCCTCCAGGGCGGCGGCGGCGTCGGCCTGGGTGTCCACGTCCTCGGCGAGCTGGGTGAGCTCGGCGCGCAGGGCCGTCCACTGGGCCCGTCCGGTGCGGCGCACCAGCCCGGCGGCGCGGTGGCGCCCGGCCAGGAGCTGGAGCCAGGTACGCAGCTCGGCCACGGAGGAGGCGGTCAGCAGGCCCTCGTGGGGGCCGGCGTCGGGGACGATGAACAGGGGGGACTCGCTCAGCCCCAGCCCGGCCAGGCGGGCCACCAGGTCGGTGCGCACCTCGGCCAGGATCGAGGCCGGGATCCGGTTGAGGACGACGGCGATGGAGGTGCGGCGCCTGGCCGCCTCCTCCAGCGTGGTCCACGGGGTCTGGTCCCCGTAGCGGGCGGCGGTGGTCACGAAGAGCCACAGGTCCGCCGCCTCCAGCAGGCGCGAGGCCAGGGTGCGGTTGGCCTCCTGGACGCTGTCCAGGTCGGAGGCGTCCACGAGGGCCAGGCCTGCGGGCACGGCCTCGGAGGTGACCAGGCGCGAGACCCCCGTGACCGGGTGGTCCGCCAGGGACTGGGCGTCCTCGGGGTTGACGACCAGGACGGGCACCCGGGTGGTGGGACGCAGGACGCCCGCCTCGGAGACCTCGGCGCCCAGGATGGAGTTGACGAGCGTGGACTTGCCCGCGCCCGTGGAGCCACCGACCACGACAATGGCGGGGATGTCCGCGTCCGCCAGGCGGGGCAGGACGTGGTCACGTATCTGGGCGACCAGGCTGGCCCGGGCACGACGTGCGGCCTCGACCCCGGGAGCGGTCAGACTGAGGTCGAGGTTATCCAGGTCACGGGCAGTGTCCGTGAGCACGTCCATGAGCTGGCTGCGGCTCAGTGAGCTGACGGACGCTTCCCCGCTGGAGGGGACTGGGGAGGCAGGAGGGGCCATACAACATACTTTAAGGTCGGAAGGACCTCGACGGGGAGGGCGCACGCGCAGAGAGGAAATGCCCGCACGCACGACCCGCCCGACCCGGGCCCGTCGCGCCCGGGCGTGCACGCGGCCTCCCGCGGTGGATCGGGCCCACAACGCGCCTACCGCGGCCCCGCTGGCCGGGAGGGACCCGGGCGTGGCCCTGGGCCCGGGAGGCCGTGGCACGGCAGACGGCCCCGTACACGCCTTCCGGCGGTACGGGGCCGTCCCCTTACTCGGGGTGGCTGACGGGGTTTGAACCCGCGACCTCCTGGACCACAACCAGGCGCTCTGCCAACTGAGCTACAGCCACCAGCGTGCGGGCAATCGCAACGAGCCGTACTTTATCGACTCGCCCCGTGAGGTACCAATCCGCCCACCGTGGACTGCATCACGTACCGGCGCCGCAGGGTGCAGGGCGCCGGGAACGCCAGCACGCACCGTCCGCCCGGCCGGGGCCCGGTCCACCGGGCGGAGGTTAACGGGCGGGGCCCACCACGAGAGGGCGAGGAACCCGCGCGGGCCCGGGGGGGGCGGTCCCGACAGGGCGGCCTCCTGGCAGGGTAGCCTCTCAGCGAGGGCCCGCCTGCCTCATGACCTCCGCCGTCGGGCTGGCGAGCACCTGCTCCGCCGCCGCCTGGCAGGCCTCGCTCGTGGGCCCCTCGTCGGCGGGGAAGAGCACCGCCCGGTAGTAGCGCAGCTCGTCAATGGACTCCGCGATGTCCGCCAGGGCCCGGTGGCCCCCGTGCTTCTCCGGGGAGCGGAAGTAGGTGCGCGGGTACCACCGCTTGGCCAGCTCCTTAATGCTGGAGACGTCCACCACCCGGTAGTGGAGGTGGTCCACCAGCTCGGGCATGTCCCGCACCAGGAACGCCTTGTCGGTACCCACGGAGTTGCCCGCGAGCTGGGCCGTACGGGGCTCGGGCACCAGGGAACGCACGTAGTCCAGGACCTGCCTGCGGGCCTGCTCCAGAGGCAGCCCGCCCTCCAGCTCCGCCAGCAGCCCCGAGGAGGTGTGCATCTTCCGCACGAAGTCGTTCATCTGCTCCAGGGCGGCGGCCGGGGGACGGATGAGGACGTCGATCCCCTCACCCTGGGGGCGCAGCTCGTAGTCGGTGACAATGACGGCCACCTCAATGAGAGCGTCAGCGTCGAGGTCCAGGCCGGTCATCTCACAGTCGATCCACACCAGGGGGTCGGAGGTACTCTGCTTGCTCACGAACAGAGTCTATCCTCCGGCCGCCCGCGCAGCCTCACCCACACAGTGACGGCGCCTCCCCACCACCGTCCGACGTCCCGCCCGGCACCCGGCAGGCGAGGCAGTAACCTGCCCCGCCCCACGGTCTCGTCGCAGACCACACTCCGTCTACGATAGTCCCGGCTCCGTCAGAGCCGTTCCCCGTACCGGCCCCACGGAAAGGCCCACTATGCAAAGGCTTGGTAGCATCTACACCCTTGATGAGCGTATTGGCAGCGGCGCTCAGGGGGAGGTGTGGCGCGGGCACGCGGACGGGTCACAGGAGGTCCTGGCGTTCAAGGTCCTCCGTCGTGACCTGGCCAAGGAGAGCTCGGTGGTCAGCGCCTTCCTCAAGGAGAGCGAGACGCTGCGCCGGGTCGCCAGCCCCGCGGTGGTCAGCATCCGCGACATCGTGGCCGAGGGGGAGACCCTGGCCCTGGTCATGGACTACGTGGGAGGAGGCGACCTGACGGCGAAGCTGCACCACGAGGGCCCCCAGAGCCCGGCGATGGTGGCCTGGATCGGCGCCTCGGTCGCCGTGGGCCTGGAGGCGATCCACGCCGCCGGGGTGGTCCACCGGGACGTCAAGCCCGCCAATATCCTCCTGGACCCCGCCACCGACCCGCCTACGCCCAAGGTGGCCGACTTCGGCGTGGCCAGGATCTGCGACTCCGCCTCCACCACCCGATCGACCATGTTCGTGGGCACACCCCTGTACATGGCCCCGGAGGTGGCTGACGGCATGCCCGCCTCCCCCGCCATGGACGTGTACTCCCTGGGGATCGTGCTCTACGAGCTCTCCTGCGGCGTCACCCCGTTCGTGGGCACCCCGGCCTACCTCATTAAGGCCCACGCCAGCCTCCTGCCCGGGCGTCCCCAGGGCGTGCCGGACGCCCTGTGGAACCTGATTGCCGCCATGACGGCCAAGGACCCGGCCGCGCGTCCCACCATGACCGCCGTGCGCGAGGCCCTGAGCACCCTGGTCACCACGCTCGCGCAGCTCCCGCCCGCCCCCGCCCTCACCGAGCCCCCGCAGGCCCTGCCGGCCGCGACGCCGGTCAGCGGGGACCAGACCATGGTCGCCGGCATCCCGGCCACCGGGGTCCTGCCCGCGGTCCCCTCAGCCTCCGCCGCCAGCGCCGCCTCCTACCCGGGGGTATCTGGCTCCGCGGCCAGCGCCGCCTCCTACCCGGGGGTGCCAGCAAGTCCGGGGGTGCCTGGCTCCGCGTCCAGTGCTGCCTCCTACCCCGGCATGCCAGCGGGCCCGGGAGTGCCGGCCCCCGGAGCCCCAGGTGCCCCCGGTGCGCCGGAGGCCGCTGACGCCGCTGCCGGCCCCGCAGCGCCCGCCAAGAAGCGGCGGCGGGGGCTGGTGGTGGCCCTGGTGGTGGCACTCGTGCTCCTGGGAGCCGGTGGCGCGGGCGCCTTCTACCTCCTGAGGGACACGGGCGAGGACAAGGCCGGGCCCGCACCGGTCACCACCACGGATCCCGGCCCGACGCCCTCACCCACCCCCTCGACCAGGCCCTCGGTCACGGCGTCGGCCACAGCGTCGGCTACGGCATCGGCCACGGCGTCGGCCACGCCCTCAAAGCTCACCTCCATGCCCGACCTGGTGGGCAAGACCGAGGCCGAGGCCAAGAAGGCCCTGCCTGGCAGTATCACGGTCAAGATCAAGCAGAAGTCGGTCTCCGACGCCTCCAAGGTCGGTAAGGTCCTGGAGACCGACCCGGCCGCCGGGGCGGCCGTGCCCACCGAGGTCACCCTGACCATTGGCGCCAAGGTGGCCACTATCTACCTCTCCGACCTCAAGGCAGTGACCTCCAACGCGTTTTCCTCAAACCCGGCGACCCTCAATGGGCAGAAGTACGCCCACTCCATTTACAACGCGGAATACGCCAGGGATAGCAGCACTGAGTGGAACCTGGGACGCCACTTCACCCACCTGTCCGGCAAGCTGGGCCTGAGCGACAACTCCAAGGACGCCGACGCCACCTTTACGGTGGACTTCTACGCCGACCAGACGCTGCTCAAGACCGAGACCGTCTCCTTCGGGACGTTCACCGACCTGGACCTGGACATGACCAACGTCCTGCGCCTCAAGATCGTGGTCACCCGCACCACGGGGAACAACGCCAGCGTGGTCCTGGGGGACGCCGCCCTGGAGGGCAGCCCCGACCAGGTGCCCAGCCTCGACGAGCTCAACAAGGGCAACTAGCAGCCCCCGACCCTACCCGCCAGGAGGCGTGCCTGGCGGGTAGGGTCGCGTACACGTAAGCGAGCCGTCTGCCCACGACCACGAACCCGGGAGCCCCCATGACCGACACCCCCGCCCGCCGTCTCGGAAGCTCCTACGTCCTTACGGAGCGGGTGGGCGCGGGCGCCCAGGGGGAGGTCTGGCGCGGTCACCACGTGGACTCCACCGAGCCCCTGGCCTTCAAGGTCCTACGGGCCGACCTGGTGGACGACCCCGCCGTGGTGGAGCGGTTTATTAAGGAGCGCTCCACCCTGCTGCGGGTGCGCAGCCCCTACGTGGTGGCCATCCGCGACGTCGTCATCGAGGGATCCACCTTCGCCATTGTCATGGACTACGTCGACGGCGGGGACCTGTCCGGGCTGCTGCGCACCGAGGGCCCGCTGCCGCCGGCACGCCTGGCCGCCCTGGGGTCACGTATCGCCCGGGGCCTGGCCGCCGTCCACCACGCCGGGGTGGTCCACCGGGACGTCAAGCCCGCCAATATCCTCCTGAGCGCGGCCAGCCCAGGCCACGACGGCGTCGCGCCAGCCCCCCGGGGCACGCCCGCAGGCGGTGGGCAGGGCGCCGTGGTACCCCGGGTGGGGGACTTCGGGGTGGCCCGCATCTGCGACACCCTCACCGCCGCGCAGGCCACGGGCGCCATCGGGACCCCCCTGTACATGGCCCCCGAGATCCTGTCCCCGCAGGCCCCCACCCCCGCGGCGGACGTCTACTCCCTGGGGGTCATGCTCTACGTCATGGCCTGCGCCGTGCCGCCCTTCCTCGGTGAGCCCGCCCAGCTGCTGCACCAGCACGCCCGCCGTGACCCCGGACGGCCCGACGGCGTCCCGGACCCCCTGTGGGAGCTCATGGCCGCCATGCTGGCCAAGCACCCGCAGGACCGTCCCGACGCCGACGTGGTGGCCCGGAGCCTGGAGGTCATGGAGACGGCCCTGGCAGGTCTGCCCGCCGCCCCCAGGCTCCCGGCCCCTCCCCCGTCCGCGCCCTCAGCCCTCCCCTACGACTGGGACTACCCCGGGGCCCTGGCCCCTGGCACCGCAGGCGCGGGACCGGCAGGCTCCGGCCCACCAGCGCGGCCGGGCCCGGCGGGAGGCTCCCCCGGGGGGACCGCACCGGCCCCGGGCGCCCCCGCGGCCCCCGGGGCACGGGTCGGGCCGACTCTCGTGACCCCGCAGGACCGCACGTCCCCCATGGCGGGTGCACAGGCCGGGTACGGTATCGCCCCGGCCCCGGCAGAGGGGCCCACCAGGGCCTACGGGACCGGTGACGGGCCCGTCACCGGGTGGCACGGGGCCCCGGCCCCTGGACCCGGGGGCTCCCCGGCCAACTCCCGGCCCCCAGGCGGCCCCCGGCGCGGTGGGCCCCGCCGCAGGCGCCGGTGGGTCGGCGTGACAGTGGTGCTGGTGGTACTCGCCCTGGCCGCGGCGGGAGCCGGGGCGTGGTGGTGGGGTAGCAGCACCCGGGACTACCCGGGCTGGCTCGCCGCCCTGCCGGTAGGCAACTCCGCCCGGGAGGACCAGCGTCTGGCCAACGTCTCCGAGGCCGCCCTGGCCCCGGGCGGGGGCATGCTGGCCGCCAGGTCCTCGGGCACGTGGTCCCTGTACGACCTCACCAGCAGTGACAAGGCCCCCGTCTGGAGCGGGGACTGCTACAAGGCCGTCTTCTGGAACGCGAGGACCCTGCTGTGCCAGCAGCCCTCCTCCAGCAGGAGCGTCCTGGTCAGCACAGGCGGGACCACAGCCGTCCCCGGTCCCGAGGACACGGTGTACGTAGGCGCCACCCAGGACTACGCCGTCGTCGTCGACAAGGCCAGGAACCGCTCTAACGGCGACCTCATTGCCCTGGACACCCAGGGCAAGGAGGTGTGGCGGGCCGCCGGGGCCTACTCCAAGGGGATGGTGCGCAACGGCTTCGTCCTGACCTACGAGGACAACTCCGACTCGGTGCAGGTCCTGTCAGCAGCCACCGGTGAGGTCCTGGTCTCCGCCCTGGACAAGGAGCCCGACTTCGACCCGGAGGACCGCGCCTGGCCGGGGGGCTTCAATATCGGCACCGGGACCGCGGCCTTCTCCCGCGTCACCTCCGAGGGCGCCACGGTCTACAACGCCAGCGGCAGCCAGGTGAGGAGCGTGCCGGGGACCTTCAGGAACCCGCCGACCTGGGCCTCCTCGGCCCCCCTGGACGCCGAGAGGCTGGCACAGGCCTACACCGCGGCCGCCAAGAACCCCTCGGCGCTCCAGGCCATCGGCCCTGACCGCGTCGTGGACGTCACCGTGGACACCAGCACCTGCACGGCCTCGGCAGGAGGCACGCAGCTGGCGCTCCCCCGGCGGGGCTCCCAGGAGGTCTGCCTCCTCAGGCCCCTGGGCACCCTGGGCGAGGACCTGCTCATGCAGGTGGGCCAGCCCGACTCCGCCTCGGACGCCGCCGGGGACAGGGTCGTCGCCTACTCCACGGCCACCGGTCGGCCGGTGTGGGAGGTACGGGGAACCTACACGGGCGTGGTCGCCGCGCCGGGTCAGCCCAGCCAGGTACGTCTCCTGGTGACCCAGGGCGGCAGCTACGGGGACCTGGTGGTCTACACCGTCCTCAGGAGGTAGGCCGTCACCGGCGGGCCTGGTGGACCAGGACCCTCAGGCAGGCCGCCGCGGCAATGGCCCCCAGCACCAGGAGCACGAGGGCGTCCCACCACCACTGGCCCGCGCTGTGGTTCCACAGGGCGTCAGGGCTGGGCGTCATGCCGTTCATGTCCACGGTGGAGGCGACCAGGGCGTAGCCCCAGCGCGCCGGCATGAGCCAGCTGATCTGGTCGAGCACGGCCCTGCCGGTCACCGTCACGAACCCCCCGGAGAACACCAGCTGGGTCATAATGGTCACCACCAGGACCGGCATGACCTGCTCGGAGGTGGACACCAGGGCCGAGACCGCCAGTCCCAGGATCCCCGCGACAAAGCCTGAGAGCCAGCAGTCCACGTACAGCTCCAGGCTGGCCCCGCCCAGGGCGGCGGCCCCGCTGGGGGCGTCGTTGAGCAGCAGCGCGATACCCACCATGAGGGAGGTCTGGACGGTGACGACCAGGGCGAGCATGACCGTCTTGGAGCCCATGTAGGCCCCCGGTCTCAGCCCGACGGCGGCCTCGCGCAGGAAGATGTCCCGTTCCTTGACCAGGTCGCGGATAGTGGCCGACATGCCCGCGAAGATGGCGCTAATGACCATGACGACGAGCAGCATACGGGCCTGCCCGGAGGGCTTGGGGGGATCGGGCAGGGCGAAACCGGTCTTGCCCTCGATGACCTTGGTGAGCAGGCCCATGATGACGGGCAGGATGAGCATAAAGCCCAGGTAGGAGGGGTCGGCCAGGACGATCCGCAGCTGGCGGCGGACCAGGGTGGAGATCTGGCGCGCCAGGGGACGGGGCGGCGGCTCCGTGGGGCCCTGCTGCCCGACCGGCCTGGACTGGCTGCTCTGGCCGCGCCGGGTGGAGGGGACCGTGGCCTCCAGGTGCGCCCGCAGGGAGGGGGTGTGGTTACGCATGAGCGCGTAGACGTCCGCGTAGCCGTTAATGGCGGTCGGGTCGGCCAGGGTCCCGCGCGGGGGGTTGGGCATGAGCTCGCCCCGGGCGGCGATCTCGGTCAGACGCTCCTGGAAGTAGGGCAGCACGTGGCTGGGCGGGCCGTAGTAGACGGGCTTGCCCCCGGCGGCCAGGATGAGGACCTTGTCGGCCCGGTCAATGTGGGTCTCGTTGTGGGTGACCACCACGACCGTGCGGCCGGAGTCCCCGGGGCGGGTGCCGTGGGCCAGGCTGGCCAGGAGCTGCATGACGTCACGGTCGAGCTGGGGGTCCAGGCCGCTGGTGGGCTCGTCCAGGAACAGCAGGGAGGGGCTGGTGAGCAGCTCGATGGCGGTGGACACGCGCTTCTTCTGTCCGCCCGAGAGCTTCTTGACGCGCTTGTCCACGTGGGGGGTCAGGTCCAGATCCTCCAGGACCTGGTCAATGCGCGCGGTGCGCTCGGCCTTGGTGACGTCCTTGGCGAAGCGCAGCTCAGCGGCGTAGTTCAGGGTCTGACGCACGGTCAGGGCGCTGTGGATGACGTCCGTCTGAGGCACCACACCGATCTTGTTGCGCATAATCGGGTAGTGCTCGTAGACGTTGAGGCCGTCGAAGAGGACCTCGCCGTGCTGGGCCTTCTGCTCACCGGTGAGGGCCTTGAGGAGCGTGGACTTGCCCGCGCCCGAGGGGCCGACGACGGCCAGGAGCTCGTGCCCGCTCAGGGAGAAGGAGATCTGGTCCAGCAGGGTCATACGGCCGTTGTCGACGGTGAAGACAATGTCCTTGGCCACCAGGTCACCGGTGGAGCCAGCCGCCGCCTGGACCTGGATCAGGCCATCGGGGTTAATGGCCACGAAGTTGGAGCCCATACCCAGGACCACGGGCTCGGTGACCACCAGGCTGGGGACGCGCACGCCCCGGAAGAAGATGCCGTTGGTAGAGCCCAGGTCGGTGACGACAATGCCCTGGGCCGTGGCGTCCACCCGGGCGTGGTGCTTGGAGACCAGCGGGTCGGGCAGGGGGATGGCGTTGTCACGTCCGCGCCCGATGGTGGCGGTGTCGGTGACCCGGAAGGAGCGGACCGCGGTGGGCGCGCTCTGGGCGTGGCGGACCGGCGGCATGCTCCCGGTCTGGGTCACCGGCGGCATGCTCCCGGTCTGGGCCACCGGCGGCATGCTCCCGGTCTGGGGCCGGATCTGCGAGGTCTGAGGTGAGGCCCCGTAGACAGCCGGGGGGAGGTGGGCGGAGTAGGAGGCCGGGGCGGGTCCCGGGCCGGACCGGGGCGGGTAGCCCACCGGGCCCGTCGCCGCGGAGGGGGCGCTGGCAGGCGGGACCGTGGCCGCGGAGGGGGCGCTGCCGGGCGGGACCGTGGGCACAGGCCTCGGCGCGGTCTGCGGGGGGATCCCGGTCGTGGTGGTGGTCGCGGAGACGGCGCTGGCGGCGCTTGGCAGGCGCGCGGGCGTCAGGGCGATCCCCGGGCCGGAGGTGTCCCCGATCTGGATACGTACCGGACGGGTCACCAAGGTCTCCCGGCAGAGCACCCCGTCCACGATCATGCCGTTGCGGCCCACTGCCCTGACTCTCCAGCCCCGCCCCTCGGGCACCACCTCCAGGTGCCTGCGGGAGACCACGGGATGGACCACGTGCACATCACATTCCTGGGAGCGCCCGACGGTGAAGGCGGTGGTGAACTGCTGGGCAGGCTGGGAGCCCTGGGCCGACAGTGAGGAGACGATAAGGCCGTTGGCAGCAGACGGCTGCGCGGGGTTCTGAGTCACGGAGGCCCTTTCGGTACGCTGGGAATCACGTTGGTCTCACTGTAGTGGCTCCGGGGCGCTCGGCGGGGCGGAGCGTGACACGGCGGGGCGCGGTGGGCCGCCGGCGGGCTCGTCCGCCAGGCCGCGACCACCTCTGTGACGGGCTGGGCTCCTGCCTACGGAAAACGGGTAGACTCCTGCCCACCGCGAGGCAGTAACTGGGGCCGTCGTACCAGCGACCGCACCTGACCACAGGGTGAGATGAGGGAGTAGGATACACCAGGTCACAGGAACTTCTCAGGTAAGCCCCCGTAGCTCAATGGACAGAGCATCGGCCTTCTAATCCGCGGGTTCCCGGTTCGAGTCCGGGCGGGGGCGCCACCAGTTCCGGGGGCAGTGCAGGTGAAGTGCCAGGTACTCCCTTATTACATTACGGTGACCAGCACCCGGGGCAGCCCGTGGACGCGCGAGACGGTAACCCGAGCGCGGTAACCGCGAGAACCGGTTCCCCGCGCGCCACGGGCGTCCTGGTCCTAGGCGAGGCGGTACATCCAGTGGTGGGGGTCCTCACGGCGCCCGTACTGGATACCCGTGAGGTGGTCGTGAATCTGGTGGGTGACCTCGTTGCCGTCAATACCCACGTCAAACCCCTCCCCCTTGAGGCGGCCCAGCGGCACCACCACCGCCGCGGTCCCGCAGGCGAACACCTCGGTGACCCTGCCGGATCCAATACCCTCCAGCAGGCCCTTAAGGCTAATGGTCTCCTCGACGACGGTGCGTCCGGCGTCGGTCAGGAGGCGGATAATGGCGCTGCGGGTGGAGCCCTCCAGGATCGTGCCGGTCAGGCGGGGGGTGCGCACGGTGCCGTCAGCGTCCACGACCATAATGTTCATGCCACCGAGCTCCTCGAGGTTCCTCTGGGTGACGTCGTCGAGGAAGCAGACCTGGTCGCAGCCCTGGTCGGCGGCCAGGCTCTGGGGCAGCAGGGAGGAGGCGTAGTTGCCGCCCGTCTTGGCGGCACCCGTACCGCCCCGGCCGGCCCGGTGGTACTCGGTGGTCACCCAGATGGAGATGGGCTCCAGGCCGTGGGTGAAGTAGGCACCCGCCGGGGAGGCGATGACGTAGTAGTCCACGACCCCCGCCGGGTGGACCCCCAGGAAGGCCTCGGAGGCGAAGGCGAAAGGCCGCAGGTAGAGCGACTCCCCCTCACCGGAGGGCACCCAGGCGGCGTCCGCCCGGACCAGGTCCACCAGGGAGGCCACGAAGTCCTCCTGGTCCAGCTCGGGCAGGGCCAGGCGGCGGGCGGAGGCCGCCAGGCGGGCGGCGTTGTAGCGGGGCCGGAAGGTCCACACCGAGCCGTCCTCGTGGCGGTAGGCCTTAATGCCCTCGAAGACCTCCTGGCCGTAGTGCAGGACGGCCGCACCCGGGGACAGGGACAGGTCGCCGAAGGGGACGACGCCGTAGTCGCCCCATCCGGCCCCGCGGGTCCACCGGGCGTGGGCCATGTGGTCGGTGAAGGCACTGCCGAAGTGCAGGTCCCGTAGCGCCCGGTCACGCTCGGCCGAGGTGGCCGCGTGAGGGTTCGGGGTCAGGGGGAAGCGCCCTGCGAGCGCGTCGGCAGCAGGCAGGGGGAGCGCCGCGGCGCGGGCAAGGGGCGTGTCCAGCGAGTCGTGGGTGGGTGTGGTGGCCTCAGACATACGTGCAGCCTACCGCTGAGCCCACCAGGTGAACCCGAGGTTCTCACATGGTGACCTCACGGGAGGTGGCGTCAGGAACCGGCCCCGGTGCCGCCGGGGAGCCTGCCGCCTGGCGCTCAGGCGCCCAGCGCCGCCACGACGTCGTCGCCGATCTCGCTGGTGGAGCGGACCAGGGGCCGGCCTGCTGCGGCGGCAGCGGCACGGGCGGCCATGTCGGCGCCCACGGCGGCCTCGACCCGGCGGGCGGCACCAGCCTGTCCGATGTGCTCCAGCAGCATGGCGACGGCGCTAATGGTGGCGGTGGGGTCAGCCAGCCCCTGGCCGGCGATGTCGGGGGCGGAGCCGTGGACGGGCTCGAACATGGAGGGGAACCGCCCGACCGGGTTGAGGTTGCCGGAGGCCGACAGCCCGATACCGCCGGTGACGGCCCCGGCCTCGTCGGTGAGGATGTCACCGAAGAGGTTGTCGGTGACAATGACGTCGAACCGGCCCGGGTCGGTGACCAGGTAGATGGTGGCGGCGTCAATGTGGCTGTAGTCCACGCGCACCCCGGGGTAGCTGGCCCCGACGGCCTCCACGGTGCGGCGCCACAGGTGCCCGGCGTGGACCAGGACGTTGTGCTTGTGGACCAGGGTCAGGTGGCGGGCGGGTCGGGAGGCGGCCAGCTCGAAGGCGTAGCGCACCACGCGCTCCACCCCGTAGGCGGTGTTGACGCTGACCTCGGTGGCGATCTCGTGGGGGGTGCCGGTGCGTACCGCTCCCCCGTTCCCGCAGTACAGGCCCTCGGTGCCCTCGCGCACCACCACGAGGTCGATGTCGCCGGGGTCGGCCAGGGGGGTGGGCACCCCCGGGTAGTACCGGGAGGGGCGCAGGTTGACGTAGTGGTCCAGGGCGAAGCGCAGGCGCAGGAGCAGGCCGCGCTCCAGCACCCCGGAGGGGACCGAGGGGTCGCCCACGGCGCCGAGCAGGATGACGTCCTGGGCCTTGATGGCCTCCAGGTCGGCGTCGGTCAGGGTCTCTCCGGTGCGGTGCCAGCGCCGTGCACCCAGGTCGAAGGTGGTGGGCTCCACGACGACGTCGGTACCGGCCAGGGCGGCCTGGAGGACCTTGAGGCCCTCGGGCACGACCTCCTGGCCGATCCCGTCCCCGGGGACCACTGCGAGCTTGACGGTCTGGTGCTGGGTCATGCCCCCAGGGTACGGACACCAGCCAGGATGTGAGACACGTAGTCCGCATTCTGGTCTACCGGCTGGCAGTGTCGCACATTCATTACCGCGCCGACCCCGGCCCTCGTCGCCACGGGACCACCCCGCCCTGGCCCGACCACTCACGCGGACCGTGAAGGAAGTCGGCGATCTCCCCACGCGAGACCGACCGGACGCCCCTCCCCTCACGCCAGCCTGAGGAGGTCGAGCATGTCCCCGGTCCTGCACGTGGGCGTCCCTGGCAGCAGGTGCCGAGGACGCCCACGGCGTAGAAACAGGGGCACAGGACCAAGGCAATGGGCGCCGCCCGGGGAGGCGCCGGATCCGTCCGGCCCCCAGCCAGCCCTGTGGGGCCGTGGCCCGACCGTGGGGCCGGGGCCGACCCGAGCCCGCCCGGACCCGGTCAATCGGGCCCGGGCTCAGCCAGCCCGGGTGCCGGCCTCAGCGGGCCACGGAGCCCTCCTGGTAGTCCTTGTCAATGTCGGAGCGCCAGGCGAACATGGAGCGGACCTCCCGCCCGGTCTTCTCAATCGGGTGGGCCTCGCCCTCGGCGCGCAGGCGCTTGAACTCCGGGGCGCCGGCGGCCTGGTCCTCCATAAAGCGCTTGGCGAAGGAACCGTCCTGGATGTCGGCCAGGACCTCCTTCATGTGCTCCTTGACGTCGGGGGTGATGACGCGCGGGCCGGAGACGTAGTCACCGTACTCGGCGGTGTCGGAGCAGGACCAGCGCTGCTTGGAGATACCGCCCTCGTTAATGAGGTCCACAATGAGCTTCATCTCGTGGCAGACCTCGAAGTAGGCCATCTCGGGCTGGTAGCCGGCCTCGACGAGCACCTCGTAGCCGTACTGGATGAGCTTGGAGACGCCGCCGCACAGGACGTTCTGCTCACCGAACAGGTCGGTCTCGGTCTCCTCGCGGAAGGTGGTCTTAATGGCCCCGGCGCGGGTGCCGCCAATGGCCTTGGCGTAGGACAGCACCAGCGGCCAGGCGGCCCCGGAGGCGTCCTGCTCGACGCAGACCAGCACCGGCACGCCGCGCCCGGCCTCGAACTCGCGGCGCACGGTGTGGCCGGGGCCCTTGGGGGCGACCATAATGACGTCGTGGTCGGCGGCGGGCTTAATGTAGCCGAAGTGGATATTGAAGCCGTGGGCGAAGAGCAGCGCGGCACCGGCCTTGAGGTTGGGCTCGATCTCGTTGCGGTACAGCTCGGCCTGGACCTGGTCGGGGGCCAGGATCGTCACGACGTCGGCCCAGGCCACGGCCTCGGCGATCGGCTTGACGGGCAGCCCGGCCTCCTCGGCCTTGGCGACGGAGCGGGAGCCCTCACGCAGGCCCACCACGACCTCCACGCCGGAGTCCCGCAGGTTGAGGGCATGGGCGTGGCCCTGGGAGCCGTAGCCGATGACCGCGACCTTCTTGGACTGGATGACGCTCAGGTCCGCGTCGTCGTCGTAGAACTTCTCAGCTGCCATAATGGTGTCTCACTTGTCCTTGAGTTGATCGGTGATGGATCGGGGGCCGCGCGTAATAGCCACGGCGCCGGACTGGACGATCTCCTTGACCCCGTAGGGGCGCAGGGCCTCCAGAAGAGCATTGACCTTCGACTGTGAGCCGACGGTCTCAATGACCACGCTCGTGGGGCACACGTCCACGACGTGGGCGCGGAAGAGGTCGACGATCTGGAGGACGGAGGTCCGGTTGGCGTCGTCCGCGCGGACCTTAATGAGGTAGAGCTCGCGCTCCACGGAGGTCTGGCTGTCCAGCTCGACGATCTTGAGGACGTTGACCAGCTTGTTGAGCTGCTTGATGACCTGCTCCATGGCCAGGCCCTCGGCGTCGGCGATCACCGTAATACGCGAGATGTCCTCGTGCTCGGTGGGGCCCACGGCCAGGGAGTGGATATTGAACCCCCGGCGGGTGAACAGGGCCGAGACGCGCGTCAGCACGCCGGGCTTGTTCTCGACCAGGACGGACAGGGTGTGCTTGCTCATGCCCTCACTCCTCTTCCCACACCGGGCTCATGCCCCGCGCGTGCTGGATGTCGTCGTTGGAGACGCCCGCCGCCACCATGGGCCAGACCTGGGCGTCCGCCGAGCAGATGAAGTCAATGACCACGGGCCTGTCATTGATCGCGTTGGCCCGGGCGATGACGTCGTCCACGTCCTCCAGGCGCTCACAGCGCAGCCCCACGGCCCCGTAGGCCTGGGCCATGGTCACGAAGTCCGGCACCCGCTGCGTGCCCGCACCCGTGTGCAGGTCCGTGTTGGAGTAGCGCTGCCCGTAGAACAGGGTCTGCCACTGGCGGACCATCCCCAGGGAGGAGTTGTTGATCACAGCCACCTTAATGGGGATCTCGTTCAGGGTGCAGGTGGCCAGCTCCTGGTTGGTCATCTGGAAGCAGCCGTCGCCGTCAATGAGCCACACCGGGCGCTGCGGCAGGGCCACCTTGGCCCCCATGGCAGCCGGGACGCCGTAGCCCATGGTCCCCGCGCCCGCGCTGGTCAGCCACGAGTGCGGGCGGTGGAAGTGCAGGAAGTGCGCCGCCCACATCTGGTGCTGGCCCACCCCGGTGACCCAGACCGTGTCCTTGGGGGCCGCGCGGTCCAGGTGGGTAATGACCTCCTGGGGCTGGAGGAGGCCGTCGTCGGTGTCCGTCCACTCGGTGGGGTAGGTGGCGCGCACCCGCTCCACCTCCTGGAGCCAGCCGCTAATGTCCTGGCGCCCCTCGGCGGCCACCTGCTCCCGGAAGGCCCGGGTCAGGGCGGGGACGACGTCGGCCAGGTCACCGACGATGGGGACGTCTGCGGCACGGACCTTGGAGATCTCAGCAGGGTCGATATCCACGTGGACAATGGCGGCCCTCCGCGCGAAGGTGTCCAGGTGCCCGGTGACGCGGTCGTCGAAGCGGGCGCCGAGGCTGACAATGACGTCGGCCCGCTGGAGGGCCCCGACGGCGGTGACGGTGCCGTGCATACCCGGCATGCCCATATTGAGGGGGTGGTCGGAGGGCAGCACGTCCAGGGCGGTCAGGGTGGTGGTACAGGGCGCGCCAATGAGCTCCACCAGCGCCAGGAGCTCGGCGGGATCCACCTGGGCGCGGTTGAGGCCGCCCCCCAGGTAGAGCACCGGGCGCTCGGCGGCCGCCAGGACCTCGGCGGCCTGGGCCAGGCGCCGCGCGTTGGGGCGGCCGGGCAGGTGGTAGCCGGGGAGGTCGACCTCCGGCAGGCCGCGGTAGGTGGTGGTACCGACCTGCGCGTCCTTGGTGACGTCCACCAGCACCGGCCCGGGCCGCCCGGTGGAGGCGATGTAGAAGGCCTCGGTCACCGCCTGGGCGACGTCGTCGGGGGAGGTGACCAGGAAGGAGTGCTTGACAAAGGGCATGGTCGCCCCGACGATGTCCGCCTCCTGGAAGGCGTCGGTCCCGATGGCGCGGGCCCCGACCTGCCCGGTGACGGCCAGCATGGGCACGGAGTCCATGTGGGCGTCCCCGATGGCGGTGATCAGGTTGGTGGCGCCGGGGCCGGAGGTGGCCACGCACACGCCCGGGCGTCCGGTCACCATGGCGTAGCCCTCGGCCGCGTGCCCGGCCCCCTGCTCGTGGCGGACCAGGACGTGGCGGATGCGCGTAGAGGCCAGGAGGGGGTCGTAGAAGGGGAGGATGGCGCCGCCGGGCATACCGAAGATGTCCGTGACCCCCAGGTCCTCCAGCACGCGCACGAGCGCCTGGGCCCCTGTCATCTCCTGGCTGGGTGCTGCGGGAGCGTGGTGGTCGGTGCGATGACCCATGGTCGCCCTCCTGTGCGGACTCGGTGGCGTCGGCCGGGCGCCGACCGCCCCACCGTAGGACAGGGACCGTCAGGAGTCACCCCGGAACCGAGGTTGTCTCACATCGTGGGACCACGAGGGTGCCGGGAGGGACGAACGGCCCCGCTCGCGCCCCTCGGGGGCGCCGCGCGAGGCGCCCGCGCTGGCCGCGGCACCCCGCCCCAGGGGTGCACGCAGTACCCCGTCTGGAGGTGCACCGGGCCCCTGTGACACAATGCCAGGCTCCAGCACACTGGTACGTGTGCTGCCCAGCGTCGTGCAGTCACCCGGAAGGCAGTCCTCGTCTTGTTGGTCACCAACCTCCTCGCCCACCTGGCCAAGAACCCCGTCCTCGTCCTCTTCCTCCTGGTCGGCACGGGTATGCTCGTGGGTCACGTCAAGGCCAGGGGGGTCAGCCTGGGCGCGGCCGCCGTCCTCTTCCTGGGCATTGCGCTGGCCGCCTGGGGCGCGGCCTGGGACGTCCCCGACACGGGCAGGCCCACCTTCATCACCATCCCCCCGGAGATCGGCACCTTCGGCCTGGCCCTGTTCACCTTCGCCATCGGGGTCCAGTCCGGCCCCAACTTCTTCCACGTCATCCGCAACGCCGCAGGTCCCCTGGTCATCATGCTGACCATCCTCGTGGCCGCCGCCGGGGCCGCCCTGGGGGTCGGGCACGCCCTGGGCATGGACCCCACGCTCATTGCCGGGACCTTCGCGGGCGCCGTCACCAACACCCCGGCCCTGGCCGCCGCGGGCAACGCCGCCACGGCCGCGGGCAACCCCGAGGGGGCCGGCATCGCCACCGTGGGCTACGCCGTCGCCTACCTCTACGGGGTGGTCGGCATGCTGTTCTTCTGCCTGCTGGCGCTGCGCTACCGGCGTACCGACCACGACACCCCCTCGCCCGTGATCAACCGCACCATCCGCGTGGAGCGGCGCGACAGCCCCCGTATTGAGGACATCCTGGAGGTCATCCCCGGGGAGCTGAAGTTCTCCCGCCTACGTCGCGGTGAGACCGGACCCATTACCCGGCCCACCCCCAAGGACCACGTCTACGCGGGCGACCTGGTCACCGTCGTCGGCACCAAGGACGCCGTCAACCAGGTCATCAGGGACCTGGGGCACGGCTCCTCCCACTCCCTGATCGAGGACCGCAAGTACCTCGACTTCCGCCGCATTACGGTCTCCGACCCCAAGGTCGCCGGGCGCACCGTGGGGGAGCTCGCCATGGACGCCAGCTACGGGGCCACCATCTCCCGGGTACGCCGCGGTGACGTGGACATGGTGGGCACCCCGGACCTGGTCCTCCAGCTCGGCGACCGGGTGCGCGTCGTCGCCCCCACCGGGCGGATGGCGGAGATCACCAGGTTCTTCGGCGACTCCGCCCGGGGCCTGTCCTCCATCAACCCGGTGGCCATGGGGCTGGGGATGGCACTGGGCATTATTATCGGCGAGTGGGAGTTCCTCACCCCCACCGGGGCGACCTTCTCCATCGGCTCGGCCGCGGGCACGCTGATCGTGGGCCTCGTCTTCGGCAAGATCGGACGCATTGGGAGCTTCGTGACGGCCCTGCCGTTCACCGCCACCGCCGTGCTCAGCGAGTTCGGGCTCCTGGTGTTCCTGGCCCAGGCCGGCACCAAGGCCGGCAGCCAGATCGAGAGCGCCTTCGCCGGCGACGACTGGTGGAAGATCCTCCTGACCGGGTTCGTCGTCACCACCGTGGTGGGCCTGAGCCTGTACGTCACCATGCGCTGGGTGGTGGGGATGGGCGGCACACGCCTGTCCGGGCTCCTGGGCGGCGTCCAGACCCAGCCGGCCATCCTGGCCTTCGCCAACGAGCGCACCGGCTCCGACCCGCGCGTGGCCCTGGGCTACGCCATGGTCTACCCGGTGGCCATGGTCGCCAAGATCTTTATCGCCCAGATCCTGGGCGGCCTGGCGTAGGCGGTGCCGGCGGCGCCCACCACCCCGTGGTCCCGCTCCCGGGCACGCCCGCGGCCGGGCACTTGCTTATTCCCAGGGCGCGGGGCGGCTTGCCCGCTCCCGGGCACGCCTGCCGCCAGCCCCGCCCGGTCCCGACCGGCGTCCCCGGTTCCGCCCCTGCCGCGGCGGGGTAGCGCCGACGCTCACGCGGTCTCGACGTCGTCCTCGGCCCACTCCACGTCCACCAGCTCCTTGGGGGTGACGTCGTGGCGCCAGTTGCGGTCGGTGATAATGCGGGCCAGGGCCAGTCCCATACCAATAGCCGTAATGACGAAGAACACCTCCACAATGCTGGCCGCGGCCTCCCGCAGGGCGCTGCCGGCGTCGTCGCCGTACACGCCGTAGTCATTGAGCGCGGAGAGGGCCCGGTAGAAGGGCACGCCCGGGATCATAATGACGACGGCCGGCACGGACAGGGCCACCCGCGACAGGCTCGCCCGGGAGACGAAGAGCTGGGCCATGAGGCCGATGACGACGGCGGCCAGGCCCACCGCGAGCTGCCAGGGCACGTGGCACTCGGTCACCAGGAGGATGCGCCCGGTGTTGGCGGCCGCACCCACCACCGCCGCCAGCGCCGCCGCCCGGGCCCCGGCGTTGAACAGCATGGCGAACCCGTAGGCGGCGATAAAGGAGCACAGGGCGCGCAGCACGTAGAGGACCACGCCCTCGTCGGGGTAGGCCGAGGACACCGTCACCAGGTCCCAGGAGAAGATGAAGCTGACCGTCCACACCGCCACCCCGGCCGCGGCCATGACCAGCATCACGTAGGCGGAGCGGGATATGGCGCTGGAGAAGTCCTGGCGCATCAGGTCCAGCATGGCGGTGACCATGGGGAACCCGGGGATGAGGAACAGGATCGCCGAGACCAGACCGCCCTGGTGCGTGCTCGCGATCAACCCGCTGGCCGACAGGCCCGAGACGATCGACATGTACAGGCCCGAGGCGACCAGGCCGCACACCAGCCAGGTGAAGAAGTGCTGGAAGTGGCGCACCAGCATGCAGCGGCGCACCGCCTGCCCCAGGCAGGCGGCCACGAGCACGGCCAGGCACTCCACCCAGCCGCCGTGGTTGAGGAAGCAGAACCCCGCGCAGGCCACCCCGGAGGCCAGGGCGTTGGTCAGGGGCCCGTAGAGGCCGCGCATGGCCGCCACCCGGTCGAGCTCGGCGTCGAGCTCCTCCACCCGCTCGTGGTGGCGCAGGTCGTGCACAATGCGGCGCAGGGCCTCCAGGCGGTCCACGTTGACCCCCACCAGGCGCACCTCGGCGGCCTCCGTGCGGAAGCGGTCCCCCACGTAGGAGGAGGTGACAATCTCGGTCATGGTGACCGTGGCCGTGTGGCGGTCCAGGCCGACGGCGGCGGCGGCCCGGGCCATGGAGGACTTGACCCGGTAGGAGCCGGCCCCCGCGGCGAGCATGAGGCGTCCCAGGCGCAGCACGACGGCGGACTGGCGCATGAGCCGGTCGGCGTCGAGCTGGTGGTCGGCCGCGCTGCCCTCAGGGCCGGTGGCCCGCGGGCCGGGGGTGGCGGTGTCGGTCGTGCCCTCAGGGGGAGGTGTGATCGTTGGGTCGCTCGGGTTCGGGAGTGATGCGTTCACGGGCTTATGGTGCCCCCGGTCAGGGCCGGCCTGACGGGTCCGAGGGCCCGCACCCGGTGCGAATCGGGACACGGTGTCACAAGGACGCCGCCCACCCGGCTACGGACCCGGTGCCTGGCGGCCTTCCGGGTGGCCGCGGGCCGCGCACAGTCGGGCCCGGGCCGGGGGCCTCTTGGAGCAGGGCCTTTACGACAGGGCCGGACCGGGGCCCAGGCGGACCTGGGTACCTGCCCGACCGGCCACAAGATCCTCGGCCTGCCCCAGGCTGCCAATGACGGCACGCCCGCCGGTGGCCTCCACGAAGGACGCGGCCGCCTCCGCCTTGGGCCCCATGGAGCCCGCAGGCAGCCCCAGGTCACGCAGCCCGGCCGGGGTGACGGCGTCCAGCAGCCGGGCCTCGGGCGTGCCGTACCCCGCCACCACGCCCGGGACGTCGGTGAGGATGACGAGCAGGTCCGCCCCGATCTGGCGGGCCAGGACGGCTGAGGCCAGGTCCTTGTCCACCACGGCCTCCACCCCCTCGTGGGTGCCGTCGGGCCAGGCCCGCACCGGGACCCCGCCACCGCCGGTGCACACGACCACCGCCCCGGCGTCGAGCAGGGTACGCACGCTCCCCGCCTCCAGGACCTGGCGGGGCGTCGGGGAGGGCACCACCCGACGCCAGTGCCGCCCGTCACGGGCCATGGACCAGGCGCGCTCCGAGGCCAGGTGCTGGGCGTCGTACTCGGTAAGCACGGCGCCCACGAACTTGGTGGGGCGGCTCATGGCCGGGTCGTCGGCGTCCACGAGGACCCGTGTCAGCAGGCCCGCCACCTGACGCCCGGGCAGGGCGTCCGCCAGGGCCTGGAGGATCCAGAAGCCGATCATGCCCTGCGTCTGGGCCACCAGGGTGTCCAGCGGGTAGGCGTCAGCAGGCACCTGCGCCGAGGCGGTGGCCGCCGCGAGCAGCCCCACCTGGGGGCCGTTGCCGTGGGTGAGCACCAGCTCGTGCTCCTGGGCCAGGGGGATCAGGGAGGCGACGGCAAGACGCACCTTGGCCACCTGGATGGCGGTGTCAGGGGTGGCGCCGCGGGGCAGGAGGGCGTTTCCACCCAGGGCGATGACGATGCGCACGGGATTCCTTCGGTCGGGCCCTGAGGGGCTAGGGCACAAGACACGAGAATAGCCCGCACCTGGACGCCTGCGGACCACGGCCGGACCACGGCCCGACCCTCCCACGGGGCGCAGGCCGGGCGCGCACCAGGTGTGGCCCCGCCCCTCTCCCGCCCGCCACTGAGCGGTCTCAGAGGTCGTAGTCCACGACAAGGGGGGCGTGGTCGGACCAGCGCCCGGAGCGCCGGGCGGCCTTGTCAATAGCGAAGGAACGGGCCAGAGCGGCCAGGGACGGGGTGGTCAGGTGGTAGTCAATGCGCCAGCCGGTGTCGTTCTCAAAGGCGGAGCCGCGCTGGGACCACCAGGTATAGGGCCCCTGGACCGGCCCCGCCAGACGGCGCACCGTGTCCACCCAGCCCGAGGAGAACCAGGTGTCCAGGTAGGCGATCTCCTCGTCCAGGACCCCGGAGGTCCTGTTGTGGTTGGGGCGCCAGTTCCTCATGTCGGAGGCGGTGTGGACGATATTGAGATCCCCCGCCACGAGGACCGGCGGGCCGTCGGCGGCGGACGCCAGGAGACCGGACATCCGGGCGTCCACCAGGGACAGGTGGGCGTACTTCTGGCCCATCCTCTCAGTGCCGACCTGGCCAGCGTGGAAGTAGGCGGAGACAACGGTGAGCAGGGGCCGGGCCGGTCCGGAGGGCGTCCCGGGACCACCGGGGCCGCCGGGACCACCGGGGGCCTGGCCGGGAGCACCCGGGCCGGGTCGTGTCGCCCCCTCCGCGACCGGGCGCTGAGCCGGGTCGGGTACGTCCACGTGGTCGGGGCCGGGGGACGCGGGCAGCAGGTCCGCCTCCAGCCAGCGGCCGGAGTCGACGTCGGGCTCCTGGGTGCCGGGAGGCGCCACGCCGTAGCGCACCTGGCCCAGGCGCACGGGACCACCCTGGCGCACCGCGACGGACACCCCCGCACGCCCCTTGACGCGGCAGGGCCAGGTGACCGCCTCGTAACCAGGAAGGAGCGAGGCGGCGACGGGCTCCTCGGCACGGACCTCCTGGAGCAGGACGACGTCCGCGCCGCTGGAGCGGAGCCACTGGTCCATGCCCTTGCGTGCGGCAGCACGGATACCGTTGACGTTGACGGTGGCAATACGCATGAGGCGCAGACTACGCCGGGGCGACAAGGTCCTTGCGCCACGGCATATTCTCCTACCATGACCGAGTCGCAAGCCCAGCAAGCTCCCCAGCCTGCCTGGGCCAGTCTCGTAGCACGCGCGGGCCTCTCCCCCGCCAGGCGCCGGGTGCTGAGGGCGGTCCAGGAGTCGGCGTCGCCCGTCAGCGCCGCGGAGCTGGCGCAGGATCTGGGCCTGCACCACAACACGGTACGCGAGCACCTGGAGTCCCTGGTCAAGCAGGGCATGGTCAGTATGACCCCGGTCTCTACCGGGCGCCGGGGACGTCCCACCCTGCGCTACCAGGTCACGGCGCCGGACCCCATTGAGGTACTGGTGTCCTACACCACGCTCCTGGACGCGGTCGCCCAGACCCTGGGCGAGGGCGAGGAGGCCCGGCAGGTGGCCCTGACCATCGGACGGCGCTGGGCGGCCGAGAGCGCCACGCAGCCCGGAGTGACAGCGGCTCCCGGTGACTCGGCGCAGTCCGGCGCTGCAACGGGGCCCGCCGACACCGCGGCGGCTCCCGAGGGTACGGAGGACCTCCCCGAGCCCCTGGCCTCCCTCATGCCCGGGCTCATGTCCATGGGCTTTACCCCGCACGTGGACGACGGGACCGGTGACGTCGTCCTGACCACCTGCCCGCTGGTGGCACGGGACCGACGCCCCCACCCCCTGGTGTGCGCCATGCACGAGGGCTACCTGCACGCAGCGGCCGAGGAGGGCCGCCGGGAGGCGGGAGACGACCAGGACGGCGTCGGGGACCGGCTCACACTCACCGTCATGGAGGCCGACGGCTGCCACGTGCGCCTGGAGCCAGGAACTGATTCCCGTAAGGAGGCAGCATGAGCCACTGGTGGCGACGAGGGCACCAGGCCCGGACACCCCAGGAGGAACCCGACGCCCAGGTACCGATGCCGGAGGGCCCTGGGGCCACCACGGCGCAGGGGCCCGGGCAGGAGGATCCGACGGCGGGGCGGGCAGGTCGGGCGCCGGGGACCCGCAGCGTCCACGTCCTGGTCTCCGGGACGGTGCAGGGGGTGGGGTTCCGCTACTACTGCCAGGAGGAGGCCCAGCGCCTGGGCCTGGCCGGGACGGTGCGCAACCTCGACGACGGCGACGTCGAGGTCCTCGCCCGCGGGCCCCGGCACCGGGTAGACGCCCTGATCGCCTGGCTCCACCGGGGCCCCCGGTGGTCCAGGGTGACCGGGGTGCGGGTCACCGAGGTGAGCCCGGACGCGGTGCGGGGCACCAGCTTCCAGGTGGGGAACTAGGGCGGGGAGCTAGGGCGCGCAGGGACTCACACCCCTCGTAGACGGCCGCTCAGCCCTGCGGGCGTGGGGAGCTAGGGCGCGCAGGGACTCACTCGCTGACGCGCAGGATTCCCGTGGCCCCCTTCTCCGCGTCCGCGAAGGAGTGGTTGACGAACGTGTAGCTGCCCGGCGGCCCGGCGACCGTCTCCACGAACCCGCCCTGTGCCGGGTGCAGCCCCAGGGCCTGGGAGCCCCCGTTCCACGCCGTCCCGATCCCCTCGGGGCCCCCGAGCTGGTAGGCGCCCTCAAAGAACACCGTGTCGAACTGGAGGCCCACCACGTGGAAGGAGCACAGCAGGGAGGGGCCGGCGTCGAGCACCCAGAAGCGCACCCGCTGACCGGTCCGTGCCGTCAGCGGCTGCTGGACGTACTGGAAGGCGACCCCGTTGAAGACGGTCAGGTCCGGGGTCTTGGCGACCACCTTGGCGGCGTCGGTGGGACCGCCCTCCGGGCCCAGGTAGATCTCGGAGTGGACGAGCAGGTACTCGTGGTCCACCTCCGCCAGGGCGGGTGGGTCGATAATGACGGCCCCGTGCATACCGCTGGCCAGGTGGAGGCTCATGGGCATGGTCGAGCAGTGGTACAGCCAGATGCCGCTGCGCTGGGCGGTGAAGGTGTAGACCAGGCTCTCACCGGGGCTGATGGAGCGCATGGCCGCGTCCGGGGAGACCACGCCCGCGTGGAAGTCCAGGGAGTGGCTCATGGTCCCGTTGTTGACCAGGGTGATCTCGAAGGTGTCCCCCACCTTTCCACGCAGGACCGGCGCAGGGACCTGCCCGTTGTAGGTCATGCGGGTCTGGGTGACCCCGCAGCCCACGGGCATGGGGACCTCGGTGACGGTAAAGGTGTGGCGGTGGGTGGTCTGGGAGGGCGCGGGCGCCAGGGCGGCGTCGAAGGCGGTGAAGCCCTGCGGCAGGGGCGCCTCGTAGTCGGGTACGGCGCTGGTGGGCGTGCTCGCGCTCGCACCGGGCGCCGCCACGGGGGCGGCTCCCGTGGTGACGTGGAAGACCATGCCGTGGGCACGGTGCCCGGCGATCGAGCACCAGCCCTCCACCGGCCCCCTAATGACGCCCGCGTCGAGCTCGGCACGCTGTCCCGCGGCCACCCGGCCGGTGGTGGCGCCGTTCTCCAGGACCAGGTCGTGGACCATGTCGGCGGTGTTGTCCAGGGTGATGACCAGGCGGTCCCCGGGGGCGACGTCCACGGTGTCGGGCACGAACCGCATGCCCGAGACGGTGACCGTGGTCTCCACCACCCGGCCGGTGGCCGGTATGGACTCATCGACCGCGGGACCCCCGGCCTGGGAGCACAGGGCGATGACGCTCCCGACGGCGACGGCCGCCCCGGCGGTCATGAGGCCCAGGACCACCCCACGCCGGTCCACCTCCCGAAGGCGCTCCTGCTCCAGGGAGGTGGCCTGACGGCGGGACGCGCCCTGACGACGGGACGCGCCCTGACGACGGGACGCGCCCTGGTTCCCGGCCTCGCGTGCCGCATCCGGCCTGCTCGTGGCCGGCCTGCCGGTGGCCGGTGCGGTCCCGGCGGTCACCGCGCGGCGGGGTGGCGACGGCGTCCGGCCGGGACGGGGACCGGCACTGCTGGCCGCACCGCGGGCCGGGGCGGGGCTGGTGCTACCGGTGCTATTGGCTGGGGCGGGACCGGTGCTGCTGGCCGGGACAGAGCTGGCGCTACCAGCCACGTCGCCAGCCGGGGCGGGACCGGGCCCGCTGGCCGGGCCGGGCCCGGTGCCCGCAGACGGTGCCGACCCTGGTCCACGGGGGTCGGGCTCGTGCTTGTCACTCATGGTGGTCCTTAGGGCTGACGACGGGAGCGCGAGGCCGCACCGTCCCGGGAGCGACGACGCACCTCAAGTCCGGAGAGCACCATACCCACCAGGGCGTACAGGGTGACGCACCCCGCCGTGGCCCCGCAGGTCAGACGCGCCTCCCAGGGCAGTGCCGGGGTGAGGGCCAGCAGGAGGCAGGAGTTGGCCGCGGTGACCCGGTAGGCGGCGGCCCGGTCCATGACGAGGTTCGTGGCGCGCGACGCCTTGGGGCCGCCACCGAGCATGACCGGGGTGAGGTAGCTCAGGGCGCCGACGAGAATCTGCAGGGCGAAGCCCGCCCCCAGGGCCACCCGCAGGGCGTGGATGAGGTCACGGACCCCCGACGCCGAGCCCCCCGCCCCGCCGGCCCCGGCGTCGGGACCGGCAACGGTGATCCCCGCCCCGAGCACCACCACGCAGCCCAGGAACCAGGTCACGGCCGCGGTTGCCGAGGCGGTGGCGAAGGACGTCGGCGGCACGCGCCGGGCGGTGCGCCAGGCGGGGAGGACCACCCCGCCTGCTCCTGTGAGGTAGACCAGGGCGCCGATACCGCCCAGGGGCGACCACAGCCCGGAGCAGGCCACCAGCGCCGTCCCCGCCACCAGGAGGGGCAGCCCCCGGAGAGCCCACCGGGGCGCCTCGGGCTCCATCTTGGTGCGCAGCATGGTGGGCCACAGGACCGTGAGCGTGCCCAGGACCGTGGTCCCCACGAACCCCAGGAGCATGGTCATGGTGTGGGCCACGTAGAGGCGGTCGGCGGTCCCGGAGGCGCCGCGGTCCTCGGCCCAGCTCGTCAGGTATCCCAGGGTGGCACCCACCGCCAGGAGCGTCAGGGCCACCACGTAGGCCAGGGCCAGGGTGCCCAGGCGCGGGGCCACGGCCCGCCGGTACTGGACGCTTATGGCCGCCACACCGGTGAGCGCGGCGAGAACCACCAGCCCCACCCCGCCCAGGGCGATCCCCGGACGGGCCGCCGTGATCCCTACCAGGACGGTGGCGGTCCCCAGGCCGTGGACGCCCAGCCGGACGTTGACCAGGGCGGCGCCGCCCAGGGCGGGGCGGTGCAGGAGGGTGTCGGCGAAGTGCGCGGACCACACGGTGATGGCGCTGCCGATACCGCCCAGGAGGAGGGCGTGCAGGGGCAGCCAGGTCCCCCACGAGGCCAGGGGCCCGCCCAGGACCAGCACGGCCAGGACGGCGGCACTCACCAACCAGCCCACCACGACGGCGTTGCGGCGCACCTGGGTGGTGCGGCGGTGGGGACGACGTGGCGGTGAGGACGGAGCAGGGCTCACCCCGGTCCCCCCAGGGCCGTCAGGGCCCGCACCAGGTCGGCCTTGTTATCCACAACGGCAACCGTAATAAACTGCGACCGCACCTTTCAACGTCCTACCCGGACGCAGGTGCCCCGGCCCGTCGGCCAGCACCGAGCACTATGTGCCTGACCTCCCGTAAGGAGCACCCATGAGCGAGGACCCGAACCTCATCCCCGTGACCGAGATCCGTCGTACCGGCCACAGCTGTGGCTGCGGCGAGCACGACCCCGAGCGCCTGACCCTGGACGCCCGCGCGATCCCCCACCGCCTGCGCCACGCCGCCGTCATCGGCGCCGTCTCCAGCCTGCAGGTGGGTGAGGGCCTCGACCTGGTGGCGCCCCACGTGCCCACCCCGCTCCTGGTCCAGATCGACCAGCAGCTGCCCATGACCTTCCAGCACACCCTGCTGGAGGCCGAGGACGGCTACGCCCGCGTGGAGATCCTGCGCACCGCCTGAGATCCGCCCCGCCGCGATCCGCCCCGCCGCCCCCGGGCAGGTGGCGCGCGGTCCGCTGGCCCCCGGGCAGGTGGCGCGCGGTCCGCCGCCCGCGGGTCGTCGCCTGCCACCCTCTGGCAGGTGGCGCGCCTATGGGACCATTGCCATGGACACTGCCAGCACGACACCGCTCTCCGGCAGGTGGGCCACGGTCCGCCGCCCGTGGGTCGTCGCCTACCACCCTCCGGCAGGTGGCGCGCCCGGCGGGCTGGCGTCGGGCGGCCCAGGAGCGCCCAACGCCAGCCCCCGACGGGCGGCGGCCCCGCGCGGCTCTCGGTCCCGGGCCCCGACGTCATGCTGCCAGCTCCCGGCGGGCGGCGGCCCCGCTATCCTCTGCGCTATGACAGCCCTGGACACGGTGCCCTCGACCCGGCCGCTTCCCACGACCCGGGCGACGACGTTCCTGGGCCTGCCCTCCCTGCGCCCCGTCCCAGCCGTCTGCCAGCCCGTGGCCCCACCCACCCAGGGACCGGCGGCCCCCGTCCGCGCGCTCCCAGCCCCGCCCCAGCGGGCCCCCTCCGTCCAGGGGCCGGTGGCCCCCCTGCTGGACCGCCACGGGCGCACGGTGCGTGACCTGCGCCTGTCGGTCACCGACCGCTGCAACCTGCGCTGCACCTACTGCATGCCGGCCCAGGGCCTGGACTGGCTGCCCACGCCCGATCTGCTCACCACCGCGGAGATCGCCCGCCTGGCGCGCCTGGCCGTCACCCGCATGGGGGTGGAGCGGATCCGGCTGACCGGCGGCGAGCCCCTCATGCGCCGCGACCTGGAGGAGATAGTCCGCGCCCTCGCTCCCCTGCGCACCACTGCCGGGCACCCCGTGGACCTGGGGCTGACCACCAACGGCCTGGGCCTGGACAGGCGGGCACCCGCCCTGCGCGCCGCAGGGCTCAGACGTGTCAACGTCTCCATCGACACCCTCGACCCGGACGCCTACGCCGCCCTGACCCGCCGGGACCGCCTGCCCGACGTGCTGGCCGGTGCGGCCGGGGCGCAGGCGGCGGGCCTGTGCCCGGTCAAGGTCAACGCCGTCGCCCAGCCCGGGCTGACCCACCACGCCCCCGACCTGCTGCGTGAGTGCCTGCGCCGGGGGTGGCAGCTGCGTTTTATCGAGCACATGCCCCTGGGGCCGCGCCGGACCTGGAGCCCGGGGTCCGTGGTCACCGCCGAGCAGATCCTGGACGTCCTGCGCGGGGCCGGGTTCACCCTGACCCCGGCGGGCCGCCCCGACCGCCGTCCCGCCGCCCTGTGGCACGTGGCCGCCGGGACGGACCACCCCGCCGGGAGCGTGGGCGTCATCGCCTCGGTCTCCCAGCCCTTCTGCGCCGACTGCGACCGCACCCGTGTCACCGCCGACGGCCGCCTCATGACCTGCCTGTTCTCCCCCACGGAGACCGACCTGCGGTCCCTGCTGCGCGGCGGGGCCAGCGACGAGGACCTTATCGGGGCCTGGCGCCAGGCCACCTGGACCAAGCCCCTGGCGCACGGCTCGGATACGCCCGCCCGGACGCCCGACGGCTTTGAGCGCCCCGGACGGACCATGAGTGCCATTGGCGGCTGAGGCGGGCAGGTCTGGGCGGGCAGGTCTGGGCAGGCCGGACCCGGAGTTGCACATTCTTTTTACAATCGGCGATCAATGAAGCGCGAGATCACGCGGATTATGTCAGCGGTCCGGGGTCTAAAACAAGGATGAATGTGCAACGCGGGCGCCGTTGCACATTCATCTTGTCCTGGGACCCGCATCCGGGAGACAAAACGTTGGAATGACGCCAACGCCTCGTCGCCGCCCCCAAGATGAATGTGCAACGCCGCCTGTGCGTGGCCAGTGCGACGGCGTGGACGGTCCGGGCGCATGGCTGGCGCGCCGCCCCCTGCGTGGCCGGCCATGGGAGGCAGGCGGGGTCGAGGCCCAGCCCGCTCCCCTGGCCTGCCATGGGAGGCCGCCGCGGACGCTGCGGGTAGCCTCGTCCTCGTCTACTGCACCCACCGACCCGGGAGAGACGTGAACGCCATTGAGATCCGCTACTTCGCCGCCGCCGCCGAGGCCGCTGGCACCACCCACGAGCGCCTGGAGGTGGCACCGGGTACCACCCTGGCGGCCCTGCGCGAGGCGCTGGCCGGGCGCGGGACCCAGATGGCGCGCGTCATCGGGCTGTCGAGCTACCTGGTGAACTCCCTGAGCGCGCCCGCCGACGGCCTGCAGGAGCTCGCTGACGGCGACCGGGTCGACGTGCTGCCGCCCTTCGCCGGAGGCTGAGGCGCCGGTCACCCGGTGCGTCCAGAGGGCGCTGGTGGGGTGCGTGAGCCCCCGGGTCCTGGCCTCCAATCACCCGGCGCGCCCAGGGGGCGTGCTGCTGGCTCTCCACCGGAGGCCGCACTGCCGCCCCTCGCCGGAGGCTGGCGGAGCGCCCTGTCCCACTTTCAAGAACCAGAACGGGACGTCCTGGTCCCACCTACCGCCCCGCCCGTCTGCCCCGCCGGAGGCAGGCTCAGGCCATATTGGACCACTCGGCCGTGCCGTCGGCGAAGAGCTGGTGTTTCCACACGGGCAGGCGCGCCTTGACCTGCTCCACCAGGGCGCTGGCCGCCGCGAAGGCCTCCGCCCGGTGGTCAGCGCTCACGGCCACCGCCAGGGCGGTGTCTCCCACGACCAGGTCACCGACCCGGTGGACCACGCCCAGGGCCCGCAGGCCCGGGTGCGCGGCGACGTCGGCAGCGATCTGGGTCATGACGTCGGCGGCCATCGGGTGGGCACTGTAGGTGATACCCCTCACCCCCCGGCCGCCGTCGTGGTCACGTACCACGCCCTCGAAGGTGACCACGGCCCCGGCGGCCGCGCAGGAGACCTGACGGGCCAGTTCCGTGGCGCTGACCGGCCGCGTCGTCACCCCCGAGCACACAATGACCGCGCCGGATTTGCCCACGCTGGCCGCGCCGGAGCCGTCGGCCGGGGCCGCGACCCCGGCCTCCCGGTCAGCCGTACCACCGCCGTCAGCCCTGGGCGTAAGGACACCGGCTGCCGTGCTCCCGGACGGGCTCACGGGCGGCGTGTCAGCCCCCGGCGTGAGGACACCAGGCCCGGGGACACTGCCGCTCCCGTGAGTGGCAACCGCGTCAGCGCCAGGGGCATCAGGGGCGTCAGGGACGGCAGGGACGGCAGCGTCAGCGCCGCCAGTGTCAGGAGCGACCGCGTCAGGGGCGTCAGTGGAAGCACCGGCCGCGTCAGCGCCGCCAGTGTCAGGGACGCCAGCGGCAGCACCGTCGGCCGGGGCCGCGGCAGCACCAGTGGAAGCACCGCCAGCCTCCCCGGCCGTGTGCGGCCGGGACCAGGGTGCGGGGTCGGTGACAGACATGCTGGGGCCTCTCTGGGGTACCGGCCGAGGACGCTCCGTAGCCTGCCACCAGGCACGTCCCAGCGCCACCGGGCGGCATAAAGAGCTCGATCGCCCGGCGGTCGGCCCGCTTAGGCGCGTCCCGGCGCCACCGGGCGGCATGATAGGCCCTGTACCGCCGTCGACCCGACCCACCCAGGGAGGCCCCATGTCACCGCTGACACCTGTCGAGGACCACCTGCGCACGATCCTGTCCGCCCTGGAGCCCCTGGCCCCGGTGACCCTGCCCCTGGCCCGGGCCCACGGCACCGTGCTGGCCCAGGACGTCCGGGCGCTGCTGGCCGTGCCGCCGTGGACCAACTCCGCCATGGACGGCTACGCGCTGCGCCAGCAGGACCTGGGCAGCGCGGCCCCCGTGGTCCTGCCCGTGTCCCAGGACGTCCCCGCCGGCAGCGTCCCCACCCCCCTGGAGCCGGGCACGGCCGCCCGCATTATGACCGGTGCGACCCTGCCAGCTGGCGCCGACACCGTGGTCAGGGTCGAGGACACCGACCAGGAGCCCGGCCCCCGGCCCCTGCCCGACCAGGTGACGGTGCGCGTCCTGCCCCAGGCGGGCGCCAACGTCCGGCACGCCGGGGAGAACACGGCCTGCGGGGACCCCGTCCTGGGGCGTGGCACGCTCCTGGGGGCCCGTGAGCTGGCCGCCCTGGCCTCCACCGGTCACGGGACGGTCCTGGTGCGCCCCCGGCCGCGCGTCGCCGTGGTGTCCACCGGCGCCGAGCTGAGTGAGCCGGGCCAGCCCCTGGCGCCGGGCCACGTCCCCGACTCCAACAGCCTCCTGCTGGCGGGCCTGCTGACGGAGGTGGGGGCGCACTGCGCCGGGACGTGGCGCGCCGCTGACACCTCCGCCTCCCTGGCCGAGGTCCTGCTCCAGGCAGCCGCCGACGCGGACCTGGTGGTGACCTCCGGCGGCGTCTCCGCCGGGGCCTTCGACCCCCTGACCATGCTGGCCGCCCAGCACCAGGAGCCTGCCGGGGCCGCCACGGACGGGCAGTCCGCCCGGGTCCACCTCACCTTCGCCAGCCTCGCCATGCAGCCGGGCAAGCCCCA
This sequence comes from Actinomyces sp. HMT897, assembly GCF_016626125.1. Lineage (NCBI taxonomy): Bacteria > Bacillati > Actinomycetota > Actinomycetes > Actinomycetales > Actinomycetaceae > Actinomyces > Actinomyces sp. HMT897. Next base: position 671,251 of record NZ_CP067336.1, read on the forward strand.
GGCCCACGGGTACATTGACGTCAGGGGACGCCGGGTCCCGCTCCTGGCCCTGCCGGGCAACCCGGTCAGCGTCCTGGTGTCCTTCACCAGCCTCGTGCGTCCGGCCCTGGCGCGCCTGGCGGGGCTCCAGCCGCCCGCGCCCGCCGTCCTGCCCGGGTACGCGCGTGCCGCGAGCGCCTGGTCGTCCCCCGTAGGACGGCGCCAGCACGTGCCCGTGCGCCTGGTCCCCGCGCCTGCGGGGCACCCCGGGCAGGAGGACACCTGGGTGGCCCCCACCCACCGGCTGGGCTCGGGCTCCCACCTGGTGGCCTCCCTGCCCCAGGCCCAGGCCCTGGCCGTGGTGGACGAGGAGGTGCCCGCCGTCGAGCTGGGGCAGCTCCTGCGCCTCCTGCCCCTGCCCGCCCCGTGGCAGAGAGCCTGACGGACATGAGCACCCCGATCCGCCTGACCCACCTTGACAGCGAGGGCGCCGCCTACATGGTCGACGTCACCGCCAAGACCCCGACCGTCCGCTCCGCCTCCGCCCGCGCTGAGGTCGCCTGCTCCCCGCAGGTGGTGGCGGCCCTGCGCCAGGGCACCGTCCCCAAGGGCGACGTCCTGGCCGTGGCCCGGGTCGCGGGGATCGCGGCGGCCAAGAAGGTGCCTGACCTGCTGCCGCTGGCCCACGTCATCGGCGTCCACGGGGCCCGGGTGGACCTGGGCGTGGAGGACTGGGGCGTACTCATTGAGGCGACGGTGCGTACCGCGGACCGCACCGGGGTGGAGATGGAGGCCCTGACGGCGGTGACGGTGGCGGCCCTGGCCGTGGTGGACATGGTCAAGGGCGTGGACCGGGAGGTGACCCTCCGCCGTGCCATGGTGACGGCCAAGTCGGGGGGCCGTTCAGGGACGTGGGTGCGTCCGGCCCAGGGGGCGCAGGTATGAGCGGGGGCGCGGACACGGCCGGGGGTGTCCTGGACGTCATTGTCCTGGCGGGGGGCACCGGGCGGCGTCTGGGCGGGGCCTGCAAGCCCGACGTCCTGGTCGCGGGGCGGCGCATGCTGGACCACGTGCTCGACGGCGTGGCCGGGCTCCGCGGCCGGGGCCTGCCTGCTGGGCGCGTCGTCGTCGTGGCGCCGCAGCAGGTGGCGCTGCCCGACGGCGTCCTGCGCGCCCTGGAGGATCCGCCGCTGGGAGGTCCGGTAGCCGGGGTGGCTGCGGGTCTCGGGGCCCTGGGGCTCTTGGGCCCCCGCACCGGGTCCGGGAGCAGGACCAGGTACGTGGCCGGTGCCGACAGCACAGCGGTATCCGGGGCGAGCGCTCCCGGGGCGGAGGGCGCCAGAGCGGGCACGTCCGGGACGGGTGCCGAGACGGGTGCGGGGACAGGTCCTGCCACACCCGGCCCCGCCGTCGCCCTGCTGACCTGCGACGCGCCCGGCTCCTGGAGGGCGCTGCCCGGGCTGCTGGACGCCCTGGCCCGGGCCGGGGCGGGCACCGACGGGGTCTGCGTGAGGACCGCGGGGGCTGGCGGCTACGTCCAGTACCTCCTGGGGGTCTACCGCCCGGCGCCCCTAGCGGCCGGGGTGGCCCCGGGCGGCGTGCCGTTGCGGGACGTGTCGGTCAGGCGGGCCCTGGCGGTCCTGTCACTGAGGACGCTCACCCCCGCCGACACCTGGATCCTGCGCGACCTGGACACCTGGGAGGACGTGGCCCGGTGGGACCAGGAGCAGGCGGCGGGCGGGGCCAGCCTGCTGGCTCTCCCCGTGGCCCCGGAGACGCGGCCCGTGGCCCCGGAGGCGCGGATGGGGGAACCACGCTGATCCGCCGTACCATCCGGGCGTGGGAGCGGGATCGGCAGGTGCGTTGAGCGGGTCTCGAATCCGCCGTACCGGGCAGGAGCCCGGCGCCCCGGCCCGCTGGCCTGGCTGACCAGTCGGCCGTGCTCGTGCCAGGTAGGAGCGGCGGCCCCGGACCCGTTCTCGCGACCAATAAGTACCGTTCTCGCGAGCAATAAGTACCGTTCTCACGACGAATAAGTACCGTTCTCGCGAGCAATAAGTACCGTTCTCACGGTCTGTGGCGGTGGGGCGGGGTCGGGACGGGGCGGCCAGCTCGGGCGGGTCAGTGGTCGGCGCCGCCGAGCTGCTCCAGGACGTGGGGCACGAGCGGGCCGATGACGGCCACGGTGTCCTTGACCCCGCCGCGCGATCCCGGCGCGTTGACCACCAGGACGCCGTCGGCCTCACGGCTGGTGACGCCCACCAGGCCCCGTGACAGGCCGGACAGCGGCGTCTTGGTCAGGCCGTGGGCGCGGATCTGCGCCTCCAGCCCCTCCAGGCGGACCTCGAGCAGGGGGGCGGTCCCCTCGGGCGTGAGGTCGCGCGGGGTGACGCCGGTGCCCCCGGTGGTCAGGACCACCCGGGCACCCTGGGCGATGGCCGCCTCAATGGCCTGGCGGACGCTGTCAGTACCGTCGGGCACCAGGACCACCTCGTCGACGATGACGTCGTGCTCGGCCAGGAGCCGGACGGCCAGGGGGCCGGAGACGTCCTCGCGGGTCCCGGCGCAGCACCGGTCCGAGACGGTGATGACAGCGCCGCGCACGGGCTCGGGCAGGGGGTGGAGGCCCTTCTGGGCAATCGGGGCGTAGGCGGCGCCCTCGGATGATGTGGTGTGGCTCATGGTGCATACGGTAGCCGATGTCCCAGCGTGTACCGCCGCACCCGGCCGGCCCCGGTGGCGCCCTGGACCGCTGCGGGGAGCGGCCTGGCCTCAGGAGGAACCCGCCGAATCGGGTCTGGGCGCCTGGGCCCTGCGGGGAGCGGCCTGACCGTGGTCGTGCGCGCACAGCGCCCCGGTGGCGCCCCGGGCCTCTGGCCAGCACCCGGGTCGGGGCCAGGCCGGGGCCGGACCTCCCGCCGTGACGAGGGGACGCCCTGGACCTCCGGCCGACATCGGGGTAAATTACGCCACACCACCCTATCCTTTATATGGCCCGCCCCATAACAAACTCTGTCCCCCGGGGCCCCGTCGTTCCAGGCAGAACGCAACCTGCCCCCGCCGGGCTCCCGGGACCTGCATCATGGTGAGGACGCCAGTTACACCGCCGTCGAGACGTCATCCGTCACCTCAAGCCCGCAGGAGCCCCATGAGCGCCCGACCCGCCCCCGCCGCCAGCGGAAGAGTCCTCCAGGACTGGGACCCCGAGGACCCGCAGCGCTGGTCCTCCGCCATCGCCTGGCGGACCCTCATCATCACCACCTACTCGATGATCCTGGCCTTCTGCGTGTGGTTCCTGCCCAGCGCCATCGCCCCCAAGCTCACCGAGATCGGCTTCCGCCTCAGCGAGGCCCAGCTGTACTGGCTGGCCGCCATGCCGGGCCTGGCCTGCGGCCTCATCCGCTTCGTCTACATGTTCCTGCCGCCCATCGTGGGCACCCGCCGGCTCGTGGCCTACTCCTCCCTGCTCTACGCCCTGCCCATGCTGGGCTGGTTCTTCGCCGTCCGGGACAGCACCACCGGCTACGGGGTGCTGCTGGCCCTGGCCTTCGCCTGCGGCATCGGCGGCGGGTCCTTCTCCGGCTACATGCCCTCCACCGGCTACTTCTTCCCCAAGCGCCTGTCGGGCACCGCCCTGGGCATCCAGGCCGGCGTGGGCAATATGGGCATGAGCATTATCCAGCTCATGGGCCCCTGGCTCATGGGGTTCGGCCTGTTCGGAATCACCTGGATCGCCCCCCAGACGTCCGGAGGGGGCCCGGTGTGGGTCCACAACGTCGCCGTCTTCTTCGTCCCCTGGACGATCCTGGCCGCCATCCTGGCCCTCACCCTGCTCAAGGACGTCCCGGTCAAGGCCAACGTCCGCCAGCAGATCGACATCTTCTCCAACCCCGACACCTGGTACATGACCCTCATGTACGTGGCCACCTTCGGGCTGTTCTCCGGGTTCGCGGCCCAGTTCGGCCTGCTGATCAAGAACACCTACGGGCCGAGCTCGGCCCTGGCCGCCACCTTTGACGCCTCCCTGCTGCCGCTGGGCGCCACCTACGCCTTCCTGGGACCGCTCATCGGCTCGGCGGTACGCATGTGCTGGGGGCCGCTGTGCGACAGGTTCGGCGGCGCCATCTGGACCTTCGTCTCCCTGCTCGGCATGGGCGCCACCCTGGCGGTGACCACCTTCTTCCTCCACCCCACCGACCCCTCCCAGTTCCCGGGCTTCCTGTGGGCGATGCTGGCCATGTTCTTCTTCTCCGGACTGGGCAACGCCGGCACCTTCAAACAAATGCCCATGATCATGCCCAAGCGCCAGGCCGGGGGCGCCATCGGCTTCACCGCCGCCATCGCCTCCCTGGGCCCCTTTATCGTGGGCGTGGCCATTGCCTCGCTGGGAGCGACCACCTGGTACTGGATCTCCGTGGCCTACTGCGTCCTGTGCGCGGTCATCTGCTGGATCCGCTACGCCCGCCCCGGCGCGCCCTTCCCGGGCTGACCCCGACGCCGGGCCGCCACCCGGCCGGCCCGCTGGCCCGCCACCCGGCTAGCCAGCCCGGCCCCCGGCCGGCCCCAGATCCCACCGGCCCGCCACCTGGCCGGGAACCGGCCCACCGGCCCGCCGCGGGCCCCACCGCAGACCACCGGAAGAGACCCTAAGGAGAGCAATGAGCACCGGCTCCCAGCCCACCGGCCCGGGGATCGTCCCCGGGCCCGACCAGAAGGTCGAGACCGCGCCCGCCCTGCTCACCCTGGGCTCCTACCTGCGCCGGGGGCAGGCCAGCTCCGACGCCCGCCGCCTGTTCCTGACCGGCGGGCGCCAGGCCGACGCCTTCTACCGCCACCGGTGGAGCCACGACAAGATGGTCCACTCCACCCACGGGGTCAACTGCACCGGCTCGTGCGCCTGGGAGGTCTACGTCACCGACGGGATCATCACCTGGGAGAAGCAGATCACCGACTACCCCACCACCGGGCCGGACATGCCCGAGTACGAGCCGCGCGGCTGCCCCCGCGGCGCGGCCTTCTCCTGGTACACCTACTCCCCCACCCGCATCCGCTACCCCTACGTACGCAGCGTGCTGCTGGACGCCTTCCGCGCCGCCAAGGCCGACGCCGACGGCGACCCCGTGGCCGCCTGGGCCCAGGTCACCGGCGACCCCGCCACCGCCCGGGCCTACAAGTCGGCCCGGGGCAAGGGCGGCATGGTGCGCGTGGGCTGGGACGAGGCCCTGGAGATCATTGCCGCGGCCTACGTGCACACCATCCGCACCTGGGGCCCGGACCGCTGCGCCGGCTTCTCCGTCATCCCGGCCATGTCCCAGGTCTCCTACGGCGCCGGCGGGCGCTTCCACGAGCTCATCGGCGGCACCATGCTCTCCTTCTACGACTGGTACGCCGACCTGCCCCCGGCCTCCCCCCAGGTCTTCGGCGACCAGACCGACGTGCCCGAGGCCGGCGACTGGTACAACTCCCAGTTCCTCATCATGTGGGGCTCCAACCTGCCCCTGACCCGCACCCCCGACGCCCACTTCATGACCGAGGCCCGCTACCACGGCCAGAAGGTGGTGGCCGTCTCCCCCGACTACGCGGACAACACGAAGTTCGCCGACCAGTGGCTGCGGGTGGCCCCGGGCACCGACGGCGCCCTGGCGACGGCCATGGGCCACGTCATCCTCTCCGAGTTCCACGTGGAGCGGCGTGAGCCCTTCTTCCTGGACTACATGCGCCGCCACACCGACTCCCCCTTCCTGGTCGGCCTGGAGCTCCACCCCGACGGGACCGCCTACGTGCCCGGCCGCTTCCTGACCGCCTCCGACGTCGAGGGCGTGGCCGAGGGAGCCCCCAAGAACGAGTTCCGGCCCCTGGTGTGGGACCGCGAGCGCGGCCCGGCCGACCCCGGCGGGACACTGGCCGACCGCTTCACCCCCGAGGGCGAGGGCAGGTGGAACCTGCTCATGGAGGGCGTGGACCCGGTCATGAGCATCCTGGACCTGCGCGGCCGGCCCGGCGCCCCCAGGGTGCAGGCCGCCGAGGTCCTCCTGCCCCGCTTCGACCTGCCGGGCTCCACCACCCCCACCGGCAGCGTGGGCGGCGGGACGGTGCGCCGCGGGGTGCCGGTCACCCGGGTCGGGGACCGCCTGGTGACCACCGTCTACGACCTGCTCCTGGCCCAGTACGCGGTTGGGCGCCCGGGCCTGCCCGGCCAGTGGCCCGAGGACTACCAGGACGCCACGGTGCCGGCCACGCCCGCCTGGGCCAGTGAGGTCACCGGCGTGCCCGGGCCCGCCATTATCCGGGTGGCGCGCGACTTCGCGCTCAACTCCCTGGAGTCCGGCGGCCGCTCCCAGATCGTCATGGGCGCGGGCATTAACCACTACTACCACGCCGACCAGATCTACCGCACCATCCTGGCGCTGACCTCCATGTGCGCCACCCAGGGCGTCAACGGCGGCGGCTGGGCCCACTACGTGGGCCAGGAGAAGGTCCGCCCCCTGTCGGGCTTCCAGCAGTACGCCTTCGCCCTGGACTGGCACCGCCCGCCCCGGCACATGATCTCCACCGGCTTCTGGTACCTGACCACCGACCAGTGGCGCTACGACGCCACCAGCGCCGAGCGCCTGGCCTCCCCCCTGGGGGCGGGGACGCTGGCCGGGATGACGACCACGGACGTCATGGTGGAGGCCATGAAGCGCGGCTGGACGCCGTCCTACCCGACCTTCAACCGCAGCCCCCTGCTGCTGGGCCAGCAGGCCGCGGAGGCGGGCATGAGCCCGGCCGACTACGTGGTCAAGGAGCTTAAGGCCGGCACGCTGCGCTTCGCGGCCGAGGACCCCGACGCCCCGGAGAACTTCCCGCGCATCCTGGCCTCCTGGCGCACGAACCTGCTGGGCAGCTCGGCCAAGGGAACGGAGTTCTTCCTGCGCCACATGGTGGGGGCGGACAACGACGTCAACGCCGTCCAGACCCCGCCGGGGCAGCGGCCGGTCTCGGTGACCTGGCGCGACGAGGCCCCCGTGGGCAAGCTGGACCTCATGTGGACGGCGGACTTCCGCAACACCTCCACCACGCTGCACTCCGACGTCGTGCTGCCGGCGGCCACCTGGTACGAGAAGCACGACATCTCCTCCACGGACATGCACCCCTTTGTGCACTCCTTCAACGCGGCCATCGACCCGCCCTGGGAGGCCCGCACCGACTTCCAGATCTACCAGGCCCTGGCCGGCCTCGTCTCCGACTGGGCGCCGCGCTACCTGGGCACCCAGACCGACGTCGTGGCCGCCCCCCTGACCCACGACACCCCTGATGCCCTGACCATGGCCCACGGGGACGTCTCCGGGCTGCCCCGGGAGTGGATCCCGGGGGTGACCATGCCCAAGCTGGTGCCCACCCAGCGCGACTACACCCAGATCCGGGCCAAGTTCGACGCCGTCGGTCCCCTGGCCGAGAAGCTGGGCCTGCCCTGCAAGGGCATTGCGCTCAAGCCGGGCCCGGAGATCAGGCGCCTGGGACGCAACCACGGGCTCTCCACCGACGGCGTGGCGGCCGGGCGGCCGCTGGTGGACACCGACATCCGGGCCGCCGACGCGATCCTGGCCCTGTCGGGCACCACCAACGGGCGCATTGCCACCGAGGGCTGGGACACCCTGTCCCGGCGCACCGGCACCCCTCTGGTGGAGCTCAGCGAGGAGGAGGCGGGCAAGCTCATTACCTTCGCCGACACCCGCGTCAAGCCCCAGGGCGTCATTACCTCCCCGGAGTGGTCCGGGAGCGAGCACGGGGGGAGGCGCTACAGCGCCTTCGTGGTCAACGTGGAGCACGCCAAGCCCTGGCACACCCTGACCGGGCGCATGCACTACTACCTGGACCACGACTGGATGCGGGACATGGGCGAGGCCCTGCCGGTCTTCCGCCCCCCGCTGGACTTCCACGCCCTGTACGGGGAGGCCGCCCCGGGGCAGGTGGGCACCAGCCCCGAGGGCACCGCCGAGGTGGCGGTGCGCTACATTACCGCGCACAACAAGTGGGCCATCCACTCCCAGTACTACGACAACCTCTACATGCTGACCCTGGGGCGGGGCGGGCAGACCATCTGGATGAGTCCCCAGGACGCGGACAAGGTGGGCGTGAGGGACAACGAGTGGGTGGAGGCCTACAACCGCAACGGGATTGTGGCGGCCCGGGCGATCGTCTCCCACCGCATCCCCGAGGGCATGGTCTTTATGCACCACGCCCAGGAGCGCACCATGAACACCCCCCTGACCGAGCGCAGCGGGCGGCGCGGGGGGACGCACAACTCCCTGACCCGGATCGTGCTCAAGCCCAGCCACTTCGCCGGCGGCTACGCCCAGCTGTCCTACGCCTTCAACTACATCGGCCCCACCGGCAACAACCGCGACGAGGTCACCCTCATCCGCCGTCGCAGCAACCAGGAGGTGACGTTCTAATGAAGGTCATGGCCCAGGTCGCCATGGTAATGAACCTGGACAAGTGCATTGGCTGCCACACCTGCTCGGTCACCTGCAAGCAGGCGTGGACCAACCGCGAGGGCACCGAGTACATGTGGTTCAACAATGTCGAGACCCGCCCCGGGGTGGGCTACCCGCGCGGCTGGGAAGACCAGGACACCTGGAAGGGCGGTTGGGAGCGCACGGCCACGGGCCGCCTGCGGCCGCGCTCCGGGGGGCGCCTGCGGCGTCTGGCGAGTATCTTCGCCAACCCGGACATGCCGGGCGTCCAGGACTACTACGAGCCGTGGACGTATGAGTACGACCGCCTGCTCTCGGCCCCCAAGGACTCCCCGGCCCTGCCGGTGGCCCGGGCCAGGAGCCAGATCACGGGCGAGCACATGCCCACCATCACCTGGGGGCCCAACTGGGACGACGACCTGGGCGGCTCCACGGAGACCCTCCAGCAGGACCCGGTCCTGGAGGCCATGAGCACCAGGGTGCGCACGGACATTGAGTCGGCCTTCATGTTCTACCTGCCGCGCATCTGCGAGCACTGCCTGAACCCCACCTGCGTGTCGGCCTGCCCCTCGGGGGCCATGTACAAGCGCACCGAGGACGGCATCGTGCTGGTGGACCAGGACGCCTGCCGCGGATGGCGCATGTGCGTGTCGGCCTGCCCCTACAAGAAGGTCTACTTCAACCACCACACCGGCAAGGCCGAGAAGTGCACCCTGTGCTACCCGCGCCTGGAGGTCGGCGAGCCCACGGTGTGCTCGGAGACCTGCGTGGGGCGCCTGCGCTACCTGGGGGTCCTGCTCTACGACGCCGACCGGGTCTCCCAGGCCGCGGCCGTGAGGGACCCTCAGGACCTGTATACGGCCCAGCGCGAGATCCTGCTGGACCCCCACGACCCGCAGGTGGTGGCCGCCGCCCGCGCCGAGGGCGTGCCGGACACCTGGGTCGAGGCGGCCCAGGCCTCCCCCGTGTGGGACCTCATTGACACCTACGAGGTGGCCCTGCCCCTGCACCCGGAGTACCGCACCATGCCCATGGTGTGGTACATCCCGCCGCTGAGCCCGGTGGTGGACGAGGTGGCCGCCGCGGGCCTGGACGGGGAGGACCACCGGGTGCTGCTGACGGCCGTGTCCGAGATGCGCATCCCCCTGGAGTACCTGGCGGGGCTGTTCACCGCCGGTGAGACCAACACCGTGGAGCTCGTGCTGCGCCGCCTGGCCGCCATGCGCTCCCACATGCGCGACGTCCGCCTGGGCCGCGAGCCCGACCCCGCGATCGCCGCCGCGGTGGGCTTGAGCGGGGAGCGCCTGGAGGCCATGTACCGCCTGCTGGCCATTGCCAAGTACGACGACCGCTACGTCATCCCCACCACCAAGCCCGAGGTCCCCCGGGGCATGCAGGCCATGGGCGGGGACGTGCGCACGCTGCTGGGCCAGGGGGCGCCAGCAGGCTGCCACGACGTCGCCGCCTTCCACGGCCAGGACGCCTCCGCCCCGGTGACGCTGCCCATGCCGACGGTGCGTCGCACCCCGGTCCCGGCCGCCGGCCCGGGGCTGGCCACCAGTCCGGAGCTGGCTGGCGCGGGTGCCCCGGGCGGGGGCCGCTGACGTGGCCCGCACACCCTCCTTCGTGCGTGCCCCGCGCCAGCTGCCGGCCCCGGAGCCGGTGGTGCTCACCGCGCCCCAGCGGGCGGTGGTGCACATGGCGGCGTCCCTGCTGCTGGACTACCCGGACGAGGACCGCCTGGGGACGTACCTGACGGCGACCAGCGCGGCCCTGACCGGCCCGCAGGCCCCGCCCGCGGCCCTGGCCGCCCTTATCGGGGAGTTCGTGGCCACGGCCCGGGCCTGGGGGGCGCGGCGCCTGGCCGAGCACTACGTGGAGACCTTTGACCGGCGTCGGCGCTGCTGCCTGTACCTGACCTACTACACGGTGGGCGACACCCGCCACCGGGGGGCGGCGCTGCTGGCCTTCAAGCAGGCGCTGGCGGCCGCGGGCTACGAGATGGCGGCCGACGAGCTGCCCGACTACCTGCCGGTGGTCCTGGAGCTGAGCGCCCGCAGCGGCGACGAGGTGGCCGACGTGCTCCTGTCCTCCCACCGCGAGGGCATTGAGGTGCTGCGCGCCGCCCTGGTCGACGCCGGCTCCCCCTACGCGGGGCTGGTGGAGGCCGTCTCAGCGACCCTCCCCCGGATCGACGAGGCCACCGCCGAGCGCGTGCGCGCCCTGGTGGCCGCCGGGCCACCCACCGAGACGGTGGGCGTGACCGACACCCTGCCCTTCCCCAGCCTGCCGGTACACAACCCCCTGCCGACCCTGCCCCGCCCCGTCACCCTCCAGGAGGCCCGCTAATGAGCGTTCTCGAGCAGTCCGTCCTGTGGACCGCCCTGCCCTACGTCTCCCTCGCCCTGCTGGTGGTGGGGCTGGCCTGGCGCTGGCGCAACGACCAGTACGGGTGGACGAGCCGCTCCTCGCAGTGGCAGGAGTCGACCATCCTGCGCTGGGCCTCCCCCCTGTTCCACTTCGGGATCCTGTTCGTGGCCGCCGGGCACGTCATGGGCCTGGCGGTGCCCAAGTCCCTCACCGAGGCCGCCGGCGTCCCCGAGCACGTCTACCACCTCATGGCCGTCATCCCCGGCTCCCTGGCCGGGCTCATGACCCTGGTGGGCCTGGCCGGCCTGCTCTACCGCCGCCTCGTGGTCAAGTCGGTGCGCCTGGCCACCACGCGCAACGACAAGGTCATGTACGTGCTGCTGACCGTCCCCATCTGCCTGGGGGCGTGGGCCACTATCTCCACCCAGCTGCTGGGCGGCCTGCACGGCGGCTACGACTACCGCGAGACCATTAGCCCCTGGTTCCGCTCGATCTTCCTGCTCAGCCCCCGCCCCGAGCTCATGGCGGACGTGCCCCTGGCCTTCAAGCTGCACATTGTGGCCGGGTTCCTGCTGTTCGCCATCTGGCCCTTCACCCGCCTGGTCCACGCGGTCTCCGCACCCGTGGGCTACGTGACCCGCCCCTACGTGGTCTACCGCTCCCGCAGCGGGGCCACCTCCACGGCGCGCACCCGGCGGGGGTGGGCGCCGGTGCGCACCCAGGGCACCGGCAACCAGGGGGCCGACGACGTCGCCCCCTCACAGGGGGCCTAAGGGCCGGCCAGCGAGGCCCGAGGTCCCGACCGGAGGGGCAGGACCGAAGGGGCCCGGCCAGCGAGGCCCGGGCCAGAGGAGCCCCACCGGAGGTCCCACGCCGCCGCGGCGTACAGACGGCTCACGTCCCGCACCAGGACGCGGATTTTATCCGGATCCGTCAGTTACGATGGAGACGGCGTCGTCCGGCCTCGTGCACGCCAGCACGGTGGGGGGCGGAGCCCGGGGGGCCCGGCACCGGGGCGGGAGCCCACGGACCCGGCCTCGCAACCCTACTGAACCCGAAAGGACCCCCATGCGCCTCTCGCGACGCCTGGCCATGACCGCACTCTCCCTCCTCTCCGCCGCCTCGCTCGTCGCGTGCGGGGGAACCTCCTCGACCACGACCTCCTCCTCCGCCCCCTCCGAGGCCCCGTCCACCACCGCGGCAGCGGGCAAGCTCAGCGGTGAGATCACCGTGCTGGCCGCCGCCTCCCTCAAGGGCGTCTTCCAGGAGATCGGCGACAAGCTCAAGGCGGACAACCCCGACCTGACCATCAAGTTCGACTTCCAGGGCTCCCAGGACCTGGTGACCTCCCTGGACCAGGGCAACAGCGCCGACGTGCTGGCCACCGCCAACAACTCCACCATGACCAAGGCCGTCGAGAAGCACCTGGTGGGCGAGCAGACCGAGTTCGCCACCAACGTCCTGACCCTCATCGTCCCCAAGGGCAACCCCAAGGGGATCACCGGCCTGGACTCCTCGCTGGACGACGTCGACCTGGTCATCTGCGCCCCCGAGGTCCCCTGCGGCAAGGCCTCCCGCGAGCTGGCCGACGCCAAGGGGGTCACCCTCAACCCGGTCTCCGAGGAGCAGAAGGTGACCGACGTGGTGGGCAAGGTCGAGTCCGGTGAGGCCGACGCCGGCCTGGTCTACGTCACCGACGCCACCGCCGCCAAGGACAAGGTGGACAAGATCGACATCCCCGACAACACCGTGGTCAACCACTACCCGATCGCCCCCACGGCCAAGCCGGCCAACCCCGAGGGCGCCAAGGCCTTCATTGACGCCGTCACCGGCGAGACCGGCCAGAAGGTCCTGGCCAAGTACGGCTTCGGCGCCCCCGCCGGCACCCCGGCCTCGGGCACCCCGGCCGCAGCGCCCACCTCCAAGGACCCCGAGGCCGGGTCCGCCCCCACCGGGACCAGCACGCCGTGAGGTCGGCGTACGCACCAGGAGGGTGCCGGCAGCGGCTGACGTCGCTGGCACCCTGCCCGTGGTGAACGGACGTACGGTCGTGGACCAGACGCCGTCCCCGGCCCGGCCCGCCCGTACCGGGTGGCGGGCCGGGCGCGGGCGGGCCGCTCGCGCGCCCCTGCCCGTGCTCGTCGCCGTCCTGGCCGCCTGCGGGGGCTGCGCGATCGTGCTGCCCCTGGTGGGGCTGGGCACCCGCGTGGCCTGGGGCCAGCTGCCCCAGCTGCTCTCGACGCCGTCGGCGCAGGCGGCCCTGTGGCTGTCGGTACGCACCTGCCTGGCCTCCACGGCCGTCAGCGTGCTCCTGGGCGTGCCCCTGGCCCTGGCGCTGGCCAGGAGCTGGCCGGGGGTGAGGGTCGCCCGCGTCCTGGCGGTCCTGCCCATGACGCTGCCCCCGGTGGTGGCCGGTATCGCGCTGCTGTCCACCCTGGGGCGCAAGGGGGTCCTGGGGGCGCGGCTGGACGCCTGGGGCATGGGTATCGCCTTCACCACCACCGCCGTGGTGGTGGCGCAGGTCTTCGTGTCCATGCCCTACCTGGTGGTGACCCTGGAGGCGGCCCTGCGCAGCCGTGACACCCGTGCCGAGACCACCGCCCGCACCCTGGGGGCGGGCCCGTGGCGGGTCCTGGTGCGCATTACCCTGCCGCTGGCGGCCCCGGCCCTGGCCCGCGGCACCGCCCTGGCCCTGGGGCGCAGCCTGGGGGAGTTCGGCGCCACCATCGCCTTCGCCGGCTCCAAGGAGGGCGTGACCCGCACCATGCCGCTGACCATCTACCTGGAGCGGGAGAGCGACACCTCCACCGCCCTGGCCCTGGCTGTGGTGCTCATTGTGCTTTCCTTCATTATCGTTGGTGCCACTAATGTGCGTTGGAGTACTTTGGGTACACTGTGGCGCTCGGGGCGTCAGGACGCTGCCGGGTACGGGGACGCCGAGGACGAGGTACCGGCACCAGGGGCCCCTGACACGCGCACCACCGGCGTGCACGTCACCTCCCCCGCCGTGCCTGACGGCCAGGGGCGGGGCAGGGACCTGGAGGTCTCCTTCTGCCTGGACTCGCGCGACGTCATGGTCTCCCTGTCCGTGCCGGCCGGGCGGACCGTGGCCCTCATCGGGCCCAACGGGTCGGGCAAGTCCACGGTCTGCTCGGTGGTGGCGGGCCTGCTGGACGCCGCGGGCGGGCGGGTGGCCCTGGGCGGGCGGGTGCTGGACGGCCCGGAGGGGTTCGTGCCCGCCGGACGCCGTGAAGTGGCCCTGCTCAGCCAGGACCCGGGGGTGTTCACCCACATGTCGGTCCTGGGCAATGTGGTCTTCGCCCTGCGCTGCCAGGGGGTGGGGCGCTCGGCCGCCCGGGTGCGGGCCCGCGCCGAGCTGGCCGCCGTGGGGGCGCTCCACCTGGCCTCCCGCTCCGGCGGGGCGCTCTCCGGGGGGCAGGCGGCCCGCGTGGCCCTGGCCCGGGCCCTGGCCACCGCCCCGCGCCTGCTGGTCCTGGACGAGCCCATGAGCGCCCTGGACGTCACCGCGCGCCAGGAGATGCGCCGCCTGGTGGCGCGCCGCACCGCGCAGGAGGACCTGACTCTGCTGCTGGTGACCCACGACGTGCTGGACATGACCGCCCTGGCCGAGGACGTCGTCGTCCTGGAGGCGGGGCGCGTGGTGGAACAGGGCGGTACGGCGCAGGTCCTGGCCTCACCGAGCTCCGACTTCGCCGCGCGCCTGACCGGGACCGCGGTCCTGACCGGGGACCTGGCCGGGGACGGCGACGCCCCCGCCCTGGTCCTGCCCCGGGGGGTGACCCTCTACGGGCGCCCCTGGGAGGACGATATCGCCCCGGCCGGCCACGTCCCTGGGCAGCCGGCGCCACCGGCCCCCACCGGCCCCGGTATCGCCCTGGTGCCGCCCGACGCCGTGGCCCTGTACCGCCAGGCGCCCCAGGGCTCCCCCCGTAACGTCCTGCCCGGCACGGTCACCGGGGTGGAGCGCTCTGGTGCCCTGGTGAGCGTGGACGTGGCCCTGGCCCCTGGCCAGACCGTCCACGCCACCGTGACCGCGGGCGCGCTCGCCGAGATGGGGATAGCGCCGGACCAGGAGCTGTGGTGCGTCATTAAGGCCGTCGCGGTGCGCGTCGTGCCCCGGCGCGCGGGGAGACGGCACGGCGAGCGGCACGGCACGGGCGCTGCCGGCACCGGCACTGTCGCCCAGGACGGCCGGGTAGGGTCGGGTCATGGCGCACAGAACGACACCACGCCGTCGGCCGGGCCGCCCGAACCGCATTGACCGGGAGACCATTGCCGACGCCGCCATCGAGCTCATTGCCGAGGCCGGTGTCGACGCCCTCACCTTCCAGGCCCTCGCGGCCCGCCTCGGGGTCAGGCACCCCGCGCTGTACCGTCACGTCAACGGCCGCCCCGACCTCCTGCGCGCCGTCGCGGACCGTTTTATGGAGACCACGAGGTGGCCCGATCCGGTGGGCAGCTGGCAGGACTACCTGCGTGCCGTCGCCTGCGCGATCGACACCGAGTGCGGGCGCTACCCGGGGATGATGGACCTGATCTACAACCAGGTGTGGCCCATGCCCGAGCGCCTCATACTGGCCGCGATCGAGATGGCCGAGAACCTCGTCGCCCTCGGGTTCCCCCGGCAGCTCGCGCTCGTCGCCGCCGACATGGTGGCCGACTTCGCCGCGGACAGCCGTATCCGGCGCGACCGTATCGCCCGGCACGCCGGGCAGGACGGGTTCACCCCTGTCACGGACCCCGACGGCGCCCACGACCCCGGGCTGCGCGCGGCGTTCCACGACCGCTTCTCGGCCGGCCCTAACGTGTGGTCGGACGACAAGCTCGAGATTATCCTCGCAGGAATTGAGGCCAGGCTCACGGCGTCCTCGGGGTGACCGCCGGGCGCGCCTGGGTGAGCGCCCCCGCCCGGTGCCCACCCGGCCGCGGCCTGCCCGGCGAGACTTCCCCACCTGGGCGGCCCGCCTGAGCGCACCCGGGCGGGTGGCCCTATGGCGTGTCCCCCACGATCCGCCAGCCCGCCGAGCCCGTCTTGGCCCGCCAGAAGGCCTCGTAGCGTCCGCCCGCCCTCACCAGGGACTCGTGGTCGCCGTCCTCGACAATGGCCCCGTCGTCGAGGACGAGGATACGGTCGGCGCCCGTGACGGTCTCGAGCCGGTGAGCGATCGCGATCACCGTGCGGCCCGTGGCCAGGGCGGCGAAGGCGTCCGCGAGGGCCGCCTCGGTCTCGGTGTCCACCGCGGCGGTGGCCTCGTCGAGCAGCACAATGGGCGCGTCCTTGAGCAGGGCGCGGGCAATGGAGACCCGCTGCCTCTCACCGCCGGAGAGCCGGGCGCCGCCCTCGCCGACCGGCGTGTCCAGCCCGTCCGGAAGACGGTCCACGACCTCCTGGAGGCGGGCGGCACGGATCGCCTGCGCGACCTCCTCGTCACTCGCCCCCGGGCGGCCGATACGGACGTTGTCCAGGATGGAGCCCTCGAACAGGTAGACGTCCTGGAAGACCACCGCCACGCGCTCGATCACCTGCTCGGAGCCGAGCTGGCGGACGTCCACCCCGCCCAGGCGCACGCTGCCGCTGGTGGCGTCCCAGAACCTGGCGACCAGACGCAGGACGGTCGTCTTGCCCGACCCGCTCGGCCCCACCAGGGCGGTGAACGTCCCCGGCTCCAGCCGGAACGACACCCGGTGGAGGACGTCCCCCGCCCCGTAGCTGAAGCTGACCTCGTCGAGCTCCACCGACAGGCCGGTCCTGGCCACGGTGGCGGGGCTGGCCGGCTCGGGCAGCGTCGGCGTGTCCAGGAGGGCGCGGATGCGCTCGAGGCTGTCCCCGACGGTGCGCATGGCGGTGGTGTACTCCGAGAGGTCCGCGAGCGGGCCGACGAACCTGACGCAGACGACGAGCAGCCCGACGGTCGCTGGGACCTGGAGGCGGCCGCTCAGGGAGAGGCCGACCGCGGTGACCAGCAGGAGCACGAGCCAGAGCTGCACGGCGACCGTGCTAATGAGCACGCCGGGGATGGTGCGCCAGAAGATGCGCTCCGACGTCCGGTGGTGCCGGTTGAGGGACTCGTCCAGGGGCGGGTAGCTCCCGACGGTGCGCCCGGCCGACCGCAGGACGGGCTGGGCCAGCGCGAAGTCGACGACCTGCTCGTTGACCTCGGCGGTGCACCGGTCCAGGACGGCGTCCAGCCGCGCGGTCCGCTTGGGGGCGAGCCACCCGATGAGCGCGGCGACCGGGAGGAAGGCGGCGCCGGCCGCGGCGACGCGCCAGTCCCACCAGAGCAGGCCGACGACCACGGTCAGGGGGGTGAGGACCGCCGAGACGATCGGCTGCAGGAGGTGGGCCGTCACCGAGCCAGCGTCCTCGGCGCTCTTGCTGCTGAGCTGGGCCAGCTCCCCGGCGCGGGCGCGGTCGAACCAGCCCAGCGGCAGGACGGAGGCGTGGTCGCCAATGCGGTGCTGCAGGCTGTGCATGAGCCCCAGGCTGATGCCGTACCCGGTGCGCGCCTGGAGGAAGTACAGCAGCGCGCCCCCGGCCGCGGCCGCGGCCAGGGCTCCCGCCGCGGGCCACGCCGCGTGCACGTCGCCGCGTACGACGGCGTCCACGACCGGGATGAGCGCCAGGAAGGCGAGCCCCTGGGCGAGGGCGAAGGCGGTAACCAGCACGAGGAACGGCAGGAGGCGGACGCTCCCGCGGGCGACGTGCACGAGGTTGACGAGTGTGCGGGTCATGCTGCGTTCTCCTTGACGTGACCGGCCTGCCACAGCCTGCGGTAGGCCCCGGCCCGGGCGAGCAGCTCCGCGTGGGTGCCGACCTCGACGACCCTGCCCGCCTCCATGACCGCGATCTGGTCCGCGGCGGTGACCGACGTCAGCCGGTGGGCGATGACCAGTACGGTCCTGCCCTCGGCCGCGCGCGCGACCGCCGCCTGGAGACGGACCTCGTTCTCGGGGTCGGCGAAGGAGGTGGGTTCGTCGAGCACGAGGACGGGGGCGTCCTCGAGCAGGGCGCGGGCGATGGTGACGCGCTGCGCCTCCCCGCCGGAGAGCAGCGCATCGACCCCGACGACGGAGTCGTAGCCCCGGGGCAGGGCGGCAACACGGTCGTGGATGCCTGCGGCCCTGGCCGCGGCCACGACCTCCTCGTCACCGGCACCGGGCCGGGCGAGGCGGATATTGTCGCGCACGCTCATGGGCACCAGGCGGGTGCCCTGGAAGACGAACGCGACGCTCCGGTACAGGGCCGCAGGCTCCAGGTCGCGCACGTCCTGCCCGCCCACCCGGACCGCGCCGTCGCGCACGTCCCAGAACCTGGGCACGAGGGCCGCCAGGGTCGACTTGCCCGCCCCCGAGCGGCCCACGAGCGCCGTCACCGTGCCCTGGGGAAGCCTCATGGCCACCTGGGACAGGGTGTCCGGCCCGTGCGGGTCGTAGGCGAAGCCGACGTCGTCGAGGACGACCTCGCCGCCCTCGGCCGCCGCCGGGGCGTCCGGGACGGGCAGCACGGGGGTGGCCAGGAACTCCCCGATCCGCGCGGCGGCCTCACGCGCGGCCCGCAGCCGCACGTCGTAGGAGTCCATCTGCGTGAGCGGGCCGGCCAGCCCGACCCCGAGCACCAGGCCCGCCACGAACCCGGTGAGGTCCACCCACCCCAGCTGGAGCAGGAGCAGGCCCAGCAGCCCCATGGTCGCGAGCACGCTCGGGGCCGACACGATCGCCAGCCCCAGCGAGGACGCCCCGACCATGGGCACCATCAGCCTGCCGAAGAAGTCCGCGTAGTCGTCCACCGCCCGGCGGTAGTCCGCCGACGCGCGCCCGGCCTGCCCGAACGTCTTGACCACCGCGATCCCGTGCGCGAACTCCACCGTCGCGCTGCTGACCCGCGCCTTGGCCTCGTCCCAGTCGCGGAACTGCGTGGCGGCCTCGCCCATCATGGAGCCGAACACGGTCAGGAAGCCCGCCAGCGGCAGCAGGGCCACCAGGGCGAGCGGCCAGCTGTACAGGAGGAGCACGGCGAGTGCGGCGACCGCGGTGACGACCCCGACCACCATGTCGCCGCCCGCGTGCGCCACCAGGGTGTGCAGCGCGTGCACGTCGTCGGTGACCAGCTTCTTGACCCGCCCCGAGGAGCGCCGGGAGGCCTCCCCGATGGGGATGCGCCCCAGGTGGGCGGTCAGCCGGACCCGCAGGTCACGGTTCAGGCGGGCGTCGGCCAGGTGCGTCAGCATGAGCCCGGTGCCGATGAGCACCGTCCTGACCGCGATCCCGACCAGGGCCACCCACAGCCAGCGCCAGGTCTCGCCCGCTGGCGCCCGGTCCACCAGGGCGGTCGAGAGCTGCACGCTCGCGACCATCGGGACCAGGCCGGCGACGGCGCCCAGTCCCTGCAGCGTCACGCCGCTGACGACCAGCCCGCGCACGGGGCCGATCAGATCCCAGAACCTCACGGTACCTCCTTCGTCTGCGTCAGCAGCCGGCTGCTGCCACGCGCGGTGTCCACGGCCTCGGCGCCCTTGGCCGAGCCCGGTCCGTCTGTCGCCTCTCCCCCGCTCCTGCCGAAGAACTCCCTGAGCCGGGCGGGCGGGTCCTGCCCCGTGGGCGGTTGGAGCTGCCCACCGCGCAGCTCCTCGACCCGCGTGCAGACGAGGGCGAGGAACTCGACGTCGTGGCTGACGACCAGGACGGCCGTGCCCGCCTCGGCGGCGGTAAGGACCAGGTCGCTCATGGCGACCATGGACTCGCGGTCGAGCCCGCTGGTGGGCTCGTCGAGCACGAGGACGTCCCGGGCGCTGCACAGGCCGCTGGCGAGTGCCGCCCGCTGCTTCTGCCCGCCGGAGAGCGAGAGCGGGTGGCGGTCGCGCAGCTCCAGCAGGTCGAGGCGCTCCAGGACCCTGTCAATGTCCGGCTGGGAGGGGTGCCGTAGTCCTATGGCGCACTCCTCGGCGAGGGTCTCCCCGAAGAGCTGGGCGTTCACGTCCTGCATGACGAGGAAGACCCTGCCCCTGAGGTCCCGTTGCCGGACGGGTCTGCCCTGGAGGGCGAACGCCCCGGCACCCGCCTTCTGCAGCCCGCACAGGGCGCGCAGGAGCGTGGTCTTGCCCGCGCCGTTGTCCCCGATGAGCCCGACGACCTCGCCGGGGGCGAGCCGCAGGGAGACGTTACTGAGCACGGTGCGGTCGCGGAAGGACACCGTCAGGCCTGTCACCTCGACAGCGGGCGGCTGGCCGTCGGCGGCGGCGGGACGCGCCTCGCACCGGGTCGCCTCCGCCAGGTCGAGGGCCCTCAGCCCCATTGCGTGCCGCCGCTGCGGGGACAGCGCCCTGAACTCGTCCGCGGAGTAGCTGCCGGCCACCGCCCCGGCGTCGAGCACGACGTAGCGGTCCGCCAGGTCGGAGAGGTAGCTGAGGCGGTGCTCGGAGACCAGCAGGGCCTTGCCCTGCGACTTCAGCTTGCGGAGCAGTCCCGCCAGATGGACGGTCGCCTGGTGGTCGAGGTTCGCCGAGGGCTCGTCCAGCACGAATGCCTCCGGTCCCAGGGCGTAGGCCCCGGCGATCGCCACCTGCTGCTTCTGCCCGCCGGACATCTTAAAGATGCTCCTGCCCGCGAGCGCCCGGATACCCACCTCGTCAATGGTCTCCTCCACCCGGTCCCGCAGCGCGGGGTTGGGGACCCCGGCGTTCTCGAGCCCGAACGCGATCTCGCTGTCGGTGTCGAGGTTGAAGAACTGCGACTTGGGGTTCTGGAAGACCGATCCCACGAGGCGGGCGATCTCGTACCCCTCCATGGAGGAGGCGTCGCGGCCGCAGATCGTGACGCTGCCGCCGGTCTCGTCCGCCTCGTGCCTGGGCAGGAGGCCGTTGACGAGGCTGGTCAGCGTGCTCTTGCCGCAGCCGCTGCGGCCGGTGAGGACCACGAGCTCCCCGGCCCCGACCCTAAAGGAGACGTCCTCAAGAGCCCGGGCGGGTGCGGCGGCGTAGCGGAACGAGACGTGCGAGAACTCGATCATCTGACCATCCCTCCTGCGCACAGGCCGACGAAGACGAGGATGACGACGACGTCGGCCGCGCCGAGCGCGAGGTCCACCAGGCAGGTCCTGGGGGCGGGGTTGTCAATGCCCCGCACCAGCGCGGCGTCGGCGATCTCGTCGGCGATCACCGTGGCACTGACCAGCATGGGGACGTAGAGCCTCGTGGTGACCTCGACGGGGTGGCGCAGGAGGGAGAGCGGCGTGGGGCTCAGGCCGCGGATCGCCATGGCATCGCGCAGGTTACGCGCCTGCTCGCGCATGGCCGGGAAGTAGCGGAAGACGACGGCGAAGGGCGTGACCAGGACGCGTGGCACGCGCCAGCGCGTCAGGGCGGCGACGAACTCGTTGACACGGGTGGTCTGGATAATGACCGCCCCGGTGACGCCGGCGGGGAACACCTTGCCGATGATCTGGAAGAACGTGACCACGAACAGCTGGGCCGCGGGCGGAAGGTACCTCTCCCCGAGCACCTGCGCGCCCGCGACGAGGGCGTAGGCGGCCGCGGCCACCAGCGCCGTCCTCAGCCTCCCGCAGGCCGCCGCGAGGAGGACGGCCGCGGCGACCAGGACGTGGGCGTAGCCGGGACGCACCGCGACCGTCAGCGCGAGGTTGACGAGCACGAGGACGACCAGCTTGGTGCGCGGGTCGAGGCGCAGCCCCCACCGCCCCTGACGGTCCCTACCCACTGAAGCCGGTCTCAGGCGACGATACCGGCGCGGGTGAGGTGGCGGGCGAGCATCCGCCGCCCCAGCAGCGTGCCGAGCCAGGCGGCGAGGAGGGTGCCCACGGTGATCGCCACCAGGAGCCAGTAGCTCGCCGCGGCGAACATTGAGTCCATGTAGGCGGCGTCGGTGCCCTTCCCGACGAGGTAGGCGCGGTAGGACTCCTGGTTGACCCAGACCATGACGTAGCTCGCGAGCGGGGCGAGGGCGAACACCATGTAGCTGACCGTGTTCAGCCCCGGGCTCCTAAAGCGCCCGAGCGCGGCGACCTCCCCGGCGACGACGCCCAGCGCCAGTGCCGCCACCGCCCACAGCCAGAACATGCCCGTGACGAACAGCACCAGGCCGACTACCGCGCCGAGGACCGCGACCGCCCCGCGCCTGGGGACCTTGGCCACCAGCAGGAGGTACACGGGGGCGCAGAAGAACGCCGCCGAGACCGGCAGCGCGTAGGTCAGCACCGGGCTGAACGCGAAGGGCGTGCCCGCGACGAGCATGACCACGACGTACAGCACGCTGTAGACGCCGAGGGTGATCAGGTCCCTGCTGCCCAGCCTCATCGACGCAGGCCTGCGCTGCGGCGAACCGTCGCGCGCCCCCTGGTGGGCACCCTCGTCTTGCGTCCGTGCACTCACGTCACAGCTCCTTCCGGGATCTACGGCAGAAACACCCGCACCACATAGTTACAATGTGTAACAAATGGTAGTCCGCACGTTCCCGTACCGACAAGACCCCGCATTTGTTAGACAGGTCATAGCATGGGCGCCCAGGCCCGCGCGCGCCGTGACGGCCGAGCGAGCCGCCCGCGACACAGGGCCCGCGCCCAGGCCCGGCGCCGGCCGGGGCTGCGCGCCGCGGGGCGTCTGCGGCACAATCGGCCGTGACAGCAGCCCGTACCGACCCTGCGGAGGCGTTCGTGGAACACGCCGCGCCCTTGGCGCCCTCGGTCATTGCCGACGACCGCCTGCGCCCTCTCAGCCGGGCCGAGCTGGAGCGCTACCGTCGCAACGCCCTGGTACCCCAGGTGGGGGTGACCGGCCAGCAGCGCGTCCGCGCCGCCCGCGTCCTGCTCGTAGGCGCCGGGGGCCTGGGCTCCCCGGCGGCCCTGTACCTGGCGGCCGCGGGCACGGGCACCCTGGGGGTCGTGGACGACGACGTCGTGGACGTGTCCAACCTGCAGCGCCAGGTCGTCCACACCACCGCCGCGGTGGGCGCCCCCAAGGCGGACTCCGCGGCCGCGGCGGTCCGGGCCCTCAACCCGGACGTGGAGGTCGTTATCCACCGCGAGCGCCTCACGGCCGCCAACGCCCTGGGGCTGCTGGAGGGCTGGGACGTGGTCGTCGACGGCTCGGACAACTTCCCCACCCGCTACCTGGTCAACGACGCCTGCGTCATGCTGGGGCTGCCGCTGGTCCACGGGGCGGTGCTGGGCGTCAACGGGCAGGTCGGGGTGTTCGACGCCGCCCGCGGCCCCTGCTACCGCTGCCTGCACCCGGCTCCCCCGCCGCCCGGCTCGGTGCCCTCCTGCGCCCAGGCCGGGGTGCTGGGGGTGCTGCCGGGGGTCGTCGGCTCCATGCAGGCGGCCGAGGCCCTCAAGCTCGTTATCGGCGGCGCACGGCCGCTCATCGGCCGCCTGGTGATGCTCGACGTCTGGGGCGGGAGCGTGCGTGAGCTCACCGTCTCGCGCAACCCGGCCTGCCCGGTGTGCGGGGAGCACCCGAGCATCACGACCCTGGCCGACGCCCCGGGGGCCGGCTCCTGCGCCACCGCCCCGGGCCGGCGGGCGGGCTCTACGGGCGCCACGTCGGCACCGGGTACCGGGGTGGCGTTAGTGACGCCCGCGCGCTTAAAGGAGCTGCTAGAGGCCCCTGAGCCCCCGGCGCTGCTGGACGTGCGCGAGGAGGTGGAGGTGGCCCTGGACCCGTTCCCCGGCGCGCGGAACATCCCTCTGGGGCAGGTGGTGGATCGCGCGGGCGAGCTGGACGCGGGCCGGAGCACGGTGGTCGTGTGCGCCTCCGGAATCCGCTCGGCCCAGGCCGTCCAGGCCCTGCGGGAGGCGGGCTACCCCGGGGAGCTCGCCAGCCTGGTGGGCGGGGCTCGCGCCTGGCCGCCGGCCCGCCCGGGCGCGCCTGGCCCGGGGCAGGACGGCGTCGAGGGCGGCGGGTACCTGAGCCCGCCCGGGACAGCCTGCCCGCCCGGGACCGCCCGGGCGCGCCTGCCCCTGAGCCCGCCTGGGACCGCGGGAGCCGCGAAACCTGCCTCTACCTGGTCCTATACCTGACCGCACGGTGTGAGCTACTACCTATAACGGGCTCCCGCGTTCATAGTACGTACCTATGGCGTCCTGTACGAGTAGCTGCTAGCCTGCCCGTGTCCAGGTCGTTATTCACGGCTCCTACCGGATTATCCCCTGGCTCCCCAGTACACCTGTTGAACACCGAGGAATGCCCATGTCACTCCCCGCCCACGGCGCCCGCTGGCGCGCACAGGCCCTGACGTCCCTGGTCCTGGGACTGCTCCTGGCCCTGGCCAGCGCCACCACCGCCCAGGCCCTCACCCTCCCGGCCTCCCCGCCGCCCGGCGGCCACGCCGAGATCACCTCCTCCGGCCCCCTGACCAGTATCGCGATCGGCAGGACCCTCAACGCGAGCGTCTACCACACCGGTGACTCCCGCAGCCAGTGGTACGGCGACTACGCCAGCGGCACCTACGTGTTCGCGGACGGCAAGCTCTACAGGCCCACCGAGACGCCGGCGTCGGGCTACCACGACAACGACTCGACCACGATCCCCTACACCCCGGTGTCACAGGAGGGGCCGACCGGCAGCGGGACCGCCGCCGACCCCTTCAAGGTCACCACCACCGTGGCCCTGGGGAGCACCGGCCTGACCCTGACCCAGGTGGACACCTACGTCACCGGCCGGGAGTCCTACAACACGTCGGTCACCCTGAGCTCCACCGGCGCCACCCCCACCGACGTGCGCGTCTACCGGGCCGGGGACTGCTACCTCCAGGACAGCGACTACGGCACCGGCACCGTGCTGGACGGCGTCGCCCCCACCTGCATGGCCAAGCCGAACTCGCCCAACCCCAACCGGTACATCAGCCTCTACCCGGGCAGCGCCAGCTCGACCTACCTCGAGGCCTACTACGGCGACGTCTGGCGGGCCGTGGCCTCCGGGCAGCCCCTGAACAACACCACCGTCAGCCACGACCACGACAACGGCATCGCCATCGCCTGGCCGGTCACGGTGCCCGCCGGCGGCTCCGTCAACGTGAGCAACGTCAATGTCTTCTCCCCTGAGGGGGTCCGCCCCCTGTCCACCGCCGCCACCGCCGACGCCGACCAGAGCGAGGCGGGCGCCCAGAACGGCTACACCGTGACCGTCACCAACCCCAACACCTCACCGGTGGCCCTGTCACAGGTGAGTGTGGAGCTGCCGGACGGCTTCTCCTACGTGCCCGGCACCACCACCGGGGCCACCACCACCGACCCCGTGGTCAGCGGCCAGAAGCTGACCTGGTCCGACCTGACCGCCCCCGCCTCGGGCTCGGTGAGCCTGGCCCTGAAGGTGAAGGTCTCCGACACGCCAGGCACCTACACCATTGACGTCACCGGGGAGTCGGCCACCGCCACCGTGCTGGAGGGGGTCGACCAGGCGCCCATTACCGTCACGGCCACTGGCCCCGTGGTCCCTCCGGCCCCCGGCCCGGCGCCGGCACCCGAGCCTGAGCCCGCCCCGGCCCCGGCGCCCGCGCCAGCACCCGAGCCTGAGCCCGCCCCGGCCCCGGCGCCCGAGCCCTCCGCCTCGCCGAGCCCCTCGGCCTCCCAGCCCCTGGCCAAGACGGGTACCTCCCTGACGGCGCTCGTCCCGGCCGCCTGCGGCCTCGTGCTCGGCGCCGGTCTCCTGGTCGCCCGCCGCCGTCGGCACGGCTGAGGACCTCTGACACGTTGGCGGGCGCCCCCCCACGGGGGCGCCCGCCAACGCATTCGGCCCCTACGCCCGGGGCCGGGGGAACCCACTGAATCGCGTTCGCGCCACTTCTCCCTCCGGCCCGGGGCGGGCAGACCTGCTCGCCCGGGCCCAGACGCGACCCGGCGTGCGAGGAGCCAGGTTAACGGCAATGAGGTCCCGACGGACGCGCCGCGGGCTCAGGGGCGCCCGGAGGAGACCACCAGCAGCCAGACGAGGTAGAGGCCGCCCAGTGCGGCGGACAGCAGCCCCACCGGGATCTGGAAGGGGGCGAGCAGGCGCTGGGCCAGCAGGTCGGCCCCCACCAGGACCAGGGACCCCATGGCCGCCGAGGCCACCAGGGTGGTCCCGGCAGCCCGGACCACCCGCCGCGCCAGCTGCGGGGACGCCAGGGCCAGGAAGCCGATCGGCCCGGACACCGCCACGCACACGGCGGCCAGCACGACCCCGTAGCCGAGCATGGCCCCACGCACACGGGCCGTCCCCAGCCCCAGGCTGGTGGCGGCGTCGTCGCCCAGCTCCAGGACACCCGCGGGCCGGGTGAACCAGACAACCAGGGGCAGCAGGAGGGCGGCGGCCAGGACCAGGGGACGTACCTGGGCCCAGCCGATGGCGTTCAGGGAGCCGTACTGCCAGGCCTTGGCCGCCTCCGCGTCCTGGATGGTGGCCCGGGAGAGCAGGTAGTTGTTGGTGGCCGAGAGCATCTGGGACAGGGCGATACCCGCCAGTACCAGGCTCTCCCCGCCCACGCCCCGTCGCAGCGCCACCAGGGCGACCACGGCGGCCGTGGCCGAGCCCCCCAGGACCGTGCCCGTGGCTACCTGGAGGGTGGTCGAGGTGGCGCTCAGCAGGATCACCACCAGCCCCCCGGTGGAGGCGCCGGTGGTGAAGCCGACAATGTCGGGGCTGCCCAGGGGGTTGCGCGACAGGCTCTGGAAGACCGCGCCCGACAGGGCCAGCATCGCCCCCACCAGCGCGGCCGCGAGCGTGCGCGGAAGACGCTGACCGAGCACGATAAAGCGGTCCAGGTCGCTCCCCTGCCCGCCCAGGGTGCGCAGGGCGCCGCCCGCGGAGATCTCGTAGGCCCCGGTCAGTACCGTGACCACCATGAGCACCACGGTGGCCGCGACCAGCAGGCAGGTGACCACCAGGGCGCGACGGTGGAGCAGGAGGGAGCGTCCGCCCCCCAGGGACAGGGGCCGCTGTGAGGCCGGCGGGCCCAGGCGGCCAGCGACCGGGCGCGCATCCCCGCGCCTTAGGCTCATAGCACGCCCCTTCCCGAGCGCCAGATGACCGCGGCCAGCAGGACCGGGCCGCCGATAAAGGCGGTGACCACCCCGGCCTCCATCTCGCCGGGGCGGATGATCACCCGCCCGACGACGTCGGCCACCAGCAGCAGGACCGGCCCGGCGATGAGGGAGACGGCCAGCAGGCGTCTGTGGTCGGCGCCGAGGGTCAGGCGCAGCACCTGGGGCACCACCAGTCCGACGAAGGAGATGGGGCCGACGGCGGCCGTGGAGGCGCCGCACAGCAGCGTGATGGAGACCAGGGCGAGGAGGCGCGCACGTGCCGGGCTGACCCCCAGGGCCCTGGCCTGCTCCTCCCCCAGGGCCAGGGCGTTGAGGGTGAGTCCGCAGGCCAGGGACAGCAGCAGGCCGACGGCGATAAAGGGCCCGATCCAGGCCAGCAGGCCCGCGTCGCGGTCCTCCAGGGAGCCCACCACCCAGAAGCGGTAGGAGTTGAAGGCGTCGGTGTCGTACATGGTGATGGTGCCGGTGACGGCGTGGAGGCTGGCCCCCAGGGCCACCCCGGCCAGGACCAGGCGGGCGGGCCCGGCGTCGGCGCTGCGGCGGGCCATGAGGTGGACCAGGACCGCGGTCAGGGTGGCCCCGGCGAAGGCGAACCAGAGGTAGCCGTGGACGTCGGTGACCCCCAGCAGGGAGACGGACAGGACCACGGCCAGCGAGGCCCCGGCGTTGACCCCCAGGATCCCGGGCTCGGCCAGGGGGTTGCGGGTCAGGGCCTGCATGACGACCCCGGCCACGGCCAGGGCGGCGCCCACGGTGACCGTCAGGGCGGTACGCGGCATGCGCATGCGCCACACGACGATGGAGTTCACGGAGCTGTCGTGGTCCACCAGCCCGCTCCAGGCCTCGCCCAGGGTCAGGCTGCGTGAGCCGATGGCGAGGCTGGTCAGGCCCAGCAGCCCCAGCAGGGCCAGGCAGACCAGGACCGTGGCCGCGGTGCGCGCCTGGGTACCCGGCCTGCCCAGGCGGCGGGCGCCGGCTGCCGATGCGGGCCCCGGTGAGGGCCCCGAGGACCCCGGCGCGGACTCCACGAGCCCCGGCTCAGCTCCTGGTGAGGACCCCGGCGGCCCCGGAGCGAGCCCTGGTGAGGACCCCGCAGCTCCGGGCGTGGCTCCCGGCGCGGGCACCCGGATCCCCTGAGAAGTCCTCGCAGGCTCTTCGGCGGTCCCCTGGTGGTCCGCTGACGCGGTCTTGGCCACTCGCCCTCCATTTGCTCCGGCTGCTACTTGATCAAAAGGATATGGGCCAGGTTAGCCTAAGCGCATGAGTTCTCTCTACAGCCGCCGCTCGGCCCTGTCCCTGGCGGGCCTGGCCGCCGCCGCGGGCCTGGCCGCCTGCTCCTCCGGCCCGGACAAGGACGCCCCGCAGGCCTCCTCCGCCCCCGGCCCCGTCTCCTCGGTACCCACCGGCATGCCCGAGGGCAAGGGCTCCGGCCAGGGCGACGACGTCTTCCCGCGCACGGTCGTGCACTTCCAGGGCAGCACGGAGGTCAAGGCCGCCCCCACCAAGGTGGTCATTATCTCCACCGGCCAGCTGGACGTGGCCCTGACCCTGGGGACCGTCCCGGTGGGGTCCACCGCGGGCGACGGCGCGGGGCTGGTCCCGGACTACCTCGCCAAGGCCTTCCCCCAGCACGCCGACGCCCTGGGGGCCATGAAGAACGTCGGCAAGCGCACCGCCCCCAGCGTGGAGGAGGTCGCCAACCTCGCCCCCGACCTCATCCTCATGAACAACGCGGGCAAGGACGCCGCCACCCTGTACGCCTCCCTGTCCGCGATCGCCCCGACGGTGGCCACGCAGGGCACCGGCACCTACTGGAAGCAGGACCTCCTGCTGGTGGCCGACGCCCTGGGCAAGCCGGACACCGCCCAGAAGTGGCTGGACGCCTTCCACGCCGACGCCGCCAGCGCGGGCGCGGCCATCGGCGGCAGTACCACCGTCTCCCTGCTGCGCAGGAATGGGGACCGCACCCGTATCTTCGGGCCCGTCTCCTTCTCGGGCTCGGTGCTGGCGGACATGGGCGTGGCCCGCCCCTCCAGCCAGCAGTTCACCGAGGGCGTCTCCCAGGACATCTCCGCCGAGCAGCTCGACCAGGCCGACGCCGACTGGCTCCTGTACGCCGTCCAGGGCGGCAAGGAGGAGGAGCTGACCTCCATGGACCTGTGGCCCGCCCTCAAGGCCGTCTCCAACCAGCACGCGGTGGCGGTTGACGACGACCCCTTCTTCCTCAACGCGGGCCCGACGGCGGCGCGCACCGTGCTCACCAAGGTCTCCGAGACGGTGAGGTAGGTGGCCGCGCCCCCCACCCCGTCCCCGCACGCCAGCGGCACCCCGGGCCTGGGCGTGCGGGGCGTCCGCCTGTCCTACCACCCGGCCCACCCCGTCATCGAGGACCTGACCACGGCGGTCACGCCGGGGGCGGTGACCATGATCGTGGGCCCCAACGCCTGCGGGAAGTCCACGCTGCTGCGCGCCCTGAGCCGGGTCATCTCCCCGGACGCAGGGCAGGTGGTCCTCGACGGCCGGGACATTGCCACCCTGGCCCCCAAGCAGCTGGCCCGGCGCGTGGGGCTGCTGGCCCAGTCCTCGATCGCCCCCGCCGGCATTACGGTGCACGAGCTGGTGGCGCGCGGGCGCTACCCCCACCAGTCGATCCTGCACCAGTGGTCCGCCGCCGACGACGAGGCGGTCAGCGAGGCCATGGAGCGCACCCACGTGGACGTCCTGGCCGCCCGTCGCGTCTCCTCCCTGTCCGGCGGGCAGCGTCAGCGGGTGTGGGTGGCCATGGCCCTGGCCCAGCGCACCGACGTCCTCCTGCTGGACGAGCCCACCACCTACCTGGACCTGGCCCACCAGGTCGACGTCCTGGAGCTGTGCCGCGAGCTGAACGCCGAGCTGGGCACGACGATCGTGGCCGTGCTCCACGACCTGAACCAGGCCTGCCGGTACGGTGACGAGGTCATTGCCATGCGTGCGGGCGCCATCGTGGCCCACGGCGCCCCGAGCGAGGTGGTCACCGCCCAGGTGGTGGAGGAGGTGTTCGGCCTGCCGGTCCAGGTCATCTCCGACCCCCTGACCGGCACGCCCCTGGTGCTCCCGCTGCCGCGCCCGCACCCAAGCAGCCGTGGACGTACCTAAGCCGGTACGCCCACACCTAAGCTGCCGGCGACGTACCTTAGTCATGGGCGACGTACCTTAGTCATACGTCCCCGCCGACTAAGGTACGTCCGCGATTCGTAGGGCTAAGGTACGTCCGCGGCGGGCGGCACGAGCTGGCTCCCCACGACGTCGGCCAGGGAGGGGAAGCGCCCGGTGGTGGCGAAGTCCTGGGCGCGGGCCCAGTCGGCCAGTGCGGCCAGGCGCTCCTGGGCGTCCGTCCCCGCCTGGGGGCCGTAGACGGTCACGCCCGTGCCCGGCACGCCCGGGAGGGTGAGCACGTCGTAGGTCAGGGGCAGGTCCCCGACGGCCGGGTGGTGGTAGGTCTTGGTCCCGCTGCGGTGCTCGTGGACGTCGTGGCGCTCCCAGGCGGTACGGAAGTCCTCGGAGTCCTCGGTGAGCTCGGCGACGACGGCGGCCAGGGCCGGGTCGGCGGGGTGACGGGCGGACTCCATGCGCAGCATGGCGGCGATAATCATCTGGGCCCGGTCACGGCGCCCCCCGTAGAACTCCGGGGCGGCCGCCCCGGTGAAGGCGAAGCGGGCCAGGTTCGGGGTCTGGCCGGGGTACTCCCGGTACACGGCGTCGTACAGGGCACGTCCCAGCAGGTTCGCGCCGATAATGTCCTGCGCGGCGGTGGTCGCCAGCGCCGGGGCCGCGACGTGGGCCAGGACCGCCCGCAGGGAGGGCGCCGGATCCCGGGGCTCCGGGGTGTCCTGGCCCCCGTGGGCCAGGGCGAACAGGTAGGCGCGCTCGACGTCGTCCAGGCGCAGGGCCCGGGCCAGGGCGTTGAGGACGGAGTCGGAGGCGCCCCGGATGCGGCCGCGCTCCAGGCGCGTGTAGTAGTCCGGGCTCACCCCCGCCAGCGCGGCCACCTCCTGACGGCGCAGGCCCGGGACGCGCCGGTCCTCCCCGAGGTCGGGCAGCCCGACGTCCCGGGGCGTCAGCCGGGCCCGCCGGGAGGTCAGGAAGCCGGAGACGACGGCGCGCTGCGGGTCGGTGGGCATGGTGTGAGGCTATCGCCCTACCCGGCCGAGATCCGCGAGCTGACACGGATTCGGCTGGCAGCGAGGGGGTGGCCGCTACCGGCGTGTCCGGCAGGCCCCCGAGGGCACGGACGGCGCCACGCCCCATCTGCGGCAGGCCCCACCAGTACCTGCCTGCCTGCCAGGCCCCGGCCCGGATCCTGCCGGCCGGGGCGCTAGGCTCCCGGACGCCCCACCGAGTGCCCCGCCAGGCGCGTCGTCAGGCGCCCCACTGGGCACCCCACCGGACACCCTGCCAGGCGCGTCGTCGGGCACCCCACCAGGGACAGGGACGCCACCGGGCGGCGCAGGAGCCTCAGGGGCCAGCCCCACCACACCCCACCTAGGAGGAGACATGCAGACCCTCGTCACCGTCGTCCACCCCCGCTTCAGGTCCTCGCGCGTCAACGCCGCCCTGGCCGCGGCCGCCGAGCGCACCCGGGACGTGACCGTGCGCTACCTCTACGACCTCTACCCCGAGGGACGTATCGACGTCGCCGCCGAGCAGGCGGCCCTGACGGCCGTCGACCGGATCGTGCTGCAGTTCCCCATGTACTGGTACTCCTCGCCCGCGCTGCTCAAGCAGTGGCAGGACGACGTCCTGACCCACGGCTGGGCCTACGGCTCCACTGGCAGGGCGCTGGCGGGCAAGGAGCTGCTCGTCGCCGTGTCCACCGGCGCGGACAGCTACGGCAGTAAGGGCTCCTACTCCGTCAACGAGCTCCTGCTCCCCTTCCAGGCCACCGCGGACCTGTGCCACCTGACCTACCTGGAGCCCTTCGCCACCACCGGCGCCCTGTCGATCTCGGACGAGGCCCTGGCGGCGCGCGCCCGGGAGTACGCCACCGTCCTGACGGCCCCGCGCCCTGCGGCCCGGTGAGCGGACCCCGCGCCGGGAACGTACCCTGGCCACCGGGGACGTGCCTTAGCCATCGGGGACGTACCCTGGCCGGCGGGGACGTACCTTAGAAGTGCTCTAAGGTACGTCGCCGGCGGCTAAGGTACGTCACCGACGTCGCACATACGTCACCGCACCGGGCACCCCGGTGGCCCCTCAGGCGATCACCTGCCGGGGCCGCACCGGGAAGGGCCTCCCGGGCGGGACCTTGCGGAGGATCCGCCCCACCAGGGCCTGGACGTCCTGGAGGTCCTCAAAGGACACGCGGGTCAACCGCCACCCCGCCTCCTCGATCTCGTCGCCACGCCGCTTCTCGCGGTAGTAGGCACCGGGGTCGGCGTACTTCCCCCTCCCGTCGAACTCCACCCCGAGCCGCAGGTCAGGCCAGGCGAGGTCGGGGAAGTACAGGCTCCCGCCGACACGTACCCCGACCTGGGCGGCGGGCTCCGGCAGTCCCGCCCGCAGGAGGAGGTAACGCAGCTCGCTCTCACCAGGGGACTCCGCCCAGGGGCTCAGCAGGGGCAGCAGGGCCCGGGCCCGCCTGACGTGTTGGCGCGGCCCGGCGCGGCGCAGCTGCTCACCGACCTGTGCGAGCACCTCGGCGGTGCGCGCGCGTTCCGGACCGGGGGCGAAGCGGTCGGGCAGGACCGCCCCGCGGAGGAGGGAGTCCGCGCTCACGACGGCGTCCCGGGGCGGCAGGTCCAGCAGGCAGTCAGCGATCGTGCGGGGCACGGTGGTCACCGGGAGGCCTGCGACAGCGGTCACCTCGTCGTCCGGGAGCCTACGGCGGTGCCTGCGCAGGCGACAGGAGGCGCCCCGCTGGAGCCGGTGCCCCCGCAGAGGCGAAGGAGGAGCCCCCTGACGGCCCCAGACCAGGGGCGCCCCGTAGACGACGCGCGGGAGGGGAAGGGTCGAGCGGCGTGCCGCACAGGGCTGGGTGACGTGCACGTCGGGCTCGTGGTCACGGACGAGGGCCCCGTGGAGAAGGGCCGCGGAGCTGTGGGTGAAGGCGCTCAGGGACGGGTGGGTGCGGTGGACGGCGAGGATCCGGGCCAAGCTGACCTCGTACTGCTGGTGCCACACAGGCGGGGGGACCGTCGGCAGGAGGTACTGGCCCCTGGCGAGGCGGACCGCGGTCCTGGGCAGGGTACCCGGGCCCCGGGCCGCCGTGACGACGGGGAGCGGTCCAGGAGGTGACGGGAGGGCTGTCATGGGCCCAGGGTGCGGCCGGAGGGGGGCAGGGCGCCAGGGGTGACGACCCGCCTGTGGACAACCTGCGCCTGTCGGGCGCCTGTGGGCTGAGTGAACCCCTGGGACACCTGGAGGACCTCACCGTAGACGTACCTTAGTCGGCGGGGACGTATCTTGGAAGTACGTCCCCGACGACTAAGGTACGTCCCCGCCGACTAAAGAATCAGCCCCAGGGGCGGAGCATGACCTTAATGTCCCTGCGCTCGTCCATGGCCCGGTAGCCGGCGGCGGCGTCGGCCA
This sequence comes from Actinomyces sp. HMT897, assembly GCF_016626125.1. NCBI lineage: Bacteria > Bacillati > Actinomycetota > Actinomycetes > Actinomycetales > Actinomycetaceae > Actinomyces > Actinomyces sp. HMT897. Next base: position 704,680 of record NZ_CP067336.1, read on the forward strand.
GGGACAGGCGGGAGGTGAAGACCCTCCCGGGGTTGATCTCGCGCCTGAGGACGCGGTCAATGAGGTCGGGCAGGAAGCGGCGCACGGGGGCGGGGCCGCCCAGGAGGCTGACCTCGGAGAAGAAGAGCCGCTGCCCGTCCAGGCTCACCCCGTGGGAGACGCCCACGTAGCCCACGTGCCCACCCGGACGGCAGCTGGCAATGGCCTGGTCCATGGAGACCTGGTTGCCCACGGCCTCCACCACGCCGTGGGCGCCGTAGCCGCCGGTGAGCTCCCTGACCCTGGCGGCGCCCTGCTCCCCCCGCTCGGGGACGACGACGTCGGCGCCGAACTCGCGGGCGAGCGCCGCCCGGTCGGCGTGGCGGGAGAAGGAGATGACCTGCCTGGCCCCCAGGGCCTTAGCGGCCAGGACCGCACACAGCCCGACGGCGCCGTCGCCGACCACGGCCACGGTCCGCCCCGGGCCGGCCTCGGCGGCCACGGCCCCGAACCACCCGGTGCCCAGTACGTCGGAGGCGGCCAGGAGGGAGGCCAGGACGTCCTCGTCGTCCGGCATACCGCCGGGGACCGGCACGAGGGTGCCGTCGGCCAGGGGCACGCGCGTGTACTGGGCCTGGGTGTCGCCCATGAAGCCGCCGTTAACGCAGCGGGACTGGAAGCCAGAGGCGCAGATCTCACAGGTGTTGTCGCTGGTGCAGAAGGAGCCCACCACCAGGTCCCCCACCGCGACGCCGTGCACCTGGGCCCCGACCTCGACCACGGTGCCCACGTACTCGTGGCCCATGGGACGGCCCCCTGGAGGGAACTCGGCGTCGATACCGCGGTAGGGCCACAGGTCCGAGCCGCAGATACAGGCGGCCTCCACGCGCAGGACGGCGTCGGTGGGCTCAATGACGTGGGGTACGGGACGCTCCTCGACGCGGACGTCGCCGGGACCGTACATGACGACGCCGCGCATGGTGGTAGGGGTGCTCACGGCTCTCTCCTCGGTGGGTAGGCTTGCGGTAGCCCCAGGGTAGGAGGCGCTACCGGGGACCACCAGGGACTGTCAGGGCCACCCGGGCCCCGTGCGGTACGGGCCCCGTGCACCGGCCGGAACCGTACGCCGGGCCCGTGGGCCGAGGCACCTGGCCCGTGGGCCACCGGCCCGTCGACCGTGCCTGCTCCGACCTCTTGACCCGCGCCACCCGGACCACAGGCCCACACGCCACAGGCCCGTGCGCTCCCGCCGCGCGCCCCAGGCTCCGCACCCCGCGCCCCGCTCCCGCCGCGTACCCGGAGTCAGCCCCGGTAGCGTGACCGGCGGCCTGCCGCAACACTCCGCCCGCCCAGGGGCCGCCCGGAGGGGCCGGACGGTAGGTTAGGGTCATGAGCCTCCCCCCTCCCTCTGAGCGCCGCTGGCGCGACGACCTCTTCCTGGCCCACACCATCGCCGACCAGGTGGACCGCCTCACCGCCACCCACTTCGACGCCCAGGACTTCGAGGTCGAGTCCAAGCCCGATCTGTCCCCGGTCACCACCGCCGACCGTGAGGCCGAGCGCATGATCCGTGAGCACCTGAGCCGTGCCCGGACCCGTGACGCTATCTACGGGGAGGAGTACGGCGGGCACGCCGCCCGCAGCGCCGCAGAGCACTCCGGGCGCCTGTGGGTGATCGACCCCATTGACGGTACGAAGAACTTCGTGCGGGGCGTGCCGGTGTGGGCCACCCTCATCGCCCTGGTGGAGGACGGCGAGGTGGTTATCGGCACCGTCTCCGCCCCGGCCCTGGGGAGGCGGTGGTGGGGCATGAGCGGCAACGGGGCGTGGACCGGCCGCTCCCTGCCCACCGCGCGCCGCCTGCACGTCAGCGGCGTGAGCGACCTGGACGACGCCTCCCTGTCCTACTCCTCCCTGCCGGGCTGGGTGCGGCGCAAGCGCCTGCGCGGGATGCTGGGGCTCATGCAGTCGTGCTGGCGCACACGCGCCTACGGCGACTTCTGGTCCTACATGCTCCTGGCCGAGGGGGCGGTGGACGCCGCCGTCGAGCCCGAGCTGGACCTGTACGACATGGCGGCGCTGGTGCCCGTGGTCACCGAGGCGGGCGGGAGCCTGACCTCCCTGGCCGGGGTGCCCGGCCCCTGGGGAGGGGACGCGCTGGCCACCAACGGCCTGCTGCACGAGGCGGTCCTGGAGCACCTGGGGCAGGAGACCGACTGAGTTCGGCGTCACACCGGCCAACGCGGTAGCGACCCTCGCGCACCGGCTACTGTTCCTGACGCACGTTCCACACCACAGGGAGTCCCATTGAACTGGCTGCACGCCGTCGTCCTCGGCATCGTGGAGGGCATTACCGAGTTCCTGCCCGTCTCCTCCACGGGACACCTCAATATCGTGGAGAAGCTGATGGGCTACAAGATCGACGACAAGGGTATGACCGCCTTCACGGCCGTCATCCAGATCGGCGCGATCCTGGCGGCCATCGTCTACTTCTGGCGTGACATCGTCCGCATCGTCACCGCCTGGTTCAAGGGCCTGGTCAGACACGAGGCACGTGAGGACCCCGACTACACGCTGGGCTGGGGCATTATCCTGGGCTCGGTGCCGGTCGCGGTCGTGGGCCTGCTGCTCAAGGACTTTATCGAGGTCACGGCCCGCTCCCTGTGGGTCATTGCCGCGGCCCTGGTGCTGTGGAGCGCCGTCATGTGGTGGGCGGACCAGCACTCCGGGGGCCCGCCCGGGGCCGCGCACGCCTCCCTGGGCAAGGGCATGAGCCAGGTAGGGATCAGGGACGCCCTGGTCATCGGCTCCTTCCAGGCCCTCTCCCCGGTCCTGCCGGGTATCTCCCGCTCGGGGGCCACCATCTCCGCGGGCCTGCTGCGCGGCTTCGACCGGGTGACGGCCACCCGCCTGTCCTTCTTTATGGGCATCCCCGCCCTGGTGGCGGCGGGTCTGCTGGAGGCCGTCACCGCGGCCGGGGACATTGCCTCCGGGCCGGGCTGGGTCTCCACGGGCGTCGCCACCGTGGTCTCCGGCGTGGTGGCCTACGCGACCATCGCCTGGCTGCTGCGCTTCGTGTCCTCCAACAAGTTCACCGGGTTCCTGGTCTACCGCGTCGCCCTGGGCATGGTCATTGTGGGCCTGGTCCTGGGGGGCCTGGACCCGGCCTGAGCCGGTGGGCGCCCCGGCACCGGCAAGCGCCCCGACGCCGGCTCGGGCCTGTGTCGGGGCACCGCCGGGGCGCCGTGAAAGGGTTGGGACCATGAGGATCCTGCACACCTCCGACTGGCACCTGGGACGTACCTTCCACGGGCGCCTCCTGGGCGAGGACCACGCGGCCTTCGCCGACCACCTGGTGGACCTGGTGCGCACGGAGTCGGTGGACGCGGTCCTGGTGTGCGGGGACGTCTACGACCGGGCGATCCCGCCCAACGACGCCGTGGCCCTGCTGGACGAGACGCTACGGCGCCTGAGCGAGCGCACCCGGGTGGTCCTGACCCCCGGCAACCACGACTCCGCCCGCCGTCTGGGGTTCGCGGCGGACCTCATGCGCGAGGGCCTGGTCATCCGCGCCCGCACCGCTGGGCTGGACCGGGGCATTATCCTGCCCGACTCCCAGGGGCGTGAGGCCGCCGTCGTGCACGCCCTGCCCTACCTGGACCCCGACGCCGCCCGGGAGATCCTGCCGCCGCTGCTCCAAGAGCGCCTGGGCGAGGTGGTGCCCGCCGGCCGGGGCGCCGACCAGGACGCGCCCGGGGAGCAGGGCCACCCGGCCGCCACCGGTGGGAGTCGGGCGGGCGGAGGGGCCGAGGCCGCACCGCGCGCACCCCTGCTGCCCCGCTCCCACGAGGCGGTCGTCTCGGCCGCCCTGCGCCTGGTGGCAGCCGACCTGCGGCGGGTGCGCCGCGGGCGCAGCCGGCGCCTGCCCAGCCTGCTCATGGCGCACGCCTTCGTGGTGGGCGGCAGGGCGAGCGAGTCCGAGCGCGACATCCGCGTGGGCGGCGTGGACTGCGTCCCCTCAGAGATCTTCACCACCATGGGCGGCTCACCGCTGGCGTCCCAGTGCGGCGGCCTGGACTACGTGGCCCTGGGCCACCTCCACCGCCCCCAGGAGGTGGGCCCCCACCGCGGAGGGAAGCGCGGAGAGCAGGACCAGTGCACCGGTACCGGCGCACCGGGTGCCCCGGGTGGCGGCACCCCGGGTGCCCCAGGGGGCGGGCCGCGTCTGGTCTACTGCGGCTCCCCGCTGCCCTTCTCCTTTGACGAGGCCGAGGACGCCCGCCCCAAGTCCTCGGTCCTGCTGGACCTGTCCGCGGACGGGGTCACGTCGTTGGAGCGCATAGCGGTGCCAGCCCGCCACCGGGTGCGTACCGTGGAGGGCACCATGACCGAGCTGCTCTCCGGCGCCTTCGACGACGCCCGGGACGCCTGGGTGCGCGTCGTCCTGCACGGTCGGCGTCCGCCGGGGGTGCTGGCCGTCCTCAAGGACCGCTTCCCGGGGCTGCTGGCCTTCCACCACCAGGCACCCTGCCGGCCCGGACGCCAGGTGGCGGTCACCGCGGCGGCGGACCCGCTGCGGATCGCCGAGGACTTCCTGGACGACGTCGGGGCCCACCCGCCCGGTGACGCCGAGCGCGCCGTCCTGCGTCAGGCCTACGAGTCCGCCCTGGCGGCACAGCGGAGCGAGAGATGAGGATCCACCACCTGACCATGACCGGCGTCGGCCCCTATGCCGGCAAGGAGCGCATTGACTTCGACGCCGTGGGCGCCTCGGGCCGGTTCCTGCTCACCGGGCCCACCGGGTCGGGCAAGACCACGATTATCGACGCCATCGTCTTCGCCCTGTACGGGGAGGTGGCGGACCCGGCGGACTCCTCCCGGGAGCGCATCCGCTCCACCCTGGCCGGGCCGCAGGATCCCACTGCCGTCGAGCTGGTGTTCTCCACCAGCGCGGGGGTGTACCGGGTGCGCCGCACCCCCGCCTACGAGCGGGCCAAGCGGCGCGGCCAGGGCACCACCACCCAGAACGCCACGGTCAGGCTGTGGCACCTGGCCCGGGTGGGCGGGGAGCCGCTGGACGAGCCGGTGACCCGGGTGGGGGAGGCCGACGCGCAGATCGCCCGCGTGGTGGGCCTGAGCCGGGAGCAGTTCACCCAGACGGTGGTCCTGCCGCAGGGGAAGTTCGCCCGCTTCCTGCGGGCCGAGTCCTCCCAGCGCCAGGGCCTGCTCAGGGACGTGTTCGGCACCGGGATATACGACGCCATCCAGGACTGCCTCATCCAGGCCTCCCGTGCCAGGAACAGGCAGGTGGACCAGGCCGCGACGGATCTGCGCGCCCAGGTGGGCGTCCTGGTCAGGCACCCTCGCCTGGCCGACCGGGAGGCGGAGGGCCAGGGCGGCCAGGGGCCCCGGCGCCTGGACACCGAGCTCATGGCCGCCCTGGAGCACCCCGTCCCCGACCTGGAGGCGCTCGGCCGCGCCACCGCCCGGGCCCGCGAGGAGTCCGGGCAGGCCCTGAGGTGCTGCCAGGCCCTGGCGCTCCAGGCCGCCGACGCCCTGGAGCGGGCCCGGGAGGACCACGAGCGGGCGCGCGAGGTCCACGACCGTCTGGAGCGGCGTCGGGCCCTGGTGGAGGAGTGGCGGTGCCTGGAGGAGCAGGCCGACCAGGACGCCCGGGACGCCGAGCGACTGCGGGCCGCGGAGCGGGCCGAGCGCGTCAGGCCCCTGGTGCGGGCCGAGCGCGCCGCCCGGGCCCGGGCCGAGCAGGCCGTGGCGGCGCTGGCCGGTATAGCCGCCGGACGGCCCGAGGGAGCCGGGCCAGACGGACCCGAGGGGACCGAGCCCGTCAGGCCCGAGAGGACCGAACCAGACGGATCTAAGGGAGCCGGGCCCAGGCGGCCCGAGGAGGCACCCGACGGGCCGGAGGACAGTATCCGTCAGGCCGTGAGCGCCCTGGTCGCCCCCGTGCACGACCGGGCCCGGCGGGTGCTGGAGGACCTGGCGGGCGCGGGCGACCACGCCGCGGCCCTCCTGCCCGACCGTCCCCCGGGCCCGGGGCCCCAGCAGGCCGCGCCAGCTGGCACGCCCAGCACACTCGGTACCGCACCGGCTGGCACGCCCGGTACCGCACCGCCCAGCACGCCCGGTACCGCACCGGCTGGCACGCCCAGCACGCCCGGTACCGCACCAGCCAGCACGCCCAGCACACCCGGTACCGCGCAGCTCGACGCCCTGGCGCACCGCTGCCGCCGTGAGCACGGCCAGCTGGAGGGCCTCATGGAGCTGGAGGCGGCCCTGCCGGAGCGCTCCCGGGCGCTGGACCGGCGCGGCCAGGAGCTGTCGGACGCCGAGAGGCTGATATCGCGACGTCTGACGGACCTCGACCAGCGCACCGCCCAGCGGGCCGACCTGTCCCGGCGTCTGGAGGAGGCCCGCCTGGGCGGTCAGCGTGAGGGCCTGGAGGACCGCCGCACCCGGGCCCACGAGCGGCATCGGGCGGCGCTCAGCGTCCAGGAGCTGACGCACCAGCAGGAGCGCTGCCGCCAGGAGTGCGCCCGGGCCGCGCAGGCGGCCCAGGAGGCGGCCCAGGACGTCCTGGACACCCGCCTGAGGTGGATCTCCTCCACCGCCGGGGCCCTGGCCGGTGAGCTGAGGAGCGGCGAGCCCTGCCCGGTGTGCGGCTCGCGGGAGCACCCCCTCCCCGCCTCCGGGGACGCCCCGGGCGCCAGCCGGGCGCAGGTGGAGCAGGCCGAGGTCCTCCAGGGCCAGGCCGACAGGGCGCTCACCGCGGCCCGCGGGCAGCTTGAGTCCGTCACCGAGCGCCTGGCCCGGGCGCGCCACGACGCCGACGGCATGGACGTCGCGCAGGCCGCCAGGGCCCGGCAGGAGGCCGACGCCGCCGTGGACGCCGCCCGTCAGGCGGCCCAGGAGGCGGAGGACCTGGCGGCCCGGCTCAAGGCCCTCGACGCCGCCACCGCCCAGGAGCACCAGGCCGTGGACGCCGCCCGCCTGGACCGCCAGGCGGCCCTCTCCCGCCTGGAGGCGGACCGGGAGGCCCTGGAGCGGGACGTCGTACGCTGTGAGCAGGGGCGCGGGAGCTGGCCGAGCGTGGCCGCCAGGGGCGCCGCGCTGCTGGCCGGGGCGCTGGAGGCGGAGGCGGCCAGCAGGGAGGTGGCCGAGGCTGGCTCGGCCCTGGAGCAGGCTGGCAGCGCCCGTGCCGAGCTGGCCGAGGCCCTGGGGCGGGAGGGCTTCACCGACGTCGGGCAGGCTGAGGCGGCACGGTTGGACCATGACGCCCGACAGGCCCTGGAGGAGGCCGTCAGGCAGGCCGACGCCGCCCGGAGGCGCGTCCGGGCGGGGCTGGAGGCCCCGGAGCTGGAGGACCTGGACGGACAGGACCACCTGGGGCCCGCGGCCCTGGCCCTGGACAAGGCGCGGGCCGCCGCGGAGCGGGCCGGTGAGGCCCGGGCGCGCACCGAGGCCTCGCACGCCCAGCTGGACCGGGCCTGCACCGAGGTGGAGCAGGCCGCCAGCGCCTACCAGGACGCCGTCGGCTCCAGCGCGGCCCTGCTGGAGGTGACCGCCCTGGCCCGGGGCGACAACCCGGCGGGCACCCCCCTGGCCACCTGGGTGCTCCAGGCCCGGTTCGACGAGGTCCTGGTGTTCGCCAACGAGCGCCTGGCGCAGATGTCCTCGGGACGCTACGAGCTGGTCCGGGTCGACCAGGAGGCGGGGCAGCGCGGGCGCCGCCAGGGCCTGGGCCTGGCCGTCACCGACAACCTCGGGGTCGGGCGCAGCCGGGATCCCCGGACGCTCTCGGGCGGGGAGACCTTCTACGTCTCGCTCGCCCTGGCCCTGGCCCTGGCCGACGTCGTCTCGGCGGAGTCCGGGGGCGTGAGCCTGGACACCCTGTTTATTGACGAGGGGTTCGGCACCCTGGACCCGCAGACCCTCCAGGACGTGCTCGCCGAGCTCGGACGCCTCCAGGAGGGGGGCCGCACCGTGGGCATCGTCTCCCACGTGGCCGAGCTGCGCCGCCAGATCCCCGACCGGATCGAGGTGCGTCGGGGGAAGATCGGCTCCACCGTCCGGACCACTGCCACCTACGACGTCCCCTGACCGGGCCGGCACGCAGGCGGCGGCGTCCCACCCACCTCCCTGCGCGCCGTGACCTCGGTGAGACGGAGGAGACACCACCAGGAGTTCACTTTTCCTGTCTTGCTCGCTATCCTCGAACGCGCAAGAAACCACTCCCTTACTGAACGGATGGTGGTGCCAGTGCCTGAGGCACTCTCCCAGCCCCAGTTCGACGTCCTCTACTGTCTGCTACGAGCCAGCTCCCCCCTGACCCAGCGCCAGATCCACGCCGCCACCGGCATGTCCCTGGGCAGCGTCAACACCGTGGTCCGCGAGTGCGAGGCCCTGGGCCTGGTCGCCGACCGCGTCCTCACCCAGGCCGGCCGGGCCGCGCTGGAGCCCTACCGGGTGGACAACGCGGTGATCATGGCCGCCGGGCTCTCCAGCCGCTTCGCCCCCATCTCCTACGAGCGCCCCAAGGGCACCCTGCGCGTACGCGGGGAGATACTGGTCGAGCGGCAGATCAAGCAGCTGCGCGAGGCCGGGATCAACGACATTATCCTCGTGGTGGGCTACAAGAAGGAGTACTTCTTCTCCCTGGCCGAGCGGCTCGGGGTGCGGATCGTCGTCAACGACGACTACGTCACCCGGAACAACAACGGCTCCCTGTGGGTGGTACGCAAGGAGCTGGGCAACACCTACGTGTGCTCCTCGGATGACTACTTCACCACCAACCCCTTTGAGTCCCACGTGTACCAGGCCTACTACTCGGCCCAGTACGTGGCGGGCCCCACCTCCGAGTGGTGCCTGGTCACCGGCGCGAACGGCCGGATCACCGGGGCCACCGTGGGCGGGGCGGACGCCTGGACCATGCTGGGCCACGTCTACTTCGACCGCGCCTTCTCCACCACCTTCCGCCGCATCCTGGAGGAGGTCTACACGCTCCCCGAGACCGCGCCCAAGCTGTGGGAGTCGATCTACATCGAGCACGTCAAGGAGCTCGACATGGTGATCCGCCGCTACCCCGAGGGCGTCATCAACGAGTTCGACTCGGTCAACGAGATCCGTGACTTCGACCCCATGTTCCTGGAGAACGTGGACTCGGAGGTGTTCGACAACATCTCCTCCGTCCTGGGGTGCCCCAAGACGGAGATCCACGACTTCTACCCGCTCAAGCAGGGCATTACCAACCTGTCGTGCCACTTCTCCGTGGGCGACCAGGAGTACGTCTACCGCCACCCGGGTATCGGGACGGACAAGATCGTCAACCGGGGCGCCGAGCTGGAGGCCCTGCGCCTGGCCGCCAAGCTGGGCCTGGACCACACCTTCCTGGCGGGCGACCCCACCAAGGGCTGGAAGATCTCCCGCTTCATCACCGACGCACGCAACCTCGACATGACCAGTGACGACGAGCTCCGTCGGGCCATGACCATGGACCGCGAGCTGCACGACAGCGACGCACGGCTGTCGAGGACCTTCGACTTCATTACCGAGGGCCTGAAGTACGAGCGGCTCCTGGAGGGGCACGGACCCATTGACGTCCCCGGCTACAGCACGCTGCGCTCCAAGGTCCTGCGCCTGAAGGACCACGCCACCGCCGACGGGTTCCCCGTGGCACCCAGCCACAACGACTTCTTCCCCCTCAACTTCCTGGTGGGCACCGACGGGCACATCGACCTCATTGACTGGGAGTACTCGGGCATGTCCGACGTCGCCAGCGACTTCGGGACCATGGTCGTGTGCACCCAGATCTCCGGGGAGCGCGCCGAGGACGCCCTGAGCTACTACTTCGGCCGTACCCCCACCCCCCAGGAGCGGCGCCACTTCTGGTCCTACGTGGTGTTCGCCGGCTGGTGCTGGTACGTGTGGGCGCTGCTGAAGGAGGCCGAGGGCGACGACATCGGGGAGTGGCTGTTCATCTACTACCGCCACGCCGCCTACTACGTGGACGCCCTCCTGGAGTCCTACGAGTCCGACACGCCCCTGGAGCACGCGCCGGCCGCGCGCACCGGGCGCACCAATGTGAGGAGCAACTCATGAGGTACGGGATCCTCAGCGGTGCCCTGTGGGGCCTGGACACCGTCGTGCTCGCCGTCGCCACGGCCCTGGTGCCCTTCCTGGGCGCCGACGAGGCCTCCCTGGCCAGCGCGGTCCTGCACGACGTGTCCTGCGCCCTCATCCTGCTGGTCTACATGGGCGTGCGCGGCCGCCTGGGCGACACCTGGAGGGCGGCGCGCACCCGCTCCGGGCTGGCCGTGGTCCTGGGCGCGCTGCTGGGCGGGCCCATTGGCATGAGCGGCTACCTGGTCGCGATCAACAACATCGGCCCGGGCTACACGGCCATTATCTCCACCTTCTACCCGGCGGTGGGCACCTTCCTGGCCTTTGTCTTCCTCAAGGAGCGGATGCACCTGCACCAGGTCGTCGCGCTCGTCATCGCCCTGGCGGCCATTGTCTACATCGGCTACTCCTCCACCACCGACGACGCCACGAGCGGCTCGTCCCTCGTCGGCGTCCTGGGGGCCCTGGCGTGCGTCCTGGGGTGGGGCTCGGAGGCGGTCATCCTGGCGTGGGGCATGAAGAACGACGTCGACAACGAGACCGCCCTGCAGATCCGCGAGACGACCTCCGGACTGGTCTACCTCCTGGTCGTCGCGCCCCTCGCCGGGGTCCTGGACTTCACCTTCCACGCCTCGACGTCGCTGGGCACCGGGGTGCTCGCCCTGGCCGCCGTCGCGGGTACGGCCTCGTACCTGTTCTACTACAAGGCCATTGACACCATCGGCGCCTCCCGGGGCATGGCCCTGAACATCTCCTACTCGGCGTGGACGGTGGTCTTCACCCTGGTCCTGACGGCCCTCGCCCCCACCCTGCTGGACCCCACGGCGACAGAGCCGGCCTCGCTCCTCACCTCCGACACCCTCCGGCAGGTCGGCTGCTGCGTGGTGATCCTCGTGTCCACCGTCCTGGCGGCCACCCCGGACTGGAGGGAGCTGCGCTTCCGCCGGCAGACGGCCCCGGTCGGGTAGACCCCGCCCCGTCCCTACCGGCCGGGCCCCGGCACCCTGCCGGGCCCGGCCGGCCCCGTCCCCGGCTCCCTGTCCCCGTCCTTCCCGGCCTCCGGGGGCACCGGCCCGCGACCGTACCCCTACGCAGTACCGGGAACCGTCCTTCCCGGCCCTGGGGGCACCGGCCCCAGGACGCCGACGGGTGAACGCGCACGCCGGGTACCCCAGCCCCCCGGGGCACCGGCCCCAGACCACCGTCGTTAAGGAGTGCGGGCAGATGCACCAAGCACGCTCCCAGACCAGCCGCGACTACCTGTGGAACACCGCCTCGTCGTTCATGACCGCCCTGGCGACCGTGGTCATGCTCCTGGTGGTCACCCGCACGGCGGGGATCCGGGCGGCCGGCGTCTACTCCCTGGCCATTGCCGTGGGCCAGCAGTTCCAGACCCTGGGCATGTACGAGGTCAGGGCCTACCACGTCACCGACGTCACCCACCGGTTCACCTTCGGCACCTACCTGGCCACCCGCATTGTCACCGTGGCCCTCATGCTGGTGGGTATCACCACCTACGCCGTCCTCTCCAGCAGCGACGTCCACCACTGCATCCTGGTGACGCTCGTGGCCTCCCTGCGTGTGTTCGACGCCTTTGAGGACGTCTACGTGTGCGAGCTCCAGCGGGTCGGGCGCCTGGACCTGGGGGGCCGGGCCTGCTTCTGGCGCGCGCTGTCCACCACGGTGGTCTTCTCCCTCACCCTGGCCCTGACCGGCAGCCTGCTCACCTCCACCGTGACGACCCTGGTCCTGTCCGTGCTCACCACTGTCCTGGTCTACCTACCGCCGTCCCGCGGGCTGTTCCCGCTCCGGCCCGCCTGGGAGCCCGGGCCCGTGGTCCAGGTGCTCCTGGCCTGCCTGCCGCTGTTCGGGGCGTCCTTTATATCCATGTACCTGTCCAACGCCCCCAGGTTCGCCATCGACCGCTACCTGGACCCCACCCAGCAGGGCTACTTCGCGATCCTGTTCATGCCCGCCGTCACCATTAACCTCATGTCCCTGGTCATCTTCCGCCCCCTGCTCACGCCCATGGCGGCGCTGTGGGCCAGGGGCGCGCGCCCGGCGTTCACCCGGCTCGTCAGGCGCGGCCTGGCCAGCGCCCTGGCGGCCTTCGGGGTCGTGGCGCTCATTACCTACGTGGCCGGGCCCCCGCTGCTCGCCCTCGTGTTCGGCAAGGACGTGTCCGCCTTCTCCGTCGAGCTCATGGTGCTCGTGGGCGGCGGGGCCATGAACGCCGCCAGCGTGGTCCTCTACTACGCCCTGGCCACCATGCGCCTGCAGAGGACCATATTCCTGGGGTACGCCCTGGCCGCCCTGGTCATGACCGCGCTGTGCCTGACCCTGGTGCCCGCCCACGCCCTGCTCGGGGCGGCCCTGGCCTACAGCGGCGCCATGGGCGTCCTGACCCTGAGCTTCGCTGCGGTCCTGTACTACTGCCAGGCCAGGGCGGCCGGGGCGGACGGTGCGGCTGAGGCGGCGGGGTCGGGTGGTGCGGGTGGTGCGGCTGAGGCGGGCGTCCAGGCTGGCGCGGGTAGCGCGGGCGGTGCAGGCAGTGCGGGCGGCACGGGCAGCATGACCAGGACGGGCGGCGCGGCCGGAGTGGGAGAGGCGTGAGGGCCCGGGGCGTGCCCTGAGGACGCCGCGGCTACGGGCGCCGGGTGAGGCCAGCCGCCAGGTGCTCCCGCTCGCAGACGTCGTACCAGAGCAGGTCCGCCTCGGCGGCACGCTCGAAGGCGGCCTCGTCCCCTCCCCGGGCCGCCCGTACGTCCGCCTCGGCGGCGGCCTCGTCCACCAGGAGGGAGGCGACGTCGTCCCAGGGCACCGGCGCGGTCACCTGGACGGTGCCGGGGAGCACGTCCTCGTCAGGGGCCAGTTCCCTGACGTGCTCAGGGACGACGTCGGCGGCGATGACCACGCGCCGGTCCGCCAGGCCGTCGGCCTCCGGGCGGGACAGGCGCACGAGGGAGGAGTCGGCCGCGCACAGGCTGGCGGAGACCTCCAGGCCCTCCTGGTCCTCCTCGGGCAGGGCGGCGGCCAGGGCGGCGGTGGCGGCGTGGGCCGTCCGCGGTGAGAGAGCCGGTGCCGTCAGGTCGGCGGCGGTAGCAGGCAGGTAGACACGCATGATCCCAGTCTGCCAGGCGCCCCTCGTGGCCTCCTGCCACGACGCCCGGGGCGGGGCCCGCCAGCGCCTGTAGACGGCAGGCAGCCGGTTCCTAGTGACGGCGACGGCGGTCCCTCTTACCGGCCCGGGAGGCGCGGTGACGGGCTGACCGTCGGGAGGAGCCGGGGTCCTCGGGGGCCGGGGCCGCCTCGGTCGGCGGGGGCGGTGGGGGCGGCTCCTGGGCGGTCCACCCGGGCGGGGCCGGGACCCAGCCCGGCACCTGGGGCGCCGGCCCACCTGGCGGCGCAGGTGCTGGCGGGAGCGGGCTGCGGACGGGGCCGGGCACCTGGGTAGGGCCGGGCACCTGGGCGGGGAGCTGGGCCTGCTGGGCCGCGGCCGGCTGGGCCGGGGCCCCGGGCGTCCTGCGGGCTGGCCTGCGTACCACCGTGTCCTGGAGCTCCGGCGGGAGGGCGGAGGCTCCCGGGCCCTGCGCACCCTGGGCCGGAGCCTGCTGAGGCCCACGGGCCAGAACCTGCTGCACCCCCTGGGGCAGTCCCTGCTGCGCGCTCTGAGCCGGAGTCTGCGCCCCTTGGGCCGGAGTCTGCTGCGGTCCACGAGGCGGGAGCGGCACCGCCCTCTGGTCCCGGCCGTCCCGGCCGCCTTGGGCGTCCTGACCGACCTGGGGGTTCCGACCGGCCTGGGCGTCCCGGGGGTCCCGGCCGCCTTGGGCACCCCGGCCACCCCGACCGTCCCGGGTGCGGGCAGGCTCCGTCTTCCTCCCGCCGCCCCGGCGTCGCCACAGACCCCGACGTGAGCGTGACAGGGGGTCAACGCACCGCGCCCCGGGATCCACCCGGTCCACGAGCGCCGCCAGCGCCGCGCCGAGCGCGCTGCCGGGGGCGCCCTCCAGGACGCTGGAGCCCTCCAGCAGGCAGCGGTCGGCGCTGGCCTGGTCGTCAGGCAGGAGGACGGGGCTGACCACGCCCCCAAAACGGCCCAGGGCCTCGCGGACGGCCCGCTCGGGCGAGGGGCCCGCCACGGAGGCGCGCACCCGGTTGACGACGACCTCGACCCGTCCCCTCCACGTCCCGGTCTCGGCGTCCGCCAGGTGCGCAATGAGGCGGCGGACCCCCACCGGGTCACCGGCCCCCACCACCACCACGACGTCGGCCTCCTTGAGCAGCGCGGCGACCATGGCCGTGCGCCCGGGCTCCAGGGTGAAGTCGTCGACATCGTCCACGGCCTGGCCCCCGGCCACGTCCACGACCGTCCAGGGGGCGGTCTGCCGGCACCGGCGCCAGACCTCGGCCATGGAGGCGGGAGGGAGCTCACGCCAGCGTCCGCCGCGTCCCAGGCCCGACAGGAGACGTGTCCCTGGCCCGGCAGGGGCCAGGATCCGCTCGAAGGCCTCCGCGTCCAGGCGCGCGTGGGTGGCCAGCCGGGCGGCGGTGGCCAGCGCCGAGGAGTCCTCCGGCATGCCCAGGACCTGTACCAGGCTCGGGGCCTCCAGGTCGGCGTCCACCAGCAGCGCCTGGCCGCCGCGGGCCAGGCCGTGCGCCAGCGAGGCCGCCACCGTGGTCCGGCCCGGCGCGCCGTGCGGCCCCCACACCACCACCAGGCGACCGCCCTGACCGGGCCGGCCGTCGGCGCTACCGGCAGGGAGCCGACCGGGTGCGGGACCTCCCGGGAGGCTGCCGCCCCAGGGGAGGCCGCCGATGTCGTCGTCGTCACCAACGGAGGTGCGCCAGGTCTCCTCCCACTGCTCCACCCAGGGGTCGGTGGGGGCCGGAGGCGAGGCCGTCCCCGTCGGAGTGGTCACCACGTCCTCGGGGCGTGCGGACGCCGGGGGCGCGAGGGCGCCGTCCTGACGCACCAGGCCCTGGAGCCGGGAGCGGATCTGCTGGGGATCCGCACCCCGCCACATGGCGACCCAGCCGTCGTCGAGCACGGGCGCGCTGTCGGGATCGGACACCAGGAGGACGCCGCGCATCCCGGCACGCCCCAGGCGGTCCAGGACGGTGCGGTCCACGTCGGCGAAGGCGGCGTCCACGACGGCCAGGCAGGCCAGGCCAGCCAGGCCAGCGCTGAGGAGCTCGGGCAGGTCCGCGCACCGGCGCACGACCCGCAGGCCGCTGCCCGTGGCGTCCAGGGAGCGCACCAGCGGGGCGTCCTCGCCGCTGAGCGCGAGCAGGACCCCCTGGTCCACCGCGGCGCTCACGTGCCCTGCCCCGTGGGGACCAGGACGAGCGGGGCGCCGCTGCCGACCGCGGTGAGGACCTGCTCCAGGGACTCGGGGGGCACCAGGACCTCCACGGTGGTGGTGGCCGCGCCAATGAGGCTGGAGCCGGACTCCTTGACGGTGACGACGACGAGCCCGGAGGCGACGGACTGCGCCTTGACCGGGGTGGACCCCTGGGCCTGGTCGGCCGAGGCCCCCTGGGCGGAGGGGACCCGGCTGTTCTCCTGCACGGTGGGCAGGCGCCACAGCTCCACCGTGTCACCGGTACCGGTCGTGGCGGGCAGGCCGCCCGCCACGGTCAGCACCACCGACCGCAGGGAGACGTCGGAGGCCCTGCCCACCCCCGCGGTGGGCAGGAGCTCCCCGGCTACCATGGAGCGGGTGGCGACGGCCTCCTGGGGCAGGTCGCCCTCCTTGACGTAGGAGCCGCTGCCCGGGTGGGAGGCGACCAGGGTCAGGACGCCCTCGGCGGTCAGGTCGGTTCCCGGGGCGACGTCGCGGGCCAGGACGTAGATCTGCTGGGTGTCGGAGGCGGCGTCCACCGCCCAGGCCCCCGGCGCGACGGCGCAGCCCACGAGGGCCAGGCCGCCGGCCAGGCGGGGGTCGCGCCACGTCGCACGGCGCCAGCGGACGGTCGGGGTGGATGGGACGGGGGTGCGGGATCCCGCAAGGCTGGTGGTCACGTTCTCTCCTGAGCCACTGCACGGACCTCAACGTCCGTTGCCGGGGTTTGGGTATCCACAGATTACGTCAGAGGTGGCGCGTAGGGCTAGAACTATGGGAATATTGGTTCATGGCACGGAACTTTCTGACAATCGCCGACGTCGCCGAGAGCCTCCAGCTCTCGACGCAGGCCGTACGCGCGCTCATCCACTCCGGGGACCTCCCCGCGATCCAGGTCGGAGCCCGCCACCTGTGGCGCATCGAGGACACCGCCCTGGATGAGTACATTGAGCGGCAGCTGGCCAGTACTCGTACCAAGGTCACCGCAGGTGGCCTGCCGGACGAGGCCTGACCCGTCCTGGTCGCGGGCCCGCCGGGCCCGTGACGTGTCCTGATCCACAGCCTCCTGTCTGGCACACCACTGTGCCAGACAGGAGGCCGACTCTGTCTGTCCGGACCAGGATTTTCATCTATGAGCGAACGCTTTTGCACCTGTGATTAATAAGACAGAGTTATCGGTGCTACCGGCTGCGCATGACCTCGATGCTCTCCAGGAGCACACTCACACGCCGCCGCACCCCCGGGGCCGAGGAGCCGGGGGCCCACGCCCCGCGCCCGCCCACGCCGTCGACGATGACGTCGAGGTGGTCCGCCCCGACCCAGGCCAGGCGGCCCACGACCTCCCCGCCCAGGAGGACCACCCGCACCCGGGTGCCGCGCCTGACCATCTCCCGCAGGGCCATGGGCAGGCTCACGGCCCGACGCCCCTGCACCCCCGGGGCCGGCCTGCCTAGCGGGGAGACGACCGCCAGGGCCGCCACGGGGACGAGGGCCTGGAGGCCCACCTCCTCCTCCAGGAGCAGGTAGGCGCTCTCGCACCGGCGCAGCACCCCCTCCAGCTGCGCCCCCGAGCGGGTCCGCAGGCTGAGGCACTGCCCGGTAGCGGCCCGCAGCCGGTCCACCAGGCGCACGGCAGAGGCCTCCGCCTCCGCCAGGTCCAGGCTCTGGGCCACGACCTGCGTGCGCTGCTCGGCCTCAAAACGGTTCTCCAGGTCCGCGAGCATGACATCCCAGTCCACAGGCCTAACCTCAGCACAGTTCGCCCACAGGGACAAGATACCTAAACATGACGTAAACGCTTGACAGAACCTCTAGACTCAGGCATGCTCTTCTCACACCACCACCGTCGTTGGAGCCCCTCATGAGCGCCCGTCCTCGTCTTCTGGTCCTCGCCACCGCCGCCTCGCTGCTGGCCCTCGCCCTGGTCCTCACCTGCCTGCAGGCGGTCTCCGCGCTGGTCGCCGTCCCCACGTCCTGGTGGGGCCCCAGCCAGCTCTCCGCCGCCCTGGTGGCCCTGGCCAGCGCCGCCGGGGCGGCGGGAGCCGCCTGGCACGCCCTGTCCGCCCTCCTGGCCCTGCTGGTCCTGCCCGCCCGCGGGCGACGCCGCGCGGCAGCACCCGCCCAGCGTCTCCTGGCGCGGTGGGGCGCCCCGTGGGTACGGCGGATCCTGGTGGGCACGCTCAGCCTGAGCGCGGTCACCGCACCCGCCCTCGCGGCGGTGCCCACCCCTGACGACCTCGGCTGGCGGCCTACGCAGTCCGCGCCGGCGCCCGCCCCGCAGGCCGCGGACGACGTGGCTACCGGGGATCCTGCCGCCGGGGATCCTGCTACCGGGCCGGCCCCTGAGGACACCGCGGGCCCCTCCCCCGCCGACCCGGCGGCCCCGGGGACGGCCCCGGGCGGGGCCGCGCCGCCTGGGGGCGTCCCGTCTGGGACCGTCACCTCAGCGCCCACCGCCCCGGGGCCGCAGGGCGCCCCACCCGGGGCACCGGGGGCACCGGGGTATCCGGGGGCATCGGGTGCACCGGGGGCACAGGGGTCGCCCGCCCCCGGGGCCGAGGAGGAGGCCACCGCGTCGGCGCCCGCGGGAACCGGGGCGTCCCACGGCACCCGGGCCACCGGCTCGCACACGGTCCGTCCCGGGGAGTCCCTGTGGTCCATTACCGCCGACCTGCTGCACACCACCGACCGGGGTGCCATTGCCTCGGCCTGGCCCACGCTGTGGGCCGCCAACCGGGTGGTGGTCGGGCGCGACCCCGGGCTCATCCGCCCCGGCACGGTCCTCCAGGTCCCCGAGGCCCTCCTCCCGGCCTGAGGACCGCGACCGGGACCTTACGTCCGCCGCCCCGGCCTCTGGCCTGGGCCTGGGGCCACCCGGTCCCCCCCCACCGGCCCGGGAACAACGACCCCCTCGCGGGCGCAGCCGCCCGCCGCCCGCCCCACCGGCCCGGGAACGACCCGGCCACCCACCGACCGACCACGCACCACCAGCGGCCTATGAGCTGGCCGCCGTCCTGTTCGCGACCGACCACGCACCACCAGGAGCTGTCATGAGCGCCGTCACCACCGCCACCCCCCGTCTGTCACGTCGCCCCGGCGAGGCCAGGGGCCGCCGTCGCGCCCCGGCACCACGACCAGCCGCCCCGTCCCGGGGCACCGCCCGCCCCGGGGACGGGCGGCCCCTGAGGCGCGAGCCCCTCAGCGGGGCCCAGGCCCCCGGCTGGAACGTCGTACGCCTCCACCCGCCCCGGACCTGTCTCTCCCCGGCGCCCGCCAGGCGGTGGCCCGGCCCGTCCCCGGAGGCCGCCCTGGGCCCGGGGGCGGCCCTGGAGCAGCCCACGCGCCCCCTGCCGGACGTGGCCCGGCACGCCCGGGTGGTGGTGTGCGCCGCCTGCGAGGTGCTGGCCGGACGCCGCCCGGTCGAGCACCTGGCACGCTGGACGACGCCGGCGCTCATGGAGGCCCTGACCCGGCGCGCCGGACTGGCCCGCAGGATCCTGGGCCGGGAGGCGGCGCCCCGTATGCGGGCACGCTCCACCCATGTCCAGGCCCTGGCCGGGGGCGCCAGGGAGGTCGTGGTGGTCCTCGACGACGGCACCCGGGTCCACGCGGCCGCGGCGCGCCTGGAGCCCTGCAACGGGCACTGGCTGCTGACCAACCTGGAGATGGCCTGAGGGCCCTCGTCCCCGCCTCCGCCGGTCCTTCCCAGGTCACCCAGGGCATCACCGCCCTCGTCCTCACCTTCACCGGCCTCTAAGGAGGAGCTGGCGCAGTCGGCGAGGAGGGCGCCCGGTGCAGGAGGCCGGGCCCTCACGCCCCACTACGTCCACGCGCCCCAGGGGCCCGGCCACTGCCCGCGGGCTTCGGCACCACGCGTACGCGCCGACCACCACAGGCCACGGCCCGGCCACTGCCCGCGGGCTTCGGGCCGTTCACCTGGACTGCGTCCACGCGCTCAGGGTCCCGGACCTGAGCGCCTCCGCCCTGGCGGCGAACAAGTACCGTTCTCACGACGAACAAGTACCGTTCTCGCGAGCAATAAGTACCGTTCTCGCGGTGGGGGGCGGCGGGGGCCCTCAGTGCCTGCGCTTGGAGCGGCGACGACGCTGGGCGCGGTTGCCCTGGGCCGCCTGTGCCAGCTTCCCGGAGCGCCGGGGGCCCAGGGGGGAGGCGGAGGTGCCGGCCGAGGAGGTGCTGGCAGAGGCAGGGGTAGAGGCGGAGGCGTCGGGCCCCGACTCGCTGGTCCCGCCGTCCTCGGCAGGACCTGAGTAGGTCACCCGCCGGCTCATGGACTCCTGACCGGTGTCGCCCAGGACGGAGCCGGCGGCACGCCGCCCGGTGCGCCCCAGCGAGACGCCTGCGGCGGCGCGTCCGTCGGAGTCCGCCACCGTGCGGGCCGCCTCCAGGGTGCCCTCGGCCTCGGCGCGCCTGGCGGCCGCCTCGAAGCGGCCCGCGTTGGCGAAGACCTGCTCGACGGTCTCCTCGCGGATGCCCTCCATCATGGCGCGGAACATGTGCGCCCCCTCGTTGGCGTACTCCACCAGCGGGTCCCTCTGGGCCATGGCGCGCAGGCCGATGCCCTCCTTGAGGTAGTCCATCTCGTAGAGGTGCTCGCGCCAGCGCTTGTCCACCACGCTCAGCAGGACCCGCCGCTCCAGGGTCCGCATCGGCTCCTCGCCGAGCTGGGCCCGGGCCAGCGGGTTGGCGTCCAGGTGCTCCTGGGCCTGCTCGTAGGCCAGGGCGGCGTCGCCGGTCAGGGCCTCGGTCAGGGCCTGCGGGGTGAGCAGGTCGATGCCGCCGGCGGCGTCCACGACGTCGTCCTTGGTCAGGGAGACGGGGTAGATGTGGGCCAGGTCGTCCCACAGGGCGTCCAGGTCCCACTCGTCAGGGCGGCCCTCGGAGGTCCGGGAGGCCACCACGGTGCGCACCACCTGGGCGCGGAAGTGCTCCAGCTGGGGCTCGAGGTCCTCGCCCTCCAGGACGCGGCGGCGCTCGGAGTAGACCTTCTCACGCTGCTCGGTCATGACGTCGTCGTACTTCAGGACGTTCTTGCGGATCTCGTAGTTGCGCGCCTCGACCTGCCTCTGGGCGGAGGCGATGGCGCGGGTGACCACCTTGGACTCCAGGGGGACGTCGTCGGGGTAGGCGCCCGAGGCCATGAGGCGCTGGGCCACCGCCGAGGCGAACATGCGCATGAGGTCGTCCTCCATGGACAGGTAGAACCGGGAGCGCCCGGGGTCCCCCTGGCGCCCGGAGCGGCCGCGCAGCTGGTTGTCGATACGCCGCGACTCGTGGCGCTCGGTGCCCAGCACGTACAGGCCCCCCAGCTCAACGACCTCCTCGTGCTCGGCGGCGCAGGACTCCTTGGCGGCGGCCAGGGCCTCGGGCCAGGCGGCGTCGTACTCCTCGGGAGTCTCCTCCGGATCCAGCCCGGCCTCCTTGAGGGCGGCCACGGCAATGTACTCGGCGTTGCCGCCCAGCATAATGTCGGTACCGCGCCCGGCCATATTGGTGGCCACCGTCACGGCCCCCTTGCGGCCGGCCATGGCCACCACCCCGGCCTCGCGGGCGTGCTGCTTGGCGTTGAGGACGGTGTGCTCAATGCCCCGCCTGGTCAGCAGGGCCGAGAGCTCCTCGGACTTCTCCACGCTGGTGGTACCCACCAGGACCGGCTGGCCGGTCTCGTGGCACTCGGCGATGTCGTCCACGACGGCGGCCAGCTTGGCGGCCCTGGTGGAGTAGACCAGGTCCGGGCAGTCCTCACGCTGCATGTCCCTGTTGGTGGGGATGGGCACCACGCCGATCTTGTAGGTGCCCGCGAACTCGGCGGCCTCGGTCTCGGCCGTGCCCGTCATGCCGCAGCGCGAGCCCTCGGGGTAGAGGCGGAAGTAGTTCTGCAGGGTGATGGTGGCCAGGGTCTGGTTCTCGGCCTTGATCTCCACCTTCTCCTTGGCCTCGATGGCCTGGTGCATGCCCTCGTTGTAGCGGCGCCCGGGCAGCACGCGCCCGGTGTGCTCGTCCACGATGAGCACCTCGCCGTCGCGCACGATGTAGTCCTTGTCCAGGTGGAAGAGCTCCTTGGCGCGCAGGGCGTTGTTGAGGAAGCCAATGAGCGGGGTGTTCTCGGACTCGTAGAGGTTGTCGATACCCAGGTAGTCCTCGACCCGCTCGATGCCGGGGGCCAGTACCCCCACGGTGCGCTTCTTCTCGTCGACCTCGTAGTCCCGCTCCCGGCGCAGGCGCTCGGCGATGACGGCGAACTCCTTGTACCACTTGTTGACGTCCCCGCCAGCCGGCCCGGAGATAATGAGGGGGGTGCGGGCCTCGTCAATGAGGATGGAGTCCACCTCGTCGACGATGACGAAGGCGTGGCCCCTCTGGACCAGGTCCTCAGGGCGCTGGGCCATGTTGTCGCGCAGGAAGTCGAAGCCGAACTCGTTGTTGGTGCCGTAGGTGATGTCCATCGCGTACTGCTCGCGACGCTCGGCGGGGGTCTGCCCCACCAGGATGCAGCCGGTGGTCAGGCCCAGGAAGCGGTGGACGCGCCCCATGAGGTCGGACTGGTACTCGGCCAGGTAGTCGTTGACGGTCACCACGTGCACGCCCTTGCCGGTCAGGGCCCGCAGGTAGGAGGGCATGGTGGCCACCAGGGTCTTGCCCTCACCGGTCTTCATCTCCGCGATATTGCCCAGGTGGAGGGCGGCACCGCCCATGATCTGGACGTGGAAGGGGCGCATCCCCAGGACCCGGTCGGCGGCCTCCACCACCGTGGCGAAGGCCTCGGGCAGGAGGGCGTCCAGGGTCTCGCCCTTCTCGTAGCGCTCCCTGAGCTCGTCGGTCATCTCCCTGAGATCCTCGTCGCTGAGGTCACGGTAGGTCTCGGCGAGCTCCTCGACCTGGTCGGCCAGGGAGTCGAGCTTGTTGACGGTACGGCTCTCACCGATACGAAGGATCCAGTCGAAGATCGACACGCTGGCTTCTCCCTGGCTGTTGACTGTGGTGCGGCGGTGGGCCGGGCGCCGGGGCGCCGTGGGCGCGCACCGGCCTCATGCTAGTAGACGTTGCCGCCCTCGTGGTGCGCCCCCGCCCCGCCCCGCGCCTCCCCCGCCTTCGAAGCGGCGTCGTTCCGGGGCCCGCTCAGCCCACAGGAGAGCCCGCTGAGGCTGGCCTCACAACGTTCTGTGGACAGTCGCGGCGCGCGGGGTGCCGGCGGGCCCACCCTGGAGGCGTGCGCCGCTACCTGTCCTGGCTTCGCGCCTGGTGGAACCGTCTGGCGGGACCGTGCCTGAGGCTGGTCCTACCGTCCTCCTGCGCGGGCTGCGGGACCTGGGAGACATCCCTGTGCCCCTCCTGCCGCGCCGTGCTGGCCGGCCCCCTGAGGCCGGTGCCGCACGCCCAGGCCCTGGAGGACCTACCCGTGTGGGCCCTGGCCAGCTACCGGGGCGTGGCCCGCCGCCTGGTCCTGGCCTGGAAGAACGGGGCCCGCGAGGATCTGGAGGAGACCATGGTCGGTGCCAGCCGGCGCGCGGGGCTCACCTGGGCGACGGGACTGGACCCGGGGACCGTGGACCTCCTGGCCGGGTGCGGCGGGCTGCTGGTGGTGCCCGCCCCCTCGGGAGTCAGACGGCGCCTGGCCGGACGCCTGGTCGCCTCCCGCCTGGCTGACGGCGTCGCCCGCGGTGTGGCCCGCGGGCTGGTCGGCACGAGGCTGAGGGTGTGCAGCGTCGACCTCCTGCGCCGCCCCCTGCTGGGCGCGGGGCGGGCCCACCAGGCGGGCAGCTCCAGCCGGGGGCGGCGGCGCAACCGCTCCGGGGCCCTGCGCCTGCTCGCCGACGTGGAGGGCCGGGCCGTCCTGCTGGTGGACGACGTCGTCACCACCGGGGCGACCCTGGCCGCCTGCCAGCGCGCCCTGACCCGCGGCGGCGCCCGGGTCCTGGCGGCCCTGACCCTGGCCGCCACGCCCGCGCCCCGGCGACGCCGCAGCCTGCTGGCACCAGTGGGGACGGTACCGGGTGGCACCGCGTCCGCCGACGGCGATAACGGCCCTGACCAGCGGTGTAATGCGTGCACAGCCCCGGGAGATAGTGTAGTTTATGTGTCACAGGACACACGGAAGTCGTGTGGGGACGGGCCTTCCGTCCCTGTCGCCGAGGAGGTGGTCAGGCACTCCCAGGGCCCGCCGCACCGAGGCGACGGGCACCCGTCCCAACGATCCGCTGAGCCCGGATCATGACTTACAGAAATGAGGGTCCGTCATGGACGTCACCGTCGTCGGTCGCAACGCCGAGATCAGCTCTCGCCTGCGCGACTACGTCGAGGAGAAGACCGCCAAGGTCGAGCAGTTCGACCCCCGCGTCCAGCGCGTGGAGGTCGAGGTCACCCACGAGCGCAACCCGCGCCAGGCCGACACCGCCGAGCGCGTCGAGATCACCGTCATCTCCAAGGGCCCGGTCATCCGGGCCGAGGCCAGCTCCTCGGACCGCTACGCCGCCGTGGACATCGCCATGGGCAAGCTGACCGAGCGCCTGCGCCGCGCGCGCGACCGCGTCAAGGACCACCACCGCTACGCCGTGGTCCTGCGCCCGGAGGAGGCCGCCGTGGCACCGGTGCCCGAGCCCGAGATCCCCGACACCGACGACGCCCCCATCGAGGACTCCCCCCACGCCCCCACCGAGCGCGGGGTGGCGGTGGAGGCCCAGCTGGGCGACTCCCCGGTGATCGTGCGCCAGAAGCTCTACCCGGCCAGCCCCATGACCATCGGTGAGGCCCTGGACCAGATGGAGCTGGTGGGCCACCCCTTCTACCTGTTCATTGACAAGGAGACCGGGCAGCCCTGCGCGGTCTACCGCCGCCACGGCTGGACCTACGGCGTCATCCGCCTGGACGTCACCGTGAGCTAGGCGCTCCCCGGGGCCGCGCCCTGTCCCCGAACGCGGCGCGGCCCCGGGGCACGGGCCGTCCTGCCCGGGGGGCGGCGCGCTCAGGGAAGCGGGTAGGACAGGTCCGTCAGGTCGGTGTCCACCACGCGCCAGGTGGCTCCCGAGCGCTGCCAGACCTGCTGGGAGGCGTCCGTCAGGCTCAGCGTGCCGTCCACCCGGTTGGCCGCGACCTGGGTGGCGCCCAGGGCGCCGGTCTGGTCACTGCTCAAGCCCCCCACCTGGAGGTGGTAGATACGGGGGGCGCCGCCCTCGTCCTGGGCGGGCAGGAGCAGGGCCACATTGACCGGGTCGTACCAGCACGGGGCCCCCAGGACGGTCGGGGCCCCCTCGGGGAGCAGCGCCAGGGCCCGGCCCAGGGCGGTAGGGCGCCCGCTGGCGTCGCGCACAATGACGGCCACGTCCACCTGGTCCTGGCCCTCCCCCCGGTGGTGCACCACCAGGCGCTCGCCCTCGGCGGAGACGTCCACGGCCAGGACCGTGCGCTCCTGGAGCCAGGTGGCCGTCAGGGGCGCCCGCAGCCCGGCGGCGTCCACGGCCACCAGCACCCCGTCCTCGGCGGTCCACACCCAGCCGGTCCGGTCCGCCACGGGGGCGGTCAGCCCGCCGCCGGTGCCGGTACCGGCCGACAGGATCACCGAGGCGCTCCCGGCCCCGGAGGGGACCTGGACCAGGCTGGGCCCGGAGACGACCGTGAGCCGCCCGTCCTGTCCCAGGAAGGGCCAGCGTCCGCTGGCGCTGCCCAGGACCTGGGCCCGGGCCAGGACGGTGCGGGCGGTCCCGGTACCGCGTACGACGTCGCCCCCGCTCATACCCAGCACGTCGCCCGGGGCCCTCAGGACGGCCTGCAGGCTGGCGCCCGAGCCCAGGTCCCGGTCCTCGGCCAGGACCCGCACGGAGCTGACGGAGCTGACCTGGAGCAGGGTCTCACGCAGCTGGGCCACGGCCAGGTCGCCCCGGGCGCCCTCCAGGGCCGACCCCGTGCCGGTCAGCCGCACCGTGACCACCGGCCCGGACTGGCTGACCTCGGCCGTGGTCCCGGCGGGGAGGGCGCTGTCCACACCCTGGGCCAGCCAGTCCGAGGGGCCGGCCACCGCCAGCTCCACGAGCCGTTCCAGCTCGCAGCTGGAGGGGACCCAGCGCAGCTCGGGGACCAGGCGCCGCCCGTCCCAGGACGGGAAGCACAGCCACCGGGCGGCGTAGCTCAGGCGGACCGTGGAGTCGGCGAGCAGGGTCCCCTCGGGGGGCTCGGCCACGCGCCACTGGCCGGCCACGTCCCGGGCCAGGGAGAACCTGGTCTCGGTGTGGGTCAGCGGGGCCCGGGTCATGGCCCCCGAGGGCGCGATCGTGCCAATGACGGTGGTGCTGACGCTCACCGAGCCGTCCGGGGCCCGGGCCACCACCGGCGCGTCGGCCTCCTGGTAGACGCGCACCAGGTCGCGCGGGCTCCAGCGGGCGGCGACGTCAGGCAGCAGGAAGGACCTGGCGGTGGCGAAGTCGTCGGAGAAGCCCGCGGTGCACGCCCGCAGGAAGCCGGTGACAATGAGCTCGGGGCCCGCCCCCTCGGTGGGTCCGGGGGCGGTCTGGACCAGGGAGTCGGGGTCGGCCCCCGGCACGGTGGCGGTGTGGACGGCCCCGGAGGTGGGCAGGCGGGCGCAGCCGCAGGTCAGGGCACCCAGAGCCGCCAGCAGGGCGCGACGGCTCAGGTGCCGGACGGCCCCGCGGGCCCGGCCGGGCGCGTACCGGTCCACCGGGCTCACTGCCCCTCCCCCTGCCCGGGCCGGCCCTCCTGGGGCCGGGCCCCGTCCTGGCCCGCGCCGCCGTCCAGGGGCTGGAGGGGGCCCCGTCGGCGCACGGCCGGGTCCGGCAGGGTGGAGTTCAGGCGGCGGGCGCTCTTGCCGGGCTGCCCGGTCCGCCGGGAGACGGGCCCGGGCCACTGGCCCGCGCTGGTGTGCCCCGCGCTGGTGCGCGCCACGGCGGGGGCGTCGGGCGGCACCACCTCCAGGGGCGGGGCCCCCGTCAGGGTCCCCGGGGTCCCGTCCTCCCCCAGGACCCGGGGCAGGACCAGCAGGAAGGAGGAGCCGTCGGCAGGCCACCCCCAGGCCGTCAGCGTGCCGCCGTGGAGATGGGCGTCCTCCAGGGCGATGGACAGCCCCAGCCCGGTGCCCCCCAGGGTGCGTCGGCGCGAGGGCTCGGCCCGGTAGAAGCGGTCGAAGACCTTGGCCACGACGTCGGGGCTCATACCCACCCCGTGGTCACGTACCCGCAGGGCGACGGCGTTGGAGGAGGTGGCCACGGTGACGTCGATGACGCTGCCCTCAGCGTGCTCAATGGCGTTGGTGACCAGGTTGCGCACGATCCGCTCCACGCGGGTGACGTCCATCTGGGCGGTGGCGGGCTGGTCGCCCAGGTCGAGGTGGACCTGGGCCCCTGAGGCGGTGACGTGGACCTCGACGGCGGACAGGACCCGCCGGACCACCTCACGCAGATCCTCCTGGCTGACCCGCAGCTCCACCCGGCCCGAGTCGATCCGGGAGATCTCCAGCAGGTCGGTCAGCATGGTCTGGAAGCGGTCCACCTGGTCGTTGAGCAGCTCGGCCGAGCGCCGCGCCAGGGGGTCCTCGATCTCGGTGCGCGCGGCGTAGAGCTGGTCGGAGGCCATACGGATGGTGGTCAGGGGGGTGCGCAGCTCGTGGGAGACGTCGGAGACGAACAGGCGCTGCACGGTGGACAGGGCGGCGTAGCGCTCGATCTGGGCCTGGAGGGAGGCGGCCATGGTGTTGAAGGAGGTGGCCAGCCCCGCCAGCTCGTCCTCGCCGCGGACCTCAATGCGCTCCGAGAGCGTGCCCGAGGCCAGGCGCTGGGCGGCCAGGGAGGTCTGGCGCACCGGCCGCAGGACCCTGGCGGTGACGGTCCAGACCCCCAGCACGGTCATCAGGGCGAAGCCGACGCCCGCGGTGATGACGGCGCGGGAGGCCACGGTGACCAGGCGCTGCTCGGGGGCCAGGGTGTACAGGACGTAGACGTCGTACTGGCCGGCCACGGGCAGGCTCAGGCGGGTGCCCACCAGGACCCCCGGCTCCTGGCCCGACCCGCCCTGCGTGCCGATGCTGGCGGGGACCTGCGTGGGCCGCCAGGCCAGCGTCCCGGCGGGGGCGTCCTCCACGGCCTGGGTGATGTCGTGGGTGACCAGGGCGTCCATGGCCGAGTCCGTGGACAGGTCGTTAATGGCCACCGAGGAGGACTCGCTGCCGCTGCGGCGCAGGGCGACGCCGACCCCGCCGGCCCCGGCCGAGGAGCCCCGGATGGAGGTCACCTGCGTCTGGGCCAGGAAGGCCACCTCGTCGGGGCTGGTGACGGTGGCGGCGTCCAGGACCGCCTGGGCCGTCCTGACCCGCTCCATGGCGTCAGCCAGCACGGCGTCACGCTTGTCGCTGAAGACCGACTCGCGGATAGTGACCGTGACCACCCCGAGCAGGACGGTGATGAGCACGGCCCCCGCCACCAGGGCCGCCACGGTGACCCGCAGGATGAGGGAGCGCCGCATGAGCGCCCGCAGGCCCGCCAGGCCGGCCACGGGGGACCGGCGCCCGGGCTCAGACCGCGTCGCCAATGCGGTAGCCCACGCCCCGGACCGTCACCACGATGCGGGGGCGCTCCGGGTCCGGCTCCACCTTGGAGCGCAGGCGCTGGACGTGGACGTTGACCAGGCGGGTGTCCGCGCCGTGCTGGTAGCCCCACACCGCGTCCAGGAGCTCCTCGCGGGTGAAGGCCTTCCAGGGCGAGCGGGCCAGGGTGGTCAGCAGGTCGAACTCCAGCGGGGTCACCGCAATGGTCTGGGCCCCGCGCAGGACGCGGTGGGCGGCGACGTCAATGTCCAGGTCCCCGGCGCGCAGCACCTCCGGGGTGACGGCGGTGGACAGGTGGCGCAGGCGCGCCCGCACCCGGGCCAGGAGCTCGGTGGTCTGGAAGGGCTTGGTGACGTAGTCGTCGGCCCCGGCCTCCAGCCCCGCCACGACGTCCTCGGTGTCGGTACGGGCCGTGAGCATAATGACCGGGACGTCGGACAGGCGGCGGATCTGACGGCAGACCTCCACCCCGTCGATCCCCGGGAGCATGAGGTCAAGCAGGACCAGGGAGGGGTGGTGGGCGCGGAAGAGGGCCAGAGCACCGTCACCGGTGTCACAGGTGACTGGCGTGTACCCCTCGCTCTCCAACAAGATGCTCAGCATCTCGGAGATCGCGGGGTCGTCGTCAACAACGAGGATACGCACGGTCATGTGTCCTATCTTGGCACGCCGGGCACGCTACGTCAGTCACAACGGGTCCCGGGCCCCTCACCTGGTCGGCTCTCCCCCGATCGGCCCCTGGCCGGCGCGGCGGTGGGGGCGGGAGCGCAGGCGGGCCCTCTCGGTACGCCCGGCCCCCGCCCGCGGCAGGGAGGGCGGGGGCGCCCGCCTCCCGGGAAGGACCCCGCCGGCCGGCGGGGTACCCCCCAGGGCCGATCTCCTCCTGGAGGGGGAGGACCCCGACCCCCTGACGTGTCAGCATGGGGCCATGAGCGCACCGCCCCCCGACGGCTGGCAGCCCCCCTCCCAGCCGCTCGACGACCAGCCCCCCCAGGAGCCGGAGGCCCCGGCGGAGGACGTCCAGGGGACGGGGCCGGAGCGGGCACCCGCCTTCGGGGTCCCGGGCTACGGCCTCCCCACCGACTTCCTCCTGGCCCCCAAGCCCGGGATCATCCCCCTGCGCCCCCTGACCGTCTCGGAGATCATCGGCGGGGCCTTCGCCGCCCTGCGGGCCAACCCCCGGGCGATGTTCCTGCCCGCCCTGCTGGTCATGGGCGTCCTGGGAGGGGTCAGCGCCGTCCTGACCTACGCCCTGCAGAGCGCCACCCTGATCAACCTGGACGGCCGCACGACGCAGGGGGCGGCCGAGACGCTCCTCATCCTGCCGGCCCTCGTCACGCTGAGCCCCTCGACCCTGATCGCGACCGTCGTGTCCATTGTCGCCAACGGGCTGCTGACCGGCCTGCTCATCGTCACGGTCTCACGGGCGGTCCTGGGGCGGGTGGCCAGCCCGGGCCAGGCCTGGGCGCAGACCAGGGGACGCATATGGGCGCTGCTGGGGCAGGCGCTCCTGATCACCCTCATCGAGACGGTCCCACCCGCTGGCGCCACCCTGGTCGCCACGGCGCTGCTGCGCCAGGTCCTGGGGGACAGGACGGTCGACACCGGCTCGTCGGGGGACGTCCTCCTGGTGCTCCTCGTCATCCTGCTCGTGCTGCTGCTCTGGGTCCTCATCACGGTCTTCCTCGTGGTCCGCCTCTTCCTGGCCCCCGCCGCGCTCATCCTGGAGAACACCTCAGTGGCCAGCTCGATCCGGCGCTCCTGGACCCTGACCCGGGGCTCCTTCTGGCGGGTCCTGGGAGCCCTCGTGCTCATGGGGCTCATCGCCTGGCTGGTGGCCGGGGCCATCGGCACCGTGGCCGGGGTCGGAGCCGGCGTGGTGACGGTCCTCCAGCCCGGGTCCGCCACCGTGGCCGCCTCGGTCGTCATGCTCGCCTCCACCCTCGCCACCGCCCTGGTCATGCCCTTTACCGCCTCCGTGGCCGCCCTGATCTACATCGACCTGCGGATGCGCAAGGAGGGCCTGGACATTGAGCTGCGTCGTGCCGCCGCACAGTAGCGCCAGCGGCAGCCGTCAGGGGGCGCCGGGCCTCCTGGCGGCCTGCCTGGCCCTGACGCCCCTGGCGGCGCCCGGGCCCGTGGACGTGCCCGCCACCCCCAGCGCGGAGGAGGCCCGGCGCGCCGCCCAGGAGGAGCTCTCCAAGGCCGTCTACCAGGAGCGCCCCAGCCTCGCCCAGCTCATCTGGGACTGGCTCCAGGAGCACCTGTCCCCCACCCACCTGGTGCCCGGGGTGCCGGCCTGGGTCTCGGTGGTCGTCACCCTGGTCGCGGCCCTGGCCCTGCTGGCTGGCCTGGTCTACGTCCTCAGGTACCTGACCTGGGCCAGACGGGCCCGGCTCGGCTCCAGGCGCCTCTTCGAGGACCCTCGTGACGCCGCCTCCCTGACCCGGGCCGCCGACGCCGCGGCCGGGACGGGCGACTGGGCCACCGCCGTCGTCGAGCGCTTCCGGGCCATTATCCGCTCCCTGGACGAGCGCGGGCTCATTGAGGACTACCCCGGTATGACCGCCCGGGAGGCCGCCACCCTGGCCGCCCGGGCCCTGCGGTCGCTGAGGCAGGAGCTGCTCCAGGCCGCCGCCCTGTTCGACTCGGTGCGCTACGGGCACGTCCAGGCCACGAGGCAGCAGGACGAGTGGGTGCGCCAGCTGGCAGGCCAGGTGGCCTCCCTGCGCCCGACGGAGACCCAGAAGGGACAGGTATGAGCCCGGCCACCGACACCACCACCGGCACCGCCACCGGGGCCGGGACGAACCGGCCGGCAGGTGCCAGCCAGGCGGTGGGCGACCCCCTGGGCACCCGCCTGCGCCGCGCCCGGCCCGTGGTCCTGGCCCTGCTCCTGCTGACCGCCGTCGTCCTGAGCACCCTGTGCCTGCGCCCCCAGGTCTCCAAGGTCCCCCTGGCGATCGACAACCCCACCTCCACGGGCACCATGGCCCTGGCCGAGCTCCTGCGCGCCCAGGGCGTCTCGGTACGCTCCACCAGCTCCTGGTCCGACGCCCTGACCGCCTCCCAGGACGGGGCCACGCTCGCACTGGTCTCACCTCAGTCCCTGAGCCCCGACGAGCGGGAGGACCTGGCCCGCGCCGGCGGGGACGTCGTGGTCCTGTCCGACCTGTACCAGAGCCTGGCCGGGCTCACCCAGGCCACCGTCACAGGGGCCTCGACATCCAAGGACACCGTCCTGGAGGCCGGCTGCCAGGACCCCGACGCCCTGGCCGCCGCCCGCCTGCCGGGGGCCCGCGGCTCGGTGACCGCCACCGACACGTCCGGCCACCAGATCCCCGGCGCCACCGGCTGCTTCCCCCTGGGCCCCTCCGCCGGCCCCTCCCAGCACTCCTACGCCTACCTCACCGCCCCCCTGCCCTCGGGCGCGACGCTGCGGGTCATCGCCGACAACCAGCTGGTCACCAACGCCACCCTGGCCCAGCAGGGCGCGGCCGCCCTGGCCGTACGGGCCCTGGGCCACCACCGCGAGGTCGTCTGGTTCGACGCCGACTACCGCGACGTGACCAGCCTGTGGGACTCCCCCGACCTGCCCCGCCAGCTGCCTGTCCTGGTCCTGCTGGCCCTGGCGGTCCTGGCGGCCCTGGCCGGGGTGCGGGGGCGGCGCATGGGGCGCCTGGTGCCCGACCCCCTGCCGGTGGTCGTGCGCTCCACCGAGACCACGCTGGGGCGCGGGCACCTCTACCGGCGCGCCCACGACCACGCCCACGCCGCCGGGGTCCTGCGGGCCGGTACCCTGGCCCGGCTCCGCCCCCGCCTGGGCCTGCCCCGCCACTGCGAGACGGCCCTCGTGGCCCAGGCCGCCGCCCGGGTCACCGGCCTGCCCGAGCCCTACCTGGACCAGCTCCTGGCCGGTCCCCCACCGCACGACAACCAGGCCCTGACCGACCTGGCCTCCCAGCTCGACCACCTTGAGAGCGAGGTTCACTCATGAGCTCCACCCCCTACGGGCAGGACCCCGACGCCCACCCCGCCGCACCGCCCGACGCCCCGGGCCGGGCCGACCCGCGCGGGCGGCTGGTGGCGGTACGCGGTGAGGTCTCCAAGGCGGTCGTGGGCCAGGACGCCGCCGTCACCGGCCTGGTCATCGCCCTGCTCTCCGGCGGCCACGTGCTCCTGGAGGGGGTGCCGGGGGTGGCCAAGACCCTCCTGGTGCGCGCCCTGGCCCGGGCCCTGGAGGTGGGGACCACCCGCATCCAGTTCACCCCCGACCTCATGCCCGGTGACGTGACCGGCTCCCTGGTCTACGACGCCCGCAGCGCCGAGTTCTCCTTCCGCCCCGGGCCGGTGTTCACCAACCTCCTCCTGGCCGACGAGGTCAACCGCACCCCTCCCAAGACCCAGGCCGCCCTCCTGGAGGCCATGGAGGAACGGCAGGTGTCCGTCGACGGCCGCCCCCGCCCGCTGCCCGACCCCTTCATGGTCATCGCCACCCAGAACCCCGTGGAGTACGAGGGCACCTACCCCCTGCCCGAGGCCCAGCTGGACCGGTTCCTGCTCAAGCTCGTCCTGCCCGTGCCCGAGCGGGCCCAGGAGGTCGAGGTGCTCTCCCGCCACGCCTCCGGCTTCGACCCGCGCGACCTGGCCGGGGCCGGGCTGGGGCCCGTGGCCTCGGGGGCGGACCTGGCCGCGGCCCGCGCCCAGGTGCGCACCGTGGGGGCCTCCCCGGAGGTCCTGGGCTACATCGTGGACCTGGTGCGCGCCACCCGCAGCTCGCCGTCGGTGGCCCTGGGGGTCTCCCCCCGCGGGGCGACGGCGCTGCTGGCCTCCGCCCGCGCCTGGGCCTGGCTGGGGGGACGGGCCTTCGTGACCCCCGACGACGTCAAGGCCCTCGCCCTGCCCACCCTGCGCCACCGCATCACCCTGCGCGCCGAGGCGGAGATGGAGGGGGTCACCACCGAGTCCGTCGTCAACGGGGTCCTGCGCACCGTCACCGTCCCCCGCTGACCTCCTGGCCCCGCGGGGCCGGCCGTCGCCACGGCGACGGCGTCGAACCACCTGTGAGGAGGAGCCGTGTTCCTCAGGATGCGCACCGTCTGGCTGCTCGCCGCCGGCGCGGTCCCCGTCCTGGCCTGGCCGCGCCCGCTGACCGTGGGGATCTGGGTGCTGGTGGTGCTCACCGCCGTGGCGGTGGACGTCATCCTGGCACCCTCCCCGCGTGAGCTGCGCGCCGAGCGGCGGGTCTCGCGCTCCGTGCGCCTGGGGCAGTCCACCACGGACACCCTGACCCTGCACAACCCCACGGCCCGGGCGTTCCACGTGGAACTGCGTGACGCCTGGGTCCCCTCGGCAGGGGCCGTCGGGGAGCGCGCCACCGTCAGCCTGCCGCCCGGCCAGCGGCGTCGGCACCGCACCACGCTGACCCCCACGCGCCGCGGGGACCGCCAGGCGGACCTGGTGACCGTCCGCAGCCGGGGGCCGCTGGGGCTCGCGGGCCGCCAGGTCTCCCTGAGCTGCCCCGCCCGCCTGCGGGTCCTGCCCGCCTTCTCCTCGCGCCGCCACCTGCCCAGCCGCCTGGCGCGCCTGCGCGAGCTCGACGGGCGCAGCGCCGTCATGGTGCGCGGCGCCGGCACCGAGTTCGACTCCCTGCGCGAGTACGTGGTGGGCGACGACGTGCGCTCCATCGACTGGCGCTCGACGGCGCGGCGCGGGGACGTGGTGGTGCGCACCTGGCGCCCGGAGCGGGACCGCCGGGTCCTCATCGTGGTGGACACCGGCCGCCTGGCCGCCGCCCGCCTGGGGGACGCCCCCCGGCTCGAGGCGCAGATCGAGGCCGCCCTGCTCCTGGCCGCCCTGGCCACCCACGCCGGGGACCGGGTCAGCATCCTGGCCATGGACACCCGGGTGCGTGCCCGCCTCAGCGGCCAGGCGGGACCGGCCCTCATGAGCGCCCTGGCCCAGGCCCTGGCCCCCCTGGACAGCGAGCTGACCGAGACGGACTGGCGCACCGTCAGCGCCACGGTGCGCCAGGCCCTGCCCCAGCGCGCGCTCGTGGTCGTCCTGGCGGGCCTGGACGGCGCGGGGGTGGGCATGACGCGGGCCCTGGCGCCCCTGGCCCGCGAGCACACCCTGCTGGTGGCCTCCGCCACCGACCCCGACCTGGAGGTCCTGCGCTCGCGGCACTCCACCGCCGAGGAGGTCTACGTGGCGGCAGCCGCCCAGGCCGAGCAGCACGAGCGCGACCGGGTGGCCGAGCTCCTCCAGCGCGCAGGTGCCAAGGTGGTCCAGTCCGACCCCGACGCCCTGGCCCCGTCCCTGGCGGACGCCTACCTGGCGCTCAAGGCCGCGGGGCGCCTGTGAGGGCGGTAGCGCGGCCCTCAGGCCGCCACGGGGAGCTGGTAGCCGGCGTCGTGCTCGTCCAGGTCACCGGTCACCCCGGTGGCCACGGCACGCCGGCCCAGGGCGATGGTGTAGGCCCACAGCAGCGCCAGGGCCAGGACTCCCACCGCGACCTTGACCGCCCACGGGATGGGCGCCGGGGTCACGAAGGCCTCAATGAGCCCGGAGACGGCCAGGGCCACGGTCAGGGCCACGGACACCGTCATGAGGGAACGGGCCTCGCTGGCCAGGGCCCGGCCCCGGGGGCGCGGGCCCGGGACCAGGAGGGTCCAGAACAGCTTCAGGCCGGCGCCCCCGGCCACGAAGACGCTGGTGAGCTCCAGCAGCCCGTGGGGGGCGATGAGGGAGAGGAACTGGGGCAGGGCGTGGTGGTCGGCCATAATGGCCGCCACCTGGCCGAGGTGCACGACATTGAACCAGAGCACGGCCGCCGGCAGCACCCCGGTGATCCCCCCGGCCACGCACAGGGCCGCGATACGGGCGTTGTTGGTCCACACCTGGGCGGCGAAGTCCTGGGGGTCGTAGGTGGAGTAGTAGGAGGAGAAGGCGTGGTCCGCGTAATGGTCGAGCTTGGCGGGACTGCCCAGGGAGGCCATGGCCTCAGGCGAGTGCAGGGTCCACAGGGCCGTGACCACCGCCAGGGCGAGGCCCACCGCGCTCACCCCCAGCGTCCACCAGCGCACCCGGTACAGGGCCGCGGGCATGCTCACCGCCACCAGGTGGGTCAGACCCGTGACCCACGAGGAGGAGGAGGAGGCGGTCACGCGCCCGCGCGCCCGCACCACCCGGGTGGAGAGCTCGGCGAGCACGACGGGGTCGGGGGCCTGCGCCGTCACCTGCGCCAGGTGCCGGGCGGCGGCCCGGTACAGGCCCACCAGCTCGTCAGCCTGCGCCCCGCTCAGACGGCGTCTGTCTACCAGGGTGTCAAGGCGCTCCCACTGGTCCTGGTGCGCCGCGACGAAGGCATCGATATCCACCTCAGGAGTGTGACACCGTGAGTACCGAACCGTCCTCATCCGAGCGGAGGATTGAACAGGATCTCATGGTCATCGGGGAGGCCGTGGCCCTGGAGGTCGTCCCGGCCTCTCTCGGGTCGCGCCTGCTGTCAGGGATCATTGACTACGGCACGATGCTGGTGGGGCTGGTCCTGTCCCTGGCGACGTTCTCGCTGGCCGTCGAGAACGACTACTCCATGACCACGGCGCGCCTGGCCGCCGTGCTCTCCCTGGTGGTCTTCACCTGGCTGGTCGGGCTGCCCCTGCTCATTGAGTCGGCCAGCAACGGGCGCAGCCTGGGGCGCCTGGTCATGGGCACCCGGGTGGTGCGCGACGACGGCGGGAGCGTGCGGCTGCGCCACAGCCTGGTGCGGGTCCTGCTCAGCGTCATCGAGGTGTGGTTCACCCAGGGGGTCCTGTGCCTGATCATGTGCGTGGCCACGAGGCGGAACAAGCGCCTGGGTGACGTGCTGGCCGGCACCTACGTCATCCAGGAGCGCGCCGCCGCCCGCCGTACCGCGCCCGTACTCATGCCCCCCGAGCTGGCGGCGTGGGCCCGTCAGGCCGACATCCGCGGGCTCCCGGGCCACCTCGCCCTGGTGGTGCGCACGTTCCTGTCGCGGACCACCTCCTTCCAGCCGGCGGTGCGGGCGCACCTGGCCACCGAGCTGGCGGCGCAGGTCGCCACCTGCGTGAGCCCTCCCCCGCCGCCGCGCACCCACCCCGAGCGCTTCCTGGCCGCGGTCCTGGCCGAGCGCCGGGACCGCGAGCTCCTCATGGAGCTCCAGGAGCGGCAGGCCGAGGAGGAGGCCGTCCCGTCCCTGCTGTGAGCCCGGTGTACCACGGCGGGCTCACCGGCGTCCGGGCCGGCCTGGCTGCCCGCGACGCTACCGGGGGCGCCAGCTGGCCGCTACCGGGGGCGGCCGCGCCGGGGCGCCGCGGCGGACCCTACCGGGGGCGGCCGCGCCAGGTCGGCCGGCGGCTCCTGCTCAGGCGACCCGCTTGGCCGGCCCCGCTCAGGCGCGCTCAGGCGCCCCGGGCGCCCCATGCTCGGCTGGCTCCCGCTCGGCTGGCCGTGCTCAGGCGGCCTCCACGGGCGCGGGCAGGGCCTGGTCGACCAGGAGCACCGGCACGCCGTCGCGCACCGGGTAGGCCAGGCGGGCACCGGGTGACAGCAGGCAGGGCCCCGCACCGGGCAGGACGACGTCGAGCAGCTCCTGGCCGGTGACCGGGCAGCGCAGGAGGGCGCGCAGCCAGGGGGCCACGGCCTGCCCCGGCTGGGGCACCGAACCGGCCCGGGACGTGACGTCTCCCACCTCAGCCCTCCTTGTGTCCGCGCAGTACGCGCAGGTGCCCGCGGCGGATGATCTCGTCCTCGCTGCCGGGGGAGGTGATCCCCGGCATGTCCCGGACCTGGCAGGGGAGGGTGTCAGCCACCTCGGTCAGCGGCACGGGGGAGATCCCGCCGCGTGAGCTGCGCTCGGCGCGCCTGGGCACGGGGCGGGGGGTCCGGGAGGCCTCCCGGACGGCGTCGGCCAGGGCCAGGAGGTCGTCCTCACTGGGCGGGGCCGGGGCGAGGTCCGTGGCCAGGCGGATGACCTGCCAGCCGCGGGGGGCGGTAAAGGAGTCCACGTGCTTCTGGCACAGGTCGTAGGCCTCCGGCTCACGTTCGGTGGACAAAGGCCCCAGGACGATTGTCGAGTCGGCGTAGACGCTGGTGAGGGTCGCCACAGCGGGGTTCTCACAGCCGGATCGTCGGCACGGTCTGACACTTCGCACTCTAGCAGGCTACCGTGTACGCAGGGTGGAGGCCCTACCGACGCCCCAGTATGAAGGCCAGGAGCGAACCGCGGAGCGAATAGGGTGTGCACCGTGCCGTCCTCCCCCGCTCCGGTCCCCACCTCGCCCGCCGTCCACCGTCGTGACCGGCACGGCCGGGGCCTGCGGGGACCCCTGCTGCCGCCCGCGCTGCCCGCCTGGCGCACCCGCGCCGAGCGCTTTGACGAGATGGTGGTAGCCAGTGCCAGCGAGCTGGCCAGGCGCTGGCCGCAGGTGGAGGCCGTCCAGTTCGCCGTCGAGGACGTCCCGCCCTCGGACCCGGCGCCCTGGGAACGGGGCGTGGTCCTGGGGCGGGGCTTCCAGGCCGAGCCGCGGGCGGGCCTGCCCGCGCGGGTGGTGCTCTACCGGCGTCCCATCACCTCCCGGGCGCGGGGGACCCAGGACCTCCCCGCCCTGGTGCACCAGGTGGTCGTGGAGCAGGTGGCGCTCATGCTGGGACGCCGTCCTGAGGAGATCGACCCTGACGCCTAGGGCACGCCGGCCCTGGCGCGTGGGGCTGCCGAGGCTGGCGCACCCTGGTCCCGGCGCTGGTCACGGCGGCCCTAGCGCATGAGGAGGGTGCGCTGGGCCAGGACGGCGGAGTCCGGTACGGCCGGCAGGGCGGCAATGAGCGTCCCCGGCACGTCCCCGCCGACCTCCTGGGTGGTGACCACGGCGGCGCTCAGGGAGGGGCCCTGCGCCGGGGAGGACAGCGTCAGCGCCGCCACGGTGGTGGGGACGTCGGGCACGAGGGTGGTGGAGGCGGGGACGGTCACGTCCTGGCTCCAGGTCCCGTCGGCCGAGGTCAGGGTCACCGTGGCCTCCGTGGTGGCGCTGTTGGTCACCACCAGCTGGCTCGTCAGCCCCTCACCCTGGGGGACGACCAGGGTCCCGGAGGTGACGGTGCCGTCGTGCCCGGCCTGGATCCAGGCCACGTCACCGGCCAGGGCACCGGACTTGGCCGGGTACTCCCCCGCGCTGCGCACCAGGCGCACGGCGGCCCCCACCGGCTGGTCGGAGGTGACACGCACGCCGTAGGGCCCGGGGGCCGAGCCGGCCAGGGAGGTGTCGAAGACGGCCCCGGGGTCGATACGCACCTCCTGGGCCCCGGGCAGGGGGGTCTGCCCGTCAGCACCCACCAGGGACACCGACACGGTGGCGGTACCCGTACCGGGGTTGACCACCCGCAGCACGGGGGCCTGGGAGGAGACGGCCCCGGTGGTGGTGTCGGCGACCTCCCCCTGGCTCTCAGGGGCGGTCAGGACGACGCCGGGGACGGTCTGGTCGGTGGAGGGGGCCGGCCCCGGGGTGAGGACCTCGACCCCGGCGGGGGTCTCCCCGTTCAGGGACTCGGTGACCATGACCACACCCAGGGAGCCGCCGGTGGCCTCCACGGACACGGCCAGGCGCTCGTCCGCCCCGGCCGTCTCCAGGAGCACCGAGCCGCTCTTGCCGGCGGCCAGGCTGATCTGGCCGCGGGCGGGCAGCGGGCGCTCACCGGTGGAGCCGTAGAGCCTGATCCGGGCGGTGACGGTGGTGGTGCCGGGGTTGGTCAGGCGCAGCTCGGCGGAGGATCCCACGGCCCCCGAGCCGCCCACGATCCAGGAGACGGTGGAGGGCGGCACGCAGGCTGCGGCGGTGAGCCCGCGCAGGTCACCGTCGGGCGTGGAGGTGGTCACCAGG
This sequence comes from Actinomyces sp. HMT897, assembly GCF_016626125.1. Lineage (NCBI taxonomy): Bacteria > Bacillati > Actinomycetota > Actinomycetes > Actinomycetales > Actinomycetaceae > Actinomyces > Actinomyces sp. HMT897. Next base: position 743,601 of record NZ_CP067336.1, read on the forward strand.
CCCAGGGCGCCGGCACCCGTGCGGTGGGCCGCCGGGACGGTCAGGACGCCGCCCCTGGCGGTGTCGGTGGAGGTGGGGGCGCCCACGGCCAGGGCGCTGCCGTCCAGGTTCACCTGGGAGTCCCCCAGGGGCGTGACGGTGGTGCGGGCGGTGGTGGCCCCCAGGTTGACCGCCTCCAGGGTGTTGGCGGGGGCGGCCGGGCAGGTCAGGAGGACGTCGGTGCTCGGCGCGTCCAGGGTCAGGCCGCCGACGTCCGGGGTGGGGGCGGCCGGGGCGGCGCCCCACCGGGTCAGGACGACGGTGGCAGACAGGAGCACGAGCGCCGACACCACGCGGAAGGCCTGGTAGAGCCGGTGCCGCCAGGCGGGGGCGGGTGGTCGCGTACTGCTCATGGGATCCTCCGGGAGCGACGACGGGGCCTGGCCAGGACCGCCACCACGGCTGTCAGCGCCCAGGTGGCCCGCACGAGCCAGGATGCCAGGGAGGTGGTCGGGCGGTCCGGGGTGACGACGAGCTGGCCGCCGGAGGCCGGCACGGTGAAGGCCTGCCGCCAGGCCCCCTCCCGCAGGGTGGTGGGCTCCAGGGCGACGCCGTCGAGCGTGGCCCGCCAGCGCCAGCTGGTGCGCTCAGCCAGTACCAGGGTGCGCCCGGCCGCCCCCGCCTCAATACCGGTACGCACGGCGGTGCCGTTAAAGGGCAGGGTCAGGCTCGTCCCGTCGGGGCCGACCAGGGCCGCGCGGGCCACCTCGGCGCCGTCGGGCGAGACCCGCCAGGCGGTGCCGGTGGCGGTACGGGCGAGGTCCTCCATGCCGGGGGTCGAGCTCAGGGCGGCCCTGGTCGTGGAGGTGAGCTCGTCACCGTCGCGGTCGGCCAGGACCACCACGGAGATACCGTGCCTGGCCAGCGCCCCCGCCGCGTCCTTGGCGGAGGTCGTGGTCATGCGGGTGACCAGGTGGGCGAGCTCGGCGTCGGCGGCGTCGCTGAGCTCCTGACGCACCAGGCCCGGGGAGCCGGAGACGTCGGCGGCGTCCGGGGAGCCCGCGTCCTTGATCCTGTCGGTGAGCTGGGAGGCCAGGACCCCGGGGACGACGTCGGTGACCTGGGTGCCCGCGCCCCGCCACAGGGAGACGCTCAGGACGGTCCCCTCGGAGGTGTCGGTGCTCGCCAGCGCCAGGACGCGGCCCGCGGCCGGGGCGGTCTCCATCTCCAGGGCGATCAGGGGCACCTGGGACGTGGCCGGGCGCAGGAGCATCAGGGGGGAGGAGGCCCGTGTGGCCACCGCCGCCGCCCAGGCACCTCCCAGCGCCAGGGGGGCCACCAGCACCAGGGTGCCGACGCCACGTACCAGGGCGGTGCGCCACCACGCCCGGGCCTCCAGGAGCCTGACCCCGCCGGCGTCCAGGCCCACCGCGCCAGCCCCCAGGAGCCCGGCCAGTGCCAGAGAGGCACCCGGTCCGGGCCAGGCGGCCACGAACTGGCTGCCGGTCCCCTCCAGGCCGGTGCCCAGGGCCACCACGACGCGGGGGGCCACCAGGGCCAGGGCCAGCCCTCCCAGGAACAGCAGGACGCCGCCGCGGGCCCGCGCCCCCAGGCGGCCGGGGGCAGCCAGTCCCACCAGCGCCAGGACGTGGGGGACGGCCAGGAGCACCATGACGACCCCGGCCAGCCAGGAGGCCGGGAGGAGGGTGTCCAGGCCCTGGGGCAGCCCCAGCAGGGCCTCGGTGGCGCTGGGGGCGGGGGCGCCCAGCGGGGCGCCGGTGTCCGCCAGGAGCAGGCGGGCGGTGCCGGTCAGGGAGTGGGCAATGTGCCAGGCGCCCCACCACACCGGCAGGGCGGTCACCAGGACGGGCAGGACGGTCAGGGCCAGGCGCCCGGCCCGTCGAGGCAGGCGCACCATGAGCAGGACCAGGGCCGGCAGCAGCACGACGGCGGTGGCCGGCACGGCGGCCACGATCCCGGCCCCCAGGAGCCCGGCCAGGGCGGCGGCGCGCGGGGAGCCGGGCCCGTACTGCTCGGTGGCGGCGGCCCGTACGGCGGCGGCACGGGCCAGGGAGCGCTCGCTGGGGGACTCGTCCTCCTGCGCGGCGGGATCCTGGTCGTCCTCCCGGTCCCCCCGGGCGTCCGGCCCGGCGCCGGACTCGGTGGACCCGGCGCCGGCGGTGTCAGCGGGCTCGGCGCCGGCTGACACCTGGCGCTCCTCGTCCTCGTCCCAGGAGATGGTCGCGGACGCCTCCTGGTCCAGGTGGTCCACGCCCTCGTGGTGGTCCGCACTCTCGTCGTGGCCCGCGGCCGCCGCCCCGGCCAGGGCCCGGGCGGCGCGCGCCTCGGCCCGGGAGGCGTCCCGGGGCTCCCCGGGGCTCCTCGGGGCGCTTCCTGCCTCCGGGGCCTCGGCGGTCCCGGTGCCCATCACGCCCCCGCCGTCCTCGGCAGCCTCCTCGGCGCCGTCGCCATCCTCGACGTCGTCGGCCTCGGCGGGCTCAGCGCCCCTGAGGCCGTCGGCGTCAGCCCCCTGGGCACCGGTCCCCTGGGCGCCAGCCGCCCCCTGTCGGGGGAGGTCGGCCGGGGGGGAGAGGCGGTCAAGCTCGGCGCGCTCGCTGTCGGTCAGGTGGTGGGCGCCGACCATCCCGGAGAGGACCACGTCGCGCCGGTCCGCCCCCAGGCCCCGCATGAGGGCCGTCAGGGCCCAGGGCAGGAGGACGTGGACCAGGAGAGGACCCAGGCGCCCCTGCCCCACGGCCAGCAGCCCGGCCGGGGCCAGGGCCCAGGTCAGGGCCACCCAGGCCCTCAGGTGGGTCCGCCGGGTCACGGTCCCGGCCGCGGCCCAGGCGCCCAGAGCCCCCAGCGGCACCGCCACCAGGACCAGGGCGTGGAGCATGAGGGGCCCGTCCAGGCCCACGACCCGTCCCAGGGCCACCGGCAGGGCCAGGACCGCCAGGAAGGGGCTCAGGGGGGAGTCGTAGCCGTCCCCGGAGGCAGCCCAGGTGCTCCAGGCCGCCTCCCACAGACGGCCGGGAGCGGTGTCCAGGCTGGGCAGGGCGCCCCCGGTCAGGCCCCGGCTGGCCAGGGTCCCCCCCAGGGCGAGCAGCCCGGCCCCCGCCGTGAGAAGCAGGACCGCCGTCAGCACGTAGCGGCGTCGGCGGGCCAGGGCCCGCAGCTCGTGGAGCTCGAGCTCGCTGGGGGCCTCCTCGCGGGCGGCCCGCTCCCGCTCCTGACGCACCAGGTCACGGCGCAGGGCCCGGATCTCGGCGCTGTCCACGTACAGGCGGGTCAGCACGGAGCGGGGGACGGTGGCGTGGGCGGCCAGACGGCGTCGTCCTCGGCGGATCAGGCCGGGGCGGGAGGCCACGGCCAGGGCCGCGCCCATCTCGTCGCTGGCGCGGACCACGGAGTTGGTCAGCAGGCGCCAGGGGGCCCGCAGGCAGGCCAGGAGGAGGAACCAGGACAGCAGCAGCCACACCGGGCGGGAGGAGAAGGTGGCCCAGGCGCGCAGCTGGGCGGTGCGGCGGGCGCGGTAGCTGCGCGCCGTCGCCTCCTGCCAGGAGAGCCCCTCGGTGTCCTGCGGGTCCCTGCGCAGGCCGTGGCGCACGCCCCGCCGCCCCAGGAAGGCGGCCCGGCGGTGGGCGACCACGGCGTCGGGGACCACGACCACCCGGTGCCCGGCCAGACGGACGGCACGAGACAGCTCCAGGCCGTCACCGAAGGCACCAAAGGCCGGTGATATGCCACCTATCTCGTCGAACACCGCGCGGTCGACGAGCGCCCCGGCAGTGCCTACCGCCAGGACGTCGGAGCGGCCGTCGTGCTGGCCCTGATCGATCTCCCCCGGGACGATGTCGTTGGCCCGCCGCGCCGAGGCGGTGGTGCGCAGACCCACCTCGAGCAGCTGCTCGGGGTTGTCCCAGTCCACCTGCTTGGGCCCGGCCAGGGCCACCGAGCGGGCCGAGGTCACGGCGTTGAGCAGACTGGCCAGGCACCCGGGGGCGGGGGCGGAGTCGTCGTGGAGCAGCCAGAGGTAGGGGTGGGAGGGCGCTGGCAGGCGCCCGTCCTCCTGGAGGGCGAGCAGGCCGCGACGCACGGCGTCACCGAAGGAGAAGGCCTCGCTGACGTGGAGGATGCGCGCCCGGCTGACCGCGTCGATCCCGGAGAGCTCGACCACGTCCTCCACCGGGGTACCGTCCCCCAGGCCGTTGCGCCGGGAGGCGACGTCCACCACCAGGACCGCGCTGGCCGGCACCTCCTGGCGGGCCAGCGCGACCAGGGTACGCCGTAGGTAGGGGGTGTTGCCCGCCGTGACCAGGACGGCGAGGACGCCCGTGCGCCCTGAGCTCATGCCCGCCTCACCACTCCGGGGCGCTCAGACCGCACGGCGCTTGAGCTTGCGGCGCTCCCGCTCGGACAGGCCCCCCCAGATGCCGAAGCGCTCGTCGTTGGCCAGGGCGTAGGCCAGGCACTCCTCACGGACCTCGCAGGCGGCGCACACGCGCTTGGCCTCACGGGTGGAACCGCCCTTCTCCGGGAAGAAGGCCTCCGGGTCGGTCTGGGCGCACAGGGCCCGCTCCTGCCAGGCCAGCGGGCCGCTCTCCCTGACCTCACCAAAGATCGCCAGGATCTCGGCGTCGGCGGCGGGCTCAGGCCGGGTGAGCGGACCGTCGCCGAGAATGTTCCACACGATGGCGTCCCTTCGCAGTATTGAGGACAACGAACTACTGAGAATTACACGGGCGCCGACCGGTTTCGTCAAGCCAAGGAGGGGCGTCTCACGCAGCGGCTCCGGGTGGTCCCCGGGCCGCTCAACAGCCCCCACCATACCCTGGCGCAGGTCACAGTATGGTCACAAAACCGCAGGCCGACGCGGTTCCGTCTCCGGGTTCAGGGGCGCGGTCGTGCTTGAATCAGGCCATGGGACCCGACCTGCTCGCCTCACAGATTCCGTCCAAAGCGGACAAGGACCGACCCTGGCTGGTGTGGTACGGGCCCGGCGGGGAGCGCGTGGAGCTGACCGGTCACGTGGCCGCCATGTGGGTGTGCAAGGCGGCCGGGCTCCTGGAGGAGCAGACCTGGCCCGGCAGCGCGGTCCACGTGGGCGGCGCGACCCACTGGAGGACCGTCCTGTGGTGCGCCGGGGCCTGGTGGGCGGGCCGCGAGGTGGTCCTGGGCCGGGCCGGGACGGTCACCCGGGCGGTGGACGCCGGCGTGGTGGAGGTGGGCCTGTCGGTCGCCCTCGTCCCCGACGACCTGGCTCAGGCCGAGCTCCAGGTGCTCCTGCCCGGCTCGCCGCTGGCCCTGCGCTGGGACGGCGGCGGGGGCGAGGTGCGCGAGCTGCCGCCGCTGGTGCTCGACGGCGTCGCCGACGTCATGGCCTACCCCGACTACTGCCCGCCGGCAGCGGCGCAGGGCCGGGCGCCCGCCCTGACCGTGCTGGCCGACGCCGGCGCCGGCCCCGGGGCTGGTCCCGGCCCCCTCGCCGGCTCCGGGGCTGGTCCCGGGGACGCCCCGCCCCGGGCCGTCACCCGGCTGGACCGCGCGACCCTGGCGCAGGGGCCGTCAGGGGACCGGGAGCGGGTCCCCCTCACCCGCACCGGCCCCCTGGACCAGGCGCTGCCCCTGGTCCTGGGCGCCTGGCGGCAGCGGCGCGCCGCCGTCCTGGTGTCGCCCCAGGCCGGTGAGGACGTCCTGGCAGCGGCGCGTCGCCAGGAGCTGGTGGGCTGAGCCGGGGCGGGGGCAGCCTGAGCGATCACCAAGGGGCAGGCGCTGATCGGTGACGGCTGACCCCCGGGCAGGGGGCAGGCTGACCCCCGGGCGGGAGGCAGACTGGCCCGGGCAGGGCCCCAGGAGGCCGGGGACGGCGCTCACGGCACGTCGGCCTGGACCACCGTCCCCTGCCCCTCGACGGCCAGGGTGCGCTCGTCGGCGCCCACGAACACCGCCTGGCCGCGGGCCAGGACCTCCTGACCCGACGGCGTCGTCACCGTCACGCTCCCGGCCAGGCCCAGGACGATGCGGGGCCCGCGACCGGGGACCTGCACCCGCCCGTCGGCCCGGACCACGTCGGTGACCAGCAGCTCGAAGTCGTCCACGGGAGCGTAGTAGGCCCGGGTGGCGTGGGAGAGGTACTCGGGGGCGGGGCGCACCGGCGGGGCCGCCACGTAGTCCACGCAGGCCAGCATGGCCGGGACGTCGACGTGCTTGGTGGTCAGGCCCGCGCGCAGCACATTGTCCGAGGAGGCCATAATCTCCACGCCCAGGCCGGAGACGTAGGCGTGCACGCTGCCGGCGGGCACGAACAGCGCCTCACCGGGCCGCAGGGTGACCGGGTTGAGCAGGAGCGCCGCCGCGATCCCGGGGTCGCCGGGGAAGGTGCGGGCCATGGCGACGGCGTTGGCGTCCACCCGCCGGGAGGGGGACTCCCCCCGCCCCAGGCGCCCCGCGAGCTCGGCGGCCAGGTCGTCGACCTCCTGGCTGGTGGGCCGCGACCCGACGGAGACCAGGTCGGAGAAGACCTGGCGGATGCCGAAGCGGGTGGGGTTGAGGACGAGGGAGCGGCGCATCCGCCGTGCCAGGCGCGACTCCAGGCCCGCCAGGACCTCCGCGGCACGCCGTGGCGCCCGGAACCCGGCCACGGCCTCGAAGTGCTCCAGGGCCAGGACCATCTCGGGCTTGTGGTTGGGGTCCTTGTAGTTGCGCAGAGGGTGGGAGGGAGCTATCCCGGCCTCGTTCTCCAGGGCGTAGCCCTCGGCGGCCTGCTCCAGGGAGGGGTGCACCTGGAGGGAGAGCACCTGGCCGGGGGCGATCACCTTGAGCAGGTAGGGCAGCTGGGGGCCGAAGCGACGCACCACGTCGGCGCCCAGGAGCCGCTGGGGCTCGGCGGCGACGAGCTGCTCCAAGGTGGTGGGCGAAGCGTCCCCCGAGGCGTCCACCAGGTGGGTGGGCCCGTTGGGGTGGGCGCCCAGCCACAGCTCGGCCCACGGCTGGCCGTCCGGCTCCTGGCCCAGGAAGTCGAAGACGGCCGTCGTCGAGCCCCAGTCGTAGCGCTGACGGGCTCCGGCAAGTCGTTCCATGGGCGCCACCGTAGCCTACTGCCGGCACGTCCCAGGATCCGGGGCGGGGGCCTCAGCCACCACCGGCCCCGCCAGCGGCCCCGGGAAGCCGGGGTGACCTGAGCGTGCGCCAGCCACACGGTGTAGGCCCCGCCACCGGCCCCGGGCGGTCAGGATGCGGCCTGGAGGCCGGCAGGGGCCCGCCAACGGGCCCGGGGCCTCAGTCGCTGCCGGGTCCGGGGGTGTAGACCTCCACGCTGCCGTCCGGCCTGCCACGGAGCATAATCCAGGTGCCGAACCTGTCGGAGTGGTCGGCCGAACGGTCCAGCCCGCACATAATGTCGCCGGACCGGTAGGGGCCCTCCTGGACGATCTGGGAGGCGTCACCGGGACGGATCGAGGCCTTGCGGCCGTTGCCGAAGTACACGGTGCTCATGCCGAGCATGTTGGGCGACCCGACGGCGGGCAGGAGGATGCACTCCCCGACCGTGGACCCCTTCGGGAAGTAGGACTCCCGGACGGTGAAGCCGCTGTAGGGGGCGTTGCGGTCCAGGGCGCTCATGAGACTCGGTACGGCCCACTGCGCGGCCCTGGCGTCGTCATGGGCGACCACCGCGTCCACGAAGTCCTGTACCGCCTCCAGGCGGGGCAGGCGCACGTCGCCCTGCCCGGTGTGGAAGACGAGGTCGGTGGCCACGAACCTCTGTCCGTCCCAGACGAAGTCGCCGTCGGCGCTGCCGGACTTGCGGCTGGCGTGGTAGTCCTCGTCCCCGTACAGGGCGATATTGTTCCAGGACAGGTGGAGGGACCCCCCGAACACGCTCAGGGAGGTAATGGTGAAGTCGGAGATGCTGCCGCCGAGCTCCTGCTTGTGGGGGACGGGGTCCAGGGCGGCCACGAGCTTGTGGTCGGGGTCGTAGACCATAATGAAGTCGTCCTCGTAGGCGCCGCCGTAGGAGCAGTTGGCCCGGACCACCGCCGCGGGCCGCCCCTCGAAGACCGTGGTGACGACCTCCTTAATGGTCGTCCTCGCGTTCTGCTGGGAGCCGCCGGAGGCCTGGCCGTCCACGAAGGTCACCCGCTCCCGGCCCTGCTCGGAGGCCTCGCTGGGTGAGACCCGCAGGCCGCAGCGCTCGGGGACCTCCAGGGTGGCGTTCCTCAGCTCCTCGGCGCTCGGGGCCCGGTCCGGCTCCCCCTGGTGCTGGGCGACGGCAGTGACCTGGGTGACCGAGGCGTCGACGGGCCGGGTCAGGTCGGCAACGCTCAGGGAGCTGTGGGACCACAGGTAGAGGTACTGGTCGTCCGAGGTCCACGACCTCAAGGGGACGTCAACCCTCCAGGACTCACTGCCGTCGGCCAGGTCCCGGGCCACCACGCCCGAGGGTGTGCCCACCACCAGGGTGTCACCCACCAGCCAGTGCGGGGAGCCGCCCTCGGTGAACCCGCTGACCTGCGCCGTGCCCTCGGGCAGGGTGACCGTCCACAGCACGTCGGCGCCCTCGAGCGCGGCCAGGGTGGTGCCGTCGCACACGACCCAGACGTCACGCTTCCCCGGCAGGGGCACGGCTCCCAGGCTCCGCGGCGCCTGGGCCGGCAGCACCCAGGTGGGGGATCCCAGCCTCAGGCCGCTCACGACGGCGCCTGACCGGTCCGTCACCGAGCCGTCGGCCCCCAGGGCGTAGGGGACCTGGTCGCTGGCCGCCCCCGCCAGGGTGGCGCTTCCCGGGACTACCGGGGCCGGAGTAGCGCTTCCCGGGGCTGAAGTAGCGTTGCCGGAGGCTGCCGAGGCGGGGGTGGAGCTGCTGGCAGCCGTCGGGACGGAGGGCGCATGGCGCGGAGCGGGGGTGGAGCTTCCGGGGGACGTTGGGGCGGAGGCGTTACCACCAGAGGCCTGGGGGCGGCCCCTGTCCACGTCCAGAGCGAAGCCCTCGCCGCAGCGCACGACCGTCCCGTCCAGCGCGCACGGGCCCGCGTTCGCGGGAAGGGGCGCGGTCCACCGGGGGTAGCTGGTTAAGCCCGCCACGTCCACGGCGCTGAGCAGATCCCGCTCGCCGTCGCGCAGACGCATGACCGCGGTGCTCCCTGAGCGCAGCACCGGGTCACCGGTGGCCTCGATCTGCTCGCCGTCTCCCACCATGGAGAAGTCAACGATGGAGACCACGGTGGGCGGGTCCTGGAGGCTGCCCCGGGGCACGAACCTGCCCACCAGCCAGCCCGTGCCCGCTCCCAGGCCGGCGAGCAGCGCCAAGACCAGGACCACCACCAGCGGCCTGGGACGACGTCGACGCCGTCTGCGGGTATCGGACGCCGACTCGGCCTCCGCGATGAGGTGGTCAAGGGACTGCTCAGCCGTCTGCCCGGGACCGGTTGAGCCGGGGATGTGGGTCATGGGCATATCCAAGCACCCGCCCAGAGCGGAATCGAGCCCCTGGGGAGACCAGTTCCTGCCCCCCGCGCGACGTGGGCCGCGCATCCTGAGCCTGCCCAAGCTGCGCCAGCACTATCCTGCCCTGCGCGACGTGGGCCGCGGGTGGACCGGCCCCGTCTCAGCCCTGGTCGCGGCCGGCCAGGCGACGCTCGGCGGCCTCCACCACATTGGCCAGCAGCAGGGCCCGGGTCATGGGCCCCACCCCGCCCGGGTTGGGGGAGAGCCAGGCCGCGACCTCGTCCACGCCGTCGGCCACGTCCCCGGCGATCCGGCCCCTGCCGGTGGCCGGGTCCACGACGCGCGAGACGCCCACGTCCAGGACCACGGCACCGGGCGCCACCATGTCCGCCGTCACAATACCGGGCCTGCCGGCGGCCGCGATAACGACGTCGGCCCGGCGCACGTGGGCGGCCAGGTCCCGGGTCCCGGTGTGGCACACGTCCACGGTGGCGTTGACGTCCTTGCGCCCCAGCAGCAGGCCGATGGAGCGGCCCACGGTGATCCCGCGTCCCACGACGCACACGTCCGCCCCCGCCAGGTCGATGCCGTGGCGGGTCATGAGCTCGATGCAGGCCCGGGGCGTGCACGGCAGGGGCGAGGTGACGGGGCCGGAGGACCGCAGCACCAGGCGTCCCAGGTTGGTGGGGTGCAGCCCGTCGGCGTCCTTGGCCGGGTCGACGCGCTCCAGGACGGCGTTGGTGTCGATCCCCGCGGGCAGGGGCAGCTGGACAATGTAGCCGGTGCAGGCGTCATCGGCGTTGAGACGATCGACGGCGGCCTCCACCTGGGCCTGGGTGGCGGTGGCGGGCAGGTCGGTACGGATGGAGGCGATGCCCACCTCGGCGCAGTCGGCGTGCTTGCCGGCCACGTACTTAAGGCTGCCGGGGTCCTGGCCCACCAGGACCGTGCCCAGGCCCGGGGTGAGACCACGCTCGCGCAGCGCCTCCACGCGGGTGCGCAGCTCGGCCTTGAGGGCGGCGGCGGTGGCCGCCCCGTCCAGGACCCGGGCCGGCCCGGCCCAGGGGGCCCTCACTGGACCAGTCCCGGGTAGAGGGGGAAGGCGTCGGTGAGCGTCCTGACCCGCCCGCGCAGGCCGGCCAGGACATCCTCGTCGGCCCTCCCGGCGGCACCGGCCACCAGGGTGGTGGCGATAATGTCGGCGACCTCGGTGAACTCGGCCTCCCCGAAGCCGCGGGTGGCCAGCGCCGGCGTGCCGATGCGCAGCCCGGAGGTCACGCGCGGGGGTCGGGGGTCGAAGGGGACAGCGTTGCGGTTGACGGTGATGCCGGCGGCGTGGAGCAGGTCCTCGGCCTGCTGGCCGTCCAGGGGGGCCTCGCGCAGGTCCACGAGCACCAGGTGGACGTCGGTGCCGCCGGTGACCAGCCGGATCCCGGCGGTGCGCACGTCGTCGGCCCCCAGGCGCTCGGCAAGGAGGCGGGCGCCGCGCACGGTGCGCTCCTGGCGCTCGCGGAACTCCTGGGTGCCAGCGATCCTCATGGCCACGGCCTTGGCGGCGATGACGTGCATGAGGGGGCCGCCCTGCTGGCCGGGGAAGACGGCGGAGTTGAGCTTCTTGCCCCACTGCTCGGCCCGGTTGGACAGGATCATGCCGGAGCGGGGGCCGCCCAGGGTCTTGTGGACGGTGGTGGACACCACGTCGGCGTAGGGCAGCGGGGAGGGGTGCAGTCCAGCGGCCACGAGCCCGGCGAAGTGGGCCATGTCCACCCACAGGGCGGCGCCGACCTCGTCGGCGATGGAGCGGAAGGCGGCGAAGTCCAGGTGGCGGGGGTAGGCGGACCACCCGGCGATGAGCACGGTGGGGCGCTCGCGCAGGGCGGCCTGGCGCACCTGGTCCATCTCAATGCGCATGCTGGTCTCGTCCACGCCGTAGGCGGTGGCGTGGTAGTTCTTGCCGGAGAAGTTGATCCTCATGCCGTGGGTGAGGTGGCCGCCGTGGGCCAGGGACAGGCCCAGGAGGGTGTCGCCGGGGGTGGCCAGGGCGTGGAGGACGGCGGCGTTGGCCTGGGCCCCGGAGTGGGGCTGGACGTTGACGTACTCGGCGTCGAAGACGGCCTTGGCGCGCTCGATCGCCAGGTTCTCGGCCACGTCCACCACCTCGCAGCCGCCGTAGTAGCGCCGCCCGGGGTAGCCCTCGGCGTACTTGTTGGTCAGGACCGAGCCCTGGCACTCCAGGACCGCGCGGGGCACGAAGTTCTCCGAGGCGATCATCTCCAGGGTCTCGCGCTGGCGGGTGAGCTCGCCGGTGAGGACCTCGGCGATCTCGGGGTCGAGCTCGGCCAGGGGCTGGTTGTTGACAGGACTGTTGCCGGAAGCGGTCATGGTTCTCCTTGGTGACTCGCGGCGGGCCTCGGCCCAGGCGGGCGGCCAGGTACCCCGGTGCACGGGCACGGCCAGGCGCCCCCGCTGCCGCCGCTCCCCGGTGGTGGACCACCCTCGCCAGTCGCGCCGGCAGGGCCATCCTAGCCTCAGGGGCGGGGGCACAGGGTATCGCGTGTCACGGGGCGCCCGACGGCGGCCGGCTCATCCTGCCAGCGGCCCGTCCGGCCGAGCTGGGCGCCCGACGGCGGCCGGCTCACGCTCCGCGACCAGGAGGACGGCAGCGTCGGGCCTGCGCCCCGGGGCCCGAGGGCGACTGCGAGGGCTCCACCCAGCTGCGTGCCCCCTCCCTGGCCAGCCCCCGGGGCCCTGGGGCGACTGCGCACGGCCCGCGTCGAGGAGCCCACGCTCGGTGCCCAGCCCGCGGGGCCGGAGGGCGACTGACCACGCAGCGGGACGGATAGGCTTAGGGCCATGTCTGACCCCGCCTGCCACCTGGTCCTGTCACTGTCCTGCCCTGACCGGCCCGGTATCGTCCACGCCGTCTCTGGGGCCCTGGCCCGCCGTGGCGGGAACATTACCGAGTCCAAGCAGTTCGGCGACGAGGACTCCGGCCTGTTCTTTATGCGCGTCCAGGTCCTGACCACCGTGCCTCGCGCAGAGCTGGAGAAGGACCTCGCCGAGCTCGCCGGGGCCTACCAGATGACCTGGAGCCTGGACGAGGTCGGCCGCCCCCTGCGCACCCTGGTCATGGTGAGCAGGGAGGGGCACTGCCTGACCGACCTGCTGTTCCGGGCCCGCAGCCAGGGGCTGCCGATTGACGTGGTGGGCGTGGTGGGCAACCACGAGGACCTGCGGGACGTCGCGGAGTTCTACGGGGCGCCCTTCACCTGCGTGCCCGTCACGCGGGACACGAGGGAGGCGGCTGAGGCCGAGCTGCTGGGGCTGGTGGACGGCCTCGGCGTCGAGCTGGTGGTCCTGGCCCGCTACATGCAGATCCTCTCCCCCGCCCTGTGCGAGCGGCTGCACGGGGGCGTGATCAATATCCACCACTCCTTCCTGCCCAGCTTCAAGGGCGCCAACCCCTACCGTCAGGCCCACCAGCGGGGGGTGAAGCTCATTGGGGCCACCGCCCACTACGTGACGGCGGACCTGGACGAGGGCCCCATTATCGAGCAGGACGTCACCCGGGCCACCCACGAGGACTCAGTGGCGTCCCTGCGCGCCAAGGGGCAGGACGTGGAGCGCCGGGTGCTGGCCCAGGCGGTGCGCTGGCACGCCGAGCACCGCGTGCTGCTCAACGGCCAGCGCACCGTCGTCTTCGCCTGAGGGCGACCGCCCGCCCCGCCCCCTCCTCCCGCCCCCTCCTCCGCGAGAACGGTACTTATTCGCCGCGAGAACGGTACTTATTGCTCGCGAGAACGGAAGGGGCGTCGGGTGCCCGCCGTGTCTCCCGGCATAAGCCTGGTTTATGCGGCACCTCGGGTATTTTCCCACGCGCTTGCCGCCCCGGATCCGCATGCGTGTCGCAATCTGAGGATCAGGGAGGTAGGCACCCTCAGGCGTGTCGAGGCTCAGGCTTCTGACCTGCGTGGACATTGGGCGCACAAAGCCTGGGACGGGGTGGGGTCGGCTCTGATCCTCAGATTGCGACAAAACATCCGCCCGGCACCGCCAGGGCAGGACCGTCGTAGGGAAGCCGACCATAGCCAGAACCCGCTCCACGACGTGCTGACGCAGCAGCTCCTGCCCGCCGACGTGGTGGTACAGCGTCGAGGTGGCCACACCGAGGCGCCCGGCCAGATCGCGCACCGACCACGAATCGAGCCCGGTACCGCGCGTGGCCTCGACGGCGACGTCGATAATCGCCGTAGGCGTGAGGCCGACGTGGTAGGGCCTTCTGGCTCCGGTCCTGGTCATCAGCTCCTGACTCCGCCCTGAGCGCCCGCACCGGATACCGCCCCGGTCACGGGTCGGAGATCCACGGTACCAGGATCCGCAGAGGTGCGACCATCGGGCTGACCTCGGGCAAACTGGACGACGGCGCGCAAGCACCCCCGCAGCCCGGGCGAGCGCGCCAGCGGCGTGAGCGTGCGGTGGCGACCGAGCAGCCCTCCCGCAGCCCGGGCGGGGACAACGGTACCGCGCGCCCAGCGGGGGTGAACGCGCTGCCACCCAGGTGAACGCGCCTCAGAGCAGGTGAACGCGCTGCCACCCAGGTGAACGCGCTGTCGCTGGGGTGAACGTGCCTCCTGGCAGCGTTCATATACGCAAGAGCACGTTCACCCGGCCTTAAGCGCGTCCAGCTCGAGCGAGCCCGGCGCGAGCGGCCCCGGCGCACGCCCAGACGTCCACAGACTGAGGAGGACCATACCCAGGGCGACGCCGGACCCCTGGCGGACGCGGCGCGAGACCCATGACGAGGAGCGCACTCAGCAGGACAGCCCCGAAGCCGACCCCGCGCCAGCATCCGAGCCGAGTTCGCGGGCGAGGGCGGACGGCTGTCGCGCTGGCGGCCACCACCCCGCGGGCGAGGGCGGACCGACGGCCGCCCGGGCCTGGCCGACCTGCGCGAGCCGACCGCCCCGCGAACGAATACAGGCCTCCAGGGCGGCGGCCAGCGGCGGCCAGCCGGGGGCGGCGGCCCGCCAGCGGCAGTCAGCCAGCCAGGCGGCCCCTGCCACCCCACGGGCAAGGGAGGACGCACCGTATACAGGCAGACCACCTCGACACGCCCGACCCACCACCTCAATATGTCACATCTCACACTTTGCTCGATAATGATTATCAACTATACTGATGGTATCCACACCGTCACCCACTCGACACCACGTCGCACAGGAGGAACCGTGAACACTCAGCAGCTGGACCGGATGCGTACCGGCGCCGGCTTTATCGCAGCCCTGGACCAGTCGGGAGGATCCACGCCCCGCGCCCTGAAGGGGTACGGGATCGGCCCGGAGCGCTACTCCACGGACGAGGAGATGTTCGCCCTGGTCCACGCCATGCGCGCCCGCGTCATCACCAGCCCGGCCTTCACCTCTAAGCGCATCCTGGGGGCGATCCTGTTCGAGCGCACCATGGACTCCCAGGTCGAGGGCCGCCCGACGGCCGACTACCTGTGGGACGTCAAGGGCATCGTGCCCTTCCTCAAGGTGGACAAGGGCCTGGCCGACCCCGAGCACAACGTCCGCCTCATGCGTCCTATCGAGGGCCTGGACGCCCTGCTGGAGCGGGCCGTGGCAGCCCACATCTTCGGCACCAAGATGCGTTCGGTCATCCTGGGGGCCGACCCCGCGGGCGTGGACCAGGTGGTGGACCAGCAGTTCGAGGTGGCCTCCCAGATCCTCGACGCGGGTCTGGCACCCATTATCGAGCCGGAGGTGGACATCCACGCCCCGGACAAGGCGGAGGCCGAGGAGCTGCTGCGCGCGGCCATTACCAGGCACCTGGACGCCCTGCCCGAGGGCCGCGACGTCCTGCTCAAGGTCTCCATCCCCACCGTGGACGGCCTCTACACCCCGCTCATGGAGCACCCGCGGGTGGTGCGCGTGGTGGCGCTCTCCGGCGGCTACCCCCGTCAGGAGGCCAACGAGCGCCTGGCCCGTAACCCCGGCCTCATTGCCAGCTTCTCGCGGGCGCTGCTGGAGGACCTGGCCGACTCCCAGGACCAGGAGACCTTCGACGCCGCCCTGGCCTCCACCATTGAGAGCATCTACGCCGCCAGCACGACCTGAGGCCCTAGGGCGCGGGGCTGGCGAGCACAGTCGTGGCGTGCGGACACATCCGGGGTTGTCCGCGCACCACCCCGGCGTCGGTCAGATTCTGTAGGGGAGGCTGACCGACGCCGGGCCTCGCCCGGTGGTACAGCGCGAACAGGCCTGGCCGCCCCGGCGAGCAGGCGCCAGACCGGTTCCGGCTGGTCCGGCCTCAACCTCCGGTCTCAACCCATGGTGACGACCCCGGTAGGCGCAGGCGCCCCCCACACCGACGCGATCATCCGCCCGGCTTCCATGACGACCCCGGTAGGCGCAGGCGCCCCCGGGCTGGTCCTAGCTGGCCAGGGGCTCCTGGTCTGGCGCAGACAACAGCAGAGCGTCCTGAGCCGTTCCCGGCCCCGGCAGCGTCGCGACCCCGCCCAGTGGCACGGATCTCCTATGGTTGGTCCCATGAGCCTTAAGAACGTCCTCATTGACTCCCTGTCCCGCTCCCGGGAGCGCCTGGGCCGGGCGCTCGACGGGGTGACCGCCGAGCAGGCGAACACCCAGCCCGAGCCCCTGAAGGCACCCCGGATCGACTCCCTGGCCTGGCTGGCGTGGCACACCGCCCGCGAGATCGACCTCCAGGTCAGCGACCTGCGAGGCACCGAGCCGCTGTGGACCGCCGCGGGGTTCAGTCAGCACTTTGCCCTCCCCCTGCCCGACGACACCGAGGACTGGCACCACACCCCCGACCTGGCGGCCCAGGTCCGGGTCACCAGCACCTCCCTCCTCACGGAGTACCTGGATGCTGCCTACGCCCTGGCTGAGGACTACCTGCGCACCCTGGATCCGGCCTGCCTGGAGGAGGTCATCGACACCTCCTGGAACCCGCCCGTCACCCGGATCACGCGCCTGGTCTCCATTGTCGACGACGCCGCCCAGCACTCGGGCCAGGCCGTCTACTCCCGGCGCCTGCTGGGCCTGGAGGGCTGACACCGCGCGCTCACAACGGTGTCCGGAGCCGGTGGGCCTGCGCCGTGAGGCTGGCCCCTAGTCACCCACGTCCCGCACGAGGCCAGCGGTGGGCCTACGCCGTGGGAACCGGTACCAGCAGACACCGCTACCGGGCCCACCAGCAGGTTGCCCCCTGGCCGCCCACATCCTGCACGGGGCCAGCGACAGGTCCGCGCCGCGCTCCACGGCACCGAGCCCCACAGCGCCGGGAGCCGGGCTACCCGCCCCCCGGCCGGGCTACCGGTCCCCGAACCAGTCCCCCAGGCCGTCGTCGGCCCCGATCCAGCTCATGGCCAGGGCGAGCTCGTCCTGGCGCAGGAGGATCCTCTCAAAGGCCCACCGGACCCGGTCGCGGACCCCGGGGTTGCCCAGACCGGTGACCACCAGGTGACAGCGGGGCTCACCAGGCTCCTGGCCCTCACGCAGCGGTACGTCATTCCAGGTCCCGGCGTCGCCCACGGTCAGGGCGCCCCCGGCGAGCTCCCAGACGCACACCCGCCCGGGGCGGCTGGGCAGCCAGAAGCATCCGCGGGCGCACACGCCCTGGCCAGCCAGGTCGGCGACGAGCTCGCGCAGGCGCCCGGGGTGGAAGGGCAGGCTGGAGGACAGGTCCAGGGTCCAGGCCCCGTGCACCTGCGGCCCGCCCCAGGCCTGGGTGGTGGCCGGGTGGACGCGGGCCAGGGCCGCCGTCGCATCGTGTCGCAGGGACAGCAGGACCTGGGCGAGGGGGTGCTCCAGGCCGGGCAGGAGGAGGGTGTCGTGGGGGCGCAGGTGCTCCACGAGCTCGGCCCCCGCCGAGCTCCCCGCCCCGGGATCTTCGGCCCGTACAGCCTGCGCGGACCCGGCTCCGGACCCTCCGTCCTTCCGTCCCCCACCCCTTACCTGGCCGGGGCCTGACCTCGAGCCAGTCCCAGACCCGCACCCGGCGACAGACTCGCGCCCGGCCTCGGCCCCGGATCCAGACCCGGCCTTGGCCCCAGACTCGCGCCCAGACCCGCACCCAGCCTCGGCTACGGACTCGCACCCGGCCCCGGCCCCAGCCCCAGCCCCGGATCCAGACCCGGCCCCGGACCTGTCGGGCTCCCCGGTCCCCCTGCTCCCGCCTCGCGCCCCCGCGGCGCGGCCGGGCTCCTGGGCTCCCAGGGCCAGGATGACGTCGGCGTAGCCGAGGTTGACCAGGTGCACCTCGCCGGTGCAGCGCTGGTCCCCCTCCGCCAGGGCCAGGCCGAGCTCGGACAGGCTCTGGTGCCCCAGGACGTCGGCCACGGCCCGCTGGGTGTCAATGACGTGGGCGACCCCGGCCAGGACCGCCCCCGGCTCCTCCTCCAGCGCGTGGGCGAGCCCGGGCACCAGGTGGGGCAGCTCGACGGCGGGCGGCAGCAGGACGATGGTGGCGCCACCGGGGTCGTCCTGGGCGCGGGAGCAGGCGAGCTCCGCCAGGGCGTCACGCAGGGAGCAGGTGAGGCAGGCGTGGCGCATGGGCAGGTCCAGGTGGACAGGCTCATGCCAGGCGCCCCCGGTCAGCCGCACCACGCCGTAGCCAGGCCCCTCCTCCCAACCGGGGACGTCCCAGCCACCGCCGTCACGGGGTCCAGCCTCCTCCCAGCCGGCCTCCTCCCAGCCGGACCCTTCCTGGTCCGCCCCCGGCCAGTCGGCCTCCTGCCCGGAGGCGTCCCACGCACCGGGGCCCGTCACCTGGGGCGGGTCCGCACGCTGGCCGCGTGCAGACGTATCCCACGCACCGGGGCCCGTCAGGCCGTCCTGGTCAGGGCGCTGGCCGCTGTGGAGGGTGGCGGTCAGGACCAGGGCTTCCTGGCCGGACAGGCTCAGGGCGGTCAGGTCGAGCAGCACCGGGTCGACGGCGCTGACCAGGGCCAGACGGTGGGCGGTGGGACGACTCACGGGACCTCCAAGTTGACCATGAATGATAACCATTCTTATCATGCACTGCATGACCACGTACTGCCAAGTCACGGGCAAGCGCCCGGTGTTCGGGAAGAGCGTCTCCCACTCCCACCGCCGGGTGAGTCGACGCTGGAACCCCAACCTCCAGTCCAAGCGCTACTGGGTCCCCTCGCTGGGCCGGACGGTCCGCCTGACGGTGAGCACCCAGGGCATCAGGATCATTGACGCCAAGGGCATCGACGTCGTCGTGGCCCAGATGCTGGCACGTGGGGAGAGGATCTAGTGGCCACCAAGTCCAAGGACCTGCGTCCCGTGATCAGGCTGGTCTCCACCGCCGGCACCGGCCACACCTACGTGACCCGCAAGAACCGCCGCAACACCCCCGAGCGCCTGGTCCTGCGCAAGTTCGACCCGGTCGTACGCCGCCACGTGGAGTACAAGGAGACCCGCTAATGGCCAAGAAGTCCAAGATCGCCGCCGAGCTGCGGCGCCAGAAGGTGGTCGCCCGCTACGCCGAGCGACGGGCCGAGCTGAGGAGGGCCTCGGTCAACCCCCACCTGACCCAGGCCGAGCGGGACGCGGCCATGGCCGCCCTGCACGCCCTGCCCCGCGACGCCTCCCCCACACGTCTGCGCAACCGCGACGCCGTGGACGGCCGACCCCGCGGCTACCTGCGGGTTACCGGCACCTCACGGGTGCGCTTCCGCCAGATGGCGCTGCACGGCCAGCTCCCCGGCATCGTCAAGTCCTCCTGGTAGGGCGCCAGCCCCACGGGCGACGGGCCGGACCGCGTCATACCCATACCTGTGGGCCGCCACCCGGCCCGACCCACGGGCAACGGGCTGGACCGGGCCGGGAACCCGACCGGTCCGACCGCCCGCTCCGGCCCACGGAGGCAACGGGCCGGTTCCGCCGTGCGGCAGCAGGCCGGCCCCGCCAGCAGTCACCACCTCGACCGCCTCCGGCTCCTGCCCGCCACCCGCTCCGGCCCCTCCGGCCCGTCCGTACCCACGCCAGCCCACCACTTCCGTCCGTACCCACGAAGGAACCTTATGAAACCCGGGATCCACCCCGACTACCATCCTGTCGTCTTTCGCGACAAGAGCGCGGACTTCGCCTTCCTGACCCGCTCCACCATGACCTCCTCCCAGACCATCCAGTGGGAGGACGGCAGGACCTACCCGGTGGTGGACGTGGACGTCTCCAGCGCCTCCCACCCCTTCTGGACCGGGCAGGGCCGCATCCTGGACACCGCCGGGCGGGTGGAGAAGTTCGAGCGCCGCTACGGAAAGCGCAGGCGCTGAGCCGCGACGTCCCCTCGACAGCACCGTACCGGTCGCACAGATAAGGAGAACCTATGAAAGTCCGCGCCTCAATCCGGTCCCTGGCCAGGCAGCCCGGCTCCACAGTGGTGCGCCGCCGCGGCCACACCTACGTCATTAACAGGAGGAACCCCCGGTTCAAGGCCCGCCAGGGCTGAGCGCGCCCGGACCCTCACCCAGCGTTCGGGTGCTCGTCGCCCTGTCCCGCACGGGGCCGCGGCCGGCGGTGTTGCACATTCATCCTGGAGGTGCCGACGGAGCGCTGGCGTCATTTCAACGTTTTACCTCCCCGAGCAGGACCCTGGGACAGGATGAATGTGCAACTCGGCCGCCGTTGCACATTCATCCTGGTTCTCGGACCCGACACCACTACAAGGATCCGCATGATCCCGCCATTTTATGATCGCTGATCGTAAAATGAATGTGCAGGTCCGGATCCGAGGTACCTCGCAGGCCCCCGGCCCCACCGGGTAGGGGAGCCAGCTGGCGGACCCGGTGTCCCTGGTGCCCCCAGCGCTCCCGGCCCCACCGGGTAAGGGACCGGGCGGCATCCTGGGTCACCCGACCCCGGGCCAGCACCCGCTGGCGGACACGCCGGGCCGCGCACCTACCGCCATGCCAGCAGGACGTGCGTACGGCCAGGTCCGGGCGCAACGGGTCTATCGCCGTCTCTCGGGCCACGCGGGCTATTGGACAGGAGCAGGTCCTGGGCAGGCCCCACGCGCGAGCTGGCCTGAAGTTCACCCACCCGTACCCGGAGGTGGGCAAACCCCACGCGCAGGGTCTGGTCGGACCTCACCGCCTTCAACTACCGCCAGGCCAGGGGCAGGCCCCCACGCGCAGGGTTTGGTCTCGGCGGTGCGGGCGCTCGCGGACCGTGACGACGGGCAGGCCCCCACGCGCGGGGTTTGGTCTGGAGCCAGGCAGGTTACGTCCTCCCGGGCACGGGCGCCCCGGCGGACGGAGCCGGGACCCGACAGACCACGGCCCTCAGGCCGCCGGGCTGGTCAGGTCCACGTCCTGCCCGCGTCGCAGGACCCGCACCGGGGCCAGGTCGGCGTCGGTGACCACCACGTCGCCCCACAGGCCCGGCAGGAGGGCGCCAATGCTGGGGTCGCCCAGGATCCTCGCGCCCTGGACGCTGGCCGCGTAGACGGCGTCGACCAGGCCCACCCCGTTCCTCCAGGTGGTACGGACCACGTCCAGGAGGTGGGCGGTGCCCCCGGCGATCGAGCCGCCCTGGGTCAGCCGCGCCACCCCGTGCGTGACGGTGACCGGCTGGGAGCCCAGGACGTAGTCGCCGTCGGGCATGCCGGCCGCGGCCATGGCGTCGGTAATGAGGACGACGTCGTCCCGCCCCAGGGTCTCGAACATGTCCAGGACGATGGCGGGGTCCAGGTGGACGCCGTCGCCGATCATCTCCACCACGCACTCCCCGCGCCGGGCCGCCGCCAGGAACTCCGGCACCGGGCCGGGGGTGCGGTGGTGCATGGGGCGCATGCCGTTGAACAGGTGGGTGGCCGTGGAGCGGGACGAGCGCACCGGCAGACCCGTCTCCTGGCGGGCGGCAATACGCGCGGCGGCGTCGGCCAGGGCGGCGCGCACGGGGGCGGCGTCGGAGTCGGTGTGCCCGAAGGAGGGCAGGGCCCCGCCGTCGATCAGCGCGGCCACGACGCCGTCGTGGCCGGTGACGCCCGGCTTCTCCGGGGCGATGGTCATGGTGGCCACGTACCCGCGCCCCAGCTCAATGAGCTCGCGGGTCAGGGCCGCGTCGGGGTCGACAATGTAGGTGGGGTCCTGGGCGCCGCAGCGCTCCACCGAGACAAAGGGGCCCTCGAAGTGGATGCCCGCCAGCTCCCCGGCCTCGCACAGGTCCGCCAGCACCCGCGTGCGCTCGCGCAGCACCTCGCCGCTGGCGGTGACGCAGGAGGCCACCAGGCTGGTGGTGCCGTGGCGGCGGTGCTCCAGGACGGCGGTCATGGCCTGCTCGGCGGTCTCGGCGTTGGGGAAGGACTCCCCGCCGCCGCCGTGGCAGTGGACGTCCACCAGGCCCGGCAGGAGGTAGCCGCCCTCGGGGGCGGGGGAGGCGGCCTCCAGGGCCCGGCCGAACCCGGCGCCCCGGGCGTCCTGGGCCCGGCCGACCCAGGCGATATGACGGTCGGTGACGACGACCAGTCCGTCGTCAAGGATCTCGTGGGGGGTGACGACTCGTCCGCGCAAGGCGGTCGTGGCAACGCTGCTCATGGGGTCATGCTAGCGCGACGCCCTGGCATTGTCAGACGTCCTACGTCCCTGCTGGCGGTCCCGCGGGTCGGGACTGCGGAGCCGCGGCACGGGCCCACCCCACCCGTAGCCGCCGCGAGCGCCCGACCAGCGGGCGGAGTCAGGGGCGACCATGCCATGGCAGCCGCAGCCGCCTGCCCACCTCAGGCGGCCAGGCGCCTGCGCACACGCTCCAGGGCCCGGGCTACGTCACGTTCCACCCGGGCCGACGGCGGGGACCCGCCCAGCCAGGTCAGCCCCTGGGCCACCGGGGCCACGGCCACGAGCCTGCCCCGGTCCACCAGCAGGGGCCGGAACATGCCGTTGGACGCGGGGCAGATCAGGCGCTCACCGGCGGCGTCGGTCAGGCAGGTACGGTCCTGGTAGCCCACGTGGAGCTCGTCGAAGGAGGGCAGGAACAGGGTGGCCTGGGCACTGCGGCGGTGCGCGACCAGGAGGTCAGGCAGGTCGGCGCGCGCGTAGCAGGTACCGGGTGCGGGCCTCCTGCCGGTCACCGCGGGCAGGGGCCGCAGGGCCGTGTCCACTCGCGCCACCGGCACCTGTCCGCTGGCCGTGTCGTAGGCGGCTGAGCTCGTGAGCTCGACGGCGTCCTCCAGGGCCTGGGCGGCCTGCGAGCGGGGTAGGCCGGTCCACCGGGCCAGGTCGGCGACGCTGACCGGCCCGTGGCCGAGGGCGTAGCGGCGGGCGATCTCGGCACAGGCGGCACGGTGCCCGGCGCCCCCGTGGCGCACGTCCGCACCCGCGGGACCGCGGTCGGCGTCGGGCAGGGAGCGGGCGTCCACCACCAGGTGCTCGTTACCGCGCCTGGGGCCCTGGACCAGGACGCCCTCACGCTGAAGACGTACCAGCAGGTGGCGGCGTCGGTAGGAGATGACGTCCCGCCCCTCGGCGGACCCCATGAGCCCGGCCTGGTCCCAGGCCTGGAGCAGCACCGCGCGTGGCAGCGGCCCGTGCTCGGCCAGGAGCTCCAGGGCGACCTGCGCGGCCTGGGCGCACAGGGCCTCGTCCATGCCGAGCTCGGCCTCGGTGCGCCTGGTCCAGGCGTCGCTGCGGTGCATGAGGGTGGCACGCAGCCAGTGGTGGTCAGCGGCGGTGGTGACGTGGACGGTGCCGCGCATGGGCCAGGACCGCACCAGCTCACCGGCATCAAAGGCCGCCTCGACGTCGCTGCCGCCCGCGCCCGCGCAGCGCGCCACCAGGGCGTGGGGCACGGCGGAGACCTGCTGGCCCTGGACGGCGAGCTGGCGGCGCACCGCCTCGACGGGGGTGGGGGCGGTGGTGGCGGCCACCAGCCCCTGGGCCAGTATGCGGGCCAGGCTCATGTCGCGCAGGGAGACCGGCACGGGTGCGTCCTCTCACGGAGTGTCCTCTGGTGCGGGGCAGGATTCTAGCTGGGCCTTCCCGGCAGGCCGCGGACGGCGGGGCTGGCGTACCGACGACGACGTACCCTCATCGGCGACGACGTACCTTCGTTGGCGGGGACGTGCCTTAAGGGTACGTCCTCGGTGACTAACGTACGTCCTCGGCGACTAAGGTACGTTGCCGCCGACTAACGTACGTCCCCGGCAACCAACGTAACCGTCCCCGGCAACCCGGCGAACAGCAAACCGTCAGAAGAGGCGGGAGCTGGGGTCGTCCATGCCCCGCATGGCGTCGTAGTCCAGCACCACGCAGCGGATGCCGCGGTCCTGGGCCAGGACGCGCGCCTGCGGTCTCAGGGTCTGGGCCGCGAAGACCCCCTGGACGGGCGCCAGCAGGGGGTCGCGGCCCAGCAGCTCCAGGTAGCGGGTCAGCTGCTCGACGCCGTCGATCCCGCCCACGCGCTTGATCTCCACCGCCACGCTCCCGCCCGAGGGGTCCTTGGCCATAATGTCCACCGGCCCGATGGCGGTGGGGAACTCCCGACGCACCAGGCGGTACCCGGGCCCCAGGAGCTCGATCTGCTCGGCCAGGAGCTCCTGGAGGTGGGCCTCCACCCCGTCCTTGGTCAGCCCCGGGTCCACGCCCAGGTCGTAGCTGACGTCGGAGAGGATCTCGTAGAGGCGGATGACCAGGCGGTCGTCGGTCCTGGCGGCGCTCACCTCCCAGCACGCCCTCACCCCCGCCCTGACGTCGTCGGCGTCGGGCTGCGTCTCGGTCATGTGCGCGGGCGGGCTCATCCAGTTCAGGGGCTTGTAGGAGCCGCCGTCGGAGTGGACCAGGACGGAGCCGTCCGCCTTGATCATAATGAGGCGGGTGGCCCGGGGCAGGTGGGCGTCCAGGCGCCCGGAGTAGTCCACGGAGCAGGAGGCAATGACGACACGCACCAGGCCACTCTAGCGGGAGGGACCCGGCCCCACGCACCCAGGGCAGACCGGAGCAGGGCAGAGGCAGGGTAGCTGGCCCTGACCCGCCCTCGAACCCATGCGCAGGACAGAGCCGACGCCTGCCTGGGACCGGGGAGTACGCGCCCTGACGATGGGACCGGGCTCACTGGCCCCACCTAACCTGGGCGCCGTGGGCTCGACGGGCTGAGGAGGGCGCGGTCCCTGGCGGCTAGCCCCACCTACCTGGGCGCCGTGGACTCCAGCCAGGCCACCAGGGCGGAGTGGGAGTCCTCGTGCATGGCCAGCTCGAAGACGACGTCCCCCGAGGTACAGGGCACCTCCACGACCTTGGAACCGGCCCCCCGGCGCCTGGCCGGGCCCATCTCCAGGTAGCCGCGCGCCCATATGCGCGCCGGGGACGGCGCCAGCGACATGAGCCGGTACCAGCGCAGGGCGTCATTGGTGAACATGGCGACCCCGCTGCTCCAGCGGGTGGTGTGGGACGGTCTCCAGGCGCACTCAAAGGAGCCCAGCCGCCCGGCCACCGAGCGCAGGCGGACGACGAAGAGCAGGGCGAGCAGCACCAGCAGGGCGAGGGCGAGGACCGTACCCAACCACGCCTGACTGCTCATGACCGCTCTCCTCTCAGTAGGCCTCGCCTGAGGCCGGTTCCGTTCCCGATGCCGGGGACGGCTCGGGGGCCATCGCCTCGTCACCGGCCTCGTCCGCCGCCACCGTGACCGTGTCGTGGTCCACCGAGCAGAAGCCTCCCCGGACAGGGACGGCGACCGCCTCACCCTCCAGCGGGGTCAGGCGGACCCGCCCGGTGCCCAGGATAGCCACAATGGGGGCGCGCCCGGGCAGCACCCCGAGCTCGCCGTCGACCAGGGGCACGGAGACCTGCGAGACCTCCCCGCTCCAGGCCACGCCCTTGGACCGGGAGACGATCTGGACGCTCAGGGCCACGGCGCTCACCCCTTCTCCAGCTCGGCGGCGCGGCGTTCCAGGTCCTCGACGCCACCGATATTGAAGAAGGCCTGCTCGGGCAGGTGGTCGTAGTCGCCGTCGGCAATGCGCTTAAAGGCCTCGACGGTCTCCGACAGGGGCACCGTGGAGCCGGCCACCCCGGTGAACTTCTCTCCCATGTAGAGGTTCTGGGACAGGAACTGCTCCAGGCGTCGGGCCCGGGCCACCGTGACCTTGTCCTCCTCGCCCAGCTCGTCCACGCCCAGGATGGCGATAATGTCCTGGAGCTCCTTGTTCTTCTGGAGGATGGACTTCACCCGGGTGGCCACGTCGTAGTGCTCCTGGCCCACGTACTGGGGCGCCAGCAGGCGGGAGGTGGAGGCCAGCGGGTCCACGGCCGGGTAGATGCCCTTGGAGGCGATCTCACGGCTCAGCTCGGTGGTGGCGTCCAGGTGGGCGAAGGTGGTGGCCGGGGCCGGGTCGGTGTAGTCGTCGGCGGGCACGTAGATGGCCTGCAGGGAGGTGATGGAGTGCCCGCCGGCGCTGGTGATGCGCTCCTGGAGCAGACCCATCTCGTCGGCCAGGTTGGGCTGGTAGCCCACCGCGGAGGGCATGCGCCCCAGCAGGGTGGAGACCTCCGAGCCGGCCTGGGTGAAGCGGAAGATATTGTCAATGAACAGCAGCACGTCCTGGTGCTGGACGTCACGGAAGTACTCGGCCATGGTCAGGGCGCTCAGGGCCACCCGCAGGCGCGTGCCCGGCGGCTCGTCCATCTGGCCGAACACCATGGCGGTCTTGTCGAAGACCCCCGCCTCCCCCATCTCCACAATGAGGTCGTTGCCCTCACGGGTGCGCTCGCCCACGCCGGCGAACACCGACACGCCGCCGTGGTTGAGGGCCACACGCTGGATCATCTCCTGGATGAGGACCGTCTTGCCCACGCCGGCGCCACCGAACAGGCCGATCTTGCCGCCCTGGACGTAGGGGGTGAGCAGGTCGATGACCTTAATGCCGGTCTCCAGCATCTGCTCCTTGGACTCCAGCTGGTCGAAGGCCGGGGGCTGGCGGTGGATGGGCCAGCGCTCACTGACCTCCAGGACCTCGCCGGGCGCCAGGTTGAGCACGTCGCCGGTGACGTTGAAGACGTGCCCCTTGGTGACGTCGCCCACCGGCACGGAGATGGGGGCGCCGGTGTCACGCACCTGGGTGCCGCGGACCAGCCCGTCGGTGGGGTTCAGGGAGATGGTGCGCACAATGTTGTCGCCCAGGTGCTGGGCCACCTCCAGGGTGATCTCGTGCGCGTGGGTGCCCTCACCGGTGGCCTGGACGGTCACCTTGAGGGCGTTGTACATCGCGGGGATCGCCTCGGGGGGGAACTCGGCGTCGACGACGGCGCCGATGATCCGGGTGATGTGCCCCGTTCCCGGGGTCGGTGAGGTGGTGTCAGCCATGGTGCGTTCTTCCGTGTCCGTTGTGGCAGGTAGGTCTGAGGGGCCCGACGCCGGGCGCCCGGCTGAGCGGCGCGCCCCGCTCGGCTACTCCGGGCCCAGGGAGTCCGCCCCCGAGACGATCTCGGTGATCTCCTGGGTGATGTCGCTCTGGCGGGCGGCGTTGGCCAGGCGCGTGTAGGTGGTGATGAGCTCCTCGGCGTTGTCGGTGGCCGTGTGCATGGCCTGCTGGCGGCTGGCGAGCTCACTGGCGGCGGCCTGGAGGAGGGCGTTGCGGATGCGTGAGCACACGTAGCGGGTCAGCAGGGCGTCCAGGACGGCGTCCTGACTGGGCTCGAACTCGTACAGCGGGGAGGAGTCGAAGGTCTGGGCGTCGGCGTCCTCGGAGCGGTCGAGCTCGCCGGGGCCGGTGACGTCCACGATCTTCAGCGGCAGCATACGACGCACCTCGGGCACCTGGGTGACCATGGAGACGTAGCGGGTGAAGACGATGTGCAGCTCGGCCACCCCGCCGGCGGAGACGGGGGCCAGGAAGTACTCCAGGAGCACCCTGGCCAGCTCGTCGATGGAGTGGTCGCTGGGGCGGTCGGACTCCCCCACCCAGGAGTACTCCACCGCCCGCCCGAGGAAGGAGAAGTAGCTCTGGGCGCGGCGCCCGAAGGTGAAGACCATCGGCTCCCTGCCCGACGCGCTCAGCTGCTCCAGGAGCTTCTCGGACTCCCTCAGGATGGTGGCCGAGTAGGCCCCGGCCATGCCGCGGTCGGAGGTGACCACCAGGACCGCCACCCGCTGGGTGTCGGTGCGCCTGCGGGTGATGGGGTGGTCGTCGAGGTGGGAGTAGGTGCCCAGGGCGGCCACCGCCTGGCTCAGGGCGTCGTCGTAGGGCCCCGCCTCCTGCGCGTTGCGGCGTGCCGCCCCGATCCGGGAGGAGGCAATGAGCTCCATGGCCCGGAAGACCTTCTGGAGGGTCTGGGTGGAGCGGATACGCTGCTTGTAGACGCGCTGGTTGCCGGCCACGTCAGCTCCTGCTCACGACGATCTGCTCGACCGTGTGCTCGGCCCCCGCGGGCTCCTCGGGGGCGGCGGCCTGGGCGCCGAGCATCTGGCCTCCGGACAGGTAGCTGGTGCGGAAGGACTCCACGGCCTGGCGCAGCGCGTCCTCGGTGTCCTTGTCCAGCACGCCGGTGCTCCGGATGGTCTCCAGCACCGTGGAGTTGCGGCGCAGGTGGTCCAGCAGGGAGGCCTCGAAGGTCAGCACCTCGGAGACCTCCAGGTCGTCGAGGTAGCCGTTGGTGCCGGTCCACACGCTGGCGACCTGTTCCTCGACCGGGTAGGGCGTGTACTGGGGCTGCTTGAGCAGCTCCATGAGGCGCTCGCCGCGGGTGAGCTGGGCGCGGGTGGCGGCGTCCAGGTCGGAGGCGAATATGGCGAAGGCCTGCATGGAGCGGTACTGGGCCAGGGTGAGCTTGAGCGTGCCGGCCACCTGCTTCATGGCCTTGACCTGGGCGGCACCGCCCACGCGGGACACCGAGATGCCCACGTCCACGGCCGGACGCTGGTCGGAGTTGAACAGGTCGGACTGGAGGAAGATCTGCCCGTCGGTGATGGAGATGACGTTGGTGGGGATGTAGGCCGAGACGTCGTTGGCCTTGGTCTCGATGACCGGCAGGCCGGTCATGGACCCGGCCCCCAGGTCGTCGGAGAGCTTGGCGCAGCGCTCCAGCAGGCGGGAGTGCAGGTAGAAGACGTCGCCGGGGTAGGCCTCACGGCCCGGCGGGCGGCGCAGCAGCAGGGAGACAGCCCGGTAGGCCTCGGCCTGCTTGGACAGGTCGTCGAAGACGATCAGGACGTGCTTGCCGGCGTACATCCAGTGCTGCCCGATGGCGGAGCCGGTGTAGGGCGAGAGGTACTTGAAGCCGGCCGGGTCGGAGGCCGGGGAGGCCACGATGGTGGTGTACTCCAGGGCGCCGCGCTCCTCCAGGGCGCCGCGCACGGCGGCGATGGTGGAGCCCTTCTGCCCGGTGGCCACGTAGATGCAGCGCACCTGCTTGTCCGGGTCCCCGCTGTCCCAGGCCGCCTTCTGGTTGAGGATGGTGTCCAGGGCGACGGCCGTCTTGCCGGTCTGGCGGTCGCCGATAATGAGCTGGCGCTGCCCGCGGCCGATGGGGATCATGGAGTCAATGGCCTTGAGCCCGGTCTGGAGGGGCTCGTGGACGGACTTGCGGGACATGACCCCGGGCGCCTGGAGCTCCAGGGCGCGACGCCCCTCGGCCTGAATCTCCCCCAGGCCGTCAATGGGCCTGCCCAGGGGGTCCACCACGCGCCCCAGGTAGGCGTCGCCCACGGGCACGGACAGGACCTCACCGGTGCGGCGCACCACCTGGCCCTCGTCGATGCCGCCGAAGTTGCCCAGGACCACGACGCCGATCTGGCGCTCGTCGAGGTTCATGGCCAGCCCGGCGGTGCCGTCCTCGAAGGTGAGCAGCTCGTTGGCCATGACGCCGGGAAGGCCCTCGACGTGGGCGATGCCGTCGGCGGCGAAGACAACGTGCCCGACCTCCTCGGCAGCAACCTGCGCGGGCCTGTAGGACGCGGCGAACTCGTTCAGGGCCGAGCGGATCTCCTCGGGCCTGATGGTCAGCTCTGCCATCTGTCGTCTCCTTGAGTGTACTGGTGTGTGGTCTGGGTACCGGCGGCGCGACCGGGCGGGCTCATCCCGCCAGGCGGGCGCGCACGTCGGCGATGGTGGCGCGTACGGTGTGGTCGATGACGTGGCTCTTGACGGTAATGCGCGCCCCCCCGATGACCGCGGGGTCCACCACCGTGTTGAGATCCACGGCGGTGCCCAGCCTGCGGGTCAGGATAAGGCGCAGGCGCCTCTCCTGGGCCGTGGTCATGGGCTGGGCGGTGACCACGTCGGCGATGGTGCGGTGCTCGATGGCGGCCGCGCGCTCGGCCACCCGGCGCAGGTTGTAGGGCACCCCGCCGACCGCGATCTCCGGCTGGTGGCGCACGCACCAGCGCACCAGGCTCATGGCGGGCGCGGAGACGTGGGTGGCGAAGACCCGCTCGGCCAGGCGTACGCGCGCCTCGGTGCTGGTGCGCTTGGAGGGCTGGAGGGCCTGGCGCAGGGCGGGGTCGGCCGCCAGCAGGTCGGCGACGGCGAAGACCTCCTGCTCGATGTCGCCCACCGTGCCGTCGGCGTGGGCGCCAATGAGGATGGCCTCGATCCCCAGGTCGTGCAGGGCGGAGATGAGGTCCACCGGGCGGGACCAGCGCCCGCGCACCATGGCCTGGAGCAGGTCCACCACCCGGTCGTCGACCTTGCCGGTGAAGAGCCGTCGGGCCAGGTCGGCCTTGTCGTCGGGCTTGCGTCCGGGGTCGGTCAGGGGGCCGCGCAGCGGGGCGACGGCCACCTGGTGGGCGACGTCGAGGATCTGCTGGCCCAGCTCCTGGCCCTGCGCCCCGGCGGAGCGCAGTACCGGGGCCCAGGCCTGGCGCACGGTCGCACGGGTGGCGGCGGTCCCGGTGTTCACCGCAGCTCCTCCACCGCGGCCCCGTTGTCAATGCCGTGGGAGGTCGGGGCCGCCTCGAGCTCGTCGAGGAAGCGGTCAATGACCCGGGCGCTCAGGTCCGTGTCACGCAGCTGCTCGCCCACGATCCGCTCGGCCAGGGCGGTGGCGAGCAGACCGACGTCGGTGCGCAGGGAGATCTGGGCGGCCTGCTTCTCAGCCAGGATCTGGCGGCTGGCGCCCTCCTGGATGGCGGCGGCGTCGACCTGGGCGGCCTGGCGCGCCTGGGCGATAATCTCCTTGGCCTGGTTCTGGGCGTCCTGTCGGATGTGGGCCGCCTCCAGGCGGGCCTCCTGGACCAGGCGCTCGGCGCGCTTCTCGGCGTCGGCCTGCCCCTCCTCGGCCTTTGCCGCCAGCTCCAGGCCCTTCTCAATGCGCTCGGCGCGCTCGTCGAGGAGCCGGTAGATGCGCGGCAGGCCGTACCTGCCCACCACCAGGACAATGAGCAGCAGGACGACGGCGGCCCAGAAGATCTCGTAGGCGGGAGGCAGGATGAACGCCGTCCCCCCGCCCTCCTCCGCGGCGGCGGCAATGACCGGGAGCATCACTTGACAATGAGCGGCAGCACGAAGCCGATCAGGCCCAGGGCCTCGACCATGCCGGCGCCAATGATCATGTTGGTGAACAGGCGGCCTCCGACCTCGGGCTGGCGGGCGGTGGCCTCCTGGGTCTTGCCCACGAGGACGCCGATGCCCAGGGCGGGCCCCAGGGTGGCCAGGCCGTAGCCAATGTACGCGTAAGCAGCCACGGTCATGTGGTTCCTCCTTGTGTTGCCCCACCCGCGGGTGGGTGTTGGGTTGGACAGTAGGGACGGCTGGTGAGGTCGGTGGGCCGCCAGCCGCCGGCGTCAGTGGGCCTCGATGGAGAGCTTGATGTAGACGCCGGACAGGATGGTGAAAATATACGCCTGCAAGACGGCCACAAAGGCCTCAAAGAGGGTCATGATGACCATGGCCGCACCGGTCAGGGCGCCCAGGGGCGAGGTGGCCTGGAGGTGGAGCAGCAGGCTGGTGGTGCCGAAGTAGGTGATGCCCAGCAGCAGGTGGCCCGAGACCATGTTGCACAGCAGACGCAGGGTGAGGGTGACCGGCCGCACCACCAGGTTGGAGAGGAACTCGATGGGGGTGATGAGCAGGTACATGCCCTTGGGCAGGCCCGGGGGGAAGAGCTGGGAGGCCAGGAAGCGGCCCAGCCCCCGCTCACGGATGCCCGCGCCGATGAAGACCACGTAGGTCAGGGCCGCGAAGGTCATGGGCACGGCCACCACCGAGGAGGCGGCAATGTCAATGCCCGGGATAATGCCCGCGATGTTCATGGCGAGCACCGCCCAGAACAGGGTGGCCAGGACGGGGGCGAAGCGCTTGCCGTTCCTGGGGCCCAGGAGCTGGACGGCGATACCGCCGCGCACGAAGTCGGCCGCGAGCTCCAGCACCGCCTGCCCCCGGCCGGGGACCATGGTCAGGCGACGCACCCCCAGGACCACCACCAGGCACAGGGCCAGGCCCATGACGATCCGCGCCAGGATCAGGCGGTTGAGCTCGTAGAAGGTCCCCTCGCCCACGATGGCGTGGGGGAAGAAGTCCTCCACGCTGGGGCTGTGCGGCTGGGTGCTGAAGGCCGGTACGGCCGTGACGACGATGACCGCGCACAGGAGGACCACGAGGACCCAGTACCAGCGTGGCTTGGCATACGCCTTGGGTACCACCCGAGGTGTCACGGTATCGTCGGTGACTGTCTGCATGGGCAGGACGTCCTCCTGAGTCTACGAGTCAGAGCCTGGGTCCAGGTCGTGTGTCGGTCCCCATGGTACCAGCCTTGGCGTCCGCGCATTCACTGAAACGGATAATTGGCACCGGGAAGGATAAATTGGGCAGGTCCGGGGCCTGGCCCGCGGGCAAGGCGGACCCCGGCTGGCCCCGGGCACTCGGTGGGCTCGCCTGGCCCCGCCCGGGGGCGCTCAGGGGCCGAGCGGGCCTGGCGTGGGGGCCAGCCCTGCCTCGCCTGCCAGGGCGTCGCTCAGGGGCGGGGGCCCGCGTCAGGCTCCACCACGAGGATCCGCGTGCGTGCCAGCACGACGGTCTCGGCGAGCAGCCCCGTAAGGACCGCGACAATGAGTGAGGTACCGATCATCCGGGTGCCCAGGCCTGCGACCTTCCCGACCACCACGGCCGCCGCCAGGATCCCCAGGCGCAGGACGTAGCCGGCCGCCACCCAGGCCGGCACGAGCCCGGTACCGGAGCGCACCATCCGCCCCAGGACCAGCCAGATGGAGGACAGCAGCGCCGTGGTGGCCGCGGCGGACACCAGGAGGGTGGGCAGCGGGCGGCGCGGCTCTCCCAGCAGGGTCCAGGCCACCTGCGCGGCGACCAGGACGCAGGAGGCCCCCAGCAGCAGGCGCCGCAGGCGGGCCACGGCCCCGGTCAGGGCCGGGCGGGCGGCACCCGTCCCGGCACCGGGCCCCGCACCGAGCCCGGTGCCGGTCCCGGTAGCGGTCCGGGCACCAGTCCTGGCACTGGGCTCGGCAGCGGTCCCGTCCTCGGTTCCGGCGCCGGTCCCGGTAGCGGTCCGGGCGGTCTGGGTGGCCCGGGCGTCCTGGGACCGGGTGGTGGGCTTTGTCATTGTCTCTCCTTGGCCGGGTGGGTGCGGCGCCCCGTGCGGGGCGGGGCGTGCCGGCCGGGCATGTTGCGCGGCAGCGGCAGGAACAGGCCGGGTACGAGGTTGCTGGTCAGGGGGACGGCCACCAGCACCGCCCCCACCGTCGCCGCCCCGACCGCCGGGGCCGGGAAGAAGGACAGGGAGGCCACTGAGAAGGCGGTGATCGCCGTCCACATGTACATGACCAGGACGGCACGGCGGTGGGAGTGGCCCCGGGCCAGGAGCCGGTGGTGCATGTGCATACGGTCGGGGTGGAAGGGGCTGAGCCCGGCCCGGGTACGGCGCACCACCGCCATGACCATGTCCGTCAGAGGCAGCAGGAGCACCGCCACCGGGATGATAATGGGCAGGAACACGCCCACCGCGCTGGTGGTCGGCAGGCTGGCGGGATCCACCTGGCCGGTGACGATAATGGTCACGGCCGCCGAGATCAGGCCCAGCTGCATGGAGCCGGAGTCGCCCATGAAGATGGTGGCGGGGTTGAAGTTGTGAGGCAGGAAGCCCACGCAGATCCCTATGAGGGCGCACACCAGGGTGGCGGCCTGGGAGCTGAAGGATCCCGGGGAGGTAAAGCGTGTGAGCACGTAGACGTACAGGAAGAAGGCAGTGGCGCCGATCCCGATGACGCCCGCCGCCAGGCCGTCCAGGCCGTCAATGAAGTTCACGGCGTTAATGGCCACCAGGACCACCACGATCGTGGTCCCCAGGCTCAGGTTGGCCGAGCCGATGGTCAGCCCGCCGATAGGGAAGGTAATGAGCTGGACGCCCTTCC
Organism: Actinomyces sp. HMT897; assembly: GCF_016626125.1. Taxonomy (NCBI): domain Bacteria; kingdom Bacillati; phylum Actinomycetota; class Actinomycetes; order Actinomycetales; family Actinomycetaceae; genus Actinomyces; species Actinomyces sp. HMT897. The sequence goes on from NZ_CP067336.1 coordinate 777,347, forward strand.
AGGCCATGACCCCGGCGGCCAGCACCTGCCCGGCCAGCTTGGTCATCCAGTCCAGCTCCCACAGGTCGTCGATGACGCCCAGGAGGCACACCAGCCCCGCCCCCAGGACCACCGCCCAGGCGCTGGAGTTCATGACCCCGGCCAGGTAGGGGATGTGGCTGGCGACGGTAATGGCGACGGTGAAGCCCGCGTACATGGCCAGCCCGCCCAGGCGCGGGACGGGGGTGACGTGCACGTCCCGCGAGCGCACCGGGGACAGCGCGTTGGCCACCAGCGCAATGTGGCGTACCACGGGGACCGACAGGTAGGTGACGGCGGCGGCAATGAGGGCGACCAGGACGTAGACCTTCACGCCGTCTCCCCCGCCCGACGCGGCCGGGCCGACCCGCGAAGGGTCCCGCCAGCGTCCCCCCCGGCCCCGGGATCTGCGGCCGTCCCGGCCCTCGCGGCCGCGGTCGTGGGCTCCGCGGCTGTGGTCCTGGGCTCCCCGGCCTGGGGGGGCAGGGGCCGGGTGGTGGCGCCCCGCGGCAGGGTCGGGGCAGCACCCTCGGCCCGGGGGGGCAGGGGGGTGACGCCCTCGCACCCGGCCAGCACCGCATTGAGCGCGTAGCGGGTCAGAGCGCCGTCGCGCAGGACGGCGGGGGCGGTGGCGTGCGCCCCGGCCAGGGTCAGGATGGTGGAGGGGACCGGCCCGGGGGTGGGGCCGCCGTCGAGCAGGGCGATGGGGGCGTGCGCGGCGGCGGCCTCGGCGGCCTCGGGCAGGTCCGGGATCGGGCGCACCCTGCCGGGGAAGGCGGCGACGGCGTCGGCCGCGCTGGTGGCGGGGGGCCGTCCGGTGCGGTTGGCGCTGGTGACGGCCATGGGGCCGGTGGCGGCCAGGAGGGCCAGGGCCAGGGGGTGGTCGGGCATGCGCAGGGCCAGGGTGCCGCCGGTCTCCCCCAGGTCCCAGCCCAGGTGCGGCACGGCGTCCAGGACCAGGGTCAGAGCCCCGGGCCAGAAGGCGTCCACCAGGGCGCGTCCGGCCGCGGGGAGGGCGGCCACGAGGCCGTCCAGGGCCTGGGGGCCGGGTACCAGGACCGGCGGGGGCGCCTGACGGCCCCGTCCCTTGGCGGCCAGGAGCCGGGCGACGGCGTCCCCGTCCCGGGCGGTGGTGCCTATGCCGTAGACGGTGTCCGTGGGGAGGATGAGGAGACCGCCAGCGCGCACGTACCTCGCGGCGCGGGCCACGTCGGTGGTGGGTACGGGGTCCGTCTCAGGGGCAGTCACGCGCCTATCCTCCCACGCCCCGGGGCCCACGGGCGGTACCCGACCGCGAGGCGGTCGGCCGACGAGCCGGTCACGCCGGCCGGGTCGGCGCCGTCATGAGGACGGTCAGCGTGGTGGGGCCGTCTGGCTGCGGGTGCTCGGCGACCACGAGCACCTGGGCCGTGCCCCCGGCAGGGGGCAGGACCGCGAGGTCGGAGTAGCCGAAGGGGGTCTCAGGGCCCGTCAGGGCCGCGCACGCCTGCCAGGTGCGCCCGCCGTCCTCGCTCACCGAGAGCCTCCCGGCACGTCGGGCGCGGGGAGAGGAGGCGTGGGAGAGCAGCAGCCGCCCGTCGTCCAGGGCCACCAGGCCCGCGTTGCAGCCGGGGTCGGGCAGGTCGTCGGCGTGCAGGAGCTCGCCCCAGGTCTGGCCGCCGTCGGTGGACCAGGACGTCCAGCGGGTCCCGCCGTAGGCGCCGTCACGGGCGCTGGTGACCAGGCGCCCGTCGGGCAGCTCGGCCAGGGCGTGCTCGTCGGTCCCACTGGTGGCGGCGCCGCCCGCCAGGCTGGTGGCCTCGGTGCCGGGGACGGCGGGCAGGGGCGAGCCCAGGCGCCAGGTGTCCCCGGAGTCGTCGGACAGGAGCGCGGCCGAGCGCACCGGGCGCGAGCCGTCGGGCCGGGGCGTCAGGGCGGCGACGACGGGCTGGACGAGGCGGCCCGCCCAGGGGCCGTGACGCAGCCGGGTCCCGTGCCCGGAGGCCGGGAAGACGACGGCTCCCCGGGGCCAGGTGGAGCTGGGCAGGCAGACGTCGGTGATGTCCGACCACCGCCAGGTGGTCCCGCCGTCGTGGGAGACGGCGTGGAGCAGGCGCAGGGTCCCGGGCTCGGGGGGCTGCCCGGGGACAGCGGGGTGGGTGGGGGTACGGGCGCCGAAGAGGCCGGTGCCGGTGGAGGCCGACGCCAGCAGGTGGACGACGCCCCCGGAGCCCACTGTGAGGCAGGGGTCCGAGAGGCCGGTGACGCCGGGCAGGCCGGGGTCGAGCCGACGCGGTGGCCCCCAGAAGCCCCCGCTGCCGGTGCGCAGCCACAGGCTGTTGGGGTTGGGCAGGTCGTCGGGAAGGGCCCCGCCCCTGCCGGCCCAGTCGGTGGGGCGTGGGACGGGGCGGTGGTCGTGGGCCAGCAGGAGGCGCCCGCCGGGCAGGCGGACCAGGGCGGGTACGCGCAGGCTGTCCCCCTGGTGGGCGCCGGGGACGTCGGCGACGCTCATTCGGGTCATGGTCCGCGCAGGGTCCACTGCGCACCTCCTTAGGTCTCAGGTACGGGGCAACGGTGTGTCTCAGGTACGGGGCGGCGTGGGGCCGCCTCACACCAGGCGGCGGGCGGCGGCCCAGCGGGTGAGCTCGTTGCGGTTGGACAGCTGGAGCTTGCGCAGCACGGCCGAGACGTGGGTCTCAATGGTCTTCACGGAGATGAACAGTTCGCTGGCGGCCTCCTTGTAGGTGTAGCCGCGGGCGATCAGGCGCATGACCTCACGCTCCCGGGCCGAGAGGCGGTCCAGCTCGGAGTCGGCCACGGCCACCTCCCCGGGTGCGCCGAAGGCGTCCAGCACAAAACCCGCCAGGCGCGGGGAGAAGGCGGCGTCACCGGCGGCCACCCGGCGTACGGCCTGGGCCAGGTCGGTGGCGGAGATGGCCTTGGTGACGTAGCCGCGCGCCCCGGCCCGGATGACGCCGACCACGTCGTCGGCGGCGTCGGAGACGCTCAGGGCCAGGAAGCGGGTGGTGGGGACGTCGTGGCAGGAGGTGACCACCTCGGCCCCTCCCCCGCCGTTGCCCCCGGGCAGGTGGACGTCCAGGAGGACGACGTCGGGGGTCAGGGCGTGGACGGCGGCGACGGCGCCCTCGACGTCGTCGGCCTCGGCGATAACCTCCAGGTCCGGGGCGTGGGCCTCGAGCTCGGCACGCACCCCGGCACGGACCAGGGGGTGGTCGTCCACCACCAGGAGGCGTAGGGAGGTGCCTGTCATGTCTTCCTCGTTACGTGCTGGTCTGCGTGCCGGCGCCCTCACCTGAGGGCCTGACTTGACCGGGGACCGCCGGGGCCGGGCACGGACCGTTCCGGCAGACGCGGGGCGCGGACGACGGGACGGGTCAGGGCCCGGGTGCGGGGGCCGCCATGAGGTTACACCGTCGGGTCCGCTGCCGCGGGCAGGCACAGCCTGACCTCGGTACCGCTCCTGAGGCGCCGGACCTGCGCGCTGCCGCCGTGGCGCTCCATGCGCCCTATGATCGACTCGCGTACCCCGTGGCGGTCGGCGGCCACCTCCTCCAGGCTGAACCCCGGCCCGTGGTCGCGTACGAAGACCTCGACCCCCTCACCGGTGGCCTCCACGTACAGGGAGACGGGCGGGGCGCCGTGGCGCACCGCATTGGACAGGGCCTCTCGGGCGGCGGCCACGACCACCTCGGTGTCCCGGTCCGGGACGCGGTCCCCCACGCAGACGGTCTCCACGGCCACCCCGTGGCGGTCCTCGACCTCCCCGGCCAGGTCCCGGAAGGCGTCGGCCACGGAGGTGCCCGGCTCGGGGCGGTCGGTGTAGAGCCAGGCACGCAGCTCACGCTCCTGGGAGCGGGCCAGGCGGGCCACCGTCTCGGGCTCGTCGGCACGCTTGCGGATGAGGGTGAGGGTCTGCAGGACGGAGTCGTGCAGGTGGGCCGCGATATCGGCGCGCTCGGCCTCACGGGCCTGCTCGGCGCGGGAGTCGGCCAGGGCCCGGTTGGTGCGCAGCCAGACGGGGGTCAGGACCAGGGCGGTGACCAGTACCAGCGCGACCCCGATGACCGCGCCGGTCAGCAGGGCACGCGGGGGTGTGTCCGCCCCGATCCACAGCAGGATGCCCACACCGGCCAGGGCCACCCCACCGACCAGGCGTGTCAGGGCCCCCCAGTCACGGCGGTCGGAGGTAATGGCCTCCGCCTGGGACCAGGCCAGGGCGGTCCCCGCAGCCACCAGGACCATGGGGCCGACCACGCCGATGTCCTGGCTGCTGCCCAGCGCCCCCTGACGCCACGCCAGCAGGAGCAGGGCCGCCAGGAGCAGGGCGCCCCCGCCCAGGAGCTGCTTGAGGCGCGGGGTGAGCCAGGTGTCCACGGGTTGCTCCAGACGGCTGGCCAGGCGGCTGCGGGCGGGCGGGCGGGCGCCGACGGCCTCCTCCCAGGGGTCGCCCCTGGGCACGAGCGCCGTCAGCAGGACGTAGAGAAGGAGCCCGGAGCCCTTCACGAGGCACAGGGCGACCAGGACCAGGCGGACGCGGACGACGGGGATCCCGAAGTGGGCGGCGAGTCCGGCACCCACTCCGGCCACCAGGGCGCCGGGGCGCGCCAGCCACGGGCGGGCCCCGGTACGGGGGGCGTAGCGCGAGGGGGAACGTGGAAGGCGCCTGAGAGGCAGCCGACCTGGGGCAGCGGACGACGCCGTGGTGGTCATGGGCCCATGGTGGCACGGCGCGGTGCCGCCAGGGCGACTCCCAGGAGGAACTCGGGGCAGAACCAGGGACCGGTCAGGGTGATCCCTGATGGCCCCGGGGCGCGGGTGCGGGCACCCTGGTCCCATGAGTAGCTCCCAGGTCCCTCCCCCCAGCGGGCCGTCCACCGACCCAGCTGGTCAGAACAGCACCCCCGACCCAGCCAGCCCGGCAGGCCAGCCCACCGGTCAGCCCGGCGCCGCTCCGAACGGCACCGCGCCCGGCACTGGCCCAACTGGCACGGTGCCCCCGCAGGCGCCCCCTTACGGCCCCGGCGGCCCGGTGCCGCCCTACGGCCCCGGCGGCCCCAGCGGCCCGCGCCCGGCGAGTGCGAGCTTCTTCGCCTCGATGCGGCGTCTTGGCATCGTACGCAGTGACGAGCGGTGGGTCGGGGGCGTGGCGGGCGGCGTGGCCCGTCGCCTGGGTGTGGATCCGGTCCTGGTCCGCTGTGTCTGGCTGGTGCTGAACGTCTTCACCGGCGTCAGCCTGATCCTCTACGGCCTGGGGTGGCTCCTCCTGCCCGAGGAGTCCGACGGCAGGATCCACGCCGAGCAGGTTCTTCACGGTCGTGTGGAGGCAGGCCTGGTGGGTGCCGTGGCCTGCATGGTCATTGGCACACCGGCCTTCACCTACGACGTGTTCCCGTTCTGGTCCACCGGGTCCTGGGCCGGTTCCGTCCTCGTCTCGATCCTGTGGACCGGCCTGGCCGTGGGCGGCGCCTACTGGCTCCTCCAGCAGAGGCGGGCCGCCCGGTACGGGGACTCCTGGGGCGCGCACGGCGCCTACCAGGCCGGGTCGGTCCCCGGCCCCCAGCCCGATCCGGCCCGGGGGCAGGCCCCTCGGCCCGCCTCCTACCCGGCACCCACCGCCACGTACCCGGGCCCCCATGCGTCGTCCCCGGGCCTCCGGGCGCCGTACCCGGGCTTCCCTCCCCGAGCGGTGCGTCGTGCCCTCGGGCCGGGCCGGAGCCTGAGCCTCCTGGTCCTGGGGCTGATCCTCCTGGCCTCGGGGTGCACGTGGGTACTGAACCGGACGGGTCACCTCACCCTGGTCCAGTGCGTGATTCTGACCACAGGTATTCCGCTGGTGCTGCTGGGGGCGGGACTCATTATCTCCTCCCTGCGCGGCCGTCGCGGGGGCTGGATGACGGGCCTGGGCTGGTTGGTCGTCCCCGTCGCCCTGCCTATGCTGGCCGTCACCTCCACCATGCCCCCGGGGTCGGTTGACGCTGGCTTCAAGCCCTACCCGGTCACCATCGTGGTCACTGACGCCATGCTCCAGGGCACGAGCCCCGACCACCCGCTGGACCTGGGCAGCTACGTGGCCGGGAGCGTGACCGTCGACCTGCAGCAGGTCAGCGACCTCTCAGTAAAGGCCCATGCCCGGATCACCATGGGCGTGGGGGACGTACAGGTCCTGACCAGGCAGGGGCAGCCGCTCCAGATCCGCTCCTCGGTGTCCCTGGGGGGCACCACGGGCAGGTTCGTCAGCCGCTGGAGCACCTCCGGGGACGCCGTCGCCCAGTCCGGCGGGAGCTCAGGGGACGACCCGGGCACGTACCTTCCCAACGGGGAGGAACCCCTGGAGTACTCGATGAGGCAGACCACCGCGGGGCACACGGTCAGGTTCACCTCCCCCACCGCCACGGACGACAGGGGCCTGGACCTGGACGTGTCGGTGGGGACCGGCGACGTGCGTGTACGCGAGGACCGTACTGACAGCGTGACCTGGTACGGCAGCACCTCCGAGCACGTCTGGGTGGTGGACAGCTGGACCGGGGCCGACGGCGTCGTCCACGACGGGGACGACCTGCCCGTCCCCGGGATGACCCACCCGGCAGTCTCCTCCAGGACCGCCACGGAGTGCGTCCGCAGCGCGCTCGACGACGTCGACGACAGGCCGGGCTACGACTGGAGCTCCGTCAACGACCTGAGCTCCAGGGAGCGCCACCGCTACGACTCCTGCGTGTCACAGGCCCTGAGCACGCCGTCTCCGACAGGCACCGGGACCGCCTCCCCGGACGGGGCCCAGCCGGAAGCCACCCAGCCGGGAGCGACGCCGAGCCCTGCCGGCATGACGACACCCACACCCACCGCCGTACCCACGCACTGAGGAAAGACACCATGCACAGCAGCGCGAGCACCCCGTCCGCCTCCCCCTCGGCCCGGACCCCGGGACCCGCCCCGGACCCCGCAGACGCCGGTGCGGGGAGCCCGACCACCTGGAGCCTGCCAGAACCCGGCTCCCAGGCGGAGCCGCGGGCCGGGACCACCGGCACCACGTCCCCGAGCACCCCGGGCGACCTGCCGCAGGACACGGTCTGGAGCGCCCGGACCCACGTCCCCGCCGCGGCCCCGGAGCCGGCCCCGGGCGGCCTGCGTACGAGCACCCTCGTGTGGGGCGTCCTCCTGGTGGTCCTGGGCGGTCTCCTGATCGCCACCGCCATGGGTACCCGGCTCAACCTGGGGATCGTCAGTATCGCCATAGTAGGAACAATCGGAGCGTTCATGGTACTGCTCGCCCTGATTCCGTTCCCGCGAGGCCCGCGTCACTGAACGCCGCTCTCACGAAGGAGCCAGCCCCAGACGAACCCGTACCGACTTCTGGAGCCGCTATCGCGGAAGGAGCCAACTGGGGGCGTTCCCGGTCCCGACACGACCGGGAACGCCCCCGTCTCCGCCTCCTCCGCGAGGGCGGGGCGGGTGCGGGTAGCGGTCTCAGCGCTGGTAGACGACGGCCTTCTTCAGGTTCTCCACGGCGTCGTCCCCGAGGTAGTACCGCACGATCTCCAGGCCCAGGTCGACGGCGGTGGCCATGCCCCGGCTGGTGAACAGGGTCCCGTCCACCACCACGCTGTCCTGGCTCACCAGCGCCCCGTGCTCGGCCAGGACGTCGGTGAACGCGGGGTTAGAGGTCGCCCGGCGGCCCTCCAGCAGGCCCCGGCGCGCCAGGATCGACGGCGCCGCGCAGATCGCCGCCACCGGCCGCCCGGCACGCACCCGGGCCTCCACCTCCGCCATCAGGGGCTCACAGGCGTCGAGGTTGGGGGTGCCGGGAATGCCCCCGGGCAGGAAGAGGAGGTCGTAGTCGGCCAGGTCCACCTGGTCCAGGACGTGGTCGCAGGTCAGGGTGATGCTGTGAGAAGAGACCACCTGGACCTGCGGCCCCACGGCGATCATGTCCGTGCGAATCCCCGCCCGGTAGAGGAGGTCCACGACGGCCAGGGCCTCCACCTCCTCCAGGCCGGGGGCAATAAGGGCCGCGACGCGGTGGCTGGTTGCTGGGACGAACTGGGCCATGACTCCTCCTGGTGCTCGGGACCCCCTCAGGCTACGCCGTCGGATCCGCTCCTGGGGCCCGGCACACGGGAGGCCCGGGCGCATTCAGGGCAGGTACCCACGCCCCTGAGCGCACGGGGAGTGGGGAATCCTACACATTTCGGGCTGGCACTGTCAGCACACCCTGGGCGCACGGGGAGCCTAGGGGCGTACCAGTACCGGCGACCACGCACCCGTAGGCGGCACTGGCGTACGCGATCGCGACCTCAAGCCCGTACCAGTACCGGCAACCACGCACCCTGCCAGGAGACGCGCCACGACACGGGGTAACGCGGGGTACCGACGCCGTCGTGGCCCCGAGCGAGACCCCGGGGCCGCGACGCGCCCGTACGCGGCCACGTGAGGGGGACTGGTCCAGGACCAGAGCAGACCGTGTGTGGGGAGGTCGGCGTGGGGAAGGAACGCCGCAGCCCGCTCGGGCCGTCCTCACTTCTTGGCCACGAGCTTCCACGGTACCATAGCCTTAGAGGCTAGGTGGTCAACGTGCTGCTGATCGGTCCTGTTCACCTCGCCCTTGTAGCGGAAGACCGAGGGGTAGTAGCCCTCGGACCGGGAGTAGCCCTGCCCGTACCCCTGCCCATACCCGTGGTACTGGTAGACGGAGTAGGCCGGTGACTCGTAGTCCTGGGCCTGCTGCACCTGCTGGGGGGTCAGGGCGACAGCCACCAGCGGCCTGTCCGTGGTCTGCCCGCACAGGGCGGTGTCCTTGAGGATCGTGACGCTCACCGTGAGGGCGTGGGCGTACCCGTCTGCGGAGATGCTGGCGTCCGTCACGGCACAGGCCGGCACGTCCAGCCGTACCAGCAGGTAGGAGTCCTCCCCCAGGAGCTCCTCCCCGGTGTCCCCGGTCAGTGCCACGTCCCGGTTTCGGGTGGACAGGGCCACGGAGGAGTCGACCACGGGCGCCGAGGCCACCGCCTGGGGGTGGTCCTCCGCCAGCCACTGGTAGTAGGTTCCCTGCACGGAGGCCGTGGAGACGTTGGCCTGGGTGTAGCCCTGGTTCCTAGCAGCGTCGGGCAGGACGGTCATGAGCGTCGGGGTGTCAGCGGACAGGACCGAGTCGTCCTGGGTCGGGAAGGCCTGGGTGGCCGAAGGAGTGACGCGGGTAATGGAGGGCGTCGACCACTTGAGGATGTCGTCGGCCCACGTAGGCCTGGGGGCGGCGGGCTTCGGAGGGTCCCGGTTGACCACTACCAGGACGAGAATGGCAATGAGGACCAGTCCCAGGACCGCGCCCACGCGCTGCACGGCATAGGCGGCGTCGGAGGGCTCATTGGCCTCGGGGTCGCGGTACTGCCAGGCGGAGGTGGTGCTCCACATCGACTCCGGGGAGATGGCCGCCCACAGCAGGATCAGCGCCATGGCTACGACTAGGACCGCAAACACGTGGGACTCCTCTCGGTACCGGCCGACAGCCTTTGAGACACCCCCCACAGTACACCGGCCCCGGCACTCGTACCGTGGTAAGACCGTTACCCGGTCCTGGCCCTCGCCCCCGCCGTCCACGGCCTCCCGTCTCTTTTGACGGGCGGCAGACCACCTGCAACCTCGCCCCCGCCGTCCACGGCCTCGGGGGTGCGCCTAGGCCTTCATTACCCCGACGCGCTGGAGGTAGCCGACCGTCGCGGCCAGGGCCTGCTGCTCCTCGGGGCCCTCGTCGAAACCGTGCCCAGCGCCGTCGATCCTGACCAGCTCGGCGTCGGGGTAGGTGGTCCGGGCGCGCTCGGAGTAGCGGTAGGGCACCACCAGGTCGTCGCTGCCGTGGACAATGAGGACCGGGGCCGTGTAGCCCGCGATCTCGGTGTAGACGTCGTAGTCCCACATGTCCTGGGCGTAGACGCGCCCCAGGGCGCACCCCAGGAAGCTGTAGTCCTGAGGCACCGCGTCCAGGGATGTGTAGAGGCTGTGGAGCGTGTCGGTGATGGAGAAGGCGGGGTACCACAGGACCAGGCCCGCGACCTGCTCGGGGTGGCGGGCGGCGGTCACGGCGCTGACCTCACCGCCCTGGCTCTGACCGAGCAGGACGATCCGCCCGGGGTCAACCACCTCCCAGCCCCCGGTAGCGGTACGGGCGGCCGTCAGCACCGCCTCCAGGTCGGCGACCTCCGTCATGACCGACATACGGGTCATGTCCCCGACGCTGCCCGGTCCCCCACCGCGGAAGGAGGGGCAGTAGGCGGCCAGCCCCAGGCGCGCCAGGGCCTGGGCCACCGGGGCGACGTCGTCCGGGGCGCTGCACAGCCCGTGGGAGCAGACGACCAGGGGGACGGCGGCGTCAGCAGCAGGCACGTAGAGACGCCCGGGCAGGGTCTGCCCCTGGCTGGTCACGTCAAGGTCACGGGTCTCGTAGGCGTAGGTGGGCAGGGTGCCCTGGGGGGCGGGGGCCGAGGAGCCCGGGGAGGCGGCGTCCGGGGTGGTACCCGGGGAGGCGGCGCCCGACGGCGGGGCGGTCTCGGCCTCAGAGCCCGGGCCGGAGGCGCAGGCTGCGACCGCTCCCAGCAGGGTGGCGGCGCCGGTGGCGCCCAGGGCCTTGAGCACGGCCCTGCGTCCGGTCGGTGAGGTCATGGCCTCTCCCCCGTCTGCCCGGTGACGGGCCCCTGGTCCCGGCCCCCAGTGTGGGGACGGAGACCGGTAGCAGCAGAATAAAGCCCCGTCAGATCAGCCCAGCACCCAGTACAGGGGCGGGAGACAGCGGCCATGTGACGGGACGGGCTCCCCCAGCACCCCCGGCCCCCAATACAGGGACGGGAAGGCACCCCGGTACCGCTCCCCCGGTGCTGTCTCACCCAGCCCCCAGTGCGGGAGCAGGGAGCACGACGGGCCCGCAGGACCGATAGGCGCTGGGTGAGTGCGCGGGCCACGGTCCCCTCGACCGTGGGACGGCCGGTGCGGGCTGCGGCGACGTCGTGGTCCAGGCGTGAGACAAGCGTAGCGGCGTCGTGGTCCTGGAACCGGGGGCGCGGTGAGAGGGTGTGCTGGGCCCTGGCGCACAGTGGCAGCATGGTCTCCGGCACCCCGCTCAGGTCCACGGGCTCGGTGCCCGCCCTGGTGGTGCTGGTGGCGTCCATGGGGTGACCCTACTGCGTGGGACCGGCTCAGGGTCGTATCCCCTCATGTGAGGGGCGTCCGGGTCTGACCCTACCTGCGTGAGACCGGCTCCACGGGCGTGGCCGATATGACCCGCACCCTTCTACTGCCTCCCACCACGTGGGACCGGCCGCACCATCCCCACCCGCCGGGCCGCCGCCAGGCTACTGCCCCCGCTGCACTGCCCCCACTGCACGGGACCGGCCCCCCTCATGACCTCCACCAGGGTGCTGGCGGCCTCACACGAGCGTCGCCCCGCCGTCGACGAGGATGAACTGTCCCTGGACGTAGCTGGAGGCGTCGCAGGACAGGTAGAGGATCGTCCCGTTGAGCTCCCCGCGCCCGCCGGGGCGGCCCGTGGGGTTGTGGGCGTTGTAGGCGGACAGGAACTCCTCGCTCCTGAACAGGGTGTCCGCGGTCATCTCGGACTCGAACAGGCCCGGGCCAATGGCGTTGACGGTAATGCCGTAGCGGGCGTAGGAGCAGGCCATTCCCCGGGTCAGCCCCAGGACCGCGGCCTTGGAGGCGTTGTAGGCGTGGCGGATGAACACGTCGTGCTTGTCGGCGACCACGGCGTTGACCGAGGCGATATTGACGATCTTGCCGTAGCCGCGCTCCCGCATACGGGGCACGACGTACTTGCTGACGTGGAAGATGCCCTTGACATTGGTGTCGAAGGAGCGGTCCCAGTCGGCGTCCGTGAGGGTGTCGACGCCGCCGCGCACGGCCACCCCCGCGTTGTTCAGGAGGATGTCAATGCGCCCGTAGGCGTCGATGACCGCGTCGACGGCGGCCCGGCAGCTGTCCTCGTTGGTGACGTCGCAGCGTACGGCGACGGCGCGGTGCCCGGCGGCCTCGATCTCCGCCTTGAGGGCCTCCAGGCGATCCAGACGCCGGGCGAGCAGCGCGACGTCGGCGCCGTGCTCGGCGTAGGCGCGAGCGGCGTCGGCGCCGAGCCCCGAGCTCGCCCCGACGACGACGGCGACCTTCCCGCTGAGGTCAAAAGTACTGCTCATGGTGGTGTCCTCTCCTACGGCTCCTTACCTGGCCTGTCGCATTGTCCCTGCCACGAGACGACGGGGCAGGGGCGCGCTGGTCACCATGGTGCCGGGACGACCGGGACCTGGCAAGGGACTAAGAACCCGCCTCGTGCCCTGGTCCGGGACCTGACCTGGGCCACCACCACGACCCTCACGCCCCGCGCCACCTCGCCACCCGCCCTGGGGCCCGTCTCACCACGACACACAACAAACCGCCACGCACCCGCGCCTCGCCGCTCGCCCTGGGGCCCGTCCCGCCCTGTACCTAGGGTGAGGACAGGAGGTTATGCGCGGCCCCGGCGGTGGTGGGCGGACGGTTCTGTCGCAATCTGAGGATCAGGGCCGGGTCCACTCTGTTTTCATCTTTGTGCACCCAATGTCCACGCAGGTCAGGAGCTTGGACCTCGACGCGGCCGAGGGTGACCCTCGTTCTGATCCTCAGATTGCGACACACGCACGGAACCGGGCCAGCAGACAAGCGGCAGGTTATCCAAAGCATTGTATAAGACCACCCGGGTCCATGCCACGAGAACACGATAGACGCCCCACCGGCCGGGCCAACGTCACGAAAGGCAGGGGATTTCCGTCCCGCAGTCAGTCTCGCCCCATTCACGCGCTAATTACCATAGCGCGAACGGGACAGAACCGCATACGAGGTGTGGGACACTCCCAGACATGCCGCCCCTCCACCCCGGCGGCTCCTGCCGAGGCCATCAATGCACCTAGCGGTGCGGGGTGCTCCCTGACGGGTCGAGGCCAAGGCCACCACCATCCTGGGGTGGCTGTCTTAATGCACCTAGCGGTGCGGGGTGCTCCCTGACCCGCCTTTGTGCCGGCTCCCGGTGTTACCGAGGGGTCTTAATGCACCTAGCGGTGCGGGGTGCTCCCTGACCCTGCTCCTGGGAGGCGCGTGGTTGCAACGTTTCCAGGGGCTGGATCGCCACCGGCCTGTGGAGGCCCTTCCGGAGGTGGTCGGAACGGGTCCATTTCTACCACCTTTCGTTGGTATGACGCCACTCGCCACCGACGGCCCTGGGAGCGGATCCGGCGCCGGCTTTGGACGAGACCATGCGGAAAAGTGGCAGTCAGACAGGGTGTCCCGTACCACAGTGATGGTGACCAACGTCACAAGTTCGGCTGGCCTCGACCCCGCGAGCACCCGCACCGCGCCCCCTTCCCTCACCAGATCCCCTCCGGCACAGGCCCCCGTCGTCGAGCACGGGCACCGCACCACCCACCCACGCCCGTCCCGCACAGGACACGCATCTTCCCGTACCCGACCCGCCAGGGGGCGGATCCCCACCCCTCCCACACAGGATGCGCACAACAAAACGGACCACGTCATTGGACTCCTCAGCACAACACCAGAACAAACCCTCATCGTGAACCCACTTATACGGGGCAGATCAGACGGCAGGAGAGACCCCTCCGCATATAACTCAAAGGCGACCTCCTGACACTACCCTATCCGTCCTTACCCCTGCCCCCACGAACAAAATAGTAGCACGCGACCCCCACCCACACCAGCGCAGAACGCCCTGTTCCCCACAACTAGATCGCGTTCCGTTCACGCCGTACGTGATCGCGTCCCTTCTGCGGGAGCCAGCCACGGACACCCGTTCTCGCGACGAACAAGTACCGTTCTCAGCACAAACAAGTACCGTTCTCGCGAGCAATAAGTACCGTTCTCGCGAGCGGGGGCAGGGAGCGGGGCGGGAGGGCGGTGCGCCGGGTGGTCCCTGGTCACACGCGCAGCCCCAGGCCCCTCATGCGCGAGGTCGCCCCCGCGGAGAGCACCGCGTGGAACTGCTCCACGCCCATCCCACCCTCCAGCAGCTCCGGGGAACGGGCCAGGATCCGCAGCAGGCTGCCGATCTCCTCCCCCACGACCCGGCGCCCCCACAAGCCCATACGGGCCGCGAGCTGGCGCTGCGCCGCAATGTCCTCCAGCAGCTCATTGGCCGCGAAGCCGCCAAAGCGGTCCTGGCTGACCACCTCCAGCAGGCGCAGGCCCACGTCCTCCGGCAGGCTGTTGGTCAGCGCCATGGAGAAGTCCGTGAGCAGGCCGAACGTCAGGTAGGTCTTGACCAGCCGCTCCTCCCAGTCCACCGGCCGCAGCCGCTCGTCAAAGTCCCCCAGGGCCCCGGTAAAGGGCTCGGCGGCCGTGTACACGTCCACGCCGACCTCCTGGGCCAGGTCGGCCACCTGCTCAAAGGCCTGCACCTTGGCGGCGCTCATCCGCTGGAGCTCGACCCGGGAGACCATGGTGGGGGCCTTGTCCGCGTCCTTGGCGTACCGGGTGCAGGCCAGGGTGCAGGCGAACCCGATAAGCCCGAAGGCGGTGCGGGTGAAGGAGGAGGGCGCGGAGGAGGCGGAGGGAGGCGTCATAGCACCCAGCCTACGGTCTACGGCCTCGTGTCGCGTGAGTTCCCCCACGGCGACGGCCCCGTACCACCGCTTCCGTGGCACCACGCCGCTCAGGGCCGTTACCCTGACAAGGTACTACCGACCAAAGGATGCTCGTGACCAACGAGAACACCGCGACTACCGACGTCGCCACCGCCGCCTACGATGCCGCGCCCGCGACCGCTGACCAGGCTGCCCAGGCCGCCGGGCCCCAGCCCACGACCGGGACCGCCCCGGAGCCCCAGCCCGCTGAGCCCCAGGCTACCGGGGCCCAGGCCGCTGAGCCCCAGGCCACCGGGGCCCACGACGCCGAGCCCCAGGGATCCGAGCCCCAGGCCTCCGGCATCCTGCGCACCGCCGGCGCCCACGCCCCCGTCCTGGACGAGGCCACCCCCGACATCACCGACGAGGGCACCACGACGGACCTGGGGGCGCGGACCTTCGCCAGCTACGGCGTCGAGCCCGAGATCTGCCAGGCGCTGGCCGCCAAGGGCATTACGCACCCCTTCCCTATCCAGGCCCTGACCCTGCCAGTGGCCCTGGACGGCAAGGACATTATCGGCCAGGCCAAGACCGGCACCGGCAAGACCCTGGGCTTCGGCATCCCGCTGCTCATGGACACCCTGGGCCCCGGGGAGGAGGGCTGGGACGCCGACCCCGCCGCCGGCTCCCCCCAGGCGCTCATTATCCTGCCCACGCGCGAGCTCGCCAAGCAGGTGGCCGAGGAGCTGTCCATGGCGGCGGCCCGGCGCACGGTGCGCATTGTCCAGGTCTACGGGGGGCGCGCCTACGAGCCCCAGATCGAGGCCCTCAAGGAGGGCGCCGAGGTGGTCGTGGGCACCCCGGGGCGGGTCATCGACCTCATGAACCGGGGCCTGCTGGACCTGGCTCACGTGACCACGGTGGTCCTGGACGAGGCCGACGAGATGCTGGACCTGGGCTTCCTGCCCGACGTGGAGAGGATCCTGGCCCGTACCCGCACCGACCGCCAGACTATGCTCTTCAGCGCCACCATGCCCGGGGCGGTCGTGGCCCTGGCGCGGCGCTACATGACCAAGCCCACCCACATCCGCGCCCAGGACCCCGGCGACGAGGGCATGACGGTCACGACCACCCAGCAGGTGGTCTACCGCACGCACTCCATGAACAAGGTGGAGGTCCTCTCCCGGATCCTCCAGGCCACCGGCCGGGGACGCACCATTATCTTCGCGCGCACCAAGCGCACCGCCGACCGGGTGGCCCAGGACCTGGGTGCGCGGGGCTTCGCCACCGCCCCCCTGCACGGGGACCTGGGTCAGGGCTCGCGCGAGCAGGCCCTGCGGGCCTTCCGCAAGGGCAAGGTGGACGTGCTCGTGGCCACCGACGTGGCCGCGCGCGGGATCGACGTCGACGACGTCACCCACGTCATTAACTACCAGTGCCCCGAGGACGAGAAGATCTACGTCCACCGCATCGGGCGCACAGGGCGCGCCGGGCACTCGGGCACCGCCGTGACCTTTGTGGACTGGGACGACATCCCCCGCTGGCGCCTCATCGCCAAGGCCCTGGGCCTGCCGATGGAGGAGCCGGTGGAGACCTACCACACCAGCCCCCACCTCTACACCGACCTGGCGATCCCCCAGGACGTCACCGGCACCCTGCCCCGCTCCCAGCGGACCCTGGAGGGCCTGGCGGCCGAGGAGATCGAGGACCTGGGGGAGACCGGACGGCGGCACGGCCACGGCCGGCAGGGACGCGGGGGCCGACGCGGCCGGGGGCACCAGCGCGGTGATCGTGCCGGGGCTGTCCCGGTACGCGCGACCTCCCGCACCGCCCGGGTCACCGGGGACCGTCCGCGCCGTAAGCGCAAGCGCACGCGCGGCGGCAAGGAGATCCGCGGCGGGGAGTGAACGCATAGGTAGGGCCTGAGCGAGGTGCGGCCCCTTTGCGGGCGACGGGTACGTCGGCGAGCCCGCCGCGCTCGGCTCAGAAGGTCTCCTGGATGTAGGCGGTAATACCGTCGCCGATCATCTGCACGGCGATGGCGGCCAGCAGGAGGCCGAAGATGCGGGTGAGCACCAGGATGCGGGACTCCCCCAGCACCCGGTGCAGGGTCAGGGAGGCCCGCAGCGTGGCCCAGATGACCACGTGGGTCAGGACGATCGCCACCGTGACGCTGACCCAGCCGACCGTGGCCGTCGGGGCCGACTCCACGGCCACCATGGAGGCCACGATCGCGCCCGGTCCGGCCAGCAACGGGGTGCCCAGGGGGACCAGGGCCACGTTGGCAGTCGCGTTGGGGTCGGGGCCCTCGTCCGCCTTGTCCGTCAGCAGCTCCAGGGCCACCAGCAGGAGCAGCAGGCCGCCGGAGATCTGCAGGGCGGGCACGGAGATCCCCAGGAACTTCAGGATGTAGCGCCCGAAGAAGGTGAAGACCAGGATGACGGAGAAGGACAGGAAGGTGGCCTGGGCTGCGGACCTGGCCCGCTCCCGGGCGCTCTGCCAGCCTGTCAGCGACAGGAAGATCGGGACCGCCCCCAGCGGGTCCTGGATGACCAGGATCGTCGTGAAGGACGTGGCGAGGAGAGGGAGGCTGATGACGGCGTCGAGCATGGGCGAGGCGGACCGGTTTCTGTGCGGGGTGTTCCTGGACGGGGCGGCCAGGGACGGTACGGTCCGCCCTGGCCCGGCTCACCAGGCTACCGCAGGATCCTGGCCGCCCTGACCTGGGCCGGGGCCGTCCACCGGCGCCCAGTACCTCCCTCAGTCCGCCGGGGTGACCAGCGCCAGGCGCCCCTCGGCCACGATCTGCTCCAGGAGGGCGGGGGGCATGAGGTTCTCCCCCAGGCGGTTGGGCTTGCCGGTGCCGTGGTAGTCCGAGCTGCCCGACTCCCCCAGGCCCAGGCGCCGGGCCAGGCGGTGGGCGGCCTCGCGCTGGGCGGGCCCGTGGTCGCGGTGGTCAACCTCCAGGGCGGCCAGGCCCGCCTCGGCCATGGCGGCAAAGGTCTCGTCGGGCACGAGCCGGCGCTGCCGAGTGGCGGCCCGGGGGTGGGCAGCCACCGGCACCCCTCCGGCGGCGCGCACGAGCACGCACGCCTCGACGGGGTCCAGGGCCCAGTGGCGGACGTAGTAGGGCGAGCTGGTGGCCAGGGGCCCGGCGAAGGCGGCGGAGCGGTCGGGGAAGGATCCGGCTGCCACCAGGGCGTCGGCAATGTGCGGGCGTCCGATCGTCACCGCCCCACCGGCCTGGTCCAGCACGTCCTGCCAGGCGACGGGGTAGTCCTCGGCCAGGCGCTCAACCATGTCCCGGGCCCGGGTGGCGCGTGAGGAGCGGGACCGGGCGAGGGACCGGACCAGGTCGGGGTCGGCGGGGTCGAACAGGTAGGCCAGGAGGTGGAGGGTGACGCCGTCGGCCGCGCAGGAGATCTCGGTGCCGCGCAGGAGGGTGACGCCGGTGGGCCCGACGGCGGCCGCGGCCTCGGCCCAGCCGTCGGTGGTGTCATGGTCCGTCAGACCGACCACGTCCAGGCCCGCCCGGGCGGCCGCGGCCATGAGCTCGGCCGGGGTGTCGGTGCCGTCCGAGCAGGAGGAGTGGGTGTGGGGGTCAATGCGCACGACCACGAGTCTACGACCGGCCCCACCGGCCCGGCGCCCCGGGGTACCCTCGAGGTATGACGTCCCCTGCTCCCGCACCCGTCCGGGTAGCGGTCATTGGCGCGGGCTTTATCGCCCGCTGGTTCATGGAGGCCGCCGCGCTCACCCCGGGCGTGCAGGTGGTGGCGGTGGTCTCCGCCCGCCCCGCGCACGCCGCCGCCTTCGCCGCTGAGCACGGGATCGGGGCCTCCTACGCCACCGTCCCCCAGCTGCTGGAGGCCTGCGGGCCCACCGGCCCCACCCCCGCGGACCTGGTCTACGTGGGCAGCCCCAACGTCCTCCACGCCGACCAGGCCGTGGCCGCCCTGGAGGCGGGCTTCCACGTGCTGGTGGAGAAGCCCTTCGCGCTGCGCCCCGACCAGGCCCGGGCCATGGTCGCCGCGGCCAGGGCGGCCGACCGCTTCCTCATGGAGGGCTGGGTGCCCGCCTTCGAGCCGGGGGTGGCGGCGCTGCGTGAGGTCCTGGCCAGCGGGGAGCTGGGCAGGGTGCACCGGGCCCTGCTGGTCAAGGAGCAGTTCTCCAGCCGGATGGAGGCCTACCGCGGCGGGGCCCTGCCCGCGGCCCTCGACCCGGCCGCGGGCGGGGGCTCCCTCATGGACCTGGGGGTCTACCCCGTGGGCCTGGCGGTCCACCTGTTCGGGTCGCCCACGCGCGTCACCGCCAGCGCCCAGCTGCTGGGCAGCGGGGCGGACTCCCACGGCACCGTGGTCCTGGACTACGACGACGGCGCCTGGGCCGGGCTGCAGGTGACCTGCCTGCACTCCAAGACCTCCCCCGCCGTCGTACCCTCGGTCCTGACCGGGGACGCCACCGCGCTGATAGTGGACGACTGCCAGTGGCCCCGGCGGCTGACCACCCTGAGCCCGGCCAGGGCCGTGCCCGCGCCGCCGGCGGACCCCGGGACGGGCGTCGCGTCTACCGGGGCAGGTGACGTCATCGGGGCGGGCACCCGGGTGCGGCAGGTGGAGCGACGCGGGCCGGTCCTGGCCTACGAGCTGGCTGAGGTGGTGCGGGCGCTGGGTGCCGGGGAGCGGGAGTCCGCCCTGCGTCCCCTGGCGGACTCGGTGCGCACCGTCGAGATCCTTACCGAGGCCCGGCGCCAGTGCGGCATCGTCCTGACTGGGGACCGGGGCACGCCGAGCCCGTCCCGGGCGTAATCCACGGCAGGGGCGCGGCCGGGCGCACCAGGGCCGGGCGCATCCCCGGACCACCCCGGACCACCAAGCGCCGCACCGCAGCTCAGACCTCCTGGACCTCGGAGCGTCGCCCAGGCTAACCTCCACGTCATGACAACGACCCGTCGCTCCGCCCTGTCCCTGGTCGGCACGGTCGCCGTGACCACGGTCCTGACCGCCTGCTCCGGGTCCGGCAGCAGCTCGCCCACCCCCACGTCCCCGGCCACCGGTTCGTCCCCCACCTCCGGCGGCCCCCTCTCCTCCGTGCCCACAGGCTTCGCCCCGGGCACCGGGTCGGGGGCGGAGGACGACGTCTTCCCCCGGGTCGTCAACCACCTGCGGGGGTCGACCACGATCACTGCCGCGCCCACCAGGGTCGTGGTCATCGCCCCCGGCCTGCTGGACGCGGTCCTGACCCTGGGCACCGTGCCGGTGGGCGCGGCCGCCGACGGGGCCGAGACCGTCCCCGAGTACCTGGCCAGTGCCTTTGACGCCCAGGCGGACCAGCTGGGCGCCGTCACCAACCTGGCCGGCACTATCCGGCCCAGCCTCCAGGCCGTCACCGACCTGCGCCCCGACCTGATCCTCATGAGCGCGGACGCCCAGGACGCCAACTCCCTCTACCGGGAGATGTCCGAGGTCGCCGCCACCGTCGCCGTCCAGGGCACCGACCGGTCCTGGAAACAGGACCTCCTGCTGGTGGCCGACGCGCTGGGCAGGACCCAGTCCGCCCAGACCTGGCTGGAGACCTACCACACCGACACCAGGGCGGCCAGCCAGCCCCCGGGCTCCCCCACCGTCTCCCTGCTGAGCCTGGTCAACGGGCACCTGCACGTCTTCGGCCCCGCCTCGCTGGCCGGGTCGGTCCTGGCGGACATGGGCGTGGCCCGCCCCGGCTCCCAGGCCTTCACCGACACCGCCTCCCAGGAGCTCACCCCGACGGACCTGGGCCAGACCGACGCCGACTGGATCTTCTACGCCGTCCGCGGCGGGCGCGCCAATGAGCTCACCGGCATGCAGGGGTGGTCGTCCCTGGGCGCGGTCACCGCGGACCGGGCCGTCCAGGTCCAGGAGGACCCCTTCTTCCTCAACCCGGGCCCGACGGCGGCACGGGTGGTCCTGGACCAGGTCTCCTCCAGTCTCCGGTAAGGCCCGCCCCGCCCCGGCGTCTGCACCCCACCGGCGGCGGGAAGGGGACGTGGGAGAATGGGCACATGACCGACAAGCCCGCTCCCAGCACCGCCTCCGGCACCGACACCAGCCAGTCCCTGGCCCAGCGGGGCAGCAACCGCTCCGCCCAGCCCGCCAACCAGGCCTTCCGGGACTTCATCGGCTCCGGCTGGGGGCCGCGGCCCGAGGGCCTGCCGCCCCTGTCCCAGGCCGCCCCCTGGGCCGCCCGGCGTCGAGCGGCCCTGGGGGCCCTCTTCCCCGGTGAGCGCCTGGTCCTGCCCGCCGGGACGCTCAAGGTGCGCAACAACGACTGCGACTACCGCTTCCGCCCCCACAGCGCCTTCGCGCACCTGGCCGGCACGGGGACGGACTTCGAGCCCGACGCGGTCCTGGTCCTGGAGCCGCTGACCGCACCGGGCACCCCGGTGCCGCCGGACACGCCCTCCCACGAGGCAGTCCTCTACTTCCGCCCCCGGGCGTCACGCTCCAGTGAGGAGTTCTACGCCGACCCCCGCTACGGGGAGCTGTGGGTGGGGGTACGCCCCTCCGTGGAGGAGGTGGAGGCCTCCACCGGCATCCGCTGCGCCCACGTCGACACCCTGCCCGACGCCCTGGCCAAGGACGCCGGGGCCGACGGCGTCCAGCTGCGTGTCATCGCCGAGGCCGACGAGAACGTCACCGCCCTGGTGAACACCACCCGGCAGGCGGCGGGCCTGGCCACCGACCAGGCCGCCACCGAGGCCGACGCCCGCCTGGCGGAGGCCGCCAGCGAGCTGCGCCTGGTCAAGGACGCCTGGGAGGTGGAGCAGCTGCGCCACGCCGTGGAGGTCACCAGGGCCGGTTTTGACGACCTCATCCGCTCCATCCCGCGCGCCGTGGCCCACTGGCGCGGCGAGCGCGTCCTGGAGGGCGCCTTCGGGGCGGTGGCCCGCCAGGAGGGCAACGGGCTGGGCTACGACACCATTGCGGCCGCCGGGGACCACGCCAACACCCTGCACTGGATCGTCAACGACGGCCAGGTCCGCCCCGGCGAGATGGTGCTCGTGGACGCTGGCGCCGAGGTCGACTCCCTCTACACCGCCGACGTCACCCGCACCATCCCGGTGGACGGGCGCTTCACCGCCCCCCAGCGGCGGGTCTACGAGGCGGTCCTGGATGCCGCCGACGCGGCCTTTGAGCAGGCCGGGCACAGCGGGACCCGCTTCCGCGACCTGCACGCCGCCGCCATGGAGGTCCTGGCCCGGCACCTGTATGACTGGGGCCTGCTGCCCGAGGGGGTGACCGCGCAGGACACCCTGGCCCCCGAGGGCCAGTACCACCGCCGCTGGATGGTCCACGGCACCAGCCACCACCTGGGCCTGGACGTGCACGACTGCGCCCAGGCGCGCCGGGAGATGTACGTGGACGCGCTGCTGGAGCCGGGGATGTGCTTCACCATCGAGCCGGGCCTGTACTTCCGCGCCGACGACCTGCGCGTGCCCGCCGAGCTGCGTGGTATGGCGGTACGTATCGAGGACGACGTCGTGGTCAACGAGGACGGCTCGGTGGAGCGCCTGACCGCGGGCATCCCCCGCACGGCCGACGACGTCGAGGCCTGGGTGAGCGGGCTGCTGTCCTAGGCCCCCGCCGCGGGGGCCGCCCCCCTGACCGGGTGCTGTCTCATGCTGGTCCCCGGCCTCGGCCCTGCCGCGGGGCCGCCCCCACCACAGGGGCGGCTCCCGTCCCCGTCCACGGCCGTCCGCGCCGGGCCCGAGAGAGCCACAGCTGGCGGCCGTGGGCATTGGCGCCCACGGCCGCCAGCGCTTACAGAGGCCAGCGCCCTCAGCGGCCCGCGTGGCCAGCGGGGCGGCCTCCCGCACCGGGCCCGGGCCCCCTGAGCTCGGTGCCGTCGTCAAAGACCACCCTCATGGTCCCGTCCGCGGGCACGCACCGCAGGACGCCGTCGTCGCAGAGCCTGTTCACGAAGGTCCTCCTGGGCCCCTCCAGGGGCAGGTCCACCTGGGCGATGGAGCGGATCCCGTTGGGGTGCGTGAGGTCGGCGGGACGCGGATCCACTGAGAAGTGCGTCATAAAGAAGGGCAGGTCCAGGTCCGCGGGGAAGAACGCCCGGTAGCGCAGGTGCCTGCCGTGGGGGTCGACCCGGGTGGGGGACACCAGCAGCCCGCGCCCGTGCAGCCGGGCGACGACGGCGTCGAGCTCCTTGTCCTTCCCCTCCAGGCACAGGCCGCACAGGCCCTGGGGGCCACGCTCCCAGGCGTTGAAGCGTCGGGCCGGGTTGGCGGGGAGGGCCGCCAGCGCCCGCAGGACGGGGCGCGGCATGCCCGTACGCACCAGGAGCTCCAGGTAGGGGCCCTGGGAGAAGTAGATCAGGGCGTTCTTCGGCCTGCGCACGGCCCCGTACTCCACGACGAAGCCCCGGGAGCGGAAGTCCGCCACGGCGGCGTCGAGATCCCTGACCTTGTACACGACGTGTCCTGTCTGCATGGGCCCACTGTAGGCCGACCGGGGCAGAGCACGCAGGATCTGACGGCGGTCAGCCGCCAGGGCCGGGCGCGCCCCTCGTGGCTGAGCAGTCCGGCTGGCGTGACTACATCAGGGCCGGGCAGGCCGGGCGCGCCCGCGTTAAGGGTCCTGTTTCGTGTCGGACCCGGTCGGTAGCCTCGAGCCATGAACACCCCGACGGATGCCCCCTGGAGCGCTGAGCAGGTCACGGCGCTCGCGCCGGACGCCCAGGTCTCCAAGGCGGGGCTCAAGCTGGCCGCCCCGGGGACCTGGTCGAGGCCGGGGACCGACGGCACCCTGCTGTGGGGCGCCGCCAGGGGCTCGGGGAAGAACCCCTACAAGGTCTGCGTGGACCTGACGGGCCCGGCCTTCACCTGCTCCTGCCCCAGCCGCAAGATCCCCTGCAAGCACACCATCGGCCTGCTGCACCTGTGGTCGCAGGGGCAGGTCCCCTCCGGCGAGCCGTCCGACTACGCCGCCGACTGGGCGCAGGCCCGTCGTAAGCGCGCCGAGCGCAAAGCTGCACGCGCCGCCGGCACCGCCCCCGACGCCGACCCGGCCACCGCCGCCAAGCGCGCCAAGGCCGCCCGGGCCCGCGCCGCCCGCCGCGAGCAGCGCATCACCGACGGCCTGGCCAACCTCGACCGCTGGATCCTCGACCAGATCGACCAGGGCCTGGTCACGACCAGCGAGAGCCGGAGCACGGCCCTGCGCCGCCTGGCCGCCCGCATGGTCGACGCCCAGGCGCCCGGGATCGCCACCCGCCTGGGCGAGCTCGCCGACCTGGACGACGAGAGCCCCGACTGGCTGCGCGCACTGGCCTCCGAGCTGGGCACCATCCACCTGCTCGTGCGCGCCTGGGCCGGGCGCGAGCACCTGCCCGCCGACCTGGTGGCCTGCGCGCGCCGTGAGATCGGCCTGAGCGTCCCCTCCGAGGAGGTCCTGGCCGCCCCCGGCGTCGAGGACCGGTGGGCGGTGATGGGCACCCGCGACCGCGAGGAGGGCCGCGTCACGGCCCGCGACTTCTGGCTGTGCGGCACGAGCACGGGACGCTGGGGGCGCATCATCGCCTACGCCCGCGAGGCGGAGGAGCTGCCCACCACCTTCAGCCCGGGCACGCTGGTCCGGGCCCGCCTGCACTTCCACCCCGGGCCCGGGCTGCGGGCGCTGTCCCGGCCCGAGCAGCCCGCCGCCGAGCCGGTCGTCGGCTGGGACCCCGGGGCGCTGAGCGTCGCCGGCGCCCGCGAGGCCTGGCGCGACGCCCTGGCCGCCGACCCGTGGGCGGACGTCCGGCCCCTCCTCGTCGCCGGCCGCCTGGCCGCCGATGCCGAGGGGCACCTGGCCCTGAGCCCGCGGAAGGAGAACGGCGACGGGCAGGGGCCGGACCGGGGGGATGCCGCCCTGCCGCTGCTGCGGATCGGCGCCCACCGGCGCCTGACCCTGAGCGCCGTCTGCGACGACGTCGTGGTCGCGGGCCTGATCTGCCCGCAGGGCCTGTGGCCCCTGAGCCTGCTGACCGAGGGGACGGTGGTGCCGCTGTGAGCGGATTCGACGACGTCGTGCGCGCCGCCGCCCTCGGCGCGCGCAACCGGCCACTGGCGGCGGCCTCGCTCAGCGCCCCCGTCGCCGCGACGCTCAGCGGGGCCGACGGCGCCGAGCGCGTGCTCGAGGCGGCCGCCGCCCACGCCGCGGCCGCTCGCACCTCCATCCCCGTCGCGTCCGCGACCGCCCTGAACCTGCCCGCGCATCCGACCCCGGTCATCGACCCCGGCCTGGCCGACGTCCTGACCCGCATCATGGCCCTGGACCACCCGCAGGACGAGCTCATCGTGCGGGTCCTGCGCCTCGTGCGGCGCCGGGGCCTGCGCCTGCCGCCGATGCTCCTGAACCGGGCGGCGAGCGCGCTGAGCGGCGACGACCGGGAGGAGGTCGTGGCGGTCATGGACGAGCGGGACCGCGCCGTCTTCGCCCTGGACGAGCGCTGGGCCGCCCGCATCCGGCGATTCGCGCAGCGGGACGCCCCGCCCGACCCCGCCCGGTGGGAGGACGGCGACGCCCAGGAGCGCGCCGATCACCTCGCCCGCCTGCGCCGCACCGACCCCGACGCCGCCCGCGCCCTCCTGGCCGACGGCGCCTGGCTCAAGGCGAGGGCGCCCGAGCGCGAGCAGATCCTCGACGCCCTGGCCATCGGGCTGGGCCCGGCCGACGAGCAGATCCTGGAGGAGCGCCTGGACGACCGCGCCGAGGCCGTGCGAGGCCGGGCCGCCGAGCTCCTGAGCCGCCTGCCCTCCTCCGCCCTCATCGCCCGCGCCGAGGCCCTGGCCGAGCGGCACGTCGTCGTCACCCGGCGCGCCCTGCGGGCCCCGGCGGTCGAGCTGCACGACATCGAGATGACCGACGCCCTGGCCCGCGACCGCTACCCCGCCAAGGCCCACCGGACCTCCGCCTCGCTGGCGCGCCTGGAGGAGGTGATCGCCCGCATCCCCACCTGGCGGTGGCCGGACCTCGTGGGGATCTCCGCCGCCGAGCTGGCGAGGGCGCGGACCCGCTGCGACGGGCAGAAGGTGGAACTGCTCGTCCCACTGGTCCGGGCCGCCACCACCTGGCGCGACGGCGAGCTCGCCGCCGCCCTCGCGGACCTCAACTCTTCCCCCGCCCCCGCCGGCCTGTTCGGCCTGCTCGACGAGCCGCGCCGCGAGGCCCTCCTGCACCGGCTCATCGCCGCCAAGCGCTACAGCGCCGTCGTCACCTGCACCCTCAGCTGGCCGTCCGAGCTCACCGCGGAGCAGTCCCGGATCTTCGCCCGCTCCCTGATCGCCGTGACCAGGCCGGGCTCGTACATCTCCGACTCCCGGTGGTGGGGCGTGCTGCCGGCGCGCTGCGCGCCCGAAGCCCTCGACGAGGTCCTCGACATTCTTCGGGGCGCCCCGCCCGACACCCTGAGCGACCTGCGCGCGCAGACCGTCATCACCGCCCTCGAGTTGCGCCGCGAGCTGCTCGAGCTGACCGACCGGACCGACCAGGAGGCATCGTGACCACCGCAGACACCGCCGACGACACCACGGGGCTCCTGCGCCCCCACGCCGAGCAGCGCTACGCCGACGAGCTCGCCGCCCTAGAGCGCTGTGACGAGCGCACCCGACCCGCAAACTGGAGGCTCTCACCCTGGGCGGTGGTGACCTACCTCATGGGCGGCACCCTGGAGGACGGCACCGTCATCACCCCTAAGTACGTGGGGAGCCGCCGCCTCATGGAGATCGCGGTGGCCACCTTGGCCACCGACCGGGCGCTGCTGCTGCTCGGGGTGCCCGGCACGGCCAAGTCCTGGGTCAGCGAGCACCTGGCCGCCGCGGTCTGCGGCACCTCCACCCTGCTGGTGCAGGGCACGGCCGGCACCGCCGAGGAGGCCGTGCGCTACGGCTGGAACTACGCCCGGCTCCTGGCGCAGGGCCCCTCCCAGGAGGCCCTGGTCCCCTCCCCGGTCATGGAGGCCATGCGCTCGGGGCGCATCGCCCGCGTCGAGGAGCTCACCCGCATGCCCTCCGACGTCCAGGACGCTCTCATCACCGTGCTCAGCGAGAAGACGCTGCCCGTGCCCGAGCTGGGCGCGGAGGTCCAGGCCCGCGGCGGCTTCAACCTCATTGCCACCGCCAACGACCGCGACCGCGGCGTCAACGACCTGTCCTCCGCGCTGCGCCGCCGCTTCAACACGGTGGTCCTGCCCCTGCCGGCCACCGCCGAGGAGGAGGTGCGGATCGTGGCCCGCCGGGTGGAGGACCTGGGCACGTCCCTCCGGCTGCCGCCCGCCCAGGGCGCCCTGGAGGAGATCCGCCGGGTGGTCACGGTCTTCCGCGAGCTGCGCCAGGGGGTGACGGAGGACGGCCTGACCAGCCTGAAGTCGCCGTCGGGCACCCTGTCCACGGCGGAGGCGATCTCCGTGGTCACCAACGGGCTGGCCATGAGCGCGCACTTCGGCGACGGCGTCCTGCGCCCCGCGGACGTGGCCGCCGGGATCCTGGGCGCCGTGGTGAGCGACCCGGTGGCCGACCGGGTGGTGTGGTCGGAGTATCTGGAGACCGTGGTGCGCGAGCGCCGCGACTGGGATGACTTCTACCGGGCCTGCCGCGAGGTGACGGCGTGACCGGCGACACCCTGGCGCCCGGTGGCGTGACAGCGCCAGCTGCCAGCGCGACGGCCTCGGCTGCTGGCGTGACAGCGCCGGCCGCCAGCGCGACGGCGTCGGGTGCCAGCATGACGGCCTCGGGCGCGCCCTCGCTGGTGGCGTCTGAGCGGCCGCAGGCTCCCTCCCCGGACGCTCCGAGGGTGCGGGTCCTGGGGATCCGCCACCACGGCCCGGGTTCCAGCCGGGCCCTGGTGGGGGCGCTGGAGGACTACCAGCCCGACTGCGTGCTCGTGGAGGGGCCCGCGGACGCCGACGACCTCATTGAGTGGGTGGGGCCGCAGATGACGCCGCCGGTGGCGCTGCTGGCCTGGCAGACCGACGCCCCGTCCCACTCGGCCTTCTGGCCCATGG
The DNA here is from genome assembly GCF_016626125.1 of Actinomyces sp. HMT897. Lineage (NCBI taxonomy): Bacteria > Bacillati > Actinomycetota > Actinomycetes > Actinomycetales > Actinomycetaceae > Actinomyces > Actinomyces sp. HMT897. Next base: position 804,997 of record NZ_CP067336.1, read on the forward strand.
CGGTGTTCTCCCCGGAGTGGCAGGCCCTGTCCTGGGCGGTCGCCCACGGGGTGAGGGCCCAGTTCATGGACCTGCCGGCCGCCGTGCAGCTGGCCGAGCGACAGGACCAGGACGAGCGACAGGACCAGGAGGAGGACCGCGCCCCTGGCCCCGGTGCCGCCCCGGCAGCCGGGGAGCGGGCTCCGAGCGGTCCCCGGGATCCGGGCGGTCCCCGGGAGCCCGCGGCCACCGGGGGGACCGGCACGGGTGCCGGGGCGCAGGGCGCCGAGGAGCCGGGTGGGTCCGCCAGCCAGCAGGCCCGCGGCACGGACACGACCCCCGAGCCCCCGGCCGACGGGCTGCCAGCCCACGAGCCGCCAGCTGAGCCACCAGCCGACGAGCACCCCGCCGACGGGCACCCCGGCCCTGAGCCCCCCGACACCCCCCAGGTGAGGACCGACCCCATTGCCGAGCTGGCGCGCCTGGCCGGGTACGAGGACCCGGAGGCCTGGTGGGAGGACACCATCGAGCTGCGCCTGGCCGGGGACCCCTTTGACGCCCTGACCGAGGCCATTGGCCTGCTGCGCCAGGCGGCCCCGGAGTCCGACCCGTACACCCTGCGCCGTGAGGCCCACATGCGCCGGGTCCTGCGGGCGGCCAGGCGGGCCGGCTACCGGCGTATCGCCGTGGTCTGCGGTGCCTGGCACGCCCCGGCCCTGGCCGGCAGGCCTCCCAAGGTGAGTGAGGACAACGCCCTGCTCAAGGGGATGCGCAAGGTCAGAACGCGTACCACCTGGGTGCCCTGGACCCACCGCCGCCTGGCCACCAGCTCCGGCTACGGCGCCGGGGTGGCCTCCCCCGGCTGGTACCACCACCTGTTCACCGCCCCCGACCAGCCCGTCATCCGCTGGTTGACCCTGGTGGCCGCCTCCCTGCGCCGCCAGGACCTGCCGGTCTCCTCGGCCCACATTATCGAGGCCGCCCGCCTGGCCCAGGCCCTGGCGGCCATGCGCGGCCGTCCCCTGCCCGGCTCCGACGAACTGGGGGAGGCGGTCCTGTCGGTCATGTGCGAGGGCAGTGCCACCCGGGCCGCCCTGGCTACCCGTGAGGTCCTCGTCGGCGAGGCCCTGGGGGTGGTGCCCGAGGGCGTGCCCATGGTGCCCCTGGACGCGGACCTGCGCTCCAGGGCCAGGAGCCTGCGCCTGCCCCTGAGCGCCTCGCCCAGGAAGCTCACGCTGGACCTGCGCAGGCCCCTGGACCTGGAGCGGTCCCGGTTCCTGTACCGGATAGGCATCCTGGGCGTGGACTGGGCGAGCCAGCAGCAGGCCTCCTCCAAGGGCACCTTCAAGGAGGTGTGGTCCCTGGAGTGGGTGCCCGAGCTGTCGGTGGAGGTCATTGAGGCGGCCGCGTTCGGCAACACGGTCGCCGAGGCCGCTGGCAACGCCCTCCTGGCGGACTCGACCTCGCTGCCGCAGGTCACCCAGGCCGTGGAGGAGGCGCTGGCCGCCGACCTGAGAAGCGTCATGCCCGAGCTGCTGCGGATCCTGGACGACCAGGCCGCCAGGGAGTCCGACATCACCCACCTGCTGACCTCCCTGCCGGCGCTGGCCCGCGCCCAGCGCTACGGGGACGTGCGTGGTACCGACGCCTCCAGCCTGGCGGCGGTGACCTGGGCCGTCCTGGTGCGCGCCTGTGCCGGGCTCCCCGCCGCCGCGGCCAACGTGGACCAGCAGGTGGCCCGCTCCCTGAGGACGGCGATCGACGAGGTCCAGGCGGTCATCGGCCTGCTGGACGAGCAGTGTGCGGACCTGTGGCGCGAGACCCTCCTGCGCGCCCTGGGCGGGCACTGCCTGCCGGGGATCCTGGCGGGACGTCTGACCCGCCTGCTCCTGGACGCCGGTCACCTGGAGCGCGCCGACGCCGCCGCCCGCCTGGCACGGGCCCTGTCACCGGGCACCGAGCCCACGGAGCAGGCCGAGTGGATCGAGGGCTTCCTCTCCGGGGAGATCCTGCTGCTGAGCTACGACCCCCAGCTGCTGCGGATCCTGGACCAGTGGGTACGGCGCATCGGGGACCGGGCCTTCGTGGACGTCCTGCCGGCCCTGCGGAGGGCCTTCAGCCAGTGGCCTGGCCCCCAGCTCCAGGACCTGGCCAGGCAGGTCGCCACCCTGGGTGAGGACGAGGAGCCCCAGGACACCGTGGACGACCTGGCTGACGCCGGACCGATCCTCAAGACCGTGAGCACCATCCTGGGAGGAGCCTCATGACCAGCAGCGACGACGTCCGGCAGGCGCCCGGGGGCACCGCAGGGGCGAGCCCGGAGGAGATCGAGCCCATCGGGGCCGAGCAGCGGTGGCGGCTGGTGCTGGGGCTGGACGCCCAGGGCCGCCGCACGCCGCTGAGCCGCCAGCAGGCGGGCATGGACCAGGCCCTGAGGACCCTGTACGACGAGGAGGCGCGGAGCGCGCTCCAGGGCCGTAGGGCCCGCGGCGGCCTGGGCGAGTCCTCCCCGCGGGTGGCCCGCTGGCTGGGTGACATCCGCACCTACTTCCCCACCCGGGTGGTCCAGGTCATGCAGGTGGACGCCCTGGAGCGCTTCGGCCTGACCTCCATGCTGCTGGAGCCGGAGGTCCTGGAGATGGTGGAGCCGGACATCCACCTGGCGGCCACCCTGGCCAGCCTGTCGCAGGCGGTCCCGGAGCAGTCCAAAGCCACCGCCCGGGCCGTGGTGGCCAAGGTCGCCAGGCAGGTGGAGGAGCGGCTCGCCGACAACCTGCAGCAGGCGGTCCGCGGCGCCCTGGACCGCGCCACGCGCACCTCCCGCCCCGCCCTGGCGGATATCAACTGGGGCCGGACGATCACCGCGAACCTGAAGAACTACGTCCCGGAGCTGGGCACGGTCATCCCTGAGCGGATCATCGGGTACGGCCGACGCCACCGGGGCATCCAGCGGGAGTTCACCATCTGCCTGGACCAGTCCGGCTCCATGGCGACCTCGGTGGTGTACGCCTCCATCCTGGCCGCCGTCATGTCCACGATCCGCTCGCTGCGCACCACGCTGGTGGCCTACGACACGGCGGTCATCGACCTGACGCCCCTGCTCACGGACCCGGTGGACGTCATCTTCGGCACCCAGCTCGGCGGGGGCACGGACACCACGCCCGCCCTGGAGTACTGCCAGCAGACCATTACCAGGCCCGCGGACTCGGTCCTCATCCTCATTAGCGACCTCTATGACGCCCACCCGGAGCGCATGCTGGAGCGCCTGGCCCAGGTGGAGGCCAGCGGCACCCAGGTGGTGGTGCTCCTGGCACTGAGCGACGACGGCGCCCCCTTCTACAACCACGACGTCGCCAAGCGCCTGGCCCAGATGGGGATCCCGGCCTTCGGCTGCACGCCGGACGCCTTCCCCGAGCTCCTGGCGGCGGCCGTCCAGGGGGACGACCTGGCCCACTGGGCCGACAAGCAGGCCGCCCACGCCAACTAGAGGCCCACCCTCCCCGCCCGCCCCTCTCCTCCCCTCCTCTCGCGAGAACGGTACTTATTCGTCGCGAGAACGGTACTTGTTTGCCGTGAGAACGGTACTTATTGCTCGTGAGAACGGGGGGTTGTCCGGAGCGCTGGCACGTGGCAGTCCCAGACCGCACTAGTTCTTGCAGCCAACGCCCCCGGGGCGGGCCCGCACTGCCGTCATTATCACCATGTCATGCTCTGCCACCAGGCACCCCCGGGCAGGCCCGCGCCCTGCCCACACCCTGCCCGCACCCCCGGGGCGGGCCCGCACCTCTGCCAGCATCCTGCCCGCGCCCTTGGCGGCACCCCGGGGCAACCCCTGGCGGCACCCCGGGGCACCCCGGGGCACCCCCGCATCCTTACCAGCGTCCTACCAAGCGCCCCGGGCAGGTTCTAGGCGCACAGGTGCTCGTGCTCGCGGTGCCTGGTGGACTCGATCTGGAAGGTCGAGTGCTCAATACGCACCGGGAAGTGCTCGGCGACGCACTCCTGGAGGGCGTGCAGGATCTCGGAGGCGTGCCCGTCACGCAGGCACTCGTCACGCACGGCGACGTGGGCGGTGAGCACGGGCAGCCCGGAGGCGACCTGGGTGACATGCAGGTCGTGGACGGCCTCGACGTGGTCCAGGGCCAGCATGTGGCGGCGCACCTCGGCCACGTCCAGCCCGTCGGGGGACTCCTCCATGAGGACCCGCCCCGCCGAGCGCAGCAGCACCAGCGCGCGCGGCACAATGAGAGCGGCAATGACCAGGGAGGCGACGGCGTCGGCCCGCTCCCAGCCAGTGGTCCACACCACCACCGCGGCCACAATCACACCCACGCTGCCCAGGGCGTCGCTGGTCACCTCCAGGAAGGCGGCACGCATATTGAGGCTGGTGCCCCGCCCCCCGGCCAGGACCAGCAGGGAGACCACGTTGGCCACCAGGCCGACCACGCCCATGACGAGCATGCCGCCCCCGGCGACGTCGGGCGGGTCGAACAGGTCCAGGACGGCCCGCACCCCCACGCTCAGGCCGACGACGCCGAGCATCCCGGCCTGGAGGGCGGCGCCGATCACCTCGGCCCGGAGCAGCCCCCAGGTGCGCTGGTCGGTGGCCGGGCGGGTGGCCAGGTGGGCGGCGGTGAGCGCCATGACCAGGCCGGCGACGTCGGTGAGCATGTGCCCGGCGTCAGCCAGCAGGGCCAGGGAGTTGGTGATCAGGGCGGTGACGACCTCGGCCACGAGGACCAGGACCGTCAGCCCCAGCGCGACGGCCAGGCGGGAGCGGGAGGCGGTCAGGTCCTGCGACCCGTGGGAGTGGTCGTGGGCGCTCATTGTGCGGCCTCGTTCCCTGTCACGGACAGCACGGCTCCCGCCCCGGAGGGCGTTACCGCCCTGGGCGCCGCCGTCGCGGGCACCGGCGCGTCCGGGCCCTCTGCCGAGGACGCCGGAGACGCCGGGGACACTGAGGACGCCGGGGGCAGGCAGGTGGCAGCGTGCAGGCCCACCGTGGGAACGGCCGACCCGGCCTGGGCCCCGGGGCTCAGGGTCTCCAGCAGCACCCGGGCGGCGTCCAGCAGGGCCCTGGTCTGGTGGGGGCGGGCCAGGTGGCTGACCGAGGTCCGCCCGTGGCTGTGGGTGGCGACCAGGCCGGCGTCCCGCAGTACGCCCAGGTGCTGGGAGACCGTGGACTGGGCCAGGCCGAGGTGCTCGCGCAGCTGGGTCACCGTGTGCTCCCCGCCCTCCAGGTGCGCCAGGATGGCCAGGCGGGTCGGGTCGGCCAGGGCCCGCAGGACGGCGGCCAGGGCCCCGGCGCGGACGACGGCGTCCAGGTCGTCGCTGCGGTCCTCCGGGAGGAGGCCATGAATCATCGTCATAGAACGATGGTATCGTCACTTACCGATACATTCAAGAGGTAGTCCGGACCAATTGGCCGACGCCGCCAGCACCCTTCTCCCAGCCGGGCGCCTGACCGGCGTCCTAACTCCCGGCTGGCGGCCACGTCCTGGCCAGCCGAATCCTGCCCGGCCGCCTCAGCCCAGCTGGTCGCCCCCGTCCTGCCTGGCCGCCTCACCTTGGCCAGATACCGAGCCCAGTGCGCGGTCCCTGCCCGGCCCGGCCGCGTCCTGGTCAACCGCCTCGCCCGGCCGCCTCAGCTGCCTCGCCCGGCCGCCTCAGCCCGGCTGGTCACCCCCGTCCTGCCCAGCCGCCCCACCGTCAGCCGCCTCGCCCTGCCTCTCAGGCTTGTCCCGCCCCTCGGACTCACCGTGGGGGTCCGCCGTGGGGCTGACGACCTCGCCGGCCCTGGCCCCCCAGGGCCCCCGGTCAGCGACCTGGTCCCGGCTGGACCTCCGGCTGGCCACCCCGCCAGGCCCGGCCACAGCGCCCGCACCATCCGGCCCAGCCACCCCACCGTCAGCCGCCTCAGCCCGGCCGGCCACCCCGCCAGGCCCGGCCGCCTGCCCCACCTGCCCCTCGGGCCCGTGCGAGGCCGCGTACCGGTTCACGTCCGCCCCCTCGGGCAGGCGCACCCCGAAGCGGGGCTGCTCATCGGGCCGGGAGCCGAAGGCCGTAGGCCCGGCACCCGCCGCCTCGCGGGCGGCACGCCGCTGGGCAGCACGCTGCGCCGCCGCCCCGCCAGGAGTGAGGTTGCCCGGGGCCTGGGCCAGCGCCCGGGCCGCCTCGGCGGCGTACTGCCCGGCGATAATGGAGTAGCGGGAGGCCACGACCTGGCTGACGCTGGTGAAGTCGCGCCGCCCCCGGCTCATGGCGTAGCCGACCACCTGGAAGCCGATCCCCCAGATGACCCCCAGGAGCATCGCCCCGGTGAAGGTCACCCCCCGGTTCTGCGAGCCCGGGCCCAGCAGCACCATGACGGCCGCGAAGAACATGCCGATCCACAGCCCGCTCAACGACCCGGCCAGCACGGCCCTGCCCCAGCTCATGCGGCCGGTAATACGCTCCACCTGACGCAGGTCGGTGCCGATAATGGCCAGGACCTGGACGGGGAACCCGTCGTCGCTCAGGGAGTCCACGGCGGCCTGGGCCTCGGGGTATGTGGCGAAGGAGGCGATCTCCTCACCACGCGGCAGGACGGCGGCCCCCGGACGCAAGGAGATCCCGGGCTGCGGAGGGACAGGGCTGGACTGGCTCATGCCCCTCATGCTCGCACGCACGGTGCCACCGGCGGCCCCCGGGGCGCGGGATCACGCCCAGGGCGCATAAGGTTGCCCCGTGGAGAGCAATCGGACACGCAGCACGAACAGGGTCTTTGTGGCCAGACTCGTCGGCACCGCCGTCTTCGACCCCCTGGGGGACCGGGTCGGTAAGGTGCACGACGTCATTGTGCTCCTGCAGATGCGCGGCGAGGCGCGCGCGGTGGGCCTCATTATCGAGGTCGCCGGGCGGCGTCGCGTCTTCCTGCCCCTGTCCCGGGTGACCGCGATGCAGCCGGGGGCCGTCATCACCACCGGCCTGCTCAATATGCGCCGTTTCGAGCAGCGTCACGTGGAGACCCTGGTGGTGGGCGAGCTCTTTGACCGGGTGGTCACCCTCAAGGACGGCTCGGGCAAGGTCACCGTGCGTGACGTGGGTATCGAGCGGGACCGCGGCATGGACTGGAAGGTGACCCGCCTGTTCGTCCAGCGCGCCTCCTCCGGCGCCTTCGGGCTGCGCCGCGGCGAGACCTTCACGGTACGCCCCGAGGAGGTCAGCGGCCTGGCCGGCAGCGCGGACCAGCAGGGGGCCACGGCCCTGCTGGCCACCCTGGAGGACCTCAAGCCCGCCGACCTGGCCGACGTCCTGCGCGACCTGCCCCCGGCCCGCCGCCAGGACGTGGCCGCCGAGCTGTCCGACGAGCGCCTGGCCGACGCCCTGGAGGAGCTCGGTGACGAGGACGCGGTGGCCATGCTCTCGGCCCTGGAGTCGGCCCGTGCCGCCGACGTCCTGGACGCCATGCAGCCCGACGACGCCGCCGACCTGGTCTCCGAGCTGCCCAGCCCCAAGGCCGCCGAGCTCCTGGCCCTCATGGAGCCCGAGGAGGCCGAGGACGTGCGTCGGCTCATGGCCTACGACGAGTACACCGCCGGCGGCCTCATGACCACCGAGCCCGTCATCCTGCCGCCCGAGGCCACCGTGGCCACCTTCCTGGCCCAGGCGCGCAAGGCGGAGGTCACCCCGGCCCTGGCGGCGGTGGCCTTCGTGGTGCGCCCGCCCCTGGAGAGCCCCACCGGCAGGTACCTGGGCATCGTGCACCTCCAGCGCGCGCTGCGCGAGCGGCCCCAGCGTATGCTCGGCTCCGTCCTGGACAGGGACGTGGGGACGGTCCATGCCGAGGACTCCATTGGCACGGTCACCCGTCTCCTGGCCACCTACAACCTCACGGCCCTGGCGGTGCTGGACGACGCCGGGCGCCTGCTGGGGGCGGTAAGCGTCGACGACGTGCTGGACCACCTCATGCCCGACGACTGGCGCGAGGCTGACGAGGCCGTCACCGACGAGATGATTGAGAGGAGCGCAAATGGCTGAGTCCCTTGACACCCCCCTGGAGACCACGCGACGACCCCGCTGGCTCTGGCAGCGCTCCAACGAGCAGTCCGACGGCTTCGGCCGGTTCGCCGAGGCCACCGCCCGTTTTATGGGCTCCCCGAAGTTCATCCTCTACATGACGATCTTCGTGGTGACCTGGATCGTCCTGAACGTGGTGCTGGTGCAGTACGCCAGGAAGTACGCCTGGGACGCCTACCCCTTCATCCTGCTCAACCTGGCCTTCTCCACGCAGGCCTCCTACTCGGCCCCGCTCATCCTGCTGGCGCAGAACCGCCAGGACGACCGCGACCGCGTCACGGCCGAGCAGGACCGGCAGCGGGCCCACCGCAACCTGGAGGACACCGAGTTCCTCACCCGGGAGATCGCCTCCCTGCGCCTGGCCATGAACGACGTCGCCACCCGTGACTTCGTGCGCTCCGAGCTGCGCGACGTGCTCAGCGAGATCCTGGCCGAGGAGCGGCGCACCCGTGAGGAGATCGCGGAGCTGGAGCGGGCCGAGGAGGACGCCCCCCAGGCCCGCTGAGCCCGGCTGGCGGGGCGGGAGCCAGCCCGCCCCGCAGGCCCGCGCCGCCACGCAGGGTCACCGCCACCAGCTGGCGGGAGCCAGCCCGTCCCGCCGCCGCCACGCAGGCCTGCCGCGGGCGGTTCAGACATTGAGGGCGTTGAGGGCGTCGACCACCACCTGGGCGTAGACGTCGCACCCCTCCGCGGTGGGGTGGACCTGGTCCTGGGCCAGGAGCTCCATGCGCTCGGCAATGGCCCGGTCCCAGCCCGCCACGTCCACCTGGTCGGGGTGGGCGGCGGCGAAGTCGCGGATGGTCTGGTTGGCCCCGGGGATCCAGGTGGTGCGGGCGGGCCCGAACCCCGTGACCAGGACGAGCTTGCGCCCCGGCCCCAGGTAGTCCAGGAGCGCCTGGATCTGGTCGCCCAGGACCTCCCCGTTGGTGGCCAGGGCGACCACCACGTAGGGGCGGGGCCCGTACTCGGCGTCCATGGCCTGGAGCGTCTCCAGGCCCGCGTAGAAGGAGCGGGAGACCTGGGCGTCGATCGCGATCCCGGGCAGGGAGGCCTCCAGCGCCGGGGCCGAGGCCAGGCTGACGGAGTCCCCCACGAGGGAGACCTGGTCCCCGGTCAGGGGCTCGGGCGCGGCCGTGGTGGAGGTCGGCTCGGGCGTGGGCGTCTCGGTGGGCCGCGAGGCCGTCGGGGTGGCGGAGGCCAGCGCCTGGGCCCCGCGCTGGATGGCGGCCTCGGCGGTGGACTGGGCGGGCTGGAGGGCCAGGGCCGCCCCCAGCAGCAGGACGCTGGCCACACCCAGGCCACCGGACAGGCTCAGACGCAGGCGCGTCCGGGTGACCGAACGCACCCAGGCCCGTACCCCCATACGTCGGATCGGGGTCTCGAAGTACCGGAAGGACAGCTCGGCGAAGAACACGCTCACCACCGTCACGCCCAGGGCCACCAGGGCCTGGGGGGCGGTGGGCGGCACCACGTAGAAGGCCAGCACCCACAGGGGCCAGTGCCACAGGTACAGGCCGTAGGAGCGGGTCCCCAGCCAGCGCAGCGGGGCGGTCTCCAGCAGGGCGGGCAGCCAGGAGCCGGGGCTGAGGGCCAGCGCCGGGCCGGCGACCTCCGGGGTCAGGCCCTGGAGGAGAGCCACGGTGCAGGCCGAGGCCCCCACCAGGACCCAGGTGGTGGTCCGGGTCCCGCCGGGCATCTGGTCGGAGGTGAGCGCGGCAATGAGGACCAGGCCCACCAGCCCCGCCCAGGACACCACCGCGCGCGTCCGCTCCAGCAGGGGCGTGGTCACCCGGGTGGGGTCCAGGACGTGCCCGTGGAGCAGGGCCAGGGCCGAGCCCGCCATGAGCCCGTAGGCGTGGGTGTCGGTACCCAGGTAGAGCCGTGAGGGGTCGGCGCCGCGGGCCGCCAGGGTCAGGGAGAGCCACACCGAGGCCGCGGTGAGCACGACGGCCGCCCCGCAGGCCAGGTACCGACGCCACCGGGAGTCCGCCCTGCCCAGGAGCAGCAGCAGGAGGAGCGGCCACACCAGGTAGAACTGCTCCTCAACCGCCAGGGACCACACGTTGGTCAGCAGGCTGGGCTGGGCCTGGTCGAAGTAGGAGGATCCGGCGAATATCTCGACCCAGTTGTAGACCAGGCCGATGGCGCCCAGGACCTGTCGGCGTATGCCCAGCAGGACGTCGCCCCCCGGCCAGGCCGCCAGCGACACCGTCACCACGATGGTGCTCAGCAGGGCCGGGACGATCCGACGCAGGCGCCTGACCCAGAAGCGCCGCAGGTTGGTGGACCCGGTACGACGCCGCTCGTCCACCAGCAGGCTGGTGATGAGGAAGCCGGAGATGACGAAGAAGGCGTCCACGCCGACCTTCCCGCCGGGCAGCGCCCCGGGCAGGAGGTGGTAGGCCAGGACCATAAAGACAGCGAGCGCGCGCACGCCGTCGAGCCCCCGAACCCGGGCCCGGGGAGGAAGAGAACGGGGGGTGGAGGAGGTAGAGACAGACGGGTTCACGGACTGTGCTGAGATGCTCATGGTGTCACAGGTGTTACGTGGACGGGAACGGGGCCCAGCCTAGCGTTAGTTTGTCCTGAGACCAGGGTGTGACAACGTCTGACGGCCCTCACAGGCGTGCTCCCCGCCACGGTGAGGCCCGGTGGCCGGGCTCCTAGGATGGACGCATGCCACAGCCCACGCCAGCGGCCGTCCGCGAGGCCCTGTCCCGCGTCATCGATCCCGAGCTCCGCCGTCCGATCACCGACCTGGGCATGGTGGGGTCCGTCGAGATCGGTGACGACGGCCTCGTCACCGTCTTGATCCTGCTGACCGTCGCCGGGTGCCCCCTGAAGGACACCCTCAGCCAGGACGCGCGCCGTGAGGTGGGCTCCGTGGAGGGGGTCACCGGCGTCGAGGTGCGTATGGGGGTCATGAACGACGAGCAGCGCGCCGAGCTGCGCGCCCGTCTGCGCGGGGGCGCCGCCGAGCCGGTGATCCCCTTCACCAAACCCGGCAGCCTGACCCGCGTCTACGCGGTGACCTCCGGGAAGGGCGGGGTGGGCAAGTCCTCGGTCACGGCCGCCCTGGCCGCCGCCCTGGCCGCCCAGGGCCTGAGCGTGGGGGTGGTGGACGCCGACATCTACGGCTTCTCCATCCCCCGCATGATGGGTGCGGACTACCCGCCCACCCAGCTCGACGGCATGATCGTCCCCCCGGTGTCCCACGGGGTCAAGGTCATGAGCATCGGCATGTTCGTGGACGACAAGCAGCCGGTGATCTGGCGCGGGCCCATGCTCCACCGGGCCGTCCAGCAGTTCCTCTCCGACGTCTTCTGGGGGGACCTGGACGTGCTCCTACTGGACCTGCCCCCCGGTACCGGTGACGTGACCATCTCCGTGGCCCAGCTCCTGCCCAACGCGGAGATCCTGGTGGTCACCACCCCCCAGGCCGCCGCCGCGGAGGTGGCCGAGCGCACCGGCCTCATTGCCGCCCAGACCCACCAGAAGGTCCTGGGGGTCATTGAGAACATGTCCTACCTGCTCCAGGACGACGGCTCCAGGCTGGAGATATTCGGGTCCGGCGGCGGCCAGGCGGTCTCCGACTCCCTGACCCAGGTCCTGGGCTACCAGGTGCCGCTGTTGGCCCAGCTGCCCCTGGACATCCGCCTGCGGGAGGGCTCAGACCTCGGCGTGCCGGTGACCGTCAGCGACCACGGCAGGCCCCCGGCGGACTCCCCCGCCGCGCTGGAGCTGGCGCGGGTGGCCTCCAGCATCGGGCACCGTGCCCGCGGGCTGGCCCGCCGCCCCCTGGGCGTGAGCCCCGTCAATACCTGAGCGCCCGGCTGGCCGGTGCTAAGTGCCCGGCTGGTCCGGACCAGTTCGTGCTGAACTCGCCTGAACGCAGGTGAACGCGCTTGAGAGCGCCTGAACGCGCTTTCATGCATATGAACTCCGTTTGGAGTAGCGTTCACCTGGGCAAGAGGGCGTTCACCCACATAAGAGGGCGTTCACCTGGGCGAGACGACGTTCACCCGCGTGACAGCACGTTCAGGCGTCCACGGTCAGGGTCGCCGCCTCCGGGCGCGTCCTCGCGGCGGCCTTGGCGGCCCGGACAATGTCACGTGGGGAGAGCGGCCTGGGGGGCAGGTCGCCCGACGCCTCAGTGAGGCTGGTGGGAATGGCGGCCGCCTCCGAGGTCGCGGTCTGCCCGTCCCGGGACCCAGTCACGACGGCGTCCTGCTCCTGGTCATCGGGGGCGGCAGCCCGCTGCTCCCCGGGCGTGGCGTCCTGCTGCTCCTGGAGCACGTCAGGACGCTGTTCCCCAGGCGCAGTATCCCGCCCCTGGACTACCGGCTGGGCGGCAGTCTGCTCCTGGTCGTCGGGCGTGGTGTCCTGCTCCTGGGACACCTCAGCCTGCGGCGCTGAGGCCGTCTCCGCAGACCCCGCCTGCGAGGTGGTGTCGCTCATAGGCTCCTCCCCGGCGCCCGGCTCAGGCCCCCGGACGGTGTCAGCCGCCTCGGCCCGCGTCTCCTCGCTCTTGGCCTCGGCCACCTGGGCGGCCTCAACCCCGGCCCCGGCCTGAGCGCTCTCAGCCCCGGTCCCTTGGGCCTCCTTAACCTGGCTACTAGTCGCTCCGGCCGCCTCGGCCTCGCTCCCGCTCCCCTGGGCGGCCTCAGCCTCAGCCCCGGCCCGCGCCGCCTCGGCCTGCGCCTCAATCCGCTTGCCCAGGGAGTCCGAACGCTCCTGGGCGGCCAGGGCCCGCACGTCAGCGGCCACGGCGTCCGAGGCCTCCTTGGCGGTAGAGGCCACCGCGGCCAGGGGGTTGGCCAGGTCGCGCTTAATGGCGTCGAGGTCCTCACCCAGGGCGTCGCGCACGATCTTGCGCGGGTCGTAGTTGCGGGGGTTGAGGTCGGCGAGGTTGAGGTCGCCGAGCTCAGGGCCCACCTCCTCAGCGATCTGCGCCTTGGCCTGCTCCAGGAAGACACGCAGCTGACGGATGAGCTGGGTGAGCTTACGGGTGTACTCAGGCAGACGCCGGGGACCCACCACGATCACCGCCACCAGGAGGATGACGATGAACTCGTTGCCGTTGATGCCGAACACGCGCCCAGTATAGGGAGCCGCCCGGGGCACGTGCCGCCGCGGGCACCGGTAGGCTCTGCCTGTGGCGATACCCGGCATCGTCCGCAAGACCAGGAACAAGCCTGTTCACCGGTACCTGAAACAATAGGAGCTGGCGCGTCCGTACCCGGGCGCAGGACGTGATCATGTGAGGAAGGCAGCGCGGTGAGTGCCGACAAGACCTTGACCTGGACCTACACCGAGGAGTTCCCTCTGGAGGAAGAGGCCGCCACCCAGGCCCGCCTGCGTGGGATGGGCCTCGGGGTGGAGCCGGTCAGCGTGGCCACCGGGGCCGCGCTGCGGGTCCTGGCCGCCTCCGTCGGCGCCAAGAGCATTGCCGAGATCGGTACCGGCACCGGCGTGTCCGGCCTGTGGCTGCTGGGCGGCATGGGCCGCGACGGGGTCCTGACCACCATCGACGTCGAGAGCGAGCTCCAGCGTGAGGCCCGCCGCGCCTTCGACGCCGCCGGGTACCCCTCCTCCCGGATCCGTCTCATCCAGGGCCGGGCCAGTGCCGTCATGCCGCGCATGGCGGCCCGCTCCTACGACATGGTGGTCCTGGACGTCGACCCCGTGGAGGCGGCCAACCTCGCCGAGGGCGCCCTGCGCATGCTGCGCGTGGGCGGGGTGCTCGCCGTCACCCACGCCCTGTGGGCGGACCACGTGGCCGACCCCGCCCGCCGCGACCCGGCCACCGTGGCGGCCCGCGAGCTGGCCAAGGCCGTACGCGCCTCCGACCTGCTGGTCTGCACGCTCCTGCCGGTGGGTGACGGCCTGCTGGTGGCAGTGCGCCGGGGCTGAGCCCGCCGCGCCCCCGCCCACGCGCCCGGGCGACCACGTACTGCGGTGCGCCCCGGGGAACAGACACGGACACCTGGCACATGTACCCGGGGTCCGCGCCCCCGCCCATGCGACCCACCGCGCCCGAGCCCACGTGCTGGGGCACGGCCCAGGGGACGAGCCCGCGCCCGCCGCGCCCCGACACACCCAGGCCCGCCCCGGCGCACCCAGGACGTGACGGAGAACGTGACAGAAGACGTGACGGGTGCTACTGTACCCCTATAACCAAAGCAGGTTTTGAAACCCTCTTTCACACTGGTGAGGACGCCAGTCGACCCTGATCCCACACCCCCACAGGAGCGGACAATGCCAGGACACCCCGGGACCTCCACCCGCGCCGCCAACGCCGCCGCGCTGTGGGACCGGCTGCGCCGGGCCCGGGTCAGCAGCGTCACCGACCTGGCGCGGGCCGCGGGGACCTCGCGCCCCACGGCGAGCGCCGTCCTGGCCGACCTGGAGGACCAGGGCCTGGTGGTCTCCCAGGACCTGGTGGACCCCACCCCGGGCCGTCCGGCGACCGGCTGGTCCCTCTCCCCGCGCGCGGGCTACGTCCTGGGAGCCGACGTCCTGGTCTCCTCCGTCCTGGTCAGCGCCGCCACCCTGGACGGCACCGTCGTGGCGGCCCGGACCTCGCCGCTGAGCGAGGAGCGGCGTTACCCGGACCTCCTGGCCGCCCTCACCCAGGAGGCGGACAGGCTGTCCGGCTACGGCCCCCTGCGGCACCTGTCCGTCTCCACCACCGGGATCCCCGACGACGCCGGCGTCGTCCTCCACGCGGACCTGGTCCCCCAGTGGGACGGCTTCGACCTGGCGGGCAACCTCCGCCACGACCTGGGTGTGGCGGTGGACGTGGACAACGACATCAACATGGCCGCGCTGGGGGAGTTCCGCCTGAGGGTCCAGGACGGGCAGATCGCCGCCCAGGGGGACCTGCTCTACATCCTGGTGGCCCGGGGGATCCACTCCGGCCTCGTCCTGTCGGGCAGGGTGCACCGGGGCAGCCGCTTCACCGCCGGCGAGATCTCCGCCGCCCTGGACCTGCGCCTGGAGGACGCCCAGGCCCCGGACGAGGACTGGGTGGAGCGCGTGGCCCTGACGATCTCCTCGGTGGGGCTCGTCGTGGACCCCGACCTCATTGTCATCTCGACGCCGACGGCGCGCGCCCGCTCCATAGTCCTGCCCCTCATGTCCCTCATGCGCGCCAAGGGGACGCAGTGGTCCCCCCGGCTCCGGGTGGAGAGCGCGCACCTGGGGTGGGCGGCGGCGGCCGTCGGCGCCCTGTCCCTCGCCCTGGACCACGCCAACCAGGCCGTCACGGGGGCCGACGAGGTCCCCGTCACCCCCCTGCAGGGCGTGGAGACCGTCAGCAACGCCGCAACCACAGGAGAGCACAGCACCATGACCGCCACCGCCGCCACGTCCCGGCCCTCTGACACCCTGCGCGTCGGGGTGGTCGGGGTCGGCGCCCGGGCCAAGTTCACCCTGGCCGCCGAGAGGCCCGAGAACAACGGCCGGATCACCGCCGTCTGCGAGACCCACCCCCGGGCCCGCGAGCGCGTGGCCTCCCGCCTCCAGCGGGACCCCGACTCGGTGTCCATCACCACCAGCGTGACCGACCTGGTGGGGACCGGGATCGACGTCGCCTTCGTGACCTCCCCCGACGACACCCACGCGGACGTGACCTGCGAGCTCCTGCGGGCGGGGGTCCCCGTCTACCTGGAGAAGCCCCTGGCCATCACCATGGAGGGGGCCACGCGCGTCCTGCGCACCGCCTACGAGACAGGCACCCGCCTGTACGTGGGGCACAATATGCGCCACATGCACGTGGTGCGCTCCATGCGCGAGCTCATCCGCTCGGGGCGGATCGGCGAGGTCAAGGCCATCTGGTGCCGGCACTTCGTGGGCTCCGGCGGGGACTTCTACTTCAAGGACTGGCACGCCACCAGGGAGCACGGCACGGGCCTGCTGCTGCAGAAGGCGGCGCACGACATCGACGTCATGCACTGGCTGGCGGATTCCCACACCACCAGCGTGGTGGCCATGGGCGGGCAGACCCTCTACCACCAGGTCACGGACCGGGCGGACCGCTCCGACGAGCTCATGCACAGCTGGTACTCCCTGGACAACTGGCCGCCCTTGAGCCAGAAGGGCCTGAGCCCGGTCATTGACGTCGAGGACCTGTCCATGGTGCTCATGCGCATGGACTCGGGGGTCTACGCCTCCTACGAGCAGTGCCACTACACCCCCGACTACTGGCGCAACTACACGGTCATCGGCACCGAGGGGCGCATTGAGAACTTCGGTGACGGCGAGGGCGGGCTCATCCGCCTGTGGAACCGGCGCACCCACTACAACGCCGAGGGCGACGAGGTCTTCCCCATTGTCGGGGACGCGGGCGGCCACGGGGACGCCGACGTGCTGACCATCACCGAGTTCATGCGCTTCGTCCGTGAGGGCACGCCCACGGACACCTCACCGCTGGGGGCGTGGTACGCCGTCGCCGCCGGCATCCAGGCCACCGAGTCCCTGCGCGACGGCTCGACCCCGCGCACCATCCCCGACCTCCCCCCCGAGGTCGTCGACTACTTCACGCGAAACCAGGTGCGCTGAGCACCCTCAGCCCCACCCGACCACGAGACAAAGGAGCCTCCCATGCACACCCTCACCCGGCGCAGCGTCCTGACGGGCACGCTCGCCACCTCGATCGCCCTGGCCCTGGCCGCCTGCTCCGACGACGGGGGTGGCGCGGACACCTCGGCGTCCATCGCCCCGGACACGAAGGCGGAGCTGACCCTGGCCTACTGGGACAAGAGCCAGACGCCCACGATCGACGCCAATATCAAGAGCTTCAACGAGACCTACCCCAATATCACGGTCACCACGAACCTGACGGCGTACGCGGACTACTGGAAGAAGCTGCGCACCCAGGCCGAGGGCAGGACGCTGCCGGACGTCATGTGGATGAACGGCCCCAATATCCAGCTGTACGCGGGCAACGACATGCTTGAGCCCCTGGACGACGTCACCGCCGCGGGCATCGCCTGGAGCGACTACCCCACCTCCCTGGTGGACCTGTACACCTACCAGGGCGTCCACTACGCCATCCCCAAGGACTACGACACGATCGGCGTCTTCTACAACAAGACGCTCTTCGCCTCCGCGGGGGCCGCCCTGCCCACCGAGGACTGGACCTGGGAGGACTTCCACACCGCGGCCAGGACCATCTCCGCCTGGGGCAAGGACCAGGGGATCTGGGGCTGCGCCACCACGGTCAACGGCGACGGCCAGGGCACCTACTACAACACGATCGCCCAGGCGGGCGGCTACGTCATTAAGGACGGCAGGAGCGGCTTCGATAACCCCGCCAGCGTCAAGGGCCTGCAGTGCTGGGCGGACTGGATCGCCGACGGCTCGGTGGCCCCGCCCGCCGTCGTGGCGGACACCAAGCCCGAGTCCATGTTCACCTCCGGCAAGTCCGCCATGCTCTGGGCCGGTGACTGGCAGTGCGCCCCCATTGCGGAGGCCTTCGCCGGCAGGCTCGAGGAGGTCGACGTCGCCCCGCTGCCCCAGGGCGAGAAGAGGGGGAGCATTATCCACGGCCTGGGCTGGGCGGTGGCCAGGACCTCCGGGAACAAGGCTGCCGCCAAGGCCCTGGCCGCCCACATGGCCTCCCGGGCCTCCCAGGAGACCGAGGCCCGCAACGGCACGGCCATCCCGGCCTTCAACGGCACCCAGGCCCCCTGGCTCGAGACCTACTCGTCCTGGAGCTGCCGTATCTTCACCGAGGCCGCCTCCACCTACGCGGTGACCTACCCCGTCTCGAAGAACACCAGCGCCTGGGCCGACCACGAGGGGGACTACCTCACCCCGGCCTTCGCCGGGCAGACCACCGTCACCGACGCCGCCTCCCAGCTCGCCACGTTCATGAACGGCGAGCTGGCCAAGGAGGGCTGACATGACCCCCTCCCCCTCCCCCCGGGGCGCGTCCGCCACCACCCCGGGGGCCGGTGGACGACGGCGCCGCCGCCCCACCAGCGTCGGCGCGTGGCCGGTGCTGTTCATCGGGCCGCTCATGGCCGGGGTGGCCGTCTTCTACTACTGGCCCATCGTCAAGAACCTCGTCGTCTCCCTCCAGCAGCGCAACGCCTTCGGCGGCAGCCCCAGGTGGGTGGGGCTCCAGAACTACCAGGACGTCCTGTCCAGCCCCGACCTGGGCTCGGCAATGGCGAACACGCTCCTCTACACCGGCGTCGTCCTCCTGGGCATCCCGCTGTCAGTGGCCGTGGCCGCCATGATCGAGCTACCCGGCCTGCGAGGCAGGGGCCTGTACCGCACGCTGTACTTCATGCCCTACCTGGCCATGCCCATGGCGGTGGCCCAGGTCTGGAAACTCGTCTACAACGGCAACTTCGGCCTGCTCAACCAGCTCCTCAGGGCCCTGGGGGTCGCCGACCCGCCCTACTGGCTGGTCACCCCCGGCTGGGCGCTCCTGGCCGTCGCCCTGTTCGGCGTCTGGGGGTCGGTCGGCTTCAACGTCATTATCCTGTCCGCCGGGCTGAGGTCCATCCCCCGGGAGCTCTACGAGGCCGCGAGCATCGACGGCGCCTCCGCCTGGCGCCAGTTCCGCTCCATCACCGTGCCCCTGCTCAGCCCCTCGATCTTCTTCCTGACGATTATGACGACCATCGGGGGCTTCCAGCTCTTTGACGCCCTCTTCGCCATGATCGGCACGAACAACCCCGCGGAGCCCAGGACGCGCTCCCTGGTGTACCTCTTCTACCGCGAGGCCTTCGTCAACTCCGACCAGGGGATGGGCGCGGCCGTGGCCGTCGTCATCTTCGCCTGCGTCGCCGTGGTCACCTTCGTCCAGTTCCTGGGGCAGAGGAGGTGGGTGAACTATGTCTGAGACGCGCACCCGCGGCTGGCGCGCCGCCCTCGCCTCCCAGCGCCGCTACCTGCCCGTCCACGTCCTGCTGCTGGCCGGTGGGGTGGTCATGGTCTTCCCCTTCGTGTACCAGGTCCTCATGAGCCTGTCGACCAACACCGAGATCCAGGCGGCTCCCCCGCGCCTGGTCCCCGAGCACTGGATGTGGTCCAACTACGCGGAGGTCTTCCGCAGGATCCCCTTCATGAGCCAGTTCTGGGTCTCGGTGTCCATCACGGTGCTACGCACCGGCGTCCAGCTCGTCCTGTGCTCCCTGGGCGGCTACGCCTTCGCCCGCATGCCCTTCCGGGGGCGGGGGCTCCTCTTCGGGCTGCTCCTGGCCATCCTCATGGTGCCCGGCCAGTCCTACCTCATCGGCCAGTACCAGCTCGTCCGGGACCTGGGGCTCCTGGAGACCGTGTGGGGCATCGTCCTGCCGGGCTTCTTCTCCGCCTTCGGGGTCTTCCTCATGCGCCAGTCCTTCATGAGCCTGCCCGTGGAGCTGGAGGAGGCCGCGCGCCTGGACGGCTGCAACCCGTGGCAGGCCTTCTGGAGGGTCATGTTCCCGCTGGTGCGCCCGGGGCTGTCGGCGGTCACGATCGTCACGGTCCTGTGGTCCTGGAACGACCTGCTGTGGCCGCTGATCGTCACCACCCGGGAGGAGACCATGCCCCTGAGCGTGGGCATCGCCACCATGGCGGGCCAGCACTCCAGCGAGTACGCCCTCATGATGGCCGCCTCCGTCATGTCCATGGCCCCGATCTTCCTCATCTTCTTCACCATGCAGAAGCGTGTCATCGAGGGCCTGGCCACCTCCGGCCTCAAGGGCTGAGCGGGACGGGCCGGGCGGCAGGGGCGGGTAGCGGGGCTGAGTGGCAGGGACGGCCGCGGCAGCGCACCGCCCCTGCTCCCCTGCCGGCTCAGCCCAGCTCGGGGAACCAGATGGCGATCTCCCTCTCGGCGGAGGCCTGGCCGTCCGAGCCGTGGACCAGGTTCTCCATGGCCTCACCGCCCTGGTCACGGGCCAGGTCGCCCCGGATGCTGCCGGGGGCGGCCATGGTGGGGTCGGTGGCGCCCATGAGGGAGCGCACCCCCTGGACCACCCGGTGGCCCTCGACGAGGGCCGCGACCACCGGACCGCGCGTCATGTACTCCACCAGACCGGGGTAGAAGGGCCTGTCCACGTGCTCGGCGTAGTGCTCAGCGAGCAGCTCGGGCGTGGGGACCACCGTCTTCAGGGCGGTGACGTCGTAGCCCTTGGCCTCGATACGGCGCAGGATCTCGCCGACCAGGCGGCGCTCGACGCCGTCGGGCTTGATCAGGACGAGGATACGGTCAGTCATGACGGGGTCCTTTCATCGGGGTGGCCCCGAGCCTATAGGGGCCCTGCCCGGGCCGCCAGGGGCGCCTGCCAGCTCGCTGGCCCCGGCAACGCCGAGGGCCCGGGGGCCGGGGAACCGTCGGCCCGGGCTCCCAGGCGGCGCAGGCCCCGCCGAGGGCCCGGGGGCCGGGGAAGTGGGTCTCAGGGGCGTCCCAGGAGCTCACGGGCCTGGGCGGCCAGCACCACGGAGCCCACAATGAGCACCCCGGAGGCGGTCAGGGGGGCGTCGTGGCCCTCCGAGAGGGTCACCGCCTGCTCCACGCCCTGGGCCAGGGTCTCGGCGGTACGCACCCGCTCGGGCCCGAAGACCTCCCGGGCCACGGCCGCCAGGTCCTCCACGTCCAGGGCGCGCGGGGAGTCCATGGGCACGCAGACCACGGCGTCGCAGGCGGGCTCCAGCTCGGCCAGGACGCCCTCGACGTCCTTGTCCGCCATGACGGCCGTCACGGCCACCAGGTGGCGCAGGCCGAAGACCTCCTCCACCGCC
Organism: Actinomyces sp. HMT897; assembly: GCF_016626125.1. Lineage (NCBI taxonomy): Bacteria > Bacillati > Actinomycetota > Actinomycetes > Actinomycetales > Actinomycetaceae > Actinomyces > Actinomyces sp. HMT897. The sequence continues at coordinate 825,778 of NZ_CP067336.1, forward strand.
TCCACCAGGGCGGCCACGCCGTGGGGGTTGTGCGCGGCGTCCACCAGGACGGTGGGCGAGGAGCGCAGCACCTCCAGGCGCCCGGGGCTGGTGGCCGAGGCGAGGCCGTCCTGGACGACCGTGGCCGGCAGGGCCCTACCCCCCATGACGGCCTCGACGGCCGCCAGCGCCAGGAGCGCGTTGTGGGCCTGGTAGCTCCCGTGCAGGGGGATGAAGACGTCCTCGTAGACGGCCGCGGCCGTGGCCAGGGTCACCAGCTGGCCGCCCACCGCCAGCTGGCGGCTGACCACGGACAGCTCCCCGGCACCGGGCTGTCCGGCGTACTCCGACTCCGGGTCGAGCTCGCGGCGCCAGACGACGTCGTGGGCGGCGGCGGCGCGGACAATGGCCTCCTGGGCGGCCCGGGGCTGGAGGGAGGTGACCAGGGTGGCCCCGTCCTTGACGATACCGGCCTTGGTGGTGGCGATCTCCTCAATGGTGTCGCCCAGCCAGGCCTTGTGGTCCAGGCCGATGGGGGTGATGACCTCCACCTGGGAGCGCACCACGTTGGTGGCGTCCCACTGCCCGCCCATGCCGACCTCGACCACGGCCACGTCCACCGGGTAGTCGGCGAAGGCGGCCAGGGCCATGACGGTCAGGACCTCGAAGAAGCTCATCCGCACCCCCCCGGTGGCGGCGGAGCGCTCATCGACCATCTCCACGTAGGGGCGCACGTCCTCCCAGGCGGCGATAAAGCCCTCCTCGCTCACCGGCTCCCCGTCCAGGGCGATGCGCTCGCGGACGGTGGCCAGGTGCGGGGAGGTGAAGCGTCCGGTGCGCAGGCCGGTGGCGGCCAGGAGCCGCTCGGTCATGCGGGCGGTCGAGGTCTTGCCGTTCGTTCCTGTGATATGCACCACTTTATAGGAGCGTTCGGGGTGGCCAATGAGGTCCAGGACCGCCTCGACGCGCTCCAGGCTCGGCTGGACCCTGTGCTCGGGGGCGCGGGAGAGGATCTCGGCCTCGACGGCGCGCATACGGGCGGAGACCTCCACCTGGGCGGCGGCCGCGCGCAGGGCGGCGGCGTGGGCCCCGGGGGAGGCGTCGAGGGTGTCTCGCGGCTCCGCGCCGGGGGCGCCGGGGGGCGTGTCGGGTAGGACGGGCTCCCAGTCGTCCTCGTCCCCGGCCTCCTCGTCAACCTCCGCCAGGAGGGCGTCAAGGTGTTCCGGGTCGCCGCCGGACAGCAGGCTCGCGGCGACGAGCGTGCGCAGGGCGGCCAGGTTCTCGGCCTGCGCGTCGGCGGCGGCCTGCTCCCGGGCCCGGTCGGCCTCACGGACGTCGGCGAGGGACACGCCCTCGGGTGCGTCGGCGGCCTGGAGGTAGGGCAGGAGGTCGGGGTCGATGCCCGCATCGGACTCCTCGCCCCGGTCCTGCGCATGCAGCCTCTCCAGGCCCCCGCGGTCCACGCCGTCACCGAAGACGGCGTCCACGACCTCCTCCCCGCTCGCCCCGGAGGGGATCCCGAAGGCCGCGCCGGGGTGCGGACGCTCTGACTGGTCGTTAGACACCATGCCACCCTTCTCTCAGCGCCCCGGCCCACCTGCCCCCAGTGGGCGGCGGGCAGGGCCCAGGCGCTAATCTAGCCGCCCTGTCGGGCACGCCCCGTCGGTCACGCCCCGGCCCAGGCACAAGGCCGCCATGAGCGCCGCCCGCCCGGACGCCGACGGAGGCGCCTGCGTGAACCGTCCCAGCCTGCCCGTCTTCCGCCGCCCGCGCCGACGCCGATGGAGGTGGTACCCAGGCAGTCGTGCCACCATGGGTCCATGAGCACCGACCAGCGCATTGTCCCGACCCCCCAGAACTCCGTGTGGGCCGAGCGCACCGGGACCCGCCAGTACCTGGGGCACAACGCCCGCGGCGCCGAGGTACGCATTGGCACCGGCCCCGGCGAGTTCACCCCCGGCGAGCTGATCAAGATGGCCCTGGCCACCTGCAACTCCCTGTCCGCGGACCACCGTCTGGCCAAGGCGCTCGGGGAGGACTTCGAGGCCAATGTCATCGCGGCCACCACCAAGAACGAGGCGGAGGAGCGCTACGACGCCTTTGACGTCCAGCTGGTGGCCGACCTCTCACACCTGACCCCCGAGCAGCTGGACACCCTGCGTCAGCGGGTCGACGCCGCCGTTGACCGCTCCTGCACCGTGGGGCACACGATCGACAGGGGCGCGCGCACCAGCCTCCACCTCCTGGACGACTCGGCCTCCGAGTAGGGCCGCACGGGCCACGGCGGCAGGCCGGGCGGGACTGTCCCGCTGACAGGCCGGGCGGTGGCGGGCCGCTAACCAACGCCGGGGCCGCCCCGCACGGGCCACGGCGGCAGTGCCGGGTCCGGCGGCAGGCCGAGCGGTGGCGGGCCGTCCCCTGGCCCGTACTCTTAATTCTGACCGCGCCCCGCGGGCAGCCCGCACGAAACGGAGGCCCTATGGATTCCAGGCACCTGGAGCAGGCGCTCGACGCCGCTATTACGCTACCCGCCTCACGGGTCGAGGAGCGGGTGGCCCGCATGCGCAGGGACCGTCCCGACGCCGATGTCAGTGAGCTCGTCGTCCTGGCCGGTAACCGCTTCCGCCACGAGTCGGGCCTGACCTCCGGCGCGGTGGGGGCCTCGGCGGCCCTGCCCGTGGTGGGCACGGGCACATCCGTGGCCCTGACGGTGGGGCAGACCGCGGTCTTTATGGCCTCCGCCGTCACCTACGTCCTGACCGTCGCCGAGCTCCAGGGCCTGCACGTGGCCGACGCCGAGCGACGTCGGGCCCTGGTCCTGTCCGCCCTCCTGGGTGAGGAGGGCAGCCGCGCGGTCCAGGGGGAGCTGGGCCTGTCCACCCTGTTCTGGGCGGCGCAGCTGCTCACCCAGATGCCCATCCCCACGGTCCGCTCCGTCAACGTCGAGCTGACCAGGCGCCTGACCCGCCGCGTTGCGGCCCGGGGCGGGGCGCTGGCCCTGGGACGGCTCATCCCCTTCGGGATCGGCGCGTTCATCGGCTACACCGGCGGCCGGGCCCTGGCCAGCCAGGTCATTGAGGGGGCCCAGGCGGCGCTGGGGCCCACGGACGCCCTCCCGGCCACCGCGGACCCGCAGGCCCTGGTGCCCACCGCCCCGATGCCCACGGCCCTGTAGGCCACCGCGGTGCCCGCTACCAGCGGCGGCTAGGCACCGCCTTCGCACACCACCCGTCCCACCCCGTAAGGAGGCCACCGCCCATGACCGAGGCGACGCCGTCGAGCACCTACCCGGCCCTGGCCGAGGCGGGCCTGACCCCTCCGGCGGGGGTGGACGTGGCCTACGAGAACCTCCTGGCGGAGGTCCTGGCCCACGGCGCCCCCAAGGGCGACCGCACCGGCACCGGCACCCGCTCGGTGTTCGCCCGCCAGCTGCGCTACGACCTGACCCGCGGCTTCCCCCGCGTCACCACCAAGTTCGTGGCCATGAAGGCCGTCAAGGGCGAGCTGCTGTGGTTCCTCCAGGGGACCGGGAGCACGCGCTGGCTGGCCGAGCAGGGGATCACCATCTGGGACGAGTGGGCGGACGACGGCGAGCTCGGGCCGGTCTACGGCGTCCAGTGGCGGTCCTGGCCCAGCCGTGAGGGGGGCGCCATCGACCAGATAGCCGGGCTCATCAACACCCTGCGCACCGACCCCGACTCCCGGCGCATGCTGGTCAGCGCCTGGAACGTCTCCGACCTGGACCGTATGGCGCTGGCCCCCTGCCACGTCCTCTTCCAGTGCTACGTGGTCCGCGGGCGCCTGAGCCTGCAGGTCTACCAGCGCAGCGCGGACCTCTTCCTGGGTGTGCCCTTCAATATCGCCTCCTACGCGCTGCTGACCCACATGCTGGCCCAGCAGTCGGGGCTGGATGTGGGGGAGCTCATCTGGACCGGCGGGGACTGCCACGTCTATGACAACCACGTCGAGCAGGTCCGCACCCAGCTCTCGCGCGTGCCCCGGGCCTACCCCTTCCCCCGCCTGCGCCTGGGGGCGGCGCCGTCCATCGACGCCTACACCATGGACGACATTGACGCCTCGGAGGGCTACCGCCACCACCCCGCCATCCCCGCCCCCGTGGCGGTGTGAGCCGTGGAGCAATCCGACGCCGGGCCCGTCCCGCAGCCTCCGCCCCCCGGCCCATCCCGCCCCCCGGCTCCCGGGGGCACGGGGCGGGTGCCGGTGCTCCCGCCCGCTGCCCCGGATTCCGGGGGCCTGCCCCCGGTGGGTATGGTCTGGGCCCAGGACCACGGTGGGGTTCTGGGGTCGGCGGAGGGCATGCTGTGGCGGGTTCCCGCGGACTTCCGCCACTTCAAGGCCGTGACCCTGGGCGGCGGCCTGGTCATGGGCCGCACCACCTGGGACTCACTCAAGGGGGCGCTGGTGGGACGCCGGAACGTGGTCATGACGCGCTCTGAGGACTGGACCGCCCCGGGGGCCCACCGCGCCAGCAGCCTGGAGCAGGCCCTGGCGCTGGCCGCGGACGGCCTAGAGGAGGAGCTGGGGGCGGACCCGCGAACGGGCCGGGCCGCCTCCTGGCCGCGCACCTGGGTAATGGGCGGGGGCAGTGTCTACCGCCAGGCCATGGAGGCCGGGGTCGCGGACCTGCTGGTGGTGAGCACCATTGACCTGGATGTGGCCGCCAGCCTGGGTGCCGGGCGCGTTAGAGCCGGAGCGGACGGGGTGACGTGCGCCGCAGCCGGTGGGAACACCGGTTCCGGTACGGCCGGGCCGGACGTGCCAGGCGTGCCGGGTGGGTTGGCCGGGCCGGAGGGGGCGGTGGCACCTGTGCTCGTGCGCGCCCCGAGCATTGACCTCGCCCAGTGGGAGCGTGACGAGGAGGACAGCGATGTCCTCGGTACCTGGCGCCCCCGCTCAGGCGACGCGGGCTGGCGGGTGGACGTCTGGCGCCGTCGGGCTTAAGGACCTGCCCGGGCCAGCCGGGTCACCAGCCGGGCCGCTCGGCAGCCGCAGGGCGACTGGACCACCACGGAGACCTGCGCCCGGCCCCGGTTTTCAGGCCTCCCGCCGGACCACCACAGGGACCTGTGTCACGCCCTCCTGTGGCACGCTCGCTGCGCCGCCCCGGGCCTGCGTCCCGGCCACCACGGACGCCGTTCAGGAGGCCGGCGCGTAGTCCCCGGCCACGACCTCGACCCGGTTGCCCTCGGGGTCGAGCAGCGCGACCTCGTAGTAGCCGTCCCCGGTGCGTCGGGGGCCGTCCACCACCTGGACCCCCACCTCACGCGCCCGCCGGGCCAGGGCGTCCACGGCGGGCGGGTCCGCCAGGGCGAAGGAGATGTGCGCCCACCCCAGGCGGTCCCCCGCCCCCGGGACCGTCACGTCCGGGCGGGTCATGAGCTCCAGGCGGGCGCCGGTCCCGAAGGTGAGGATGTAGGTGGACAGGCCCGTGCGGGGGTTGTGGTAGAGCTCACCTGCAACTCCCCCGAACCAGGTGGTGTAGAAGTCGCGGGCGGCCTCCAGGTCGGCCACCCAGACGGCGGCGTGGTCAATGCGGGTCATGGTGCCTCCGTACAGCAGCATAGGTGATGAGAAGCACATACTACCTGCGTGGGCGGGGTCGTGGGGCGACGCCGCGCCCGCCCCGGCCCGACAGGCCCGCCCGTCGCGGCCCCGCCGAGCCGCCTGCTCAGGCAAGGGGCTGGTACCTGGTCCACCTCCCAGAAGGTCCAGGTCCTGGCCGCGTTCTCCCTGCCCGCCCTGGTCGCGCCTGGTCCACCTCCCAGAAGGTCCAGGGGGCCGCCCGCCTGCTCAGGCAAGGGGCTGGTAGTCGTCCTGGTCACCGCCCAGGAGGACGTCGTGGAGGTAGTGGCTCTTGGGGGCGGTGCCGTAGACCTCGGCGGTGGTGCGGCTGAACCAGGCGTTGAAGATCCTGGTGACCGAGGCGGCCAGGCGGGTGACGGTGGTGTTCATGGTGGAGACCTTTCGTATCGGTTCCGGGGTGGGGCTCGTGCCCCGTCCGGCTGACACCATGAACGGTAAAAGTCCATACGATCGCTGCCAATGATCATATCTAACTAAAATGATCATTTATCTACCTCCCTGCCCGGGGCCCGCCGCCACCTGCCACTGACCGAGGCGGGCCCGGACCCTACCGGCGTCCCGGTGGGCAGGCCCGGGGCTGAGGAGCCCGGGCCGCTCCCCGCCGCCCGCGGCCGACCACGTCTGCCCGCTAGGCCCGCCTGCGGCCGTGGGGTGCCCGGGTCAGACGATCCCCTGGCTGGCCAGCCACTGGGAGGCGATGTCCGCGGTGGGCAGGTGGTCCACGGCGCTGGCCCGGTTGAGCCGGGGCAGCTCCTGCGCGCTCAGCCGGGCGTTGACGGCACCGATCGCCTCACGCGCCTCAGGGGCCAGGGTGGCCGACACCAGCGGCGTGACCCGCTGGGGGACGATCAGGCCCTGCGGGTCGGTCAGGACCACCAGGTCGGAGCCGGTAGCCGCGGGGCTGGCCGTGTAGATGTCGGCCACGTCCACGTCGCCGTCGGTCAGGGCCTTGAGGGTGAGCGGCCCGCCGGAGTCCTCCACGGGTTCCACCACGGCCCTGACCCCGTAGACGCTCTCCAGGCCCGTGGGCCCGTAGGGGCGGGTGGCGAGCTCGCTGTTGGCGGCGATGGTGACGGCGCGTCCCAGCGCCCTCAGGTCGGCGATGGAGGTCAGCTGGTACCTCTCGGCGGTGGCCCGGGTGACCACGTAGGAGTCCTGGTCGGTGGCCTGGGCCGGTTCCAGGACGGTCAGGTTCGCCGGGAGGGCCTCCAGCAGCGCGGCCTGGATCCCCTCGGCGTCGCGGGCGGTGGCCTCCTTGTCCAGGAAGCTCAGGAGGTTGCCCCCGTACTCGGGGATGACGTCGATGTTCCCGGCGCGCAGCTCGGGGACGTAGACCTCGCGCTGGCCGATCTGGTACTGGCGGCTGACCGTCAGGCCGACGGCCTCCATGGCCTGGGCGTAGAGCTCGGCAATGACCTCGTTGGAGTAGTACTGCTGGCTGCCCACGATGACCCCCTCGCCCTGGCGCTCCCGCCTGGTCCCCAGGGGGTCGTCCGAGGCGCAGGCACCCAGGACCCAGGCCGCGCCCAGGACCCCGGAGGCGGCCAGGAGCCGACGCCGTCCCAGGCGCGCGGCCCCGTCCCCGCCCGGTGCACCCGCACTCGGCGCACTCCCGCCCGGTGCACCCGCACTCGGCGCACTCCCGCCCGGCGCACCGTCACGCCGGGGCCGGCCCGCCCCCGGCCTCCCGGGTCCCCCCACCTTGGAGGGGACGTGAGCACCGGCGCCTCCTGGGGCGGGCGCCGATCGGGGGCAGGATCGGCCCACCCCCCTGCCGGCGGGGGCCGAGGTGGTCCGACGGCGGGGGCCGCGGGGCACGTGGCTCATACCTTCTCCTTGGAGTCACGGCGCCCGGGCGGCCTGACCGCCCGCTGCACCAGGGCGAAGAACGTCTCCGAGGCCAGCGCCAGGACCACCACCAGGAGCGCCGAGGCCAGCATCATGGGGTAGTCCTGGGTCTTGAGCCCCAGGAACATGAGGCGCCCCAGGCCCCCGGCACCGGTGTAGGCGGCCAGGGTGGCGGTGGCGATCACCTGGAGGCTGGCCGAGCGCAGCCCCCCGAGGAGCTGGGGGGCGCCCAGGGGCACCTGGACCCGGGCCAGGACCTGCAACGGGGTCATGCCGCAGGCGCGCGCCCCGTCCACGGCCTCGTGGGGCGCGGCCTCGACCCCGGTGCAGGCCCCCGCCAGGACGCTGGGGAAGGCCAGTACCACCAGGGCCACCAGGGGGCCGGCCAGCCCGATCCCCAGCCACAGCGCCGTCAGGGTCACCACGCCCAGGGTCGGCAGGGCCCGTGCCGCCCCGCCCAGGGCGACTACCAGGGCCCGCCCGCGACCCGTGGCCCCCATCCACCAGCCCAGGGGGACGGCGGCCAGGGAGGCGAGGGCCAGTGCCAGGAGGGAGTAGCCCAGGTGCTGGGCCACCAGCAGCCCGATCCCCGTGCTGCCGCGCCAGTGGGCGCCCTGCCCCAGCCAGGCCAGGGTCTCCAGGAGGTACCTCACGCCCCCCTCCTCTCGGCGCGCCGCCCCAGCCGGAGCCGCCGCCCCAGCCGGAGCGGCCGCCTCATCCGGATCCGGCGGCGCGTACCGCCGGAGCGCGCACCGGGGTGCCAGCCCCTGGTCCAGGGCATGAGGATCCTGCCCAGGACCAGCAGCACCTGGTCCAGGACCAGGGCCACCAGCATGGTGACCACCACCCCGGTGGCCACCTCGGCCCCGGCCCCCTCCTTCTGGAAGCCGTCGGTCAGGAGCAGCCCCAGGCTGCGCACCCCCAGCACCCCGCCCACGGTGACCAGGGAGACGGTGGAGACGGTGACCACGCGCAGGGCGGCCAGGAGGGCGGGGCCAGCCAGGGGCAGCTCCACGCCGAGGAAGCGCTGGGGGCCGGTCATGCCCTGGGCCCGTGCGGCGTCGAGCACCTGGCGGTCCACGGCGGCAAAGGCCTCCGTGGCGGCGGGCACCAGGAGGGCCAGGCCGTACAGGCTCAGGGCCACCACCACGTTCAGGTCGCTGCGGATCGTGGTGCCGATGAGTGAGGGCAGGATGACGAACAGCGCCAGGGAGGGGACGGCGTACAGCAGGGAGGCGGCCCCCACCAGCAGCGCCCGCAGGGGCCTGACCCCCACGGCCAGGCGCGCCAGGGGCAGGGACAGGAGCGCCGTGGCCGCGAGCGCGGGCAGGGCCAGGGCCAGGTGGGCGTACAGCAGGGAGACGACGAGGTCGAGGTTGCGCAGCACCCAGGTCACGGGCGGCTCCCCGGGGTCGCGGTACCGCGGGCTCCTGGCCCGGCGGGCGCGGCATCCCCCGCACCGGCCACCGCCCGCCCTGCGGGGGCGCTCGCGGCCCCGTCCCTGACTACCTCGCCCCTGGCGGCCCCGTCCCTGGCGGCGCGGACCCCCGTGGTGGGGGCCACCGTGCCCGGGGCCCCGTTGTCCAGGATCCCGACGGCCCGTCCGTACTTGTCGGTGACCACCGTCCCGTCCCCGCCCAGGGACAGGCGCCGCCCGTCCCCGCCCAGGCCGAGGAACCGGGTGACGAAGGGGTCGGTGCTGCCAGCCAGGAGCTCCGGGCCGCTGCCCCGGGCGGCAATGTGGGCGCCCGCGCTCAGCAGGATAATGTCGTCGCCCAGGGTGAGGGCCTCCTCGACGTCGTGGGTGACGAAGACGATGGTCTTGGCCATGTCGGCCTGGAGGCGCAGGAGCTCGTCCTGGAGCTCGCGGCGCACCAGGGGGTCCACGGCCCCGAAGGGCTCGTCCATGAGCAGCACGGAGGGCTCGGCGGCCAGCGCCCGGGCCACGCCCACGCGCTGGGCCTGCCCGCCGGAGAGCTGGTGGGGGTAGCGGGAGGCGAGGGAGTCGTCCAGGCCGACCTGTGCCAGCAGGTCGTGGGCCCGACGGCGGGCGGTGGCGCGGGGGACGCCGTTCAGGCGCGGCACGGTGGCGATGTTGTCCACCACGGTGCGGTGGGGCAGGAGGCCGCCGTTCTGCATGACGTAGCCGATGGAGCGGCGCAGGGCCACGGGGTCGGCGTCGGCCACGTCCGCGCCATCCAGCAGGATCCGGCCGCTGGTGGGCTCGACCATGCGGTTGACCATGCGCAGGAGCGTGGTCTTGCCGCTGCCCGAGGAGCCCAGGAGCACCGTGACCGCCCTGTCGCGGAACGTGGCCGTGAAGGCGTCCACGGCGGGTGCGTCACGCCCGTACTGCTTGGTGACGCCGTCGAACTCGATCATGGCCCCGCCTCCTCCCTGTTCGTGCCGGTCGCGGGCGGTGCGCCCACCCTAGGCCAGGCGCCGCCGTGGTACCGGGAGGTGCACGTCACCCGGACGGCTACCGGTGCCGCTGGCCCGCGCGCCTGCCCGCCTGGTGGTCCCCCGACAAGTTGGCCGCCTCCTTGATACGCCGGCCCGCGCACGTGCCTGACCGGTGTCACGCGCGTCTGGCGGCCAATGCGCCTACCATAGGCGTTAACTATGACACCTACCACCACCCCCGCCGAGCGCCAGCGCACCATTCTGAGGTCCCTCAACCGGGTCGATCCCGTGAGCGTTGACGCCCTGGCGCGCCTGACCGGCGTCTCCGTCGTGACCATCCGCCGTGACCTGTCCGACCTGGCCTCCCGTGACCTGGTGCGGCGCGTCCACGGCGGCGCCCTGCTGCCCACCAGGCGTGGGGCCCGCCCCACCTACGCCGTGCGCGCCAGCGAGGACATGGAGGCCAAGCGGGTCCTGGCCCGCGCCACCGCCGCGCGCATTGAGGACGGCGAGAGCCTCATCCTGGACAACGGCACCACCTGCGAGCTGATCGCCCACCACCTGGCCGGACGGGACCTGACCGTCATGGCCCTGTCGCTGCGTACGGCGGCCACGCTGGCCGAGGTCCCCGGGGCGCGCGTCACTATCCCCGGCGGCCCGGTGGAGACCGAGACCCTGTCCCTGCTCACCGTCATGACCGTGGACGCGCTGCGGGACTTCCGGGCCGACACGGCGGTCCTGGGCGCCTGCGCCGCCTCCCCCGCCTCCGGGCTGTGCACGTACCAGCCCGAGGACGCCGTGGTCAAGCGTGCGATTATCGCCTCGGCCAGCCGGGTCCTGCTGCCCACCACCACGCGCAAGCTGACCCGCGCCTCGACCTACCGGTTCGGGTCCCTGGAGGACGTGGACGACATCCTGGTCACCTCCGACGCCCCGGAGGAGTCCCTGGCCGAGCTGCGTGCCGCCGGGGTGGCGGTCAGCGTGTGCGAGTAAGAGCACCGCGAGAACGGTACTTGTTCGTCGTGAGAACGGTACTTATTGCTCGTGAGAACGGTACTTGTTCGTCGTGAGAACGGTACTTATTGCTCGCGAGAACGGTACTTATTTCCCGTGAGAACGGTACTTATTGCTCGCGAGAACGGTACTTATTTCCCGTGAGAACGGGCCGTCCAGGGTTTCTGTCGTGTCTCCCGGCGCGGGGCCGAGCGCGCCGTCACCGACCTCGGCTCACCATGAGGACAGTGGCCACATCGGGGCACTGGCGGGCCCCGTCCCCACCAGGACCGCGCATAGACCTCGTATCGTGGCCAGACCGCCCGCGGGCCGGACGTCGGGCCCGGGAGAGGGCTAGAAGATGAGGCCCAGGGACACCAGGACCACGGCCGCCAGGGGGAAGGTCCCCTGCTTGACGGCGGCGGTGCGGTACTCGGGGGCGGCCAGGTAGAGCACGGCCGCCGCGGCCAGCATGGAGCCCGTCCCCGCCAGGGTGAGCGCGCCCCCCGTGGCGGTGAATCCCGTGCTCAGGGCGATGACCCCGCAGAAGGTCTGCACGGCCAGGAAGAGGTTGTAGAAGCCCAGGTTGTAGGCGTAGAAGGTGTGGGGCCTGGCCTGGGTGGGGCTCCCGCCGAAGGTCCTTCGGGCCAGCGGCCCCTCCCAGTCAATGGACTCCATGTAGAAGATGACCACGTGGACGATGGCGGCCAGGACCGCGAGGACCATTCCCAGGGCAAGCACGTACCTCTCCTTTCCGGCACCATCCGGCTGCTGCTCCACGACGGTGGATCGCAAGGACCATACACGCCGCCGCCCCCGGAGGCGGTCAATGGCGCGCTCCGCCGCGTCGGACCCGACAGGACGCACCCGGTCGCGCGGGGCCCGCCACCCCGGGCCCGCGCCCAGGAGCGGGGCAGGAGCGGGGCGCGTCCTCAGCCCGCCGCCTGCCGGGTGACCCAGGCAATGAAGTTGGTCTCACCGGACTCGGCGGACTCCGCCATGGTGTGCCCCTGGCCCCAGACGGTGGCGAAGTCCACCGAGCCCACGCCCGCCGCCCTCAGGGCGAGGGCGAGGTTGAGCTCCACGGTGGAGGCGGTGTCGCCCTGCGTCAGGCCGGTGCGGATGCGCCAGGCGGGCGCCACGGTGGAGGTGCCCGCGTACTGCGAGGAGGCCGTGAGGTAGGACAGGGGGTCGTACATGTCCACCCGCGTGACCGTGGTGGTGCCTGCCGGGTCGGTAGCGGCCAGGTCGGTGTCGTAGGCGGACGACCCGTAGTCCGGGCTCCAGCCGCCCAGGGCGGCGTAGGCGTGCTCCCCGGCGGCGACGACGTCGCGGCACACGGCGGAGAAGTGCAGCCCGCTCGCGCCCCGGCCCATGACCACGTTCTCGGTCTGGCCGCGTCCGACGCCGTCAAAGGCGCCCACGTCCTTGCTGGGAGGCTTCTGGCTGACCACGAAGTCGGCCAGGCCCGTAATGGTGGCGGTGTTCGTGGCCGCGTCGTAGGTGACCCAGGTGGTGGTGGCGTTGAGGGAGGCGATGTAGTCCTCGACGGTGGCGTAGGTGGTTGAGCTGGTGTCGGCTCCCCCGTCGGTGGTCCTGGCAGCGGGCTCGGCGGTCTCGGGGATCCTCCCACCGCCCGGGGGCGTGTCGGAGTTCGCGCCGGGGCCCGTAGGCAGGCCGGGGCCCACGCTCCCGCCGTCGGGCCCGCCGCTGGGTGCCTCCCCGCCGTCGGGCCCGCCGCCCTGGCCGTCCATGCCCGCCATGTGGGTGCTCGACGGCGTGTAGGGGAAGGTGGTCACGGCCAGGAACTCGTTGAGGGAGTCCTGGATGACGCCGACGAGGTGGTCGTAGTAGGTGCCCGCCAGGTAGGTGCCGCTGGCCGAGGCCTGGAGGGTCAGGGCGGTGCCGTCGGCGTCCTTCAGGCCCAGGGCGTTGAGGTAGGCGGGGTAGGCGGCGGCCAGGTCCGCGCAGTAGGCCCTGGTCCAGGTGCCCTCGGCACGGGTGGAGGTGGTGGCGAACTGCCCCATATTCCACTCGTAGGCGGCGTCGGCGCTTCCCAGGGAGGTGATGGGGCACCAGCACATGGCCCCGGCCACGGCGTCGGACAGGGTGGCGCCCGCGGCGTTGGTCATGGCCGCGCCCAGGGCGGTCAGGTAGGGGGTAAAGAGCGCGGAGTCGCCGGAGGCCCCGGCCACGGCGCTCTGGGCTCCCCCGCCGGAGTGGCCGAACACGTAGACCTTGGTGCTGTCGCCGGGCAGCACGTCGGCGTTGTATCGCAGGTAGCGCACGGCCGCCTTGAGGTCGGTCACCCCCCAGGGGGCGTTGCCGGAGTAGGAGTCCCCCACCGAGTCCTTCCCCCGCAGCCCGGCGTGCACGTAGACGAAACCGGCCTCCATGTAGGCCTGGACGGAGGCGTAGGAGTACCCGGTGGGCGGTCTCTGGGCGGAGTAGCCGGGGGTGTTGACGGGGTAGACGACGGGTGCGGTGGCCGCGGTGAAGGAGCCCACCGTCCCGGAGGCCCGGACGGTGGCGGTGTAGGTGCCGTCCCCGTTGTCGGTGCCGTCCATGTAGGCGCCGGGCACGAACACGCCGAGGGTCTCGTAGTCGGGGGCCTGCGGGGAGGACACGTAGGTCAGGCCGGTCTGGTAGTAGACGTCGCCGGTGGCGTCATAGCGCCAGGCGGTGGTGTCCAGGGCCAGGGAGGCGGTGGCACCGGACGTGGCGGAGCCCGTGGGGCGGGAGCCCGTGGAGCAGGCGGCCAGTCCACCCAGCAGGGCGGTGACCGGGACGGCCTGGAGGACGGTGCGACGTGAGACGGTCATAATCCCTCAGCTTCAGACGGGGCTCGCTTGTGACGACAACCATAAGGAGGTAGCTCTTAGGAGGCCCCGTGCCTGTGCTGTGACTTCCCTGTGCATACTGCCGGGCGCCGTGCCCCGCCCCGCGGGCCCGCCACCGGCCTGTCAGCGGAACACCCCCCGGCGGCCCAGGGCCCGCACGATCCCGTCCACGGCCATGAGCACCAGGAGGACGATGGCCACCCAGGAGAGCACAGCCGGCCAGAAGTAGTCGGGAGGCGCTTCAAGGAAACCTCGCGACAAGGAGAGGGCGACCATAATGCCGGTCGCCGTCCCCATGAGCACGGTCGTGGTCCAGTAGACGAACCGGAAGGAGGCGGTGGTCAGCCCCGAGCGCCCCGGACCGTAGCGGCGGTGCGCAATGTAGGAGGGCAGCAGGACCAGGGCGAGGGCGGGCACCTGGATGCGCCCGACGCGGTGCACCCAGACGTAGACGAACAGCGGGTGGAGGGCGCCGGCGATCAGGAGCGTGGTCAGGCAGCTGACCACGGCGCCGCCCAGGAGCATTGACCAGTACCTCCTGACACCGGAGACGGGCTGGGGCGACGCCGGGCCAGCCGGGGCGCCGGGACGACGCGAGGCCACCGGGATGCCCGGGTCGGGCCTGGCTCCGCCCCCCTGCGGGCTCGGGGTGACCTGTGGGCCCGGGGTCGGGGAGACCGCCTCCTGGACGGGTGGCCGGGACTCAAGAGGCTCAGAGCTGGTGGGCGTGGTCATGGAGCTCCTCAAGAAGGTGACGCAGCATAAGTGTCAGTCATCACACTACCAGGTGATCCGAGACGAGGAAAGCCCCAGGGGCCTACCAGGCACCGGAAGGTCAGCCGCGGCGCCACAGCTCCGTGCCGCGGCACAGCACCACGACGCCGCGCTGCCAGGACGGGAGCGCGACCGCCGCCCCAGGACGCGGGAGCCCTGTCCGCCCCCACACCAGAGGCGCCCCGGCCGGGCCGGCTGCGGGGACCATGCGTCCCGCCCTGGCGCGGCCAGACCCCGGCGCGGCGCTCAGTCCGTGGCGGCGCTGGGGTGGGTCATGTCCGCGGGCACCACCCAGGCGTCGAACTCCGCCTCGGTGACGAAGCCGAGCTCCAGGGCGGACTGGCGCAGGGACAGCCCCTTGTGGTGCGCGTTCTTGGCAATCTTGGAGGCCTTGTCGTAGCCGATGTGACGGTTCAGGACGGTGACCTGCATGAGGTTGGTCTCCAGGTTGGCCGCGATGCGCTCGCGGTTGGGCTCGATGCCGTAGGCGCAGTGGGTATCGAAGGACACGCAGACGTCACCCAGCAGGCGGATGGACTCCAGGACGTTCCAGGCCATGACCGGCTTGAACACGTTGAGCTGGAAGTTACCCTGACTGCCGGCAAAACCCACCGTGGCGTCGTTACCGAAGACCTGGGTGGCCACCATGGTCATGGCCTCGCACTGGGTGGGGTTGACCTTGCCGGGCATAATCGAGCTGCCGGGCTCGTTCTCCGGGATAATGAGCTCGCCAATGCCGTTGCGCGGGCCGGAGGCGTACCAGCGCACGTCGTTGGCGATCTTCATGAGGGCGTCGGCCAGCACCCGCAGCGCCCCGGAGACCAGGACCAGGGCGTCGTGGGCGCCCAGGGCGGCAAAGAGGTTAGAGGCCTGGGTGAACTCAATACCGGTCTCCTGGCTGATCTTCGTCGCGGTCAGCTTACCGAACCTCGGGTGGGCGTTCAGGCCGGTGCCCACGGCGGTGCCGCCGATGGCCAGCTCGCGGGCGCGGGAGTCGGCGTAGCGAATGCCGTCCAGGGCGAGGTCGATCTGGGCGACCCACCCGCTGATGACCTGGCCCAGGCGGATGGGGGTGGCGTCCTGCAGGTGGGTGCGGCCCACCATAATGACGTCGTCGTACTCCCTGGCCTTGGCGTCCAGGGTGTCGCGCAGCTGCTGGACGCGCGGGTACATGGCGGCGAGCTCGCACACGACGGCAATGTGCATGGCCGTGGGGAAGGTGTCGTTGGAGGACTGGCCGCGGTTGACGTGGTCGTTGGGGTGGACGGGGGTCTTGGTGCCCATGGTGCCGCCCGCGAGCTCGATGGCGCGGTTGGAGATGACCTCGTTGGCGTTCATATTGGACTGGGTGCCGCTGCCGGTCTGGAAGACCACCAGGGGGAACTCGGCGTCGAGCTTGCCGGAGATGACCTCGTCAGCGGCGGCGGCAATGAGGTCGGCGACGTCGCGGGGCAGCTCGCCGAGCTCGGCGTTGGCCAGGGCGGCGGACTTCTTGAGCACGCCCAGGGCCTTGATCATGGGACGGCCCCACACGAACGTGTTGCGGCCAATGTCGAAGTTGTGCAGGGATCGCTCGGTCTGGGCGCCCCAGTAGTGGTTCGCGGGGACCTCGATCGTCCCCATGGAGTCGGACTCGGTGCGCGTGGTTGCGCTGGTACTGGTCTCGGGTGCCATGCGGCCAAGGCTACCGTTCGTCCCCCGGGCGCGCCCCGCCCCAGGGCCGCGGCTACAGCGGCCACAGCAGCGGCATAAGACGCACCCGCCGCCGTTGGACCGGCCCCTGGCGATCCCGCCCTACCGCCCTACTGCGGCGACCCCGGCCCTACCGGCTCCACGGAGCCGGCCCGACCGCTACTGGGCCAGGCCGGCGGCATGCGCGTAGAGCAGGGGGTCCACGGGTCTGCGAGCCCTGGGCAGGGCGGCAACAACCAACAGATAGGAACCAATAATGAGCTCACGGAGGAGAATCGGGTCGGTCTCCTCCGCTGGCGTCATGGTGATCCAGTGGCGCTTATTCATGTGATAGCCCGGCGCAATCCAGTCGTGCGCGGCCCGCAGCGCCCGCGCCTCCTCCGGGTCGCACTTGACGTTAACCATCTCGGGGCTGGCGGCCTCGTTGATCGCCAGGAACATCTTGCCGCGCACCTTGTAGACCTCCCAACTCGGCCCGAAGGGCCGCTCCAGTGTGCTGCCGGGCAGCTCCTGGGCCACCTGATGGCTGCGCGCCATAATCTCCTCGCCGTTCACGGGGACACACTATGGCGACACGGCCCCCTCCACACCCCTCCCCACCTGTTTCCCACCCGTGTGCGCCACGAGGTGGGGCTGCGAGACGCCACGGCCCGGACGCCCTTCACCCATCTCTGTCTGCGTTCTCCTGGCGCCAGGAGAACGCAGACAAATAGAGGCATCGACCTCACAGCGCGCCCAGGACCGCCTCGACGCCGGTGGCCAGCGTCCGGTGAGCCGCGCCGGCCAGGCGCACGACCTCCTGCGGATCAGTGGGCTGCTCAGCAAAGGACAGATCAGAGACGACACTCATTCCGGCCACCCGCACCCCCAGTTGATGCAGGGCAATGGCCTCCAGGACCGTGGACATGCCCACGCAGTCCGCCCCCAGAAGCGCCAGCATCCGGGTCTCGGCCCCGGTCTGGTACTCCGGGCCGCGCAGCGCCGCATAAGTACCCTCGCGCTGGGTCACGTCCCGCAGCACTGCCACGAGCCCCTCGTCCCACACGCCGCGCACATCGACAAACACCGTACCCTCAAAGGGTGAGGCCCCGGTGAGGTTGAGATGATCGGTAATGGTCACAACCTCCCCCAGACCCCACTCGCGCAGGCAGCCATTGGCGTTGACCAGCACTGCGCCACGCACGCCCGACGCCGCGGCCGCCCGGGCCAAGGCCACCACCGCAGCCGGACCATGCCCCTCATAGAGGTGGGTGCGGCCCTGGGCGACGAGCACCCTCCTACCGGCCCGCTCATAGGAGTCGAGCCGGTCCTCATGCCCGGGGGCCAACGGCGCCCGCACCCCCGGCAGGTCGGACAGCGGCAGGCTCGCAGCCGGCTCGCCCCACCCGCGCAAGGCATTGGCGGCGCCCGAGCCCAGGACCACGAGCAGATCGTGGGACGCAGCCCCGGTGCGCCGGGCAATCTGGTGAGCCCCCTCCATGGCGGCCCCTGGCCCCGCCACTCCCCCGGACTCGGCTAAGGCGGCCAGCAGCCCCGGGCCGGGGACGTCCACGCTCACGCCCCAGCCTCCTCAACCGTAGGAACCGTAGAAGCAGCCGCCTCCTGGGCAGTTACACGGGCCCGCCCCAAGAGCAGGTGGCCCAGGAAGCCAATAAGAAGGGCCGCCAAGACCCCGAGGTTGGCGAAGGCCCAAGCACCCGTCTTACCCCCCAGGGGCCCCAGCAGATACCCCTGCCAGGTGAGCCAAGAGGCGGCGGAGTTGACCACCAGGCCCCAACCGACAATGGAGCCGACCAGGACCAGGGCCACGGCCTCCCAGTTGACCGAACCGTAAACGCCGTCGGGGGTGAACAGCGCTTTCTCGTCGTAGTCGCGCCGACGCATCACAACCTCGGCGAGCATGACACCGGCCCAGGCAGCAATCACAACACCAAGAGTGGTTAGGAAACCCTGGAATGGACCGAGGAAACCGTCGGCGCCGGCAATGACCGCAATGGTACCCAGGGTCATAATCGTGGCATCAATGCTCGTAGCCACGTGACGGCGCACCGGCACCCCGGTGGCCAGAAGCGAAAGGCCCGAGGAGTACAGGTCCATAATGATGCCGCCCACCAGGCCCAGGATCGCCACAATGGCGAAGGGGATGAGGAACCAGGTGGGCAAGACGGTGGTGAGGGCTCCAATGGGGTCGGTGTTAATGGCCTCGCCGAGTTCGGCATCGCTGCCCACCAGCAGTGTTCCGGCAATGATGAGAATGACACAGGGCAGAGCCGCACCAGTGGTGGTCCAGCCCACCACGCCGACAGTGGAGGCGGTACGCGGCAGGTAACGAGAGTAGTCGGCCGCCGCGTTGACCCAGCCCAGGCCGAAGCCAGTGGTGACCATGACCAGGGCGCCAATGAAAGCGGCAGCGTTGCCTGCGGGCAGGGAGCCCAGGGCCGTCCAGTCAATCCTCCCCGCCACCAGGATGAGGTAGATGACGGTCAGGACGCCGGTGGCCCAGGTGATCCAGGTCTGGACCTTCATAATGGTGTCGAAGCCCAGAATGCCGGCGCTCGCCGCCAGTCCCACGGTCATGAGGAAGCCGACGATCTGCGCCCCGACGGTGTTGTGCCAGCCCAGGGCCTCCAGGACCGTGGCTGAGGCCAGTGTCGCCAAGATGCACAGGACAGTCTCCCACCCCACGGTGAGCATCCAGGAGATCACTGCCGAGAGCCGGTTGCCGTTGTAGCCAAAAGCGGCCCGCGACAGGGCGAGCGTGGGAGCGCTGCCCCGTTTGCCCAGGACGGCCATGACCCCGCACAGGAAGAAGGAGAAGGTGATGCCAATGGTCCCGGCGATAATCGCCTGGACGGCATTGAGGCCGAAACTCAGCACCCACGCACCCCAGGACAGGCCCAGTACGGAGATGTTGGCGGCAAACCAGGGCATGAAGAGGTCGCGAGGGCGGCCCTTGCGCTCGGACTCAGCGATGACGTCGAGCCCGGCGTTCTCCAACAGGGTGTTGGGCGCCGCGGCCTCGGTTCCAGTGGTGGGATTGCTCATGGAACTCCTGTTCGTAAGAGAAGAGGGCGCCCACACCACCAGGGGCGCCCTCGGATGGGAGGCGCCGGCGGTGAAGAACCATCATTGGCTCGCCATCATACCACCCTAGCGCAGTGTCATGACACTCATTCGCTTGCTCAAAGCGCCGGCCGCCTGCTCAATACTATGCCGCTCGGGGCAGGTGGCCGGACCGGCGGTGAGCGTCGACAACGCGCCAGCGCAATTGGCTAAAACCAGTGCCCGGCGCAGGGGCGCGCCCTGGACTAGCGCGGCGGCGAGCACACCGGCATGCGCGTCCCCTGCCCCATTGGTGTCCACGGGCGTCACCGGCACCGTGGGCACATGGACTGGGTCCGCGGGGGGCGTGCCGTCCAACATGTCAACGAACCAGGCGCCCTGGGCTCCCGCCCGCACCAGCACTGGGGAACCCAGGTACTTCGCGAGCGCACCGGCCGCCTCCCGCGGGCCATCCGGACCGGAGGCTCCGGCGTCTCCCTGGTCGCCCAGTCGTCCAGTGAGAATGTGGGCCTCACGCTCGCTGAGGGACCACAGGGGTCGCAGGGCCCCCAACGCCTGGAGGTCGGACAGGTCTAATTCCCCCACCATGGGCGAGGCATCAACCAGGACGCGCGGGACGCCGTCGGGCCGTGGGGGCAGGCCGGCGTGGCTGGAGGCGAAGCGCAGCAGGCCTTCGCGGGTGGCGGGCGCGCACAGGGAGTAGCCCGACAGGTAGACCAGGTCCTGCTCCCCCACCGCCAGGTGCTGGTAGCACTCCGGTGGGGTGAGCGTCTCGGCACCCGCAGTGGAGATAAAGCTGCGCTCGCCGTCAGCCTCAGTCAGGGCCACGCTTACGCCGGTGTCGTGCGTGGACAGTGTCGGTCCGGCGTGGAGCACGCCTATGGAGTCCAGGGCGGCGCGGGCCATTCGCGCCATGGGGCCGGTACCCAGGGCTCCGCAGTACACGGCGTCGCATCCCCACTGGCGCACCGCGGCCAGGACATTGAACCCGCCGCCGGGGCTCATGTCGTGGCTGGTGGCGAAGACATCCCCGCCCCGCGGCGGCAGATTGGGTACCCGCATGGATAGGTCGATGAGAACTTCACCCAGGTGCAGGACACGTCCAACCGGCTGGGCGGGGCCGACTGACGGGCCGGCGGAACCGACCTGCCCGCCCGGGTGGGCCGCGGGATCGGCTGCCCCGCTCAGGTGGGCCGCGGGGTCGGCTGCCCCGCTCAGGTGGGCCGCGGGGTCGGCTGCCCCGCTCGGGTGGGCCGGCCGACCGGCGCCGGCCTTCTGTGAAACCTCGACCGGGTCATTGCGGCGGCGCAGGCGGAGGAGTCGCGCTGCAAGAGCACCGGGGTCCAGGTCGGAGACGGCCTGCACGCGCGTCAGGGCCTGAGCGGGGAAGGCGCGCACGCCGTGGGTCGCCCCCAGGATGGCTCCGGTAATGGCCCCAATGGTGTCGGTGTCCCCGCCGAGGTTGGCGGCGGCCAGTAGCCCCTCCCAGGGGCGGTGGCGGTAGCGGACGGCCAGGGCCAGGGCGGTTGGAATAGATTCGGTGGACTCTACGCAAGTACCCACATGATCACGTACCCACATGAGGAAGGAGGCATCATCACCCGCATGATCGGCGGCGTACTCGACGGCGCTGCTGGCAACCGCCAGGACTGAGGCATTGGGCGCCCAAGTGCCCTGAGCAGGCAGGGAGGCAACAGTTGCCTGGGCCAGGTGCACGGCGGTGAGGGTGTCGGCGCCGTCAATGCCGTGGCTGACGGCGGCCGCCACCAAACCGGCCGCCTGGAACCCTTGGATGGTGTTGTGGGTGACCAAGCAGGATTCACGCACGGCTTGGCCGAAGGCCGTCAGGCAGGCGTGCCCGCCGGTGCCGAAGAGCGGTTCCCAGGCGGCTGGGGCCCCGGTGGTGTAGGCGATCCCGACCGGGGTCACCCGCATGGCGGCGCCATTGGTGGTCCCGGTGCGGCCGGTGGTTCCAGGTTCGGCGCCCGCGCGCAGTTCCTCCAGGGCGGCCTTCGTGGAAGGACCCAGGAGATCCAGGGAGCCGCGGTCGATCATGTCCTCCTCCCAGTTCATGAGGGCTTGAGCTAGTGCCCTGGGCTCAATATGACCGGCCCCGCCGCTGTCGGGGGACGGGTCGAGGAGTTGCTCGGCCAGAAGCCAGGCCTGCTCGGTGTCGTCGGTGACGGAGCCGGCCGGCGCCAGGGGCGCGTAGGGCTGCTCGGGGGAGGCGTCCACGAGTCCGGTGACCGCCCCGTAGAGGCGAGTAATGCTGGCTGGGCTCAGGGCCTGGGTGGGCATGCCCAGGGCGTCACCCAGGGCGAGACCCGCCAGGGCCCCGGTGGCACGGTCATGGCGGTCGTCGGTTGATGTTGCGTCTGCAAGGGTCATCGCAGCTCCTGGAGCGTGGACACTAATAGGCAATAGGACCGACATTAGCCGGAGCGCGGACCACCTGGACCGTGCGGGCGGCTCCGAGATGCTGCTCTCGGGACTGGGAGTTGCCAACTGGCGCGCCGGCGGCCGGCGTCCTGCCCACAGACCGACCCATGCGCAAGCCTCCTAGCGTTGGGCGACGGGCCCGACGCACTCTGGCACCACATCATCCTGCAATCACTGGATGACTACTCATCGGCCGTGCGCCGGGACGGCCCCCTGTTCGGGGCGCGGGACCTCCCGCCCGCACCCCCAAGGTTGCGATACGCAAACCAGTTGCTACGGTGCTGCTGTACGCAATGCGAGTGAGAAAAGGCCTTGCCGTGCCCACCATTGACTATAACGCCACTGTTTACTTCATTCCCGACCCCGATCCGGCCGACACCGACCTTGACGACGTCATTGAGCGCCTCATGAATGCCCTGGCCCCCTACCATCCCAGCGTCGGCCAGGAGGCATGGCACGACGACATCTGGTACGCCATCATCACCTTCCCCGCCGAGGACCTGCGCCAGGCGATCGCCACCGCCCTGGCCATCGTCAGCGCCCTGGGCCGCGTCCACGGCATCGACGCCCTGCCCACCGCCTTGTTCGACGCCCGCTACCACATCAACGTCGAAGCTGACCTCGGCCGCCTCACCTGAGCGTCGCCCAGGCCGCCCAGCGCCTGGGCATCACTCCCGGGGCGTGCGCCAGCGCATCGCCGCTAGCACCCTGGCCGCCCGCCGCGCCGGCCGCGCCTGGAACATCCCCTCCACCGCCCTCGCCTGAGCGCTGCCCGCCATGCCATATCCATCCGACTCGGAGTGAGTGGCGTTTTCGGACACTGGGGGATTTTGTTGTCCTTTGATCCGATGGGATGGAGTCATGTCTAGGGTGAAGTATTCTGGTGAGCTGCTAGGAGCAGGTTGTGCTCGAGGTCATGGAGAAGGGTTGGTGGGTGGCAGAGGTGGCGTCGCCTTATGATTTGGTGCCGTAAACAGTGCGCAACTGGATCGGCAGGTATAGGTGGGAACATGCCACTGAGGAAGACAGCAGGGCTGTTTTAGAATCAGCTGAGATCGCGAGACTGGGGAACGAGGTGCGCGGGCTGCGTCAGGGATGCGAGTTCCTAAAAAGCAGCGGCCTTTTTCGCGAAGGAACGGCGGTGAGTCAGCGGTACGAGCTTATCAATCGCGAAGAAGGCAGATATCCGATTGCTTCGATGTGCCGGTGGGTAGGCGTATCGAAGTCCGGCTACTACTCATGGCGTGACCGAGGGGACTCACAGTCGGAATCAAGGAGAAAAGAGCTTGGCGTGCTCATTAAGGCCGAGTTCGATGAACCAAGACGGCTGGTGCGGTTATCGGAGAATCGCCGCCATTTTGAGTCGGAAAGGGCACGATCGTCTGCCCCGGGCACGGTCCGATCAATCATGCGGTACCTGGGCCTCGTTGCCGCCCAGCCACGCCAAAAGTCCGCGCCACTGTGCCCGCCGGCGACGCCGGCACCCGACCGGACCTGGTGGGGCGCGACTTCAGCACCCGCTGCCCCTGGCGTGAAGCGGGTGGGCGACATCACCTATATCCGCACCTGGGCCGGGGTTCGTCTACCCGACAACCGTCCTGGACTATTGCACGAAGAAAGTGGTGGGCTATTGCATCGCCCGCCATATGAGCACCAGTCCGGTGTGCGACGCGATCAACATGGCCGTGCGCAACCGCCCCCACACTCCAGGTGGCGGCGATCTTTCATTCAGACCGCGGACCACAGTATACGTCGGATCAATTCTCCGAACATCTACGCAAGTATGGTATCCGCGCTTCGGTGGGCCGGACCGGTGTGTGTTGGGACAATGCCTGGGCCGAGTCATTCAACCCCACACCGGGGAACGAACGAGTACACCCCCCATGGTGTATCCCACGCGAGAACATGCCATCAAGGATGTCACGTCCTGGATAGAGCTGACATAACAATCACAAGCGGCTTCACTCAGGGCTCAGTTATCGCACTCCGAACGAAGTAGGAGCGCGAGCTACTGAGCTGCGAAATCGCAGCATGACCCACAAAACAAGCACAGTCCGAATAACATTCAGCACTCCACTGCCAGTATGCCGAAAGGCTGTCGTGCAGTCCCAGCCAGCGACAGCGAGCAGTTTAATACATACCAAAATTGGAGGCGCTATAACTCTCGTTAAATCGATATTGTCTCACCAGTTGTGTCCATTTCGCTTCGCCAAACTTAAAGTCTCTCTCGATTTTATACTAACGTTCTTAATGTGCTCAAATCAAGTTGAGCTTTTACAATGAGTGGATTTTCGTACACCGGAATGCCCCTAATTTGGAAAATGGTAGCAGAAGTCTACGCATCATTCATCTGACAGTCGTCGCTACTGGCTTTAGCTGGAAGTTACCTGATACTGGGTCATATTCTCCAACCTTAGCGATAATGTGCAGGTTCGTTCCGACGGGTACATTGCTCGGAGCGTTCTCGGGCGGAAAGTGAAAGTCATGGTAATTGATGTCGGATAGCTGGAATGCCGGACCTAGTGCGCTGTCCGGATCGTAGTCGCCCGCCGAAAGTAGGTAGTCGAAGCGGGTCTTGTAGGATCCGTGCGGTGCAACGCCGACCACGCAGCCGTCAAACTCGATGATCTGGCCCTGGTAAGTGGCGGCGAAGGCAGCGACCGAGGGGTCGAACGGATCTTTCAAGGTAAGCAGTGCTGCCAGATCAGCGTTGTTCTCCACCGTCAGGGTGGCTGGTGCGGTTGGTGTTGAAGGACTCGTCTCGGCGGCTTTGGATGGAGTCGCCGCTGCCTGCGTTGTGGTTTCACCGGAGGGCGCCCTCGTGGCAGACTGTTCAGGTGCGGGTGACGGCGACTCGTCTTCGGGGAAAGTGTGGTAGCGCACGATCACAGCCACAGCGGGATCGAAATGCTCGCCACTTTCGAATTCGGTATCGCCGGCAATTGAGATCTCTTCAACTTCGCCATCGGCGGTCAGCCAACCGATGATCAGGTCCGGTATCGGCTCGGTGGTCACGTTGGTGAACCCAGCCTCCTGGAACTGGGCGACGACATCTTGATAGTTCGCATCATCAAGCTGCGACGAAGAGAACGGCGGCTGCACCTGAACAGTATGGTCGCCATCACTACAGCCACTGACGGGAAATGCGACGAGTACAGCAGCGAACGCAGCACATGCACGCGCACGCAATAATGAACGGTGGGACATGAGGGTCTTTCCTTAGGGATAGAACTGTTGAAGCACTGGAGAGAACGCTACAAGATAGGCTACACCCGCATGCTCGTTGGGTTGATTGTCTCGTTGGTTCCGGTGGTAGGCATGTTGCGTGTCAGAGTTGGTGGCGGGACGGTTGTGTAGGTCCTGAAGGAGGATCGGGCGTGGGCTGACCACCATCGATCTCGGTGGGGGAAGAAGATCCTGATCGTGCTGGGCGTGCTGGCTGGGGAGGTCTCGATGGCTGAAGCGGCGTGCAAGGAGAAGATCAGCGAGCAGTCCATCGGACGGTGGAGGGCGGACTTCTTGAGTACGCCCAGGGCCCGCACCATGGGGCGCCCCCACACGAAGGTGTTGCGACCGATGTCGAAGTTGTGCAGGCTCCGTTCGGTCTGGGCCCCCCAGTAGTGGTCGGCGGGGACCTCGATCGTCCCCATGGAGTCGGACTCGGTGCGCGTCGTGGCGGCCCGGTCGGGCGTCGTTGCATCAGTTGTCATGGAGGCAAGGCTATGCGCTCCTCCGCGCCCGGAGTGCGCTGGCGGGCCCGTCAGGGCGGGGCGTCGGTCGGCTCGGGGACGACACATAGCTCACCGGGAGGGCCCGGCCGCAGGCGAACGCGCGGGCGGACGCGCAGTCAGGCGCGCGGCCAGTACGCGCAGGCGGTCGCGTACTCGCTCGTCCTCGGCCACGCCGTCGCCCGTGCGGCTGATCCTCTCATCGGCGTCGAGCAGGCGGGCCAGGACCTCCGCGACGGCCTCACCGGCCCGTGGCGCAACGGCCGCCGCGGCCAGCGATTCCGCCAGATCCAGGCCCGCATCCAGATTCCCCGGTCGCCCGCTCGTCACGCACGCCGCGACGAGCTCGGCCGCCTGCTCGGGCGTGCCCGGCCACCCGGTCATCGGCACGATGACGGTGGCGACCTGTGCGAGCGGACGGGCGCCCGTCCACGAGGCCGAGTCGGCCGGGTCACGAAGGGTCACCTCGGTGAGCAGGCTCCGCAGACGGGCTGCGTCACCGGGGTCCAGCAGACCGGAGCGGTCCCACTGCACCGCCAGGGCGGCCGCGTCACCGGCGACCTCGTCGACGTCGCGGCCAGCGCCCTCGATCATGGCGAGGACCAGCGGCAGCTGCTCCGCCACCGGCTGTCCGGAGTCGACCCGGCGGCGGGCGGCTGCCAGCTGCCGGCCCTGCTTCGACCACGCCTGAGCCGTGGCACCGGGTCGTCTCGCCGGGGTCGGGGCGTCGCCCCAGGACGCCAGGATCTTCAGCGCCTTCTTCGACTGGGGCCGATCCGCACGCACCCGTTCCAGGGCGGGGACCACGGAGGAGAGAAGGCTGGCCGGCCAGCGCTCGGCCCAGCCGCCCACGAGGTCGAGTACTGCCTCAATGGCATCGTCGGTGGCAGCGGGGTCGGTCAGGAGACCGGCGACGGCGTCCAGCAGCTTGGGTGTTGGCGCGGCGCCCGTCGCCGCGAAGTCCCTCACGAACCCGGTCATGCCGTTCAGGCGCAGGTCGGAGGGGTTCGGGCGCGCCCGGAGCGCGGAGGCGAGCAGGCCGGCCCAGCGCCCGTCGCCCTGGGTGGCGAGGGCGTAGGCGGCGTCGGTGCGCGGTGTGCCCCGGTGGCGGCTCGGGCGCAGTGCCTCAGGGCGCGCTGCCAGGCGGGCCAGGGCATCGCGGACCTCCGGCCACGAGCGCATGAGCCGCAGGGCGCCCACCATGGTGTCAAGGTCCGCGTCGGGGCGCTCCGCGAGCTCGAGCAGGCGCTCACGGGCCGACGGCGTGGCGCCGCGCGACCTGAGAACCGCCTCGGTGAGGGCCTCGATAACCTCCGTGCTCGCTCCACCGGCGTCGGCGGGCAGGGCGGTGAGTACTTCCGCGGCCAGTCGCGGGTCGGTGAGGGCGAGCCACATTGGCAACGAGGGGTCGGGGATGTCGTCCGTGAGCTCGTTGAGGCAGACGTCGGCGACGCCCAGCGCCGTGGACCAGTCGGCGGCCAGGGTGCGGGCGTCCTCCTCGCTCGCACGGCTGCCCGCCACGCGCCCGAGCAGGGCGCAGGTCCTGGCCTCGGGCGTGTCGGGGACGCCCAGGCCGTGGCGGCCCAGCACGAAGGCGGCGGCGCGGGCGATTGCCGCGTCGGGACCGCCCTCGGGGCCTGAGCCGGCGGACGCGAGCTCGCCCAGCACGGCGGCGCGCTGGGGGCCGAGCCGGGAGCGCCGGCCCTGAAGGAGGGTGAGGGCCTGGGCCGCGAGCGGGTCGAAGGAGCCGAGGCTGGCCAGCAGCGGGGCGAGGACGTCGACGGCCTCGTCGAGCCGGGCCCGGTACTCCCCGAGCCGCTCCTCGGCGCGCCGGTATCCACGCGGGTACGCCCGAAGGAACGCCAGGGCGGCACGATGCTCCTGGACGCACTGGCTGTAGTAGGCCACGAGGCTAAGGGCGCCGGTCGGATCCGCGCAGCGCCCTGCGGCGAGCAGACGGGCGACCTCGAGGACGGCGGGCCCGGAGGCCGGGTAGAGGCTGCCCTGGTGGAGGACGGTGGAGTACAGGTCATCGAGAGCGTCGTCTGCGAGCTCTGGGTCGGTCAGGCCCTCCAGGGCCTCGGGCACCTCGGTGGCGGGCCCGTAGGCGCCGTCCAGCTCCGACCAGTCAACGCCCGCGGTGACCGCCCCAGAGCCTGTCCCAGGGCCTGCGCTTCCCCGGCTCCCAGCGTCTCCGGTGCTCTCAGTGCCCACCGTCGTCCTCCCCCGTGGTGCCGCCCGACTGCTGCTAAATAGTGCGCGGTCACACTAGCAGCAGGAGGCCTGCCGTCCGCGGCCGCCCCGCCAGCCCGACCAGGACCCCAGGGTGAATGAGGCCTGCCGCCCGCGGCGGCCGCCCCTTGGACGCGGCCGCTCCCTGGACGACGTCGGGCCCGGCGGGTGTCCAGGCTCATGCGCCCCCCGGTGCCGGCCTCCCTGAGGTGCGGGCCGGTCGCTCCTACACTCCGGGACCGTGACTACCCCCGCCCCAGTCCGTCCCCCAGGCCGTGTCCAACGTCTCCTGCGGCGCCCCGTCGCCGTGGCCGAGGCCGTCATCGCCCAGCGCACCGTGCACCTGGCCCCTGAGCCTCCCGGGGCCAGGTCCGGCGTCATCACCCCCGACGGCTGCACCCTGCCCTCTCCCGGCACCGAGGGCGCCCTGCGCCTGGAGGCGGTCGGGGACTCCCTGGTGGCCGGCTCCGGGGTGGACAGCCAGGGCCAGGCCCTGACCCCGCGTATCGCCCGCCTCCTGGCCGCTGGCACCGGTGAGGACGTGGCCTGGTCCACCCACGCCCGGCTCGGCTCGACCATGCGCCGCGTCCGGTACCGGTTCCTGCCCGAGGTGGACCAGGCCGACGTCCTGCTGGTGTGCGCAGGCTCCAACGACCTCCTGGCCCGCCGCTCCCTGGCGGAGTGGGAGGAGGACCTCGAGGCCGTCCTGGACGACGCCGCCGGCCGCGCCCGTCACGTGGTGGTCTGCTCCGCCGGGCAGCTCTACCGCAGTCCCGTCCTCATGCGGACCCTGCGCCGTGTGCTGCGCGAGTGGACGGACGCCCAGACGGAGGCCTCCGCGGCCATCTGCGCGCGCCGCCGCGTCCCCTACGTCGACGTGGCCCACTGCGACCTCGCCGAGGGCTTCTGGGCCCAGGACGGCTTCCACCCCTCCGCCGCTGGCTACGAGATGGCCGCGAGCATGGTCACCGAGCCCATGCTCAGCGCCCTGGGCGCCACGCGGACCGGCTCGCCCCTCCGCCAGGACCACTGACCACCCCTCCGCCAGGAGCACTAACCAGCCGCGCCCTCCTGCCCCGCCCCTCCCGGACCTGTCACACGAGCGTCACAGCGGGAACACACTCCTCCGGCGTAGCCTGCACCCAGTGTCAGCCTGATCAGGGAGGGAACCACCGTGAGCACGTCCGCGACCGCCTCGGCCGCGCCCTCCTACCCCGCTGGCCCCTCCCCCGCGCCCCGTCGGCGCCGCTGGCACCTGGAGGACTACGTCCTGGTGGCCTCCTGCCTGGGGTTCGTGGTCTGGACCGCCCTGGTGGGCGCGGGTGCCACAGGCTGGCTGGACCTGCGCCCATCCCGGCTGGCACCCCGGTCCGTCCCGGGCCAGATCTACGAGGCGGTCTCCCTGGTCACCCACCCGGTCATCGTCTTCACGGCCATCGGGGTGGCCGCCCTGGTGGCCTACAAGCGTCGGATGCGGCGTCTGGCGGTGGCGCTGGCAGCCACGTTCATTACGCCTGCCGTGGGGACGGCGGTGAGCATGTGGCTCAGCCGCACCCGACCGGCGTCGGCCTTTGCCGACTCCATCTCGCACCAGGGCTACGCCTACCCGGCCGCGCACGTGGTGGCCGTGACCATTGCCTCGTGGGTGCTGGTGACCCTGACGCGGGCGCAGCGGCGACCGACCTCCAATATCTGGGCCGGCTCCCTCCTGGGGGTGCTGGTGGTCCTGGCCACCTGCGCCAGCCAGTGGCTCATGGGCCTGAGCCGGATCTCCGACATCCTGGGCGGCCTCCTGCTGGGCTCGGCGGGTGCTGCGGCGGCCCTGCGTATTGGCGGCATCCAGGCGATCCTGGCCTCCTGGGGGCACCTGGGGCTGGCCAGTCGTGCCGTGGACCGACGCGCCGCCGTCATCCTCAACCCCACCAAGCTCGACGACCTGTCCCTGCTGCGGCGCCGCGTGGACTCCGAGGTCCTGTCGGCGGGCTGGCGGCCTACCGTGTGGCTGGAGACGACGGCGGAGGACCCCGGTCACGCGGCCGCTCGTGCGGCCCTGGACGCCGGGGTGGACCTGGTGCTGGTGGCGGGGGGCGATGGGACGGTGCGGGTGGTGGCCTCCGAGCTGGCTGGCACGGGGGTGTCCATGGCGCTGCTGCCCTCGGGCACCGGCAACCTCCTGGCCCGTAACCTCTCGGTCCCCCTGGACACCGACGCCGCCCTGCGCCTGGCGCTGACGGGCCGGCCGCGCCGCATTGACGTGGTCACGGTGAGCACCGACGCCGGTACCCCGGATTCTGGCCTGCCAGGGGACAGCCTGCCGGGAGCCGACTCCCCTGAGGCGGCGGACGCCTCCCCGCTCCAGGTCGTGGTCCCCCACCTGAGTCCCGCGGCCGACGGGGCCACCCGTTTCGCGGTCATGGCGGGGCTGGGCCTGGACGCCCAGATTATGGAGGACACCAATGACGGGCTGAAGAAGGTCATCCGCGCGGGCGCCTACGCGGTGGCCGCGGTGCAGAACGCGGTCCCGGACCCCTTCACCCTGACCCTGCGCATTGACGGCGGGGAGCCGACCACGCACCAGGCCGTCATGGCCCTGGTCGGTAATGTGGGGACAATCACGCGCGGCATGACGCTCTTCCCCCGGGCCGTGCCCGACGACGGGGTCATCGACCTGCTCCTGGCCAACCCGTCCCACGTGGTCTCCTGGGCCAAGCTGGGCACGGGCCTGCTGACGGGCATGGACGTGGAGGGGCTGGACTTCTTCCGGGCGCGCAGCATTGAGATGACCCTGGACCGCCCCGTGCCCTTTGAGCTCGACGGCGACACCGCCGGAGTCACCCGCCACCTGGCCGTCCGCGTGGAGCCCGGGGTCCTGTCAGTCATAGCCCCTTGAGGCAATACGGGAGCCGGGTCAGGGCGGGTCCCAGTCATAGCCTGGACTAAGGCACCATCCGCCCCTACTCGCAGCCCGCACCCGTGTCCTGCCAGTCATAGCCCGGACTATGGGAATCCAGGCAGGTTCTGGTCCGCACCAGCAGCTAGGACAGTTTTACCTTGGTGCTGTCAGATTACGGTAAAGCATGTTTGACTTGTCAGTACGGAGGTCTTTCCGTACAAGTTCCTGCCAAACGACAGAGCGGAGGCGCCTGCGGGGTGGGGGCACCTGCCTATACTCCACTCGCCTCTTGCGGGCCCGCTGCCCGCCGCTCCTAGACCGTGAGGATGCTGCTCATGACCACCCCCCCCCCAGCGATTCCCTGACCACTGACTACTACCAGGAGCTCGGCCTGGACCAGGACGCGCCCGTCTCGGAGATCCAGGACCGGCTCACGGTCCTGGAGGCGCAGAACCGCAGCCGCGCCGTCTTCAAGAACGCCCAGGGGGAGAGCGCGCGGCGCAGCCTGGCCTGGATCGCCGAGGCCAGGCAGGTCTTTGCCACCGAGGACTCCAAGGACGAGTACGACATCCGGCTCCGCCGCAGGCCCGTCCAGGTCGACTGGACCGGTCGGGCCTGGAGATACTACCACGCAGGTGACTACGGCCCGGCCCGGATTGCCGCCCGCAAGGCCCGGGAGGCCGCCCCTTCCGACCCCAGACCCTGGGTGGTCTCCGCCTGGATTGAGCTCGCCGAGAGCTCCAATGGTATGGAATTCTGGAACAATTTCGACGACAGAAGAAAGAATAAGCAGGCCAAGGTTTATGCCGATAAAGCCCTTATTCTCGACGAGAATGAGGATATCGCGGTAGAGGTCCAGGAGGTCCGCGGTGTCGCATTCGAGGCCGTGGATGAGCCAGACCTGGCAGTCAATTGTTACCGGCAGGCCATTAGGCGCGCCTCGGATACTTACAAGAGCCAGCTCTACCTGCGCCTGGTCAGAGTCTTCGTTTTCGACGATAAGGCGACCATTGATCTCTGCCTAGAGGCTTTGGTCGACAATCTTGCTCCAGACGCCAGGAGAAGTATTGACAGGCTTATAAAAAGCAGCATAAAGAGCTGGGCTGGATGCCGCCACGACTACGAGGACCATGGATACAAAGGATGGAATATTAAGGAGCTCACAGAACGCATTGAACAACTAAATAAGTTGGCGTCGCAGGTGGACTCGCTTAACCTTCCGGTTGACAACAAAAGAGATTTGGTCAGTTACATTAACTTTTGCGCTCAGATACTTGACCTTTTCCGTTTCGCCAAGACCCTCCGGGACCAACCCAGACCCGGCGAACCATTTGTTGGCGACATGCAATTCCTGTTTTTCATCCCTCTTCCGGGAGCACTGGTGCTAGCGGCAATCTGCTTTCTTCTTGGACTTCCCAATCTACAGCACTATCTTCAGGCGGCCGCGCTCATCATTATATACATTGCCTGTCGATACTTGTGGATTTATCTGCGCGAGCGCCCCTACAAACAAGACCAAGTCAAGGCCAGGGCCGCCGAGAAGGAAAGCGACGAGCTTCTGGAGAGGATTCGCAACCACTAGCCCCAACCGACCCCAAGAATAGGTGGCACGACCATGCCCGTAGCAGACCAGGTCAGCCTGGGCGGGGCCGGTATTGACCTCATTGGGCGGGGCAACGTCTGGGTGGAGGACTCCGTCCTGAACGGGGCCTCGCAGGCGGTGGCCCAGGCGCTCATCGCCCTGGCGCTGGGCGGGACCACGCCCGGCCAGCTGGAGGTCATCGTCCTGGACGACTCGCTCACCGGCGTCGCCTCCCCCTTCCAGGACGTCAACGGCGGCGGCCAGAAGATCCTGGACGTCCTGCCGGGGCGCGACGACCTCCTGGCCACCCTGGCCTACCTCAGGGCCCACATCCAGGGCGTCAACAACGTGGTCCAGGGGCGCGCCCCCTGCCTGCTGGAGTTCCGCAGGCAGGTGGACTACCCCGTCGAGAGCTTCAAGCTGGTGGTGCTCGCCGCCGACTTCTCCCTGCTGCCCGAGCGGATCCAGAACGAGGTCGCCGTCCTGCTCAAGGCCGGTCCCCGGGCGGGGGTCACGTTCCTCATCCACTCCATGTCCATGGGGGTCAACGAGTTCCTCACCGGCATGTGCACCCACCTCACCTGCCAGGGCACCACCGTCCTGGACGCCTCCGGCAGGCGCCTGGGGCGGGTCCCGGCCCCGGACGCGCAGGAGCTCATCGGCGTCGCCCAGCAGGTCGCCCGCCAGGTGGGCACCACCCCCATGGCGCCCATCGTCTTCAGCACCGTCCAGGACCTGACCCGCCCCTGGAGGGCCTCCAGCGCCGACGGCATCACCTTCTCCCTGGGACGCTACGGCCTGTCCCGGGTCGAGGTGACCCTGGGCGACGAGGTCAACCAGCGCCACAACGTCCTGGTCACCGGGGCCGTCGGGCAGGGCAAGTCCAACCTGGTCTCGGTCATTGTCCACAGCCTGTGCCAGCGCTACAGCCCCGACGAGCTCGAGCTCTACCTGCTGGACTTCAAGGAGGGCGTCACCCTCAAGCCCCTGGCCCCCAACGGGCGGGGCGAGTTCCTGCCCCACGCCCGGGTCCTGGGGCTGGACGCCGACCGGGAGTACGGGGTGCACGTCCTGCGTCACCTCCTGCGGACCTACAGGCGGCGCATGGCTCGCTTCAAGGAGACCGGCGTCCAGTCGATCCGCCAGTACCGCGCGCTCCGCCCGGCCCGCACCATGGCCCGCATACTGGTGGTCATTGACGAGTTCCAGATGCTGTTCGCCGACAACGACTCCCTGGCGCGCGAGGCGGCGGACCTGCTGGTGCGCTCGGTGCGCCTGTTCCGGGCCGCGGGCATTCACCTCCTGCTCGCCTCCCAGACCATCGGCGGGAACATGGCCCTGGCAGGCTCGGCCGGGGACGGCCTGTTCAGCCAGATCCCCGTACGCATTGCCCTGAAGAACTCCCTGACCGAGTCCCACGCCACCCTGGGGGTGCGCAATGACGCGGCCACCCACCTGCGCGCCCGGGAGGCCATTGTCAACTGCGACTACGGGGCCCTGGACGCCAACCGGAAGGTGACTATCGCCTACGCCGACGAGGAGGTCCTCACTCCCCTGCGCGCGCACTGGTGGACGCTGGCGGCTGGCCGCTACCAGGCCCCCGAGGTGTTCAACGGGGAGGCGCCCGTCACCATTGACGCCGACCTGCCGGGCCTGCACGGGACCCGGGTGCCCACGCTCCTGCTGGGGCACCGCGTCGAGGTGGGCACCCCCGTGGAGGCCGTGGCCCTGGAGCCCGGGCTGGGGCGGAACCTGGCCGTCGTCGGCCCCGGGGACCAGGTGGCGGTGCTGGTGGCCGCCGCACGGGCGGTCCTGGCCACCTCCCCCGCCGGCCTGCTGACCGTCCTGCTGCCCCGGGGCCTGCCCGAGCCGGACCGGGAGGCCGTCCGCGCCCTGGAGGAGGAGTCCTCCCGGGTCGGCTGGCAGACCCGCACCGTCCCGGCCGACGAGGTCAGCGCCTGGGTGGACGAGGCCTTGCTGCGCCCACCCGCCCGCGGCCTGCTCCTGGTGCCGCACTGCGAGCGTCTGCGCGAGGTCCCGGCGTCCCTGGGGGAGCTGCTGCGCGCCCTGCCCCTGGGCGGCACCCACGTCCTAGCGGGCTGGAGCAAGCTGGAGGCGTTCAACGACACGGTGGGCTACGGCGGGGAGAGCTCCTTCGACGTCCGTCTGGCCCTGGGACTGGACACCCAGTCCACCCGCCGCCTCATGAACGACCCGGTCCTGGAGTGGCGGCCGCGGGCCAACCGCGCCCTGGCCTGGGACGTGGCCGAGACGGCCGCCCCCGTCGTCGTCATCCCCTACACCCGAGCAGAGGAGTAGCCCGTGTCCCTCATGGACGTCATTAAGACCGTCACCGCCATCCAACGCCAGATCGAGGAGCAGCAGGCCCTGCTGGACGGCTTCAGCCGCAGCAACCGCGACAACATGGACACCGTCCGCTCCTGGCTGACCGGCAGCGCCCAGGGCCGCGACCAGAGCATGCTGGCGGCCCTGGAGCGGGCCGAGCGCTCCCTGGAGACGGCCCAGGGCGCACTGGGCCGGGCCAGGGACGCCTCCCAGCACGTGACCACCCTGTAAGGAGGGAAGGACAATGAGCGACTCACTCCAGGACGTCATTAACGCGGCCTACCGCATTGGCGACTCCACCCGGGACGTCTGCGACCGGTCCCGCAGCAGCGCCGACAGGCTGGCCCGGCTCGGCCAGGAGCTGGCCGTGGTCACGCGCCCCTCCCGCTCCGGCGGTGAGGCCGCCGCACAGACCATGGAGGCGGTCCGGGCCGTGCGCCAGGCGGTGGTGGCCCTAGGCGCCCTCCGGCGTGAGGTAGACACCTTTGTCAGGGCGGCCCGGCAGTAGCCATGCCCTGGGTCACCAACCCCGTCAGGGAGAGGCTCAGGCGCAGCGCTATAGCCGCGCTGTGCGAGGCCGAGTTCCGGGTCCGCTGCGCGGTCAGCGCAACCGAGGAGGTCGTCTCCAGGACCACCGCCGAGGTGCAGGGGACCGCCCGGGGGGAGCAGCCGCTCCGGGCCTGCCGCTCAGCCCTGGCCATCCAGTCCGAGGCACTAGGTCACCTGGCCAGGGCGCGCGCCCTGACCCACGAGATCAGTACCCAGGAGTGGGTCGACGAGGACGAGGAGGACACGTGACCAGCACCCTGAGTGAGTCCGTCTCCGAGCTGGGTGCCTGCCTGCAGCTGGTGCAGGGGGGCCGGGGCGCCCTGGCCCTGCTCGACGAGGCGCTGGTCCACATCGACCAGGCCCGGTCGGATCTGGCCGCGCTGGAGGCGGGTGCCGGAGGCGGGCCTGGCACCTGGGGAGCGGCCGGTGACACCGGGAGGGGCGGTTCTACCGGGCAGGAGGAGGGTGCCGCCCTGCAGGAGGCCGACGCCGCCCGCGACCAGGTGTGCAATGCCAGTGCGGGCACCCTGGGCGACTACTGCCGTGGCGTCGAGGCACTGGTCGAGCACCTACGGGCCTAGGGCCGGCGCCCGGGCCGGGCCTGGGTCGGGGCGCTCCTGCGGGAGCCGCCTGAGGGTGGTAATACTGGCGCCCGGGCCGGGTCTGGGTCGGGGACACCACGATGCGAGCACCTGCGGGGCTGGCGTCTGGCGTCTGGCGGAACATTTTGTGCAGAAGGTAACCGATTGCGCAAAAAGTAACCGATTGCGCAGAAAGTAACCTAGATTCGTTACTTTCTGCGCAAAATGTCACCCTGTGCACAAAATGTTCCTCTGTGCGCGGGGAGGCAATGGGCTACCCCAAGGCCCGGCCAGCCTACGAACGCCCCCAGCACCCCGGACGCCCCCAGCACCCCAGGCACCCCGGGCACCCCGGCGTCGCGTCCTCAGAGCAGCTCGGCCCGCCCCTGGTCACGCAGTCGGTCCACGACCCCCTTGACGGCCTGGGCCCGCTCGGGGGTGGTCACCAGCAGGGCGTCAGGGGTGTCCACGACCACGACCCCCGGCACCCCCAGGAGGACCACCTTACGGCCCGTGGTCGAGGCCACCAGGGCACCGGGGCTGTCCACGGCCTCCACGTCGGCCACCGGGCCGCCCTGGGCGGCGCCGTCGAGCACGGCCACCCCGGCGGCCGGTCCCTGTCCGCGCGGCGCCAGGAGGTCGTGGAGGGCGTCGAACCCGCCCACGTCGTCCCAGCCCATGGCGGCGGGCACGGTGGCCACTCCCCCGGCGGCGGCGACCGGCTCGGCAATGGCGTGGTCAATGGCGATCCGCTCCAGGCCCGGCCAGGTGGCGTCCAGGACCTCCTGGCGTGCCGGGGTGTCCCAGGCGGCGGCAATGGCCTCCACGCCCGCGGCCAGGGCGGGGCGCTGGGCGGCCAGGTGGTCCAGGAGGACCCCGGCGCGGGCCACGAACATCCCGGCGTTCCAGCGGTAGTCGCCGGTGGCCAGGTAGCGGGCGGCGGTGGCGGCGTCGGGCTTCTCGGTGAAGCCCAGCACCACCCGCCCGTCCGGGGCGCCCGGGACGTCGGTGGGGCCCCCGGCGTGGATGTAGCCGAAGGCGGTGGAGGGGCCGGTGGCCTCGATACCGATGGTCACCACCCAGCCCTGCCCGGCCAGGGCGGCGGCCTGGTGCACGGCCCGGGTGAAGGCGGCCTCGTCGGCAATGGTCTGGTCGGCGGCGAAGGAGCCGACCACGGCGTCGCGCCCGTGCCGGGAGGCGATGACGGCGGCGGCCAGGCCGATGGCGGCCATGGAGTCGCGCGGGGACGGCTCGGCCAGGAGGTTGTCCCGGGGGACGTCGGGAAGCTGGTCGGCCACGGCGTCCACGTGAGCGACGCCGGTGACCACCGTCACCGAGGCGGCTACCGGTGCCAGGCGTGCCACCGTGCCCTGGATGAGGGATCGGCCCGCACCGGTGAGGTCCAGGAGGAACTTGGGGCGCTGGCGGCGGCTCAGCGGCCACAGCCTCGTCCCCGCCCCCCCGGCGGGGATAATGGCGTGGACGAGGCGGTCGGCGGGCGCCCCGGCACCGACGCCCGTGGTGGCGCCACGACTAGTGGCGTCGTGGCTGGTGGCGTCGTGACTGGTGTCGGTGAGGGCCCCGGCGGTGGTGCAGGCGGGGCCCGCGGCAGGGGCGGGGCCGGGGGCGCCGGTGTCGGCAGTGTCGGCGGTGTCAGTGGTGGAGGCGGCGGTCTGGCTCACGCCCCCAGGCTACCGGGCCCGCTGGCCGGCCTCCCCCGTCGCCCCGCCCTGAGGCGCGAGGACCGCCCTGTCCACCCCCACCGAGCCGGTCAGGCCCTGGTGGGGCCACCTGAGCGTGGCGGGTGCGGAGAGGGTGACGTAGTTGGGCCGCTCGTGGGCGTGGACCTCCTGGGGGCTGGCCACCGCCTGCGGCCGGGGCGGGTTGGCGATCCAGGCCCCCGTCAGCAGCACCACGCGCCCCATGAGGTGGAGCCACAGGACGGGGATCACCAGGGTGGCGAAGGAGGCCAGCAGCGGGTTGTCGGCCGAGCGGGCCACCACCCCCACGCCGACCTGCCTGATCACCCCGAAGAGCACGCTGCCCAGCGCAGCCCCCTCAACCAGGTCGCGCCACGGCGGACGCACCCCCGCGCACAGCACCAGCACGGCCAGGACGGCGGCGTCAATGAGGAAGGAGGACCCCACCCCCAGCAGCCAGCCGCCCCAGTTGGTCGCCCAGGCCGGCAGCTCCAGCCTCGCCCCCAGGGAGGCGGGCAGCCTCGTGGTGGCCACCGACGCGACCGTCGTGGCCGCGACGCCCACCGCCACCCCCAGGAAGGCCACGAGGCTCCACGCCTGGGTGACCACGGGGTGACGCGGGTTGTAGGCCAGGCCGAAGACCACCCGCAGCGCCGCCGACACCGCCCGCATGAGCCCCGTCGCCGAGTAGAGCAGGGCGATGGCGGCCAGCACCGAGCCCCAGGTCAGCGCCGAGCCCCAGGTCAGTGACTGGAGGCTCAGCACCCCTGTCCCGTCGCCGGTGTCAATGAGACCGGGGACGGCGCCGTTCACCCCTCGGACAACAGCGTCCCGCCAGGCGGGACGGTGGGCGAGGACGGCCATGAGCGTGGTGGCCCCCAGGGTCAGGACCGCGAAGGCGGAGAACAGCCCCGTGTAGGCAATACCCCCGGCCAGCAGGGGGCCGTTGGCCGTGGAGTAGCGGGTCAGGGCCCGGGCGAGGCGGGTGGAGCGCAGACGCACCACGGTGGGCCCCAGGACGCGCCGGTAGACGGCAGCCACCCGGCCCCGCCTCGACCCGGACCCCGGCCGCCCGGTCCCAGCGCCCCCGGTGGAGGCGGCCGGTGGGTCAGCGTCTACCCGGGCACCGGCCGCCTGGCCTCCGGTGCTCCCGCACCCGGACCCGGCACCCCCGGGACCCTCAGCACCCTCAGCACCCCCGGGCCCACCAGCCCGAGCCCGCCCCGCGGCTGCATCGCCCCCCGCGGCCGCGCCGCCGTCCCGAACCACCATCCACCTCACCCCGCATCACGCACGCCCAGGGGCAGGGAGCGCAGGTAGGTGGACGAGCCGTCGGCCCCGAGCTCGTGGAGGTGGAGGTGCTCGACGACGAACACCGCCTCGATCCCCCGCCCCACCCGGGCGGCCCGGTCCTGCGCCCGGTGGTCAGGCAGGTGGGCGAGGGTGACGTGCGGGTGGTAGGGGAACCTGAGCTCCCCGCACAGGGGGCCGTCGGCGGAGCGGACCCGCGCCTGGAGGTCGGTGCACTCCCGCGCCCCCTGCGTCAGGGCCAGGTAGACCACGGGACTGACCGGCTCAAAGCTCTCCACCCCCGCCAGGTGCACGGTGAAGGCCGGCACCCCGGTGAGCGTGGTGCCCAGGAAGCTGGTGACGGCGGGCAGGCCGTCGGCGGGGATCAGGGTGGGCGGCAGAATGGTGACGTGCGGGGCGGTGTGCGCCAGCGGGTCCCCGGCGGCGGCCCGGGCGCTGCGGACCTGGGACGCCCAGGGCTCGGGGACGGGGACGGTCAGCCCGATGACGCGCTCGCGGTCAGTGGGCACGGGAAGATCCATTAGGTCCCCTCCTGGTCCGTGGGCGCTGGTTCCGCGCGCGGGAGGGCCGGAGCCGTCCGCACGGTCGGCGGTCACGATACCGTGCGCGGCTGACGCCGCTGCGCAACACGAGGTGTGTGCTCCTTCCCTCCCGCCCCGTGTTCGTTTCTGAGCGGCAATGTTTGAGTTTGCGTGATTTTAGGGCGCGAACCTGGCAGACTGTGTCTGTGACCACCTCCAGCCCCGACCCGCGCACCGCCGGACCAGGCATGCTCGCCCGCCAGCGCCAGGAGTACATCCTGGAGCAGGTGTCCGCCACCGGCGGGGTGCGGGTCGCCGAGGTCGTGGCGGCCCTGGGCATCTCGGAGATGACGGTCCGCCGGGACATTACCGAGCTCGTGGCCCAGGGGCTGGTCGAGCGCGTCCACGGGGGCGCCGTCGCCGCCGGCCCCACCAGCATGGAGCCCCGCTTCACCGCCAAGTCCACGCTCCACCTCGACGCCAAGCGGCGCATTGGCGCGGCCACCGCCGCCCTCCTGCGACCGGGGGACGCCCTGGCCCTGTCGGCGGG
Source organism: Actinomyces sp. HMT897 (assembly GCF_016626125.1). NCBI lineage: Bacteria > Bacillati > Actinomycetota > Actinomycetes > Actinomycetales > Actinomycetaceae > Actinomyces > Actinomyces sp. HMT897. The sequence goes on from NZ_CP067336.1 coordinate 865,406, forward strand.
CACCACCACCCTGGCCGTGGCCCAGGCCTTGACCACCCTGCCCCACCTGGGGACCCTGACCGTCATCACCAACTCCCTGCCCGCCGCCCAGCTCCTCTTTGACGCCGCCGACGCCGCCCGCGCCGAGTCCCGCGACGCCCCCACCGTCCTGCTCACCGGTGGTGAGCGCACGCCGTCCAACGCCCTGGTCGGGCTGCCGGCCATTGACATGCTGCGCGCCCTGCGCGTGGAGTGGGTGGTGCTCGGGGCGCACGGCTTCACCCCCGAGGCGGGCCTCATGACCCCCAACCTCCAGGAGGCGGCCGTCAACCAGGCCCTCCTGGCCTCGGGGCGCACCGCCGTGGCCGTCCTGGACGCCAGCAAGTGGGGGATCCTGGGGCTGCGCTCCTTCTGCCCGACCAGGGACATCGGCGTCCTGGTGACCGACTCCCGGCCGGACGCCAGGACGACGGCGGCCCTGGACGAGTCAGGCACCACCCTCATTGTCGCCGACCCGCTGCCCGCACCTGACAACCACACCACCCGGAGGACCTCATGACCACCACCAGCTCCCCCGTCTTCTCCCCCGCGCTCAGCGCCGAGCAGGGGAGGGACGCGGCCACCGACCTGTTCCGCACGGCCCTGGGAGGTGAGCCCGACGGCGTCTGGTACGCCCCCGGGCGGGTCAACATTATCGGCGAGCACACCGACTACAACGGCGGCCTGGCCCTGCCGATCGCCCTGCCGCACCGTGCCCACCTGGCCCTGCGCGCCCGCGAGGACCGCACTGTGCGCCTGGTCTCCTCCCAGGCCCGGGCGGTGGAGGTCCTGGACCTGGACCGTATCGGCCCCAAGGGCACACCCGGGGAGATCCCTCACTGGGCGGCCTACGTCGCCGGGGTCGCCTGGGCGCTGGAGCGCGACGGCCTGGGCCCGCTGCCGGGTTTCGACGCCGCCCTGGTCTCCTGCGTACCGCTGGGCGCGGGGCTGTCCTCCTCCGCGGCGCTGGAGTGCGCCACGGCGGTGGCCCTGGACGAGGTGGCGGGCCTGGCCCTGGCAGGTCCGGCGCAGGCGCCCACGGACGTCGGACGCGCCCGCCTGGTGGAGGCCTGCGTGCGGGCGGAGAACGAGGTGGCCGGCGCCCCCACCGGGGGCATGGACCAGTCCGCCTCCCTGCGCGCCCGGGCCGGGCACGCCCTGGAGCTGGACTGCCGCGACGGGTCGGTGGAGCACGTCCCCTTCGACCTGGACGCGCAGGGCCTGGCGCTGCTGGTGATCGACACCAGGGCCGAGCACTCCCTGGTGGACGGCCAGTACGGGGCCCGGCGGGCGGCCTGCGAGCGGGCGGCCCAGCTGCTGGGCGTGGAGCTCCTGGCCGACGTCCCCCGAGACGGCCTGGAGGAGGCCCTGGGGCGCCTGGGGGCCAGCGGCGAGGAGGACGCCGACGTCCTGGTGCGACGCACCCGGCACGTGGTCACCGAGATCGCCCGCACCCGCGACCTGGTGGCCCTGCTCCAGGACGGGCGGGCCCTGGCGGGTGAGAAGCTGGCCGCGGCCGGGGCCCTTATGGACGCCTCCCACGAGTCCCTGCGCGTGGACTACGAGGTGACCGTCCCCGAGCTCGACGTGGCCTGCCAGGCCGCTCGGGACGCGGGGGCCCACGGGGCCCGCATGACCGGCGGAGGCTTTGGCGGCAGCGCGATCGCGCTGGTGGACGCGGGTACGGTCCAGGACGTGGCACGCGCCGTCGTCACCGCCTACGCGCGCCGGGACCTGGGTGTCCCGGCCTTCCTCGACGCCGTCCCCAGCGCCCCGGCAGGCCGCCTGGCCTGAGGACCCCGCACGGCCCCAACCAGCCCGCCTCCAGCCCGCCCACCTCCTCCCACCGTGAGAACGGTACTTATTGCTCGTGAGAACGGTACTTGTTCGTCGTGAGAACGGACGGCGTCTGCCGCACCCGTTCTGACCTGCGCGGACGTACCGACCCGAGGCCCTTGCGCGACTCAGGTGAACACGCGCTCGCACACGGGAGGCAGGGCGGGCCCGGCGCCCGGGCCCGGCGATACGCACTCGCGCACACGGGGGACGTGTCGCCTCCCGCACCGAGAGCCTGGCCCGGCGGCACGCGCCCCCGCACACGGGGGACGTGCGTAGGTGGTGCACCCGCCTCGGGCCGTCCAAGGCAGTGCACCAGGTAGCACACCCCCTGAGAGCCGCCGAGCAGGCCGGCCCCGCCCCCGGTCAGGTCCCTACGGTGCGGGGGAACCTGGGTAGAGTGGGCGTCGTCCGGTCCGGCGTCGCCCCCGCCCGGCCCCCGGACCAGCCCCGGACCGGCCCTCTTGTGGGGTGCACCGCGCCCGGTTCCGTGAATCCTCCTCCGGGAGGAGGGACCGACTGGCAGCGGGGCACCTATCTCTTCGGGGGTACCGCCGCACCGGTCCCACGTCGGCGTCCGACCGTCCCTGCTGAGGAGCACGCAGTGAAGCGCTACGTCCTGCCCACGATCAAGATCCTCCTGACCCTGGTGATCGCCGTGGCACTGACCAAGATCGCCTTCTTCCCCAGCCAGGAGGAGGGCACGACGGCGGGCATCACCCCGGGATTCGAGGTCACCACCCAGACCACGCTGGCAAAGAAGGGTGATATCACCAACATTATCGAGGTCAAGGGCAAGATCGTCGAGGACGCCGCCGTGACAGCCCTCGCCACCCTCTCGGGCACCGTGGAGTCCCTGTCCGTGGACAAGGGCGGCTACGTCGAGGCGGGAGCGGCCCTGCTGACCATTAAGAAGGTCGAGAGGCAGGAGCCGGTCACCCGCACGGACGAGGACGGCAGGGTCACCACCACCGAGGTCCCGGACAAGGTCACCCGCGCCTCGGTCTACGCCCCGGTCTCCGGGACGGTCTCGTTCAACGTGATCAAGGACCAGGAGACGTCCGTGGGCATGACGGTGGCCTCCGTGACCCCGGGGACCTTCTCCGCCACGGGCACCATCACCGCCTCCCAGCAGTACCAGCTCGTCAACGCCCCCACCCAGGCCACCCTCACCATTGAGGGCGGGGCGGCGCCCTTCACCTGCGACAACCTGAGGATCGGCACCAAGCCCACCACCTCCACCACCACCAGCCAGGACGGCACCACCACCACGACCACCGGTGACGGCACCAGCGTGGAGGTGCGCTGCCCGGTGCCTGCGGACCAGAAGGTGTTCCCGGGCCTGACGGTCAGTATCGGCGTGGACGCCGGCAGCGCCACGGGGGCCCTGCTGGTGCCGGTCACCGCGGTGGAGGGCACCGTGCTCAGGGGCAACGTCTGGGTGGTCACCGACCCCGCCAAGCCCGACGCCGCCGAGAAGCGCGAGGTCACCCTGGGTATTACCGACGGCACCAACGTCCAGGTCACTGACGGCCTGTCCGAGGGTGACGAGATTCTCCTGTTCGTGCCCAACAAGGACACGGTTCGCACCGGCAAGCCCAACACCTGCGAGGCGGACATGTCGGTGTGCTACGACGACAACGGCAAGGAGATCCTGTGAGCCCCCTGCTGTCGCTGCGGGGGCTGACCCGTACCTTCCAGGTGCCGCACGCCCCTGACCTGCACATCCTCACCGGGGTGGACCTGGACGTAGAGCCCGGGGAGCACATTGCGATCGTGGGGCGCTCGGGCACCGGCAAGTCCACCCTGCTCAATATCCTGGGCCTGATCGACCAGCCGACGTCGGGCACCTACACCCTGGAGGACCAGGACGCCACCCGCCTGCCCGAGGGGCGCCGGGCCCGTCTGCGGGGAGCCACCTTCGGCTTCGTGTTCCAGTCCTTCAACCTCATTGAGGGCCTGAGCACCACCGAGAACGTGGCGGCCCCCCTGCTGTACGACACCGGCAGGTCCTTCTGGACCCGTACCGCCCGGGCAGGCGAGCTGCTCGACGCCGTCGGCCTGGGAGACAAGGTCGACTCACCGATCGGGCTCCTGTCCGGTGGCGAGCAGCAGCGGGTGGCCATCGCCCGGGCCATCGCCCGCCGGCCCCGGGTCATCCTGGCCGACGAGCCCACCGGGGCGCTGGACGTGGACACGGGTACCGCCGTCATGGAGCTCCTGGAGGCCCAGTGCGCCCAGAGGGGAGCGGCCCTGATCGTTATCACCCACGACCTGGCTGTCGCCGCACGCGCCTCCACCCAGTACCGCCTGGACCACGGCGTGCTCACCCCGGTCACGGTCACCCGGCACCGGGTGGGGACCCTGGAGGAGTTCGGCGAGGCGGTAGCCCCGTCCTCAGCCCCCGCGGCCGGCCCCTCGGCCGCCTCCAGCCCCTCGGCCCAGTCCGCCCCATCGGCCGGGTCCGGGCCTGTCCCGCCACGGGCGGCCCCGGCACAGGCCGTCAGGCCACAACTGGCTACGCCCCGGTCGGCCCCATCGGCCGGGTCGGCATCCTCGGCCCAGTCCGCCCCATCGGCAGCCCGGTCGGCACCACCAGCCGCACCACGACCGGCTGCCTCCAGCCCCTCGGCATCCTCGCCCCGGTCCGCCCCCGCAATGACGTCGGCGCCAGGAGACGGCCCCGCGCTCCGCAGCGGCCCCAGGCCCAGGAGCGGCCCCGGGCCCGCCCGCGCCCCCCGCCAGGTGCCCGCGACCAGCCGGACCCCCCTGGCCAGGCGCGTCCCCGCACGGCCCAGGCCTCCGGCCACCGTGGGGCCAGCGGCGCCAGCGGCCCCACCCCCGGCCACGCCGCCGACCCCGGGGTCGGCGGGGAGGCCTGTCACGCCCCTCTCAGCCCCGACTCCCGCTCCGGCCCCCACGCCCGTACCCAGGCCTGACACCAGCGCCCCGGCCTCGGGCGGGCCGCATCCCACCACCGACGGGCCGCATCCCACCACCCAGGATCTTCAGGACACCCAGAAGATTGGAGTCGTGCCGTGAAGGGCCTGAGCAACGTCAACAGAATCCTCACCGGACTGGTGGGCGCGGTCAGCGAGGCCTGGGCCCAGCTGCGGATCGGCAGGCTGCGGGTGCTCCTGTCCCTGGTCGGCGTGGCCGTGGCAGTGGCCGCCATGACCTTTGTCATCGCCCTGGGGCAGGTGACCGTCTCAGCCGTGAACAGGCTCAACGAGTCCTACACGGGACGCCCCGGGACCGTCAGCATCATAGTCTCCCCCACCGGCAAGGGGACGGACCCCTCGGGCGACGGCGACTCCTCGGGGTCGTCCTCCGGGTCAGCCCCCTCCGGGCCGGGCACCTCCCCGGGCACCTCCCCGGACGGCCCCGCGGGCGGTACGGGCGCACAGGCCGGCTCCCGCCCCGGGCTGGGCGCGGCGGACGTGGTACGGGCCCAGAGCTCCTTCGTCGAGCGCTACCAGGTCAAGGCCTGGGCCACCCACTACGACCAGAACCTGCGGGTCGCCTTCCCCAGCGGGGGACGCACCGTGCACACCCAGGTGGTGAGCCTCCAGTACGGCATCCTCCACCACACCGACGTGGCCCAGGGGCGCTGGTTCTCCGCCGAGGACGCCGACGACCTCTCCCCCTCCATTATCGTCTCCCAGGGCTTCCTGGAGCAGCTGGGCCTCAAGCGGCTCACCGGGCCGGTCCAGGTGCGCGCCTACGCCCCCACGCCCATGACCTACACGATCGTGGGGGTCCTCAAGCCCGAGAAGAGGGAGAGCTGCCAGACCTCCGGCCCCGACGAGACGCCCTGCGCGCAGCCGCTGACGGCCATGGTCCTCAATACGCCCTATGAGCGCATGCTGCCCACGAACGTGGAGCGGGCTACTCCCGTCCTGGAGATCTGGGCCGGTCAGGACGGTGCCGACCAGCGCGTCATCGAGCTGGCCAAGCAGGACTTCAACGCGGCCTTCGGAGCGGGGTCCACCCGGGCCGAGTCCAACGTGGACCAGGGCGCCACCACCTCGTCGTCCAGCACCTTCACCAAGGTGGTCACCATCGCGGGGGTGTGCGTCATGCTCATGGGGGCCCTGGGGCTGGTGAACATCTCCATGGTGACCGTGCGCCAGCGCATCCACGAGATCGGGGTGAGGCGGGCCTTCGGGGCCACCAGCAGACGCATCTTCTTCTCCATTATGCTGGAGTCGGTGGTGGCCACGGTCGTGGCCGGCGTGATCGGGATCGGGATCGCGATCGTGGGGATGCGCCTGGCCCCCCTGGAGACGATCCTCCGCCTCCCGGTCCCCACCCGGCCGCCGTTCCCCATGAGCGCGGCGCTCATCGGCCTGGCGGCGGCCACCGGCGTGGGGGCGCTGGCAGGCGCCGTCCCCGCCCTGGTGGCGGTGCGGATCCGTCCTATCGACGCCATCCGCTACTAAGAGAGGCGTCGGCAACGAGCCGAGCAGAAAGCCCGGCTCAGTCGTCAACGGCGATAATCTCCACCTTCTGGCCCGGGGCCCGGCAGCCCTCGACCCACAGACGCGCGTCAGTCCGCCGGCTCTTGCTGGTGTAGACGGTCGCGTCCTTCCCCCAGGCCTCGAACACGCCGCACACCCGCCCGTAGTAGTCCCTGGCCGAGGTGTAGGCGTAGATGCGCACCTCCTTGTCCGTGGGGGCGCTGAACTGGATCATGAACCTGTTGCGGTCCATATCGACCAGCAGCTCGGTCGAGGCCTTGTAGAACATGGCCGCCCCTCCCTGCTCCTTGTCGAACACCCGGGCAAACACGTCGTCCTCGTGGTTCATGACCTCCACCGGGGCGAATACCGCCCAGTTGACCGGGGTGTGGATGGGAGCGACCCAGGAACGCATTCCGTAGTTCTGCAGAGGCAGGCCGACGGCGCAGAGCACCAGCGCGAGGGCAGGCACGATCGTCGCGTGCCGCAACAACGAGCGAGGCCCGGAGCTCCTGTCCTGGGACGCCATCTCGCTAGCCAGCTCAACCGCCAGTATGCTGGCGGTGAACACGTTCACGAGGAGGAGGTACTTGTTGACGTAGTAGCCCATCCCGATCGTGTCCTCGGTGCGCTGGTTGAGGAGGTACACCACCCCGAGGAACGCCCCGCTGAAGACGAGGACTATGGCCAGGCTCCGCTCACGGCTCTGAGGCCGGGCCAGGACGAGCCACAGGCCGCAGAGCATATCGACCAGGATCGCCAGGAGGATAAAGGGCGGGTCCCCGATGTTCCCCCCGTTCGCCCCGAGGACCTCCCCGTACGAGGCGAGCGCCCGCAGGGGGTAGCCGACCGTGAAGGCCAGGAAGCCCAGTGCCGAGACGGTCAGGATGACAAGCTCCTTGCGCTCAGGCCTGCCGCCCTGCGCCCGCAGTGCCTTGCGCCAGCGGACGCCCATGAGAACGCAGAGGACGCCCGGGATAATAGCCACTGGCGGCCAGCACGCCAGAACGAGGGTCGTCGCGCACAGCTCCCAGGCCAGAGCGACACCGGCCCTCTCGTCCTCCGAGTCATAGAGGATCCAGGCGAGCCACAGGACCAGGTAGGTCATGACCACGTTAATGTGGCCGACAATGACCTCGGACCCCAGGACGACGCCGGTGAAGGGGATCCACCCCACGGCCACGACCGCGACCAGACGCCCCAGAGGACGCGCCCGCTGGGTACGTGACCACGTGTACGCGGCCCCCACCAGGCTGGCCAGGGCGCATATCAGGGCGACACTCACGGCGTTACCGGTCATCATGACGCGCAGCGGCGGGTATCCCTTACCGGGCCCGTAGAACAGCGAGGTCACGAGGTTGGCGAGGAACGCCGGGTTGTTGATGTCGTCGATACCGCCCGCCTGGTGGATACGCAGGGAGAGGATCGAGTTGAACACCATGTCCTCACGGGTAAAGTGGGGGGACATACCGTGGTAGCGCACCACATTGGCGATAATGTCGGCGGTGCCCACGACGGCAGAGCAACTCACCGTCGCGACCGCCGCCAGGCGCCTCCACCACCTTGCGCCGCCACGGCTCCCGCGCAGGGCCCTCACCAGATAGTAGGCCGAGATTCCCAGGGAGACCGCTCCGGCCCCTATGAGCACGGTCCCCGAGGAGGTCACCAGGAGCGGGAGAAGCAGGGACAGCCACATCAGGCAGAGCACCCACAGGGTCAGAGCCCTCGCCAGGACGACGTCAACACGTACCCGCATCCGTTACCCCTTCGCTCAGAGTCCCGACGCGGCCTGGATGAGGGCCCGCCGCACACGCCGAGATCATAGGGCATACCCGGCGCCCTGCCGAAACGGAGACGCCGCGCGCACCGGACCGGCTATGCGTTGCACCACATATAATATACTCCGGTGCGGCTTCCCGACGACGTCGCCGAGCACACCCGGCTACCGTGACAGGTGGCATCTTTTAGGACAGACTGGCACCATGCGAGGCATTATCCTGGCCGGCGGCTCCGGCACGCGACTCAACCCGATCACCCTGGGCACCTCCAAGCAGCTCGTACCCGTCTACGACAAGCCGATGATCTACTACCCGTTGAGTACCCTCATGCTCGCGGGCATCCAGAACGTGCTGATCATCACCACACCGCACGACGCCCCCAGCTTCCACCGGCTGCTCGGCGACGGCTCCCAGCTGGGGGTCAGCCTGTCCTACACCGTCCAGGAGGCCCCCGACGGCCTGGCCCAGGCCTTCGTCCTGGGCGCCGACTTCATCGGCTCCGACAGCGCGGCCCTGGTCCTGGGGGACAACATCTTCTACGGCCCCGGCATGGGGACCCAGCTGCGCCGCCACACCAGCCCCGAGGGCGGCGTCGTCTTCGCCTACCAGGTAGCCGACCCCAGCGCCTACGGCGTCGTGGAGTTCGACGCCGACCTCAAGGCCGTCTCCATCGAGGAGAAGCCCGCCTGCCCCAAGAGCGACTACGCCGTCCCCGGCCTGTACTTCTACGACAACGACGTCGTGGAGATCGCCAGGAACCTCAGGCCCAGCGCCCGCGGGGAGTACGAGATCACCGACGTCAACCGCACCTACCTGGAGGCCGGGCGCCTGAACGTGGAGGTCCTGCCGCGCGGCACCGCCTGGCTGGACACCGGGACCTTCGACTCCCTGGCCAACGCCACCAGCTTCGTACGCACCATCCAGCACCGCCAGGGGCTCAACATCGGCTGTCCCGAGGAGATCGCCTGGCGTATGGGCTTCATTGACGACGACGGCCTGCGCTCCCGCGCCGAGCCCCTGGTCAAGTCCGGCTACGGCCAGTACCTCCTGGACATCCTCGCCCGGGCCCGGCACTGAGGGGACCGGGCCCCGCGGGTAGCGGGCGCTGCGCCGTCCGCCTCGTGCACCCGGCGACCCACACCTACCACCAAGTAACAAGGACACCCATGATCGATATTATGATCCCCTTCTGGGGCGAGCCTCACTACCTGTACGAGACGGTCCAGGCGGTCCTGTGCCAGACCAGTAGGCACTGGCACCTGACCGTCGTCGACGACTGCTACCCCGACCCGCAGGTCCAGGAGTACTTCAAGGATCTCGCTCACCCCCAGGTGACCTATGTACGCAATGAGAAGAACCTCGGGATCACCGGGAACTACGCCCGCTGCATCGAGCTGGCCTCCGCGGACCTGGTCATGCTCCTAGGGTGCGACGACGTCCTCCTACCGGACTACGTGGCCCGGGTCCTGGCTGACCACAGGCACTTCCCCCAGGCGGACATTATCCAGCCCGGGGTGCAGGTCATTGACTCCTCAGGGACGGTCTCAGGCTCCCTGGCCGACACCGTCAAGCGCCTGACCATGCCACGGACCCGCTCCCCGCGCCTGCTGTCGGGCGAGGACCTGGCGGCCTCGCTGCTGCGCGCCGACTGGCTCTACTGGCCCTCGCTGACCTTCCGTCGTGAGGTGCTCACGCGGACCCCCTTCCGGCCGGGCTTCCCCATTATCCAGGACCTCGCCCTGGTCATTGACGTAGTCGTGGCGGGCGGCTGCCTGCTGCTGGACCCCTACACGTGCTTCGCCTACCGCCGTCACGAGGAGTCCGCCTCCTCCACGGCCCTGTTCGACGGACGCCGCTTCAGCGGTGAGCGCGCCTACTTCGCGCTGGCCGCGGACCTGGTGCGACGCAACGGCTGGTCCAGGGCGGCCCGGGCCGCCCGGTGGCACACGACCTCGCGCGCCCACGCGCTGGCCCTGCTGCCTACCGCGCTGCGCCGCAGGGACACGGACTCAGCACGGATGCTGGCCTCCCACGCCCTGGCCCGTTAGCCGCAGCTGACGCGCGTCGGCCGCGGACAGGCCGGCGCGCGTCAGCGGGCCGCCTGGCGCAGGTCCCCCCAGGGCCTGCGTCCGCGCGACCACCGCATGGCGGCCCGCTCCACCCCCAGCCAGCTGGCCGTGGCCAGGACGATGGTGACCGCCACCGCGACCACGAGCAGGAGAGCGAACCCGTGGCGGTGCAGGCCCAGCAGGACCAGGAACTGGATGACAGGGAAGTGGAAGATGTACACCCCGTAGGAGATGTCGTGGACCCTGGTCACCGCCGGAGAGGGCACGACAGCCCCCAGCCACAGCACCACGTAGGCGATCAGAGGGGAGGCCAGCTGCGGCCCGTAGTCGTTGGAGTACCTGATCAGGGCCACCGCCACTACGGCACAGACAAACGCTATCAGTGGCCGCATGGGAAGACGGTCGCGCAGCTTGTACACCACCGCCCCGCCCATGAAGTAGGGGAACATGAACGACAGCATGCTGAAGTCGTAGCTCTCGTCCACAAAACCGCCGATATAGCCGATCCCGGAGTGCACCCCCACGCTGAGGAGGAACAGCAGGACCGTGGGCCAGACCTTCTCCCGGGTTAGTTTCCAGGACAGGAAGACACCGATAATGATATAGCACCAGAACTCGTAGTACAGGCTCCACAGCGAGCCGTTCCACGCCTTGGGGTAGGGGATGTCGGCCAGCGTCGTGCCGATCTCGTAGGTCATGATCCTCAGCAGAATGTTGCCGTACACGTAGTAACCGGGGGTGACGGGGGTGCTGAAGTAGCCGCGCAGGCTCCCTGTCTCAATGACCTGGGCGATGGGGGCCAGGAAGAAGGCCACGAAGACCAGGGCGAGCAGGAACCCGGGGAAGATCCGGGTGACCCGGTTGAGCAGGTAGCGTCCGGCGTCGGAGCGCTCCCTGGACCCGGTAATGAGGAACCCCGAGATCGCGAAGAACCCCACGACGGCCCAGCTGCCAATGTGCTGCCCCTGCCACTTGATCCCGTCCCCCACCCCGGTAAGGATCTCGGCGTGGGAGTACAGCACCATAAAGGCCAGCAGGAGCCGGATCAGGTTGAGGGAGTTGTCGCGCAACCCCAGGTCACGTGCAGCGAACAAACGGGAGAGTTCCACACGCGGCAGCCTAGTACAGGCGCCTCCGCCGCCTCCGCCGCCAGCCTGTGTTCCTTCGCACCATGACCGACGGGCGGGCCCGGGCGGGCCCCGTCCTACCTCCTGGTGACGGTGCGGTACAGGACCACGGCGAACACGGCCACCAGCACGGACATGGCCGCCGTGTAGGCGACCGAGGCGCCCAGCAGGGAGCCCTGGGGCACGAGCACCACGCAGAGCAGGGTGATGGCCCCGGCAGCCAGGACGTACCCCGCAAAGACGAGGTTCTGCAGGCGCACCGTCGTCAGGGCGTAGTAGAGGACCACGCTGGCGGCGTTCATGGCCCCGCCAGCCACGAGCACCATGAGCTCAACCGAGAAGGCGGACACGTCCTTGCCGAACACCAGGCCCAGGATCGGTACGCCGGCGACGTAGGTGACCAGGCCGACGACCACGAAGGCGCCGGCGGTGGCGAGCAGCCCCCGGTTGACCACCGCCCGGAACCCGGGGCGGTCGCCCTGGACCCACAAACCCGCCATTCGCGTCAGCAGGGGGCGGAAGATGACCAGGGACATGAGGTTAATGGTGACGGCGGGCATGAACAGGATCGCGAAGTAGCCCTGCTGGGTGGGGTCCAGGTAGCGGTCGATGGCGAACCTAGGGGCGTTGGACAGGTACATGGATATAAAGGAGGCCAGGAACAGAGGCAGGCAGGCCAGGAGCACCTGCCCGACGCGCCGGGGGTCCCAGGTGGGCCGGAGCGGGAACAGCCCGCGGGACGGCGGCAGGTAGACGCCCACCATGACGACCAGGGAGACCACCAGGGACACGACGGTGGACACCAGGAGGTTGCCGGTGGCCACGAGCATGCCGGAGAAGGACGCGGTCGTGCTCAGGGCGCGCCAGAAGCAGGCCCGGCCCCCCAGGTCCAGGCGCCCGACCCGCTGGAGCTCACACACGTAGACGTCCTCAAAGGCGTCGAACACACGCAGGCTGGCCACCAGCACAATGAGGAGGAGGTCGCTGCCGCCGTCCCCTGACACCATGGCGTAGCCGACAATACCCACCAGCATGAGGGCCACGGTGACAATGCGGGTGGCCAGGTAGGTGCCGAAGGTGAACCGGTGGCGCAGGTCGGTGACGTGGTAGGTCCTGACCTCGTACATGCCCAGGGTCTGGAACTGCTGGCCCACGGCAATGGCCAGGGAGTAGACGCCGGCCGCCCGGATCCCCGCCGTGCGGGTGACCACCAGGAGCATGACCACGGTCGCCAGGGACGTCATGAGGGACGCCGCCGTGTTCCACAGGTAGTCGCGCCCGATCTGGGAGCGTTCACTCGTGCCAGGCATGCACGTGGCCCCTCCTCAGGAGCCGGTGGTCTCGTAGGGGCCGAAGTCGATGACGCACGGCTTGTGGTTACGCCGCTGCTCCTCCGGAGGCAGCTGCATGTAGTCCCCGTAGGAGCGGCGCAGCAGCTTGTCGTAGTTGCGTGCCAGCTTGACCGTAATGTCCTCGAAGGGAACCTCCAGGGCCGGGTAGAGGTCGTCCGTGGTCACCGCCCAGTTCCACGGGTCCCGCATGGAGAAGTCCGCCATCCTCCGGGTGGGGGTGTCCTCGTAGCGTCGGGCGGCCCGGTCCCACCGCGCCTGCAGGGTCCGGGGGGTGACCCGCAGCAGCCTCATAGCCCAGTGGGCGGCGGAGGTGGCGGTGTGGATGGCGACCCGCCTCAGGCCCTTAATGCCGATCAGGTAGGGCGTGGGCGTGCCCTGGACGTAGAGGAGCCTGCCCCACAGCCAGGTGCTGCGGCTCATGGAGCGGGCCGCGCGGGAGTCGTCGGGGACGTTGTCCACGGGCAGGACGTCGAGCGAGATCGGCATCCGGTACTTGGAGTCCCTGCCGAACTCCGGTACCAGGAGCGTTCCCTTGAGCCCGAGCTTGGTGAACATGAAGGGGAAGTCCGGACGTGTGCGCGTGTTGTCGATCTGGTACCCCTCCGGCAGCGCATCAGGCGCCTCCTTGAGGAACCGCTCGTAGTCCGCCCGTGTCATGAGGACGTCCACGTCGTCGTCCCACGGGATGAATCCGTGGTGGCGCACGGCACCGATCGCGGTGCCGCCGTAGACGACGTAGGGGATGTCGAGGCGGCGGCAGGTGTCGTCAAAGTCCGCCAGCATCTTGAGGAGCAGGGCCTGTATACGGTGCAGCAGCTCCGGGTCTGTCAGCGCCTCGTCGGAAGCCATACCAGAACTCCTATCCGTCGCACGGGACCGGTCACGCCACTGTGGCGGACCGGGGATGATTGTGCCACAACGGCGGGCCCGGCAGGACCTGTTCCCGGTGCGCGTCCGGCAGGACGCCGCCGCGGCAGGCGGGTGGTACGGGGATCAGCCTACGGAGTCAAGGATCCTGGTGATCTTTGACACGTCACCCCAGACGCCGGGCGAGTCATAGGGGCGGTCCGGGAAGGCGCCGTACTCCAGCGTGATGTCCAGGTCGTTGTCCTTAATGTACTGCTCCACCCGCTCCGCCAGCGTCACGGGCCGGCCCGAGCAGGCGTTGATAATGCCGTCGACGTCCTCCTGGCTCACCACCGCGGCTATCTGGTCGGCGAGGTCCTGCACGGAGATGAAGTCGTACCGGTTCTTGCCGGAGGTGAAGGGGAAGGTCCTGCGGCCCTCGGTGGCGGCGGACAGGAGCTTGGAGAAGATCGAGCTGCCGAACGCGTCGTCCCCCACGATGTAGTAGGCCCGGATCCACTGGGCGACACCGCCGTGCGCGGCGGCGGACAGGAGGGTGGCCTGGCGCAGGGCGTTCTTGGCGATGCCGTACAGGGAGGCGGGGCGGCAGGGGGTGTCCTCGTCGATAGCGCCCTCCCAGTAGCCGACCTCGTGCATGGTGCCCATGACGGCGAGCTGGTGCAGGCCGGACGCGTAGAGGTCCTCAATGAGGTGGTAGTGCCTGGCCAGGTCGTCCAGGTGCGCCGTCGAGGCGTGCTTGAAGCCGTCACGCCACGCCAGGTGCAGGACGACGTCGGGGCGGCCCATGCGCTCGTACACGTCCGGGGCCCCGGAGAAGATGTCCACGTCCAGCCTCTCGGCCCTGGCGTCCACACCGTCCAGGCGCGGGTCCACCGCCCCGACCGAGAACCCCCGGTCCAGGAGGGAGCGGACCACGTGACGTCCAATGTATCCACCGGCACCGGTGACAACGGCGGTCTTGTGCATGCGGGTAATCCTATGCCCAAGTCGTGCCAGCAGCCAGGAGGGCCGGCTACAGCCCGGCCACGTAGGCCTCCAGGCGCTCCATGGAGTTGCCGGGGGTGAAGCCGGTGGCCTCGATCCTGCCCAGGTCCAGGGTGGAGACCAGGGGACGGGGGGCGACGCCCTCCTGCCCGGCGTAGTACTCCTCGGTGGTGACCGGGGTGACCAGGTCCGGGGCGTGGCCGGTGAGCTCGTAGACGCGCCTGGCGACGTCGTACCAGGAGACCACGGGCCCCTGGCCGGAGAGGTTGTAGGTGCCGTAGGGCGCGCCGGTGGCCAGCAGGTGGATAATGCCCGCCGCCAGGTCCGTGGTGAAGGTCAGGCGGCCGGTCTGGTCGGCCACGACCCTGGGCGCGGCACCGCGCCTGGCCAGGGAGGCCATGGTCCGCACGAAGTTCCTGCCCTCTCCCACCACCCAGGACGTGCGCACCAGGTAGTGGTGGGGGGCCGCCTGGACGGCGGCGTCGCCCCCGGCCTTGGACTGGCCGTAGACGCCCAGGGGGCTGGGGGGCTCGTCCTCGGTGTGGATCCCGGCGGTGCCGTCGAAGGTGTACTCACTGGAGACGTGCACCAGGGTGAGGTCGTGGACGGCCGCCGCGCGGGCCAGGTTGGCCGGCCCGGTGGCGTTGGCCCTCCAGGCGGTCCGGCGTCCCTGGGGGGTCTCGGCCCCGTCGACGTCGGTCCAGGCGGCCGCGTTGACGACGACGTCGTAGCGGCCCCAGTCCAGCGCGTCCACGGCGGCGGCGTCGGAGATGTCGAGCTCGGGCAGGTCCACGCCGGTGGGGTGGTAGCCCGCCGCCGGCAGCTGGGCCATGAGCTCGCGTCCCAGCTGGCCGTTGGCCCCGGTGACCAGTACGCGCCTGCCCACGAGGCCCTCGGCGGGGGCGGCCGGGAAGGGGGTGACGTCCTCCATGCGCGGGTGGGCCCTGTCCTTGTCGGAGAGGATCGCCTGCTCCAGGGGGATGGGCCAGGGCACGGACACCGTCTCGTCGGCCAGGTTGAGGAAGGTGTACCGGGCCCGCGGCGACCAGTGGGCGTTGACCAGGTAGGTGTAGGCCGTGCCCGGCTCCAGGGTCTGGTAGGCGTTGCCCACGCCCTTGGGCACGTAGACCGCCACCGAGGGGTCGATCTCACAGGTGTAGACGGTGCCGAAGCTGGGGCCCTCGCGCAGGTCCACCCAGGCCCCGAAGACCCGGCCGGTGGCCACCGAGACGAACTTGTCCCAGGGCTCGGCGTGGATACCCCGGGTCACCCCCACCTCGTCGTTGAAGGAGATATTGTTCTGCACCGGGCCGAAGTCCGGCAGGCCCAGGGCCACCATCTTCTCCCGCTGCCAGTTCTCCTTGAACCACCCCCGGTTGTCCCCGTGGAGGGTCAGGTCGATCCTCAGGAAGCCGGGGATCGGCGTGGTGTGGATGCCCAGGGGCCTGGTCTCAGTCATTGGACCGCCTCACTCCTTGTCTTTATGGTTCGCATGAACCTGCCCACACCCTCCTGCCACGACACGGCTCGACCGGGAAGGCAGATCGGGTTTCGCCGGCAGGAGAGCATAGCATGTCATGACGGTCAACGCCCCTGACGGCCCGCTCCCCCGCCCTCTAGGACGCCTTGTCCTGCAACTCCTTGTCCTGCAGCTCCGCGACCTGGGCCCTGAGGATAGCGATCTCCTCGGTCAGCCGACGGCGCTCCTCGTCGCTCCGGGAGAGATCGATACTGAACCGCAGCGAGAGCATGAGCATGACGATGCTGGCCAGGAAGAACAGCAGGTTCAACGACACCTGGAAACCGAGGAAGTCGGCGATCGCATCGAGCGACGGAGGGTAGACGGAAAACGTGATCACCGACAGCGCGATGACGATCCACCACGTCGCGTAGCGCTCCTTCATGCCCTGGTTGCGCATGCGCATGAATATGGAGACGAGGACGATCGCCCCGAACACCAGGCCAAAAATATACGTCGTCTGCATTCCGGTCCCCTCCTGTCAGGACTGCGTGACGTCGACGGACGTCTTGGGGCGGGTCAGGGCCACTCCCAGCGCGAGGAAGGCCCGGACGAGGAAACGTGCGGCCTTCAGCGGGCTGTGGGAGGGCTCCCCGCCCGCCCGGGCCCTCATCGCCACCGGCTGCTGGCGGACCCTGAGGCCGTGGCGCGCCGCGACGACAAGCGCCTCGACGGTGTCCCCCAGGTACTCTGCGGGGTACTCGTAGGAGAAGAGCTCGATCGCCCGGCGGTTGGCCAGCTTAAAACCTGACGTGGTGTCCGTCAGGCGGGTCCCGCACACGTGGGAGAGAATGAAGGAGAGCATCTTCATGGCCCACTGACGGGGACCGTGGACAGCGTACTCGCCCTTACCGGCAAATCGTGCGCCGATCACCACGTCGGCGGACTCCCGGCGGGCGCACTCCAGCAGTGACTGGATCTCCGCGGGGTCGTGCTGGCCGTCAGCGTCGAGCTGCACGGTGTACTCGTAGCCCATACGACGGGCGTACAGGTACCCGGCACGCATAGCACCACCGACACCCAGGTTAATGGGCAGGTCAAGCACCATGACACCGGCGCCCCTGGCGATCTGGGCGGTCGCGTCCGTCGAGCCGTCAGACACGACGAGGACGTCCGCGAACGCCCCGACGGATCCGGTGACCTCCTGGAGCACCCCTGCGATGACGGCGGCCTCGTTCCAGGCAGGCATAATCACCAGTACGTTGTGGTGAGATGGACTCATACACTTCTCCTCGGTGCTACCGGCGCCTATGAGCGCAGGTAACGTCTCTTGGGGTGGAAGAACAGTCCGCGGCAGGCCGCTCGCAGCAGTCGCAGACGCAGGGGCACCGGGACGCCGGAGCCCCTCATCTGCCCGATGACGTTCTCTGCCAGGACGACGGCGATGTGGGGCCTGCGCAGCGACCACGCGGCGGAGACCTGGTTACGCATGCCGTACTCGAACTTCCAGATGTTGTCAGCGGTGACGTCCCCCCAGTTCACTCCGCGGTTGCTCGCCAGGAGGTGGGTGACCCGGGATTCGGGGACGAATACCCCCGGGCTCCACTTCGACAGGCGCAGAGTGTACTCGGCGTCGTCGTACCAGATAAAGTACTCCCTGTAGGGTAGCCCCACTGACCTGACGGCCTCACGCGAGACCAGGCACGAGACGAACGAGCAGGACTGCACGTCCAGCCACGTCCCCCCGGCCGCCAGGGGACGTGACCAGTCCCAGGTCGGCTCCGGGTTGTTCATCTCGCAGAGGCTGCCGTCCGACCACAGCACCTGAGAGCAGGCGAAGGAAGGCGCCTTACCCCGCATGCCGGTGGAGCGGGCGTAGGCCTCTACGAGCTTCTCCAGGGCGTCAGGGTGCGGGAGGGTGTCGTCGTCCATGAGCCAGAACATGTCGGCCCCGCCTGCGGCAGCGGCCTCGATACCCCGGGTGAACCCGCCCGCCCCGCCGGTGTTGACCCTCGCGGTTATGACCGACGCCGGGCGCTTCCACCTCCGGGAGGCCAGGTACTCAGACGTGCCGTCCGTTGAGGCGTTGTCGATGACGTAGACGCGCCCTACGGGGTAGGTCTGGGACTCGAGGGCGTCCAGTACCCTCTCAAGGAGCTCAAGACGGTTATAGGTGACGACGACCGCGGCCACCTCGGGTTGTCCGTTCACGGGGACACCAGCTTCTGGTAGTGGTGGGAAAAGAACGAGCTAGCCGACTCCGCGCGCTCGACCTCGCTCACCTTGCGGTGCTGCTCGGCCAGGAGCCGGGCCCGCAGGGAGGGGTGTCGTGCGAGCCGGTTCAGCAGGCGGACGGCCTCGGCCATAAAGGCGACGGGCTGCGCCGGGAGCAGGGCCTCCTGGGCGACGACGGAGTCCTGGGAGCCGACGTCGGCTGACACCACGAGCACGCCCACGGCGTCGGCCTCGAGCGCGGTCAGAGTCAGCCCCTCGTTCTCGGAGGGGACAAGCAGCACGTCAACGTCCTGCAGGAGGTCCTCCGCCGGCCCCCACCGCCGGTACTCTATCGTGTCCCCGAGCCGCAGCC
Organism: Actinomyces sp. HMT897; assembly: GCF_016626125.1. Taxonomy (NCBI): domain Bacteria; kingdom Bacillati; phylum Actinomycetota; class Actinomycetes; order Actinomycetales; family Actinomycetaceae; genus Actinomyces; species Actinomyces sp. HMT897. The sequence goes on from NZ_CP067336.1 coordinate 883,943, forward strand.
TCCGGCTGTCCTTGAGGATCGTCCCCTCGAGCTCACCGGCGCCCTGCATAATGAACGCAAAACGTCCCGGGAGGCCCCGTGAGAGCACCGCCGCGACGCGCTGGAAAAGATAGGGGCGCTTCTGCACCGAGAAACGGCCCAGGAAGCCGACGCGCACAGGGGCGCCCGCTACCGGCCGCCGGGCCCGGGCCCGACCAGGTGCCCCGACCTGTGTCAGGGGCCGGTAGACGACCTTGTGCCGAGGTACACCCGCCTGACGGTAGAGGCGGAGGAGCTGGGGGGAGATGACGTGGTGCAGGTCGATCATGCCGTCAGCGGCGACGGACATCCCCACGAAACCACCACCGCGGTACTCCACCACGTGGGTGGAGTCCTCCACCCTGGTGCCGGGGTAGAGGGCGCGGACAAGGGGGAGCGCCCGGTAAGCCAGGAGTGAGTGGTGGATGTGGATATCGGTGACCTGGTGCCTGTCCATGAGGGCCATGGCGAGACGGGGGAACTCCGAGACCGGGACGGCGTTACCCGCGCTGTAGACGTGGGGGGTCAGGCTCAGGGCCTGGTCCAGAAGGCGTTGCGGCGCGGCGCGGTCGGTGGTGATGACCAGGTTGAAGCCGGCCCGCGCCGCAAGCCTGGCCTGGGCCCAGGCCCACGACTCGGCACCTCCCTCCTCGGCCCAGTGCATGGCCACCCACATGGTCCGCTGTCCCGCGCCAGGACCGGCCCCGGTGGTGGCGCTGCTCCAGGAGCCAGCTCGTAGATCCAGGCGACGGCGGTGGTTGCACCACTGGCGGTAGGTGTCCAGGCCCAGCGGGAGGTGGCGGTACAAGCGCCCGTAGGCCCCGGAGGCCAGCCGCATCCAGGTGGTGTCCTGCGGCCCTATGGCGAACGGTGCTGACCCGTCCAGTACGCCCGGGCCGGGGAGGGTCAGGTGCCCGGCGGACAGGCCCCGGCCGTCCCCGACCAGGACGACTCCTTCATGGCCGGCTCCCCGGGTCTGGGCCACGTAGGTCATTGGCTGGCGGTCACAGACGTGAAGCTCCGCGGACAGTGTCTGGTCAGCGCCCCTGAGCAGCAGGAGCGGGCGCAGGGCGGAGGCGACCCAGGCCGCCCCCAGGCGGTCGATAACCGCCCTCACCCTGGGCGTCACCGACATTGAGACGGTCTCCGTCCCCAGCAGGTCGGACACCTGGGCGGCGAACAGCTCGGCATCCATGCGCCTACGCCTCCCTGAGGACGCTGACCGCCTTCTCAGCGGTATCGTCCACGACCAGCTTGCCCTGCTGGAGCATAATGCCCCTGGTGCAGAGCTCCCTGACCATGTTGAGGTCGTGGCTCACAATGACCAGGGAGCGACCCATCTCCTGCATCTGACGTATACGGTCCAGGCACTTTCGCTGGAACGGTTCGTCCCCGACGGCAAGGATCTCGTCAATGAGGAAGATGTCCGGGTCGGTGTGGACCGCTACCGAGAACGCCAGGCGCAGGAACATGCCGGAGGAGTAGAACCTGACCTCCGTGTCGATGAACTGCTCGATCTCGGAGAACCGCACGATGTCGTCGAACGCGTCCTCGATCTCCGTTCGGCTCATTCCCAGGATGGCCCCGTTAAGGAACACGTTCTCCCGTCCCGTCAGGTCGGGGTGGAACCCGGCACCCACCTCGATCAGGCCCGCCATCCTGCCGCGGACACCGATCTTCCCGGCGGTGGGCTGCATGACCCCGGAGATCAGCTTGAGCATGGTGGACTTCCCCGAGCCGTTGTAACCGATGAGGGCGATCGAGTCCCCCTCGTTGACCCGGAACGAGACGTCATCCAGGGCCCGGAACTCGTGGGTGAGCTGGTTACGCCTGCCCCGCAGGGTCCACACCAGACGGTCCTTGAGCGTGTGGGTGTTCTGGATACGGAACTCCTTGATGACGGAGTCGACCCTGATGATCTCTGACATCTATAGCTCCTGGGCGAACTGGGAGTCAAGCTTACGGAACACTGTCTCACCAAGGAGGAGCACCAGGCAGGACGTCACCAGGGCGAGCAGCACCCACCTCGTCATGCCAGGCATCACGGCGGACACCACGACCCCGCCCGTGCCGTCGAGAGTCGCCTCCCAGAAGCCGTAGTGGAACAGCTCGACGGCGATCGTGAGCGGGTTAAGCTGGTAGACGTACCACAGGGCGCCGCCCCACACCTGCCCCAGCGCCTTGTACACCATGCTCCAGGTGTACAGGACCGGGGACAGCCAGGTCGCCATCATGAGGATGAGGTCGACAAAGTTCTCAGAGTCCCGGTAGAACACGTTGACCGCCCCGGTGAGCAGCCCCAGGCCGAGGGCGAAGAAGGTCACGATCACAAAGCCCACGAGGATCGCGGCGACGCTGGTCAGCGAGGGCCACCACCCCATGTACAGGGCGCCCACGAGAAGGGTGGCCACCTGGGGCAGGAAGTGCACGAGGGCTACCAGCATGGAGGAGACCGGGAAGAGCTCACGAGGCAGGTAGATCTTCTTCACGAGGGGGGCGTTGCCGACGACGGAGCGCGTGGCGTTCCCGAATATCTCACTGAAATAGTTGATGAGAATGACGCCGGAGAACATGTAGATGACGTAGTTCGGCACCTGGTCGTTCATCCGCATGAACACGCCGATGGCATAGTAGAAGACCAGGAACTGCGTAGCGGGCTTGGCGTAGCTCCACAGCATACCGAAGACCGAGCCCCGGTAACGGGCCCGAAGCTCCTTGTGCACGATCAGCGACGTCAGGTAGGGCTGCTTAATAACCTCGAAGAGACCGGAGGAACGGCCCGGCGTCACAAACTCCTGGTCGGCGATCGAACTCACTTGACGGTGCCTTTGTGGAAGTGTGGTGTGATGGTGTTGTCGAACATGTTCAGGGCAGCGGCGATCGCCATGTGCATGTCAAGGTACTGGTAGGTCCCCAGCCGGCCGCCGAAGTACACGCCCGGCTCCGCCTCGGCCCTGGCACGGTAGGCCAGCAGCCGCTCACGGTCCCGCGGCGTGTTCACCGGGTAGTACGGCTCGTCACCCTCCCCGGCGAAACGCGAGTACTCCTTCATAATGACCGTCCGGTCACCAGGGTAGTCACGCTCCGGGTGGAAGTGCCGAGGCTCAATGATACGCGTGTACCCCACGTCAGCGTCAGCGTAGTTCATCACGCTCGTACCCTGGAAGTCACCCGTGTCCGGGTACTCCCGCACCAGGTCGATCGTCCGCCACCCCAGCACCCCCTCACAGAAGTCGAAGTACCGGTCCACCGCCCCGGTGTACACCACCGGCACCCGCCCCCGCAGCGCGTCCCGGCTCAGCGGCTGCGACCCGTCCAGGAAGTCCACCCCCGTACGCACCTCGATCAGCGGGCTGTCCGCCATCCGCTCCAGCCAGGCCGTGTAACCGTCCACCGGCAGCCCCTCGTACCGGTCACTGAAGTACCGGTTGTCGTACGTGTACCGCACCGGCAGCCGCGAGATCACCGACGCCGGCAGATCCCGCGGATCCGTCTGCCACTGCTTACCCGTGTACCCCTTGATGAACGCCTCGTACAACGGCCGCCCGATCAGGCTGACCCCCTTGTCGTCCAGGTTCCCCGGATCCCTGCCGGCCAGCTCACCCGCCTGCTCCGCCACCAACCGACGCGCCTCGTCAGGAGAGTACGCCGCACCAAAGAACTGGTTGATCGTCCCCAGGTTGATCGGCATCGGGTACACCACCCCACCATGCACCGTGTACACACGGTGCACGTACGACGTGAACGACGTGAACCTGTTCACGTACTCCCACACCCGCTCGTTAGACGTGTGGAACAGGTGCGCACCATACCGGTGCACCTCGATACCGGTAACCGGGTCAGCCTCCGAGTACGCGTTACCACCAATATGATCACGCCGCTCAACAACAAGAACCCTCAGACCAAGCCCATTAGCACACCGCTCAGCCACCGTCAACCCGAACAAACCCGAGCCAACAACCACGACATCATAACTCACCACAAGATCCTTCCCTCAACCAACAGTCTAACCCAGACGGCCCTGCCGGGCCGGGGGCGGGGTCGCCCCCGGCCCGGCAGGCCTAAGTCACCGAGACTTCCGAGAGCCGTCCTTCACGGCGGTCTTCTTCCCCTTCACGGCGGCCTTCCTGGGCTTGGAGCCAGCAGGGACGATACCGAAGGTCCGGATCCACGCCTGGGGCCCCACGACCTCGTCGAGCTGCCTGCGATAGCTGCCCTGGAGAGCGTCCCACTCCTGGCGCAGGCGCCTGTGCAGGACGACCGAGCGGGCCAGCAGGTCACGGAACCGGACGGGATCACGGTGGTACCAGGAGGCACCCGAGCCGTCGGAGTTGGACACCACGGCGGAGTCGAACTGGGAGAGCACCCACCAGCGGGCGTCGGTCCACGGGACGCGCGCCTCCGGGTGGGCCAGGGAGGACTCCCTGACCGGCAGCGCCTGCTTGATGGTGCCCTTGACCGCCATGGTGAGGCGGCCGACGATGGTCTTGGGGTAGCCACGGTTCTCGCCCTTGGGGGGCAGGTTCTGACGCCGGACCATGGGGAAGGCGTCGGGATCCCTCTCCACCGTCGCGTCATCGAAGCCCGAGCGCAGAGCCCGCACCTCCGGCACGATCGTCGAGATCCCGGCTTGAAGGTGGCCGGGGCCGCTGAGGACGTCCTCAATGGCCTTCAGACGCAGTTCCGCGACTGAGTACTGAGAGGACAGCAGGTGCTTGATCTGGTCGTACATCGACTCCTTAATGAACCGCCCGCCGTACTTGTACTGGGAGTGGAGCAGGGTCGCCACCAGCCGGTTGCGCTCGTGGAAGTAGGCCTGCCAGTCCAGGGAGTCGTCCTTGTCGGTCCACGGCACGTGCCAGACAGCGGCCCCGGGGAAGGAGACCGTGGGCACGCCAGCCTCGCTGGCCCGCAGACCGTACTCGGAGTCGTCCCACTTAATGAAGAAGGGCAGGCTGAGGCCGATCCGGCGGACGACGGAGGTCGGGATGAGGCACATCCACCAGCCGTTGTAGTCGGCCTCGGCACGCTGATGCAGCCAGGGTGTGGTACGCAGCGGCGCCTTGGACAGGTCGTGGTCGTGCTCGGTGCCCCTGGACGCCTCCCACCAGAAGCGCCAGGGCTGGATGTGCTCGGCGTAGGCATGGAGCATGGTGCGCTCATACATGGAGAACATGTGCCCGCCCACGATCGTCGGCACACGTGTGAGGTCCGCGAAGGTGGTCGCCCGCACAATGCCCTCCGGGTCGATACGCACGTCGTCGTCCAGGAGCAGGACGTAGTCGGCCCCGTCCTCCAGGGCCTCGTACATGCCACGCGAGAAGCCGCCCGAGCCACCGAGGTTGGCCTGGTCCACGACACGCAGGTGCTCGCCCAGGGACTGCTGAGCGTCCGGGAAAAGCGGGTCGTCCTTGACCTTCCGGTCCCCCTGGTCCACGACGACGACCTCGCGAAGCACACTCGGCAGGGTCTTGGAGGCGCCTAGCTGGGTGAGCACGGTGGCGCAGTCGTGCGGGCGGTTAAAGGTGGTGATCCCGATAGTGGTGCGTCCGGAGGGCGTCTCCTGGGGAACCTCGGTCTCCCAGTGGGCGGCCTCCACGACGGCGTCGGCGGAGTCGGCCACGACGTCGAACCAGTACCAGCCCCCGTCACCGAAGGTGTCCAGCGGCAGCTTGAAGGCCAGCTCCTCGGCCTGGGCGCCAATGCGGGAGCTGGCCACACGGTGAGCAGAGCCCCGGGCATTGGACTTGTAGACAATGACGGACCCGGATCCCCGGACCTGAACCTTCAGCGTGACCTCAGTCACTATGGTCCAGCGACGCCAGTACGCCGCCGGGAAGGCGTTGAAGTAGGTACCAAAGGACGACCGAGTCTGGGAGGGAATCCGGTAACTGTACCGAGAGATAATCTGACCGCCGCTCTGGCGCGCGGTCTCGGCCATGCCGGTGGGAAGGTCGCTGTCCTGCTTGTCGGTAGGGGGCGGGGCCACCGAGAGAATCTCGCCTTCAGCGTACAGCGGCAGAATGTCGTCGTCACTGTCAGCGGGCAGGACAAAACGCTGGAGGACTCGCGTCGTGGTGCTCATGCCTTGGTTCCTTCTCCGTTCAGGGAGGTGCCTTTGTGGAAGTGTGGTGTGATGGTGTTGTCGAACATGTTCAGGGCAGCGGCGATCGCCATGTGCATGTCAAGGTACTGGTAGGTCCCCAGCCGGCCGCCGAAGTACACGCCCGGCTCCGCCTCGGCCCTGGCACGGTAGGCCAGCAGCCGCTCACGGTCCCGCGGCGTGTTCACCGGGTAGTACGGCTCGTCACCCTCCCCGGCGAAACGCGAGTACTCCTTCATAATGACCGTCCGGTCACCAGGGTAGTCACGCTCCGGGTGGAAGTGCCGAGGCTCAATGATACGCGTGTACCCCACGTCAGCGTCAGCGTAGTTCATCACGCTCGTACCCTGGAAGTCACCCGTGTCCGGGTACTCCCGCACCAGGTCGATCGTCCGCCACCCCAGCACCCCCTCACAGAAGTCGAAGTACCGGTCCACCGCCCCGGTGTACACCACCGGCACCCGCCCCCGCAGCGCGTCCCGGCTCAGCGGCTGCGACCCGTCCAGGAAGTCCACCCCCGTACGCACCTCGATCAGCGGGCTGTCCGCCATCCGCTCCAGCCAGGCCGTGTAACCGTCCACCGGCAGCCCCTCGTACCGGTCACTGAAGTACCGGTTGTCGTACGTGTACCGCACCGGCAGCCGCGAGATCACCGACGCCGGCAGATCCCGCGGATCCGTCTGCCACTGCTTACCCGTGTACCCCTTGATGAACGCCTCGTACAACGGCCGCCCGATCAGGCTGACCCCCTTGTCGTCCAGGTTCCCCGGATCCCTGCCGGCCAGCTCACCCGCCTGCTCCGCCACCAACCGACGCGCCTCGTCAGGAGAGTACGCCGCACCAAAGAACTGGTTGATCGTCCCCAGGTTGATCGGCATCGGGTACACCACCCCACCATGCACCGTGTACACACGGTGCACGTACGACGTGAACGACGTGAACCTGTTCACGTACTCCCACACCCGCTCGTTAGACGTGTGGAACAGGTGCGCACCATACCGGTGCACCTCGATACCGGTAACCGGGTCAGCCTCCGAGTACGCGTTACCACCAATATGATCACGCCGCTCAACAACAAGAACCCTCAGACCAAGCCCATTAGCACACCGCTCAGCCACCGTCAACCCGAACAAACCCGAGCCAACAACCACGACATCATAACTCACCACAAGATCCTTCCCTCAACCAACAGTCTAACCCAGGTTCCACCACGTCAGAGCCGCGACGAGCCCGCGCAGCCCCGCCAGCCCCCTCCCCGCGGCAGTGGTTATCGTCACCTTTTGGTGCGCGACGAGCCTCCGGGCACCGTCGGCCCCACCTGTGCCGCCACTCCGCCCCGGCCACCAGTACGTGCGCCATCTTATGTCTGCCGTTTGATCCCGGCGTCGAGCTGGTCCACAAGTTTCATGGCGTAGGCCCGCTGGACATGGTTGTAGTCGTAGTAGACCTGGAGGCCCCCGACCGCCGCGTAGCACCGGGTCTCGTCGCAGAAGGCGTCGGTCAGGTCCACGAGGGTGACCCGAGGATCCCCCAGCGCCCTCACCGCCGTGCTCATGGGGGAGTCCGGGAGCGCCTCGGAACGCGGGCGGGCGCACACCTCCGGGTTGCTGGCGTTAGCGGTCACGCACTCAGCCGGCCGGACGGCGTCGTTGAGGGGCGTGTCCGCGACGACCACCACCCGCGTACCATTGGCCGCCCACCGGGACCACGTGGCCCCCAGGGCGTCGGAGTACATCTCGCCCTGGCTGCGTCCTGTCCCGTCGTCGACGTGCTCCCCGATGGCGTACGTGGAGTACACGACGACGTCCGGCGCCTGGGCCAGGACGTACTCGTCGACGGCCGCCTGGGACTTGCTGCACTCTGCCTCGGCCTTGGGATCCCCGATGGACAGGGGGAGGTGGGCGATAGGGCACCCGCCCTTGAGGCTCAGGCGCATGCGCCAGCCGTTACGCTTGGCGACGGCGTCAAGGGTGCCCTCCCACTGCTGGGCGTGGGAGTCCCCAATGAGCATGACCGTGTAAGGCTTCTGCCCGGCCGGGGTGTAGTCGCACTCGTAGACGGACGGCATACCGTTGTCCTGGGCGTCGGAGAGCCACACGCACCCGGGGATCTCCCGGAAGTACTCGGCGTCCTGCCCCAGGACGGTCGATACCAGGGGGTCGTTGACGTGGTCGCGGCACTCGGTCCTGAGCAGGGCAGCCGGGCCGGAGCACTCCTGGTCGAGAAAGTCCCGCTGTGCCGCGGCGGCGGACGCAATAGACCTGTGGGCCCAGACCACCGAGCCGGCGCACAGGCCCAGGACCACGGACATGGCACCGGCCGTCACGGCGAAGGTACGACGTACACCCCATTTCACCCGCTGTCCCGGCTCCTCGACCCACCTCTTGGTCAGGACCGCCAGGAAGGTCGTCGCCACCAGGATCATGAGCTTCTCAGGAAGCAGGACGGAACGTCCCAGCAGATGAGGGAGCAGGATAATGAACGGCCAGTGCCACAGGTACATCGAGTACGAGGCGTCGCCCAGGAGGCGCACCACCCTGAGGTCCGTCAGGAGACGCAGTCCCGGCACCGCCCCGGAGCAACCAGCGGCAATGACTGACGCCGTTGACACCACCGGCAGGACCGCCCACCACCCTGGGAAGGGCTTCGCCGGGTCCACGACGAACCCGCTGACCACCAGTCCCGCCCAGGCGGCCACGGCCAGCACGAACGCGGTCGCGCCGCCGAGCACCCGGGAGATCCAGGGAGACAAAACCGCGAGGAAACCTCCGGTCATAAACTCCCAGAAACGCACCGGGGTAAAGAAGTACGCCTGCCTCGGGCTGAACCCGGTAAACCACAGGGAGAACCCGAAGGACACCAGGACGATCACGACCGACCCGAGCACGAGGAACCTGCGGAACGCATCCCCACCCCCCTGGGCGTACCGGCGTCGGCCAAACAGGTGACGTAGGGCCAGCAGGACGGCAGGCCACACCAGGTAGAACTGCTCCTCGACCGACAGCGACCAGTAGTGCTGGGCCACGGTGGCAGCCTGCCCCTGGGCGTGGTAGTCCACCGACTGCGCCGTCAGCCAGAGGTTCTGCACGTAGCCGACGGAGGCGGCCAGCTCGGTGAAGTTGCGCCCCCACAGGTCCCAGGGCATGAGCAGGACGACACCAGCCGCCGAGACGAGGATGACCAGGTAGGCGGCAGGCAGGAGACGCCGCACACGTCGGGCGTAGAAGCGCCCCAGGCTAATGCTGCCGGTGGCGTCGAGCTCACGCAGGAGGTGGGAGGTAATGAGAAAGCCGGAGATGACAAAGAAGATGTCGACCCCCACGAAGCCGCCCTTGAGCCGTGAGGGCCACAGGTGGACGCCGACGACCATGAGCACCGCCAGCGCGCGTAGGGCCTGGATGTCCCCCCGGAGGGTCTTCCTCGGGCGTGCCGCACCCAGCGAACGGGTACCGTGCCTCACGTTCCTCCTCGTTCCTCAGCCTCTGCTGCCACCCCGGACCCTGGCCGTGAGGTGGCGTCCGCCTTATGCAGCCGGCCACCGCCTGGACGTGGGGCGCGCTGGGCCGCCTGCCCCGGTCTCAGCCTCGACGACGCAGGAGCGCACGCTGCGCCCCCCTGTAGGCTGTCGCCCTCACCGGGGTCGGCACCAGCCTGTATCCAGCCCGCACGACGATATTACGCACGAACTGGGAACGTGTCACGATACCGGAACGGCGCATCCTGGCCTGGAGGGTCAGCTCGCTACGCAGCAGGCGCAGGCCGCCGCGACGGGCGTAGGCGCCGGCGCCGACCCGGTAACGTACCAGGACCTCCGGGACGTTGACGGCCCGGACCCCGGAGTGGACCATCCGGGCGAAGAGCCAGTAGTCCTCCATCAGATCCAGGTCCTGGTAGCCGCCGACAGAACGGACCTTGCTCGCGCTGAACACCACGGAGGGGTGGTTGAAGGGGTCACGGATGCTCAGGGCGCGACGGATACCCTCCATACTCGCGGGCTGACGCCTCACCAGGCCCTCCTGGTCGGCCTCGTCAACAAACTCCTGAATAGCGGATCCGACGAGCTCGTAGCCCTTGGCTATCAGCGGCAGCTGGCAGGAGAAACGAGCGGGCAGTGAGATATCGTCAGCGTCCTGCCGCGCGACGGTGTCGTACGAGACGGCGGCGAGCCCCTCCTCCAGGGCCCGCGCCAGGCCCTGGTTCCTCTCCAGCCTGAGCACACGCACGGGTACGCCGTCGGTCAGCCTCCCGGACTCGGCGTCGACGAGGACGTCCTCCAGGCTGGACGGCACCGGACCGTCACGCACCAGGAGCACCTCGTCAGGGGGCAGCTCCTGGTCCACGGTCACCGACGTCAGGGAACGGCGCAGGAACGCGGCCCGGTCCTTGTGGTAGACGGGAAGGAGGACGCTGAACTCCGGAGGGCTCTCCCGGGTCGTCACACCGCACCCGCCTCAAGGCGGGCGACATCGTCACCGACCGGTGTGGCCGCCAGGATCCGCGTCGTGGGCCTGGGGGCGCCCAGCCCCTCACGCGCCCCCCTCCAACCAGCCCGCACCAGGGCGGCCCGGTCCGTGGACCCCAGGTACGTCCGCACCCAGCGCCGTGTGGTACCCAACCCGTAGAGCAGTCGGTCCAGCGCCCCCAGACCGGTTCCGTAGCGGAAGGTCCACATCTTGTTACGGACCTCGAAACGGAAGCGCTCCCCGGGGTCGGAGTCGGAGGAGCCCAGCGTCCTCGTCAGGTGCCGGACCACGGACTGGGGAACGTACAGCCCCACACGGTGCCGCAGCAGGCGCATCGTGTACTCGAAGTCGTCATTCCACAGGAAGAAGGCCGCCCTGGGAAGCCCCTGGGCGCGGACCTCGCGCACGTCCATGAGGACGGACACAAAAGAGGCGCTGCGTACCTGGCGGCACCCGGCCTCCTCAGCGTGCCGGTACAGGGAGCGGGTCAGGCCCACGCGGGTACGGGGCCGGTTCATGGGGTGCTCGGTACCGTCGTGCCACACCGCCCGCGACACCAGGACGGCCGGCTGGCCCGGGTAGCGGGCTGCCGCGTCCAGCAGCGCCTCCAGGGCGCCGGGGGTAGGGACGGTGTCATCGTCCATCAGCCACACCCAGCGCGCGTCAGGGTAGACGGCCAGGGCCCGGGCGATCCCGGCAGCAAAGCCTCCGGCGCCCCCGGTGTTCTCAGGCAGGCTCACCACCTGTGCGCCCACCCGGTGCTGACGGGCGACCTGGGCGGAGCCGTCGGTGGAGGCGTTGTCAATGACGACGACCCCTCTGGGGGCCACCACCTGCTCAGCCAGTCCGTCCAGGCACTGGGCAAGCAGCTCGGCACGGTTGTAGGCCACCACGACGGCGACGACCCCGCTCACTGGCCGGCCTCCACGACCCCTCCCGTCACGGAGACGGCCGCGACGTCCTCTCCCCGGCCCAGGGCCGAGCGCCTGGTTCTGAGCACTCCCACTGGCTCACTTCCTTTCCTGATCAGGACACGGCACTTACGTGCCGTTCCATAGACGTCTATGGTCGCATATGGCGGACGAGGCGCAGACGGCGACGCACGGGCGTCAGGACCACAGGCAGGCGCCGACGGCCCTCGCCGCTCAGTGCCCGGTGACCAGCGAGGGCAGAAGATCCAGACTGGCTACCTCCCAGCTGGAGTAGAACTCACCCCAGCTGTTGAGGGTCAGCCCCAGCGCCAGGGCCCCCAGCAGGCTACACACCCCGAGCGCCCCCAGACGAACCGCCCACGCGCACAGGAAGGCCTGCGTCCCCCGACGCCGGGGGCCGGCCAGCCAGCCCGGGGCACGCAGGACCAGGACAGTGGCCAGGATCACCGCCGCCCAGGACAGGACCAGCAGCCCGCTGCCCCGGATCGTCGTGAAGGAGTCAATGCCCCGTCGCCACCAGGGCACCGGACCTACCTGGTCCCCCTCCACGGACTGGGACTGCCCGGTCAGGACCGGGTCGGTAGCGCCCCCGAACCAGGCCAGGGCGTAGGGGAACCAGGTGTTCCACAGCGTCCACGAGTGCGACCCGGAGGCCAGCGACACGCTGGTCACCGAGTCCGCCGCGGGCGCGGCCTGGGCCAGGGTCCGCCCCAGGTCGGTGGAGGAGGGGTCGTCCAGGGCCCCGAGCACCCAGAACCGCAGCGGCTGGTGGTCCCGGGTGGCAATGAGGGTGCTCAGCGTGTTCTCCCGACGCAGCTGCGCGGTAGTGCGCATACCGCCTACCACGGGGATGTCGTAGCCGGACATGGAGATGGCCGCCCCGAAGACCTCCGAGTGGCTCAGCGCCGTCCACAGGGCGCAGTAGGCCCCTGAGGAGTTGCCTCCCACGCCCCAGTGCGAACGGTCCCGGGAGACGTTGGGGTAGGTCGCGGTGATCATGGCCGGCACGTCCTGGGCCAGCCACGTCCCCGTCTGGGCGTGTCCCTCGACGTCGGCGCAGTCGGGCTCGTGCCACTGCCGGTCGTCCAGGTTGAGTGAGGGGACCACCACGATCGTGGGGGGGATGGTCCCGTCCTGGACAGCCGCCTGCAGGCGCTGCGCCGTCGCGTACCCCTCGGAGACGCTCTCGGGGGTGCCCGGCTGGCCGTGCAGGAGCACGAGGACGTGGTAGGTCCGCCCGTCATCGGGCGCGTACCCCGGCGGCGTCCACACCCGGACCTGCCCGGAGGCGCCGCTGCGCCACCCGGTGACGGTGGCGGCGCCGTAGCCGTCCTCCTGGGGGACCGGGGTGAGGACGTCACGGGGGTCCGGTATCGTACCGGCCGCGGGCAGCGGCGCAGGCGTCACCGGGGAGAGGACGGCGTCCTGCTCCTGCCCCCCGGGGAGCAGCAGGTTCGCGGCCTGACCGAGAGTGGTGACGAACACGATCGCCGAGTTGACCCGGGCCGCTACCAGGCCGACGGCGAGCAGCTGGCACAGCAGCACCGCCCCCACCTTCAGGGCCTGTCGGCCCAGGCGCCGCGCTCGCCGGAGGCCGTGAACCAGGCTCGACTCTTCGCGACTAATATCACATTTCTCCTGGTCGCTGCCCCGTCGTGCGGACCAGACGAGCCCGGCGCTCACAGTGAGGACCGTCACGAGGGTGACGGCCGTCAGTACCCGGGAGAAACCGGCCCCGATGACGCTGACGTCGGCGATCTGGTGCATGGGGGAATCATGCCCCGCGGTACGCGGCTACCTGCAACACGTCAGGAGCCGCCCGGCCCTGTCGGGCGGGACGCCTCCCGCCAGACGAGAACGCACCGGAGCCTGACCCACGGCACGGGGCCGGGCGGAGCCCACCTCCCACCAGATGGGACCGCACCCGCCTGCCCGGCCGAGGGGGCGGGCGGATGACCGGGTAGCATCGGGACGGAACGACGGCGTCGAACGCCACCTCATCTTCAGGGAGAACCCAAGACATGCACGTCCTCATCACCGGCGGTGCCGGCTTCATTGGCGCCAACTTCGTCCACCAGACGCTTCACCGCTACCCCGACGCCACCGTCACGGTCCTGGACAAGCTCACCTACGCCGGTAACAAGGGCTCGCTGGCGGACCTGGGCGAGCACGTCACCCTCGTCGTGGCCGACGTCGCCGACGCCGACGCCGTGGACCCGCTGGTGGCGGACGCCGACGTCGTCGTCCACTTCGCCGCCGAGTCCCACAACGACAACTCCCTGCGCGACCCCTCCCCCTTTATCCGCACCAACCTGGTGGGGACCTTCACCCTGCTGGAGGCGGTGCGCCGTCACAAGGTGCGCTTCCACCACATCTCCACCGACGAGGTCTACGGGGACCTGGAGCTGGACGACCCTGCCAAGTTCACTCCCACCACCCCCTACAACCCCTCCTCCCCCTACTCATCCTCCAAGGCGGGCTCCGACCTGCTGGTGCGGGCCTGGGTGCGCTCCTTCGGGGTAGAGGCTACGATCTCCAACTGCTCGAACAACTACGGGCCCTACCAGCACATTGAGAAGTTCATCCCCCGCCAGGTCACCAACCTCATGGACGGCGTGCGCCCGCGCCTGTACGGCGCCGGGGCCAATGTGCGCGACTGGATCCACGTCCTGGACCACAATGACGCCGTGTGGGACATTATCGAGCGGGGCCGCATTGGCGAGACCTACCTCATTGGCGCCAACGGGGAGAAGAGCAATAAGGAGGTCGTCGAGCTCATCTGTGAGCTCATGGGCCACGACCCGCACGACTACGACCACGTGGCGGACCGTCCCGGCCACGACATGCGCTACGCCATTGACAACTCCAAGCTGGTCCAGGAGCTGGGCTGGGCGCCCCGTTTCACCGACTTCCGTTCCGGCCTGCAGGCCACCATCGACTGGTACCGGGACAACGAGGCCTGGTGGCGCCCGCTCAAGGCCGAGGTCGAAGCCGCCTACGCCGCCCAGGGCCAGTAAGGGGCCCTGGCGCGGTCGCACGGTCGCCCCGCAGCAGGACGGGTGCCGTGCGCCCCTGACCAGCGAACCTGCCCCTCAGGGCTCCCACCAGGCATTATGAGACGGTACCCTGAGATGGTGAGTACAAGGTATCGCGCACCGCTGCGCACAGGCGTCATGCTGCTTCTGTCCGCTGCCCTGGTATTGGTCGGGGCGCCAGCGGCCGCGCTCGTGGGCACGGACGACCCTGCCCCGCCCGCCCAGGACACGACGACCGCCACGCCCAGTGCCCCGGTCTCACCGACTCCCTCCCCCTCCTCCTCTGCCACTCCTGAGGTGACCCAGGGTGCCCCCGGTGACGGTGGCACCCCGCAGGACGACGCCAAGGCGTCGCAGACCGACGGCCCCGGATCCGCCATCCCCGGGCTGGTCGACCTCACCGGTAAGGGTCGCTGGGTCGCTGCGAACGGGCGGTGGCAGTGGCGTCTGAATGACGGGAGCCTGGCCCGCTCCCAGTGGGTCCGGATTAAGGCCGTGGTCTACCGCTTTGACGACGAGGGGTACGTACAGACCGGGTGGTGGCAGGACGGCCGGTCCTGGTACTACCTGGGTACCTCGGGCGCCCTGTCCACCGGCTGGACCCAGGTGGGCACCGCCTGGTACTACCTGGACCCCACCACCGGCGTCATGGCCACCGGCACCCTGACTGTGGGCGGGTCCACCTACTTCCTGACCGCTACCGGTGTCATGGTCACCGGCTGGCTCAAGCAGGACGACGGCTGGCACTACTACCGCTCCAGCGGCCAGCAGGCCCACGGCTGGCAGGCCGACTCCGGCAACTGGTACTACCTGGATCCGGCCACCGGCGTCATGGCTACGGACTGGACCAGGATCAACGGCTCCTGGTTCTACCTGAACCCCACCACCGGGGCCATGACCACGGGCTGGACCTCCATCGGGCAGTACTGGTTCTACCTGGACCCCACCACCGGGGCCATGGCCACCGGCTGGACCAGGGTCGGTGACTCCTGGTTCTACCTGAATCCCACGACCGGAGCCATGGCCACCGGCACCCTGACCATTGACGGGTCCACCTACCACTTCACCTCGACCGGGGTGTGGATCGGCTACCAGGCTCCCGCCGGATACCTCCAGCCGGTCTCCCAGATCACCTCCCTGGGGTGGGCCACCAACGACCTCACCTGGGGGATGAACGGCGTCAAGGTGCGCATCGTCCAGCAGCGTCTGGGCCTGTGGTACTCCACCAAGCTGGCCAGCGTGGACGCCAGCTTCCAGAACGCCGTGCGCAACTTCCAGCGCCGCGTCGGCCTTCCCCAGACCGGCGTGGTCGACCAGCGCACCTGGAACGCGCTGGACACCGGGTACTCCTGGTGGGTGGACCAGTACCAGGCGACACCGGTGTCCCTGAGTGCCACGCGCAGCGAGCGCATTGAGGCCATGATCGGCTACGCCCGGGACCAGCTGGGATCAAGCTACACGTGGGGCGGGGCAGGCCCCTACAACCTCGGTTTCGACTGCTCGGGCCTGAGCCTCCAGTCCCTCTACCGAGCTGGCCTGGACCCCCAGCCGATCGACGTGTACAAGCACGCCTGGCCCGCGTACCGCACGTCCCAGGAGCTCTACAACCACCCTGGCCTCATGCACGTGCCGCTGAGCCAGCGGCAGCGCGGGGACCTCATCTTCTACACCTCCGAGGGCGTCGTCACGCACGTGGCGATCTACCTGGGTGACGACCAGGTGATCCACACCGACTGGATGGGCCGTCCGGCCCGGGTCCAGCACATTACCGTCGGCTACGGCTGGGAGAACATGACCGGCTACGTCGTCCGGCCCTTCCCGTGACCTCGGCAGGGACCGGGGCGGCCCACCGGACCGCCCCGGAGGCCCCCTGCTAGAAGACGACCGGCCAGTGGGGCATGCACTGGCTGAGCTCAAGGTGGGCGCTGGTGAGGGCCTCGACGTCCTGGGTGTACTCGGGATTGGGTGTCGGGGTGCGTCCCAGCTTGATGTCCTTCTCGGCCTGGGCCTCGTCCTGGAACTCCGGCACCTGGCCGCTGGCCAGACGGGCGCTCGCCGAGTTGTAGGTCGTCAGGGCGGTGACGGCGCTGCTGGCCGTGGCCTCGTCCCCGGCAGCGGCCTGCAGCCGGGCGAGGTAGTCGGTAGCCAGGACCTGGGTGAACGACCCCCACGCGGCCCGGGTCTGGTCAGCGGTGGCGTCCTGGGGGCGGCTGGTGAAGGCCTGCCCCTCAGGGGTCTGGGCCAAGGCCTCCACCAGGACCGCGTCCATCGCCCCGCACGCGCTGGTGGGGGCCTCGGTCTGCGGTGGGCCGGAGGGCACGGCCGAGGCAGCAGAGGTCGGGTCCGATGAGCACCCCGCCAAGCCGAGAGCCGTGAGGAGGACGACTGAACCGAGGACTGCGTGTCGGGGACCCATGCCCCAAGAATAGCCGCACGCAGAGTGGTCGACACCAGTCCCGTAGGTTCCGGCCAGTTCGGCCCGGGGGTCATCCGTCTCCGGGAGACGGCCGCCAGAAGGCAGGGCGGACTGCTCACGGGTAGGTAGAGTATCCTCCGTGTGGTCCTCACTCATACCCGTCTTTGTCTCAGCGGCTACGCTGCTGTTCGTTCCCGGCGGCCTCGTCGGCATCGCCGCAGGGCTGCGAAAGTCCCTGGCCATTGGCCTGGCGCCAGCGATCTCCGTAGCGCTTATCGCCGGAACAGGCGTTATCGCCCCCATGCTCGCAGTTCCCTGGGGGCTGCTAACGGTCTCAGCAGTGACCTTGTTCACTGCCGTCGTCATCCTGGCTGTCAGGCTCGTGCTCGCCAGGAGACACCCTGAGCGTCGGAGAACCAGCGCTTCGCAGTGGCCGCGGCTTGGCACTCTCGTGACCTGGTGCCTGGCATGGCCGCTATCAGCGGCAGTGACTGGACTCACTGTGTGCCGCATTATCAACACCCCCAACGCTATCTCACAGACCTTTGACGCGGTCTTCCACCTCAATGCCGTGGAGTGGATACTCCAAACAGATAACGCGTCCTCGCTGCGTTTCTACCTGGAGGCCCCCGAGGGGTTCGTCTACCCCGTCGGGTGGCACACGCTCGTCGCCCTGTCCATGAAGCTGTGCCACGCGACCGCCGTCCCCGTGGCCACGAACGCGACCGTACTGGCCGTCGCCGCCCTGGTGTGGACCTCCGGGTGCCTGACGCTGACGCACGTCATTTTCCGTGGACACCACCTGGCCCTCTTTACAGCCGCGGTCATCGCCGGAAGCCTCAGCGCCTTCCCCTCCGTCATGCTGTCCTGGGGGGTGCTTTACCCCAACTTCTTCGCGATCTCCCTGCTTCCGTCAGTCCTGGCCGCCACCCACCAGCTGCTGACGGCAGCGGACACCCAGCCGACTCCTCTCCTCCTGCCCGCGGGGATCCTGGCGATCGGAGGCCTCGGACTGTCCCAGCCCAACACCGTAGTCACCCTCGTCATCGCCTCGGTCGTCCTCAGTGTGACCACCGTCCTGGGCACCTCACAGGACAAGGGCGCCGCGGCCAGGATCCGCCGTCAGGCCTACGTCGCCAACGCCCTGATCATCGTCATGGCGGTGACGTGGATCTTCCTGCGCCCGCCGTTTGAGTCAGCGATCTGGGAGCCCAGCTACGCGACAAGCGGATCGATCGGGGAAGTCGTAACCACGATGCCCGTACAGCTCCCGGTGGTCTGGACAGCCAGCGTACTGACATTTATTGGCTTTGTCGCCGCCCTGCGTACCCGCCCCTACAGGTGGCTGGCCGTACTCCACATTACGACAAGCATCCTCTACGTCGTCGCCCGGTCCACCAAGGACGAGGAGATACGCTATATCTTCGTGGGCACCTGGTACAAGGACGCCAGCCGCCTGGCGGCCCTGATCCCGGTCACCGCGGTTCCCCTGGCGGCACTCGGCATGATCGTCCTCGCCCGGTGGGCTCGGAAGGCGGTAGCCGGGAGACTCACCGTCCCGCAGTGGCTGGTGCGTTCCTCGTACCCTGTCATAGTTCTCGCCCTGGTGCTCACCGGCCCTCTCTCAGAGGCCATGTCCGACACGGTGAAGCTGGTGGAGAAGGGCTACCTGATGTCTGCCGACTCGTCGTCGCTGACCCCTGACGAGTACGCCCTGATCGAACGGCTGCCGGACTTGATTGAGAAGGACGCCGTAGTAGCTGTCGACCCTGGGACAGGGGCGTCCCTGGCCTACGCGATCTCCGGGGTCGACACCAACCTGAAGCACCTTCTGCACCGGCACAACACGGATATCGACAGAGTTGACTACAGGCTCAACAAGGCAAGCACCGACCCCGCTGTCTGCCCCGCCCTGAGACGCATGCGGATCACCTACGTCCTGTACTTCCCGGGCAAGATCATCTCAGACAAGAAGCCGGTCCCCGGGTTCGCGCACCTGGACAACGCCCCGGGATTCGAGCTGGTCTCCCGGCAGGGCAAGGCGTCCCTCTACCGTATCACCGCCTGCGGATAAGGCCGACGCGACCACGGCACGTAAAGACTTGCTCCCGAGGTGGTTCACCTCGGGAGCAAGTCTTTCTCGTCGCCCACATCAGCACGCGGGGAGGAGGAAACGCTACGCCCCCTTCGCGGGCTGCTGGGTGACCAAGGCGCCCGTAGTGGGGTCCAGGTAGTACCACGTCGAGTCCAGCAGAATCCAGCCCGTGACCATGGCGCCGGTGGCGGGGTCAAGATAGTAGCGACCAGAGTCCAGCTGAATCCAGCCGGTGGCCATGGCACCGCTGTCCGAGCGGAAGTAGAACCAGCGCGAGCCGACCACCGTCCACCCGGTGGCCATCGCCCCAGAGGCACCGAAGTAGTACCAGTCGGACCCTATCGCGACCCAGCCGGTGACCATGGCGCCGTTGGTGGGGTCGAGGTAGTACCAGCGTGAGCCGACCTGGATACGTCCGAGAGCCATAGCGCCGGTGGCGGGGTCCAGGTAGAACCAGCGTGAGCCGACCTGGAGCCATCCGGTGGACATAACACCGGTAGCGTCGAAGTAGAACCAGTCCGGACCGATCTGGGTCCAGCCGGTGGCCATGGCGCCGTTGGTGGGGTCCAGGTAGTACCAGCCAGAGCTCAGGTGAATCCAGCCGGTGGCCATGGCACCGCTGTCCGAGCGGAAGTAGAACCAGCGCGAGCCGACTGCAGCCCAGCCGGTGACCATGGCACCGGTACCGGGGTCCAGGTAGTACCAGTTCTCCCCTACCTGGACCCAGCCGGTGGCCATGACGCCGGGAGAGGAGAAGTAGTACCACGACCCGCCCTCGTGGACCCACCCGAGGTAGTTGGTAGAGGGGCGGCTGGAGATCTGCGCCTGGTCCTGGGCGATGGACCGGATGGTCCCCAGCATGGAGTAGCCGGTGTCCCCCGGGCAGGCGGTGTTCCCGGAGTCCCGGTGCCCGAAGATACGGGGCAGGTTCAGGACGGTCCCGGCCTGGTACTTCTCGGTGGTGCGCACCAGGATCCCGGCGACCTGGTTGACGTCGGTGTAGCCGGCCCGTCCCAGGAACCAGCCCGCCATCTTGCCTACCCGGTCCAGGGTCATGTCACTGGGGCGGACCCAGGAGTAGTCGCCCAGCATGGAGATGCCCATGCTGCCGGTGTTGACCCCGCGGGCGTGGGCGCCTATGACCATCTGGCCGGGAGCGGCCGCCAGGGAGCCTGAGCGCCCCTCGAAGACCTGCCCGTACTTGTCGACCAGGAAGTTGTAGCCGATGTCGCCCCAGTCCAGGACGACCGCGTGGTAGTGGTAGATACCGCGCACGATCGAGGCCGACTGCCAGGCGCTGTAGTTGTTGGTCCCCGCCGTGTGGTGGACCACCACGTGGTGGGCCGCCACGTACTCCGGGTCCCACGTCATGACGGAGGGGTCGGCCCCCCAGTCGGCACGGGTGTTCACGTCCACGGGCAGGGACCCCACGGAGCTCCCTGCCCCGACCACGGCCGGCTGCGTGAGGTGGTCGCCGCTACCAGTGGTCGAGTCGGTGGTGTCCGACGTCGTCCCCGCTCCGCCACCGGGCAGGGTGGCCGGGGAGGTCAGCCGGTCAGTAAGGGAGTCCTGGGACTCCGTGGAGGAGGTGGCGACGCCGGTGGGCTCGGCCGCCGTGGTCTCCAGGTCACCGGCCTGGAGGGTTGCCTCCCCGGAGGGCGTGGCGGGCACCATTGCCAGGGAGAGGTCCGCGGGCAGGTCCTCGCTCCTGCCCGCCACACTGACCTGGACGGCGTCGGCGCCACCGGTGACGAACTCGTCGCTTCCGGCGACCCCGCCGGTGTCCTTGCCGGCGGAGCTGGGCCCGCTCTCGTACCAGGGGGACCACGCGCCGTTCTCACGCACCCGCAGGTAGACCGACAGGCCCTCGGGCAGGGTGTCCGTCCCGCTCCAGCGGAACCCCGCTACGAGGAAGCTGTCCACCTTCACGGGATCGGTCAGGACGAGGGGGGCGGTGCCAGGAGCAGTGGTCGGGGAGGAGGTGTCAGTGGTGCCCGCGTCGGCCTGGGTACCGGTGTCCTTTGAGGCGGGGGCCTGCGGGGCGGAGGCGGCCTGGTCCAGGCCCGCCTGGCCGACCTCGGTGACGTGCCCGCTGGAGGTGGTCAGGGGGAGGATCTGGACGGGTGCCGGCCTGGTGGCGGGGTCGGCTGCGGCGACGGTCGCTGGCACCAGGCCGAGGGCCAGTAGCGCGCCTGCCAGGAGCGCGCGAAGGGGTCGGGAGGCGGGCATGGTTGACCTTCCGTGAGGAGAACAGGAGCTAGGGTGCTGAGACTCATGGGACTGAGACAGACGAGGCAACATTATCGTACCGCCTGAACAGGGTGTCAACCCCGCGGGCAGAAAAGAGGTGCTGATATAGAATTACCTACCCTGCTCCTGCTGGGAGGCCATGCCCCTCTGAGCGAGCTCGTCCAGGGCGCGGTCCCAGGCGCTGGAGTCCACCCCGGGCTGGTTCCACGAGGCCCGGATAAAATCCGTGATGGCCTCCTGGCTGGTCCACTTCTGCTGCGGAGCGCCGATAGCGCGGTAACGGGTCATGTCGGCGCAGGCGTGCTCAATGTCGCCGGCCCGGTGAACCGGAAGATACTCAATACGGGCGACGCCCTGGGGGGATCCGGCAGCAGCGGCCTGCGCCATCTGGGTGAGGTTGGTGCGGACCCCTGTGCCGCAGTTGACGGTCAACGGGCAGGCGACGTCGTCGTGCCCGGCAGCGAGCCAGGCCAGGAGCCGCGCCAGGTCGGCGACGTGCACGAAGTCCCTGGTGGCCGAGCCGTCCCCGTAGACGGTCAGGGGACGGCCCTCACGCAGACGGGCCAGGAACGCAGCCAGGACACCGGTGTAGGGGTTGTGGAGCGCCTGACCAGGGCCGACCACGTTCTGCGGGCGGACGACCGCCAGCGGGACGCGTCCGGTCAGGGCCCGGGCCAGGAGCGCCTCACCCTCGACCTTGGTCTGGCCGTAGAAGGAGACCGGAGCCATGGCGTCGTCCTCCCTGGAGTCACGTGAGACGGCCTGCTCACAGCACGCCCCTGTGACCTGGCCGTGGGAGGGGCAGACGTAGGGCCCCTCACCATAGACGGCACGGGAGGAGGTGAAGACCACGGGCGCGTCCCAGGACAGGGCGTGCTCGGCGGCAAGCCGGGTCCCGTCAACATTGACGTGACGGTAGCGTTCGGTCTCGTACATGGACTGGGCGGTCCCGGTCTCAGCCGCCAGGTGGATAATGACGTCGGCAGGCCCCGCCTGCTCCCAGTCGGCTGGTACGGTGGTGTCACCGACCACGACCTTTCCGGCAAACCGGGCCACAGCCCCTTGAGGGTCGTTGTGGACCTGAGGGTGCAGCACGTCCAGGGCGGTAACCTGCCATCCCTGGTCACTGAGCTCACGCGCCACGTACTGGCCGATAAAACCAGCACCTCCGGTGATAAGGGCCTTTGGCATCCATCCTCCTAGTTCAGCAGGGATCCGAGCGGGCCGTTGAGGCACCAGGATTCTACAGCGTGACAACGGCACCACCGGCCTCGCGTCCCGCCTCCCCCGGCGTCAGGCTCTCGCCCGTAGACGCGGTCAGCCGCAGGAGGTGATTCTCCACAGGCTGACCGTGCCCGACGAGGACACCAGCTCCATATCGTCAGTGGACCACGCGGTCAGGGCCGTGTCCCAGCGCAGAGGGGCCTGCCGCCCCTCCCACTCGGTACCGCTCCGGTCGACCTTGAGGTAGTACTCAGCCCCCAGCTCGTGCAGCAGGTCGCAGGTGTACGAGCCCGGGCGCAGGTCCGGCTCCTGGCATGCCAGGAGCTCCGCGGCCGACCCGGGCGTCGGCTCGGAGCGCAGCGGGTACACGACGTTGACACCCCCCAGCGACCACAGGTAGCTCGCACCTCGCGACGGTGCGCCGACGACTACGGCGTCAGCGGGAAGACGACCGCCCGCTGACGCCATGAAACTCGCCTCCTCAGGCGTGACCAGGACGCCGTAGGCGATCTGTGTGGCATTGTGGACCGACCCCGCCAGGGCCGCCTGCAGCGGCACACGTCCCAGTGCCGTCACGCACACGACCGCGGCGAGGACGGCGAGCGCCCTGCGTCCAGGGTGTCTCCCCAGCAGGTAGCGCAGCCCCATGGCGGCCAGCACCAGGCCGGGGACAACGAGGATCGGCTGAACACGGGCCTTCTGCAGGTACCACGGGCTACCGACCTGACGCCCCCACCACTGGGGGCCTCCTATAAGCACAACGAGACACAGCGCCAGTACCGCCGCCACCAGCCAGGGACGTGCCTGGGGCACGTGCACCGCCGCCAGCACCGCCAGGACACACACCGTGCCTCCCAGCGGCAGGCCGTGGGAGGCGAGGGGGCCGTACTGCGGCAGGTCGAGCAGCGCCTGCCCCAGCGTTCCCAGCAGGCTCCCACCAGGACGTGGATAGCTCAGGACCAGGGCCAGGGTGCTTCGCATGACCCATGCTCCTGCCAGGACGCAGACGGCAAGCACGCCCAGGACCAACAGCGTCATTGTCCTGCACCGGCCTCCGGCCCTCACCAGGCGCACCAGGACGATCACGGTGAGCGGCGCCAGGAGCACCGCGATATTGAAGGCGCCCGCACCGTGAGACAGGACCGTCCCGGCAGCCGCCCCCAGGAGCAGCAGACCACTCGTCAGCAGATCACGTAAGAGCACCTGACGAGTCCGACCGTCCCCCTTGTCAGCCACTGTCAGGGACAGGACGCGCACCAGACGCAGCCCCAGGACGAGCACCCCGGGCAGGCAGACCACGCTCACGCTGTAGGCCCACACCGACAGGGTGCCCAGCAGCATTGTCGGGGCCCCCACCGTGGCGGCGCTCAGGACGACGGCCAGGGCGACCGCGGTACGGTTCTGAGGGCGGGCGTCGTCGTCAAGAGCCTCGGTCAGCAGGCCGGTCACGGCCAGCGGCCAGGCCAGGGAGCCCACGACGAGCACCATGACGTTCGAGGCGACCGTCACACTGGCGGGGAGCAGGGCGACCACCCCGTGCCACACGGTCGGGTAGTAGGTCGGGGCCCCCTGGTAGAGGACCGCCATGCTCCCGAAGCTGGAGGCGTTGCCTGTCTCCCGGATCGCCTGGACGGCATTGAGGTGGAAGACGATGTCAAAGGACTGGCCCGGGGTGGATACCGAGCCCATGCCGATCAGCGTCCCCACGGCGAGGACGAGGCATGCGACCACGACCGCGCAGGGCACGAGGTCGTCACGCCGAGCACGCGGGTCACGCGGCCCGTCATCGGGCCGGGCCCGCCAGTCCCCGGGGCAGACCCGACGGATAACCGCGAGGACACCGGCGGCCACAGCCGTGGTCCCCGCGATCGCGGCCCAGCCCCAGGGAACCCAGGCCCACCCGCCGGCAGCGGCCACGACCTCCGAGATCCCTGTGACGGCACAGCTCAGCGGTAGTGCGGCGCTCACCGCCCCCCAGCCGCGTACACCCCCCAGGCGGGCCAGGAGCAGCCCGGGGGCGATCAGGACCGTGGCCGCCAGCAGGACACCGGCGATAACGTGAGTCATCTGCCACCGCCCGCGCCGCCTGAGCTGACGTCGATCGCCCCGTGCCTGGTCCTGGCGTACCGGACCGCCAGCGGAAGCCCGGTCCTTCCCGGTGCGGGCACGGGAACACGCATACTTCCTCCAGTGGGCTGAGCGTCGGTGCGGGCACAGTATAGGCCGTCCTCGCGGGCCAGTAGGCCGACGGCTAGGATGCGCCGTGAATCCCGTCAGTCGCACCGGCACGTGTTCCCCAAGTCGGCGCACGTGCGTGCAGTGCCGCCCGAAGGAGTCCTTTGTGACCGTTCCTCGATACCTGCGCCCCGCGCTCGTGGTGCCTGCGGTCCTCGCAGGCCTTGTCGTCCCGGGCTCCTCCGGGGCCTGGGCGCAGGAGGTGCCTGCCGTTCCCGCGGTAGTCCGCTCGGCCGCGGGCTCCGACCAGGTCGCTGCGACCGGGCAGGACGGCCACGGGCAGGCGGATCCCGCCTCCCTGTCCCGCGGCACCTGGGTGGCCTCCGGCGGCCGGTGGTACTACCGGACCCCGGACGGCGCCAGTGCCACGGGCTGGGTACAGGACTCAGGATCGTGGTACTACCTGGACTCCACCGGCGCCATGGTTACCGGCTGGCTGCCCAGCGGCGGCTCCTGGTACTACCTGGGAGCCTCGGGGGCCATGGTCACCGGCTGGCTCCAGATCGGCTCGCAGTGGTACTTCCTGGACTCCACCGGTGCCATGGTCACCGGCTGGCTGCCCAGCAACGGCTCCTGGTACTGGCTGGGAGCCTCAGGGGCCATGGTCACGGGAACCGTCCAGATCCAGGGGCAGTGGTCCGGCTTCACCAGCAGCGGGGCGTGGACCGGCTACCTCAACGGCTGGGTCCTGGACGGGTGGACCTACACCCGCTACGTCGACGGCGTAGCCACCGCGTCCCAGACCCTGCGCCCGGTCATGACCGCCCCGACAGCCTCCAGGGACGTCCTGATCGCCACCATGACCTCGGCCTACGCGGCCTCGGGCTGCTCCTACCCCGCATGGGCCCTCACAGCCGGAGGGGCGGGTACGCCCCAGGAGTTCTTCGCCATGGTCTACGACGAGGCGGTCGCCGAGGGGGTCAGCCCCGAGCTGCTCTTCGCTCAGGTGATGAAGGAGACAGGGTGGCTCCAGTTCACCGGTGATGTCGCCGTCGAGCAGTTCAACTTCGGTGGCATTGGCGCCACCGGTGGCGGGGCGGCTGGCAACTGGTTCCCCGACGTACGCACCGGCCTGCGCGCCCAGGTCCAGCACCTGCGTGCCTACGCCGACCCCCAGGTGACCCCGGGCGCCCTGGCCCACGCCGTCGTCGATCCGAGGTTCGCCTACGTGCGCAAGGGGTCAGCCTCCTACGTTCAGTACCTCGGCATCCAGGAGAACCCCTCCCGCGCAGGCTGGGCGGCCGCCCGCCACTACGGGATGGACCTCGTTGACATGATCAATCAGTACTTCTAATAACCTTAGATTATCTCTTAGGTCTCACGTCATCAAACATGCCAGGGACTATGACGTGGGCAGGCTCTCAAACTCTGGGCCCTAGTGTACGCACCGGCGCCGGGTTCCGTATGATCGTGTCCATGCCACCGTCTCCCATGTCGCGCGCGCGCCACTCCACCAAGGACCTCAGCCGGCACATCGGCCGACGGTTCGGCCTGTCCCTCCTCGCCATCGCGCTGTTCCTGACCTCCGCGGCCTACGGGGTGTACAACCAGCTCAACTCCCAGATCGACAGGCAGGACGTCACCACGCTGCTGGTGGACGACCCGACCGCCGCGCCCTCGCACCCCGTTGACGACTTTGACGGCAGGCCCGTCAATATCCTCATTATGGGCTCGGACGTCCGCAGGGAAGGCGAGTACGACGACGGCACCGAGGGGATGCGCTCCGACACCACCGTGATCTTCCACCTCTCGGCGGACCGCAAGCGCATTGACGTCGTCTCAATACCCCGCGACACCATGCTCGCCATCCCCTCCTGCAAGCTGCCCGACGGGAGCAAGAGCGAGGCGCAGAGCTACGCCATGTTCAACTCGGCCTTCTCTACCGGCGCCAACAGCAGCAGCAACCCTGCTGACACCAAGTACGCCGCAGCCTGCGCCATGAGGACGGTGGCAAACCTCACCGGAATGCGCATTGAAAACTTTATGGTCATTGACTTCTCGGGCTTTGAGAGCATGGTCAACGCCCTGGGCGGCGTCCCCATGTACCTGGACGAGCCCATTGAGGACCAGAACGCTGACCTCTCCCTGAGCGCAGGCTGCCAGCGGCTCAACGGGCAGCAGGCACTCGGCTACGCCCGGACCCGCTACAGCGTCGGCGACGGCTCCGACATCTCCCGTATCAGCCGCCAGCAGAAGCTCATGGCCGCCATGATGCGAGCGGCCATGAACAAGAACCTCCTAACCGAGGGACCGGCTCTGTACGACTTTATCTCAGCCACCTTGTCGTCCCTGACCGTGGACCCCGCGATCGGCAACCTGTCCACCCTGGCGGGGCTGGCCATGAGCATGAACAGCATCGGGATGCAGAACGTCAACTTCATTACCATGCCCAACACGGTCGACCCCCTGGACGACAACCGCGTGATCCCTACGGACGACGCCAGCACGGTCTGGGAGGCCCTGAGGAAGGACGCCCCGATCCCCGGCACGATCACCCACACCTCCGCGGACGGCTCCACCACCGCCCCCACGGACCAGCCCTCGACGCCCAGCGCCTCTGACGGCCAGGAGACCACACCCGATCAGGGTGCCCCGGCGCCCGCACCCGCTCCGGCGCCCGCCCCTTCCGGTCAGAGCGCCCCGGTCCCCACCAAGGACCCCGCGCTCGAGTGCCGCTGAGGGGCACCGCATGACACCTGAGACCCCCTCGAACCATCCTGGCGCCGACGACTCACTCATCCCGCCCTCCTTCGTCCCCGGTGCGAGGCGTCAGCGGCCCGCGCCCAGGCAGGACCCGCCGCAGGCAGCAGCCCCCGCTCCACGCCGCACCTCCGCGCACCAGGCAGGCGCCTCCCAGGCGCCACCGCCGGCGTCCGCGGGACGCTCGGGGAGCACGCCCCGGCGCCCCCTCTCCCAGCGCCTCCCCCAACCGGGGACTCCCGGTCAGGAGGGCGGGCAGTCCGGAGGGGACGGCAGCCCCCGGCAGCCGCGACCGGTACCCCAGGCCCCCCGCCCCACCCGGTCCGGCCCTCCCTCACCACCCAGGCCCGCTGGCGGCGCACCGGCCCCCGGGCCCCACAGCCGGGCCCGTTCCGGCTCCTCAGCGGTGCCACTGGCCGCCTCCGGACCCGGTGGCGGGCCCGAGGGGCACCGACGCGCCGCGCCCAGGCCCGGCCAGTCCTCCCGGGACGGGGCGGAGGGCCCCGACCGGACCCGGCTGCTGCCCGGCTCCCCCGGCAGCCGGATGCGCCCAGGCCAGGTCCGTCCCGGGCAGCCCGGCCAGGTGGGCTATACCCAGCCGCCAGGACCAGCCCGTCAGCACCCTCGGCCCGGCGACCCGTTGCCTGCTGGCTCCCCGTTCCCCGGCGGACCCGGGGGACCGACGTCAGGACGCCCCCGTCGTCGGCGGCGCCCGCTGCGGTGGGCCGTCCTGGTCCTGGCGGTCCTGCTAGTCCTGGTGGCCGGCCGCATCTGGATGCTGGTGGACGACGTCAGCAGCAGGATCCACAGGGTCGACGCCCTCTCCGGGGCCACGAGCACCCCAGGTGAGACCTGGCTCATTGTGGGTTCCGACGCACGTGACGCCGCCGTGACCGACGACACCGAGGGTGCGCGCAGCGACTCGATCATGCTCCTGCACAAGGCGCCCAACGGGCAGGCCTCACTGACCACCCTGCCCAGGGACACCTACGTGGAGATCCCCGGGTACGGCGAGGACAAGATCAACGCGGCCTACTCCTACGAGGGCCCGGCCCTGACGGTCAGGACCGTCGAGAAGCTCACCGGCCTGACCATTGACCACTACGTGGAGGTCGGTATGAACGGGGTCGCCCAGCTCGTGGACGCCGTCGGCGGCATCTCGGTCTGCCTGGACTACGACGTGGACGACGCGGACTCCGGGCTGGTGTGGGACACGTCCCGGGGCACCTGCCAGGAGGTGGACGGCACCAAGGCGCTGGCCTACTCCCGTATGCGCAAGTCGGATCCCACCGGGGACATCGGTCGCGGCCTGCGCCAGCGGGCGGTCATCTCGGCGGTGGTCTCCAAGGCCGTGAACGTCGGCACGCTGCTCAACCCCTTCCAGCAGGACTCCCTGGTCGACGCCGGCACCCAGGCGCTGACCGTGGACCGGCAGGCCACGGTCCCCTCCCTGGCGCGCATGGTCATGGCCTTCCGCTCCGCCTCGCACGACGGCCTGACCGGTGCGCCCCCGATCGAGTCACTGGACTACGAGCCCGGCGGTATCGGTGCCGCGGTCCTGCTGAAGGACACCACGGCACCAGGCTTCTTTGAGGCCCTGCGCAACGGGACCCTGACCAAGGCCTCCTTCAACCACTCCTGACCCCCGCCCGCGCGGGCGCGCAGGATCCTCGCCCGCGGGGTACGTGCCCGTCGGGGGCACGTACCCCGCGGGCGGGGCCGGTCAGACGAAGTGCGGGCGGGCGGGGTCGGCCTGCCAGGAGGTGTAGGAGGAGGTGACAATGTCGTCCAGGTCGTGCTCGGCCCGCCAGCCCAGCACCTTGCCAATGCGCGTGGCGTCGCCGATGAGCTGGGGCGGGTCCCCGGCGCGGCGGTCCAGCTCCTCGGGCACCACGTCCAGGCCGGTAGCGGCAATGACCTTGGAGACGACCTCGCGCACGGAGGCCCCCTGCCCGGTGCCGACGTTGAAGACGTGCTCGGTCATGGTCCTGCCGCTGGCGAGGTAGTCCAGGGCGGCAATGTGCGCCGTCGCCAGATCCCGCACGTGGATGTAGTCACGGACGCAGGTGCCGTCAGGGGTGGGGTAGTCGGTGCCAAAGATCTTGGGGGCCTCCCCCTTGGCCAGACGCTCCATGACCATGGGGATGAGGTTGAGGGTGGCCATGTCACCCAGGTCGTCCCAGCCGGCGCCCGCCACGTTGAAGTAGCGCAGCCCGGCCCAGCGCAGGCCCCAGGCCCTCTCGGAGTCCGCCATCATCCACTCCCCGATCAGCTTGGTCTCCCCGTAGGGGTTAATGGGGTGGCACTCGACGTCCTCGTTCACGACGTCCACCGGGGGCATCCCGTAGACGGCCGCTGAGGAGGAGAAGATCATCTGGTCCACGCGGGCGCGCTCCATGGCCAGCATCATATTGGCCAGACCACCGACGTTCTGCTGGTAGTACCAGGCCGGGCGGGCCACGGACTCCCCCACCTGCTTACGGGCGGCGAAGTGGATGACGGCGCTCACGCCCCGGGACTCCATGAGGTCGGTGAGGACCTTGACCGCCCCACCGGAGGCGACGTCGAGCTCGACGACGTCGGCACCCTTGACGCGGCTGGGGGAGCCGTAGGAGAGGTCGTCGACGACGACCACCTCGTCCCCGCGCTCAAGAAGGAGTCGGACCACGTGGGCGCCGATGTAGCCGGCGCCTCCGGCAACGAGAATGCTCATGGGCCCATCGTAGCGCACGGGGTGACCGAAAACCCCAGATCCGAGCAGAATCGAACAGAACCGAACGACAGGGGGCCACCGCGGCCAGCTGCCGGGCCTGCCGGGACCCGCTCTTAAGAGGGCGCGCAGGCGGCGCGGGTGGACGCCCTGCCCCGCGCCCGGTAGCGCCGACGGGCCTCAGCCCTGGCAGCGGCGCCGGCGCAGCGCCTCCCCCTTGGCGTGGGCCACCTGGGAGAGCCTGTCCTGGAAGCCGAGCATGGCCTCACGCAGCCGCTGCGCCTGCGGGCCCTGGCCGGCCCCCAGGACACGGACCGCCAGGAGGCCGGCGTTGCGGGCCCCGCCAATGGAGACCGTGGCCACGGGCACGCCCGCGGGCATCTGCACGATCGAGAGCAGGGAGTCCATGCCGTCAAGGTGCCTGAGCGGCACGGGCACACCGATGACGGGCAGCTCGGTGACGGCCGCCAGCATGCCCGGCAGGTGGGCGGCCCCGCCCGCGCCCGCGATCACGACCCGCAGCCCCCTACCCGCGGCGCCCCGGCCGTAGCTGATCATCTCGTCGGGCATACGGTGGGCGGAGACCACGTCGGCCTCGTAGGGGACCTGGAACTCGTCCAGGACGTCGGCGGCGGCACTCATGGTGGGCCAGTCGGAGTCCGACCCCATCACAATGCCGACCAGGGGGGCT
Source organism: Actinomyces sp. HMT897 (assembly GCF_016626125.1). Classification (NCBI taxonomy): domain Bacteria; kingdom Bacillati; phylum Actinomycetota; class Actinomycetes; order Actinomycetales; family Actinomycetaceae; genus Actinomyces; species Actinomyces sp. HMT897. The sequence goes on from NZ_CP067336.1 coordinate 914,815, forward strand.
GCGTTAGTCATGTCATATTCCTTCAGGTCGTGGGGCTGCCACAGTACGCGGGACCCGGGGACGGGCGGGTCCGACGCGCCGCCCCTGCCAGCGCCTACGCGTCTCCCCGTCGTCTCAGGACCTGCCCCCGGCCAGGCCGGTCGCCCTCACCGTGACCGGTGCCTCCCCGCCGTCTCAGATCCTGCCCCCGAGGGCGGCCACCACCGCGCGGGCCCGGGCCAGGGCCTGCTCAATGTCGGCGGGACCGGTACCGGGGCAGGTGATATTGACGTGCCCGAGCTTGCGGCCGGGCCGCCAGCCCTTGCCGTAGAGGTGGACGTGCGCCTGCGCGTCCGCCGCGAGCGCCCGGGCCAGGGCGTCCGGGCCCGGCTCCACCCGGGCGCCAATGTGGTTGACCATGACGGTGGCCGGGGCCGTCAGGGCGGTCGAGCCCAGGGGCAGGTCCAGGACGGCACGCAGGTGCTGGGCGAACTGGCTGGTCACGGCGCCGTCCTGGGTCCAGTGACCGGAGTTGTGGGGACGCATGGCCAGCTCGTTGACGTACAGGCGCGCGGGCTCGCCCGGCCGCTCCACGCAGAAGAGCTCGACGGCCAGGACGCCGGTGACCCCACAGTGCTCCGCCACGGCCCGCCCGATCCTCTCCGCCTCCGCCACCGCCTGCGCGGACAGCCCCGGCGCGGGGGCGATGACCTCGGCGCACATGCCGTCCCTCTGGACGGTCTGCGCCACGGGCCACAGCTCGGTCTGCCCGCTGGGGCGGCGCGCCAGGAGCACGGCGAGCTCACGGGTGAAGGGGACGGCCTCCTCCACCAGCAGGCTGGTGACCGTCGCGCCGCCCAGGCTGCCGCCGCCACCGGCCTGGGTGGTGGGCAGCCCGGCCCCGGCGCGGGCCACGACGTCGATCCACTCAGCGGCCTCGCCCCGCCCCAGGTCCTCGGCGTCGCGCACCAGCAGGACGCCGTGGCCGTCGTAGCCGCCGCGCGGGGTCTTGAGGACCAGGGGCCAGCCGTGGTCGGCGGCGAAGGCCCTCACGGCACGACGCACCTGGTCGGCGCTCCCGGTCACCTCCGCCCAGGCGGGCTGGGGCAGGCCCGCCCGGCTCATGGCCCGACGCATGGCGAGCTTGTCGCGGGCCAGGAGCAGGGCCTGGGGGCCGGGCTGGACGCTGACCCCCTCGGCCTGGAGGGCGGTCAGCAGGGCGGGGTCCTGGTGCTCGTGCTCGAAGGTGAGCACGTCCGCGCCGGCCACGACCCGGCGGACCGCGCCCGGGTCGTCGGCGGCGCCCACGGGGGCGTCCACGGTGACCTGGGCGGTGGAGCCGTCAGGGGCCTCCACCAGGGCCCGCAGGTGGATCCCCAGGGCCGAGGCCTCCTCCTGCATCATGCGGGCCAGCTGCCCACCTCCGACAACAGCCACGACCGGTGTGCTCACGCCCCCAGCCTACCTGCCGGTCCCGGCCGGCGGCACCCGAGCACCGGGACCTTGCGGAGGGGTGCTGGACAGAAGCGGAGCGGCGGGGCGGGCGGGCCCCGTAGGCTGCCACCGTGCTTCCTCGACCTCTCCGCACCGTGCAGGTCCTGGCTCTCTGGGCCGCCTGCACGGCGACCAGCCTGCTCATCCTGCGCCTGGGTGCCGCCGACACCGGGGCGACGCCCTGGGCTGGCCCCTCGCCCTCCTGGGGCGAGCACCTGCGTTTCTGGGACGCCGGCTGGTACGAGCGGATCGCCAGACAGGGCTACCCCGCCGTCCTGCCCGTGGACGGGGCGGGGGTGGTCCAGCAGAACGCCTGGGCCTTTATGCCCCTCCTGCCGCTGCTGACCGGGCTGCTGACCTGGAGCGGGGCGGGCTTCTACCCGCTTGCCGCCGTCGTCTGCCTGGCCGCGAGCGCGGGGGCGGCCGTGGTCCTGGACCGGTGGCTCGCCCCCCGGGCGGGAGGGTCGGCATCGCTGTGGGCGGTCGCCCTGGTGTGGTCCTCCCCCTGCGCGGCCGTCCTCCAGGTGCCCTACGGGGAGTCCCTGGGGCTGCTCCTGGTCTGCGCGGGCCTGTGGCTGGCGGGGCGACGGCGGTTCCTGGCGGCCCTGCCCCTGGTCGCCCTGGCCGCCCTGGCCCGGCCGGTGGGGGTGCCCCTGACCGGCGCCCTGGGCCTGTGGTGGCTCATGGAGGAGGCCCAGGCCCGGGGGACGGTACCCCGGGCGGCCTTGGCCCGCCTCCTGCCGGGCCACGAGGTCCTGGAGGCCCGGCAGCGTCGTAGGCTCCTGGTGCTGGTGCTGGGGGCGGCGACGGCGACGGCGGCCTGGCCGGTGGCGGCCTGGCTGGTCACGGGGCGGGTGGACGCCTACACGGCCACCGAGACGGCTTGGCGCCAGGGGGCGGCCCCTGACGTCCTGCCGTGGCTGGCCCGCAGCGCCACCTGGGTGGGCCCTCACCTGGGGTGGCTGCTGGTGCTGGGCGTGCTCGCGGCCGGGGCCCTGGTGCTCAGCGCCCCGGGGGTCCGGTCCCTGGGTGCGGTCCCCTGGTGCTGGTGCGTGTCCTACTGCCTCTACCTCCTGGTCTTCTTTGACCCTACGTCCTCGGTCTTCCGCCTCCTGCTGCCGCTGGCCCCCGCGGCGTGGGCGGTGGGCCGGGCCGGCACCCGGGTGCGTGCGCTCCTGCTCGTGGCGGGGGTGGTCGGGCAGCTGTTCTGGGTGAGCTGGGTGTGGGACCGTACGGTCCAGATGACCTGGATACCGTGAGCCGAGGGCCCGAGGCCGCTGGCCCCGCGGCCCTCCTCGCATTAGTGAGGTAGGCCCCGAAAGCGTGGACGACGTCGTCCCCCCTGGTCGGCGGCCTCCTAGGATCGGTCCGTGACCAAGCAGAGCCCTCCCCCACGTCCTCGGAGCCTGCGTACCCGCCTGGTGGCCCTGGGACGGGAGTTCGTCCAGTTCGGCCTGGTCGGGGCGCTCGCCTTCGTCATTGACGCGGGCCTGTTCAACGCCCTCCAGCACGGGCCCCTGGGCCTCCTGGCCGGGCACGCCAACACCGCGAACGTAGTCAGCGCCAGCACTGCGACGGTCTTCTCCTGGGTGGCCAACCGCCTGTGGACCTACCGGGGCCGGACGCGCCAGGACGTGGGGCGCGAGGCCCTGCTCTTCGTCTTCGCCAACGTCGGCGGCCTGCTCATCACCCAGTTCTGTATCTTCTTCACCCACCACGTCCTGTACCTCACCGGGGCGGTGGCGGACAATATCGCCGCCTACGTCGTCGGGTTCGGCCTGGGTACCGCCTTCCGCTTCGTCTTCTACCACTACATCGTCTTCACCGGGGGCGCACCCGAGCCCGGCCCGGCGGGCCCCGCCGACGCGCAGCAGGCCGACGACGCCTAATGGCCCCGCGCCCGGGGCTGCCCGCGCGATTGGCGTCACTCCGCAGTCGGTCAGTCGTGACGGCCCCGCGCCCGGGACTGCCACCGGGCCAGGCCGGTCCGGCCGGTCCCACAAGGGCGGGGGCGGGCCTACCGCCCCCGGTCCCCACGTGGCCGATCCCATAGGCTGCCCGTGGTCCGTCTCCCAGCACCTGGGGGCCGGTACGCCTAGGGTGACGCCGTGACTGCTCTGACCGCCGCCCACTCCCTCCTTCCGGCGACGCCCCTTCCCGCCCTGGGCCCCGAGTGGCTGGATCCCGCCTACATCATTAACAGCTTCGTCAGCTGGGTCGGCCCCTGGGCCGTCCTGGGTGTGGCCCTGGTCGTCTTCGCCGAGACCGGCCTGCTGGTCGGCTTCTTCCTGCCCGGCGACTCCCTGCTCTTTACCCTGGGCATGTTCGTGGGCGCGGGCACCGTCGGCGTGCCGATCTGGGTCGCCGCGCCCGCGGTGTGGCTCGCCGCCGTCATCGGCAACCAGACCGGCTACTACATCGGCCACCGGGCCGGACCGTCGATCTTCAACCGGCCGGACTCGCGCCTGTTCAAGAAGGAGCACGTGGAGCGCACGGGGGCCTTCTTCGAGAAGCACGGGGGCAAGGCGGTGACCCTGGCCCAGTTCGTGCCGATCGTGCGCACCTTCACTCCCGTTATGGCGGGCGTGGGCCGGATGAGCCACCGGCACTTCACGATCTTCAACATCATTGGCGCCACGTTCTGGGCGTTCCTCATTACGTGCCTGGGCTTCTTCCTGGGCTCCGTGACCTGGATCCAGAAGAATATTGACTCCATGATCCTGGCAATCGTCTTCGTCTCGGTGCTGCCCATGATCATCGCCTGGGCCCAGGCCAAGATCAAGGCCCGCAAGGACGGCGTCTCCGAGACCGCGTAAGGCGGCGCTCCACCGCCAGGCCCCCTCAGAAGCGGCGCCGTCGGCCCACGCTCACCACGGCGCCCTGGGGCAGGACCTGGTCGGGGTCCAGGGACCTGGGGACGGCGTTGAGGAGCACGGTGAACACGGCAGGGCGGCGCTGACGCAGCTCAATGCGTCCGCCGTCGGCCTCCACCAGGCTCTTGGCCAGGGCCAGACCCACCCCCGTGGAGCCGTGCCCGGACACGGAGCGCTCGAACACGTAGGGGGCCAGGTCGTCGTCGATCCCCTCCCCCTGGTCGGCGACGTCGATAAAGACACCGTGCCCCCCGGTGGCGCTGCGCACCGAGACGCTGGTGGTGCCCCCGCCGTAGCGCAGGGAGTTCTCAATGCAGGTGGCCAGGACCTGGGCCAAGGAGCCGGGGGTGGCCAGGACCGGCATCCCGACGTCGTCACTGAAGGTCAGGCGGCGCCCGGCCGCCTCGAAGGCGGGCCCCCACTCCTCACGCTGCTGCTCAAAGAGGTCCTCCAGGCGCAGGGCCTCGGTGGAGCCCCCGCCCTTGCGCCGCGAGACCCTCAGCAGGTCCTCCACCACGCCCGTGAGCCGTTCCACCTGCTCCAGGCAGGCGCGGGCCTCGGCGCGGGTGTCCTCGTCCGGGGCCAGCAGCTCCAGCTCCTCCAGGCGCAGGGTGAGGCTGGTCAGCGGCGTGCGCAGCTGGTGGGAGGCGTCGGAGGCGAACTGCCTCTCAGCCGCCAGGCGGCCGGCCACCCGCTCGGCGGAGCGCACGAGCTCGGCCTGGACCAGGTCGATCTCCTCGATACCGCTGGAGCGCAGCCGGGGGCGGACCTGGCCGCTGCCCAGCTGCTCGGCCTCGGCGGCCAGGTAGATCAGGGGCGCGGAGATACGCCGTGAGACCTTGGCGGCCACCACGAAGGCGGCTACCAGGGCCACCGCGGTCAGCACCAGGAGGGTGGCCACGACCATGAGGACCACCTGCAGGCGGTCCTCGGCGCCGGCGGTGGTGCGCATGGCCAGGACGACCCACACCCCGCCCAGGGGGATCCCCAGCAGGCCGACGGCCACGAGGACCGTGACCATGGTCATCTCCATGGCTCGACGACGCATGACACCTCCTGACGGCCACGCCCGGTCCCGACGGCCTCAGGCGGCCGTGAGACGGTAGCCCTCACCGTCGGCCACCAGCAGGGCGGGGGCGTCGACGTCGTCCCCGAGCTTGCGGCGTAGCCAGGTGACGTGCATCTCCAGGGTCTGGCGGGTCCCGGTGGGGTCCTCGCCCCAGACCTCCTTGAGTATGTCGTCCGCGGCCACCGCCCCGCCCCCCAGGGAGGCGCCGCGCACCAGGACCCGCAGGAGCTCGAACTCCCGGATGGTCAGCTGGAGCTCGCGGCTGCCCACGAAGGCGCGTCGGCTGGCCACGTCCACCCGGACGCCCCCCACGCTCAGGGAGTCCTCGGCCACCTCGCCGGAGGCCCGCCGTACCTGGGCCCGGACGCGGGCGAGCAGCTCGGCCAGGCGGAAGGGCTTGGTGACGTAGTCGTCCGCCCCGGCGTCCAGCCCGACGACGAGGTCGGTCTCCTCGCTGCGGGCGGTGAGCATGAGGATGGGGGTGGCCAGGCCCTGGGCCCGGACCTGACGGGCCACGTCGAGCCCGTCCATATCAGGTAGTCCCAGGTCCAGGACGATAATGTCGGCGTCCTGGACCTCGGCGAGGGCACCGGTGCCGGTGCCGTGGGCGCGGACCTGGTACCCCTCACGCCCGAAGGCGCGGGCGAGGGGCTCGGAGATCGCGGGGTCGTCCTCAACAAGAAGCACAGTGGTCACCCTGACGATACTAAGCGAGGCGAGCGCCCGGCGTCATCATCCTCCAGGAGGAGAGCAGCGCCCGGGGCCCACGCCACCGGCCGCCCGCCGGCGGGGCGGCCACCGCGGCGGGTGCCACGGCGTCCTGGCCGCCCTGCCCCGCCCTCAGCGCCGCCTGAGCGACCAGGGGGTGACCGTGCCCAGGCCCTTGGCGACGACGTCGTGGCACTGCCGTATCTCGTACAGGCCGGCGGAGGCGCTGTCACGCAGGGCGCGGGCCGTGGACTCGTCCATGCGGATCCCCCCGGGCTCGGCGGTGCTCACCAGGCGGGAGGCCAGGTTGACGGTGGGGCCGAAGACGTCCCCGGAGCGGGAGACGACCCGCCCGGAGACCAGGCTGGCGCGTACCAGCATCATGTCCGGCCCGGACTGGAGCTCCTCGACCAGCGCGGTGACCACGTCGGCGGCCACCTCCAGGTCCTCGGAGATGTACATGACGGCGTCGCCAATGGTCTTGACCACCCGGGCGCCGCGGGAGGTGATGACGTCCCGGGCGGTGGACTCGAAGTCGTTGATCATGGCCGACAGCTCGGCCCGCCCCATGCCCTGGGCGCGCTGGGTGAAGGAGACGATGTCCACGAAGCCCAGGGAGCGTATGAGCGGGTAGAGGTCCGGGCCGGCCTCCTCGCGGCCGCGCTGGGCGACCTCGGAGCCGGTGCGCTCCAGGAGGGCCGCCAGGTGACGGCCCCACACGTAGGTGAGCTGCTGGCCCAGGGTGTCAATGAGCCCGCCCACCTGGTCCAGGGCGACCAGGCGCGCGGAGGTGTCGTCCAGGCCGTAGCGGTCGGCGACGTCGGCCACCAGGGACTCCAGCTCCCACAGCACCAGGCGGTCCATGGTGTAGGACTGGGCCCGCAGGAGCTCCATGAGCGTGGCGGAGCGCAGGCCGGAGCCCCGGTGGAGCTCCTCGACCAGGCTCAGGGCGTCAGCGTCGGCCCGGGTGAAGCAGGTGGTGTCCGCGCTGGCGTCGGCGAACCCCATGGCCCGCCAGAAGTGCCTGGCGGCGGTGACGTCCACCCCGGCGTGCTCGGCCATCTGGGCGAGGGTGAGGTGGGGGTCCTCCCCCAGCAGGTGGCGGCTGTGGCCGGCCACGGTGGCCCACCGCGCCTCCTGGCCCGCCCCGACCACCCCGTCCAGGCCGGGGCCCGGCGTCCCGGCGGCGTCCGACGCGGGCCCCGGGGGCCCGAAGCCGCCCACGGCGGGGCCCGGCGCCCTGACGGCGTCCGACGCAGAGACGGATTCGGGACGGCCCGTGCACCGTCCTGAGTCATCGGCTGCGTGTTGGTTCATCACCACGCCAGTCTAGCCTCTATGTATCCCTCATCACACCTTGAGCGGGCACTGTCCGACTGGTCCGATGTCTGATCTTTCAAAGGCAGGTGACACATCTCATATGTGTGCGGTGGCCCAATCGGCCGGGACCGCCGCCACCGCAGCCTGTGCCCGGCTCAGGCCACCGGGTATCGGACGTGACTAACATCACCAGCGCTCAGGACGTGCTCCTGCCCGGAGGCGTCCGTCACGACCAGTCCGGGGCGGAGGTCCACGGCGGTGCCCACGACCTCCCCGCCCGGCGCCTGGACCCGCACCCGGCGCCCCAGGGTGGTGCACGTCTGACGCAGCCGGGCGCCCAGCTGCCGGCCCCCGGCCGTCGGTGCCGTCAGGTCACCGCCTGCGGCCTCCCAGGTGCCCACCGCCTGGCCCAGGGCCCGGGTCACGTCCGTCAGGAGCCCGTCCACCGTGGCCTCCAGGCCCATGGTCCGCAGCGAGGCCGCCCAGGGCACCGGCAGGTCGGCGTCGTCCTGGCACACGTTCAGGCCGACGCCCACGACGACCGCGCAGGCGGTGTCACGCCGGGCCGGGGCGCGGCGCTGCGTGGCAGCCCCCTCCAGGCGGGGGGAGGGCAGCACCACCTCGGTCAGCAGGCCCCCGACCTTGCGCAGGCCCCCCCAGCCGGGCACGTCGGGCAGGCTACCGTCCCGGGGGGCCACCACGACGTCGTTGGGCCACTTGGTTCCCACCTGCCAGATACGGGCCCGGGCGGCGACGACGTCACGCACGGCCAGGCCCGCCACCAGCGGCAGCCAGCCCAGGTGGGCCAGGGGCACGAGGGGACGCAGCACGAAGGAGACCAGGAGGGCGCCCGTGGGCGGGGTGGTCCACACGTGGTCGCCCCGGCCGCGGCCGGCGCTCTGGGCCACGGCCCGCAGGGCGGACAGGTGCGGCCAGGCGCGGGCGGCCGCCACGTCCAGGTGGCCGTCCGCCGCGGTCAGGGCCCGGCGCAGGTCGGTGTTGGTCGATCCGGTGGTCCCCACGGTGACCAGGCGGGGCGGGGCGTCCGGGCTCGGCGCGGGCTGGGAGGTCATGGCCTGACACTACGCTGGTGGGGTGCTACCGCTCTGCCTGGCCTCCGCCTCCTCAGGTCGACTCTCCACCCTGCGCGCCGCCGGGGTGGTGCCGCTGGTACGTGTCTCGACGGTGGACGAGCCCACCGTCCTGGAGGACCTGGCCCGCTCCCGCGCCCAGGCGGGCCTGCCCCGCCCCACGCCGGCCGAGCAGGTCCAGGCCCTGGCCGCCGCCAAGGCACGTGAGGTCGCCTCGCGCACCGAGGCGCACGAGGCCTGCGCCGTCCTGGGCTGCGACTCCATGCTCCAGGTCGGCGAGGAGGTCATCGGCAAGCCCCTGACCGCCCGGCGGGCCCGCGAGCGCTGGGCCGCCCTGCGGGGACGCCGCGCCACGCTCCACACCGGTCACACGCTCATACGCACCGACGACGGCCGGGAGCGCCACGGGGTCTCCAGCACCGTGGTCCGCTTCGCCTCCCCCAGCGAGGCGGAGATCGAGGCCTACGTCGCCACCGGCGAGCCCCTGGGGTGCGCGGGCGGGTTCACCCTCGACGGGCTCGGCGGCGCCTTCGTCGAGGGGGTCGAGGGGGACCCGCACGGGGTGGTCGGTGTGTCCCTGCCGCTGCTGCGCCTCCTCCTGGCCGACCTGGGGGTGGTGTGGACCAGCCTGTGGGAGGTCCCTGTCCGCGACCTCCCGGAGGAGGGTCCAAGGTCCTGAGCCCTATGGGGCCGCGCGGCTGGCCTGTCGCTCCCCGGGGAGGGGGCACGGTCTCAGCCGGCACCGCGCACTGACACGGGTACCGTCGCTCCCCGGGGAGGGGGCCGGCCACGAGCCGCCCGGAACCGGACCGGGGCCTGTCGCTCCCCGGGGAGGGGTCGGACGCCTGGAGCTGGCGCAGCAGGCTCGGCCCTGTCCACGCTCCCGACGGGCACCTAGAGGGCGGCCCGGGGGCGGCCGCGGCCCCGCAGCTCCGCTCCCCCCCGCTTGAGAAGAGCACGGACACGGGACACGGGGTAGCCCGTCTTCTCGGCGAGCTGCCGGACGGAGGCGCCACGCGCGTACTCGTCCGCCAGGACGGAGGCCAGACGGTCCGCGAGCCAGTCGCTCATCCGCCCGTGAGGGGAGAGGTAGGGGACGCGCTCGATCTGCCCGCCCTCGTAGCCCCTCCGGGCCCTGCCCTGGGGCTCGGTCCCGGCGTCGGCCTCACTGCCCCAGGCGGTCCACCCCTCACGGGCGTAGCGGGCGAACATCTCCAGGTAGGGGCCTGGGGAGCAGGACTCAATGAGGTCGTACTGCTCGTCGGGCTTGCGCGAGTGCTCGCGCTTCCTGGTCTCGATCATGTTCACGGTGGAGCGTGCCGGGGGGAGGGTGCGCATGGAGCCCTTGACCCCAAAGAGGATGGGCTCTGTCACATTGCGGAAGTAGAAGCCGACACCGCGCCCGTCCGGCCCGCCGTCCTTGCGGCGCTTGGCCCAGATAATGTTGGAGACGTAGCGGAAGCCCCACGCCTCCAGGACGGCCATGCCCTCCGGCAGGAGGGCGTTGGGTACCCACAGGTAGAGGTGCGCGTCCCTGGCGGTGACCTCACCGACCGGGAGCGCCTTGATCGCCTCCAGGTCCATGGTGCTGTAGCGGTCCAGGCGCCGGTGCTCAGGGGCGACCTTGCCGGTGCGGTTGGCGAAGCGCCACGGCGGGTCCGCCAGGACGGTCCGGAAGCCGCCGTCCACACGGGGGAGGGGGGCCGCGGGGGCGCCGTCGGGGAACGCGTCAATGGAGGCGGTCACCGGAGCACCTTAGCGCCCGCTAGATCCGCCAGCGGGCTTTAAGGATCACGCGCCCCGGGCGAGGAGCCGCAGGTGGGGGCCCTGAGGGGAGCGCAGGAGGCCGGTCGTCTCCTCCCACCACAGGGGCACGACGGCGTCGCCCGTCACGGCGCAAGGGGCCAGGAAACGCAGGCGCACGCCACGTGGCTCCGCCCCCCGCAGGCCCAGGGCGACGGCCGCCAGGCACATGCCGTGGGCGACGACCGCCCCCTCCCCGACCGCCAGCCCGGCGGCCCGGGCGGCGCCGGGAACCCGGTGGACGACGTTGCGGTCCCCGCTCAACGCGGCCCAGTCGGCCACGTCCTGCGCCCCGAGGAACCAGGTCCGTGCGCCCTCCGGCACCTCCTGGCCCGACGGCGCGGGGGCGGCTGGGACGGGGACGGCTGGCACGGGGGCCTCCCCCACCAGGCGGGCGAGCTCGTGGGTGACCAGCTGGCCGTGCACCACGACCTGGGCGCGGAGGAGCTCCCACCCGCCCCGCTCAGCGCGTAGGAGCAGCGGGGCCGCAGCCGGGCTGGCCCCGCGCGCCCCCACGGAGCACCCCCGGTGCACCAGGCCGTCCCAGGCCCTGGGCCCCACCGCCTCCCTCACCGCGTCCACGGCCCGGACCGCGGCCGTCAGCACGGAGGAGGCCGTCAGCACGGAGGAGGCCAGGCGGCGCGGCGGCTCGCCGTCAGACGGCTGCGGCCCCCTTGGCCCCGTCGCCCCGCGGGCAATGAGGAACCCCGCTGACTGCGCGTCAGCGGGGCTGGTAGCGCCCATGGCAGGCTGTCGGGTGCTCAGCGGGTCTCGCGGTGCTCGGTGTGCCTGCCGCAGCGGGCGCAGAACTTGGACAGCGCCAGGCGGTCGGGTGTGTTGCGACGGTTCTTCTTGGTAATGTAGTTACGCTCCTTGCACTCCGAGCAGGCCAGAGTGATCTTGGGGCGGACGTCGCTGGACTTGGAAGCCACGTCGGTCTCCTCTCACTGATCCTCGAGCAGCTCGAAGCTGCCTTGCGTAGCGGGGGAGGGACTCGAACCCTCGACCTCACGATTATGAGTCGTGCGCTCTAACCAGCTGAGCTACCTCGCCATAGACACAAGAGGGGCCGTCCTGGGCCCCGCCGTACCAGAGCCCCGAAAGGGAATCGAACCCTTGACCTTCTCCTTACCATGGAGACGCTCTGCCGACTGAGCTATCGGGGCAACGAGCGGAACTCTAGCCGGACCGTCGTCGCTGGCGCAACTACGTCCTACAGTGTTCTCACTCACTGCGGGGACCTCCCTTGAAGAGAGGCCTCTGACGGCCGGGGCCGTCATGGTGGCGGGTGAGGGATTCGAACCCCCGTAGCTTGCGCGGCTGATTTACAGTCAGCTCCCATTGGCCGCTCGGGCAACCCGCCATGACCGTGCGCGAGCCCCACGAGTCTCGCGCCTGGTGCCGTGGAAGAATAGCAAGCTGCCAGCTGAGTACGCCACCCAGGGCCCTGGGAGCCTTCTCACACCGTCCCGGACGTTCTCAGACCCGGTATCTGGCCCGGCGCGCCCGGCCGCCTCCCCCGCCTGCCCCCGGCAACCGGTACCCTCCCAGGACCACCCTGACCCGAAAGGATCCCCGCCATGGCCTCTGTCTCGTCCTTCGACGTCGTCTCCCGGCTCGACCGCCAGGAGGTGGACAACGCCGTCAACCAGACCGCCAAGGAGATCTCCCAGCGCTACGACTTCCGGGGCGTGGGCGCCGCGGTCCACCTGTCCGGTGACGTCATCACCCTGGAGGCAAACTCCCCCGAGCGGGTCCTGGCCGTCCTGGACGTGCTGGAGTCCCGGCTCTTCCGCCGCGGCGTCTCCCTGAAGGCCCTGGACCTGGGCGACCGCGAGCCCAGGCTCAGCGGCAAGATCTACCGGCTGGTCTGCCCACTGCGGGAGGGGCTGAGCCAGGAGGTGGCCAAGCAGGTGACCAAGGCCGTCCGGGACCGGGGCCCCAAGGGGGTCAAGGCCACCATCCAGGGTGAGGAGGTGCGCGTGTCCTCCAAGTCCCGTGACGAGCTCCAGGCTGTTATCGCCCTGCTCAAGGACCTGGACGTGGACGCCCCCCTCCAGTTCGTCAACTACCGCTGAGCAGCCACCCGGCCCAGGGCCGCGAGGACCGCCGCGGCGGCCTCGGGCTCGCTCACGGGGCCTGCCGCGCCGCCTGCCGCGCGACCAGGGTCATGAGCGTGCGGACCAGCGCGTGGCTGCGCTCAAAGCTGGACAGGGGCAGGAACTCGCAGGCGGAGTGGAAGTTGTGGGCCCCCGTGAAGACGTTCGGGGTGAGGATCCCCTGACGGGACAGCCAGGAGCCGTCCGTGCCCCCGCGCATGGCCACGGGCCTGGGGGTGATGCCCAGGGCGTCCATCGCGCCCAGGACCAGGTCGATCCCGGCGCGGTTGGCCGGGGTGAGGGCGTCGGCGATATTGCCGTAGGTGTCCTCGACCTCCACCTCGAGGCGGGCGCGCGGGTGCAGGGCGCGGACCTGGTCCACGACGTCGAGCACCTCCTGGACGCGCCCGTGGAAGCGGGTCAGGTCGTGGTCACGGACAATGAGCCCCAGGGTGGCGGTGGAGGGGTCCGCCGTCATCTCCTGCGCCCAGGTGAAGCCCTCGGTCCCCTCGGTGCACTCGGGGGTCCGGGTGCGGTCGAGCCGGGCCACGACGTCGTGGGCCACCAGGAGGGGGTTGACCAGGACGCCCTTGGCGCTCATGGGGTGGGCGCACACGCCCCGGATCCGGACCGTGACGGCGGCGGCGTTGAAGGTCTGCCAGCACACCTCCCCCAGCCCGCAGCAGTCCAGGGTCCAGGCGTAGCGGACCGGGAAGCGTCCCAGGTCCAGGGTGCGCACGCCCCGCAGGCCGATCTCCTCGTCGGGCACGGCCGCCAGGTAGACCTCGCCGTGGGGGATCCCGGGGTCGGCCAGGACGTCGGTGAGCGCCTCCATGACCGTGGCGACGGCGGCCTTGTCGTCCGCTCCCAGCACGCTGGTGCCGTCGGTGACCAGCAGGCGGTCCCCGGTGTAGCGCCCGACCTCCGGGTGCTCGCTCACGCGCAGCCAGACGGCGTCGGGGTCCTCCTCACCCTCGTCCCAGGGCTCGCTCAGGCGCACGTCCCCGCCGACGTAGTCAATGACGCGGGCACGCACCCGCGGGCTCAGCCCGGCGTCGGCGGTGTCGAGGTGGACGCAGAAGCCCACCGGGGGCACCGGTGCGTGGCCGGGTGGCAGGCTGGCGGGGACCCGGGCCGTGAGGACCGATGTCGCCGACAGGTGCACGTCGGCGGCGCCGGCCGCCCGCAGCTCGGCGGCCAGGAGCTCGGCCAGCTCACGCTGCCCGGGCGAGGAGGGGACCGTGGTGGCGCCCGCGTCGGACTGGCTGGGAACGGCGCTGTAGCGCAGGAACCGGGCGACCAGGGAGTCCTGACGGGCCCTCGGTCCCGGTTCGTCGGGGCCCGGACGCCCCGGGGGGTCAGCACCAAGGTCGCCAGGACCCGCCCCCAGGGGCGTGGAGGCACCCGCGGTGGCGGGCGTACCAGGAGCGTTCACGGGGCCAGTATCCCGGGCGCGCGCCCGCGACGCCACCGGGTCGACGCCACCAGGGCGCTGTGGGGACCGGCCGGTCCCGGGACACCGGCCCGCGCACACCAGCGCCACGGCCCCGGTCTCCTCCTGCCCGCCCCCGACCAGGCTGGAGGCACCCCAGGGGCCGGGCTGAGCGTAGCCGGCTACCTGACGCTAGTACCCGGCCATCTCCTCCAGGCGGGCAATGCGGTCGGCCATGGGCGGGTGGGTGGAGAACAGGCTCCTCAGCCGCCCGAACGGGTTGGCGATCATCATGGCGCTGACCGGCTCCACACGGGGGTCCCTGCCCATGGGCACGCGCGAGACGCCCGACTCCAGCTTGCCCAGGGCGCTGGCCAGGGCCAGCGGGTCATTGGTCAGGATGGCCCCGTCGTGATCGGCGTCGTACTCCCGGGTGCGTGAGACGGCGAACTGGGTGACGCTGGCGGCCAGCGGGGCGAGCAGCACCATGAGGAGCAGGGCGAGGCCCGAGGCCCCGTCGTCCCGGTCGCGCCTGGCGCCGCCACCGAGCCAGAAGAACATGGTGGCCACCGAGGAGATGATCCCGGCGATGCCTGCGGCAATGGAGCCGGTGAGGATGTCGCGGTTGTAGACGTGGGAGAGCTCGTGGCCCAGGACGCCGCGCAGCTCACGCTCGTTGAGGAGCTGGAGGATGCCCTGGGTGCAGCACACGGCGGCGTGGGCCGGGTCGCGCCCGGTGGCAAAGGCGTTGGGGCTCATGGTCGGGGCCACGTACAGGCGCGGCATGGGCTGGCCCGCGGTCGCCGAGAGCTCACGCACGATCCGGTACATGGCCGAGGCCTGGGCCTCGGTCACCTCGACCGCCCCCATGGAGCGCACGGCGATCCTGTCCGAGTTCCAGTAGGAGTAGGCGGTCTGCGCCACGCCAATAAGCGGCATTATGAGGAACCAGACCGATGACCTGGTCCACTGGGCCAGGAGGTAGCCAATGAGGATGAGCAGGCCCCACATGACGCCCAGGAGGACGGCGGTCTTGAGGCCGTTGTGGTGGTTCGTCCCGTGCATGGGGCAAGTCTAGGAAGGCTACCTGTGTCCAGGCTGTGGACGAGGCGGCGGGCCCCCGGGTACCCGCGTGGGCCCGGCCGGCCCCCTACAGGAACCGGTGCGTCCCGCGGGTTACGCGACGGCGTCCCGACCCGGCGGCCCGGGCCGCTCAGGCAAGCAGGACCCCCGGGTCCCCGGCCTCCGGCCAGGAAATAAATATCACCGCCTCTTTGCGATCCTCTCCCCGCCGAGAGCCAGCCGCAGGAGACGCTCGAAACTCGGCTCGCCCTCCTCCGAGAGCTCCTCCACAAGCGTCATAAACTGCTCCGCAAGCGCGACGTTCGTCAATGCCACGGCCTTCGACACGCTATAGAGACTGTCGTAGTCCGCGCTCTCACGGGCCTCTTGAAGGGTGATAAACATCTTACACACACCCTTCAGGCGCGGGTCAATCGGCTCAAGCGCGGCCCTCAGCGCCTCGTTACCTCGTCCCCGTCCAGCCTCACAAAGATTCTTAAGACCGGTATGGGTAATCCACCTGGCGACATTCGCATGGTTAACCGTCCAAGACGGCCCCAGAAGACGCTGCACAGTCAACTGGGACAACAGGTGGAAACAAGCGTAGTAGGCAGTGCTCGTAGCATGTCGCAGTTTGACCTTCTGGACGTCCTCGGGGCCGGTACCACGCCCTGCCAGCTCCGCGGCAAGCCCGACCAACTCATGCGGATGGATGAGACGTTGACTCATGACCGCTCTCGTCCTAGGCGGCACGAGCGTCGTCCGAGGCAAAGACGACACTCACATCGGTACCAGCCCCGTACACCTCGTCCGCCAGGGAACGCACCACGTCGTCAACCTCCGCGTAGTCCCGAAGATCCCAGGACTCGCCTCCGCGCCGGTCAACGAGCCATACCTGAATCAGTACCTGCGGCCCACCAGGACCGTCAGCGTGACGGACCTCAGCCTTCGTCACCACCAGGCTCCCGCACCCAGCACCCTGGACACGACTGGAGAAGCTGGTGTCCAGATCGGTCCTCAAGATCGTGCTCATACCCCAAGTATGTCACGCACGTCCTGCGGGTTACGCGACGGCGTCCCGCCCCGGCGGCCCGGGCCGCTCAGGCGAGCAGGACCCCCGGGTCCCCGGCCTCCAGCCCCAGGGCCTGGGCGACACCGGCGGCGTAGAGGCGGCCCTCGTAGGTGGTCAGGCCCTGGGCGAGGTCGGGGTGCTCCAGGCAGGCCTGGCGCCAGCCGGAGTCCGCCAGGGCCAGCGCGTAGGGCAGGGTCGCGTTGGTCAGGGCGTAGGTGGAGGTGTGGGGCACGGCGCCGGGCATATTGGCCACGCAGTAGAAGGTGGAGCCCTCCACGGTGTAGGTGGGCTCGGCGTGGGTGGTGGGACGGGAGTCCTCAAAGCAGCCGCCCTGGTCAATGGCGACGTCCACCAGGACGCTGCCCGGGCGCATCCCGGCCACCATCTGGCGGGTCACCAGGGTGGGGGTGCGGGCCCCGGGCACCAGGACCGCGCCAATGACCAGGTCCGCGCCCGCGCACGCCCGGGCCACGTCCAGGGGCGTGGAGTAGCGGGTGCGCACAGCCCCGCCGGTGACCTCCTCAATACGACGCATGACCTGCGGGTTGACGTCCAGGACGGTGACGTCCGCGCCCATGCCCGCGGCCACCCGCGCCGCGGCCAGGCCAGCGGTACCACCGCCCAGGACGACGACGTCACCGCGACGCACCCCGGCAGCGCCCCCCAGCAGCACCCCGGCCCCGCCGTGGGGGCGCAGCAGGCAGTCGGCACCGACCTGGGCGGCCAGGCGGCCGGCGATCTCGCTCATAGGAGCCAGCAGGGGCAGGGCGCCGTCCGAGGTCCGGACGGTCTCGTAGGCGACGGAGGTGACGCGCCGCTCCAGGAGCTCACGGGTCAGGGGCCGGTTGGCGGCCAGGTGGAGGTAGGTGAACAGCAGCAGGCCGGGACGCAGGTAGGCGTACTCACTGGCCACGGGCTCCTTGACCTTGAGGACCATCTCGCTGCTCCCCCACAGCGCCGCGACGTCCTGGGTGAGGTCGGCCCCGGCGTCGGCGTAGGCGGCGTCGGCAATGGCCGAGCCCTCCCCCGCCCCGGTCTGGACGGTCACCTGGTGGCCCCGCCGCACCAGGGCGTCCACCCCGGCGGGGGTCAGGGCCACCCGGTACTCACTGTCCTTGACCTCGGTGGGAACACCAATACGCATACTCGATCCTTCCTCGCCGGAACCAGGGGCGCACGTGCCCGGCGCCACAGCACGCAGATTCTAACGCACCCCCGGGCCTGGCCGCACCGTACGGACGCCCTCAGCCCTCCAGGCGGTGGGCCACGCGGTCCGGGACCCGGTCGGCCTCGGGGGCGGCGATGAGGTCCTCGGGGACCTCCTGGCTGCGGGAGATGGCGGTCATGGCCTCACGGGAGACCACCTTGACGCGCTCGCGGCCCTTGGACTGCCCGGAGGTCACCACCACCTCCCCGTAGTCCTGGCCGAGCTGGCGCTCGTAGGCGTCCAGCAGCTCCCACCCCTGCCAGGTGGTGAAGGGCACGCCGCGCCTGGTCAGGAGCACCGTGACGGCGTCGTGCCCGACCTGGCTGGCGTCATCGGTGTCAGCGTGCAGCAGGCCGGCCTGCGCGTCAGCCACCAGGTTGGTAATGGTCTCCTGGGCGTCGGACTTGGTGGAGCCAATGAGGCCCACCGGGCCGCGCCGGACCCAGCCGGTGGCGTAGACGCCGGTGATCGGCTCCCCGTCCTCACCCAGGACCCGGCCACCCGCGTTGGGCAGGACGTGGTTCTCGGAGTCGAAGGGCAGGCCCTTGACGGGGGTCGAGGCGTAGCCGACGGCACGGTAGACGGCCTGGACGGGCCAGTCACGGTAGACGCCGGTGCCGGTGACGGTGCCGTCGCCGGTCAGCCGGGTACGCTCGGTGCGCAGGGCCCGCACGTGCCCGTCCTCGTCGGTGAGGACCTCGTGGGGGGCGGAGAAGAGGTGGATGTGGATACGGTGGGAGGCGGTGAGGTCCTCCGGCTCGGCCATGGCGTAGCCCTCCAGGGCCTTGACGACCTGACGCTGCTGGTTGGAGGCGGCCAGGGCGGCCTGCGAGCCCTCGTCGTACTCGAAGTCCTCCTCGTCCACCAGGACGTTGACGTCAGGCTGCTTGCCCAGCTCACGCAGCTCCAGGGGGGTGAACTTGACCTGGGCGGGCCCACGACGGCCGAAGACGTGGACGTCGGTGGCCTGGTTGGTCCGCAGGATCTCGGCCACGTTGGCGGGGACCTCGGTGACCATGAGGTCCTCGGCGTGCTTGGCCAGGATCCGGGCAATGTCCAGGCCCACATTGCCCACGCCGATGACGGCCACCTCCTTGGCACTCAGGTCCCAGGTGCGCGGGTGGTCGGGGTGCCCGTCGTACCAGGAGACGAAGTCGGCGCCGCCGTAGCACTCGGGGGCGTCCACGCCGGGGATGTCCAGGGGGGCGTCGGTGTCCGCCCCGGTGGAGAAGACGAGGGCGTCGTAGTGCTCGCGCAGCTCGGCGACCGACAGGTCCCGGCCCACCTCCACGTTGCCGATCAGGCGAATGTCCCCGCGCTGGAGGATCTTGTACAGGGCCACAATGATCTGCTTAATACGCGGGTGGTCCGGGGCGACGCCGTAGCGTACCAGCCCGTAGGGGGCGGGGAGCCGCTCAAAGAGGTCAATGGAGACGTCCAGCCCGGACTTGGACAGGATGTCGGAGGCGTAGATACCTGCGGGGCCGGCCCCGATGACGGCGACACTGAGAGGACGTGCGTTCACTGCTCTTTCGTTTCTCTAAGCGGTGGGACTTGGGATGAGGTCAGACACGGGCGGTCCCAGGGCGGGACCGGGGGCGCACCCGCGCCAGTCTATGGGCCCCCGGCGCCCCGCCCTCATGGAGTTAGACACACCCCACCGTGCCTGAGGCCGCCTCAGTCCTCCTCGTACAGGGCGACGTCGAAGGTGTGGGACCGGCCGACCTCCAGGGTCACCAGCCCCTGGCCGCTGTTGAAGACGTTGGGCGCGCCGGTCATGGGCTCCACCGCCACCCCGCGGCGGCCCATGTGGTCGGCGGTGTAGAGCTGGACCCAGGGGGCGTCAGAACGCATGACGACGGCGGGGCCGCCGGTGGCGCGGGCCAGGCGGACCTGCCAGGTACCCTGCGGCAGGCCCGTGTAGGCGTTGTCGGTGGTAGTGACCCCGACGAGGCGGCCCTGACGCCAGTCCCAGTCGGTGCCGGTCACGTCCCGCAGGTGGGTGGGGGCCATGGTGGCGGGGTCCACGTCCAGGACCTGGCTGCCGGGGGAGGTCAGGACGCAGTCGTCCAGGGGGACGGACCGGGTGAGGTAGGGGTGGGTGGAGACCGAGTAGGGGGCGGGTGCCAGGTGTCCGTCCACCTCAGGGGCGCTCACCGTCAGGGTGGCGGGGGTGGTGGGGGCGGCGGCTCCCACGCAGGTGGTGGTGATGCTCAGGGCCAGGCCCCCGGCCGGGTCCAGGCGGAAGCGGGCGGTGGCCTCCAGGCTCCACGGGTAGGCGTAGGAGGCGGGGATGGTCAGGCCCAGGACGACGGCGTCGCCGGATACCTCCGAGACGCTCCAGTCGGCCCAGCCCGCCAGGCCGTGGAGGGCGGCGCCGGTCTCGGGCTCGTTGCAGCCGACCAGGTAGGTGGTCCCACGGTAGGTGTAGCGCGAGCCCGCAATGCGGTTGGGCCAGGGGATGAGGGTCTTGCCCTGCCAGCCTGACGGGAGGCAGTTCTCGGCGTCGAAGGGGACGATCAGGTCGCGGTGGTCGCGGCGCAGGTGGACGAGCGTGGCACCACAGGTCGCGATCCGGGCCTGGTAGCGGTCTGATGACAGGTCAATGAGTTCGCCGTTGATCATGGGGATATTGTGCTCCACCACACCCCTCGGGGCGGGGAGGTTGGAGGCGGGTCCTGGGAGGGTATAACACAAACGGCCCGGTTCCAGGGTACTTCCTGGAACCGGGCCGCCGTCTCGTAGCGGGGGCAGGATTCGAACCTGCGACCTCCGGGTTATGAGCCCGGCGAGCTACCGAACTGCTCCACCCCGCGTCAGCGAGAACACTATACAATAAGGCACCTGGTGGGAGCAAGCACGTGTCATATGCACCCGCTCACTTCTCGGGACCTCTTGTGTAGTTGTGTTGTTGTGTCCTGGTGGTGTCCTGCTCTTCCGTACCCTGGCGGGTGCAGTACCATCGGCGCTGGGGGTCTTAGCTTCCGGGTTCGGTATGGGGCCGGGCGTGGCTCCCCCGCTATGACCACCAGGACGGGCCTGGTAGGGGCTCCCACGGGCTACTGTGGCCCCCCGGGTGTGGGGGGTGGTGTCCCGGTGGTGTGCGTGCCCCGTGTTCTGTTCTCGTGTGTCCCACGCCCGCTCGTGCACCGGTGTGGTGCGGACCAGCGTGTGTGGTGGGGGTTGGTCGTGGACCGTATAGTGGACGCCCACCCCCGCCTGGGGGGTGGTCCGTGGCACGCTCCGTGTGCCTGACGCGTGCTCGTTCGCGTGTGTTTGTGTGTTGTGTCGGCCTGTTAGTACCGGTCAGCTCCACGGGTCACCCCGCTTCCACGCCCGGCCTATCAACCCGGTCGTCTACCGGGGGCCTACCACACCACCCCAGCAGGGGTGGTCGTGCGGAGGCCTGGTCTCGGGGATGGTTTCCCGCTTAGATGCCTTCAGCGGTTACCCCTCCCGGACGTAGCCAACCAGCCGTGCCCCTGGCGGGACAACTGGCACACCAGAGGTCCGTCCGTCCCGGTCCTCTCGTACTAGGGACAGGCCCCCTCAGGCCTCCAACGCGCGCAGAGGATAGGGACCGAACTGTCTCACGACGTTCTAAACCCAGCTCGCGTACCGCTTTAATGGGCGAACAGCCCAACCCTTGGGACCTGCTCCAGCCCCAGGATGCGACGAGCCGACATCGAGGTGCCAAACCATGCCGTCGATATGGACTCTTGGGCAGGATCAGCCTGTTATCCCCGGGGTACCTTTTATCCGTTGAGCGACGGCCCACCCACACGGGGCCGCCGGATCACTAGCTCCTGCTTTCGCACCTGCCCGACCCGTCGGTCTCGCAGTCAAGCCCCCTTGTGCGCTTGCACTCGACACCTGGTTACCGACCAGGCTGAGGGGACCCTTGAGCGCCTCCGTTACCCTTTAGGAGGCAACCGCCCCAGTTAAACTACCCACCAGGCACTGTCCCTGACCCGGGTCACGGGCCGAGGTTCAGGCGCACGCCGCACCCAGAGTGGTATCCCAACAACGGCTCCCCACGACGCTGGCGCGCCGGGATCCACGCCTCCCACCTATCCTGCACAGGACACGGCGGACGCCAATACCAAGCTGCAGTAAAGGTCCCGGGGTCTTTCCGTCCTTCTGCGCGTAACGAGCATCTTTACTCGTAGTGCAATTTCACCGGGCCCGTGGTGGAGACAGCGGGGGAGTCGTTACGCCATTCGTGCAGGTCGGAACTTACCCGACAAGGAATTTCGCTACCTTAGGATGGTTATAGTTACCACCGCCGTTTACTGGGGCTTGAACTCACCGCTTCACCCCCCGCGGGGGGCTGACGGATCCTCTTGACCTTCCAGCACCGGGCAGGCGTCAGTCCGTATACATCGCCTTACGGCTTCGCACGGACCTGTGTTTTTAGTAAACAGTCGCTCCCCCCTGGTCTCTGCGGCCCGCCCCCCCAGCCCGCACGGGGCCTCAGGGGACAGGGCCCCCCTTCTCCCAAAGTTACGGGGGCATCTTGCCGAGTTCCTTCACCACGGTTCACCCGCCCGCCTCGGCATACTCTGCCGGACCACCTGTGTCGGTATAGGGTACGGGCGGCTCACACCATCGCGTCGAGGCTTTTCTAGGCACCACAGGATCACCCTGCTTCCCCGCCCCACGGGGCAGGTCACCGTCCCGCCTCACCCTCGTCACCAAAGACAGCCCCCCGGATTTACCTGGGGGACGGGCCACACGGTTGGACGGGCCAAGCCATCAGGCCCGCGGAGGCTACCACTGTGCGTCACCCCTGTTAACACGCTTGCCTACCAAGGCGGAGGACCCCCAGACCAGGACGCCACCACCCCCACCCGGGCCGAAACCCGCGGCAGGGGAAGAAGGCGGCACCCGGCGTGGGTTAGCACCCACCAGTCAGCACGGGCGGTGCCCCACCGGTACGGGAATATCAACCCGTCACCCATCGACTACGCCTGTCGGCCTCGCCTTAGGCCCCGACTCACCCAGGGCGGACGAACCTTCCCCTGGAACCCTTGGTCACACGGCGCCGGGGACTCCCACCCCGGTCTCGCTACTCATGCCTGCATCCTCGCTCCCGCACCGTCCACCAGGGGTCACCCCACCGGCTTCACCCAGCACAGGACGCTCCCCTACCACCCCCCACCCCCCACGAGGAGGGGCCAAGGAGGGTCCGCGGCTTCGGCGGCGCGCTTGAGCCCCGCTACATTGTCGGCGCACGACCACTTGACCAGTGAGCTGTTACGCACTCTTTCAAGGGTGGCTGCTTCTGAGCCAACCTCCTGGTTGTCACCGCGGCCGCACATCCTTTCCCACTTAGCGCGCGCTTAGGGGCCTTAGCCGGCGGTCCGGGCTGTTCCCCTCTCGACCACGGAGCTTATCCCCCGCGGTCTCACTGCCGCGCTCGCACCCGACGGCATTCGGAGTTTGGCTGACCCCAGTAACCCTGTGGGGCCCATCAGCCAACCAGTAGCTCTACCTCCGCCGGGGACCACGCGACGCTGCACCCAAATGCATTTCGGGGAGAACCAGCTATCACGGAGTCTGATTGGCCTTTCACCCCTACCCACAGCTCATCCCCCCGGTTTTCAACCCAGGCGGGTCCGGCCCTCCACACGCTCTTACACGTGCCTCAGCCTGGCCATGGGTAGATCACCCCGCTTCGGGTCCAGGACGCGCCACTAGACGCCCTCTTCGGACTCGCCCTCGCTACGGCTACCCCACAACGGGTTAACCTCGCGACACGCCACTGACTCGCAGGCTCATTCTTCAATAGGCACGCCACCACCCCCCACCCCCCACGAAAAACGGGGGGGCGCAAGGGCCCTGACGGCTCGTAGGCGCCCGGTTTCAGGTACTCTTTCACTCCCCTCCCGGGGTACTTTTCACCGTTCCCTCACGGTACTACTCCGCTATCGGTCACCAGGAGGTATTCAGGCAGCCGGGTGGTCCCAGCAGATTCACACAGGATTCCACGTGCCCCGTGCTACTCGGGCACCGTGCCAGCGCGGCCGAGGCAGTTCCGCCTACGGGGCTCTCACCCTCCACGGCCCCCCGTCCCAGGGGGTTCGGCTACCACCACGGTTTCTCACCACGCCCCCGCCCCGGCAGGAACAGGACGGCACGACCCCACAACCCCGCCGCGGCAGACCCTGCCGGGTAACCAGCACCACGACGGTTTCAGCCATCATCCGCTTCCGCTCGCCACTACTCACGGAATATCCTCTCCTACGGGTACTGAGATGTTTCACTTCCCCGCGTAACCCCCACACGCCCTATACATTCAGACGCGGGTGACGCCCCGTGACGGGCGCCGGGTCCCCCCATTCGGAAACCCTCGGATCAAGGCCCGCAAGACGGCTCCCCGAGGCTTATCGCAGTCCACCACGTCCTTCATCGGCCCCTGGTGCCAAGGCATCCACCGAACGCCCATAAAAACAACACACAACACAGGCAGAAACCACGCCCCAGAACCCACCACACCACGAACAGCGCAGCAGGACCCGGGCGCGAGGCACACAACAAAAACACACCACAGAGAACAAAGATACTCGCGTCCACTATACAGTTCACAACCAACCCACCCACACCCCCACAACCCCCCACACCACCACCAAACAAGCAGCAGCAAACAACCAGGAGAGAAGCAGAAGCAGGACACAAAAGGGCACGCAGCCCCAGACCCCGACAGCATGCCCCCACCCCCCACCACCACACCCCACGCACACGCGCAGGAAGCAGCAGAAAGAGGGCGGGCACCCCCCACCCACCCAGCAGAACGCAGGGTGAGAGGGGAGCGTGCTCCCGTGCATCCGTCCGTCCGGCCCCTCCCGACGGGCCACGAGGGGACCCGGGGACGCGCCCGTGCGCGCCCCCCGCCCCCTCGCAGGCCCCTAGATCCCTAGAAAGGAGGTGATCCAGCCGCACCTTCCGGTACGGCTACCTTGTTACGACTTCGTCCCAATCACCAGCCCCGCCTTCGACCGCTCCCCGTGGGGCCACGGGCTTCGGGCGTCACCGGCTTTCATGACGTGACGGGCGGTGTGTACAAGGCCCGAGAACGTATTCACCGCGGCGTTGCTGATCCGCGATTACTAGCGACTCCAGCTTCACGGTGTCGAGTTGCAGACACCGATCCGAACTGAGACCGGCTTTAAGGGATTCGCCCCGCCTCACGGCATCGCAACCCTCTGTACCGGCCATTGTAGCATGCGTGAAGCCCAGGACATAAGGGGCATGATGATTTGACGTCGTCCCCACCCTCCTCCGAGTTGACCCCGGCAGTCTCCCGCGAGTCCCCACCACGACGTGCTGGCAACACGGGACAGGGGTTGCGCTCGTTGCGGGACTTAACCCAACATCTCACGACACGAGCTGACGACAACCATGCACCACCTGCGGACCGGCCCCGCAAGGGGAGCCCGCGTCTCCGCGGACGACCGGCCCATGTCAAGCCCTGGTAAGGTTCTTCGCGTCGCATCGAATTAATCCGCATGCTCCGCCGCTTGTGCGGGCCCCCGTCAATTCCTTTGAGTTTTAGCCTTGCGGCCGTACTCCCCAGGCGGGGCACTTAATGCGTTAGCTACGGCGCGGACGACCCGGAAGAGGCCCCCCACACCTAGTGCCCAACGTTTACGGCGTGGACTACCAGGGTATCTAATCCTGTTCGCTCCCCACGCTCTCGCTCCTCAGCGTCAGTAACGGCCCAGAGACCCGCCTTCGCCACCGGTGTTCTTCCTGATATCTGCGCATTCCACCGCTACACCAGGAGTTCCAGCCTCCCCTACCGCACTCAAGCCGGCCCGTACCCACCGCACGCCCCCGGTTGAGCCAGGGGATTTCACGGCGGACGCGACCAGCCGCCTACAAGCCCTTTACGCCCAGTAACTCCGGACAACGCTCGCGCCCTACGTATTACCGCGGCTGCTGGCACGTAGTTAGCCGGCGCTTCTTAACCCGGCTACAGTCAGCACCCCACACGGGGGCGCCTTCTCCACCGGCGAAAGAGGTTCACAACCCGAAGGCCTCCGTCCCTCACGCGGCGTCGCTGCGTCAGGCTTCCGCCCATTGCGCAATACCCCCCACTGCTGCCTCCCGCAGGAGTCTGGGCCGTGTCTCAGTCCCAGTGTGGCCGTCCACCCTCTCAGGCCGGCTACCCGTCACCGCCTTGGTAGGCCATCACCCCACCAACAAGCTGATAGGCCGCGAGCCCATCCCCCACCAGAACCCCAAAAAAAGGGGAACCTATCCCGGCACCACCATGCGGCAGCACCAGCACACCCCGTATTAGCACCCCTTTCAGAGCGTTATCCAGGAGCAGGGGGCAGGTTACTCACGTGATACTCACCCGTTCGCCACTAACCCACCCACAAGGAGCAGGCCCGTTCGACTTGCATGTGTTAAGCACGCCGCCAGCGTTCGTCCTGAGCCAGGATCAAACTCTCCAAAAAAACCAATCACCCAGGAGACACCACGAACCCAGGAAACACAAGCCCCCCAGGAACCAGCACCACCCAGACAAACAAAACAAGCCAAGCACACCCCAGGAACACGCCCACAACAAGACGCACCCAGAACACACCCAGCAAAAAACCAGACAAACAAAACACACAAAAACAAGACACACTATCGAGATCTCAAACAACACACCCAGCGACGTCGCCCGCCATGCCCTCAGGGGACAGGACGAGCAGCACCTCGCAAGCGCCTGGAGTACCTTAGCAGAGCGTCTTGACTCCAGCAAGCGAAAACCAAGTGACCTCGGTCTCAGCAAGCTGGGGCGCCCTGCGACGGATCCTCCGTGTCGTGCGTGGAATCCGAGTGGACCCCGCGCGGCGACAGCAGATAACTAAACCAGATCCCGGCCCCACCGGTCAAACCAGCAGCCAGTGACCCTGACCATATCTCCGTCGTCAGCGGGCCGGGGGCCGGGAGAGGTCCCCTCCCCCGGCCCCCAGGAGCTAAGAGTCGCGGGAGAGCTCACGCAGGACCTCGGCCTCCCCCTCCCCCGGCCCCCAGGAGCTAAGGCGCGACGGCGGTCACCCGCCCGGCCCCAGGTCGCTCAGGCGTCGGCGAACCGTCGCACGGCCCGGGCGACCTCCTTGGCCACACGCTTGTCGAAGGCGCCGGGGATGACGTAGACCGGGCTGAGCTCCTCCTGGGAGATCACCGAGGCGATACCGGTGGCGGCGGCCCGCAGCAGCTCGGTGGAGATGTTCGTGATCCCCGTGTCCAGCAGGCCGCGGAACAGGCCCGGGAAGGCCAGGACGTTGTTGATCTGGTTGGGGTAGTCCGAGCGGCCCGTGGCCACCACGGCGGCGTGGTCGGCGGCCCCGATCGGGTCCACCTCCGGCGTCGGGTTGGCCATGGCGAAGACGATCGCGTCCTTGGCCATGACGGACAGGTCCGAGGGCTGGAGCAGGTTGCCCGAGGAGACGCCGATGAAGACGTCGGCGCCCTTGAGCCCCTCCTTGAGGGAGCCCGTCACGCCCCTGGGGTTGGTGTTCTCCGCCAGCCACCTGCGGTGCTCGTTCATCCCCTCGGTGTCGGTGGCCACCAGGGCCCCGGTGCGTCCGTAGCCCACGATGTCGGTCGCGCCGTGGGCCATGAGGAGCTTGGCGATGGCGCTGCCCGCCGCGCCGACGCCGGACAGGACGATGCGCACGTCCTCGATCCTCTTGCCCACGATCCTCAGGGCGTTAATGAGGGCGGCCAGGGTCACGATCGCGGTACCGTGCTGGTCGTCGTGGAAGACCGGGATGTCGAGCTCCTCACGCAGACGCGCCTCAATGTCAAAGCACTTGGGCGCCGCGATGTCCTCCAGGTTGATACCGCCGTAGGCGGGGGCGATCGCCTTGCAGATGGCGATGATCTCCTCGGGGTCCTTGGTGTCCAGGGCCACGGGCCAGGCGTCCACGTCGCCGAACTGCTTGAAGAGCACGGCCTTGCCCTCCATGACCGGCATCGCCGCCGAGGGCCCGATGTCACCCATGCCCAGGACGGCGGTACCGTCGGTGACCACGGCGACCGTATTCTTCTTAATGGTCAGCTGGCGGGCGCGCTCGGGGTGGTCGTAGATGGCCTTGCACACGCGGGCCACCCCCGGGGTGTAGACCCGCGCGAGGTCACGCCGGTTGCGGATGGGGTACTTCGAGGCGATCTCGATCTTCCCGCCCACGTGGGCCAGGAAGGTCGAGTCACCGACATTGTTCACCACGACGCCGTCAATGGTCTGGACGGCCTTGACGAGCTCGCCACGGTGCACGGAGTCACGGGTGTCCGCGGTCAGGTCGACGATGAGGGTGTCGTTGTCCGCCTCGGCAACGTCGACACCGGTGACAATGGCTCCGGTCGCGGTCGCGGTGTCCACCAGCGCCGCGACGACCTTCTGGGTCGCGGGGACCTCAAGGCGCAGGGCGACGGTGTAACTGGGACTGGGTTGTGCCATGGGGATGTCCTCCCGGTCATCAAGGATGCTGTATGTCGGGGGTGAGCCTATCGCCAGAGCTGGTCGGAGCCCGTGTCGGAAAGACATGAACAGTCCCTCATCCCACTGGCTGAGACCGAGAAGGGCCTGTCGTGCCGTCCCCGCCCGGGGCCGACCGCCGCGTACGGCAGCCGCCCGGCCCCGGCACACGGCCCTACCGGCACGAGGCCGGGACGGGCCCGGGCCAGCCCCGGCTGCGGGCCCTGGGGCGTGTGGTAGCCAAGACGGGCCCACCCGGAATCGGGGCACAGGCAAGGACGACGCCGTGCGGCAGCACCTATGACGGTGGTGGGCACCCCGCCCGGGCGGGGACGACCGGTCATATAAGGTGATATGCCTCTCAGAGGTGGCGCCAGCAGGGGCACAGCCCGTTCTCACGAGAAACAAGTACCGTTCTCGCGACGAACAAGTACCGTT
The DNA here is from genome assembly GCF_016626125.1 of Actinomyces sp. HMT897. Taxonomy (NCBI): domain Bacteria; kingdom Bacillati; phylum Actinomycetota; class Actinomycetes; order Actinomycetales; family Actinomycetaceae; genus Actinomyces; species Actinomyces sp. HMT897. Next base: position 942,942 of record NZ_CP067336.1, read on the forward strand.
CTCGCGAGCAATAAGTACCGTTCTCGCGGTGGGGAGGGAGGGAGAGGAGGAGGGGAGGAGCGAGTGGGGCGCTGGTGCGCCGTGGCTCCTCAGGCGCGGGGGAAGGCCTGGGCGTAGGCCGTGCGCAGGCGCTCTGGTGTGACGTGGGTGTAGCGCTGCGTCGTCGCCAGGGAGGAGTGCCCCAGGATCTCCTGGACACTGCGCAGGTCGGCCCCTCCGCTGAGCACGTGGGTGGCAGCGGAGTGGCGCAGCCCGTGGGGGCCGAGGTCCGGGACCCCGGCGGCAGCCGTCGCGCGGTGGACGACCTGACGCACCGTGCGCGGGTCGATCCGCCCCCCACGCGCACCCAGGAAGACGGCGTCCCCCGACCCCGGCCCCGCCAGGCGGCCGCGCACGGCCAGCCACCGTGACAGCGCCCGGGCGGCAGGCAGGCCGTAGGGGACCACCCGGTCCTTGTCCCCCTTACCCACGACCTGCAGGGTGCGTCGGGAGGGGTCGAGGTCAGCCCGGTCCAGGCCCACCAGCTCAGAGACCCGGATCCCGCTGGCGTAGAGGATCTCCAGGATCGCGTGGTCCCGTACCGACAACGGCCTGTCACCCCGCGCCGCCTGCCCGGCCACCTCCATGACCTGGCGGGCCTGGTCCTGGCTCAGGACCGTGGGCAGGCGGTTGTCAGCCCGGGGCGAGCGCAGGCGGACCGCCACGTCGGACCCCAGCAGGCCGCGGCGGTGGGCCCAGGTGGAGAAGGTCCGGATGGTGGCACCGCGGCGGGCCATGGTGGCACGCGAGTGGCCCGTCGCGGCCTGGTCCGCGAGCCACGCCCGCAGGTCGGCCAGGCTCAGGACCGCCAGGACGGCGCTGACGTCAGCCTCCTGGTCCGGTCCCGCCCCCAGGAAGGTCAGGAGCGCGTCCAGGTCACCGGTGTAGGCGCGCACGGTGTGCCGGGACAGACCCCGCTGAAAATCCAGGTACCGGGCAAAGTCCTGCGTGAGCGCACCCCGGGTGAGCCCGGGGCCGTCCTGCCCCCCCGGGGCGGCGTCGGCCTGGGGGCTCCGTGCGGACCCGCCCGGGCCGTCCCCGGTACGGGCGCCGTCACCGCTCCCGGTGCGGGCGGCGGCTCCCCTGGTCCGGGACCGACTCCGGCCCCCGCCGACGCCCCTCCGGGACGCCCCAGCGCCTGCGGGCCCGTGTTCGCTCATGCGGACACCTTACGACGCCACCGCTCCCCCTCCTGCTGCACACGCCCGGACAGCTCCAGCAGGCCCAGGGCCGCCAGGACCTGGGGGACGGAGAGCCCGGCGCTACGCGCCACGGACTCCACGCCGGCCGACCGCCGAGCCGGGAGGGCGTCCATGACCAGGGCGGCGTCGCCGTCGAGCCCGTCCAGGAGCCCCTGGCCCTGGTTGCGGGGCTGGGCCTCCTTGCGGGCGTCGGCGTCCTGGGTGCCTACGGGCAGGAGGAGCTCCAGCACCTCGTCGACGTCAGTGACCAGGACCGCACCGGCCCGCAGGATCCGGTGGCAGCCGACCGAGGCCATGGAGGTGACCGGGCCGGGCACGGCACCCAGGGGACGCCCCAGGTCCTGGGCACAGCGGGCGGTCGATAGGGCGCCGGAGCGCCAGGCGGCCTCGACCACCACCGTCGCCTGCGTCATGGCGGCGATCAGGCGGTTGCGGCTCAGGAACCGGTGCCGGGCGGGGCTGCAGCCCGGCGGGACCTCGGCCACCAGGGCGCCCTGCCGGATGACGGCCTCCAGCAGGGCCGTGTTGCCGCCAGGGTAGAGGCGGTCCACTCCCCCGGCGCTCACGCTGACCGTGCGGCCGCGGGCCAGGGCGCCGCGGTGGACCGCCGCGTCAATCCCATAGGCGCCCCCGGAGACCACCACGCAGCCAGCCGCCGCCAGGCCCCCGGCCAGCTCGGTGGCGACCTCCTCCCCGTAGGCGGTAGAGGCCCGCGCCCCCACCACGGCCAGGCAGTACCCCGTGGCCACGCCGTGAGGGACCCGGTCCTCCCGGGTGGGCGGGCGGTCCGGGAGACCCCACCCCCGGGGCAGCTCCTCTAAGGCCTCCTGCTCCACGGTCCGCTCCTCCGGCGGATCCTCGTCGGGGGACTCCTGGTCCTCGGGCCCGCCAGCGTCCTCCTCATCCGACTCCCCACCGGTCCCCTGACCCTCCTGCGGCTGGGACGCCCCCTCCAGGAGGTCCTGGTCCTGGGCGCTGACCAGGAGGGCAGGATCCCCCCTCACCCACAAGCACATGGGTGGCTGGGCCAGCTCACCCAGGCCCGGGGGCCACCACGGGTCACCCGGGGTGAGCAGGCTCCCGCCCAGGCGCTCCAGGACATCGAGCTCACGGCGGATGTCCAGCCCGCTCAGACGCGGCGCCCACCTGCCTACCGCCTGGGCCCAGCGGGCACTGGCGACGGCGGCGTCGTGGCACGAGGGCAGGGGCGGGCGGGGGCTGGTGCGCGCCTCCCCCTCAGAGGTCAGGCCCTCGGACAGGAGCCACTCCAGGGCCGGGCCCGCACCCAGGTGACCGACCAGGGCGGCGGCCGCGGCGTCGGCGGGCTCCACCAGGCGGGACCAGGTGGCACGTGCCAGGGCCTCGTCGTGGACGTCGTAGGGCAGGGACGTCATGGGCGTGCTCCTCTCATTCTCAGGGCCATGGCACCGCCAAGGTCCTCCAGGGTGGGTGAGGCGTGGCCCCCCAGGTCGGCCAGGGTCCAGGCCAGGCGCAGGACCCTGTCGGCGCCGCGCAGGGACAGGTCGCCGGTCTCCAGGACCCGCATGAGCCGCGCCACGACCGCCGGGTCGGTGCCTGAGGCGGCGCTGCGCAGGTACCGGCCCGGGACCTGGCAGTTCAGACGCCAGGGCGTACCGGCCAGACGCCGTGCGGCCCGCTGCCGGGCGGCGGCCACCCGGGCGGCCACGGTCCTGCTGGACTCCGGGCCCTCGGTCAGGGCCAGGTCGGTGGCGCTGACGGGGCGGACCTCGACCTGGATGTCCACGCGGTCCAGCAGGGGGCCGGAGAGCCGGGAGAAGTAGCGCCGTCGTTGCAGCGAGGTGCAGGTGCAGCCGGTCCCCCGCCCGCTGGCGCCCCCGCAGGGGCAGGGGTTGGCCGCCAGGACCAGCTGGAAGGCCGCCGGGTAGGTGGCCCGTCCCGCGGCGCGGTCGATCGAGACCGTGCCCGACTCCAGGGGCTGGCGCAGGCAGTCCAGGACCCCGCTGGCGAACTCCGGGGCCTCGTCCAGGAACAGGACGCCGCAGTGCGCCAGGGACACGTCCCCAGGGCGCGGCGTCCCGCTGCCGCCCCCGATGACCGCGGCACGGGTGGCGGTGTGGTGCGGGGCCCGCAGCGGCGGGGTGCTCAGCAGGCCGGACTCGGCGCGGAAGGTCCCGGCCAGGGAGTGGATAGCGGTGACGGTGACGGCGTCGGACGGCTCCAGGGGAGGCAGGATGGTGGGCATGCGCTGGGCGAGCATGGTCTTGCCGGCACCCGGCGGGCCCACGAGAAGCAGGTGGTGCCCGCCAGCCGCCGCGACCTCCAGGGCGTGACGAGCACCACGCTGGCCGACGACGTCAGCCAGGTCCAGGTGGCTGGTGGGCTCAGGCTCCTGGTCCGTGCCCACCGTGACCTCCTGGAGCGCCCGCTCCACCAGCGGGTAGGTGGCCGTCGGCAGCCTGCCCCCGTAGCGATCCACCAGCTCCCCCACATGGGCCACCGCCGTGACCTGGGCGCCCGGGACCAGGCGCGCCTCGCTGGCGGACGCGGCCGAGACCACGACGTCCCGCACCCCGGCGGCGACGGCGGCGTGGACGGAGGGCAGGACCCCTCGTACGGCGTGGACGCTGCCGTCCAGGCCGAGCTCACCGACGTAGACGGTCCGGGCGAGCTCGGGCAGGGCCTGAGCGGGCAGGGCGTCGCGAGCCCCCAGCACCGCCAGGGCCAGGGCCAGGTCGAGCCCGGTACCCGACTTGGGCAGGTCTGCCGGGGAGAGGTTGACGGTCAGACGCTGCTCCCCCCAGCGCAGGCCGCAGGTGGTCAGGGCGGCACGCACCCGCTCCCGCGACTCCCTGACGGCGGCGTCGGGCAGCCCTACCAGGGTGAAGCTGGGCAGGCCGGGCGCGGCATGGGCCTCGACGTCCACCAGGTGGCCGTCCAGGCCGGTGAGGGTGATAGCGAGGGTCCGGGCGAGGCTCATCCCTCCCCCACCCCCTCGTGGTGACGCAGGAACACGGGCTGACCGGGGCGCAGCAGCAGGGAGATGACGTCCAGGCGCAGGCCCTCGTGAGGTACCTCGTGGCTGGCCGCCCAGGCACCGGCCAGGGCCCGCAGCCGGGCGACCTTACGGGCGTCCACCGCCGCACCGGGCGGCCCCAGTCGCGTGCTGGTGCGGGTCTTGACCTCAATGACCACCAGGCGGGGCCGGGAGCCTTCCCGGGGCTGGAGGGCGATAATGTCGAGCTCCCCGCGCAGCCGCGGACCGTCTGGCGCCTGGTCGGCGGACCCCGGGGCGCCCGGGGCCCCTGGTCCGGGCTGCTGGCCAGGCCTCCTTTGCCCGCCACGACGGCCGGAGGAGGGACGCCAGTTGCGCTCCAGGACCTGCCAGCCCAGATCCGTAAGGTACCGGGCTGCGATCTGCTCGCCGCGACGCCCGACCTCCCGGGGCGCAAGTCTCGCAGGTCGCTGGCAGAAGTCGGTGTCCCGGGGGGCGGGACGGGTTGTGGTCATGCGGATCACCTCCGTCATGAGGCTGCACCGCCGCGTCCTGCCCGCGCCACCGCGGGCCCCTGGACCTGTGGAAAACCTCCTGTCCACAGGCTGGAGGCGACGGGTGACGCCGCGCGTCCCCGCGCCCCGGGTATGTCAACCGTACGTCATGAGGCCCCTCGGATCCGGGGTGCCAGGGACCTGGCCAGCGACGTCAGCCGACTCGCCGAGCCCCTGCGCCCCGGCAGCCGTCAGGAGGGCAGACCCATCTCCGGCTTGGCCAGCTCCTCCACGTTGACGTCCTTGAAGGTGACGACCTGGACGGACTTGACGAACCGGGAGGCCCGGTAGATGTCCCACACCCAGGCGTCCTCCAGGGTGAGCTCAAAGAAGACCTCCCCGCCGTTGGTGCGCACCTGGACGTCCACGGAGTTGGTCAGGTAGAAGCGTCGTTCCGTCTCCACGGCGTAGGAGAAGAGGCTCACCACGTCTCGGTACTCGCGGTAGAGCTCTAACTCCAGGTCGTTCTCGTAGGCCTCAAGATCCTCAATACTCACTGGATTATCATGCCCTGACGTTCATGCTCCTCCAAGCCGGGCAGGCGCCAGCTACGGCGGTGCTGGTCACTTGCGCCCAGCCGCGCCAGCCCCTCCACGTGCGCCCGGGCCGCGTAGCCCTTGTTGCTGGCCCAGCCGTAGCCGGGATCCTCCAGCTGCCTCATGAGCCCGTCCCGGTGGACCTTGGCCAGGACGGAGGCCGCGGCCACGACGGCGCAGTGCGCGTCGGCCCTCACCCTGGTGCGCACTGGCGGGGTGAGCCCGGGGGGCAGGGGGGCACCGTACTCCCCCGGGTCGCGGGCCCCAGCCTCCCTGGCGCCCGCGTCCTCCGGCCCACCGGCGCCCGGGCCGTCCTCCGGCCCCCCGGTGGCCAGCACCCCACCGGCACCCGGCACCCGGGCCGCACCGGCACCCGGCACCTGGTTCCCGGCGCCCGGCCGCCCCGCCAGCGTCGTGAGCAGGTCCTCACGGGGCTGGCTGAGCCAGTCGGCGCTGCCGTCCAGGAGCACGACGTCGGGCAGGTGGCCCCGGGCGGCGACCTGCGCCAGGGCCCGCAGGCCCGCCAGCCTCAGGGCGCCGACAATGCCGTGGGCGTCGATCTCACCCGGCGTCGAGCTGCCCAGGGCCCAGTCCTCCAGCCACTGCCGGCACGGTCCCACCAGGTCCTCACGCCGTCGGGCGGACAGGAGCTTGGAGTCCGCCAGGCCGGCGGGGAAGTCCTCCGGCGTGGCGGCGCCGACGACTGCCAGGCCCACCGTGACCGGCCCGGCCAGCGCCCCTCGCCCGACCTCGTCCATGCCTCCCACCAGCGGGAACCGCTCCATGAGGGCGCGCTCGACCAGGCGGTCGGGGACCGGTCGGGAGGCTGGCCTGCGGCTCACCGGGCCGCGGGGACGCCAGCGAAGACGTCCTCTCCCCCGCCCAGGCCGTCCCAGCGGCTCACCGGCCAGATAATGCTCCTGGCCACCCCCACGACGTCGCTCAGGGGGACGAAGCCGCCGTGGACGTCATCCATGTGCAGCCGGGAGTCCGCGGAGTTGGAGCGGTTGTCCCCCATGACCCAGACCATGGAGTCGGGCACGGTGACGTCGAAGGCGACCTCGGAGGGCGAGACACCCGCCTTGACGTAGGTCTCGTGAAGGACCACCCCGTTGACCGAGACCGTCCCCCGCCCGTCGGAGACGACCCGGTCCCCGGGCATTCCGATCACACGCTTAATGAGGTGGTGGCCCGAGTCCTCCGGGAGGATCCGGATAAGGATGAGTCCGTCACGGATGAGCCCTCTCAGACCGGTGGGGTCAGTGCCAGTCAACCAGTGGTCGGGATCGCGGAAGACAATAATATCGCCGCGTTTAATGTCATCGGAGTCGTACATGGTCACCGCTACCCGGTCACCGCTGACCAGCGTGCTCTCCATGGATCCTGTAGGAATCTCAAAGTACTGGATGACAAAGGTCTTGAACAGCGCTACGAGCAGGAGGATGACGACGAAGGGGACCAGGAAGGACCCTCGGCGTGGCCGACGACGTGCGGGTCTGCTGCTCTCGGAGTCGTCCGACGATGTCGGGCGCTCCTGGGGCGGGTAGGAGGGCGGGAGGTCCTGCGGGGCGTCGTCCTGCGGACCGGCCTCATCCTGGGACCCGTCCCGGGGCTCACCCTGGGACCCGGCGTCGTCGGCCTGGGAGGCGTCGTCCTGCGGCTCGTCCCGGGCGTCGGCGGTGGGCTGGGCGTCGTCCTGCTCGGAGGTCACGCTAATCCCTTCACTCGTGTGCTCCGCTGGCGCGGAAACCTGCCGTGATCCTACCTACCCGCCACGCGAAAGGGCGCCCGCAACCGCTGTGGTCACGGACGCCCTCACCCGCGGGCAAGGCTGCCCCAGGACGTCAGGCCTCGCGACGCTCCTTGATCTTGGCGGCCTTACCGCGCAGGTTGCGCAGGTAGTACAGCTTGGCGCGACGAACGTCACCGCGGGTGACGACCTCAATCCGGTCGATAGTGGGGGTGTGCACCGGGAAGGTGCGCTCCACGCCCACCCCGAAGGAGATCTTGCGGACCGTGAAGGTCTCCGAGACACTGGCGCCGGAGCGCGCGATCACCACGCCCTGGAACACCTGGATACGCGAACGGCTCCCCTCCACGACCTTGACGTGCACCTTGACGGTGTCGCCAGGACGGAAGGCGGGGACGTCCTCGCGCAGGGAGGCGGCGTCGATCTGGTCAATGAGGTTCATGGTTCTTCTCCACGCACGTGCCACTGGTCATGGGCGCTTGGTCGGCGACACCTCACGGGGCGTCGGTGCTCGTGCCCGCAGGTCCCGCTCGGCAGGGGCTCCCCAGTGGCAGAGCCGCTCCCGGGCCCGGGGCCAGGCAAGTGTGCCACAGCCCCTCAGCGGGCGGCGAGCACAGGGGCGAGGACGTGCGCGACCTCACGGCGTGTTTGACACCGCGGAACCGGCTACGGAACCATCACCGCATGAAGATCACTGACTTCCACGCCCTGCACCCCGGTACGGTCCGCGACGGCGAGGGGGACGAGGTGACCCTGAGCGTCCACGACCTGGGGACGCTGCGCGTGCCCTCGGGGCGGGTGCGGGTCTGCGACCCGTTCGTCAACCTCGACGACTGCCTCGAGTTCGCGGTCCCGCCGGGGGACTACCCGGTACGGGTCACCATGGTCGACTGTGAGGCCTACTTCTCCCTGGTACTGGCCGAGGGGGAGGCCGCCAGCGTCGAGCCGGCGGCCTCTGTCGAGGGCGCCCCGGAGCCCGGGACCTGCTGGCTGGTCCCCGTGGACGCCGGGACCGTGGGCATGGTCGACGCCGACGCCGTGGAGCGGTGCATGCCCGAGCTGAACGATGAGTGCGACTGGTACGAAGAGATCTTTGACAGCGGGGAGCCGACCTCCTGGTTCGAGCTCATGGACTCCGAGGAGCACTACCAGCCCGGACTCGCCAATATCGTCATGCCGCTGGCGACCCACGGCGAGAACGTCGTCATGAGCCACTCGGGGTTCGGTGACGGCTCCTACCCGGTGTACCTGACCCGCGACGCCGCGGGCAGGCCGCTGGGACTGCACATTGACCTCCTCCTCATTGCGCCCGAGGAGGACGAGGATGACGCGGAGGACGCGGGCTGAACGGCTGGCCTGGGCCGGGGCCGCTTCCACGTGGACGGCCGCGTCGCCCACGCCCTGACGAACGGCCGGCCTGGGCCGCCTGCTCGCCACCTGGCCGCAGGCCCGGGTCGGTGCTGCGACCGCGCGCCCGGGGCCGGGGCTCGTGGCCTGGGGCCGCTGGCCCGCAGCCCCGGGACCAGTGGGCCAGTGGCCGCCCTCAGCGTCCCGGGAGCCGACGCACCATGACGACGTCGCGGCAGGCCCGTCCGCCGACGTCGTAGCTGCGTGTTCCCACCACCGTGAACCCGGCCCGCCGGTAGGCCTTCTGGGCCCGCCTGTTACCGGTGTGGGTACCCAGCCACAGCAGCGTGGCCCCGGCCTGCCGGGCCTGGTGGAGGGCCCGCTCCAGGAGCGCGGCGGCCAGGCCTGAGCCGCGCAGGCGGGCGTCCACGTACACCTTGGACAGCTCAGCCACCAGATCCGTGTCCCCGACCTGGACGCAGGACGGCCTGGCGTCCAGCCCCTCGGGCAGGCGGCCGCCGTCCCGGCGCTCCAGGATCAGGGCGCTGTAGCCCACCACCTCCCCCGGGGCGGGCACGTCGGCCCCCGGCGGCACCGCGCGCCCGAGGGAGGCCAGGGTCAGGAGCACACGCGGGTCCGCGGCCCAGGAACTGAAGCGCTCTGCGGTGAGGTGGGTCGCAATGTGCTCGGCGACCTGGTCCTCGCCGAGGAAGGGTGGGCAGGCGTCGGGGAAGGTACGGGCCGCCAGGGCCGCCAGGGACTGGGCGTCCTCAACACCAGCGGCCCGCAGCCCTACGGGCACCGGGTGGGCGCACCCCACCGGCACCACCCAGCCCAGGGCCGCCAGGCGGGCGCGGTCGGCGGCGTCCAGGTCGGCGGCGTCCAGGGCCGAGACCATGTCCGGACGGCGCCGCGCGGTGCGGGTCAGGGCCTGGTCCCGCCGGGCACGGGCAATACGGCCGTGGTCCCCCGACAGCAGGACCGGGTCCACAGCCAGGTTCCGCCAGGTGGTGGGCCGGGTGTAGACCTCGTGCTCCAGCAGCCCGGCAGCGCCGTGGGACTCCTCGACCACGGAGTCCGGGTTGCCCAGGACCCCGGGCAGGAGCCGGGCCACGGCCTCGATCACCACCAGGGCGGCCGCCTCCCCGCCGTTGAGGACGTAGTCGCCGACAGAGAGCTCACGCACCTCCACGCCCCGGGCGCAGTAGTGCTCGGCGACGCGGGAGTCAATGCCCTCATAGCGTCCGCAGGCCAGGACCAGGTGCTCGGCACCGGCCAGGTCCTCGACGACCCGCTGGGTCAGGACGTCCCCGGCGGGGGTGGGGATGACGAGCACAGTGCGGCCCCGCTGCGGGGCGTCCGTCCCGGTACCGGCTGCCTGGGTGGGTGCCCCCACCGTCCCGGTACTGGCTGCCTGGGTGGGCGTCCCCACCGCCCCGGCACCGTGTGGTCCGGCTGGGGCGGGCAGCTCGGTACGGCCCGGTCCGGCCGGGGCGGGCAGCTCGGCACGGCCAGACGGTCCGACCGGGGCGGCCCCGGCGCCACCAGGCCCTGGCTCGATCCCGCCGCCAGCTAGGAGGGGGGCAGCACCACCCGGAGCCGTCGTCGTCAGCGGGTCCGTCCCCGGGGCGGGCAGGTCCAGGACGGCGTCGAGGGCCCGACCCCACACGTCGGGACGCATGACCATGCCCGCGCCCCCGCCGACCGGGGTGTCGTCCACGGTGCGGTGGCGGTCGTGGGTCCAGTCACGCAGGTCGTGGACCCGCAGCTCCAGGAGGTGGTCCTGGCGCGCCCTGCCAATGAGGGACAGGTCCAGGGCCTGGAAGTAGTCGGGGAAGATGGTGACGACGTCGTAGCGGCGTGTGCGGGCCTGCCCCTGGTCTGCGGCGGCCACTAGCGCGCCTCCTCGGCCTGCCCCAGGGCGGGGAAGAGGCCGCCGGGTGGATCCAGGGTGAGGGTGCCAGCCTCCAGGTCGACCTGCGGAACCAGCGCGGTCACGAAGGGGACCGCCACCTCCTGCCCGTCAGGGGTGCGCACCACCAGCCGGTCCTGGGCGACGCCGGGCTCCAGGTCCGTCACCGTGCCCAGGACGTGCCCGTCAACGTGGAGGGCACGCAGGCCCACGAGCTCGTGGCGGTACCACTCCTGGTCGTCGCGATCGGGGTCACGTTCCTCGGCGTCGGTGTCCACCAGGAGGCGCAGGCCGCGCAGCGCCTCGGCGGCCGTGCGGTCAGGAACCCCCTCAAAGGCGGCGAACCAGCGGGCGCCGTCGGAGCGCAGCCGCGAGACGGTCAGGGTGGCGGGTGCAGGCCCCTGCCAGCCGCCGGGGGCCTCCACGGGCAGGGTGGTCCCGGGGGCGAGCCGTCCCCGGGGGTCGTCGGTGCGGATCGCAAGGCGGACCTCGCCCTTGAGGGCGTGGGCGGGACCGATGACGGCGACGGTAAGCAGCACGCGGGGCTCCTGGGTGGCTGGTAGGTGTCCGGAACCGACACTACCGGGTGGGACGTGCCGGGGAGCGGGCAGGGTCGCTGACCACGCCGGCCACGGGCGCACCACCGTGGTCAGGGGCCGAGAGCGGGCAAGGGCCGCCACGTCCCGAATACCAGCACGGCCAATAGGGCATGTTGCTTGACCAGTAGGGCACGCAGGTCACGCTGGGCGGCTGGCCGGTCACGCTGCACGGCTGGCCGGTCGCGCCGCGCGGCCAGAAGGGCACGCTCGCACTGCACGGCTGGCTCCGTGGGGCCACCGCGTGCGCCCCGTCCCCGCCGGGTACCGGGGTGCTATGCGCGGCCCTGCTGGGGCTGGTACCCGGCTCTGTCGCAATCTGAGGATCAGAACCACCCACACCCCACCCCAGTCTTTGTACACTTAATGTCCACGCAGGTCAGAGACTTGTTCTCCAGCGCGACCAAAGGTGGGACTCGTTCTGATCCTCAGATTGCGTCAAACGTGGGAAGCCGGGGCAACCGAAGTCTGAGAGATTACTCGAACTGCCGCATATAGTGCTATCGGAGGGGCCGCGGCCACCCGCGGAAGCCCTCACAGTGGCGACGAGAGCCGCTCAAGGGCACCTGAACGGGACGCCCGCGCTCAGGCCCGGTGAGACAGGGGCTGTCCGTTCTCGCGAGCAACAAGTACCGTTCTCGCGAGCAATAAGTACCGTTCTCACGACAAACAAGTACCGTTCTCGCGGTGGGAGGGGGTGGGGACGGGATGAGGCGGGGACAGCGGCGGCCCGGCCCCTGAGCGGGGCCGGGCCGTCCGTCAGCTGACGCGATACCTACCGGCGGTCGGTGTCGACGACGTCGACCCGCACCGGCGCCTCCGCCAGGGCGCCGACGACGGTGCGCAGGGCGCGGGCGGTGCGACCCGAGCGGCCGATGACACGACCCAGGTCCTCGGGGTTGACCCGCACCTCCAGCAGGTCGCCGCGGCGCAGCGAGCGGGAGGTGACGGTGACGTCGTCAGGGTTGTCGACGATCCCCCGCACGAGGTGCTCGAGCGCGTCGGCCAGCATCCTCAGGCCTCCTCGGCGGGCGCCTCGGCCGAGGCCTGGGCGGCCTCCTTCTCGGCCTTGGCCTTGGCCGCCGCGGCCTTGCGCTTCTCGGCGTCGTCGGCGACGGCCTTGACGGCGGCCTGGGTGGCCACCGCCTCGGCGTCGGCGTCCTTGACCTTCAGGGTGCCCTCGGCCCCCGGCAGGCCCTTGAACTTCTGGTAGTCGCCGGTGATCTTGAGCAGCTTGAACACGGCGTCGGTGGGCTGGGCGCCCACGCCGAGCCAGTACTGGGCGCGCTCGGAGTTGATGCGGATGAGCGAGGGCTCCTGCATCGGGTCGTACAGGCCGATCTCCTCGATCACACGGCCGTCGCGGCGCTTACGGGAGTCGAGGACGACGACCCGGTAGAACGGGGCGAACTTCTTGCCCATGCGCTTGAGGCGAATCTTGACTGCCACTTGGTTGAACTCCTGGTTCTGGATGGTTTGGCTCGCACTGGTCCCCGGTGGGGTCAAGCAACAGTTTCCGGTGGTTGCCGAGACGCGACTGGGTCCGGGAGAGGGGCCGTACTCAGCCGAGTACAGCAGAGGATTCTGCCAGAACGCCCCCGCAGGCTGCCAGCGGCGGCGGTACCTGGCGCCGGGACACCGGTGCGAGATCTCCCACAGAGTCCGTCTTGCCACACCCCTGGTTCCGTGGTTAACTACTCATGTAACTAACCAACGAAGTCCTCGAGGAGGTGCCCACCCTTGCCCCACTTTGACGACGCGTCCCCTATCTACCTCCAGATCGCCGAGGAGATCCGCACCCAGATCCTCAGTGGCGAGCTGGCTGAGGGGGCGCGTCTGACCTCCACCACCGAGTACGCCACCCGCTACCGCATCAACCCGGCCACCGCGAACAAGGCCGTCTCGCTCCTGGTCGACGAGGGCCTGGTGGTCAAGCGACGCGGCATCGGCATGTTCGTGACCCAGGGCGCCCTGGAGCGCCTGCGCCGCTCACGGCGCACCACCTACACCGACGACGTCCTGCACCCCGCGCTCGACACCGGCCTCGCGCTCGGCCTGAGCCCCGCCGAGCTGGGCGACGCCGTCGCCACCCACCTGAGGACCCGCACCCCCAAGGAGACCCGATGAGCACCCACCGCCCCGCGCCACCCACCCCTGAGAGCGTCCCCGAGACCTCCTGCGAGACCGCTCCCGGCGGGCCGGCCATTGACGTGACCGACCTCGGCTACCGCTACGCGCGGGGCGGCGGGCCGGCCCTGACCGGGCTCACGCTCACCCTGCGCCCCGGCACCGTCACCGGCCTGCTGGGCCGCAACGGCTCAGGCAAGACCACCCTGCTGTCCCTGGTCTCCGGGGTGCGTCGCCCCACCAGCGGGACCCTGACCGTGGCCGGGCGCCCCGCCTTCGACGACGCCACCACCATGGCCGCCACCGCCCACCTGGGCGGCCCCCGCACCCTGATCGAGGACTCCCCGGTGCGCCGCTCCCTGGACCTGTGGGCCGCCACCCGCCCCGGCTGGGACGCCCAGGAGGCCGCCCGGCTCATGGACCGCTTCGAGGTCCCCCTGCGCACCAGGCCCTCACGCATGTCCCTGGGCCAGCGCAGCGCCCTGGACGCCGTCCTGGCCCTGGCCTGCCACTGTCCCGTGCTGCTCCTGGACGAGATCCACCTGGGCATGGACGTCGTGGTACGACGCCGCTTCTGGGACGAGCTGCTGGCCACGTACCTGCGTGAGCGCCCCACCGTGGTCATCTCCTCCCACCAGGTCGACGAGATCGAGGACCTCCTGGAGGACGTCGTCGTCCTACACCGTGGCCGCCTGGTCGCGGCAGGCACCGCCGACGAGCTGCGTGCCGCCCACTCCCGTCCCGGGCAGGGGCTCGCCTCCCTGAGCGAGACCCTCATCGACATCACCGAAGGAGACCTGTCATGACCGCCGCCATCCACGCCGCCCGGCCCCGCCAGCCCCGTCCCGACCAGGAGCAGGCCAAGACCCGCACCACCTCGCCCACGTGGAGGCTCACCCTCCTGGCGCTGCGCGAGCTGGCACCCATCCAGGGCGTGATCCAGGCGGGGGGCGTCGTGGTCGTGACCGTCCTGCTCGTCATGCAGTCCTCGGGGCTGCTCCCAGAGCCGTCGAGGCTGCCCGGGGTCCCGGCGGGCACCAACTTCGTCTTTGGCGGCTACTGCATGTGCGCCTTCGTCTGCGCGGCCTACCTCGCCTTCACCCAGGGGGTCGTCATGGCCACCCGCACGCCGGCGTCACTGCGCGCCGGGCTGACGCGGGGTGCGGTCATGGCGCACCTGACCCGGACCGGGGAACTCCTCGGCGCGGCGTCCACGGCCGTGTGCGGGCTGCTGACGATCCCCGACGTCCTGCTGAAGGACCAGGTCACGGGGGTCCACCTCGCCACGGTCCCGCAGCTGGCCGTGCTGGCCGCGCCAGCGGTCCTGCTGTGCTACCTGGCGGGCGCAAGCGTCACCCTGCTCTTCCTGAGGTACCCCTGGTGGGTGGGCACCGTGGCGGTCCTGGTGGGCCTGAGCCTTGGGTCCCTGTGCATGGAGCAGGCCATCACCCACTGGGGCACGCCCTGGGCGGCCGCCTGTACCGCCCTGGGCATCGCCCTGCTGGCGGCCGCGGGCCCGCTGGGGACCTGGCTGCTGCTGCGCCGCTACGAGCCGCGGCGCTGAAGGACACGGGCCGGGCCCCACCCCGCTGAGAGAGGACTGGGTACGCCGCCCCGGCAGTGCGGGCCCCAAGAGCCAGGCATGGTGACGGTGGCCCACGGCCGGGTGTCGTGGTGCGGGCCGGACCCCGGGAGCCAGGTCTCGCGACGTCCTCGACCACGACCGTGGTTGAGCAGGGCCCCGGGGACAGGGCGGCAGTGGGTGCCACAGCAGGAGCTGTGGCACCCACCGCCGTCAGCGGCCCGACCGAGCACCGTGGGCGCCAGGGCCCAGGGCGCCGCCAGCGCCGACGGGCCCAGGGCGCCGCCAGCGCCGACGGGCCCAGGGCTCAGAGCACCGTCACGGCGTAGGTCCCGTCGAACTGCTGGGGCAGGATGTCGTGCTTGCGGCCGGCCGTGGCGGTGGCGTTCTGCCACTTGCTCATGTCCGTGTACGGGGCCACCACGCCGTCGGTGGTCCACCGGATGACGGGCCAGCGCCGCCCGATGTTGGAGGAGGTGTGGTAGACGTGGCTGCTCACGTACCTCTCAAGATCCGGGTCGTCCGTCTTCATGTCCGTACGGCGCTCGGCCACGGTCACGTCCAGCAGCTTGTAGTACTGCGAGTCCGGCCCGGGCGTGTCGGTGGCGTAGAAGTAGATGGAGAGCATGGACCCGCCGACCATGTAGCCGTCGGCGTCCTTGGACGCCGACTTCCAGGAGGCGTAGATGTCGCAGCCGCCCACCTGCGTGACGTCGGTGGCGGCCTCGATCTTGACGACCCAGTTCATGGGCGTCTCCTCGACCCAGACGGGGGCCTTCCACTGGCTGCTGACCATCAGGACAGGCTTGGTGGTGTTCTCCTTGTTCGACTTAAAGCGCCAGTACAGGACCGTCCCCGCGGGGATGACGCCGCCGTCGACCGTGGCCGCCAGGGAGATGTCGAGCTTCTGGTAGTCGTCGTTCCCGTCGTAGTAGGTCAGGGTGCAGATGTCCCCGGTGGGTGTGGTGGACGCGGCGGCCGCGGCGGCCGGGGCGCCGATCGCGATGACGGGGACAGCCCAGGCGGCGCCCGCAACGACAGTGCGGCGCCTCAGGCCGCTGGGGACGTCAGAGCCGCTAGAGGAGACAGCGGGAGACATGGGCAAGGACCTCCACAGGTCGCAGACTTAAGGTTCAGGACCCCCTGGGGCGGAGTCGGCACAACCGTTCCCGCCTCGCAGAGACTGTTCTCCAGTGTCTCACAGGGACTTCTGAAAAATCCCCGGTTGTTACGCCTTTGTGATGGATACCTCGCCCGCCGTCGAGGTCCGAAAACCTTTCTCACCAGCGCTTTTACCTCATGACACCTGTCATATCACGCCCGTGACAACGCTCAGTACCGCTGCCGCCCCGGACGGCGGAACCTGGTACCCATGAGCACGCCCGCCCCCTCAACCAGCACCGTACCCACCGCCTCACCCGGCACCCCCCGCAGCACCACCTCACACGCCTTCTCCACCCCCGCCATCGCCCTGTCAGACCTGAGGAAGACCTTCGGCGCCGTGCAGGCGGTGAACGGCCTGGACCTGAGCGTCGGCCCCGGTGAGGTGGTCGCCTTCCTGGGTCCCAACGGCGCGGGCAAGTCCACCACCCTGGACATGGTCCTGGGCCTGACCCAGCCCACCAGCGGCACCGTGCGCGTCCTGGGCTCGACCCCCCGGCGGGCCGTGGCCCAAGGCCGCATTGGCGCCGTCCTCCAGGACGGGGGCCTGACGGACAACTTCACCGTGGCCGAGACCCTGCGCGCCACGGCCTCCATGCAGTCCCACCGCGGGGACCTGGGCGACCTGGTACGGCAGACCGGCCTGGCCGGTATCCTGCGGCGCCAGGTCGAGCGCTGCTCGGGAGGGGAGCGCCAGCGCCTGCGCCTGGCCCTGGCCCTCATGACCGCCCCCGCCCTGCTCGTCCTGGACGAGCCCACCGCCGGCATGGACGTGACCAGCCGGATCGCCTTCTGGGACACCATGCGCTCCCAGTCCCACTCCGGACGCACCATCGTCTTCGCCACCCACTACCTGGAGGAGGCGTCCTCCTTCGCCGACCGGATCGTCATTATCGCCTCGGGGCGCCTGGTCGCCGACGGCTCCGTGGACCAGATCCGCGCCATGGGCGAGGGCGCCCTGGTGACCGCCTCCTGGCCCGGCCTGACCCCCCAGGACCTGGACCGGGCCTGGGCGGCCGCCGCCGAGCGCGTCCCGGTCCTGGCCGCCTCGCTGCTGAGCCGGACGGTGCGCGGGGAGCACCTGGAGATCCGCACCACCGCGCCCGACGACGTCGCCCGCTGGCTGCTGACCGCCACGCCCGCCGAGAACCTGGGGGTCAGCGCCACCAGCCTCGACGACGTGTTCACCGCCCTGACCACCACGCCCGCCAGGGCCTGAGCCCACCCCACCCGGCAACGATTCTCGAGAGAAGCACCCCCATGACCACCGCCACCACCACGCCCCGCCTGCGCCCGGCCCGCCCCGCCCTGAGCTACCTCGCCATTGACGTGCGCCGCACCGTGCTGAACCCCGCCAACCTGTTCTTCGTCGTCCTCTTCCCTCTGGCCATGTACCTCCTCTTCGGAGCCATACAGTCCTACGCGGACACGGACGTCAACGAGCACGGCAACGTCGCCGCCTCGGTCATGCTGGCCATGGCCTCCTACTCCGCCTGCCTGGGATCCACCTCCTCCACCTCCGCCACCGCCGTGGAGCTCTCCGGGGGCTGGGGCCGCCAGATGGCCCTGACCCGCTCGGGCCTGCGCGGCTACTGGGGCGTCAAGCTGGCCACGGCCAGCTTCAACGCCCTCATCCCCATCGCGGTGGTCATGGTCGCCGGGGCGTTCACCGCCGTCCGGCTCGACGCACAGGGCTGGGTCCTGGGCCTGCTGCTGTCCCTGCTGGGCACGGTGCCCTTCGCCCTGTGGGGCCTGGCCATGGGCTCCCTGCTGCCGCCCCAGAGCGCGGTGGGCATCGCCACCTCCCTGGTGACGCTCTTCGGGTTCCTGGGCAACGCCTTTATGCCCCTGAGCGGGACCCTGCTGGCGGTCGGACGCCTCACCCCCATGTACGGGGCGAGTGCCCTGGCCCGCTGGCCCCTGACCCAGGGCACTACCTACACCTACTCCGGCGGCGACACCCACGCCACCCAGGAGCACCTGTGGGTGGTGGTGGCTAACCTGGTGGTGTGGACCCTGGTATTTGCCGCCCTGCTGGTGGCAGCCCGACGTCGTTCCACCCGTCGGGCGTGAGCACCCGCCTCGTGGACCCGCGCAGCCACGCGGCCCTCACCCCGGGGCCGTGGTGGCGGCGGGTCGAGTGGTCCAGCACCTTGTGGATCCTCTTCCTGCTGGTCCCCTTCAGCATTGTGGTACTGGCCGACGGGCTGTCAGCCTCCCGCAGGGCGTGCGGGCTGGTCGGCGTCACCAGCTTCGCCGCGGTCTACGCCTGGGCCATCTCCACCTCACCGCCCTGGCACTCGGTACCCCCTGACGCCAGCCTGTCCGAGCAGCTGGCGCCGCTCCTGCCCGGACTGGTCCCCATGGCCCTGACGACCGCCCTGTCCCTCCCGGGACTGGGCTGGGCCACGGGCTACTACCTGCCGTTCCTGTACGCCTTCATCCTGTTCACCACGCCGGCGCGTACCGGCCTGCCGGTCGTCGTGGCCGCCAACGCCTGCGCGCTCTGGGCCGCCCTCATGCTCACCCCCACCGCCGAGGCCATGTGGACCATCCTGGGCAGCGCCTGCGCCACCCCCACGATCATCTTCGCCAGGATAGGTGACGAGCGCAGCCGCCGACGCCTGGCCGCGGAGGAGGAGCTCAACGTGGTGCGCCAGCGCGAGAGGATCGGCCGGGACGTGCACGACATCCTGGGCCACTCCCTGACGGTGCTGACCCTCAAGGCCCAGGTGGCCCGTCGGCTCGTGGGGCGGGACCCGGAGGCGGCCGTCCGCGAGCTCGACGAGATCATCTCCCTGGCCCGCTCCTCCCTGGCCGACGTGCGCGCCACCGTCACCCGCCTGCGCACCCCGGACCTGGCCAGCCAGGTCGAGGCCTCCCGCACGGCCCTGCGGGCCGCAGAGGTCACCGTGTCCCTGGAGGGCGACCCCCAAGCGGTCCCCTCCGGACAGCGCGACACCCTGGCCTGGGCGCTACGGGAGACCACCACCAACGTGGTGCGCCACGCCGGGGCCGGGCACGTGCGGATCACCCTGGCGCCGGGGCTGCTGCGGGTGGCCGACGACGGCGTCGGCCTGGGCGGGGCGGTCCCCGGCAACGGCCTGAGCGGCCTGCGCCAGCGCGTCGAGGCGGTCGAGGGCTCCCTGAGCGTGACCAGCCCCGACCCGGG
Source organism: Actinomyces sp. HMT897 (assembly GCF_016626125.1). Taxonomy (NCBI): domain Bacteria; kingdom Bacillati; phylum Actinomycetota; class Actinomycetes; order Actinomycetales; family Actinomycetaceae; genus Actinomyces; species Actinomyces sp. HMT897. Next base: position 961,894 of record NZ_CP067336.1, read on the forward strand.
CACCGGACGTGGCACCCTGGTGGAGGTGAGACTGCCCTGAGGCGCCGGCGTCCCCCGGCCGGCTGGACGCCCGCCCGCACAGGCCGGGCCCCGGCCAGCTGGCACCGTCCTGGCCAGCCGGACGCCCCGGTCCCAGCCAGACACCTGGTCAGCCGGACGCCCGCCCCGGCCAGCCAGCCAATAGCCCTGCCCCGCCTGCACAGACCGAGCCGACACGCACCGCCTCGCCTGCCCCGGACGCCCGCCCGCACCCGGACCCCGGCCGCCGGCGTCAGCCGGTCCTCACGGCGGACACCCCTGCCCGCACAGACCGAACGGAGCCCGTCATGACCCCACCACCAGCTGCGAACCCGACCACGGCGCCCGGCAGCGCCCCGCAGGCCCCCATCCGCCTGCTCATTGCCGACGACCAGGCCCTGGTACGAGGCGCCCTGGCCACGCTCCTGGACCTGGAGGACGACCTGGAGGTGGTGGCCCAGGTGGGCAGCGGGAACGAGGTGGTGGCAGCGGTACGGGCCCACGACGTGGACGTGGCCCTCCTGGACATTGACATGCCCGGCAAGGACGGGCTCACCACCACCGCAGAGCTCAGCGCCGCGAACCTGGGCTGCCGGGTCCTCATTGTCACCACCTTCGGGCGGCCCGGCTACCTCTCGCGCGCCATGGAGGCCGGGGCCAGCGGGTTCCTGGTCAAGGACACCCCGCCCGAGGAGCTGGCCGAGGCCATCCGCCGCATCCACGCCGGGGGGCGCGTCATCGACCCCACCCTGGCCCAGGAGCTGGTGATCCTGGGGCCCGACCCGCTGTCCGCACGCGAGAAGGACGTCCTGCGCCTGGCCGGGAGAGGAGCGGACGCCCGCACCATCGCCGCCACGCTCTTCCTGGGGGAGGGGACCGTGCGCAACTACCTCTCCAGCGCAATCGCCAAGACCCAGGCCCGCAACCGTACCGAGGCGGCCCGTACCGCCGAGACCAACGGCTGGCTGTGAGGCCGCCTCCCCGGCAACCGGCGCACCGGTGCCGGGCACAGAAAACCATCACGGTCGGGTGCACTAATACACCGGTACACAAGGCCGGGCACCGTGCCAGGAGCACAGGCAACCGGTCAGCCTTACCTTAAAGTCTAAGAACTCGTAACCGTCTGCGTTTGCCCGCCCCTCAGGCCACGCGAGAGGATACCAGTGCTGAGAACCGAGGCACCGCCCGCCATCGGCCCCTCACACACGTCCACCACTCAAGGAGCCTGACGCATGACCACCGAGCAGTTTGCGCTCACTGAAAACGACGACCAGGCGATCGCCGTCGCCAGGGCCCTGTCCGCTGACGCCGTCGAGAGGGCCGGTTCAGGTCATCCAGGGACAGCGATCGCCTTGGCCGGCGTGGCCTACCTCCTCTACCAGTACGAGATGCGCCACGACCCGGCCGACCCGCAGTGGCTGGGGCGTGACCGGTTCGTGCTCTCGGCCGGTCACGCCTCCTTGTTCATGTACACGCAGATGGTGCTCTCCGGCTACGGCCTGGAGGTCAGCGACCTGCGGGCCCTGCGCACGCTGGGCTCCCTGACCCCGGGCCACCCCGAGCGCGGGGTCACCCCGGGCGTGGAGACCACCACCGGGCCGCTGGGGGCCGGGCTGTCCAACGCGGTGGGCATGGCCATGGCCGCACGCCGCGAGCACGGCGTCCTGGACCCCGACGCCGCCCCGGGGGAGTCGGTGTTCGACCACTACGTCTACACGCTCGTAGGCGACGGCTGCCTCCAGGAGGGGGTCACCGCCGAGGCCGCCTCCCTGGCCGGCACCCAGGAGCTGGGCAGCCTCATCGCCATCTACGACGACAACGACATCTCCATCGAGGGCAGCACCGACACCTCCTTCACCGAGGACGTCAGCGCACGCTTCGAGGCCTACGGGTGGCACGTGATCGACGTGGACTGGCGGGCCGGGGGCACCTACCACGAGGACTACCAGGCCCTCCACGCCGCCCTGGCGGCCGCCCGGGCCGAGACCACCCGCCCCTCCCTCATCCGCCTGCACACCATTATCGCCTGGCCCTGCCCCACCCTGAAGGGCTCGGAGGCCACCCACGGCGCCAAGCTCGGTGCCGCCGAGGTGGCCGGCCTCAAGGAGGTCCTGGGCCTGGACCCCGCCGAGAGCTTCTTCGTGCCCGACGGGCTGCTGGAGCGCACCCGCGCCCACGCCGCGGCCCGCGCCGCCGCGGCCCGCGCCGACTGGGACGCGCGCTTCGCCACCTGGCAAGCCGCCTTCCCCGAGCGGGCCGCCCTCCTTGAGCGGCTGCGCGCCCAGGCCCTGCCCGAGGGCTGGTCCGACGTCCTGCCCGCCTGGGACCTGGACCAGTCGGTGGCCACCCGGACCGCCTCAGGCCGGGTCCTGGACGCCCTGGCACCGGTCCTGCCCGAGCTGTGGGGCGGCTCAGCCGACCTGGGCGCCTCCAACCACACCACCATGGCCGGCGAGCCCTCCTTCCTGCCCGCCTCCCTGGCCCGGGGCAAGGGCGACGGCCCCTACGGGCGCACCCTCCACTTCGGGGTGCGCGAGCACGCCATGGGGTCGATCGTCAACGGGATCGCCCTGGACGGCCTGACCCGCCCCTACTGCGGGACCTTCATGGTGTTCGTGGACTACATGCGCCCGGCGGTGCGCCTGGCCGCGCTCATGGGGGTGGGTTCCGTGTTCGTGCTCACCCACGACTCCATTGGGGTGGGCGAGGACGGCCCCACCCACCAGCCCGTGGAGCACCTGGCCTCCCTGCGCGCCATCCCCGGCCTGGCCGTGGTGCGGCCCGCTGACGCCAACGAGACGGTGGCGGCCTGGAGGCGGATCCTGGAGCACCCCCGGGAGCCCGTCGCCCTGGCGCTGTCGCGCCAGAACCTGCCCGTGGTCTCCGCCGCCGCCCAGGCCCGCCAGGGCGTGGGCCGGGGCGCCTACGTCCTGGCCGAGGCGGTCACCCTCTCCGGCGCCGTGACGCCCCCCGCCGTCGTCCTCGTCGCCACCGGCAGCGAGGTGGCCGTGGCCCTGGAGGCGCGCAACCGCCTCCAGGAGACCGGCACCCCCACCCGCGTGGTCTCCGCCCCCTGCCTGGAGTGGTTCCGCGCCCAGGACGCCGACTACCAGGACCAGGTCCTGCCGCCTCAGGTCGTGACCGTCTCAGTGGAGGCCGGTATCGCCCAGGGCTGGCGGGAGGTCGTGCGGGACTCGGGGGACATTGTCTCCCTGGACCACTACGGCTCCTCCGCCGCCGGTGCCGTCCTGTTCAAGGAGTACGGCTTCACCGGGGAGAACGTGGCCCGGGTGGCGGCCCGCGCCCTGGCCCGTGCGGGCCAGGCCTGAGGTGGCGGCCAGCAGCTCGGCGCGCTCGCGGACGCCCCTGATCCGCGCGGGCCGGGCCTAAGAGTGCGTGGCGGGGCCGCCGGGGAGCGGGTAGCGGTCCTGGCCCACGGGGGTCAGGGCGCGCCGTCGCCCCGATCCCCGGCGGCCTCGCACCTGTGCCGCTCCACGCCTATGCCGCCCCCGTCGGCGATTACCTTGGTCACGCTCAGGTGACAACCTGCTACCTGGTGTGCATGCTTGGGCTGGTCGGAGCCAGTCCAGACGGGCGTCCGCCGTCCTCATCCACTCCTACGAGAAGCAGACAAGGCAGTACATGAGCTCGCAACCGCCCGCCTGGGGCAACTCCTCCCAGCCCACCCCTGGTGTACCGCCCCAGGGGACTCCCGCCCCCGCAGCCAAGAAGGTCGATGACGACGACCTCCACACGTACCTGTACATCCCGGTCGTCATTGCCGTGGTCCTGGTGGGGGTCGGCCTGGGTATCGCCCTCTTCCTGTGGATCAGCAACCACTCCTCGGTCCGGAGGATCCCGGTCTGGCTCCTGGCGCTACCCGGGATCCTCCTGTTCGTGGTCGGCCAGAAGCTCGACAACGTCCTGGCCAGGAACTTCCCGAACCTGGTCCCCGCCAGCAAGCGGCCCCAGCCCGTCGCCCAGGCGGGACCCTACGGCGCGACGGGGACCTACGACGCCGCGGCCCCCTACGGTGCGGTAGGACCCTACGGCGCGCAGGGCACTCCCCCGCAGGCTGGTTACGGCCAGCAGACCGCCTACGGCGCGCAGGGCACGACCGCCACCGGCTACGGCCAGGCTGGCGCCTACGGCCAGACCCCGCAGACCGGCGGCCAGACCGGGACCACGGGCTACGGCCAGCAGCCCCCCTACGGTCAGGCTGGCTAAGAGACTCTCACGTCCGGGGGACGGGGTCCCAGTCACCCTCCGGCCCGGTGAGGGGCCGTCGAGGCCCTCACGCCACCAGGACAGGACAGATACCTCACGCGCCGAGGCCGCCCGGGGAGCTCCTCACGCCCGCCAGGACAGGACTCTCCCGACAGCAGCCGCCAGCTGCCCGCACACCGAGCTCCTCACACCCGCCAGGACAGGACCGTTGCGCAGACCGGGCAGCCCCAGGAGCCTGCCGGGCACACTCCGTCCTCACGAGCAATAAGTACCGTTCTCACGACAAACAAGTACCGTTCTCACGGCGAATAAGTACCGTTCTCGCGGAAGGGCGGGGAGGGCGGGGTGGGGCGTCGGTCCTCCGTGAGATGGTGGGCCCATGCCCAGCGCCAAGGCCACCCGACCTCCCAGGACCAGCTACCGCTGCACCGAGTGCGGCTGGACCAGCCCCAAGTGGCTGGGACAGTGCCGCGAGTGCCGCGCCTGGGGGACCCTGGAGGAGCAGCGCCCCGGGGCCGCCCCGGGCGGCGTCGGGGCCCCCGCACTGACCCGTGCCACCACCCCGGCCACCCCGGCCCTGCCCATTGGACAGGTCAGTGCCGAGGAGGCCCGGGCCCGCCCTACCGGGGTCGGTGAGCTCGACCGGGTCCTGGGGGGCGGGATCGTGCCCGGAGCCGTCGTCCTCCTGGCCGGGGAGCCCGGGGTGGGCAAGTCCACGCTCCTGCTCGACGTCGCCGCGAAGGCGGCCGCCGTGTCCCGCTCGCGCGGGGACGGCCCGGTCCTCTACGTCACCGGGGAGGAGTCGGCCTCCCAGGTGCGGCTGCGCGCCGAGCGGATCGACGCCCTGGACCCGGCTCTCCTCCTGGCCTCCGAGACCACCCTGGAGGCGCTCCTGGGACACGTGGAGGCGTCCTCCCCCTCCCTGGTCGTGGTGGACTCCGTCCAGACCATTGCCTCGACCCAGGTCGAGGGCAGCGCCGGGGGCGTCACCCAGGTGCGGGCCGTGGCGGGGGCCCTTATCGCCGTGGCCAAGGAGCGGGGGATCCCCGTGCTCCTGGTGGGGCACGTGACCAAGGACGGCGGGATCGCCGGGCCGCGTGTCCTGGAGCACCTGGTGGACGTGGTCACCCAGTTCGAGGGAGACCGCCACGCCCGCCTGCGCCTGCTGCGGGCGGTGAAGAACCGCTACGGCCCCACTGACGAGGTGGGCTGCTTCGACCTGGGGGAACGGGGCATTGTGGGGCTGGCGGACCCCTCGGGGCTGTTCCTGTCGGCCGCCCGTTCCGAGGTGCCCGGCACCTGCGCCACCGTGACCCTGGAGGGACGCCGCCCCATGCCCGTGGAGGTCCAGGCCCTGGTGGCGGGGACGAACGCGGGCTCACCACGGCGCACCACCTCCGGGGTGGACCACTCCCGGGTCGCCATGGCCCTGGCGGTCCTGGCGGCGAGGCTGAGGGTGGACACCTCCAGTACGGACGTCTACGTCTCCACCGTGGGCGGGGCGCGCGCCGTGGAGCCGGCCACGGACCTGGCGGTGGCCGTGGCGGTGGTCTCCGCCGCCCGCGACCTGCCCACCCCGGCGGGGCTGGTGGCGGTGGGGGAGGTGGGGCTGACCGGGGAGGTGCGGGCCACGGTCGGGGTGCAGCGGCGCCTGGCGGAGGCCGCGCGCCTGGGCTTTGACCGGGCGATCGTGCCCCTGGCCGGCAGCCAGGAGCTGCGCGCGGTCCCGGGGATGCAGGTCCTGCCGGTGGAGCACGTGGGTGAGGCCGTCGGCGCGGCCCTGCCGCAGGGGTGAGGACCGTGTCGCGCACCACGAGTGTCCCCACCCCGCCGCGACACCACTACGATGGGTCGTGTCCCCTGTTGGCCAGCAGCCCCAATGGAGTCCTATGAGCGACACCGTCCTGCGCGACACCCTCGCCCTCGTCGCCCCGGGCACGGTCCTGCGCGACGGCCTGGAGCGCATTCTGCGTGGGCGCACCGGCGCCATTATCGTCATGGGCATGAACAGGACCGTGGAGTCCATCTCCTCGGGCGGCTTCCACCTGGACGTGGAGATATCCGCCGCCCGCCTGCGTGAGCTGTCCAAGATGGACGGCGCCGTGGTGGTGGACCAGGCCGCGAGCCGGATCGTGCGCGCCAACGTCCAGCTCCTGCCCGACGCCACCATTGAGACCGCCGAGGCGGGGATGCGCCACCGCACGGCCGAGCGCGTGGCCAAGCAGACCGGGTTCCCGGTCATCTCGGTGAGCCAGTCCATGCGGATCGTCTCCCTCTACGTGGACGGCAGACGCCACGTGCTGGAGCCCAGCGAGTCCATCCTGGCGCGGGCCAACCAGGCCCTGGCCGCCCTGGAGCGCTACACCTCACGCCTGGCGCAGACCTCCTCGGGCCTGGACGCCCTGGAGATCGAGGACCTGGTCACTGTGCGTGACGTCACTGTCGTGCTCCAGCTCCTGGAGATGGTGCGTCGTATCACCAGCGACATTGACGGCTACATTGTGGAGCTGGGCACGGACGGACGCCTGGTGGCCCTCCAGCTCGAGGAGCTCACCCGCGGCCTCATGGCCCAGCGCGACTACCTCATGGAGGACTACCTGCCCACGGGCCTGGACGCCACCACGGTGGACGCACGCCTGAAGTGGGTCGGCTCCCCGGCCCTCCTGGACCTGGCCATGGTGGCACGCTCCATGGGCCTGGGCGGCCCCGACGGCCAGGAGCTGGAGACCTCCGTCTCGCCGCGGGGCCTGCGGATACTCTCCAAGATACCGCGCCTGCCGATTGTCATGGCACGCCAGGTCACCTCGCACTGGAACTCCCTCCAGGGGGTCCTGGGCGCCACCGTGGAGGAGCTGGTGGCGGTGGACGGCATGACGCCCCGCAGCGCCCGGATCCTGCGTGACGGCCTCTCCCGCCTGGCTGAGATATCGATTGTGGACCGGTACGCCTGAGCCGCTCGAGGCGCCCCGGGCCGACACCGGTACCCGCCGTTGACTACTCAATGACAAAGACCGCGGAGGTGCCCACGTCCGTGCCGCCTACCTGGACGCCGACCCGGTAGGTCCCCGGTGCCGCCACGTCCCCGGGGGCGTTCAGGGAGCCCGGCGGCTGGGGTGCCTGCGTGGTCGGGACGGGCTCCTCGGGCCCCGGGGTGGCGCCTGGCGTCGGGGTGGCGGTGGGCGTCGGCGTCGGGGTAGGCAGGGCGCAGGTGGTGGACTCCACCCGCCCGTCCCAGACGACCGTCAGCTCCACGGCCTTCCCGGGCCCGATGAGCAGGGGCCGGCTCTGGGCCTGCCCGGTGCAGGTGGCCGAGGTCCAGATGCTCGACCCCCCCGAGGTAATGAGGGCGGTGAACGTGCCGGTGCCCGCGTCCAGGAGGCAGGGCACGCTCCCGGTGTTCGTCACGGTGGCGCCCACACTGAGCCCGGCGCCTGCGGGCACCGTCTCGGGGACGCTCAGCGTGGCGCCCAGGGCGCTGGCGGAGCAGGCCTCCGGGACGGGGTAGGTGGTCACCTGGGCGGCCGCCTCGCGCGCGGCGTCCTGGCGGGCGATCTCCTCGCGTGCCGAGGAGAACCCGAGGACGAGGAGGGAGACCATGCTAATGACGACGCCGACAGCCAGGGCGCTGACGAGCACCCACCGCAGGGCGTAGTTCGGGCGCCGGGGTACCTGGGTCACCGTCAGCTTGCCTGTACCGCGGGCCGGTCCGGGGCCGGCTCCCCGGCCCGGGGATGACGCGCGAGCCTTCCCCCGCCCCTGCCCCGGGGCCCACCCCTGGTCGGTTCCCCGGGCCCGCGGGGTACGCCGGGGCGCGCGCGCGGGCCGCCCCTGCTGGTGGCTGCTGTCGCGGTTGGCTCGGGCGGTGCCCGGAGACGTCTGCCGACCGCCCGCCGACGTCGTCCCCCGTGAGGCCGTCCCCCGTGAGGCCGTCCCCCGTGAGCCGGCAGGACGGGAGCCCGCGGCCGGGCGGGGCCCTTGGCCGTGGGGCTGAGCGCCCGCGGCCGGGCGGGACTGGGTACCCGCGGCCGGACGGGACCCCTGGCCGTGGGGCTGGGCGCCGGTGCGCCTGCGGTAGGCCGAGCCCGCCGCCCCGCCCCGCCCTGACGTCCCGCGGCCCGTTCCGCCCCTGGCCTGACCGGTGGTACTCGGACGTGACTGACGTGACTGGGGTACGCGCCCCGCACCGTGTGAGCCGCCCCGGCCCGGTGTGCCACCGGAGCGGCGTCCACCGTGTCTGCCCTGTCCCTGCGCCATGGTGCCGACTGTACCGGGCGCCGCTCAGGGCAGCCGGTAGGTGGCGCCGTCGTCGTGGGTGGCAATGAGGCCGTCAGCCAGGAGGCTGGCCAGGACCCGCTCGGGCTGGGCAGGGTCAGGGTGCTGCCCGCGCGCCAGGCTCACACCGGCAGCGGCGGCCAGCAGCTCACCGCGTCCCAGGCCCCGGGCCACCTCCCGGCCCGCTGACGCCTCGGCGTGCTGGCGGCGCAGGCGGTCCATGACCAGGCCGCGGGCCTGCCGGTCGGTACCGTGCCAGGCCTGGCTGCGGCGACGACGGGCGTGCTTATCCGGCGGGCACCCGGCTGCGAGCCAGGCGCACTCCCGCCTCCAGGGGCAGGAGGGGCAGGCTGGCTCTCTGACGGTGCACACCAGCGCCCCGAGCTCCATGACGGCCACCGACCAGCGGGCGGCCCGGGCGTCCTCCAGGGGCAGGAGGGCGGCGGCCCGGTCCCGCTCAGCCCGGACCAGGCTGGGAGCGGGCAGGGCGCTCCCCCCTACCGCCCGGGCCAGGACCCGCCGGACGTTGGTGTCCAGGGCCAGGGCCCGCCTGCCGTAGGCGAAGGCCAGGACCGCCCCGGCCGTGTACTCCCCCACGCCGGGCAGGGCCAGGAGGGCGTCGGGATCCGCGGGCAGGACGCCGTCGTACCGCTCGACGACGGCCGCAGCGCACTCCCTGAGCCTCAGGGCGCGTCGCGGGTAGCCCAGACGCCCCCAGGCGTGCAGGACCTCGGCGACGGGGGCACCGGCCAGGTCCGCGGGGCCGGGCCAGCGTGCCATCCAGGCCGTCCAGGCAGGGGTGACGCGAGACACAGGGGTCTGCTGGCTCATGACCTCCGAGACGAGCACGCCCCAGGGCGTGGTACCGGGCCGTCGCCAGGGCAGGTCCCGGGCGTGGTCCTGGTACCAGTCAATGACGGCCTGGTCCGACGGCGCCTGGTGCCGGGCCGCGTCCGCCTGCTGCGGGGGCACGCCGCTGGCGCCGTCTGGTCCGAGGCCGCGCACCGCCACGTCCGCCTGCTGCGGGGGCACGGCTACCGGCCCCCTGGGCTCAGGCGGGCAGGCCGTCCTCGGTCTACCGAGAACGGTGGACCGGGTGCCACGGCAGTCGGGGCCATCGGGCTGGGTCATTGGGCACCCTCCTCCTGGGCGGGTCCGGGCAACCGCATTAGGCTACAGCCTGGCCACGACATAGGGCTGCGAGCCGACGGGGTTCACCCCGGTGTCGGGTTACCCCTACCAGGGTTGGCCTGCCAGTAGGATGGTGGCGACAGGCTCCGACCAGGAGGGTATGAGGTATGAGTACACCAGCACCCTCCCCCGAGGACGCCCCGCTCCAGGGCGCCGCGGCACCCACCACCTCTGTCACCGCCCCTGACGCCCTCCCGGATGCCGCCCCTGACGCCGACCTCGACGCCCTCCCTGACTCCCCCGCGGCCGACGGCACAGGCACCCAGGGAGGGGCCACTCAGCCCCCGACTCGTGCTGACTCCCCCGCGACCAGCAGCCCGGGCACCACGGGCGCCAGCTCGGGAGCCCCCGTCGGCGCCCCGGCACAGCCCGTGCCGCCAACCGGGCGGACGCCCGGCGAGCGCGGCACCTACTACCCGGCACGTCGGCAGACGACCGCGTACGCCGCCTACCTGCTGACGTCCTGGCCCATCCACCTGGGGTTCTTCCTGGTGGTCATCCTCCTGTGCTCCCTGGGGGCCGGACTGGCGATCCTGTGGATCGGCCTGCCGATGCTGGCAGGCGGCATCACGGTGGCTCGTCACGCGGCGTCCTGGCAGCGCCGGACCAGTGCCGACCTGACGGGGTATCCCGCCCCCGAGCAGGTCTACGCGCTACCGGACCCGCACGCCCCGCTCCCACAGCGTCTCCTGGTCCTCCTGCGCGACCCGCAGTCGTGGCGGGACGTGGTCTGGGTGCTCACCGGCTTCTTCGTCTCGGCGCTGACCTGGTGCCTGACCCTGGTGTGGCTGGCCGGGATCCTCGCCGTGCTGCACGGCCCGGTCACCCTGATCACGCGCCGGGCCCTCCTGCAGTTCGGGGTGTCGACCAGCAGCCTGGGCGATCTGCTCGGCGTACCCTACCCGGGCGCCTTCGACACCCTGCTGGGGATCGGCGTCGGCCTGTTCTTCCTGTTCAGCGCCCCCGCCGTCCTCAGGACGCTGGCCACCACGCAGCTGGCCTACGCCGAGAACATGCTCTGCCACCACGCCCGCGACCGCGAGCGGATCGACCGCCTGACGGCGTCGCGCACCTCGGCCCGCAACGCCGAGGCCTCGGCCCTGCGCCGCCTGGAGCGCGACCTGCACGACGGCCCCCAGCAGCGCCTGGTGCGGCTCAATATGGACCTGGCCCGGGCCCGGCGTCAGGCGGCCACCAACCCCGAGCGCGCCCAGGAGATTATCGACGGCGCCATGGCCCAGGCCCAGGAGACCCTTGACGAGCTGCGTCAGCTCTCGCGCGGCATCGCCCCGCCGGTGCTCGTGGACCGGGGCCTGCAGGCCGCTATCGCCGAGGCCGCGGCCCGCTCCGTCGTGCCGGTGACCGTCCACGCCGACCTGCCGACCGTCCCCGTGCACGCGGCCTCGGCGGCGTACTTCGTGGTGGCCGAGTCGCTGGTCAATATCAACAAGCACTCCCAGGCCTCGACGGCCACGGTCAGCGCCGAGGTGCGCGACGGCGTCCTGCACCTGGTCGTCGCCGACAACGGCGTCGGCGGGGCCAGTACGGCCAAGGGCCACGGCCTGGCCGGGCTGGTCGAGCGGCTTGACGGCGTGGACGGCTCCCTGTGTGTCTCCTCCCCCGTCGGGGGCCCGACGACCATCGAGGCGGTAATCCCGTGCGGATCCTGATCGCGGACGACTCGGTCCTGCTGCGCGAGGGCCTGGCCATGATCCTGGCCGACGACGGCCACGAGGTCATCGGCGAGGTCGGCACGGGCCCGGAGCTGGTGAGCCAGTGCCTGGCCCTGCGTCCCGACCTGACGATCAGCGACATCCGCATGCCGCCGTCGCACACCGACGAGGGCCTGCGCGCCTGCATGCGTATCCGCGCCCGGTGGCCGCAGGCCCCCATCCTGCTGCTGAGCCAGTACATTGTGCTCAGCTACGCCACCGACCTGCTGTCCTGCGGCTCGGGTCCCATTGGCTACCTGCTCAAGGACCGGGTCGCCGACCTGGACTCCTTCCTTGACGCCGTACAGCGGGTGGGCAACGGCGGGATGGTCCTGGACCCGGAGGTGGTGGCGCAGATGATGGGGCGCGGGCGCCGCGACGACCCGGTGGCCACCCTCACCCCGCGCGAGCGGGAGGTCCTCGAGCTCATGGCCCAGGGGCACACCAACTCGGCCATCGCCAGGCGCCTGGTGGTGACCGACGGGGCCGTGGAGAAGCACATCCAGCGGATCTTCGCCAAGCTGGGCCTGTACGCCAACGCCGACGTGCACCGGCGCGTGGTGGCCGTGCTCACCCTGCTGGGACTGTCCTAGGTATTCTGGCGTACTTCCGGCCGCCGGGGACGTACTCTGGCCGCCGGGGACGTACCTTAGTCATCGGGAACGTACCTTAGTCATCGGGAACGTACCTTAGTCATCGGGGACGTACTCGTAGGGTACGTCGGCGGCGGCTAAGGTACGTCGCCGCCGACCAGGAACCGGGAGCCAGAGCCAGGAAGACGCTCAGGAGGCCCGCTGGTGGGCGAGCTCCAGGACGGCGCGCGCCGTGGCGTCGTCGACCACCAGGTCCGTGGCCACCCGGGCCCGCAGCGCGGCCAGCAGCGCCCGGGCCTTTCCGGTCCCGGCCACCACGCACAGGCGCCGGGGGATGCGGGCGAGCTGGGCGGGCGTGGGACCCGTGGCCCGGGCGTTGAGGCTGATGTCACGCCAGGAGCCGTCACCGCGCAGCAGCACCGTGCACACGTCCCCCACTACCCGCTGACGGCGCAGCACGGCCCGGTCGGAGGCGCTGAGGTGCCCCCCGGCGTACACCTGGGAGGGCAGGGCCCCGTCCAGGGCGCCGACGCCGAACACCACCAGGCGCGCGCGGCGGGCCACTGCCAGGACCCGCCTGACCGAACGCTCGGACCACATGGCCTCACGGGTGGCCACGTGGTCGAAGAACGCCGGCACTGGGAAGGAGATGGTGCGCGCCCCCAGGGCGTCACGCATACGGGAGAGCACCTCGGTGGCGCTGGGGCCCTCGTGCACGGGGTCCGAGGCGCCATTGAGCTGGACCACGGTGAGCCCGGGCACCGGCCGGGAGGGCAGGACGGCGCTGACCTCTGACATGGTGGTCCCCCAGGCGACGCCGACCACCACGCCAGGCCCGACGCCGTCACGGCCGACGGGGTGCGCACCCTGCGACTCCAGCCCGACCTCGCCCTGCCCACCGGGGTGCGCGCCCTGCGCCCCCGGGCCGACGCCGTCACGGCCGGGGCGTGCCCTTGCCTGCTCGGCCAGGTCCGCCACCAGGTCCACCATGTGCGTGGCGGCCACGCCGGCGACCTGCTGGAGGCGGTGGATCTCCGTGGTGCCCTCACGCACCGGGACGACGCGGGCCCGTACCCCGAAGACCTGGGCCAGGTGGCCCTCCAGGGACCCGGCCCCGCCGGGCTGGACCAGGCTGATACGCACCACTCCCTGGGCGCGCGCCCGGGCCAGCAGCCGGGAGACGGTAGAGCGCGAGACCCCCAGGTGGCGGGCGATCACCTCCATGGTCTCGCCCTGGACGTAGTACATGGAGGCCGCCTCGTAGGCGCGCACGAGCCCCTCACCGCCCTGGGCGGGACCGCTCCCCCGCCCGGTGGGCCCGCCGGATAACCCGGGCTGGCCCGGCCCACCAGATCCCGCCACAGGCTCGTCACCGACCACGTCAGCCCCCTGTCGCCTCCTCGGCACGGCGCTCATCCTTGTCCCGTCTACCGGTTAAGGGTGCACGTCCGTGCAGCTGCCTTGCCCATCCTCTCATACCTGGGCGAGAGTGGATTCTGTCACCACGGGCCGGTCGCCGCCCGGCCCCGGCCAGGGGCCGCCGGAGCTGGCCAGCACGCAGGCCCACACCGCGGGCCCGGTACCGCCAGCCGGACCCACCACCGCAGGCCCCGCCACTGCGAGGCCCGCCACCAGCAGGCCCACCGTAGGCCGCGCCACCGGCAGGCCCACCACCGCGGGCCCGGTACCGCCAGCCGGGCCCGAGTACAACAACGTGTACAACCAGGAGCACCAGGAGCCACCATGCCGTCCTCCCAGCCCCCAGTGCGGGGCGCCGCACCCGCCCCCACCCAGGACACCGCGCTCAACGCCGCCCAGCGCACGCGCGCCCTGGCGGAGATGTCGTCGGCCGAGGGCCTGGACGTCCTGGTCGTCGGCGGCGGGGTCACCGGGGCCGGGATCGCCCTGGACGCCGCAGCCCGGGGCCTGCGCACCGGGATCGTGGAGATGGGCGACTGGGCCTCAGGCACCTCCTCGTGGTCCTCCAAGCTCATCCACGGCGGGCTGCGCTACCTCTACCAGCTCAACCTCGCCCTGGTCCACGAGTCCCTCACCGAGCGTGGCCGCCTGCTGACCACCACCGCCCCGCACCTGGTCAAGGCCCAGCCCTTCCTGTGGCCGCTCAGGCACCACTACGAGCGCTCCTACTCTGCCGTCGGCGTGGGCGCGTACGACGCCCTGGCCCTGGTCGGCGCCCGTGGCCGCAGGACCCTGCCGGTCCAGCGCCACCTGGGGCGCAGGGGCACCGCGGCCCTGGCCCCCGCCCTGGACACCAGCGGCCTGGCCGGGTCCATCCGCTTCTTCGACGCCCGGGTCGACGACGCCCGCCTGGTCATTGACCTGGTGCGCACCGCCGTCGGCCTGGGGGCCCTGGCCGCCAACCGCACCAGGGTCACCGGCTTCCTCACCGACGGGCGCGGCCACGTCCACGGGGCCCGCGTCACCGACCTGGCCACCGGTACCGAGCACGAGATCCACGCCAGGCACACCATTAGCGCCACCGGGGTGTGGACCGAGGAGGTCCAGGACCTGGCCAGCGCCGACGGGGGCCTGAAGGTCCTGGCCTCCAAGGGGATCCACGTCGTGGTGCCCAGGGAGGCCATTGACGCCCAGACCGGCGTCTTCCTGCGCACCGAGAAGTCCGTCCTGTTCATTATCCCCTGGCCTGAGTACTGGGTGATCGGCACCACCGACACCCCCTGGGACCTGGACGTCTCCAGGCCGGTGGCCACCGCCGCCGACGTCGACTACATCCTGGCGCACGCCAACTCCGTCCTGGCCCGCCCCATTACCCGGGACGACATTATCGGCGTCTACGCGGGCCTGCGCCCCCTGCTCCAGCCCAGGCTCAGACCGGGGGCGCAGGCGGCCTCCACCAAGGTCTCCCGCGAGCACACCGTCACCCGCGTGGTCCCGGGCCTGACCGCCATCGCCGGCGGCAAGCTGACCACCTACCGGGTCATGGCGGCCGACGCCGTGGACCACGCCCTGGGCGAGGCCCTGGCCCGCACCCACCCCTGCGCCACGGCCGACCTGCCCCTGGTGGGGGCCGCCGGCTACCGTGCCCTGGCGGCCCGGGCGGGGCGGATCGCCGCCGAGCGGGGCTGGAGGCTGGAGCGAGTCACCCACCTGCTGGACCGCTACGGGGACGAGACCCCGGCCCTGCTGGCCTCCATTGACGCCGCCGAGGACCCCTTGGCCCGCCTGGGTGAGCCGCTGGAGGCGGCCCCCGCCTACCTGCGCGCCGAGGTCGCCTGGGCCGTCACCCACGAGGGCGCCGAGCGCCTGGACGACGTCCTGCTGCGCCGTGTGCGCCTGGACGTCTCGCGGCGCGACCACGGCCTGGGCGCCGCCGACGAGATCCTCTCCGTCATGGCCCCCCTGCTGGGGTGGACCCGGCAGGAGGCGGCCGCCCAGAAGGAGGCCTACGCCCAGCGCGTGTCGGACATTACCGCCGCCGAGGCCGAGGTCACCGACGCCGCGGCCGTGGCCCACCTCAGGCAGCCCGTCTGAGGTGGGACCCGTACCGGGGCGGGGGGGCGACAGCAGGGCAGCCGGGGCCGACCGGGGGTGAGCGGCGACCCGCACCAGGGCGGGGGCGACGGTGCCCACCGCCGGGCCCTGGTGCCCACCGTCGTCCGCCACCGGTAGCGGGCACTGTCCTGGTCCGGACACCCTGCCGCCGGGCCCCGGTGCCTGCCCTACCGCCGTCCTGGTCCGGACGCCCCGTCGCCGGCCGCCCCGCCACTCGCCCTGCCGCCGGGCCCCCGGTCGTCCGCCCCGCTAGCCTCCCGCTAGCCTGTCCTGGTCCGCGCCCGATCGACCCGCCGCCGAGCCCGCTCACGACGCAGTGAAAGGACCGTCCATGAGCCCTGAGACCACCGGCAAGAAGTACGTCCTGGCCATTGACCAGGGGACCACCTCCTCGCGTGCCGTCCTGTTCGACCACGACGGCGGGATCGTCGCCGTGGACCAGAGGGAGCACGCCCAGATCCTCCCGCGCGCCGGGTGGGTGGAGCACGACCCGGTGGAGATCTGGGCCGCTATCCGCTCCGTCGTCGGCGGCGTGCTGGCCGCGGCCGAGGTCAACCGCCACGAGATCGCCGCCGTCGGCATGACCAACCAGCGCGAGAGCGTCGTCGTGTGGGACCGGCACACCGGCAGACCCGTCTACAACGTCATTGTCTGGCAGGACACCCGCACCCAGAGGATCTGCGACCGCCTGGCGGCCGCGGCGCCGGCACCGGACGGCTCCCCCGACTACGACCGCTACAGGGACCGCGTGGGCCTGAGCCTGGCCACCTACTTCTCCGGCCCCAAGGTGGCCTGGATCCTGGAGAACGTGGAGGGCGCCCGCGAGCGCGCCGAGGCCGGCGACCTGCTCATGGGGACCATGGACACCTGGGTGCTGTGGAACCTCACCGGCGGGACGGACGGCGGCGTGCACGCCACCGACGTCACCAACGCCTCGCGCACCATGCTCATGAACCTCGACACCCTGGACTGGAACACGCGGATCTGCGCGGACATGGGCATCCCCACCTCCATGCTGCCCGAGATCCGCCCCTCCTCGGGCGTGTTCGGGCTGGGCCGCAGGAACGGCCTGCTCATTGACACCCCGATCAGCGGGATCCTGGGCGACCAGCAGGCGGCCACCTTCGGCCAGGCCTGCTTTAAGGTGGGCCAGGCCAAGAACACCTACGGCACCGGCTGCTTCATGCTCATGAACACCGGCACCACCCCGGTGCGCAGCGACAACGGCCTGCTGACCACCGTGTGCTACCAGATCGAGGGCCAGGCCCCCGTCTACGCCCTGGAGGGCTCTATCGCGGTGGCCGGGTCGCTCGTGCAGTGGCTGCGCGACAACCTCGGCATGATCGCCGAGTCCCGGGACGTGGAGGCCCTGGCCCGCTCCGTGGACGACAACGGCGGGGCCTACTTCGTACCGGCCTTCTCCGGGCTGTTCGCCCCGCACTGGCGCCCCGACGCCCGCGGTGCCCTGGTGGGCCTGACCCGCTACGTCAACAAGGGGCACATCGCCCGGGCCGTGGAGGAGGCCACCGCCTACCAGACCCGTGAGGTGCTCGAGGCCATGAACGCCGACTCCGGGCAGGCCCTGACCGAGCTCAAGGTCGACGGCGGCATGACCCGCGACGAGCTGCTCATGCAGTTCCAGGCCGACCAGGTGGGCGTGCCCGTGGTGCGCCCCAAGGTTGTCGAGACCACGGCCCTGGGGGCCGCCTACGCCGCCGGCATCGCGGTGGGCTTCTGGTCGGGCACCCAGGACGTGGTGGACAACTGGGCCGAGGGCAGGCGCTGGGAGCCGGTCATGGAGGTCGCCGAGCGTGAGCGCCTCTTCCGCAACTGGGTCAAGGCCGTGGCCCGCACCCTGGACTGGGTGGACGACGACGTCGTGGAGTAGCCCCGCCCGCGCCCCGCGCTCCCACCCCATCCGCCCCCACTCGCCGAGAACGGTACTTATTCGCCGTGAGAACGGTACTTATTCCCCGCGAGAACGGTACTTGTTCGTGCTGAGAACGGTACTTGTTCGCCGTGAGAACGGGCGCGCCGCCCTAGCCCCTGCCGCCAGGGACCCGGCAGGAGGTGCCGGGACGCCGACGGCGGGGTACCAGCCGTGTCAGCTGGCACCCCGCCGTCGCGAGAGTGAGAGAGGTGAGCCCCGGTCGGGGATCAGGCGTCGAGGTCGGTCTCCAGGAGGGCCTTGAGCTCCTCCAGGGCGCCCTCAGAGCCAGCGGCGTCAGAGGCGAGGGTCACGACGTCGCCGAAGCCGGCGCCCAGGGTCATGACACCCAGGATGGAGGAGGCGTCAACGGGGGCGCCGCCCTCCTTGGCAATGGTGACGGGAACGCCCTTCTCGGCGACAGCCTTGACGAAGGTGGCGGCGGGACGGGCGTGGAGGCCGACCTTGGAGGCGATGGTGGCGGTGACCTGGGCCATGAGAGCTCCTTTAAGAGGATGGGGACGGCAGTGCGACGCCGTCAGACGCCACAGTGCCACATGACTGGGAGCAACCCGAGGGTTGCTTTGGGGCCACAGTACCGGACAATCGCCGTGCGCGCCGAGATCCTTTCGACCTGAGAGAAACATAGAAAGCGCTCCCCGTCACACCAACGACCCCCGGAGGCCGACCAACGAGCCCACCAGTATGGTCAGGGCCACACCGTGGGGGTCCTGCCGCCAGCACCCCACCGCTGGCCCCGTGAGCGGGGGCGTCCGCTCAGGCAGACGCACCTGACGGCGTGGGAAGGACCTGACCGTGAGCGGGGACATCCGGCCCGGCGTACCCGACGGACAGGCCGGGTAAGAGGCTGCCACCCGGGTAAGAGGCTGCCGCTGGTGTCGGCACCGGGTGCCATCCTGGCCCCATGAGCACCACCGAACCCGCCTCGCCCCGCCAATCTCGTCCCCGCGGACCTGAGGCCACCCGCCCCGCCTCCTGGGTCCAGGGGCCCCTGCTCGGCTTCGACACCGAGACCACGGGTGTGGACCCGAGCCAGGACCGCCTGGTCACCGCCGCCCTGGTCTGGCGCGGCCCGCGCCGGGCCGACGGCCCACGTGCCCAGAAGGTGCGGACCTGGCTGGCGGATCCGGGGGTCGAGATCCCCGAGGCCGCCACCGCCGTCCACGGCATCTCCACGGCGCAGGCCCGCGCCCAGGGGCGCAAGATCTCCGAGGTCCTGGAAGAGGTCGCCGCGGTCCTGGCGCGGGCAATGTCGGCGGGGACGCCGGTGGTGGCCTTCAACGGCTCCTACGACCTGACCCTCATGGAGGCCGAGCTGGACCGCCACGGCCTGCCCACGCTGCGCCAGCGCCTGGGCCGGGACCTGGGGCCCGTGGTGGACCCGCTGGTCCTGGACCGGATGGTGGACCGCTTCCGCAAGGGCAAGCGCCGCCTGGGGGACCTGACCGAGGTCTACGGGGTGAGGGTCGCCAGCAGCCTGCACACGGCCGAGGTGGACGTGGAGGCCACCCTGGACGTCCTGGAGGCCATGGTGGACGCCCACCCCCAGCTGGCGGACCTGCCCCGGGAGGATCTGGTCAGCACCCAGGCCCAGGCCCACCGGAAGTGGGCGGAGTCCTTCAACCGCTGGCTGGCTCGCCAGGACCCGGGCCGACCGGGTGCCAGCCTGTCCTGGCCCCTGCCGTAGTAGAGGCCGCGTGCCCTGGCCGGCCCCGCGCTAACGCACCCCAGCAGGCCCCGGCAGGCCCCGCAGTACTCCCGCCAGCCCCCTGGTAGCACCCCGGCGGCCCGGTAGCGCACCCGACCAGCCCCTGCGGTAGCGCCCCAAACCGGCCCCGGTAGCACCCCCGGCGAGGGCACCGGGTGCTGCCCGCCTCAGCGCCCCTCGCCGCGCCCGGAGTAGTTGGGCGCCTCCACGGTCATCTTGACGTCGTGGGGGTGGGACTCCTTGAGGCCAGCCGCCGTAATGCGCACGAACCGCCCCCGCTCCTTGAGCTCGCCCACGGTGCGGGCGCCCACGTAGAACATGGACTGGTGCAGCCCGCCAGCCAGCTGGTAGACGACGTCGGCCAGGGAGCCGGAGTAGGGGACCTGCCCCTCAATGCCCTCGGGCACGATCTTGGAGTCAGTGGACACGTCGGCCTGGAAGTAGCGGTCCTTGGAGTAGGAGGCGCGTCCGCGCGAGCTCATGGCCCCCAGCGAGCCCATACCGCGGTAGCGCTTCCACTGCTTGCCGTTGACGAAGACCAGGTCGCCGGGGGACTCGGTGCAGCCCGCCAGCAGGGAGCCCAGCATGACCGTGTCCGCCCCGGCCACCAGGGCCTTGGCAATGTCGCCGGAGTACTGCAGGCCGCCGTCGGCAATGAGCGGCACGCCCGCGGGGGCGCAGGCCAGTGAGGCCTCGTAGACGGCCGTCACCTGGGGCACGCCCACGCCGGCCACCACCCGGGTGGTGCAGATGGAGCCCGGCCCCACGCCGACCTTGACGGCGTCCACCCCGGCGTCGACGAGCGCCTGGGCGCCCTCGCGGGTGGCCACGTTGCCGCCCACGACCTGGACCCGGCTGAAGGCGGGGTCGGACTTGAGGCGGGAGATCATCTCCAGGGCCAGGCGCGCCCCGCCGTTGGCGGTGTCCACCACGAGCACGTCCACCCCGGCCTCGGCCAGGGCGCCGGCCCGCTGCCAGGTGTCACCCCAGTAGCCGACGGCGGCGCCCACCACCAGGCGCCCCTCGGCGTCCTTGGTGGCGTGGGGGTACTGCTCGGTCTTGACGAAGTCCTTGACCGTGATCAGGCCGGTCAGGTGCCCGGCGGCGTCGATCAGCGGGAGCTTCTCGACCCGGTGGGCGGCCAGGAGGGCCTTGGCGTCCTGGCGGGAGATGCCGGTGGAGCCGGTGACCAGGCGCTCGCGCGGGGTCATGTAGTCACGCACGCGGGCGGTGGGCCACAGCTCACCGGGGACGAAGCGCAGGTCACGGTTGGTAATGATCCCCACCAGGGCGCCGCCCTCGTCCACCACCGGCAGGCCGGAGATCTTGTAGTGGCCGCAGATCCTGTCCATCTGGGCCAGGGTGGCGTCAGGGTCCACGGTCACCGGGTCGGTGATCATGCCGGACTCCGATCGCTTGACGCGACGCACCTGGTCAGCCTGGTCCTCAATGGGCAGGTTGCGGTGGAGGACGCCCATTCCGCCCTGACGTGCCATGGCGATAGCCATCTCGGACTCGGTGACCGTGTCCATGGCCGCGCTGACCAGCGGGACGTCCAGTGAGATCGTCCTGGTCAGGCGGGAGACCGTGTCCACCTCCGAGGGGATGACGTCGGTGAGCCGTGGGAGCAGCAGGACGTCGTCATAGGTCAGTCCGGTCGGGGCAAAGAGGTCCGAGTTGGTGATCGAGTCGCTCACAGCACGCATCGTAGGGTGACGGTGCCGGGGACGCACCCTGAGCCCGACCGTCGTCGGGGCCCGCACCAGCCGTCCCGGTCCATCGCCCAGGAGGGGCAAGCCTAGTGTCCCGCTCCCGGCCCGTCCTGCCACCAGGGCCCTAAAACCTCCCCATAACGTGCCCACAACCAATTAAACGGTTGGACTCGCAATCGTAACTCATATTGTGAAGACGACCACTGGGGCGCCCTTGACCTGCGGGTTTTCCGGAAGGTCATTATTAAACTCTCGGAAAACATCTGTCAAACCTTGTCCCAACAGTTCGGGCCACCTATCATTATAAACAGGCGCATGTGCGACACCTGCACGATAGGCGTCTATCGGAGGGACACGATGACGGAGAACTCACGGCTTCCAGGCCCGATCTCCGCTCTGTGGGAGTGGCAGTACGATGGCGCCTGCCTGGGGATGGACTCCTCCCTCTTCTTTCACCCTGAGGGCGAGCGAGGCTCATCGCGTCGCCGTCGGGACGAGGGCGCCAAGCTGATCTGCGGCACCTGCCCGGTTGTTGAGCAGTGCCGCGCGCACGCTCTGCGTACGCGCGAACCCTACGGAGTCTGGGGAGGTATGACAGAGGAGGAGCGTCGGGAGTGGCTCGACGCGGAGTCCCGCAGGCGCCGCCGAAGCGTGGGCGCCTGAGGGCAGCACGATCCCGGCCTGCGACCAGGCCGGGGTCGTGCGCGGGCTTGTGCGCCCACGCGAGCGGGCCAGGGCCCCGACAGACACGACCCGCCCCTGACAGACACGGCCCGCCCCCGAGAAGGTCCTTCTCGGAGGCGGGCTGGTAGCTACCGGGCACCGGGGCGCGGTGCCGGCGAGGTCCTCAGCGGGTGATGACGGCCAGGACGTCGCGGGCGGAGAGGATGAGGTAGTCCTCACCGTCGTACTTGACCTCGGTACCGCCGTACTTGGAGTAGATGACGACGTCGCCCTCGGCGACGTCCACCGGGACGCGGTTGCCCTTGTCGTCCACGCGGCCCGGGCCCACGGCCACGACCTTGCCCTCCTGGGGCTTCTCCTTGGCGGTGTCCGGGATGACCAGACCGGACGCGGTGGTCTGCTCGGCCTCGACCGTCTGGACGACGATGCGGTCCTCCAGCGGCTTGATGGAGATCGACATTGCGGACCTCCCCTTCTCGCTTCTCAGCGTGCAGTAGAACGGCTTATTCGCCCTCCGCCGGGTGCGTCCGGCCGCCGTCGCGGGGGTCGGCCTGACGCTGGTGGAGCGCGAGTCGCAGGGCGCGTCCCGGACGTCCGCACATCCTGGCCACGCGCCTGCGCCTGCGCAGAATCTACGACGGCGTTAGCACTCAGTCAATGCGAGTGCCAACCACGGGGTGCGGTTTCGCCCGTGGCGTCACCACCCTCGTAACCGGTGAGACCCGGCACACCAGGGCAGTCACCCGGCTGGCCCCGGCACGGGCGGCTCGGCGGCTTCGTCGAGCTCACCCGGCTGGCCCCGGTACGGTCGGCGCTCCCGGTACGGCGTCGGCCGCTCCCTCACCGGCGCCGCGAGCCAGGGCCGGGCACCAGGCCGTCACGAGACCGACGGGCGCTGCGAGCGGGTCCAGGCCCTGGCCTCATCGACCGTGACCTCACGGTCCCCCAGGATGGGCTGACGGTCGCTGACCACGTCCCAGGCCGCCTTCATGGCCGCCACCCGCTCACGCAGCCAGCTGCGCCACCACGAGCGGGTCCCCGAGACGGTCTCGGCGTCCACCACGCCGCGGGCGTCGACCCCCACGGCCCGGCACACCGCCACGGCCCGGGGGGCGTGGAAGTCCTGGGTGACCATAATCGCCTGGTCCACGCCGAAGATCCGGTGGGCTCGCACGCAGGTGTCATAGGTGTCCAGCCCCGCGTAGTCCAGGGCGATCGCCTCGGGCGGCACCCCCTGCTCAATGAGGTAGGCCCTCATGGCCACCGGCTCGTTGTAGGTCATCTCGGAGTTGTCCCCCGAGACCAGGACCGCCTCGACCCGTCCGGAGGCGTACAGGCTCACCGCGGTGTCCAGTCGGCGGCGCAGGACGGTGGAGGGCGTCCCGTCGGCGTACACGGAGGCACCCAGCACGACGGCCACCGGGGCGGTCGACGTGTCACTGGGCGACCCCAGGGTCCTAATGCGTCCGTGGCTGAGGTGCCAGATCCACAGGTTCGGCCCCAGGACCACCGTCAACAGCACCAGGAGCACCAGCAGGACCGTGACCCGACGGACTCGTTTCCCCATGCCTCCTCCTCCTTCCCCACCGGCGGCACGGTGAGCCAGCCAGAGCCGACCCAGGGCGTCACTGTAGCCCTTGGAAGGTGACAGGACGCTGGGAACACCCGGAACGTCATGGGACACACACCCGGCCCCGCGCGAGCCGGGACGTGTCAGAGCCGAGGCCGTGGAATGATCACGGAGGTGACCGCCACGCAGGACGCCCTCGCCCCGCTGCTCACCCCCGCCGGGTGGGCGCTGCTCGCCACCCTGCCGCCCTACCGGCAGGACGAGGCCCTGGCGCTCGGTGAGCGCCTGCGCGCCCAGGGGCACTCCCCCGACCTGGTGGCCGCGGCCCTGACCCAGCAGCGCCTGCGCGCCCGGGCGGCGGCCAAGTTCGGCCCCTTCGCCTCCACCATGCTCTTCACCTCCGACGGCCTGGAGCAGGCCACCCGCCTGGCGGTCGCGGCCCACCACGCCGCCCGCTACCAGCGCGCCGGGACCACCCGGGTCGCGGACCTGGGCTGCGGGATCGGGGGAGACGCCCTGGCCCTGGCCGGCCTGGGCCTGGGCGTCCTGGCCGTGGAGAGGGACGAGGCGACGGCGGCCCTGGCCACGGTCAACCTCATGCGCTTCCCGGAGGTCACGGTCCGCTGCGCCGACGCCCGGGAGGTGGACCTGGTCGCCGAGGGGGTGGACGGCGTCTTCGCCGATCCCGCCCGGCGCTCCGGCGGACGGCGGCTGACCGACCCCGAGCAGTGGTCCCCGCCCCTGAGCACGGTCCTGGCGTGGCGCGAGCAGGTGCCCGCCCTGGGGGTGAAGGCCGCCCCCGGCATCGACCACGCCCTCCTGCCCGCCGACGCCCACGTCCAGTGGGTCAGCGTCGACGGCGGCGTCCTGGAAGCGGACATCTGGTGCGGCCCCCTGGCCCTCGAGGGCCCCGGCCGCTCCGCCCTGGTCCTGCGCAGCGCGCCCGCCGCCACCAGCGGGGCGGGTACCAGCGGGGACGGCCCGGACGCCGTCGCCCGCCCCGCCGTCGCCCGCCTGAGCGACCCGGAGTGCACCGACCCCACTACCCCGCCGCTCCAGCTGCCCCCGATCGCGGGGCAGGAGGAGCTCGGCGAGTACGTCCTGGAGCCCGACGGCGCCGCCATCCGCGCCGGGCTGGTGGCCCACCTGGCCTCCCGCGCCGGGGCCACCCCCCTGGCACCCCGGATCGCCTACCTCACCGGCCCCCGCCTGCCCGGGACGGACCTGGCCCCCTTCCTGCGCGCCTGGCGGGTGCGCGAGGTGCTCCCGCTGCACCTCAAGGCGCTGAGGGCCCGGGTGCGCGAGCAGGGGATCGGCCGCCTGGAGATCCACCGGCGGGGGGTGGACGTCTCCCCCGACGCCCTGCGCGCCTCCCTGCACCTGGAGGGCCAGGCCTGCGAGACCTGGCTCCTGACCCGGCTGGGTCCCGGCGGGCCGGACCCCCGGGACCGGGGACCGCGGGGAGCCGTCCTGGTGGTCGACCCCGTCCCCATGACCTCCTGAGCCGCCCGGAGCCCGACTGAGCCGCCCGGCCACCCCGCCGTCAGCAGGTAGGCCCCCTCCTGAGCCGCCTGCCCCGGGGCCCGGACAGTCGTCCTTGTCAGACCGTTGCACGTGAAACCGGCAGCCTCACCGACTGAATCGAGGGATCCATGACCCGCCCCCGCACCGGTACCCACCGTCAGCCGCTCCCGTTCGCGCTCTCGGCGCGCTCCACCCTGGGGGTGGAGTGGGAGCTAATGCTCATTGACCGCGACAGCCTGGACCTGCGCCAGTGCGCTGCCGAGATCCTGCGCGTCGCGAGCCAGAGCCCCTTCGTCCACGGCGAGATGATGCTCAACACGGTCGAGGTGGTCTCCGGGGCACGCGAGCGCGTGGCCCAGTGCATGGAGGACCTCACCGCGGCCCTCAACCACCTGCTGCCCGTCACCGAGCCGCTGCGCGTCGACCTGACCAGCGCTGGCACCCACCCCTTCGCCGACCCGCTGGTACAGAAGGTGACCGACGCCGAGCGCTACGCGCGCCTGGTGGACCGCACCCGCCTGTGGGGCCACCAGATGCTCATCTTCGGTACCCACGTGCACGTCGGCGTCGAGAGGCGCGCCAAGGTCCTGCCGATCCTCAGGGCCCTGCTCACCCGCACCGCCCACCTGCAGTGCCTCAGCGCCTCCTCGCCCTTCTGGTCCGGGCAGGACACCGGCTACGCCGACAACCGGGCCATGATGTTCCAGCAGCTGCCCACTGCCGGCGCCCCCGAGCAGCTGGACACCTGGGAGGAGCTGGAGGCCTACGCCGGGGACATGGTCCACACCGGCGTCATCAGGGACTTCACCGAGGTCCGCTGGGACGTGCGCCCCTCCCCGCGCCTGGGCACCATCGAGGTACGGGCCTGCGACGCCGCCACCAACCTCACCGAGCTCGCCGGCGTCGCCGCCCTGACCCAGTGCCTGGTGGAGTCCTTCTCCCGGGCCCTGGACCGCGGGGAGGAGCTCGACGCCATGCCTGACTGGTACGTGGCCGAGAACAAGTGGCGCTCGGCCCGCTACGGCATGGAGGCCATCCTCATTACCAACTCCGCCGGTGACGAGGAGCTCGTCACCGACACCGTGGCCAGGATGCTCACCGAGCTCGAGCCGGTCGCCTCCGACCTGGGCTGCCTGACCGAGCTCGAGGGCGTACGCGCCACGCTCGACGCCGGGGCCTCCTACCAGCGCCAGCTCGCCGCCGTCGGGGCCGCCGGGGGCTGCAAGGAGGCGGCGGTACGCCTCCTGCTGGCCGAGACACGTGCGGGACGGCCCCTGCACCCCACCCAGGTGCTGGCCCTGGCCTCGTCGTCCACCTGACTCGTCGTCCACCTGAACGGCCCGGGTGCGGCCCGCAGACTTAAGGAGCCGCTGCCGTCCAGGTCCAGGCGGTCCAGGACCTGACCGTGCACCCCGCAGGCTTAAGGAGTCGCTCGCGCAGACGGGGATCGGGTCACTCGCGGCCTGCACGGCTCCTTTCGCTACGGCAGCCCGCTCCCCGCTACGGCAACCCGCCCTCCCGCCGCGGCAACCCGCGGCCTGCACGCCGCCGACCGTCTACTGTGGTGCCATGGCGACGCCACCGTCCTCCCAGCTCACGCCCTACCCGTGGCAGCCCGGTCCGGCTGGCTGGCTCGTCCTGGACGCCGGGAGGAGTACCCGCCGCGCGCTGGGGCTGGTCCTCATCGTCGTCCTGCTCATGCTCCTGGTCCCCGTCCTGTTCATGCTGTTCTGGGTCGTGGTATCCACCGGTACGGACAAGCCCTTGGGCGGCGGGCTGGGCCTCGGCGTGTTCGCGGCCGCCCTCGCGCTGCCCCTGGGGCTGTGCATATGGGCTATGACCCGGGCCGGGACGCCGCCGACCGTGGTCGACGCCCAGGGACTGCACCTGAACCAGCCGGGCGCACCCGTCCAGACCATCCCCCGGTCCCAGGCACACGGCCACGTGGCGGTCAAGACGGTCACGCAGTACGTGCCCAGCGCGGTCGGCACGCCGTCCATGGCCTTTGTGTGCCTGGCGTTCGACGACGGGGAGATCCCCCTGCCGGGTACCATGCTCAGCTCCCCCACCCCCTACGCCATTAGCCAGCAGTCCTACGTCACCGCCCTGAGGGTCCTGGCCTACGACCCCTGGCACCAGGAGGCGCCCCTGACGCTGACTGAGCAGACCTACACACCCTGGGTACCCACCAGCACCTACTACCACCACCCCTACCACTACCCTTACCACTATCCTCACCCGTTCACGTAAGAAGACGTCCTCCGGCCGGGGCTGCTGCGTGGTGGGCCGAAAGCCTGCGGCCTGGCGGACGTCCCCCAGGAGAAGCGCGAGGCGGAGCGTCAGCGTCACCGGAGCCCGTGGCCTGGCAGACGTCCCCCGGCAGGGGATGCTGACGGCCCGGGCGGGCGGGGACTGGTACGCGGGGAGGCTCCCGGCAGGGGCTGCTGCGCGGTGGCTCCCCGACCCACGCCCTTAACCGCCGCAGGGACCGGCTCAGGGGCCCGGGGCGGTTCACGTCGCGTGGTGGTGGTCCTAGCCGACCAGCTCAGGGGCCTGGGGGCACGGGCTGGCACCGCGGGCGCGGGCTGGCACCGCGGGCGCGGGCCTTACCTGGCCACGACCGTCTCCAGGGGCATACCGGAGTCCGGGGCGAAGTCCAGGGGCGAGGGGGCGACGCCGGAGCGCGCGGCCGCCGATCCCAGCGCCGCGATCTGGGCGCCGTTGTCGGTGCAGTAGCGCAGCGGGGGCAGGCGCAGGGTGATACCCGCGGCCCCGCAGCGCTCTGCGGCGAGCTCACGCAGGCGGGAGTTGGCCGAGTAGCCGCCACCGACCACGAGGGTGTCCACGTCCTGGTCCAGGCAGGCCTGGACGGCCTTGGCGGTCAGGGAGTCGTTGACGGCCTCGGAGAAGGCCGCGCAGACGTCGGCCACGGGGACCAGCTCGCCGTCGTCCTCCAGGGACTCCACGTAGCGGGCCACAGCCGTCTTGAGCCCGGAGAAGGAGAAGTCGTACCGGTGGCGCTGGCGGTCCTTGGCGGCGGCCAGCCCCCGGGGGAAGCGGATGGCGGCGCGGTCCCCGTGCTGGGAGACGCGGTCCACGTGCGGGCCGCCGGGGTAGGGCAGGCCGAGCAGCCGGCCGACCTTGTCAAAGGCCTCCCCGGCGGCGTCGTCCAGGGTGCCCCCCAGCTCGTGCACGTCGGTGGCGAGGTCGCCCACGGCCAGGAGGCTGGAGTGCCCGCCGGAGACGACGAGCCCCACGAAGCGCCGGGGCAGGGGCCCGTCCACGAGCTCGTCGACCGCCAGGTGCCCGATGACGTGGTTGACGCCGTACAGGGGCAGGCCCAGCACGGCGGCCAGGGCCTTGGCGGCGCTCACCCCCACGGTGAGGCTGCCGATCAGGCCCGGGCCCGCGCTCACGGCGACCGCGTCCACCTGGTCCAGGCCGACCCCGGCCTGCTCCAGGGCGGCGTCCAGGGTGGGGAGGAGGGACTCCAGGTGGGCGCGCGAGGCGATCTCGGGGATGATGCCGCCGTAGCGGGCGTACTCGTCCATGGAGGTGGCGGTGACGTCCGTCAGCAGCTGGCGGCCGCGCACCAGCGCCACGCCGGTCTCGTCGCAGGTGGACTCAATGCCGAGGATCAGGGGCTCACTCACGCCCCCAGCCTACGCCCGGCTGCCGCCCCGCCCCCTCCCGTGGCCAGTAAGTACCGTTCTCGCGACGAATAAGTACCGTTCTCGCGACGAACAAGTACCGTTCTCACGAAAGGAAGGAGGAGGGGCGGCGGCGGGGCTCAGCGGGTGTGGGAGTGCTGGCCCTTCCACAGGGCGTGGCCCAGGTCGCGGTTGAGGCGGGAGATGACCTCGATCGGCACGCTCTTGGGGCACACCGCCGCGCACTCGCCGATATTGGTGCAGCCGCCGAAGCCCTCGGCGTCGTGCTGGTTCAGCATGCTGACCACGCGGGCCAGGCGTTCGGGCTGCCCCTGGGGCAGCAGCCCCAGGTGGGAGATCTTGGCGCCGGTGAACAGCATGGCCGAGGCGTTGGGACAGGCGGCCACGCACGCGCCGCAGCCGATGCAGGCCGCGGCCTCGAAGGCGGCGTCGGCCTTCTCCTTCTGGACCGGCACCGAGTGGGCCTCCGGGGCGCCCCCGGTATTGACCGAGATGTAGCCGCCGGCCTGGACGATCCGGTCCAGGGCGGAGCGGTCCACGATCAGGTCCTTGAGGATCGGGAAGCCCGTGGAGCGCCACGGCTCGATGGTGATGGTGCCCCCGTCCTTGAAGGAGGGGTCCTCCGCGATGTGGCGCATGTGCAGCTGGCAGGTGGTGGAGCGGATGGGCCCGTGGGCCTGGCCGTTAATGACCAGGCCGCACTGGCCGCAGATGCCCTCGCGGCAGTCGGAGTCGAAGGCGACCGGCTCCTTGCCCTCGGCGAAGAGCTGCTCGTTGAGCAGGTCGAGGACCTCCAGGAAGCTCATGTGCTCCTCGATACCGGTCATCGAGTACTCCTCGAAGTGACCGGGGGCGGAGGCGTTCTTCTGACGCCAGATCCTGAGCTTGATGTTCACTTGTAACTCCGCTGCTTGAGCTCGATGTCCTTGTAAACCAGGTCCTCCTTGTGGAGGACCGGGGGCTGGTTCTCCCCGCCGTACTCCCAGGCCGCCACGTAGAGGAACTCGTCGTCGTGCCGCATGGCCTCGCCCTCGGGGGTCTGGGACTCAGCCCGGAAGTGGCCGCCGCAGGACTCGCGGCGGTGCAGGGCGTCAATGCACATGAGCTCGCCCAGCTCGAAGAAGTCCAGCAGCCGCCCGGCCTTCTCCAGGGACTGGTTGAGCTCGTCGGCCTCACCGGTGACGCGGGCGTCGCGCCAGAACTCCTCCTTCAGGTCCCGGATCCGCCTAATGGCCTCGCGCAGGCCGGCGTCCCGGCGCTCCATACCGCAGTACTCCCACATAATGCGCCCCAGGGCCATGTGGAAGTCGTCCACGCTGCGCGTGCCGCGCAGGGCCATGAGGCGGGCGACACGCTCCTCGACGCTGCGCCTGGCCTCGGCGATCTCCGGGGCGTCCGGGTCCACCTTGCCCAGGCGGAGCATGTCCGCCAGGTAGTCGTTCATGGTGTCAGGCAGCACGAAGTAGCCGTCGGCCAGGCCCTGCATGAGGGCCGAGGCCCCCAGGCGGTTGGCCCCGTGGTCGGAGAAGTTGGCCTCCCCGGCCACGTACAGGCCCGGGATGTTGGACTCCAGGTCGTAGTCCACCCACAGCCCGCCCATGGTGTAGTGCACGGCCGGGTAGATGCGCATGGGCACCTCGTAGGGGTCGTCCCCGGTAATGCGCTGGTACATCTCGAACAGGTTCCCGTAGCGGGCCGAGACGGCGTCCTTGCCCAGGCGGCCGATGGCCTCGGAGAAGTCCAGGTAGACGCCGCGGCGCATCATGCGCTCGTTGCCGCTCGCGTCGCGCTCCTTGATGGCCGGGCCCACGCCGCGGCCCTCGTCGCACATGTTCTTGGCCTGGCGCGAGGCGATGTCGCGCGGGACCAGGTTGCCGAACGCCGGGTAGATGCGCTCCAGGTAGTAGTCGCGGTCCTCCTCGGGGATGTCACGCGGGTCCTTGTCGCAGTCCTCGGCCCTCTTGGGCACCCAGATGCGCCCGTCGTTGCGCAGCGACTCGCTCATGAGGGTGAGCTTGGACTGGAAGTCGCCGGACTGGGGGATGCAGGTGGGGTGGATCTGGGTGTAGCAGGGGTTGGCGAAGTACGCCCCCTTGCGGTAGGCGCGCCAGATCGCGGTGGCGTTGCAGCCCATGGCGTTGGTGGACAGGAAGAACACGTTGCCGTACCCGCCGCTGGCCAGCACGACGGCGTCGGCCAGGTGGGTCTCGATCTGGCCGGTGACCATGTCCCGGGTGACGATGCCCCGGGCCCGGCCGTCGACGACGATCAGCTCGACCATCTCGTGGCGGCGGAACTCCTGGACGGTGCCGGCCGCCACCTGGCGCTCCAGGGCCTGGTAGGCGCCGATGAGGAGCTGCTGGCCGGTCTGGCCGCGGGCGTAGAAGGTGCGGGAGACCTGCACGCCTCCGAAGGAGCGGTTGTCCAGCAGGCCGCCGTACTCGCGGGCGAAGGGCACGCCCTGGGCCACGCACTGGTCGATAATGGCGGCGCTGACCTCCGCCAGGCGGTAGACGTTGTCCTCCCGGGCCCGGTAGTCCCCGCCCTTGACGGTGTCGTAGAACAGGCGGTAGACGGAGTCGCCGTCGTTGCGGTAGTTCTTGGCGGCGTTGATGCCGCCCTGGGCGGCGATGGAGTGGGCCCGGCGGGCGGAGTCCTGGTAGAAGAAGACCTTGACGTTGTAGCCCTGCTCACCCAGGGAGGCGGCCGCGGCCCCGCCGGCCAGGCCGGAGCCGACGACGATAATGTCCAGCTTGCGGCGGTTGGCGGGGTTGACCAGCTTGGCCTCGAACTTGCGCTGCTCCCAGCGCCTCTCAATGGGGACGGAGTGGGGGGCCTTGGCGTCGGCGATCTTCTCGCCCTCGTGGTACAGGCCGTCAATGAGCTCAGTCATGGTGGTTCAACTCTCAGTGGGATCCGATACCGGCCTCGGCGGCCTTGACCGCGTACTCGACGGCGTCCATGGGCGCGTCCACCAGGTGGAAGAAGATCGCGGTGGGCACGCACATGAAGGCGAGGAAGAGGCCGAAGGCGACGACGAAGGCGACCAGGCGCACGAAGGGGATCACGTTGCCGCGGATGGCGCCCAGGGTCTGGAGGGCCGACCACACCCCGTGCCACACGTGCAGGCACAGGGCGGCCAGGGCCACGGCGTAGATGAGCCACACCCACCACAGCTGGAAGCCGTACCACATGTTCATGTAGGCGCGACCGTGCTCGTAGTGGCCGCCGGGGGTGATCGTCAGGGTGGTGAACTGCAGGATGTGCCAGACGAGGAACAGCAGCAGGATGACCCCGCCCCAGCGCATGGTGCGCATGGCGTAGCGGGAGGCGAAGTACTCGGCGCCGGGCTTCTTGACCGCGTACCTGTCGGTGCCGCGCGCCTTCTTGTTGCGCACCCACAGGTGGAAGGCGCTGCCGGCGTGGACCAGCAGGCAGGCCATGAGCGCCACGCGCAGGATCCACAGGACGCCGCTGGGGGGCAGGATCGGCACGAGCAGCTGGCGCAGGAAGTAGGCGTAGTGGTCGTAGGCGATCTCGCCCTCGAAGTAGTGGGTGTTGCCGTAGGCGTGGAAGATCACGAAGAGTATGAACACGAACCCCGAGATCGCCATCATGCGCTTCATGAAGACGGTCGTCGTGAACGCCGTGCGCTTCTTGGAGAGGAGAGTCGCTTTGGTCACGTCACTAGTCTAGTGACCAGCCGTCGGTCGCAGGCACCACTTGGCCCCCCTCTCTGCGACCGCCTCCAGGGAACCTTGCCGTTCCAACGTTTTCCCGCCGCCCGCCAGGGCCGCTCCCACGGGGGCGGGCAGGGGGGAGGAGGGGGCGGGGAGGACCTGGGGCGGTACTTTTGGCAAGGAGGACGTCAGACAAATCCGAGGGGCCGGTGGCAGGGGCGCGGCTAGGAGCCCACCGGGGCGGGAGCAGGGCGCAGCAGGGCCCGCATAACGACGGCGTCCTCCTGGGGCGTCTGGTAGTAGCGTCGCCGCAGCCCGATACGGGTGAAGCCGTGGGCGGCGTAGAGGCTCTGGGCGGCGGCGTTGGAGGCCCGTACCTCCAGCAGCACGGCCCGGCAGCCCGCCCGCCGCGCCGTATCCATGAGCTCAGTCAGCAGGCGGGAGGCCACCTTGCGACGTCGGGCCTGCGGGATGGTGGCAATGGTCAGCAGGTCGGCGTCGCCAGCACCGTCACCCACCCACATACCGGCGTAGCCCAGGATCCGGCTCTCCGCTCCTGCCGCGCCCCGCGCGTCTTCCCGCTCCCCCGGTTTGGGGCCCGCGGCCAGGGGGCTGGCGGGGCCCGTAGCCGGGGGGCCGGCGGGAGCTGCGAGCGGGGGGTCGGCTGGGCCCGTAGCCGGGGGGCTGGCTGGCGCCAGCGCCCGTGACCCGCCTGTCCCGGCAGATCCCGTCTGCGAGGGGTCGCTGGCCGGCCCCGGGACAGACAACCCCGTACTGGCTGGCCCCGGGACGGGGCAGGGGCCTGGTGGGGATCCCGGCCAGGACGTCGGCCCCGGGACGGGGAGGGGCCCGCGGGCCACGACGTAGCGGCGGTCCCCGCCTGAGGCGGCCGCCAGCTCGGCAGCCAGGAGGTCCTGGCTCCAGGCCTCCGCCCCGAACAGGCTGGCCTCCAGGCGCGCCACGACGGGCAGGTCCGCCTCGGTCATGTCCTCCAGGGTGACGCCGTCGGGGCCGGGCGGGGTGCTCACCGGGCGCGACGGGCCGTGCCGGGCACGTGGACGTCCGCGTGGCGCAGGTAGAGGGGCTCGCTGCCCAGCTCCTCCCCCCGCCCCACCCGGGCCAGGGCCAGCCGGACCTGGCTGGCCGCGTCCCCGGAGACCGGGGCGTGGACGGGGACGCCGAGCCGGTGGGCCAGGGACGGGTAGAGCACCGCCCCCGAGCCGGCCAGGACCAGGTGGTCGTGGCCGTCCGCCAGGGACAGGGCCTGCTCGGGGGGCAGCACATGCAGGTCGCTGAGGCGCTCGACGTCGTCGCCCCCCCGGGCGCGGTAGGTGGCGGCGTAGACCTCCTTGCGGCGCGCGTCGGTCAGGACCAGGACGGTGGTACCCGCCTGGGCCCCCTGGGCGGCCGCCTCGTCCAGGGCGGTGCGGGCGACGGCGTCCAGGCTCGGGATCCCGTACAGGGGGACGCCCCGGGCCCGGCAGACCACGCGCGCCGTGACCAGCCCGGCGCGCAGGCCGGTGAACGGCGCGGGCCCGGTAGCGGCCACGACGGCGTCCAGGCGGGCGACGGGGCTGCCGGGGTCGCCCAGGGCCTGCCGGAGCATGGGCCCCAGGGACTCGGCGTGGCGGCGGGGGTCGTCCTGCTCCTCCGCCACCAGGATCTCCAGCCGCACCCGGGCCCCGACGGCCGGGAGGCCCGGACCAGCCCCCTTCGCGCCGTCGTCGGCCACGGTGGCCTGCACGAGGAGGAGCCGGGTCCCCCGGGAGGAGTCAATCGACAGGATGCGCACGCCCCCAGCCTAGCCCTGCTGGGACGCCTCCGAGGCCGGGCCGGGCCCGGTGGCGCCGTGGCCCAGCAGGACGGCGGTACGACGTCGCTCACGCAGGATAATGCCGACCACGGCCAGGGCCCCCAGTCCCAGGACCACCCCGGCGGTCAGCCACGCCTGCCAGCTCGGGCCACCGCCGCGGGGGGCGGGGTCGGCCCGCGCGGAGGCCTGGGCGGTCTTGGCCAGGACCGCCGAGTAGGTCTCCAGGCTGACAGGTCCGGCCAGGCGGTCGTGGGCCAGGGCGTCCATGGCCGTCACGGTGCCCTCCGACACCGCGAACCAGGCGCCGTCGTCGTCCCGGACGATGGCGGGCCCCTCGGCCCCGGTGGTGGGACGGGCGGTGGACTGCTCCCCCGCCCCGGCGTCGGCCCCCGTCAGGACGGCGGTGGCCAGGAGGGCGTCAGGTACCCAGGTGGCCGTGACCTCCTGGTCCACGTCGAGCAGGACCGCCCCGGCAGGCTGCCCGCCCTCCTCGACCGCGCTGACCCACAGGGACGTAGGCACCGGTGCCGCCTGTGGGTCCGTACCGTCGCGGAAGCCGTCCGCCCAGGCGCACACCGGCAGGGCGGGGTGGACGACCAGGACGCCGGTCAGCCCCTGGGAGCGCAGGTAGGACTCACCGGAGGACCTGACCCAGGTCCCCGCCCTGCCCGTGGTCTCCAGGGGCTGGCAGGTCGCGGGCAGGGCCTGGACGGTGGGACAGGCCACCGGCAGGGCGGGGAGGCCCAGCACGAGCAGGAGCAGCGTCGCACCCGGCAGGAGGCGACCGGGTCCTGAAGAAGCCCGCCACCGGCCTCTCGGCACCCGGGCGGGAGGGCGGGACGTGGATCGCGGGCGACGGCGTCGGGCAGCCACGGCGGCCCTCAGCCGGTCAGGACGGTCAGGTCCACGCCCTGCCAGCGCGGGCCCACGGCGCGGACGGTCATGGTGCGGCGCCCGTCATCGGCCCCGGCCAGGTCCGTCACCGGCGAGCCGTCACCGGGCCCCAGCCCGCCGTGGGGGCGGCTGACCAGCACCTCCAGGCGGGAGGCGGCCAGGCCCTCCACCTTGTCCTGGCCCCACTCGACCAGGGTCACGCACTCCTCCATGGAGGAGTCCAGGTCCAGGGCGTCCACCTCCTCCAGGCTGCTCAGACGGTAGGCGTCCACGTGGACGAGGTCGGGCCCGCCGCCCAGGGCGGGGTGGACCCGGGCGATCACGAAGGTCGGGGAGGTCACCCGCCCGCGCACGCCCAGGGCCTCGCCGACCCCCTGGGCCAGGGTGGTCTTGCCCGCGCCCAGGCCGCCCGAGAGCATGACGAGGTCCCCGGCCCGCAGGAGGCCGGCGAGCCGCGCCCCCAGGGCCCGGGTGGCGTCAGGGCCGGTGGTGGTCAGGGTGATCTGGTTGCTCATACCTGCTCCTGGGGGTGGCCGGGGCGGGGCCCGCCGACGTAGACCCGCGGCACGTGGGGGCCCAGGCGGGTGACGATCTCGTAGTTAATGGTGCCGCAGGCCCGTGCCCAGTCGTCGGCGGTGGGGACGCCGGGCGTGGTCGCCGGGTCCCCCCACAGGACCGCGGTGTCGCCCGCGGCCGCAGGGGCCCGGCGGGTGGGGAGGCCGGAGGTGCCCTGGGCGCTGTCCTGGCCGGCGTCCCCGTCCTGGGCGTCCCCGGTGGCGGCGTCCGGGACTCCCCAGGCGGGACCGAGGTCAATGACCAGCTGGTCCATGCACACCCGCCCCACCACACGGGTGCGGTAGGAGCCGGAGGCGGTCAGGACCGTCACCGGCCCGGTGCCCGAGGCCGCGCGCGGGACACCGTCGGCGTAGCCCAGGGGGACCAGCCCCAGCCACCGGTCGGTGGGGGCGGTCCAGGTCCCGCCGTAGGAGACGGCCTGGCCCGCCGGGACGCGCTTGACCTGGACCAGGGGCGCCTCCAGGCGCATGGCCGGACGCAGCCCCAGGTCGGCGGAGGTGGCGACGGCGGGGTCCGGGGACAGCCCGTACAGGCCGATCCCGGCACGCACCAGGTCCAGGCGGGCCGCCGGGTGCCACAGCAGGCCCGCCGTGGCCGCCAGGTGGCGCACGTCCACCTCCAGCCCGGCGTCGGCCAGGACCCGCTCAGCGGCCTCCAGGCGGCGCAGGTGCGTCTGCGTGGAGCCGCAGGCGGGCTCGTCGGCGCGCGAGAGGTGGCTCCACAGGCCGACGACCACCACGTCCCCGGCGTCCTGGGCCGTCCGGGCGGCACCGGCCAGGGCAGGCAGGTCCGCGGCGACGGCCCCGGCCCGGGACATGCCCGTGTCCGCCTTGAGGTGGACGCGCGCCGCCCCGCCCTCGGCCCGGGCGGCGGCGGACACGGCGTCGAGCCCGGCCGGGGTGGAGACGGAGACGTCGATACCGGCGGCCAGGGCGGCCCGCAGGGGGGAGCCGGGGGCGGCGGCCTGGTCGGGGCTGAGCACCGGCAGGATCCAGGTCAGGAGACGGGGTGCCCGGGAGGTGGGAGCGGACCTGCCGGCGTCGGGACGCGGGAGGCCCGCCTGGTCCAGCAGCTCGCGCAGGCGCAGCGCCTCGGAGAGCT
Source organism: Actinomyces sp. HMT897 (assembly GCF_016626125.1). Taxonomy (NCBI): domain Bacteria; kingdom Bacillati; phylum Actinomycetota; class Actinomycetes; order Actinomycetales; family Actinomycetaceae; genus Actinomyces; species Actinomyces sp. HMT897. The sequence continues at coordinate 998,322 of NZ_CP067336.1, forward strand.
GGGCCACGCCGAGCCAGGTGGCGCCCGCACCCAGGCAGGCCAGGGCGACGGGCCCCAGCCCGTGGCCGTAGGCGTCGGCCTTGACCACCGCGAGCCAGGGCGTGCCAGCGGCTCGTGCCAGGAGCCTGGCGTTGGCGGCCACGGCGTCGAGGTCGACGACGGCCCGGGAGGTAGAGGCTGGTATCGCGGTCGAGGAGGTCACGACGCCGATTCTCTCACTGCGTACCGGTAACCCCGCCCAGGGCGAGCCACCTCTCCTCCTCGTTGGCCAGCAGCAGGGGCCCCTCGGCCCGGTACAGGTCCTCGATAATACCAGGCAGCTCACATGCCAGGTCCATGGCGGCCACGGCGTGCCCGGGGCCGGGGGCCTGTGAGACGGACGACGCCACCCCCGAGGCGGCCTCGGCCCCCACGGTGCCCGAGGCCGCCTGGGCCGCCAGCCGGTGGAGGCGCACGGCCAGCCCCACCGCGCCACGCACTCGCGGCAGAGGCATCTGGACCGCGGTGGTCAGCCCCCCGGCGGAGGGGGGCGGCAGGGTCCCGCCCTCGGTGTCCGCCTGCGCCCCGGCCAGCACCGCCCCGAGGATCCCGGCCAGGACGTCGCCGCTGCCAGCCGTGGCGAGCCAGGCCGGACCCGGCCCGGCCGTCCACAACCGGCTCGGGCGCCGGGACCTGGGCGGCGTGTCGCGGGGGGTGGCGATGACGCAGCGGGCGCCCTTGAGCAGGACGGTGGCGCCGGTGCGGATCGCCAGGCGGCGGGCGGCGTCCTCCTGGGCGGCCTCGACCTGGGCGCGCTCCGTGGGGCGTCCGAGCCCGCTCAGCAGGTCGGCGGCCTCCCCGGCGTGGGGGGTCAGGACGGTGGTGTGGGTCAGCCGGGTGCCTCCCTCCAGCAGCCCCGGCAGGAGGCTCAGGGCGCCAGCGTCCACGACGGCGGGCAGGACGCCCTGCGGGACGGGGTCGAGCGGGCCCGCCCCGCGCCGTGCCGTGGTCCCGGGGGCGTGCGGGGAGACGACGTCCTCCCCGGCGTCGGGTACGCCTCCGGGCTCGTCTCCCACGGGCACGCCTCCGGGCGCGCCTCCCACGGACTCGGCCCCAGGGCCACCGCCCAGGGAGGCGTCGACCGCGTTCACCGGCAGCGGGGTACGCACCAGCTGGCGCAGGACGTCACGCAGCTCCCTCATCCGGGGCTCGTCGGCGGGGTCGGTGCCCGGCCCCACCACCAGCGCCTGGCAGCGCCCGGTGGCGGGGACCACCTCGGGCCGGGCGGCCAGCACCAGGTCCTGCACCCGGCGCGGGGCCATGAGCCGGACCATGCCCGCACCGGTACGCACAGCGGCGGCACAGGTCAGGACCGCGGCCCCGGGGTAGGTCTCGCTGCCCGCCCAGACACTGAGGACACCGCGGGTGTACTTGTGGTCGTGCGACCCGGGGACACGCAGGTAGGTGAAGCGGCGGGGCGCGGGAAGGGTGTCAGTCACCCGCACATTGTCACCCGCCCACCGTCCGTAGGCGGTCAGGCCGCGCAGGCCGTCGTGCCCCGGGTGCGCCCGGGGCGGCAGGGACGGACGGTGCCGCTGGTGAAGTTAGTGGCCAGACTGCATTGCCACCCGCGCGGGCGGCGGGGACACTGGTGACGTGACGCGCGCAATCGGGACCGACGTGGTGGAGGTGGCCCGCCTGCGGGGCTACCTGGCCCGGGTGGGCCGCCTGGGTGAGCGCCTCTTCACCCCCGCCGAGCGACAGGCCTGCGCGGGCAGGACGGAGTCCCTGGCAGCGCGCCTGGCCGCCAAGGAGGCGGTGCTCAAGGCCCTGGGAGCAGCCCTGGAGGCCTGTGGCGCACCGCCGCCGACCGGCTGGCGCTACCGGGACGTCGAGGTGGTCGCCGGCCGGGGCAGCCCACCGCGCCTGCGGCTGCACGGGCCGCTGCAGGAGGCCGCCCGTGACGCGGGGGTCCGCACCTGGCACCTCTCCCTGGCGCACGACGCCGGTATAGCCCTGGCCTTTGTCGTGGCCGAGTAAGCCGAGCAGGTGCTGACGCCATCGGCCCAGCCCCCGGAGCAGGGACGGCCAGTGAGCACCGCGCAGGGGGCCGGGCGGGGCTCCACCCCGTCCCCTGGGCTCCACCCCGCCCTTAGAGCAGGGACGGCCGGGCCTACTCCACGGTGACGGACTTGGCCAGGTTACGCGGCTGGTCGATGTCCAGGCCCTTGGCCCGCGCCAGGGCGGCGGCGAAGACCTGCAGGGGGACCACGTCCACCAGGGGGCGCATGAGGGTCGGGGTGTCCGGCACCCGGATAATGGTGTCGGCGACGGCCTCCACGGCGTGGTCGCCCTCCTCGGCGATGACAATGGCCCGGGCCCCCCGGGCGCGGACCTCCTGGATGTTGGAGAGCACCTTGCCGTGGAGCTCGGGGCGGCGCGGGGTGGGCACGATAATGAACACCGGCAGCCCGTCCTCCACCAGGGCGATGGGCCCGTGCTTGAGCTCCCCGGCGGCGAAGCCCTCGGCGTGGACGTAGGCGAGCTCCTTGAGCTTGAGCGCCCCCTCCAGGGCCACCGGGAAGCCCACGTGGCGGCCCAGGAACAGGAAGGAGGCCTGGTCGCACAGGGCCGCCCCCAGGGCCTTGACCTCCTCCTCCTGGGTGTCCAGGAGCCGCTGGATCCGCTCGGGCATCCGCCCCAGGTTCTCCAGGTAGTCGGCGACCTCGTCGGGGAACTTGTTGCCGCGCAGCCGGGCCAGGTAGAGCCCCAGCAGGTAGCAGGCGGTGATCTGGGCCAGGAAGGCCTTGGTGGAGGCCACCGCCACCTCGGGCCCGGCGTGGGTGTAGAGCACGGCGTCGGCCTCGCGGGCGATGGTGGAGCCGTAGGTGTTGACGATGGCCAGGACCTTGGAGCCCTGCTCGCGGGCGTGGCGCACGGCCTGGATGGTGTCCATGGTCTCCCCGGACTGGGAGATGGCCACGGTCAGGGTCTTCTCGCTGACCACGGGGTCGCGGTAGCGGAACTCGTGGGCCAGCTCGATCTCGACGGGGATGCGGCACCAGTGCTCGATGGCGTACTTGGCCACGTGCCCGGCGTAGGCGGCGGTCCCGCAGGCCACCACGATGATCTTGTCCACGGATCGCAGCACGGAGGGCTCAATGCGCATCTCGTCGAGCTCCAGCTCGCCGCCCGCGCCCACCCGCCCGCGCAGGGTGTCGGCCACGGCGGTGGGCTGCTCGTGGATCTCCTTGTCCATAAAGGTCTCGTAGCCGCCCTTGACGGCGGCGGAGGCGTCCCAGGCCACCTCCCAGGTGGTGGGCTCGACGAGGTTGCCGGCCTGGTCCCACACGCGGACCTCGTCGGCGGTCAGCAGCGCGACCTGGTCGTCGTCCACCTCGGCGGCCCGGGAGGTGAAGGCCACGAAGGCGGCGACGTCGGAGCCCAGGAAGTTCTCCCCCTCGCCCAGGCCGATGACCAGGGGGCTGGAGCGGCGGGCGGCCACGATGGTGCCGGGGGCGTCGGGGGTCAGGACCAGGAGGGCGAAGGTGCCCTCCAGGCGGGCGGCGACGGCGCGCACGGACTCCACCAGGAGCATTGCGGCCCGGTGGCCGGTGGCGACGGGGGCCGGGGCGTCAGCCGCAGAGGGGGCCTGGGCATCGGGACCGTCCGCGGAGGGGGCAGGGGCGCCGTCCACGGCGGGGACCGGGCCCAGGAGCCCGGCGGCGGCCAGGCGGGCGGTGTAGTCCAGGTCCAGGAGGTGGGCGACGACCTCGGTGTCGGTGTCGGACAGCAGCACCCGGCCCGCGGCCTCGACCTCGGTGCGCAGGGTGCGGAAGTTCTCGATAATGCCGTTGTGGACCACTGCCAGCCGCCCGGCGCGGTGGGGGTGGGCGTTGACGGCGGTAGGGCCGCCGTGGGTGGCCCAGCGGGTGTGCCCGATGCCGGCCGTGGCGGGGGCGGGCGGGTCGGCGTCCAGGGCGGCGCGCAGGCCCGCGAGCTTGCCGGCGACCTTGACCAGGGTGACCCCCTCGACCGGGTCGGTACCGGTGAGCAGCGCGACCCCGGCCGAGTCGTAGCCGCGGTACTCCAGGCGCCCCAGTCCGTCCATGAGGACGGTCAGGCTCCGGTTCGAGGGATCCAGGGGACCCACGTGTCCAACAATTCCACACATGGTCCCGATGGAAGCACGCCGCCAGGGCCCGCACAACCGGTCGCACCGGTGGTTCGTGTGATTCCCGTCGGCACCCTGACACCTGGTGCGAGATCGACCTGACAATGCGTCACACTTGACCAGTGAGCATCCCGTCCCCGGTCCCGGCGTCGCCCACCTCCCTGGTGCCCGACGCCGACGCCCGCCCGGCCGCGCCCGGCCAGATCGGCATCCTGGGTGCGCCCGGTATCGGCAGCGTGCCCCACCAGACTGGCTCCCCGGGTGTGCCCGGCGTCGGCAGCGCCTCACCCGACCAGCTCGGTACCGCGCCCGAGGTCGGCGCCTCACCCTACCTGGAGCTGGGGCGTGAGCAGTGGTCCGCCCTGGCCTCCACCACGCCCCTGCCCCTGACGCAGGCGGACGTGGAGAAGCTGCGCGGCCTGGGCGACCCCATTGACCTGGCGGAGGTGGACGCCGTCTACCGGCCCCTGTCCGCGCTGCTGGAGAACTACATCTCCGCCACCCGCGAGCGCGCCCGGCGCACCGCCGACTTCCTGGGGGTCAGCGAGCCCGCCACCCCCTTCGTGGTGGCGGTGGCGGGCAGCGTGGCGGTGGGCAAGTCCACCACCGCCCGCCTCCTGGCCCACCTGCTGGCGCGCTTCCCGACCACGCCGCGGGTGGACCTGGTGACCACCGACGGCTTCCTGCTGCCCAACGCGGTCCTGGAGCGGCGGGGTCTGACGGGGCGCAAGGGCTTCCCCGAGTCCTACGACCGGCGGGCGCTGCTGGAGTTCGTGGCGGCGGTGAAGTCGGGGGCGCCCCGGGTGGAGGCGCCGGTGTACTCCCACACCACCTACGACGTGGTCCCCGGGGCGCGTACGGTGGTGGAGCGCCCTGACGTGCTGGTCCTGGAGGGGCTCAACGTCCTCCAGCCAGCCCCGCGCCTGCGCCCCTCCGGGCCGTGGGGTCCCGCGCCCAGCAGCCTGGCGGTGTCGGACTTCATTGACTTCTCCATCTACGTGGACGCCCGCAGCCGGGACATTGAGCGCTGGTACCTGGAGCGGTTCCTGACCCTGAAGCATACGGCCTTCACCCGCCCCGACTCCTACTTCCGGCGCTTCGCCCAGATCCCCGACGACATCGCGGTGGACGCCGCCCGGGGGATCTGGGAGAGCGTCAACCTGGCCAACCTGCGGGAGAACATCGCCCCGACGCGGGAGCGCGCCACCCTGGTCCTGGTCAAGGACAGCACGCACCACATGAGCCGGGTCCTGCTGCGCAAGGCGTGAGGCGCCCCCGCCCAGGCCCACCGTCGCGAGAACGGTACTTATTGCTCGTGAGAACGGTACTTGTTTGCCGTGAGAACGGAGGACGTCCACGCCTCTGCAAGAACTCGTGCAACCCGTGGGAGAGCACCGCCCGACGCGGGGGCACTCCACGCTGCCCTGCCCGCGGCCCAGGCACCGCCGCGACGCGGGAGTGCACCACTCCGGTCCGGGTCAAGGACAGCACGCACCAGCCCTGCTGCGCAAGGCATGAGGTAGAGCGACGGCGCCCCAGAGGCTCGCCCCCGAGGCGGAGCTCCGGGTCCTTACCCCGGATCCTCACCCCGGGAGCGAGTCACCACGCAGCCGCACGTCCTGGACGCGGCTGTACCGGCACCTGGGCGCTCACGACCCTGACCGACGGCTCCGGGGCCTCTTCAGGATCTTGCTGTTCAGCAACCTGTCTCCCAGCCGCCAGCAGTACCACGCGACCGGCCCGACCCCCACCAGAATGATAATGACAGCGGTCCAGACGACCTTCCCGGCAGTTGGCATAGTGTTGTTCTGGCGCCACACCTGGACCAGCGCGACCACGGTCAGCACCAGGACAATGACCAGCACAATGACGTGCTGGGGGCTGTACACGATCGTCGTGGGTTCCTGCATCATCTTGTCCTTACCCAACAACACGTTATGACAATATTAATGGTAGCACTCCACCCTCGTCATCGTCACCCATTGACGGGGGCGGCTGGCGGACCTCAATGCCCTCGTTTTTCTAACGACTTTGTCACGACACCCCCGAAAAGCCTCTGACCTGCAGCTTCCCGGAGGCGAATAACGTTACACAACGTCAGCAAAACCTGGTTCGGGCCTCTTGCCTCAAGAACAGGCAGGTCAGGACAATCTCGCTATAAGCGAACACGTTTATTGCCTGGTCTGGGACCGGGTTCAGCGCCGCCGTCCTGACAGCCCCACCGGTTTACTTCTTAGACTCTTCAAATTGATAGGCCCCGATCGGCATCCCCTACCCGCTCACAGAACGCGGGTGGGGACCCTGACCACCTGCCGGGGCGGGAGCCGTCGGAGGGCATTGCAGCCGGAGGCCGAGATACCGACGCCGTCGTCGGCGAACCGGTACTCCGTGGTCACACCGCCCCACTCCCTGCGGTCCACGGGCCTGTGGGCCACCCAGAGCAGCCAGTCGCGGGCGCGGGCGACCTGCTCCTCAAGAGACCCCTGGAACCTCTGACTGGGGCAGCACCTGTCATCAGGCTGCAGGTACATGCACTGGCAGTGCATGGAGCCCACGACGGTCTGTTCCCCGTCGTAGAAGGCGCCCACGGTGAGCAGCACGTAACGGTCCGCCACCAGGTCGTACCAGGCCATGCAGCGCCCCTGGGGCTCGGCCTCCTCCATACCCTGGTACCAGTCGGGCGCCAGCAGCATGGGGCGCAGCTCCTCAGGCATAGTACGGCGCATGAGCGCGACCCACCTGGCCTCGGCGGCCGTCAGCTCCGGGGCCGGGGTATCCGAGACCGGGGCCTCCGGGGCCTGGTCCGCCGCGGTCTGCCCGTCCGGGACCATAGCACCCGGGGCCTCCGCGGTCTGCCCGTCTGGGACCGGGGTACCCAGGACCTCCAGGGCCGGGGTATCCGGAACCGCAGCATCTGGGGCCGGGACGCCAGCCATATCCTCTTTTGAGGGCTCCTTGGTGCTCACAGTCCCAGCCTAGACGGGGAACGTCCTTACCGGCAGGCCCGCCGGGACCGCGCCCGGTCCAACGCCCCACCCGGCGCCGGGCACCGTGGCTGGAGCACCAGCCCAAAAGTCCCGACCACCCGGCAGCGCCCATGCGTGAAAGCTGCTTGAAGGTGCTGTGAAACCGCGCGGGTCTACCGTGACGCCCATGAAGTCATCAGCACCTTCACGACCCTCCGAGTCCTCCGCGCAGCCACCCGCTATTGAGACCAGGGGCCTGACCCGCACCTTCGGCTCCTTCACAGCCGTCGACTCCCTGGACCTGACGATCCCCACCGGCATCGTCTACGGCCTGCTCGGCCCCAACGGCGCCGGCAAGTCCACGGCCCTGCGCATGATCACCACGCTGCTGGCGCCCACCCGCGGCACCGCCCGGGTCCTGGGGCACGACGTCGTGGCCGAGCGCCACGCCGTACGCAGCCTCATCGGGGTGACCGGCCAGTACGCCAGCGTCGACGAGATACTCACCGGGGTCGAGAACCTCCGCCTCTTCGGCCGCCTGCTGGGCCTGAGCCGGCGCCGGGCCCACGAGCGGGCCGACGAGCTCCTGGCCTCCTTCAGCCTGACGCAGGCCGGGGGGAAGCGGGTGAGCGGCTACTCCGGCGGCATGCGACGCCGGCTCGACCTGGCCGTCTCGCTCATCGCCACGCCCCCGCTGGTCTTCCTCGACGAGCCCACCACCGGGTTGGACCCGCGCACCCGCGAGCAGATGTGGGACGTCATCCGCTCCCTGGTGGCCGGCGGCTCCACCATCCTGCTGACCACCCAGTACCTGGAGGAGGCCGACCGCCTGGCCCACCAGATCGGCATTATCGACCACGGCCGCCTGGTGGCCGAGGGGACCCCCGACGAGCTCAAGGACCGGGTGGGCAGCAGCGCCCTCATCCTGACCCCGGCCACGCCCGAGGACCAGGCAGCCACTGCCGCGGTCATCGAGCGGGTGACCGGTCACGCGCCCGCCGTGGTCGACCAGGGCACCCACCTCCAGGCTCCCCTGAGCGAGGCGTCCGTAGCCACCGAGGTGCTCGTGGCCCTGCGCGACGCCGGTCTGCCACCCAGGACGGTCTCGGTGGACCGCCCCAGCATGGACGCAGTCTTTATGGCCCTGACCGGTAAGCCTCAGGGTCACTCCGGGCAAGAGGCCCCGGCCCGTGCAACAGCCCGCAAGGCGACGTCGGCGCCTGGCCCGGATGCAGCCGCAACCGCCCCGGCCAGCTCAGTCAGCCCGGTCGCCTCCCACCGTCCCTCCGCCCGCGCCTCACAGAACCAGGAGCAGTCATGACCTCCACCGCCTCTACGACCGCAACCGCCCCCACGACCGCCTACCGCCCCACCGCCTCCCGCTTTAGCGAGGCGCGACTGGTCCCGGACACCGCCGCCATGGCCTGGCGCTCCCTGATCACCATGGTGCGCAACCCCGGGGAGTCCTACGACATCCTCATCCAGCCGGTGATCTTCACCGTCATGTTCGGTCAGCTCTTCGGCGGGGCCATCGCCGGGGACGTCAAGGCCTACCTGCCCACGATCGTCTCCGGACTGGTGATCATCAACGCGCTCACCACCAGCCAGAGCGTGGGCGTGGACCTGCGCGAGGACATGGACAAGGGGGTCTTCGACCGCTTCCGCACCATGCCGATGTCGCGCATCGCCCCGGTTCTGGGCCCCATGGTGGCCGACGTGCTGCGCTACCTCATCTGCACCTCGCTGACGATCGCCACCGGCGCGGTCATGGGCTACCGCCCGGTCAACGGCTGGTCGGGAGCCGCCGGCGCCGTCGTCCTGGCCGGCGGCTGCGCCTGGGCCATCGCCTGGGGGTTCCTGTTCCTGGGGACGCTCTTCTCCTCGTCGCAGGCGGTCACCTCCTTCGCGGTGATCGTCCTGTTCCCCCTGACCTTCCTGTCCAACGCCATGGTGCCCACCTCGACGCTGCCGGGCTGGCTCAAGGCCTTCACCCGCAACAACCCGGTCTCGCACATTGTGGGCGGCTGCCGCTACCTGCTGGACGGGACGGGCTCGGCGGCCGACGTGCGCTCGGCCATTATCGGCTCATTCCTGGTCCTGGCCGTCATGGCGCCGTGGACAATCGCCCGCTACCAGCGGCGCAACGCCTAATACCGCCCCATCCCCCGCGAGAACGGTACTTGTTCGTCGTGAGAACGGTACTTGTTTGTCGCGAGAACGGTACTTATTCGTCGCGAGAACGGGCGGCGGCCAGGCACCCGGACCCGGCCTCGACACAGCGGCGGGGCGTCCGGAGCCTGCCCGGCGGCCAGTGCGCCCAGGCGACGGGCGGCCCCGCGCGGGTCATCCTGCTCCAGGCGGCGCAGGGCCGAAGTCTCGGCGCAGCGGCCCCCGCGCGGGGTATCCACGAGCTACTGTTCTTCAAGCAGTACCGAGCAGTACCGCAAGAGGCCCCACCGCGCGGGGCATCTGCAATCCTGCCCCGCTCAGGCGGCCTCGTCCGCCAGACGGCGGGCGAGGCCGGCCGCGTGCGCGAGGAGCCGGGCGCGGTCCAGGTGCCGAACCCGCTCCTCGGCCACGGCCATAGCCCGGTCGTCCAGCACGTGGGCGCGGGTGCGCAGGTAGTCGTGGGAGAGCAGGCGGCAGGTCTGGTTGGTGCCCACGGCCAGGGCGGTAGCCACCAGCTCGGCACCAGCAGCCCTACGATCCGCATCCCGACCCGTCGGGCCCACCGGACCCGTGCCCCTCATGGGCGCCTTCGGTGCCGCCACGGGACCCCCGTCCCGGCCCACCGGACCCGCGTCCTGACCCGCCTCCCGGCCTGTCTCCTGGCCAGCACCCCGAGCCTCCTCCCGGCCTGCACCCCGGGCCTCCTCCTGCCCGACGGCGGCCATGACCGACAGCCCCACGGCCGCCGCGAAGGCCATGACGGCAGGCACGTCGCGCTGCCGGGGGGCGGGGTCGGCCAGCATGTCGCGCAGAAGGGGCACGGCCCGGGCGCGGACGCCCCCGGCGTCCAGCTCGGCCGCCTCGGCCGCCTCGAGCTCGACGTCGGTGACCAGGCACATGCCCAGGATGTAGAGCTCCCACGGAGACCCCGCGCCCATGACGGTGCGCCACCTGCCGGCGTAGCCCAGGCTCGCGCGCTGGATGAGGGCGGCCTCGCGGGTGCGCCCTCGAACCAGCTCCAGCTCGCCGCTGACGGAGCGGGCCACAAAGCGCAGTGTTCCGGGCAGCGTGCTGAAGTCCGTCGCAGCCAGGAGGCCGGTGACCAGATCCTCCTCAGGGGTGAGGTAGACCTGGCAGTAGGCCCTGTCCAGCTGCAGCGCCTCCCGGTAGGAGGCTCCCCAGGCTGGCAGCAGGCGGTCCACCAGCTCCAGCGCCCGGGCGCACTCGTCGGCCACCTGCTCGTAGCGTCCCAGTGTCATGAGCACCTGGAGCCGGCTGGTGCTCAGCTCGAGCAGGTAGATCCCCGCCAGGTCCGCTCCCCGCAGCCGGTCCAGCAGGTTCTCGACGACCTCCAAAGCGGCCTCGGGTGCGCCCTCGTTCTCCAGCTGTGCGGCCAGGCAGCGACCCGCGGCCCAGGCCACCCACGGGTCGGCGTCGTGGACCAGCTCCGGCCACTGGCGGGCCGGGGCGCGCAGGAAGCGCCGGATGCGCGCCATGGACGGATCCTCGCCGTCGAGGGAGCGGGGCAGGCCCTCGCCGACCTGCTCGGGCAGGGGGCCGAGCAGCCCCGAGAGGCTGGCGCACAGGGTCAGGAGGCTGAGTCGGGCCTCGTTGCCGCGGGTGCTCCGGGCCGGCCGCACGGCCAGTGCGATGAGGCGCGGCGCGTAGTCGGCCGCGCGGTCGTAGCTCCAGTTGACGCTCCACAGCCTCATGAGGGCGGCCCCAATGGTGCAGGCGGCGTCCGAGCTACCGTCCTGGCCGGGGCCGCCAGCCGCCACCTGCTGCAGCACGCGGTCGAGCTCCTGGACCACGACCGCCTCGTCGTCGACCAGCTGCTGGAAGACGAGGTTCTGCCGCTCGGCCTGCGGGCTGCCGACGTCGCCGAAGCTGTGCCGGCCCAGGGGCAGGCGGACCTCGGAGCACACCTCGAGCACCCAGGTGCGCAGGCGCTCGCGGGCGGCCTCCTCCCCGCCGGAGCCGGCCAGCCGGGCCAGGGCGAAGTCCCTGACGGTGACGAGCATGTGGAAGCGGGGGACGCCGCCGCGGTCGCGCACATTGAGCAGGCAGTGGCCCGCCAGGGCGTCGAGGACGTCGGCTGCCTCGGGGCCGATGAGGGCCTCGGCGGCGGTGAGGGTGAAGCCGTCGGGCAGCAGCGCCAGGCTCGCCAGGCCGCGGCGCTCGGAGTCGTCGAGCAGGTCCCAGGACCAGGCGATAACGGCTCTCAGGGTGCGCTGGCGGGCCGGGGCGTCGCGCGCGCCCGTCAGCAGGTCGGGCCGGGCGGGCAGCCGGGCGGCGATCTGGCCCACGGACAGGGTGCGGGTCCGGGCGGCCGCCAGTTCAATGGCCAGGGGGATGCCCTCCAGGCGGCCCAGGAGCTCCTCGAGGTCCGCCCCGTCAATCACCTGGCCGGGCCGGGCGGCCAGGGCGCGGGCCCGGAAGAGGCTGTCACTGGAGGCGGGATCCAGGGGCTCCAGGCGGTAGACGTGCTCGGCGCCCAGGTCCAGCTGGCGGCGTGAGGTGGCCAGCACCCGCAGGTCCGCGCAGGTGGCCAGGAGGGGACCAATGAGGTCGGCCACGTCCCCCGCCAGGTGCTCGCAGTTGTCCAGGACGAGGAGCGTGCCGGGCGCGGCCAGGACGGCACCCAGGGAGGCGCGCGCCTCGGCGTCGGCCACCGGCGGGCTCCCCAGGGCGTCGAGCAGGACCCGCACCAGGTCGGCCCCGGGGGCGACGTCGGCCAGGGCGGCGACGTACACGGCGGGACGCCGGCTGCGGGCCGCCACCGCCTGGGCCAGTGTGGTCTTGCCCACACCGCCCGGCCCGGTGACGGTGACCAGCCGATGGGTGCCCAGGGCCTTGCCGACGGCCGCCACGTCGTCCTGGCGCCCCAGGAAGTGCTCGGGGACCGGCTCCAGGCCCCGGCGCACGGGGTTCTCCGCGGCCAGCGCCACCTCGTGCGCGGCGCGCGCCACCGGGCCCGGCACCGCCCCCTGCTCACGCAGGCGCAGGCGGTAGTCCTCGTAGGTCCTCAGGGCCACCGCGGGCGAGCGTGCCCAGGCCTGGGCACGTACGAGGGCGGCCAGGACGGTCTCGTCGTCAGGCTCACGCTCCGCCGCGGCCCGTAGCAGGGGCACGGCCTGCTCGTACTCACCGACGGCCTCCAGGGCGAGGGCCCGCTGCCGCCCAGCGGCCTCGGCGTGTGCGGCGGCACGCTCTCGGAGCCGGGCCAGGGGGCCGGGACGCCGGGCCCCACCACCCGCCGGCCCTGTCCCCGCCGGCCCTGTCCCCGCCGACACGTCCGCGTCCGTCCCGGGCAGGTCGTCGGTCAGCTCCAGGACCTGGTCCCACTGGCCGGTGGCGGCGCAGGCACGGGCCCGGGCCGCCCGGGCCGCCAGGTCCCGGGCGTCGACGTCCGAGGTCGCCAGCGCCAGCCGGTAGCCGTCACCGACGCGCTCGACCACGTCCTCCCCCACGGCCGCACGCGCCCGGGAGACGACGACGTGCAGGGCCCGCAGCGGGTGCGCCGGGGGATCCGCGGGCCACAGGGCCCCGACGATCGCGTCGTCGCCCATCCGGGCGCCCTCGCAGCCGGCCAGGGCGGCGAGGAGGTCCAGCGTCCGGCCGCTGAGCGCCCGGCCGCGCCACGTCGCCCCGTCACTCAGCAGGGACAGGGGGTAGGAGGGCGTCACGGGAGCATTCTGCCCCCTCCGACCCCACCCGGCCCACCCGACCCCGGTGCGCCCGGGGCGCGGCTCGCCGAGCCGGCGGTGGGCCAGCTCCCTCCAGACCCGACCCCGGTGCGCCCGGGGCACGGACCTCACAGGGCGAGGTTGGACCTGACGACGTCGGCCAGTCCCTGGGCCACGGCGTCGGACTCCTCCTGGGTGGCGGCCTCGACCATGACGCGCACCAGGGGCTCGGTGCCGCTGGAGCGCAGGAGCACGCGCCCCGTCTCCCCCAGGCGCTCCTCGGCCCGGGCAATGGCCTGCTGGACGCCGTCGTCGGTGGTGACGGCGGTCTTGTCCACGCCGCGGACGTTAATGAGCGTCTGGGGCAGGCGGGTGACGATGCTGGCCAGGTCGGCCAGGGACCTGCCTGAGCGCTTCATGCGGGCGGCCACGCGCATGGAGGTGAGGATGCCGTCACCGGTGGTGGCGTGGATGGTGTCGATGACGTGGCCGGACTGCTCACCACCCAGGGTGTACCCCCCGGAGAGCATCTTCTCCAGCACGTAGCGGTCCCCCACACCGGTCTGGACGACGCGGATCCCGCGCTCACGCATGGCCAGGAGCAGGCCGAGGTTGCTCATGACGGTCACCACCAGGGTGTCGGAGGCCAGGGTGCCGTCCTCCTTCATGCCCACGGCGAGCAGGCCCATAATCTGGTCGCCGTCCACCAGGTTGCCCTGGGCGTCCACGGCCAGGCAGCGGTCGGCGTCGCCGTCGTAGGCCACGCCCATGTCCGCGCCCACGGCGGTGACGTAGTTCTGGAGCTGCTCGGGGTGGGTGGAGCCGCAGTCGGCGTTGATATTGAGGCCGTCCGGGGAGGCGTTCATGGCGATGACCTCGGCGCCCGCGGCGCGCAGGGCGGCCGGCCCGACGACGCTGGCGGCCCCGTTGGCGGCGTCCACCACAATGCGCAGGCCGGAGATGTCGGTCCCCACGGAGTCCACAAGGTGGCTGATGTAGGCCTGGTCGGCCACCGTCTCACCCTTGATGACACGCCCGACGGCGGCGCCGGTGGGGTGGGGCAGCTCGGCGGACAGGGCCGCCTCGATCTGGTCCTCGACGGCGTCCTCCAGCTTGTAGCCGCCCCGGGCGAAGAACTTGATGCCGTTGTCGGGGAAGGGGTTGTGGGAGGCGGAGATGACCACGCCCAGGTCCACGTCCTGGCTGGCGGTGAGGTGGGCGATGGCGGGGGTGGGCAGGACGCCCACGCGGGTGACGTCCATGCCGGCGGCAGCCAGGCCGGCGCTAATGGCGTGGTCCAGGAACTCCCCGGACGCACGGGTGTCACGCCCGACGACGGCGCGGGGACGCAGGTGCCCGGAGTGGCGCGCGTGGGTCGAGTCGGTGGTGGCCAGGACCCGGGCGGCCGCCTGCCCCAGGTGCAGGGCGAGGTCAGGGGTGAGCAGGTCGTTGGCCAGGCCGCGCACACCGTCAGTGCCGAAAAGACGTGTCATGGGTAGTCCTCCTTGGTAGGAAACGCCCCCATCCTCCCACGTCACCCCCGTGCGCGCTCCCCTCACACTCCCATGGCCCGTCACCCTCCCAGGCGCGAGAACGGTACTTATTCCTCGTGAGAACGGTACTTGTTCCTCGTGAGAACGGGGCCGCACACCTCGCTGCCCCGCCCCACGGGCCTGGGCCGGAGCAGGCAGGCGCGGGCAGGTGCTGGGGCGGGCAGGCAGGCGGGCGCAGGCACGGGCGAGCAGGCACAGCCAGACGGGCGGGCAGGTGCCGAAGTAGTCACGTGGGCAGGCGGTAGGTGCCGGGACGGGCAGGCAGGTGCCGGAGCAGTCACGCGGGCGGGCGCGGGCCTGGGCCGGAGCGCACACAGGCCCCAGCCTCAAGACGACGCTGGCGACCACTCCTGGGAGCGGTCGCCAGCGTGGGCCATCGCGTACCGGGGCACGTCGCACCCGGTAGGCCCGGTCAGCGCTTGGAGTACTGGGGAGCGCGGCGGGCCTTGTGCAGGCCGGCCTTCTTGCGCTCCACGACGCGGGCGTCGCGGCTGAGGAAACCGGCCTTCTTCAGGGCCGGGCGGTTGGCCTCGCGGTCGATCTCGTTCAGGGCGCGGGCAATGCCCAGGCGCAGGGCGCCGGCCTGGCCGGACACGCCACCGCCGTGGATGCGGGCCACGACGTCGAAGCGGCCCTCAAGGTCCAGGATGGTGAAGGGGGCGCGCACGAGCTGCTGGTGCAGCTTGTTGGGGAAGTAGTCCTCCAGGGTGCGGCCGTTGAGGGTCCACTGACCGGTGCCGGGCAGCAGGCGGACGCGCGCGACGGCCTCCTTGCGGCGGCCCAGGCCGGCGCCGGGGGCGGTGACGGACTGACCGCGGCCAGGGGTGGAGTCCTCTGTCTCAGTGGTGTAGCTGGAGGGGGCGTTCTCCTCGTCCAGCGCGTCAATGTCGACGGTGTTATCAGACACTGTTGGTCCTTTGCTTGAGCGTGGTGCCGAGCGCTGCGCGCTTACTGGGCGACCTGGGTGATCTCGAAGGGCTGGGGGTTCTGCGAGGCGTGCGGGTGCTCGCCGCCGACGTAGACCTTGAGCTTCTTCAGCTGGGCACGACCAAGCTTGGTGTGGGGCACCATGCCCTTGATGGCCTTCTCCACGACGAACCGGGGGCGGGTGGCCAGCAGCTCGCGGTAAGAGGTGGCGGTGAGGCCGCCGGGGTAGCCGGAGTGGCGGTAGGCGAACTTCTTGTCCGCCTTGCCGTGGGTCAGGACGACCTTGTCGGCGTTGATAATGACGACGTAGTCCCCGCAGTCCTCGTTGGGGGCGAACTGGGGCTTGTGCTTCCCACGGAGCAGGATCGCGGCCTGAGCGGCCAGGCGGCCCAGGACGACGTCGGTGGCGTCAATGACATACCAGTTCTTCTCGACGTCGCCGGGCTTCGGTGTGTACGTGCGCACGGGCGTTGCCTTCGTTTCTCTTGGCGTGTGGGCGCGCGAAACGGCGTAGAAGCGTCACTGTTCCGCGAGACCACCATGGTCAGGTGAGTGGTCGGAGCACAGGCGATCCGGGGCGAGTGGGACGGCACCGCAGACGCACTCGTGTGCTGCACGACGGTTCCCCACCATACCGGCGCGCCGGACAGGGGGTCAAAAGGTCCGGCCGACCGGCTGGCGTGAATCGTAACACTCAGGTACCGCCCCGAGTCGGGGCCGGAGAAGGGCCCACACGGCCCGGGGCCTCTAGTCGCAGCCGCACCCGGCGGCAGCAGGCAGTGTCCGCAGGACGCGCGCCCGCTCGGCCTGGACGGCGAGCTCAGCGTCGACCGGGTAGGTGACCTCCTCCAGGGTCAGCCCGTGGGGTGGCGCGACCGGGGCCGCCGTCCGACGTGAGCGAGCGACCAGGAGCGTGCCGGGCCAGTCGGGCCCCTTGCGCCCCTGCCCCACGGCCAGGGCGGCCCCGACCAGGGAACGGACCATGGAGTGGCAGAAGGCGTCGGCCTCGACCTCCAGGGTGACCAGTCCGGCGTCGGCCCCCTGCTCCACCCGCCGCCAGGTCAGGGACCGCAGGGTGCGCACAGTGGTGGCGCCCTGTCGGGGCCTGCAGTAGGACAGGAAGTCGTGCTCCCCGAGCAGGGGTGCGGCGGAGTCGGCCATGGCGCCTACGTCCAGGCAGCCGGGGACCCACAGGACGGTGGCGCGGCGGGCGGGGTCGCGGGGGGCCAGGGCGTCGGCCACCCGGTAGGTGTAGCGGCGGGACAGGGCGGAGAAACGGGCGTCGAAGGCGTCCGGGACCACGGCGGCGGCGCTGACGACGACGTCGCTGGCCCCCCGGGGGACCGCACCGAGTCCGTGCCCGCCGGCACTGGTCTGGGCCTCACGGGCCAGGACCCCGGCCAGTCGGGTCAGCAGCGCCGCCTGGGGTGCGCGGTGGGAGCGGCCGGGCAGTCGCCCCCAGGCCTCCTCGTCCACGTCGAGGTGGGCCACCTGGTGGGCGGCGTGGACACCGGCGTCGGTGCGCCCCGCCACGGTCAGGCGTACGTCCTGGCGCAGGATAGTGGCAAGGGCGCTGGTCAGGACCCCCTCGACGGTGCGCAGGCCGGGCTGGGCGGCCCAGCCGCTGAAGGCGGTGCCGTCGTAGGCGAGGTCGAGGCGGAGACGAGGCATGAGCACATCCTCCCACCCGTCCTGAGGCGGGATCAGGAGGGTTATGCACGACCTCGGTGAGACCGTCCCGGATTTTGACGCAATCTGAGGATCAGAACCGGACCCACCCCGCCCCAGCTTCTGTACACCTAATGTCCACGCAGGTCACGGGCCCAGGCTCCGGCGCGTCCGGGGGTGCCCTCCGTTCTGATCCTCAGATTGCGACAGGTGCGAGGATCCGCAGTGACAGACGCAGGAATCCGCAGCGACAGACGGTAGAGAGATAATGCGATAAATCAAATAATCAACCTAGGTTTACGTCAGGACCCGCCACAGGTACCCCGAGCAGCCCCTCCAGCACCTGTCAGCTATTGGGGAACGCGCCCTGCCCACCGCGGACGCACGAAGGTCGCCTCCAGGCTCCCGGGCCTGACCCAGAACACACCCCTACTCACCGCGGACGCGCCCTGCCCACCGCGGACGCGCCCTGGACGGCCTCCGCGGTGAGCCTCCCCACGACCAGGGCAGGCCAATGGCGCAAGGAGCCAGCCGCCCGTTCTCACGAGCAATAAGTACCGTTCTCGCGACGAATAAGTACCGTTCTCGCGGAGGAGAGCGGGCCGCTACCCTGGGGCGGTGAGCAGCAACACGACCCTGTCCGTCGACTGCGGGGGCGGCGGGATCAAGGCCTCCGTCCTGAACAGTGAGGGCGCCATGGTCTCCCGCGCCGTCCGCACCCCTACCCCTTACCCCCTGCCCCCGGACCTCCTGGTGGAGACGATCGCGGGCCTGGCCGAGCAGCTGCCCACCGCCTCGCGGGTCACGGTAGGCATGCCGGGCATGATCCGCCACGGGGTCGTGGTGGCCACCCCCCACTACGTCACCAAGGACGGCCCCCGCTCCCGGGTCCTGCCCCACCTGGTGGAGGCCTGGCTGCGGTTCGACATGGGCACCGCCGTCAGCCAGCGCCTGGGGCTGCCCACCCTGGTGCTCAATGACGCCGAGGTCGCGGGCGCCGGGGTGGTCACCGGCCACGGCCTGGAGATGATCGTGACCCTGGGCACAGGACTGGGCAACGCGGTGTTCGACAACGGCGCCCTGGCCCCGCACGTGGAGGTCTCCCAGGGCCCGGTGCGCTGGGGCCTGACCTACGACGACTACATCGGCGAGCACGAGCGCCTGCGCCTGGGGGACGCCCACTGGTCGCGCCGGGTGCGCCGCGTGGTGGACGCCCTGCGCCCCATGTACCTGTGGGACCGCCTCTACCTGGGTGGCGGCAACTCCCGGCGGATCACGTCCGCCCAGCTGGCCAGGATCGGCGACGACGTCGTGGTGGTGCCCAACGAGGCCGGCATGACCGGCGGCGCCCGCTGCTGGGACATGGTGCGCCCCTAAGCCACGCCCAGGCCGCCACACCCAGGATGCCGCGGACGGCGCACCCGGGACGCTGCACCCAAGCCGCCGCAGACACCGCACCCAAGCCGCCACACACCCAGCTACCCCCGGCCACCTCCTCGGGCCCCACCAGGGACGGGATTTTTGTAAGATCTCCATACCGTATTTCCCTCCCCGAGGACAGTGAGGACCCATGAGCGCACACCGCGTCGTCATTATCGGCTCCGGGTTCGGCGGACTCTTCGCCACGCAGGCCCTGCGGCGCGAGGACGTCGCGATTACCGTCATCGACCGCACCAGCCACCACCTCTTCCAGCCCCTGCTGTACCAGGTCGCCACCGGCATCCTCTCCGAGGGGCAGATCGCCCCGAGCACCCGCGAGATCCTGACCCGCCAGAAGAACGCCAGGACCGTGGTGGGCCTGGTGGAGGACATTGACACCACGGCCCGCGTGGTCCGCTGGCGCCACCACAACGACCAGCACTCCACGCCCTACGACACCCTGGTCGTGGCCGCGGGGGCGGGCCAGTCCTACTTCGGCAACGACCACTTTGCCGTCTTCGCCCCCGGTATGAAGACCATTGACGACGCCCTGGAGCTGCGTAGCCGCATCTTCGGCGCCTTCGAGATGGCCGAGATCGAGAAGGACCCGAAGCGCCGGGCGGCCCTGCTCACCTTCGTCGTGGTGGGTGCCGGCCCCACCGGGGTGGAGATGGCCGGCCAGATCCGCGAGCTGGCCAGGGACACCCTGCGCGGTGAGTTCCGCCGCATTAACCCCGGCGACGCCCGGGTCATCCTGCTCGACGGCGCGCCCCACCCCCTACCGCCCTTCGGCCGGGGGCTCGGGGCCAAGACCCGCGCGGCCCTGGAGCGCCTGGGCGTGGAGGTGGTCATGCGCTCCGTGGTCACCGGCCTGGACGCCGAGACGGTCACCGTCAGGAACCTGGACACCCAGGAGGTCTCCACCATCCACTCGGTGTGCAAGGTCTGGGCCGCGGGCGTCCAGGGCTCCCCCCTGGGCCGGATCCTCGCCGAGCGCACGGGCGCCGAGGTGGACCGTGCCGGCCGGGTGGTGGTGGACAAGGACCTCACCGTGCCCGGGCACCCTGAGATCTTCGTCATTGGCGACCTCATGAGCGTGCCCGGGGTACCGGGAGTGGCCCAGGGGGCCATCCAGTCGGGGCGCTACGTGGCCCAGGCGATCCGACGCCGTCTGCGGGGCAAGGAGCCCCAGGGACCCTTCACCTACCGGGACAAGGGCTCCATGGCCACCATCTCGCGCTACCGGGCGGTGGTCAAGATCCGCCGTCTGGAGGTGTCCGGGTTCGTGGCCTGGCAGATGTGGTGCTTCCTCCACCTGCTCTACATCGTGGGCTTTAAGAACCAGTTCTCCACGCTCATGGACTGGTTCTTCAGCTTTATCTCCGGACGACGTACCGAGCGCACAGTCACCAACCAGCAAATGGTGGCCCGCCTGGCCCTGGAGACCCTGGGGGCCGGCTCCTCGGGGAGGCTGGTGGCCGGCCAGGACGTGCTGGCCGAGGAGCGCCACGACCACGACTAGGCCAGCGGACCCGGCCCCGGGGCCACCCGCACCCGAGGCAGCCGTTCTCACGACGAACAAGTACCGTTCTCACGGCAAACAAGTACCGTTCTCGCGAGCAATAAGTACCGTTCTCACGAGTAGGGGCCCGGTCACCTCTGGAGGTGACCGGGCCCCGTGCGCTCACGCGGAGGACGTCGGCTCAGGCCCTGGCCGCGCCCTTCTTGGCGACCGCGCCCTTCGTGTCGGCCTCAGTCTTGGCGGCCTCAGGCGCCTGGGAGATGGCAGCCTCCGCAGCAGCCTCAGCCTTCCGCAGCAACCTTGGCGGCGGCCTTAGGCGTCTCCTCGGCGTCCGCGTCCTTCTGGGCGGCCTCAGTCTTCTCAGCGGCCTCGGCGTCAGCGCCCTTCGTGGCGGCCTCGGCGTCCGCGCCCTCCTCAGCCTCGGCAGGAGCCTCCTCAGCGGCCTCGGCAGGAGCCGCCTCGGCCTTCCTCGCGGCGACGGCCCTCTGCGCGGCCCGCTTGGCGGTGGTCACGGCGTCATCCACGACCTCCTTCTTGGCCACCGGCTCCAGGACCAGGGAGATCACGGCCATGGGGGCGTTGTCGCCCCTGCGCGGCATGGTCTTGATAATGCGGGTGTAACCGCCGTCGCGCCCCTCAAGCTGGGGGGCAATCACCTCGAAGAGACGGTACACGGCAAACTTGTCCGTGATCTTCTTCATCACCGTGCGCCGGGCGTGCAGGTCGCCACGCTTGCCCTTGGTAATGAGCTTCTCCACGTAGGGGCGCAGGCGCCGGGCGCGCGCCTCCGTCGTCGTAATGGACTCGTGGACAATGAGCTGGGTGGCGAGGTTGGCCAGCATGTGGCGCTCGTGCTGGGCGCTTCCGCCCAGGCGGGGACCCTTGGGGGGGCGAGGCATTGTTGTCTCCTAGTAGTTGACGAGCGGCTCTCAGGCCTGCTGCTCGTCGCTGAACGTGGGGTTGTTGGTGAAGTCGTCGTCCTCAGGATCGAAGTCGACCGGGGTGCCCTTGAGGGCCAGGCCCAGATCGGCCAGCTTGTCCTTGATCTCGGAGATCGACTTGGCACCGAAGTTACGGATGTCGAGCAGGTCGGCCTCGCTGCGGGAGACCAGCTCGCCAACGGTGTGAATGCCCTCACGCTTGAGGGCGTTGGAGGAGCGGGCCTGCAGGTCCAGCTCGTCAATCATCATGGCGAGGTCCTCCTGGAGGGCCTCGTCCACCGGGGAGGGACCCACCTCAATGCCCTCGGCCTCGACATTGAGCTCCCGGGCCAGCCCGAAGAGCTCCACGAGGGTCTTGCCGGCGGAGGCCAGCGCGTCACGCGGGGTAATGGAGGCCTTGGTCTCCACGTCCACCACCAGGCGGTCAAAGTCCGTGCGCTGCTCCACACGGGTGGCCTCGACGGCGTAGGACACCTTCTTGACCGGGGAGTAGATCGAGTCCACCGGGATCCGGGAGATCTCCGCCTGCGGGTCCTTGTTCTGGTTGGCGGACACGTAGCCCCGGCCGCGCTCGACCGTCAGCTCGATCTCCAGCTTGCCCTTCTCGTTGAGGGTGGCGATCACCAGCTCGGGGTTGTGGATCTCGACCCCGGCGGGGGGCGTGATGTCGCTGGCGGTGACGTCCCCGGGGCCGGACTTGCGCAGGTACATGACCACCGGCTCGTCGTTCTCGCTGGAGAGGACGATCTCCTTGATATTGAGGATGATCTGCGCGACGTCCTCCTTGACCCCCTCAATGGTGCGGAACTCGTGGGGGACGCCCTCAATGCGCACGCTGGTCACTGCCGCGCCCGGGATGGACGACAGCAGCGTGCGCCGCAGGGAGTTGCCGAGGGTGTAGCCGAAGCCGGGCTCAAGGGGCTCGAGGACAAACCGCGAGCGGCGGTCCTCCTCGACGACCTCCTCGGTGAGCGTGGGTCGCTGTGCGATGAGCACGTGGTTTCCTTTCGTCGCGGCGCCCGCTATATGACGCCGTTCCTGCTGGTGGTGGGGCGACGGCGCGGCCGCGCCCGGTGCCCCGGCGGGGCCGGTGGCCGACGACGGGCCGCTGCGTGCCCCGGCGTCGGCCACCGGGCTCAGACGTGGCGACGCTTGGGGGGACGGCAGCCGTTGTGGGCCTGGGGGGTGACGTCGGTAATGGAGCCGACCTCCAGGCCGGCGGCCTGCAGGGAGCGGATCGCGGTCTCGCGGCCCGGACCGGGGCCCTTGACGAAGACGTCGACCTTCTTCATGCCGTGCTCGGCGCCGCGGCGGGCGGCGGCCTCGGCGGCCAGCTGGGCGGCGTAGGGCGTGGACTTGCGCGAGCCCTTGAAGCCGACCTGCCCGGAGGAGGCCCAGGCGATGACCGCGCCGTGGGGGTCGGTCAGGGAGACAATGGTGTTGTTGAAGGTGGACTTAATGTAGGCGTGGCCGTGGGCGACGTTCTTGCGGTCCTTGCGGCGCACCTTCTGCGCGCCAGAGCGGGTCTTGGGAGGCATGTTTCCTTCTTCGTGATGAGATCGTGTGCGCGCACCGGGGCGTCTGACGCCTGTGCGCAGGCGGTTGCTTTACTTGGCCTTCTTCTTACCGGCCACGGTGCGCTTGGGGCCCTTGCGGGTACGCGCGTTGGTCTTGGTGCGCTGGCCGTGCACCGGGAGGTGACGGCGGTGGCGCAGGCCCTGGTAGCAGCCGATCTCGATCTTGCGACGGATGTCAGCCTGCACCTCACGCCTCAGGTCACCCTCGACCTGGTAGCTGGAGTCAATGTGGGTGCGCAGCCTGACGAGCTCCTCCTCGGTGAGGTCCTTGACGCGCGTGTCCGGGTTGACGCCCGTCGCGGCCAGGGTCTCGGTGGCGCGGGTGCGGCCGATCCCGAAGATGTAGGTGAGTGCGACCTCGACTCGCTTCTCGCGAGGCAGGTCGACACCGGAAATACGTGCCACGGTGTGGTCTCTCCTGTGTGCTCCCGGAGGTCGTCACCCGTCTGTCCGCGTATCGGCCCCGGCCTCCGGGAACCGGGGGTCGCGACGCTGCGCGCCGCGTGGGACGGGTGCTGTTCGGCGGCCACCTGGGTGGCCGGGTGGTGCTCAGCCCTGACGCTGCTTGTGGCGCGGGTTGGAGCAGATGACCATGACGCGGCCGTGGCGACGGATCACCTTGCAGCTGTCACAGATCTTCTTCACGCTCGGCTTGACCTTCATGATTGCCCTCCGCCGCCCCGTGAGGGGAGGCTTGTCACTTGTACCGGTAGACGATGCGGCCGCGGGACAGGTCGTAGGGGCTCAGCTCCACGACCACACGGTCCTCGGGGAGAATGCGGATGTAGTGCTGCCGCATCTTTCCGGAGATGTGCGCGAGCACAATGTGCCCGTTGTTCACCTCCACCCGAAACATTGCGTTCGGAAGGGCCTCGACGACCGATCCCTCGACCTCGATGACGCCATCCTTCTTAGCCATGTTCCTCCGCCGGTGCTTTCTCGCTCGAACTCCCCGACGACGACGCCGTCGGGTCAGCGCCCCCGCCCCCCTGCTCCACCTGCGAGGGGGAGTCCCCAGGGGATGGCCTGGGCGCGCCGACTGCCAACGATACGGCAGCATCCCGCTCCCCCTCCAGGCCAGAAGGCGCGTGATCGCGGTGTTTCCGGCCACATCTGCGGCGCTCCCTCAGGGCGGCGACGACCTGCCAGGTGGCGTAGGCCAGCAGCGCCACCCCGGCCAGGAGGCGCCCGACCTGCTTGACCTCGGGTCCCACCAGGGTCAGCAGGCGCCCCAGGACCGGCACGTGGTAGCGCTCCAGGCCCAGGACCTGGGCGGGCCTGACCGGGGCGGGGTCGGGGGCGGCGTTGGCGTCCCCCTGGATGGTGTAGGTGGTCGTGCCGTCGTCGAGCACGTTGAGCGAGACGATCCGGTGGGTGACCAGGTCCCTGCCGCCGGTGGCGCTCTGGTAGGTGACCACCGAGCCCACGCTCAGGCGGGTGGCCTGCTCCTCGCTCAGCGGCCGCACCACCACCAGCGAGCCCGCCGGGATGGTGGGCGCCATGGAGCCGGTCAGGACGGTCAGGGGCACCCAGCCCATGACGGTGGGCACCAGGGAGGCCAGGGCCACCACCGTCAGCGCCCCCAGGCCGACGACGGCCTCCAGCGCCCCCACGCCCCAGCGCAGCGCGCGCGACCGGGCCAGCCTCCTGACGGGGGAGGCGGACCCGGTCGGGACTGCGTGTCGCATGGGGGCGCCACCGGCTCACGCCGGGCGGCTCAGAGCGAGGGACGCATCTTCTGCTCGAGGACCACCTTGAAGGAGGGCACGTCCAGGGCCTTGCCCTGGCCCTCGGGGGCCTTCTGCCAGCCGGTGCCCTCGTGGGTGTCGTCGCCGTTGTTCTCGATAATGCCGGAGTGGGTGTTGTCCGCCCCGAAGGTGTACTGCACGAGGATCTTGACGTTGCAGGACTTGCCGTCGTCCGCGGTGGTAATGTCAGCGAGGTTGACGTTGCCGCAGTCGTAGGACGGCGTCGCGGTGACGCCCTCGGCCAGGGTGTAGCCCTCCTCCGCCACCACGCCCAGGGCGGCGTGGAGGTTCTTGCCCTGGAGGTGGAGGGTGACGGTGGTGGAGTACTCCACGACGTCACCGGGCACGATCTTGTCGGTGGCGGGGTCGAAGGGGACGGTGGCGTCGCCGTTCTCGTCGGTGGCGGCGGTGTTAATGGTCCAGGTGGGGGTACCGGTGGTGGTCAGGGACAGGGTGCCGGTGGCCACCCGGGACTCGGACAGGGTCTTCTCGTCATACCACCGAGCGAAGGTGGCGCCGGATCCGGCCAGGAGTGCGACGGCTGCACCTGTGGCGACCAGGGCACGGGTGGAACGGGACATGAGCATCCTCCTTGATGCATCGCGTAGGTTCGAGAGGGGAAGCAAGCAGTTCTGCTCACCGAGCAGAGACTACACCGAGCCTGGGACGGCGACAACCGCCGTCCTGGTCCCATAGCACCGGCTGCGTCACTCCCCCGCCGGGAGACCGGGTGGGACCTATGCGCCGCCTCGCCCGGGAGCTACCCCTCCCCCGCCCACGCACCGCCCTTAAGGGAGCCGTCTACCCGCGGGCGGGGGCGGGACGGGAGGTATCGCCAGCGAGGTTTCCGCCGCAGGACAGCCTACCCGCGGGCGGGAGGCGAGCAGCGCCCGCGCCGCCGTCTCACCGCCCCCGCGGGGGTGGTGGCGCGTCCTGGGCCCCTAGCCGGCCCGCTCGGTCAGGGGCCTGGGCGCGATCCCGAAGGGGGCCAGGCCCTCCACCCCGCCGTCGGAGGCTGTGAGCACCCACACGCCACCGGGCACGAGCGCCACCGTGTGCTCCCACTGGGCCGCCCGGGAGCCGTCCTGGGTGACCACCGTCCAGCCGTCGTCGAGCTCACGCACGGCGGGCCCGCCCGCGGTCAGCATGGGCTCCACGGCCAGCACCATGCCGGGGCGCAGGCGCGGCCCCTTACGGCGCACCGAGTAGTTCAGGACGTCGGGGGCCATGTGCATCTGGGTGCCGATGCCGTGGCCGACGTACTCCTCCAGTATGCCCAGCTCCATGTCCTCACGCTCACGGGCCGCGGCCACCACCTCCTCGACGGCGTCGCCCACGGCGTTGAGGCGCTCGCCGCGTCCGGTGGCCTGGCCCTCCATGGCGCGGGCCAGGGCGGCGACGGCGCTCCACAGGGCCTCACGGGTGGTGGTGTCCAGGACCCGGTCGGAGTCACTGGCGTAGCGCCCGCCCACCACCGTGGTGAAGGCCGCGTCCCCGTGCCAGGCGGTGCCCTCCTCGTCCAGGACGTAGGCGCCGCAGTCGAAGGTGACCAGGTCCCCCTCGGCCAGGACCCGCGGGCCCGGGATCCCGTGGACGACCTCCTCGTTGACCGAGACGCAGACGGTGGCCGGGTAGTCCTGGTAGCCCAGGAAGTTGGAGACCGCCCCCGCGCGCCGGATGGTCTCGGCGCTGACGGCGTCCAGCTCGGCGGTGGTCACGCCGGGGCGTACCGCCTCGCGCAGGGCGGCGTGGACGTCGGCCACGACCAGGCCCGCGCGCCGCATCTGGCGTACCTGGTCGGGTGTCTTGATCTGGATGTGGTCGCGGCCCAGCATGGTCTCCTCCTGGATAACGTGGTGGGTCAGGGGCAGGACGGCGACCCACCTACGCCACAGGCCTGCCGCGACCCGCTCTCAGGCCCCGACACCCCGGGAGGCCAGTGCGGTCATGAGGCGGTCGGTGACCTCCTCCAGGGTACCGATCCCGTTGACGCGCACCAGCAGGCCACGCCGCTCGTAGAGGGCGGCCAGGGGCTCGGTGGCCTCGGCGTAGACCTCCAGGCGACGGCGGATGACGGGCTCGGTGTCGTCGGCGCGCCCCTGCTCGGTGGCGCGCTTGAGGAGCCGGGCAATGACGGCCTCGGCGTCGGCGGTGATCTCCACCACGACGTCCAGGGCCCGTCCGTCGCGGGCCAGCATGGCGTCCAGCTCGTGGACCTGGGCCTCGGTCCGGGGGTAGCCGTCCAGCAGGAAGCCGTCTGAGGCGTCTGGCTGGGCCAGGCGGTCGGCGACCATGGCGTTGGTGACGGAGTCCGGGACGTACTCGCCCCTGTCCATGTAGGTCTTGGCCTGGGCGCCCAGGGGGGTGCCCCCCGAGACGTTGGCCCGGAAGATGTCCCCCGTGGAGATGGCGGGGACGGCCAGGCGCTGGCAGACGCGGGCGGCCTGGGTGCCCTTGCCGGCCCCGGGGGGGCCCAGGAGGACCATGCGTGCGCTCATGAGAGGAACCCTTCGTAGTGGCGCTGCTGAAGCTGGGAGTTGATCTCCTTGACGGTCTGGAGACCGACACCCACCATAATGAGGATAGTCGTGCCACCGAAGGGCAGGTGCTGCGACAGGCCCAGCCAGATGACCGCCAGGGTGGGCAGGAGGGCCAGGACCACCAGGTAGAGGCTGCCCGCCGTGGTGACCCGGTTAATGACGTAGGACAGGTACCGGGAGGTGGGCTCACCGGCCCGGACGCCGGGGATGAAGCCGCCGTACTTCTTCATATTGTCGCTGATCTCCGCCGCGTCGAAGGTGATCGCCGTGTAGAAGAAGGTGAAGAACAGGATGAGGACGCCGTAGGCCGCCAGGTAGATGGGCTGGGTCTGCTGGAGGTTGGTCTGGATCCACTGCACCCACCCGCTGCTCCGGTCGCCGAACTGGGCCACGAGCTGGGGCACGGAGAGGATCGAGGAGGCGAAGATGACGGGGATGACGCCGGCGGTGTTGATCTTAATGGGGATGTAGGTGGTGGACCCCCCGTACTGGCGCCGCCCGATCATGCGCTTGGCGTACTGCACGGGGATGCGGCGGGTGGCCTGCTCCACGAAGACCACGGCCAGGGTGGCCAGGAGGACCACGGTGATAATGGCCAGGAACTTGCCCGTGCCCCCGTTGCCCCCGATGACGGAGGCCATGTTCTGGGGGAAGCGCGCCACGATGGAGGTGAAGATGAGCAGGGACATGCCGTTGCCGATGCCCTTCTCGGTAATGAGCTCGCCGAGCCACATAATCAGGCCGGTGCCCGCCGTCATGGTCACGATCATGAGGGCCAGGTTGACCGGCGAGGAGTTGGGGATGACCTTCGCCGTGCACCCGGGGAAGAGCTGGCCGTTGGCGGCGGTGGCCACGATGGTGGCGGACTGCAGGACGCCCAGGCCAATGGTCAGGTAGCGCGTGTACTCCGTGAGCTTGGCGGTACCGGACTGGCCCTCCTTGTGCAGCTCCTCAAAACGGGGGATGACCACGCGCAGCAGCTGGATAATAATGGAGGCGGTAATGTATGGCATAATGCCGAGCGCGAAGACGCTCAGCTGGAGCAGGGCCCCTCCGGAGAATATATTGACCAGGCCCAGCAGGCCCGCGTCCTGGCTCTGACCAATGCATTGCTGCACATTGGTCAGGTTGACGCCCGGCGTCGGCAGGACCGACCCGAGCCGAAACAGGGCCATAATGCCGAGGGTGAAGAGGAGCTTGGTCCGCAGGTCCGGTGTCCTGAAGGCCTGAGCGAAGGCGCGAAGCACTCGTCCCTCCCAGGAAGTCGCGTGTGGGTGGAGCGACCCCGGGTACGGCGTCGCGTGGTGGCACCGGTGGTGGCACCACAGGCCACCCTACCGCGTGCCGGGCCCGACCCTGAACCCCGGGGCCTGCGCGCCCGCCGCGGCCCTGGCCACGCCTGCCGCGGCCGCGCCCGCGGATGCGAGCCCGCGCACGCCCACCTGACCACACCCGCCGCGGCCGCGCACCTGAGGTGTGGGTGCGCCCCTACGCAGCGGTCCCCGGCCAGCAGTGCTGGCCGGGGACCGGGGAAGCAGGCAGGAGCGCTCAGCGGGCGGTGAGCGTGCCCCCGGCGGCCTCGACCTTCTCCTTGGCGGAGGCGGACCAGGCGTCGGCGGTAATGGTCAGGGCCACGGTGACGTCGCCACCGCCGAGGACCTTGACCGGCTGGTTCCTGCGCACGGCGCCCGCGGCGACGAGGTCCTCCACGGTGACCGTGCCACCGGCGGGGAACAGCTCGGCGATACGGCCGACGTTCACGGGCTGGTACTCCACCCGATTGGGGTTCTTAAAGCCCTTGAGCTTGGGCAGACGCATGTGCAGCGGCATCTGACCGCCCTCGAACCCGGGGCGGACCTGGTAGCGGGCCTTGGTGCCCTTGGTGCCGCGGCCAGCGGTCTTACCCTTGGAGCCCTCGCCACGGCCCACACGGGTCTTGGCCTTCTTGGAGCCGGGAGCGGGACGCAGGTCGTGCAGCTTAATGACCTGCCCCTTCTCCTCCTGCGTGTTGCTGGTGTCAGCCATCTCAGACCTCCTCAACGGTGACCAGGTGGTGCACCGTGGCAATCAGGCCGCGCACGCTGGGGGTGTCCTCGCGCACGACGGACTGGCGGATCTTACGCAGGCCCAGGGTCTTGAGGGAGGCACGCTGCCGGTGGGTACCACCGATGCCGGAGCGGACCTGGGTCACCTTGAGCTGCTTGGTCGTGGTGGTAGCCATCACGCACCAACTCCTTCAGCGGCCTTCTCGGCCTCCTTCTTCTCGGCCTCGGCCCGCTTCTCGGCCTCCCCCTCGGCACGGGCCCGCAGCATGGACTGCGGGGCGACGTCCTCCAGGGGCAGGCCGCGGCGGGCGGCGACGGCCTCGGGCTGCTCCAGCCTCTTGAGCGCGTCCACCGTGGCGTGCACGATATTGATC
The DNA here is from genome assembly GCF_016626125.1 of Actinomyces sp. HMT897. Lineage (NCBI taxonomy): Bacteria > Bacillati > Actinomycetota > Actinomycetes > Actinomycetales > Actinomycetaceae > Actinomyces > Actinomyces sp. HMT897. The sequence continues at coordinate 1,027,610 of NZ_CP067336.1, forward strand.
GCGTTGGAGGAGCCCAGCGACTTGGACAGGATGTCGTGGACGCCGGCGCAGTCCAGCACCGCGCGCACCGGGCCCCCGGCGATGACGCCGGTACCGGGGGACGCGGGGCGCAGGAAGACGATCCCGGCGGAGTCCTCACCCTGGGTGATGTGCGGGATGGTGCGGCGGATCATGGGGACGTGGAAGAAGTTCTTCTTCGCGATCTCCACGGCCTTGGCAATGGCGGAGGGGACCTCCTTGGCCTTGCCGTAGCCCACGCCGACGGTGCCCTCGCCGTCACCCACGACGACCAGTGCCGTGAAGGTGAAGCGGCGGCCGCCCTTGACGACCTTGGACACGCGGTTAATGGCGACGACGCGCTCAATGTACTTGTCGTCGGTGCCGCGGCCGGAACGGTCACGGCGGTCGTTGTTGCGGTCACGGCGCCCGCGGCCCTCGCCGCGACGCTCGTCGGTGCTGCGGGCCGAGCCGTCGGACGACGCGGACCTGTCTCGCTGCGGTGCAGCCATCAGATGCTCCTTAGTTCTCTCGTCGTCCGGCGCTCACAGTACCAGGCCGCCCTCGCGGGCGCCCTCCGCGACGGCCGCCACACGACCGTGGTACTTGAATCCGCCCCGGTCGAAGACGACCGTCTCGATGCCCAGGGCCCTGGCGCGCTCGGCCACGAGCTCGCCGACCCTGTGGGCGGCACCGACCTTGTGGCCCTCCACGTCCGCGTCCCTGACGGCCTTCTCCAGGGTGGAGGCGGAGCACAGGGTGTGGCCGATGGTGTCGTCCACGACCTGGGCCACCATGTGGCGGTTGGACCGGGTGACCACCAGGCGCGGGCGCTCGGGGGTGCCGTTGACGTGCTTGCGCACGCGCTGGTGGCGGATCTTGCGGGCCGTCACCTTCCTGGCGGCGCCCTTGCCCCTCTTGATCGCGTAAGCCATGGTCACTTACCAGCCTTTCCGACCTTGCGGCGCACGTTCTCGCCGGCGTAGCGCACGCCCTTGCCCTTGTAGGGCTCCGGCGGACGGATCTTGCGGATGTTCGCGGCCACCTCGCCGACCTGCTCCTTGGAGATGCCGGAGACGGCGATCTTGAGGTTGCCGTCGACCTTGAGGGTGATGCCCTCGGGCGCCTCGACGACCACGGTGTGCGAGAAGCCCAGGAACAGCTCGATGGCGGTCCCCTTCTGGGCGGCGCGGTAGCCGGTGCCGACGATCTCAAGGTTCTTGGTGTAGCCCTCGGTGACGCCCACGACCATATTGTGGATGAGGGTACGCGACAGGCCGTGCAGGGAGCGCGAGAGGCGCTCGTCGTTAGGGCGGGTCACCAGGACGGAGCCGTCCTCCTGGCGGGTCACGCTCAGGGGCGCGGCGATGGTGCGGGTCAGGGTGCCCTTGGGGCCCTTGACCGTCACCTCCCGGCCGTTGATGGTGACGTCCACGCCGGCGGGGACCGGAACGGGAAGTCGTCCGATACGAGACATTGTTCTCCTCCGTTCCTTCTCTTACCAGACGTAGGCGAGGACTTCGCCGCCCACGCCCCGGGACTCGGCCTGCCGGTCGGTCAGGAGGCCGGAGGAGGTGGACAGGATGGCCACCCCCAGGCCGCCGAGGACCTTGGGCAGGTTGGTGGACTTGGCGTAGACGCGCAGTCCGGGCTTGGAGACGCGCTTGAGGCCCTGGATGGCGCGCTGGCGGTTGGCGCCGTACTTCAGGGTCAGGGTGAGCGTCTTGCCCACCGCGGCGTCGGCGACCTCGTAGGAGGCGATGTAGCCCTCGGCCTTGAGCATCGCGGCAATGTTCACCTTGAGCTTGCTCGACGGCATGGAGACGGAGTCGTGGTGGGCGTTGTTGGCGTTGCGCAGACGGGTCAGCATGTCTGCGATCGGGTCTGTCATAGTCATAAGTGGGCCTCGGCCCTTCCTCGTCGCGGTTTCCTCACCGGACCTGCGACGTAAGTTCTTACCAGCTGGACTTGGTCAGGCCGGGGAGCTCGCCGCGAAGCGCCATCTCCCGCAGGCAGATACGGCACAGGCCGAACTTGCGGTACACCGAGTGGGGGCGTCCGCAGCGCTGGCAGCGCGTGTAGGCGCGGACACCGAACTTGGGCTTCCGGTTGGCCTTCTCGATCAGGGCGGTCTTCGCCATGTCACTTCTCCTTGAAGGGGAAGCCGAGCTGCTTGAGCAGCGAGCGGGCCTCCTCGTCGGTCTTGGCCGTGGTCACCACGGTAATGTCCATACCGCGTACGCGGTCGATCTTGTCCTGGTCGATCTCGTGGAACACCGCCTGCTCCGTCAGACCGAAGGTGTAGTTGCCGTTGCCGTCGAACTGCCTGGGGCTCAAGCCCCGGAAGTCGCGGATACGGGGCAGGGCGATGGAGATGAGGCGGTCGAGGAACTCCCACATGCGGTCCCCGCGCAGGGTGGCGTGGGCCCCGATGGGCATGCCCTCACGCAGCTTGAACTGCGCGATGGACTTGCGGGCCCGGGTGACCTGGGGCCTCTGCCCCGTGATGGCGGCCAGGTCGCGCACGGCGCCCTCGATCATCTTGGAGTCGTGGGCGGCCTCGCCCACACCCATGTTGACGACGACCTTGACAATGCGCCCGACCTCCATCACGTTGCCGTGCTGGAACTCCTTGAGCAGGGCGGGGCGCACCTCCTGGACGTACCTGGTCTTCAGGCGGGGGGTGATCTTCTCGGTCATGGTCACAGGTCCTCCCCGGACTTCTTGGCGTAACGCACCCGGACGGTACGCTTGCGGCCGTTGGAGCGCACACCCGGCTCGACCCGGAAGCCCACGCGGGTGGTCTTCTTGGTCTTGGGGTCGACCAGGGCCACCTTGCACAGGGGGATGGGGACCTCGACGGTCTCAATGCCGCCGGACTGCCCCTGCGCGTTCTGGCGGACGTGACGGGTCCTGAGGTTGACGCCCTCGACGAGGACCTTGTCCTCGGCGGGGAAGACGCGCAGGACGCGGCCCCGCTTGCCCTTGTCGCCGGGCTGGAGGGGGTCGAGGCCCTCGTCGGCGCGGCGGGCGTTGCGCTCGGCCAGCTTCTTGGGGTCCGAGGTGCGTCCGCGCACGACCTCGACCAGGTCGCCCTTCTTAATGCGTGCCATGTTCAGATCACCTCTGGGGCGAGCGAGACGATGCGCATGAACTTCTTCTCACGAAGCTCACGGCCGACGGGACCGAAGATGCGCGTGCCGCGCGGGTCGCCGTCGTTCTTGAGGATGACGGCGGCGTTCTCGTCAAAGCGGATGTACGAGCCGTCCGGGCGCCGACGCTCCTTGCGGGTGCGCACGACGACCGCCTTGACGACGTCGCCCTTCTTGACGTTGCCACCGGGGATGGCGTCCTTCACGGTAGCGACGATCGTGTCGCCGATACCCGCATAGCGCCGACCCGAGCCGCCGAGCACACGGATGCACAGGATCTCCTTGGCACCGGTGTTGTCGGCGACCTTCAGTCGCGACTCCTGCTGGATCATTGAGTGTTCTCCTGTCGTCGAGCCGGTTCTCGGCGTCCCGGGGGTCGCAGAGCCTAGCCGAACGTTCCTGATAGGTAATGCGCACTTCTCTGCCCGCCAGGGGGCGAGTGGAGTCCCGGTACCTCGCCAGACACAGGCACCCGTGGCACGAGGTCTCTGGCGGGCGCACCCGGGGCGCACGCAACTCCGTAAGCCTAGTGCACGCCGTGACGCGGCAAAACCTCAGGACGAAGTCCGCCCTTGTGCCTTTGCTCACCGACGCAAGACACGACGACGCCGCAGCCACCGGAAGTGGCTGCGGCGTCGTGCGTGACTGGGCCCGGGCCCCGGGCAGGGGCTTAAGTGGTGGCCTCAGCGGTGGGTCACTTGGCCTTCTCCACGATCCGGGTCAGGCGCCAGCGCTTGGTGGCGCTGAGTGGACGGGTCTCCATGATCTCGACGAGGTCGCCCACGTGGGCGGTGTTGTTCTCGTCGTGCACCTTGTACTTCTTGGTGCGGCGCAGGACCTTGCCGTACAGGGAGTGCTTGTAGCGCTCCTCGACCAGGACGACGACGGTCTTGTCCATCTTGTCGGAGACGACGTAGCCGCGGCGGACCTTGCGCTGGTTTCGCTCGGTGGCCTGGGCCGTGGTGGGGGTCTGCTCGCTCACTTGGACTCCTCCGTGCTCGGTGCGGTGCGGATGCCGAGCTCACGCTCGCGCACGATGGTGTAGATGCGGGCAATGTCGCGGCGCACGGCCTTGAGCCGTCCGTGGTCCTCGAGCTGGCCGGTCGCCGAGGCGAACCGCAGGTTGAACAGCTCGGCCTTGGCCTTGGAGAGCTCCTCGGCGAGGCGCTCGTTGTCCATGCCGTCGAGGTCGGTGGGGGTCAGCCCCTTGGAACCGATAGCCATCAGACGTCACCACCCTCACGAGTCACGAAACGGGTCTTCATGGGAAGCTTGTGCTGCGCGCGGCGCATGGCCTCACGGGCGAGGGCCTCGTCGACACCGCCGAGCTCGAACAGGATGCGCCCGGGCTTGACGTTGGCGACCCACCACTCGGGGGCGCCCTTACCGGAGCCCATACGGGTCTCAGCCGGCTTCTTGGTCAGGGGACGGTCCGGGAAGATATTGATCCACACCTTGCCGCCGCGCTTAATGTGGCGGGTCATGGCGATACGGGCCGCCTCGATCTGGCGGTTGGTGACGTAGGCGGGCTCCAGGGCCTGGATGCCGTACTCACCGAAGGCGATGCTGTTACCGCCCTTGGACAGGCCCGAGCGGTGCGGGCGGTGCTGCTTACGGAACTTGGTCCGACGGGGGATGAGCACGGCTCAGGCCTCCGTTCCCTGCTCAGCGGCAGCGTTCTCGGCGACCGGCGCCTGCTCGGTCTGCTGCTCGGTACTCTGACGCGCGCCACGCTCACCGCGACGGCCGCCGCGACGGTCGGACCGACCGCCCCGACGCTGACCGGCCTCGGCCTGCTGGCGGGCGAACTCACGCTCGGTGAGGTCGCCCTTGTAGATCCACACCTTGACGCCGAGACGCCCGAAGGTGGTCTTGGCCTCGTAGAAGCCGAAGTCGATGTTCGCACGCAGGGTGTGCAGCGGCACGCGCCCCTCGCGGTAGAACTCGCTGCGGCTCATCTCGGCCCCGCCCAGACGGCCCGAGCACTGCACCCGGATGCCCTTGGCGCCGGCGCGCATGGCCGACTGCATGCCCTTGCGCATGGCCCGGCGGAAGGACACGCGGCTGGCGAGCTGCTCGGCAATGCCCTGGGCCACCAGCTGGGCGTCCAGGTCGGGGTTACGCACCTCGAGGATATTGAGCTGGACCTGCTTGCCGGTCAGCTTCTCCAGCGAGGCGCGCAGGCGCTCGGCCTCGGCGCCGCGCCGGCCGATGACGATACCGGGGCGGGCGGTGTGCAGGTCCACGCGCACCCGGTCGCGGGTGCGCTCAATGTCGACCTTGGAGATGCCGGCGCGCTCCATGCCGTCGCCCATGAGACGGCGGATCTTGACGTCCTCGGCCACGAAGTCGCGGTAGCGCTGGCCGGGCTTGGTGGAGTCGGCGAACCAGCGCGAGCGGTGGTCCGTCGTAATGCCCAGGCGGAACCCGGTCGGGTTGACCTTCTGCCCCATTACCGGGCTCCTTCCTTCTTGGCGGAGTCGGCCTTCTCGCCGACGACGATCGTAATGTGGCTGGTGCGCTTGAGGATCCGGCTGGCGCGCCCCTGGGCGCGGGGCCGGAACCGCTTGAGGGTGGGGCCCTCGTCGGCGTACGCCTCGACAATGAACAGGTCGTGCTCGTCGAACTGCTCCCCGTCCCGCTCCGCCTTGAACCTGGCGTTGGCGATGGCGGACTCAATGACCTTGCGCACCGGCACCGCAGCGGCCTGCGGGGCGAACCGGAGCACGTTGACGGCCTCCAGGGCGCGCTTGCCGCGGACCACGTCCACGATTCGGCGGGCCTTCATGGGCGTGGTGCGCACGTACTTGGCCTGCGCCTTAGCTTCCATAGTTCCTAAGCCTCTCTACTTCCGGCGCTCGTCAGCGGCGCGACTTGCGGTCGTCCTTGACGTGCCCGCGGAAGGTGCGGGTCGGAGCGAACTCGCCGAGCTTGTGGCCCACCATGGACTCGGTGACGAAGACCGGGACGTGCTTGCGGCCGTCGTGGACGGCGAAGGTGTGTCCGAGGAAGTCCGGGGTGATGACCGAACGGCGGGACCAGGTCTTGATGACGTTCTTGGTGCCCTTCTCGTTCTGGGCGTCCACCTTCTTCATGAGGTGGTCGTCGACGAAGGGACCCTTCTTCAGGCTGCGCGGCATATCAGGCTCCTATCAGCGCTTCTTGCCGGTCCGACGACGACGCACGATGAGGCGGTCGCTGGACTTGTTGGGACGACGGGTACGGCCCTCGGGCTTGCCCCACGGGGACACGGGGTGACGGCCGCCGGAGGTCTTGCCCTCACCACCGCCGTGGGGGTGGTCCACCGGGTTCATGACCACGCCGCGGACGGTCGGGCGCACGCCCTTCCACCGCATGCGGCCGGCCTTGCCCCAGTTGATGTTGGACTGCTCGGCGTTGCCGACCTCACCGACGGTGGCGCGGCAGGCGGCCTCCACGTTGCGGATCTCCCCGGAGGGCATGCGCAGCTGCGCGTACTTGCCCTCCTTGGCGACCAGCTGGACGGAGGTGCCGGCGCTCCGGGCGATCTTGGCCCCGCCCCCGGGACGCAGCTCCACGGCGTGGACCACGGTGCCGGTGGGGATGTTGCGCAGGGGCAGGTTGTTGCCGGGCTTGATGTCGGCGCTGGGACCGGCCTCGACGATGTCACCCTGGGCAAGGTTGTTGGGGGCGATAATGTAGCGCTTCTCGCCGTCCGCGTAGTGCAGGAGGGCGATGCGGGCGGTACGGTTGGGGTCGTACTCGATGTGGGCGACCCGCGCGGGCACGCCGTCCTTGTCCGCGCGACGGAAGTCGATGAGACGGTAGGCGCGCTTGTGGCCGCCGCCCTTGTGACGGGTGGTGATGCGGCCCGAGGAGTTGCGCCCACCGGTCTTGTGCAGGGGGCGGACCAGAGACTTCTCCGGCTTGGAGCGCGTGATCTCCACGAAGTCGGCTACGGAGGCGCCGCGTCGGCCCGGTGTCGTGGGCTTGTACTTACGGATTCCCATGTCAGTGTCCTACCTTCCGGTCACTGGGCCACGTTGCCGAAGATGTCGATGGTCCCCTCGCGCAGCGTGACGATCGCGCGCTTGGTGTCCTTGGACTTCCCGATGCCCGTGCGGGTGCGGCGCGTCTTGCCCTTGCGGTTCTGGGTGTTCACCGAGGCGACCTTGACCCCGAAGATGGCCTCGACGGCCTGCTTGATCTCGGTCTTGTTGGAGCCCGGAGCCACGATGAACGTGTACTGGCCGCGGTCCATGCAGGCGTAGGACTTCTCGGAGACCACCGGGGCGATAATGACGTCGCGGGGGTTCTTGGACTTCTCAAGGCTCACTTGGACTCCTCCTTGCCCCTGCCCAGGAAGTCCTCCAGGGCGCTGGCGGTGAAGACGACGTCGTCGGACTTCAGGACGTCGTAGGTGTTGAGCTGGTTGGCGCTGAGCAGGTGCACCTCGGGGACGTTGCGCAGGCTGAGCCGGGTCAGGTCGTCCTCGTGGGAGACCACGACCAGGGCCCTCTTGCGGCTCGTGAGGTGGCGCAGCGCGGCCAGCGCGGACTTGGTGGAGGGCACCTGGGAGGTGACGAACTCGGTAATGACGTGGACGCGGGCGTTGCGGGCGCGGTCGGACAGGGCGCAGCGCAGCGCGGCGGCCTTCATCTTCTTGGGGGTCCGCTGGGAGTAGTCGCGCGGCTGGGGGCCGTGGACCGTGCCGCCGCCCACGAACTGGGGGGCGCGGGTGGAGCCCTGGCGGGCGCGGCCGGTGCCCTTCTGGCGGTAGGGCTTGCGGCCGCCGCCGCGGACCATGCCGCGGGTCTTGGTGGCGTGGGTGCCCTGGCGGGCCGCGGCCAGCTGGGCCACGACGACCTGGTGCATGAGGGGGATGTTGGGCTCGACGTCGAAGATCTCGGCGGGCAGCTCGACCGTGCCGGTCTTGGCGCCCGTGGGGTCCACGACGTCGATCGTCAGCGCCGAGGTGGTGGTCTCGGTCATGGTGTCAGGCTCCCTTCACCGCGGTACGGACGACGACGACCGCGCCCTTGGGGCCCGGGACGGCGCCGTTCACGAGGAGAACGCCCTTGTCGGCGTCGACGCCGCGGACCTTGAGGTTCTGGACCGTCGTGGTGGCGTGGCCCATGCGGCCAGCCATACGCAGTCCCTTGAAGATGCGGCCGGGGGTGGCGCAGGCGCCGACCGACCCGGGCTTACGGTGGTTACGGTGCGCACCGTGGGAGGCCGAGACACCCTTGAAGCCGTGACGCTTCATGACGCCGGCGAACCCCTTGCCCTTGGAGGTACCGGTGACGTCGACCATCTGGCCGACCTCGAAGATCCCGGCGTCCAGCTCCTGGCCGAGGACGAGCCCACCGGTCAGGGGGGTGCGGATCTCGGCGACGTGGCGGCGGGGGGCCACCCCGGCCTTGGCGAAGTGGCCGGCCATGGGCTTGGTCACCTTGCGCTCGTCGATCTGCCCGAAGGCCAGCTGGACGGCCTCGTAGCCGTCGTTCTCAACGGTCCGGATCTGGGTGACGACGTTGGTGTCCACGCGCACCACGGTGACGGGGCGCAGGACGCCGTCCTCGTCCCAGATCTGCGTCATGCCGAGCTTGGTGCCGAGCAGCGCCCTGACGGGCGCGCCGGCAGCCGGCTGGTTAAGCGTAGTCATGGCAGTCCTCAGAGCTTGATCTCGATGTTGACGTCCGCCGGGAGGTCGAGACGCATGAGCGAGTCGACGGCCTTGGGCGTCGGGTCGATAATGTCGATCAGCCGCTTGTGTGTGCGCATCTCGAAGTGCTCACGGCTGTCCTTGTACTTGTGCGGCGACCGGATGACGCAGAACACGTTCTTCTCGGTCGGCAGCGGCACCGGGCCCACGACCGTCGCACCAGCGCGGGTCACGACATCGACGATCTTGCGCGCCGAAGAGTCAATGACCTCGTGGTCGTAGGACTTGAGCCGGATGCGGATCTTCTGTCCCGCCATGGCGCCAAACCTCTCTCGTACTTGCTTTGACTGGTCCACGCACTCGGGCGTGTCGCCGCGCGACAGCGTCGAGAACTCCACTGTGAAGAAGAATCGGGACCGGTCCTGGCACATGGAAGCCCACGGCAGTGGGTCCATCAGACTGGTTCCTGGGACGACCCCAGGAGGTGGCCGACCCTGGCCCCGTGACACCTGGTGCGCCCCGGTTCAGGCCGACCTGCACTAAGGTACCAGCCCCTCCACGCACCCAAAACCCCAGTGGGTGTGAGTCCTCCCACCAGCCCCCGCGCTCGGGCGTGTCGCGCCTCCCGGCCGCTCAGGAGCCGGGAGCGGACCTCCTGCGGTGGGCCCCGGCGCGGTGGGCCCCGGCGCGGCGGCCCGTCCGGCCCCGGGAGGGAGGGTAGCCGGCCCGCCAGAGGTACAGGCCGACCAGGAGGGTGCCGCCCCCCAGCCACACGGCCCACCACGGGAAGCGGGGGAGCTGGGAGACCCCTCCGGCGGCCTCCAGGTCCGCGACGGGGGTGGGCGTCACGCGCTCGGCGGTGACCAGGATGCGGTGGGTGTTAATGCCCAGAGGGGTGCAGGTCACCAGGGTGACCAGGTCGCGCCCGGGCTCGGCGCGCAGCGCCTCGGTCTCGTCGGGCTCCACGACCCGGCTCTCGGTGACCCGGTAGGTCAGGACCTCGCCGAAGACCTCCAGGGTCAGGGTGTCCCCGGTACGGACCCGGTCGAGGTCGGTGAACATGGTGGCCTCGGCCAGGCCCCGGTGGCCGGTGATGACCGAGCGCGTGCCCGCCCCGCCCACCGGCAGGCTGGTGCCCTGCAGGTGCCCGAGCCCGGCCAGGAGCACCGAGTCGGAGGTGCCGTGGTAGACGGGCAGGTCGAGGTCGATGCTGGGGATGCGCAGGCGGGCCATGAGCCCGGCGGGGTTGACGCTCAGGATGCTCTCGTAGTCCAGGGCCTGGTCCCCGGTGCCCGAGCCGGTGGGGACGTTGGTGTTGGCCTCCAGCACGGCGCCCACGGACAGGGCGTCGTTGTAGGCGTGGGCGGCGGCGAGCTGGGCCGCGGCCTCGGGCTGGGCCTGGTCCACCTGGGCGTGGTAGTCCGAGACGATCCGGGACTGGTTGTACTGGGAGACCCAGGCCGCCACGGCGGGGTAGGAGAAGACGAGCATCCCCGCCAGGGCCAGGACGGCGGGGAGCGCGGACAGGGCCGAGAGCCGCCAGCGCCGGGCGGGCTCGGCGCGGTGGCGCCTGGTGTGCGGCATCGGTTCTCTCCTGCTTCTACGGGGTGGGGACACGCCGGTGGCGGGGAGGCTGACCTCCCCGCCACCGGCGGACGTGGTCGGCGTCGGGCCGTCGCCCGCTCAGCCGTGCCGACGGCGGGAGCGGACCACCAGGGCCGTGCCCGCGCCCAGGAGCACCAGGGCGCTACCACCGAGCATCATGAGGACCTTGCCGGCGGCACCGGTCAGCGGCAGCCCCGGGACCCCCTGCTTGGTGTTGTTGACGGTGATGTCGGTGCCCACGGTCTGGCCGGCGTTGACCTTGACGGCGGTCAGGGCCTGGTCGCCGGTGGGCAGGACGAAGCCGGCGGGGGCCTGGACCTCCTCCAGGACGTAGCAGCGTGCGCTGTGGTCCAGGGACGTGGTCGGCTTGGGGTCGCCCACGTTGTACTTCTGGCCGACCTTGGAGTCCACGAACAGGCCCTCGATGTTCACCACGCCCGAGGCGTCGGACTCGAACTCGGTGACGTCGTTGACGGCAATGGGGTCACCGGTCTTGGTGGAGGCGTCGCAGGTGGCGGCGAAGGGGTCGGAGGAGGCGTAGACCTTGAACTTGGCGCCCGTAAGGCCGGTGTCGGCATTGTCCGCGTCGGCCTTGAGGACCTTGAGGTCACCCCAGCCGGTGACGACCTCGTTGGTGGGGACCTTCTTGCCGTCGTCGGGCTGGTCGGGCTCACCGGGCACCGTGCGGGTGTCCACGTTGAAGTAGCCGGTGTTGGGGATCTGGCCCGTGGCCGGGACCTGGTCCACGGTGGCGGTGAAGGTCACCGTGACGGTGGCGTTGGGCTGGCCCTTGAGCGCGGTCAGGCCCTCGGCGGTGAAGGACACCGTCGGGTTCTGCCCCTCGGTCGTCGTGTACTGGCTGGCGGGCACGTCCTGGGTGGCGCCGCCCGCGGTGATCGTCACGGACTTGACCTTGCCGTCCTTGAGCGCGCTGTCCAGCGGGTCGGAGATGACGAAGTAGGAGAAGTACTGCTCCTGGGGCGTGCTGGCCAGGCTGGGCACCTTAGCGCTCACCGGGAAGTCGACCTGGTCCCCGGTCTTGATACCCGCCTTGTTGAGGACGAAGTCCTTGGTCGGGGCCTGGACCACGGTGTTCTTGGGGTAGACGTTGACGTCGTAGAGCCAGGTCCCGTCGCCGTTAGCGGCCTCGGCGGCGGTGTTGGGGAAGGGGACCGTCACCAGGAAGGGGGCCGCCTTGCGGATGACGCTGGCGGGAGAGGTCGTCTCGCACACCAGGTAGGCGGCTACGGGCAGGTCGGCCAGGGTGGTGGAGCCGTCGGCACCGGTCATCCCGGCCGTCCCTGTGTCGAAGGTGGCGGCCAGGCCACCGGGCAGGGTCAGCTGGGGGCTGGCCCAGTCAGCGCCGCAGGCGTCCTCGGGGACCGTCAGGGTGTCCAGGCCGTTCCAGGAGGCCTGGGCGGTCAGGTCCAGGTTGGTGACCCGGTAGGCGGTGAAGGTGACGTCGGGCACGGGGGTGCCGGTGACGTTGGTCTTGCCGTCAGGCGTGCCCTCCGGGGTCTGGGAGCCGGTCTCGTGCTTGTGCACGGTCAGGGAGCCCTTGGCGGCGGGGTCGATATTGCCGAAGCTGGGCTCGGTGGCCTGGGCCACGGAGCCCAGGCCGATCAGGCCCAGGCTGATCGCCATGGCGGCGCCCAGGAGACTGTTGCGCCTGGAGTGGGTCCGTGTCATAAAGCAGTCCTTTCGTATGCGCGTCGAACGCGGAACGTGGTGGTAATTCATTGCCGGTGCTACTGGTGGTCAGTGTGTGTGAGAGCGGTACCTCCTGATAAGGCCGGCGGCCAGGGCCACGCAGAGGAGGACCCCTCCCGCCGCGAGGAACAGGTAGGCTCCGCGCCCTCCGGTCAGGGGGATAGAGGGGACCCCCGACTTGGTGTTGGTAAAGGGCGTGTCAAAGGAGTAGTCCAGCGCGTCGGCCCGGATGGCGAAGGTGTGCACGGTGGCATCGAGGCTGTACCCGGCGGGGGGCCGGGCCTCCACCAGCGTGTAGTCGCCGTCGCCCCAGGGCAGGTCGGTCACCTTCAGGAAGCCCGCACGCGGGTCGCTGTCCCGGTAGGTGCCCTGGGCGGAGGCCGGGCACCGGTCGGCGGAGTCGGCCACGCAGTCCTCGACCACGGCCTGCAGTCCGGTGCCGGACGGGCCGGTGAGGGTCCACGCCGAGCCCGTCAGGGGCGCGCCGCCCTCGTCCGCCTTCCCCCAGGTCACCGAGCCGGGCAGACGGGTGTTCCTCACGTTCCCGTCACGCACCACGTCCGTGGGGCTGCCGTCGTCGCCATAGGTGTCCTGGAGGCCCACCTCCAGCGACGTCCGCGTACCCGCGCCCGGGGCCCGGCACCCGGGGTGGGCGGACCAGTCCACGCCCTTGGGACCGGTGCCGGGGGCGGCCAGGTCGAGGCACAGGGTCTGCGTCAGGACCTGGTAGCCGGCGGGGGCCGCGGACTCGGTGACGGTGTACAGCCCCCAGCTCAGGCCGGTGAGCCTGAAGGCGCCCGGGGCCGGGTCGGTGTCCGCGAAGGTCCCGGTGGCGCAGGGGGCGCCGGTGCAGTCCGCCACGACGGTCCCACCGGGCACGCCCGGGCCGGTCAGGGTCCAGCTTGTACCGCCCAGCGGCGTCGTCCCGTCCTGGTCCACCTTGTGCCAGGTGAGCGTGGCTGGCTTGCTCGTGTTGACGACGCGGCAGGTCACCCGGTCCTGGTTGGCCACGGTCAGGGTGGTGCCGCTCACGGTGGAGCTGTAGGGGACGCCGGGGGCGTCGAGAGTGCCGGGGGTCTGCGCGCACTCCCACGCCCCGGCCTGGTAGCCGTCGGCCTCGGGTGAGGCGGAGGACTCCGACAGGGTGTAGCCGCCGGGGCGGACCACCGTGACCGGGGCGGCGCCGGACCCACGCACGAGGCCGGGCGGGGCGGTGGAGCCGTCGCTGGCCTGGAGCGACCACTGGCTGGCGTCCAAGGCGGGGACCTCGGCGGTGGCGTAGTGGGCCTCCACGGTCTTGACCAGCTCGATGGTGGGCACCCGCACGGCGACCTTGTAGTCCTCGACCTCCCCGCTCATGGTGACGCCCTGGGGGCGCAGGGGCTGGCCGTCGTCGCTAATGCGCACCCGCAGGTAGGTGTCCGGCTGGCTGCCGGTCTCCCCGTCCACGGAGCGCACGACGTCGTCGGGCACGGTCCAGTGCAGGGTGGCGCCGCCCGCGGAGCAGGGCTGCTCGTCGCTCTTCTCGGCGTCGTCGAAGACCTGGTTGTGGTTCCAGTCCACCCACCCGGCGACGACGCCCTGGCTCTGGCAGGTCACCGCCTGCTCGACCACGGCCCCGGGGGCGGTGCTGTAGCCGTCCGGGGGCGGGCTCACGCCGTCCTCGTCACTGACCACGGGGTCGGTCGGGCCGTTGACGTCGTCACCGTCGGCGCCCGTGGAGTAGAACTGGTAGCCCTCGGAGTCCAGCAGGGAGCCCAGGCGCGGCCCGGAGACGCTCATACGGGTGCGCTCAATGGCGCTGGAGTCGAACAGGTCCGCGCTGTTGGAGTGGGTGATCTGCCCGCCCTCCCAGGTGGGCTGGATGAGGGCGGAGGCGCTGCCGTAGCTGGCGGGGGCGTCACCGTAGTCGGTGGCGATGACCAGGCCCAGTGCGACGGCGGAGTAGCCGGAGCCCTGCATGGTAATGGTCGCCTTGGTGGCACCCTGCATGAAGACGGACACCGCGGGGCCGCCCAGGCCGTTGGGCCGCGAGTAGCTGCCGCCGTCCTGGTAGACGCACTCGCTGCCGGTGTTGTCCAGGCGCAGCGTCCGGTCGTTGTCGGACAGCGTGCCCACGGTGGTCACCTGGGTGCTCTTACCCGCCCGGGTGTCCTTGCAGTGCTCCGAGCGCATGCCGTCCAGGAGGCGCCAGGTGACGTCCTGGTCGGCGGGGACCGTCGCCTGGATCCACTCCCCCGCGTAGGGGTCCGTCACGCCCTTGGGCGCCGGGTTGGAGGCCTCGGCGTCGGCGAGGACGAGCCCGTGGAGCGCCACCGGGGTCTCGGTGCCGTCAGAGGCGACGATCTTGGCCGAGCAGGACATGTCGAAGCTAATGCGCGAGTACCCGCCGGTGGGGGTGCGGTCCGCGTTCGCGTCGTTCTTGTCCTTGCCGTCCCAGGTCTTGTCACCGTTGTAGGCGTAGCCGTTGGCCAGGCCGATCACCATCTGGTTGTTGTTGCGGTAGTCGGCGGGGTACCTCAGGCCCGTGTGCCACACCTTGCTGCCGTCGGACCAGTCGGCGGCGCCGCCGATGTTGTACAGGTTGTCCAGGACGTCGCCCGCCCAGGTCCCCGGGCGGGTGGCCACCAGGGGCCCCTTGGCCAGGTCGGCGGGGAAGTTGGAGGCGTGCCCCAGGTGCTGGAGGTCGGAGAGCGTGCAGGTGGTAAAGAGGTAGCCCGCGTCGCCCATGTCGCGGTAGTTGACGAAGACCTTGCTCTGGCCGTAGTCGAGGACCGGGACGTTGGGCCGGTCCCGCCCCTTGAAGTCCTTGTCGTAGCTGGCCCACTGGAGCCACTGGATCGTGTCCCGGTAGTGGCTCGTGCCGCCGGTTGCGAACACGGCGGGCAGGGCGTCGTCGGAGAGGCTGGCGGGCAGTGCGGCTGCGGGCGGGAGGGAGGGCGCCCCGGCACCCGCCAGGGTGAGGAGGACGGCAGCCAGAAGAGCACAGACGCCTGCGCCAGCCCTCCGTACGGAGGAGAAGCGCGGAACAGAGAGCATCATGGGACTCCGGTAAGAAAATAGGGGAAGAAAGAATACGTGGCGAGTCCGCCTAAGGCACGGGATGCCAGGCGGTCGCGATACCGGATACCACCCTAACCAGGGCCCCCCGCCCCGGCGCAAGCCAGAAGCGGTTTCTTTACGGAATTGCAACCAGGAGGGAGGTGAATTGTCTCGACGTGATTACAACGGGCACCGGGCCGTAACGACCCAGTTGCACGCCAGTAACGATAAAGGCGTGAATGAGAATAGCGTCATACAACGGGTCGGCACTGGGGCGGCTGCCGGGCTGGGGCGGCGCCGGGCCGGGCTGGGGCGGCCAGGCTAGTGGCAAGCCGCCACTCCCCCACGCCGCCCCGCCCCGCAGCCGCCAGGCCCGCCCAGTAACCGTCCACAGCCAGCAGGCCAGCCGACAGCTGTCCACCCCCCGCAGCCGCCCTACAAGCCCCGCCCACCGGCGCGCAAGGCCCCACGGGCCCATGACGGCCCGCCCCCGGCCCCGCGAAGGTGAGAAAAAAGGTCTGCCCCGGATCGTGGGTACGATCCGGGGCAGACCCTCGGGCTGAGCTGCTGCTCAGTCAGGTAGGCGGAGAGACCCGCCGGTCAGGACCTCACTTGAGGACCTTGGTGACGCGGCCGGAGCCAACGGTGCGGCCACCCTCACGGATGGCGAAGCCGAGGCCCTCCTCCATGGCGATGGGCTGGATGAGCTCGACGGTCATCTCGGTGGTGTCGCCGGGCATGACCATCTCGGTGCCCTCGGGCAGGGTGATGACGCCGGTGACGTCGGTGGTCCGGAAGTAGAACTGCGGACGGTAGTTGGAGTAGAAGGGGTTGTGGCGGCCGCCCTCGTCCTTGGTCAGGATGTAGACGTGGCCCTCGAACTGGGTGTGCGGGGTGATGGAGCCGGGCTTGCAGACGACCTGCCCGCGCTCGACGTCCTCACGCTTGGTGCCGCGCAGGAGCAGACCGCAGTTCTCGCCGGCCCACGCCTCGTCCATGGACTTGTGGAACATCTCGATACCGGTGACCGTGGTCTTCTGGGGCTCACGGATACCCAGGATCTCGACCTCGGAGTTGATCGGGAGCTTGCCGCGCTCCACACGGCCGGTGACGACGGTGCCGCGACCGGTAATGGTGAAGACGTCCTCAATGGGCATGAGGAAGGGCTTGTCCATGTCACGGACCGGGGTCGGGATGTACTCGTCGACCGCGTCCATGAGCTCCTTGATCTTGCCGGCCCACTCGGCGTCGCCCTCCAGGGCCTTGAGAGCGGAGACACGGATCACAGGGGCGTTGTCGCCGTCGTAGTCCTGGCTGGAGAGCAGCTCACGGACCTCCATCTCGACCAGGTCGAGGAGCTCCTCGTCGTCCACGGCGTCGGCCTTGTTGAGGGCCACCAGCAGGGCGGGCACGCCGACCTGGCGGGCGAGCAGCACGTGCTCGCGGGTCTGGGCCATGGGGCCGTCGGTGGCGGCCACCACGAGGATGGCACCGTCCATCTGGGCCGCGCCGGTGATCATGTTCTTGATGTAGTCGGCGTGACCGGGGGCGTCCACGTGCGCGTAGTGGCGCTTGGCCGTCTGGTACTCGACGTGCGCGATGTTGATGGTGATGCCGCGCTGGCGCTCCTCGGGAGCCTTGTCGATCTCGTCGAAGGGAGTGAAGGGGTTGAGGTCCGGGTACTCGTCGTGCAGGACCTTGGAGATCGCGGCGGTCAGCGTCGTCTTGCCGTGGTCGACGTGACCGATCGTTCCGATGTTGACGTGCGGCTTGGTCCGCTCGAACTTGGCCTTGGCCACTGGTGTCCTCCTGGGACTCGGGTAGTGCTCTTCGTCGGGTCTCGACCAGCCTATGCTATCGCTGGTCTCCGCGCGGAGCACACACTAATGGATTGTCGGGAATCTTACTGGACATGGCACCCACTGGCCTAACCCAGTGGGGTGGTGCGACGGCCGGAGCCGTACTGGTGGCCAGCCGTCGCGTGAGGGGCGAGGTGCCCGGGCACCGCCCCGGAGGCGCGGGCGGGCCGGATGCGGGGCCCGCTGTGGGCCAGGCCGGACCGCCCGCGGCCGGGCGCCTCAGAGGCCCTTGGCCTTGGCGATGATCTCCTCGGCCACGTTCCTGGGCACCTCGGCGTAGGAGTCGAAGCTCATGGAGTACACGGCGCGGCCCTGGGTCTTGGAGCGCAGGTCACCGACGTAGCCGAACATCTCGCTCAGCGGGACGGCGGCCTTGACGACCTTGACGCCCACGGCGTCCTCCATGGACTGGATCATGCCACGGCGGGCGTTGAGGTCGCCGATGACGTCACCCATGTACTCCTCGGGGGTACGCACCTCCACGGCCATGACGGGCTCCAGGAGCACCGGGGAGGCCCTCCTGGCACCCTCCTTGAAGGCCATGGACCCGGCGATCTTGAAGGCCATCTCGGAAGAGTCGACCTCGTGGTAGCCGCCGTCGACGAGGGTGGCCTTGACGTCCACCACGGGGTAGCCCGCCAGGACGCCGGTGAGCATGGCGTCCCGCACGCCGGCGTCGACGCTGGGGATGTACTCGCGGGGCACGCGGCCGCCGGTGACGGCGTTGACGAACTCGTAGTGCTCCTTCTCCTCGCCCTCGGCGGCCTCCTCGGCGACCAGGGGCTCGAAGGACATGAGCACCTTGGCGAACTGGCCGGACCCACCGGTCTGCTTCTTGTGGGTGTACTCGACCTTGTCGACCTTCTTGCGGATGGTCTCGCGGTAGGCGACCATCGGGTTGCCCACGTTGGCCTCGACCTTGAACTCACGGCGCATACGGTCCACGAGGATGTCCAGGTGGAGCTCGCCCATCCCGCCGATGACGGTCTGGCCGGTCTCGCTGTCGAGCTCGACGGTGAAGGTCGGGTCCTCCTCGGAGAGCTTCTGGATGGCCGTGCCCAGCTTCTCCTGGTCGCCCTTGGTCTTGGGCTCGATGGCGACGTGGATGACCGGGTCGGGGAAGGTCATGGACTCCAGGACGATCGGGGCGCCCTGGGCGCACAGGGTGTCACCGGTGGTGACGTCCTTGAGGCCGATGAAGGCGTAGATGTGCCCGGCGTGGGCCACGTCCACCGGGTTCTCCTTGTTGGAGTGCATCTGGAAGAGCTTGCCGATGCGCTCCTTCTTGCCCTTGGTGGCGTTGAGGACCATCTCGCCCTGGGAGACCTTGCCCGAGTAGATGCGCACGTAGGTGAGCTTGCCGTAGAAGGGGTGGGCCGCGATCTTGAAGGCCAGGGCGGAGAAGGGCTCGTCCTCGCTGGGACGGCGCACCAGGACCTCGTCCTCGTGACCGGGCTTGTGGCCCTCGGTGGCCGGCACGTCCAGCGGGCTGGGCAGGTAGTCCAGGACGGCGTCGAGCATGGGCTGGACGCCCTTGTTCTTGAAGGCGGAGCCGGCCAGGACCGGGAAGGCCTTGCCGGCGATGGTCAGCATGCGGATGCCGGCCTTGAGCTCGGCGACGGTCAGCTCCTCGCCCTCCAGGTACTTCTCGGTGAGCTCGTCGTCGGCCTCGGCGACCGTCTCGACCAGCTGGGCGCGCAGCTCCTCGGCCTTGGCCACCAAGTCGGCGGGGATCTCCTCGTACTCCACCACCGAGCCGCGGGTGTCCTTGCCGTCGGCGTCCTTCTCGGGGAAGCGCACGGCACGCATCTCCAGCAGGTCCACGACGCCGGAGAACTCGCTCTCGGAGCCGATGGGGAAGTTCAGGACGATCGGGGTGGCGTGGAGCCGGTCACGGATCGTCTGGACGGAGAACTCGAAGTTGGCGCCCAGCTTGTCCATCTTGTTAATGAAGCAGATGCGCGGGACGTTGTACTTGTCGGCCTGGCGCCACACGGTCTCGGACTGGGGCTCCACACCCTCCTTGCCGTCGAAGACCGCGACGGCGCCGTCGAGCACGCGCAGGCTCCGCTCGACCTCCACCGTGAAGTCCACGTGGCCGGGGGTGTCGATAATGTTGATCTGGTTGTCGTTCCAGAAGCAGGTGGTGGCGGCGGAGGTGATGGTGATCCCGCGCTCGGCCTCCTGCTCCATCCAGTCCATCGTGGAGGCGCCGTCGTGGGTCTCACCGATCTTGTAGTTGATGCCGGTGTAGAACAGGATGCGCTCGGTGACGGTGGTCTTGCCGGCATCGATGTGGGCCATAATGCCGATATTGCGGACCTTGGTGAGGTCGGTCAGCACGTCGAGTGCCACTAGAGGTGTCCTTCTTTCGGAGTGTGAGCAGAGGTGTCGGCCGGGTCCCGCGGGGACGGTCCCCGACCGACGTGCCTACCGGGGGATTACCAGCGGTAGTGGGCGAAGGCCTTGTTGGACTCGGCCATGCGGTGCATGTCCTCACGGCGCTTGACCGCGGCACCCAGGCCGTTGGAGGCGTCGAGGATCTCGTTCATGAGGCGCTCGGTCATGGTGTTCTCGCGGCGCTTGCGGGAGAAGTCCACCAGCCAGCGCAGGGCCAGGGTGGTGGCGCGGCCGGGGCGGACCTCGACGGGCACCTGGTAGGTGGCCCCGCCCACGCGGCGGGAGCGGACCTCCAGGGCGGGGCGGATATTGTCCAGGGCGCGCTTGAGCACGGAGACCGGGTCCTGGTCCGTCTTGGCGCGCACCCCCTCCAGGGCGCCGTAGACAATGCGCTCGGCGGTGGACTTCTTGCCGTCCAGCAGGACGCGGTTGACGAGCTGGGTGACGACCGGGGAGCCGTAGACAGGGTCGACGGCGAGCGGGCGCCTGGGTGCGGGACCCTTACGAGGCATTACTTCTTCTCCTTCTTGGCGCCGTACTTCGAGCGGGCCTGCTGGCGGCCCTTGACGCCCTGGGTGTCCAGGGCACCGCGCACGATGTGGTAGCGGACACCGGGAAGGTCCTTCACACGGCCACCACGCACGAGCACGATGGAGTGCTCCTGGAGGTTGTGGCCCTCACCGGGGATGTAGGCGGTGACCTCAATGCCGCTGGACAGGCGGACACGGGCGACCTTACGCAGGGCGGAGTTGGGCTTCTTGGGGGTGGTGGTGTACACGCGGGTGCACACGCCGCGTCGCTGCGGGCTGCCCTTGAGCGCGGGCGTCTTGGACGACGTGCGCTTCGTCGAGCGGCCCTTGCGGACCAGCTGCTGAATGGTTGGCACTGAGACTCTCCATCTTGACGTGCATCGAGAACTGTCGCTGCTCTCACGCTGACCCCACCCCCGGGGCGCACGGCACCGCGGTGAGGGCCGGCCCGCCTGCGTCGGCCGGGGGCGCGACTGATGACGTCCGGAGCCCCGCGGATGGGGCCCGTCGGTTCCCGCTGCGGCAGACCCGCATCACGAGGGGGTCGCGTGAGGCCCGGCCTCGCTGGGAACGGAGAAGTGGCGGCCCGCGCTCGGGCACCGCAGGCCAGGGTACGTGCTCGACGCCGTCGCCCGCCATCCCAGGGCGGCCACGGTTTCAGTGGTCCTCACCACTGGAACGGTTTCAGTGGTCCTCGCTGCTGGAGGCGTCCCGGCGCACCGGCCGCCCTGCACCCGGGCGGACCTACCCACCATGTGCCGCACCCCTGACGGTCCCACGGGCCGCCCTGCACCCGGGCGGCCCCGGGCGCGCTGGCCGCCCGCCCGGGGCCGCACCCAACCCGTGAGAACGGTACTTGTTGGCCGTGAGAACGGTACTTGTTCGTCACGAGAACGGGCTTGCCAGGCCTCGCGCACCTGGCCGGCGGCGCGATCGGGACGAGCCTCGCTCCCCCGCACGCTCTCAGGAGCTGCCCCCACTCGGCCGCCGGGGCTGCACAGCGGGGATGTAGTCGTTGTCGCCCATGATGGAGACATCCACCACCATGAGGTCCTTTCGAACTGGAACGAGGGACACAGCAGCGACCCAGAGGTTGTAGGTCATCGTCTGCTTTCCCGTCCCGAGGTCGTAGGCGATGATCGTCATGTAGTCGTTCACCCCTTTCCAGGAGCCGAGCAGCGTCCTACCGTCGGACAATAGGTAGAAACTGTCGAGGACTGGCACGCCCCCCTTGGTGGGGCCGTCAAGATGCTTGCCATCAAGATACACATCCGGGAGAGTCTCCATACACATCGAGCCCTCCGTATCGCAGCTGAAGTCAAGGACGTGTATCTTGCCTCCCGGGCCGACGAGATTCACATCCCACTCACCCTGGCTCATCTGGGGCAGTGCCTGGTGAATATCGTCAGCGGATACCTCCGCCTGAACACTGAACAGCCAGCGGCCCGTCTCAGACCACAGCTCCTTGCCCCGGCTGTCGAAAGCGCTCATGGTACCACCGGTGAGATCGGAGTCGTAGAACGTCGACACGACGACACCTCCACCGGAGAGCGGCCCGATATTGAATTTGTCACCATAGGTCAGCATGGTCCCAGTCGTCGCGCTGAGCAGCGCCGCAGCGGGAGAGTCCTTGACCGCGCCATCGCGTGGAATCACCACATTATTGTCGAACTTCAGCCCCGCCAGCGCCATCACGACAGGAGCCTTGGAAGAGCAATTAACAATACCAAGATACGTGTCATTACTTCCGTCAGCATTCCACAGCCGTGTACCATCGGCAGAGTACCCCTCGATATCGTCGGCATTCTCAGAATCCGTCGGGGGCGAGAAGATGCCGACATCACCGGCAACACAGTGCAGCTGCATATTCGCTGTCCAAGCAAGGGGCGTGACGTCGCCGCTGGTCCCATCAACTAGTTTGTAGGACGCGACCGACATACGGTCCGCTGTCGGAACCGCGCACATGACGTTGTTTCCCCAGAACACAGCCTGGATCTGGATACCACAGTCCCCGGACCAGATCTCCCGCGGCTCAGCTCCGGAGATGTTATAGAGGTGGTGCTTGTCATAGTCGTGGGCCAGCAACATGGAACCGTCATCGGAGACCTTATCGAACTGGATGTTCTTGCTCTCAATCTGCCATGTCACGCTTGCCGCCTCCCGGTAGTCGGCGCTCAGGTCGCTCGGCATGAAGCGGTGCGACCCGGAGTCGCCGTCGGCCCCGTGCGAGCCATCCTGCTCACTGGCGACCGGGCTGATTCCCAGCCAGCCCTGCGTGAAGGCCAGGGCGGTGACCGCGGCCAGACTGACGACCAGTGCCGCGATGGTCGGTACGATCCACCGCCGCGAGGCGCGGGACCGCCTGCTGTTGGCGGGCCCGGTTCCTGGCCCTGCCGCAGGGCCGCCGACGCCGGGTGCGGGCGGAGGCGGAGGAGGAGGAGGGGGCATCGCAGGCTCGTGAGGTGTTAAAGAAGAGGAGCTAGTCATGAGCTGACCGTAGATCGTGCGGAGCCCTACCGTCTGCCTGTCACAGGGGCAAGTTCTGGTACATCTTCAGGCCCCTGAGTACGAGTGCACCGACCCCGCGCTCCCGCCCGGCGTGCAAGCTGACCGTGACCGTGCCCCTGACGAGGTGCTAGGGAGCGGCCGTAGCCCAAGGCGCAGCTGCCGATGGCGGAGTCGTTCGATGGCGGTCTTGATCTTCTCGTCACCCAGGTCGGCCCGCGAGGATGACCACGGTGCCCTACTTATTCGTCGTGAGAACGGTACTTGTTGGCCGTGAGAACGGTACTTATAACGTGGACAGGGCAAGGACCTGGTTGCGGGAGTCAGGCCGTCAGGTTCAGCCTCCCTGTCGGGGTGTCCGCCAGCTGCGTAGGAGTCGGCCCCTCATCGGCTGGTCCCCGTGCCGCTACGTGGGGGTGTCTGCTGGTGGTGCGGGGGCCGGGACCAGGGCCGGAGGTGGCCGGGGAGGCCGTGGTGGCTGCCAGTGGTGTGTTCATCGGGGGCCTGGGTGGCGGTGTTGCACATTCATCCCGGGGTGCTGGTCGGGGTGGTGGCGTCATTCCAACGTTTTCCCGCCCCGGGAGGCGGAGGTGAGCAGGATGAATGTGCAACGCGGGCGCCGTTGCACATTCATCCTGGTTCCCAGGCCCAGGCCGTCAAGCAGATCCGCATGATCCCGCCGTTTACTGATCGCGGTTTGTAAAAAGAATGTGCAACTCCGCCAGTTGAGCCGGTTGACGGCCTGCCCGTAACCGTCAGCAGGCCCGGCTGGCGCCAGCCGCCCGAGACCGCCAGCTGGCCCGCCACCAGACCGCCAGCTGGCCTGCCACCGGGCCGCTAGCCACCACACCCAGACACGCGACACGACCAGAACAACCCCACAATCAGGTTCTGCTCCGTTAGCGCCACGCCTGCCAGGCCCCAGCTCCCGGTCGCGCCCGGCACCGGGCCGACAAGGGCGGCTGCAGGCGCCTCTGTCTCCTACCGCACCTGGCCGCGGTCCCGGCAGTCACCCACACGGCGTGGGTCCCACACACCTCCTGAGTCAGGCCTGGCAATGCCCATTGTGCGGACCATCACACCAACTCACGCCCTGCACCTCCTGCGGTGGGCCGGTGGGCCGGTGAGCCTGGCCCTACCGTCCGAGTCACGGTCACGAGGCCCGTACCCTGTACCTCCTGCGCCGGGCCCAGCACCTCAGCTGGGCCCGACTGCAATCCGTACCAGCTTGCCGCATCGCTTACTGCGACTCCCCCCGGAGGATCTCCATGAGCTCCCCGCGCCAGGGGACGTTGATCCCCAGGTCCTCGACCTGGCCAATGAGGGCATCGACGTCATCCGGGTTGACCGTCCCCGCCATCTGGCGCGCCTCGGCGAGGGTGTTCTCCTTGAGCACGGGCCACCCGTAGTGGACACCTGCGGCACAGGCCCCCAGGGGCAGGAAGAAGGCGCCCAGCATGAACGTGAGGGCCGCCGTCTTGGGCTTGGCGCGGGCCACAGCGACGAAGCTCACGATTACCGTGAAGAAGGCGAGGACGGCGCCACCTATGACCGCACCTCCTGCCGTCCAGATGGTTTTGTCAACGGTGCCCTGGACGAGGTCGAGGATGTGGAGGGAGGTGAGGAAGGTGTAGGTCCCCCAGCCCAGGAGCCCGATCGTGACGACCAGCATGAGGGTCCCCAGCGGTAGGGCGGCGGTGTGCCGTCTGGCCGGGGGCGGGGGCAGGACGGGTCGGGGGCTCTCGACGGGCCCTCCCCACGGGGCGGGCTGGGGCTCGGCTTGAGGGCGGGCAGCTGGCTGGTAGGCCTCCTGGGGTCGGGGCGTCGGCTGGGGGGCTCGCCAGCTTGGAGACTGGGACGCAGGCTGTGCCGCCTGGGACCACCTGCCCGCCGAGGACTGCGTACCCGTCTGGGGCCGGGGCACTGCTGGTGGCAGAGGCGACTCGACGGGCTCTCCCCACCGGGCGGGTGGGGGTGCCGCCTGGGAGCGGGGCCGGGATGCTGGCGGGGGCGCCGCCTGGGACCACGTACCCGCTGGGGACCGCGCCCCCGCCTGGGCCCGGTGGTCGGGCATGATCGGGGTCCGCACCGGTCCGCCGCCCGCAGGCGCGCCCCGGCTCGGGAAGACGGTGGTCGGGTCGGGGGTGGACATGACTGTGGTGCGGTCGCCTGAGGAGGGGAAGCCCTCGTCGTAGTCGCCTGCGGGCAGGGCGGTGGTTGGTGAGGTGCCTGCGGGGAAGGCGGTGGTGGGGTCCGGCGAGGGGTAGGCCTGCGTGGCCGGACCAGGGGCGGGCACGACCGTGGTGCGGTCCCCCGAGGAGGGGAAGCCCTCGTCGTAGTCGCCTGCGGGCAGGGCGGTGGTTGGTGAGGCGCCTGCGGGGAAGGCGGTGGTGGGGTCCGGCGAGGGGTAGGCCTGCGTGGCCGGACCAGGGGCGGGTACGACCGTGGTGCGGTCCCCCGAGGAGGGGAAGCCTTCGTCGTAGTCGTCCTGCCACTCCTCCCTCCACTCCTCCAGCTCCTCGGCCGGGATGGAGGTCGTCGGCTCGTTTGAGCCGGGAAGGTCACCAGAGGAGGTGGCGTGCCGGTGCGGCCTCGCGCCCGCGGGCGGGGTGCCCTGGGCGCCCTGGCTGAGGGACTGCGTGGGTTGTGATCCTGGATCGCGGGAAGGCAGGCGCACGGCGATTAGCTCCTCATGTGGCGACGGCCTGTCAGCCTGTGCAGGCTCCAGGCCGTCTACTGGTCCTCGGTCCCCAAAGCCTACGCGCCCGAGCAGGCCGGGAGAAGACACGCCGCCCCGCCCGGGGCCCGGCCATGGCGCTGGTGCGGCCAGGAGACGCCCCGCCCTGGGGCCGGATCAGGCTCTATACACGGTCCCGGTGAGGCCAGGTACCTGGTTTTGTCGCAATCTGAGGATCAGAGCCGGACCCACCCCGTTCCCAGCTTTGTACACCTAATGTCCACGCAGCTCAGAGGCCTGAGCTCTGATGAGGTCGGGAGTGCCCGCCGCTCTGATCCTCAGATTGCGACACGTGCGCAGAACACGGCCAGCAGACAGGCGGCAGGGTACTCAGGGCATCGCATAAACCATTAAGGTTCGCGTCCACGAGACAACTCGCCACCCAAACAGAATCTATTCACAACCTGACGAGGGCAGTACCCGGCCACAATCTGAGACCACAGGGCAGGGCAGCGCGCTTCATCTGCCAGCAGCCAGACGCGCACAAGAGGGGTTGGGCGAGACTCGCGGCCTCGCCCAACCCACGTCATGAAAACCCTGAACCTGCCTCGTCTCAACTACCGAGCGCAAGGGCTGGTCGCCAGCGTGCGGACTGCACCCGATAGCGGAGGGCGGTACGACGAGCCCAGGTCTTCAGTCAGTTATCCCTGCAGGTCAGAGCATATCCGACTAGCAGGGCGGTAGTCACCCCTGCTTGACGTTGCAATGGGGGCACCTGTAGTTCTGGGCATTGAACGTGACGTAGAAGACGCCACTGCGGTTCCCGCATACTCGATGGATGTTGACGTTCCCGTGGGGCGAGGCGTCTGCGACATAGGTGAACATGAGATCTCTTTACTGAGAATGAGTCCCGATACATTTTGGTCTTAGTCGGCATTGGGAATCTCGGCTCTTGCCGACCCACTCGCGCTATCACGCTCCTATAGGCGAACGTTGATCTCAGAAGGACAAGAAGTTGTACTGATTGACGCTTGACACCAACACCGTTCAGAGCAAGTCCTGTTCGTAGCCAGGGGCCTCTGGAGCGACGCGGAATCCCGACGGATAAGGCAAAATGGAACCTACGCGCAAGCATCAGGCCGCTGGCGGCAGCATCCCTGACCGATGAGATGAGACACCAGATCTGGTCAGCCACGGCCCGCGGCCGCGCCAATGCGCCTCAGTAGCTGCCAACTTCAACCTCACGTGGCCGCGCCCACGGCCACGCCGACCTGTACAGGCCAGCACCGCTGGTTACCCAGGCGGGTGTCCGCGCACAGGACCAAGGTCTCTGTTCACTTTGCGGACGACGCCGGTCCGTAGAGCCAGTGAGCAGATCCCCAAGCCCATTCAGAGCCGCGCGACCTGTCAGGCCGATCTGTCAACGTACCCGACGACATACCCACCGCAGGTGAATGACACTCTCAGTACCCACTCGACATAATGAGCACAAAGACCAGGACGTAGCACGCGATCCACGCGGCCATGCCAATGAGCCAGCCCTTGAGGAAGGCGTGGTTGTACTGATTGGTCACAGCACCGAGCCTGGCCGCCATGGAGTTCGCCATTGACATGGGAATGAGTCCGAACAGACCGAAGAAGAAGCTTATCCAGAACGTCGGTGCGGTGGACGGCAACAGGGCGGCAACCTGCGGGCTCACCGGCGCCCCCACAACGGGAGCAGGCTGCCCACCCGCGTACTGCCCGGCGTACTGCCCGGCCACAGGGACGGCGACAAACGCAACCTGGTGCGACACAGGCTGCCGGACTCTCGGCTCCCACCTCCCAGCGAACCATTCCGCGCCCGAACGCCTCAACGGCATGAGCGCCAGAGCAAGGAAAATGACGATACCAGCGACTGTTATCATCACAAAACCCCACACGTCTGCAAAACCAGCCAATATCGCGCAATAAAAATTCGCCATAAAAACAGGGAACACTGCTCCGATCGTAGTCATTAGCATAAGTACGCGACTTCGCTTCCGCAGCCCTGCCAGCACCGACAGGATCGACGCGACAACCATAATAATGAGAAGAAGCAGACCAATAAAATAATTAATAGTTGGCACACCTTCCAGACAGTTATAATGAACCGGTGTAAGCCATTCGATATAATTGACACAGAGATCCTCTCGATTCGGAAAAATCGCGATCTGGACGAACGTTCTAATTATCTGCCTCAACGCATACACCCCGAACGCCTCAGCGACAGCCAGACTGCAGGATACGGATACCGGCCTTCCATTAAACATCCTAGCACCAGCGAAGCAGGTAATAATGCCAATAGGACAACACAAGATCGTAAACAACAAACTAACAGGATCCACAACAACCTGTCCCACACTCACCATCATAAACAATGACGACAACGCTACTGCCAGAACGATGGAGGTCGGCCGACGTCTCACAAGGATAGCGAATCCAATGACGAAGAGAAGAATAGGCGTAGGATCATAGAAATCATATCCATAACTTTGCCAGTAAAAAACAACTGTGAGCGCAACCTCGATAATGAGCGCCACAATCGTTAGGACAATGGAAGCAATCTCAAGGCCTGACCTCTTCACGCGGTGTGCTGGGGACGGCGGTTGGCCAGCTGCCGCCCCCTGAAATACATACGGGACAGGAGCCATCGGGACGGGAACCTGCGAGGTGAGAGTCGGAGGCAGCCCAGGCTCAGGCGGAGGAGCAGGAAACCCACCAGGAGGGGGAGGGAAAGAAGAGGTCATGCATCTATCCTACAGCCGGGTCCAGCATGGTCTGTACGAGCACGGCACTACCACTTCCTGCCCTCCTCTCCTGTTGCACGCCGAGTCCACATGATGCTATAGGAGCCAGCAGCACCACAGCCACCCAGACGCTACCTTCACCACCTCAGCCGCCAACTCTCCCCCGGGAACTGGTGCGGCAACCTTCTACTGCATGCCGGAAGACACGGAGTGCCTCCAGGCCACCTGGGCACACAGGCCGCACCGGAACGTCAAACCTCCTTTAACACATAAGAAGACCTGATGCGGTTGCAGGACAGGAACTTGTCACGGAATCTTTCTGCCCCACCTCAACGGGACATAGGTCCCGGAAATGCTCGTCTTAGCTGCGGATATACCCGAGGAGCACCTGCCCGGACAGGGCGGTAAAGCTCAGTTCCTGTCATACCGCCAGAAGCCGCGCCCACAGCAGGCAGGCACCTCTACACTAGTGGCGTCCCACCCAATCACAGTCTCCTGCCAAGATTTTGGAGCCGTAATGACTAACATCCTGACACCTCGTCGTGCAGTCCTCACCCTGCCCCTGGTCGTGGCCGCAGCAGCCAGCCTGGCATCCTGCGGATCCTCCGACAAGTCCGGCAAGTCCGACGTCTTCGACATCACCGGCACCTGGAAGGTCAGCTCCGGGTCCTACGGAATCGTCAGCAAGGGCGACGTCGTGTCGTTCAACGGGTCGAAGACCGCGCTGTTCAGCCCGTCGGACACCTACGCCTTCTACCAGGAGAGCGGCACCTACCACCTGGACCTGACCGGCTTGCTGGGATCCGGGAACAAGTTCACCGTGGAGGTAGTCAACAACGACACGATCAAGCTGTACCTCAGCAAGAGCTCCGAACCAAAGCTGAGCCTGTCCCGGGTGAGCTGAAGCCAACGGTGCGAGGCCTTGACAGGCCCTCTGGACAGGCACTCCCTATCATCCTCTCAACGTAAGAAAGGACCTCATGAAAACGCCAACCAAGATTCTGACGGCATCAGTGATCGCCGCTCTGTGCCTGCCTCTGAGTGGTTGTGCCAGCGCAGGCGACACCACCTGCTCGGAGTTTAAGAAGCTGGACCGCGAGGAGAAGAACGACCTCTTGGAGTCACTTCTGAGGCAGCACGATCTCAGCACCTCCTCAATGAGCAACGTCCTGGGCGTCAGCGCGGCCGTTGAGAGCTACTGCTCAAGGTCCTCACATGCCGCTGACCCCGTTGACAAAGCCGTGAACTGGGAATCCTCGACGTGGTGAGCGCTAAGATCACAGGTAGCAGTCCGGGCACCCACTCAACCTGCTTCCTATTATCCACACATATCTTCTGTAAGGAGTCAAGATGACAACGTTCCTCTCCGTCCTTATTTTTGTCAGCGTGTTCACCCTGATCTGGAACTGGGACAGCATCAAGTCGCGCCGGGGAGCCACTGGGGCGACGGCCCGGGGGATCTCTGCCGTCGGACACGGGATCCGCTTCCTGTACATCAAGGGACTGGGTATCCTGTGTACCTGCGGCGGGATCATGCTCCTCGTGAACAGCTTCCAGCCCACGTTCTTTGATTGGAAGCTCTTCTTCACCGGGCTGCTCGGAGGGGTCTACGGCATCTACCTGCTGGCCCCTGGCGAGAGCAAGTGGGTGTGGATTCCCTTCTAGAACCTCACCACCGGTGACATAGCACGTGCGGGCGGGTGCCCCGAGGACTCCCTCAGGGCACCCGCCCGCATGGTGCAAGTCAGCTGACCCTGCCACGAACAAGCTTCTTCCCGGCACCCATTGCGGGTGCCGGGAAGAAGCTTTGCACAGACCTCCAGGCCAGGAGGCGCCTGTCACTGCCACAGACCCGGGAGCCTGGTGGCCAGGACAGGAGTCAGCGCAGCTGAGCGGCCAGAGACTTGTCCGTATCCTCCAGGGTGCGGACGACCTGGTCCAGGTTCTGGGAGATCGTGGTCAGCGCGTCAATCGTCTTGGTAGCGCTGGTAGTGAACTCCTGGTAGGAGGTCTGGAATGCGCCCGAGGCCGAGTCCGTCACGAACCCGGAGGACACCAGGTTGTCTACCTGCATGCGGGCACGCTGCAGCTCCTGGGTAATCTGGTCGCGCGTGTTGCGCAGCGCCTGGGCCTGCTGACGCATCTCCTCGTACGAAGCGCTGATGTTAGCCATAGTGGCATCCTTTCGTGTGGCGAGGTTGTTCCTCGAGTTATCTTTGGTCAGAGTCTGCCCCAGAATCCACCCACTTGTCAATGGGGATCGCCTCATCGACGCCACAGGAGGTACTGGTAAGCAGAATCAGGAGACCCCGTCTTCGACCGTAATCGAGTCCAGGAGCTCCTCGATGGGATCAATAAGTGCAGGCAACAAGTTTGGGCTCAGGCCGAGCCAGGTACGGGCGACTACATCGACATCCCCCATGCGCACGGCATGGCAGCAGAAGTACACGGCTGGGGACTGAGGAGCAGCCGGATCCGAGGGAAAAGATCCTAGTGAACGATGCGCAGTAAGTCCACTGGCGAGCTGGACGGTATCGGGCTCATGCGGGCCACGCTCATTTTTCCCTACGGTAATAAGAGCAGGGAGGGTCTCAGCCTCTTCCCCCTGAGCCTCAAAGACAAGCAGATCCACGGTTACCACCGGCCCGTTCTCCCCTAGAATGCCGAGAGTCGCCGTAGGAGTCGGACCATCATCGTTCTCCGCCTCAACGGGGAGATCTACCCAGAGGTCCCCCAGATCCATCGTCAGCTGCTTCATCGGTCACACCAGCCTCATCGTCTCGATGATGGAGTCGCATACACCGATAATGGCATTCATGAGCTCACGGCTCTCTGCGTCATCCCTGCTGGTGACGGCGCCGACGACAATCCTCCAGTTCTCGGCGCTATCTGGGTCCCCTAGCAGGTACTGGATATTGACGCGACGGACGCCAGTACGCGGCGGTACGTAAGAAATGTCTAGATCGTACTCTTCCTGAGCCGCAGCAACGTCCTGAGCTATCCCAGTGCTTACGTCGTCAACCGTCGTGGTACGCAGTGCGACCAGGCCGTTGGCCTCCAAGACCACCGCGTCTGGCGTAGACGAGGCGACAGCAAGGAGCCTGTCCATGGGATCCGTCCTATCCTCGGTCTCCAATGGCAGGATCATGAGGAAAGTACCCGTTCGGACACCTCCCACAGGGTCAGCCTCCATGAGAAGGAACTCCGCCCCGGCCTCGGCAGCACTGCGCAGCTGAGCCAGTACCTGACCTTCCACGGCGGCACGGATTCGCGCCGCCGAGTCATTGGTGGTAGGGCCTGCAGTCAGGCGCTTAGCTACCTCTCGTGCCTGGGCAGGCAGATCCCCGCCCATGTCAACAGCAGCCCAAAAGTTAGGTACAATGAAGTTAATTGACATTGTTAAGTCCTTCCGGACAGTCAAGGTCAAGCATGTCAGGCCACATCACCGACCCCTCGTTCCAGCAATTCGCTCACCCACCCCTGTGACATATTTGGCCCCAATGTTCAACGGGTCGATTACCCCCCGCCGGAACTCCTTTTTGAACTCATCTTTAGCGTCGTTGAAGCCCCCCTTGGTGATGTCGGTAACTGGCTTCAGATATGGTTTGGCGAGCGCCCCCACGCCCTTCGTGTAGACACGCTTCTGAGCTTCAAGCAACGCCGACTTCCCAAGCTTGTCGATTCCGAAACGCTTGCCGTAAGCATTAAAATCTCTGACAAACTGCGACTTTGCGGCGCTCTTCACTCCCTCGCCTGCGGGATCCTTCAGCCACTTAAAGGATTTTACGGTCTTACTAACTACATCCTTCGCCTTGCCCAGAAGACCCTTCTTAGCAGCCCCTCCAACCTTCTCTGCCGCCTCAACAGCCCCCTTGAGGCCCTTGCCAGCACCAACAGCCTGTTTGGCAGCCTTAGCCACCTTAAAGGCCTTGCCAGCAGCGACAACCTCCGCAGCGGCCCCAATGACGTCCTTCGCTGTTTCAAACAGGAAACTGCCTACGTCCATTTTCCCGTCGGCACATTTGTCTGCGTTGCTAATAATATTGCAAGCAGCTGTGGCAACAGCCAAGCCAGCACCGATGGCCAGCATGGCTGGAGCAGCCACAGGGAATACTGCGCAGACCACTAGCGAGACAACCGCGAACACGGTACTGATCTTCTCCAGGATCGGCTTGAACGCCTCGGCCACCTTGGCCAGTTGATGGAGTGCGTCCTTGCACTTATCCCAGAAAGAGTCCTTGAGCTCGCTGCTGGCATTGGCGTCCTTGAGGATGACAATAGCTCTCTCAGCAGCCTCGTCGCGTGAACGCTCAGCAGCTTCAAGCATACGGATGGCTGCCTGCTGGTCATTATTTGCTCCAGCCAGCCTGCCCTTAACAGCCTTCAGCTCCTCATTGAGGTGCTTAAGGCGCCTTGGGTCCTTGACGCACATTGCTTCCATGGCAATCTGACTGATGCGAGAAGCACAAGCTTTTTTCCGCTTAGCTGCCGGCTTAGCCCTTTCCAAGGCAACAAGCGACCGCCTTTGCGCGTCTTCAAGCGCCGGATGATAGACCTCAAGGGCCTCAGCGGCCTTCTCACAACGACCCTGCGCCTTCTTGACCTCCGTAGCAATCTCGCGGGCACGCTCCTGTATCTTCTTAACCGCCTCGCCTTTAGACTGGTAGGAAAGCCTGTTGAGAGAAGCGTGAGCACGCTCAATATCTTGAGCAGCCTGACGGTAGCGTCGCGCGGCTGCGCTGACCGCGGAGGGATCACCCGGGATCGGGTCCACGCTTCGCAAGAGTGGCATCCAGTTCTGCGCACGTGCCATCAGTTCGTCTCCTTCTTCGCGCTGGCGGCCAGTCGTTCACGCAGACGTCGTGCCAGGCTGGCTCGTTCCTCATCCCGCCGCGTCGAGCTCTGCCCGGCGCCAGCACCAATACCGGCAGCCATTCCCATACCGCCGTACATCATACTGCTATCACGACGCTCCTCGGCAGAGCTGGTTCCCTCCGTCGAGGTGGTAGTCGTGTCCGTGCTGTCGTCTGACGCCGTCGTACCATCGTCAGAGGACGGGTCGACCATGCCGTCCGTGGGGTTGGGGATCAGTGGGTTATCCGCGCTGCCCGGCAGGGAGCCTCCCGATCCGACGTCGAGCCCACCAACACCATCGTCATCACTGACGCCCTGACCGAGCGCTGTCCTCAGGGCAGCAGTCGCAGAGAGGTCCGCCGCCCCGCTACCTGGCGACGCACCACCCTGTCCTGCCCCAGCGTCACCACTGGCATCAGCCCCCAGGACCTTACGAAGGTGGTCCTGGGCGTCACTACCACCGACCTCACGGCCCTCCTCCGCGCCATCACTCCCCTCGGCGGAGCTGACAATGCCACTGGCCCCACCACGGTCTGCCCCGACCTCACTGGCACCGTCCCTGTCCGGCTGAGAGTCAGAACCGGTAGGAGCGTCCTGAACCTGCCCGTGCGGCACTCCTTCCACGGCGCCGGGAGCAGTCTTTCCGGTACCGGTCACCAGGCCCAACGCCTTCCTCAGGGCACCGGCCGCACCGGTCTCGGCGTCAGCGGCATTGACAGCCCCGTCTCCCGCCTCGGCCTTCCCTCGACGTGCCATGAGGGCAGTCAGCGCGATAAGGCTCAGACCGGAGACGGAGCCGACTCTGAGAGTGACCCCGCCGTCAGGATGGGACTCCAGGACCACGTCCACAGCCTGGCCCAGGAGTTCCTTGAGCTTAGCGACCTCAGGGTACTTCGTCGGGTCGAGGTCAGGATTCGCCGTAGTGTCAGTGACCTCAGGAGTCTGGCCTGGATCGACAACGTCCGTGGGATTAATGGTCGCGGTAGGGCCAGCCGTACCGGTCACCGCACCAGGATCCTTGGCAGGTTCAGTACGCGGATCCGAAATCCCTCCCCCGGAAGAAGAGCCTCCACCTACCGGAGAAGCATTGTAGTCATCCGTGAACCAGTTACGCCCTCCACCGGAGGTGCCGCCACCAGGGCTGGGAGCCGGGCTCGGACTGGGTGCAGGATCTTTATTGTCCTGCCCCCCATTATTGCCAGGATCCATACTGTCGCCTATGCCCTTGTCCACTTTTTCAAAAGTGTCGCGGACGGCTTCCAACGACTTGGCGTGAGCTTCGATACCCTCGCTTAGCTGCTTACGCTTGACCCGCCATCCCTCATTGAACAGCACGATCTGAACACCGAGAGCAGCATGACCGACACTAAATCCCAGACCAGCGTCGTCGTACCGCATGGACTCAAACATTGCGTGGACCGATTTCAACGACGAGATCGCAGCGTCGAAGTCCTCGTTGACGATCTTCAGATCTGCCGTCATCGGGCTTCTCCTCTCATTGACCAGAAGGACAGGAAACAGGTCCTAGCGTCTACCAGGCACGAGGCTAGAGCAGCAGGCCCGTGGTGTCGATGGGGAGAGATCCCCATCGAGCCCACCGCGGCGGTCGGCCCGAGCGAACCGGTACCGGCTGCGAGCGCGCCTCACTCCACGAGCGGGATCTGGACCTTCACGGCCTTGCCCGCACTCACCCAGTAGCCCCGCCCGGGGGGCATCTCGCCGCGGCGGACCTTGGGGATGTCGGTGCGCAGGAGCATCTCCCCGTCCATGGAGTCGGGCTGGAGGAGCAGGCCGGTGCGGGCGTTACGGACCTCCTGGAGCAGAGGCCAGGAGGAGTTCCACTGGAAGGTCTCCCCCTCGGCCACCACCAGGTGGCCGTTGCGCTTGGCCTTCTTGACCGCGTCTATGAGCGGCATCTCCACCGGGGTCTGGAGGAACTCGGGGTAGCCCTCAATAAAGAGGGCCACCTGCGGGTGCCCCTCAGGGGCCTCGGCGGACAGGACCTCACTGGCGGCGGTCAGGGCGTCACGGATCCGCTCATCGCCTGTGACAGAGGTGTCCCACAGGCCCTCGACGCGGGCCAGGGACGAGCGGCGGCCGGAGATGTGGATACGTACCACGTCCGGATCCCAGGCCCTGAGGGTGGTGGCCAGCCAGCGCAGGGCGGTAACGCCACCGGACTCGGCCTGCCCGGCCACCAGGACCGCCCCCACCGGGGTGTAGCCCCACGGCCCCAGCGTGTCAGAGGACATTCCCAGGGTCGGCAGGCCTGCCACGGTCTTGGGCAGCGCGGAGGCCGAGAGCTCGTCGGGCAGCTTGCCCACCCCTGTCGGCCTGGTCCGTCCCCGGCGCTCCAGGTAGTGGCCAAAGGACTCCACCAGGCGCGACTGCGCCAGGACATTGACATTGTCGCCCAGGATGGCCAGCTGGAGCTCCTCGTCCTTGCGGTCCACCTGCATGGCGCGTCCCGGCGGGCTCTTGGGGGACAGGACGTCCTTGGGCAGGTTGAAGTACATGTAGCCCTCCTCGTCCGTCTGGCGTAGGACCACCTTGCGCTGGAAGGTCCCTGCCATGGAGGTGGAGATCGCCTGGGGGCGCTCGGCCCCGGCCGCCACGTGCACCCCCACGCCGCGCCCGTCCACCAGGATCCGCTGGAACAGGTCCAGGACGGCCAGGCCGTCGGAGTTCTTCTCGTACTCGGTCCTGAACGACCCGATCCCGTCCACCAGGAGCAGGATGCGCGGCTCCTCCTGGTTGCCCGAGATACGCCGGTAGTCGGTGATGGTG
Source organism: Actinomyces sp. HMT897 (assembly GCF_016626125.1). Taxonomy (NCBI): domain Bacteria; kingdom Bacillati; phylum Actinomycetota; class Actinomycetes; order Actinomycetales; family Actinomycetaceae; genus Actinomyces; species Actinomyces sp. HMT897. The sequence continues at coordinate 1,063,140 of NZ_CP067336.1, forward strand.
GCGGCGCGGGCGGCGGCGTAGCGCTCGCTGCGGGTGTCAATGAGGTCGGTGAGGTAGCGCAGCAGGCGGGTGACGCGCTCGTCGTCGTCGGCCTCCACCACCGCCCCCACGTGCGGCAGGGACTCCAGCATGGCCAGGCCCCCGCCGGCGGCGTCCAGGGCGTAGACGTCCACCGGGCCCGAGCGCGGGGTAATGGCCGCGGCGATCGCCAGGGAGCGCAGCGCCGTGGACTTCCCCGAGCCGGAGGCCCCGTAGAAGGCAATGTGCCCCTCGTCGTCGGGGCGGAAGTACTCCGGGTGCTGGTCCTGGTGGTCGGGGTCGTCCACCACCCCCAGGAGCAGCTCGGTGTCGCGGCGCTGGGGCAGGCGGTTGAGGTCGTAGGTGGGGGCCAGCTCCTCCAGCCAGGGCTTGCGGGGCGAGGGGATCCGGGCCGACTCCGAGGCCGCCCTGATCGTGGCCACCACCCTGTCAATGTCCTGGGGCACGGACTCGGTGGAGACCTCCACGCGGGCCACCTGCCAGGGGCGGGGCATCCCGAAGGTCATCTCGTCCACCCCCACCGGGGCGGTGGACACCTCCGAGGTGGTGCGCGCCCCCGGGTAGGCGGACTGGAACTGGGTGATGCGCCCCGGCCCGGTCTTGGCGGCCGCGCGCCCGGGGATCTCGGGCGGGAAGTGGGCGGCGGTCTTCTCCCCCAGGACGTCCTGGGAGTCGGACTCGTCGGCCATGCGCAGGGCCACCCGCAGGTTGGTGTTGGCCCGCAGGTTGTCCTTGATGACGCCCGCCGGGCGCTGGGTGGCCAGGATGAGGTGCAGGCCCAGGGAGCGGCCCCGCTGGGCCACGTCCACGACGCCGTCGACGAACTCGGGGACCTCAGTGGCCAGGGCCGCGAACTCATCGACCACGATCACCAGGCTGGGCGGGCAGTCGGGGTCACCCATCTTCTCCAGGGTGACCAGGTCCTTGGCGCCCTTCTCGTTGAGCAGGTGCTCGCGGTGGCGCAGCTCGGCCCTCAGGCTGGTCAGGGCCCGGCGAACCAGGTAGGGCGACAGGTCCGTGACCAGGCCCACGCAGTGGGGCAGCTCGGTGCAGCGGGCGAACGCGCTGCCGCCCTTGTAGTCCACGAACAGGAAGGTCAGGCGGTCCGGGGACAGGGCCTGGGCCATGCCCAGCACCCAGGACTGGAGGAACTCGGACTTGCCCGCGCCGGTGGTGCCGCCCACCAGGGCGTGGGGGCCGTGGGTGCGCAGGTCCAGGGCCAGGGGGGCCTCCGCCCCCTGCCCCACCAGGGAGCGCAGGCTCAGGGCCTGCTTGAGGGGCACGGCCGGGCCGTCGTGGTCGATGACGGAGTGGTTGGCCCGCCACCGCCCCACCTGGGCGTCGGCGGAGTCGGCCAGCTCCTCGCCCGTGAGCCCCACGAAGGAGATGGAGCGCGGCAGGTCGGAGTCGTCGTCCACGGGCACGCCCATGTCCACCACGGGGGCCAGGTGGCGTCCCAGGTGACGGACCTGGTCGTGGCTCAGGGACTCGGGGACCACGTCGGTGGCGGCCCGGGAGCGGCGCACGTAGCCCACGGTGCCGCCCACGCCCTGGCCCGTGGGCGCGAGCTGGAGGAAGCTGCGGCAGGCGGCGGGCAGCTCGGTGACCTGCGGGGCGATCCAGATGGTGTGGACGCCCACGTCGGGGCCCTGCTCCACCACGCGGATGAGCCGGGCCCGGTCCACGGCGGGGTTGTCCACCACCACCACGACGGCGGGGACGTGGGCGTCGTCACCGCTGTCGTCGTCCTCCTCCTCGGTGGGGCCGCGACGCGTCGGCTCGGTGGCGCCCCGCTGGGCGATGAGCTCCTCGAGGCGGGCCAGCAGGACCATGCCGGTGGCGCCGTCGGAGGCCAGGTGGAGGTCACCCAGGGGCGAGTGGGGCGAGCAGGTGTGGGGCAGCCACTCCACCCAGTCCCAGCGCCCCCGCCCGGTGGTGTCGGTCAGGCACACCAGGGCCACCTCGGCGGGCGAGTGGAGGCTGACGAGCTGGGCGACCACGGCCCGGGTGGCCCCCTCCAGGTCGGGGGCCGCGCCGCACAGGCCCAGGGAGCCGTCCTCCCGCAGGTTGACCACGATCGGCACCTGGTCAATGGTGGAGAACCGCTCCCGCAGCACCATCAGGGCCTGACGGTGCTCCTTGACGGCGTCCTGGGCGTGCGGCTCCTCGATCTCGGTGCGGGGGGTGTCGGTCCCCAGCCCCAGGCGCAGCTGGAGGAACTCGGGGTGCTCGGGACGGCGGCACCACAGCGCCGGGCCCAGCCCCATGACGTCGGCGTAGACGTCGTTGACCGACGGGTACTGGGCGGTGCGTGCCTGGCGCTCTCGGGCGAAGACCCGCACCAGGTTGGCGCGCGCGTCCACCACCGCCTCAGCGAAGCGACGCCGGTCACGTTTCCACTCCTGCCTGCGCCGCAGCCGCTGCTCCGCCCAGGTGCCGATCATGAGCACCGGGGACAGGCCCACGAACACCAGGCTCATCACGTTGCGGCTGAACAGGTACATGCCCGCCCCCATGACCAGGGGGGCCACCAGCGCCAGCAGGGGGAAGCGCTGGGCCGGCTGGAAGCGCGGCGGGGTGGGCAGGGTGATCTTCTCGTGCGGGGTGCGGGGTATCACCCGTGGTGAGCGCAGGTAGGGCACGTCGGTGCTGCCTGAGCCCGAGCGGGTCCCCGGGACGTTGCTGGCGGTGGTCAGCAGGCTGATCCGCAGGCTCGTCTCCCCTACCGTGACCACGTCCTGGGTGCTGACGGCCAGGCGCTGGACCCGCTGGTCGGCCACGGTGACGCCGTTGGCCGAGTTCAGGTCGTGGACCTCCACCTGGGTGCCCACGGTAATGCGCATGTGCCGCTTGGAGACCAGGGGGTCGTTGAGCACGACGCCGCAGTGCCGCGAGCGCCCCACCTCCGTGGAGCCCGGGGGCAGGGGGAAGGAGGTCCCGGCGTCGGGCCCGCTGAGGACCTGGACGACGGCGGCCTCCATGGCGTGCGCGTGCTCCTTGGGCACGGGGGCGAGGTCGACGACGTCGCCGCTGCCCAGCCCCGACTCGTCCAGGGGGGTCACGGGGGTCAGGACGGTGGGCGGGTGGGCGCCGTCGGGGTCCAGGACCCGCAGGGTCACCGTGCCGGAGTCCACCGGGTCACCGGCCTTGAGCGGGCCGGCGCTGGCCAGGGCGGCGGCGACGTCGCCCACGGTGGCGGTGGCGTCGGCGGTCACCTGGAGGTTGGTGGCCTGGCCGGCGCGGCCGCGCACGCTCAGACGGATCTTCATACGGTCTCTCCTGTGCTCTGCGGGCGGGCGGGGGCTGCGGTGCGGGGCCCGGACGGGACAGGGCGGGGCCCGGGCGGAGTGGGGCGGGGCCCGGGTGGGGCGGTAGGCGAGGTGGGCGGGGTGGAGCCGTCAGCGGCGTGATCCAGCAGCGGCAGGTCCCTGACCGTGACCAGGCGCGCCGCCAGGGCGTACTCCACCAGGGCGTTACGGCGGTAGGAGGCGTGGGAGCGCGGCCCGCCCCGCATCCCCTTGACCCCCAGCCGGTCCAGCTTGTCGCAGACGTTGTCCAGCTTGCGGTTGAAGCGGGTCATGGACCAGCCCAGGCGGGCGGCGGCGTCGGCGTTGCGGGGCAGGTCCACCGGCCCGGTCCCGGTGCGCCGCAGCCAGGGCTCGGCCAGGGACAGGATGAGCAGGTGCTGGCTGGGGGTGAGACTGACCTGCCCCACCGTGGTCTCCCCCTGGGAGGGCCCCGGCTCAGGGGGGTTGACCTCGTACAGGGGGCCGGGGACCTCCAGGAGGATCTCGTAGGTGGTCGCACCCGCGGTGAAGACCAGCGCCATGCGGGGGAAGACCAAGGGGACCCGGGCGCCGGGGGCCACCCAGGAGCGTGAGCTGCCCTCCGCCTCGGCCACGGTGGTCCCCAGGCGGCTGCCGACGTTGACCACCCACCACAGCCCGGACTGCCACTGCAGGACAAGGAAGCGCCGGTGGAGGAAGAGGTTGTCGTCCAGGGCGAGGTCCCCCTCCCGCCCGATGGTGAAGGCCTGGTCGCGGGGGATCCGGTGGATCTCCCCGGCGAAGTCGAGGACCAGCGCCTCGTCCTGCCCGCTCATGGCGTGGGCACGCAGGTGGTCACCGGGGCCGAGGTGGTCCCGTCCTGGGAGCGGGCCACGACCTCCACGCAGGTGCGCCCGGGCAGGGGGTTGACCGTGGCCGTCAGCTCGGTGGTCTCCTGGACCGGCTGGGGGGAGGCCGGGTCGTTGACGCGGTACAGGAAGGTCACCCCCTGCGTGTCCCCCTCCCACATCCAGGTCAGGCGGACGACGCCGTCCCTGAGCACCGCCGTGAGGTCGGTGACGGCGGGGCCGTTGGGGACCCCCGGGGGCGGCTTGAGCTTGGAGGTGGCCGAGGGCCGGGCGGTGGAGGTGGCGTAGGTGGTCGGCTCCTGGCGCACCAGCGCCCGGTAGGCCAGGAGGCCGACGCCCGCGGCCAGGAACACGGCCAGGAGACTGACCAGGACCGTCCGGGGCCGGGGACGTCGGTCGGCGTGGTCCTGGCCGTCGCCCCCGCCACCGGCGTGCTGTGGGCCGTCAGGGGCCTGGGCGCCGGGGCCGTCCTGAGGGGGCTCAGGGCGGTGCCGCGCGGCGTCCGCCCCGTCGGGCGACGAGGGCGGGAGGGCACCGGGGGGCGGGCCGCCGGACGGCAGGGCGGCAGGCGGCATCCCCGGGCGCGGGGCGCGGGGCACCGAGCGGGTGTCGTCGCTGCCGGTGGGGCCCGGCCGGGTGCCAGCGGGGCCCGGCCGGGTGCCGGTGGGGTCGATCGAGGTGACCGGTCGCAGGACGGTGGCGTCCGCGCCGTCGGGCCCGGGGGCGGGGGCCAGCTCCTCCTCCATGACGTCCAGGGCCGTGACGCCCAGGTGCAGGTCGGTCTGGATCTGCTGGAGGGCGCGGGCGAAGGCGTAGGCGGTGGGGTAGCGCCCGGAGGGACGCACGGCCATGGCCGTGCGCAGGACGCGCTCAAGCTGGTCGGGCACGTCGGGGCGCCCGATCGGCGGTATCTGACCGGCCAGGGCCCGCCGGTACAGGGCCATCCGGCTGTCGTCACGGCCGGTGGCGTCCGCGTGGGGGGAGCGCCCCGACAGGAGGGTGTAGACCGTCGCCGCCAGGGAGTACACGTCCGCGGCGGGGGTCAGGGCCTCCTCGTCGGTCTGCTGCTCGGGCGACGCCCAGGGCGGGGAGGCGCCGCCGAACTCGTCGCCGACGACCTGGTCCTTGATCGGGGTGGCGATCCCGAAGTCGGTGAGCACCGGGTGCTTGAAGGAGGTCAGCAGGATGTTGGCGGGCTTAATGTCCCGGTGCAGGTACCCGGCCCGGTGGATGGTCTCCACGGCACCGGCCACCTGGATCCCCACCTCCAGGGCCTGGGCCACGCTCAGGGGGTGGGCGGCCGCACGCCTGCCCAGGTGGGGCGGCGGGCAGTACTCCATCATGAGGTAGTTGCGGCCGCCCTCCACGGTCCCAGCCCCGTAGACGGACAGGATCGAGGGGTGGGAGGACATGCGGGCCATGAGGTTGGCCTCGGCCTCGAAGTGGGCGCGCTGGGCGGGCGTCGTCCCCTGGCGGATCACCTTGACGGCGACGTCGCGGCGCGGGACGGCCTGCTCGTAGAGGAAGACGTCGGCGAACCCTCCTGCCCCCAGGAACCCCTTGGGGGTGGCTCCGGGGACGGCTGGGGCCTGGGGCTGTGCGGTACTCACCGTGCCTCCTCAATCGTCAGGGTGACGTCCTCACCGAGGTCAATGACGTCGCCTGTGCGCAGGAACGTGCTGCCGTGCTCGGGGACGCGGTGGGGGGCCTCACCGGGGCGCAGCAGGACCGTGCCGTTGCGTGAGCGCAGGTCCTCCACGGTCAGGTCCCAGCCCTCCACGCGGATGGCGCAGTGGGACTTGGAGATGCCCAGGTCGGGGCTGGCCACGGCAATGAGGTGGGGGGTGGGGCCCCCGGAGCGGGCGGTGACCTGGGGCCTGCGCCCGACGACGACGTCGGCGTCCAGCACCGCGGTGGCGCCGGTGGACGCGCGCAGCAGCCCCAGGGGCGGACGCCGGACCATGCCGGTGGCCGAGGTCACCTCGGCGCCGCACTGCCGGCACCTGCTGGCGTGCACGGGGTTGGGGTGGTTGGCGGGGCAGAAGGCGGCCAGGACCATGGGCGCGGATCCGTCCGGCACCGTCCCCGTCCCCGGAGGCAGGGGGAGGCCCGTCCCCAGGGCCTGGTGCTCCGCACGCAGCCGGGCCGAGGAGACCGTGCACCCGTCATGCCGCCAGTCACCCCCCGCAGCCGGGAGCCCGCCGGGCGGGTCCGGGACCTGGCCCGGGAGTTCGCCTGGGGTCCCGCCGGGCAGGCCTGTGGCGCCCGCCGGGGCTGGCGGGGCAGCGGCGTCGCCTCCCTGGGAGAGGGCGGCCTGGTACTCCGCACGCAGCCGGGCCGAGGAGACCGTGCGCCCGTCGTGCCGCCAGCCATCCCCCGCGGCCGGGGCCCCGCCGGGGGACCCACCCGGGAGCCCGCCGGATGGGTCCGGGAGCCCACCGGGAGGCCCACCCGGGAGTTCGCCCGAAGCCCCGCCGGGCGGGTCCGGGACCTGGCCCGTCCCCGGCGCCTGGGGGTCGCCCTGGGGCTGGTGGCGTGCGCTGACCGCATCCAGGGGGCTGACGTCGTCGCAGTGGACCTGGCGGATGGCGGCGTCCTCGACCCGGTGCGGGGTCAGGGACGTGGCATCGAAGAGGTGGCCGAAGTAGTCCTCCTCGACCTGCTCCACGCTGGCCGGTCCGGGGTCCTGGGGCGGCCGGGCCGGAGCCGGAGGTGCGGCCGGGACCGGAGGTGCGGCCGGGACCGGAGGTGCGGCCGGGATGGGAGCCGGGGGCGCGGGCAGGGGTACGGCCGGGACCGGGACTGGGAGCACGGCCGGGACCGGAGGTGCGGACTGGGCCGGGTCCGGGGCGTAGGACGGCACCCCGGGGCCGGGCTGGTCCCCCGGCCCCTCGAGGCCGGCCCCAGGCGCCACAGGAGCCCCAGGAGCACCAGAGACCTCAAGAGCCTCAGGAGTATGAGGCACATCAGGAGCCTCAGGCATTCCAGGCGTTCCAGGAGCATCGGAAACCTCAGGAGTCCCAGGCGTCTCAGGAGCACTGAGGCTGCCGACCTGGTCCTCAGGGCCGGGAACCGCGGTCTCCTGGGCACCCTGCGCCCACCGGGGCCCGGCGTAGGGGTCCACGTCCTCCGGCCGCAGGGTCGCCCCGGCGTCGCCAGCGGGCGCGGGCTCCAGGGACGCCGGCTCCGCAGGCACAGGCTCCGGGACGGGGGCCGCAGGCCAGGTCGCGGGGACGCGCCCCGCCGGCTCCGCGGGCGCGGGCTCCAGGGGCGCGCCTCCCGGGGAGGGGAGCGCTGGCACGCCCGCCACAGCAGGCCCACCCAGCACGGCAGGAGGCCCGGCCAACACGGCCGACTCGGCGGCCACGACCGGCCCGGCCACCACCGCGGGGGCCGTGACGGGCGCCCCGGGGCCAGGCACCGGGTTGGGCACCGGGGTGACCGGGTCGGGCACCGGCTCACCGGCCCCCCGGTCCGCGGGCACCGGACCGGTACCCGGCTCCTGCCAGGTCAGGGTACTGGCCTCCACCAGGCCCGAGCGCAGCGGCAGGCCCGGCGTCGTCCCGACGTCGGCGGACTCCAGGACCACGGTGAGGTCCCGGACGCCGGTGAAGCAGGCCTCGTCCCAGACCACCACCCTGGGGGCGCTGAAGACCTGCTCGCCGCCGTCGGCCACGACCCGGACCTGGAAGGCCCCGCGCCCCACGACCCGCACGGCGTCCTCCTCCACGGACACGGCCAGGAAGTCGGGCAGGGTGAAGACGTCGTTGCCGTGGGCGCGCACCAGGACCTGGAGGACCTCCTCCAGCCCCTGCCCGGCCTCCGTCTCCTGCCACATGCTCTCCAGGAGCCCCAGGTCCTCACGCAGTGCGACCAGGCCGCGCGGGGACACTGCCAGGGGCACGCCTCCCGGGATCCACCTCGGTGTCGTCCTCATGGCTCCTCCGTCTCCTGGTGCTGGTGGCCGTGGCTGCGTGCCGGTGGCGCGAGGTGCGCCGGGTGCCCCGCCCGCCTGGTGGGCAGCCGGGGGATGGTGTCGTCGCTCACACTGGGGGCCGTGGACTCGTCCATGTCACCCGCCTCCCAGGGAGGCAGGGCCTGGACGACGTCGACCACCACCACCGTGACGTTGTCGTGACCGCCGGAGGCCAGGGCGTGGCCCACGAGCTCGCGGGCCGCCTGGCCGGGGTCGGCCACGCCCCGGGCCACCGCCTCGATCCGGGTGGCGGCGACCTCGTTGCTCAGCCCGTCGGAGCAGATGACGAACCGGTCGCCCGCACGGGCCGGCAGGAGGAACTGGTCGGCGTAGACCTGTGCGCCGCCACCGGCCCCCAGGGCCCGGGTAATGACGTTGCGGCGCCCCGAGGTACGCGCCTGCTCCGGGGTCAGGCGTCCGGCGTCGACCAGCTCCTGGACCTCGGAGTGGTCGTGGGTGACCTGGCAGAAGGAGCTCTCGGAGACGTGGTAGGTGCGCGAGTCCCCGACATTGACCACCCGCAGGCAGGGCCTGCCGCTCTGGGAGGACAGGACGACGCCGGTCAGGGTGGTCCCCGGCGCGAACCCGGCCCGCTCCAGGCCGGCCACGCTCACCGCGGCACGGTCAATGCGGTGGGCCAGCGCCCGCGCCCCCACGAGGTCCTGCCCGACCAGGTCCCGGAAGGCGTCCAGGGCCAGGGCGGAGGCCACGTCACCCGCCTCGTGACCCCCCATGCCGTCGGCCACCAGGAAGACCGGGGAGCGCGCCAGGTAGGAGTCCTCGTTGTGCCTGCGTACCAGCCCGGCGTCACTGGCCGCGCCCGAGCGCACGCGCAGGACGGGCCCCGCGGGGCCGGGCGGCTGGGGCGGGGCGACGGGCGGGGGCACGGACACGCTCACCAGGCCTCCACCCTCAGGCTGCGGTCCCCGAAGCGCACGGTGGAGCCCGCCGGGGCCTCGAGGACGTCCCCGGGCACCGCCACCGTGGCCGACCCGCCCGGGGAGACCACGACGGTGCCGTTGGTGGAGCCCAGGTCGTGCACCAGCACCCGGGATCCCTCCAGGCGCAGGGCCACGTGGGTCTTGGAGACGGAGTAGTCGGGGACGGGCACCAGGACGGCGCCGGTCCACGGGGGCACGGCCACGGGGTCACGTCCCAGCAGGACGGTGCCGCCCAGTACCACCTGCTGCCCGGTGTCCAGGAGGAGGCGGGCGGCGCCGGACCCGCGCGCCACGGTGCGGTCCGCCTCCTCCGACGACGGCGCGGGCCCGGGGCCGGCGACCTGGGCCGCACGCACCTGCAAAGGGACCACGACCGGGTCGCTGGCGCTGGTTCCGCGCTGGATGGGGACGGGGGCCAGCGGCGAGGAGGGCGGCTGGGCCGGGGCGGGCGGGACCAGGGAGGCGGGCGGCTGCGGGACAGGGCCTACCGGGGCGGGCGGGACCGGGCCCGACGACGCCGAGGGCTGGGAGGGCGTGACCGGCGGGGCGGGCGGGACAGGGGAGAGCGCCGGGGATGCCGGGGCGGGCGTCGCCTCGGGGCCCTGGCCGCCAGCTCCCTGCTCCCAGGGCACGGCGGTAATAAAACCGGGTGAGGCCGCGGGCGCCGAGGACGTAGGCGCCGGAGGGACCGCAGGCGCCGAGGAGGCGGCCAGTGCCGGGGAGGCCGCGGGGGGCGGGGGGACCGGAGGACGGCGCCCGGCCAGGTCGAGGCCGCCGACGACGGTGTTCTCCAGGCTCTCCTCCCCGGCGGGGGCCGGGGACGACGCCCAGGCGCCCAGGGCCGCCTCGTGCCCCTGGGAGGCGCCGGCCTGCGGAACCACCCCGGTGGCCCGCACCGACGCGGTTCCCCGGACGACGCCCCGCCTAGCTCCTTCCGGCCAGGCACCGGCCCTGACGTCAATAATGTAGATCCCGGCGCACCGCTCGTACCAGGACCGCCTGAGGGGGTCCAGGGTGCCGAAGAAGACGACGAGCGGCACCAGGCCGAAGCTCACCAGCCCGGTCAGCGCCCCCAGCAGGGTCCAGGCCAGCACCCTGGGGAGCACCTGCCCGGGCCGGTCCCAGCGCACGTAGGCGACCCCAAGCAGCCGCATTCCCGGGGTCTGGCCGGAGATGCGCACCGGCCAGAAGAATATGGCGAAGACAGCCAGGAGGTATACCGCTATCACTACGTAGGCAAGGGGCCCCGGGTGCCCACTGAGGAGGGCGGAGAACACGACCACCAGCATGATCCCCGAGACAATGTGCAACAGCACATAGTCCACGAACCAGGCCGCCCAGCGTCGGCCTATGCCCGCGGGCACGGTCTGACGCAGGTGGGCGGGCAGCACCCCGGGGGCGGTGGTAGGGCTCATGACCGGCCTCGATTCGAGTGGGGGCGCCGCAGGCGGACGCGGGGACGGGAGGGGGTGGGACGGCGGGTGCGCCCGGCGGCCCGGCGCTCGGCACGCCGGCGGGTGCGCCGCTCACGGCGGCCGGCCCGCAGGGAGCGCAGGGCGACCACCGCCAGGACGCGCCGACGGCGTCGGGTCGCCGCACGCAGCCGGGCCAGGACGGCGTCGGCGTCCTCCCAGACCTGCTCGGAGCGGATGTGGGAGGCGTCGGCGCCACCGAAGACCGACCCGTCCACGGACACCGCCAGGGCACCCACACTACCCGGGGCAGGCTGGGGACGGAACACGCTCCCGGGTACCTGCGCCCGCCCGTCGGTGAACGCCTGGAGGAAGCGGGCCTGCTCCGGGCGGGTGGCGCTACGCGGCACCCCGGTGCCCAGGTCGGTGGCGCGGTCAATGAGCTCGTCCCAGCCGCCGCCGACCTGGTCCAGGCCGGTGCCCCCGGTACGGCGCCGGTGGCGGCGGCGCGCCTTGAGCCCGACCACCACCAGGAAGGGCGAGCTGACCACGAGCAGGCCGCCGGCCAGGCGGGCCGCCAGGAGGAGCCAGTACCTCCAGGCGGAGGCGTCGTCGGTGTCCCGGTCGTGGTCGTCGGTAATGTCGGGGGGCAGCTCGGCGGGCTCCTGCGGGGGCACCGGGGGCTGGAGGACCTGGGGACGCGGGTTGGGCTTGGGCCTGGGGACCTCGGTCTGCGGGGTCCGGTCGCGCGGCGGGGTGGGGTCGAAGGGGACCCAGCCGGCGCCGTCGAAGCTGACCTCGACCCAGACGTGGGCGTCGGTGCCCAGGATCCTCTGCTCGCCCTCGGAGTAGGTCTGCGGGTAGAAGCCCATGACCACCCGGGAGGGGTAGCCGGCCTGGCGCGCCATGAGGGCCATGGCGACGGCGTACTGCTCGTCGTCCCCGATCATGGCCGCGTTGACGTCCAGCAGGCTCTCCAGGCGGGCGGTGGAGTGGCTGGGCAGGCTCAGCCCGTCCGACCCGTTGGAGAAGTAGCCCTGGGTGGAGAAGAACTGCTGCATGGCACGCACCCGGGAGACGGGGGTGTCGGCCTCCCCCACCGCCTCGGACAGGCGCTCGCCCACGCCGTCGGGCACGTTGGTGAGCTCGGGCTGGACCAGGGTGCTCCCGGCGCGCCCGGTCAGCTGCTGGTCGCTCCACACCGGTGGAGTGACGAGAGTCACATTATAGCTGTCCCCGCTGCTCAGGCCCCGGGTGGTCAGGGCCGAGCCCAGGGACGAGGAGTAGTACAGCCCGTCCATAATGGCCGCGGAGTCGGCGCTGGTGACGTCAATGGTGCGCAGCTCCCCGCCGCCGGGCATCCAGTAGCCGGAGTAGTCCTTGATGGTGATGCCCAGGGTGGAGGTCGTGGCGTCCTCGGGCAGGGCGTCGTCGGTCACGGTGGTCCCGGTGCGGTAGAAGCTGTCGGAGCCCTGCCCGGTGCCCACCCGCATGACGACGCCGTCGTAGGCGTCCAGGGTGGCCAGGCGGATCCGCTCCCCCTCCTTCAGGCCGGTGACGGTGAACAGGGTGGCGTCCTTCTGGTTGTCCACCCAGTAGTGGAAGCTCGTCAGGGGCGAGGCGTACTCCTCCAGGTCCAGGGGCGGGCGGACGTGGTCACGCAGGACGTCGCGGTGCTCCCCGCCCTGGAGGACGGGGGCGGCCAGGGCGGACGCCACCAGGGCGACAGCGACCATGGCGAGCGACCCGGCCACCGTGAGCCAGCGCCTGCCCTGGCCCGTGGGGCTGCCCACAATGCCCCGGCCGGCCTCCCGCCGGCGCCGGTGGGCCAGCCAGGAGGTCCACAGCAGGCCCGTGGCCAGGACGGTCCCGGCCGCGGGCAGGGCCAGGGGGGCGTTCTGGGAGCCCCACAGCACGCCGACCAGCCCCAGGGCCGCCACCGGTACCAGCGCCCAGGCCTGGCGGCGGGTAGTGCGCAGCGCAGTGGTGACCGCGGCGACCGACGCCAGCAGCCCGGCCAGGTAGGGCACGATGGCGGGGCCCACGAAGGCCCCTGCGGGCGGGCTCAGGGTGAGCAGGTCCTTCCAGGCCTCCACGGCCCCGGTGACCAGCCCCTGGAGGGTGGCGAGGGTGGGGACCAGGCGTGAGGTGGTCGTGGCGGGCAGGGCCAGGGCGCCGCCCGCCAGGAGGTAGGTCAGGGTGGTGGCCAGGAGCGTCTCCAGCAGGCTCCACCGCCACCGGGCCCCGGCCAGGCCAATGAGGCTGCCCAGGGCAATGCCCCCGGCCACCGCCGTATAACCGCTGGTGTCCCCGAATACGGCGCCGTGGGTGGCCCCGGCGGCCCCCAGGAGGAGGACGACGGCGCCCAGGCTCACCCAGTCCACGCCCCGGGCGGGCGCCTGATCGGCCTCAGGCCCACCCCCGGCCTCAGGCCCGCCCCCGGCCTCAGGTCCGCCCCCGGCCCTGGCGGCGCGCCGAGCCTGCCGGCGGGCCTGGCGTCGGGCTGCCAGGCTCACCCGTCCCCCGCTCTCACCGGCGGGCCTGCCAGCGGCCCCACCGGCGCTCTCACCGGCGGGACTGCTGGCGGCCCCACCGGCGGGCCTGCCAGCGGCCCCACCGGCGCTCTTATCCCGGGGCCCGTCGGTGGTCCCGGTCTGCCCGGTCACGGGCTCAGGAGTGTCAGTGCTCTGCCCGGTCACGGGCTCAGGGGTGTCGGCGCTCACGAGTCGACCTTTCTCATGGCCCGGCCCAGCAGGTCGAGCTCGGGCAGGGTCAGGACGGGCAGCCCGGCCAGGCGCTGGGAGCGCAGGGCGGCGTCGCCGTCCACGCGCAGGGCGATAGACCGGGTGCTCAGGGGGAGCTCGACGTGGGCGCGGTGGATGCTGGCAATGGGGACCAGGGAGCCGGTGACCAGGACGGTGACCGAGGCGTCGGGGACGGCTGCGGCGGCGCAGCGGGTGACCTCCATGAGGTCACCGCGGTCGGCCAGGCGCTCAATGGTGGTCAGCAGGTCCAGGACCCGGGTGGAGGTGGGCAGCAGCGGGACGCCCGCCTGGGTGACCAGGCTCAGCTCACGGTGCTCGCGCAGGGCGGTCAGGGCCAGGGAGGCGGTGACGCTGACGGCCGTCTCAAAGTCCTCGTCACCGGCCCAGGAGGCCGGGTCCAGGTCCAGGACGAGCAGGAGGTGGGCGCGGCGGGTCTCCTCGAACTGGCGGACCATAAGGCGTCCGACGCGGGCGGTGGTGCGCCAGTGCACGTTGCGCCGGTCGTCCCCGGGCACGTAGTCGCGCAGGGCGTGGAAGGACACGTCCGAGCTGGACAGATCCTGGGTGACCGCGCCCTCAATGTCACGGATGAACCCCAGGGCAGTGGTGTCCAGGGCGGTGGTGCGCGGGTGGATGTAGAGGTCCAGGGGGTCGGTCCAGCGCTGGGTGCGCCGCACAAGCCCCAGGGCGTCCCCGCGCACGGAGGTGACCGGGCCCACGGTGACCAGGCCGCGGCGTCGGGTGGGGACGGTGAAGACCTCCTCGTGCGTCTGCCCCGCGCCCAGGCGGGGCACCCGGAAGACGGCCAGGCCCCGGCCCACGGGCATCTCAATGGTGCTGGAGCCCACGGCCCGGCCCGCGGCGCCACGCAGGACCACGTTGCCCAGGGCGGGCTCCCCCACGGTCACGCGGGTGGAGGCCAGGGAGACGGTGACCTGGTAGCTGGTGCGCCCCAGGGACCACAGCAGGGCCACCACCAGCAGGAGGGTCAGGGCGGTGGCCAGGGTCCAGGCCTCCAGCCAGTGGCGGGTGGCGCCAGCCCACCAGGACAGGGCCATGACGACCAGGCTCCCCCACCCCAGCGGGGTGACGGCGCCCAGGACCGAGCTGGCAAAGCGCACGACGGGCCCCAGGACGGCGACCTGCTCACAGCGGCGGGCGAGGTCGGCCAGGGGCGCCAGGAGGCGGGTGCGCGCCACCTGGGTGCCCTGGGTGCACAGGCGCCGGGCGGTGGCGACCAGCCAGGGGGCCAGGCGGGACAGGGAGCGCCACAGGCGGGCCGGGTCCAGCCGTCTCCGGCCCGTCTGGCGCTCACCCGGGGCCCCGGAGGCCCGGGCCTGGCCGGGTCCACCCCGACCAGGGCGCCACCAGCGTCCCCGGCCCCCCTGGCCGGCAGCTCCCCCGGAGGCACGACGACGCCACCTGCGCCCCCTGGCCGGCGCCGGCGGGGGCGGTGGAGGCGGGGGTGGGGCCGCTGAGGAGGGAGGGGGAGGCGGGGGCGGGGGTGGCTGGGACATGGCAGCGGCCTACCTGTGGGTGGGTGCGGGTACGGTGGTCAGGGCGTGGTCGATGACCTGCTCGGGACTGGCCCCGGCGAACTCCGCGTCAGGATCCATCACCACACGGTGAGCCCACACACTACGAGCCAGATCCTTGACGTCATCAGGCACCACGTACGCCCGACCCTGGGCAGCCGCCCACACCCGCGCCACCCGCACCATCGCGATCGCCCCACGAGTCGACACCCCCAACCTCACCGAGGCATCCCCCCGCGTCGCCTCCACCAGAGCCCCCACATAGTCCAGCACCGAGTCCTCCACATGGTTACCCGCCGCCAGATCCGCCATCGAGGCCACCGCCGAGGACGCGATCACCGCCCCCAGCGACCGAGACCGGTCCGGACGAGCCGACCCCGCCAGCACCCGACGCAGAGCCACCCGGTCCGGGTACCCCACCGACGTCTTGACCAGGAACCGGTCCAACTGAGCCTCAGGCAGACGATACGTCCCCGCCTGCTCAATCGGGTTCTGCGTCGCGATCACCATGAACGGACGACCCGCCGCATGAGCCACCCCGTCCACCGTCACCTGCGACTCCTCCATCACCTCCAACAGGGCCGACTGCGTCTTCGGACTCGCCCGGTTGATCTCGTCCGCCAGCACCACCGACGCGAACACCGGACCCGCGTGGAACTCCCACTCCCCACTCCCCTGGTCGAACACCGTCACCCCCGTGATATCACTAGGCAGCAGATCCGGCGTGAACTGGATCCGCGAGTGCGTCCCCTGCACCGTCGCCGCCACCGCCCGAGCCAGAGCCGTCTTCCCCGTCCCCGGCGCGTCCTCCAGCAACAAGTGCCCCTCAGCCAGCATCGTCACCAGAGCCAACCTCACCACCTCCTCCTTACCCAACAGAGCCAGACCCACATTACCCACCATCCGCGCAAACGTCTCCGCAAACCAAGCCGCATTCTCCTGAGTCATAGCCATAGGATATCCGCCTTTCTCTCCGCTACCGGGGGTCATCTGCAGCTAAGGCTGTCAATCATGTTCGCCCACTGGGCTTCTCCATATTTGGTGTCGGCACCGAGCACGCCTATATTCCACTTACCCTCATAGGAGGCGTTTCCGGCCCCGTCAACGGGGATGGAGGCAGAGACTCTGTAGCGACTGAATTCGCCGGAGCAGCTGACCGTGGTATTGGGCGGCCAGTCCGTGAGCCTCAGGCCCACCACGTTGCAGGTCGCTACGGCGCAGTACCCTATGCTCGAGCCCCCGCCGAACTGCCCTGCCGCCTTATAGGTCCCTGCCGAGCGCGCATAGGTCCGGGTCCTGGCCTCCGCGCAGCTGTCGGAAGTCGGCGACTCGCCCTTCTCGGAGGAGTGCTGGACCGCCTTGACGCACAGGCGGACGTAGCCCCCCTCGCCGACGTCCCACGACCTGGACCCTGAGGGGCCCACCGACGCGGACTCATGGCCTGAGAGCACGAAGCTGGTGTCCCGGCCGTTGCCGTTGCCCCCGCTCCAGCTGCAGTCCACACGCGTACCGTTGGCCGCGCAGCTCATGGTGGGGCCGACCGGGGGCCCGAAGGGCGTGACCGTGCCGGCCTCGGTGGGCGTCGAGCAGCTCTGGGTGCCGGTCTTGGCCCCGCAGGCCCGCACCCTGACGCTCGCGGGCTGGCCGTTGGACAGGCCGTTGCCGCTGAGGTTGGACACCGACTGCCAGGCGCCCCCGCCCACGCTCCACTCCAGGGACAGGTCGCTGGTGCGCCAGCCGTTGCCGGCCACCGCCGAGGTGGTCATACTGATCTGGTTGTCGCTGCCGGTGGCCGCCAGGCCCGAGGCGTTGGGGGAGGCGGGCACGCCCACCACCCAGGTGCTGACGCAGGTCTGGGAGGAGGTCCGGGCCGAGGCGTTGGCGCCGTCGTTGGTGGCGGTGACGCAGAAGCTGACCTGGTCCTCGGCGGTGCCCACGCCCTCCAGGGTGGTGGACCGCGAGCCCCCCTGGACCGTGGTGCTGGCGCCGTTGGAGGAGGTCACGGTGTAGTACTCGACGTCCTTGCCGTTGGTGCTGCTCACCGGGCCCCAGCTGACGCGCACCGAGTCCGACCCCGAGGCCGTGCCCAGGCCGGTGGCCTCCGCGGAGACCGTCCCCACCGGGCCGGGGCGGCCGAAGGGGGTCACCGCCACCGACGGGGAGGACCACTCCTGGGACTGGCCCTTGGCGTTCTCGGCCTTGACCACCACCGTGTAGGCGCTGCCGTTGGTCAGGCCCGTGAAGGTGGCGCTGGTGCCGGTGACGCTCTGCTGCTGGCCGCCGGGGGACAGCGCCACCGTGTAGCCCTTGAGGGCCGAGCCCTCGTTGCTCGGGGCCGACCAGGTCACCGAGAGCTCACGGTCGCCGGGCGTGGCCACCGCCTGGGGCACGGTCCCGGGCACCACGTCGATATTGGTGGTCGCCGAGGCGGAGGCCGGGGAGTCGCCCACGGCGTTGCGGGCCACCACGTGGAAGGTGTGGTCCACGCCGTTGGTGCGCCCGGAGAACAGGCAGCTGGTGACCACGCCGCAGTCGGTGGAGTCGCCCTGGGTGTCGTCGTAGAGGGTGAAGCCGGTGACGTCGGCGCCGTTGGCCGGGCCCGCGGTCCAGGAGACCAGGGCCGTGGCCGGGGAGTTGGAGGTGGCGCTCACCGCCGTGGGCGCACCCGGCCTGTCGCGCACGGTCACGGTGACCACGCCCTCGACCTCACGGGTGGGGTCGTCGGTCTTGTCGCCCACGCGGTAGCTGACCGTGGCGGTGCCGTTGGTGCCCGACGGCGGGGTGATGCTCAGGGTGGTCCCGGACACCGAGACCGTCCCCCCGTCGGAGGAGGTGGGTGTGCCCACCAGGTGCAGGGGGGTGTCGGGGAAGGGGTTGGAGGCGTAGGAGGAGACGTCCACGCTCACGGGCCTGCCGGCGTCGGTGGTCACCGAGGCGGCGGAGAGCTGGACAAGGGGCCGGGTGGAGCCCACCACGCTCACCGGCACGCTGGCGGAGGTGCTCGCGCCCCCGGCGTCGGTGACGGTGAGGGTCATGGACCCCGCGCTGCCCCGGGGGGCGTCGGCGGACACGCCCACCGACAGCGAGGAGCCCGACGCCGAGGCGCTGACCGCGGCGGGCACGTCGGACAGGGTGTAGGTCATGGAGGCGGGGTCCTCGCCGTCGGGGTCGGTGACCCACTGGGCCATGGAGACGGCGGGGGAGGTCTCCCCGGCGGCCACCTCCACGCCGGTGGGCGTGACCACGGGGGGCCGGTTCTCACCGGGGGTGACGGTGATGGGCAGGGTCAGCGGGACCACGTTGCCCGCGGGGTCGTTGAGGTCGGCCCCGTCGGTGACCTCGAAGGTCACCGAGGAGGGCCCGGAGTAGTCCGCGGCGGCGCCGAAGGTCAGGGTGGTGGCGTCCTTGACCAGGGACGAGCCGTCCCAGCCGACGGCGGCGCTGACCTTGTCGGGGTCCGTGATCTGGACCTTCTTGCCCGGGGCGGCCAGGACGTAGTCGCCCAGGGGGATGGTAGCGGTGGTGCCGGCCCTGACGGTCACGGCGCCCTTGGTGGCGTCCAGGCGCGGGGCGGTCACGGTGGTGCCGGGCACGTTGACCACCGCCGAGGAGGTCAGGCCGTCGGGGTCGGTCAGGGTGTACAGGACGAAGCGCTGCTGGTCGCGCACCTCCACGACGAGCTTGCCGTCCTGGACGCGCACGCCGTCGTCGGCGGAGGAGATAGTGTCCGCGGCCACGTCCCCGTCGGGGTCCTCGTCGTTGGCCAGCACGTCCACGGGCACCCAGGCCCCGGCGCGCACCTGGTCGGCGGGGACCTCGTCGTCGCGCGCCACGGGCGCGGACAGCGGGGCGGTGGGTGAGACGGTGAGGGTCAGCAGGCCGGTGACCGGGTCGGACCTGCCGTCGGTCACCCCGTACTCCATGGTGTAGGTGCCCGGGGTCGTCGGGGAGCGCAGGGCCACCCGCGAGCCGCGGGCCGCGGGGGCCACGGCCGGGTCCTGGGAGGCGATGAGGCTCTCCACCAGGGACAGGGAGTCGCCGTCGGGGTCGACGTCGTTGGCCAGGACGGGCACGGCCACCGCCACGTCGGGGCGCACGGTGACGGCGTCGGCCACCGCCACGGGGCGCTGGTTGCTGGTGGCGGCCGGGGCCACGCCCACGCGGACCTGCGCGGTGGCGATCTTGCCGAGGCGGTCGCGCACCGTGTAGGTGAACACGTCGGTGCCGACCTTGTTCGGGGCGGCCGTGTAGGCCATCTCGGCGGTGCCCAGCTCCACGGCCCCCAGCCTGGGGCTGGTGCCCAGGCCCATGAGGGTCACGGAGTCCCCCTCGGAGTCGATACCCTCCAGGGGTACGGGGATGGTCACGGTCTCCCCGGCCACGGCCCAGGCGGTGACGTCCTTGGGGTGCGGGGGCGTGTTGCGCTCCTCGTCCATGGCCACCACCGTGACCCGTACCACGGCGGAGGCCACGTTGCCGGCGGTGTCACGCACCGTGTAGATAATGTTGCCGCTGCCGGGCTGGTCCCCGGCGCGGAAGCGCACCTGGTTGCCGGAGGTGAAGGGGGTGCCCATGGCGGGGGCGATCTCGTGCTGGAGGTCCCCGCTGACGCTCATGGTCAGGCCCGCCGGGGAGCGGTCGTTGGCCAGCACCGAGACGGTGCCGATGTCACCGGCGCGCACCACCAGGGTGTCGTCGGTGAGCTCGGGGGGCGCGCTGGCCGAGGCCGCGGGGACGGGGATGACCATGACGTGCCCCTCGGTGGTGCCGTAGGCGTTGGCCACGGTGTAGGTCACCTGGGCCGGGGCGCTCAGGCCGCTGGGGGCGGTGACGCGCAGCAGGTGGTGCTGGAGGAGGGCCGCCACCAGGGGCGAGCCCTCGGGGGTGCGCACGGACTGCACGGAGAGCACGCCCCCGTTGGGGTCCATGTCGTTGTCCAGGACCGCTACCAGGGCCTGGCCCCCGGCGGGCAGGGTGGTGACGTCGTCCATGGCCACCGGCGGCAGCGAGACCGCCGGGTCCACGGCGTCCACCCGGATGAGGCCGTCGGTGGACGAGGGGCCGTCGCTGACGGTGTAGGTCAGGTAGGTGGTCCCCGGGGCCGACGGCGTGACGGTCACCATGCCCAGGTTCTGGTCCACGCTGACGCCCACCCCGGCGGGGGCCTGGCCGACGGAGACCAGGCGCAGGGTGTCGCCGTTGGCGTCGGTGTCGTTGAGCAGCGGCATGACCTGGACGCCCACCCCGGCGGGGGTGATGACGTGGTCGCCGTTGGCCACCGGGGGCACGTTGTCGTTGCCGCGCACGTCCACGCGCAGCACGCCGTCGGTCTCGGCGGTGCCGTCGGAGTAGGTGACGGTCAGGTCGGTGGTGCCGGTGGCGGAGCCCAGGTCACGGACGTTGACGGTGCCGTCGGCCCGCCAGGTGACGTCGAGGTCGGCGGGGAAGGCCACGCCCTTGAGGTAGACGGGGTCGCCGTCGGGGTCGATCCAGTCCCCGGACACGTTGAGGGAGACCTGCGCCCCGCTGGTCAGGGCCAGGGTGGAGGTGCGCAGCTGGGTGGGGCCGTCGTTGACGCTGAAGGGGTGGACGGTCAGGGTGACGGTGGCCTGGTCGGTGTCCTGGCCGTCGTCGAGGGTGTAGGTGAAGGTGGACTCCCCGGTGGCCTGCTCCTGGACCTGCGCCTGGAGGGCCGCTCCCCCGCGGACCTTGCCCACGGTGGCGAAGGAGGGGTCGGCGTCGGGGGTGGCCACCAGGACGTCGCCGTCGGGGTCGGTGTCGTTGGCGACCACCGGCAGGTAGGCGGTGCGCCCGGGGCGCACCCCGAAGGAGTCGTCCACGGCGTCGGGGGGCGTGTTCTCCTCCTTGCGCTCCTGCTGGGCCTCGTCCTGGGTCCGGGTGGAGTCCTCGTCGCTGGTCTCCTCCTTCTCGACGTCGGAGTTGACGGCGTCCCAGTTGTCCACCTGGACCATGTTCCTGTCCGGCAGCCACAGGCCCCCGGACTCGACGTCGTTGAGGACGATGACCTCGCGGTTGACCCGGAAGACGGCCCGGGTGGCGTCGTCGAGGCCGGCCACGGCCATGTCGACGTCGTCCTGGGAGCCCTCGCAGTCGCGCAGGAAGGAGCCCTTGCCGCCCCAGGCGGCGTAGGCGCACCCGGCGTGCTGGGCGGGGCGGGCGGGGGTGCCCCCGGCCAGGGTGGGCGCGACGGTGGTGACCTCGCCCTCCAGGGACACGCGCAGCAGGGCCTGGCTGGTGGACACCAGGACCTCGCCGGCGGCCGGGCCGGGGATCTGGAGGCGCCAGGAGTCGCCGGGCAGGGTGACGGTCCTGCCGCCGGGCAGGACCAAGGTGCCCGAGGCCGTGTCCAGGACCGCGGTGGCCGAGCCGACGGCGCTGACCTCCAGGACGGCCTCGGGGCCCAGGGCGGGCAGGTCGGTCTGGGTGACGTCGTAGGTGGAGCCCGCCGGGGTCAGGGTGCGCAGGGTGCCGGTGCGGGTGGAGGCGACGTGGACCGAGCCGTCGGTGCCCATGGCCAGGACCGCGCCCGGCATGTCGGTGACCAGCGGGCTGGAGGAGGCGGGGTCGAAGCTGGCGTACCGGGAGGCGGGCATGACCCAGACCTGGCCGCTGTCGGGGGCGGCCACGCCCACCGAGCCCCCGCCCAGCTCCATGCGGGCCGAGCCGGTGGCGCTGGAGGCGGTGAGGAGCTCGCTGCGGGCCACGTCCACCTGGGTGTAGGTGTCGGACTCGGTGTCGGAGACGAAGACGTCGGCGGCGGCCTGGTCCACGTCGAAGGAGGCCGAGCCGGCCCGGAACCCGGAGTCCAGGGCCTGGGAGGGGTAGTTGAGGTGGGCCACCAGGCGCATGCCGGCGTTGGTGACCCACACGCCGCCGTCGTGGAGGTCCACCTCGTGGGTGGCGACGCCGGGGTTGAGCAGCACCAGGACCACCGCCGCCGCCGTGAGGACGCTCGTGACCCACACGGTCAGCCTACGTACCGAGAGACGCCGCAACAGCCGACCTTTCCACGGGGACGGGGATCCTCCGGCCGTACGACGCCGCAAGTCACGGAGGAGACGAAAAACGTCGCCGTGAGTATGCCACAGCACCAGGACGCCTCAGGGACCTCGAGGACCTCGGATACAGACAAGTTCTGACCCATGCCCAGGTATTTCAATGTGTTTTGATCACATTATTTTATCTTGAGGCTCTTTGTTACGTAGAAGTAACGTCCCGTTCTCCTCCGCTGGACCTCACAGGCACCTGCGGAAGCGTCGCGAGTGGGTCCGCTCCCTGGCGAAGCACCAGGCGCTCCAGGCGGTGCGCAGTGTTCCCTCGTCCTGCCCGAACTCCTCACGCAGGCCCGGGTAGAGGGCGACGGCGTCCTGGAACGCCTCCTGGACCTCCTCGTAGCGTTCCAGCTTGGCCATCTCGCTGCCCGCGCGGTACAGGCAGACGGCCTGCTGGCGCCCGGTACCCCCCACCTTCCGGTAGAGGTCCAGGGCCTGGCGGAAGGAGGCGGCCGCCTCCTCGTGGCGCCCTGCCGCCCTGAGGGCGACGCCGGTGTCGTACAGGCAGTCCGCCTGGTCCTGCACGGCGCCCGGCAGGTCCCGGTACAGCTCCAGGGACCCCCTCAGGGCGTCCAGGCCCTCCTCGTGGCGCCCCACCGCCACCAGGGCCGTGCCCATGTCGTGCAGGCAGCCTGCGCGCTGGCGCCCGGTCACGAGCAGGTCGGGCGGGCCCTGCCGGGAGGGCTCCGCCTCCTTGTGCCCCTCGTCGGCGCCGGTATCCGGGCGGTCGGCCTGCTCCTGGTCCCCGGGCAGGTCGCGGTAGAGGTCCAGGGCCTGGTGGTAGACCGTCAGCGCCTCCTCGTGGCGGTCCGCGTCGTCCAGCGTCAGGCCGGTGCTGTACAGGCAGTCCGCCTGCTCCTCCTGGGTGTCCGGCAGCTCCCGGTAGAGCCCCAGGGCCTGGCCGAGCCCGGCCAGGGCCTCCTTGTGACGGCCCGTCTCCGCCAGGGCGCTGCCGGTACCGTACAGGCAGCCGGCCTGCTCCGCCCGGGTGTCCGGCAGCTCCCGGTAGAGCCCCAGGGCCTGGCGGTAGGCCTCCAGGGCCTCCTCGTAGCGCCCCACCCGGTCCAGTGCGTCGCCCACGCCGTACAGGCAGTCGGCCTGCTCCGCCTCGCACCCCGGCAGGTCGCGGCAGAGGTCCAGGGCCTGCTGGTAGGCCTCCAGGGCCTGCTGGTAGGCGGTGCGGGCGTCGTCGAACCGGCCCAGGGTGCGCAGGGTGACGCCGACCTGGCCCAGGCAGTCGGCCCGGCAGTGCTCGGCGTCGGACAGGTCGCGGTAGAGCTCCAGGGCCTGACGGAACCTGCTCAGGGCCTCCTCGTAGCGCCCCATGGCGTGCAGGGCCAGGCCGGTGTCGTACAGGCAGTTCGCCTGGTCCTTCTCCGTGCCCTTCATCTGCCGGTAGAGGTCCAGGGCCTGACGGAACCTGCTCAGGGCCTCCTCGTGGCGGCCCTCGGCGCTCAGGGCCACGCCCGACTCGCACAGGGAGTCGGCCTGCTGGTACTGGGTGCCGGGCAGGGAGGGGCAGAGATCCCGGGCGTCCCGGAAGGCCTCACGGGCCCGGGCGTAGCGGCCCGTGGCGTGCAGGGCCTTGCCGATGCCGTTGAGGCACTCGGCCTGGCTCTTCTCCGTGCCCTCCACCTGGCGGTACAGGCCCAGGGCGTCCCGGAAGGAGGCCAGGGCCTCCTCGTGGCGCTCCATGCTCCCCAGGGCCAGGCCGATATTGCGCAGGCAGCCGGCCTGCCGCAACCCGGTGCCCTCCACCTGGGCGTACAGGTCCAGGGCCTGGCGGTAGGCGGCCACCGCCTTCTCGTGGCGCTCCATGCTCCCCAGGGCCAGGCCGGTGTTGTACAGGCAGCTGGCCTGGTCCCTCTGGGTGCCCTCCACCTGGCGGTACAGGCCCAGGGCCTCCTGGAAGGCGATGCAGGCCTCCCCGTAGCGTCCCACCTGCCGCAGGGTGTTACCGGTGCCGTACAGGCACAGGGCCTGGTCCTTCTGGGTACCGTCCACCTGGTGGTACAGGCCCAGGGCGTCCCGGTAGGAGGCCAGGGCCTCCTCGTGGCGGCCCATGGC
Organism: Actinomyces sp. HMT897; assembly: GCF_016626125.1. Classification (NCBI taxonomy): domain Bacteria; kingdom Bacillati; phylum Actinomycetota; class Actinomycetes; order Actinomycetales; family Actinomycetaceae; genus Actinomyces; species Actinomyces sp. HMT897. The sequence continues at coordinate 1,087,083 of NZ_CP067336.1, forward strand.
GTGCAGGGCCAGGCCGGTGCCGTGCAGGCACAGGGCCTGGTCACGCTCGCTGCCCTCCACCTGGCGGTAGAGCTCCAGGGCCTGACGGTAGGCCTCCAGGGCCTCCTCGTGGCGGCCCGTGACACGCAGGGTGTTGCCCGTCTGCCCCAGGCAGTCGGCCTGGTCCTTCTGGGTGCCCTCCACCTGGCGGTAGAGCTCCAGGGCCTTGCGGTAGGCCTCCAGGGCCTCCTCGTGCTTCTCCAGCCCGTGCAGGGCCAGGCCGGTGTTGCGCAGGCACATGCCCTGCTCACGCTCCGTACCGCTCTGGCTGCGGTAGAGCTCCAGGGCCTTGCGGTAGGAGGCCAGCGCCTCCTCGTAACGCCCCACCGTGCGCAGGGCCAGGCCGGTGTTGCGCAGGCACATGCCCTGCTCACGCTCCGTACCGCTCTGGCTGCGGTAGAGCTCCAGGGCCTTGCGGTAGGAGGCCAGCGCCTCCTCGTAACGCCCCAGGCGGCGCAGGGTGTTGCCCGTGTTCTCCAGGCAGATACCCTGCTGGCGCTCGGTGGCCCCCACCTGGAGGTACAGGTCCAGGGCCCGCCGGTAGGCGCTCAGCGCCCGTGCGTAGCGCCCCGCGTCGTCCCAGGTGTTACCGACGTCGACCAGGCAGACGGCCTGGTCCCTCTGGGAGCCCCTGACCCGACGGTAGAGGGACAGGGCGTCCTGGAAGGCGGCCCGGGCCTCCTCCTGACGGCCTACCGTGCGCAGGGCCAGGCCGGTGTTGCGCAGGCACATAGCCTGCTCGCGCCCGGTACCGCTCTGGCTGCGGTAGAGCTCCAGGGCCTGGCGGTAGGAGGCCAGGGCCTCCTCGTAGCGACCCAGGCGGCGCAGGGTGATGCCGGTGATGTTCAGGCAGCCCGCCTGCTCCTTCTCGGTGTCCTCCACCTGGTGGTACAGGCTCAGGGCGTCCCGGAAGGAGGCCAGGGCCTCCTCGGGGCGGCCGGCCTCACGCAGGACCAGGCCCATGCCGTGCAGGCAGTCGGCCTGCCTCCACCTGGTGCCGTGCAGGCCGCGGTAGAGCTCCAGGGCGCTCGTGAGCTCGGCGAGCGCCTCCTCGTGGCGGCCCTCACGCCTGAGGGCGACGCCGGCGTCATACGTCTCGCGCGCGCGCCTGCGTCCCTCCTCATCTTGGCTTGGCATCCTTATCTCCCGCCTATCATAGACAACAATATTTTAACATATGATGCATGTGTCCGGTGTCGGGTAGGGCGTACCCGCGGAGGCCTCACGGCAGGCCCCTGTCCTCGGCGAGGCTCCGGGTGCTCCAGGCGCGGTGCAGGGTGTCGTCGTCCACCCCGGCCTCCTCGCGCAGGCCCGGGTGGAGGCCGACGGCGGCCGCGTAGGTGCTCGAGGCCTCCTCGTAGCGTCCCAGCTCAGCCAGTGCGCCGCCAAGACGGTACAGGCAGGTGCCCTGCTGACGCCCGGTGCCGGCCAGGGTGCCGTAGAGGTCGGCGGCGGCGCGGTAGGAGGCCGCCGCCTCCTCGTAGCACCCTGCCGCCCCCAGGGCGACGCCGGTGTCGTACAAGCAGGCGGCCCGGTCCCCCACGGAGCCGGCGTCGTAGAGCTCCGAGGCCTCCTGGAGGGCGTCCACGGCCTCGGTCAGGCACCCCACCTCCGCCAGGGCCCTGCCCACCTCGTGCAGGCAGCGGGCCTCCTGCGCCTCGGCGCCGCCCAGGGCGCGGTAGGCCCTCAGGGCCCGGCGGTAGGAGACCACGGCCTCCTCGTAGCGCTCCTGCCCCATTAGGAAGCGGGCGGCCTCGTGCAGCTGGTCGGCCTTCTGGCGCCCGGCCCCGGGCTGGTCGGGCTGGGCGGCGTGGTCAGGCTGGGGGACCTGGGCGGCGTGGTCGGCCACCACGTCACCGGCGGGATCCGGGGCCTCGTCCTGCGGACGCCCCAGCGCCTCCAGGCAGTGGCGGATGCCCCTCAGGCAGTCGTCCTGGTCCGTCTCGGTGCCCTCCACCTGGCGGTAGGCCTCCAGGGCCTGGTAGAAGGCCGACAGGGCCTCCTCGTGGCGCTTAAGGGCGTCAAGGGCCCGCCCGGTATTAATGACGCAGTCCGCCTGGTCACGCTCACTGCCCTCCACCTGCCGGTAGGCCTCCAGCGCCTGCTGGTAGGCCTCCAGGGCCTCGGTGTAGCGGCCCAGGCGGCTCAGCAGGACGTTTCCAATGTTGTACAGGCAGTCGCCCTGGGCCCGCGTCGTGCCCTCCAGCTGCCGGTAGGCCTCCAGGGCCTGGTGGTAGGTGGCCAGCGCCTCGGTGTAGCGGCCCACGTCGCCCAGGGCGTTGCCGATGTCGAGCAGGCAGACGGCCTGAGGGCGTGCCGTGCCGGGCAGAGCGCGGTAGGCCTCCAGGGACTGGCGGAAGGCCTCCAGGGCCTTCTCGTGGCGCCCCAGGCCGCGCAGGGCCCGCCCGATACCACCCAGGCAGTCCGCTACGTCCCTCTCAGCGCCCTCCGCCCTGCGGTAGTCCTCCAGGGCCCGGCGGTAGGAGGCCAGGGCCTCCTCGTAGCGGTTCAGGCGGCGCAGGGTGTTGCCCGTGTTCTCCAGGCAGAGCCCCTGGGCCCGCGTCGTGCCCTCCACCTGCCGGTAGGCCTCCAGGGCCTGGCCGTAGAGGTCGACCGCCTCCTCGTAGCGCCCCAGGTCGTCCAGGGCGTTGCCGGTATCGAGCAGGCAGACGGCCTGGGGGCGCTCCGTGCCGGGCACGGCGCGGTAGGCCTCCAGGGCCTGGCAGAAGGCCTTGTGGGACTCCTCATAGCGCCCCAGGCCGCGCAGGGCCCGCCCGATACCACCCAGGCAGTCGGCCAGGTCCCGCGTCGCGCCCTCCGCCTGCTGGTAGGCCTCCAGCGCCTGGCGGTAGGTGGCCAGGGCCTCCTCGTAGCGGTTCAGGCGGCGCAGGGTGTCGCCGGCGTTCCTCAGGCAGGTGCCCTGGACCTGCGTCGTGCCCTCCACCTGGCGGTAGGCCTCCAGGGCCTGGCGGTAGGAGGTCAGGGCGTCCTCGTAGCGCCCCAGGTCGTCCAGGGCGTTGCCGGCATCGAGCAGGCAGAGGGCCTGACGACGTAGCGTGCCGGGCACGGTGCGGTAGAGCTCCAGGGCCTGGCGGTAGGCGCTCAGGGCCTCCTCGTGGCGCTTAAGGGCGTCAAGGGCCCGCCCGATACCACCCAGGCAGTCGGCCTGGTCCCGCTCACTGCCCTCAACCTTGCGGTAGGAGGCCAGCGCCTTACGGTAGGAGGCCAGCGCCTCCTCGTAGCGCCCCAGGCGGCGCAGGGTGTTGCCCGTGTTCTCCAGGCAGATCCCCTGGTCCTCCTGGGTGCCCTCCACCTGGCGGTAGGCCTCCAGGGCCTGGTGGTAGGTGGCCAGCGCCTCCTCGTAGCGACCCACGTCGCCCAGGGCGTTGCCGGTATCGAGTATGCAGACCGCCTGGCTGCGCTCGCTGCCCTCCACCTGGCGGTAGGCCTCCAGGGCCTGGTGGTAGGCGCTCAGGGCCTCCTCGGGGCGGCCCGCCCGGCGCAGGGTGTTACCGGTGTTCCTCAGGCAGATCCCCTGGACCTGCGTCGTGCCCTCCACCTTGCGGTAGGTCTCCAGGGCCTGGTGGTAGGCGGTCAGGGCCTCCTCATAGCGCCCGACGTCGTCCAGGACGTTACCCGTGCTCAGCATGCAGTCGGCCTGGTCGCGCTCACTGTCCTCGGTCAGCCGGTAGGTCTCCAGCGCCTGGCGGTAGGCGGTCAGGGCCTCCTCGGGGCGACCCGCCCGGCGCAGGCAGTTCGCCATGTTCTCCCGGCAGATGGCCTGCTGACGCTCAGTGCCCTTAATCTGCTGGTACAGGTCCAGGCTCTGCTCGTGGGCGGTCACGGCCTCCTGGTAGTGCCTGAGATCCTCCAGGCAGTCACCGATATTGAACAGCACGAGGGCCTGCCGACGCTCGGTCCCCTCCACCTGGCGGTAGGCCTCCAGGGCCTGACGGTAGGCGGTCAGGGCGTCCTGGCAGCGGCCCAGCCCCGTCATGGCCAGGCCACGACCGTACAGGCAGTCGGCCTGCTCCCGCTTGCTTCCCTCCACCCGCCGGTAGGTCTCCAGGGCCTGGCGGTAGGAGGTCATGGCCTCCTCGTAGCGCCTGGCCCGGCGCAGGGTGCCGCCGATGTTGTACAGGCAGTTGGCCTGCTCCCGCGAGGTCCTCCCCACCTGGCGGTACAGCTCCAGGGACTGGCGGTAGGCCTCCACGGCCTCGGCGTACCGGCCGACGTCGTCCAGGGCGTTGGCGGTGCTGTGCAGGCAGTTGGCCTGGTCGAGCTCGGTCCCCGGCAGCTGCCGGTAGATGTCCAGGGCCAGGCTGTAGGGGGCCAGGGCCGCCTCGGGACGCCCGGCACCCGTCATGGCCAGGCCGACGCCGTTCAGGCAGTCGGCCTGGTCCTCCTCGGTGCCCTCCACCTGCCGGTAGAGGCTCAGGGCGTCCTGGTAGGCGAGGCGGGCCTCCTCGTACCGCTGCGAGCGGCGCAGGGCGTTGGCGGCGTTGTACCGGCAGTTGGCCTGGTCCCGCTGCGTGTCACCTACCTGGCGGTACAGCTCCAGGGCCTGCCGGTAGACCTCCAGGGCCTGGCTGTAGCGCCCCGTCGTCTGCAGGGTCAGGCCAATGCCGTAGTGCAGGCAGTTGGCCTGCGCCACGGTGGTGCCGGGCAGGGCGCGGTAGAGCTCCAGGGCCTGGCGGTAGGTCTCCAGGGCCTCCTCGCACCTGCCCGCCTCACGCAGCCTGACACCCTCCTTGCGCAGGGCGTCGGCCCGCTGGCGGTCCGGGCCGGGCCTGCCATTGGTGACCGGGGCGGGACCTGAGGGGAGGGGGCCTGGGGGGACGGCGCCCGGGGTGCCGGGCCCTTGCCCGTCGGTAGCGGACACGGTCCTGCCCATGCCGCGCAGACAGGACCTGTAGTTGTCCTGCCTCAGCTCCCTGGCCCACTTGGGCAGGGCGTCGTAGAGGCGCACGGCCTGCTCGTAGACCGCCCGCGCCTCCTGGCGCCTGCCCAGTGCGATCAAGGTCTCACCGGTGCCGTGCAGGCAGTCAGCGTACTCGTCCTTGGCGTAACCGAGGTCACGGTAGATGTTCACGGCCTGCTGGTAGGCGGCCAGGGCCTCCTCGTAGCGTCTCATGGCACGCAGGGTCTGGCCGATCCTGAACAGGCAGCTGGCAGGCTTCCAACCGGTGTCGGAGGTCTCACGGTAGATGCTCAAGGCACTTCTGAGCTCGGCAAGCGCCTCCTCGTACTGCTCGCCGTGCAGGAACTTCGTTCCTGCGTCGAAGTGCTTCTTCGCACGCCCCTCGTCCTTGTGCGCCATTCCTGCCTCCTGCCTCGCGTGATCCGTCGTGTGTGCGTACCTGGCGCGCCCGCCGTGAGACAGTTCTGGGTTCAGTGGCTCTCCGCCGTTGGGGAGGGGCGGGGCCGACGCGTGGGTGCCAGCTCCGAGCCTAGGAGGCCGAAGGGCCCAAGGGCGTGATCCACACGCCCTTGGGCCCGGTGATAGGACACGATGTCGGCGGTAACAGGCCGCTGGCGTGACCCGCGCCCCAGGTAAGGGGCGTCCGCGCAGGTCAGCCCTGGCGCGTGCGCCCGGGGGCGTCGCCGTCCTCGGTGAGGCGCCGGGTGCTCCAGGCGGCGCGCAGGTCCTCGGCGTCGGCCTGCCCGACCTCCTCGCACAGACCCGGGCAGAGATCCTCCGCCCCCTGGAAGGCTGCCGGGGCCTCCTCGTAGCGCCCCACCTCCACCAGGGCCAGGCCGGTGCTGTGCAGGCAGGCGGCCTGCTGGCGGCTGGTGTCCGGCAGGCTGCGGTAGAGCTCGACGGCGTCCTGGTAGGCGGTCAGGGCATCCTCGTGACGCCCCGCCACGCCCAGGACCACGCCCGTGTCGTACAGGCACCCGGCCTGCTCCGCCACGGTGCCACTCAGCGTGCGGTACAGGCCCAGGGACTTACCCAGGGCGGCCAGGGCCTCCTCGTAGCGCCCCGTCTGCGCCAGGGTGGTACCCAGCTCGTGCAGGCAGCCGGCCCTCTCCGCCACGGTGCTCTCCCCCCGGTAGTCCTCCAGGGCCTGGCGGTAGGCGGCCACGGCCTCCTGGTCGCGCCTCAGCTCCACCAGGAGGGTGCCGATGCGGAAGTGGCAGACGGCCCTCACCTTGCGCGCCTGGTCACCCTGCCCGCCAAGATCCAGGATCTGCCGGAGAGCGGTCAGGGCCTCCTCGTAGCGCCTCGTCACCCACTGGGCGATGTCCGCGCAGCGCAGGAGGCACTCGGCCTGCTCCTCCTGGGTGCCGGGCAGGCTGCGGTAGAGGCTCAGGGCCTGACGGTAGACCGTCTGCGCCTCCTGGAACTGACCCGCCTCACTGAGGCAGTCGGCAGCAGCCTGCAGGCACCAGGCCTGGTCCGACTGGGTGTCAGGCAGGCTGCGGTAGAGCTCCAGGGCGTCGTGGAGGACGGTGCGGGCCTCCTCGTAGCGCCCCAGCTTCCTCAGGGCCAGAGCGGTACCGCGCAGGCAGTCGGCCTGGTCCGACTGGGTGCCGTCCAGGGAGCGGTAGAGCTCCAGGGCGTCGCGCAGGACCGCCAGCACCTCCTCGTGGCGCCCCGCCCGCAGCAGGCTGAGGGCGGCCATGTGCAGGCAGTGGGCCTGCTCCTCCTCGCACCCCTCCACCTGCCGGTAGGTCTCCCGGGCCTGGCGGTAGGCCTCCGCGGCCTCCTGGTACCTGTCGAGGTCGTCCAGGACGCTACCGGTATCACCCAGGCACTCAGCCTGCTCCTCCCGGGTGCCCTCCACCTGCTGGTAGAGGCCCAGGGACTGCCGCAGGCAGGTCAGGGCCTCCTCGTGGCGCCCCAGCTTCCCCAGGGCCATACCGGTACCGCGCAGGCAGTCGGCCTGGTCCCGCTCGCTGCCCGCTACCTGGCGGTAGAGGTCCAGGGACTGCTCGAACCGGGTCAGGGCCTCCTGGTAGCGCCCCTCCCGGTGCAGGACGTGACCGATGTTCTCCAGGCAGACACCCTGCAGCCGCTGGGTGCCACTGACCTGGCGGTAGGCGTCCAGGGCCTGGAAGTAGGCGTCCGCAGCCTCCTGGTCCTGCCCCAGCGCCCCCAGGACCAGGCCGATGCTGTTGAGGCACTCGGCCTGGCCCACCTTGGTGCCCTCCTGACGGTAGGCGTCCAGGGCCTGGCCGTAGACGGCCAGGGCCTCCTGGTACCGTCCCGCCCTGCGCAGGACCAGGGCCTGGTCACGCAGGGAGTCGGCCCGCTGCTGCGCGACGCCGGAGGACGTAACGCCCTCTGACGATGGGGCAGGTGGAGCGGGCGGGGCAGGTGGAGCGGGGGCGGGCGGGGCTGACGGGGCGGGGGCGGTGTCCTGGGTCCCGCCCTGGCCCAGCGCACGCAGGGCGCGGTCGATCCCCGCCTGGCAGTCGGCCTGGTCCTTCTCGGTGCCCTCCACCTGACGGTAGGTCTCCAGGGCCTGGTGGTAGGAGGCCAGCGCCTCGGTGTAGCGGCTCATGCGGCACAGGGTGTTACCCGTGTTCTCCAGGCAGACCCCCTGGTTTCGCGTCGCATCCTCCATCTGGCGGTAGACCTCCAGGGCCTGGCCGTAGGTGTCCACGGCCTCGGCGTAGCGCCCCAGGTTGTCCAGCGTGTTGCCAATGTCAAGCAGGCAACCAGCCTGGCTGCGCGCTGTCCCGGGCACGCTGCGGTAGGCCTCCAGGGCCTGGCGGAAGTTGTCCAGCGCCTCCTCATAGCGCTTGAGGCCGCGCAGGGCCGTCCCGGTACTGCCCAGGCAGTCGGCCTGGTCCTCCGTGGTGCCACTCACCTGCCGGTAGAGGCCGAGGGCGTCCTGATAGGCCTCGCGGCTCTCCTCGAGGCGCCCCGCCAGGGACAGGGTCTTACCGGTGTTGTACAGGCAGTTGGCCTGGTCCTTCTGGCTGCCCTCCACCTGCCGGTAGATCTCCAGGGCCTGGCGGTAGACCTCCAGGGCCTGGCTGTAGTGCCCCGTCGTCTGCAGGGTCAGGCCAATGCCGTAGTGCAGGCAGTCGGCCTGGTCCTCCGCGGTGCCGCCAATGCCTCGGTAGGCCTCCAGGGCCTGCCGGAAGGCGTCCAGCGCCTCCTCGTGACGCCCTTCCCTGCGCAGGGCGAGAGCGTCGTTGCGCAGGGAGTCGGCCTGCTGGCGCGTGGTGCCGGACGACGGGACACCCCCTGACGGTACGCCGGACGGTGCGGCGGCCCCCGGCGCAGCACTGGCTGGCGCGGCGGTCCCTGGCGCGGAACCGCTCGACGCCGGCCCGGCACTGGCGGGCGCGGCGGCCCCGTCCCGGCCCAGCGCACGCAGGGCGCGGTCGATCCCCGCCTGGCAGTCGGCCTGGTCCTTCTCGGTGCCCTCCACCTGCCGGTAGATCTCCAGGGCCTGACGATAGGAGTCCAGCGCCTCAGCGTAATGACTTTCCTGGAGCAGGGAATCGCCAGTACTATAGTGGGAACTGGCCTGCTTCTTACTGATGTCAGACCGGTAAGGCCACAGATGCTGCGCCAGCCGGTAGGCGGCAGCAGCCTCCGTATAACGCCCTAGTGCGCACAGGGTGGCACTCGCGTCACTCAGACAGTAAGCTCGCTCCTTCTTGTAGTACTTGGAGCCTTTGTAGTCACGGTAAGTATTTGCAGCCTGCTGATAAGCGGTCACGGCCTCCTCGTAGCGCCCTAGCGCACGCAGCACATCGCCGACGTCACTCAGGCCGCTAGCCCGCCGCGTTTCGAAGCTCTTCTCCTTGCGCCAGTAGTCCAGGGCCTGCTGAAAAGCGGACAGGGCCTCCTCGTGCTGCCCCATTTCGTACAGAGCCTCACCAGTTTTTTTCATGAGTTGGCCCCGCTCGTAGTCCGAGTCGGACACCAATGCACCCTGCCGGTACTCCGCTATGGCCTCCTCGTATCGTTTCATGTCACGCAGGGAGTCGCCAGCTCCCTCCAGACAGTCTGCCCGTCGAAAATCGAAATCGCACACGTCCGCACCCTGTCGGTACGCCTTGAGGGCCTCCTCGTACCTCCCTAGCTTACGTAGAACCCCACCAATATCCTCCAGGCAACAAGACTGCTCGAACTCGTCACCCAGGCTGCGATATATACTGAGAGCCTCCTTATACGCGGCAAGCGCCTCAGCATACTTACTTTTCCACTTAAGTTCAAAGCCCTCATCGCACTTCTTCTTTGCGCGCCTGCGCTCTTTCCTGTCCTGACGTGACATTTTTATCTCCCGTCTACCTCAGACAAACACAACCTGACACGATCTCTCACAGACCCCTCCTGAGACGTCGCAGGTGGGCACCGCGGCGAGCACGGCCCTCAGACGCGCCGCGAGCAACGCCCTCAGACGGCGGACCTGGTCCTGGTCATCCTGCCAGTAGTACATTCCTATAACCCCCTAGCTGTCGATTACCTGCTGACAGTGTGCCCGCCCAGCACCCGAGCCCCGCGGGCCGCGGGACCGCCGTTCCAGGCGTCGCCTATCCACCCGATGAAGTCACCCGGGACCGCCGGCCGCCGCAGGCCACCGGCCCGGGCCCTGCCCGCGCACCCGGATCCCTTGGTGCCGTGCCCCTCCGCGGCCTAGAACTGCCTAGAACAGGTACCCCGCCTGGGCCATGCCCCACAGGATCGGGTCCAGGACCCTGAAGGGGGAGACGCCCCGCAGGGTCAGCTGCTGGTTGTGCTCCGGCGTCTCACCCAGGGCCGAGACCGCGAAGTGCCGCAGTTCGCCGATCTTGTGGCTCTGGTGCGCCTGCTCGGCCAGGAGCACCACACTGTTCTGCCCGAGCTCCTGATACAGGGTGCGCAGCTCGGCGTCGAGGAGCTCGGAGTCGCGGTCCAGGGCCTTGACCGCCTCGCGCGGTGGCAGGGCGGCACGGGCCATGGTGTCGTCCTGGTTGATCTGGGACCCGGGGTTGGCCAGGGGCAGTGCCAGGGGGTTATTGGCCTGCGGGAGCTGCTGCAGGGAGTCGAACTTGGAGATGGTCAGGGCCATGGGCGCCTTGCTCCTCTCCATCTGGTTGAGGACATTGGCGAGCACCTTCTCCGCGGGCGCGCCCAGGCGCTTGGGATCCACGTCCGGGATAATGCCGGACAGGACCTGGCGGACGCCGTTCAGGCGCAGCGGGTCGAACAGGAAGACCACGAGATCCGCCCGGCTGAAGAAGGAGAAGGCCTTGGACCGCCCCACGATCTTCTCCAGGTCCTCCCCCGCCGCGTCACGGATGACCAGGAAGAGCCTTCCCAGGGGCCCGCCGGACATGTCCCAGATCAGCGGGTCGCGCTGGTAGGCGCCACCGGCACTGACCGGAGGTGTGCCCCTCATGGTGATGTTCTCGTCGAACAGGGGCTTGTAGTACTCACGGTTGTAGACGTCCAGGGTGCCCTGCGTGTAGGGGCTCACCGTGCAGGCCCGGGACTGGGCGTAGCGTGTGAGCGACTGCATGCCGACCCCGATGTACACCGACTTGCCGGCGCCGCGCGCACCCGCCACCGCCACGGTGAAGGCGCGGGAGCTCCGCCAGCCCGCGGGGATGTCGTAGTGGCAGGTGGGGCAGATCTCCTGGGTGCACCGGCTCTGGCAGCGACGGCAGGGGACCGAGGAGGGCAGGACCTTGATCTCACCGGTCAGGGAGGCCCGGTACCAGGGTGTTAGGAGCACGTTCGTCCCGGCGTACTCGGAGGCCACCGGGTCACTGGTCTGGGGGCAGGTGCCCGTGCAGCGGAAGACGACCTGGTCGTCGGGCAGCGGCGTGAAGCACGAGGGGCAGGCGGTGGTCATGCGGGGACTCCATTCGTGTCTGCGGGGTGGCTGACCCACTCCAGGAGCGGGGTGAGTGTGCTGAACGTGTGCTGCGTGAACGCCGTGTCCTCACGGCGCAGCTCGTGCCACACCTCCTTGGTGGGCACGAAGACCTGCCCGGCGGGCAGGATCTCAGCGAGCTCCGGGGAGCCGATGACCAGGCTCTCGCCGTCGCCGTCCAGCAGCGGCATGTCGGTCACGACGACGGTGCGTCCCCTCCCCCGGAGCCGGGAACCGCCCACGTAGCCCACCCCGTGTGCCAGCGCCCCGCCGGCCCCCTCCCGGACCACCGCCGGGGGCGTGGCACCCAGGGTGGCGTAGACGTCGTCGAGCCACCGGGTCAGCGCCTCGACCTCCCGGGCGTGGCGGCGCATGGAGGAGGAGTCGTCCAGGAGCACCGTGCCCACGGTGGGACGCAGAACCCGTCCGTTCTCCTCACAGCGCCTGACGCACCACCCGCCCAGGCTGAGGGCGACCTGCCCCTCCGCGCCGGGTACGAGGACCAGCCCCCGCTCGGTACGACGCAGCTGGACCAGGGGCGCCTCCACCTGCCCGGTCACCGGCAGGCCGCGCAGGAGGTAGCCGGCTCCCCCGCCGGCGTCCACCGAGAGGTCCACGACGCAGTCCGCCGGGAAGGGCTCACGGCTCACGGTGAGTGCCCGGATAGTGACCGGCTTGTCCGGGGCGACGGCGCCCACGGGGAACGCGAGCGTGTCGCGGGCCGCCCCGAGGTACTTGGGCGTGGTGGTGGTACCCGTGGCCGCCACGGTGGCGGGGACCTTGCTGACGAGGGTCAGGGTGAGGGCGGAGCGCCCCGTGACCGGGAGCTCGTCCCACTCACCGTAGGAATGGATACTGGACATGAACTACGACCTCTCCTTGTAGTACCCGGCCTCAGCGGCCGCCGAAGAACCTGCCGCTGAGCTTCTTCCTGAGGCCCGACGCAGGCATAATGTGCTTCCTGACCCACTTCTCCGCGTCGGGGTCGCCGGGGAGCCCGGAGAGCACGGTCGCCACGAACCTGTTACCGGAGTCCTCGTCAAAGCCGCACACCCACGCGCGGCACAACGCCAGCACCAGCTCGTCCTGGGAGTGCAGGAGGTGGTGGGAGGCGGTCTCCACCTCGGTCAGGGCCTCCCGCTCGGCCTGCTGGTCCTGGTGCCTGGAGCCGCCCATGAGCCAGTAGAGCCGGACCACGGCCCCCGCGACGAGGACGGAGTCGACGTCCTCCCCGTCGACCAGGAAGGCGTTCGTCTCCTCCAGGCGTCCCGCGAGCAGCCCCAGACGCTCCTGGGCCAGCACGGTCATCTCCGGGCGCAGGCCCTCCAGGCGCACCGCCTGGTCGTTCCACAGCACCAGCAGGAGGACCGCGAGCGCCCGGTCGCAGACGTCCTGCTGGTAGGGGGTGAGCCGCACCGACTCCGGGGAGGGGGGCGCGGGCGGGCGGGGCGGGTCACCCGGGTAGCGGATGTCCTGCCGGGCGGGCGGGGCCTGGGTCCAGGGGTCCGGGCCCCACACGCCGTACGGGTCGGGCCCGATGTCGCCGTCCTGGGGGGCCGGGTCCTGCACGCCCTCCGGGACGGGCGGGGCGGCGTCGGGCACGGCCTCGGGCTGGACCACCTCCGGCTGGGGGGCGTCCGGCGGCCCGCCGCCACCGGGGGCCGGCCAGGCGGGCCGCCCGGCCACGGCCTGGGGGGCCCACATGCCCTGGGAGGTCAGCAGGGACTGCAGCGCCACCAGGATATTGCCCGCCAGGCAGCACGCCACGCTGGTCTCCAGGCCGCTGGCCAGGGGGACCTGCCGGGAGAGCGTCAGCAGCGCGGCGGCGGTCCCCTGGCTCATTGCCTCCAGGGGGGTGACGCTGAGCTGCTCGAGGGAGTGCTGCTTGACCCGCATGAGCCACTGGGCGGCCTCCTGGGCCCCCTCCCCCTGGGGGTCGCGGGCCAGTACCCGGCTCACCAGCACGACCCTGTCGGCGCACAGCGGCGTCATCGCCAGCGCCTGACGTGGGGTGCAGACGGCGACCAGGGAGTCCACCACCGTGGGGTCCAGGTGGAAGCGGCGGGACAGGGCCCCCAGGAAGGCCAGGACCGTCTCGACGTCGGTCCCCGGGGCCCCCACCAGGAAGGCCAGCGCCACCTCGGCGCCCAGGGCCGGTCCGAGCGTCCTGGGGCCGTCGGCGGCGAGCCAGGCGGCGACCTGCCTGTCCAGGCGGGGCAGTACCGGGACGTCCTCCACGGGGACCACCAGCAGGTCCTCCACGAGGACGCGGATGGCGTCCATGAGGTCCGGGGCCGGACTGAGGCTCAGGACCTGGCCCCGCAGCAGCGGGTTCCCGGGACCCACCAGGCTCTGGGCGGAGTCAATGACCAGGCGCGTTGTGTCCGCCTCCCCCAGGACCACGCCGTCACGGGTCAGCCGGTCGGCCAGGAGGAGGTGGGTGATGGGCGTGTCACCGACGGTGCGCTCAGCGGTCCTGACCAGGAGCCTCAGCCTCATGTCCCGGCCCGGCTCGGGCTCCGTGGTCCAGCTGCGCAGCCAGTACGTCACCGTGGCGGAGGCCTGACGGGTGTCGTCCAGCAGCCAGCCGCTGTCCGCGACCGCGCTGTCCAGGTACTTGTTCACCAGCCCGGAGACCACGCCGCCCACGGGCGTCCCGAGCGGGACGGCGTCCAGCTTGGCGTACCAGCTCGCCGGGTCGGTGTCCGAGGAGTCCAGGAAGCGCTCAGTCAGCAGGCCGGTCAGGTAGGGGTTCTGGGCCAGGGCGGCCGGCTGGCAGGTCATGAGCTCACGGTCGACGTCGGTTATGACGTTGATCACGTCTGAGAACAGGCCTGGTTCGCTGGCCTCGGCCATGGCCAGGGGCCAGGCCGGGGTGAGCTCACGGTGGTCCTCCAGGAGGCTGAGGACGGTCTCCAGGCCCTCCTGGCCTGTGACCCACCTCGCCATGCTGGAGGTCATGGCCGCCACGAGCTTGCCCCAGGTGCCCTGCGGGGCGGACGTGGGAGGGCTGTCCGGGTTAATGACGACCAGGCCGGGGCGCGCCTCGACCGCCTCCAGCTCCGCCAGGGGGACGCAGGCCAGGTCGGTGGGGGAGGCCATGACCGCGTCCACCTCCGTCATGGTCCCGGCCGTCTCCAGGGTGGAGAAGCCCAGGTAGCACCCGGTCAGCGGGGCGCAGCAGCGTTGCAGGGCCGCGACCCACAGGGCCGCCTCGTCGGTGGAGCGCACACCCAGCAGGACGGTGGTGTCCGGGGCGGGGCGGGGCGGGCCGGGCACGCGGGAGGCCAGGACCGGCTCCAGGGCGTCGGCGAGCGCGGTCAGGACGGCGCCGCGCCTCTCCTGGAGGACGAACTCGGTCACGGCGTCCATGGTGGTGACCTCGCCGGGGACCAGGTCCTGGGGCGGTGGCAGGACGGCGTCGCGCACGGCCTGCGCCCCGAAGGGCGTGACCCACCCCGGGCTGCGCCACAGGTCCGTGGTCCGCAGGGACGGCGCGGCCTGCCGGGGCAGCAGGAGGACGTGGGTCATGGAGTTGGTGCGCCCGGTGGAGTCCGTACCCGCGGGGGCGGTGTGGACCAGGACGGTACCGGAGGAGGAGGGCACCTGACGCAGGCGTCGGTCCGCGGCCGCCACCTGCTCGGGGGTGGGGTACCCCGGCAGCGGGCGGGTGCCGCTCAGGCCCGGGTCGATCAGGCTGCGCAGCCAGTCGGCCTCGGCCTCGTCCATGCCGGGGGTGGTGGCCATGGTCTGCCAGCCGCTGAGCTCCTGGCCGTCCACCACCCGGTCCACGTTGGTGTAGAGCAGCTGCTCCACCGAGGGCGTGCTGTTGTAGGTGGTCATGACGTCTCACCGCTTCCGTAGGAGGCTGAGGGGCGGGTCGGTGAGCGCGTAGCACTCCAGGGCGTGGCCGTGCCCCTCGGTACCGGCCACGGCCGGGCGGGCGTTGACCAGCAGGCGCACGTAGCCGGGCCCCAGGTCCTTGTGGTCGAACCACATGCTCATGGGCACCCCGTGAGGCGGCAGCAGGACCGCGGTGTGGGTCTCCTGACCCCCGTCCTTGGTGGGTCGCTCCAGGTAGAGGGGGACCGGCTGGCCGTCCCCGGCGTGGAGGGGGAAGTGGTCCGGGTTGTAGACCAGGCTCATGCCGACGGCGTCGTCCTGGCGGGTGATACCGACCTGGGACACGACCTCGACCTCCACCAGGGCGCCGAACAGGGTCACCTTCTTCATGAGCGGCCACTTGAGCGTGTACCGGTACCTCCACAGGGGCGGCGCCTCCAGGCTGACCGGGGCCGAGGTGATCTGCTGGCCCCCGTGGTAGGTCAGGGAGTTGAGGTAGACCGTGCTGCCCTCCGCCGGCAGGCCGCCGGGGACCATGCACCCGCCGTCGGTGCGGTACCGGTCCTGGTTGACGCTGACCAGCGGCGGGACGTCGGGGTCGAAGGGCTGGTCGACCGGCAGGGCCCGCAGCTCCACGGAGGTCGCGTCACCGGGCCAGGTGAAGGTCACCAGGTCCCAGGAGCCCCGGCGTCTCAGGGTGGCGTTGCGGATGCCGCCGGCCCGCTTGAGCTGTACCGGGGTGCCAATGGTGGAGGTGCCGTCCTCGTGCCTGGTCACGGGGGTGAGGTAGCAGGTGTCCCACTGGCTGCCCTCGGGCCAGACGACCTTCTCCAGGGTCCGCAGCTGGCGGTTGGGGTCCTCGGTGGCGCTCAGGCCCGCGGCGCTGGTGATGACGTCGGACTCCTTCAGGCCGGCGGACTCCAGCTGGCTCGTGGCCAGGGTGCCCTGCGCCAGCGCCGCGGCGTCCACCGGGGAGTCGGTGCGGTAGACGACGACGTCGGACAGGGGGTTCTGGGTCCAGGTGACGCTCAGGAGGGTGCCGCGCACACCCTCGGCGCCCTGTGCCTGCTGGTGGGCGCTCAGGTCGGTGACCGCCTCACGGACGAGCTCAGGGGTGATGTGCGCCACCTGCGGGGCGGAGGTGTAGGTCTGCCCGGACACGGTGACCTCGACGGCGGCCACGTAGGTGTGCTTCCTGCCGCCGACAAGGCCGTCACTGTCCTGGAACCCGGCCCCGTTGTTGGGGATCTGGCAGGAGAGCCAGGCCATGCCGCGCAGGTAGCGCCCCACGGGCTTGTCCACGGGGAGCCGGGCGGTGAGGACCGTGACCTGGCCGTCCGCGGGCGCCGTGGGCGGGTTCCACCTGCCCTCCACGGCCCGGGTCATGGTGTCGAAGGAGAGGGTCCACCCCTGCAGGGGGTGGACGACGACGGCGCTGGCCACCCGCCGCCCCTGCCCCAGGACGCTGGTCTTGGAGGAGGGGCGCGTGTACCCCCACACAGTGACGAACCGGACGGCGGTGGTGGGTGGTGTGGTGTCCCGGGCCTCCAGGTCCTCGGTGACCGCCACCTGCTCGAAGTCGTCGGGGACGTAGGGGTCCTCGGTGTCCGAGACGACCACCCGGTAGACCTCGTCCTCCCCGGGGTCCTCCCAGCGGTACAGGAGCGTGCCGTCCACCCGCTGCACGGTCACGGCGTGGTGCGTGCCGCCATCGACACCGACCTGGTCGCGGTCCGGCCGGGAGTAGTCGAAGTCCGGGAACACCCACGCCGGTGCGGGCTGCGGGGCCTCGGGTGCCGGCTCGGGCAGGGCGGCCGGGGCGGGCACCGCGGGCCCGGTCACCGGCGCGGGCCCGTCCACGGGGCGCGCCTGCGGGGCCTGTGGAGCCGGAGCCGCCTGGGGCGGGGCCGGTTGGGCCGGTGGCGCCGGGGTCGGGGCCGCCGCCTCCTGGCGGGGCGGGGGCACCTGGGCAGGTGGGGGCGTCCCCTGTCGCGACGCCGGGGACTCCGCAGCCGGGGGCTCCGCGGCCGGGGAGCTGGCGGCCGGGGGCTCGGCGGACGGGGAGGCCTGGGGGGCGCCGAAACGCTGGTTGAGCATGTCGGCCAGCGGGACGGCCACCCTGTCCCTCAGGCCCGCGTCCCCGTCCAGGGCGACCCGCGCAATGGTGTCGGGCGAGAAGGCCAGGTGCTCCCCCTGCTTGTCAGCCGTGGAGTAGATCGTCTTCCAGCTGGAGGGCTTGAGCCGCTCGCGCGCCTCGTCGGGGGCGGTGGACAGCCACTTGGTGACCGCCATCGTGAAGTCGAAGAAGGAGAAGGTCATTACGGTGTCCTCGTGTCAGAAGGTGACGTCACGCTGCCAGGGCTGCATACCGTCGGCAGGGGGGTCCTGCGCAGCCGGGCGTGAGGTGCCGGGGCCCTCCTGCTGCCAGTCGTGGACGACCCGCTCGTCACGGGGGGCGGGGTAGACGAAGTTCCCCGGGCTGATAGGCTGCGTGGCCGCCATGAGCACCATGGTCTCGGACAGCCCGTCCCTCTGCTCGCGGTACCAGGAGTACCGGGGCTGGGTGAGCACCGCCCCGCCGGTGCGGGCCCGGGCGCGCAGGACGGCCTGCACCACGCTCTTGTGGGCCGCCTGGGCCAGGTCCTGACGGTAGTCGACCAGCTGGCGGGTGTCGCCGTCGGGCATGGTGATCTCAAGGTCGAGCTCCGGCCCGGACCCGGTCTTGAGGATCTCCAGGCACCTGCCCCACCGCTGGGCGCCGGCCGAGGAGGTGACGCCGCCCTGCTCCAGGCCCTGGGCCCAGTTGCTCAGGGCGGTCCCCTGGGTGCCACGCTCGGCGGTGACCGACAGCTGGCGGGTGACCAGGAGCTGGCGCTGGTCGGGGGTGAGGTAGGCGCCCATGTGCTCGTTGAGGGCCTGCCAGGCCTCGGTGAGCCAGCCGACCTGGAAGACGTCGGTGCGCAGGGCGGCCGCCACGTTGGCCAGGTGCTCGGTGCCGGCAGAGACGGTGACCCGCTGGATACCGGCGGGCAGGACGGTCTCGTGCTCGCGGGCGGTGCGCTCGGTGTCCCTCTCCCCCAGGGGGTCGGTGAGGAAGGAGGTCAGGATGCTGGCCCACCGGTCGAACTGGGCGTAGGCCTCCCCCTGGGCGGCCAGGTCCTCCATCGCCAGGCGCAGGTTGGCCAGCAGGTCGGGGTACTGGGTGCTGGTCCTCTCCAGCCGGTAGCGCAGGCGGAAGAACTCACGCTGCTCCTTGACGAAGACCGTCAGGGAGACGATCAGCCACACCAGCACCAGGACAGCGCAGACGGCGCCGACAAGACCCCAACCGACCTTCCCCAGCACCCCGACCGCGGTCAGGACCGCGAGCCCGCCCAGCAGGAGGAGGGCCAGGACGGCGAGGATCCGGCCCAGACGACGCTGGCGCACCTCCAGGTCGCCGAGCTCGTCCTCGCTCTCCAGGGAGCGGATCTCGCCCCTGAGCCGGTCGATGTCGGCACGGGTGGCCTGGAAGACCTCTGCCAGGCTCCGCCCCACCTGCGGCAGGAGACGGTGCTGGTTACGGCCCTGCCACCGGCTCAGCTCCATGTGGCACTCGGCGGCCCGCCGTGCGCGCGGGTCCTGGGACCGGGCCAGCTCCTGGAGCCGGGAGGAGACCCGCTCGACCTCCAGCTGGTCCCAGCAGTGCAGCCTGGTACCGGCGGGGACGTCACCCAGGGACTCCCTGATCTCGAAGACGCCGTCGGCGCCCAGGGCCGGGGCGATGAGGGCCTGGTCGCACACGCAGCCCTCATGGGGGCCCAGCCCCAGGTTGGCGCAGCCCGAGCCGTCCACGAGCGCCATGCTGCCGGTGGTCAGGTCCTGCCACAGGGCACCGAAGTCACGCCTGACCGGCTGGCTGGAGCGCTTCATGTCCTCGGGCATGGCCGTGCTCGCGCTGCTGGCCGCCGCGGCCACCTCACGCCAGCCCACGGAGCGTCCGGAGCTGTCCACGCCGCCGACAATGACGTCCACGGCGCTGTCCTTACCGAAGATCACCGACGTCGTGGTGGACGCGATCCCGGCCTTGGCGCGGCGGACGAGGCCCCTGGCCCAGGTGCCCGGGGCCCCGATAATAGCCCGGAAGAGGAAGGAGAAGAACAGTCCGAGCGCCTTGAACAGGCCCATGGTCTGGGCCGGGACGACGCGCACCTGCACGGGCGGGCGCCGCAGGGACTCGGTGTGCCGCTTCCTCCAGGCCTGGGTGAGGGCCTCGATACGCGCCTCGGGGTCGGCGTAGGGCATCACCTGCATCCCGACCGAGACCTGGTTGGGGCGCGGGAAGGTGCCGGACAGGCGCAGGACCTGGTGGCGCAGCTTGTCCTCGACGTCGTGGGCGTCGGTGACCCGCACGAAGCAGCGGGCGACCTGGACGTCCAGGGAGGTGTCCGGCCCGGCCTCGTCGTAGGGGGCCTGGCTGACCGCGCCGGCGATACCCGCCTGCACGCTCAGGGCCACGGCCACGGCCCCGGGGACGGTGGCCGGGTTGTTCCACCAGGGCACCTGGTTGAAGCCGGGGTCGGCCGTGGACTCCGGGGAGACCATGACGTCCTCCCAGCCAATGCGCCCCAGCTCGGCGGGCAGGGGGTCCGCGCTCCAGGGGACCACGACCCGCACGCTGTGGCGCACGGCGCCGTTGGGCAGGCCCAGCAGCTGGTAGAACTGCTCGGCCGTGGCTGGCAGGGCGTCACCGGCGGGGTGGCCCACCGGGACCAGCACGAGCAGGCGCAGGCGCTCCAGGCCGTGGTGGTTGACCAGGCGCGAGTACGTGGAGGCGCTCAGCGCCCCGTCACGGACCTCGACGGTCCTGGGGTCCAGGCAGTCCTGGGCGTGCTCGGGGTCCCTGGGCGCCTCGACCCAGGCGAAGGGGGCCAGGAGCCCGGCGGCCGACAGGTCGGCCAGGGCCGCCAGGACCGGGCGCTGGCTGGGCGGGGCGACAATGAGGACGGCGGAGCTGGCCTTCTCCTGCTTGTGGGTGGCCATCTCAGAACACCATCCCGCCGTCGGAGAAGGGAAGGCTGCCGGGGCCCTCGGTGCCTGCGGGCTTGAGGGTCTTGAGGACGTTACGAACGTGCATGAGCTCCTCACTCATCTCCTGGGCCAGGTCGACGGTCAGCGGCGTCCACTCCACGAGGTTGCGCCGCCGGTAGTTGGTGAACCAGCCGGGCTCGTCCTTCTTGCCCCGGCCGGGCAGGTAGTGCTGGTCCAGGTAGGCCAGGACCGAGTCGCAGTAGGCGAGCAGCACCTCACGGCGCTCCTCGGGCGTGGTGGCCTTCTCCAGGCCCTGCACCGCCGGGGCCAGGTCGTCGACCGTGCCCGTGGCCAGCAGGTCAGCCAGGTTGTCCTCCACCGGGGTCGGGATGCCGAAGGTCCTCTCGGGGTCGTTCTTCCCCGCCTCGGCCCACCGGCGCATGACCGTCCAGGGCCGGAAGGCCTCCAGCCCCTTCTGGGAGACCTCCAGGTAGGCCAGCAGCGTGGACTCCAGCACCGCGGGCAGCAAGGCGTTGGCCACGATCATCTCGGAGGGGGGCGTGAGCAGCGGGGTGGGGAAGTCCAGCCAGCGCCGGTCCTCCCTGTCCCAGATGCGTACCGGGGTGTAGTCGGCCTGCTTGTCACCCCAGGCGGGGCGCTCCAGGCCGCCGCACAGCGAGGCCACCCACCAGCCGCGGACCTGCATCCGCCGGTCCGCGTCCCCCACCGGCACGCCCCCCACCAGGGGGCGGGCGCGCCGGAAGGTCCACATCTGCTTCCTGGCACCGGGGGACCCCTTGGCCTGCTCCCAGACCGTCTTGACGGAGTCCAGGATCCCGGAGTAGGCGGCCGGCAGGGTCCGGGAGAAGGAGCCGAAGACGTCAATGCGTGAGACGGCCGCGTCGGTCTGGGCGGCGCGTTGGATCCGGCGGGGCAGCTCGGCCTTGTCCACGTCCGGCAGGGTGGCGACGTAGTCGCACAGCTGCTCGGTCACCACATCCCCCACGGGGATGGGGGTGAAGCTGTACTCGCGCTGGAACTTAGCCGCAGCGGTCCCCTGGTGGAGCCGCTCGTAGAGGCCCTTGTTGACCTCCGTCAGGGGGCGGGCCATCTCCATGGTCCTCTTCAGGCCCTCGAGCACGGCCCGGGAGCGCTGGTCCCGCTCGTAGTCGCCCACGCCCTCGTCGCCGAGGTAGTCGCGGATGGACTGGGAGCAGAACTGCTCAAAGGACTCCCCGCGCCGGGCCACGAAGGCGCGCGAGCGCTCCAGCAGGTCCACCGGCCTCAGGCGCAGCTCGTAGCGGGCCGGGGTGGGCAGCACCCCGCCGGTGGCCCCCTGCAGGCCGCTGGGCACCCAGGCGGTGGCCACCGTCAGCAGGTCGGCCGGGGGCCTGACGTCGGCCCCCTGCTCCCACACCCCGGTGACGACCTCACGGACCGCCTCGGCGTAGGCCTGGTGCAGGTCCGCGTTGAAGGGGGGCTGGACGGAGTCGCGCACGTGCTCGTTAAAGCGTCCGGGGTACTCCGAGACCGGCATGAGGACCACCTCGTTGTGGGCGGTGGCGAAGCGCACCGGCACCGCCGCGGCCTCCGCCTGCCCCGCCTCGGGCTCGGCGGGCCAGGCGGTGTAGAACGAGGTCGCGACGTTGGCCACGCCCCGTTCGGTGGTCTCGGTGTGGCGCGCCCCCCGGAGGACCTTGCTGGCGTCCTCCAGGGCGTCCTGGAGAGGCTTGATCGCCGAGCGGGACAGGTCCTTCAGGGCGGTGGCCAGGTGGACGGAGGTCCGGGCGGCCAGCCACTGGTAGAGCTGCTCCTGGAGGGCGACCTGGACCGTCTCCGCCAGCCTCTCGGCCCCGACGCCGCCCAGGACCGCCTTGGCCATGGCGCGCATCTTGGTGACGAGGTCGTTGGGGATCTCCAGGGTGTTGGCGGGCTTGAGCCCCTCCAGGGCCGCCAGGCGCGGTACCAGGGAGTCAATGACGCCCCCGGGCTCGCGTACCCGGGCCAGGACCGTGGAGGCGTAGGGCAGGCCCAGCCGGGCGATGGCGGAGCGGGTGGTGACGACCACCTTCTGGGCGATCTCCTGGGAGCGCTGCAGGGCCAGGGCCGCCGCCACCTTCTCCAGCTCCTCCAGGGCGCGGGGCCGGTGGTAGTCCAGGAACTGGGCCATGCTCGTCCCCCACTCGGGGACGGGCATGCCGTCAGCCTGGGGACGCTGCCCCATGACGGTGGCCACGGCCTCCCCGGCCCGCTGGTTGAGGACGGCGCGGTTGACGCCCTGGCTGACCTCCTCGGAGAGCAGCCAGTTAATGACGCCCTGGTCCGTGGCGGTACCGGCGGTGCTGAGCACATTGACCCCCACGCCGTCGGGCAGTCCCAGGTCGCGTAGCTCCTGGCCCTGGTAGTGCTGCCAGAGGTTGGCCAGGCGCTGGGTGTCGCTGGTGGTGTCCCCCGGGATGCGGAACCCGTCCATGACGTGGTCCACGGCCCTGCGGGCCAGGCGCTGGGAGGCGTACTCCGCGTAGCGGTCCCGCCCCGTGCTCAGCGAGGCGTAGCCAAAGGAGCTCCACGCCGTGTTGTCCGGGTCTACGCCCCAGCTGACCAGGTCACGGTTAGGCACGTCAATATGATTCGCGACGTCATAGCTCACATAGTCCTGGAAGGCGTCGCCGGCGATATAGCGGGCGAGCCCGCGCCCCATACCGCGGAAGACCCCCTCGGAGCTGCCGTCGCCGAACACCGCGCCGGAGCCCCCGGCCTTGAGCCCAATAGGGGTCACCCGCTTAAAGGCCTTGCCTGCCGTCACAGAGACCCCCAGCTTGGCGTACAGGTCCCGGTCCACTCTCGCGGCCTCTCCGTCAGCACCCGACTGGGTGGCCACGATCTCACCGAGCATGGCCAGGGTGTTGCCCGGCATCCCCTGCCGCGCATTGGCCGGCACCGACTTCTGGAAGACCTCGGCCGTGTACAGGAAGACGCTGATACTGTCCGGGTTGATCCCCAGTTCCAGGCTCGTCCCTGCCACCAGGCGGCACACGTCCAGGGTCATGGAGGCCCCCGAGCCCCCCGCCATGGAGGAGACCACCAGCACCATGGGCGCCAGGTCAATGGCCGGGGCCGTGCCGACGCCGGGCACCCGCCGGGCCACCTCCTCGGCCGCCCGCAGGGAGTCGGGGTGGCCCATGGCCTCGACCGCCTGGCGCACCGCGTCCTGGATCTCCGCCAGCCTGGTGAGGATGACCAGCCGGCCGATCCCCCGGTACTGGCCGGCCCCGATGTTCAGCGGCACCGTGACGTCCTGCGGCCTGCGGGGCAGCCAGGTGGCCAGGTCCCGCAGCCCGGTGGAGGTCTGCGCCTGGACGTCCTCCATCAGGGCCTCGTCCACGATCCGGTAGGCGCCGCTGGAGACGCCGCAGGACACGTAGCGTCCGCCCTGCCTGGACACCGGGGCGACCGACGCGGGGGGTTCCTCCTGAAGGGGTGTGTCCACGTTGAGGAACTGCCAGCAGCCCGGAATCTCCTTGATCCCGTAGACCTTGAGGTCGGCCCGTAGCTGGTCCATCATGTAGGCGAGGGTCTTGGCCCCTGAGCCTCCGCACCCAATAACGAGTACGCGGTACATCGTGCTGTTCGTCCTTTCCGCCGGGTGACCGGCGCCCGGCCCTGGAACCACCAGGGTGGCGGTGAGTGGTAGAGGGTTGTCCCCGCGGCAGGGGCTAGAAGGTGGCGGGCGGAGGAGTCGTACCCGATGAGCCGCTGCCCCAGCCAGAGCCAGACGAGCCGCTGCCCCAGCCCTGGCCCGACGAGGGATCCGGTCCCGAGGAGCCCGAGCCGCTGCCAAAGCCGGAGGAGGCGGAGCCCGAGCCCCAGCCCGAGGACCCGCTGGTACCTGAGGACCCGCCGGAGCCCCACCCGGCCCCAGAGGCGCCCGAGCCGAATCCGGAGGATGTGGACGAGCCCGTCGAGCCGCCACTGCCCCAGCCCGAGCCGGAGGAGGCGGAGCCCGAGGACCCGCTGCCGCTGCCAAAGCCCGATCCTGATGAGCCGCCACTACCCCAGCCCGAGCCAGACGAGCCCGAGCCCCAGCCAGAGCCTGAGGAGCCCGAGCCAGACGAGCCCGAGCCTGAGCCTGAGCCCCAGCCAGAGCCTGAGGAGCCCGAGCCCGTCCCAAAGGAGGCGGAGGAGGTGGACGGCCCCGTCGAGCCGCTGCCAAAGCCCGGGTCCTGGGATCCGGCGTCGTCGCCCTGCCCGGCGTCCTGGGGGGCGATGCTGGCGACCCGGTCCGCCAGGTGGCGTCCGGCGTCGTCCAGGACCTGCTGGAGCGCCTGGTTGCCCTTGCTGGTGGCCGCGAGCGCCACCACGGTCACGTGCCGGGGCGAGTCGGGCTGGTCCAGGACGGCCACCCAGTTGCCGCGCACGCCCAGCGGCAGGACCGCGTGGCCCCTGCGCGCCCCGGGGTCGGCGCCGCAGACCGAGGGGACGTCGGGGGAGACCAGCTCCACGGTCGGCGCGGAGGTCGGCAGCAGGCCCGTGCGGACCCTGAACTCGTAGGGCCCCACGGTGAGCTGACGTGAGCGTCCGCGTAGGGAGAGCATGGTGACCTCGTTGCTCGGTACCCGGATGGTGACCGCACCGCCCTGCGCGGGCACCTCCACGACCCGGGTCGCGGTGTCCAGCGGGCCCCGCGGGATCCGCCCGGTGAGGAACTTGAGGACGTAGAGCAGGGCCAGCGGGATGAGGACGCCGGCCAGCAGCACCAGGACGAAGGTGGTCCAGGTGGTGGCCACGTTGAGCGGGCGGCGCATCTCGGCGCTGAAGGGGACCTGGACCGTCTGGGCCCGGTCGGGGGCGTCGTCCGGGGCGAGGGTCACCGCCAGGGTGCCCGAGAGCGCCCCGTTGGCGTGGCCCTGTACGGCCAGGGTCACCGGGAGGGTCGCGGTGGCGCCGTCGGCCACCTTGACGCAGGTGTCCGGGGAGGACGCCGGGGAGGACACGCTCACGCTCCCGGCGTCGGCCGGGGCGCCGGTCAGGGTCGGCTCGCCCGAGCTCAGCCACACGCAGCCGGGGCCGCTGACCGTGAGCTCGGTGGCGCCGCTCAGCTCGTCCTCCAGGGTGGGGAAGGCCGCCTGCCCGGTGACGGCGGGGAAGTTGACGGGGGCCAGGACGGTGACGTCCTGGGCGGCCTCGGTGGGGGTCAGGGCGGTGCCCGGGACGGTGCTGCCGTCCGGCAGGGTGGTGGAGGCGGTGGTGACCGTCACCGAGGTGGTCAGGGTGGCGCTGCCGATGGCGACGTCCGGGGGGAGTGCGACGGTGACCGGGGCCCCCAGGGCGGTGACGTCGGTGCCGCTCCACAGCTCGTGCTCGTTGCCGGCGGAGTCCTTGAGGGACACCGACATGGTGACCGAGCCCTTGACGCGGGAGGCCGGGACGGCCTGGCCGCCCACGTGGTCCAGGAGGGCCAGGTTGACGTCCCCCACGCTCTCGCCCTGGCGCAGCTCCGCCTTGTCCAGGTCCGTCCAGCTCAGGGTCAGGGGTGAGGACAGGTGGACGTTGACGTGGATCTGCTGGTTCTGGGAGGCCGAGGAGGGGTCCACGAAGGCCAGGCGCCACTGGCCGTCCCAGGTGGGCACCTTGGTGGAGTCCAGGTCGGCCTGGAAGGTGCCCGGGGTCAGCCACGTGGCGTCCACGCCCGTGCCGGCCGGGCTGCTCTGGCCTGCCTTGACCACCAGGGGCTGGGTGGCCCCGGGGGCGTAGAGGTAGGCGTCCAGCCCGGGGGCGTCGGAGGAGGCCATGACGTGGACGGCGTCCAGCGTGCCGTCCAGGACGAAGCTGAACTCCCCGGCGCTGCACGCGCTGCCCTGGCAGATGCTCACGGACTGGCTCTGCACGGTGTCCCCCGGGGTGGAGACGGAGTCGAAGGCCATGAGCAGGGTGTCCAGGCTGGAGACCGGGTAGAAGACTCCTGAGGGGCTGGAGACGTTGCCGCACTGCTCCAGGCCGGCCGCGGCGGCGTTGGAGCCCCCGCCCTGGCTGACGCGGCGCATGAGGGTGAAGTCCGGCTGGGGGCCGGGGCCGCTCAGGCCGATGCCGATGAGGGTCACCCCGCTGGAGCGGACCTGGTCGGCCAGGCCGGTGGGGCGGCACAGGTCGCCCCGGCCCGCCTGCTCGGCCTGCTGGACGCCGGACTCGCTGGACAGGTCGGCGCCGGTGGCGTAGCCCTTGGTCTCCCCGTAGTCGTGCTTGGCGGTGTCGGAGTCGCGCACGTCCAGGTCGAACTCCCCGTCCGAGAGCCAGGCGACGGCGCGGCACCCGGAGGAGTCGTGGTCCACCAGGTCCTGGCGCGCCCCGTTGAGGGCGTTCCAGTAGTCGGTGTCGTAGTCCCTGAGGTCGGCGCCCACGGTACGCACCGAGGCGGACACGGCGTCCTTGGTGGAGGCCGTCAGGGCGGTCCAGTCCCCCACCGGGTGGTAGTCGTCGGCGAATCCCGCCACCCGTACGTCAAGGGTGACGCCGCTGCGCCCGGCGAAGCTGCTCAGGCGGTCCACGAGGTAGGTGGCGGCCTTGACTCGGCCCTGGTCGGGGTCGGTCTGGCGCATGGAGCCGGACTGGTCCACCAGGAGCACCACCGAGCCCTGGCCGTGCCCGGACAGGCAGGCCCCGAACTCGCTGAGCCCGGGGGTGGACGCGGGGGCGGGCGGGGCCGCGGGGGATACCACGGGGGCGGCCAGGGAGGTCCCCGCCAGGGCGGCGCCCAGGAGGCTGGCGGCCAGGCCGACGGCGGCGGCCGTGCGCCGGAACCGGGGGCGTAGGAGGCTCACGTCTGTCACATCCTTCCGGCGATAAAGGCGATACGGACGGCGGCGGCTGTGATGCCCAGGAGCGCCACGGCGACGCTGGCGCGGTACAGGTGCGCGGTGGCCCGGGTGCGCGCGTAGAAGGGGAGGGTCTGGCGGGCCGAGTCCCTGAGCAGGAAGAGGACGGCCAGCCCCAGCCCCACCAGGGCGGACAGCGACCAGCTGAGCACGCCCAGGACCAGGCCCGCGCCCAGCGCCGCCAGGGCGATGCCGGCCAGGCTCGCGGCCAGGGAGCCGTAGAGGATGACGACCGGCGGGGAGACCACGGTGATCGCGTCCGACGCCGTCGTCCCGCCCAGGGGGGAGGGTGGCCGGGTGAAGCTCGGGGCCGGGACCACGGGGACCTCCCTGGTGCTCTCCTCCGGGAGGCCGTCGGGTGCGGGCGCCCGGGTGCCGGGGAGACTCTGCCACGCACCGGCCGCGGGCTGCTGGGACGGGTTGCTCATGCGTCAGACCTTCACATCTAGGGGAACCGGGGACGGGCTAGTTCCTGGGAGGGGTGTCAGGAAGTCATCGTGGTGAGGATCCTGTGGACCTCCTCACGGCCCGGGATCCTGATGCCGTAGCCCTCGAGCTGATCGTAGACGGTATCGACGTCCTGTGGGGAGACCTGGCCCACGTAGTTCCAGGCGTCGTCCACGACGTTGTCCTTGAGGGCCTCGGCCCCCAGGATCAGCGAGCCCACCGCCACGGGCAGGGGCAGCAGCAGCGCGGCGGCGAAGACGACGGCGGGCACCCGCCTGGGACGGCTGACGACCATCCCCCGGACGCTCAGCAGGAGGGCGAGGAAGACAAGCAACGCGGACAGGGTGGCGAGGAGGACGTCGGTGAGGTGGATAAGGGAGGCCCCGGAGAACACCACCCCGAAGACGTCGATCGAGGCCAGGAAGTGGTAGGAGCCCCAGGCGATTCCCACTAGTCCCAGGACGCACAGGACGACGGCGGGGCGCGTGGTGCGCGAGGAGCGCACCGGCGAGCCGGCGTCGTCAGCCGCCTGGCCGCTGGTACGGGAGGCGCGGGAGGTCCGGGAGGAGGCAGTGAGGCCGCTGGGGGAGACGGGAGCCGGGGTGCCGGGGGAGGCGGCCCCAAAGCCAGGGGCGCCTGAGGATCCTGAGGATCCTGAGAACCCTGAGGACCCCGAGGCGCCCGAGCCAGGGGCGCCTGAGCCAAAGCCCGCAGAGCCCCAGGCACCTGGGCTGCCCGAGGACCCGGAGCCAAAGCCCGCGGAGCCCCGGGCGCCAGAGGGCCCGGAGCCCTGGGCGCCCGAGCCGAACCCCGAGCCGCCCGACGCCTGCGGGGCGCCCGAGGACCCTGAGCTGCCCGAGCCGAACCCGGGTACGGCGGAGGCCTTCCGGCCCCGTCTCCTCCTGCTCCTGGTGGGCTCCTGCTCCTGGGGGTCGCGGCCGGAGCCGAAGGCGTTGGGGACCCCGCTGAAGTGAAAGTCGTTCACTGTGTGCCTCCTACCATGTCGAGTACCCGGCCCGGGCGATCTTGAACCCTGACCCCGTGTACTGGTTCCAGCAGGTCATTCCGTCGGTGGCGGAGGTGCAGGCGAAGTCGTCGTTGGCCGTCGACTCCCCGTACTCCAGGACGGTGCCGCTGCTCGAGATCGGCTGCCCGCAGGCGAGCTCCGTGCTCTTGTAGACGCTGATGGAGAAGTACTCATCGGAGCAGTCCTGCTGGCCGGACTCGGCGTAGTACCTCTCGTGGATGGAGCAGGTGACGTCGGAGCCGCTGAGCCTGCACGATATATTATGTGAGGGCGCCTCAATGAGCGTGGCGCTGCCCGCGCCCGCTGGCGCCGGGCTGACCTTGACGGGTGTCGGGCTGGCCGAGACGCTGCTGACCGACCGGGACCGGTGGCCGGTGTCGTCCTTCATGACAGCGGCCGCGCAACGCCACAGCAGGAGGACCGCGAACACGATCGCAACCGCCTTGAACACGGTGGGGCCGGTGCGCGAGGGCCTCCTCTGCGCGCCCGCGACCGGCCGACGCGGGGGCTCCCTCAGCACGGAGCCCCGCGGCACGGCCACAGTCGGTGCGGTCATAGTCGGTGCGGGGTCCGGTGCGGCAGGTCGAGGTGGGTTGCGCGGGCGGGTCCGCTCGGCCAGCTCCGCCTTCCACCTCCTCTGGTCCGCCTCCCCCAGCCGGCTCAGGACGTAGGAGCGCAGGTCCTCGGGGCAGGAGGGGTTGAGGAAGATGTCCTTCCACAGGGCGGGCTCCTGGTCGACCAGCTCCCCGAGGCGGTCCGCGCTCGTCCGAGGGTCGCGCGCCTCCAGGGACAGGTCACGATCGACACTCATAGTGCGTCTCCACAGTGGTTTCAGGGAGTGGGTGGGAAACTGCGTAACCAGGCAAGACGCTCAAGCGGGTCAAAGCAGCGGGGACTAGGTTAGGCCTAGGATCCCGGTCATGTCAACCCAGCAACACGCCCAAAACCTGCCTTCCGACTATCTCGGACGAACTCAGATGACGATTTTATAAACGACACCTAACGATCTCTTTGGTTGCGCTTGGCACTTTTTAAGTGCGTATCACATGATGGGCCTACGTCGTCCGGTCCGGCCCTCGTGTCCTGCCGCCCGTCCTGCGGCGCCCGCTCCACGCCACCTCCCGTGTCCGCGGGGGTCAGTTCCTGTACCGGGGTTGACAGGAGGCGCTGGGACCGCCAGACGCCGCGGAGGCCCCGGGGTACCCGGACGCAAGTCAGGGTCGCGCCGGGCCAGGGCACCCCAGGAGGCCCCGGGCGCAAGGCACCGGGCCCGGGAGCACATACCTCCACGCTGACGTTCCGGATCCGGGCAGGCCTCCAGGTATTACGCCCCCCTGCAGGTCAACCAGTGCTCGGTAACAACATTAGCAAGCTCGCGGGAGGAAGGACGGCTCGCGGGCGGCTCCTGGAGCGCCTCCTTGAGGACCGACAGGAGATCCTTGGAGAGGTTCTTGCGCCCGAGGTCAAGACCTTCGACCACGTACCTGTGCCGTAGATAGAGTACATCGGCCTCCTCGGCGGCGTCACGCATACTCGGCCGCGGCAGCTTCGCGCCGATCGGGTCAGCCGTGACCGCAATATGGACAATCCACCAGGCCAGGCAGTAGACGTCTGTCGCGGGCGTGTACTCGCCCAGGCGAAAGGACTGCGGGCAGAACACGTCCGACCTCATGCCCTTGAGCTCCCTGTTACCTCCTGCGGTACTGAATCCGTTAAAAGCGTCAATGACGTACGCCTTAGGGTCGTCAGACTCAGCCCACCGCACGAAGACATTATTTGACGAGATGTCCGCGTGGATGAGCCCGAGCTCGTGCAGGAACGAGATGGCCTCGCAGAGCGAGGAGAGGAACGACCACTTCGCGTTCGGTGGCAGGGGGTCGTTGGCACTGCCTGTACGAGAGGGGATAAGGTGCCTGTCGGAGACAATATTGCCAATCAGCACGTCCCGGGAGCTTCGCCTCCCCATGCGCTCGACCTCGATGTGGCAGGAGTCGGGCAGAATAGGGACGATCAGCCCGGCCAGGCCCCCGTCAGGGTCGTTGACGTACTGCATCGGGACGTTGAGCAGGTTGAACAGCAGGAGGGTCCGCGTGCTCCTGTACTCCATTCGGCTCAGCACCTCCAGGGCCGATCTTATGCACTTAGCCCTCCTGACGCGATCCGCAGGACTGGTGGTGTCGTTCTTAAACATCTTGACACCAAACGTCCGACTGTGGTGCTTCAGGTACAGGAAGTAGGCCTGACCACCCTCTCTCCTGTCAGACGTGTCCACCCCGTCTATGATCTTGCTGCGCTCGACCGGGTCGGCGGCGACAAGGGGCGAGTTATCATTGTACAGCCGGACCGTCCGCGCCATCTCGTTAATGCGGTCATAGTCACCGATATAGTAGTCCACCATGTAGCAGGAACCTCCAGGGCGTCCAAGTACTGTGTGCGAGCACGGGGTCGAGTACTTATTGAAGTATCGGGGCCGTTACGCCACCTCTGGCTGTCGCAGTGGGCGGCCCCCGCCAGGCGGTAAGGAGTCCGAGTCGGTACGCCACAGGGCGACGGCAGTCCGGTCGTCGCCGGCACCGACGGTACGGAAAGCGACCTGGCTGAGGAAGGTCCAACGGTCTGGTGGGGTCTGCCACGCGTCAGCCAGGAAGTACCCGACCTTGGTCTGGGAGTCCAGGTGGACAGACAGGCCGTCTGTCGCCAGGACAAGGAGCTGGTCGGGTTCCCAGGCGAAACGAGTCGTACGGGCGGGATACCTCGCCAGCGGCAACGCGAAGGATGTCGCACTTGTCTCTGAGGCGGCGGGACGGTTATCTACGGGCCTCCACAGTCCATCGCGTCCAAGGAATCGGACGTCGCCGTCGCCGTAGTGTACGAGACTGGCTCCCCACGGCTCTCCTGGTTCCCCGACCTCCACCTGTACCCAGATCATTGTGGTGGAGTACTCCGCAGGTGCCACGCCCGCCGCCTGAGCCATGTCTAGCAACTGGGCGGTACCCTGCTGCACGGGATCAGGATCACCTTGGGCCGCGCACCGTGCGACCGTGGTCGCCAGTACCGCAGCACCCTCGTTGCTGCGGGAGCGCGAGCCGACGCCGTCACAGACGACCGCGTTCACTACACGCCGCTCCCTGCTAATACGAAGGGCGTAGGCGTCCTGCCGGCGAGAGCCTGTGTTGACGTGGCTGTCGCCTACCAGGGAGGCCGCGCGCACCTCAATCAGACCCCCCACGGTTGACCCGGCGTCAAGGGCAACCCCTGGGCCGTCCATGAGGGTGGAGGTCATGCTTCCCGGGAGCGTGGAGAAGCGGCCTCCCACGTCCACCGGCGCCACAGGCGCGGGAACCACTGGGCCGCATGACGTGGTAGCCGGGACAAGAGGGTCACCTGCGGCCGTAGACGCAGGAGCCGTGGGGCGGTGGAGCGGAAGAGCGGGTTGCTGCGTGGCTACCGGAGTCGCAGGCACACCGGGGTAGGCGTCCGTAGACGGCCAGTCGTTCTGGGACGCTCCGGAGGCCGGGGCACCATGGCCTGCTACCGGTTCCAGGCCGTTCTGTGAGCTGGCGGCGCCCGGGGTGCCGGCGTCAGGGTTCCGCAGCCGCCGCCAGAAGCTAGGAATAGTTACCATAGAGACTCCTAAAGAACGAGAACTCTGCCTTGTTGCGGTCTTCAGTCAGTGCCGCGACGACGGTGGCGTCCATCTCCTCCTGCGTGGTCGGAGCCTGAGCCGCGTCAAGGGTCCTGGAGATCTTCTCAAACAACGAGGCGATTCGCTCGGCCACGTCCTTCCCGTCACTGAGGATCTCGTGGGTAAGGGCGCCGACATTAGTTCCGTACGCGGCGGTCAGCTGCGCGAACACATTTGGCACCGACTTACCCAGCGCGCAGGGGATGAGGCGCGGAGGAAAAGGCATCTCCCCCAGGGACTTGACAATGGGGACCCACTGCTCCGGGTAGTCCGTAGGGACCCCGTCAGTCATAATGAACGCCACGGGCCTGTACGCGCCGCGAGGGCCCCTGTTCTTCTTGTCGATAACGAGGCGTGACTTGAAGAGCTCCAGTGCGGGAGCAAGATTGGTAACCCCTGACGATGTCAGCGGGAGCATGGTCGTCCCCGAGTCGGTGGCAGCCATTTCACGGCTGAGCGACGCCCTCGTGTTGAAGGAGATGACACTCACATGGATGTCGATTGTCGTGAGCGGGCGACCATCGATCACCTGAAAGATGTTGTCAATAGACTCGTTGAGCACGTCGATAGGCCGCCTCCCTCCGTTTCTAGAGACGCTCATCGTCAGCGAGGTGTCACAGATCAGATACAGGGGAAGGATGCGGTCGGCATCACGAAGCGTTATTGTTGAGGACATGTCACTCCTTCTGCCAGCAAGACTTTAAGATTCCTGCGCAAACACTAATTCAATACTCAAGACGACGCTTAGACCAGGATGCACAACATAGCCTGGAAACATAGTTTCACGGTTCCGGCTTGTCGATCATTTTCACCACCTACAATGCTCCTGAAACTATCAACGCAATCCCTCCGTAGAACACCCAGGACAAGGCCGCGAGTAGGTGCAGCTCCCTGTCCGAGACCATCTTCCTCCCCCTGGCATCGTCCCCTCTCAGGAAGACCATTGCGGCAACCAGGAACGGGGATGACATGCACAACGTCAGAAACAGGCTCACGCCTCCTACGACCGGGACGGCGATCCAGACGTGAGACGAGTACATCATACCAGCCGGAAGTCCTGAGAAACTCGCATGCAGGAACATCAGGACCACCGGGCCGGAGATCGTCGCGGCCAGGAGGAACACCGCGCAAAATCGTGAGAGCAGTGAGGTGTCAGCACGTCGACCCGCCTTTCCGGGGACCGTCATCGTCGTGGTTGAGAGATTTCCTAGAGCCAGCAGGATGCTGGCCTCGGTCATGGCGGAGAGGATTCCGAAGACCGCGTGGCCGTAAAAACGTGATGCCGCCCAGAAGACCATCAGTGCGGACACCGAGGACGCACACAGCATAGTATTAGGTGCAGAGCGAGCGAGTTCGGCTGCGCCTGAGGCCGCTGCTCTGAGCCGCAAGAGCAGTCGCGTCCTCACTGACACGAGCCTAGTGAATGCATGTGCGAGGAACGAGCTCGTGGTACCGGTGACGCCTTTCAGGTGGAGACGCCTCACGGTCCTGGCTTGGGACTCTGCGCAAGTGCGTATCTTGCGCATGACGACGCCTACGTGTGTCCCCATTCGTGCGGGTGCCGCGCGACGGGCCGCGGACGACAGCGCCAGGAACCTGCCTACGACCCCGCCAAGACCTGTCCTCGTCCACACGAGGAGCTTATTCCAGGGATCTACGACCAGCGTCCTCACTCGAGGCACTGTCCGCAATCTGGCACGTAATGATCTCATGGCTTAGCCGCACTGTACTTGGCCGTCACGTGCCTGGAGATATCGTCGACAGCCTGGTCGAGGCTACCGGCGATACCCTGCTCAAGAGACCTGCGCAGGCCCTCCTGGGCACCTTCAATCGTCTGCCTGGCCTCCTCGCTCGCGGCAGGGAGGTCAGCAATCAGCTGGCTAATAGATCCAGCCTGACGCTCAAGGTCAGGGAAGCGGCACGACCGCATGACCTGACTCACTATCGCCTCGTACGACCCCGTGCTCGCCCTGTCCAGTCGTCGGACAAAGTCCTCTATCGACGGCAGCATGATTTCTGGCGCAGAGTCTCCCCCTATTCCTACGGCAGGTCGCCTCGGAAACGACTCCAGGATCGGAGAGATATCTACCGGCGGGAGACGGGGAGTATTAAGTGAAGCGCTCAGCGACCTGTAGTGCTTACTGCTTTCAATGTCGAACTTAGGGACGTCGAAAACTCGGACGAGATCGGAGTCCTGCTGGACCGTCTGACTGCCTCTGCATATCTCCAGCGTGAACACAGTCGGGTCGTGTACCTGCACAGGGTGCTGTCCCTGGAGCGGGTCCACCGGGACGACTGACCCATTGGGGCCATGGATAAAGGCCTTGGTAGCGTTAGACACGTTCCAGACCAGCATGGTGCCCCCGTCCCGCGGCACTACCGAGTCAAGAACGCGGAACTCATGAATAACGGGAACAATAAAATCATTCAGGGCCTGGTAGAGCTGTTTGGCTGTGGGGCGCTGGTCCGGGTCCTGGCTGAGCGAGGCCTTAATGACGTCGAGGCACTCCGGGCTCAGCTGGCCAGCTAGGTGGTCCGCTGACTTACGCTGCATAGCACCCCGCCCTCGGGAAAGGCACCGGACCACGCACAGCCCGAGCTTGTAGACGTCGGTACGGGTGTCCTGGAAGTGCGCCCTCCCCCGGGCGAACGGGTTACGCCCCGGCTCCTCGCACTCAGGAGCCAGGAATGACGGGGAGTTCGCCTGGCGCCTCGATGCATCATCCAGTCTAGCGACTCCGTCACAGTCCATGAGGACAGAACGAGGATACTCACCCAGACAGAACACCGCGTTCTTCAAGCTCATATCACCGTAGACCACCCCGTACTTGTGCATCAGGGCGACGGAGTACACCAGCCAGACCATGATTCTCATACGGACCAGGAGGTCACTGAACTCGTCAATCTGATCCTGCGAGAAGCCTGCCCCCTGAAGTGCAGCTGGTCTCGCAGGTAACCAGCCCAGCTCGCGAGTCCTTGAGTCCTTCTTGCCTGTGGCTGGCGGGTGCAGCTCGGCAAAGAACTCAGGGCGGATCAGCGGCATAAGGCACCCGCGGACTACGCCGCCCTCCTCCACCAGGGCCAGGGGCCACACGGTCACCTCATCCAGGTCAGAACGGTCCCCATCCGACATGGAGTCACGCAGCTGCACCGCCTGACGCATAGCCTCCACAGCCCGAGAGTACTTATCCTGAGACAAGGAGGACTTAAGCTCCTTGTAGGCAAGAGCACCACGGTACCCGGGAAGCCTGAACCCGGTACGGAAAACCTCCCCGAAACCACCACTGGCAATAGACGCAAGAGATCCTAGATCAGTTTTTGCAACCATTATCCTCTCCACCGCAGCTACCTACTTCACCCAGCTTTGGTTTCTGGCTCTGATCATTGCGCACATTGGAACAATTAGGCGAACGTGTGCACGCCGAGTCATACTCTGTCCTAAACTGAACAAAATTGTTCAGGGCCTGGTAGAGATGTTTGGCCGTGGGGCGCTGGTCCGGGTCCTGGCTAAGCGAGGCCTTAATGGCATCGAGGCACTCCGGGCTCAGCAGGCCGGTCAGGTGGTCCGCTGACTTAAGCTGTGTAGCACCGTGCCCCCGGGAGAGGCACCGGACCACGCACAGCCCGAGCTTGTAGACGTCGGTACGGGTGTCCTGGAAGTGCGCCCTCCCCCGGGAAAACGGGCTACGCCCCGGCTCCTCGCACTCAGGAGCCAGGAAGAACGGGGAGTTCGCCTGACGCCTCGACATATCATCCAGCCTAGCGACCCTGTCACAACTAGTGAGAACAGAACGAGGATGCTCACCCAGGCAGAACACCGCACTCCTCAGGTTGATATCACCGTAGACCGCCCCGTGACTGTGCAGCAGGGCAACGGAGTGCACCAGCCAGACCAGGATCCTCATACGGACCAGGAGACCACTGAACTCGTCAATCTCCTCCTGCGAGAACCCAGCACGTATGGCCGTCCGCGCCCCCATACACAGCCAGGCCAGGTCACGATTCCTCGAGACCGTCCTGCCCGTGGCGGGCGGGTGCAGTTCAATAGAGAGCTCAGGGCGGATCATCGGCATAAGGCACCCGCTGACTACGCCGTCTTTCTCTACCAGGGCCAGGGGCCACACGGTCACCTCATCCAGAGAAGAACGGTCCTCATCCGACATGAAGTCACGGAGCCGCACCGCCTGACGCATACCGCCAATAGCTCGGGAGTACTCCTCCTGGGACAGAGATGACCTAAGCTCCTTATAGACAAGAGGACCACGGTACCCAGGAAGCCTGAACCCGGTACGGAAAACCTCCCCGAGATCATCATCAGAGGTAAACCCGACAACCCCGAGATCTGTATACGACACCACCACCGATGCCGCGACGTCCTCCTGGTCACTACTACTGTCGCGAAGCACAAGACCCGAGTAGCCAGCTACGTTACCTTCACTGTTCTCGTCTTCTGGAGCGTCGGGTAGGTCAATCCATATTCCGACCGCGGTTCTGTCGTCCATAAAAGACTGTCGGGCGAATCCTACCTGTTGAACGAACGTGTACGGATCCGGCGGGGATCCCCACCACTCCGCAAGAGTTTTCTGTACCTCCGCGCTCATCTCCAGGGGAGTACCCACGCCGTCAGACATGAGGAAAACTCGGCGACCTCCTGGTGGCCAGGATATGGTATGCACACTCAAACAGCCCGACGGTAGCGCCCTGGTGCGCCCAGCTACCACCTCCGTGTCGGGCTGATCCGACCTTACCGGCGCGACCAGATGCCACACCGATTCATCATCCAGCACCCAGGCCTGGGAGTCTCCCACCCAGGCGATCTCACCAGAGATCCCACTATCACCTGCGCTGACGGCAGCAGCCACGACCGTGGTGGCCATGAGGTCGTTATCGCGTCCAGTTGAGCCTGGCCACGACTCTACCAGACGCATGAGGGAGTTGTTGGCCTCGAAGAACGCACTGTTCCAGCTACCGGACTTCAGGTAATACCAGGGGAGCTCACGGCACACGTGCGCCGCGGCCTCGTGGGAGTACTTGAACTCACCCACCCCGTCACAGACCACTACAATGAGGGTCCTAGTCCTCTGGTCATACATCAACCCGTACGCGTCCTGCCTGGGCTCACTATTACGCGGGTGCCGGTGCAGGATGCCGCGAACAGAACCGGCCCGCACGGTAAAAGGACCGACTTCATACTCTGAGGCCGCAATGTCAGGCGGCCACGGCTCAGCAGGAGGGACTCCGCCTCCGATCTCATTCGCCGCTCTCCCTGGCGGACCGATAGCGATCACACTATCCCACCTTTATCATTCAAGAATATCAGGGTTTCCGGACCGGAACTCAGAGCTGGGCTGCGCCTGGATCATGAGCTCAGGCTCACCCTGCCCGATCGAGTAGCTTGAGCTGATAATCGTCTTCCCGATCGTACCGATCATTGACTCAAGCAGCGCGCGCACATTGTTTGTCCGGGCCATGAACCACGCCCCCAGCTTTCTTCCGAAATTGGGGTACGCGATCTTCTTCATAATCTGCTCAGTAGCGTCCCTGAACCCGTACGACACAATGTACGGGTAACGCTTGTTACCTGTCCCGGTCTTAGGGTCCCAGGCGATCAGATCCTGGAACGTGCTCTCCCATTCCCCGGGGTCGGTCGGCTCTCCATCTGTGAGGAAGAACACGCACGGACGATACACTTTTGACCCTTCGGCCCTGAGGCGCTTGAAGTCCTCAGGGAATCGCCTGCTAAACTCCTTGAACGCACTGGAGTACGAGGTGCCCCCCATAATGCTCAGAGTCGGCACCGTAACAATGTCTCCCGCAGGGGTGAGCGGGACCAGCGTCTTCGCCTCGGTTCCGAACGCGATAATGCTGATCATTGTCGTGTCCTCAACAACCGGATCGCTGCTGATAGACGTCACCAGCTCCTCCAGGTTAGCCTGCAGATCCGGCAGGTCGGCGCTCATGGAGGCGGAGGCGTCGCAGATGATGTAGAAGGGCATGACCAGTTGCTCCTTGAACGACGACTCTGGGACCTCGGAAACTTCAGTCATGATTCTCTTCTCCTTATGTACTGTGTGCTGAGGTGCGGGGGTGTGATACTTGTTAGTGGGTGTCCTGGTCCGACGGTGCGGTACGTCTGAATACCTTTGCGAGACCTCTTCTCAGAATACTGCGTGACGGTTCCTCCTGAACTGACGGGGCGACGGGGAACTCCTGCGGATACCCTACCTTGTACAGCAGCTCGTTGACGACATCAAACTTGTCGGTCACGACCCGCTGTCCGTCTACCTCCGCATTCGGTCCAGGGGCGTCCTTGTCCGTGATCAGCCAGCCGATGTCGGCACGTTCCTTGAGACTACGGTACAGTTTCAGGCAACGCTCTCCCGACATGGCTGCATCTGGTAGGACAAACAGGACCAGGGGCTTGCTAAGCTTCTGCCCGCGCCGTTGGCAGGACTCAATGTCCTCAGTAACTAGCTGCAGCAGCTCGCGCATTACCCTGGTCATGTCCAGGAAATCAGAGCTGGGCTTCCAGATGCTGGCCTTGTCAATGCTTCCGGTATCTCGCATAATGGGCCTTCGCGACTCCCCTTGGCCAGCGGCCACGAGCCGTGTCTTGCTCGCAAACGTATTATGGTGGGGAGTCAGTCCGCGGTCGAGGTCTACGACCAGCTCGACAATCCTGTTATGTATTTTTTTTGGCTTTGACTCCACGCCATTAGCGATGACCAGGTAAGTCAGTCGCAGAGGAAGGCCTCCTGGGGCCATGTAAGGATCCTGGGGAGAGGGCTGCAGGAGAGCAGGACGGTGCTCCTGGGCGCTAACGGAGGACGCTATAGCCACCTGGTTCGCGTGCGCGGCGGACTCCTCCTGGTCCATCATGCGTGCTGGCTCCACCTCGTCCGCGACACGAGAACCTATCTTGACTGAGCTGAAGACCTTGCCGAGCTCGAGCGCTGGTACCGACATCCTTGTGGACGACTGCGAGGACTCAATGATCTCCTCGCAGACCCTCAGAATGAGGGGGTCAAGGCCCTGGTCAGGGCCCAGGGCGGTTACCCCTTTAATCGGCTCCCCGGAGATCGGTGTGAGGCTAATGCCACGCACCTGCATGCGGATGCCAGTCAGCTGCGGAGCGCTTCGCAGACCCATCATAATGGTTTCCAGGTTCTGCCCGTGATCGACCACGATGACACCCAGGACCACGCGAGTGAACTGGTCGAGGTCGCTCTTCAACAGCCCGGACTCAAATGACTTGCGAATACGCTCTGCGTCAGTCGAGCCGAAGGCACTGGTTCCCCTGTGCCGCAGGGAGGTCCTTAGACCCTGTGGTCCGACGAGAACGAGGGCCTCCGAGAGGACCGGGTCGACAGACAGGGAGTAGTCTGCGTTAAGGAAGGCCCGTGAGACCTTGCTCCTGACACCCTCGGAACAGGCTACCACTACTACGCCGACTATACGCTCATCCATCTCACCGCTCACGCTCCCCGGGACCTGAGGAGGAACGTCTGTCTGTCTCATATCTTACTCCCGTCCGGAAGGCCGTTTGAGGTACTACGTGCAGTCGAGGGACGGTTGCCCCCAGGCTGAGCGGGGCTGGCAGCAGCAGCATTCTTCACCTGCGAGCTCCACTCAGACAGCGCACGCTTCAGAATCTCCTCCATCTCCTTGGCGACGTGCGCGTTGGCGGTCCTTCCCAGCTCGATCTCCCGGTCGAGCATGTCATCACGGATGGCCTTCTCCCGACGAGTCTCCCGGTTACGCTGCTCCTGGTCGCGGTCGGTGGTCGTCTCAACCCGGTCATACTCATCGTCCTGGAGCTTTCGGGCGATCCTGTCGTACTGGGTGACACCCTTTGCGGCAATGAACACCTTAATGATGACAGGCAGCAGCTCAATCGAGATGAACAGACCTGCGACGAAGAGATGTGACAGCCACGGCGTCCAGCCTTTCGAGCCGAGACGGTGGAGCGCAATGATCTGGAAGAGCAGTCCGGAGCTGTTCCGGATGAGGTCGCCGTTCTTCTCCGCCTCCAGCTGGGCACTGAACCTGTCGCGCTTTGCGATCAGCCCACCTTGACAGCCGGGATCCTTTACCTCATGCCCCTTGTCGTCCTTGACCGCCTTACCCTGACTGTCCTTCTGGGAGCCGCAGAGCGCTATGTTCGCCTCGCGCACGGCCTGCTCGGTCTTCTCCTTGTTGGCCTCCCTGACTGCGTCCTGAGCCGCAGTCAGGTTATCCTGAGCCTTCTGCTTTTCCGTCTCCGCGTTCACAACATTCTTATTGGCTTGCTCGTATTCAGCTTTTCTTGCTTCAGCAGCAGGGCCATTACCGGGGATCCCACTTGCGCGACCACCGCAACTCTGACCGTTCTGCTCGCATATATAGACTTCATGAGCCTGCTCACGCGCATCCTTGGCACTTTTTAGCTTGGCTTCGGCGGCCGCGTACTCCGTCTTCGCCTGCTCCAGCTCCGGCGACGTCAGACCGGCGGGGCCTTCATTGACGATCTTCTGCTGTGCGTCGATCTCCTGATCGACTGCTTCCAGGTCCGTCTTGGTGGAGCCGTTCTCGGCCGCCTCCCTGCTATCACGGATCAGGTCGTCCTGATACGCCTTAACCTCGGCGCTGACCTCACTGTGAAAGATCTGCAACGTAATGGGCGTCGACACCACCACACCTATGAAGACCGCCAGAATGAACCTTGGAAACGCGTACTTCGTTGCCCGCCACCATCCCGCGATACCCTGCATCGTCTTAATGAGCGCCCTGTCCAGGACGAGAATCAGGGCGCCCCACAAGAGGCCCAGGACGATGGACGCCGCCAGACGGCTGCCCGGTTGGTTTGCCGCTGCCGCTCCCGTCTGAGGGTCGACTACGACGAGGACCGCGTTGCGGAGGGCGAACATCATGGACAGTGCGGCCACGAACGCGGTGCCGAGCATGACCAGACCCAGCCCGATAAAAGTGTTCCGTTCGGATCGCGCATGCTTAAGGACGTCAGGATCGGCTCCGCCCAGAATCGAGAGAAAGTTGAATATCCGACTCACCGCTGACCTTACCTTCCTAATCGGGGACACAAGTACTAAGAGGGTAGTCCTTGTAAATCTTCAAATAATATCACTCACATGCACCGACGGAACGCCGGGAAGAATGCGGCCACGGGGTTACCGTACCGGACAGCTCCAGCACCAAGAAAATATCCATGCTCATAGAAAAGTATCTCCGTGGGTCCAGGGACTGAAAATCATGGCGTCTGCCGACCGTCAAAGCCGGGGAACGCCTCTGCGGGCAGGACAGCAGTGGAAGTCTACGCTCAGGGCCCGCCGACAGCCAGCCTCACAAAGTACAAGTAATTGCCACGAAAAACCTTGCGAGGCTCAAACTATTATATTTTTGAATATTTCAATAGCCAGACCTTATAATGGATCCACCCTCTACTTGACCATCATAGATGATTTTATGTCATTTTATGTGACGCCAATCGTGATCGTCGTCCACGACGGGAGACCTCACTGGCGCCCTTCGTGACATTCCTAGGGGTCAGTTCCTGTACCGGGGTTGACAGGAGGCGCCAGGACCGCCCGGCACCCGACGCCGGAGGCCCCGAGGTACCCGGACGCAAGTCAGGGTCGCGCCGGGCCAGGGCGACCGTGCACCAGAGGCCCTCGGGTACCCGGGCGCAAGGCACCGGGCCCGGTGCTACCGAGCCGCCCCACCTGCGGCCCCACTGCCAGCAGGGGCTGCTCAGATCTCCTCCAGGCGCAGCACCCGCCCGGCACGTCGGAGCTGGATGGTGGCCTGGGACGGGGCGTGGGGCGGGGTGAGGCGGACGACCAGCTGGTCCCCGCCGTCGGCCTCCCGGAGGACGGCGCGCACCGCATCCACCAGCCCGGGCGGCAGGCCCGACGCCGTCGCCCGACTCGGCCCTGCCGTCCCAGCAGGCTCCTGCGCCCCGGGCCCGGCCTCACCACCCGCCCCGGGTACAGCTGGCCCCGCCTCTCCGGGTTCCTCCGCGCTGCCGGGTCGATGAGGCCCGCTACCTGCCCTGTCCACCAGGCCCACCCCGCTCGCGGCCCCGGCGTCCTGGGCCCCGGCCCCGGCAGCCCTGGGCCCGGCCTCACTACCCGCCCCGGGCCCAGGATCTAAGGGATGCCCCGGCAGATCGCCATTCGTGACGGGCGCGGGCCCCTCCCCTCCCCGGGGTACGGAGCCGAGGGCCGTATCCTGCCGCCCGGCGAGGCGCGGCCCCTCCCCCCGGGCGCCGGAGGGGGTGGTGTCGAGCTGGCCGGTGGCGGCGGTGAGCGGCCCCTCCTCTCCCCGGCGGCCTCCGTCCGCAGGGGCCACCGCCACCGGCACCCCTGAGTCGTCGAGCTGCACCACCACGACCCCCGCCCGACGCGCCTGACGCACCAGGGTGGTCAGCTCGGCGTCGGCCGCCAGCCGCGGGGCCCGGATGAGGTCACGCAGGTCGGCCTCGACCCACCCGGCCTGCTCCACGAGCTCAGGGATCGCGCCCCGCAGCGCCAGCTGGCCGATCACCTTCAGGGAGCGGCCCCTGACCTCCCTGAGGAAGTCCTCCTGGACCCGTACCGCCTCCTCCTGGGCCGCCTGCCGGACACAGGCCGCCTGCGCCCTGGCCTGCTCACGGGACAGACGGCGCCTCATCCACCTCAGCGCGACGCCCGCCAGCCACACGTTGAGGGCCTGGACCAGCGGGTAGGGCAGGAACCTGAGCACCACCAGGTGGTCCACACCGACCGCGTGCGCCCCCACCCACAGGCCCGCGCCCGAGGCCGCCAGCGTCAGGAACGCCAGGACGTCGCGCCTGTGCATGAGCGGGGCCACGCAGGCCAGCGCGGTAAAGGGCACCGCCCACCCCGCCGAGGAGATGGCCAGGGCCCCCGGGGGCAGCCCCGACCCCACGATCACGGCCGCGAGCGCCGCCGCGCACGGTGCGAGCACGTGGACCCAACCTCCCCAGGGACCCGCGGGCCCGCGTATCAGGAGCACGACCGCCGCGCTCTGGACCACCAGCGCCACCAGGACCAGCCCCACGGCGTGGGTGCTGGGCTGCATGAGCCCGTGCAGCCACATGGTGGCCACCAGGAGGAGGCCGACGCCCCGCCCCCTGGGGCTGTGCAGGTAGCGGTGCGCCTGCGTCAGGAGCCCCGGTCTGGGAGGCGGCGTCGCCCCGCCCCCGCTCGGCTCCCAGGTCAGAATGACGCGGGTGCCCTGGCCGGGCTCGGACTCGACCCTGGCCCCGCCGCCCTCGAGAGACTCCATGCGGGCCAGGACCGAGCCGCGCAGCCCCATGCGCTCGGGGCTGAGCCGGGACAGGCTGAACCCGGGGCCGTCGTCGACGACCTCAATGACCACGCCCGCAACCTGGCCCCTGAGGGTCACGCTCAGGGTGACTCCCCCACCGGGCGGCCCGCCTATCTCGGTGACCTCACTGGACCCCCTGCCCCCGGTGACTCCCCCACCGGGCGGCCCGCCTCCCGGGGCGCCCACCTCCCTGCCGCCACCGGGTACGCCCCCCGGCCCGGCAGCCGACACCGCGTGGCGGCGCACATTGCGCACGGCCTCCTGGGCCGCCAGCAGCAGGGCCTCCCAGGCCGGGGCGGGCAGCGCCATACGGGGGTCGAGGAGCTCGGCGCGGACCACCGTCCGGCAGCGCCCGCCCACCTGGTCCTGGACGACCTGGCGCAGCGCGGCCTCCAGGTCAGCCAGGTCGTGCCGCCCGGGGTCGGCGCCCGGCGCGTCCTGGGCGGTGGGAAGCATGACCTCCAGGGCCTGACGGGCCTGGTGGCGTACCTCCTCGTCGGAGGCGCCCCGGACCCGGCTGGCGGTGACCAGGGCGGCAATGACCCGGTCGTGGACCATGCTGGCCACCACCCGGCCAGCCCGGACACGTGAGGCCGAGGCGGCTCCGGCCTCCAGGGTGGCCTGGGTGGCCCGGACCGCGGCGTCCAGGCGCTCCCCCTGCTCCAGGAACCGGGACAGGAAGGGGAAGTAGACCAGGCACAGGAGCGTGCCGAAGGTGGTGTCCAGGACGACGACCCTCAGGGGCTCCCCGCCCGCGTACCAGCGCACCAGGAGCATGAGCGTCGTCAGGGGCGCGAACGTCCAGTACGCCCGGGGCAGGGGCAGGCAGATGCACAGCATCCCCACCAGCCCGGCCAGGTACGCGGTGCTGGCCAGGTGACCGCCCTCCATCTGCGGGGTCAGCGCCAGGTGCGGGTTGAGGTGGTGGTAGGCCACGATGACGCCGTTGACCACCAGCGTGAGCACGTACATGCCCCAGGTCGCGGCCGTCTGGTAGCGGCGGCGTCGTACGGCGTCCCACCGAGAGCGCACCCCCCACAGCGTGAGCGCCACGGGCAGGAGCGGCGAGGCCAGGAAGGCGATCAGGAGCGTCGCGAGCCAGGGCGGGGCCTGGGCCACCTGGGCCCGGTTGGAGCGCGCGTCGAGCACCTCGGCCAGCAGTCCCAGGCCGCAGACGGCCAGCACGAGGGTGGTGCGCACGCCCTGCTCCCAGGATGGTGTCCTGCCGGGCGTCCACTGCTCGGCCACCACGACGCGCCGGGCCCTCAGGGCGCCGGCCAACTCCCCGCCGTCACCTCGGTCCTGGTCCGTCCGGGACCCCCGACGCCCCCGGCAGACCCCTCCCAGGAGCGTCAGGAGCGCCCTCACCACGGGACCTCCACCAGCTCCTCGTGGCCCCGCCTGCGGATGACGGCCGCGCAGGCGCCGTGCGGCGGGCTCAGGCGTATGAGGACGTCGTCGCCGCTCTGGGCGGCATCCAGGACCCGCACGGCGGCGGGCACGAGCCCCGCGGGGACGGGCGGGCAGGTCCGCGGCCCGACGGCGCCGGGATCCGGCCCGACGACGCCGGGAGCCATCCCGCCAGCCCCGGACACCGTCCCGCCAGCGCCGGGACCCGACCCACCAGCCCCGGGCACCACCCCACCAGTCCCGGGCACGGTCGCCGGGGTGGGGGCGGCGCGCCCGGCGTCGTCGATCTGGGTCACCCGCACCCCGCGCTCGCGGGCCCGGCGCACGGCCTCCACCAGGTCCGGCAGGGCGGTCAGGCGCGGCACCCGCACCAGGTCGCGCAGCTCGGCCTCCACCCGGGACACCTGCGCACCCAGGGAGTCCTCCAGGGGTACCGGGGCGTCGCGCAGGCGCCGGAGCACCGGGTGGGATATGTCACGCACCCGTCCCAGCAGGCGCCGCT
Organism: Actinomyces sp. HMT897; assembly: GCF_016626125.1. Lineage (NCBI taxonomy): Bacteria > Bacillati > Actinomycetota > Actinomycetes > Actinomycetales > Actinomycetaceae > Actinomyces > Actinomyces sp. HMT897. The sequence goes on from NZ_CP067336.1 coordinate 1,132,066, forward strand.
CCTCCTCCAGGCGGGCCACGGTGGCCTCCTGCTCCAGTCCTGCCAGCCGGGCCAGGTGGCGCGCCTCGCCCTCAGCGGCCTCCACCCGGCGCACCAGGGCGATGACCCCGGAGAGCACCGTGGTGTCGTAGAGCTGGTAGGCCAGGGACACGAGCAGGGGCACGGCGGGCAGCTGCCGGACAAGCCCCACGCCCAGGGTCGTGGCGGCCGTGCCGGCCAGGGCCAGCCACGCCCAGCGGGAGCGGTCCCGCAGGATGAGGAGGTTGATCACGGCCACCGCGTAGCTGTACGGCCAGCCGTCCTGCCCCATGACAGGGGCCGGGACCCAGGACGCCAGGAAGAAGGCCGGTGCCAGCGCCACGCAGGCCGCCGCCGCCCGTATCCGCCAGCACCCCGGGCTACCTGCCAGGGGACCGGCCACGCACAGGCTGGCCACGGTGAGAGCAGCGGCGGAGCAGCACCCGGCCAGCAGGCCCCATTCCCCCGACCGCGCCCCCCAGTAGGCCGCGTGCACCCAGGCGCCGAGGGACACGGCCGCCGTGAGGAGGCGGGTTGCCCAGCCGCCCCAGGACACGGCGAGCCCGTCGTGGGGCGGGCACCGACGGGGCTCCGGGGCGGCGGGCAGGTACCCGGGGCGGGGCGGGGCCCACCCCAGGAAGACCCGTGTGCCCCTGCCGGGGGCGGTGTCCACCTGGACCCATCCCCCGGGCAGGGCGTCCATGCGCTCACGCACCGACAGCCGCAGCCCCAGGTGCACCTGCGGGGCGTCGGCGGGGTCAAAGCCGACGCCGTCGTCACGCACCACCACGCGGACGCCGTCACGGACCTGGCGCACGGTGAGCAGCACGCGGACCCGGCGTCCGGCGTCCCGGCCCCGGGCGTGGCACTCCACATTGCGCAGGGCCTCCAGGACCGCCTCACGCAGGGCGGCCAGGACCTGCGGGGGCAGGGGCCGGGCCCCTGGACCCGCTCCGGCCTCCCCCACCGCGGCCTCCCCCGCTCCGGCCTCCCCTGCTCCAACATCCCCCGCTCCAGCCGACCGCCGGGTGGGACCGGCGTCGACCTGCCAGGTGCAGGCGGGGGTGGTGTGGGCCCGGCACCAGGCGGCCAGGAGGCCCGTGAGGTGGTCCAGGTCCCGTGGCGGGCCGGCGTCGGGCGAGGGGTCCAGGGCGTCCAGGGCGTGGTGCGCCTGCTGGTGGACCTGGTCGGCGTCCAGGCCGCGGGAGGGCAGGACCGCCAGGAGGGCGGCCAGGACGTGGTCGTGGGTGAGGCGCCGGGCCCTCTCCTGGCCCTCCAGGCGGCTGGCGGCCACCAGGGTGCGGGCCTGGCTGGCGTAGCGCGAGGCGTCCTCCTGGTCCACGCACTGGGCGCGCGCCAGGAGGCAGGTGACCGGGTAGGAGCAGGTCACGGTCAGGACGACGTCGTAGCTGGTGGCCAGCAGCACCTCGGTCAGGCCCTCCCCTCCCACCACGGAGCGCACGACCACCTGGAGGACGCTAATGGCGCCGATCCCGGCGGCCAGGCGCCATGGGTGGCGCCACACGACCACCGCCAGGTAGGAGGCGGGCAGAACCGGCAGGACCGGCAGGACCGGTGCGGAGCCCAGCGCGGCGCGGGTGCGGGGGTCTACCGCGAAGGTGGCGACGAGGCTGAGGCTGCCGGCCAGGTAGGTCAGGACGTAGAGCCAGGAGGTGGTGCGTGCCCACCCGGCGAGGGTCTCGATACCGCTGGCCAGGCCACCTGGACGGTACCTGGTGGTACCGACCCCCACCAGCAGGACGACCAGGGGCACCAGGGGCGAGAGGAGGACCGGAACCACGGCCGCCAGGGTGGCCCAGGTCTGGGCGCCGAGCACCTGCGGGTAGCGGACCAGGGAGAGAACCGGGCAGACCACCCCCACGGCGCTGATCGCCGCCGTCAGCACCACGGTGGCGGCCGCCGTGAGCTCTCCGGTGAGACGAGCCGTCATGGTTGCTGCTGGTCTATGGGCAGGATGGTGGGGATCAGCCCGGCGTCCTGGGCCCGGCGCAGGAGGTCCACCCTGCTGGCGGCGGGCAGGCCCACGTCCATGAACCGCTGACGGATGGCGTTAATGCGCTTGTTAACGGTGTTCACGCTGCGGCCCACGCGGCGGGCGACGTAGTCCGCCTGGGCCCCGGAGGCGTACAGCGCCAGGATCTGCCGCTCCAGCTCGGACAGGGACCCCAGGACGAAGGCCGTGTCGGAGTCCAGGATGCTGGCCCACTCCAGGGAGGGGGTCAGCTCCCCGTGGGCCGCGGCACGGATCGTGTCAATCAGGACCTGGGGGTCCTCGGACTTGCGGACAATGCCCAGGACCCCGGCTTCGCAGGCCCGGCGCATGAGGTAGACGTCGTCCCCGGAGGTGTAGACGACGACGGCGCAGTTCAGGGCCTGGAGCGCGGTGACGTTGGCGGCCGGGTCGGAGCGGTCGTCCAGGAGCAGGTCCAGGAGCACCACGTCGGGCGCGCCCTCGTGCCCCAGGTCCACCACCATGGCCTGCAGGTTCGGGTAGGTGCCCAGGAAGCGCAGGTCCGTGACGGGGGCCAGCATGGTGGCTACCCCGACACCCAGGACCGCGTGGTCGTCAATGAGGGCGATGCGGGAACGGCGGGTCGAGACGGTATCTAACATAACGAACCTTACAGGAGCCGGGAGTAACACAGAGAATAACGGACTCAGCCTACTCACAGGTACCTGCTGCCCGGTAGGCCCGTAGTCCGCCGTGCCACGTCTGAGGACGCGACCCGCACTCGCCCACCTACTAGTAGATTATGTAATTGAACGAATAATTCCTCGACCATGTGCGTCCCGCTCCCCTGCACGTGTCGCAATCTGAGGATCAGAGCGGTGGGCACTCTTAACCGTACCAGGGCCCAGGCCTCTGACCTGCGCAGACATTGAGCGTACAAAAGTGGAATCGGGGTGGGTCCGGCTCTGATCCTCAGATTGCGACAAAACCAGGTCCCAGTACCGCCACAGCCGTGAACAGCCCCTGCGCGGCAGGCACAGACCGCCCCCGTAAGCAGGACAGGAGGCGCACCCGCCAGCGCCTGCCCAGCCGCTCCCGCAAGCAGGCAGGAACTGGCCCGCCGCAGACGGGCGGACCCGTCGGTCGGCCGCCTACAATGGCCCCGGGCGCAGCACCCCGCGCCCGCTTCCCGCTTAAGGAGGATCGCGTGTCCCAGCTCCAGCAGCTCAAGCAGCAGATCAACGGCCTGGGGCAGGCTGCCCGGCGCACCGGCCAGGAGCTGGCCCAGTTCGACTCCGCCTTCGCCCAGCAGAGCGCCCAGGTGCAGGCCACGATCGGGGGGTCCGCGCAGAGCAAGGACCGGGTCATGACCGCCTCGATCCAGGAGGCCAAGACCAAGGTCCACGCGGCGGTCGAGGCCCTGGCGCGCCTGAGCCAGACGGCGAACCAGTACGCCGCAAGCCTGTGACGCAGGCATGGCGGACTCCCAGGCCCTGTCCCGGCAGGCTGCTGAGGCCGGAACCGCAGCTCGGGGCCTTAGGCAGACGGCCGGCTGGATCTCTGAGATGGCTAGGCTGGCCACGACCCTGAGCGAGGGCGTCGACAGCGTCCTGGCGGGGAGCTCGACGGGTATCGACCGCGACCTCCACCACCACCTGACAATGTTCGCCACCCACGCCCACACGGCGCAGCTGCAGGCACAGGACTCGGCCGCCCAGGCGACGGCGCTCAGCGGGAGGCTGAGCGTCATGACCCAGGAGGCGGCCGCCCGGGAGCGGGCCGAGGCCCGCAGAAGGAGGTAGCCGGTGCCGTCCCGGATCCAGCAGGTGGCCAGGAGCGTCCAGAGCCTGGGCCAGCAGGCGGGCCGGGTGCAGCGCACCGCGGCGGAAGGCGCCCAGAGGCTCCGCTCGGCGTCGGCCCGGCTGCCCCGGGGCACGGGCTGCCCGGAGGAGGGGCGTGCGGCGGCCAGCGCCCACGCCGCCATTGCGAGCCTGGGGCGGGCCATGGAGGAGCTGGCCGCCTTCGCGCCCTACGCCCAGCAGTTCGCCCAGTCCCTGGTAGGGGCCACCGGCTCCGGCGGGGGTGCCGGCTCCGGAGGCATCGGCTCCGGCGGGGCCACAACCACCGGCGGCACTGGACTCAGTGGCGGCATCAGCCCCGGCGAGGCCACAGCCACCGGAGGTACCGGACTCAGTGGGAGCACTGGACTCAGCGGGGCCACCAGCTCCGGCGGAGCCACAACCACCGGAGGCACCGGACTCAGCGGCGGCGCCGGTGCTCCCGTGGGGCCGCCGGGAGACGGGAGCCCGCCCCGGAGCACGGCGGCCTCGGTCCTGGCTGAACGCGGCCTGACAATGGTCGCCGTTGACAGCATGGTCGTTGACGACCCGGTCGACATCGGCAACCACGGCCGCGGCCCTGATGACTACTCCTGGCTGGTCAGCACCTGGCACAGCCGCATACTCCCGGGCCTCGACGCCGGAATGACCCGGGACGACTTCGCCCGCCTCGACCATGAGGGATCCGCCCCGGAGAACCGCAGGCTCGCCGCCGCGTACGACGTGTTCCTGGGCGACAGGAGCATGGCTGGCAATGAGCTGCCCGACGGTGGCGTGGGCATAAGCGGCGGACGCCACAGGGCCGAGGCCGCGCGGAGCCTGGGTATCACCCACCTGCCGGTGAGGCTCCGCCGCCCGGGGAGGCGTTAGGACTGCGGCCCCGCGGGTGGGGCTAGAGGAACATTTTGTGCGCCCCGCCGCCCTGCTGTCCCCTCAGAAGAAGAGGGTGGTGGTGCGGTTCATAAAGGCGCCGTGGCCGGTGGCCGTGTTCCAGCAGGTCAGGCCGTTCTCGGCGGAGGCGCACACGAGGGTCCGGTAGTAGACGACCTGCCCGTACCCGACCACCATGGGCGCCAGATAGTCCCGGGGGTTCTCCTGGCCCAGCAGGTAGGTTGACGCGCCCCCGCGCGTGGCCATATGGGGGACCCCGGAGGAGCTGAGCCCGGCGACCCACCACAGGGAATAGCCGATCTCGTTAACACCGAAGGGCTTGTCCTGAATGTAACTGGATATGCCGCACCCCCCGTAATACTCATCGGGGCCGAGGTCGCAGCCAATATTGCCGGAGGGGGTGACGAGAATGGCCGTCTCAAAGCTCTGGCCCGGGTAGGCAATAGTCGTGACGGGCACGGCACCGGCGGGCCTGGGGCCGCCGGCACCGGGGAAGGCGCCGGGCACGGGGGCGGGGGCCTGGTCGGTGTCGCTGGGGTCGGTGGCCTCGGGCAGCTCCCCCTCCAGACGCACGCTCCCGGTGGCCTCGTCCCAGGTCAGGGTGACCGGGGACGTGCCCGAGGCGGTGGCCGGCGCCTCCCCGGGCCGGGCCCAGGTGTAGGTCACGGCCAGGGCGTCGTCCGCGGTGCGCCGGATCTGGGGGGCGTAGGCGTAGGGGTGGGCGGTGGCCGTGCCCAGGTACTGGCCGCGGTGGAAGAGCATAATGTGGCGTGGGGAGGACAGGGCCGGGCTGTGGATGCTCAGGGTGATCCACGACAGGGCGGCGCAGGGGTCCCAGGTGCTGACCTCGGCGCCCTCCAGGTCCCAGGTGCGCGGGTCGTCGCCCGCCAGGCCGTCCCACGCCGAGGGCACGCTGGGCCCCCACTCCTTGAGGACCTGCTCACCGCTCATGGTGGAGCACCCGGGCGTGGCACTGGCGGCCGCCTCGGTCTCCCCCGACGTCGCTGACGCCGAGGGAGCCGATGAGGCCGCCTCCGACCCACTGCCGGAGACGGGAAGCCGACACCCGGACACCACCAGTACAACGGCCACGAGTAGCGCGCCCAGCCGGCACCTCGCACCCGGACGCAGCCGAATACCCTGAGCTCGTGCGAGCATGAGCCTCACCCCGTCACCTGGACCTTAATGACACGTGGTCGCGGCAGGAGCACCATAGCCTGTCGAGGAACCCGTGCTATATCTTTCTTGAGGCGGACCCTAGCATATTGACGCCGCCCGGTACACGGGGAACCGGGGACAATAACCTACCCCCTTTCCCGCAATACCAGCCTGACACCAGAACGTGCTGAGCGTATAATGCCGGCCCACTCACCCACGCCCGCACCCGTTCACCCGCGCCGGGTCCACGGTCGCAGGCGCCCTGGGCGCGGGAAGAGCGTCCGTCCCGCGCCCAGGGCGCCTCTTCTGCCTCCGCGGCCTCCGCGGATCGTGATGCGGAGCCCGTCCCGCGCCCAGGGAGGGCGCCTCACCGGCGGGCCTCAGGCCGTGAGCACCGTCAGGCCGTGAGCACGCCGGGTCCCTACACGCTCCCGCCCATAAAGACGCGGCGGCTGGGGGTGGAGCCCACCCCCGTCTCGGTGCGCTCCACCCGTCCGGCGGGGACGGCCCGGGTGTGCCCCCACTGCCGGATCGCGGCCACCTCCTCGGGGTTGGACCGGGAGAAGGGGACGACGGCGCGGAAGTGCTGGGTGATCGTCAGGTCGTCGGGCAGGACGCGGGTCTGCCGGGTGTACATGATCTCCGCGACCTCGTTGACCACGGCGTCAATGTCCGAGCCCGCGAAGCCGTCGGTGAGCATGACCAGGTCTCGCAGCAGGTCCAGCGTCGGCTCGCACTGGGTGTAACGGCGGAAGCACAGGCGCAGGATCTCCTCACGCTCCTCCTCGGTGGGCAGGTCCACGAAGAAGACGGCGTCGAACCGTCCCTTGCGCAGCAGCTCCGGCGGGAGGGTGGAGACGTCGTTGGACGTCGCCACGAGGAAGACCTTGGAGGTGGACTCCTGCATCCAGAACAGGAACTGGCCAATGAGCCGACGGGTCACCGAGTTGTCCCCCGTCCCCGAGGCGAGCCCCTTCTCGATCTCGTCGATCCACAGGACGCAGGGGGCGGCCCGGTCCGCCGTGGCCAGGGCCTCGCGCAGGCGCGACTCGGACTCCCCCACGTACATGCCCATAATCGCGGCCATGTCCAGACGGTAGAGCGGCAGCTCCCACTCCTGGGCGATCGCCTTGGCGGACAGCGACTTCCCGCAGCCGGGGACGCCGCAGAGCAGCACGCCCTTGGGTGGACGCACGCCCCAGCCGGTCAGGTCCCCGGTCATGAGGCGCTGCTTGCCGGTCAGCCACTCCTTGAGGTTCTCCAGGCCGCCGACCTTGTAGTCCTCCTGAAGGCGCACCCTCTCCAGACCGGCCAGGGCCCCGAAGATACGGTCCTTGAACTGGCTCAGCTCGGCCAGGTCCTCGTTACGCACCTCCTCCTTGGCCAGGAGGGTGGAGATGACGTTAATGGCCTCCCCCTCCGTCACCCCGCTGAGGATCTCGGCGGCACGGTGGATCTCCAGGTCCTGCCACTCGATCGGGATGCTCAGGCGGTAGGGCTCGATCGTGGAGCTGACCACCTCGTAGAGCTCCTCGACGGTGGGCACGTCCAGCGTCGTGGTCATTCCCAGGCGGCTCAGCCCCGACCAGACCGGGCGGTCGCCAATGAGGATGATCGCGCACGAGTTGCGTTCGGCCAGGTGGATCAGCTGGGAGAAGTGCCGGGACGTCGGTGAGTCGTTCTCCAGGTCCTCCAGGTCGGAGAAGACGAAGTTGACGTTCGCCCGGGACCTGAAGGTCTGCTGGGCCTGGTCCAGGGCGGCCACCAGGGAGTAGTCGTCCGTCACGGCCGAGTCCGAGAGGACCTCCCGCAGCCCCTCCGTGCGCGTGTAGGAGAAGAAGGGCATCTGCCTGAAGTCATTGGCCATCTCGTTGATAATGGCCAGCGCCCGCGTGGGCTCCACCGTCCTGATGACAATGACAGGAACACGCGCCTTGAGGAACCTGCGGACCTCTTCGGCGGTCTGTCGTCCGTCCATATCTGAAACTCCTTAGTGGGATCGCCGCTTGAACAGGCTGGACCAGCGGGAGGCACCGGCAGAGGGGGCTGAGTGCGGTGGCTCCTGGCTGACCGGCGGGGCGCTGGCGGCGTCGGCCATCCTGATAATCGCCGAGCCGTCGACGTAGCCGTCGTCAAAGACGCGCATGAGCGAGTTATCCCTCACCGCGCGCGTGAGCTGGTCATTTCCGGAGGCGATGTTCTCGACCTGCTTCTGAAGGTTGGTGACATCGTCGCGCATGAGCGTCATGAGCCCGGATCTGGTCTTCGGGGGCAGCCCCGGGTGCTGGCACAGCCGGAGCCGGGGAAGGAGCCGACGCCGGGCCCCCACGAGGGCGAGCTGGACGGCGTGGAGGTCACTGTTGACCACGGCTGCCTGCAGGTCACGCTGGAAGCTGCCAACCCAGCTCGCCATCATGGTGCCGACCGCGGTCATGAGGTGGTCGTTGAACCGCCTGGAGGTTGCGGCGCTGAAGGACTCGGCACTCAGGGCAGGGAGCGCGTCCAGGCTGGTGGAGGGGTCCCGGGACCAGGCCTTGAGGGTCGTCACCCAGATCTTGTACGCGCTGGCGCCGGTAGCGGGCCCGTTCATGACGCACGCCCTCGCGGACGGGTAAGGATCTCGTGGGGCGGCAGCGGGGACCACGAGGGCAGGTTCCCGGCGACCTTGGTCCCGGACGACAGGACCGGCCCTCCCGTCCTGTCGCGCGTGCGGGCCAGCAGGTCCTTACGGTCCAGGACCGTGTCCGGCTTGGCGGGCTTGGGGGGCAGGAAGCGCGGCACGCGCCGCGGGCGACGCACCAGGGGCGTCGTCGACGCCGCGGGCGACGCGGGGGCACCGGGGACGGCTGGCGCTGCGGGCGCACCCGGGGCCGCGGGCGCACCCGGGGAAGGAGCCGGAGGTACCGGGACCGATGAGGCGGCGGGCACTGTCGGCGTCGGGGGCGCGCCAGGCGCGGGCACGGGCGACGTGGGCGCCGGGGGCGCTGGCACCACGGGCACCGCCCCGGTGGGGGCCGACGGGGCAGAGACGGGCGGGGCCGACGGGGCGGAGACGGCGGGAGCCGAGGCCGCGGAGACCGGGAACGCACCAGAGGCAGGCACCGGCGGCGTGGGCACCGGCCCAGCGGGCGCAGGCGCCGGGGGCGCTGGCACCACGGGCACCGCCCCGGTGGGGGCCGATGGGGCGGAGACGGCGGGAGCCGAGGCCGCAGAGGCCGGGAACGCACCAGAGGCAGGCACCGGCGGCGTGGGCACCGGCCCAGCGGGCGCAGGCGCCGGGGGCGCTGGCACCACGGGCACCGCCCCGGTGGGGGCCGATGGGGCGGAGACGGCGGGAGCCGAGGCCGCAGAGGCCGGGAACGCACCAGAGGCAGGCACCGGCGGCGTCGGCACCGGCGGCGTCGGCACCGGTGCAGCGGGCGCGGGTACCGGCGGCGTGGGTACCGGAGCAGACGGCACGCCTGCAGCAGGCACCGAGGCTGCCGGGGGCGCTGGCACCGGCCCAGCTGGCACGCCTGCGGCGGGCGCCGTGGCCCCGGGTGCAGGGGGAATGGGCCTCCCGGGCACCGGCCCAACCGGCATAGGAGGCGGCGGCACGGGCGGCATACCCGTGGGCAGCACGACAGTAGGAGCCGAGGAGCCCGAGGCCGCAGGCACCGGGGAGGCACCAGGGGCGGACGCCACCGGAGCCTGGGCCCCGGAAGACGCGGGCGTCGGAGGTGCAGGCACCGGAGGCACGGGCACCGGCGCAGCGGGAGCAGCGGGCACCGAGGCCGCCGGGGGCGCGGGCACCGGCCCAGCTGGCATAGGGGGCGGCGGCACGGGTGGCATACCCGTGGGCAGCACGACAGTAGGGGCCGAGGCGGCCGAGGCCGCAGGCACCGGGGAGGCACCAGGGGCGGACGCCACCGGAGCCTGGGCCCCGGAAGACGCGGGCGTCGGGGGCGCAGGCACCGGCGGCGTCGGCACGCCCGCAGCAGGCACCGGCGGCACAGGCACCGGCGCAGCGGGTGCAGCGGACGCAGCAGGCACCGAGGCCGCCGTGACCAGGGGCGCGGCAGGCGAGGAGGCCGAGGCCGCGGTGCCCGACGACGGCAGCGAGGTCGGCACGGCGTCCACCAGGTCCCCGGTAGCGGAGTCCACCGAGGACGTGGACCCCGGGGCCACCGGCACCGCCGTGGCCGGGATAGGGGGCGCCGAGGGGACAGGCACCGAGCCCGCGGAGTCCGCCGAGGGCGCGGAGGGGACAGGCGTGGAGGCCGCCGCGGGGGAGGCCGCGGAGGAGGTGGGTACGTCGGCAGGGGTGGTGCCCTGAGGCGTGTCGGTCATGGTCAGTTCTCCTTCTTGCTGTTGTCCCCGTCGGGCCACACGTCAATCACACGCAGGAGCTCGTCCTCGTCCGCGTCCCGCTCCTCGTAGAGCATCTCCAGGTCCTCGAACTCCGCGCGCGCGTCCTGGAGCATGGTGAAGGACTTCATGTAGGCCGCCTCCTTGACCGCGACAGCCTTATTGACCCGGTCGCGCGCCTGCTTCTGCATCTGCATAATCACGAAGGCCGCCACGCCCCCGGCCACGAGCATGACGAGGACCCCGGCGACCCGGTTCACGAGAAGGAACAGGAGGGAGACGCCGAGGGCGACGGCAATGGGCAGGACCATCTGCGAGTTCTTGAACGACACCTGGTGGATGTAGTCGGCGAAGGTCTGCTCCCACACCTGGCGCAGCTGCGTGGCCATGACGTTCTCATCGACCTCCGTCGATGTGGAGAAGCCGGGGAACCCCATGTTCTGCGCGGTGGCGTGATGGTCCGGGGCGAGGTTGAGCGGCACGTTGGACACGTGCTCCATGCGGTACTTCTTGGTGTAGGCCCTGACCGCCGTACGGAAGTCCTCCTTGCCCGCGCCAATGGCCACCTGCTGGGTGCGTACCGACACCCCCAGGGAGTCGGGGGCGATCGCCGCGTTGGTCTGGAGCGTCACCGCGTCCACCCGCTCGTCGAGCACGGAGATCTCCTGGTCCGCCTTGACCCGGGCCCGGTCCAGGTCGCCGCCGGTGTCGATAATGGCGTCCTGGTAGGCGACCTCACGGGTCAGGGGCAGCTCCTCGTCGTCGTACTCCGTGACCAGCTGGATGAGCAGGTCGTCCAGGAGGCTGGAGATGACCCCGCCGGAGGTGAACTCGGAGTCCTTAATGGCCTCGTACTTCCTCGCGCAGGCACTGAGCGCGGTCACCGCCTCGGCCTGGGCCTTGACCCGGGCAAAGCTCGGCGGCGGGGTCAGGCGGCGCAGCATCTTCGCCTCGGCGGGGTCCAGGACGCCCTGGCACAGGCCGATCTCCTGCTGCCACCTGCGCACCTGCTCGGCCACGACCTTGTCGTCCGTGCGCAGGTGGGTGGTCCAGTCAGTCAGCTGGGCGCGCACCAGGGCCGTGCCGTGGGGGCCGAACTGCCCCTGGGAGGCGGCCTCCAGGATGACCGCGAACTCACGGGTCAGCGCCTGCGGGTCGCAGGCGGCCAGGTAGTGGCGCAGCCACCGCGCCGACTCGGCCTCCCGGCCCTGGCGGCGCAGGACCAGGGCGAAGAAGAGCGCGGTCTTGGCCTGGCTGCGGGCGTAGGCCTCCGTCACGGAGCGCTTGCAGACCTCCTCGTCGTCCCGCGACCAGGCGGCCAGCGCCACCAGGGCCGGGGCGAGCCAGTAGCGGGGCGTCTGGATCATGAGCTCCTCGCTGACCTGGCTGGCCGTGGACTCCGAGACGTTGCCCACGTCAAAGGCCTGGAGCAGCCCGACGCTGGAGCGGCGCACCACCTTGTAGTGACCGAACTCGCGCTCCAGGTCGGCCTTGAGGGTGCCGACCTTGGTCTCGGCCCGCTGGACGTTGGCAGTGCGCTCGGCCTGCTCCACGTACTCCTCGAACCTGCGCCGCAGGTCGGCCAGCTCCTCCTGGGTGCTGCTCAGCTTGCCGTCAATAACCTGGATATTGTCACTGACCTTTTCAAGGTCGTTGCCGATGAGCGAGACATTGTCGCCGACATGTTCAATAGCGTTGACAATGGGGCTTAGGTCAATATAGCCGTCCGCCATGAGGTGTCCTTTCAGTGGGTGGGGCAGGGAGGGCGTGGAGTATCAGGAGACGGAGCCGTCAGCGAGGACGGGGATAATATCGCCGTCGGAGTAGACCTCGACGTACTCGTAGACCGGCGACTGGGCCAGGGTGCGAGCGGCGTCAAAGGGCGGGGGGACAATGTCCGTGGGACGGTAGTGCTCCAGGATGTGGCCGACCACGGTCAGGCGGTGGTCGACGTAGGGCGGCCCCAGGTGGCACCGGGCGAACAGGCCCAGGAGCACCCCGCCCATCCGCTCGGTGTAGGCGTCCTCGATCCACTCGGTGAGCTCGGCGCGGTAGGCGGCGTCCTGCGTCAGGTCCAGGTTCCGCACGGCTTGTAGGAGCTCGCCCGGGCGGGGCTCACGGCGGCGACGCCGCTCCAGGGCGGAGGGCGGGCGCTGGAGCGTCTGGGCGGGGACGGTGTCGGGGGCCAGGCTGACCGGCTGGAGGCTGACCGGCTGGGGACCGACCTGGATCAGACGACGTTTCTGGGGGCTCACGGTGACTCTCTCGTAGCAGGTGGTGTCACGCGAACGCGATTATCCCGCACACCACGGCAATGACCAGGACGACGGCAAGGACAAGTTTTAGGGTCAGGGAGGCCGGTGCCGGGGCGGGCTCGGCGCGCGGTGCGGGTGAGGCTGGCTCGGGTGAGACCGGCTCCGGTGAGAGCGGCGCGGGCGGGGCCGTGGGAGGGGCGGGCGGCGCCGCCGGGGCCGCAGGGACCTGGGCGGTATCGACCCCGCGCCAGAGCTCCTGGGCCGCGTTCAGGTCCGCCCGCAGGCCGCGCACGGCACGCCCGCACCCGGCCAGGTCCCTGGGCGGGTCGGCCGGGACGCCGGGCGCCTCGGCGGCCTCGGCCACCGGCAGGCCGTGGGAGCGCGCCAGGGTCTGGGCCGAGCGGGACAGGTGGGTGGTCTCCGTGAGGATCCGGTCCCACTCCTGCTCGTGCTCCCGGCGGTCCATGGCGGCGTGGCGCAGGTCGTCACGCCCGTAGTCACCGGCCTGATCCCGTGCCCGGGCGGCACGCTCGGCCGCGCTGCCCAGCACCTCCAGCGCGTCGAGGTAGTCCTGGTAGCCGCTCATGCCACGTCCTCCTGCCCGCCGGGGCGCTGGGTACCGACCGGGGAGGGCTGCCCGGCACCCTGGTCCGGTCCCCCGGCGTCCTGGACGGCACCCTGGCCCGGTCCTCGGGCACCCTGCCCGGCGAGCTGCGCCACCACCGAGGCGTCCGGTGCCGCCAGGGGCACCAGGACCTGCATCTCGGCGTCACTGGCGTGGTCCAGCAGCCCGACCCGCGGTCCGCGGCCCAGGGGCTTGGTGTGCGGGCCGGTGAGCTCGCGCAGGTCGGCCAGGCCCAGACGCAGCAGGACCGTGGCGCGGACCCCGGGACGCTGGTACTGGCCCAGGTCCCGTCCCATGGCGCGCAGGGTCGTCCACCACCCGAGGGCGAACACCTGCTGGAGGCCGCCGTCGGTGAACACCCGCTGGAGCACCGAGGCCGGTGTCACCGGCTCCGGCGCCAGCCCGAGGGCGCCCGCCCCCGCGCCCTCCCAGCCGCCGGCGCCCAGGTCGATCCCGGCCGCCAGGGCGTCCCAGTCCGGCTCCACGGCGTCCGCCGGCCCCAGGAGGTCCACCGCGGGCGACGGCGCCGCCAGGTCCCCGCTCCCCGGTGCCGTGGTCCCCGGCCCCAGTGCTGCGGTCCCCGGCCCCGGCGCGGTACCTGAGGCCCCCGCCGCCGAGTCCGCCAGCGCCGAGTCCGCCGCGGTCCCCGCCGAGTCCGCCGGCGCGGTGGCGGGCGCCTGGTAGGGGCGGCTCATACCGACCACCCGCTGGAGGCCCACGCCCACCACGAGCATCGGGTGGGGCGCGCCGTCGGCCAGGAGCGGGGCGACCTCCTCCACCAGCACCCGGGCGACCTCGGTGCGTCCCACCACGCGCACGCCGCGTCCGGCCTGCCGCCAGGCGTCCACGGCGGCCTCCAGGCGCCCGGGGAGCTGGTCGAGCCCGGTCAGGACCAGCAGGGAGGCCTCCTGCGGCGTGGTGGCCAGCGCCGTCAGGACCGCCGAGCCCATGACGGACCCGGCCAGCTCCTCCCCCGAGCCGACCAGCACCACGCCCTGGTCGACGTCGGTGTCCAGCTCCAGGACGCTCGGGGCGTCACTGACCGCCACGGGACGCCCCAGCCACAGCCTGGGCGCGCTCGGCGTGCCGGTCCCCCGGAGGTGCTCCAGGTGCGCCGTCGGCCAGCGCGCCTCCTCGGCACCCAGGAACACCAGGGGAGGCGCGGCGTGCCCGCGGGACCACAGGCCCTGCTGGAGGACGGCCATGACCTCGCTCTGGGCCCAGGCGGCGGTGCCCCGCACGTTGGATCCCGCCGGGTCGTGGCCGAAGTTGCGGTTGAGGACCACCTCACCGCGGTAGGTCAGCTCGGCGGCGGCGCGGTTGTGCTGGGACAGGATGGCCTCGGACTCCTGGGCCGTGTTCTTCAGGGACATACGCAGGGGGAACTGGGCGAAGATGGAGTCGCCCTTGGCGCGCAGGCCCGATATCCCCGAGACCGTCTGGGAGGCCAGGAGCAGGTGGATGCCGTAGGCGCGCCCCTGCTTGGCAATGGTCTCGGTGATCGCCACCGCCTGGTCGACCAGGTCGTCGTCGCCCTCGAACATGACGTGGAACTCGTCGATGATGACCAGCATGCGGGGCATGACCTCACCGGTGGTCCGGCGGTAGGCGACGATGGAGCTGGCCCCGGCGTCCTTGAACAGCTCTGAGCGCCGCTCAAGCTCCTGGCGTACGTAGTCCAGGACCGCGACGCCGAACTCCTGGTCGGACTCCAGAGAGAGCACCGAGACGTGGGGTAGCCAGTTCTGCCCGTCCTCGTCCGGGGCGAAGCGCGCGAACTCCAGGCCGCGCTTGTAGTCCAACAGGAGCATGGTGAGCTCCTCGGGCGGGTACCTCACCGCGAGGGAGTAGACAATGTCCAGCAGGAGGTTGGACTTCCCCTGCCCCACGGCGCCGCCAATGAGGAGGTTGGGGTGCGGGGGGTTCTCGGTGCGCAGGGAGAGCACCAGCGGCTCGCGCCCGACCCGCCCGACCACCGCCTCCAGGCTGTCGCGCGAGGAGCCCGTCCAGGGACGCTCCATGTCGTCGCCAATGAGCTCCACCAGGGGGATCCTGGGTCCGGTGACGCTGCGGCTGCGCTGCACGGCCTGGCGGATGACGTGCTCGACGGCGTCCAGGGCGGGGGCGCCGTCGTGGGCGACGCGGACGGTAGCCGGCAGGCCGGGGACCTGCCAGCAGCCGTCCTGGGCGCAGAGGGCCAGCCAGGGGCCCGGCGGCACCTGCGGGGGGCCGTAGGCGGGGTCGGACTGGACCACCAGGTGCAGGCCCGATGCCGGGCTCATGGCGGCCACCTGCTTCAGGACCCGGCTCAGCTGGTCGTCCACGCAGTAGGGGTGGTCCAGGAGCACCACGACGGTCAGGACGCCACTGGCCTCGCCCTCCCGGCGCCACAGGTCCAGCAGGTCCCTGGCGCCGGCCACGGCAATGCGCTCGGCGTTCTGCGTGGTGGCCTCCAGGGCCTGTCGCAGGGCGGCGACCAGGGCCCCGGGGTCGGCCACGGGGGGCGGGAAGGACGTCCCGGAGGCGGCCCGCAGCGGGCTGAGGGGCCCGACGACGCCGGTGACGCGGGGGTCGAAGACGAGGACACGCAGGTGCTTGAGGGGGACCTGCCCGATGACGCGGGTCAGGGCGGAGAGCACCAGCTCCTGGTCCTGGCGGGTGGAGCCGGAGAGGTGCCAGTGGCTGCGGCACAGGAACGGGGCCAGGGCCGCCACCGACTCCGCGGTCGCCTCACCCACGGCCCCGTCTCGGGCCGGGCTGGGCGAGACGGCCGGGCCAGACGGGGCGGCCGGGGCGCCCTGGCCGGGGAGCTGGGCCGTACCCACCCGCAGGAACCGGGCCGGGTCGGCCTGCGTGCTGGCGTCGGCCTGCGTGCCGGCGCCCAGGGGGCTGCCCGCCACGCCGGGGGCCAGCTCGGTGACCAGGGAGCGCAGGGCGGTGCTCGCGGCCTGCCACTCGGCCTGCGCCGCCTGGTCGGCCTGGGCGCGGCGCGCTCGCCGCTCGCCCTCGATGCGCTGCTGGAGGGCGGTGGTCTGGGCGTCCAGGCCCTCCAGGTCCCGGACGCGCAGGTCGGCGGCGGCGTCGTGCACGACCTGGGCACGGCGCAGGACGTCCTGGGTGCGCGCCTGGGCGTCCTGGCGCATCTGGGCCAGGCGGGTGGCGCTGAGCGCGGGCGCCGCCTGCGCCGGGGGCTGCACGGGGCCCGGAGGTGCCGTGCGCGGGGCACCGGGGGACGGGGTGGGAGCCCCCTGGGGCAGGGGCGCGTGGGAGACCGGCATCCCGGTGACAATGACACGGCGTTGGGAGGATCTCGGGCTCATAAAGGACCTTGGGGATGAGGGGTTGACGGCCGAGGGGCCCGCAGGCGGCAGGGCCTGGCGGGGCGGTCCAGGGCGGGGGCTTCTGAGGCAGATTACACCGCTGTGAGCAGGGCGATGGGATGCGGGGTGTCGCGGCGGTACAAGTTCCTGTATCCTGCGCGCTTTCGGACCTTGGTCCCTGGCGCCTGGGCCCGCCAAGGAACTCGCGCTCAGGCCGACGCCCCGCCGGGGCCGGTCGCGGCAGCCCACCGGCCACCCACCGCCCCGCCCGCTGCCTCCACGGCCCCACCGGGTAGGTCCCCACCAGCGCGGGGCCGGGTGCCCTGAGGCGGTCTCACTCGCCTCATACCACGTAGGTCCCCCACCAGCGTGGGGCCGGGGCGGCCGTGGGTACGCCTCCACGGCCCCGCGGGGTAGGTACGCGGGTGGGGGCGGCAGACGGTCTCGTCTGCCGCCCCCACCACGGCCCCGGGCCGGCGTACCGGGACGCCCGCCTCAGACCCGGTGGTCCTCCTCGGAGAAGTCGGCGTGGAACTCGTTGGGGAACTCCGTCCGGAACTCCCCCTCGTAGGGCACGTCGTCCAGGGGCACCCCATCGCCGGTGAACATCTCCTGGGAGGTCACCACGCGGGTGAGGAGCGCCGTCTTGACCTCCTCGGTGGGCTCCACCTCAATGTCGGAGTAGCGGGCCAGGCCCGTCCCGGCGGGGATGAGCTTGCCCAGGATGACGTTCTCCTTCAGGCCCAGCAGCGGGTCGGACTTGCCGTTCATGGCGGCCTCGGTGAGCACCCGCGTGGTCTCCTGGAAGGAGGCCGCGCTCAGCCAGGAGTCCGTGGCCAGGGAGGCCTTGGTGATCCCCATGAGCTCGGTGCGCCCCGACGCCGTCTTGCCGCCCTCGGCCATGACCCGGCGGTTCTCGGCCCGGTAGGTCATGACGTCCACCAGGTCGCCCTGGAGGAGGTCGGTGTCACCGGGGTCCAGCACGGTCACGCGGCGCATCATCTGGCGCACAATGACCTCAATGTGCTTGGAGTGGATGTCCACGCCCTGGGAGCGGTAGACCTCCTGGACCTCGTTGACGAGGTGGCGCTGGGTGTCGCCCACGGACCGCAGGCGCAGGATCTTCTTGGGGTCCACCGGCCCCTCGGTGAGGGCCTGCCCGGGCTCGACGTGGACGCCGCCGACCACCAGCAGGCGCTGGCGGCGCGAGACGGGGATGACCACGTCCTCCTCGCCGTCCTCACGCTTAATGACCAGGCGCTTGCCCTCGTCGTCGTCCTCAATGGCCAGGGTGCCGGCGACCTCGGCCACGGCGGCCTCGCCCTTGGGGGTGCGGGCCTCGAAGAGCTCCTGGACGCGGGGCAGACCCTGGGTGATGTCGGCGGCGCCGGCCGCACCACCGGTGTGGAAGGTGCGCATGGTCAGCTGCGTGCCCGGCTCGCCAATGGACTGGGCGGCGATAATGCCCACGGCCTCGCCAATGTCCACCCGCTTGCCGGTGGCCAGGGAGCGGCCGTAGCAGGCGGCGCAGGTGCCCACGGTGGAGTCACAGGTCAGCACCGAGCGCACGGCGATCTCCTCGATACCGGCGTCGATGGCGGCCCGGATCTCCTCGTCGCCCAGGTCGGTGCCGGCGGGGATGACCACGTTGCCCGCGGCGTCCACGGCGTTGCGGGCCAGCGTGGTGCCGAACACCGTGGTGCCCAGGATCTCGCTGGGGTGCTTGAAGGCGCCCTCGTCCTGCGGGTCGGCCGGGACCGGGTAGGCCTCGACGCCCCGGGCCGCCTCCTCCTCGGAGGGCTCGTGCATCTTCCGCCAGGAGAAGATGCGCTTGGTCAGGCCCTTGCGGGTGCCGCAGTCCTCCTCGCGCACAATGACGTCCTGGGAGACGTCCACCAGGCGGCGGGTCAGGTACCCGGAGTCGGCGGTGCGCAGCGCCGTGTCCGCCAGGCCCTTGCGGGCCCCGTGGGTGGCGATGAAGTACTCCAGGACGCTCAGGCCCTCGCGGTAGTTGGACTTGATCGGGCGCTCAATGAGGCGCTGCTTGGGGTCGGCCACCAGGCCGCGCATGCCCGCCAGCTGGCGGATCTGGTCCCAGTTGCCGCGGGCCCCGGAGACCACCATCTGGTAGACGGTGTTACGGGCCGGGAAGTTGTCCCGCATGGCCTGGGCGACCTCGGCGGTAGCATCGGTCCAGATGTTGATCAGCGCGGTGTGGCGGTCCTTCTTGGTCAGGAAGCCGCTGACGAACTGCTCCTCGATCTTGGCCGCCTGGGCCTCGTAGCGGGCGAGGATCTCGGGCTTGGAGGCCGGGGAGACGACGTCGGCGAAGGCCACGGTAATACCCGACCAGGTGGACCAGTAGAAGCCGTTGGCCTTGAGGGCGTCCAGGGAGGCCGCCACCTCCACGCGGGAGTAGGACTCCGCCAGCGTGTTGACGATATTGCCCAGGGCCTTCTTGTCCACCACGTAGTTGACGTAGGGGAAGGTCTCGGGCAGCGCCGTGTTGAAGATGGCCCGTCCCAGCGAGGTGCGCAGGGTGATCGGGTCGCCCTCGTGCCAGCTGGCGGGGGGCACCCAGCCGTCGGGGGCGGTAATGCCCTCCTCGAAGCGGATGTCGCAGGTGGCGTTGACGTCGAGGCGGCCGAAGTCGTGGGCCATGACGGCCTCGGCGAAGGAGGAGAAGGCGGGCACCACCTCCTGGCCGTGGGAGTCCCTGTCCACCTCGACGTCGGGGTCCGGCGTCTGGGTGAGGTAGTAGGTGCCGATGATCATGTCCTGGCTGGGCATGGTCACGGGCCGCCCGTCGGAGGGCTTGAGGATGTTGTTGCTCGACAGCATGAGGATGCGGGCCTCGGCCTGCGCCTCGGCGCCCAGGGGCAGGTGCACGGCCATCTGGTCGCCGTCGAAGTCGGCGTTGAAGGCGCCGCACACCAGGGGGTGGAGCTGGATGGCCTTGCCCTCAATGAGCTGGGGCTCAAAGGCCTGGATGCCCAGGCGGTGCAGGGTGGGGGCGCGGTTGAGCAGCACCGGGTGCTCGCGGATGACCTCGGCCAGGACGTCCCAGACCTTGGGGTTGGCCCGCTCCACCATGCGCTTGGCGGCCTTGACGTTCTGGGCCTCCTTGAGCTCCACCAGCCGCTTCATGACAAAGGGCTTGAACAGCTCCAGGGCCATCTGGCTGGGCAGGCCGCACTGGTGCAGGGCCAGCTGGGGACCCACCACGATGACGGACCGGCCCGAGTAGTCCACCCGCTTGCCCAGGAGGTTCTGCCGGAAGCGGCCCTGCTTGCCCTTGAGCATGTCGGACAGGGACTTCAGGGGGCGGTTGCCCACCCCGGTCACGGGCCGGCCGCGCCGGCCGTTGTCGAACAGGGCGTCCACGGCGTCCTGGAGCATGCGCTTCTCATTGTTGACAATAATCGTCGGGGCCTCCAGCTCCATGAGGCGCTTGAGACGATTGTTGCGGTTAATGACACGCCGGTAGAGGTCGTTGAGGTCGGACGTGGCGAAGCGGCCGCCGTCGAGCTGGACCATGGGACGCAGGTCCGGGGGGATGACCGGGATGGAGTCCAGGACCATGGACTCCGGGGCGGTGCCGGTCAGGCGGAAGGCGTTAATGACCTTCAGGCGCTTAATGGCCCGGGTCTTGCGCTGGCCGGTGCCGCCCGCCACGATCTCGGCCAGGGACTCGGCCTCCTTGTCCAGGTCGAAGGCGCGCAGGCGGGCCTGGATAGCCTCGGCCCCCATGGCGCCCTCGAAGTAGATGCCGTAGTCGGCCTTCATGTCCCGGTAGAGCACCTCGTCGCCCTCCAGGTCACCGACCTTGAGGCTCACGAAGCGGTCCCACACCCGGTCCATGTGCTCCAGGACCCGGGCGTTCTTACGACGCAGGGCCCCGATCTCACGCTCGGCGGTCTTGCGGAGCTTGTCGCGGTGGGCGGTGTCGGCCCCCTCGGCCTCGGAGGCGGCCAGGTCCTCCTCCAGGCGGCGCTGGCGGGCCTCGACGTCAGCCTCACCGGCCTCCTGGACGTGCTTCTTCTTGACCTCCAGCTCGGCGCGCAGGCTCGGCAGGTCGTCGTGACGGCCCTCCTCGTCCACCTCGGTGACCATGTAGGCGGCGAAGTAGATGACCTTCTCCAGGTCCTTGGGCGCCAGGTTGAGCAGGTAGCCCAGGCGCGAGGGCACGCCCTTGAAGTACCAGATGTGGGTCACCGGGGCGGCCAGCTTAATGTGGGCCATGCGCTCACGACGCACCTTGGAGCGGGTGACCTCCACGCCGCACCGCTCGCAGACAATGCCCTTGTAGCGCACCCGCTTGTACTTCCCGCAGGCGCACTCCCAGTCCCGGGTGGGACCGAAGATCTTCTCGCAGAACAGGCCGTCCTTCTCCGGCTTGAGGGTGCGGTAGTTAATGGTCTCGGGCTTCTTGACCTCGCCGTGCGACCAGGACCTGATGTCCTCCGCGGTGGCCAGGCCGAGCTGGATGCGATCGAAGACGTTGGCGTCGAGCACAGTTCCTACTTCCGATGTGTCAGCTCATGAGGTTGTGGGGGGCGCGGTGGCGTCGTGCTTCCAGGGCGACGCCGGCGCCGGTGCGGGCAGGACCCGCTCAGATCTCGTCGATCGTGGAGGCGGTGGCCCCGCCCGGACGCCGGCCCAGGTCGAAGCCGAGCTCCTCGGCGGCGCGGCGCGAGTCGTCGTCGGTGTCGTCCAGGCCGATGACGCTGCCCTCGGCGTCCAGGGCCTCGACGTTCAGGCACAAGGACTGCATCTCCTTCATGAGCACCTTGAAGGACTCCGGGATGCCGGGCTCGGGGATGTCCTCGCCCTTGACAATGGCCTCGTAGACCTTGACCCGGCCGTTGACGTCGTCGGACTTGACGGTGAGGATCTCCTGGAGGGCGTGGGCGGCGCCGTAGGCCTCCATGGCCCACACCTCCATCTCGCCGAAGCGCTGGCCGCCGAACTGGGCCTTACCACCCAGGGGCTGCTGGGTGATCATGGAGTAGGGGCCCGTGGAGCGGGCGTGGATCTTGTCGTCCACCAGGTGGTGCAGCTTGAGGATGTACATGTAGCCCACCGAGACCGGGTAGGGGAAGGGCTCCCCGGAGCGGCCGTCGAACAGGCGGGCCTTGCCGTTGGGGGCCACCAGCTGGACCCCGTCGGGGCTGGGCAGGGTGGAGTCCAGCAGGCCCATGAGCTCGTCGTCGCGCACGCCGTCGAAGACGGGGGTGGCCACGGGGGTGCGGGGCTCGGCGGACACCCCAGCCTCGGGCAGGCGGGCGGCCCACTCCTCGCCGGCCTCGCGGGCCGCGGTGGCGTCCCAGCCGCGGGAGGCCACCCAGCCCAGGTGGAGCTCGAGGATCTGGCCCACGTTCATGCGGCTGGGCACGCCCAGGGGGTTGAGGATGACGTCCACCGGGGTGCCGTCGGCCAGGAAGGGCATGTCCTCCACGGGCAGGATCTTGGAGATGACGCCCTTGTTGCCGTGGCGCCCGGAGAGCTTGTCGCCCACGGTGATCTTGCGGCGCTGGGCGATGTGGACGCGCACCAGGCGGTTGACGCCCGCGGGCAGCTCGGCGTCGTCGGAGGCGGCGTCGAACTCGTGGACGCCGATGACGATGCCGTACTCGCCGTGGGGCACGCGCAGGGAGGTGTCACGCACCTCCCGGGCCTTCTCCCCGAAGATGGCGCGCAGCAGGCGCTCCTCGCTGGTCAGCTCGGTCTCCCCCTTGGGGGTGACCTTGCCCACCAGGATGTCGCCGCTGCGGACCTCGGCGCCAATGCGGATAATGCCGCGCTCGTCGAGGTTGGCCAGGGTCTCCTCGCTGACGTTGGGGATGTCGCGGGTGATCTCCTCGGCGCCCAGCTTGGTGTCGCGGGCGTCCACCTCGTGCTCCTCAATGTGGATCGAGGTGAGCATGTCCTCGCTGACCACGCGCTGGGAGACGATAATGGCGTCCTCGTAGTTCAGGCCCTCCCAGGTCATAAAGGCCACGAGCATGTTCTGGCCCAGGGCCAGGTCGCCGTCGGCGGTGGCGGGGCCGTCGGCCAGGACGGACCCGGTCTCCACCCGCTCGCCCTCGGTGGCCACGACCCGCTGGTTGTAGCAGTTGCCCTGGTTGGAGCGGCGGAACTTGGCGACCTTGTAGACCTTGGTGGTGCCGTCGTCGTTCGCCACGCGCACGAAGTCGGCGCAGACCTCGGTGACGACGCCGGGCTTGGTGGCCACCAGCACGTCCCCGGCGTCCACGGCGGTGCGCCGCTCCATGCCGGTACCCACCAGGGGGGCGTCGGGGCGGATGAGGGGCACGGCCTGGCGCTGCATATTGGCGCCCATGAGGGCGCGGTTGGCGTCGTCGTGCTCCAGGAAGGGGATGAGGGAGGTGCCCACCGAGACCATCTGGCGCGGGGAGACGTCCATGAGGTCCACCTGGCTGGCGGGGACCAGGGCCGGCTCGCCGCCGGTGACCCGGCACAGGACGTGGCTCTCGGCGAAGTGCCCGTCGGCGGTCAGGGCGACATTGGCCTGGGCGATGACGTGGCGGTCCTCGTCGTCGGCCGTCAGGTAGTGGGTCTCGTCGGTGACGCGCCCGTCCCTGACCACCCGGTAGGGGGTCTCGATAAAGCCGAAGGGGTTAATGCGCCCGTAGGTGGCCAGGGAGCCGATGAGGCCGATATTGGGGCCCTCGGGGGACTCGATGGGGCACATTCGCCCGTAGTGGGAGGTGTGGACGTCACGCACGTCCATGGAGGCGCGCTCACGCGACAGGCCCCCGGGGCCCAGGGCGCTCAGACGGCGCTTGTGGGTCAGGCCCGCCAGGGGGTTGTTCTGGTCCATGAACTGGCTCAGCTGGCTGGTCCCGAAGAACTCCTTGATGGCCGCCGTCACGGGGCGGATATTGATCAGGGTGTTGGGCGTGATGGCCTCCACGTCCTGGGTGGTCATGCGCTCGCGCACCTGGCGCTCCATGCGGCTCATGCCGGTACGCACCTGGGCCTGGATGAGCTCTCCGACGGCGCGGATACGGCGGTTGCCCAGGTGGTCGATGTCGTCGTACTCGACGGGGATCTGGGTGACCTCGCCGTTGCGCACGCCCTCGATGCTCTTGACGCCGCTGTGGAGGGCCAGCAGGTAGCGCAGGGCGGTGGTGATGTCGTCAATGCGCAGGACCGACTCGGTCAGGTCGGCGGTCAGGCCCAGCTTCTTGTTGATCTTGTAGCGGCCGACCTTGGCCAGGTCGTAGCGCTTGGGGTTGAAGTAGAAGTTCTCCAGCAGGGTGCGGCCGGCCTCCACGCTGGGCGGCTCGCCGGGGCGGATCTTCTTGTAGATGTCCAGGAGGGCCTCGTCCTGGGTGGTGATCTTGCGGTCCTCGTCCAGGGCGGCGGTGAGCACCGGGTAGCCGTCGAACTCCTTGCGGATCTCGGCCGCGTCCAGGCCCAGGGCCAGCAGGAACACGGTGACGTCCTGCTTGCGCTTGCGGTCGATGCGCACGGCCACGCGGTCGGACTTGTCCACCTCGAACTCCAGCCAGGCGCCGCGCGAGGGGATGAACTTGACGTTGTGGACGTACTTGTCCGTGGCCTTCTCGGTGGTCCGCTCAAAGTACACGCCGGGGCTGCGCACCAGCTGGGAGACGACGACGCGCTCGGAGCCGTTGACAATGAAGGTACCCTTGTCCGTCATGAGCGGGAAGTCACCCATGAAGACGGTCTGGGACTTGATCTCACCCGTGACAAAGTTCTCAAAATCCGCGACGACGTACAGGGGGGCGGAGTAGGTGAGATCCTTCTCCTGGCACTCCTCGGCCGTGTACTTCGGCTCCTCGAAGCGGTGGTCGTGGAAGGAGAGCGCCATGGTCTCCCCGAAGTCCTCGATCGGGGAGATCTCGGAGAAGATCTCCTCCAGCCCCGAGGTCTCGGGCAGGGAGCCGGGACGCACGGCGTTGGCGGCGTCCACGCGGGCGCGCCACGCCGAGTTCCCTACGAGCCAGTCGAAGCTGTCCGTCTGGAGCCCCAGCAGGTTGGGGGCCTGCATGGGCTCGGCGATCTTGGCGAAGTTGACGCGACGCGAGGCGGTACGTGCGGCGATGTCGGCGGCGGTAGGTGCAGAGGTGCTCGAGGCAGCCAAAAGGGGGTCCTTCCCTCTAGAATCGAGGAACACTGCGCGTACAATGGTGGGCACCGACGCTCAGCCACCGCTCGTGGCGTGCCCCACAGAGGTCGCGGACCTCCGCCGGGCGGTGTGAGCCCACGCCAGTACGCACAATGCACGCAAAGCGCTAGCGTACACGGGTCAGGTGTACCCAGCCACGCCCGGGTACGTCTCATGCTTGCGATTCTGACCACATTCGCTCATACTACCCCGCCTGGCCCGACGTCGCCCCGCCTGGGCACGTGGGGACCGTGCCGTTGGTCCGCCAGGCGGTACGGCCCCTGACCCCGTGGGCCCGCCTGGCCGCCCGCGCCGCAGCCACCCACCGACCTTGCACGCACGGGGAGCCCGGCGTCGGTGGTGGCGGGCTGGGCGTCGGCCAGCACCGACCCCGGTACGCACGGGGAGCCCTCCGGCGAGGCCGAGGATTCCGGCGGCGAGCCAGACACCAGCCCCGGCACGCACGGGGAACCCCGCCCACCATAACGGTGGGCGGGGCTCCTTGTGCCCGGCGTGCCCGGCGTCAGCCCCGGCAACCAGGTGCTGGGGCGTGGCACCGCCGGGCGGCGCCGTGGTGACGCCGTAGGGGTCTCACTTGAGGGTGACGGTGGCGCCGGCGCCCTCGAGCTGGGCCTTGGCCTTCTCGGCGGTCTCCTTGTTGACGCCCTCCAGGACGGCCTTGGGGGCGCTGTCGACGAGGTCCTTGGCCTCCTTCAGGCCCAGGGAGGTCAGGGTGCGCACCTCCTTGATGACGCCGATCTTCTTGTCGCCGGCCTTCTCGAGGACGACGTCGAACTCGGTCTTCTCCTCCTCGGGCTCGGCGGCGGCGCCGGGGGCGGCGGCGGCCACGGCGGCGACCGGGGCGGCGGCGGTCACGTCGAAGGTCTCCTCAAAGGCCTTGACGAACTCGGCGAGCTCAATGAGGGTGAGCTCCTTGAACTGCTCAATGAGCTCTTCGGTGGTCAGCTTCGCCATAGTGGGCGTTCCTTCCTAGTTTGTTCCTGCGCGTGCAGGCAGTGGTGGGTGACGCGGGCGGCTTCAGGCCGCGGTCTCCTGCTTCTCGCGCAGGGCGTCGACGGTACGCACGGCCTTGGTGGCCGGTGCGGCGAAGAGGTACGCGGCCTTGGACAGGGACGCCTTCATGGCACCCGCAGCCTTGGCGAGCAGCACCTCGCGGGACTCCAGAGAGGCAAGCTGGTCGACGGCCTCGGCGGACAGCAGGTCGCCGTCCATCAGGCCGCCCTTAATGACGAGCTGCTTGTTGTCCTTGGCGAAGTCACGCAGGGCCTTGGCGGCCTCGACCGGCTCACCGGAGACGAAGGCCAGGGCGCTGGGGCCCTTGAGATCCTGGGCGAAGGCCTCGAACCCGACGCGGCGGGCGGCGATCGCGGCAAGCGTGTTCTTCACCACGGTGTACTCGGCGTTCTCACCGAGGGAACGACGCAGCGCCTTGAGCTGGGCCACGCTCAGTCCCCGGTACTCAGTCAGCAGGACGGCGCCGGACCCGCGGAACTTGTCCGCCAGGGCAGCGATCGCTGCTTCCTTCTCAGGCCGTGCCATAGGCCCTCCTTCCGTGGTCTGCCGCAGGGGCCACCCACGCAGAGAGCCCCGCGCCGGTGGCACAGGGCTCTGCCTCCGGGGATCCCGGAGGGGGTCTTGGTCTCACCTGCGCGGGCCCCGCCTGAGCGGACTTGGTCCCACCGGGGTGGGAGACCTGCGGTCTTTGGCGCCTGTCAGGCTACGCGGACCGCCCTGTTCCCGGCAAGGCGCGAGAGCCGATCACCCTAGTGCCGTCACTCACAGCATTGGTAGACTCCTCACATGGTCTGGATGCTCCTCTCCCCCCTCCTGGCCACCCTCTGGACGGTGGTGGCGTGGTGGGCGGTGCGCTACGCGCAGCGCTACACGGGCGCTCTGCCCCACGGCGTCCTCCAGCGCTCCTGGCCGCTGGAGGTCGGGGTGGCCATGCCCGTCACCCTCCTGCTGGGCACCGCCACCCTGGTGGTGGGCACGTACCACAGGGACACCGCCGTCCTGGTCACCCTCCCCCTGGGGCTGGTCGTCTTCCTGGTGCCCGCCTGCCTGACGGACCTGGCCTGCCACCGCCTGCCCAACCTCCTGCTGGGCGCGGCCGCCGCGTGGGGGAGTGCGTGCGCCGGGCTCCTTATCTTCATGGTGCTGACCCTGACGAACTTCCTGGAGGCCAAGGCGCGGCTGGACCGCCACGAGGCCGTGACGCACAGCTCCTTCTGGGACAGGCCTCCGGGCCAGATGCTGTGGGCGAGCGGGGTGATCATATGGCCGGCGGTGGTCATCGGCCTGCTCATGTGGCTCCTGTCGTCCCTGGGCACGGGGCTGGGCATGGGCGACGTCAAGCTCAGCACGCTGCTCTCGGCGTGGCTGTGCCTGAGCTCCTGGCAGGCGCCCTTCGTGGGCCTGGCGCTGGGCATGGTCCTGGGGGGCCTGGCCTCCCTGGTCCTCGTGGCGACGCGACGCGCCACCCTCAGGACCGCGGTCCCGCTGGGCCCGCCCCTGTTCCTGGGGGCCTGGCTGGTGTGGGCCGGGACCGGGCTGGGATGAGGCCCCGCACCCCATGCCCTGTACCCCACGCATCCGCGCACCGGCGTCGGCCCCAAGGCCGGGCGTATGACGGCGCCCCCACCCATGCAGGTGGGGGCGCCGCCGGTGTGGACGGACCAGTCGGCTCACGAGGAGCGGAAAAAGGGGGTGTGTGTGGACTGGTCCGCCCACGTCTGTGGGCCCGGGGCGAGACGAGCGCTGGGCTGCCGGCCCCGGGGCAGGCCCGGGCTCAGGACCTGGTGACGTCCATGGGGATGCCAGGACCCATAGTAGTGGTCATAGTGGCCTTGAGGATGTAACGACCCTTGGATGTCGAGGGCTTGAGACGCAGGATCTCCTCCAGGGCGGCCTGGAGGTTCTCCACGAGCTGGGCCTCGGTGAAGGAGACCTTGCCGATCACGAAGTTCAGGTTGGCGGCCCGGTCGACGCGGAACTCAATGCGTCCGCCCTTGATGTCGGTGACGGCCTTGGCCACGTCCATGGTCACGGTACCGGTCTTGGGGTTGGGCATGAGGCCACGGGGACCGAGCACGCGGCCCAGGCGGCCGACCTTGCCCATGAGGTCCGGGGTGGCCACGGCGGCGTCGAAGTCGGTCCAGCCGGCTGCGACCCTGGCAATGAGGTCGTCGCTGCCGACCTCGTCGGCGCCCGCGGCGAGGGCCTGCTCGGCCCGCTCACCGGCGGCGAAGACCACGACGCGGGCGGTCTTACCGGTACCGTGCGGCAGGGACACGGTGCCACGGACCATCTGGTCGGCCTTACGGGGGTCCACGCCCAGACGCAGGACGACGTCCACGGTGGAGTCGAACTTCGTGGTGGACGTGGCCTTGGCGAGCCTGGCGGCCTCGGCCGGGGTGTAGAGGATCCCGGACTGGATCTTCTCAGCGGCGGCTCGGTAGGCCTTAGAGCGCTTGGTCATCTGCTTCTCCTTGCAGTCGTGGTGAACAGGCCGCGCGAGGCCCTTCCACGCTTTGTCTCATCTGGTTCTCGGGGCGTCTCCGGCGGGGCGACGCGGGGGACCCG
This sequence comes from Actinomyces sp. HMT897, assembly GCF_016626125.1. NCBI lineage: Bacteria > Bacillati > Actinomycetota > Actinomycetes > Actinomycetales > Actinomycetaceae > Actinomyces > Actinomyces sp. HMT897. The sequence continues at coordinate 1,160,251 of NZ_CP067336.1, forward strand.
CCGGTAGCCGGGCTCAGGCCTCGACGGTAACGCCCATGGAGCGGGCGGTCCCGGCAATGATCTTGGTAGCGGCCTCAAGGTCGTTGGCGTTGAGGTCAGGCATCTTGGTCTGGGCGATCTCGCGCACCTGGTCGGCCGTGAGGCTGGCGACCTTGGTCGAGTGCGGGGTGGCGGAGCCCTTGGCGACACCCGCGGCCTTCTTGATGAGCTCGGCGGCCGGCGGGGTCTTGGTGATGAAGGTGAAGGAGCGGTCCTCGTAGACGGTGATCTCCACGGGGATGACGCTGCCACGCTGGGACTCGGTGGCCGCGTTGTAGGCCTTGCAGAACTCCATAATGTTGACCTGCTTGGCACCGAGGGCAGGGCCGATCGGCGGGGCGGGGTTGGCCTGGCCGGCCTGGATCTGGAGCTTGATCAGCCCGACGACCTTCTTCTTGGGAGCCATGTGGGGTTCCTCTTCTGTCCGGATGTCGCACGCCTGCCGTACGACGCGCACTGACGCACGCGAGGAGCAAGCCTAGCCCCTGGGACGGCGTCGTTCCTACCGGGACCCCTGGTCTCGTGCGCGTTCTCACACTCGATCTGGGGCCCTGGCCGCCACCGGCGCCGGTGACGTACCCGCGGTACCGCCCGCACCGGCGCCGTGGCGGGGGCCGGGCCAGCCCTCAGATTTTGGCGACCTGGGTGAAGCTGAGCTCGGCGGGGGTGTCGCGGCCGAACAGGGAGATGAGCACCTGGAGCTTCTGGGTCTCGGGGTGGATCTCGGAGATGGTGGCCGGCAGGGACTCGAAGGGGCCCTCGGTGACGATGACGGACTCCCCGACCTCGAAGCCCACCGAGTAGACCTGGCCGTCGACCGAGATCTGGCTCAGGCCGGCCTCGGGGGCGGAGGCGGCCGCGGCGGCCTGCCTGGCCTCGACCTCCTCGGGGGTCGGGCCGAGCTGGGCCACGGCCTCCTCGAAGGTCAGCGGGACCGGGTTGTAGCGGTCGCCCACGAAACCGGTGACCGCGGGGGTGTCCTTAATGGTGCGCCACACCTTGTCGGAGGTCTCCGGGTCGTCCAGGTCCATGCGGACGAACACGTAGCCGGGGATGCGGACCCGGGACACCTCCTTCTTCTTGTTGCCGTTCTTGATCTCGATGACCGTCTCCATGGGGACGACGGCGTCGAAGACGTAGTCCTCGACCTCGAAGTTCTCCGCACGGGTCTTAATGTCCGTGGCCACCCGGCGCTCGTAGCCGGAGTAGGTGTGCAGCACGTACCACTGCCCGGGCAGGCGGGACATCTCCTGACGGAACTCCTCGACGGGGTCCACCAGGGCGGGCGCGTCCTCGGCGGCCTGGCGGCCCTGCCCGGTCCCGGCCGCCGGGGCCTCGGTGGCGCTCCCCTCGGGCTCGACGCCCTCGACGTTCTCCTCGGACACGGTGTACCTGCTTTCGGCTCGACGGCGGGTGGGACGGGTGGACGGCACGGCCCCGCTCAGGCCAGGCCCCACATAACGATACGGTCGAAGATCATGTCGAGCGCGCCGGTGAAGACCATGATGGCTGCGATAAAGACGATGACCACGACGAAGTAGGTCGTCAGCTCGTTCCAGGTGGGCCAGACGACCTTGCGCAGCTCGTCGACGACCTCACGGAAGAAGCGGGCGATACGGGCGAAGACGTTGCGCTTCTTTCCCGCGGGGGCGGTGACGGTCTCGCTCATGCCTGGGGTCCTTGCTCGTCGGTTCCTGGTCGCGCCCTCTGGCGGGCGAGAAGAACGGAGCCGACGGGATCTCCCGGCCAGATCCGCCGTTCTCAGCAGGGCAGGCGGGACTCGAACCCACAACCGCCGGTTTTGGAGACCGGTGCGCTACCAATTGCGCCACTGCCCTTCAGCGGTGCCCCATCCTGCCACAGGAGGCGTCAGATCGCGAAATCATGGCATGTGGGCTGCGACACCTTGAGCCCCGGGGGCGGGGTGCGTGCCGGGGCTGGTTGGGCCTGGGCCGGGGCGGGTCGGGCCCAGGTCGTTAGGGCCCGACGCGCGCACGGGCCGCCCGGCGCGGGCTAGGCTGGGGCCGCTGGGGGCGGGGTTGGTGCGGGCCAGGCCGGGCCTGGGCCCCGGCGTCGTCCTGCCCCCACCGCGCTTGCCTCGCAGGCAGCGCCCAAAACAGCGACAATACCGTCCGTGAGTAACGCACCCAAGCGCCGGGTCTCAGCCCGCCTAGCCGCCATCGCCCCCTCCGCCACCCTCGCCGTGGACGCCAAGGCCAAGGCCCTCAAGGCCGCTGGTCGCCCCGTCATCGGATTCGGTGCCGGGGAACCGGACTTCCCCACCCCCGACTACATTGTCGCCGCCGCCGTCGCGGCCGCCAAGGACCCGGTCAACCACAAGTACTCCCCCGCCAAGGGGCTGCCGGTCCTGCGCGAGGCCATTGCGGCCAAGACGCTGCGCGACTCCGGCTACGAGGTCTCCCCCGACGACGTCCTGGTCACCAACGGCGGCAAGCAGGCCGTCTTCCAGGCCTTCGCCGCCCTGATCGACCCCGGTGACGAGGTCCTGCTGCCCGCCCCCTACTGGACCACCTACCCCGAGGCCATCGCCCTGGCCGGCGGGGTGACCGTGGAGGTCTTCGCCGGGGCCGACCAGGACTACAAGGTGAGCGTGGACCAGCTGGAGGCCGCCCGCACGCCCGCCACCAAGATCCTGCTCCTGTGCTCCCCGTCAAACCCGACCGGCTCGGTCTACACACCTAAGGAGCTGACCGCCCTGGGCGAGTGGGCCCTGGAGCACGGCGTGTGGGTCGTCACCGACGAGATCTACGAGCACCTGCTCTACGACGGCGCCCAGACGGCGCACGTCGTGGCCCTGGTCCCCGAGCTGGCCGACCAGGCCGTGGTGCTCAACGGGGTGGCCAAGACCTACGCCATGACCGGCTGGCGCGTGGGCTGGATGATCGGCCCCTCCGACGTCATTAAGGCGGCCACCAACTTCCAGTCCCACCTGACCTCCAACGTCGCCAACGTCTCCCAGCGGGCGGCGCTGGCGGCCGTCAGCGGGGACCTGACCGCCGTGGAGAGGATGCGCCAGGCCTTTGACCGACGTCGTAGGACCATGGTGGAGATGCTCTCGGCCATCGAGGGGCTGACCGTGCCCGTGCCGCACGGTGCCTTCTACGCCTACCCCAGCATGGAGGCGCTGGTGGGGCACAGCCTGCGCGGTACCGTCATTGACTCCTCCGCCACCCTGGCCGGGCTCATCCTGGAGCACGCCGAGGTCGCCCTCGTGCCTGGCGAGGCCTTCGGCCCCTCGGGCTTCCTGCGTCTGTCCTACGCGCTGGGTGACAAGGACCTGGTCGAGGGCGTGGGCCGGGTCCAGTCCCTGCTGGCGGAGGTCGCCTAACGCCTCCCCCGGGAGGCTCGGGAGCCCCGGGAGGCTTGCGCGGCGTGCCAGGTCTCCTGGTCGATGGCCCGCTTCCCCCGGGAGGCTGTGGGCGGCTGCCGCACGGCCACCAACCGCACAGACGCGAGACGGCACTGCCCCGTCTCCTCCGGCAGCTGCCGCACGGCCAGGGCAACCACACCCATCTCCAGGATCAGACACCCTGGAAGCACCACCCATCACAAACAAGTACCGTTCTCGCGAGCAACAAGTACCGTTCTCACGGAGAGGGGGCTGTGAGGGGGCGTGAGGGGGGCTAGTGGGCGCCGCGGCGGGCCTGGAGCTCACGGGCCTGGGCCAGCCAGGTCTCCGCCCGCGCCAGGCGGCCCTCGGCGTCGGCCCGCCAGGGGCTGCCGTCCTCCCGACGGGCGCCGGCCACCAGGGAGAGCACCACCCCGGCGCAGCGCGCCCGCAGCGCCACCGGGTCCGTCTGCTCGCTGGCCAGCGCCGTCCAGGTCTCCAGGGCCGGGCGCAGCCGGGGGTAGGAGGCGGGCGCCAGGTGGTCCAGCACGCTCACGTGCCCCAGGAGGCAGGCGTAGTCGTCCACGCGGTAGCCCGGCCCCAGGGAGTCCACGTCCAGGACGCAGGACACGTCCTCCCCGTCCATGAGGACGTTGGCCTCGTAGAAGTCGCCGTGGGTAGGCACCACCGGCCCCGGGTCGCTGCCCGCCAGCAGCTCCTCCACCCCCAGGGCCACCGCCCGGGCCCGGCTGGCGTGCTCGGGCAGCACCGTGGCGGCGGCGTGCGCGTAGTGGCGGGCCCGCTCGGACCAGGCCGGGTGGCGGGGCAGGGGCAGGGCGTCGGCGGGCAGGGCGTCCAGGGTGGCGGCCAGGGCGTTGAAGACACGGGTGGCCTGCGTCGGTTCCATGCCCTGGGCCAGCAGGCCGGACAGGGAGGTCCCCTGCCCGGTCGAGAGCATGACCAGCCCGTCGACGTCCTCGCGCAGGACCTGGGGGGCGGGCACCCCGGACAGGGTGAGCATGCGGTGGCGCTGGGCCAGGGCCGCGGCCTGCGGGGGGCGCAGCACCTTGGCGAAGGCGGTCGAGCCGTCGGGCCAGGTGACCCTCACAACCGCCCGGCGGGTGGGCCGGTAGGCCACCATGGTGGCCTTGACCTTGGCGCCGATCCGGGCCGACAGGAGGGAGGGGGTGCAGGCGACCACGAGGGCCGGCAGCTCGGGGTCGGCCGGGTGGCGCCAGACGTGGATCGTGGGGCCGACGCCGTCGGAGGCCAGGACGGGGATGAGGCCGGGGACGTTGGTGCGCGACAGGCGGGCGGTGGTGGCGCACAGGTACTCGGTCAGGCGGCGCCCGTCGGCCTCGAGGACCACCGCCGTGTACCCGACCGAGACCCCGGCGCCGGGACGGTGGTGGACGGAGTGGACGGTGCACTGCTCCAGGCGCGCCCCCTCGTGGGCGAGGGCCGCTCCGAGGACGCCCGCCGCACCCGTCCCGGTGAGAAGGGCGACCTGTGCCGCCTCCGCCGCCCTGACATCACCTCGCGCGCTCATGGGGCCCAGTCTGCCCTACCTGCGGGTATGTAACCTGACCACGACCCCAATGTCCGCATAATCCGCCGACGGAAGAAAACCGGGCACCCACTCCCTCAAGGAGCAGGCTCCGGGCGTCCTGTAGGCGCCCCGAGCCTGCTGGTGGGCTCAGGTACGCCCCGCTGGCACGCTCCCGCCTCAGCCGCCGGACGGGCCCGGGGAGCCAGCCGGGCGGGCCCGAGGAGCCGCCGGGCGGGGCCCGCGAGGGCACTCGGGGCCTGGACGCCCCTGGCCACGGCCTGCTGGACGGTGGGGCGGTCCCGCAAGGGCGCCCGGACCCGCGAGATCATGGGCTACGCGGGATCTGACCGGGGCCTGGGAGCCGGTGGTCAGGACGCCCAGATGAGAGAATGATCCTATGAGCCGAGCCAGCCTTGCCAAGGACCCTCACGAGGTCGCAGGCATGTTCGACGCCGTCGCGCGCCGCTACGACCTCACCAACGACGTCATGAGTCTGTGGCAGATCCGCATGTGGCGCTCGGTGACCCGCGCTGCCGTCGCCGCCACCAGCGGCACCCGGGTCCTGGACCTGGCAGCCGGCACCGGCACCTCCTGCGTGGACTACGCCGACGCCGGCGCCCAGGTGGTGGCCTGCGACTTCTCCCCCGGCATGGTCGCCGAGGGCAGACGCCGCCACCCCCGGATCGGCTTCGTGGCCGGGGACGCCACGGCCCTGCCCTTTGCCGACGCCTCCTTCGACGTCGTCACCATCTCCTACGGCCTGCGCAACGTCCGGGACACCGGTGCCGCCCTGGCCGAGATGCTGCGCGTGACCCGGCCCGGCGGACGCCTGGTGGTCGCGGAGTTCTCCACCCCCGCCCGGCGGGCCCTGGCCCGCGCCTACCGCTTCTACCTGGGTACGGCCCTGCCCGCGCTGGCCCGGGCGGTCTCCTCCAGCACGGAGGCCTACGACTACCTGGCCGAGTCCATCCTGGCCTGGCCCGACCAGGTGGCCCTGGCCCACCTCATCCAACGGGCCGGGTGGCGGGGCGTGGGCTACAAGAACCTCTCGGGCGGGATCGTGGCCCTCCACCGCGCCACCAGGCCACTGTGAGAAGGCACCAGCATGAATGACACACCTCAGCAGCCCCATGTCGTCTACTACGGCTGGAGCTACAGGCCGCCCTCGAACTTCAAGGCCTACTGGTTCTCCCCGTCCAACCCCTTCGAGGTACACCTGCCCCTGGACTGGCGTACCACCGAGGTATCGCCCTCGCTGCTGCCCACGGGCCCCGACGGCTCCCCCAGCCTGACCGCCCTGATCGCCGGGCACGAAGACGTCTCCTCCTGGGTCCGCGGCGGCTACGGCTTCGTAGGGGCGGGACGCTACATCGTCATCCGCACCACAGGCGGTCCGGACCGTGTCCAGAAGCTGCGCAACGCCTGGCGGCACGTGATCAAGGACTCCTCCTGGCAGGACCCGCTGCGCCGTCCCGGGACCGGGCCGGTCGCCATAGGCGCCATCACCTTCTCCCCCACCAGCTACACGTACTCGATCCTGGAGATCCCCCGTGTCATCGTGGGCCTGGACGCCCAGGGCGCCTGGGTGACCACGGTGAGGGAGAAGCCCCGCAAGCACCCGGACCCGGTGGATGTCCTGGCAGACATCCGCCGCTTCATCGCGCGGCCCGCCAGCTTCCGGGCCCCTCGCACCCTGAGCGTCCTGCCTGCCTCCGAGCAGAACTGGCGTGTGCTCCCCGAGGACGAGTGGGTCCGCCGCGTGGCCGCCGCCCAGGAGCGGATGCGCGCCGGTGAGGCCCAGAAGGTCGTCATGGCGCGCGCTACCCTGGTGGACGTCCGGCCGCGCCCCCACGTGGGTGAGGTCATTCACGCCCTGGCCCAGCGCAACCCGACCGCCTGGACCTACGGTATCCAGGCCATGGTGGGGGCGAGCCCGGAGATGCTGCTGGACCTGGAGGACGGGAGGGTCTTCAGCCGGGTGCTGGCCGGGACCGCCCGACGTCACGTCGATCCCGCCACCGACCCGCGCCAGGCCGCCGAGGAGGTGGCCCGGCTCTCCGCGTGGCTGCGCTCCTCGGACAAGAACGTGCGGGAGCACGACCTGGCCCGCGCCTCGGCCGTCCAGGCCCTGGAGCCCCTGTGCCGCGGGGTACAGGCCAGCGACCCCTTCGTCCTGGTGCTGCCCCGTGTCCTCCACCTGGCTACGGACGTGACCGCGCACGTAGCCGGGGACACCGGGGCCCTGGCCCTGGTTGACGCCCTCCACCCCACGGCCGCGGTCTGCGGCACACCACGGCAGGCGGCAGGACGTATTATCGAGGAGCTTGAGGGCCTGAGCCGGAAGTTCTACGCGGGACCGGTGGGCTGGGTGGACTGGCACGGTGAGGGCCAGTGGTGCATTGCCATTCGCGGAGCGCAGATACCGCCCATCCCCGTGCACTCCATAGGGGTGACCGGCGTGGGTCCTGTGACGGTCTACGGCGGTAGCGGGATTATGCCGGACTCCGACCCCGACGACGAGCTGGCTGAGACCCGCGCCAAGATGCGTACCGTCATGGACGCCCTGGAGTCGGCGAGCTAATGAGCCGGTGAGCTGCTAGCCAGCTCCCTGTCCCTCGCCCGCCGTCACCGTGCGGTACCCGGCTGGCGCGCGGACCCCCTGCCCACCGCCAACGACGGTGGGCAGGGGGTTATAAGGCGGCGGGGCGGCCTGCCCGGTGGGCCCCGCCTGCCGTCCGGCCCGGGCGGCCCTGGATCGGACGGCCCCGGGTCGGGCTGCCCCACCCAGGTCGGGCTACCTCGACCCGGACGGCCCAGGCCGGGCGCCTAGGTGTCCTTGCGTTCGGCCAGGGTCACGGATACCTCCTGGACCTTCCCGTCACGCACCAGGGTCAGTTTGACGGTGTCTCCCGCGGAGTACTGGCGCACGAACCCGGTCAGTGCCGCGCTCTGGTTCGTGGGCTTGCCGTCAATGGCCGTAATGACGTCGTTCTTGGTCACCCCGGCGTTCGCCGCCGGGGAGCCCGGCTCCACGGTGCCGACCAGGGCCCCCGCCCGGGTGACGCCGTCGGCCTGCGCATTCCCGTCCTTGATGCCGACCCCCAGGTAGGCGTGGGTGGCGCTTCCGTTGGCAATGAGCTGGTCCACGACCTTGGTGACGAGGTTGCCCGGGATGGCGAAGCCGATGCCGATACTGCCGCTCTTCTCCGCGCCGGTGGAGGCGATCGAGCTGGTGATACCGACGACCTGGCCGCTGGAGTCGAACAACGGTCCCCCGGAGTTGCCCGGGTTAATGGCGGCGTCGATCTGGATGGCGTTGGTGTACACCGGTGAGCCTCCTTGGTCCTGGCCGAGGCCGGGCTGCTGGGAGCCGTCGCCCTCCTCGTTGTTCTCCTGGCGGGTCACCACCGGACGGTCCAGGGCGGAGACAATACCCGTGGTCACGGTCGAGGACAGGCCCAGCGGGTTGCCGATCGCCATGACACCCTGCCCGGTGGCGAGCTTGGAGGAGTCCCCCATCCGGGCCACGGTGAGGTCCTTGGGAGCCTGCTCGATCTGGACGACGGCCAAGTCGGTGGCCTTGTCCGTCCCGGTCAGGGAGGCCGGGTAGATGCGCCCGTCCGCCAGGGTGACCTGGATCTTCCTGGCGCCGGAGACCACGTGGTCGTTGGTAATGACGTGGCCGGAGGCGTCGTAGATGACCCCTGAGCCGTAGGCGGTCCTCCCCGAGGCGGTCTCAACCGTGATAGATACCACAGAACCGGAGACGGCGGAGCTGACCGCCTTCCAGTCCGGGCTGCCGTCGGCGGCGGGGGCGACCGTCTGGGTCACGCCGCCGGTGGTGCCGGAGACGGCGGCAGCCGGGGCGGGGTTGTCCTTCTGAAGGTAGCGCAGCCCGACCACGGTCCCCCCGGAGGCGAGGAGCGCGGCCACCAGCGCCACGACGACGGTGCCCACCCAGCCCGGACCGCGGCGTGCTCGCTTGTGGGACACCGCGGCGCCCGGGGCCGCGGTCAGGGTGGGGGCGTAGGGCGGTTGCCCGTCCTGCCCCACGGCGGCGGGCTCGTTGAGGCCGCGGTCCTGACCGCGCTCGAAGGAGTAGCCCGCGGGAGCGGAGGGGACGGAGGTGTAGGGGGAGGACGGCGGGCGGTGCGAGGTGCTCGCCTGCTCCCAGGGCTCCCCGACCGGGCGGTGCGAGGAGGGCAGGTTGCCCGCGGGGGCCGGGCCAGCGGACGACGCCTGCACAGCGGGCTGCTGGGGCAGGCCTGTCCCGGAGCCAGCGGGCGTGACGCCCGGACCGGGGGCGCCCTCCTGGGCGGGAACGGGCCCGACGGCGCCGGGCGGCGCCCCAAAGGGCGGGGCGGCGGACCCGGGGACCTGGGGGTCGGAGCCGGGTAGCGCCCTCCCGGGCGTGCCCTGGTCCCAGCGTGGTGTGGTCTCGTCCGTGTTGCTCATTCATGTCCTCCTGTACGAACCGTGCCTAGGGAGGAGGTAACACTGCTGCTCTCGGTCTTTCCCGAGACCTAGCTGGATGTTTCCTGTGGAGGATTCGTGGCCTGGAGTCCGTCCGCAGGTACCGGCGACGGCGGGGTCAGCCGCAGGTGAACCAGGCTGGTCCCGACCACCGGCTGAGTGAGGAGACGGCGCAGGTCAGCAAGGTCGGCGGGGCGGTGGACCCGGGCGCCCAGGGCCTGGGCGAGCCCGCCGAGGTCACCGGTCTGTGGTGTGGTGAACAGGCGTGAGAAGCGTCCGGCCCCCGGCACGCGGGCGTACTCCAGGCCCGCGAAGATGGCCCCTCCGGCGTCGTCACAGACAATGACCTGGAGGTCAGGGACCTGCTCGTGGCGCCCTCGCCCCAGGCTCATGACGTCGTGCAGGCCGGCGAGGTCGCCCAGCAGGAGCCGGACGGGGCGGCGGGCGCCCAGGGCCAGGCCGACGGCGGTGGCGACGGTGCCGTCGATCCCCGCCAGGCCACGGTTGGCGACAGCGGTGGGCGCGGGGACGCCGACGGGTGCGAGGCGGTCCAGGCGGCGGATCGTGGTGGAGGAGCCCAGGACGAGCAGCGGCGCGCCCGGGCCGGTGCAGGACCGCCACACCGCCAGCGCCGCCGCGTCCACGTCCAGCGGGGCGTGGGCGTCCGGGGAGGGTGAGGCCGCCGCGAGGCCCGCCGCGGCCTGACGCCAGGCGGTCAGCCAGGTGGCGGGGGCGGGGGCGGCGCCCATGAGGTGGACGACCGCGGCGGCAGCTGACGGTAAGGATCCGGCGTCGGCCTGCGGGGGCACGGAGGCGCCGCGCTCCCCCTGCCCCGGGCCAGCCCCGGTCTGCGCAGGAGCGCCCGGGCCCCCGCCCCGGAGCGTCTCGCACGTCCGGTAGCCGGGGCGGACGGCTATGATCCGCCCCGCCGTCCCGGCCACGTCAATGACCTGGGCGCGGTCGGCCAGGACGGTGACCTCCAGGTCCTCACGTCCCAGCAGGGCCGTGACCGGTCGGCTGAGACCGGGGTGGCCCATTACCACGACGCGACGCGCCCGGCCGGCCAGGTCGGCTCCGTCATCACGGGCAAGGAGCTCGGCGTAGCGGGGCAGCGCGTTGCCTCCCTGGCGGGCCAGGGAGGTGGGCTCAGCCAGCAGGGGCCAGCCCAGGAGGTCGGCGAGCTCGACCGCGAGCGCCCCGAGCCGCGGGTCCGGGAGGTCCCCGGCCACGACGAGCCCCGGGGCCTGGGGCGTGAGAGCCCCCTGGTCGCGGCCGTCTCGCCCGTGGCGGTGGTGACCCGGGTCCTGGGGCGTGGGGCACCCAGCGGGCGCAGCCTGCCAGACCAGGTCAACCTCCCAAGTGGGCCCTGTGGCCGGGAGCGTACTCGGGGCCAGTGCTGAGGCCGCCTCGGGCGCACCTGGTCCCGGCCCGGAGCCCGTCGCCCCGGGATCCAGCCCGGGGTCCGTCGCCCCGGGATCCAGCCCGGAGCCCGTCAGCCCGGGGTCCGGGCCGGGCGCCAGCGGAGGACGGTCCAGGGCCCTCGTCCCGGGTCCCTGCTGGAGGCCAGGAGCCAGCAGGGGACTGGGAGCTAGGGGGCCGGGCGCCAGCGGGGGACGGAGGCGGACATTGACCTGGGCGGGACCGGGGTCGTTGCTCAGGGCCCCGGCGGCCGCCAGGACGGCGCGACGCACCTGCCCGGCGAGAGCCGGCCCGGCCGCCCTGCCCACCTCCGCCGTCACGTCGGCCGGCAGGTCGACGACCAGTCGCGGAGCCCGCCCGAACAGGCACGTCTGCTCAGTGGTCTGGTTGGCGCCGGTGCCTACCAGCTCGTGGGGGCGGTCGGCGGAGAGGACCAGCAGGGGCACCCCGGCGGCGTCGGCCTCTGCGACGGCGGGATGGAGGTTGGCCACGGCCGTGCCCGAGGTGGTCACCACCGCGACGGGGCGGCGCACCCCGGCCAGGAGGTGGGCGCGGGAGGCGCCCAGGGCAATGAACCCGGCGCTGCGCTCGTCCAGGGTGACACGCAGGGACACCTCGCCAGCGGCCTCGGCCTCTTCCAGGGCGTAGGCTAACGGTGCGCAGCGGGAGCCGGGAGACAGGACGGCCTGGTGGACCCCGCAGGCCACCAGGGCCGCCACAATGTGGCGTGCGGCCTGGAGGGAGGGCGGACAGGGGCACGAGGCGCCAGCGGGCAGCCTGGCCGAGCGCCCCGGGCCCGCGGCCCCCGCGTCAGCGCCTCTGGCGCCCGTACCGTCGGTGGACGCGCTGTCCGACGCGCCACCGGTGCTCACAGGGGGATTCCCGCTACCGCCTTACTGGGGTCGGCCGCCTCCCGGGCACGACGCTCGGCGAGCGCCCTGATAATGTGCACCATGCGTATGGCCCAGCGCGAGCACAGGTTCGTCTTGGCGGCGGAGGCGGCCAGACGCTCCTCGGAGACGTGGAGGTCGCTGACACGCAGCACCCCCTTGTAGGGGATAATGCTGGGGTCGGCGACGTCGCGCTTGAGGAGGACGGTGGTGCCCAGCCCGCAGGCGTAGTCGAGCTCGGGCAGGACGGTGGCGAGCTGCAGGCCCTGGAACAGGCCCACACTTGTGTCCAGGGCGGAGGAGACGACGACGGGCAGCTCCAGGCGGGAGGCGAGCTCCAGGGTCCGCCGGACCCCGCCCAGGGGCGCCACCTTGAGGATGGCGATGTCGGCGGCCTCCAGGCGGGAGACGGCCAGGGGGTCGTTGCTCAGGCGGATGGACTCGTCGGCGGCGATGGGGGTCACGATCTCCTGCCGCAGGGTCGCGAGGTCCTCGGTCGTGGCGCAGGGCTGCTCGACGTACTCCACCCCGCCGGCCGCACGCTCAATGACCGGCAGGAGGCGCTGCACCGTGGTCGGGTTCCAGTCGCCGTTGAGGTCGATGCGGATGCGTCCCCTGGGGCCCAGGGCGTCGCGGACGGCCTCCAGGCGCAGGATGTCCCGGCCCAGCTCGTGGATGTTGGGCCCGCGCCCAATGAACTCCCGACGGTCTCGCGGCGGGTCCGGCCGCAGCCCGGGCACGTGCCGGAGGAAGTAGTTGCGTCCGATCTTGACCTTGGCGACGTTGGCCCGGGAGGTGAGGATGAGCCTGCGGGCGTCGTCAGGGCCGACCTCGGGAATGGTGACGTTGACGTCAATGCTCTCACGCTGTCGCGGCGGCAGGGTGACGGGGGTGCCGTCCGGGCCGAGGCCGGTGGCCGCCTCCAGGGCGGCGGCCAGCCAGGGGGCGGCGGCCTTGGCGTCGTAGTCCCAGAAGGGCGCGAACTCGCCCCAGCCCGCCGGGCCGTGGAACAGGACGCCGTCGCGGCGCTTGAGGGCGCGGAAGGTGGTGTTCAGGGGGATGTCGTAGACCAGGGCCTGGTCTATGTCCTTCAGGAGGTCGGTGGGGTCCTGGGCGCGCAGGGCATCCAGGTCCAGCCTGCCGACAGAGGGGTCTTGCAGGCCCTGGAAGGTGAAGTCGTGGGGGCCATGGGTCCTGGGGGAGCGGGAACCAGTCACGGCTCTAGCATAACCACATATACCGTCCTGGGGGTGAACGCCACCCCGACATGTCACGAATCGAAATCGGAACGGTCACGGCGGGGGAACGGAGACGGCGGGTAGGGGGTCAGCACCCGGAAAACGCCTGTCTCCTGGGCGTCTCCCGGACCCGGTGGCACCTGGCCGACCGGGCCCGGGGTCCGCCCGGGCGCCGGACCTCAGTCGCCTAGAGTGGCAACCATCACAGCCTTAATGGTGTGCATGCGGTTCTCGGCCTGGTCGAAGACGATGGAGGCCGGGGACTCGAAGACCTCGTCGGTGACCTCCACGCCGTCCATACCGGTGGCCTGGTAGATCTCCTCACCAATGGTGGTGTTGCGGTCGTGGTAGGCGGGCAGGCAGTGCATGAACCTGGCCTGCGGCCCTGCGACCCCCATGAGGGAGGCGTTGACCTGGTAGTCGCGCAGCATGGCGATGCGGGAGTCCCACACCTCCTTGGGCTCACCCATGGAGACCCAGATGTCGGTGTGGACGAAGTCCACCCCGGTCACGCCGTCGGCCACGGACTCGGTGAGGGTGAGGCGGGCGCCGGTCCTGGCGGCCAGCGCCTGGGCGGCCTGGACGCACTCCTCGTCGGGCCACAGGGCCCGGGGGGCCACAATGCGCGTGTCGGCACCCATGAGGGCGCCGTTGACCAGCAGGGAGCGGCCCATGTTGAAGCGGGCGTCGCCGACGTAGGCGTAGGAGATCTCACTGGCCGGCCTGCCCGCGTGCTCCAGCATGGTCAGGGTGTCGCAGAGCATCTGGGTAGGGTGCCAGTCGTCGGTCAGGCCGTTCCACACCGGCACGCCGGACAGCTCGGCGAGGGTGGTGACCTTGGCCTGGGAGTCGCCGCGGTACTCGATGCCGTCGAACATGCGGCCCAGGACCCGGGCGGTGTCGGCCACGGACTCCTTGTGGCCCATCTGGGAGCCCGAGGGGTCGAGGTAGGTGGTGTGGGCGCCCTGGTCCGCGGCACCGACCTCGAAGGAGCAGCGGGTGCGCGTGGAGGTCTTCTCAAAGATGAGGGCGATGTTCCTGCCCCGCAGGTGCTGGACCTCCCGCCCCGCCTTCTTGTCCGCCTTGAGCTGGGCGGCGAGCTGGACCAGGGCCATCCACTGCTCGGGGGTGAAGTCGAGCTCACGCAGGAGGTGGCGGCCCTTGAGGCCAGCGAGGGTCGTGGGATCGGGGGCGGGGATCACGGTCATGCGGGTCCTTTCGTGGCGGGTGGACGGTGGGGCGCTGCCCGTCTGCCCCTGGGAGTCCAGGGGACGGTGGGCGGGCGCGGGGCCGACGACTGAGGGGCGGCGCCGGGGACCGCCCGGCACGATGGTAGGCCGACGCCGTCCTCCTCCACGTGTGACGCCACCGCCTCAGGACGTAGAGCCCCCCTGCGGGGGCCTACGTCCTGGCATTTCGCGTTAAGCCCGGCAATTGCGGAAGAGCCCCCCGCCTGCGGGGGCCTACGAGTCGGCGCCCGGGGAGCTGCCTCGGCTGGCGCGCGGATGGCCCTGGTCGCAGTAGGTGGCCTGTCTCGCCCCGGGAGGAGGCTATACGCGGCGGTTATCACGGCCGCGGCGGTGGTGGGCGGACGGTTCTGTCGCAATCTGAGGATCAGAGCCGACCCCACCCCGCCCAGCACTTTGTACACCCAATGTCCACGCAGGTCAGGAGCCTGAGCCCTGACGCGGCCAAGGGTGGCCCTCCTTCTGATCCTCAGATTGCGACACGCACACGAACCGGGTCGGCAGACAGTCGGCAGACTACGCAGGGCGCCGTATAAACCTATTCAGATTCGCGTAGGAAGAAGCTAGGGAGCCCCGCAGTGCGGGGTGCTCCCTAGACATTACTACAGGAGGAAGAATGTCTGGTGTTATTTGGTGTCTTAATGCACCTAGCGGTGCGGGGTGCTCCCTGACGAAGTCGGAGGAGACAACAGCTGGACGCCACCCGTTTAGTCTTAATGCACCTAGCGGTGCGGGGTGCTCCCTGACCCTGCTCCTGGGAGGCGCGTGGTTGCAACGTTTCCAGGGGCTGGATCGCCACCGGCCCTGCGGGGCCCTTCCGGAGGTGGTCGGAACGGGTCTATTTCTACCACCTTTCGTTGGTATGACGCCACTCGCCACCGACGGCCCCGGGAGCGGATCCGGCGCCGGCTTTGGACGAGACCATGCGGAAAAGTGGCGGTCGGGAGGGGTGTCCCGCGCCACAGCAGTGGTGACCAAAGTCACAGATTCAGCCAACCCCGACCCCGCTAGCACCCGCACGTGCACCCCCTCCCCTCACCAGATCCCCCGGCGCAGGCCTCTGTCGTCAAGCATAGACGACGCACCGTAGACATCCCTTCATTTGAAGGACGAAGAAACCCCGCACTAGGTGCAGGGCTCTACGAATCGGTGCTCGGGGAACTGTCTCATCCCTAGCTGCCAGCAGCAAGGGTAGCGCACGGAGTCAACCCCGGTGTAGCCGCGGGGCGGGCCAGGCGGGAGGCGCACCGGGAGGCGGCACACGCGGGCAGGAGGCGATGGACGCGCCCCGGCCGGACGAGGCGAGGGCTAGTGCCTCCCCGCCAGGCGCCACTTCAGCCGGAGAGGGCAAGGGCACAGGAGACAGGCAGCGCGCGGGAGGCAGGCCGGTGCCCGCTGCTCACACGGCGTCGCGCGTGACGGGGCAGGTCATGCAGTGCCCGCCGCCCCGGCCGCGCACCAGCTCCACCCCGGGGGTCTCAATGACCTCCACCCCGGCGCGACGCAGGGTGTCGTTGGCGGCCTGGTTGTGGGCGTAGCCAATGACGCGCCCCGGGGCGAGGGCGACCACGTTGCAGGAGTCGCGGGAGAGCTCACGCAGGGCCTCGGCCTCGTTGGACATGTCCGGGCTAATGACGCGGAAGGAGTCCGTGCCAGCGGCGCGGGCCAGGACGACGTCCATCTCGGAGCCGTCGTGGACGGTCACGCGCAGGGCCTGGCCGTTGGTACCGGGCTCGATCTCCACGGTGGTGACGTCGTTGAAGCCGGAGAAGCGCAGGCAGGTGTCCGGGGAGACCATGGTCATGAGGGTGTCCAGGTGCATGACGGCGTCAAGCTCGGTGTAGAAGGCGCGGTCGGGCATGTGGACGCCAATGACCCGGTCGGCGGCGTCGGCGGAGAACAGGCGCGTGGCCAGGCGCTCCACCCCGGCGGCGCTGGAGCGGTGGGTCAGGCCCATGACCAGGGTCCGGTTGCCCAGGACCAGGAAGTCGCCGCCCTCGATAGTGGCCGGGGAGGCCCCGTGCTCCTCGCTCCACAGGGCGGCGCGGCCGGCGAAGGCCGGGTGGAAGCGGTAGACGGCCTCGTAGTTGACGGCCTCACGCCGCCGGGGGGCCAGGGCCATGGTGTTGACGGAGACCCCGCCGTAGAGCCAGGCGGAGGTGTCGCGGGTGAACAGGTGGTTGGGCAGGGGGGTGACCACGAACTGCCCCTCCAGGGTGGACAGGTAGGTGGTGCTGAACAGGGTGGCGGCGTCGGCGGCGCTGAGGCGCTCACGCAGCTCGGTGCGGGTGATGCCCGCCAGGAGGACCTCGGCGAGCTCGGCGTCGGGCAGGGAGCCGAAGAAGTCAATGAGGACCTCGGAGGTGGACACCCCCACGGTCTCGGGCCCCACGGTCTCCTCCAGGACCAGCTGGCGGGCCTCGGGGACGGCCAGGGTCTCGGTGAGCAGGTCGCGGAAGTCGTGGACGATGACGCCCTCGGCACGCAGGATCGCGGTGAGGGCGTCGTGCTCGGCCTGGGCGCGGGAGACGTTGAGGGCGTCGTCAAAGAGCAGGGAGTCGGCGTTAATGGGGGTCAGGCGGGCGATCTCCCCGCCCGGGCGGTGGACAATGACCTCCCGGAGGCGCCCTGTCTCGGAGTCCACGCGCCCGCCGCCGCGCTCGACGGGGATGAAGGTGCGCTGCGCGGCGGCCGGGGTGGTGCCCGCCGTCCCTGCCTCGGTGGTCTGCGTCGTCGGCGTCATGGGGCCAGGGTAGTCGGGTTGCGCGGGCCCGGCCCGCGGCCCTCCTCAGAACGGAGATGCGAGCGAACACGGCGAGTCCTTCTCATCGAGGGGCGCGGTTCGGGGGTTCGGGTCGGCGCGGTGGCGTGGGGGACGGGTAATGGTGGGGCGTGCGGGGCTTCTGGGGTGATCCGGGGCGGGGTCGTGTCCGAATCTGTTGTAAAGGCTCCCTGCGGCGGGATCGGCCGCTGGCGGAAGCGCGGAATATCAACGTTTCTCCTCCGGCGCTCCGGTTCGATCGGGGCCTTTGCAACAGATTCGGACGGCCCGTCGCGCGCGGGCCGGGCGGGGAGGGCGGGGAGGGCGGTCGCGGGCCGCGAGCACGTCACTTAACCCGCGAGAACGTCTGCTAGAGGTACGTTCTCGCGGGTTAAGTGACGTGCTCGGCGGTTAAGTGACGTGCTCGCGGGCCGCCCGGCGATCTCGCGGACCGCGACGCCGACCCCCGGGCGCCCCGCCCCGCCCGGTCGTCCCGCATGGTGGGACGGCGTCTCACATGTCGTGACGCCGCCAGCCCACTTGGACCACTTATGCGCGGTTGGACCACCGTATTTCGTGAACCAGGTGGTCCAACCGCACGCAAGTGGTCCAAGCAGAAGAAGCGCCGCCCCTGACCCGCCGGCGACCCCGCGCCCCGCGCCCGCACCACCACCCGCTGAATAGCCTTCATGGGAGGAGGTCGCCCAAACGGGCCGGCCCCGAACTCTTCCGCGCGATTCCGCAGATTCTCCGACAACGCAGTCCTGGCCGGATGCGCAACACAATCCGGGGCCATCCCCATACCGCGCACCCGACCCTGACAGCATCCGCCTGACACCGCACGGACGTCTTCTCCCCCGCACCCGCCCTCCCGCACTACCACACCGATCTGGATTCCCGAACCACTACTTCTAGTGAGAAAGGTTTACTGCCAATCCGCTCGGACCACTTGAGTTCCATCAAGCCGCCTCACTCAACAGATCAGGCGATCCGATGGCGCGCAAATGGTTCAATCGGAGGCGCGTCGCCATGAGCCCCCGCCGACCGCCCTCATGCTTCACATCCGCATCGCCGCCTCCGAATGACATTAGGGGAACCTCATATTCGCCGTCCCGCGGGAGCAGCAGGCGGAACGACCATATTTTTCACGTCACGACGCACGATCCGTCAGGTACTGGAATCCCGCCACCAACAGGCCTCCTCCGAGCCCTACGAGTGCCCCCGCCAGGAACAACCGATATGCGCTGTCACGCTGAAGCTCCGGGCTCGTGATCAACAGGAATAGCCCCTGACGGGCCAGAAGATCATGATCCCACTCATACCAGGAGAAACGGTTCTTCAGCGTCTCCGATGGAGACTGACTCGACTGTTGAAGAAATTCACCCCCCTCCTTGAACACCCAATAACTTATGGTGGGACGCAGTCCGCCATCAAGGGCATACACCTCGATTCCGGGCAGATACAGGCTCCACGAGTCCAACGAAACCTGCTCGAATCGGTATTCTCTTGAGAGCGGGCACTTGATTTTCACGGTGGGCGGATGGTCGGTCAACCTGATGACGGAAATCTCTCCCGTCGCCGTTGGGGCGTCTGTCGCCGCCCCCTGTTCCTTGGCCTTGATCCACAGATTCTGCGGATCCGCAACCGAAACGTCAGAACGACCTCCGTCAGGAATCTCGACACTGCACTCCAAAGGCGTGTGCGAAAAATTGAACCCGGATTGATGGTACAATAATCCTATATAAATGTTCACTATTTGATCCGGTCCGGTCGAGACGTCATTTTCAGACACCTCCAGGTATGCAGAATCCTCCTTGCTGTCGACATTGATACTAACAGTCGTCGCATAGTCTCCGAGAGATCCCTCCTGAATGACGAGCACCGTCGGCGCATCGACAATCGTCTCCCGCGCCACCCCGGTATGGACGTACGGATAGACCCAGAAGAAGGCCAGGGCCCCGGCCGCCAGACCGGAAATTATGTAGACGATCCCACGCTTGATGTCTCTCATGTGATACATGTTACACGCGATCCGTCCGGCAGGCTCCCGTTCCTCTACGCTGGTTCCATGAGCGACGTCTTCCCCGTGCCCGCGCGAGTCTCCGAGATCTTCGACCCCGTCCGCTGGCGGGAGGTCAAGGGCTTCGCCCACGCCGGCGCCGCGACGGCCAGCACTGCGGACGGCTCGGCGCGCACGCGCAGTCCGGCAGAGCCCACCGGGGCCGGTTCTGCCGCCGACCCCGTCATCCTGACGGACGTGACCTACCACCGCGGCTGTGTGCGCGACGCCGACGGTGCCTGGCTGCGCGATCTGCCGGTGGCGCGCGTGGCCATCGACCGGCCCGAGGTGCGCAACGCCTTCCGCCCCCGCACCGTGGACGAGCTCTACCGGGTCCTGGATCACGCGCGCATGAGCGGGGACGTGGGCGCCGTCGTCCTGACCGGCAACGGCCCCTCCCCGCGCGACGGCGGTTGGGCCTTCTCCTCCGGGGGCGACCAGCGCGTCCGGGGCCGCGACGGCTACCGCTACGAGCGTGAGGACGCTACTGACCCCGGCATCGGTACCGCCGCCAGCGTTGGCACCGGGACCGAGGACACCGCCCCAGGCGGCGTCGCCTCCGACACCGAGACCCTCGCCCCCGGCCTCGACACCGCCACCCCCGGCACTGGCACCACCGCCCCCGGCACCACCGCCTACTCCCACGACGCCGACGTGGCCGCGGCACAGACGCGCATTGACACAGCCCGGGCGGGTCGCCTGCACGTCCTGGAGGTCCAGCGCCTCATCCGCACCATGCCCAAGGTGGTCATCGCGGCCGTCCCCGGCTGGGCGGCGGGCGGCGGGCACAGCCTCAACGTGGTGTGCGACCTGTCCCTGGCCAGCCTGGAGCACGCCCGCTTCAAGCAGACCGACGCCAGTGTGGGCAGCTTCGACGCCGGCTACGGCTCGGCGCTGCTGGCCCGGCAGGTCGGCGACAAGCGGGCCCGGGAGATCTTCTTCCTGGCCCGCACCTACGACGCCGAGACCGCTGCGCGCTGGGGCGTGGTCAACGAGGCGGTCCCCCACGCCGAGCTGGAGGAGCGGGCCCTGGAGTGGGCGGCCACCGTGACCTCCAAGTCGCCCCAGGCCATCCGCATGCTCAAACTGGCCTTCAACCTGGCCGACGACGGCCTGGCCGGCCAGCAGGTCTTCGCCGGGGAGGCCACGCGCCTGGCCTACATGACCGACGAGGCTCTCGAGGGCCGGGACGCCTTCCTCCAGCGCCGTGATCCGGACTGGTCCCCCTTCCCCTACTACTTCTGAGCTGCTCTGAGCGGGCTACCCAAGGGCGCTGACGGATCCCGCGGGGCCGCACGGTCTATCCCCGGGGCGCCTGCAACCCATCAGCCCCCAGGCCACCCGGCCCCGGTGCACCATGCGGTCGCCTATCCCCGGGGTGCCCGCGCCCACCTGTACTCCAATTCCCCGGCGCTCTCCCCGAGCCCCCGCATCCTGCCGCACGCCGCACCACCCGCACCCCGCCGCACGCCAACTCGTCTTGCAGGCCCAAATGTTGCGTGAGGTCATTCACATGCAATGGCGCGTACACGCACCCCTCCCCGTCCTTAGAAGAGGGCACTCATGAACAACCTGCTCGCCCGCACCGACAAGTCCCGTCGGCGTATCGGCACGGCCCTGCTGGTCGGCCTCATTGGCGGAGTCTTCTCCGCCATAGTGAAGTTCGGCTGGGAGGTCCCCTTCCCGCCGCGCACCCCGGGCCTGCGCTCAGACACCAATCCGCCCCAGTCCATGCTGGAGTGGTTCGGAATGTCCCACGACGCCTCGCACAGCATGGTGACCTTCAGCAATAACCCGCTGCCGATTATGTCCTTTATTGTGCACTTCAGCTTCGCGATCGCCTTCGGCCTGCTGTACTGCGTGGTGGCTGAGTACTACCCGGGGATCAAGCTGTGGCAGGGGGCCGTCTTCGGCGTCCTGGTCTACGTGGGCGCGCACGTCGTCGTCATGCCGCTGCTGGGGTGGGCGCCGAGCCCCTTCCCGTGGGTGGAGGGCGCCCAGACCTGGTCAGAGCACTTCTCCGAGCTCCTTGGTCACATTGTGTGGATGTGGTCCATTGAGATAGTGCGGCGCGACCTGCGCAACCGCATTACCCACGAGCCCGACGCCGAGGTCCCGCTGGACGCGGCCACCCGGTAAGGCCCGTCCCCAGTGGAGTAGCACGCCCGTGGTGGGGCTGGCACCGGCCCCACCGGCCGCCCACCCCGGCTTCACGGCCCGGGCCGCTGCCAGCCTCACCACCAGGGGGCCCACAGATCCGCCCCCAGGGCCGGGTCCACCAGGACCAGCCCCACCGCCAGGAGCAGGCCGTAGACCAGCTCGTAGAGCCCAGCGTTACGCAGGGCCGGGATGAGCGCGCGCCCCGTGGCCCCGGCCAGGACCGGGCGGGCTGCCTGCTCCACCATCGCCGAGCAGCACAGCAGCAGCACCAGGAGACTGGGCCCGGTCCAGCCCCCGGTGGTCTGGGCGCCGTCGGTCAGGTCGTAGCGGGCCAGCACCAGGGACGCCCCGCCCAGGACGACCGGCAGGCCCAGCATGAGCAGGTAGGCGGTCCGGGCCCGCCTCGGCCCCAGGCGCACGGCCAGGGTGCGCTTGCCGTGGGCGGGGTCGGTGGCAATGTCGCGCAGGTTGTTGACCATGAGCAGGGAGCAGGCAATGAGCCCGATGCCGCATGCCGCGGGCCACACCCAGGCGGGCACGCGCCCGGCCTGGACGTAGGTGGTCCCGGCGGTGGCCACGAGCCCAAAGAACACGAACACGAACACCTCGCCCAGGCCCGCGTAGCCGTAGGGGCGGGGGCCGCCGGTGTAGAACCAGGCGGCGGCGATCGCCGCGGCGCCGAGCGCCAGCATCCACCACTGCCCGCTGACCGCCAGCAGCCCCAGTCCCAGGAGCCCGGCCACCCCGAAGCAGCCGAACGCGGCCAGCTTGACGGTGCCGGGGGCGACCTGCCCGGAGACGGTCAGGCGGGGCGGACCGGTGCGGTCATCGTCAGTGCCGCGCACGCCGTCGGAGTAGTCGTTGGCCAGGTTGCAGCCGATCTGGAGCGCGAGGGCCACCCCGGCGGCCAGGAGCGCACGCACCCAGGACCACCGCCCCAGGGCGACGGCGGCGCCGGTGCCCAGGACGACCGGGGCGACGGCGGCCGGCAGGGTCCGCAGCCGCACCACCTCGACCCAGCTGGTCGCCCGCGGCCCGGGACGGCTCGGCTGCTGGCCTGCCCCTGGCTGACGGCTCGGGACGTGCGTTCCGGCTCCGTCCGGGGCTCCTGGCTGCTGGCCCGCTCCCGGCCGGGGGCTCGGGCTGGGGACGGGGGCCGACTGCTCGCTCACGAGCCGTATCCTCTCACCCCCCACGACCACCAGCATGGGGATCCCGAGGGTCCTGGGGCCGGTTTGTCGCAATCTGAGGATCAGAAGGAGGGCCACCCTCGGCTACGCCAGGGCCCGGGCTCCTGACCTGCGTGGACATTGGGTGTACAAAGTGCTGGGCGGGGTGGGGTCGGTTCTGATCCTCAGATTGCGACAGAATCAGGCACCGCATAGCGTGCAAAGAACTCGCTGCGTATAGGCGCCGGGTGAGAAGACTCGGGTGTCTGCGGTCAGGCCCGGGGTAGTGGGACTGGCCGGGCGTCCGGGGCCGCACCTGGACCGTCGCGTCCCAGCAGTCGGCGATGGGGGCCGGCCGGCAGTTCCGGCCCCGGCAGCACGATCACTCACGTCAGGCCCCGGGATAGTGGGGCCAGCCCAGGGATTAGGGCGCCCCGGAGACGTCACCGGCCAGAAGCTGCGCGACCGCACGGCGGTCCACCTTGCCCGGCCCCCGCAGGGGCAACGCGGGCAGCACACGCACACGCTTGGGCGTGTGGGCGCCGTCGAGCAGGGCACGTGCCGCCCGACGCACCTCCTGGGCGTCGGGCCTGGACCCGGGGGCGGGCACCACGGCGGCGGCGACCACGCTGCCCCACTCCTGGTCCTCCACCCCCACGACGCAGGCCTGGCAGACGCCGTCGATGCTGGTCAGGACGGACTCAACTAGGTGGGGGTCCACCTTGAGGCCGCCGGTGACGATCATGTCGTCCAGGCGCCCCAGGACCGTCAGGCGCCCGTCGGCCTCGACCCGCCCCCGGTCGCAGGTCCACACCTCCCGCCCCCAAGGGCCCTGCCGGAACTCGCAGCCGCCCCCGGCGTCACCTACGTAGCCCTGAGCCACCACCGGCCCGGAGATGACGATCCGCCCCTCGGGCCCCTCCACGCGCACCCGCACCCCGTCCAGGGCGACGCCGTCGTAGACGCACCCGCCCCCGGTCTCGGTCATGCCGTAGGTGGTGACCACGGCAATACCCGCCGACCTGGCCCGGCCCAGGAGGTCCGCCGACGCCGAGGCCCCGCCGACCAGGACCGCCGTCGCCCGGGCCAGGTCGGCGGTGGCCTGGGGGTCCTGAAGGACACGGTGAAGCTGGGTGGGAACCAGGGAGACGTAGACGCGGGCAGGTGGCGTGGGCGTTCCGGGGCCGGCGGCCTGGCGGACGAGCCTGACCAGGGCCGGATCCACCACCTCCTGCCCGGGACCAGCAGACGCGGCAGCGGCTACGGCCCGGCCCAGGGCCCGGGGGTCAAAGCCACCTTCCGGATCCACCACCACGGGCGGCACCCCAGCCACGAGGGAGCGCACGAGCACCTGCAGCCCGGCCACGTGGTGGGCGGGCAGGGCCAGCACCCACCGTCCCGGCCCGCCGAGCCTGACGTGGGTGGCACGGGCGGAGGCGACCAGGGCCTGCACACTCGTACCCACCAGCCGCCCGGTGCCGGTGGTGGAGCCGGATGTGCGCAGGACGATGTCAATGCCAGGCCGGGTCCCCAGCAGCCGCCCCAGGTTGGCGCGGAGCTCGGCGTCCGCCGCATCCAGTCCCACCGCGTTCACTGCATCCGGTTCTACCGCGCTCGCCGCCAATCCCATTGCGCCCGCACCCGGCCCCGCTGTACTCGCCGCACCTGCTCCTGCCACATCCGTTGCACCCGGTCCCGCCGCACCCGGTCCCGCCGGTCCCGCCGGTCCCGCCGTGCCCGCCGCACCCGTTCCCGCTGCTTCCGTTGCACCCAGTCCCACCGCATCCGCCACACCTGGTCCCGCTGCACCCCGTCCCACTGTGCCCGCCGCGGGGGCGGGTGCCGGTAGCGCCTGCCTGGCGTCGACCGGGACGAGGACACCGTGGACACGCAGCAGCCGAGGGATCACAAGGTCATTGTGCCCATACAGGTAGCCACTCGGCTACGCTCCTGCCATGCGCGCGCTCCTCCTCGTCCTCGTCATCGCCCTGACGATCTACTCCCTCCTGGACTGCGCCCGCAGCCCCGAGGAGTCCCTGCCTGCACGTATGCCGAAGTTCCTGTGGATTCTCCTCATTGTCACGACCCCAATGGTCGGCCCGATCGCCTGGATCATCACCTCCCGGGTCAAGGCCGCCGAGGACAAGGGCGGGGTCGTGGAGCCCACCATCTGGTCGGCCCCCGAGGGCACCACCTTCCACCGCCCCGCCCGACGGCGCCCAATGGCCCCCGACGACGACCCCGAGTTCCTGCGGGGCCTGGAGCGGGACATCCGCAGGCGTCGGCGGGCCCAGGAGGGCGGAGGAGCGGACCCGGACGACCGCAAGGACACGCCGGGCACCGGGGACAGCGAGCCCGACCCCACCGCCTGAAGACCGGTCTGCCCCAAGGGCGGGTCAGCACGGCTATGGCGGGCTGCTGCTCCTTCGCTGGCCCCCGCTCCTTCGCTGGCCCCCGCTCCTTCGCTGGCCCCCGCTCCTTCGCTGGCCCCCGCCCCGGGGGCCGGGGCGACCAGGTCGGCAGCCTCGGGACTCCTGAGGTGCGCCAGCCCTCACCCTGGGGGTCGGGTCAGCACAGCTTGGCGGGCTGCCGCTCCTTCGCCAATCCCCAGCCCGGGGCGGGTCCCATTGGCGCCGACTCCCCGGGCTACCTCACCAACCAGCCCCCACCCACCGCCACTGGCCGGTGTTGCACGTTCATCTTGGGGACGCCGCCAGGCCGGTGGCGCCATTTCAACGTTTTCTCCACCCGTGCGGGGTCCGGTGACAAGATGAATGTGCAACGCCGTCGTCGTTGCACATTCATCTTGTTCCCAGACCTCACACTACCGCGCGGATCCGCATGATTCCGCGGTTCCCGGATCCGGGGCCACGGAAAGAATGTGCAACTCCCCCCGGCGGCCGCCTCACGCCCGCACGCTCAGGATGGCGGCGGTACGTCCGAGACGTGCAACTCCCCCCGGGCGGCCGCCTTACGCCCGCAGACGCGGCTGGGTCCAGGCGGGCCAGCTGGCTACGTCCACGTCGTAGCCGTGGGCGGCCGCGTGGAGCATCCAGTCCCCCGGCAGCCAGGTGGCCCCGGCCAGCTGGGGGTGCTCGGGCATGTACTGGGCGGCCCAGAGCACGAGGATGAGCTCGGCCCACTGGGTGCGCAGCTTCCAGCGGGCCGACCCCCTGGCGTTGGTGGCCGCGATCACCACCTCCCCCACCCCGGTGAGCTGGATCTCCTGTATGTCGGCGTAGGGGACCGGCATGACCCCCTCACCCGTACCAATGTAGATGCCGTGGGTGGAGACGGTCACACGTGCGCTCGCCAGGTGCCGCCACCGGACCACGGCGTCGGCCTGCGCGGCCTTCCTCCGGCGCGAGTTGACGTAGGCCTGCCCGCCGAAGAACGCGGCCGTCAGGGCGATCCCCACCGGGCCGCCCGCCAGGAAGAAGCCGCGCGAGGGGTTGTAGGTGGCGTCCCCGCGCCGGAACAGCAGGAGCTCAGCGTCGGCGGAGGCCAGCATGACCTCGTCGGGCCCGAGGTGGCGTCGCACCGGGTCCACGACCGGTGAGACCGGGTTGGGCCGACGCCGGTGCGCCAGCGAGGTCAGGACCCCGGCGGTGTTCCACCAGACGAAGTCCTGGCCGGTCCAGGGCCGCCGGGGGGCGGGGCGGGACCGGGGATCGTGCACCAGGCGCTGCCCGTCCGCGGGTACCAGGTCGTCCGACGTCGGGGGCCCCGGCTGCGGGGAGCCCGACGTCGGCGGCTGGGTCACGCCCGGGCCTCCGTGGACCCGGGCCCGGCTGGCGCTGCCGGTGTGGCGTCGCGCGCGGCCGGTGTGGCTGGCGCGGTCTCACGCCCGGCCGCCCCGGCGTCGCCCATCTTCTCACTGGCGGCCGACGTGCCCGGGACCATGTCCTCGGCCTGGCGCAGGAGGTCCCCGGCGGGCTCCCAGTAGGCCAGTCCGGTCAGGGTACGGTCCTCAAAGGTCAGGGAGGTCAGGGAGGCCAGGGAGCACTGGCGGCGTCGGGGGTCGTGGGCCAGGAGACGGCCCTCCAGCCACAGGCGCAGCGACCAGATGGGCAGCTGGTGGCTGACCAGCAGCGCCTCGTGGCCCTGCGCCAGCGGGACGGCGTCGCGCACGGCGGCGGCCATGCGGGCCACCAGGTCGACGTAGGGCTCCCCCCAGGAGGGCCGCAGGGGGTTGACGTAGTAGCGCCAGTGCTGGGGGTGGGTCAGCACCCGACGGTCGCGGTTGACCGGCACCCCCTCAAAGTGGTTACCGGCCTCAGTGAGCCGGACGTCAGTGGTCGGGGTCAGGCCGAAGGCCTCGGCCGTCGGCGCCCCGGACTCCCGGGCACGCTCCAGCGGGGAGGTGATGACGGCCACGACGTCGTGCCCGGTGGCGGACAGGACATGAGCCACCCGCCGGGCCATGGCCGCCCCGAGGGCGGAGAGGTGGTAGCCGGGGCGGCGGCCGTAGAGGATCCCCTCGGGGTTGTAGACCTCGCCGTGCCTCATCACGTGGATCGTCGTACGCACCATAGCCCTGATTCTGTCACGCCCCGCCCCCGCCGGGGCCCGCCCACGGTGAGCCGACGGCAGAACCCACCACGGCGCCGTCGGCCCGGGAGCCGTATCGTGGGGCCATGACGACTCGCAGCGCATGGGGCCTCGGCCTCGCCACCGTGACCGACGACGGCACCACCCTGGACGTGTGGTACCCCCGCCCCGTCCTGGGCGACGAGCCCGAGGACGGTCACGCCGACCTCCTGGCCACCCTGACGACCATGGAGCACCAGGACGCGGCCCGCGGCGTCCACACCACCGTGGTGCGCACCTGGGCGGACCTGGACGACGCCCCCCAGACCGTGGCGGGCGCCTACCTGCGTCTGCACGTCCTGTCCCACCGCCTGGCCCTGCCCAACACGGTCAACCTGGACGGCATCTTCTCCCGCCTGCCCAATGTGGTGTGGACCTCGGTGGGCCCCTGCGCCGCGGAGGACTTCGAGACCACCCGCACCCGCCTGCGCGCCGCCCTGGGCTCCCCCGTCCAGGTCAGCTCGGTGGACAAGTTCCCCCGCATGACCGACTACGTGCTGCCCTCGGGGGTGCGCATCGGCGACGCGGCGAACGTGCGCCTGGGCGCCTACCTGTCGGAGGGCACCACCGTCATGCAGGCCGGCTTCGTCAACTACAACGCCGGGACCCTGGGACGCTCCATGGTGGAGGGGCGCATCTCCCAGGGGGTGGTCATTGGCGACGGCTCGGACATCGGCGGCGGCGCCTCGACCATGGGCATGCTCTCGGGCGGCGGACGCCAGCGCGTGGCCCTGGGCGAGCGCTGCCTGCTGGGGGCCAACTCCGGCCTGGGCATCCCGCTGGGGGACGACTGCGTGGTGGAGGCGGGACTCTACCTGACGGCCGGGACCAAGGTCTCACTCATGCCCCAGGGGGGTGTGGTGCCCGGCAGCCACGGCCTGTTCAAGGAGCCTCGTGTGGTCTCCGCCCGCCAGCTGGCGGGGGCCTCCAACGTGCTGTTCCGCCGCAACTCCCAGTCCGGCGCCGTGGAGGCCCTCTCCCGCGGCGGCAAGGGCATTGCGCTCAACTCCGAGCTCCACACCAACCAGTAGGGACGCCCCCGGCCCAATGGTGCTGGGCCGCCCGGCGCCATTGGGGCTCCGACGCCCACTCCCACGGGCTGGCCCTGCCAGCTGGCGGGCCGACGCCGGGCCCGTCGCCCTCAGGGCTTGCGGGCCACCAGGGCAATACCCACCATGTCCTTCTTGTAGCGGGTGAACACGGCACGCATCTGGAGGATACGGGCACGCAGCTCCTTGTCCCGCAGGATGTTGCGGACCATGCGCAGGGCCCCGCGCAGGCCCTCGTCACGCAGGTTGCGCCCCACCTTGAGCAGGGCCATGGGGGCGGTGCCCACCCACTCCACCTTCAGGCCCGCGTCCTCCATGAGCTGCTTCCAGGCGGCGGCGGTCATGGGCCGGGCGTTGACGTGGATGGCGCGGGCCAGGTCCTTGCGCAGCTCGGTGTAGTGGTCCTGGTCAATGTCGTCGGGGACGACGCCGAGCTCGTGGATGGCGTAGCGGCCGCCGGGCCGCAGCACCCGGACGGCCTCGGCCACGATAGCGGCCTTGCCCTTGTCCCCCTGCATGGTCAGCATGGCCTCCCCGACCACGACGTCGGCGCAGGCGTCCGGCAGGCCGGTGGCGGCGGCCTCGCCCTGCCGGACGGTGCCGCGGTCCCCGACCACGGCGGCCACCCGGGCGGCAGCCTGCGGGTCCCGGTCAATGGCCGTGTAGGACGCGGGCCCGGCCTTCATGATCTCGGCGGCGGTGCGCCCCAGGCCGGGGGCCATCTCGACGACGTCGGCCCCCGCCAGGCGGGCACGGGCGAGCATGGCGGCGGACAGGGCCGCGCCGCCCGGGCGCAGGACACGCTTACCGGCGCGGGCCAGCACCCAGTGGCCCGGGGCGGTGGCCACGGGGCGGTCGGCGTAGGGAAGGGGGACGTCAGTGGGGTCAGAGGGAGCGGCAGCCTTGGGACGGTCGTGCGGTTCAGCCATGCGCCCAGTTTAACCTGGTGGTACCGGAATAAAACAGGCGGTCCCAGGCCCCAGGTCCCAACCGCCCGGCCCCGCCACCCCGACCCCGCTCTCGACCGCACCGAGGCGCGACCCTCCGACCTGCGTGGACATTAGATGCACAAAGCGTAAGGCGGGGTGGAGTCGGCTCTGATCCTCAGATTGCGCCAAAACCAAGTGCCAGCCCTGCCAGGGGCGCGTATAACCCCGGCGCTCAGACCCGAGTGACGCGGTCCAGGCTGGAGACGCCCGTGCGCACCCCCGGGTACTCGCGCACCGGCGCCCCGCGGCGTCGCATGGCCACGTAGTGGCGCTCGACCGGCCCGGTGTAGACCTGCCGGGGCCGGCCAATGCGCTTGGCGGGGTCCACCATCATCTCCCGGTACTGGGCGATCCAGCCCGGCAGGCGCCCCAGGGCGAACAACGGCGTGAACATCTTGGTGGGGAACCCCATGGCCTGGTAGATCAGGCCGGTGTAGAAGTCCACGTTGGGGTAGAGGTTGCGGGAGACAAAGTACTCGTCGCTCAGGGCCACCTCCTCCAGCTCCATGGCGATCTCCAGCTTGCGGTCCCCCTCGGGGCTGCCCAGGCGGCTGAGGACCGAGTGGGCCGCCTCCTTGACCAGGGCGGCGCGCGGGTCGTAGCTCTTGTAGACCCGGTGCCCGAACCCCATGAGCCGGACCCCGTCCTCCTTGTTCTTCACCTTGCGGACGAACTCGCCCGTGCTCAGCCCCTGGGTCTGGATGGTGTCCAGCATACGCAGGACCGCCTCGTTGGCCCCGCCGTGCAGCGGGCCGGACAGCGCCCCCACCCCCGCCGCCACGGAGGCGTACATATTGGCGTCGGCCGACCCCACCAGGCGCACCGTGGAGGTGGAGCAGTTCTGCTCGTGGTCGGCGTGGAGGATGAGCAGCATGTCCAGAGCGCCAATGACCACGGGGTCAATGTCGTAGGCCTGGTAGGGCATGCCGAAGGTCAGGCGCAGGAAGTCCTCCACGTAGCCGTTCCGCGGATCGGGGTAGAGCAGCGGCAGGCCGATGGCGCGGCGCGCAATGTAGCTGATCATCGTCGGCATCTTGGCAATGAGCAGGACGGTGGCCAGTTCGCGCTCGTAGGGGTCGTGCGGGTTGAGGGTGTCCTCGTAGTAGGTGGCCAGGCCGGATATCCCGGACTGGAGGATCGCCATGGGGTGGCCCGAGGAGGGGAAGGAGGTGAAGAAGCTGCGGAAGTCCTCGTGCAGGAGCCGGTGGCGGGCAATACGCTCCTGGAAGCGCTCAAACGTCTCCCTGTCCGGCAGGTCCCCGTTGATCAGGAGGTAGGCCACCTCCAGGAAGCTGGAGTTCTTGGCGAGCTCGGCGATCGGGTAGCCGCGGTAGCGCAGGATGCCTGCGGCACCGTCAATGTAGGTGATCTCCGAGGCGCAGGAGGCGGTGTTGGTGTAGCCGGGGTCCAGGGTGACCAGGCCCGTGGCACCCAGGAGGCTGCCGACCCTCAGGCCGTCGGCGCCCTCGGTGGCAAAGGCCCGGGGCAGCTCCACCTGCACCTGGTCCACGGTGAGCAGGCCGGGGGCGTCGGAGTCGGACGGGTCCACGGGGCCGCCAGGATGGGAGGCGCCACCGGGACGGGGGCCGCTGCCAGGGTGGGCGGCAGGGCCGGCGTCGGTCGCGCGGGTGGCACTCGCGGCGGGAGCGGTGCCGGGGTGGGCGCTCGGGGTGGGGGACTCGGTCATGACGCCTCCTCTGTGGTCGTGGCAGCCAGGCGGGCCACCGGGACTACGGTCCTCACCCACCACTGTAGGCGCTGGTGGTGACAGGGTGTGGTATCCGCGGCGCCTGGCACCGGGCGCTCCCGGCCCGCGCAGGCGGGCGGCAGCCGCCTCCACCCGCTCAAGCCGGGCACGGTGCGGTCAGTAGTGGTAGCGCGCCTGGAGGATAACGAGGTCGTCGCCGTCGACCAGGTAGACGAGACGGTGCTCGTCAGTGATACGCCGCGACCAGGCGCCGGGGGCTCCGTACATAAGCCGCTCAGGCTTGCCTATGCCGGCGTGGGGGTCACGCAGGCAGGCGTCGATCAGGGTGTTGACACGCTTAAGGACCCGCCGGTCGGCCCTCTGCCAGTGCTTGTAGTCCTCCCAGGCACCGGGGTCCCAGACAAGCCTCACTCAGTCCTCCCGGTCGAGGCCGTGCTCCTCGGTTCGGCCCGCGCGCGCCCGGTCATAGGCGTCAAGCAGCCTGCGGGCGTTGGCCGGGGAGCGGAACAGGTAGGCGGTCTCCTGCCAGGCCGCGTACTCGTCAGCGGGCATGAGGACGACGCTGCCCTTCCGTGAGACGATCTCCACGGGCACACGGTCACTGGTGACCTGCTCAATGAGCGGGAACAATGTCCTGCGTGCCTGGCTGACGCTAATAGACACGGTCACCACCTCCCTACCTGAACAACGGTACCAGGTAACGGTACCAGATGGGTGGGCGGAGACCGGCTCAGGGGCGGAACAGGGCGGCGGCTCCCGGGCCGCGCAGGCGGGCGGCAGCCGCCTCCACCCGCTCGTCGGTGTCGGTCAGGGAGACCCGCACGTGCCCGGCGCCGGCCGCGCCGTAGAAGTCGCCGGGGGCCACCACAATGCCCAGCTCGGCAAAGGCCCCCACCAGGTCGAAGGCGCTCATGCCCGCGGGCCCGCGCAGCCACAGGTAGAGTCCCGCCACCGAGAGCGGGTCGGCCACCAGCCCCACGTCGGCGACGGCCTCCACCAGGAGGGTGCGGCGTCGGCGGTAGGTCTCCCGCTGGGCGGCCACGTGCGCCTCGTCGCCCAGGACGGCCGTGATCACCGCCTGGACGGGGGCGGGGACCATGAGGCCGGCGTGCTTGCGCACCTCGGTGACGGCGGCGACCAGGGCGGCGTCGCCCGCGAGGAAGGCGGCCCGGTAGCCAGCGAGGTTGGACTGCTTGGACAGGGAGTACAGGACGATGAGGCCGGAGCGGTCGGGGGCGCCGTCAGGCCTGGTACCGCCCACGCGCGGGTCGAGCAGGCTGGGGACGCCCTGGCTCACCCAGGGCTCGGCCCAGGGCAGCTCGGCGTAGCACTCGTCGGAGACGACGACGGCGCCGCGCCGGCGTGCCCAGGCCACCACGCGGGCCATCTGGGCCACGGAGAGGACGTGCCCGTCGGGGTTGCCGGGGCTGTTGAGCCAGACGAGGACCGGGTCGCGTGGGGTGCCGTCGGGGCCCGTGGGCAGGACCCAGGTGGCGGGGTCGGCGTCGGTGTCCACGGGGACCGGGTGGGCGCCGACCAGGCGGGCGCCGACGTCGTAGGTGGGGTAGGCGGCGCGCGGGTGGAGGACGAGGTCGCCCGGGCCCACGCCGAGCTGGAGGGGCAGGAGGGCGACGGACTCCTTGGAGCCAATGGTGGGGATGACCTCGGCGTCCGTGAGGGCGGGCACGCCCCGACGCCGGGCCATCCACTCAATGACGGCCGCACGCAGGGCGGGGGTGCCTACCGTGGTGGGGTAGCCGGGGGCGTTGGAGGAGTCGGCCAGGGCCTGGCGGGCGACGGCGGGGGTGTCGTCCACGGGGGTGCCGACGGCCAGGTCCACGACGCCGTCGGGGTGCTGGGCGGCGCGAGCCCGGTAGGGGCGCAGGGAGTCCCAGGGGAAGTCGGGCAGGGCCGGTGGGCGAGGCAGGGTGGCGGCGCTGGCCAGGCCGGTGAGGGGCTGGCCAGCAGGGGGCTGACTGGCGGGCTTGGTGGTCACAGGCCGATTCTCCCCCACGACGGCAGAGAGGACGGTGCGGATGTCCTGCCCCACACCTGAGGTGGGGACGGGGGTGCGGGGAGTCAGTAGCCGTTCTCGGCCTTCCAGTCATCGTTCTG
The DNA here is from genome assembly GCF_016626125.1 of Actinomyces sp. HMT897. Classification (NCBI taxonomy): domain Bacteria; kingdom Bacillati; phylum Actinomycetota; class Actinomycetes; order Actinomycetales; family Actinomycetaceae; genus Actinomyces; species Actinomyces sp. HMT897. Next base: position 1,193,055 of record NZ_CP067336.1, read on the forward strand.
GGGTGGCAGGGCGGCGACCATGGGGTCGTCGTAGGGCTGGGGGCCTGTGGCCTGGGCGCCGCCGGGGCTGCCCAGGCCCTTGAGGGCGAAGAAGTCGATATTGGCCCGGGTGTAGTCGGCCCACTCGTCGGGGACGTCGTCCTCGTAGAAGATGGCCTCGGTGGGGCAGACCGGTTCGCAGGCACCGCAGTCCACGCACTCGTCAGCGTTGATATAGAGAGTCCGCTCGCCCTCGTAGATGCAGTCCACAGGGCACTCGTCCACGCAGGCGCGGTCCTTCACGTCCACGCAGGGCTGGGCGATGACGTAGGCCATGACGCTTCTTTCCTTGGGTCGCTGGGTGCCGCGGGAAGCGGCCAGGGGAGCTCAGGCTAGTATCCCGCCGCCGAGCCCGCTCACCCAAGTGAGGTTGCCGACGGCGCGACTCCGCCAGTTCCCGACCCAGGGCGCCCGGCCTTTACGTCATGTCCAGGTCGCGGATACCCGCGGGCCGTGCCAGTGGGCCCGGGGGGCGGACCCGGTAGGCACGCTCCTGCCCCCGGCCCCAGGCCCGGCCAGCTCCGACCCCGGGCTGAGGTCACCGACGCGCGGAGTCATGAGGCGCCCGCTAGCCCCGACCCCGACCCCGACCCAGGGCCGTTCCCCGTCCGCGCCCAACGGGCCTACTTGCTGCACACAATGCGGTTGTCGGCCTCGTACTTGGTGGTCAGGACGTCGTCGGGGACGGTCTTGTCCGGGGCCTTGCGCGAGCGGGTCACGGTGATGTCGAACCCGGCGTTGCCCCCGGAGTAGGCCTCACAGCCGGGGCCGCTGGCGGTCACCGTCTTGACCGGCCGGTAGTCGGTCTTCTCCCCGGAGGTAATGGAGACCTCGTAGTACCGGGTGGACCACAGGCGCACGTGGACCTCCTCGCCGGAGACCCAGGCCTGGATCAGCACCGGGTAGGGGGTGGAGTTGCCGAACTTGACGTCCTTCTCCCCGGTCCAGATGGTGGCCTCGCGCCCCGCCGGGTAGCGGCTGAACCAGTAGGTGTGCGGGTGGTGCTCGACGTCGTCCATGCCGGCCTCGAACGCGGCGTTGAACATGGTGGTGCCGATCTGGGACAGGCCCCCGCCAATGGCGTCAACGTGCTTGCCGTCGCTGATCACGCCGGCCGCGGCGAAGCCGTGCTCCTCGTCGACCTCCCCGAGCGCCTCCTCGGTGGAGAAGACCTGTCCCGGCATGACGATCTTCCCGTTGAGGAGCTCGGCACCGCGCCTGAGGTTCTGGTCCCTGCCGGGCTCGGAGTAGAAGGGCGTGGAGTAGTCGCTAATGAACTCGGTAATGTGCCAGTCCGCCGCCGCGGTGGTCAGGGCGGGCTCCTTGGACACCAGGGGCAGGGTGACGGTGCGCCCGGTGGCGCTGGAGGTCCCGGCCTTGAGGGCGCCGTCGGCCAGGGCCTGACGGTCGATGACGCGCCCGTTGGCGGGTGCCACGTACTGCGGCGTGGCGGTGGGGGCACCCTCGTCGCTGCCGTCAATGGTCCAGGTGGCGGACTGGGGGGCGACCTCCACGTCCGCGCCCATGGTGGACACGACGGTGTCGTAGAGCATGTCGGCGTCCAGGGCGGCGCTCAGGGCGGTGCCCGAGGAGGAGATGGTGACCAGGCCGGCGACCTGCTCGGGGCTGAGGGTCACGTCACCGGCGGAGATACTGGCGGCGTCGGTACCGGCGGCCGTAATGGTCAGCGGCGCGGACAGCAGGGGGTTGAGGGTGTCGTTGATAAAGGCCTGCGCGGCCGCGTCGGTGATCGTGGGGCGGGCCTGGCCCGCGTCGAGCTCAATGGTGGTCTTACCCAGGGGCCAGTTGGCGGTCAGGCGTCGTACGGAGGCGGCAATGTCCACGCCGTTGCCCGCGGAGGCGGGGATCAGGACCGGCGTGGTGCCGTTGAGGATGACGGAGGCGTTGGCGGTGCCGGTGGCGAGCTCGTCCAGGTGGGAGCCGAGCGCCCCGGTCAGGGCCACGGGGTCCACGTTGACGACGGCATCGACCCTGGCCCCGGTGAACCGGTTGAAGATCGTGGCGGGGTTGAGGGTGAAGCGGGTCAGACGCTCCACGCTGGCCTCGGCGTCCACGCTCACCCCCGCCTTGGAGGGCGTGATCTGGGCGGAGGAGCCGTTCACCGTCACCGTCACCGGGTCGTCCAGCACGTCCTGCGTCTGGGTGGCGACGGCCTGGCGCGCCTCGGAGAGGCTCATACCACCCACGGCCACGCCCGAGATGCTGGAGCCCGGGGCCAGGTTGGCCGTGTTCCACCAGGCGGCCCCCACCCACAGCAGGACGAGGACGCCCAGGCCGGTCACCACCGCGAGCGCCGTCCTGCGACGCCGGGACCAGCGCCGTCGGCCCTGAGCGGGCTGGGAGCTGGAGGCCGACGCCGAGTCGGTAGCGGTGGCGGTGTCATCGTCCTCGGTGGCACTGGTGGTGTCCTCGGTGGGAGCGGTGTCGGCAGTACCGGCCGCAGGGGTCGCCGTGTCCTCGGCGGGGTCGGCGTCAGCCGGGTCGGCAGCCTCGGCGGGGCCCTCAGCGGGGACAACAGCCTTGGCAGTACTGGCCTTAGCGGGGGCGAGTCCCTCAGCAGGGGCAGCGTCCTTAGCGGTGTCGGTGGCCTTGGCAACCTCAGTGTCCTCAATGGGACCGGCGGACCTGGCAGAGCCAACGGCCTTCTTCGTAGCCACCTTTGTGCTGGTAACAGCCGCACTGGTGTCAGCTACCTTGGCGTCGGTAGAGCTAGTGGCAGTGACGCTAGTACCAGTGGCCCTGGCGTCGGCACCCGCACCGCTGGCGGTGCCACCGCCAGGCCCGGAGGTGGTGCCACCAGGCGCATTCGTGGCGCCATCGGGCGCCGTGCCACTAGGCGCGCTCGCGGTACCGGACGCGCTCGCGCCATCAGGTGCCGTGCCACCGGGATTACGGGGGACCGGGTGAGGGGCCGGCTGTGCCACGGCAGCGTCGTCGGCGTCGGACGGGGTCGCATTGGGGTCGGGGACGGGGACGGTCACTGTTGGCTCCGATTCTCGGTCAGGGATCAAGAACTCTGGGTGTCCGGCTCAGGGCCGGGGGCGGGCCGGACGGGGCCGGGGGCGCCCGTCAGGCCCCGGCGCGGCGGCGCCTGGCATTGTCACGGAAACGCTCCTGGGCGCCCAGGATGACCTTGCGGATACGGATCGCCTCCGGGGTCACCTCCACGCACTCGTCGTCGGCGGCGAACTCCAGGGCCTCCTCCAGGGTGAGGTGGCGCGGCGGGGTCAGGGCCTCAAAGGCGTCGGCGGTGGAGGAGCGCATATTGGTCTGCTGCTTCTCACGGACCACGTTGACGTCCATGTCCTCGTCACGGGGGTTCTCCCCCACCACCTGCCCCTCGTAGGTCTCCTGGGTGGGCTCCACGAAGAAGGTGCCGCGGTCGGCCAGGCGGATGAGGGCGTAGGCGGTCACCGAGCCCGCGCGGTCCGAGACCAGGGAGCCGGTGGTCCGTGAGACGATCGGCCCCGCCCAGGGCTCGTAGCCCTCGGCGATGGAGGAGGCGATGCCGGTGCCCCGGGTCTCGGTGAGGAACTGGGTGCGCAGGCCGATCAGGCCGCGGGCCGGCACCAGGAACTCCATGCGGATCCACCCGGTGCCGTGGTTGGTCATGGTCTCCATACGCCCCTTGCGGGCGGCCATGAGCTGGGTGACGGCGCCCAGGTACTCCTCGGGGACGTCAATGGTCATGCGCTCCACCGGCTCGTGGCGGACGCCGTCAATGGTGCGGGTGACCACCTGGGGCCTGCCGACGGTGAGCTCAAAGCCCTCCCGCCGCATCTGCTCCACCAGGATCGCCAGGGCCAGCTCGCCGCGCCCCTGCACCTCCCAGGCGTCGGGGCGGGAGGTGGGCAGCACACGCAGGGAGACGTTGCCCACCAGCTCGCGGTCCAGACGGTCCTTGACCTGGCGGGCGGTGACCTTGGCGCCCTTGGTCCGCCCGGCCATGGGGGAGGTGTTAATGCCGATGGTCATGGAGATGGCGGGGTCGTCGACCCGGATGAGCGGCAGGGGCCGGGGGTCGTCCGGGTCCACCAGGGACTCGCCGATGGTGATGTCCTCGATACCGGCCACGGCCACGATGTCCCCGGCGTGGGCGGCCTCGGCGGGCTTGCGCTCCAGGCCCTCGGTCACCAGCAGCTCGGAGACGCGCGCGCTGACAATGCTGCCGTCGTGGCGGGCCCAGCCCACGGACTGGCCCTTGCGCAGGGTGCCGTTGTGGATGCGCAGCAGGGCCAGGCGGCCCAGGAAGGGGGAGGCGTCCAGGTTGGTGACGTGGGCCTGGAGGGGGGCGTCCTCGTCGTAGCTGGGGCCGGGAATGCGCTCGATAATGGTGCGGAAGAGGGGCTCCAGGTCCGGGCTGGCGGGCAGCTGGCCGTCGGCGGGGGCGGTGGTGTCGGCGCGGCGGGCCTTGGCGGAGGCGTAGATGACGGGCACGTCCAGGACGGCGTCCAGGTCGAGGTCGGGGTGCTCGTCGACCAGGTCACCGGCCAGGGCCAGGAGGAGGTCGGTGGTCTCGGAGACCACCTCGGCCAGGCGGGAGTCGGGGCGGTCCACCTTGTTGACCACCAGGATGACCGGGAGGTTGGCCGCCAGGGCCTTGCGCAGCACGAAGCGGGTCTGGGGCAGGGGCCCCTCGGAGGCGTCCACCAGCAGGACGACGCCGTCGACCATGGACAGCCCGCGCTCGACCTCCCCGCCGAAGTCGGCGTGACCGGGGGTGTCGATGACGTTAATGGTAATGCCCTCGGGGCACCCGGCCTCCACCGCGGCCGGACCCTGGTAGTGCACGGCGGTGTTCTTGGCGAGGATGGTAATGCCCTTCTCGCGCTCCAGCTCCCCGGAGTCCATGACCCGCTCGCCGGTGGACTCCGCGGTGGCCCGGGCCCCGAAGGCCCCGGCCTCCCAGAGCATGGCGTCAACGAGGGTGGTCTTGCCGTGGTCGACGTGGGCGACGATGGCAACGTTGCGCAGGTCCTGGCGCACGGTCATACGAGGTTCTTCCTCCATCTGATGGGGCGCCCTCGCTCCTGCGGCGCCGGACGGCGGCACAGCGGGCGACGGCGCACAACGTCTCCAGGGTAGTGGGCGCCCGTCCCGACCTGCTATGCCGGAGGCGACATCAGGCCTGTGCAGACTGTCACCACAGGGCGTGCGGCCAACACCACCGACAGGGCAGGCATGCCAGGACCCGGCTACCAAGCGGGCGCGCCCACCAGGCGTGCGCTGTGCGACCGGCGCGGGTTAGCGCTTCCCCTCAGCACGGGCCCTGCCAGCGCGAGGATCACGAACACCTTGCGGTTAGCGCCCCTCCTCGGCACGGGCCCTGCACCGCACGACGTCGCTCAGGTCAGGAGCGCTGCCGCCACCAGGACCAGGAGGAGCCCGCAGGCCCAGACCAGGGGCTGGTTGACCTGCACCCGCCTCTGCCCCTCGCCGACCTGACCGACCCGCTCCTGGTAGACCTCAATGAGGTCGGCGGCGCCCGAGGCGTCCAGGCTCACCGCGTGTACACCCTCACCGTCCAGGAGCTCCTCACGGACCACCCGGCTCCCCAGCAGGTCCGGGCGGCGGGCCGCCTCCGCGCGCGCGGCGTGGTCCATGTGGTAGCGCACCCCGGCGGCGATGCCGCCGCGGCGGGGGGCGGCGGCGACCTTGACACGGGTGGAGTCGTCCAGGATCACCTCCAGGCCCCAGCGGCCCCCGATGTGGGAGATCCTGGACCAGGGCACGAAGGTGGTGGTCCAGGCGTTGCGGACCACGAGCTCCTCGGGGGTCAGGCGCACCTCGGGGGCCCACCACAGGGTCCAGACGGCCAGGAGGAAACCGTAGCCGGTGGCCAGTGGGGGTGCAATGGCGTCTGGGCCGTCGGAGACGAGCAGGAGGGCCAGCAGGGCCAGGATGACCAGGGCGGCCAGGACGGCGCCGGTGCGGGCCAGCAGGGAGCGGACGATGACGGTGGGCACGCCCTCATCCTGCCACCGGTCCCGCTGGTGCGGGCGGAGGCGGCCACGGGCGCCTGGGCCGCCCCGCGCCTGACGGGTACGCCGACGTCGGCGCCTCACCGGCGCGAGCGGGTGGGCCGCCCCGCGCCTGACGGGCGCCCTTGGCCTCCCGCCTGGGACGGGAGGCCAAGGGCGCCCGGGTCAGCTGCGTCGCCTACCCGCACGGTACGGGCAGGGGGAGCCGGGAGGCCGGTCTCACTGGTCGACGTAGCCGATGTCCTGCGCCCGGAAGCTCGCCAGCCCCATGGCACCGAAGTTCACCAGGCCCTTGGGGACGGCGGTGAGCTGCATGCGCTCGTACAGGGGGTAGTTGTAGACGTTCTCCCAGATGAGCGCGTCCACCTTGTTGGTCAGCTCAATGCGCTTGGTCTGGTCCATCTCGACGTCGATCTGGGCGATGAGCGCGTCCACCTCCGGGATGTCGGCGTCGGAGTAGTTGGACTCCGAGCCCTTGCCGTAGATCTGGCCGACGTTGTTCATGGGGTACGGGGTCCCCTGCCAGGTCATGGCCGAGATCTCGTAGTTCCCCGGGACGAGGAACTCGCTGAAGAACTTATTGGTGTCCACCGTGACCGGCTCCAGGGTGATGCCGACCTCGGCCAGCTGGGACTGGAGGAGACCCTGCTCGTTCTCAGTGGTGGGCGTGCTCTGCGGGATGGTGAAGTTGATCTTGAGGGGCTGGCCGGCCTTCTCGCGGGTCCCGTTGGCACCTACCGTCCAGCCCGCCTCGTCCAGGAGCTTCTTGGCAGCCTCGGGGTCGTAGGACCAGGGGCCGGAGTTGTCCTGGTAGCCCGTCTGGCTGGGCATGAAGAAGCGGTTGCCCAGCAGGACCTTGGAGACGTCCACCGGGAGCCCGGCCAGGTCCGACTTGGCAATGGCCTCGCGGTTGGTGGCGCGCATGAGGGCCTGGCGGACCTTGACGTCGGCCAGGATCCCGTTGGCCGCGTTAATGGTGAAGCAGCGCCACTGGAGGCCGAAGTTGCCTCGGATAACGGCGTCGGAGCGGGTCAGGGCCTGCTTGTAGACGTCGGAGGAGATAATGTAGTCAATGACGTCGATCTCCTTGTTGGCGAAGGCGGTGGCCTCCCCGGAGGAGTCCAGGACCCGGAAGGTCACCTTGTCCAGCTTGGGGGCCGCACCCCACCACCTCTCGTTGGGGACCAGGGTCGCGATCTGGGCGGCGTCGTCCCAGGAGTCGACCTTGAACGGGCCGGAGAAGTAGTCGTTGTTGAAGGTGGAGACCATGGCGGTGTTAAAGGTCTCCGCGTCCTTCATCAGCTCGGTCGGCTGGCAGCCAGAGATGACGTTGCTCCAGTCGGGGTAGGTGCTCTCGAAGACGACCTTGAACTTGGCGTCGGTCTCCTTCTCGACCTTCTCCACCAGCTTAATGCCGTCCGTGGAGGCGAAGCGGTAGTTGGTGTCCTTGGCAGCGGCGTAGGAGGCAGCGAAGTCGTCCGCGCTGATCTGGCGACCCGAGCCCCACACGGCCTTCTCGTTGAGCACCACGTCCACGACGGTCTTGCCGTCCACCTCGCTGGCCTTCGCCGAGACAATGAAGTCGGGGTTGGGGGTGGGGGTCCCGTCGTCGGCGTACTCAAAGAAGAACGGGCTGACGAAGTGCATGAGCATACGCAGGTCGACGCCGTTGCCGTCCACGTGGGAGGCGTTCCAGTTGGTGATCTTGGAGGTCATGCCGAACCGGAGCTCACCACCCTGCTTGACCTGGTCGTGCTCTACCTTCTGCATGGCGGCGGCGGCGGTGGGGACGGCGTCCCCCGCCGTGGAGGTCTCCTTGGCGCAGGCGGCCAGGGCGAGGAGGGCGGCGGTGGAGGCGGCTCCACCGAGGAAGAGACGGCGGTTGATCATCATGGGGTCTCCGACTTTCCGGGATTCTGTAAAGAGGGACACAACCCATAATACATATTTATACGTTACACGCGGGAAATATTTCACATACTGGACACATGCCGTCCAGTCAGTAGACCGGGGTCACACAGAGGGCGGCGATGTGGTAGCGCGTCTCAGGCGCGCTACCACATCGCCTACAGCCCGGCGCGGTCGTCCTGCCGCGGCTCGGCCCACCGGCTCACTCGGAGAGGTAGCCCACGTCCTCCGGCCGGAAGGAACCCAGGCCCACCGCACCGAAGTTGACCAGCTTCCTGGGCACCGCGGTGAGCTGGACCCGGTTGTAGATCGGGATGTTGAAGACGTTCTCCCACACCAGGACGTCGATCTGGGTGGCGATCTTGAGCCGCTCCTCATTGGTCTGGGCGGTGTTGGCCTGCGTGACGAGCGAGTCGATCTCGGGCACGGAGATCTTGGAGTAGTTCGAGCCCCCGGTGGAGGAGTAGACCTGCCCCAGGTTGCCTATGGGGTACTGGGTCCCGAGCCAGGTGAAGCCCGTGATCTCGAAGTTGGACTTGCGGACGTACTCGGTCTGGAACTTGTCGGTGTCCACCCCGTCGAGCGTCAGGGTGATGCCGACCTCGGCCAGCTGGGACTGGAGGAGCCCGGCCTCGTTCTCGGTGGTGGGCACCCCCTGGGGCAAGGTGAACCTCAGGCTCAGCTTCTGGCCGTCCTTCTCGCGGATCCCGTCGGCGCCCACCGTCCAGCCCGCCTCGTCCAGGAGCTTCTTGGCGGCCTCGGGGTCGTAGGACCAGGGGCCGGCGTCGTCCTGGCAGGCGGGAACCACGGTGTCCGGGCCAGGACGACGTCGGGCTCAGAACACGGCGGTCTGCTGGGGGTAGTAGCAGGCTACCTGATGGTCGTCGCCCATGGAGGTGTGCTCGGGCATGGCCCCCAGGCAGCGGCTCCGCTGCTCCTCGTTGAGGGTGAGGAAGAGCTGGCAGCGGGTGTGGAAGCGGCAGCCCGAGGGCGGGTTGGCTGGGCTGGGCAGGTCGCCCTTGAGGATGATACGGCTGCGGGTACGCTCCTTGGCCGGGTCCGGGATGGGGATGGCCGAGAGCAGGGCCTGGGTGTAGGGGTGGGCCGGGGCCTCGAAGATGGTGTCCACGTCACCCACCTCGACGATCTTGCCCAGGTACATGACGGCCACCCGGTCGGCGATGTGCCGCACCACGGACAGGTCGTGGGCCACGAACAGGTAGCTCAGCCGCATGGTGGCGCGCAGCTCGTCCAGGAGGTTAATGACGCCGGCCTGGATGGACACGTCCAGGGCGGAGACCGGCTCGTCCAGGACCAGGAGCTTGGGCTCCAGGGCCAGGGCCCGGGCGATGCCAATGCGCTGGCGCTGGCCGCCGGAGAAGTTGCGCGGGTAGCGGTTGGCGTGGCTGGGCTCCAGGCCCACCAGGGCCATGAGCTCCTCCACGCGCGGGGCGATGTCCGCCTTCTTCCAGCCGTTGTGCCGCAGCGGCTCGGCGATAATGTCGTAGATCGGCAGGCGCGGGTCCAGGGAGGCCATGGGGTCCTGGAACACGATCTGCAGGTCCTGGCGGACCTTCCTGCGCTCGTTGCGGGTGATCTCCCGGGAGTCCCGGCCCAGGACCACAATGGTGCCCGACTGGGGGGCGCTCAGGGAGAGCACCTCCATGAGGGTAGTGGTCTTGCCGCAGCCGGACTCCCCTACCAGGGCCAGGGTCTCCCCCTCGCGGATGTCGAAGGAGATGCCGTCGACCGCGTGGACCGTGCCCACGCGGCGCTTGAAGACGGCACCCTTCATGAGCGGGAACTCCTTGACCAGGTCCGTGGCGCGCAGGACCTCCTGGCGCTCGGCGTGGGGGACGCTGAGGGCGTCCGGGGTCTTGAGCGCGGGTACCGGGAAGATCCGGGTGCGGTCCACCTGCCCGGAGCTGATCTCCTGGGTGCGGCGGCAGGCGGCGGTGTGCCGGCGGGTGACCTGGGCCCCGGGGTCGGGGGCCTGGTCCCCGACCCCGGACACCACGGTCAGGTCCGGCTCGGAGGCGCGGCAGGCGTCCTCGGCCATGGGGCAGCGGGGGGCAAAGGGGCAGCCCGGCGGCAGAGCCAGCAGGGAGGGCGGGTTGCCCTCCAGGGTGGCCAGGGCGGAGTCCTTGCGTGCGTCCAGGCGTGGCAGGGCCCCCAGCAGGCCGACGGTGTAGGGCATGGCCGGGTGGTAGAAGATCTCGTCCACGGTGCCGGTCTCCACAATGCGTCCGGCGTACATGACCGCCACCCGGTCGGCCATGCCCGCCACCACGCCCAGGTCGTGGGTGATCATAATGACCCCGGCACCGGTCTCCTTCTGGGCGGTGCGCAGCACGTCGAGGATCTGGGCCTGGATGGTCACGTCCAGGGCGGTGGTGGGCTCGTCGGCGATAATGAGGTCCGGGTTGTTGGCGATGGCGATGGCGATCACGGCACGCTGGCGCATGCCGCCGCTGAACTCGTGGGGGTAGGCCTTGGCACGCACGGTCGGGTTGGGGATGCCCACCAGGTCCAGCAGCTCGACAGCGCGCTCCCAGGCCTTGTCACCGCTCATCTTCTCGTCGTGGATCCTCAGGGCCTCGACGATCTGCTGACCCACCGTGTAGACGGGGGTGAGGGCGGACAGGGGGTCCTGGAAGACCATGGAGAGCTGGACGCCCCGGATCCGCGACATGTAGGCGTCGGAGCGCCCCAGGATCTCGGTGCCGTGCAGGGTGATGGAGCCGCTGACGTCGGCCGACTCGTCAAGCAGCCCCATGACCGCCGTGGAGGTCACGGACTTACCCGACCCGGACTCCCCCACCAGGGCCAGGACCTCGCCACGGGCCACGGACAGGTTGACACCGCGCACGGCGTCCACCCGCCCGTCCTCGGAGGGGAAGCTCACCCGCAGGTCGGTGACCTCCAGCAGCGGGGCGTCGGAGGCGGGGTCGGGCAGCGCGTCGCTGGCGAAGGCCGGGGCCTTGGGGTTCTTGGTACGGCGGCTCATGCCTTGCCTCCAGACTTGGACGAGGGGTCGATGGCGTCACGCAGGCCGTCACCCATGAAGTTGACGCACAGCAGCATGGTGACCAGCACCGTGGCGGGCGCCAGGAAGATCCAGGGCGAGGTGGTGGCGGCACGCTGCCCCTCGGCAATGAGCGTACCCAGGGACGTGTTCGGCGTCTGCACCCCGAAGCCGAAGTAGGACAGGGTCGTCTCGCTCAGGACCGCGTAGGCCACGTTGAGGGTGGCGTCCACAATGAGCAGGGAGGCGATATTGGGGATAATGTGCCGCCCGATCACGACGGCGCTGGGCACGTTCATGAAACGGGCCGCCTGGACGTAGTCGAGGTTCTTCACGCTCAGGGTCAGGGAGCGCACCACGCGGGCGGTCAGCATCCAGCCGAACCCCGCCAGCAGGACGATGAACAGGGTGACCGACCCCTTGGAGGCACCCGCCTTCTGGGACAGGATGGCGATAATGAGGAAGGAGGGAACCACCAGGAGCAGGTCGGTGAACCACAGGGCCACCTTCTCCCACCGGCCGCCGAAGTACGCCGCCGAGCTGCCCACCACCGCCGCGATGGAGGTCTGGAGGAGGGCCACGCAGATGCCGATGAGCATGGACTTGCGGGTGCCCTCCACGGTCATGGCGAACACGTCGCGCCCGCCCTGGGTGGTGCCGAGCCAGTGGGCGGCGCTGGGGGGCTGGAGGAACTCGCTGGAGACGTCGCGGTACCCCCAGGGGCTGATACTGGCGCCGAAGACCGCGAAGCACAGGACCAGGACCAGGCCGACGGCGCCGGCCACGGCGGAGCGGTTGCGCAGGAAGCGTCGCAGGATGATCTGGGCACGGCCCAGGCGCTTGGACTCCTTGGGGTTGGAGGTCAGCGGCTCGGAGGTGTCACGGGTCTCGGCGGGGGCGTTGCCGAGCTGCTCGGCGCTGGCCGAGGCGACGGCGTTGGCACCCGAGCGCGACAGGACACTGCGGTCAGGGGTCTTGCTCGCCATGGGTCAGCTCACTCTCACTCGGGGGTCGACGACCGCCACGAAGACGTCCGACAGCAGCGCCCCGGTGAGGGTGCACAGCCCGGAGAAGGCCACCACGGCGGCGGTCCCGTTGATGTCGTACTGGGAGATGGCGTCGACGGAGTACTCCCCGATACCGTGCCAGCCGTAGACACGCTCGGTAATGGTGGCCCCGGTGAACAGGCCGGCCAGGGCGAAGGCGAAGTAGGTGGCCATGGGGATCAGGGCGGTGCGCAGGGCGTGCCGGGTCACCGCCCGGCGCTTGACCAGCCCCTTGGCCCGGGCGGTACGCACGTAGTCCGCCCCCAGGGTGTCCAGCATGAGGTTGCGCTGGTAGCGCGAGTAGCTCGCGAGCATTCCCAGGGACATGGAGATGGTGGGCAGCAGCAGGTGCTGGGCGCGCCCGGCGAACCCCGAGCCCTCGCCGGAGAATTCGAAGATGTGGTAGCCGGTACCGTTGTTGACGCGCACCGCGATGACCTGCAGGAGGATCGCGATGACCATGGCGGGGGTGGAGATAATGAGCATCGAGACCAGGGAGACCACCCGGTCCGTGACGGTGTACTGCTTGGTGGCGGTCCAGGCCCCCAGGGCGACGCCGCCCAGCAGGCCGATGGTGGCCCCCAGGACCACCAGGCGCAGCGACACGAAGGCCCGTACGGCGATGACGTCGTTAATGACCTCGCCCTTGGGGGAGTACCCCCAGTCCCAGTGCAGGAAGACGTTCTGGAGCCAGGTGACGTAGCGGTCCCAGACCGGCATGTCGTGGGCGATGTTGTAGCTCACGAGGTTGTCGTGGATGGCAGCCCAGTTGAGCTTGGGGTCCTGGATGTTCCACAGGTTGGACGGATCCATGGAGTACGAGGCCATGATGTAGGCCATAGAGGTCGCTATGAACAGCAGTATCGCGTAGTTCGCGATCCGCCTGGCTAGGTAGGGGAGCATAGGGTCTTCTCTTCCGGTTCTCCCGCCTGACGTCGCCGTCGGCAACGAGGCGGCCGGGCGGGTGCGGACACCTCCGTCCCGGCCAGCCCCACACAGGGCAGACCAGGTACAGGACTGAGGTGAGAATACCCGGAGACGGGCACCAGGCTGTAACATGAGCGGCCGGTCATGTCACAGCGGGGTCGCGAACGGTGGGCACAGCCCCGCAGCGACCCGCATACGGCACCCCGTACGTGACCGAAAACACGGCGTCATTATCCTGCGGAGGGCCCCGGCACCCGCACGGGCAGGCCCGGCTGGCAGCTGCGGCTGACCGGCCCTGCGCGGGCCCTAGGCGGCGTCGCGGTAGAGGTCGATACCGGCACCGGGCACGGCGGCAATGAGCCGCTGGGTGTACTCCTGGCGCGGGTTGGCGAACAGCTCGTCGCTGGGCCCGGACTCCACGACCTTCCCCTTCTCCATGACCACGACGTCGTCGGCCAGCAGCCGTACCACCGCCAGGTCGTGGGTAATGAACAGGTAGCTCAGCCCCAGCTCGGACTGCAGGTTGGACAGCAGCATGAGGATCTGGGACTGCACCAGCACGTCCAGGGCGGAGACGGCCTCGTCCAGGACCACCACCTCGGGGCGCAGGGCCAGGGCCCGGGCCACGGCCACGCGCTGGCGCTGGCCCCCGGAGAGCTCCCCGGGGTAGCGGCGCATGGCCGAGCGGGGCAGGGCCACCATGTCCAGCAGCTCGGCCACCCGGGCCTCACGCTCCTTGCGCGAGCCCACCTGGTGCACCCGCAGGGGCTCCTCGACCGAGCTGAACACCGAGCGCATGGGGTCCAGGGAGCCGTAGGGGTTCTGGAACACCGGCTGGAGGCGACGGCGCAGCGCGAAGAGATCGGCCTTTCCCAGCGTGGACAGGTCGGTGCCGTGGTGGTAGACCTTGCCCGAGGTGGGGTCAATGAGGTTGAGGACAATGTTGGCCACCGTGGACTTCCCGCTGCCGGACTCCCCCACCAGGGCCAGGGTGGTGCCCTCGCGCAGGGTGAAGGAGACGTCGTCCACGGCCTTGAGCTCCTTGGCCTTCCCCTTGGCGCCGCGCACGCTGAAGACCTTGGTCAGGTTCTCCACGCGGATGACGGCGTCGGTGGCTGTGGCCCCCAGCCCGGCCCCCAGGAGCTCGTCCTCGGTGACCTTAATGCCCCGGGCGTGGGCGGCCTCAATACGCTGGGAGGCCAGCGAGGGCGCGGCCTGCACCAGGCGCCTGGTGTAGGGGTGGCGGGGCTCCTGGAGGATCTCCAGGCTGGGCCCGGACTCCACCACCCGCCCGCGGTGCATGACCACCAGGTGCTCGGCCCTCTCGGCGGCCAGGCCCAGGTCGTGGGTGATAAAGAGCATGGCGGTGCCCTGCTCGCGGGTCAGGGACTGGAGGTGGTCCAGGATGACCCGCTGGACGGTGACGTCCAGGGCGGAGGTGGGCTCGTCGGCAATGAGGAGGCTGGGGTGGGCCGCCATGCCGATGGCAATGAGGGCCCGCTGGCGCATGCCGCCGGAGAACTCGTGGGGGTACTGCCTGGCGCGGTGGGCGGCGTCGGGCAGTCCGGCCTGCGTGAGCAGGTCCAGGACCTTCTGGTCCATCTCCTTGCCGGGCACCACGTTGTTGGCCCGCAGCGCCTCCTTGACCTGGTAGCCGATGGACCACACGGGGTTGAGGTTGCTCATGGGGTCCTGGGGGACCAGGCCGATACGGGACCCGCGCAGCGCGGTCATCTCCTTGTCCCGCAGGTGGGCGACGTCCCGGCCCTCGAAGAGGATCTGCCCGCCGGTGACCCGCCCGGTGCCGGGCAGCAGTCCGATGACGGCGTGGGCCATGGTGGACTTGCCGCTGCCGGACTCCCCCACCACGGCCACCGACTGGCCGGGGTAGATGGTCAGGTTGGCGCCCCTGACCGCGGGGACCATGCCGGTGGAGGAGCGGAAGGCGACGTCCAGGTCGCGGATCTGGAGCAGGGGGGCCGGGGCGGGCCGGGCGGCGCGGGAGTCAGGCGTGGTGCTCATTGCTTCCTCGTCTTGGGGTCCAGGGCGTCGCGTACGGCGTCGCCCATCATAATGAAGCCCAGGACCGTCAGCGCCAGGGCCCCGGCCGGGTAGAACAGGATGTGGGGGGCGGTGCGCATTGAGTCCTTGGCCGCCGAGATGTCAGCACCCCAGGAGACGACGCTGGCGGGCAGGCCGATCCCCAGGAAGGACATGGTGGCCTCGGCCACGATGTAGGAGCCCAGGGAGACGGTGGCGGTGACAATGATCGGGGCGGCGGCGTTGGGGACGATGTGGCGTGCCAGGGTCGCCCAGCGACCGGCCCCCAGGGCGATGGAGGCGGTGACGAACTCGTCGTTCTTGATCCCCATGACGGCGCCCCGGGCAATGCGTGCGATCTGGGGCCAGCCGAATATCCCCAGGACCAGCACCACGGTGAAGATGGAGCGGTGGGTCTTGAACATGCTCATCACCACGATGGCCGCCAGCATAAAGGGGATGGCGAAGAAGATGTCGGTCATGCGCGACAGGAGGGAGTCGAACCAGCCCCCGAAGTACCCGGCGATCGTGCCCACGAGGGAGCCCAGGACCACCACCAGGAAGGTGGTGAGGATGCCCACGCTCACCGAGGCGCGCGCCCCGTGGACGGTGCGGGCGAAGATGTCGCAGCCCTGCAGGTCGAAGCCGAAGGGGTGCCCGGAGCGGGGTGGGGCCAGGGAGTCGTCCAGGATGCAGGATGTCGGGTCCGTGCGGGCCAGCAGGCCGGGGACGAGCGCCAGGACCACGGCCCCGGTAATGAGCAGGGCGGCGACCCAGAACAGGGGCCGACGGCGTAGGACCTTCCAGGCCTCGCCCCACATGGAGGAGGGGGCGGACTCGTCGGCCACGGCGTCCACGGCGCCCAGGCCGGTCTCGTCGGTGTCGGAGACGAAGCGTTCCTGGCCGGGCAGCGGTTCCCGCCCGGCAGGGCGGGTGGTGGGGGTCTCAGGCATAGCGGATCCTCGGGTCGAGGGCGGCGTAGAGCAGGTCTACGAGCAGGTTGGAGACGATAAAGACGAGGATGAGGACGGTGGTGAAGGAGACCACCGTGGATCCCTGCCCCTGGGTGATCGCCTTGTAGAGGGTGCCACCCACGCCGTGGATGTTGAAGATGCCCTCGGTGACAATGGCCCCGCCCATGAGGGCCCCCAGGTCGGCCCCCAGGAAGGTGACCACCGGGATGAGGGAGTTGCGCAGGACGTGGTGGGTGGCCACGCGGGTGCGCCCCAGGCCCTTGGCGCGGGCGGTGCGCACGTGGTCGGCCCCCAGGTTCTCACTGACCTCCGTGCGCGTCAGGCGCAGCACGTAGGCGAAGGACACGGCCGAGAGCACGATCGCGGGCATGAGCAGGTCCGTGACGCCGGGGCTGGAGCCCGCCGTCACCGGCAGCCACCCCGCCTTGATGCCGACGAGGAACTGCATGACGAAGCCGGTGACGAAGGTCGGCACGGCGATCACGGTCAGGGAGACCACCAGCACGGTGGCGTCAAAGAACCCGCCACGGCGCAGGCCCGCCAGGGTCCCCACCACGACGCCCAGGACGCCCTCGATGACCAGGGCCATGAGGGAGAGCTTGATGGTCACCGGGAAGGCCTGGGCCATGACCTGGGTGACGGGCTGGTGGGAGAAGGTGGTGCCGAAGTCGCCCACCAGGATGCCCTTGAGGTAGAGCAGGTACTGGGTGAGGAAGGGCTGGTCGAGGTGGTACTGGGCGCGAAGCTGGGCGATGACGGCCGGTGACAGGTTGCGTTCCCCGGCCAGGGCCGCCACGGGGTCCCCGGGCATGGCGAAGACCATGGCGTAGATCAGGAAGGTCGCGCCGAGGAAGACGGGAATGACCTGGAGGAGTCTGCGCCCGATATAGCGGAGCATGAGGGTTCCTTCTGGTGGTGGTGACGCGGGCCGGGGGCGGTGGCCCGTGTGCCACCGCCCCCGTAGGCGTCAGTCCTTGGTGACGGCGTGGTACAGCGGGGCAGAGTTCCAGCCGAACTCCACGTTGCTGACCTTGGTGGAGTGCCCGCCGAAGCCGTTCTGGTACCACAGCGGGATGGCCGGCAGGTCCGCGAACAGGAGCGTCTGGGCCTTCTGGTACAGGGTGGTGGCCTGGGTCTGGTCGGCGGTCTGGGCCGCCTGGTCCAGGAGGGCGTCGAACTCGGGGTTGGAGTACTGGGCGTCGTTGGAGCCGGCACCGGTGCGGTAGACCATATTGAGGAAGTTGCCCATGGACGGGTAGTCGCCCTGCCACCCGGCGCGGAAGCCCGAGGTGAGGGTGTGGGCGGTGACGTCGGCGCGAAGCTCCTTGAAGGTGGGGTAGGGGTTGCCGGCGGCCTCGATACCCAGAACCGTCTTGATGGAGTTGCACACGGCGTCGACCCAGGTCTTGTGCGGGCCGTCGGCGTTGTAGGCAATGCTGAAGGAGCCGGTGAAGGGGCTGATGGCCTCGGCCTGGGCCCAGGCCTCCTTGGCTGCGGTCGCGTCGAAGGTGAGGACCTCGTTGCCCGGCACCTTGTCGCTCCAGCCGCTAATGACCGGGGAGGTGAAGTCGGAGGCGGGGGTGCGCGTGGAGTAGTAGAGGGTGTCGCAGATCTTCTTGCGGTCGATCGCCAGGGACAGGGCCTTGCGGCGCAGGCGCCCCTCCTCGTCCATCTTGAAGTGCTCCGAGCCCACGTCGATGGTGAAGCACTGGATGACGGCGCCGGGCTGGTTAATGGCCCGGTCCCCCAGGTCGTCCTTAAAGGTGGCCAGGGCCGAGTCCGGGATGGCGTCAATGACGTCGAGGGAGTCGGACTGGAGGTCCGCGTAACCGGACTCGTAGGTGGTGTAGAACACGAAGCTGACGCCCTTGTTGGCGGCCTTGCGCGGGCCGGAGTACTTCTCGTTGGGAACCAGCTCACAGCGTTCGTTGTGGGTCCAGGAGGACAGGGAGTAGGGGCCGTTGCCCACCGGCTTCTGGCCGAAGGCCTCCATGTCCGCGTAGGCGGACTCCGGCAGCGGGTAGAAGGCGGAGTAGCCCAGGCTGAGCAGGAAGTCGGACTGGGGCGCCTTGAGGGTGATGGTGAACTCGGTGTCGGAGACCTTCTTCAGGCCGGTGAGCTCGGAGTCGGTGTCGTAGGAGAAGCCCTCGATGGGCTCGAAGAAGGCGCTGGACAGGTGGGCGTGGGACTTCAGGGCGCCGTAGTTCCAGGCCTTGATGAAGGAGTCGGAGGTCACCGGGGTGCCGTCGGAGAAGGTCCAGCCCTCGTTGAGGGTGACGGTGAAGGTCTGGCTGTCCTGGGTGGTGACGTCCTTGGCGACCTCGTTGACCAGGGCCCCGTGGGCGTCGTAGGAGTACAGGCCGGCGAAGATCAGGTCGATAATGCGCCCGCCCCCGACCTCGTTGGTGTTGGTGGGGATCAGGGGGTTCTGGGGCTCGGTGTCGTAGGCGGTGACAATGCCGTCACCTCCCTTGGAGGTGGTGTCGGAGGAGCAGGCGGCGAGCGCTGCGAGGGCGGCCGTCGAGATGACGCCGGCTCCGAAGGCCCGACGGGACAGGATGAGTCTGTTCATGAGGAACTCCCACGGGAAGGGGCGTTGACGCCCGGAGGACGGGGCGCCCATCGCAGGAGGTGGTCAGTGGCACACCAACGCATACACATACACTCATGCGAATGGACGGCTGGCACTGTACCCCATGGAGCCGCCGGACGCGCGCACCGTCTTACCCTGTGGTCACACGGTTCCCCGCCAGCCCGGCGACGCACAGCGTTTACGCAGGTCAGAATACTTTCATTGGCTGCTGTGAAGAGAGCGATCCGAACCCTAAGGTCCCGGTGACAGGTGTGGAGGGAGGCTTCCTGGGCGTGGTGGCGGACTGTGTTTCAGGTAGCGAGCTGGGTTTTAAGTGGTAGGTTTATTTTTAGGTAATGGGTCTGGGTTTTAGATAGTAGGTTGTGCTTTAGATGGTAGACTGGGTTTTAGACGGCAGCGTCCTGGGCCTTACCAGGCGCCCTGGGCCCCAGGCGGTGAGCCCAGGTCTTACCAGGCGGCGGCCAGCAGCTCGTAGGAGCGACGTCGTAGCAGCGGGTCGTGCACGGTGGTCACCACGAGGAGCTCGTCCAGGTCCCAGCGACGCACCAGGGCCCGCAGCCGGGGAACCACCTCCTGGGGAGCGCCCACGAAGGACAACGCCATGGAGGACTCCACCGTGCGCTCCCGCCCCGGCACCAGGGCGCGCCACGCCTCCAGGTCCGACGTCGGCGGGTCCAAGGGTCCGGGACGCCCACCGACGACCCGCGCCGCGGCGGTCATGGCGGTCGTGAAAAGACGCTGCGCCTCCTGGCACGTGGGGGCCAGGACGACATTGACGGCCGCGGCGACCCGGGGCCGGACCGGCTGGGGGGCGTCGGCCAGGACCGAGCGGTAGGTGGTCATGGCGGCCTCGGCCTGGGAGGGGGCGAAGTGCGAGGCGACGGCAAAGGGAAGCCGCATCTCACCGGCCACCCGCGCCCCGGTCACCGAGGATCCCAGGATCCAGGTCTGGGGGCTGGTGCCCTCCCCGGGGAGGGCGCGTACCACGGTCGGCTCCAGACAGGCCGGGGGCAGAGAGGAGGTCTGCGGTCTGTCCTGCTTGTCTGCCTGTGGGTCGATTTGCTGGTTTGACGGTGCATTAGCCCGTAAATGGGTCCGTCTGTCTACCCGTGGATTGGTTTGTGAGCCCGTCTGCACCCCACCGGCTGACGGGGCAGGTCGCGCGGGCCGGAGGGAGCCGGGGACGGCGGCGTCGGCGTCGGGCCCGGGGCCGAGGTAGCCCAGGATCTCACGGACCTCGTCGGCGAAACGACGGGGGTCGGCGGACCGCCGCCGCAGGGCGCGGGCGGTGACGGCGTCGGTGCCGGGGGCGCGCCCCAGGCCCAGGGCAACGCGGCCCGGGTAGAGCAGGGCCAGGGTCCCCACCTGCTCGGCGACGACCAGGGGGGCGTGGTTAGGGAGCATAATGCCGCCGCTGGCGACGCCGATCCGCTCGGTGGCGGCCAGGACCTGCCCCATGAGGATGGTCGTGGCACTGGCCAGGTAGGTGGTGGAGCCGTGGTGCTCGCCGAGCCAGTAGCGCGTGTACCCCGCGGCGTCGGCGGTGCGTGCCAGGGCGACCATGTCACCCAGGGCCTGGGCGCGGCTGCGACCGGCGGGGACAGGGACGAGGTCCATGACGGACAGGGCGACGCTCATGGTCGCAGCCTACGGCTCCCGCAGGATCACCGGTGCCAGTACCGACGTAACAGTTCCAACCGCCCTTACGCGGACGGCCCGGACTGTCCTACACCACCAGGGGCTTGCTGCCGAAACCACCTTTGCGCGGACGGCCCGGACGAGCACCCCCGACCTCGTCAAGCCCAACCTCCCAGCCGCTCCGCGGGACGGCCCAGACGAGGAGCAGCCGCCGGCCACCGTCGCGAGTCCCGGCCGTCCCGGCGCGGAGAGCCCTGGCAGCGCGGAGGGACGGCTCGAGCCCGCCTTGTGCGGACGAGCCTGGTGTGTGCGCACACCCTCAGAGGCGGCAGGACTCGAACCCACCTTGTGCGGACGAGCCCTCACAGGAGTGCTGCCGCGTCACCCGGGTAGATGACACGGCAGCGTCGGGGAGCGGGGACCGGGATGGGGCGGGGTCTTGGGACCGGCACCGTGGGTGCCCCGGAGCCTCAGCGGGTGCGGGCCACAGGCCGACGGGACGTCGGAGGACCGGTGGGGTCGGTGCGTCCGGGCGGTCCTGACCTCCTGGAGCTGAGGCGGGCGCGACCGCGCGGGGGCCTAGGCATGACGGGAGGGCAGGATCGTGGCGGCCAGGGACTTGCAGATGTCGCCCACCAGGAAGGGGACGGCACCCAGGGTGAAGGCCGCGCCCAGGGTCAGGCCCTTGGCGTAGGCGAGCCACAGGACGCCGGGCACGTAGACGGCCACGGAGGCCAGGAGCATGAGCCCCAGGCGGGCGGGCAGGCGGCGGCCCGGGGCGGTAGCGGTCCCCGCCACGACGGCGACCAGGACGTAGCCCAGGACGTAGCCGAAGGTGGCGGTCACCCCGCTGGTCCAGCCGTGGAGCACCGGGGCGCCAGCGGCGGCCAGGCCCGCCAGGAGCAGGGCGGAGGCCGCTCCGCGCCGGGAGCCCAGAAGGCCGCCGACGCCGAGGACCGCGAGGGTTCCCAGGGTGACCGGGACAGGCGTAAAGGGCAGGGGGACCGCGAGCTGGCCCAGGAGGGCGATCGCAGCGGTTCCGGCTGCCACCAGGACGGCGTCGCGCCCCAGAGCTCGGACGCGCAGGGCGGCGCGAGAAGGAGCGGCCGCAGCGACCTCGTTGAGGGGATGTGTCGTCATGCACTCACCATAGACAGACAGCGTGCGTTACCGGAACTCCGGTTCTCCCCCGTGATAAGGGCGTTATTTTGTGCCTTTCCTCTAACCTATAGGGTTCTTTCACGAGAACCAGGAGACTATGAGGCGCGGCCTCAGGGCGGACGCCTGTGCCGCATACGGCCCGGACACCAGGACGTCCCGGACCGGGTCCTGGCTCCCATGGCGGGCGGGCCTGGCCACAGCCTGGACTACCGTCAGACCCTCACCGGCTGGCTCCCCCGTACCGGGCGAGGCTGGCCCTCGGGACCCGGTCGAGACCCAGCTGGTGCGGGGCTCCCCCGTACCGGGCGGGGCTGGCGGGCGCCGGGCGGGGCCAGGTGCCGCGTCCGTGGCCTCCAACACCCCGGCTGCCCCAGGCACCCCGGACTGCAGAGGGTAGCCGCCGAGGCGGATGTGCAGGGGCGCGGGCTAGAGTCGGCCTCGTGAGCGTGCACTCCTTCTCCCTGGTCCCCGCCGCCTACGTCCTCCTGCTGCGCCAGACACCTGGCAGGACCAGCGACCCGGCACCTGCTACAGCTGCCATCGCGCTCGCGGGCACCTCCCGACCCAGGCCCGGCGTCCTGGCGCCCCCCGCTGGCACGGTCCCGGCGCCCTCTGCCGGTACGGTCCCGCCCGGTACCGCCGCGCCCCGCTCCCCCGGCTCCTCGGCCGCGGGCACCGAGGTCCTCCTCCAGCTGCGCCGGAACACGGGGTACATGGACGGCTACTGGGCCACAGGGGCGGCCGGGCACGTCGAGAGCGGTGAGTCCGTGCTCCAGGCCGCCTGCCGGGAGGCCCGCGAGGAGGTCGGCGTCGTCCTGACCCCGGAGGACCTGTCCACGCTGACGGCTATGCACCGCTCCAACGATGTCGGCGGCGCCGCCGTCGAGCAGCGGGTCGACTTCTTCTTCACCGCCCGCGCCTGGCAGGGGACCCCCACCGTCCAGGAGCACGAGAAGGACGCCGGGCTCGACTGGTTCCCCCTCACCGCCCTGCCCGCCCTCGTCCCGCCGCACGAGCGCGCGGTCCTGACCTGGCTGGCCAGAGCGCTCGACGGCGGGGAGGCGGTCCCGGCAATCACCACCTTCGGCTTCACCCCGGGCCAGGACGTCGCCCACTACGGGGTGGCCCGGCACTGAGCGTCCGCAGCGCCCTGGGCCGGGTCGGCGCTTCCGGCGGGCCTGACCCACGCCCCGCCCCACTGCGCGCCAGCGTCCGCCGCGCCACGCAGCTCTAGCCCCACCCGTCCTGTGGGCGCCCCTTCTGGTCCTCCTCGTGGTAGCCGCTGGCTTCGTCGGCCCCATCGGCTCCGCGAGCGCCCCGGGACTGGGTGACGTGCCCGTCAGAGTGGGTGACGGCCGTCTCATCAGCTCCGCGAGCGCCCCGGAACTGGGTGGTCGGCCCAGCTCGTAATTCACAAGGTCGCTCCGGCACCCCGGGGCCGGGCGGGAACGCCTGGCCCACATGAACGGTCACGCCGCCCACTCCCCAGGCACCCCGGGGCCGGGCGCCGTCGTGGGACCCGTCCCTGGGCACCATGCCCCGCCGCGCAGGTACTCCTCCAGGCCGAGCGTGGGGGCGACCCGTCCCTGGGCGCCATGTCCCGCCGCCAGCCCGCCCCGCAGGAAGAGTTATCTAGGGATCTGGCCAGTCGAACGCCTGGTTTTGTCGCAATCTGAGGATCAGAGACGGAGCCACCCCGACCGCAGCTTTGTCTGCTTAATGTCTGCGCAGGTCAGGAGCTTGGTTGCTGGCGTCGGGGAGGATGCCACCGTCTCTGATCATCAAGATTGCGACACGAGCAGGATCCAGGGCAGCAGACGGACGAAAAGTTAGTCATACAACCGTATAATTCGTGCACTTTTGTGTCGGGAACCCCCGTGGACGTCCGACATCCCCGTTCTCGCGAGCAACAAGTACCGTTCTCACGACAAACAAGTACCGTTCTCGCGACGAATAAGTACCGTTCTCGCGAGAGAGGGGGCGGGGTGGGGCGCTCCTGGCCCCGGGTGCGGAGGCAGCCACGCACAGCGGACGGCGCCGCACGGCCAGACCTGCCTCACCCCTCCAGGAACCCCACCCGTCCTGCTCGACGGTACGGACGCGCCCGAAGACCTGCCTCACCCCTCCAGGAACCCCAGGATCCGGGGCAGCTCACGACGCGCCTGGACCATTCCGGCCTCATAGGCGGACACGAGCCGGTCATAGCGCAGCTCACCGTTCTCAATCCCCATGCGGTCAGGCTGGAAGAGGTAGACGCTGCCTGAGCGGACGCGGTCCTCCAGCTCCTGCATGGTGGCGTTGTAGCGGGCGGGGCGGGCGATAATCGCGTCGGCCACCAGGGGCTGACGACGGAACGCCTGACGGTACAGGAGTGAACGCACCTCCTCCTTGTGGTACCCGGGCGGCCTCGTGGTGACCACGAGCATGCGCTCAAAACCATCAGCCTGCGCCGCGTCAGTGGCGAACCCCCCGGTGGGCCCCAGGGCGCCGTCGTAGTACCGGGCACCGTCAATGGTCACCGGGGGCATGAGCAGCGGCATGGACGCCGAGGCCTGGGCGCGCGGCAGCAGCTTCTCCAGGGTGTCCAGATCCGACTTGCCCCAGTAGACCTCCTGGCCGGTGTCACCGCAGAAGGCCCCAATGCGGACCTGGGCGGGCGAGGCGGCAAAGACCTCGATATTGAGGGGGAAGGGCTGACCGGGGTTGGTGGTCTCCTTGTAGAGGTGGTCGGAGTTGAAGTAGCCCCGCCCCTGCACAAAGCTCCCCCAGCCGCCTGCCTGCGGGTCCAGCGGCATGGACAGGAAGGCCTCACGGGCACGCCACCTGTCCCGGGCGACGAAGTTGACGGTGTGGGTGCCACCAGCACTGATACCGCCGACCCACCCGAAGTCCAGGCCCTCCTCCAGCAGGAGCCGTACCAGGGCCGCGGTGTAGGTGGCGCGCATGCCGCCTCCCTCGAAGACGAGGGCGACGTCGTCAAAGCGCCGTGTCACCGGCGCTGGGACGTGACCAGGGTGCCCGTAGGGGAAGGGGCCGGTGGCGGGCAGAGCCGTCACGGCCGCGTCGGCAGGAGGCGGAGGAGGCAGGATGGGCTCGACGTCGAGGACTGCGTCACTGGTCATGCCACGCACCCTAACGCGCTACCCCTGCATGACGGGGAGTGCGCTTCACTGTACGGGAAACTTGCGCCCGGCTCGCCGCCGCCGACTAGCCCGCGGGCCACCCCGCCATGCCGACTAGCCCGGCCCGCCCGCCGACCGGCCCAGCCTGCCGGTCGGGCCCTGGCGCTCACTGGCGGTGAAAGGCCCTCGTCCTCCCCTACCCTCACCGCGCCCTGCGGCGTAGCGTGCCGGACATGGTCACCCCACGTCTTCTTGAGTCCCTTCCCCTGCGCGAGCGCATCGCCCGTAACCGCCTGTGGCTGCCGCCCATGTGCACCTACAGCGCCGCCGAGGACGGCGTGGTCACGCCCTGGCACGTCGTCCACTACGGTGCCCGCGCCGCTGGCGGCTTCGGGACGGTGGTTGTGGAGGCGACGGCGGTGAGCCCGCGGGGACGGCTCTCCCCGCGGGACCTGGGCCTGTGGGAGGACGCGCAGGTCGCGGGGCATTCCCGCCTGGTCGAGGCGATCCACGCCAGCGGCTCCCTGGCCGGGGTCCAGCTGGGGCACGGGGGCCGCAAGGCCGGTACTCCCCCGTGGCGCCCGGACGCCGTCGGGGCCCGTCAAGGCACTCTGGCTGGCTGGGACCTGGTGGCGCCCAGCGCCCTGGCCTACCCCGGCCACGCCACCCCGCGCGAGCTCGACCTCACCGAGGTGCGGGCCCTGGTGGAGACCTTCGCCCAGGCTGCCGGCCGGGCCGTGGCGGCCGGTTACGACCTGGTCGAGCTCCACGGCGCCCACGGCTACCTTCTCCACGAGTTCCTCTCACCCCTGTCCAACCACCGTACGGACGCCTACGGTGGGACCACGGCCGGGCGCCGGCGCCTGGTCCTGGAGGTGGTGGAGGCCGTGCGCGAGGCGGTCGGGGACGCCGTGCTGGGTATCCGCCTGTCCGCCACCGACTGGACCGCGGGCGGGCTCACCGGGGAGCAGACCGCCGAGCTGGCGCCGCTGCTGGTGGGGGCCGGTGCCGACGTCCTCCACGTCTCCACGGGCGGCAACGTGCCCGCAAAGGTCCCGGTGGCCCCGGGCTACCAGGTCCCCTTCGCCGCCCGGGTGCGCGACGCCGTCGCCGCCACCGCGACGCCGGTGGTGACGGTCGGGGTCATGAGGAGCGCCACCCAGGCCGAGCAGATCCTGGTCACTGGGCAGGCCGACGCCGTGGCAGTGGGGCGCCCCGCGCTCCTGGACCCGAGCCTGCCCCTGCGCTGGGCCCGCGACCTCGGGACGGAGGGCTGGCAGGCCCAGGGGGTGCCGGTCCCCTACTGGCGCGGGGTCTGGGCGTCGTAGGCGATCAGCAGGCCGCCAGCGCTGGCCGGACCGGCACGGGATCTGGGCGCAGGCGCGCCCCGACGCCCCGCACCTGGGTTCTGGCCAGCGGCCACTCCCCTACCGGCACAGGGCCTGGCGAGGCAGGGCACGTGCGACGCCTAGTCACCCAGCCGGTCCCTGCTGGTGTGGGGTCTAGCTCACCTGGGCGCCGTCGAGGTCGCGGAGGCGCGCCAATCTCCTACCGGCACGGGATCTGGGCGCAGGCGCGCCCCAGCGCCCCGCACCTGTCGTCCGGCCCCGGCACGCGCGCCTCAACGCCAGGAGACCAGCGCCCTCCCGGCCAGCGCACGCCGTCTTCCTAGGCAGGCGCTGGCGCACCTTGTGCAGACCAGGCTGTCCTCCCGGCCAGACGCCAGCGCACCTTGTACGGCCTCAGGCACCGAGCCAGTAGGCGGCCAGGGCGCGCGACATCCACATCCCGTCCCAGATCCCGCACATCTCCCGCTGGGAGTGCATAGACAGCAGGGGGACGCCGACGTCCACCGTGGTGACCCCCAGACGGGTGGCCGTGAGCGGGCCGATCGTGGTGCCGCACGGCACGGCGTTGTTGGAGACGAAGTCCTGGCTGGGGACCTGCGCGGCGGCGCAGGCGCGCGCCCAGAGGGCCTGGCCGGGCGCGTCGGTGGCGTAGCGCTGGCGCGCGTTGATCTTCAGCAGCGGGCCGTGGTTGACCAGGGGGCGGACGGCTGGGTCGTGGAGCCCGGCGTAGTTGGGGTGGACGGAGTGCCCGGCGTCGGCCGAAACGCAGCTGGAGCGGGCCAGGAGCGCGGCATAGGCGTCCCCCGTGTACCCCATGGCCGCGCCCAGGCGCTCCAGGAGGGTGGCCAGGAAGGGGCCGGCCGCGCCGGAGCGGGTCTCGCTGCCCACCTCCTCGTGGTCGAACGCCACCAGGACGACGGCGTCGCGCGGGCTGACAGGCAGGACGGCACCCGGGCGGGCGGTCCCGCCACCGGCTGCCAGCACCCCGCCGCCAGCTGCCTCGGCCAGCGCGCCAGCCCTGGCTGCCAGCGCTCCACCACTAGCTGGCGAGCCGTCCTGGGCAGCCCCAGCTGGCGCCCCGTCACCGGCTGGCACACTGGCCAGGGCCTCCAGGGCAACCAGGGCGGCGTGCACGGAGGAGAGGTTGTCCAGGCGAGCCGAGGCCAGGAACTCGCCCCGGCGACCGAAGCGCGCGGGGGCCTCGGTGGGGTAGGTCAGGACGTCGTGCCCGGCCAGGTCGGCGAAGTCGATCCCGGCGACCTCGCACAGGTACCGCTCGACCGCGTCAGGGCCGAGCTCGGCACCCTCGTCCTGGGCCAGGGACCACAGGGGCAGCAGGTGGGCCTGCCGGTCCAGGCGCAGGGCGTCGTGGACGGAGTGGTCCAGGTGCGGGGCAACCTGGGCCACGCGGGCGAGGGGGCCGGTACGCACCAGGTGGGTAGCACCGTCGCGCGTGGTCAGGCGCCCGGCCAGGCCGAGCTCACGGTCCAGGAAGGAGTTCTCCAGGGGGCCGCCGTAGACCTCGGCGTTGACCAGCTGCCAGCCGGCGCGGTTGAGCGCCGCCCGCGGCTTGAGCTTGAGGGCCGGGGAGTCGGTGTGGGCGCCGACAATGCGGAAGGCGACGTCGGTGGCGCCGGCACCCGGGACCTGTGCGGGCGTGCCAGCGGGGACGCTGCTGGTGGGCGCAGCACCGGCGGGTACAGTACCGTCGGCGGGCGCGCTGCCAGCAGGGACGCCCTGGGTAGGCGGTGTGCCAGCCGGAGTGGCGGAGGTGCCCTGGGCGGCAGCGGCCTGGGTGGGGGCCTCCGGCAGGATCCAGGCGGCGACGGCGCCGTCGCGCACGACGTAGCCGCGACGGGGCAGCCCGCTCCCCCAGGGCCTGGTCTCGCTGACGGCGGTCAGGCCGACGGCCTCCAGGCGGGCGGCGACCTCGGCGGCGGCGTGGTAGGAGGAGGGGGAGGCGGTCACGAAGGCCGCCAGGGAGTCGGTGTAGGTGTCCGGGCTGGTCAGGGCTGGCACCGTCAGGGCGGGGGCGAGGGTGGTCTCAGACATGGGTGCAGTCTCCCACACGACCAGTTGCGTCTACCGTCAGGAACGTACCTTAGCCGTGCGGGACGTACCTTAGTTATTGAGGACGTACCTTAGTCGTCGGGGACGTACCTTAGACGACTTCTAAGGTACGTCTCCAGCGACTAAGGTACGTCCCCGTCAGACAAGGTACGTCTCCGGCAACTAAGGTACGTCCCGCATAAGACAGGTGCGCTCACCTGATCCTGGGAGGCCTCCGCTCCCCACCAGACCCAGGACCCCACAGGCCCCAGAACCCCGCCGCACCCAGGACTCAATGACCAGGACTCAATGACCAGAACAGGGGCACTCCGCTCCCCGCCGGACCCAGAGGCCCGTCCTCCTCCCTGAGGACTAGATCGATCTCCTCCCCGGGAAGGTTGTCGTTCGGACCTCAATCTATAAGACTCTGTGTTCAGACACAGCCCGGCCACGTACGGGAGCCACGGCACCTGCCTCAGAGAGGAGATCAGATGAGCCAGACCATGATCTGCCTGGTCAAGCCCGCCTCCCCGCCTACGAAGATCCTGATGCCTGATAACACCCCCGACGCCTCGCGCAGCCGCAGCCGGGCCCCGGAAGCCTTCCTGGGACTCATGACTGTCCTCCACCGCCTCGTCCCCGCGCCGCTGCGCCCCCGGGTGCCCCTGACCTTCATCGGCTACGTCCTCATTAACGGCAGCGCCTTCGTGCTCGACATCGTCTGCCTGTCGGTCTTCTACAACCACTTTCACTGGGTGTACCAGGTGGCGGTGACCATGGGCTACGTGGTAGCGGGGGTCTACTCCCTCCTGCTCAACCGCTGGCTGAACTTCCAGGTCTCGGGGCACCTGGCGCTCCAGGGCTCACGCTACGCGGTCGGGCTGGTCAGCCAGTACGTCATCTTTATCCTGGGCCTGTCCAGCGTCCTGCACCTGGCGGGAGTCAACGCTGAGCTCGCCCGGGTCGTCTCGGCCTGCTGCGAGGGGATCTACCTCTACGTCCTCATGCGCCTGTGGGTCTTCAAGGGCGCGCCGGAGCCCGCGTCCCAGCCCGCCACCTGCTGAGACCAGCGGACCGGTCACCGGGGCCCGGACCGTCGGCACCCCAGCCCGCCACGTGCCGAGGCTTGGCGGGCGGTCACCGGGGCCGGGTCCTGGCGCGTCCGGGCGACGCGGACGGCCACAGGCCCAGGACCGGTCACCAGAGTCGAGGCCGGGTCCGCCCCCGCACCGCCGCTCACCACAGGGCGCGCGTGGTCTCCGTCGGGCCGTCAAGCTCGGTAAAGCCCGCGTCCACCACCGACACGGGGCGCCTGCCCGAGGTCGCCTCCCAGGAGGCCCGGTCGGGGAAGGTCACGCGCAGGCGGTAGCCGTCGTGCGCCCAGGCCCGGCGCACACGGTCCGGCAGGTCGGGGCTCTGCCAGGCCAGCTGGGCGGCGTGGGCGACCTGGGCGCACAGTTTTCCGGAGGTCATCTCGTGCAGAGGCGTGACCTCGACGGTGACGAGTGCGTCCGTGCTCGCCGACTCCGCCCCCAGGGTGATGTAGCGGGCAATGACGTCCTCCTGCGAGTCGTCGTCACCACGGGCGTCACCACGGGGGCGGCCTGGTGGGGGCGCCGTAGGTGGTGAGCACGACGAGCCACGGGCGTCATCACGGGGGTGGTCTCCTGGAGCGCCCGGGGGCGGCGTCCCCGGGCCGTGAAGGCGTCCGACGACGTCGGCCCGCTCCTGCGCGAGCGCCTGCTCGACGACGGCCCTCACGGCGGCCGGGGCGGGCGGGAGCTCCTGGCCGTGGGGGAAGTGCGTGCCCTCCACCTGCGTCCTGGCGATCTCGGGCGGCAGCGGGCGGACCGGGCCGGGGACGATCGCACGGGCGGCCGCCTGCCCCCAGCCGTGCGGACCGTCCTGGACCACGGTGACACCCGCCAGACGCTGCACCTCCTCCCAGCGCCTGCCGCGGGCACGTCGCACGAGCTTGCGGATGCGCCGGTCGCGCCAGTGGCTCACGGCGGCATGCCACGAGCCACCGGGGGCGGCCTGCGGGGAGGCCAGGAGGGCGACGACGGCGCGCCCGACGGCCTCGGCCACGTCAACCCGGCGCGGTGGGTGGACCTTGTCGTAGCGCACCGCGATCTGCATGCCCCAGGGGACCGTCGGGTCGACGGTGGCGGGGTCCACAACGCCCGGCGCCGGGTCCGGGTCGGTCGGCTGGGAGCCGGTTGCGGGGGCCGCGGGGGCGGGAGCGGGAGCGTCCGGGGCAGGGGCGGAGCGGGCCTGAGCGGAGGTGGCGGGCTCGGAGGAGGTCATGGTGGGACCCTACGCGCCGTGGGAAGACACTCAGCTCACGACTGGCGTCCGCCTCAATATTGTTATATCCTCAACGAGAATGCCCGCACTCAAAACACCGCCTCAATCCCTGAAGGGCTACCATGAAACCCAAGTACCTGCACCTCATTGCCCTTGTTCTCCTCCTGGCCGGAGTCGGCCTCATAATGGTCAGGCACATAGGCGACCCGCCCCAGGTCACCTGCGTGGAGAAGGGCCCCACCTCGGGGTTCTCCATTGAGAAGGACGGCCAGGAGTGTCCTCTGAACGAGGCGGACTTCCGGGCCTACTGGCACTGGGAGCACAATTCGGCTGTCCCCCTCCACCTGGCAGGCCTGGGCTGCGTCGCCCTGAGCCTCGCGACCGAGGTCACCGGCCTGGTGGTCGGGCACAAGCAGAAGAAGCGTAAGCGGGAGGCCGCCGCCCTGGGCACCTCGGCCCAGGCCTGAGACGGGTTAGTGCCACCGCCCCCAGAGGGTGCTGACCCCCTGAGGAGAAGGAACGCCTGGGCGGCGCCCAGGGCGCGCACGTCCGCCCGCCGACCCCCTGAGGGCGGAAAGGGACGCACCTCGGCGAGCTGGGCCAGCTGCCCGCGAGCGCGTCGTCGCTCAGAACCGGGAAGGGCGTAGCCAGGGGCCAGCCCGGGAGCAGCCCTGGGCTACGCGGGGTGACGCAGGAGGACGCCCATACCGCCCTCGAAGGTGATCCCCGCCAGCTCCGGGCCCCGGGCGACCTGCGTGAACCCCAGTACCATATGGAGGGCGATCGAGGCGTGGTCGGTGGCACTGACGACGGAGTAGACCGGCGCACCGGGCTCCAGGACCTCCACGGTACCCAGCACCGCCGCCAGGAGCCGCCGTCCCACGCCCTGACGTCGGGCATCCGGATCCACCACGAGGCCCGAGACCACCCACACAGGGGCATCTGTCTCCTCCTTCCCGCAGACCTCCAGGGCGGTGGCGGGGAGCTGGAAGGCGCCCGCGAGCGCCACCGGGACAAGCGTCTCGTCCCCGGGCGGCGGGAGGGCCACGTCCCCCGGCGTCATGACGTCCGGGGCCTCGTCCTGAGGAGGCGACGTCGGCTGCACGCCCCTGACCTGCGGGGGCTCCTGGCGGCGGTCCGGCGGCTCAGGGGCCGGCTGCGCGTCCCTGACCTGTGAAGTCTCCCCTGCCAGGGCGAGCAGCAGGACCGGGACGTTCTTAATGGTGCGGGTGGCCTGGTCCAGGGCCTCCTCGACGGTGTGCCCGCGCAGGGCCAGGAGCTGGGCCACCCGTGCCCGGTCACCGGGCAGGGCGGGACGGATGACCAGGTCGTCCTCGCCAAGGAGAAGGGAACGGACGGCGGGGTCTGGCTCGAGGGGGACGAAGTCGTTCACCGCCCCAGGGTCCCACACGAGGCCTGGCACGCCGCTGGCCCGTGCGCCGCCACACACCCCCGTTCTCACGACGAACAAGTACCGTTCTCACGACGAATAAGTACCGTTCTCGCGGGCAATAAG
This sequence comes from Actinomyces sp. HMT897, assembly GCF_016626125.1. Lineage (NCBI taxonomy): Bacteria > Bacillati > Actinomycetota > Actinomycetes > Actinomycetales > Actinomycetaceae > Actinomyces > Actinomyces sp. HMT897. Next base: position 1,224,751 of record NZ_CP067336.1, read on the forward strand.
TACCGTTCTCGCGAAAGACGGGGCGGGGCAGCACGGGGCAGCAGGGGCGCGGGCCCGGTCAACTGCAGAGCCCCGGTCAACTGCAGAGCCCTGGTCAGCTGCGGGGGTCGGCGTCAATCGCTCCCTGGACGTCGTTGAAGAGCAGGTTGGAGATCTCCACCTGCACCATCTCCACCTGGGGCACGTCGTGCAGGAGGAGCGGGTCGTCGGACGAGGTCTGCAGCGCCAGCGTGCCGCAGCTGAAGAAGCGGTCGGTAAAGTCCTTGTCCAGCTGGATGTCAGAGATCCGGGTCAGCGGCAGGTCGTGTCCCACGCGCTTGAAGACGCCGGCGCGGGTGATAACACGCTTGGTGGTCACCGTGTAGGTGTGCGAGTACCACTGCAGCCACGGCACGATGAGCAGCGGCACGCTCAGGACCAGCACCACGGCCCAGATGCCGACCAGGCCCCAGGGCCTCCAGGAGCTGGGGGCCAGTACCGAGCCGACGACGCCGAGCACGACCAGCACGGTCTCGAGGACGATCCTCCACAGGAGGATCTTCATATGGGTGTGCATGTGCCGTACCACGACCTCGTCGCGACTGAGCAGCTTCTTTGACAGGGCCATAGGTACATGGTGCCACGACCTCAACCGTCTTCAACAGATTTCGTCCCCGGCCCCGCCACCGCCCCGACGACGGGCGCGGCGCACCCAGCACCCCGGCACCCGCACCCAGCACCTAAGCCCCAGGCCAACCCCCCACCGGCAGCAGGCGCGGCGCACCCAGCACCCGAGACCCACCCACCGGCAGCAGGCTAGGCTGGCCCCGGCCAGGCGCAGGCGACACCAAGGGCCCCTGGTCCTGCCTGCCCGGCCCTCCTGGCCGACCGGCCAGGTGAGCAACACCATGCTGGCCACGCTGACCACACGGGCCGTCCGCGTCTACGGCACGATCACCTGGGCTGGGCCCGGGCTCTCGGCCGTCGAGGGCCGTCCGCGTCCGTAGCACGACCCCCGGGGGACAGGCGGCACAGGCAGGCGCCAGAGAGGATACGGAGGAGGTCGCCATGAGCACGGACGTGACACGGCTCCTGACAGACACCGGGGGCCTGGCACTGTGGTGCTTCCTGCTAGGGGTGTGCCTGCACCGGGACAACCGTCAGCTGCGCAACGGCTTCCTGGCCCTGCTGGTGGCCCTGTGGAGCATACGCCTGGTGTCCCGCCTCGCCGACCTGGTACCGGGGCTGGACGTCCCGGTCACACTGGGGAGTGCGGCCCTGATTGTGTTCACGGGGCTCATGCCCTTCCTCCTCGTGCTCAACGGGGTGGTGCTCCTGCGCCGGGAGGGGATCCGCCTGGGGAACGTGCTCAGCCTCCTGGCCGGGCTGGGACTCGTCGCGGCGCCTGTGGTGGCGGTCGCGCTCGTAGCCACAGCCAACCCGTGGGGGCTCCTGGCCGCCATGCTCCTGTTCTGCCTGTGCCTCTACCTGGGGGTCTTCCTGGTCATCCTCCTGGCCCAGACGGCGGTGCAGCGGATCTGGGGAGGACGGCGCGCGGTACCGCACCCCGACGCCGTCGTGGTCCACGGCTCCGGGCTCATTGACGGCAAGGTGCCGCCGCTGCTGGCCTCACGGGTGCGCCGCGGGATCCGGGCGTGGCGCGACGAGGACCGCCTGCGTCCGGGGGTGCCGCTGCTGGTGATGAGCGGGGGCCAGGGACCGGACGAGCCGGTCAGCGAGGCGCAGGCGATGGCGGACTACGCCGTGACCCAGGGGGTGGCACGTGAGCGCATCCTGGTGGAGGGCCGCTCCGCCACGACCCAGGAGAACATCGCCCTCAGCCGTGAGCTGCTGGCACGGCAGGGCATGCCGCAGGCGCGGGTCCTGCTCGTGACGAGCTCCTTCCACGCGGTGCGCACCGCCGTCCTGGCCTCGGACATGGGGACCACGTGGGCGGTGGCCTGGGCGCGCACGGCCTGGTACTTCTCGGTCAACGCCTGGCTGCGCGAGTACGTCGCGGTCCTGACCTACCGCAGGACGGCGGCGCTGGTGTGGGCCGGGCTGACGGCGACGGGGGCGGCGGCCTACACGGCCCTGGTGGTCGCCGGGTACATATCCCTGCGCTGAGGGCGGGCGGAACCAGGGACGAGGCCGTGAGCGGAACCGGCAGGCGGAGCCGTAGGCGGGACCGGCAGGCGGAGCCGTGGGCGGTGGGCGGGACCGGTAGCCAACAGCGCAGACACACCCCTACGCTGAGGGCGCCCGGGGCCGGTACCGCGCGCCAGCGCCCCACTTTGTATGCTGTCGCACGCATAGTTGAGGAAAAGACGGGAGCGAGGGGGACGAAACGGCATGGTTGACAATACCTACCTAGTAGCGAGCGGGGTGCTCCTGTTCCGCGTCGTCGTCCTGGCCACCATACTCGGGGCCCTGACCTGGTCCCTGGGGAGGGACCGACGTCGGCTACGCTGCGGCGTCCTGGCGACAGCCTCCCTCGTGGTGCTCCTGGACACGGCGGTGGTGGTGGCCCGGTGGCTGGGACTCCCTACCGGTCCCGTCACCACCCTCTTCCTGCCTCAGCCGGGGACCGTGTGGCTGCTGTCGTGGATACTGCCTGTCACACTCATGAGCGTGACCAGCGTGGTCGGGATGCAGGGCGGGCGCAGGCCGGTCAACCTGGCCGCCATCGTCCTGGGCTGGGTCGGTACCGCGACCCTGGTGGCCTCCACCTTCCTGTGGCAGGGCGACGGCGTCGTCCTGCCCGCGGTGGCGACCTTGATAATCGCCCTGGCGGCGGCCGGTAGTGTGACGTTCATAACATGGGTCGCCCAGGGGCTCCTGCAGGACAGCGGGCAGTGGGGGGAGGACGACCTGGGCCCGGAGGTGGTCCTGGTCCTGGGGGCCCGGCTGGTCCGGGGCCAGATGACCCGCCTGCTGGCGGCGCGCGTGGACGCCGGGCTGCGCGCCTGGGAGCGGGCCGACCGCGAGCGCCCCGGCACCCCCCTGCTGGTCCTGTCCGGTGGGACGGTAGGCAGCCCGGTGGCCGAGGCCGACGTCATGTCGGCGTACGCCCTGGTCCAGGGCGTGCCGCCGGGCCAGGTCGTGGCCGAGGACCGGTCCCGCAGCACCACGCAGAACCTCCTGTTCACCCGCGACCTGCTGGAGGAGCGGGGGATGGCCGAGGCGCGGGTCCTGATTATGACCAGCGCCTTCCACGTGGCGCGCACCGGGATGCTGGCCAGCCGGCTGGGGCTGCGCTGGCAGGTGACGGGGGCGCCCAGCTACTGGTACCAGCTCGTGGGGAACTGCTCGCGCGAGCTCCTGGCCTTTGTCGTCGAGCGGTGGGCGGGGGTGTCGCTGACGGTCGCGGGCGCCGTCGCCTACGCCGTGATCCTGGTGACCCTGAGCTGACGCCCCTGCGTACCGCCGGGCGCGTGACCAGCACCGGTGCCAGCGGGCCGTGGGACTCACACCAGGCTACCGGCCCTGGGCCCGTGGCCAGCACCCTGCGACCACAGTGGCTGGCGTTCTGTAACCCGCAGTGAGGCCACCCTGCCGAGTCTGCTCCTGGCGGACCACCGGGAGCACCACCTCCTACCTGTGCCCTCTGTCCGCCGGGCGCGTGTGGCACCCGGCCGTCGGCGTGAACATGAGGCATGATCGTAGGCGACGCCGCCTGACGCCCGATCCGTTGCCCGGCCCGGGATCAGCAGGCACCCGGCCTGGGACCAGCAGGCACCCGGCCCGGGACCAGCCACCGGCCAGCCCGGTCCCAGGTGGCGCCCGGCCTGGGACCACCCGGCGCTCGGCACGGCCCCAGGCACCGCTCAGGCCCGGCTACCGACCCGGGCGAGCCCGTCCACGTACAAGTCCGCTCTACCCCACCTGAGGAGCCTTTCATGTCCCGTTCTTCCTCCCCCAGCTTCACCTGGCGGGTCACCGCCGCCCTGACCACCCTGGCCGCGGGCATGGTGGCCGAGAAGGTCGTGGCGACCACCTGGCGTGCCGTCACCGGCTCACCCGCCCCCAAGCAGGAGGATCTCCTGGACACTCCCCTGACGCAGGTAGTGCTGTTCGCCATCGTCTCCGGTGCCACGGCGGCCGTGGTGCGCGAACTGTCCCTGCGCAAGGCCGCAGGCGTCTACGGCCGCTCCGGCAACAACCCCCTGCGCCCTGCCATTAAGGCCTGAGCGCAGGCCAGCGCCGACGCCCCCTGCACACAGCGGCCGACGAGGCCCTGCCACCGCTGGCCGGCTCACCCCAGAGCCGTCCGGTGCACGCGGCGGCCTACGGTCCGGCACGCGCACCAGCCCCAGGTCTCCGTGCCCGCTCCTGCACGCAGCGGCCTACGAGACCACCAGGGCCGCGATACCGGATAGGGGCAACCCGCCCTGCACGCGGCGGCCTATGGGGCCCTGCCCCGCTGGTCGGCTCGCCCCAGAGCCGTCCGGCGCACGGGTGGCCTACGTCCACAGGGCAGGCGGGTCAGTAGCTGGCGATGCGGGTCGCTGGCAGGACCTGGATTCGGCGCCTGACGACCAGCTCGCAGAATCCAGGACACCGGCCGACGCCGCACCCGCACAAACAGGCGCCTCCGCCTCCAGGACGGAGGTCTATTCACGACCCCGGTGGGACTGGCGCCCGGTTCTGTCGCAATCTGAGGATCAGAGCGGAGGGCACCCTCAGGTGTTCCGAGGTCCGGGCCCCTGACCTGCGTGGACATTGGGTGTACAGAGGCGAGAGCGGGGTGGGATCGGTTCTGATCCTCAGATTGCGACACGCACGCCGAACAGGCCAGCAAGTACTCGGGAAACCATCCAGGGCATCGCATAAAACACAGGTCCAGACGAAGACGACCGGCCCCGGACGGTGTCGGTTGCGCAAACCCCCGGTCCTGCCGCGGGCCAGCCGGTAGAATCCGCTCAGGAGGACACCATGGTTCGCACGTCGCAGGACCCGACCCCCCGTATGTCCCGGCCCAATGAGGGGCCCGCACACACGAGACGCGGTCCAGAACAATCCCAGTTAGTGGAAAGCACTGGAACAACGCCCGAAACTACCAGTTCGTCACGGTTCAGGCCCCTGGCCAGGCTGCTCCCTGCCCGCGGCTCCCTCACACGAATGCTGCGGTCCCGGCAGCGCCCCTCTCCCCCGGCGCCCGCCTCCAGCCTCCCACCAGGCGCCTCCCGTCAGTCGCCGCCAGCCGCCTCCGACTTCCCGGCGCCCGCCTCCAACCAGCCGCCAGCTCCCCCGTCCCGGCCAGCCCGCCCCCACCCCAGCCGGGTGCTGGCGCTCCTGGCAGCCCTGGACGCGGGCATCCACCTGGCGGCCTGCTGGTGGGAGCCCACCGAGGGTACTGCGGTGAGGCACCGGCGTGACGTGGTCGTCCGGCTCACCCAGTCCCTGGCCCTGCCGCTCATGGGCGGGACCTGGGCCACGTGGCCGGACCGGCAGGTGCGGGGAGCCCGGGCGGGCACGGTGTACGGCGCCCTGGCCTGGTCCTGGCTGGGTGACACGCTCCCGGCCCTGGTGCCGCGTCAGGCGGCCCTGCCGGTCCTCGTGGTCTCCTTCCTACCCGCTCAGTGGTGCTGGACGGCGGCCATGACCCCTGCCCGAGACCGTAACGCGCTGCGGCCGACCTCCCCCGCCTGGCCCCTGCCCCTGTTGGGAGTGGTGGGCGCTGGCGTCGCGGTAGGCAGGCGGGTCCTGCCGGGCTCGGGGGCCCTGGCCCCGGTCGGGGCCCTCTACGCGGTCTCACTGGCCACCCAGGCCCTGGCCGCCACGGGCACCGGGCCCCTGGGTGCGGCCGGCGGGTCGCTCTTTATGCTCTCCGACTCCCTCATTGCCGTCCAGGCCCTGGGAGGACGGCGCCTGCCCAAGGGGGAGTGGCTGGTCATGAGCACCTACCTGCTGGCCCAGGCCCTCCTCCTGGCCGCCGTCGAGCACGACGCCCGCCGAGGCGGACAGCATCGGTAAGTCCCCGGCCAGGGCGCCCGGACCGCAGGCCGGCAACCACCCGATCCGACGCCCGCCCCCGGGTGCCAGGGCGCCCGGACCGCCCCGGTTTCACGTGGAACTCGCAGGGCCCCTCGTCCTCACTCGTCCTCCTCAGAGACTGTCTGGTGCGACTTGAGGAGCTCGTCCAGGAAGGACCGGCCGGTGGAGGCCGCAGGCCCGGGACCGTCCTGGCTCAGGGCGCCGCACAGCCGCCGCACCGCCCGGTCGACGTCCGCCGACCCCAGCGGGCTGAGACCGCCCTGGGAGCTGCTGGTCAGACGTCGCCGGGCCTCGGTGACCGCCGTCGCCCGCTCCGCCCAGTCCGGGTGCAGCATCCTCTGGCGCTCAGCGCGTTCATTGTGGTCAATGGTCAGGGTGAAGGCCTGCGTCTGCCCCTTAGGGGTGGCCAGGGTGGTGGCCGCCCGCATGTTCGGCAGGCGGCTGAGCGACCCGCCGCTCCACGTGCCGATCCGCTCCTCCACCCGGGGTGCGTCCCGGATGGAGGAGCGCAGCCCCACCACCGTGGAGGCGTTGGCCTCCACGGCACCGCCCAGGGAGGCACTGAGCTGGCCCATGTGCTGGTGGGCGATGACCACGCCGACGCCGAACTTGCGCCCCTCCGCCAGGAGCTCGGACAGGCCCCCGGCCTGGAAGAGGTGGGCCTCGTCGACCACGACGAGGTGGGGCCGCTCCCAGGACCCGCGGGCTCCCATGGCCAGGGCGTGCTCCATGAGCCAGACCATGCCGGTGAAGGCAGCCTGGTCGGCGCCGATCCGAGGGGCGGCGAGGTCAATGAGCAGGACCTCACCGCGCTCCACCACCTGGGCCACGTCAATGGCCCGGTACCCGGAGCCGAACACGGCCCGCATGGCCGAGGAGCGCACCAGCCTGTCGAACTTGGAGGAGACCCAGGCCAGGATGTCGGAGAAGTCCGAGGACCTGTTGTCGACCAGCTCACTACGCAGCTCCCGGGCGAGCTCCGCGTCCCGGGTGGCGACGGCGTCGGTCACGTCCTTGATCCGCTGCCGGCTGGCCAGGACCTGGGGCACCAGGGTCAGGGTGGCGCGGTCCTCCAGCAGGATCCGCAGCGCCGCCATGGTCTGGCGGAACAGCCGCTCAAAGCGCGGCCCGATAATCCCCTCGTGCCTAGGGTCGAAGATCGCGTACAGGATCTCCAGGACCTCCCCTACCATGTCCTCACAGTCGCGCCCGGCAAAGGGGTTCAGGGGGGTGGGGTGCTCCAGGTCGGCGGTACGCACCACGTGGACCCGGTGGGCGCTGCCGGGCGTCAGCTCAGTGGACACCCGGCTGACCAGGGTGCCGTGGGGGTCGATGAGCGTCACCCCGATCCGGGCCTCCAGGGCCGAGGCGATCAGCCCCGCCGCCAGCGTGGACTTGCCCGCCCCGCTGGCCCCCAGGACCTGGACGTGCTGGCAGGCCTGGGTGACGCCCAGGCGCACCGTGACCGGGCGGCCGGAGGCGTCGGGGGCGGTCCCCAGGCGCAGGCCCGTGGCCGGGAGCTCCTGGGCCACCGGGACGTCGGGGATGGTGGGCAGGAGGCAGGGGACCCCGACGACGTCGGAGCGGATCCCGGCGGCGGGGACCTTGACCAGGCCGCGGGCCATGCCCTGGGGGACCGCGTGGCCCTGGAGGGCGTCCTCGCCCCCGCCCCACACGGCGTCGGGCTCCTCCTCGTCACCCAGGGGGCGGTAGAGCATGTCGCTGGCCAGGCCGTCCACGGCGACCTCCAGGCGGGCGGGCACGTCCTCACCCTCGTCCACTCCCAGGAGCATCCTCATGCGTACCGGGGTCCCCATGTAACCCATCATGGCCTCCACCGAGGCCCGCCCCTCCGTGGTCAGGACCTGGTCCTGGAGCATGAGGCGCTCGACGGCGGTCGCGGGGGCCAGGTGGATGCGCAGCACTCCCCCGGTGCTGCGCAGGGTGCGCAGCAGGTCCATGCCGGAGCAGGCGAGGGGGTTGGGCCAGGTCCCCAGGGCGCGGGGGCGGAGGCCCCCGGTCCCGGGCACCTCCGAGGTGTCGGTCAGGACGAGGGCGTGCCCCTCGGGGGTGAGGTCGGCCCGGGTCAGGCTCAGGAAGAGCGGCTGCTCCCTGACGGCGGGAACGGCCTCGCGCAGGACGGCAGGACGGGGGCGGTCCACCACCGGGTCGACCTCCTCCCACACGTGGGTGTGCTCACCGCACCACACGAGGTCCCCGCCAAAGGGCTCGCCCACGCCCCAGGCAGCCAGGGTGACGTTCACCTGCCCGTTGCGCTCGGCCTCCATGGTCAGCGTCAGGCGCGAGCCCAGGGGCTGCTTGGCCAGGACGTTGAGCAGGCGGTTGGTGAAGAGCTGCGCGGCGGCGGGGGCGTCGGCCTGGCGCAGGAGGTGGTCCAGGCGGAAGAGGCGTTCAGGCAGGGGCCCGGACGGGGCCGGGCGCGGGTCGAGGGCCTGCGTGGCCACCGGCCCGGACGGGAGGGCCTCGGGGGCAGGAGACGGCGCCCCGGGGGCGGGAGACGGCGCCTCAGGGGCGGGAGGCGGGACCTCCGGTCCGGGGCCTGAGGCGGCAGGCCCGGAGTCAGGATCCGGGTCGGGGACAGGACGGGAGTCGGTGGTCATACCAGGCCTTTCCGGAGGTGCGACTGAGAAGACTGAGAAGGAGGCACCCCGCCGCACTCAACCGCCGTGCATCCTAGGAGGACAGGGACCAGGACACGCCGCAGGCCACCAGCCCAGTTCCTGCCACCTGGGACACAGGCCCACCGAGGTGGCCGGGCCGCTGGCCCAACCGCCCCCCGGACCTGTACCGCCCCCGGGCCGCCAGCCCGACCGCCTCCCGGACCCCCGGCCCGCACGAGCGCCGTGCCCGGGGCGTCCTGCGCGGCCCCGGGCAGGCGCAAGACGAGCGCGGGAGCGCCACGTCCACGGGTGAGCAGCTGGGTGCGGCCCCGGGCAGGTGCGACGAGCTCGGTGCCGGGCACGGGCAGCAGCTGCGCCCAGACCCCGCACCCGGTACCGAGCTGGCCTCCTGCCCAGGGCGTGTCCCCTCACTCGTCGAGAACAGCTATGAGCACCCACACCAGGAACGTCACCGTGAGGGCTACGAGCACCGCCATGACCGCCAGCACCAGCGCCGTCGGCGCGCCTGCCACGATCCCGCCCCAGCGTGCCGCCGTCAGAGCCGTCCGCTGGTCCGCGCTCACCCGGGACAGGCCCCGGGCCGTCAGGGCGATGCCGGCGATGCAGACGCTGCTCAGCCCCATCACCACGGACTGGGACCAGGCGGACGGGAAGGTGAGCAGGGTGCGCGCGGTCCCGACCAGCCCGCCCTGGCCGGAGCACCCGTCGACCAGCAGCGGGTTGGCCACAGCCAGGACCACGCACACGACCATGAGCCCGTACAGGAGGATCCGCTCATCGCGCCCCATCCGGAACGTGCTGTCCACACCCTCCCGGGCGTGCTGGCCGCCTTGGACCAGGGCGCCGTAGGAGGGGGCGGCGTCCTCACCCAGCCGCCGCCTGACGTCGTCAGTGAACGAGCTCATCCGCCCGGCCCCCGGCCTCAGGCCCGGGCGTCTGCTCCAGGTCACGCCAGCTCGTGTCAGGGCACTCGGCCCCCTCGATCAGCTCGCGCGCGATCGCCTCAAGGACGCCGCCGCCCGCCGCCGATCCGGCGGTACCCGCCACCCCGCCAGCAGTACCCGTCACGGCGGCCGTCTCCAGGTCCCCACCGGGCCCGGAGACGGTGTCCGCGTCCTCAGGGGTGGACCGGCGCGCCCCGGGCCCGCAGACGGGGCAGGACCCGCCCCGCCGGACGACCGGCCACAGGCTCCGCGGGTGCGACTGGTGCGGTGCGCCCGGGAGCACCCGGTCCAGGACGGGCCAGTGAGGCACGGTCGTCACGATCCCGAAGGTGCGGCCCTGGGTGAGCAGGTGCACGAGCTCGCGCCCGTGGACGCTCCCCGGCCCGGCCAGGACCGCGAGGGCGGCCTGGGAGGCGACCGAGGCGACCAGGTTGACCGACGCACCGAGCCCGGACTCAGCCACGAGACGGGTGTCGACGCCGTAGTTCGTGGCCGGGCGCTCGCTGGCGGACAGCTGGTTGGCGCCGACGGCGCAGCCCCAGCAGGGCGTGCCCAGCACCGGCATGACGACGCACACCTCACCAGCCGCCGCCTTGCGGTACAGGGCGCAGCTGACCTGGGGGACGCCGCGCGTATAGGCGCGGGCGGCGAGGTCACCCTGCTCGACCATGTCGTCGGTGGCCAGGACGAGAAGATCCGGTGCGGCGGCCAGGGCGGTCCCGCTGTGCTCCTGGAGCGGGCCCATGAGGCAGGTGACGGCCGTATGCGGGCTGATGTCACGCAGGCGCCTCGCCAGCGCCCAGACCTTCGGCACGCCGATGTCGGCACGGGTGTAGACGCTGCGGGCCATGTTGGCCTCGCTGACCTCGTCGGGGTCAATGAGGACCACCCGGCCCACGCCCGACCGCACCAGGTCCTCGGCGACCCGGCTGCCGACGGATCCGCAGCCGGCGACGACGACGCCCCTGTCCTGCAGGGAGCCGACGAGGCCACGGACCCGGGAGAGCGCGTCGTCGCCCTCAGGAGGCAGGAAGCCGTCGTCCTGCCCGGGCCGCGCCCCCTGCCCCTGGCCGTCGTCAGCGGCGCCGTTGACGAGGACCTCGCCGCGCCCGCGCTCCAGGACGGGCGCCCCGTCGGCCGTCCGGCTCAGGACGTGGATGCTCATCCGGTGCCGCTGGCCGATCGGCAGGTCGGTATCACGGGGCACCCCGCGCGTGACCACGCAGATGAGCAGCGAGTCGAGGTGAGGGTTCTGCTCGAGGGCGTGGGTGGTGGTGCACACGTCCGTCGCCGAGGGGTCGGGGAGGCCGTCGGGGTGGGAGTGGACCGTACCGGCCAGGACGCCCAGCCCCGCCCTCTCCGCCCTGCCCACCAGCTCGGTGAGCTCAGGGGAGATGTCCCAGCTGACGGGCGAGTACCGACCGGCGTGGTCCTCAATGAGCTCACGGACGACGCCGTGGTCGGCAAGGAGGGCGCCCCCTCGCTCGGGCTCAAAGGACGCGATGTGCTCCTGGACGCGCTCCACGAGGTCGGGAGAGAACCGGAGGACGACCTCGCCGGGATCCCTGGTCGTGGAGCGGGACGCCGTGCGGCGTGCCCGGAACCGGCGTCCCAGGAGGCTGGTGACGTGCGACATGACATTCCCTTCTGGTTGGTTGTTCCTGCTCAGGCGGACAGGAGGACGTCCTGGCCCCACATACGGCGCTGGGTGTAGAGCGCCCACTTGCCGGCGTTGACCCGGGCCTCCGTCAGGGTGGGGTGGGCCCGACCGCCCGCGCCGCAGATGACGGGAACACGCTCCCCGTTGACATAGGTCGCGATCATGTGAGGCTCGTGGCCGAACTGCTCGTCCGCGTTGGGACGCAGCACCCAGATCCGCCAGAACCCCCCGTCGTTCGGGGAGCGGAAGACGAGGAAGACGAAGCGGAAGCCCATCGGGGCCACCTGGAGGCTGAAACGCCAGCCGTCGAGCACGGAGTTGTGCACCGGGGTCCACCCCTCGACGTTGTAGGGGTCGATACGGCGGATCTGCGCGACGTCGTCCATGGAGATGGTGGGTGCGGGGGCCGCCATGCGCTCGGTGGGCAGGACCGAGAACGGGGCCGCGGAGCTGGCGCCAGGGCCCGTCACGGTCAGCGTGCCACCGGGTCCCATGACGACGTCGCCGCTCCTGTCACCGTTCTCAAGGGAACGCATGAGCCGGGCGACCTCCTCCCAGCTGGCCGCGCCGGTCCCCTTGTCCACCGGGCCCCGGCCCCCCGCCATGCGCTCGGTGGGAAGCGTGCTGCCCCAGGGCGCGGCCACGAGGCCACCTGCGTCGTCGGCGTGGGCGAGCGGCTGCAGGACGCCGTCAGCCAGGGCGACGTCGCCCGGCCCCGCCTCCTCAGGGGCCGTCCAGACCGCCCGCCCGTCGGGTCCGATCGTGGGGACGAAGTCAATGACAGTGGTGTCGGCGGATGTGGTCAGGTTTCCCATGACGGGCTCCTTCGGTTACGTACGACGCCGCCCCGGCGCTTAATGCCTGTGACGGACGGTGTCGCCTCGGTGGATCACCCAAAATGAGTTATACGTCACATATGGGTCGCCGGGCGGGCCTCGGGCGGGCCTCGGGCGGGCCCGGGCGTCGCCGGGCGGTGGGACTCGGTCGCTGGGCGGGCCCAGGGCGAGCCTTGGGCGGGTTCCGGGCGTCGCCGGGCGGGCCCGGAGACGGCAATAACAACCGCGCTTCAGGGTCGTACCCCGCGCACCAGGCCTGCGCGGGGCCGACCCGAGAGGACCCGTCATGAGCGCCAACGCCGTTGCCGTCCAGATCCGCCCGACCCGCCCGACCCCAGCCCCCAGGCTGACCCTCGTCCCCGCCCTCGCCCCCGAGGTCCCCGTGGCCGGGGGCGTCTCACGCACCCGTCGTGACAACCGCACCGCCGCCGAGCGCACCGCCCCCGTCAGCGGCCGGGGCGTGCGACGCCGGGGGCGCACCGTCTTCGTCCTGGACCTGGAGAACCTCAGCGGGGGCGGCACCACCACGCCGCAGGACCTGGCCCGCACCCTCAACATCCTGCTCGACGTCATGCCGATCGGGGCCATGGACGTCGTCTACAGCGGCATGTCCCACCACTTCGCCGCCCGGAACCTGCCGGTCCTGGCAGCCGTGAGCCTGCACCCCGCCCTGCGCTCGGGCCCCGACGGCGGGGAGAACGCAGTCCTGGACCAGATCGACGTCAACCGTCTGGCCCGGCGCTTCGACAACCTCGTGATCGGCTCGGGCGACCACGCCTTCGTGCCGCTGGCCCGCCAGGCCGCGAGGCTGGGCATGACCGTCTGGCAGGTCACCGGGCGCGGCGGCGTCTCCCGGGACCTGTGGCGGGCCTGCTCCCTGCACACCCGTCTCAACCTCGGCGACATGCCCGAGGTCCTCCCCCAGCCGCCTGCGCGCGACCGGTCGGCGGGGGACCTCGGCAGTCGCACGCCCCGGCCGGAGCCGGTGGGTGAGCCGGTGGGTGACGGGTGGGGGCACCACGGGAAGGCACGCCGTCGTCACTGCCGACGCGACCACCTGCCTGCCGCGGCCCGACGTCGTACGGCCGCCGCCCGCCACCGCAACCAGCGCGTGCGGCGAGCCGCCTGAGGCCCAGGACCAGCGAAAACGGCGCCGGCACCCGCGCCCCGCCCGGGGTGTGCGCGCCTTACCCGCACCCCGCCCGCACGGCACCACGGCAGGCCAGCGCCCCGCACTCGCGCCCCACCAGAGGCGCACCCGCGCCCCGCCTGAGCCCGTCCTCGTATGCATCTGCCTCTGGCGAGAGGACTCCGCAGCCGCGCTCGCCAGAAGACGCACTCACCACCTGCCTCAAGGGCCCGGAGGAGCACCGCTCCTCCGGGCCCTCGTCGTCCTCATCCAGGCAACAACCGCATCTCACCACACATTCACAACAGAAAGAACAGCATTATGACTACCAGCACCACCAAGCGGCCTTACACCGTCGAGGAGATCCACAGCGCCCAGCGCATCCTCCCCGACCCGTTCACCGGCCAGTGGCTCATTGCGGGCGACCCCGACAACCCGGTGCCCTCCTACCGGGGCACGGAGCCGCTGACCGTGACGACCGACGAGATCGACATCGTCACCTCCAAGATCCTCCACCTGTCCTGGGGCTGCAGCACCGTCCGCCGGATGCGCGACGCCCTCCACCCCGGCGGCTCCTGCTGGGGCCGCAACCCGTTCGTCGTGAAGGCGGTGACGCCGCCCGTCTCCACCAGCGCCTCCACGTACGACCCCGACCTCGACGCCGTGGACGACGCCGGTGAGACCGCCTCCGCCACCGGGGGCGCCGGGCGGGACGTGACGCTCAGGGCGGTCATCGACCCCGACCCCAACTGCGAGGGCTGCGCCCAGCTGGTCCTGGATATCGTCCGCGGCACCACGCAGGAGGAGAAGCCCTTCAAGGGCGTGCTGGCCGTCATGGCCCGCGAGGCCCGCAAGCTGGGCCCCAGGCCCCTGATCGCGCCCCAGATCCGCGCCCGCGTCAAGAACGTCGCCGAGGACTACATGCGCGCCAAGGCCTCCCAGGACGGCGGGCTGTCACGCCCGAAGGAGTCCGTCGCAGAGCTCAGCAAGCGCATTGGCCTCGACGAGCGGCACGAGGCCGTGCTCGTGGACATCCTCTTCGGCATCCGCTTCAACAAGCCGCTCGAGGACGACATCCCCATGGACTACGTCATTGACCGGGAGACCCAGCGCCACCACACGGGCCCGCGGGAGGCCCGCGTCCTCGTCCTGGGCGTGGTGAGGACCGTCAAGAAGAAGCTGTCCGGCCTCAAGGGGCGCGACCGCACGTGGTGGGAGCGCAATGTCACCAGGCCCGCCGACGCCTCACGGGTCGCTACGGCGCTCTCCCTCAACGCCGCGCTGTCGGACGGCCCCGACTCCGACTCGTTCGAAGAGCTGCTGGAGGACCAGGTCGATATCGCCGAGAGGATGGAGACCGAGGTCATGAACCTGCTCGGTACCGGTATCAGGGACCTGTTCACGACCCGCTACCTCACCGTGGGCGGCGGGCGCACCGAGGTCCTGTGGGACGCCGTCACCGACTACTTCATCGACCACCTCGGCCAGAGCCCGCTGGGGCTCGGCGGTGAGCGCATCGACCTTGACACGCTCCAGCGCGCCAGGGCCAAGGCCGAGCTCGTCAAGGAGGTCCGGGACATCGCCCGGATCTGGGAGCGCGAGCTCTACTCGGACCTCAGGTACCGCCTCCTGACGGAGATCCTGGACCTCCTGGGGGTCACCCCCGGCCCGGGACACCGTACGGACACGCTCAAGGGCCTTCTTGAGGCCCTGCCCCACAGCCTCTACGCGCCTGTGGAGGACCTGCTGCGCACCGACATGCACAGGCCCGACGCCGAGGCCAGGTTCCTGCGCGGTGTCAGGCCGGAGCTCCGCACCGAGATCGAGCACTGGCTCCACGACACGCTCAAGGACCGGGCGAGCAGGAAGGCGCCGACCGGGGTGTGAGCCGTGCTCCTCCTGGCGTCCGTCATGGGGGGTATGCACACGCAACTGTCTTCTCCTGCCGGGTGTGGGGCCGTGGTGGTCCCGCGCCCGATGCCGGCCTGGGCCCGCCAGGCCCTGTGCCACCTGCTCGCGCTCGAGCCCCAGCACGTGGTCCTCGTCACTGAGGACGACGACGTCGGGCGGGCCGGGGAGGCCCTGACCGCCGCGCTGCGCGGTCTGCCCGTGCCCGGGGGCCCTGCCGGGGTCGTGACCTGCTGCGGGGCCCGTGAGCTCTGCGCGCTGCGCGGCGGCGTGGACGAGGAGGACGGCGGGGCCTGCGCGGCGGTCAGGGCCGCGCTGTACGGCGTGCCGGTCGGCGCGCCCGGGGGCGGGGCCGGGGGTGGGATGGCTGGGTGCGAGGCGCCGCGGCCGGGTGGCGGCGTCCCTGTCGGCGCGCCCGGTGGTGTGGCTGGTGGGGTGGTGGTCCCGGGGCGTCGTGTCCTGGTGGCCACCGACCCCGTCGACCCCATGGGGGCCGAGGCGCTCCTGCTGGCACGGCACACCGCCCGCCGCCTGTCCATGCCCCTGGCCTGGGTGGTCCCGGGCAGCCAGTGGGACCAGGCCGACGGGCTGGAGCGCCGCGCCCTGGTCCCCGGCGGCGCCACGGTCATCGACTCCCGGCCCGCCCCGGGCACGGCTGAGCTGCGTCGGGAGCTGGCCAGCCTGGCCCCACAGCTCGAGGCCTTCCACCGGGTCCGGATCCCGCCAGGGACGGTCGCGGCCGCGGCCCGGGCGGTACCCGGGGCGGGCGAGCCCGCCCAGCCCGAGCACGGCCGACGCCTCCTGGACCTGTGGGCCTGCGACGCGGCGCTGCGCGGGGAGGACCACGCCCTGCCCCCCGGCCCCGCCCGCCCGGACGAGGACCGGCAGGCCCGCCGGTGGGACGTCCGCGCCCTGGAGCGGGCGCTGCGCAGCCGGGTCCTGGGCCAGGACGAGGCCTGCCACGCCCTGGCCCGGCAGGTCGCCCTGGGTCACCGCGGGTTGCGCCTGACCGACCGGCGCCCCCGCTCCGCGGTCCTGCTGACCGGGGGGACCGGGACGGGCAAGACGCTCCTGGCCACCACCCTGGCCGACCACCTGGCGGCCGCCCGCCAGGAGGCCGGCGAGGCCCTGATCCGGGTGGACACGGCCATGCTGACCTCTGAGCACCTGGGCTCGACCCTCCTGGGCGCCCCGCCCGGCTACGTCGGCTCGGACAGGCGGGAGGGGTGGCTGACCTCCCGGATCGCAGCCAGCCCCCACGCAGTCCTCCTCCTGGACGAGATCGACAAGGCCTCCCCCCTCATACGCGACAACCTGCTCCTGGAGCTCCTGGGCAACGGGACCGTCACCGACTACTCGGGCCGGACCGTGGACGCCAGCGGCCTGGACGTCGTCCTGACCGCCAACACCGGGGCCCGGGCCCTGACCCGCCAGGCCCCGGGCCTGGGACCCGGCGAGGACCCCCGCGCCGTGGCCCGCAGGCAGGTCAGGCAGCTACTGGCCCCCGAGGTCCTGGGCCGCCTCGACGCCGTCGTCCTCATGGAGCCCCTGGACCGGGACCGCATGAGCCGGGTCCTGGACCAGGTCCTGGTCACCCTCGCCCGGGTGTGCGCACGCAGCGGCTACACGGTGGAGGTCACCCACCAGGCCCGCGAGATCCTGCTCACCCAGGCCCTGGCCCGTCCCGACGGCGCCCGCCGCCTCCACCGGGAGGTGGAGCGGGCACTGGCCGCCCCGCTGCTGGACCAGGACGCGGGAACCTACCGCACCCACGTGGACGAGCGCGGACACATCACACTCACCAGAACCACACCAAAAGACGCCTTGAACCAGGACAAGACACCCACCGCAGACGAACACACTCCTCTATAGACAGACGCCTCCCTACATAGGTGAGTATCCTCCGGCTGCGGACACACCCTACGCCGGTGAACGCCTTTCCCCGTGGATGAACGCCTTCCTTCGTAGGTGAGCGCGCCTTCAGGTATATGAACGCCGTTTAGGATGGCGTTCATATAGCCTTAAGCGCGTCCACCCGCAGGACAGCACGCCCATCCGCAGGACAGCGCGTTCATCCGCAGGACAGCGCGTTCACCTGAGAGGAGGGGCGCGACGTCGGGCCGGGGCCACCCAGCAGGCCTCAGCCCACCGAGCCAACCCCACCCCTCCGAGTCAGCCCCACTTCGCCGAGAAGGCCAGGAGGGGCCCGGCCTCAGCCCTCTGAGCCAGACAGGAGGGTGTCGACGTCAGCCGAGCCGGAAACCGGCTCCCCCATGCCCAGGGAGGTGAGACACTCTTCCAGGAGGGAGCCGAAGTCGTCGTCCTGGGGACCGTCCTGGGGCCGCGAAGCCCCACCGTCCTGCTCGCAGGGCTCCAGGTGGGGAGAAGCAGTGAGGCGGACGAGGTCGTTGGCCTCGCACTGACGGATGGCGGCCTCGACGTCGTCGCTGGTCAGGGCCTTGAGGCTGCCCAGCTCCTGGCACCGCCGCAGGACGCGGGACCGGGTGATCTGGCGGTTGCGCTCGACCGCCCCGGGGCGCTCGCGGCGCAGGGCGTCGGCACGCTCGTTGTGGTCCACGACGAGGGTGAAGGCCTGCGTCTGCCCGGCGGGGGTGGCCAGGGTGGTGGCGGCGTGCATATTGGGCAGGCGGCTGAGGGAGCCGCCGCTCCAGGTGCCGATGCGCGCCGCGACGCGCGGGGCGTCCTGGATGGAGGAGCGCATCCCCATGACGGTGGAGGCGTTGGCCTCCAGGGAGCTGGCGAGCTCCGCCGACAGCTGGCCCATGTGCTGGTGGGCCAGCAGGACGCTGATGCCGAACTTGCGGCCCTCGGCCAGGAGCTCGGGCAGGCCCCCGACCTGGAAGAGCTGCGCCTCGTCGATGACGAGGAGGTGGGGACGGTGGCGCTGCGCGCGGGAGGCCATGGCCAGGGCGTGCTCCATGACCCAGATCATGCCGATGAAGGCGGCCTGGTCCTGGCCGATGCGGGGCGCGGCCAGGTCAATGAGGAGCACCTCGCCGCGGTCCATGACGCCCTGGACGTCGATCGCCTCGCGGCCGGAGCCGAAGACGGCCCTCATGGCAGACGAACGCAGGACGCGGTCGAACTTGGAGTTGACCCAGGCGAGCATATCGGCGAACTCGCTGGAGTGGTTGCCGGCCAGCTCGCTCTCGAGCTCGCGCGCCAGGCGCGGGTTGATGTGGTGGACCGCGTGGGCGACGTCGGTGATGCGCTCCCTGTCCGCCAGCAGCTCCGGGACCAGGCTGATGGTGGCGCGGTCCCCGAACAGGGCACTGGCGGCCCCCATGGCCTGGTGGAAGATCCGCTCGAAGCGAGGGCCGATAATACCGGTGTGCTTGGGATCGAAGACGGCGTAGAGGATCTCGATGACCTCCCCGACCATGGTCTCGAAGTCGCGCCCCGTGAAGGGGTTGAGAGGGGTGGGCCGCTCCAGGTCGGCGGTGCGCACCAGGTGGGTGCGGGCGGCGGCCCCGTCGGGCAGCTCGTCCACGCAGCGGCTCACCAGGGTGCCGTGGGGGTCGATGACAGTCACCCCCAGACCGTGCTCGACGGCCCAGGCGACGACGCCAGCCTGGAGGGTGGACTTGCCAGCGCCGGAGGCCCCGAGCACGTGGACGTGCTGGCACAGCTGCTCCAGGCCGATGCGCACCTCGGTGCGCCCGCCGGTGGAGTCAAGGGCGGTGCCCAGGCGCAGTCCCTCGGTGGGGACGGCGTCGGTAAGGGGGACCTCAGGGGTCGTCGGCATGGCGCAGCGGATGCCGATGACGCCGGTGCGCTCGCCGGGCACGGGGATGCGGACCAGGCCGCGGGCCATGCCGCGCGGGACGGCCCGGCCCTGCAGGGTGCGGCTGGCGCCCGCCCACACCTCCTTAGCGTCCTCGTCGGCGCCCAGGGGGACGACCTCGAGGTCGCTGGCCCAGTCCTCGAGGGCGACGACGACACGCGCGGGGATCTCCTCATCGAGGTCGGTGCCCAGCAGGAGGCGCATGCGCACGGGGACGCCGACGTAGCCCATCACGGTCTCGGTGCTCGCCCGCCCCTCGGTGGCCAGGACGGTCTCCTGAAGCATCCAGGTCTCGGCCGAGCCGGCCGGGGCGAGGTGGACGCGCAGGGTCGCGCCAGCACTGCGCAGGACGCGGGTCATGGTGAGCGCCGAGTTCGTCATCACGGTATTGGGCCAGGTGCCCAGGGGGCGTCGGAAGGTGTCCTGGTCGGCGCCGGGCAGGAGCCGGGTGAGGGTGCGCGCGCCGGTGCCGTCCGGCACGCCGGGCGCCACGGGCTCCGGCGTGAGGCGGGGCGACTGCCGGGTGACGGCGGCGACGACCTCGCGCAGGACCCTGGGGGCGGGCCGCCCCGCGCCCGGGACGACCTCCTCCCACTCGTGGACGCCCTCGGAGCACCAGGCGAGGTCCTGGGGGAAGGTGGGGGTGACCCCGACGGCGTCCACGCTGACCCGGACCTCGCCGTCCCGTTCGGTGCCCAGGGTCAGGGTGACGCGGGCGTCGGGCCCCTGGCTGGCGACGACCCCCAGAAGGCGGTCGGTGAGGATCCGGCCCGCCAGGCCGGGGTCGGTGTTGCGCAGGGCCCGGCTGAGGACGAGGCTGGTACGCTCAGGGTCTGAGGGGGTGTGCCAGCGGATCTCGGGTCGGTTGTTGATGGCGCTCATGGTGGTTCTCCTTGTGCGACTGCGGGCGCGGTGCGCACCGCGTTACCCAGGGAGCGCGGTTGTTATTCGCGGGCGACCCCAGGCTCGGAGAGGATGCAGATCAGGAGGCTGCGCAGGCCCCAGGGCCGAGCTCCTGGAGGACCGCGGCGGGGAGCTGGCGGGCGAGCTCCGCACCCAGGTGCAGGGGATGTGACGGCGCGGGAGCGGCCGTCGTGCGCCGCGAGGGGTTGGGTTGTATCGGTCTGGCCTGGGCGGGGCCTGCTGAGCCTTGCCTGGGTCCTGGGCCCTACGGCGCCCGACCCTCAAAGAGGACTGACGGGGACGGCACGACGGCTCAGGTCCGGGGTGTCAGACCCGTCAACACCCCGGCGTGTGGTGCAATACGTCTGCCCGCGACGGACAGGAGGTAGCCATGGCGGACCCGGACGACGGAGGCCTCTCCCCGGAGGAGATCCTGAGGAAGGCCGAGGAGGCCTTCAATGGCGGATGTCGGCTGTTCGAAGCCGGGCACCTGCCAGAGGCGATCGCAGCCTTTATGAGAGCGTTGGAGCTCTATCGGCAGGTGGAGGGTACTGAGCGCCAGCAGGCTGGCTGCCTGGGCAACACCGGCCTCGCCCTGGGTAGGGTGGGCAGGTACGAGGAGGCCCTGACCGCCTTCCAGCAGGCCCTGGTGGCCGCCTATCGCACCCTGCCAGACACCGAGCTCCAGCAGGCCAAGTGCCTGCTCGACACCGGCACCACCCTGCGCAGGGTGGGCAGGTACGAGGAGGCCCTGACCGCCTACCGGGACGCCCTGGCCCTCTTCCGCACCTTGCCAGGCACCGAGCGCCAGCAGGCCGCCTGCCTGGGCAACACCGGCCTCGCCCTGGGTAGGGTGGGCAGGTACGAGGAGGCCCTCACCTCCTACCGGGACGCCCTGGACACCTACCGCACCCTGCCAGACACCGAGCGCCAGCAGGCCAACTGCCTGCTCAACACCGGCCTCGCCCTAGGCGGGGTGGGCAGGTACGAGGAGGCCCTCACCTCCTACCGGGACGCCCTGGACACCTACCGCACCCTGCCAGACACCGAGCGCCAGCAGGCCAACTGCCTGCTCAACACCGGCAACACCCTGGTCGAGATAGGTCGGTATGAGGAGGCCCTCACCTCCTACCGGGACGCCCTGGCCGCCTATCGCACCCTGCCAGACACCGAGCGCCAGCAGGCCAACTGCCTGCTCAACACCGGCAACACCCTGGTCGAGATAGGTCGGTATGAGGAGGCCCTCACCTCCTACCGGGACGCCCTGGCCGCCTATCGCACCCTGCCAGACACCGAGCGCCAGCAGGCCAAGTGCCTGAACAACACCGGCAACACCCTGTACGGGGTGGGCAGGTACGAGGAGGCCCTGACCGCCTACCGGGACGCCCTGGCCGCCTATCGCACCCTGCCAGACACCGAGCGCCAGCAGGCCAACTGCCTGCTCAACACCGGCCTCGCCCTAGGCGGGGTGGGCAGGTACGAGGAGGCCCTGACCGCCTACCGGGACGCCCTGGCCGCCTATCGCACCCTGCCAGACACCGAGCGCCAGCAGGCCAAGTGCCTGCTCAACACCGGCAACACCCTGCGCGGGGTGGGCAGGTACGAGGAGGCCCTGACCGCCTACCGGGACGCCCTGGCCGCCTATCGCACCCTGCCAGACACCGAGCGCCAGCAGACCGACTGCCTGCTCAACACCGGCAACACCCTGTACGGGGTGGGCAGGTACGAGGAGGCCCTGACCGCCTACCGGGACGCCCTGGCCGCCTATCGCACCCTGCCAGACACCGAGCGCCAGCAGGCCAACTGCCTGAACAACACCGGCGTCACCCTGGTCGAGATAGGTCGGTATGAGGAGGCCCTGACCGCCTACCGGGACGCCCTGGCCGCCTATCGCACCCTGCCAGACACCGAGCGCCAGCAGGCCAACTGCCTGCTCAACACCGGCCTCGCCCTAGGCGGGGTGGGCAGGTACGAGGAGGCCCTGACCGCCTACCGGGACGCCCTGGCCGCCTATCGCACCCTGCCAGACACCGAGCGCCAGCAGGCCAACTGCCTGCTCAACACCGGCGTCACCCTGCGCGGGGTGGGCAGGTACGAGGAGGCCCTGACCGCCTACCGGGACGCCCTGGCCGCCTATCGCACCCTGCCAGACACCGAGCGCCAGCAGACCGACTGCCTGCTCAACACCGGCAACACCCTGGTCGAGATAGGTCGGTATGAGGAGGCCCTCACCTCCTACCGGGACGCCCTGGCCGCCTATCGCACCCTGCCAGACACCGAGCGCCAGCAGGCCAAGTGCCTGAACAACACCGGCGTCACCCTGCGCAGGGTGGGCAGGTACGAGGAGGCCCTCACCATCTACCAGCAGGCCGCAGACTTCCTCCGCATCCTGCCAGGCACCCAGAAGGACCAGGTCGCCTGCCTGTTCAACACCGGCGTCACCCTGGACGAAGTGGGCCGGTACGAGGAGGCCCGCACCTCCTACAGAAGAGCTCTTACACCGGCGATTATTAGTGCTCTGAAGTCTAATACCGCTCGCTTCCAGTTTCCCACCGAGCACGACCGTCTCACCTGGCTCACGGAAAGAGCAGAACCATCCCTGGACCTCGCCCTGCGCCTCGCCAGCATCAATGACCAGCCCGCCCTCATCTCAGATCTCATTGCCACCTTCCGCACCGGCGGCAGCATTGATACCACCAGGCTGACGACACAAGGCAGGACAACCACGCTAGGGCTCATCACGCCCAACCTCACCACACACCCTGAACCCAACCCCCATCCCACAACCCCCACACCCACCGGCCTGGCCCTGACCGCCAGCCCACCCCTGGGCACCGACGCCGTCCTCTCCGCCAACCTCCCCCGACGCCCCGGACCCGTCCTCCACATGCCCCACCACCGCACCGCCCTGGCCGACTACCAACAAGACGACGACACCACACGCCCCCACGCCCACTACCGATGACCTGTGTGCAGGGTGAGACTTCCACGCGCCCGTCCGGCAGGTCGTAGCGCCCGCCTCAGTGCTGTTAACTATTGCTATGGTCACAGCGCGCACCTCTTGACGGATGCGTCTGTGGCCGCGGCAGGGACGTCGGGCTCGCCTGGCAGCACAATATGTGCTGCAGTGGGGCACACACGACGGACAGGAGATGACCATGACGGACCCGGACGAGGCTGACCTCTCCCCAGAGGAGATCCTGAGGGAAGCTGAAACCGCTTTTAGCAAAGCGGCCCGATTGTTCGCCACCGGGCACCAGGAGAAGTCGATCATAGCTTTCACGGAGGCTCTCGAGCTCTACAGTCAGGTGGAGGGCACCGAGCGCCAGCAGGCCGACTGCCTGAACAATGCAGGTGTCGCCTTTAACATGTTGGGAGGTCATGATGAGGCCCTGGACGCCTATGAGGTCGTCCTGGACTTCTACCGCGAGCTGCCCGCCACCAAGCAGCAGCAGGCCGACTGCCTGAACTGTATAGGCACCGCTCTGCGCCGTATAGAGTCAGACAAGGAGGCCGTCGCCGCATACCGGCAGGCCCTCGACCTCTACCGCGACCTGCCCGGCACCGAGCAGAAACAAGCCAGCTGCCTGAAGGACACCGGACGGGTCCTGCGCCACATGGGGCATCATAATGAGGCCCTCGTCGCCTGCCGGGAGGCTCTGGGACTCTACCAGCACCTGCCTGGCACCGAGCGGGACCGGGCAGAGTGCCTGAACGGTACCGGTATCGCCCTATACGCCCTAGGCCGCTACGAACAGGCCATCACAGCATACCGGCAGGCCCTCGATCTTTACCGCGACCTGCCCGGCAGCGAGCGGGACCGGGCCGCCTGCTCATACAATATCAGCGCCGCACTGCACAAGACAGGCCGCCACGAGGAGGCGCTCGCCCTCTACCAGCAGGCCCAGGAGGTCTACCCCCAGCCTGACGGGGGCCGGTAGCCAGGAGGAAGTGGTACACAGAAAAACGAAGCAACGCCTACCCGAGACACCAACCAGCCGCTGAGCCGGCGTTTATTATAGAACGTTTACGAACAGGCAGTCAGGAGCCGAGAACGTTGAACCACCTGACAGAAGAGTATCGGCACACGGCAGACAAATTATTTGACACGGGTATTGACCTGACTGACGCAAAGCGTTATCCCGAGGCGCTGACGGCGTTCCGTCGCGCCCTGGACCTCTACCGTCAAACGGGTGATACCCACGAAGATCTTGCCGACTGCCTGACCAATATTGGCGTCACCCTGCGCCAGGTGGGACAGCACGAAGAGGCACTGACCTCCTACAGGCAGGCCCTGGACATTTACCGACGCATTGACGGCACCGAACATGATAGAGCTCGTTGCCTCGTCAATACAGGAAACACCCTGCGTTACGTGGAACGTTACCAGGAGGCAGTTGACGCTTACCAGCAGGCCCTGAGCCTCTATCAGCACAAAAAAATACCGGATTCCAGGAGGCTGAATGTCTGCACAACATCGGCCTTACTCTGAGTGACACGGGACGGTACGAGGAGGCTCTCGCTGATTACCGGCAGGCCCTGGCACTGTACCGCGACCTGCCGGACACCAAGCAGAATCAGGCCAACTGCCTGACCAATATCGGCGCCACCCTGCATGAGAATGGACGCTACGAGGAAGCTCTCGCCTCTTACCAAGATGCTCTTAACATCTACCGAGATCTTCCAGGCGCCGAACAGCTTCAGGCTATCGTCCTGTACGACACCGGCGTCACCCTAGACAAAGCAGGACAACAGGAAGATGCTCTGGACGCCTACCGTGACGCCCTGGAAATTTACCGTGATCAGCCTGACTCCGAGCAGGATCAGGCCAACTGCCTGATCAACATGGGTGTCATCCTGGACGACGTCGACTGTTATGAGAGGGCGCTGACCACCTACCATGACGCCCTGGTCCTCTACCGGAAGGTGGACGGGACCGAACTTCAGCAGGCTCACTGTCTGAACAATACTGGTGATACTCTAGACAGTATAGGGCAGCACAAGGAGGCTCTGTCCTTCTACGAGCAGGCACTCGCCCCGGTGCTCATCGGCGCCCTGGAGTCCGACGCCGCCCGTTTCCAGTTCCCCACCGAGCGCGACCGCCTCACCTGGCTCACCGAGCGAGCGGTACCAGCCCTGGCGCTCGCCCTGGAGCTTGCCTCCAGGAACGACCGGCCCGACCTTGTCTCAGACCTCATTGCCACATCCCGCACCGGCGGCAGCGTGGACACTGCCGCGCTGACAGCGTCGGGCCATGGCGTCCGTACAGGACGCGGCGAACCGAACGTCGCCGCCGGTCTTGGACCCAGCACGCCTCCCACAAACCTCGTACCCACTAGCCTGGCCCTGACCGCCGGTCCACCTCTGGGGACCGCCGCCACACCGTCCGCCAACCTCCCCCGACGCCCCGGACCCGTCCTCCACATGCCCCACCACCGCACCGCCCTGGCTGGCTATCGTCCCGGCGGGCCACTCGGTGCGGGGCGCTCCCGATCATGGGGCCCGTGAGGGCGAGAGCTTCCGCAACGGGCCACTCGGTGCGGGGTTCTCCCTGGCGGGCCGCAGCGCGCCCAGGCCCGCTACCGGTGACCCCGGGGGCTTCTCGCGGGACGGTGCTCCACCCTCCGGAGACGGTAGCCTGGGCCCTGCGGCGGATCATCCCTTACGTGTGGTGGTCCCGTCCCCGAAGAAGTCGTCACGCGTGTGGTAGACGGAGCCGTCCGACCCCCGGGTCGTGTAACCGTCCCCAAAGAAGTCCTTGGTCGTGTGGTAGACGGTCCCGTCCGAGCCCCGGGTGGTCGTGCCGCCACCAAGGAAGTCGCTGGTCGTGTGGAAAGTGACCCCGTTCGACCCCCGGGTGGTGGTCCCGTCGCCAAGGAAGTCCCTGGTCGTGTGGAAAGTGGTCCCGTCAGATCCCCGGGTCGTGTAACCGTCCCCGAAGAAGTCCCTGGTGGTATGGAAGGTGTCCGACCCTCCGAACCCGCCGACAGGCGCCGCGTCAATGGCGCCCCCGCCCACCGAGCTCACACCGGAGTAGCCTCCGCCGTAGGAATAGGTGACCGACGACGACCCGCCATCCTTGGAGGTCAGGACGGCGAGAACGGCGACCGCGGATATCACCCACACGCCCGTGACAATAATCGTCCCCTGGTACTGGAACCAGCGGAAACCGAAGAGTGAGACGACAAACAGCGCCACCGAGACGGCGACGGCGAACAGCAGCGAGCCTATGAACGCGCCGACGGGGAAGAGGACCGCTGAGATAACAGTCAGGTCCTTTCCTCGGCTACCGGGGAGGCGGCTTATCACGAGCCCGATGGCGCAGCCGACAACCCCTCCCACCACAGCATAGTTCTGCGCCGCCGCAATGAGCGTGTCGTTCGTCGCGGAAGAGGCTCCGGTTGAGAAGCTCATACTTGAGAATCCCATAACCAGCAGCCCGGTGGACGCCCACATAAGGGCGCCGAAGACGGCATAGGAGAAACCTAATCTCAGTGTCGTAAGCACGAGGTGAGCGTAGCGACCCCGTCAACGTCCTGACAAGTACCAGAACTTGTACTCTTGCCCCTCGCCGGCGGGCGGTCCCACGCCAGGAGCAGGAGCGCGGGCGCCCGTGGTGTCTCCTGGCGCGGATCCGGGTGGTGGGGGTGTCTGTCGAGCTCTCCTGGCGCAAATCAGGGCGGATTTATCCGATAAACCGGATAATCTGCCGTCTGTCTGCTGGCCCGGTTCGTGTGCGTGTCGCAATCTGAGGATCAGAACGACTGGCACTCTCTGCCGCGCCGGGCCCCGGGCTCCTGACCTGCGTGGACATTGGGTGTACAACATGGCGCTCACCTCCTTCCACCAAGGACACGCCTGCCCCAGCCAAGAAGCAGGTGGGTCAGGACGAATGCCAGCCCGTACCCGAGGACGACGCCCAGGTTCGTCCCCGGCAGCAGGCAGCTACCGGAGGACGCGCCCGCCGACCCCGACACCGGCACCGCGGCCCCCGCGCCCGCCCCGTAGCCTCCCCACAGGACCAGCGGCGTGGCCAGGAGCACCGCCTCCAGCCCCGCGAGGGCCACGGCCGCCAGCGGCAGCAGGGCGATGACCGCCCCCAGGGCCAGCCCCAGCAGGCCCATGAGCGGCGCCGCGGCGGCCCCGTGCCGCAGCGCCTCCGGCCCCCACCCCGCCGACACCGACCCGATCACCAGGACCCCGCCGAACCAGCCCAGGCCCGTCGTCTCCACCCCCGCACCCGCGCCCTCCGGGAGCCTTCCGCGCACGCCAGGCAGCAGGAGCGTCCCGGCGGCGGCCCCCATGGCGATGAGCCCCACCGAGCGCACCGGGGTGACGACGTCGAAGCCGCACCCGGTGCCCGCTCCCAGGAGCGCCAGCACGAAGGGCGTCGAGGCCACCAGCCCCAGTACCGAGGCCGACCAGGCCAGCGGCTGCCAGAGGGGGTCCAGGAGCACGGCCGCCGCGGTGAGCACCGCAATGAGCACGCCGGTGCCCCAGCCCGCCGACTCCCAGCCGAGCCAGCCCGTGGACGTGGAGGCCGCCACCGTGGTGACGGCCCCCGCCAGCAGCGCCACCGGGGCACGCCCCGCCCTCCCCGGCCGCGGGGCTCCCAGGAGCGCGCTCACCGGCCCGCCCTCTGAACGTCCCGGACGTCGGCCAGGCTGTAGACCCGGTCAGGCCCCCCGGAGGTGTCGAGCCGGCCGTCGTCACCCACGTGCTCCCACACGCTCACCGTCCCACCGCGCTCGTCGACCTGGATGACGCTGCGTCCCACCTGGTCAGACCCCTCACCGACGGCGTCGGCTCCCTCCAGGTGGGTCTGCCCGTCCCGGTTGAGGGTGCTGACGACCCACTCCCGGCTCATCTGCGTCCCGCCCACGTTCCGGGTCATGCGCGGCGGCCGGTAGTCGCGAGCGGCCGTGCCCTTGACCTCAATGACGTGGACGCGCCCGTCGGGCCCGAGGGTCTCCAGGTCCAGGCCCTGGGGGCGGCTGCCCTCGGTGTGGATGGTGAGCAGCTCGTGGCCCTCCACGTCCCGGGCGAAGGAGGCGGCCAGGTCCTCGGAGCGCTGTCCGAGCTCCTGACGGGCCAGTCCCGCGCCCGGGGCGTGACCGGTGTCCCCGGCGTGACCGGTGTCCCCGGCGTCACCGGCGCCCCTGCCTGTCTCCGTCCCCGTGCCCGCGCCCGTCTCCGCACCAGGGCCGGTCTCAGGGCCGCTCCAACTGGTGTCCCACACGGCACCTGCCGTGTCCGCACCCGGGCCCGCAGTATCACCGACGTCACCAGTCTCACCGGTGGTCTCGAGGCCGCTCCAGCTGGTGTCCCACACAGCACCCGCCGTGTCGGCGCCCCCGGCCGCTGTGTCCACGACCGCCGTGTCCGCGCCCCCGGCTGTACCGGCACCGCTACCGGTATCTGCTGCAAAGTCCTTCATATTCCCTCCTGGTACTCGGACCTACTGCCCTTGACGGACGCCCGGGGACGTCTGGTCCACACGACCGTCACCCCCGTTGAAGACGCCTCAGGGCGTCGTCGTCCAGGGTCCGCCCGGTGTCCACACCAGGTGCCGGTTCCAGGTCCACCAGCGGCACGACGCCGGAGCCCGCCACCCGCACAAAGGCCAGCCCCCGCCCCAGGCCCGCGGCGACCCGCTCCGCCTCACCCGACAGGCCCAGGTCGGCCAGGGCGGCCCGACGGTCGTCGTCGTTCATCAGGCCCATGACGACGCGGTTCGCCGTCGAGGAGCGGGCCTGCGGCGCCAGCTCACCGGGTGACTGGGTGGCCAGGACGAAGCCCTCCCCGTACCCGCGCAGTGTGGCAATGTCCGTGGACAGTGCCCGCACGGCCTCGGATCGCAGCCTCTCCCCCGTCTGCGCGCCGCCGTGGCGGTCCCCGGCGTCCAGGAAGAGGTGGGCCTCCTCCAGGACGGTGAGGTGGGCCAGGCCCCGCCGCACGCCGCGGGCGCGGGCGGTGGCACGCACCTGCTGGAGGACCACGGCCGTGACAAGACGGACGTCGTCGTGCTCTACCAGCTCATGCAGCTCGATGACGAGGGGGCCACCGAGCCTGGGCGTGAGCGTGTCCTGCCCTGCGGCGAGCGTGTGGGCCAGGTCCCCGTCCCCGCCCAGGCGCCTGAGCCGGGTCTCCATGGCACCGAGCATATTGAGGGCCTCACCGGTGTAATGACGCTCACTGACGATCTGCCGGAACCCGGCCAGCACGTCCCCGACACCCGGCGTCCTCACCCCACGGCGCCCCTCCTGCCAGCCGTGGTGCCTGTAGGCACGGGCCAGGGACTCCTCCAGCAGCACGTCGAGCGGGGAGGGCATGGGGGCGCTGAGGAGGAGGGCCTGCTTGACCGCCGCCAGGTGCTGGTTCAGACGCACCCCCTCGGGGACGGTGAGCAGGTCCGTGCGCAGGGGCACCAGGTCCTCACGGCACGCCGTCAGGACGGTCACATCCTCCCCCAGGACCGACTTAAGGGCCCGGTACTCGTTGCGTACCGGCTCAATGACGAGGAAGGGGACGCGCTCGCGACGCCACAGGCGCACGAGGAGGGACTGGATCGCGGTGGTCTTACCGCGCCCGGAGGAGCCGACGACGAGCGTGTGCTCGGTGAGGTCGCGGGCAGGCAGCCCCATGGCGCCAGCCGAGCCGTGGACCCTGCCCAGGTGGATGCGGTCACCGTCCTGCTCGACGACGGGACCCCGATAGGCCTGGGAGGCGTCCGACTGGGGCAGGCCGGGGCAGCCGGCCTGGGTGGGCAGGGGCATGAGGAGGCGCCCGGCCAGGTCCGTGACACCGTAGAGGAAGGGCAGACGCGCGAGCCCCGCGGGCAGGAGGCCACGGGACCACAGGGGTCCGGGCCCCCAGGGGATCACGCTGAGGTGGTCGAAGGAGTAGGCAGCGGCACGCAGCTCCTCCTCGCTGGTGGGGGCCGCCACCCGCATATGGGGAGCCACCCCGCGGCGGCGCCCGGCGACGGCGGCCCCGACCTCCGGGGCCAGACGGGCCAGGTCCCCGGCCGGGCCCCGCAGGCCGATCCGGGCCAGGACGGGACGATCGAGCTCCTCGCGCAGCTCCGCCCAGGACAGTGCCGCGTCCCGGGCGGCGACGTCACCCGGGACCCGTACCAGCCGACGCAGGACGTCGACGTCATCGTGCTCGGCGCCCAGGTTCTCCAGACCGGCCCTGTAGGCGTCCAGGAGGGCCCGCTCGCCGGGGGTCAGCTCGGCGACCTGCACCAGGACCGAGACGGCGCCCTCACGCACGCCCAGGAGCGCCCGGGCGACACGGTTCCAGGCGGAGGCGTCACCGGGCCGGTCGGCCAGGTGCCACAGGACGTCCGGGCCGTCCGGGCCGGGCCACGTGGGCCGCCCACCGACCTCGGTGCGTCGCAGGTCCAGGTAGCTGCCGCCTCTCGGCCCCAGGGCCCTAGCTGGGGCCGGGCCGGTAGCGAACCCCGCGGGCAGGTGCCCACGCAGGGCCGCCAGTGCCCCGAGGGCCGTGGTCGCGCCCCGGGTGGAGCGGGCGGCCAGGTACAGGTGCAGGCGGTCCTCGCCGTCGTCCTTGACCCAGCGCAGCTCGACGGCGTCACAGCCGGGCTGTGTGCGGGCCGCCAGGACGAGGCTGGCCGCTGCCCCGCGCAGTGTCCGAGTGGCCGCGGCCTCGTCCTCCGTGCCGGGGCCGCCGAGGGCCGGCGCGGCAGTGACCTCCAGGACGGCGGTCCAGGAGGTGGTGGGGGTGAGCTGGCCACCGGCAGGGGGCCAGCAGAAGGTGGGGC
The DNA here is from genome assembly GCF_016626125.1 of Actinomyces sp. HMT897. Classification (NCBI taxonomy): domain Bacteria; kingdom Bacillati; phylum Actinomycetota; class Actinomycetes; order Actinomycetales; family Actinomycetaceae; genus Actinomyces; species Actinomyces sp. HMT897. The sequence goes on from NZ_CP067336.1 coordinate 1,255,340, forward strand.
CGGTGGTCACGACGGTCCCGGCGGCAGGGGCAGGCAGGCTGGTCATACTCGGTCTCCCGGGGTCGGGGCGGACAGGACGTGCTCAGCTGGCAGGCCCGGGTTCGGCAGCCCGCCGCCCGGGCCGGGCAGTACCGGCAGGCCGAGGGGGGCAGGGCCCGGGCCCGTCGCGGGGAGCACCGGGAGGGTGCTGCCGCGGTCGGCGGGGTCAGCGAGAGCGGGCGGGGCTGGCAGGCCCGGGTCGGGCAGGGCCGCCAGGGCCTGCGGGTCAGGCAGTGCCGGCAGGTCCGGGACGCGCCCAGCCAGCAGGTCCGGGTCAGGCAGCCCGCTGCCTGGGTACCCGCCGGGCCGCAGCGGGGAGGCGGTGAGCCGCGAGCGCGCTGCGCGGGCGTCGTCGTCGGCCCGTCGGCGCAGGAGGGTCAGGGCCGCCAGGGCGGTGGCCCCCAGGAGCAGCCCCGGACCCGGTACCGGCAGGACGGCGAGGAGGACGGCCGCCCCCCGGACCCGTCTGAGGGCGTCGTGGCGTGGGGCGCGCTCGAGCCGGAGCGCGGCCAGGACCAGGGCGAGGAGCAGCTGGGCGGAGTACAGCCCCGCCCAGCAGGGCACGGGGAGGTCGGTCACCGGGGCCTCCTGCGCACCGGCCTGCCCTCGACCTCGGCGACGAGGACGTCCACGGCAGGCAGGAGGACCAGGTCGTGGAAGGAGCGGGTCAGGGTCAGGCGGGCCCGGGTGGCCTGCGCCCCGGCGTCGGCCCGCTCAGCCAGCTCCCGGCCCGGACCCGGGCCGCCCAGGAGGGAGCGGAGAAGGCCCTGGTCCTCCACCGCGAGCATCCAGCCCACGTCAAGTCCTGTCCCTACGGGGTCGGCACGGACCTCCAGGAGGTGGGGAAGACCCCGCCACCAGCCGTTCCTGAACCGGACGGGGGCCTGGAGGCGCAACCGCCCGCCCGAGTGGACGACGGTGAGCGGCAGGCCGAGCCCGCTGCGGCGGTGGAACTCCAGGACGGTGCCGAGGAAGGGCTCCGCGAGGTGGCCCGCCCCGGGGACAATGAGGCCCTCCTCGTCAACGGGGACTCTGTACATGGCGGCTCCTTCACTGGTGACGGCTCGCCCTGGCGGCGGGCCACACCGCACCTGACGGAGGCCAGGGGGTGGCCGGGCCACTGGCCCCGGCGCCGGGAGCCCCGCGACCGGCACCGCGCGGCACCGTGCGCGGGGCTCCCAGGCGGTCGGCTGCCCTGACAGGCTGCCAGGCGGGGTCCGGCTTCGCCGACGAGGCTGCCAGGCAGGCCCGGCCTCACCAACAGGCCTCCCAGGTGGCCAGCTGTCCTCTCAGACGAGCCAGTAGCGCCCGTGGTCGGGGCAGACGAGCCCGCCCCCGCAGGCCGTGCAGCGCCTCTCGCGCCAGTCCCCCTCACACACGGGGCAGGTGGTGAGGTCCTGAGGGCAGTGGCGGCACGTCCCCGGCTCGCCGGGGGCCCACCAGCCCTGTCGCGTCCACACATAGACCAGGAGGTTGGGGCCGCTCATCAGGCCACCGCCAGGGAGGGCGTGCCGTCCTCGCCGTAGCGCCCGTCAGCGGCGGCGCCTCCGGGGGTCCTGGCCCGCTCGGCGCGGGCGTCCGCGGCCGCACGACGCTGGTCCAGCGCGGTCGTCATCTCCGGGTCGCCGTAGGAGGTCTGGAGAGCCACGTAGTAGGTGTCAATCATCTCGGTACCCAGGCAGGTCACGACGGCGACCTCCTTCTCCCGGAGGTGGGCGAACTCCTCCTTGAGCCGCCTGGCGTGCTCGATCTGCTCAGGGAGGTCGGCGTTCTGACGCCGGTAGGCGTCCAGGGCGCGGGTGGCACGCCTGAGGTCACGGTCCGCGCGGCCCAGGGTGGCGCCGAAGAAGAGCCCGTACTCAAGGGCCCCGCAGACCAGCGGCATAAGGACGCTGACCACGCCGAGCGCCACGGCAGCCCACCCGGTCGAGGATGTCGCCTGGGAGCTCAGGCCTGCCTGGCTGTCCATAATGCGCACGTAGTCCTCCCGCATCACGGCCATCGACACCGCGATCGCGAGTCCCGCCAGGAAGAAGGGGATCCCCATCCAGAGGGCGGCGGCGCGCCGGCCCGCGGCCAGCTGGTTCGCGGTGAAGCTCGCCCCCACCAGGAGGGACAGGGAGATCCCGCAGCCGGCCATGAGGGCGACCTGGAAGGAGAAGCCCGCCACCAGCAGGGCGGTCGCGTTGAAGACCACCTCTGACACTATGATCATGATCAGGAAGATCCACTGCATGACCCGGCTCCAGAAGCCTGCGGAGCGGGTCGCCTCCACCGCGCCGGGCCCGCGGCTGTCACGGAGCTCCTGCTCGGCACTGTCGACCGCGGCCTGGGCCTCGGTCACCTTCCTCTCAAGCAGGTCGCCCTCGGACTGGCGGCCGAGAAGACCCGAGAGGATACCGTCCTGCTCGTTGACGAGCTGCTGGTACCTGTAGTGGACGGCGGCCACCTCCCGGTGCGTCCGTGAGCGGATCTGCTGCTCCACGGCCAGGCGCTGGTCGCTGACGGCCAGGGAGTCGGCGTCGTCGACCCCGGCGGCAGCCTGCCTTACGGCCTGCTGCTCGCTCGAGGCGACGGCGGCAGCCGGCACCACCGGGGCGAGGACGATCTGCGGGCGGACGTCCTCAGCGCTGTTGCGGTGGTACTCAATGGGGCGCGTCCGGGTGGGGGACTTAGTGTCGTCACGGAAGAGCGTCGTGACTTTCCTGAGGATCTTCATGACCCCTCTGACGGATACCACGAGGGTCCTGGGCCACGGGGCGCGGACGTGTACCCGAGCGGATGCCACCCAGACTCGCCCCGAGGGTCCTGGGCCGCGGGGCACGGACCAGGACCCTGTGCCGGGGCGCGTCCGCCGCCCTCAGGGTCTCCCGCCCGTCACGGGGGAGGCCGAGGCGACGGTGGCGCCCCCGGGGCCACCGGGCACCGGGGAGGCCGTGGCGCCGTCGGACGAGGGGCCGGCCTGGCGGGAGCCCAGGACGTACCCCGTGCACACCGCCGCGAGGACGAGGAGCAGCAGGGCCAGGACCGTGGTGGCCACGCCGGGTCCCCGGCCCCGGTAGGTGCCTCGGTCCGTGTCCCGGCCGAGGGCCCCGGCCCTGGGAGCGTTGTCGGAGCCGGGGCTGGGGCCGGAGCCGGGGTAGCCGAGGACGGCCGCCAGGTGCGCCTCACGCGAGGGTGCCACGGCCGCTCACCCCGCCCTGGGTTCCACCGAGCCACACACCCTGGGCGGCACCGTCCCGCTCGGCGGCACCGTCCCGCTCAGGGTCACGGAAGTCCTCCCACGTCCACTCCAGCCGCGGATCCTGGGCGGGCCCCAGGGTCGAGCGCATGACGGGCAGGTCGTCAACGAACCAGGGGGCGTCGGGGGCGATGGGCCGCGGGCGGGTGGGGGCGCTGGTGCCCGCGCCCCAGAACCGCCACCAGGGGCCACGCTCCCTGCCGAGGCAGTAGTGGGCGACCCGGTTGTTGGCCAGGGCGGCAGCCTGACGCAGCATCTCACGGCCCTGTTCGTGAAGGTGGCGTCGCATCTGCACGTTGGCGTGGAGGCGGTCGCGGGCGGCCTCGACCTGGGCGCGGTGCTGTTCCCCGGCCGCCTTGGCCGCACGCGCCAGCTGACGGGCCCGGTAGGCCTCGATGCTGCTGGCGTACCCCTGGTCGGGGACGGGTGAGAGCGCGCTGACCCCCTCCCCCTCACGGCGCAGGAGGTCGGAGTCGCTGGCTATCTGGGCGTCCAGGAGCGCGACGCGGTCGTGAAGCTCCTCGGAGAGAACGGCCTGCCCCTCGCGGAAGGCCTGCTCCTGCCCGTGGATCCAGGGGGTGCGCCCGTCGGGGTCAGGCGTCAGGGCGTAGTCCTGCCGCCCCTGGCGCTCGGCGTCCCTCAGGTCGCCGCTCACCCCTACGTGGGCACCGATACTGGCCATGCCCAGGCCGGTACGGGACACGGAGGGTACTTCAGGAGGTGACGATACTTTCATGCCCCTCCTGACGGAGCGCAGCAGGCAGGTGGCTCATTGTCCCGGGGCCGGGCGGGACCACTGGCAGACCCGGGGTCGCCGTCCCAGGCCCACCCCACCTCGGGCTGCTGGCCCGGGCCCATACCAGCACGACCGCGACGACAGCGGGGTCACCCGCCTGCACGTCTGCTGGCCCGGGCTCTTGCCAGCACGACCGAAAGTCCCCCGGGACGGGTAGCAGACCGCCTCACTGCCTGGTCCAAGACTGGTCCAAGACCTGGCCTGAGGTGAGGACAGGGGACTATGCACGGCCCCGGCGGTGGTGGGCGGACGGTTCTGTCGCAATCTGAGGATCAGAGCCGATCCCACCCCGCACAACTCTTTGTACACCCAATGTCCGCGCAGGTCAGGGGCCTGGGCCCCGGTGCGGCAAGGGGTGCCAGTCGTTCTGATCCTCAGATTGCGACACGCACACGAACCGGGCCAGCAGACAGGCGGCAGATTATCCGAAGGTCCACATAAAAGCATTCGGGTTCGCGCCGCGAAAGGCGGGAGAGCCCGCCTCACAGTCAGTCCCGCCCCGTCCACGCACGAATTACCCGTAGCGCGAATGGGATAGAACCGCGCCAGGGGGAACAGGACGCTCCCTGACATCACCTGCAGGAGACGTTCAAGCAGCTCGCTGTTGTCTTAATGCACCTAGCGGTGCGGGGTGCTCCCTGACGGGAAAAGGGTCTTCTCGTAACTCCAGCGCCCGAAGAGTCTTAATGCACCTAGCGGTGCGGGGTGCTCCCTGACCCCTGCCTCTGGGAGGCGCGTGATTGCAACGTTTCCAGGGGCTGGATCGCCACCGGCCCTCTGGGGCCCTTCCGGAGGTGGCCGAAACGGGTCCATTTCTACCACCTTTCGTTGGTATGACGCCACTCGCCACCGACGGTCCTGGGAGCGGATCCGGCGCCGGCTTTGGACGAGACCATGCGGAAAAGTGGCAGTCGAGAGGGGTGTCTCACACCACACTGATGGTGACCAAGACCACAAAATCAGCTGGCCTCAACCCCGTGAGCACCCGCACCGCGTCCTCTTCCTCACCAGATCCCCTCCGGCGCAGGCCCCGTCGTCGAGCGCGAGCACCGCCCACTCCCTCCCACACAGGACGCGCACAATAAGACGGACCACGTCATTGGACTCCTCAACACAGCACCCGAACAAGCCCTCATTGTGGACCCATTTGCCTGGGGCAGACCAGACAGCAGGAGAAACCCCTCCGAATATGGCTCAAAGGCGACCTCCTGACCACTGCCCTGTGCCGCCCTTAGCCCTGCCTACACGAACAAAACAATAGCACACGTCCCACACCCACACCAGCACAATCAGGAGACACCCTGTTCCCCACAACTAGATCGCGTTCCGTTCACGCTGTACATGATCACGTCCCTGCGGGAGCCAGCCACGGACACCCGTTCTCACGGCGAACAAGTACCGTTCTCACGAGCGGGGAGCGGGGGCGGGAGGGAGAGACTCCCCACGGGCCCACGCCACCGCGGGGCCGGGCACGCGCCCGGGTAAACCAGGCCCGAAGATGAAGCACGATCCCACGCCACCGCGGGCCGGGGCCAGGTGAGCCGCCAGCCGCCTGGGCTCCGTCATGGGGATCATGACACAGCACCAGCGCCTCAGGCGCACCACCCGTCTTCTGCTCCTCCTGGTCGCGGCAGCCCTGGGCCTGACGACCCTGACGGCCTGCGAGCTCAAGCAGGGCGAGGACGTCGTGACCTCCACCAGGGCCACGGCCATTGTCTACTCGGCCCGGCAGAACTCGCCCACGATCGACCTCACGGCCTCCAGCCCCGGCGTTGACGCGGTGATCGACGACGCCGTGGACGGGCACGGCACCCTCTACGTGGTCAGCGCCGACGGCGCCCCGGCCGTGCGGACAAGCCTCACCCTCGCCTCGAGGCAGGCGAGCGAGGTCGCCTCCAAGCGCTCCCGCACCGCCAACGTGAGCCGGGTGCGCCAGGCCCTGGCCGCCTCGGTCGCCACGACGCCCGAGGCCGACACGCTGGGCGCCATCGGTGTGGCCGCCGACCAGGTGAGGGGCTCCACCAGCCCGACCGTCGTGGTCATTGACTCCGGTCTGGCCACCACGGGCGCCGTCCCCTTCCAGAACGGCGTCCTGAGCCCGGGCACCGACTTCCAGGCCACCGCCCAGTCGCTCAAGGCCGCCCGGCTCCTGCCCGACCTCCAGGGCATGACGGTCCACTGGGTGGGCATGGGGGACACCACCGCCCCCCAGGGCGCCCTGGACCAGGCCGCCCGGGCCCGCCTCGAGGAGCTGTGGCGGTCCGTCGTCGAGACCGCGGGCGGCACGCTCACCACCGACTCCCGGGACGCCGTCACCACCACCGCACCCGAGCAGCTGCCCGCGGTGACGCCGGTCAATGTGGCCGCCACCTCGGTGTCCGCGGCCCGGATCTCGGTGACCCTGCCGGAGACGCAGCTGGCGTTCGTGGGCGACGAGGCCACCTTCCTCCACCCCGACCAGGCCTCCGCCACCATTGCCGAGCTGGCCCGCTCCCTGACCGGCAGCGGGGTCTCGCGCGTGACCGTCACCGGCTGCACCGCCACCGCCGGCACGCCTGAGAGCCGTGCCACCCTGTCCCAGGCCCGGGCGGAGGCCGTGAGGACTGAGCTCCAGGCGCACCTGGGCGGCGTGCCGGTCACGGCCCGGGGCCTGGGGGCCGAGTGCCCGGGGCACGTGCCCGACGTCGGCCCTGACGGCCGCCTCACTGAGCCTCAGGCCCAGCAGAACCGAGTCACCGTGGTGACCGCCGAGTAGGGCGCTCACCGCCCGGACCCTCCGGACCCGCCAGGGCCAGCCCTCCCGGAACCGGCCCTCCCGGGGCCACCGGGCCCGCCGCTCCGCTCAGACGCGAGAACGGTACTTGTTCGCCGTGAGAACGGTACTTATTGCTCGTGAGAACGGACCAGGCGGAGCTGGGCGGGCCCGCTGGCCCCGGCGCTCAGGCGACCCCGACACCAACGGGTCCGGCGACCCCGTCCCCAGCGCCCCCACCCTCACCCCCATCCTCGTCCCCGCCGGCGTCGGGGACAAAGCTGCGGTCGGGCGCCCAGTAGGCGTTGAGACCGGCCCAGGTCAGGGGCGAGGTGACAATACCGGGGCGCTCCCGCCACGCGGCCAGGCACCCCCGCTTCCACTCGTTCATTGCCAGCACCGCGTCCGGGGCACGCAGGCAGTCGTCCACCGCGAAGGACAGGTCCAGGAACCCCCGCGCCGACTCCTCCTGGCAGGCCCGGCGGAAGAACTCGTCGGTGAGCATGGTCCAGCGTGTGGTCATTACCAGCTCGGCACCGGCCTCCAGTATGGCGGCGGCCATGCCGAAGGGCTCCACCTGGCCGGTCTCCGTGCCCGACTGGCAGGCCACCAGCCCCACCCGCGGTGGCATGGGCCACAGGTAGATCCCTGAGTGCGCCTCCGGTGCCGGGGCGCCGCTCATGTCGGTGCCGTCGAAGCCGACGCCGGTGGGCAGCAGGTCCCCCAGGTCGGGCTCCTGCCCGGCGCGCGCCGTGTTGCGGAACTTGGCGGCGTGCTCCCTCCAGTCAATGGTGCCCAGGACGAGGTCGCTGGCGCTGAACCAGCGGGTGCCCTCCTGGTCCGTGGGGTACACCCCGTAGCAGGCGCGGGAGTCGGCCAGCTGGAGGCGGGAGTCGCCCCCCGTGCCGGTCATGTGCCCGACGTAGAGCAGGTGCGACAGCGGCCTCCTGTTGTCAACGGTGACGACGTCGGGATCCTGGCGCAGGACCGCGGAGAGCTGGAGGCGGGTCGTCCCCCGGGCGTCCCCGCGCCCACCGGCCTCAGCCGGGGCGCTACCGACCGTCACCGGGGCGGGCTCGTAGCCCCTGACCCGCTCCTCCCACGCGGCCAGCTCGGAGCCGTTGAGGACCCCGGCCCGCCCCGCGCCCTGCTGCCAGGGCTGCACGAGGTAGACGGCGGGGGCGTCCCTGACCCTCTCCCAGCTGGGGTGGGGCAGGGACGGCTCGGAGTCCCGCCCGAGGACGGGGCCCATGGTGACCACGTCGAGCACGTCCAGGAACCGCTCGACCTGGCCGTCCGGCGTCGTCCGCCCGGTGGGCATGAGCTCCCAGGGGACCTGTCCGCACGACGGCGGCGGGTTCACGGCCAGGAGCACCCGCTGGCCGGGCGTGTCCACCGCCTCCAGCAGGGAGGCCAGGAAGCCCGGAGGGACGAGGACCTGGGCCAGGTCACGCATGAGCTCCAGCTCGCGCTCCGGGTCGCCTGCCAGGGCCCCGTCGACCACCCGCAGGAAGTGCCCCACCTCCAGCGGGTCCGGGGTGGCGGTGGAGGCCGTCTCGTCCTCGTCGTCATCGTCGAAGAAACGGGCCATCTCGTCATCGTCGTCCTCAGGGCCGGTGGCGGCGTCGGGCTGGGCGGGCAGGGGCGGGTAGTCCCGCTCAAGACGCTCGACCTGGGCCCCGGTGACCTGGTCGTCGTCGTCCATGTAGTCAGGCAGGGACCGGCGCAGCGCCTGTGTCACCCGGACGAGCTCCTTACGGTCCAGGACGACGAACGCCGGCGGGCAGTCCTCGCTCTCCCAGGCCACGTAGGTCCCCGACGTCGTGTCGACGCCGTGGAAGACGAACTCGAGCTGCTTGGTCACATCCACTCCTCGGAGGCAGTCGGGACGGCGCCCTTCTCGGGGCACCGGGGGAACCGGGCGGGTCAGCACCTGAACTGGGCCAGGAGCTCGGCGACCCACAGCTGGGACTGCTTCAGGCTGGACCGCACGAGCCGGGGCGCCATGCTCCGCCGCTGTTGGATGGCCTTGTGCGCGGTCCGCTGACGGCTCCGGACCCACTTGTCAGCCCGCTCCTGCTCCTCCAGGAGCCGGTCCCGGTCCCTGCCACGCACGGGCCGGGAGGGGCGGGGCACGGAGACCACGTCGACCAGCTCGATCTCCTGCCCCTCCCCCAGGGGCGCCGCACCGGTCACCTCCCCGGGGGCGGTGGCGCACAGGTGGACCAGGACCGGCAGGATCTCCCCGTAGACGTAGACGCGGGCCATCCCCACGTCACTGTCCTGGGGCAGTTCGCAGGCGGTGCGGACGGTCACGGTCACGCGCCGGTCCCGTTCGGTGCCCGCGACCCGCCAGGCCCCGGCGCCGGGGGAGGTGTCAAAGAGCCCCTGCACGTTCTGGCCCCAGTCAATGGTGAAGGTGCCTCGCGTCCTCCCGGCGCCCGCCACGAGGGCGACGGCGTCCTGGGACAGGCGCCCTCCCAGCAGGGCGGCCAGCTCGTCGTGCTGTCCCCTGCCCGCCCCGGCGCGTTCCTCCACGGCGTCCAGGAGCTCCTCCAGGGCGGCGGCCTCCTCCTCGTCGCCCTCGTCCTCAGCCGCGTCGAGCAGGCCCTCCAGGCAGCTGGCGATCACCAGCCCCCAGGAGCGCCGCACCGTCTCATCGACGCCGTTGTCAATGAAGTCCCGCGCCCGGTCCTTGACCTCCTGCGCCATGGGGGCGAGCAGGAGGGCGCCCACGCCCCCGTCCGCGGCGAGGCACAGGGGGACGTCACCCTCCCGGCTGAGCGCGATCAGCTCCATGTCCAGCGCGACCCGGTCGAGCTGCCTGACGCTGCCGTCGGCGGGGGACGGCCAGTAACGGCGCATCCACAGGCCCTGGGCGATCCTGCACAGCACCCTGGCGGTCGTCGTCGGCGCGCTGTGCCAGGTGGTGGGGACCTCGCGGGCCAGGCGCAGCTGGCGGCTGTCCTCGGCGTCCTCGACCTCGGTGAGAAGCTGCTGCGCCGCGAGGACGACGTCGTAGCCGTAGACGAGCTCGACCCACAGCGGCACGGTGGTGGTGAGGAAACCGCCCGCCACGGACACGGGATCCTTCTTGTCGATAACGAGGTCGGCGACGACCCAGCCTCCGTCCAGTGGGACAAGGGGGCGCAGAAAACTCTCCCTCGCGGCCTGCCCGTCGGGGGCCCTACCGAGGGCCTCGTCAGGGGTCCCGGCGGAGGTCCCGCCGGGGACAATGAGGACCGTGTCCCCGTCCCATGACACCGTCACCCGGTCCAGCGGGTCGGCGGGCTCTGCCGTCCTGGGAGTGGTCTGATCAGTCATCTGTGCTCACATCCTGTTCAGGCAGTCGAGGATGTCGGTGATATCGACTCCGTCGAGCAGCGGGCCGACCTGCGGGTCCTCGTAAAGGCGGTCCAGCTCTCCCATGAGCTCCAGTGCCACCCTGCCCCGCTTGACGTCGACGGCGTCCCTCTCCGCGAGACGCAGCGCCTCCCGCGGTACGTCGTCCCTCAGCTCCCGGCTGCGCCCCGGGATGGTCCCGGGGCCGTCGTCCCCGTCCTCCGGGTTCCTGTACTGCCGCATGAGACTGTAGACGGAGGCGTAGGGCTCGTCGGTCCGCAGCTCCTGGATCTTCATAATGAAGGGGAGGGCCGGGTGAGATGACCCACCACCCTGCGGTCCCTGTCGGAGCGACGAGCGCGGTCTGGGCACCAGCACCTTCCCCGCGTCAATGCACGCCTGCTTCACGGCGAAGTAGATCCTCTCCTGGACGGTCTTCACCGAGAAGCCGTCCCTCTTGTCCTCAAGGCCGAGGAACTCGTAGCGGTGCCACTGGTACCACAGCGAGCACGCGGCGTGGGAGGCCACCCTGCTTATAAAGGCCTTGACCTTGTCGTCCTTGAGCTGACGCTCCCCCGCCGCCCAGCTGACACTCCCGTCCTGGCGCATCGAGGCCGACGCGGAGCGCGCGGGCCGGAACGCTATCTGCACCGCGGTCCGCTCCTTGAGCACCTGCTCCCGCACGGCCCGGTGGACGAGGCTGCGCGGGTGCCACTGCAGGAGCTGGCCGACGTCGTCCTTGTCCGGCCTCGGGGAGAGGACCCGCTCGGTCTCCTGGAGCACGAACTCCACCACGAGCGCCGCCATGGTGATGACCAGTCGGGACTGCACCCAGGCCAGGCCCGTGCAGTGGGCGCAGCGCCGCGCCTCATCCACCAGGGCCTCGGGCAGGCGGTCCTGGGGGAAGTCCTCCGACACCGCGTTATTGAACACGTGAAGGACCCGGGGGACGTAGCCCAGGTCGAGCGGGGGCTCACGCAGGGGCTCCTTGACACGGGGCTCGGACTCATCCGCAGCACGATCCCGCCCCGACCGCCTGGAGAGCCTGTCCCACTGCGGTGCGGGCCGACGCCGGAGCGATGAGCACTCCACGTCACGAGTCAGCCCCAGGGGCTTAGACCTTCTCACCAGCGCCCAGACGTCGGAGCCGTCCTTCCCGCACTGGCGCACCACGGCCTGGAGCAGCTCGTCAACCGGGGTGTGCTCACACTGAATCGCCTGGCACAGGGTCTCGTCGTCATTCTCCGCCATCATGCGCGCCCCGGCGACTTTCATGGTGAGGTCGTCAAGTCCCGCGTCGGTTACCGGCCTGGTCGTCGGGGCCGGCTCCCAGAGCCTGTCGATCTCCCCCTCGACGCGCTGGCGGATCCCGGGCTCAGCAAGGATCCTGCGGCACGCAGCCGTGTTCGCACGCTGGGGTGCCTCGGTCCGCTCGACGAGGATCCTGTCCAGGAACGTGGTCTGGTCCTCCGGCGAGGCCTCCCGGAGATCCACCAGGCCACCTTCCTCAGCCTTCCCCCACACGGCCTCGAGAATGGTATTCGTGAGGTTGACCCGCAGGAACCTGTTGTCGGCATTGACGAAGTACCTGTCAGACGTCCTCCGTATCTCGCCATTGTTCTCGTACAGTGCGCGGAGCCTGGCCGCCCAGTCCAGCGCGCGGACGATGCGCTGCGCCTCCCGCCCCAGCGTCTCGTTCAGGACGGCGACCTGCACCGGGGTGAGGACGACGCTACCGGGTTTACCGACGAACTTACTGAGCACGTCCTTGAAGGCCGGCCCCCTGAGAAGCCCGTTGAGGATCTTGCGGCGCACCGGCTCCTGCGGGAGACCCTGGCTGCCGTCCTGCCCCTTCCGCCCTGGCCGTCGTCGTGCCCCGGTCGTCCACTCGTCCACGACGTCCACGACGTCCGGGGCGAGGTCCCTGACGTGCCCCCATGCGTCGCGCAGGGCGTCGGTGCCCTTGGTGCACCGGGAGAAGGGGACGGGCGCGGCCTCACGGGCAGGACGCCGGCGGTCAGCCCCTCCATCGGGGCCCTGGGGCGCGGCCTCGTGGGCGGGACGGGACCGGCCACCGGCAGCACCGTCCTTGCGCACGTCCGCGACGCCCGTCTGGTCCATGGCTCCCCCTCGTCCTCATGCAGTGCCTCAGGCGGCAACGGACTCATGGTAGAGGACGGGTGCACGCTTTAAGGGCACGATTCCGCACCCCAGTTCCTGCCGTCCTGCCCGCAGCTCTCCCACCAGCGGCTTCTTGCCGGACGGCCTACGGAGAGCGGACACGCCGGGAGGCCGATACCCGGCAGCCCGGTCTGCCACGGCGGTACCGACGTCGGCTGAGGCAGGCCCCGGCAGGCCAGGCCCTGGGGCACTGCCCAATACCCAGGGGCAGGCCCCGGCAAGCCAGATCCCGGTTCCGGGTCCTGCCGCCTAGGGCGGCCCGGCCCCGACGGGCCCCAGCAGCCCGGGTCCTGGTGAACGCCGTCGTGCCAGGACGGCGAGTCTCACCCCGCTGCCCAGGATGTGCTGGGATACTACTGTCCCCGACGGAGGAGGCGGTCATGGCGGACTCAGCTACGGAGGAGCTCTCCTCCGAGGACGTCCAAGGAAGGGCTCAGGAGGCGTTCAGCGAGGGGCTCCGGATGCTCGAGGGCGAGCACCCGGCAAAGGCGGTCACGGCCTTCACCCGGGCCCTGGAGGCCTACCGCACCCTGCCCGAGGCCCAACGGGACCAGGCCAGCTGCCTGAACGGCATAGGCAACGCTCAGCGCACGACGGGTCGGGACGAGGAGGCCCTGGACGCCTACCGCCAGGCATTGGAGATCTACCGCACCCTGCCTGAGGCCCAGCGCGGGCAGGCTGGTTGCCTGTACAACATCGGCTTCACCCTGGGGCAGACGGGCCGCTACGAGGAGGCCCTGGACGCCTACCGCCAGGCCACGGACCTGTACACCCAGGTCACGGGCACCTGGCAGAACCAGGTCGACTGCCTGTACTGCACCGGCATTATCCTCAACGAGCTGGACCGCTACGAGGAGGCACTGACCACCTTCCAGCAGATCCTGGACCTGTACACCCAGGTCACGGGAACCGGCCACCAGCAGGCCGACTGCCTGTACTGCACCGCCTTCATCCTGCGTACGCTGGGCCGCTACCCTGAGGCGCTGGACGCCTACCAGCGGGCCATGGACCTCTACACCCAGGTAGCGGGCACCGGCCACCAGCAGGCCGACTGCCTGCACAACACCGGCAACGTCCTGCGCAGGCAGGGGCGCGACGAGGAGGCCCTGGAGGCCTACCAGCGGGCCATGGACCTCTACACCCAGGTAGCGGGAACCGAGCAGGACCAGGCTGACTGCCTGCTCAGTACCGGCGGCACGCTGCGCACGACAGGCCAGCACGAGGAGGCGCTAACCGCCTACCGCCAGGCCCTGGACCTCTACCGCCAGGTAGCAGGCACCGGCCATCAGCAGGCCATCTGCCTGTACAACATTGGTAACACCCTGGACGACACGGGGATGTCTAAGGAGGCGCTGGACGCCTACCAGCGGGCCATGGACATCTACCGCACCCTGCCCGACACCCAGCAGGACCAGGCCAACTGCCTGCACAACACCGCCAGTACGCTGCGTGAGGCGACGGACCGCCACGAGGAGGCGCTGGACACCTACCGTCAGGCCCTGAGCCTCTACCAGCAGGTGACCGGCACCGGTTTCCAGCAGGCCAACTGCCTGAGCAACACCGGGCGCGTCCTGGACGACATAGGCCGGTACGAGGAGGCGCTGGACACCTACCGCCAGGCCCTGGACCTCTACCGCCAGGTAACGGGAACCGAGCAGGACCAGGCTGACTGCCTGAACAGCATGAGCCTCACCCTGCGCAAGGCGGGTCGGCCCGAGGAGGCCGACGCCGCCTACCAGCAGGCCCTGGACCTGGGCCTCCCGGCGGACCCGCCCACCGAGCCCGAGGAGCCACCCGAGCCTGGGGCGTCTACCGAGCTCGAGGCGCCCAATGAGCTCACGGATCCCGGGGAGCTCGAAGCACCCGGGGATCCCGGGGAGCTCGAGGAACCCACCGAGCCCAAGGATCCCGAGGAGTTCGAGGAGCCCACCGGTCCCGAGGCCCCCTAGCACCTTGGGACCACCGTCCCGGTCCCCGTAAGGCCTCACCGGGCGCCGGGCTCATCCGCCCAGGGGCCTGCGCGTGGCCGACCCGCCATCGCCTCACCGCCCGCCGGGCGACGGGCCCCTGCGACCGGCACGGGCCCGTCGCGCTACCGACGGCAGGGCACGTCTCAGGAGGTACTCGTCCCGGGGACCGGGAGGACGAGCCCTGGGGTCTGGCACAGTAGCGGCGTGGAGTCGCCGCCGAACCGGTAGTCGTAGGTGCTCCCACCCGCCTTCACCACGATCCGCCAGCCGTCCACGAGCGCCTGGGTGTACGACATCCCCGGTTCGGGGCAGCCCAGGGAGGCGTCGTTCCAGGTGGTCCACGTGGCCTCCACCACCTCGGCCGAGGCGCCGGAGACGCCACGGGAGTCCAGGTCCGCCCTAATGGCGGCGACCAGCTCCGCGGGCGCGGTAACGGACGGCGCACCGGTGGGTGCCGTACCGGTGGGGGCCGCACCAGGCGCACCGGGCGCACCGGTAGGACCGGCGCCGGAGGGGGCCGTGGCGGGCGCGCCGGTGGAATCGGTGGAATCGGTGGCAGAGGGGTTAGAGGGTGCGTTGGGGTTCATGCTCGGCTCGACGGTGGGAGAGGGGGATGTGGTGCTGAACTGCGTCGTCCCAGGCGGGCTAGCCGGGACGTCCGGACTGCCCGAGACGCCCGGGGTGACCGATGAGCAGGCGGCCAGCAGCAGGATCCCTAACGGACCAGCAGCTACGGACAACGGTTTCGTCATGACCCGACTCTAGCCCGGCAGCCGCCGCCGCACCCCTGAAACGCCGCCCCTCATCCAGGAGGTGAGGCCGCGGGCGCCGCCTGACCTATGACACAGGAATGCCGCCCCTCATCCAGGGGGTGGGAGTCCCTGAACAGCCCTTGAGCAACAGGGCCACGCCCCTGACCTGGCAGCCACCCGTCAGAGGCACCCAAGACGCCCGTGGATAATCCGGTAGACGACTCAGACCTCAGTGGTCCTGGGAGCCGTCGTCAGGGGTCCGGGGCTCTTGGTCCGTGCCTGCTGAGTAGGTCACGAAGGCGCGGGTGAGCTGCAGGGCCACTTCGTCAATGAGTTCCACAATGACGTCCATAATGACGTCCTCGTAGTCGGGGCGGTGGAGCTGGAGCCAGGCCGTGACCTCCTCGTCAGCCACTGAGTCGGCCAGGTCGCTGAACTCCTCCAGCTCGGCGTCACTGAGACCCTCCGAGAGGCGTTCGCCGACGCGCGTCTCCATCGCGGAGCAGACACGGGTCAGGGCCTCCTGGAAGCCTTCGGGGCCAATGGCCTCCAGGACGGGATCAGGGATGGTCTCACGGAGCCTGTCAGCAATGGCCTCATGCAGGTCGTTGTCCATGGCCACCATCATCCCCCCTGCCCCACCGGACCCAGCCCTGTCGGCAGGTGCGGTCCCTCACGCAGCCTGGCAGCCCCGGCGCTATCTCGCCTCAATGGCGCCTATGGCCTCCAGGCAGTCGGCCTGCTCCTCCTCAGAGTCCTCGAGGCGGGCATAGGCCTCCAGCGCCTGGCGGAACAGGGGCAGGGCCTGGTCTCCTCTCCCCAGCTCCTTGAGCATATTGGCGACGTTGTACAGGCAGTCGGCCTCGTAGTCCACCAGCGACCCGACCTGCTGGCAGGTCCGGAGCGCCTCGCGGTGGGCCTCCAGGGCCTCCTCGTAGCGCCCCAGCTCCTCCAGGGCGACGCCGGAGTTCTCCAGGCTGACGATCTGTCCGTACTGGACGCCCTCAATCTGCCCGTAGACCGTCAACGCCTCGTCGTACCGGCCCAGGGCCTCCTCGTAACTCCCCATTTTCCGCAGGGAGATAGCCATATTGTACCGGCAGTACGCCTGCTCGTTCTGGGTGCCCTCCACCTGACCGAAGAGCTCCAGCGCCTCGTCCCCGGCAGCCAGGGCCTCCTCGTAGTCGCCCAGGTCCCCGCGGACCGCGCCAATACCGTGCAGGCAGTCCCCCTGGTCCTTCTCGCTCCCCTCTACCTGCCGGAAAAGCTCCAACGACTCCTTAAAAGCGTCAAGAGCCTCCTTAAACCGACCCTCCCGGTGCAGTCGGCGTCCGGCGTCGTAGGCGTAACCGGCCCGGCCCGCGACACCCTGGTCGATCCGCTTAGCCTGCTGGACGGGGGTGTACACCTTGCGGGCAAGATCCTGGTCCTTGCTGGCCTCGGCCCGGGGGTCACGCCCCGGCCCGGTGGGCGCTGAGGTGGGACTGGGCTCTTTCCCCAAGAACCTGCGTACCATATTCAGCAGCTTGGTCGTCTTGCGCCCGTACACTCGCACCTCCTAAACGCCCCGGAGAGGTCAGTACCCCCTGGCGGGCACCCGGTCACATTGTGCACGTCCGGGCGGACCAGCACCACCGGCCCACGTATCCGACACCACCGCCCCGCCCCCGCCCCGCTGCCCTGCCCCGGCGTCGGGGGCGGGCGGGCGCCGTAGGCTGAGGCCATGAGCTTCCTGGAGGTCCTGCAGATCGTCTGCGCGACCACGGTCCTGGTCACCACCGTCATCGGGGTGGGGGTCTTTGCCCGCGCCTGCGTGACCATTGTCCACCGCGCCAGCGTGGGCCGGCCGGTGGAACGCTCCCGTCTGCACCCGGTGGGACGGCGCCTGTGGCTGACCCTCTCCAGCGTCCTGACCCACGAGGCCTTCAGGAACCGCCCCTGGGTGCGGGCGGCGCACTGGCTGGTCATGGTCAGCTTCCCCCTGCTGTTCCTCACCCTGGTCACCGGCTACGGGCAGGTCCTGGGGGGTGCGGACTTCGCCCTGCCGCTGCTGGGGCACGCCGCCTGGTGGTCCTGGACGGTGGAGCTCATCGCCTACCTGAGCCTGGCCGGCATCGTCCACCTCATGGTGCTGCGCCGCCGGACCAACCGGGGTGGGCGCGCCACCGCCCCCTACCCGCAGGACTCGGACGGCGGCACCCGGCCACGCACCTCCCGCTTCGCCGGCTCGACGGCGGCCCAGGCCCGCTTCGTGGAGCTGGTCGTCACCGGCGTCGTCCTGTGCGTCCTGGCCCTGCGCATGGAGGAGCAGGCGCTGCTGGCCTCCAGCTCGGACCCTACCGCCCGCCACCTGGGCTCCTGGGTGTACTTCCCCCTGACCTCCTGGGCCTCCCCCCTCCTGGAGCCCCTGGGGCCGACGGTGCTGACCGCCGCCGTCCTGGTGACGGCCACCCTCAAGATCGTCATCTCCATGTGCTGGTTCGTGGTGGTGGGCCTGGCCCCATCCATGGGCGTGGCCTGGCACCGGTTCCTGGCGTTCGTCAATATCTACGCCCGCCGTGAGACCGACGGCTCCAAGTCCCTGGGCCCGCTGAGGCCGCTGGTGGTGGACGGCACCCCCCTGACCGCCGCCACCATGGACGCCCTGGACGAGGCCATGGAGGCGGCCGACTCCGGGCAGGGCCCCGAGGTCCGCCTGGGGGTGGGGCGCATCCAGGACTTCACCTGGAAGGGCCTGCTGGACTTCGCCACCTGCACCGAGTGCGGGCGCTGCCAGGACCTGTGCCCGGCGTGGAACACGGGCAAGCCCCTGTCCCCCAAGCTCTTCGTCCTGGCCCTGCGCGACCACGCGGCGGCGGCGGCCCCCTACCTGCGGGCCGCCGCGGCCCTGGGGGTGGAGCCCGAGGAGGTCACCGACGAGGACCTGGAGCGGCGTCGCTCAGAGCGGGGGGTCCTGGGGCGCCTGACCGGCATGACCGACGGTCTGAGGACCGGTGAGGACCTGGGCCTGGTAGAGGGCAGCGCCCACACCGGCGACGTCCTGGGCGCGCTGCTCGCCGCCAGGGCGGCCCCCACCGAGTCGGGGGTGGCCACCCGCCCGGCTCCCCTGGCCGGGGCGGTCATCCCGGCGGACGTGCTGTGGTCGTGCACCACCTGCGGGGCCTGCGTGGACCAGTGCCCGGTGGACATTGAGCACCTGGACCACGTGGTGGACGTGCGCCGCCAGCAGGTCCTCATGGAGTCGGCCTTCCCCCGCGAGCTGGGGCAGATGTTCCGCAAGCTGGAGTCCAAGGGCAACCCCTGGGGGCTGGCCCCCCGCAAGCGCCTGGAGTGGACCCGGGGCCTGGACTTCGAGGTGCCGGTCGTCGGGGTGGACGTGGAGGACGCCTCCGAGGTGGACTACCTGTTCTGGGTGGGCTGCGCCGGGGCCTACGAGGACCGGGCCAAGCGGACCACGCGGGCGGTGGCCGAGCTGCTGCACATTGCCGGGGTGAGCTTCGCGGTCCTGGGCGACGGCGAGTCCTGCACGGGCGACCCGGCCCGCCGGGCCGGCAACGAGATCCTCTTCCAGATGCTGGCCGCCCAGAACGTGGAGACCCTCACCGAGGCCGGGGTGAAGCGGATCGTGGTGACCTGCCCCCACTGCTTCAACACGATCTCCCGGGAGTACCCGCAGGTCGGCGGGCACTTTGAGGTACTGCACTACACCCAGCTGCTCAATACCCTGGTGCGCGAGGGACGGCTGCGGCCCCTGGCGCCGGGGGCCGGGGCGGGCCGGGAGCCGGGAGGCGGGCCGACGCCGGGGGCCAGGACCAGCAGCCCGCCCGAGGGGGCCGGTGGCGCGGGGACCGAGCCGGGCCCGGACGCCCCTGCTCCAGGCACCACCGCCCCGGACGCCAGGGAGGCAGGACGCACGGGCAAGGAGGCCGCCCCCCTGGTGACCTACCACGACGCCTGCTACCTGGGGAGGCACAACCGGATCTACTCCCCGCCGCGCGAGCTGCTGGAGGCCACCGGCGCGCAGGCCGTGGAGATGCCGCGCAGCCGCGAGCGCGCCTTCTGCTGCGGCGGGGGCGGGGCGAAGGCCTTTATGGAGGAGTCAATCGGCACACGCATCGCCGTGGAGCGCTCACGCGAGGCCATTGGCACCGGGGCCCAGGTCATTGCCACGGCCTGCCCTTTCTGCACCACCATGCTCTCCGACGGCGTAGCCAGCCAGGGGGCCGAGGTACGGGTGACCGACGTGGCCACCCTCATGCTGGAGGCCGTGCGCCGCGCGGACACCTAAGACCCGGCTGGCGCTGGCCGTACCCGGCTGGCACCAGAGCCGTCGCCGCGCGGACACCTCCACGGCGTCGCCCTGCTGGCAGCCCACTCACCTGGGGTCCGGGCCACTACCCGGCCAGTCGTCCACGGCGGAACCCGGCGGCCCGCTGTCCGGGGGCGGGCTGTCGTCCGGGACCGGTCTCAGCACGGTCACGACCGACCCGCTGTCCGGGCGGGCCTGGTACCGGCGTCGGGGCGGGCGGCGGCCCACTCACTTCCGGGCCTGGGCCCAGGCCCGGGCCCGGGGGCTAATGAGGCCCGTCAGGACGAACCCCAGGACGACCAGGGCCAGGAGCGGCGGGACGGTGAAGATGTCGGCGGTCACGACTATGCTGTGGGTGCCCGAGTACTCGGCGACCGTGACGTACGTGACGTAGGTGTTGAAGCCGAGCAGCACGACGGCGGCCAGCGCGGCGAGCGCCTCGGCCAGCACCCAGGAGCGACGCATGACCATGAGCACCAGGGCGGCCAGGACCAGCACCGCCGTGAGCACCAGGGCGGCCACGCCCACTGAGAACATGTCCTGGTAGAGGGACGCCCTGGTCCAGTCGGGCCCGAACATGCTGGGGGCCAGCAGGTAGGAGCTGAACCAGAAGTCCATGGTCGCGAAGTACTCATCCGGGAGGCCACTCAGGGTGATCTGCGTCATTCCCAGGGTGACCACCTGCTGCAGGACCACCAGGCCCATGGCGCCGACCGCGCCGCGGCTCAGCAGGACGGTCGCCGGGCACCGGTCCGCGCCCCGGGGCCCGGCCAGGAGCAGGAGGATACCGGCCGTGACCCGCAGGACGAGGATAATCAGCCCTACGATCGCCGAGGGCAGGCCCATGAGGTGGTAGTAGAGGCTCGCCTGGTCGAACCCCAGGAAGCTGGGGTACATGCCGACCATGACGAGCGCGGACACCAGGACGATGCCGGTGGGACGCCTGAGGGCGGCCAGGACGACGCCAATGACCGCCGAGACCAGGCCGGTACTGACCAGCATGCCGACCATGACGCCTGCCAGGGGACGGTTGGGGGTGAAGCGGTCGCTGTACGTCATCGTCGTGAAGAGGTCGAGCACGTTGGGGACCAGGGAGACCAGGAGCAGGACCAGGGCGGTGACGCTGGCCCAGGTACGCGGCTGCTGGGACGGCGGGACGGCGGGTGGGTAGCCCGGGGCGCCGGGAGGGTTGTAGTAGGCGGGCTGCTGGGCCGGGACCGGGGTGTAGACCGGGACGCCGACGGCCGCGGGGACGCCCGCACCGGGCACCGGGGCGCTGGGTGCCCCCGGCAGGACCTGGCCCGGGACCGCCTGCTGGCCGGGTCCTGCCCCGTAGGCCGGGGCACCGGCCGGGACCTGGCCAGCCGGGACCTGGCCCGGGTTGTAGTAGGCCGGTGGGGCGGTGAGGGGCTGCTGCGTCATCGGCTGGGCTGCTCCGACCCCGTACGGGGCGCCGGGTGGGACCTGGCCGGGTACCTGGGGCACCGCTCCCGCCGGGGTCGGCACGCCGGGCGCCCCCGGCGGGACCTGGCCGCCGGGCACCCCCGCCCCGGGTGGCAGCTGCTGGCCCGCCCCGTAGGCCGGGACGCCGGCAGGCACCTGGGGGACCGCTCCCGTGGAGGTAGCCGCGCCCCCGGGCACCCCCGCACCCGCACCAGGGCCCGCTCCGGGCGGGACCGGGGTTGCGGACACGGGCTCGGGCGGGCCCTGCGGAAGGCCCTGTCCCTGGGTCGGGGGTGTCGTCATGATCTCTACCTCTCTGCGCACGTCAGCGTCCTGCGCGGCCTGTCTGCACCGGCCCGCACCGGTCCGGCCCTGGAGACGGTGCGACGGCCTCGGAGCACGATCCGGCCTCAGGGAACAGTATGCCCAGGTGAGGGGGGCCACGGCCAGGGGCGGTGGGTGGCAGCAGGTGATCTGGTCGTGACATTCCCTACCCGGCGGCCCCGGTCCCGTGCCCCCACGCCCCGGCCCCTGCCAGGCCAGCACCCACCCGGGACGAGAGGGACGAGCGGGCCTGCCCACGCCCCGGCCCCTGCCGGGCCGGTGACAACGCACTGTCCTCCTGCCGGGTCGGTGACGACGCACCGGCCCAGGTGACAACGCACCGGCCCGGGAGGAGGAGTAGGACCGGCCCTAGACCAGGGTCCAGCCCTGGGCCCTGCTGCGTGCCTCCCAGAAGTCCCGGTACCGGCCGGGGAGCGTCACGAGGTCGTCGTGCCGCCCCGTCTGGGCCACCCGCCCGTCGGCCCCGAGCACCACCACCTGGTCGGCGGCGGCGACGGTCTCCAGCTTGTGGGCGATGACAATGAGCGTGGAGGTGCGTCGCAGCTCCTCCATGGCGGCCACGACATTGGCCTCGTTCTCCGCGTCCAGGGCGCTGGTGGCCTCGTCGAGCAGCACGATCGGGGCGCCCTTGAGCAGGGCGCGGGCAATGGAGACGCGCTGGCGCTCACCGCCGGACAGGGCCCGTCCGCCCTCCCCCACGCGGGTGTCCCACCCCTGGGGAAGCCGGTCCACGATCTCGGTCACGCCCGCCAGGTCCGCGGCCCAGCGCAGGCGCTCCTGGTCCGCGTCAGGGTCCCCCACGCGGACGTTGGCCGCCAGGGTGTCGTCAAAGAGATACACGTCCTGGAAGACCATGGACAGCTGCTCCATGAGGTCCTTGGTGGTCAGGGAGCGCACGTCGGCCCCACCGACCCTGACCTGCCCGGACCAGACGTCGTAGAAGCGGGCCACCAGGCGGGCGATCGTGGTCTTGCCGGCCCCCGAGGGCCCCACGACGGCGCACATGGTGCGGGCCGGTACCCGCAGGTCCACCTCGCGCAGGACCGTGGTGCCCTCCTCGTAGCCGAAGGTGACGTCAATGAGCTCGACGGCGCCCGGCTCGCCCATGAGCGAGGAGGTCTGGGGCTCTGGCAGGGGCTGGGCGTCCATGACGCTGCTGAGGTGGTTCATCATCTGACGACGCTCCTCAATACCGTTGACGGTGTTGCCAATGTCCTCCAGCATGGTGGTGAAGCGCAGGCACAGGCCGATGGTGACCACGGCGCGCAGGGGCTCGAGGTCACCGCCCAGGGCGAGCGCGGCGCTCAGGGTGATCATGGCGACGACAATGGCCTGGACCAGGGCACCGCTGAGGAGGGTGCCAGCCGACTCCCACCACAGGGCCCGGTGGGAGGCGGCAGCGGCGTCGTCGAACGCGCTGGCCAGCTGGGGGTAGCCGGAGCCCACGTGGCAGGAGCGCAGCGCCCCCTGGCAGCGGGAGAACTCCACAATGCGGGAGGCGAGCTCGCGCTCGGTGGGCTCGGAGACCGTCTTGCCGCGGTCCACCAGGCGCCGCGACCAGCGCAGGAACAGGACCAGCAGCGGGACCGCGCAGGTCAGCAGGACCCCCAGGTGCCAGTCCCACAGCCAGGACCCCAGCCAGATGACCGCGCAGCTGGCGACGGTGGAGGAGACCTTGTGCAGGAAGTGGGCGGCGGACTCCCCCAGGGAGACCATCTCCTGGCTCACGGCGCGCGACAGGGTGCCGGCGGACTCCGCGTTGAACCAGGACAGGGGCAGCGTGGCGACCCGGTCGCCGATGGCGTGGTGGACGTCCGCCATAAAGCCCAGGGCCCCCATCATGCCCGAGCGCTGGGCGACGAAGTCGGTGACGGCCGCGGTCAGGGCGCACCCGCCCAGGACCCCCAGCCAGCCGCCCAGGCCCAGGCCCCAGGACGGCTCCCCGGTGGCCAGGGAGACCGAGGCGGGCAGGAGGGCGAGCAGGGACAGGCCCCACAGGGAGCCGGTGACCGCCCCCAGGACGATGCCGCGGCACAGCTGGGCCCACGACCGCTGGCTCATGAGCCGGCGGTACTGGCGCAGCAGCGGGGGCCGACGGCGCCCGGCGCCCCCGGAGGTGGTGGTCGTGGTGGTCGTGGTGGTCTGGGCGCTCACTTGAGGTCCTCCTTGTCCTGGGCCGTCTCTGCCTGGGCCGCCCGGCCTACGCGGGCCGCCGGGTCCGCTTGGGCCGCCCGGCCTGCGCGGGCCTGACCCGCCCGGGCCTGGGCCTGGGTGCGTGGGGCCGTCCGGCCTGCTCGGGCCTGACCCGCCCGGGCCTGGGTGCGTGGGGCCGCCGGATCCGCCCGACCTGCGCGGGTCTGGGCCACTCGGCCCCGGGCGCCCCCGACGTCGGCCTGCCCGGCTGGCTCCGACCGGCGCGGGTGGGCTGGCCCGCCTCCCGGGCTTCCCGGGCTGCCCGGCCCGGCTGGCCCGCCTGGACCGGGCTGCCCGGCCCCCGCAGGCCCGCTGAGCAGGCCGCCCTGACGCAGCAGTGCCTGGTAGTGGGGCTCGTCGACGATCTCCTCGTGACGTCCGGCGGCCACCACGCGCCCGCGGTCCATGACGACAATGCGGTCCGCCCCGCGCACGGCGCCGGGACGGTGGGCGATGACCAGGACCGTACGGCCCCGCACCAGCGCCGACAGGGCCCGCTGGATCTCGGCCTCGGACTCGGGGTCGGCCATGGCCGTGGCCTCGTCGAGCAGGAGGACGGGGTTATCGGCCAGGACCGCCCGGGCGATGGCGACGCGCTGCTCCTGCCCGCCCGACAGCGAGGTCTCCCGCCCGATGACGGTGTCGTACCCGTGGGGCAGGGCCATAATGACGTCGTCGATCTGGGCGACGCGGGCGGCGGATCGCACCTCCTCCAGGGTCGCCCCCGGCCGCCCCAGGGCGATGTTGTCACGTACCGAGGCGCTGAGGAGCTGGGCGTCCTGGAGCACGAAGGAGACGGTGTCGTACAGGGTCTGCTCCTCCATCTCCCGCAGGTCCACCCCGCCGATGCGCACGGCCCCGGTGTCGGGGTCGGAGAAGCGGGCGATGAGGGTGGCCAGGGTCGACTTGCCGGACCCGGAGGGGCCCAGGAGGGCGGTGACCGTGCCGGGCTCCAGGGTCAGGGTGACGTCGTCGAGGGCGAGGGTCTGCCCGTAGGAGAAGCTGACGTGGTCGATCTCCACGCGGGCCGACTCGGGTACGCGGGGGCGGGCGGCCTGGGGCAGGACGGGGACGTCGAGGATCTCGCACAGGCGCAGGGCCGCGGCCCCGGCCATCTGGTAGGACCAGGAGATCGAGGCCACGGTGATAATGGCACCGGGCAGGACCAGGGCGATGAGGGTGGTGACCAGGACCTGGGGCAGGGTGACCACCCCGGCGTGCAGGAGCAGGGCGCCGCCGCCCAGGTTGACCAGCAGGACCACCGGGACGGACACCCAGGTGAAGGACAGGCAGCTGATGGAGATCAGCGGCAGGGCCCAGGCGCGGTAGAAGGAGGAGAAGCCGTCGGCGGCGTGCAGGTAGGCGGTGTGGGCGCGGCCGACCCGCCCAAAGGCCTTGACCACGAAGATGCCGGAGACGAACTCGACCATGGAGGAGGAGACCTCGGCCAGACGGCGGTCCATCTCCACCGTCTTCTCGTTCATGCCCCGCAGGGTCAGGGAGTAGGTCAGGATGTAGAGGACCACCGTGACCAGGGCCAGCAGGGCCAGACGCCAGTCGATCCAGAAGGCGTAGGCCAGCAGCGCCAGCGGGGAGACGACGGCGTTGAGCATCTCCACCGGCCCGTGGGCGATGACGGTGTGCACGGTGGTGGTGTCGTCCTGGACCGCCTTGCGCACCCTGCCCGAGGTCGAGGCGGTGAACCAGGACAGGGGGACGTGGGACAGGCGCGCCACAATGTCCCGGCGCAGGTGGTCCCGCAGGCTCAGGTCAGCCAGGTGGGTGGCCAGCAGGGCCACGAAGTAGAGGAGGAGCCGCGTGGAGTAGGCGCTGACCAGCACCATGACGACGTGCCAGACGCGGTCGGGGTCCGGGACGGTGCCGGCGTGGTAGGCGTCGAGCAGGACGTCGCCGAGCTGGGCCAGGGCGACGTAGGGGGCGACGGCCAGGACCGCGGAGACCACGACCAGGACCTGGCTCACCCGCAGGCGGGTGCGTACCGGGGCGCTCAGGCGCCTCATGGCCGCCTGGCCCGCGACGGACTTGCGTTTGTCGTCCGTCTGGGTGTTCGCCTGGGCGTCTTTCTGGGTATCCGTACGGGTGCCCGCCTGGGCGCCCGTCGCCTGGGTGCCCGCCTGGGCGTCCGCCTGGGTGGGTACCCGGGCGTCTGTCTGAGTGTTCGTCCGGGCACCCGTCTGGGCGGCGCTGTCGGTCCCGGGGGCGCCTGCCGGGGCGGTGCTGCCAGCCTCCGGGGCCACCCAGGGGTCAGGGAGGGCGGCGTCGGACTGGGGAGCTGGCTCCGCCCTGCCCGACACGGCCGAGGAATGGGTGTTCATGGGTGCCTCACCTAATTGTGAAAATATTTCACGGTTGACTGAGGCAGACCTTACAGCGCACTCCTTCCGGCAGGCAAGCGGACGTGTTCCGGCGTTAGTGTGATCTCATGAGCACCCTCGGACGACCCACCGGCCCGAAGCCCAGCTTCTCGCGCCAGGACGTCGTCGACGCCGCCCTGGAGGAGGGCGTGGACGCCTTCAGCCTCACCGCCGTGGCCAAGCGCCTGGGCGTGCGCACCTCGGCCCTGTACCGGACCGTCTCCTCACGCGACGACCTCCTGCGCGCCTGCCTGGACCGCCTGGGGGACCAGGCGGCCGTGCCCGTAGCCGCCGCGATCCGCTCCGCGCAGGGGCACCACGACTGGGAGCCGGTGCTGCGCGCCGGGGCGGAGTCCATGTGGGAGGTGCTGGAGGCCCACCCCGGCCTGTCCCAGGTGCTGCTGACCGTGCCCTGGGCGTTCCAGTCCTTCGCCACCGCCATGAACGCCTTCCTGGAGGCCCTGGAGGCTGAGGGCCTGGGGCACGCCGACGCCGTCCTGGCCCTGGACGCCACCGGCGACACCATAGTGTCCGCCCACCTGTCGCTGAGGGCCATGCGCACCGCCGGGCCGCTGGAGGACTGGCCGCGCACCCGCCCCGGCGTGCGCCTGCCCAACGAGCTGGTCCCCGACCGCTCCCTGGTGTGGAGGGGCTTCCTGGACGCCAAGCTCAAGCTCATTGTGGCGGGCCTGCGCCACCTGCACGACCACGACTAACCCCCACCCGCCCCTGCGCGCAGGGCTTCGAGATCGCCCGCGGCCTGGACGCCCGACGGATATGTCCCGGGGCACCGTCAGCTCCTGCTCGAGACCGCCCGTAGCCTGGACGCCCACCCGCCCCTCGCGCACCCTCCTCCCTCCCTCTCTACCCTCCGCGAGTCTCCGCGAGAACGGTACTTGTTCGTCGCGAGAACGGTACTTATTCGCCGCGAGAACGGTACTTGTTGCTCGTGAGAACGGTACTTGTTGGCCGTGAGAACGGGGGTCGCCCTGGTGGCCTGGCGGCGGACGCCCCTGCCGCAGGGCCGCCCGTCGCGAGGACGGGGCGCGTACCCACGGGCGGGGATTGTCCGACAGAGGCGCAGGGCCGTCCGTCGCGAGGACGGGGCGCTGCGAGGGGGCGCCCGCCGGGCCCGTGGCACCTCGCTACCTCTCGCCCCCCTCATCCCCCACGGGGACGTACTCTAGTCATCGGCGACGTACCCTAGCCATCAGCGACGTACCCCAGAAGGCATCCAGAGTACGTCACCGGTGACTATGGCACGTCCCCGGCAGCTAGGGTACGTCCCCGACGCAGGAGGACACCAGGCCATTACACCACGGACAGGAACCTGCCCCCACCAGGCACGACGACGCACACGCCACCCGAGCTACCCTCCACCCATGACCACCACCCCATCACCTACCACCCCCCCCCCACGCCACCCCGGGACCCTGACGCCGAGGCCCTGAGTAACCCGCACACCCCTGCAATCGAGCTAGCTCGCATAGCCGCAACTCGCCCCGACCTGCACCCGGTTATTGCCGCCCACCCCCACTGCTATCCCGCCCTCCAACAGTGGATAGACCAGTACCAAGCCACCACAACCGGCAACCCGACCCCCACCAACACCCCAGCCACCAACCCGGCCCCGGCCGCTGGCAACCAGGCCCCGGCCGCGGGGCTGGCCCCCGCCAACACCCCGGCCCCAACCACCGGCCCAGCCACCACGGGGACCACGCGCCCCCAGGGCCCGTCCCGACGCACCATCAACCGAGCACCCCCCCTCCTCGCAGGCGGAGCCGCCCTAGCCACCCTCAGCGCCCTAGGAACCTGGAGCCTCTCCCACTACCTCTCAGAAGAACCCCAGGACCCCACAGAAGAGGAACCACAGACCCCCTCAGGAGAACATAGAACGTTCTCCATATCCGCCCTGTCACCAGACTTCGCCCGAGGTGTCACAGAGGCATGGTCGATTAAGGACGTAGACGCTAAGGACGAGATCATTTCAGCTAAGGGAGACTTCATCCTCATCCTCTCCTACGAGGGATCTCCCGGAAAGGAGAGCTCGCACCTTCTGTACCCAATCAGTGCATCCGGACCCGGCACCCCTGTCACGGTTAGCACCTCTCCCTGGAAGAACGAGTACCGAAGCGGCGCATCAGAGTTTAGCGCACATGCATTCTGGTGGGGCGACTCGCCAATATGGCAGGACAGGATCATTGACCCCCGCAATGGTGACGCCACCACCGTTCCCTGGGATATGACGTCACACCTGTTCCTGGGAGCGGTTGACGACAGCTCGGCCCTCCTCTTCAAGCGAACACCTTGCGGCCCCAACATCTGCTCGGGCCTCAGCGACATCACCACCGGCCCCATTAGTGCAATTGACCGTCAGGGTAGGACGATCTGGAGCACATCCGAGTCCTACGGCAGCGTGTTCTTTGACCCAATGCAACCAGACGTCCTCATAGGGAATCCTCTCATAGGGCATCCAAACGATATGGACAGAATTATGCGCCTTATTAACACCACCACAGGGGAGACGATATCACAGCTGCCGTCCTCCAACGGCCTCATTGTATGCACAGACGGCGTCGTCGCCGTTACAGGCCGCTTCTCACAGTCGGAGACTGTGACCGCCAGGGCTTTTAGCTTCACCGGGGAACCGCAGTGGGAGCAGAAGATCGGTAACTGCGAAGATATATTCTTTGCCGGCACCCCCGCATTGGACGTGGTCCGCCGCTCACTGGACGAACTGACCGGCATGGCGGCAGTCGTTACAGAGAACGGCACCGTACTGGTATTCAACGGAGAAAGTCACGGGGACTATGTTTCGCTCAGTCTTAGAAACAAGGACGGGAGTACCGGACCTGCCATCAACTTCCACCAACCCAATACTCGCATTCTGGCAGATGGCTCAGGGGCTCTCACAAGAAGATCAGATAACGATCCTTCCATCGACTTTGTCGACTTTACTACTGGCAAGACCAAGAAATGCTCCGACTCAGACATTCTTGATCACGACGAAAACGATTACTATTATCGACAGTCTGTCAAAGAAATCACTTGTCTAGATTTTATACCGCGACACACACTCGGAATGAATCGGAATTGCCTGATTGACATAAGCAGCAGCAAAGTGACCTGCTACGTCCCCAAAAAGTAGTGCAACCCATGACATCGGCAGCGGAAGATAGCGATGACTTACTGTCGTCCCAGGGCCCCGGGCGCCTTCCTGTATACCAGGTCGAGGTAGACGCAGGAGGCACGCCTACGCCGTGCTGAAGACGCCTTTTTGGACACCAGGGGCCGAGCCCGGTATCCCTGGAGCCAAGTCGGTCGCGTCGCGGCACCTCTCCGCGAGGACGGGGAGGCAGCAGGCCTGCTCGGATTCCTCCGCCAGACACGGGCGACCTTTCCCGCGAGGACAGGGAGGCAGCTCATAGGACCAATCGTGACGGTTTCCAGGTTGTACTGGTTCTTTTGCAGACTGCACGAGTTTCTGCGGACTGCACTGGTTCCTGTAGGGGCCGCCCCTGGGGCCTACAGGATTGTGGGGATATCTTGGGGTCCAGCAGAGGGCCGGATCAAGAACCTGCGAGATCTGCAAGAACTCGTACAACCTGGAGGCCGCCCACGGACTGCGGGCCTGTAAACGCCTCTTGCCCTCGCACAGAGGACGTCAAGTCGCGCTCAGCACCAATCAGAATACGAGCTTGCCCCCGCACAGAGGACGTCAAGCCCTAACGCGAGGCCTGCAACCAGGCCCTGCCCACGTCGTACGCCAGGGCACGGCGGCCGCTGGCCCGGTAGCAGGCCGCCAGCCCGGTGGCGGGCCGCCTGGCGGTCGCGGGTACTGCGTCCATGTTCCCGGTTGGCGGTCGCGAGCAGGTCGCTGACCCGGCTGGCGGAGTTGCACATTCTTTCTACAAACCGCGATCAGTAAACGGCGGGATCACGCGGATCCGCCTGACGACCCGGGGCCGTGAACCAGGATGAATGTGCAACGACGCCCACGTTGCACATTCATCCCGTCCCCGGACACCTCCCGTGCCGGGAAACCGTTGGAACCACGCCACCACCCTGACCAGGACCTCAGGATGAATGTGCAACACCACCACCCAGGCTCCCCGGCCCCTGACAGCCACGCTACCGGCAGACGCTCCGACCCTCACCTGGTGGCGGCCGCCTCCAGTCCCAGCCCCCGCCCTCCACCAGCAGCCATCCCACACCCCCACAACCAGACCTCCTGCCCACGCAACAAGTACCGTTCTCGCGACGAACAAGTACCGTTCTCACGGCCAACAAGTACCGTTCTCACGGCCAACAAGTACCGTTCTCGCGAGGAATAAGTACCGTTCTCGCGGCTGGGTGCGGGCCCTGGACGGGTGGTCCTAGACAGACGGCCGCTTAGCCCTGCGGGCGTGCCCTGGCCAGGTCGTCCTGGCTGCCCTCGGTGGTGACGGCGCTGGTCAGGCGGGTCTGGAGGAGGACCCGACCACCACGCACCAGGGCGAGGGTGTCCCACCCGTCCCCGTCCCAGTCACCGACGTAGACCGTGTCGGAGGCCCGCCCCAGGGAGAGCGTCGCGGCCGGGGAGGCCAGGACCGTGTTCTCGTTGTAGAAGACCACCCGCGTGCCCACACGCGCGGCGTAGGTCACGGTGCCGTCCCCGTCCCAGTCACCTCGCAGGACCGTGCCCCTGCCGCTGGCCGCCACGGCGGTCACAAAGGCGGGTACGCCCTGGGCAGGTGGCGGGGTGGGTGCGGTGGTGGGCTGCGGTGCCGGGCTGGACGTGGGCCCCGGTGTAGGGGCAGGTGTCGGCTCAGGAGCCGGCGTAGGGGCGGCAGTCGGGCTGGGCTCCGGGGCGGCGGTGGGCCCAGTGGTGGGCTCCGGGCTGGGTGTCGGCTCCGGCTCCGGACTGGGCCCAGCGGTAGGCCCGGGCGTAGGCTCCGGGCTGGGCCCAGGCGTCGACCCCACCACCCGGCGGGCCGTGAACTCGGCGCCGGTGGCCCAGTTCCCGTACCAGGCCCGGCCCGTGGAGACGACCCGCACGCAGCGGGCGTCCACCCCGCCCAGGGTGACGGTCCGCGCCTGACGGTCGTGCTCCCAGGTCCCCTGGGCCGCCCGGGTGAAGGTGCCGTCCCCACAGGCCTCGTCGGCGGAGGTCCAGATCTCGTAGTCCTTGATCAGGCCGTTGTCGGTGTTGTGACGCGGGGTCCAGGTCACCGACTCCAGGCGCTCGGTGGCACCCAGGTCAATGGTCACCTGGTGCGGGGGGTCGGTGTTGGTGGTGGACCAGTCCGAGTGCCAGTAGGTGGTCGGGTCACCGTCCAGGAGGTTGGCCGCGCGCCCGTCCTCCTGGGCCGTCTCCTCGGAGTCGACGGAGACCACGCGCATGCGCTCCTGGGGGATGACGGCGGGGTCGGTCACGGTGAGCGTGGCGGTGGCCGTCATACGGGCGGTACCGGAGGTGACCGTGGCGGTCACGGTGCCGGGGCCGTAGGCCGCGCCGTCGGGCGTGACCCTCACCTCGACCTCACCCGCACCGCTGAGCTCGGTGACGGCCGGGGCCACGGCCAGGCTCGCGGTCAGGGCGAGCACGCCGGTCAGGCCCCGCCGGGCCCGGGGAGGGAGGATGGACATACACGTTCCGATCGACGTTGACGGGTGGGCAGGCCATCTCCAACTGTGACACATATTGTGTCTTGAAGCTAGTTTTCAGACAGAACCGCTCATGCTAGAGCCGGAGGGGCGCGCAGGCTGCCGGGTGGGGCGTCTGGTGCGGCGTCGGGGGCGTGCCTTTGCCTGAGGTGAGGTGCCGGGGACGTGCCTTCGTCGGTGGTGCGGCGTCGGGGACGTACCTTCGACAGTGGTGAAGCGCTGGCGACGTACCTTTGCTGACGGGGACGTACCTTTAAGGCACGTCGCCGCCGACTAAGGTACGTCGCCGCTAACGGAGAGCTATATTCCCGGCACTTACCGCCGGGCACTGACGTACCGGGCCAGGGCCCGACGTCGTGTCACGACGGCCGCCGTCCCCACCAGCGTCAGGACCCCGGCCAGGGTCAGGGGGACCAGCGGCGAGGCGCCTGTGCGGGCCAGGGATCCGGGGGTGCAGGGCTTGCCCGACGGGGTGCGGCCCACGATCTCCTTGACCATGGGCAGGCCGTTGGGCCCTGTCTCCCCGGTGGGCACGAGCGTAGCCGTCGAGCCGGAGCTCCTGGGCGTCGAGGAGGAGGTAGGCGTGGGGCCAGCAGGCGCCCCGGTGGGGCCAGCAGGCGCCCCGGTGGGGCCAGCAGGCGCCCCGGTGGGGCTGGCGGGCGCCCCGGTGGGCCTGGCGGAGTTCGGGTTCGAGGCCCCCGGTGAGCCCGAGGAGCCGGGGCTGGTGGGACCGCCCGAGGATCCGGAGGACGAGTCGGGACCGGTGGCGGCGCCCACGGCGTTCACGCCCGCCGGGCTGCCACCGCCCGCGACGCTCCTGACACCACCCGGGGAGGCGGTGCTGGCGCCACCGGGGGCGGTGCTGCCGGGTGCTGCCGGGCTGGTGGGCGCGGCCGGGCCGCTGGGCGCAGGGCTCGAGCCGCCGGACCCGCCGGGAGCGGGGCTGGTGGGTGCCGCGGGGCCCGGGGTCGCCGGGCTGGTGGCGCCCCCGGGGCCGGTGGGCGCGGGGCTGGCGCTGGTGGCACCCCCCACGGAGCCCGTGAGCTCCCCGCTGACGGGGGTGACCTTCATGGCGATGGTCAGCTTGTAGGTGCCGGGCTCGGTGAACATCCAGTTCTGCAGCCCCCGGGCCTCGTGGGGCAGCGTGTAGCCGGAGCCCTCCTTGTCAAAGAACAGGACGGGCTTGCCGTCCTTGTCGCGGGCGACGGCGCCGCCCAGGAAGCCGGGGCTGTAGACCCCGACCTTGCCCTTGTCGGGCCCGGAGACGGACAGCAGGGTGAACTCGACCCCGCCGGTGGTCCCGCTGACGAGGTTCTTGTGCCTGGCGCTCAATCCGAGCGACAACGAGCCCACGCCGCCCCTAGAGGAGATGGCCCAGACCGTGGAGCCCTCGGCGGCCACGGAGGACACGTCTCCCGGCGCCTTGGTCCTGGCCGCGCCCCCCAGGGCGAAGGTCATGCTGCTGGGATCCACCCACTTGTCGTCGTCGTTCCTGACCCGGGCCAGGACGGTGCCGTTCTCCACCACGGGGCCCAGGTCGAAGCCGCCCTTGTCAACGCCCCCGGCCGCGGGCGCGCCGTCGCCCACCTTGAAGGTCAGGGTGGTCACGGCCGTGTTGGCCACCGGGGTCGGGGCGGGTGCCGTCGTCTTGGGCGAGATACCCAGGCGCCTGGCCTCCTCGGCGGTGGCCTCACGGGTAACGGTCGTGGCCAGGCAGGTCTCCGGCGGGGTGGTCGCCGAGCGCCCGCTACCGGGTGTCGTCCCCGAGCTGCGCCCCGGGCCGGGCGTGACGGCGGTACCAGGCCTGGAGGCGGTGCCGTTACCGGTACCACCCGAGGCGGAGCCCCCGACGCCGTTGGATGACGTGGACTGCTGGCTGCCCTGAGGCGAGGCGGGGTTGGTCGGCCGGGTGTCCGAGGCGCTGGCCCCGTCCGTGGGCGTCTGCGCGCTAGAGGTGGTCTCCTGCTGCTCCGGTGCCGGCTTCTGCCCGTTCAAGGCCGACCCGTCCGGGGGCGAGGCAGGCTGGGTCCCGGGGGACGTCTCCGGCATCTCGGTGGCCGGGCCAGCCTGCTCGGCCGGGGCAGGCTGTCCGGCCGGGCCGGGCTGGGCCCCAGGGCCCGCCCCCGACCCGGACTGGGCGCCCCCGCCCTGGCCGACGGCGTCACCGACCGTGACGGTGTAGTCCACGGCCTCCCGGGAGGCGGTCTCGTCGCCCTGCCCCTTGGGCGTCACGTGCAGGGTGTAGGTGCCGGGTTTGGTAAAGGCCCAGGTGGTGGCGCTCCCGGTGGGGCGTACGACGGCGGAGCCATTGGGGTCAACCAGGTAGCCTCTCCCGTCCTCCAGGACGGAGCCCGGCGTCCTGCCCCGACCGGTGACCTCCTGCCCGGCCCCCTCGTCCTGACCGGGCTCGTCCGGAGTGGCCGAGGTGGTCGGGGTGGCGGCGTCCTGGGTGGCGGCGTCCTGGGTGGCGGCGTCCTGGCTGGCGCCGTCCTGAGTGGCCTGGGTGGCGGTGGCGCTATCCGGCTCAGGCTGGGTGGCGTCGTGCGGGGCGCTACCGGGGGCGACGCCGCCCTGGCCGTCCCTGTCCAGGTCGGACCAGGCGTAGATCCTCCCGTCCGTGGAACCGTCCTCACCCTGGTAGGTGTAGCCGACGGTCACGGACTCGCCGGCGACAGACCGGGCCTGCCAGCCCGGCACCGCCTCGGCGTCGCCGGGCTGAAGGGTGCGGAGGTAGCCCTGCTGGCCCTCGGCGACCGCCGGGGGGAGATCCTGGGCGGGCCCGGGGATGCTCAGGGCCGCACGCCCCGTGCCGTCGGGCGCGCCGGCGGGGGACGCGGTGGAGCCGTCCTGGGCGGGGCCGGAGGCGACCGGGGAGACGGAGGCGGGGTCAGCAGGAGCGGCGGCGACCGGGCTCGGGGGGAGCACCAGGCCCGCCAGCGCCAGGCCGGTGACGACCAGCACGGATAAGGGGTGCGGCAGCACGTGGAAACGGGTCATAGGGGAACCTCTCCAAGGACGAGAACCATTTGCGCACCCGTACCCCGCCGCCTTCGCTGACGTGTGCAGGTCGAGAAGTCACGACGGGCGCAGCAGCCCGTGGCTGGCGGCCAGCCTACCACGGTCGCGTAATGCCTCCGTGACCCGCTCGGGGTGCAGGTCCCCGCTGCGAGGCTGCGCTTTCTGGCTGACCCCCTGCGCCCCCGGGGCAGGGTGCAGGGACCCGCGACTGGCCCCCTGCGCCCCCGGAACGAGCCATAGGGCCCCGTTGCGGGGGCGTGCTCGAGGGCGGGTCTCAGCGGGCAATAGCTTTGACGCATCCCGTGGTCGTACACAGACGGCACTAGCGCCTCACCCGCCTGCGCGCCAGGAGCCCGTGACGAGGAGCGACCAGCCAGGCGGCCACGAACCCGGCCGTGAGGACCAGGACGATCGTCCCCCCCCGGTCGGCAGGTCAATGGACCAGGACAGGTAGAGCCCCACCACGCTCGCCAGCGCCCCCACGAGCGGCCCCAGCCACATCATGGTACCCAGGCGGTCGGTCAGCAGCCGGACAGTGGCAGCCGGGGTGACCAGGAGGGCCAGGACCAGCACATTGCCAATGGTCTGCACGGAGATGACCACCGCCAGGCTCACGGCCACGGAGAGCAGCACGTCCAGGAGGAGGACCGGCAGCCCGGCCGCGCGGGCCGTCTCCCGGTCCAGGCTCACAGCCACGATCTGGGGGTGGAGGGCCGCCACCATTGCCAGCACCACCGCCCCGCCCGCGAGCGCCACCGGCACGTCACTGGCCGGCACGCCGGTGATGGAGCCGAACAGGAAGTCCTGGAGGCTTCCGGCGTAGCCCGGCGCCCGGGAGATAACGACCACCCCCAGGGCGAAGGCCCCCACGAAGAGGACCCCGATGACCGAGTCCTCCTTCAGGCGCCGGTTCTGGCTCAGCAGGGCCACGAGGACGGCCGTGGTCACCCCCGCGACGGCTCCGCCCAGGACCAGGGATCCCGAGAGGAGGAAGGCCACCGCCAGGCCGGGGAAGACCGAGTGGGCCACGGCGTCGCCTATGAAGGCCATGCCGCGCAGGACCACGTGGGTGCCCACCACCCCGCAGACCACGGCGGACAGGACCGCCATGAGCAGGGCCCGCGGGAGGAAGGCGAGGGTGGGGTTGAACAGGTCGGTCAGGAAGTCGATCGGGGTGAGCACGAGATGTCCTTCAGCTGGTCAGGGCGGGGGTGGGGCTGGGGAACCGGGTCAGGGGCCGCGGCGGCCTGCCCACGGGTCTGGCGCCCCAGCCCCAGGGCGGTCAGGAGGGGGTTGCCGGGGCGGACCTGGAAGGTGCGGATCCACGGGTCGGGGTCGGACAGGGCTGCGGGGGTGCCTGAGGCGATGACCGTGCGGTTGACCAGGACGAGGCGGTCGCACTCGGAGCGGGCGGCCACCAGGTCGTGGGTGGTCATGAGCAGGGCCTCGCCCTCGCCGGCCAAGGTGCGGAACAGGTCGGTGAGCACCTCCTGGGTGGGCATGTCCAGGCCGGTGAAGGGCTCGTCCAGGAGGAGGAGCTCAGGACGCAGGGCCAGGGCGCGGGCCACCAGGACCCGCTGGCGCTGGCCGCCGGAGAGCTCGCCCACGGGCCGGGTGGCCAGGTCGTCCATGCCGGCGCGGACCAGGGCCTGCTCGACGGCGCGCTGGTGCTCCAGGCGGGGGCGGCGCAGCCACCCCAGTGAGCCGGTCAGGCCGCTCAGGACGGCGTCGCGCACGCTGACGGGGAAGTCCCAGGCGAACTCGTGGCGCTGGGGGACGTAGCCGATCCGGCGGGAGTCCACCGGGTGCCCGCAGACCGTGACCGTCCCGGCCCGACGGCGGACCAGCCCCAGGACGGCGCGCAGGAGGGTGGTCTTCCCGGCGCCGTTGGGACCGATGAGGCCAACGAGCTCCCCAGCACCCACCGTGAGGTCCACGTCACTGAGCACCCGGCGGCCGCCGAGGTCCACGGTCAGGCCGCTGACGCTCAGGGCCGGTGGACGGGGGCTCACTCCCGCCCTCCCCGGGGCTGGGTGGTCCCGGTGGGTCCCTCGGTCGTGGTACTGGTGCCGGTCCCGGCCTCCCGGTCAGCCTGCGCCCCGGCTGGCGCCCCGGTGTCAGGTGCGGTCCCGGTGGGTCCCTCGGTCGTGGTACTGGTGCCGGTCCGCACCTCCCGGTCAGCACGCACCTCGGCCTGGGCCCGGGCGCGCTCGCGGGCGGTGGCCCGGGCCCGCAGGAGGATCCAGGCGCCACCGACCAGGACCACGACCACGACCCCGCCGCCTACGAGCAGGGTGGCTCGGCTACCGGACCCGGGGGCCGGGGAGGCGTCCTGCGTGGTGGCCGGGGTGCTGGGGGTCGCCCCCGCAGCACCGGCGTCCAGGACCGCGGAGGCGTCCAGGGCCAGGGCGTCCTGGGTGGAGGTGGCGCTGCCTACGGCGAAGCGCAGGACAGTAGTGGCGCTCACGTGCCTGCCGTCGAGCGTGTCCGCGCTGAAGGTGAGGCGGGCGAGGTAGGTGCCGGGGGCGCTGAAGACCCAGTTGGCGTGGACGTGGGTGTTGACGTCCAACCACACGTCCTGGGGCGCCCCCGTCTGGGAGTCCATGAGGGGCAGGGGCTTGCCGAAGGTGCCGTTCTGGAGGAACATCCAGGCGCGCCCGGGGCCGCTGGCGGGGCCGATGCTCATGGTGGCGCCCCGCTGCACGGTCCGGGTGACGCCGGGGTCCTGGGTGTTCCAGCCCAGCCAGACGACGTCGGGGTTCTGGGTCTGGGGCGACGACGTACCAGCGCTCGCCGGCCCTGCCGCCCATGAAGTCGTAGGCGGGGTCGGTGGGCGCGTCCATGAGGGCGGCGTCGGTGACGTGCAGGGCGGTCCGGGCGGGGTCGCGCCACACCGGGGCGGGACCGGAGTCGTCACGGGCCATGACCTGCCACTGGCCGCCTACCACGCGCGGGCCGACGTCCACGTGGCCGACGTCGATGACGGCGGGGTCGCTGGCGGCGGCCTCGTCAGGGGCGACGCTCTGGGCCAGGGCGGGGTCGTCCGGGGGCGGGGTGGGGGCAGCCCCCGCCGTGCCCGAGCCCAGGACGGCGGCCAGGAGGGCCAGGAGGGCGGTCAGGCGCCGGGGACGCAGGCGGGTATGACACGGTCGCATTATCGTCTCCAATATAGTGTGGGATAGTCTTTGACTAGGGGAAGTTTCTTGACATTATGACGTGTGATCCTGGTGTGCGTCGGCAGGTCCTGTGGACCCGGTGGGCCTAACAGACCCAACAGACCCTGCGAATCCGGCAGACCCAGCGGACCAGACGGGGCCTGGTAGCCCTGGGCCGAGCCCGCTGACCCTGGCGCCCGGAGGGCCCGACCGGTAGTGACGCAGCCCATGTGGCGGTGACGCCGGCCCCGGGACGCCCTCCAGGCGGTGCCGGACCACCAGCCGGGTTGGGCCTCGGCCCGGGAGGCACCCGGCCCGCCTGCCGACGGCCCGGCACCTCGTCTACCCGCCGGGGGTACCACCCAGGCACCGGGCCAGCGAGTTGGCGTTAAAGCGCATCATGTCCAGGTAGGTCGGGGCGCCCTCGTCCAGGGTGTCGCCGTAGAGCGGGCACACCTGCACCCCGGCGTCCACCATGAGGTCCACGGCCCCGGCCTCCAGGTCCACGGTGACGTCCGCGTGCCCGGCCTCCAGGACCTGCCTGCCCTCGGCCGCGGCGACCTGGGCGGGGTCCACCCCCACCGCGAAGACGGCGGTGGCCTCCCCCACGGGCACGGGCCGGGCCCCCGCGCGGGTGCGCAGGGACGCGCTCAGGTGGACGCGGTAGACGCCCGGGGCGGTAAAGGCCCAGCTCATGTGCTGGTGGGCGTCGGCGGGCAGGGTGGAGGTGTCCTGGCGGTAGCCGTCCCCGGCGTCGAAGCCGTCGGAGGAGGTAAAGCCCACCTCGGGGGCACCGAAGGTGGTGGTCAGGTAGGCCGAGGCGTCCCCCGGCCCCTCCACGCCGGTGACGCTCAGGTCCACCTGGCTGGCGCGGTCGGCGCCGTACCGGCTGCCGGTGCCGGCCACGCGCATGCCCAGCCACACGGCCTCCAGGGCGCGGTCCTCCACCAGGGGCAGGATGGTGGCCCCCTCCTTGGAGGCCTCCTCGGCGATGGACACCGACACGGCGCCCCGGGGGAGGTTGGCGTCCAGGGTGCGGATAATGGCGTGCTCCTCCAGCAGGAGGTAGTTGGAGAAGGCCAGGTCGGCGTAGGCCACGTCCCGCACGGTACGCAGGCCGGGCTCGTAGGAGTGGGGGTCGGCGCCGTCGGGTACCATCTGGGTGACGGTGGCCCGGTCCCCGGCGACGTTGCGCACCAGGTCGGCGAGGATGCCGGTGGTGGTCACCACCCGCAGCTCGCCGTCGGTAGCGGGGTCAACACCGCGTCCCAGGCCGCAGCCCGCCACCTACCCCCGCGAAGCGACGGTCACCTCAGCACTCGCGCGCCCGCCTGTCCCACCAATGCGATCGCGACAAGACCGTTAAAGCAACACCGAAAAGGCGTCCGCTGCGTCTCCTGGCACGGATCCGGGTGGTGGAGGTGTCTGTCGAGCTCTCCCGGCACGAACCCGAGTAGTTTGATACAACTCTTTAGGTAGTCTGCCGCCTGTCTGCTGGCTCGGATCCGTGTACGTGTCGCAATCTGAGGATCAGGGCGATGGGCACTCTCTGCTGCGTTGGACCCCAAGCCTCTGACCTGCGTGGACATTGGGTGTACAAAGGCGAAGACGGGGTGGGGTCGGCTCTGATCCTCAGATTGCGACAGAATCGGACACCCGACCTCACCAGGGCCGTGTATAGCCTCCCCTTCTCACCCTCGACGGTGCAGGACGCACCTGTGTCGGGCGCGCCGCAGGCCGGGCAGACGGATGCCGGGTAGGCTCGGACACGACACGACTACGCGCGTCGCCTGGCTACGCAAGGAAGGACACATTATGGGATCTCGGCTGGTCGTGGCGATCCGGTCCGAGACGGGCTGGGAGCTGTACTACGATCATTGGGCCGCCCAGACCATCGGGCAGGACATTGCGATCAACGGCTTTGAGAAGACCTTGAAGAGAGTCCGGGCAATGGTCTCCCTGGGTGACTCGCTGTATGAGTGCGTGAAGTCGACGCTGATAGAGGGCATGCTCCTGATCGACATGGCGACGAAGCACGTCACATGGGCTGAGGAGAGTGACGGCCTGTACATGCCGCGCCTCATTAACGCACTCGTGGAGCACAGCTGGCCGGGGTGGACTGCTATCTGGTCCGCTGAGAGCACCGACGGGGTGCTCCAAGCAGCTGACATCGACCCCGCCGATATCTTCGCAGAAAAGCACGACGCCACCAGGACGCTCGAGGGCTCCGCGTGGTTCGGACCTTGGGGTGATTTCGGGGACTCAGGCGTGTTCTCCATCCGTCTTGACGATGGGCAACTGGTGGTGTGGCGGGGTCTCGGCGATCTCGATGCCGTCACCAAACTCGGGCCGGACAATATGCGCCAGCACACGCTCACCGTCCTTGAACGGGCCCGGGCCGGTGAGCCCCTGCTGTGGGACGAGCAGAACGAGGGCGCATTCGAGGAGATCCCCGATACCGGCATACACATTGACTTCCCGGCGCGCGAACTGCGTTGGTGGTCAATCTCGGGCGAGTACACCAGTCCATGCCCCTTTAAGGAGATGTGGCCGGGCTGGACCACCGAGTCCATGGGTGACAACTACGAGTGGCAGGCGCAGATTATCGGCCGCACACTGCGCAGCTGGGCCGACGATGTCGAGGAGTGCCGTCAGCAGCTAGCCAGTGCCATTGATGAGGGCGAGCGCCCCAACCCCATGTGGGGCATGGTGGAGGCCATGACGGAAAAAGGGCACAAGATAGACGTGTACGCCGTCGCGGCCGAGTTCGTGCCCGCAAGCTTCGACGCCACCAGCTACTCGGCGCTCGACTTCCTCGACCAGCTCAAGGATGGCGCCCCGCTACCGCCAGCACGCATTATCACCCGAGACGGACGGATCAAACCGCCTCTTGTCGCAGACCGGCTTCTCACGCCGAAAGCCCGGCCGTAACCATCTGCCACCAAGAGCGACCTCTTGGACAATATCAGGCTGGTGGCCACATCCAGACTATGCCCGGCCACAAGATAGAAAGAAGGCTGCGAGCGTAGAGACCGTTATCTCACGATCAGGCCCCGGACGACGCTTTAATAGGAGTGACCGAGAACAATACGTCACCGGAAAGTTTATTCAGGGAGCGTCTGGGGACATTTCCCGGGTGCGATATTATGATGGTCCGCTCCCGTGGTGTGTCATGGATGTGGAATAAACGTTCGCATGAGTTCAGAAGGATTTGGGGCGTCGTCATGACGTATGCCATAGGATTGATCGATGATAAGTTCGACGAGTTGCTCGCCGATTATTCCTGGACTCTGAAGGGCCTGCGACTCACGGCCGAGGAGGTGTCCGAGGGCTGCGACTTTCGTGATAGATGGCGCCCTCTTTCCCTGAATCGCCTTCCCGATGGAGATCTCGTCCGGGTTTGCCGGAATGGTCGGAGGATCGCGTTCGTTCCGGTCGGGGCTCGGGGCCGGGCTCGTTTGGGCCCGGGTGTCCACGTCGGGTCCGGTCGGTGTGCAGGGGTGTCCTCGGCGGGGCCGACCCGGTTGGTGCTGGAGGTGCTGTTGTGGCTGGTGGGGCGGTATAGTGAACAGGGTGTCATGTTACATGTTTGCAAGATGGTGCTCCGACACCGACTTTTCCGCATGACCTGGTTGAAAGTTGGCGCGCGGAGGGCTCTGAGGGCCGTCGATGGCGCTTGGCGTGATTCCGCCACTATGTGCTAGTCTGAGCCCGGTGCTGGCCGGTCCGCAGGGGTGCTCCCGGGGCCGGTGGCGCTCCGGGCCCTCGAAGTGGCGTCATACCGCCACTCTCGGAGGCAGGGGTCAGGGAGCACCACGCACCTGTAGGTGCATTGAGACCTGATGTTTCTGTCGCGTTGGGCATTGATCTTCTCGTCAGGGAGCACCACGCACCTGTAGGTGCATTGAGACGTACTTGTAGACGGGGACAAACCGGGGCTTGCGCCCCGGTCAGGGAGCACCACGCACCTGTAGGTGCATTGAGACCAGAACCCAACGGCCTGCCAAAATGACAGGTGAGGGTCAGGGAGCACCACGCACCTGTAGGTGCATTGAGACGGAATGGACAATTCGGCGACGTCGACAACAATGTGGTGTCAGGGAGCACCACGCACCTGTAGGTGCATTGAGACCAGGTGAACTTGGACAGCTCCTCGTACTGCGAGGGGTCTAGGGAGCACCACGCACCTGGAAGGTTATTCTGGGGGCGTCTGGGTATGTCGAGTCCTCCTCATCGGGGAAGGGTTCCGGGGCGGGGTCGGTGGGGAGGGCACATTCTGCGTCCGGTTCGCCAGCCCCTGCCCGTCATCCTCCGCGAACGCGCACCTCCCATCTGCGCGTTTGACTGGAGACCTGCGCGCTCGCGGAGAACCGGGGGACTCCCGGCGGGGCCGTCCAGGCGGGCGCCGGACCCGCCGCCCACTGAATAACCTTCACTGACACAGCCGGTCCCTGAGGCGGAACGATCCGCTGCGTCGAATTCGGGCGAGGACGGTGAGGTCCTCGCCCTTCTTGCTGCTCGGCCGCGAATACCATCGCGAGCCGCACGGTCTCCCGGCCGCACGAGGACGACGGTCATCGAGCGGCGATCAGCGCGCCATCCGTGTCGGGTCATTAAGCCTTTCTCATCAGAAGCGGTGGCTTGGAGGCCGGAGTCGGCGCGATGACGCACGATCGTGGTGGGGCGTGTGAGGCTCCCGGGGCTGACCGGGGCGTGGGCCTCTGCGGGGAGGGCGGTCGCGGACCAGGCGGCGGCTGCAGGTGCGGGCCGGGCGGCGGCCGCTGCGGGTGCCCCGAAGACCGCCCCGGCCGCGAAAACGGCGCCCCGGACCCGCGATGCTCCGCCTGGGACGGAGAAGCCGTCCGCGGACCGCCGTTCCCGGCGAGAAGGGCTCAATGGCGGGGATGTGTCCGTCCCCGGGACGTCACGATACGATCTGAACCGCTTCAACGACGAGCGATTGGAACGACATGACTTCTCCCCGCACCAGTCGGGACACGACGCCCCTCGTGTGTCGCGCGCCCGTGAACCTCACCGTCGACCACCTCGCCGCCCCCACCGGCGTCGCCGTCCCCCGCCCGGTCCTGGCCTGGCGGGTTCCCGGGCCCGCACCGGCGCGGGCCTACGAGATCGAGGTGCGCCGCCTCGACCCGGCGACCGGCGCCCCGGCCGACCCGGTCTGGGCGACCGGCCGCGTCGAGGTAGTCTCCCCTCCCATGTCCCCCTGGGTCGCCTACGGCGGCGATCCCCTGGCCTCCGACGCCGACTACGCCTGGCGGGTGCGCGTGTGGACCGCCGGCGCCGCCCCCTCCGCCTGGACGGACTCCGCCTTCTCCACCTCCCTGCTGCACCCCGACTCCGACGTCGTCGCCCCCTGGGTCGAGCCCGCCCAGACCCCGGTCGAACCTGAGCCGCCCATTGACTTCGCGGCCGTCTTCGGCGAGGACGGCGCCGCCCGCGCCTGGGAGCCCGCCGGCCGGCGCCTCCACCCGGTCAAGCTCATCCGTCAGGAGCTCGTCCCGCCCCGGCTGGCAGCCCCGGACACCGCCGAACCGGCCCCCGCCGCCCCGGATACCACCGAACCGGCCCCCGCCGCCCTGACCCGCGCCCGCCTGTACACCACCGCCCAAGGCGTCCTCGACGTCTCCATCGACGGCGCGCCCGTGGGCGACTCCGTCCTCGCCCCGGGCTGGACGAGCTACCACGACTACACCGAGTTCGACGTCCACGACGTCACCGCCGCCCTGGCCTCCCCCGGCCCCCACGTCCTGGGCCTGCGCCTGGCCGACGGCTGGTTCGCCGGGCGCATCGGCGCCCTGGGCGAGTCCGCCCAGTACGGGCGCGTCCTGCGGGCCTGGTGGCAGCTGTCCCTGACGTACGCGGACGGCTCCACCGCCGTCGTCGGCCCCGACGCCACCGCCCGCAGCACCGAGGGCGGCCCGATCCGCTACAGCGACATACTCGTGGGCGAGCGGCGCGACGACCGGCTCGCCGCCGCCGTGGCGGGCTGGGACCGCCCCGGGTTCGACGACGGCGCCTGGGACCGGGTGCGGATCGTGCCCGCCGCGCGCCTGGACCCGCCCACGCGCCTGGAGCCCTTCCGCGGCGAGCCCGCGCGCCGGGTCAGGGCGCTGCCCGTCGCGCAGGTCCTCACCACGCCCGCGGGCGAGACGGTCCTCGACCTGGGGCAGGTCATCGCCGGGAGGCTGCGCCTGGCCGCCGTCGGGCCGGCCGGCACCGAGATCGTCCTGGAGCACTCCGAGCACCTGGCCGCCGACGGCTCCTTCTTCTCCAACGTCGTCGGTCCCAACAAGGACCAGCGCGACGTGTGGGTCCTGGCGGGCACGGGCACGCCCGAGGCGCCGGAGGTCTTCGAGCCGGCCTTCACCTTCCACGGCTTCCGCTACGTGCGCGTCACCGGCTACCCCGGCCGGCTGCGGGCGCGCGACGCGGTCGGCGTCGTCCTGGCCTCCGACCTGCCCGCCACGGGCGGATTCGCCTGCTCCGACGCGCGCCTGACCCGGCTGCACAAGAACGTCGTGTGGTCCCAGCGGGCCAACTTCCTGTGGATCCCCACCGACTGCCCCCAGCGCGAACGCACCGGCTGGACCGGCGACGCCCAGGTCTTCGCCCCCGCCGCCGCGAACAACG
This sequence comes from Actinomyces sp. HMT897, assembly GCF_016626125.1. Lineage (NCBI taxonomy): Bacteria > Bacillati > Actinomycetota > Actinomycetes > Actinomycetales > Actinomycetaceae > Actinomyces > Actinomyces sp. HMT897. The sequence continues at coordinate 1,299,548 of NZ_CP067336.1, forward strand.
CCGAGGTCCACGCCTTCCTGGCCCGCTGGATGCGCAATGTCCGCGCCGACCAGCGCGAGGACGGCTCGGTGATGAACATGAGCCCGTGGCCCCCGCTCATGGGCGCCGTGGAGGGGATCCCCGGGCCGGGCGGGATCGCGGTGTCCGCCGGGTGGGGCGACGCCGTCATCCGCGTGCCGCTGGCCCTGTGGGAGCGCTACGGGGACACCACCGCCCTGGAGGAGAACCTGGGCGCGATGCGCTCGTGGGTCGCCAAGCAGACGCGCGAGGCCGACCGGGAGCTGCCCGAGCGCCTGCGCGCCGAGGCGGGCGGGCCGACCGACGGGTGGGAGCGCCTGAGCGGGGAGGAGGCCGCGCGCCAGCGCCTGCTGTGGAACTCGCGCACGCACTTCGGCGACTGGCTGGCGCCGTCGACCCTCGCCGCCGACGTGCCGCTGCCCATTATGGAGGCGCCCCGGCGCACGGGCGAGTTCGTCGCCAGCGCCTACCACGCCGAGGCGCTGCGCACCCTGGCCCGGGTGGAGGGCGCCCTGGGCCACGAGCGCGAGGCCGCCGGGCTGCGCGGGCGCTGGGAGGCGGTGCGCGGGGCGGTCGCGGCCGAGTACGTGAGCGCCGACGGCGTCGTCTCCTCGGGTCTGCAGGGCGAGCAGGTCCTCGCCCTGGCCTTCGACCTGGTCGCCGACCGGGCGCTGCGCGGTCGGGTGGCCGAGCGCCTGGCCGAGCTGGTGCGCGGGGCCGGGGGCCGGCTGGACACGGGGTTCCTGTCCACGCCCTTCCTCCTGGACGTCCTGGTGGACAGCGGGCACGAGGCCGAGGCTTGGGCGGTGCTCATGCAGGAGGCGGTGCCGTCGTGGCTCTACGAGGTCGCCGAGGGGGCGACGACGATCTGGGAGTCCTGGGCGGCGGTCGCGCCCGACGGGACGGTGGGGGCCATGAGCTTCAACCACTGCGCCCTGGGCTGCGTGGACGACTGGTTGTTCCGCCGCCTGGGCGGGATCGCGCCGTTGGAGCCCGGGTACCGGCGGGTGCGCGTCGCCCCGCTCACGAACGGCCCGGTGTCCTGGGCGCGGGCGCACCGCGACACGCCCTTCGGGCGGGTGGAGGTGTCCTGGGAGCGCACTGCCGGCCGGGCGGCGCCGGGGGGCGCCGGCGGGGCGGGCGCCAGCGCGGGCATCGACCGGCCCAGCGCCGCATGGGCCAGCTCCGCGCGGACCGGCACCGCTGTCGTCGGCGCGCACTCCCGCGTGCGCTACGAGATCGAGCTGCCCGCCGGGGTGAGCGGGGAGCTGATGACGCCCGACGGCGGGGTGCGCGAGCTACGCGGGGGGCGGACCGTCGAGGTCTGCGCGGCCGCCGACACCGCCCCGGCCCTGTAGTCTCGTAGCACAGTCATCGCCCCGGGAACAGAGGACCCGATATGACCGACATTGACGCTGGTGCCGACGCTATCGCCGACGCCGGCACCAGCACCGCCGCCGACGACATTGGCACCGAGATCGCCCCTCCCGAGAGCCTCGAGCAGATACGCAAGGCGCTCCTCATGCCCGAACCGGGCGGCGCCGCCTCGCGCGCCGTCCACGAGGTCCTGCCGATCCCAATGCCCGACGGCACGGTCCTGCGGGCCGACGTCGTGCGCCCCGACGACGACGCCGCCCACCCGGTCCTGCTGGCCCGCTGCCCCTACTTCGGGTCCTGGCGCCCCATGATCGCCCAGGACCTGGGCGAGGATCCCGCCGCGCCCGGCCTCACGGCGGCCTGCCTGGGGATGCAGACGGCGGTGGGCCTGGACCGGGCCGTCGAGGAGGGCTTCGCCGTCGTCGCCCAGGCCTGCCGCGGCACGGACATCTCCGACGGCGACTTCCGCTTCCACGCCGATGAGGCCTCCGACGGCGTGGCCGCGCGCCGGGCCCTGGCCGCCCTGCCCTGGTGCGACGGGCGCGTCATCACCTTCGGCAACTCCTACCTGACCACCACCCAGTTCACCGCGGCCCTGGCCTCCACCGAGCACTTGGCGGCGATGACCGCCTGGGTCGCCCCCTCCACCTACGACGAGGACCTGGCCATGCGCGGGGGCGTGCTCCTGGCCGGAACCTCTTACGAGTGGACGCGCCAGCAGGTGCGCGCGGGCCTGGTGCACGACGGGCAGGAGGACGCGCCCCAGGAGCTTCTGCCCGAGCCGATGGAGGACTTCACGCCCTTCCTGGCGCGTGTGGGCATGGCGGAGGCCGCCCGCAGGCTGGCGCGGGCGCACACGGCCGGAGGCCACGCGGCCGACTGGGTCGCCCACCCGCTGCACGACGCCTACTGGGAGTCCCTGGCCTACCCCTGGCGGGCCCTGGCCGCCCTCGACGTGCCCGCGCTCCACGTCGCCGGCTGGTACGACCTGTTCCTGGGCGGCACCCTGCGCAACTACCGCGCCATGGCCGGCGGCCCGGCCGGGGCGGGCCAGCGCCTGGTCATCGGCCCGTGGACGCACCTGACCTTCGACGGGCGCCTGGTCGGGCGCTCCTTCCCCGGCGGCGGCACGCGGGAGTCGGGACTGGGCGAGCTCACGGTCGACTTCTGGAGGGCGAGTCTGGGGGACGGGGAAGCCGCCGCGCGCCTGCCCCACGACCCGGTGCGCGTTTACATCATGGGGGCCGGGCGCTGGGTCGACCTGCCCGCCTGGCCGGCTCCGAACGCCGAGGAGACGGCCTGGAGGCTCGCCGACGGCGGCGCCCTGCTCGCACCCGACGAGGCGGAGGCCGCCGTCGGCGCCACCTCCTGGATCCACGACCCCGCCGACCCGGTCCCCGCGCAGGGCGGCCAGATGCTCATGGGCACGCCGGAGAACTCCGGGCCGCACGACCAGCGCGGCGTCGAGGCGCGCGACGACGTCGCCGTGTTCACCGGGCCGCCTTTGACCGAGCCGGTCACCGTCCTGGGGCCGGTGCGGCTGCGCGCCTGGGTGAGCGCCGACGCCGTCGACGCTCACCTGCACGCCGCCCTCACCGAGGTCCTGCCCGACGGCACCTCCGTCCTGCTCACCGACGGCGTGCTGCGCCTGTCCGCCCGCCGCGGGACGGACCGGCGCGACCCGCTGACCCCGGGCGAGGCGGTCGAGGTGGAGGTGGACATGTGGGCCACCGGCGTGCACGTGCCCGCCGGGCACCGCCTCCGCCTGGACCTGGCGGGCTCGTGCTGGCCGCGCTACGACGTGGCCGACCCGGCGGGCGGGGCGCCGGTGACGATCACCGTGCACCACGACGCCGCCCGCCCGAGTGCGCTGCTCCTGCCCCTGGTCGACCTCGCCGCCCTCGGCCGGAACCGGTAGACGCCGGCGCGGCGGGCTGACCCCGCCCGTCCCCGCCCTCTTCACCGAAACCGGCGGAAAAAGCACGCGAAACCGGCGGAAACGACACGCGAAACCGGCGGAAAGCGCTCATTGAGCCTTTCTCACCGGGAAGCTTATTCAGAGGGTGGTTTTGAATACGTAGAGTGAGAGTGCGGCGGTGATGGTCTGTTCGAATGCGTGCAGGGGGCGGCGGTAGTCGGTGCGGGTGGATTCTCCAGGCCTTGATGTGGGCGATGGTCTGCTCGACCACCTGGCGGATCTGATTGACGCTCTTGTTGGCCTCCTGGGCGGCTTCTCTCAGTTCGCCGTTGGGGGGCTTCTTGTGCGGGGTGATCATTCCCCTGCCGACGTATCCCTTGTCGGCGATCCATCCGGAGGGGTCCAGCCCGTCGAGCAGTCCGGAAGGCGCCTGGTGCGGCCACGTCGTGCATGGAGCCGGGGTAGGGATCGGAGGCCCACACCAGCCTGCCGCCGGGCAGGACCAGGATCTGGACGTTCATGCCGGTCGTCCCATGCTTGCCCGACCACAATTCTCGGTGAGCGCGCCAACTCCAGCAGGGGAAGAGGGTGCCGTCGAGCACGTAGTCGCAGCCCTCGGGCACCTCCTCCGCGGTGAGCAGCATGTCCTTCAGGGCCCGGACGATCGCCTCGGTCATGACCCCGATGGCCCGCGAGACAGTGGGCTGGGACACGCCCAGCTGCTCGCCGATCGCCGCCTGTATCACATTGTGACGCATGTAGATCAGCGCCGCCCGCAGGGAGTCCCTCAGCCCCAGGCTCGGCGGATACCCCTCGATCCCCTCCTCGCGCAGACGGATGAGCAGATCGGCGAACTTGGGGGTGGGCAGTCCCGTGGTATACTTCATGACGATGGTCCGTTTCTCGTGAGGTCGTGGAACTTATTTCAACACCCATTGTACCTCATGAGAACGGACCATCATAATATTGCTTCCCGGAAATGCACCAAGACGCCCGCTGAATAAGCTTCCGGGAACAACCTCGGTCGAGGAAGTCCCTCTTATTACATCGAAGACAGCAGCATTAGAGACGACGACCGGGGTCACCGTCTCGTAGCCGGCGGCCTTGATGGCCGCCCAGTCCACGTCCACCAGGGGGGTGCCGCGGCGGACCTTGTCACCGGCCTTGACGTGGGGGGTGAAGCCCTTGCCGTCGAGCTTGACGGTGTCCATGCCCACGTGGATGAGCAGCTCGACGCCGCTGGCCGAGCGCAGCCCGTAGGCGTGGCCGGTCGGGAAGGCGACGAGCACCTCGCCGTCCACCGGGGAGACCACCGGCCCGGAGTCCGGGACGATCGCCATGCCCGGGCCGAGCAGGCCCTGGGAGAAGGTCGGGTCGGCGACCTCGCTCAGCGGCACCGAGCGGCCCTTAATGGGGGCGGTCACGGTGAGGTCGTGCGGGGCCCCGTCGGTGTGCGGTCGTGTCGCCGGCGTCGTCAGGCGCCACGTGGCCGACGTCGGCTGCTCAGCGCGGGCCCTGGTGCTGCCGGCGATCCTCGCGGTCCTGGTACCGGCGTGCTCGGTTGCCTGGCTGGTGATGCTGGTGCGGATCGCGGCCAACCTGACCAGCAGGTCCTGGGCGGTGGGGCGCTGGCCGGGGTCGAGGTCCAGCATCTGCACAATGAGACCCCTGAGCTCCGTCGCGCAGGAGGGCGGCGGGTAGTTACCGTGGGTGATCGCCATTAGGAGAGCATGCATCGTGTCGGCCTTGAAGGGTGGCCTCCCGCAGGCGCACTCGTACATCACCGCGCCCAGGAAGTAGACGTCGGACGCCGGTGTCGCCTTCTCCCCGTAGATGACCTCCGGCGCCATGTAGGTCGGCGTCCCGACCACGATCCCGGCCGCGGTCAGCGAGGAGGTCTGGTCCAGGGACGAGGCGATCCCGAAGTCCAGGAGGACCGCCGCCCCCGAGGTGTGGATCATAATGTTGCCGGGCTTGACGTCCCGGTGGCAGATGCCCTGGGCGTGGGCCTCACCAAGGGAGCTGCTGACCCCCCGGATGATCGACACGACGTCGGCGGCGCCCATGCGCCCCCGGCGCAGCCGGTCAGCCAAGGACTCCCCCGTGACCACGGGCATGACAATGTAGACGTAGTGGTCGCCATCGTCCCGAGCGGTGTCCAGGACGCGCACCGTGTGGGGGTCAGTGAGCCTCTGAAGAGCCCGGATCTCACGCTCCGCCCTGCGGGCCCTATCAGGATCCCCCTCGAAGTCCACCACCTTGACCGCGACCTCACGCCCCACAAAGAGGTCATGACAGAGCCACACCGACGCCTGGCCGCCCGAGCCCATCTGACGCTCAAGACGATAACGCCCGCAGACCAGCGCCCCAGCCCTCACCACTAGACCCCCGACCTCGATCTCCTACTGGCTCTTGAGCGCGCACCCGGCCAGACGAGGCACGGCATCCGCACCGTCCGATTCTGCCACGCCTACCTGCCCTTCCCGCGCATCACTGAAGGCGTGGGGCGGCAAAGGCGTGGACGGCAGGTGAACTCACCTGCCGCCCACGCCCTACCTGCGAGCGCCGCGCGGCGCCTCGGGACCGACGCCAGCAGCGGCTGGCCAGCGGCCTGCCCCGCCGTCCCGGGAGCAGGACGACAGTCGCAAAGACTGCCGCGCTACCAGTCGTCCCCGACCCACCCCCGTCAGGCGGCGCTGGAGGCGCTCGGCGCCCAGGCCTCTCCGCGGGCGGTGAGAACCAGGCCCGCCGCGGGCCCGTCCAGGCTCACGTCCACCACGACCTCCTGGCCGTCCAGGACCTCGCCGCCCAGGATCATGCGGGCCAGGCGGTCGCCGATCTCGCGCTGCACCAGGCGGCGCAGGGGCCGGGCCCCGTAGGCGGGGTCGTAGCCCTCGTCGGCCAGCCAGGAGCGGGCGGCGTCGGTCACCGTGAGCGTCAGGCGGTGGGACGCCAGGCGCTCCTGCATCCTGGCCAGCTGGATGCCCACGATCCGCCCCAGGTCCTCCTTGCTCAGCGCCTCGAAGATGATCGTGTCGTCCAGGCGGTTGAGGAACTCGGGCTTGAAGGCGGCACGCACCCGCCCCATGACCTCGTTGCGCTTCTCCTCGGGGCTGAGCAGCGGGTCAATGAGGAACTGGCTGCCCAGGTTGGAGGTGAGCACCAGGATGACGTTGCGGAAGTCCACGGTGCGCCCCTGGCCGTCGGTCAGGCGCCCGTCGTCGAGCACCTGCAGGAGGATGTCGAACACCTCCGGGTGGGCCTTCTCCACCTCGTCGAGCAGCACCACCGAGTAGGGCCGGCGCCGCACCGCCTCGGTGAGCTGGCCGCCCTCCTCGTAGCCCACGTACCCGGGAGGGGCACCCACCAGGCGGGCCACCGAGTGCTTCTCGGAGTACTCCGACATGTCAATGCGCACAATGGCGCGCTCGTCGTCGAACAGGAACTCGGCCAGGGACTTGGCCAGCTCGGTCTTGCCCACGCCGGTGGGCCCCAGGAACAGGAAGGAGCCGGTGGGGCGGTCGGGGTCGGAGACCCCGGCCCGGGAGCGGCGCACGGCGTCGGCCACGGCCGCCACGGCTGCCTTCTGGCCAATGAGGCGGGAGCCGATGACCTCCTCCATGCTCAGCAGCTTCTCGGTCTCGCCCTGCATGAGCCGGCCCACGGGGATGCCGGTCCAGGCAGCCACCACCTCCGCCACCTGCGAGGGCCCCACCTTCTCGGCGATCATGGGCTCGGCGGGGGTCTGGGTGCCGTCGGGGTTGACCACGGCGGAGCGGGCCTCGGCGGCCTCGGCCTCGCGGATCTGGCGCTCCAGGGCGGGCATCTCGCCGTAGCGGACCCGCCCGGCCTCCTCGAAGCGGCCCTCACGCTCGGCCAGGTCGGCCTTGGTGCGCAGCTCGTCCAGGGTGGCGCGCAGCTCCCCGACCCGGTTGTGCCCGGCCTTCTCCGCCTCCCAGCGCGCGGTCAGCGCGGTGAGGGACTCGGTGGCGTCGGCCAGCTCGGCCCGCAGGCGCGCCAGGCGCTCGACGGCGGCCGGGTCGGCCTTGGAGCCCTCCTCCTGGACGGACTCGGCCAGGTAGGACTCCTCCATGTGCATGCGGTCCACCCGGCGACGCAGCTCGTCAATCTCCACAGGGCTGGAGTCCAGCTCCATACGCAGGCGGGAGGCGGCCTCGTCAATCAGGTCAATGGCCTTGTCGGGCAGCTGGCGGCCGGTGATGTAGCGGTCGGACAGGGTGGCGGCGGCCACCAGGGCGCCGTCGGAGATGGTCACCTGGTGGTGGGCCTCGTACTTGGGGGCGATGCCGCGCAGGATGGCCACGGTGTCCTCCACGCTGGGCTCACCGACGAAGACCTGCTGGAAGCGCCGCTCCAGGGCGGGGTCCTTCTCAATGCGCTCACGGTACTCGTCCAGGGTGGTGGCACCCACCATGCGCAGCTCGCCGCGGGCCAGCATGGGCTTGAGCATATTGCCGGCGTCCATGGCGCCCTCGGAGCCGCCCCCGGCGCCGACGACCGTGTGGAGCTCGTCAATGAAGGTGATGACCTCGCCGTCGGAGTCCTTGATCTCCTTCAGGACGGCCTTGAGACGCTCCTCGAACTCGCCGCGGTACTTGGCCCCGGCCACCATGCCCGCCAGGTCCAGGGCGATGAGCCGCTTGCCGCGCAGGGAGTCGGGCACGTCCCCGGCCACGACCCGCTGGGCCAGGCCCTCGACGACGGCGGTCTTGCCCACGCCGGGCTCGCCAATGAGGACGGGGTTGTTCTTGGTGCGGCGGCTCAGGACCTGCACGACGCGCCGGATCTCGGCGTCGCGGCCAATGACGGGGTCGAGCTTGCCCTCGGCGGCGGCGGCGGTGAGGTCGGTGCCGTACTTCTGAAGGGTCTTGTAGGTCCCCTCCGGGTTGGGGGAGGTCACCCGCGCGCTGCCGCGCACCTGGGGCAGGGCGGCGCGCAGGTCCTTGGCGGTGGCGCCGGCCTCGGACAGGATGCGGGCCACGGGGTCGGAGGACGCCGCCCCCGCGCCCTGGGCCAGGCCGATGAGCAGGTGCTCGGTGGAGATGTACTCGTCCCCCAGGCTCTTGGCCTCCTTGCCGGCGGCGTCCAGGGACGCCAGGAGGGCGCGCGAGGGCTGGGGCTGGGCCACGGAGGAGCCCGCCGAGCTGGGCAGTGAGGTCAGGACGCGGCGGGTGGCGGCGCCCACGGCCGTGCGGTCGGCGCCGACGGCGGCGAGCAGGGCCAGGGCCACGCCCTCCTCCTGGCCCAGGAGCTCGGAGAGCAGGTGGGCGGTCTCGATCTGCGGGTTGCCGGCCGCGGCGGCGGCCTGCATGGCTCCGGAGATGGCCTCCTGGGAGCGGGTGGTGTAGTTGGTGTCCAACAGGACCTCCTTGGGTGATGTCGTGGGCGGCGACGGTGCGCCGCGGGTCTGAGAGGTTCAACCCACGACAAGTTGAGTCTATTCCACTCAACTTTGAGTATGACGCAGGGCATACGACGCCGCCCGGGCGGGCCCGCCCGTACCGGAGCCAGCGGGTCAGCTGGTAGCCAGCCGGGCGCCAGCCTGGGCACCGGGTCCGCTGGAGGCTGGCAGGCCCCGCAGGCACCGGGACGAGCAGTCCGGGAGGCCCCGCGCACCGCCACGGGCGTGCAGGCCGCCATTGGCCCTAGCTGGTAGTCAGTGAGGCGACGACCGCGTCAGCCAGGGGCTGGGCCTGCTCGAGGCTGGAGCAGGCCACGCCGACGAGCGCGACCCGCCCTCCGCTCAGGGGGACGAAGATCATAATGCTTGACGCCCCGCCCGGGGAGCTGGGGGTGTAGGCGTGCATGGCGACGTCGCCGATCGGGCTGCTGCGCACGGTGTACTGCCCCGGGACGTTGCCGGTGGACTCAATGGCGCTGCGCGTGATCTCCTCCGGGGGCACGCCGGAGTAGGACACCGTCTTGCTGTTGGCGGAGATGACCCTCAGGTTCCCAAAGAGTGTGTCAGCAGCCATAATGTCGACCACGCCCGCCTGCTTGCTGACCTTGTCGCTGGTGACGTTCGTCGCCTGGGCGTACCTGTCGATGGCGGCCTGGTCGCCGCTGGTCAGGGCGTTGCCGTCAATGGTGGCCATGGTGCCGGGGACGTCGAAGCCCAGGCCCAGGTTGGGCGCGGTCACGTGCTGGGAGACCGGCGCGGTGGGGGAGGGCGTGGGACCCTCGACCACCGCGACCACGTCGTCCTCCTCGTTGTCACTCGCGCAGGCGGGAAGGGCCAGCGCCCCGGCCAGGACCAGGGCGACCGCGACGGCGCGGCGGGCGGGAGCCACACGGCTCATGAGTTCCTCCAGGGGCCAGGAGCAGCAGACACCCAGATCGTATACGGCCCCACCAGCAGCGTGCGCTACGGGCCTCGTAGCGGCCGTAGCCACCCCGCCCTCGCTCTGGGGGCCAGCGGACGCTAACCTGCCCTTGAGATACGTCACCCCTCGTGACGTCCGTCCGAACCTGAAGGAGACCACCATGGGACTTGGCGACCTGACCAAGAAGGCATCTGACGCGCTGTCCTCGGAGAAGGCCGAGGAGATCAGTGACACCGTCCTGGACAAGGCGGGCACGGCGGCCAAGAAGGTCACCGGGGGCAAGTTCGACTCCCAGATCGACTCCGCCATCCAGGCTGCCGACAAGGCCGTGGGCACCGACTGACACCGACTGACGGAGTTCGTGGCGACGCCGCCCTGCGTCCCGGCGACAGCGACGGGACGCAGGGCGGCGTCCGTGGTGGGTGCGCCATGAGCTCGCCCGTTCTCACGAGCAATAAGTACCGTTCTCGCGACAAACAAGTACCGTTCTCACGGCGAATAAGTACCGTTCTCGCGAGGAGAGGGGAGGGGAGAGGGAGGGGTTAGCGACGCCGGACGGCGCGCACCAGGCCGCCTACGGTGAGTCCCAGTCCCAGCAGGCCGCAGCCCAGGGCCGCGACCACCAGGACCGCGATAATGCCGAAGCGCTCGGTGTAGGCCCTCGGGCCCACGACCACGCCGTCCGTGCCCTGGGGGCAGGAGAGGCGGTACTCCCCCTCCACGCCGGTGGTAAAGGTGCCAATGGTGGACAGGCTGCCCCCCATGCCCTCCAGCGGGGTCACGCTCACCGGCGCCCCGGCCGGGTCGGTGACGGCGCACCGGGAGGTGTCCTCCCCCAGGCCCGGGGAGTAGATCGCCAGCTGGCGGGAGGCACCCAGGTAGACGCCTCCGCTGGCGGACAGGGCGACACCGCTGCCGCCTTCTCCCCCGGTCAGCAGGAGGGCCGAGGAGACCAGCAGCACCACGGGGAGGACGACCATGGTCACCAGCCCGACCACCAGGAGCCGCCACCGGTGCCGGGGCCGCGGGCTGCGCCAGGGTGGCACTGCCGCCGTCCTGGGGCCGACGGGCCTCAGGCCGTGCCTGGCAGGAGGCACCGCCTGGGGGTCGTAGCGGTAGGGGTTGACCTCTCCCCCGGGCGGCAGCCCCTGGCCACCGTCCGGGAGGGAGGACGACGTCGGGATACCGGCGTCCAGACCGTGCGTATGCCGGTAGGCGGCGAGCTCCTCGGGATCCAGGCGCTGCCCGTACCTGGGGCTGCCGTCCTCGTTCTCGTAGGGGCCGACCACCTGCGGTTACCCGGTCCGGGCGGCGCTCAGGCCTGCGGGCCCTCGCCCCTGGGGGCGGTGTTGCGAACCAGCTCGATAATCATGCGGAAGATGAACAGCTGGACCATGGCCTTGGCGGCGCCGGCAAAGAGCGTGGACAGCAGGCTCACCACAGTCCTACCGGTGTTACTACCGTAGCCGCCAAAGGACATGAGGACCGTAATGAGGTCAAAGAGCCAGCCCAGGCCGTAGCCCACCAGGGCCACGATGAACAGCGCGTTGCCGTACTTGACGGCAAAGGCGCGGGTGGTGTTCATGAGGTTCCCAAAGAGGGAGTCCTGGCCCACCGGGGCATAGCCGCCCTGTGGTGCGTAGGGGGCACCGGCCTGGGGCGCCGAGGCGGAGTAGGGCGCGGGCCCACCGGCGTAGGCGCTGGCCTGCTGGCTGTAGGGGGCGGCCACGGGGGCCGACGAGGTCATGGGAACGGCCATGGTGGGAGCCTGGGCGTTGGCCGCAGCAGCGTTGGGGTTCTGGGATGGGTTGTAGGGCTGGGTCATGACGTCTCCTGTGGACTCGGTACGTACCCGCGCATCCTACAAGGCCGGGCGCCTGTTGTCTCACCTGCTCCTACGGCGTGGCCCCGCAGGCAGCCGACGTCCCGGCAGCACCTGGACCTCGCCGTCGGCGGCGGCGGCGAAGACGCGCTGGACGGCGGCCTGGCGCTCCCGCAGGACCCGGTTCTCGGCCTCGACCCGGGCCACCTGGTCCTCCAGGGCCAGGATACGGCGCACGCCCTCGAGGTTGACCCCGGCGTTGCTCAGCTCCTGGACCCGCCTGAGACGGTCCACGTCCCGGTGGGAGTAGCGTCGCCCCCGCCCGCTGGTACGGGCGGGGGACACCAGGCCCAGGCGGTCGTACTGGCGCAGGGTCTGGGGGTGCATGCCGGCGAGCTCAGCAGCCACTGAGATGACGTAGACCGCACGCTCCAGGGCGTCCTCGGCGAGGAAGTCCACCCCCTGACCAGTACGACGCGCCCTCACCGGGAGGCCTCCTCCATGAGGGTGGCACGCGGGTTGGTGGAGCCCATGGCGGCCTCGAACGACTCCAGGGCCTGCCTGGCAGCCGCGGAGAGCTTCTTGGGCACCGCCACCTGCACGGTCACCAGCAGGTCACCGGTCTTCTTGGAGGTGACCACGCCCTTGCCGCGCAGGCGCAGCACCGTGCCCGAGGAGGTTCCGGCCTTGATCTTGACCCTGGTGGTGGAGCCGTCCAGGAGGGGGACCTCCACGGTGGCGCCCAGGGCCGCCTCAGCCAGGCTCACGGGCAGGTCCATGCGCAGGTTGACGGGGTTCTTGGGGTCTATGGAGTACACCGGGTGCCTGGCCACGGAGATAGTCACCACCATGTCCCCGGGCTCGCCACCGCCGGCCCCGGGACGGCCCTTGCCGCGCAGGCGGATCTTCTGCCCGTCGTGCACCCCGGCCGGGATACGCACGTTCATGACCTTCCCGTCGGCGGTGAGCTCGACGGTGGTGCCGGCCACGGCGTCGCGCAGGGACAGGGTGGCCGCCGTCAGGACGTCGGGGCCCTTGACGGGCTCGCGCTGGCCGAAGCTGCCGAACCCGAAGGGGCCGCGACGCCGCCCGGAGGTGGAGGCCCCGCTGGCGCCGAACATGCCCATGAGGTCGTCGAGGTCGGGCTGGCCGGCGCCGGAGGTGGAGAAGCGGACGCCGCCGCCACCACCGCCGAACATACTGGACAGGATGTCCTCGAAACCCGCGCCCGAGGCGCCTGAGGAGCCTGAGGTGAAGCGGGCCCCGCCGCTGGCCATGGAGCGGATGGCGTCGTACTGCTGACGCTCCTTGGGGTCGGACAGGACCGCGTAGGCCTCTCCGATCTCCTTGAACCTCTCTGCCGCGGCGGCGTCGTCGGGGTTGCGGTCGGGGTGGTACTTCTTGGCGAGTACCCGGTACGCCTTCTTGATGGCGGTGGCGTCGGCGTCCTTGGTGACGCCGAGGACCGCGTAGAAGTCCTTGGTCATCCAGTCCTGGCTGGCCATCTCGTGTCACCGCCTCCTTGTGGTGGTGTTCGTGGTTCTTCCTATTCCTACTGGTGGGTTAAGGCCCTGCCGGTCCGCACCCGGCGCCGGCCGAGGGGGGGGGCGCAGGAGCCGGTGGCCCCGCGCCCCCCGGGCAGGAGGCCGGGTCGCGCCTCAGGGCGGGTCGCACCCCCTGGGCACGTGCCTCAGGCCGGGTTGGCCACCTGGACGCGGGCGGCGCGCACCACCCGCTCACCCAGCCGGTAGCCGGGCTGGAGGACCATGGTCACGGTGGTCTCGGTGACCTCGGTGGACTCGGTGGCCATGAGGGCCTCGTGGAGGGTGGGGTCGAAGACCTCCCCGACCGCCCCAAAGCGCTCCAGGTGGAACTTGTCGGCCAGGACGGTCTCCAGCTTGGTGGCCGTGGTGGCGAAGGTCCCGGTGAGGTCGCCGTGCTGGCGGGCCAGCTCGATCTCGTCCAGGACCGGGATGAGGGCCTCGACGACGGCCGCCTGCCCCGCCTCGCGGTGGCCCGCGGCGCCCTCGCGGGAGCGGCGCACGAACCCCTGGTACTCCTGCTGGAGGTTGTACAGGTCGGCGCGGGCCCGGGCCAGGTCGTCAGCGGCCTGGGCGGCGGCGGCCTGGGCGGCCGCCAGCGGGTCGTCCTGCCCGGACCCCTCAGCCGGGCCGGCGGGCTCGGCCCCCGGGGTGGCGTCGGGGTCCTCCCCGTCGTGCACCGCGCTGAGGGCCTCCTCGACGGCGTCGGCCAGGGCGGGGTCCACGCCCTGGGCGCCCTCGTCGTGGCTGGTGCTCTCGGTACTCACTTGGAGTCCTCGTCATCCACGATCTCGGCGTCCACGATGTTGTCCTCCTCGGCGGGCTTGCCAGCCTGCTGGGAGCCGGAGGCCTGCGCCGCCTGGTCGGAGGCGTAGATGGCCTCGCCGATCTTCTGGGCCGTGGTGCTCAGCTTCTCCTGGGCGGACTTAATGGCCTCGATGTCCTCGCCCTCCAGGGCCTTCTTGAGCTGCTCGACGGCACCGGAGACCTCGGAGCTGATGTCCGCGGGGATCTTGTCCTTGTTGTCCTTCAGGAGCTTCTCCACGGAGTAGGCCTGCTGCTCGGCGCGGTTGCGGGTCTCGGCGTTCTCGCGGCGCTTCTTGTCCTCGGCGGCGTGGGCCTCGGCGTCCTTGACCATGCGGTCAATGTCCTCCTTGGGCAGGGCCGAGCCGCCGGAGATGGTCATGGACTGCTCCTTGCCGGTGCCGCGGTCCTTGGCCGAGACGTGGACGATGCCGTTGGCGTCGATGTCGAAGGAGACCTCGATCTGCGGGATGCCGCGCGGCGCCGGGGCGATACCGGTCAGCTCGAAGGTGCCCAGCCGCTTGTTGTCCTGGGCGAACTCGCGCTCACCCTGGTAGACCTGGATGAGCACCGAGGGCTGGTTGTCCTCGGCGGTGGAGAAGACCTCGGAGCGCTTGGTCGGGATGGCCGTGTTGCGCTCAATGAGCCGGGTCATGACCCCGCCCTTGGTCTCAATGCCCAGGGACAGGGGGGTGACGTCAATGAGGAGGACGTCCTTGCGGTCGCCCTGGATGACGCCGGCCTGCAGGGCGGCGCCAATGGCGACGACCTCATCGGGGTTGACGCCCTTGTTGGGCTCCTTGCCGCCGGTCAGCTCACGCACCACCTCGGAGACCGCGGGCATGCGGGTGGATCCGCCCACCAGGACGACGTGGTCGATCTCGGAGAGCCTGACGCCGGCGTCCTTAATGACGTTGTGGAAGGGGACCTTGGTGCGCTCCAGCAGGTCGGCGGTCATCTCCTCGAACTGGGCGCGGGTGAGCCGCTCATCGAGGTGGATGGGACCGGCCTCGCTCATGGACAGGTACTGCAGGTTGATATTGGTGCTCATCGCGCTGGAGAGCTCCTTCTTGGCCTGCTCGGAGGCGTCGCGCAGACGCTGCATGGCGATCTTGTCCTTGGACAGGTCGACGCCGTTCTTGTCCTTGACCTGCTTGACCAGCCAGTCCACGATGCGGGCGTCCCAGTCGTCGCCGCCCAGGCGGTTGTCGCCGTTGGTGGCCCGGACCTGGATGGTGGAGAAGCCGTCCTCGTCCTTGCCGACCTCCAGCAGGGAGACGTCGAAGGTGCCGCCGCCCAGGTCGAAGACGAGGATGAGCTCGTCCTCCTTGCCCTTGTCCAGGCCGTAGGCCAGGGCCGCGGCGGTGGGCTCGTTGACAATGCGGTCCACGGTCAGCCCCGCGATGGTGCCGGCCTCCTTGGTGGCCTGGCGCTCGGCGTCGTTGAAGTAGGCCGGGACGGTGATGACCGCGTTGGTGACGCTCTCGCCCAGGTAGGCCTCGGCGTCGGCCTTGAGCTTGGCCAGGATGCGGGCGCTGATCTCCTGGGCGGTGTACCTCTTGCCGTCAATGGTGACGGACCAGTCGGTGCCCATGTGGCGCTTGACCGAGGAGATGGTGCGGTCCACGTTGGTGACGGCCTGGCGCTTGGCCACCTCGCCTACCAGGACCTCGCCGGACTTGGAGAAGGCGACCACCGAGGGGGTGGTCCTCCCGCCCTCGGCGTTGGGGATAATGGTGGGCTCGCCGCCCTCCAGGACGGCGATGGCGGAGTTGGTGGTACCGAGGTCGATACCGACGGCGCGTGCCATATGTGTGTGCTCCTTCATAGCTGGACGCGGCGCCCCGCGGCATGTGGCGGCGGGGCTGCCTTGAGTTTGATGCACTCAGACTGGTCGTTGAGCCGAGGCTTGTCAACCTTCGGCACGCCAACCTTGAGTCTGACTGGCTCAACTTTAAAGGCGCGTTGACTATTCCGCGGAACGTACGTCTCGCCATGAGTCACTCGTCACATTTGGGCCGCCCCCTAGGTGCCGAGGCCTCGTGGCACGGTCATGCCCGCCGCGACCACGGCACCGGCCCCCGCCCGTCCCGGACCCGGGGCGTGCCCAGCCCGACCGCGCCCGCCCGATCGCCCGGCCGCCGTCCTCAGGCCGTCATGTCCCGCCTGCGCAGGCTCACGACGTAGCCGCCCACGAGGAGCACCACCGCGTACCCGAGGAGGACCGCGAGCCCGCCCTGCCAGCTCAGCCCGGCCTGGACCGTCTGCGGGGTACTGGTCAGGCCGGGCTCCACCGGCCACACCGCGGACCAGTTCGCCCCGCCGGGCAGGAACTGGCCGACGCTCTGCAGGCTCTCGGACTCGTTGCACATGGCCGTGACCGTGGGCTCCACGAGGACCGCGAAGACGAACACCGTGGCGACCGCCGCCACCTGGTTGCGCACGAGCATGCCCAGGCCCACGCCAATGAGCGCCCACAGCACGAGCACCACGACCGCCCGCAGGGACATGAGCCAGTAGACCGCGCCGCCCAGGGCCGTGTCCTCACCGGTGGCCGTCAGCACGCCGGCAATGACGGCGACCGCCCCGAAGACGGTGACGACCGCAATGACGAGCGCCACAATGCCGCCGCAGACCGCCTGGTTGACGTAGGTCCGCAGGCGCGAGGAGCCGTAGAAGACGGTACGGGCCACCGTGTGGTACCGGAACATCTGGGTCGCCACGAGCACCCCGACAAGGAACGGCAACAGGTACCCGGAGCGGCCCACGTAGGAGTAGACGTACCCTCGGGCGACGTCGGCCATCTGCCCGGGGCCGTAGCCGCGCGCGATATTGCTGGTAATAAGGGCGCACATGCCCCACAGGCACGCCCCGATGAGCACCGAGGTGAGGGCGACGGCGCGGTCGCGGACCACACCGCCCAGCTGGGACAGGAACTCATTCACGGTCGGAAACCTCCTGGTGACGAAGACCATGGGAACGGATGAGGTGGTAGACGAGGTCGAGGCTCGGGCGGCCCAGGCTCGTGACGGACACGCTCTGGCCAGTCTCGGCCACGACGGCCTCGGCCTCGGCGACCTGCTCGACCCTGACGGCGAGCTCGTCCGGACCGGCCTGGAGGACGTCGATCCCGCGGCCGGCGAGGCGCTCGGCGACCTCGAAGGCGTTCGCGGACCCCCGCAGGCCCACGTAGCGCTCGGATGCCGCGGTGACGACGTCCTGGTAGGGGCCCGCCCACTCGACCCTCCCGTCGAGGAGGAAGACGGCGTCGTCGATAAGGCCCTCGGCCTCGTTGAGCATGTGGGAGGACAGGAGGACCGCACGCCCCTCGGCCGCCATCCGGCGTATGACGCGCCTGAGCCACACGATCCCGTCGGGGTCGAGCCCGTTGGTCGGCTCGTCGAGCAGGACGACGTCGGCGTCCACGAGGAGGACCTCGGCGATCCCGAGGCGGCAGCGCATGCCCAGGGAGTACCTGCCGATCCGGCGACGTGCCGCCGGGGCGATACCCGCCTCCTCCAGGACCTCGGTGACCCGGGACGCCGGGCGGCCGAAACGGCGGGCGACGGTGCGCAGGTGCTCGCGCCCGGTGAGGAAGGGGTTGTAGCCAAAGGACTCCAGGAGGACCGCCATCGGCTCGCGCCCCGATGGCCGGGGCCCGGGCAGCTGCACGACGCTTCCCCCATCAGGGGTGACCAGTCCGGCGAGGATCGACAGGGTCGTGGTCTTGCCCGAGCCGTTGGGCCCGAAGAAGCCCTGGATCCGCCCGGCCCGGACATCCAGGTCCACGTCCGACAGGTGGAAGGACCCGTAGCTCTTCCTCAGGCCCGTGGCCCTCAGGCGCGGACCCGCTGCGTCAGTCGGCTCCTCGGGCCGGGGGCGCCGCGACGGCGTTACCCTCGCCGGGCCTCCTAGGTCTCCTGCAACGGTCATCTTCGTAACTCCTTGTCAAAAAGGGCCTCACCGGCCGGTAGGGGTCATGAGCTCGTGGCCCGGCTCCCGGACCATCTGGGAGCGGACAAAGTCCGCGTAGCCGGGACAGGTCAGACTGCCCGGGACATCCCAAGGTCCTATGACCGCTCGCCCGCGATGGCCTGGAGCACGACGGTAATGGCTGACGCGAGCGCGACGACCCAACCGACCTTGAGCAGCATGGGGCTGCCCGTGATAAAGCCGACGGCGAGGACGGCCATGCCGACGAGCATCGAGATCGTCCACGGATTCCTCTTCTTCTCCATGAGGAGCACCTCCTGTGACACCTGAACGCGAGCCGTCCAGGACGTCCTCATCCTCCGGCAGCGGCATCAGGTGGCGCCAGGGCACAAGGACGAGGGGCGGCCGTACGAAAGTACGGCCGCCCCTCGTCCTGAAGGAGGATGTCAGGTGCGTCGGGGGCAGACGAACACGATCCAGGGCGCTACCCGGCAAAGGTAGTCGTTCATCGGGCGGGTCTGGGTCGTCCGGTGGACACCGTGGCTCGTCGTCGATTCCCGCAGGTCTTGCGCACTCAGCCCCTCAGAGGGACCAGCCCCTGCTCAAAGGCCGTGACGACGACGTGGAGCCGCGAGGTGCACCCCATCCGCGTCATAATGGTGGACACGTAGGCCTTGACGGTCGACTCCGACAGGCTCAGCCGCTTGGCGATCTCCCGGTTCGAGGCCGCCTGGCACAGGAGCTTGAGGACATCGCTCTCCCGCTCCGAGAGGCCGAAGTCCTCTAGCTGCGAGCGCCGACGGTACTGGGAGGCGGCCTCACGGACAATGCGGGCGTTGACAGTCGGTGAGACCGGCACGCCCCCGTCGACCACCGCGCGGACGGCCGCCCGGATCTCCTCGGGTGTCGCGTTCTTGAGCAGGAAGCCGTGCCCGCCGTGGGAGAGGAGCTGGTAGACGATCTCCTCGTCGTCGAAGGAGGTCATGAACAGGACGCGGACCTGCGGGTGTGCCACGGTGAGACGGGACAGGGCCGTCGGCCCGTCCATGACCGGCATGCGCACGTCCATGAGGACGAGGTCGACGCGGTGCGTGTCAAGGTAGTCGAGGAGCTCGACGCCATTGGACAGGCGGGCGACGACCTCAATGTCCTCGGCACTGTCGAGGTACATTGTCAGGCCGTCACGAACAATGGGCTCGTCGTCGACAATGACGACGCGAACGGGTACGCCCGTGCTCATGCGTGGACCTTCGGGGACTGGGCGGTGGCCGTCAGCGGCATGACCAGGTTCAGGACCCAGGCGTCCCCGCTGCGTGCGCTCGTCAACGAGGCACCGACGGAGAGCGCACCGTGGCGCAGGAGCTCCAGGCCCGGACCTGTGGGGTCGGTGGCACGAGGGGCTGTGGGGACGCCGTCGACGACGACGAGCTCGACGACGTCGTCCTCCGCGCTGAGCATGACCCGCACCGGTACGGCGGGGTCCCCGTGGCGCCGCACGTTCGTCAGGGCCTCGGCGATCACCCTGCTGAGGAGATCACGCCGAACGGTGTCGAGCCCGAGGGGCACCGCGCCACCGACGAGGACCTGGAAGCCCTTCTGGCGGAGCAGGGCCGTCTCGGTACGGAGCTGTTCCTCCGGCGCCACCCGCCACGCGACGCCGTCGAGGGCCAGGACCTCCGACAGATCGGTCCCGTCATTATCGCACCTACGCAGGACCCAGAGGAGGGAGCACAGCTCCGCCGTGAGGGTGCGGCACTGGTCGCCGATCCTCGTCATCGCCTCCGCGAGGGCGGGGTCGTCGGAGTGCGTCAGCCGTGTCGTCTCCGCCTGGATGGTGATGGCGGCCGCGATGCGGGTGACCGAGTCGTGCAGCTCGGCGGCAATGAGCCCGCGCTCCTCCGCCCGGGCCCGCTCAAAGGCCGCCCTTACCCGCTGGCTGCGCCTCAGGGCCTGGTTGTCCAGGAGCCCGATGACGAGGGACAGGCCTGTCAGCACCCCCCACGGGAGGACGTTCACGAGGACCGGGTTACCCGAGCTGGCGAGGCGGGTGCTGAGCAGGCTCATGGTGGCGGTGGCGGCGACGGCCAGGACCACGGCAGGGCGTCGTTCCCCCCTGGAGACGAGCACCCCCACCGGCAGGAGGAGGAAGAGGGCCATGAGGCTCCCGTACGCCTGCATAGGCCCCACACCGAGCAGGACGAGGAGAACGACGGTCCTGACCGCTCTCGGCGAGCCTCCCGACAGGCAGCCCAGGACCGCCAGCAGCACCACTGTGCACACGGCAGCCGTACCAACGGGTCTGCCCACGGAGCTGGCCGCCAACACGCACACGAGGCCGAGCGAGACGAGGCTCGCGAGGAACGCCGTCGCACGCCTGCCGGGGGCCGCGAGGGGTGTGAAGCTACGAAGCATCAGTGTCCTGTCCGAGACGATTGTCCCTACCACCTGAGCCACGGAGAAGACCGAGGGCATACCCCATCAATCATCATACTTTACATACATGACGCAACTCATACACCAGGATATTCAGCCAGAAGCGCAACGCCTTTGTCGGCGGGTGGGCTACCCGGTCAGTGGCACCCGGCTGCCGGGACCCAAATCCAGGAGCCATCCCTGTGGTGCCGGTAGTGCGTGCGCGCTGGGGGATGCCACTACCAGTAAGGCGGTGCTGCGTAACCAGTACTGGCGCGCCGGGGTCTGGGACCCAGGGGCAGGGACTGGGAACCAGGGGCCGGAAGTGGCTGCCGGGCAGGTAGGACGGCGCCGCCCACCACGGAGGTGGACGGCGCCGTCAGCGCCCGCACCACGGCGGGCAATCAGGTCAGCCCTCGTGGTGGGCGTTCTCGCTGTGGGCGTTGTTGTAGAGCTCGACGAGGTCGGCGGGAATCCGGCCCCGGGTAGACACCTCGCGGCCCTGGGAAAGAAGCCACTCGCGCATCTCCTTGGTCTTGCTGTTGCGTACCGCGGGGCGTCCCTTGTGACGACGGCCTCCTGTGCGACGGCCCTTGGAGGTCCACTCCTCGAAGGACTCGCGCAGGGCTGCTGCGTGCTCGTCTGTCAGGTCGATCTCATAGGTGACGCCGTCCAGTGCGAAGGTCACCGTCTGCGAGGCCTCGGAGCCGTCAATGTCGTCAACGAGGATCGTCTGTGTCCTGCGGGCCATGTTCTCTCCTTGAGAATGATCGTGAGTGTGCCGCTCCATTCATGCGGTCCCGGCAGTCACACTGTAAAACGAAACCGGGGCGGACGCAAACGAATTAGGGTCGTGTTATGTCTCAGCCTCGCGGGCCGGCGTCCGCGGCGTCCCGGCCGTCGCGGAATAGGTGGTCGGCGATCTCCACCTGGACCATCTCCGCATTCGGGACGTCGTAGAGGGGCAGCGGGTCATTCGCGCTGGTCTGCAGGGTCAGGGTACCGCAGCCGAACAGGCGGTCCACCACGTCCCGGTCCAGCTGGACGTCGCTGATACGGCTCATGGGCAGGTCGTGGCCGGTCCTGCGCAGGATTCCCGAGCGTGTGACGACCCGCATGGAGGTCACGGTGTAGGTGGTGGTCATCCACCGCAGCCAGGGAAGGAAGAGGACGGGCACCGAGGCAATGAGGGTCACCGCCCACAGGATGATATAGGGCACCGAGCCCCAGGACACGGGCATCCAGACCGTCAGGACCACGGCCCCGGCCAGGATGACGACCTCAAGGAGCCCTGGCCACAGCAGAACCTTGGGGTGGGTGTGCATATGCCGGACCAGGACCTCGTCACGGCTCAGGAGGGTCTTGGAGGATGCCATGTCCTCATGGTGCCAGCGCCATCGACCGTACACACAGAGGCAGGGCCGTCCCGACGCCTCCTGCTACTCCCCATCGACCGGTACATACAGAGGTAGGGCGCTCATGGTCCTCACCAGCGGCTGCGGCCTACCGACCATATACAGAGGCGGGGCGCACCGGCCCGGCTGCGACCGACCCCGTAGCCCGCCGGCCACGTACACGGAGGCAGGGCGGCGTCGATCAGCACCCTCACCCACGGTCATCGCCACCGGCCACATACACGGAGGCAGGACCGTTATGGTGCACCAGGCCATGGCGCGCACCGTCCCGGATCCGGGCAGACCCGGATACCACTGCCCACCGAGGTGCTCCCCCGGGTCGAGAAGCTGACTTCGCAGACGCACGTTCTCTCTAAGCGTAAAACAAGGCGACCAACGCGGAACGCCGCTCCCCCGTGCACCGGCTCAGCCGCACGAGCCGGAGAGGCCCGGCAAGCGCGGGCAGCTGCTCCCGTGCCCCGGCTCAGCCGCCCACAAGCCCCGCCCCCACTGAGACAATGACCGGCACAATCCCTAGGAGGACGAAGGCAGGCAGGTGGCACAGCCCCAGAGGCACCACCAGGCGGACCGCCAGGCGCTGGGCCGCCTCCTCGTCCGCGGCCGCCCGCCCGTCCCTGACGCAGGCGGCGGTCGCAGCCAGGAGCGGGCCGGGCGAGGCCCCGTCCTCCCAGCCGGGGCGCAGGCACCCCTCCAGGCGGCGGTAGCGCCCACCCAGGTCGTCGTCCTCGGGCGCCCGCCAGGCCTCCTCCCAGTCAGCCCCCAGTACCAGAGCCCGCCCCACCACGCCCAGGTCATCGTCCTCCACCGCCGGTCCCAGGGCCTCCAGGACCCCGGGGACGGAGGCGCCAGCGGCCAGCGCCGCCGAGGCCAGGTCCAGGACGAGGGCCTCGTCCACGCGCGCCTGCCTGCGCTCAGCGGCCTGGACCAGGCGGCGGGTCAGGACGTGCCCCAGTCCCATGAGCCCGAGCCCGACCAGCCCCAGGGTGCTGCCCCACCCGCCGTCCAGGAGCACGTCCAGGGGCCGCGCCCCCACCATGGCCCCCAGGGCGAGTCCCAGGAGCGGCAGGGCCGCCAGGAGCCGGGCCGTGGTCCTGGGACCGCTCAGAGCGGCCGCGCGCGAGGCCTGGGCCCGGCCGGACTCGGCCACCCCCGCGGCCACGGCCTCAAGGACCCCGGCCAGGGGCGCCCCCAGCACCTGGGTGAGGCGGCAGGCCGCCAGCGCACCGGGCACGGCGGCCCTCAGCGCCCGCCGACGCTGCTCGGCCGGGCCCCGGGGCAGCTGCCACGTCCAGCGCCCGTCGTGGCGGCGCGGCAGCCAGGCGGAGGGGGTGGCCGCCAGCGACGCCAGGGCGGGAGGGGTGCCGTCGGGGCCGGGCTGGGCGCCCTGGGTGACCCCCGCCCGTTCCAGGGTGCGTCCCCAGGCACGCGACGGCGTCGCCCCGGCGCGCAGGAGGGTGGCCACCTCGGTCAGGAGCAGGCCAATGTCCACCTCGGGGGTCGAGGCGCCCCGAGAGGCCGGGGCGGGGCGCCGTCGGGGCCCGGCAGGAATCTCCCGACGCGCGGGCAGGAGGAGGACGGCGCAGGCCAGGGCCAGGAGCAGGGCCACCAGGAGGGTGTTGGCGTCCATGTCCTCACCGCCTCCCCCGGCCGGTGTCGCGTCCGCCACGCGGGGCCGCGGCCTGGGGCTGACCTCCGTTCTGGGGCAGGTGCTGGTCGCGTCCGCCACGCGGGGCCATAGGCCCGTCCCACGTGGTCTCCCGGGCCAGGCCGGTGTCGCGTCCGCCACGCGGGGCTACGGCAGGACGCACGTCAGGCGGGCGGACGGGCGGGCCCTCACGCTCACGGCGCGGGGCAGCCGCACCGCACCCGCCGCCCAGGGCGGCCTCCACCGTGTCCCGGCCGACCAGGGCCACCAGATCCTCCACGGCCGGCCCCGCCCTGAGCACGCCGTCGTCCACCCTCAGCGCCTCCTGGCACAGGAGACGGCCCCCGGCGGGACGGCGCAGGGTGCCAATGCTCGTCACCAGGCGCCGGGCCCCGCCCGGGGCCTGCTGGCGCCTGAGGTGGATGACGGCGTCCAGGGCGCTGACCGCCTGGGCGGCGACGGCGTCCTCGCTCATGTCCGCCAGCGCCCCCAGCGCCGTGAGCCGGGCGGGCACGTCCGCCGGGGAGTTGGCGTGGAGCGTGGCCCAGCCGCCCTCGTGGCCGGTGTTCAGGGCGGTCAGGACGTCACGGACCTCCGGGCCGCGGCACTCCCCGAGCACGATCCGGTCCGGCCGCATGCGCAGGGCGGTGCGCACGAGCGTGGTCATGGGGACCGCGCCCACCCCCTGGATGTTCTCACCCCGCTCCTGGAGGTGGACCACGTGGGGGTGGTCGGGGCGCAGCTCGCTGGCCTCCTCAATGCACACGATCCGCTCGGTGGCGGGCACGAGGCTGAGCAGGGCGGCCAGCAGGGTCGTCTTGCCGGTTCCCGTGGCGCCGGTCACCAGGCAGGAGGCCCGGTGCGACACCAGGGCCGCCAGGACGCCGTCGAGCCCGGCCGGGACGGTCCCGGCGTCCCTGAGCTCGGCCAGGGTGAAGGCCCGACGGCGGCCGGTACGCAGGGCGATAAGCGTCCCGTCAGCACTCAGCGGCGGCAGGACGGCGTTGAGACGGGTACCGTCGGCCAGGGTGGCGTCCACAATGGGGCTGGCGTCGTCCAGGCGCCTGCCGCAGGCCGCGGCCATGCGCACGGCCAGGGCCCGGGCGTCGGCCGGCGCGAGCCTGGCGGAGCGGACGGGCTCAAGCCCGCGGCCACGGTCGATCCAGGTGGCGTCACCGGTCACGAGGACGTCGGTGACGCCGTCGAGCTCCAGGAGCGCCTGGAGCGGCCCGGCACCCTCGACGTCGGCGTGGACGGCCCGGGCCAGACGCGCCAGGGTGCCCGCCCCCGCCGCCTGACGGGCCCCGGCGCCGATCGCGCTGCCCAGGTCCTCGCCCCGGGCCAGGGCGACCCGGACCCGGCCCACGTCGCCGACCATGTCATCGGGGTCACCAGGCAGGCTCCCCACGGTGGGCGTCATGCTGCCGACGGCGTGGCGGCCGCCGCGGACGGTCCCCGACACGGCGTTCACAACTCGTCTCCGTACTGGCTCGCGGACTCCCCCATCTCCTTCAGGAGGACGTCGGCCAGGGCCGCCACGGCCCGGTTCCACCGGCTGCGGCCGCTGGTGGGGTCCAGGCCGCGGGCGACCCGCTGGGCCAGGGCCTTGTCAGTGGGCAGCTGGGCAAGGATATCGGCCCCTGCCAGGTCCTCGATCTCGCTGCGGCTGAGGTCCTCACCGACGTCCCGCAGCAGGAAACGCACCTGGGTCCCCGACTCCTGGGAGCCCAGGGAGTAGGCCGGTCCCCGCAGGCGACGCACCAGGCTGACAGCGGCGCCCACCACGTACAGCTCACGGGAGGTCACCAGGAGCACCTGGGCCCCGGGGGGCGGGAGCTGGCCCCGGGGCAGGTCGATAATGACCAGGTCGTGGACGGCGGCCAGGGCCAGGATAGCGGCCTGGGCCTGCTCGACGGTGGCGCCGGCACGCCCGTCACCGGTCAGCAGGGCGGCACGCCAGAAACGGGGCAGGCCCGCCACCAGGCGGTCGGCCCGGTAGGCGACCTCCCCGGGGGGCAGGTCCGCCCAGTGCAGGCCCGGCCGCGCGTCGTTACCGGTGAGCAGGCCCAGGGGGCACCCGGGGTCGCAGTCGACGATGGCGACGTTGAGCCGGGAGGCCAGCTCCCTGGCCAGGCCCAGGACCAGGGTGGAGACGCCTAGGGCGCCTCGGGCGCCGACGACGGCCAGGATCTGGGCGCGCGCCGGGTGCTGGGCCGCCATGAGCGCGGCGATAAGGCGCTCAGGACCGCTGACGGCGCTGAGTCCGCGCAGGTCCAGGGTCCTGGACCCCGGTGGCAGGTTCCGGCCCTGTGGCCCCTCGATCAGGTAGAGGGTCTGCCTGCTGGACTGAGGCGCTACCTGCAGGAGTATCTCGGGGTCGTCCGGCTCCGGGAGGACCAGCGGCGGGCGGCCGGTACAGATGCGCGTCATCTCCAGGCACCAGTCCGGGGGCTCCTTCAGGAGGCTCAGGACGAGGACGTCCGGGGCGATGAGGGTGGTGTCGGCCGGGGTGTCCGGCCACTGGACGGAGGCCGCCCTGTCGTAGAGGGCGTCCTCCTCAAAGAGGTCGTACCTGCCTTGCCACCCGAGGCCGGCAGGCCCGCCCTCAGGAAGCTCGTCGTAGGTGTCTGGGTAATCGTGGTCCATGGCCCCTCCCAAGGCTGAGCCAGGCCAGGCGCCTGGCGGATGGCACCAGAGTGTGCTGCCGCATCGACAGGACGCATCTCAGTCATCAGAGCCTGTGGAAAACCTGTCGGGAAGCGGCACCTGTGTGCTGAGTGACGCCGCATGATCTCGCCAAAACACCGTCAACAAGGCTTGAGAAGCAAGGTTGACGGATGAGGCCAGGACGGCATCGGTCAGGCGATTGTAGTCTGAACCGGGGTCTCTCAGGAGCACGGGACCGCACCTCGTTCATCCCTGGTAGCGAAGCCGCTGCGAGCAGGGTCAGGAGCAGGCGCGTCCGGCACGACACGCCGGGGTGGCGTAGCGCCCCGGGAGACGCCGGGGTGGTACGACGATGACGCAACGATGGGAAACCGAGTCAAGCGGGCCCTCGTCAGGGGTGTCGTCAGGACGCTGTCAGCGGGCGCGGCAGCTGACGCCGGTGCCCTGGTGCTCCGGCGCTCTGGTGCTCCGGCGTGCTGGTGCCCGCCGGGGCAGGCGGACGCCGGACGCCTCCAACCGCTCCCCGAGCACCTTTCCCGTAACTACAATACATGCCTGTTCAAACATTACATGTTATGTTTGACATTTTTTCGTGAGACAGTATTGACGAGGTCTTAGAACGTCTGACGACACACACCGAGGATATCATAAATTATTACACACATACTAACATCTTCCGAGATTATTAAGGAGTTATTAGGTCTGCGACCGACTGAGTGGACGCCACAAATAGGAGCTGTGCGCACCGAGCACCCAGCCCACCTGGGACGACGGCCTGGACCCCGGCTGAGCCCCCGGGAGTGACGGGCCCACTGTCGACCGGCAGCGGGACGAGCTATGGGTAATAACCATATTGTGATCAGCACGTTAATCGCGTGCCCGAACGCCAGGAAGAAAGATAAACAGCCTGAAACACGAGCTTCAAGACCGTCTGAAAGACGTCCAGAAGTCCAGCGGCCATGAACAACCTCCTGTCCCGGCTCACCAGGTCCTGGAGCCCCTTGGGCGCCTGAATGACCACCTGCCCCGGGTCGGTGCTGAAGGGCGAGTAGGTGGGGATGTCGTACACGACACCAACACGTTCACACCCCACCGCTAGCGGACAGGAAGGACGTCCCCGGGGCCTTCCTAACCGCACCCGACTCGCACCCCCACCACCAGCGGGCGGGGAGGGCGAGCTGCAGCAGGTTAGGACCAGCACACCACAGGCGCGGACGACGGTCATCAGGGTTCTGGCTCGGCGGGGCATGGGGTTACCTCTCGTTGTCTGTTGGGTTCCGAGCCGACTCTAGCGGAAGTCATCGGTTCTTGTGGAAGTGATGAGTACCTGGAAGCAGTGGCTTCCGGCACTGACGATAGGAGCGTGTCAGAGCCCCTGAGGAAGCGCCTGGGCGCCAACCTACGCGCCGAGCGGCACCGCCGCGCCCTGACACAGGAGGCCCTCGCCGAGCACCTGGGAGTGACGGCCCGCTACCTGGCGGGCATCGAGCGCGGCGAGCGCAATCTGACCCTGGACTCCGTCGACGCCCTGGCCAGCCGCCTCGACCTGGACGCCCTCGGCCTGCTCACAGGAAGACCTCCGCGTCCGTAACGACCCCGGGCCGCGCCCGGCGTCAGACTCAGCGCCGAGGCCACCACGTGTTCACGAACGCCACTCCGCACACCCATCCCCGCCCCTCCTCACAGTCAAAAGACCGGTGCTGGGATGGTTGCTCCTGGCCGCCCCCTCGCAGCCCGAGAGACCGGCCCGGGCGTCCCAGCCCTAAGAGGACGCACGCAAGCAGACCGGTCTCGGAACAGGACCCGAGCTGCCGTCGGCGGTTCATACGCTATAGGGCAATTTATATACCTGCACCTCCCTTTAGGCCTATAACAGATGTCACGCGTCTACGATTACTCTCAATCCTTCAAGCGTTACGCCCACGGATGACTGCGGCACGTATCGCGCTCTTGGACAGACCCGTCTCCTGGGAGAGCCGGTACATGGTCACGCTGGCGTCGCAGGCCTTGGCCAGAGCGTCGTCGCGGGTTACAAGGACGGCGTCGGCCACCTCCCGCGCCTCTCGCTCCTTTTTCGTGAGCTCGACAGCCCTGACCAGCAGAGCTCGCACCTCAACAGTGATGTCTGCCATAACGCCCTCCTTTACCGCACCTGCATCTGATACAGGTACTCTTCTTCTTTGGCTTCGTCATAATCATATAATCCGCCTATAAACCTATGGGTGCACATCCATATTCCATGTAGTCATCTTACTCTCACCCTCGACGCCGAGCCAGGCGGCCACGTCTTCCAGGGCCGCCCAGGCCCGGGCCAGGTCGGCGCACTGGTAGCCCATGGTCGCAGCAACCGTGCCATGCCCATGATCGTGCCCCGTACGGACAGGGGCAGGAGGGTGTACCCATCGTATCCGTCCCCGCACCCGCCCTCCTGGCAGAGACGCCCAGAGGCGCCGCCAACCGCCGCACCACGATCTTCGTTGCCACCCCCTACGAACTGTGCGACGGTTACATCACGTCCGCCCTCACGGCAGGGCCCCCAGAGCGTGACATCTCCATCAGCGCCCGCCACGCCACCACCTCCAGCTGCGACCGCCTCCGCTCCCAGGTCACTCAGGCCACAGGCCCCCGCCTGGAGACCTGGATCCGGGTCACCGCTACTACCCTGGACCAGGAGCTCCCGCACCGGGCGGGAACATGACGAAGTGACAGAGGGGAGCACATGGTGACCAGGGGAGCAGGGAGGGCGAGCGCCGAGGACCGACTCGCAGCCCTCATTGAGCTGAAGCAGGCCGCCACCGCGGACAGGGCCGCCCGCAAGGACGCAGCAGCAGCGCGGGACCGGCTGCGCGCGGCCGCCCTGGCCGCCGTGGACGCGGGGGCCACCGCGGTGGAGGTGGCGGAGCTAGCCGGGGTACGACGCGCCACCATCCACGAATGGAGCCGCACCATGTGAGCGGCTCACCCCTCTAGGTAGTACGTCAACTAGACATTATAAATACGTTTAACGTACACGATAATCATCGCGAGGATGGCAAAGCCTGACCGAACAACTACATAAAATGATGGTCTCCCATCGGCACCATTGGCCTGGTGCTCACCGTGATCAGCACGGTCCTCACCGCGATCGGCCTGGTGCTGGAAACCCTGTTCCGGATCGGCCCGAGGAAGGCACGGGCGTCACTGCAAGCCGTCACCGCGAGTAGCGGCGTCAGTGACCCTCGTGGGGCGGGCTGGAAGTAGTACTAGTACCTCCAGCCCGCCCCCACCAGGCTACCCCACCACGGAGGACAGAGAGGAGGAAGGCATGAGCACGAGCAGGTGGATCGCGGTGACCGTCCTGGCCGCCACGGTCGTCATCGGCGTGGCCCTGTACCGGGTCAGCCCCGGCATCACCAGCCGGGGCCTCCTGGCCACGGTCTGGGCCGTCTGGGGCGTCAACCTCGGCGTCAACACCACCGTCCTGGTCCTGCACCGGGACTGACAGGGACTTTCTCACCGGTTCCGGTAAGGCCCTGTCAGGCGCGCTGTCCCGCGTCAGGCGCGCTGCCCTGCGGAAACGGCCGACGGAATGGCCGACGCGGCCCGGGCGGGAGGCCTCGGGATCAGGAGCGGCAGCACCCACCTCCCGGCGGAGTACCGCCGCTCCCGCCGTGGAGCCGCTTGTCGGACTCGAACCGACGACCTGCTGTTTACAAGACAGCTGCTCTACCAACTGAGCTAAAGCGGCGTGAGAGGCTCTCACCGGGGCCCGGCCACCGAGGACCCGGAGGTCACCACGACCGGCCGGACCGGGGGCCAGGTCTCCGGCCTGCGACCCCGGGGCTGCCTGCCCGTCTCCTGGCCGCCCGGGAGCAGTCTGACACACCTGACCGCCCCTGCGGAAACCGACCTGTCGGCGCGGGACCAGCCCCGGTCAGCTCCCCCCGTCGCCGGGAGCCTGCGAGGGGGTGCCCGTGCCGCCGGCCCCGTCCGTGGGCCCCGGGCTGGCCTGCCCGGGCGTGGAACTGGCCTGCCCGGGCGTGGGGCTGGCGCCGCCCGCCCCGCCCCCCAGGACCTCGGTAAAGGCCTGGGTGTTGGTGAAGAAGCTGTTGTCGAGCTTGAGCTCCTTGCCGTCCAGGAAGGCCTTCGGGGTGGAGTCCAGGTTGTAGCTGCGGAAGGTCTTGTTGCCGGCCTCGAGCCAGTCCCTGTAGGTCTCCCTGGTGACCTCCGTCTCGATCCTGTCCGCCAGGGAGGCGGACAGGCCCGCGGACTTGGCCACGGAGACCACGCCGTCCAGGGTGTAGTTGGTGGTGTCCTTGGTCTGGTAGATCCGGGCCAGGGCCTCCAGGAGGGCGCTGTGGACCGCGAGCACCTTGTCAGGCTCGTTGTCCAGGGCCAGGCCGACGGCGGTCATGCACCAGTCCGTCCACGCCTGGCCGAGGATCTTGGCCGGCTGGAAGACCAGGGTGATCTTCTTCTCGGCCACGAGCGTGGAGAACTCCTCGGCGTGGGCGACGTCGAGGTTGGCGCAGAAGTGGCAGGCGTAGTCGAAGATGATCTTCAGCTCCCGGGCGCCCTCGTTCACGGTCCCGATCCCCTCGGCGCCCACGGACCACGAGCCGTCCTGGACGACGTGCCTGGGCAGGGAGAGCCCCTGGCTCTCCCGCAGCTCCCGCCTCTCCTTCTCCTTCTTCCTCTGGTCTATGACCAGGAGCGTGCCCGCGGTGGTCCCGCCCACGAGGACCAGCGCCCCGCCCGCGATGAGGGCGCGCCGGGTGACCTTCCGACGCTGGGCCCGACGTTCTTGCTCCGCGCGCAGGGCCCGGGCCCGGGCGCGGGCGGCCTCGCGACGCTCAGCCTTGGTGGGGCGGGACTCGTATGAGGGCACTGGGCACTCCTCAGCTCTGACGTCACCAGGCCGGTGACGGCTCGATAATCCGACGACGGCGGACGCTAGCCATTGTGCCTGACCGCCACCTGGGAGGACGCCTCCGGCCGGTGCGCCACGCCTCACACCCACCCGCGCCCCGGGGATTCTGGCCCCTCCCGGCACCCCGCCGGGCGGGCCCCGCCTGCGGCCGGCCCGTGTAGGCGTCGCCGGTGGCTCCGGCGCCACGCCAGGCCAGCGCCCCAACCCCGCGTCCCCCGTCAGCACCGCACCCGCCCGCGGCCCTGAGCGTGACGAGGGGCTCAGGGGCGAGGGGCTCAGGGGCGAGGGGCTCAGGACGAGGGTGACGGGATGGTGTACAGGGGCTCCAGGGTCGCCGCGGGCAGGACCTGGCCGACGAAGAGGAGGATGAACACGCCGGCCAGCAGGAGGAAGGCGAGGACGAGGCCCGTACGCCCGCCGCTGCTGGGAGCCACCATGTCGACAATGCTGGCGGCCCCCCGCCGGGTGGCGGCCGCCCACGGGGCCAGCCAGGCGCTCAGCAGGAACAGCGCGGTGACCACCGCCATGCCGATGCCGTCTATCCGGTAGGCGACCGCCGGCTCGTAGGCGTCCGCCCCGTTGGCGTTAATGATCCCGGCCAGGACCAGCAGGACCAGGAAGCCCACGAACGCCCCCATCAGGACCGCGAAGACCGCCGAGACAATGGACCGCAGCAGGTACCAGGGCATGGCCGCCCACATGCGCGAGTCGTCGGAGCGGCTGACGCCGCCCACGCGCAGGCGGTGCCAGCGCCGGGCGTCGGTGGCGCGCCCGACGACGCCGGCCAGGAGCATGAGGACCAGCGCCAGCAGGCCGGCCACCGCCGGCCGCCACAGCCCCATGGCGCTCAGCACCACGCCCAGGGCGAAGACCGTCCCCGGACGCCTCTCGGGCTCGCGCGCCCACGCCGGCAGGACCCCCGGCGTCGGCCGGGGGGCCACCGGGGCGTAGCGGCGGACCGGTGCGGGGGCCGGGACGGGCGGGGGCACCGGTGCCGGCCGGGGGGCCATCGGCTGCTGGGAGGCGACCGGAGGCTGCGGTGCGGGGGCCGGGGCGACGGGGCGGTGCGTGGCCCCCGCCTGGGGGAACTGCCCGTAGACCGTGCCGTAGTCGGAGGCGACGCCGGGGGTCCGCGTACGGGGCTCGGGGTAGCCCTCCTGGGGGCGCTCGCCCCCCCAGGAGGGCGGGGAGCCCACGACGTCCGCGGAGGCGGTGGAGCCGCTGGGGGCGAAGCTCGGCGGCAGGGGCGCCGAGGCCCAGCGGTCCTGGTCCGTCGGCCCGGCGACGTCGTCCTCAGGTTCCTCCTCGGCCTGGGTCACCCAGTCCGGGACGGCGTCCTCCTCGGCCTCAGGGGGGAAGATGCCGTACTTGTCGGGGAAGACCCCGTAGGTCATGACCTCGTCCACGGCCTCCTGGCCGAGGTAGACGGCCAGGGCCCGCTCGCCGGTACCGCCCGCGGCCACCTCGTCCAGCACCGAGAGGACCACCCCGTGGGGCAGGCGGTAGGCGGCCTCGGGGGCCAGGGCCAGGGTGAGGCAGTGGGCCAGCACCGGGTAGGTGTCCGGGAGGCTGCCGAGCTCGGGCCGCCCGGTGTAGACGCGCCGGAAGACGCTCTGCCACGGGCCCGAGCCGAAGGGGGCGGAGCCGGTCAGGACGAAGAGCACCACCCCGGCCCAGGCGTACCAGTCCACGCCCTCGTTAGGGGAGGCGCCGTCGAGCATCTCGGGGGGCAGGTAGCCGGGGGTGCCGGTGACCTGGCCGGTCTGGGTCAGCCGGACGTCGTCGGCCACCTGGGCGATGCCGAAGTCGATCAGGACGGGGCCCTGCGCGCCGAGCATGACGTTGGAGGGCTTGAGGTCACGGTGGATGACCCCGGCCTCGTGGACCGCCTCCAGGGCCTCGGCCAGCCCGTGGGCGAGGTCGGCCAGCTCGGTGCTGTCGGTGGCGGGGTCGTAGACGCCGTGGTCGTCGATCTCGGCGCTGAGGGTGGGGCCGTCCACGAGCTCGGTGACCACGAAGGTCAGCCCGTCCCAGGAGTCCGGGTCCTCCCCCTCCCCGGTCTCGATGTCCAGCACGCGGGCCACCCGGCTGTCCTTGACCCGGGAGATGACCGAGGCCTCACGACGCAGGCGGAGCCGGGCGGTGGCGTCGGCGGCGACCTGCGGGTGGAGGATCTTCATGGCCACGCGCAGGCCGTCGGCGTCCTCGGCCTCCCAGACCGCGCCCATGCCGCCGGCGCCGAGGCGACGCACCAGACGGTAGCCACCTGCCAGACCGCCCTCGCGCAGTGCCGTCCGGGATCCGGAGGTCACGGCACTGGGCGTCTCGTGACGGCGGGGCCGGGCGCCAGGAACGGAGGTGCTCACGTGGCCCACAGTACCGGGGACACCCGACAGCCACATAGACGTGCGACACATCACAGTGTGTGATGGTAAGCTAGGTGGTTCCATTGGCGCCGTCCTGTATGTCATGATCAGCCTATGTCCTACCGGAGCCTACTGGTGGACATGTGTCAGTGCGGACACGCATTCGGCACCTTTCATGCGGATCGTCCGGCACGTACCTGCCGGTGAAGGGACAGCAACATGGCAAGCGTGACTTTCGACCACGCCACTCGTATCTACCCAGGTAATGACCGCCCGAGCGTGGACTCCCTCGACCTGGAGATCGCCGACGGCGAGTTCCTGGTCCTGGTCGGCCCCTCCGGCTGCGGGAAGTCCACCTCCCTGCGCATGCTCGCAGGCCTCGAGGACGTCAACTCCGGCCGCATCCTCATCGGTGACCGCGACGTGACCGACGTCCAGCCCAAGGACCGTGACATCGCCATGGTCTTCCAGAACTACGCGCTCTACCCGCACATGACCGTCCACGACAACATGGGCTTCGCCCTGAAGATCGCGGGGACCCCCAAGGACGAGATCGACGCGCGGGTCCGTGAGGCCGCCAGGGTCCTGGGCCTGACGGAGTACCTGGACCGCAAGCCCAAGGCCCTGTCCGGCGGCCAGCGCCAGCGCGTGGCCATGGGCCGCGCCATTGTGCGCAAGCCCAAGGTCTTCCTCATGGACGAGCCGCTGTCGAACCTGGACGCCAAGCTGCGCGTCCAGACCCGCACGCAGATCGCCTCGCTCCAGCGCTCGCTGGGCGTCACGACGGTCTACGTCACCCACGACCAGACCGAGGCCCTGACCATGGGCGACCGCATCGCGGTCCTCAAGGACGGCGTCCTCCAGCAGGTCGGCACCCCGCGCGAGATGTACGACAAGCCCGCCAACGAGTTCGTGGCCGGCTTCATCGGCTCGCCGGCCATGAACCTGGGCCGCTTCACGGTCTCCGGCGACGTCGCCACCCTCGGCGCCGCCAAGATCCAGCTGTCCAAGGCCACCCTGGACGCCATCGCCCCCGAGGACGGCGGCAAGGTCACCATCGGCTTCCGTCCGGAGTCCCTCGAGGTGGTCTCCGCCTCCGCCGAGCACTCCATCCCGGTGCGCCTGTCCTTCGTGGAGGAGCTGGGGAGCGACGCCTACATCTACGGCGAGCTCGTCGGCGCCGAGGGCTCGGAAGAGAAGCTGGGCTCCGGTGAGGACTCCAGCCAGATCATTGTCCGCGTCCCCCCGCGCACCGCGCCGGAGCCGGGCGAGACCGTCTACGTGCGGATCAAGCCCGGCCAGGAGCACATCTTCTCCGCCTCCACCGGCGAGCGCCTGCCTGCCTGACCGGCACGTACCCGGGCCCTGCCCGGCATGAGGAGCCCCGTCCCCGCGGCGGGGCTCCTGCCCGCCCCGGCTCTCCCGCCCGGGCCAGCACGCCCCGGCGCCGCGCGCCGCTCAGGGCGCGGACGAGGATGTCGCGCGCCCAGCACGCCCCGCTCCCACCCGGCACGGACCAGACTTACCTGAGACAATGACCCCATGCCCCAGTCCATACAGATCACCGCGGCGACGATCGACCCCGCCCTGCTCGACCTGCCGTGGGAGCTCCCCCTCCAGGAGTGGCCCGCCGAGGTCCTGGCCGCCCTTCCTCGTGGCCTGTCACGGCACATTGTGCGCTTCGTCAACCTCTCTGAGCGCGTCATCGCCGTCAAGGAGATCGGCGAGTCGGTGGCCTACCGGGAGTACGAGCTCCTCCGTAACCTGCTGCGCCTGGGAGCCCCCTGCGTCACCCCCACCGCCGTCGTCACCGGCCGCACGGACCTGAGCGGGCAGGCCCTCAACTCCGTCCTGGTCACCGAGCACCTGTCCTACTCCCTGCCCTACCGCGCCCTGTTCAGCCAGTACATGCGCCCCGAGACGGCCACCCGCCTCATTGACGCCCTGGCCGTCCTCCTGGTGCGCCTGCACCTGCTGGGCTTCTACTGGGGGGACGTGTCCCTGTCCAACACCCTCTTCCGCCGCGACGCAGGGGCCCTCGCCGCCTACCTGGTGGACGCCGAGACCGGCGAGCTCCACACCGAGGGGCTCACGGAGGGCAAGCGCCTGTACGACATCGACGTCGCCCGCACCAATATCATCGGCGAGCTCATGGACCTCCAGGCCGGGGCCCTGCTGGAGCCCAGCGTGGACACCATCGAGGTCGGGGACCGGATCGTCACCCGCTACACCGAGCTGTGGAACGTCCTGACCGCCGAGGAGTCCTTCTCCATGTCCGAGCGGTGGCGCGTACGGCACCGTATCGAAAAGCTCAACGAGCTGGGCTTCGACGTCGGCGAGCTCATTATGCGCACCGACGAGCGCGGTAACCACCTGGTCATCCAGCCCAAGGTGGTCGACGCCGGCCACTACCACCGTCAGGTCATGCGCCTGACGGGTCTGGACGTCCAGGAGCGCCAGGGCCAGCGCATGCTCAACGACCTGGAGGCCTACCGGGCCATGTCCGGGCGCAAGGACGACCCCATCGAGCTGGTGGCCCACGACTGGCTGGCGGAGGTCTTCGAGCCCACCATCCAGGCCGTCCCCATGGAGATGCGCCGCAAGCTGGAGCCGGCGGAGATCTTCCACGAGATCCTCGAGCACCGCTGGTACATGTCCGAGCAGCAGCGGCGGGACGTCAGCACCAAGGAGGCCGTGGACGACTACGTCGCCCACGTCCTGCCCCAGCACCGCGACGAGCAGTCCTTCCTCTCCCTGGGGGACACCCAGGAGATGGCCGCCATCTTCGACGACACCGCCCCGGTGGACGAGCCCCTGGGGGACGACGCCGAGTTCGCTGCCCGCGACGAGGAGACCGCCGCCGCCTACGAGGCCAACCCCCTGGGCTTCACCGCCGGGATGCGCTTCAAGGGAGAGTGAGCCGCCCCGGCATCCGGGCCGGGCCATTCCGCAAGGACTAACTCCTTATCGAGGAGCCGTGGCCGCCCCTGGGTGGTGCGCCGCTACGCCGTCGTCCCCGCCTGGACGGCACGACACAGCGCCTGGGCCTCGGTGACCCCCACCAGGAGCGCCTCGGCCTGCCACAGGATCCAGTCGGTGACCCCCTGAGATGTCCCCGAGGCGTAGGCCCGGGCCGCGGCTGAGTAGGCCCCGGGGGCCTGGGCGGCGTACTGGTCGGCCACCGCTGTGCCCGTGGGCTCCAGGCCGTCACGGGTCACCAGGTGCCTGACCACCAGGCGGGCCACGGCGGCGTTGCCGGAGGTGAAGGGACGGACCGTGATCAGCTCGCCGTGGACGACGGCAGCACGCACCAGGGCGGGCAGGCCGGGGGCCTCAATGAGCTCCAGGAGGGGGTCCAGGCGGGCGGCAAGAGCCCCGCCACGGGGCGCGTCACCCGGTCCCCCCTCACGCAGGGGCATCGCCTCCTCACGAGGAGCACCCACCTCACCAAGGGGGATGACCCCCGCACTCGCCAGAGGCCCGGTGACGTCACGGTGGAGGGTCGCCAGGAGGGTCCGGGCACTCGGCTGGGTCGGACGCAGGTCACCGCGCAGGTCAGGCATCCAGGCCACCAGGCGGGTCCCGGCCCGCCAGATCCCGGCGACGGCGTCGAGCGCGGGGTCCGCGCTGGTCGGCCTGGTCAGGTCGGCGGCCGCCACGTGCTCACGCAGCAGGGAGGCCGGCACGGGCGCCCCCTCGACCGCCCCGGAGGCGACGGCGCAGCGCACAGAGGCCTCAGCCCGCGCCTCCCGCCAGCGACGGCGCAGGGCCTCGTTCCAGCGCAGTGCGGCGGTCGCCTCGTCCAGGGCCTCCTGGGCCCGGACCACCCGGGGCTGGGCGGCCAGGGCACGCAGGACGGGAACCAGGGCAGAGGCGGCCCGCGGCTGCGCGGCCGTCCCCGGAGCCGACCGCGGCGGTCTCAGGGCCGACCCCGAGGCCGGCCCCGGAGCTGGCCCCGGACCTGGCAGGGGTCGTGGGCCCGTGCTAATACCAACCACGGCCCCACTGTCCCACACCACACTAGGATCAGTCTGTGACCACCATCCCCGCACCCCCGACGCCCTCACGCGGACTCCCCGCCACCCCTCCCCAGGGGCGACGCCGCGACCACCTCCTGGTCTGCGCCGAGAGCCTGGCCCTGGTAGCCCTGGTCCTGGTCGGAGCCAGGGGCGCCTTCGTGAACGTCATGACCGGGGACCACACGGAGGCGGTCATCACCATGGCGGTCATCGGCACCGCCTGCCTGCTGGCCCAGATCTCCTTCGCGCGCCGCTCCTCCCTGGGAGGGCTCGTCGGGGGGGTCGCCGCCCTGGCCACCAGCCTGCCGCAGCTCATGGCCACCTCCCCCAGGCAGCTGCCCGAGTGGTGGCTCACCACCATATCGGTGGACCACAGCCTGTACGTGGGGGCCCTGCTGCTGGGAGGGAGCCTGGGAATGCGCCAGGCACGCCGGGCAGGACGGGCCGAGGCCCGCACCGCCCGTCAGCTCGCCGCGCAGGACCGGCAGATGGGTCAGCAACCGGCGGCCCCGCCCTCGCGACGCCGCAGCCACCTGCTCTCCGGGGTGCTGACGCTGGCCGCGGCCGGTGCCGTCGTGCTGCTGCTGCGTCAGGACGGGCCCCTGGCCACCGGCTACGGCTACGTCCTGGTCTGCGCCCTCATCCTGCTCCTGGCAGCGGCGGGGACCGCCCGATCGACCCTGGGAGCGCGCGTGACCGGGACAGTCCTCATCCTGGCGGGCCTGCCCAGCCTCCTGTGGGGCTCCCTGCTCCCCAGCGGCCCGGCCGCCCCGCTCCTGCCCCAGGACCCCACCGGCACCACCCTGGTCCTCATGGGGATCCTCCTGTCAACGCTGGGATGGGGCGCCCACGCCGCCCGACGCCAGGGCCGTACCGCCCAGGCCGCCGCCCTGCACGCCCGCGAGGCCTGAGCAGGGTCGGCGCACTCCCTGGGCACCGCCGCCCTGCACGCCCGCGAGGCCTGACGCACAGCCCCGGGCCCGACCCGGGCCCCCACCTGGGCACTCGCCCCGCAGCAGGGCCCGGCACAGGGGCCAGGGTGTCGACCAGGGGGCACCGACGCACCCGCGTCAGCCCCCAGGCCACGGGAAGATCACCCACCGCCGCTCCGGCACGCCTCCCGCGCTCGCGGCCCCCGCACCACTACGGTGTCACGCAGAAGGAGGGCCTCTTGAGCACTGACAACCCGCGTACCCCCGCCAACACCCCGGACGAGCTGATCACTCCCGACATCGTGCCCGTACTGGACGAGTCCGGCCGGGTCGTTGAGACGGTCACGGCCGCCACCCCCGCCTCCCCGGGCACCGAGGCGCACGACCGGCACCTCCTGATCCAGGACGGCGACGTCCCCGGCCCCGCGCACAGCGCCGACGGGGCACCCCCCTCCTACCCGGTACGCCGTCGCCCCGCCCCGGGCGGTACCGCCTCCGCCGGCTCCACGACCCCGCCCGGTGCCGCCTCAGCCGGCCCGCGGCGTCGGCCCCGTCCGGGACCGGGGTCAGCCCCCGTGTTCACCTCCCGCTCCGCGCCCTCGGCGCCACGGGCCGGCTCGGCGGGCCCGGTCGACCCGCCCGTGTTCGCCCCGCACTCCGCGCCCTCGGCTCCCTCAGCGCCCTCGGCCACGCCGGTGGCACCGGCGGCGCCGACGTCCCTGTTCACCCCCGACTCCCCGCCCTCGGCCCCCTCGACCGGCTCCGCGCCCTCAGCGGCCCCCGTCACCCCCTCAGCGGGCCCGGGCTCCGCCCCCTCGGCCACCTCAGCACCCTCCGTCACCTCCCGGTCAGGCCGCCCGAACCCCGCCAGGGACCTGCCGGTCCAGGCCGGCGACCTGCCGGTACGGGCCGACGAGCCTCCCACCCCGGCTCCCCGCACGCGCAGTGAGCGCTCCGGGCGCCTGGCCACCACCCACTCACCGGACTCACCGGACTCCACCGCTATCCGCCGTCGGTCCCTGTTCACCGAGGCGATCAGCGACCGTGACGCCCAGGCCTCCCCCCCGGCCGAGGCCGCCATCGACCAGCTGGCGCCCGGACCTGCCAGGGCGACCAGCCACGCCGCCTCCGCCCACTCCCCGGAGCCGGGCCCAGCGGCCGCGCCCGCCGCCCCCGCCTCACCCGCTGCGGCGGCCTCGGCGGCCTCAGTGCCCGCGGCGGCCACGGACACCGCGGACACCATGCCACCCTGGCTCAGACGCACCCCCGTGCCCACCGGTGAGCGCAGTGAGGACGACGTCCTCCTTGACGGCTCCTCGGTCGTGGGCCAGCTGGCCCCGCGCACCGCCGTGCACTGGGCCTCGGTCCTGGTCGCCGTGGTCCTGGTCCCCCTGGCCTGGTTCTTCCTGCACCTGGGCGCCGCCCACCAGACCGCAGCCGCCGCGAGGCTGTCCTTCGCCTTCTCCGCCAGCGGTCTCGTGGCGCTCCTGGTCGGCGCGGCCTGCCTGGCCCTGGCCCTGTGGATGGCGCAGCGCTCCTCCCTGGGCAGCTTCGTGATTGGCGCCGTCTCCGTGGTGCTGGGCCTGCCCTTCCTGCTCCTCCCGGGCGTCATGACCAGTGTGCTCACCCCGACCCTGGAGCACCTGAGCACGCACTCCGACCTGGGGGTCGACCTGGCCACCTACCTGTGGCACGACGCCGCCAGCGGCAAGTTCGTATCCTTTGGCGTCTTTATGATCATGGTGGGACTCGTCTCACACACTGCCCGTCGTGCTGGCCGCCGCGAGCAGGAGGTCATTGACCGCGTCCGCCGTGTCTGAGGCCACAACGCGCCCGACGCCGCCTCCCGGCGCCACCACCGTACCGGGGCTGACCACCTGCCGGGACGCCCTGCACGACGTCGTACCGGTGGTGGTCGGCTACCTCACCCTGGGCACGGCGGCGGGGACCCTGCTGGTGGCCCAGGGCCTGAGCTGGTGGTGGGCGCCGGTGTGGAGCCTGGTCATCTACTCGGGGACCATGCAGATGGTCCTCGTGCCCCTGGCGGCCACGGGTGAGCCCCTGGCGGCCATCGCCCTGTCCACGGTGTTCGTCTCGGGGCGGCACGTCTTCTACGGCCTGGGATTCCCCCTCCAGCGCGTCCGCGCCCGAGGGGGCTGGCGCGCCTACGCCGTGCACGCCATCACCGACGAGGTCTTCGCCCTCCTGTCGTCCAAGGACGAGGGGTCCATGAGCAGCCGCTACGTCCTGACGGTGGAGGCGGCGGCCCAGGTCTCCTGGCTGCTGGGCACCACGGCGGGGGCGCTGGTGGGGCTGGGGCTGGCGGACCTGCTGGGGCAGCGGGTCACCCTCCTGGGGTTCGTCCTGACGGCCCTGTTCGTGGTCCTGGCGATTGAGAACTGGCGACACCACCCGGATCTGGCCGTGCTCCTGGTGGGGGTGGCGGCGGGAGGCGGGGGCGTCCTCGTCGGGGGCTCGGCACCGCTGCTGGTGTCCCTGGCCCTCCTGGCCCTCGGGCTGAGCCTGCTCTACCTGTACCGACGTCGTCGGGCGCCCCTGCCAGGAGCGCCTGAGGACGAGGACCCGGACGGCACAGGTGGTGGGGCCCGTGCCCAGTAACCCGCAGATCGGCCTGGCCGTCATTGTGGTCGCGGTCATTACCTACATCTGCCGTGCGGCACCGTTCGTGCTCCTGCGCCGTAAGCAGGACGTCCCTCTCCTCACCTTCCTGACCCGGGCCATGCCCCTGGGGGTCATGGTGGTGCTGATCGCCTACACGGTCGGCGAGGTGGGACCGGCCCCCTCCAGCTGGCTGCCCCCGCTGGTGGGGATCGGCACGACCGCCGGCCTGCACCTGTGGCGAGGCAGTATGGCGCTGTCCCTGGTAGGCGGCACGGCGGCCTACGTCGCCGTAGGACTCCTGCTGTAGCAGGGATCCGACCACACGCGCGGCGTTCAGGAGCCTACGGGTCCGCGGGACTCCCGCTGTATCCGACCACGGCACGCCCCGGCAGCCCCCACGCGACGCAGCCGGGGCGGTCGGGGACGTGCCCGGCGCCCCGGCCCGGAGGCGCCCCGGGCAGGGTGTCCGCCTTAAAGACGGCTAGGCTGCAATCATGCCTGTGCGTGTCAACCTGCCCGGCCCCTGGACCCACCGCGACCTCACCGCAGGGGGCACCCGCTTCCACGTGGCCCTGGCCGGCCCGGAGGCGCCCCTGCGCCTGGAGAGCACGCAGGCGGCCCCGGAACAGCCCCTGGTCCTCCTCCTCCACGGCTTCCCGGAGTGCTGGTGGGCCTGGCGCCACGTCATCCCCGCCCTGGCCCAGGCCGGTCACCGCGTGGCGGCCGCGGACCTGCGCGGCTTCGGCGGGAGCGACCGCCCGCCGTCGGGCTACGACCTGTCCACCACGACCCAGGACGCCTCCAGGCTGGTACGGGCGCTGGGATACGAGCGGGCGGTGGTGGTGGGCGCCGGCTACGGGGGGCAGGTCGCCTGGGCGCTGGCCTCCTCACAGCCGGGCACGGTCGCCGGGATCGTACCGGTAGGGGCACCGCACCCGCTGGCGGTGCGCTCCCTGCGCGGGCGGGCCTTCTCCGGGACGGCCCTGCAGACCACGGCCTTCAGGATCCCCCACCTGTACGAGCGCAGGCTGTCCACCCGGGCGGGCGTGGAACGGTTGCTGCGTTCCTGGGCCGGGGCCGCCTACGGCGACGCCGTGGCGCAGGGGGCGGGGTACTACGCCGAGCTCCTGGCCCGTCCGGGCGCCGTACGCTGCGCCCTGGAGACCGTGCGCCGCAGGAGGCTCAGCCGCGCCGAGTCCAGCACCCTGGAGCGCAGGGTGTCGGTCCCGGTCCTGTCCGTGCAGGGGGAGGTGGACCCGCTGCAGCCCGCCCAGGCCTACGCCCGTGACACCCACCACGTCGTAGGCACGCTGCGGCAGGTGACCGTCCCGCAGGTGGGGCACTTCCCGGCCGAGGAGGCCCCCACCCAGCTGGTGGACGCCCTCCTGCCCTTCCTCGCCGAGGTCGGGTAGGCGCCTCAGAGCCCGGGCGGGGCAGCCGCGGTGGCGTCCCCGGGCCCCAGTGGCCTCAGAGCCCGGCCTGGGGGCACAGCCCCTGGTCCAGCAGGGCGCAGCTGGCGCAGTCGGGCCTGCGGGAGCGGCACACCCGCCGCCCGTGGGCAATGAGCCGGTGGCAGCCGTCGGTCCAGCGCCACGGCTCCCACAGGTCGGCAATGTCGCGCTCGACCCTGAGGGGATCGGTGTGCCGGGTCCACCCCAGCCGCCGCGACAGCCTGCCCACGTGCGTGTCCACGGTCAGGGCCGGGATACCGAAGGCGTTGCCCAGGACCACGTTGGCGGTCTTGCGTCCCACGCCCGGCAGGGAGGTGAGCTCGGCGCGCGTGGCCGGGACGACGCCGTCGAACCGCCCGGTGAGCTCGGCGCCCAGGGCCACCAGGCGCCGGGCGCGGGTGCGCTGCATCCCCAGGGGCCGGACGACGTCCTCCACGTCCTCCACCCGCGCGGACCCCAGGGCGGCGGCGTCGGGCCAGGAGGCGAAGAGGGCGGGGGTGACGGTGTTGACGCGGGCGTCGGTGGTCTGGGCGGACAGGACCGTGGCCACCAGGAGCTCGTAGGCGTCGCGGTGGACCAGGGAGCAGGTCGCGTCGGGGTAGAGGACCATGAGCGCCTCGTCGACCGCCGCGGCCGTCTCGGGGGTGGCCCGGAGTGCTGGCAGCGAACACCGTGCTGGCGCAGGCGTTGAGGCCGGCGCAGGCGCCGGCACGACTGGCGTGACCATCGAGCTCCTTCGTACAGTATTTGACCTAACCCACAGTGAGACTACAATGCACGGCGGCGTGCCATATGTCACAAGCCATGGCAGGATAGGAACAGGGCTGCCCGTTAACGCAGGGCTGGCCGACCATCATTACAGGAGGTCCTTCGTGGAAGACAGCATCATCGCCCGTATCCCCCTTTTTGAGAGGATGACCTACGAGGAGCAGGACGAGCTGCGCAGCATGATGTCGCGCACCACCCTGCGCCGCGGGGAGACCCTTTTCAACGAGGGGGAGGACGGCGACCGCCTCTACATCCTCGTGTCGGGCAAGGTGAAGCTCGGTCACACCAGTCCTGACGGCCGCGAGAACCTGCTGGCGGTCCTGGGCCCCGGCGAGATCGTGGGCGAGCTGACCCTGTTCGACCCGGGCCCGCGCTCCACCACCGCCACCGCGGTGGCGCCCACCGAGCTGCTCAACCTGGAGCACGGCCAGCTCATGAGCTTTATCGAGACCCACCCGGCCCTGGCCAAGGACATGCTGCGCGCCCTGGCCCAGCGTCTGCGCCGCACCAACACGGCCCTGGCCGACCTGGTCTTCTCCGACGTCCCGGGCCGTGTGGCCAAGGCCCTGCTGGACCTGGCCGACCGCTTCGGCTCCACCACCGACGACGGCATCCACGTCCCGCACGACCTCACCCAGGAGGAGCTGGCCCAGCTGGTGGGCGCCTCCCGGGAGACCGTCAACAAGTCGCTGGCGGAGTTCGTCTCGCGCGGCTGGATCCGCCTGGAGGGCCGCGCCGTCACGCTGCTCGACGTCGACCGCCTGCGCCGCCGCGCTCGCTGACTCCGGGCTCCGGGCTCCGGTCTCACCCAGGGCCGGCAGGCCAGCGTGAACCACCGTCAGCCAGGCTCCGGCCTACCCGGGTCCTGGCGACTGCGGCCTGCCCGGTCCGCCGTCCCTGGTGAGGGGCCCCGCACCGGGGGTCCCTCACCAGGGACGGCACGTCTCGCAGGAGGCCGGAGCCGCATAAGTAGTTCTCTGACAGAGAAAACAGATCGGAGGGCAAGCGGTCCAAAATTAGGTCCTAGGACCTAGGTTCTCTAACGGAGAACACACGTGGTCGCACGTCCGCTCCCTCCCCCCGTCGGGTGTGGGCACCTCGCCCCAGGTCCGCGTCGTCGCAGGTCGCCGGCGTGCCCGTCCCTCGTGGTCGCGCACCGGGCAGGTGCACGACCACGACGTCGAGGCGCTAGGCGCGGGGGCGCTTGAGGTAGGCGACCAGGTTCTCCGAGCCGGTCGGCCCGGGGACGACCTGCACGAGCTCCCAGCCGTCAGCGCCCCACTGGTCGAGGATCTGCTTGGTGGCGTGGGTCAGGAGGGGGATGGTGGCGTACTCCCAGGTAGTCATGCCCCCACCCTACGGGCGTCAGCGGGTGCGGGCGAGGATCCGCGGCGCACGCCGGGCCCGCAGCTCAGCGAGCATCTCGTTGTCCACCTGGCGCAGCCAGGCCGACCAGTCCGTGACGTCGGGGTACTTGCGCACCAGGGCGCGTCGCTCACGCTCGGTCAGCCCGCCCCAGACACCGAAGACGGACTCGGTCTCCAGCGCCTCTATGAGGCACTCCATGCGCACCGGGCAGCTGAAGCAGATCGAGCGCGCGTCCCGCTGCTCCGCCCCCTTCCCGAAGAGACGGTCCGGCGCGATTCCGGCACAGGCCGCACGCGTTGCCCAGGTTGGGTCACTCACCATAACTTCTACC
This sequence comes from Actinomyces sp. HMT897, assembly GCF_016626125.1. Lineage (NCBI taxonomy): Bacteria > Bacillati > Actinomycetota > Actinomycetes > Actinomycetales > Actinomycetaceae > Actinomyces > Actinomyces sp. HMT897. The sequence continues at coordinate 1,344,210 of NZ_CP067336.1, forward strand.
CCTCTCTACGATCGAAGCCACTGTCAGCCGCATCACATAGACGTTAGATCACAATGGCTCCCGACACAAAATCCGCCATCCGGTCGGTCGCCGCCGCGAAGACGGGGGTACCCCGGCCGCCCCGGACCCCGGCACGGGGGCGCCGCGACCGCCGACACATCACCCGAAAGCCCCGCCCATCCCCGCAACCGTGCGGGAAAGCGGTCGGGGCGCCAGGCCGCCCGCTCGACGTCCCGCCCCGGGCGGCCCGGTCCGGTGACCGCCGCGCCGTGCCCGCCGCCGTCGCCCCCTGACCCCGGACGCCGACGCCCCGGACGATTTCCCCGCGACGCCACCGGGCGACCTCACAGCACTACCGGCCACCTTCCACGTACGCTGGAGGCATGTCCTCCTCCTCGCGACGCCCCATCAGCCCGGTCAAGGCCCTGTCCCTGGTGCTCGTCTTCCTGCTCCTCTCGACGGCGGGCGGCATCCTGGCGGCGGGCTTCGCAGCTCCCTTCGTCGGCGCGACCTCGGCGATCACCAACGCCTCCAAGGAGTTCTTCGACGAGCTCCCCGAGGACTTCACCATCCTGTCCCCCTCCCAGATCTCGGTCATGAAGGCCTCTGACGGCACCGAGATCGCGCAGTTCTACGCGGAGAACCGCATTGTGGTCTCCCTGGACAACATCAGCATCAATATGCAGCACGCGATCGTCGCGGTCGAGGACAAGCGCTTCTACCAGCACAAGGGAGTCGACCCCACCGGTATCCTGCGCGCCCTGGTGTCCAACAGCAACGACGGCTCCACCCAGGGGGCCTCGACCCTCACCCAGCAGTACGTGCGCAACGTCCTGGTGGAGGCGGCCACCCAGTCCAACGACAAGAAGGCCATGAAGGCGGCCACGGAGAAGACGACGGCCCGCAAGCTCCGGGAGATCAAGTACGCGCTGACCCTGGAGCAGAAGTACCCCGACGCCAAGCAGAAGATCCTCGAGGGCTACCTCAATATCGCGGCCTTCAGCCCCTCCACCTACGGCGTGGAGGCCTCCGCGCAGCACTACTTCTCCCACTCCGCCAAGGAGCTCACGATCCCCGAGGCGGCCCTCCTGGCCGGCCTGACCAACGCCCCCAGCGCCTACGACCCCATCACCCACCCCGAGGAGGCCAAGAAGCGTATGGACTGGGTGCTGGAGAAGATGCTGGAGGAGCAGTTCATCACCCAGGAGGAGCACGACGCCGGGGTGGCCACCACCATTGACTCCATGCTGCACGTGACCAACGAGGTCGGCGGCTGCGGCACCGCCGGGGACGCGGCCTACTTCTGCAACTACGTGGTCGGCGAGATCGAGAACTCCGACCTCTACGGGGCCTCCCTGGCGGAGCGGCGCAAGCTCCTCCTGCGCGGCGGCCTGTCGATCACCACCACCCTGGACCGGGGCAAGCAGGGTGCCGCCAACTCCGCCGTCCAGGCCTACGTCCCCACCAACGACCCCTCCGACGTCAAGGCCGCCCTGGTCTCGGTGGAGCCGGGTACCGGCAAGATCCTGGCGATGGCGCAGAACACCAACTTCGGCGACTCCACCGCGTCCGACCCCTCGGCCACCCAGATCTCCTTCGCCGCCGACGCCAAGCACGGGGGCCTGAGATCCAACGGATTCCAGCCCGGCTCCGCCTTCAAGCCCTTTGTGCTCGCCGAGTGGTACGCCCAGCACAAGTCGGGCTACGCCTCCATGAACACCGACCCCACCGTGTTCAATATGAGTCAGTTCACCGCCTGCGGCTCACGGCTGGCAGGTGAGAACTGGAAGGTGGGAAACTCCAACAGCAGCGAGGGCGGCACCCACAACGTCATCCAGAACACGGCCATGTCCATTAACGTGGGCTACGTCAGAATGCTCGCCCAGCTGGACATCTGCGACGTCTCCAAGCTGGCCGCCACCCTGGGGGTGACCAAGACCGACGGATCCGAGCTGGAGGCCCGTCCCTCGATCGTCCTGGGCGCCCAGGAGGTCACCCCGATGGCCATGGCCAACGCCTACGCCACCTTCGCTGGCCACGGCGTCTACTGCAAGCCCATTGCCATTAACTCCATTAAGGACGCCTCCGGCAACGACATGGCGGTACCCAGCGCGGACTGCTCCCAGGCCCTGGAGGCCACCGCCGCCGACCAGGTGGCTCTCACTCTGACCAATGTGCTGACCTCCAAGGGGACCGCCCCCAACGCCGCCCTGGCCGGACGCCAGGGCGCGGGCAAGACCGGCACTACCGAGGAAATGGACAACGCCTGGTTCGTGGGCTTCACCCCCCAGCTCTCCACCGCCGTCTGGCTGGGGCACTCCGACGCCTACTACACCATGGCCCACCAGACCATTGGTGGACACTACTACTCCACCATGTACGGCTCGGACGCCCCGGCATCCCTGTGGAAGACCTACATGGACAGCGCCCTGGCCGGCCAGCCGGCCCAGGCCTTCAACCAGGTGGGCCTGGGCGCCGGCGGGGCCTCCAACACCGCGGGCAGCGGCTCCACCAGCGACCAGGGCACCACGCACGAGGCCAGTAGCGAGGCCACCACCCCGGCCCCGGGCAGCGCCACCGGGGGAGCCACCTCCGTGGCCACCGAGGCGCCTACCAGCGGCACCTTCGAGGCCACGCTCCAGGCCAGCACCCCGTCCGCTGACATCACCCAGCCCACCAGCGCCCCGACCAGTGCACCCACCGGCACGACGCCGACCGGTGGCGCCACCCCGTCAGGCCAGGAGAGCGGCAGCGTCTCGGCGGGCACCACCGAGCTCTCCGCAGGCGGCACCTCAGGAGGTGGGGGCCTGGCAGGCGTCGGCACCGTCCCGGCCGTGCGCAACGAGGAGGACAGCTGAGATGGCGGGTACTGGTACGGGGCGCACGCCTGCGGGCAGTGACCGCCGGGCCGCGCCCCACGCTCGCCGCCCCGGCCGGACCCTGAGCAGAGTGGCAGGTATCACAGCACGGGGTATTGGGCTGGGCGTCGGCCTGGGCGCGGTCACCCTGGGCTACAGCCTGCTGGAGGCCCGCTGGTACGTCCTGCGCCGCATCCAGGTCCCGGTCCTGGCCCCCGGCGAGGAGCCTATCCGCCTGCTCCACCTCAGCGACCTGCACCTGACCGACCACACCGAGGCCCGTGTGGCCTGGGTCCGCTCACTGGCGGGCACCCGTCCCGACGTCGTGGTCAACACCGGGGACAACCTGTCCTTCGCCTCCGGCGTCGAGCCCCTTGAGCGGGCCCTGGAGCCCTTCCTCAACCTGCCAGGGGCCTTCGTCATGGGCGACCACGACTACTTCACGACGGTCTTCCGCCCCCCCACGCGCTACCTGCGCCGCGACCCCCGCACCGCCGACTCCCCGGAGAAGCAGGCGGAGATCCAGGAGCTGCCCTGGCAGGAGGTCCACGACATCCAGGCCCGGGGCGGGTGGGTCGACCTGACGAACACGCGCGGGAGCCTGACGGTCCGCGGACGGCGGATCGACCTGGTGGGCGTGGACGACCCCCACGCCAAGCGGGACGTCTTCCCCGCCTCCGGGCGGGGCCGCCACCGGGCGGACGCCGCCCCCGGCGCGAGCGGCGGGACCGCCAGGACCACTACCGGCGCGCACCGGGGTCCTTCGGAAGCGGTAGGCCTGCCCGCGGTCCAGGACGCCCGGCGACAGGACCTGCGCCTGGGGCTGACGCACGCCCCCTACACGCGGGTCCTGGACACCATGGCGGCCGACGGCGTGAGCCTGGTCCTGGCGGGGCACACGCACGGTGGCCAGATCTGCCTGCCCGGCGTCGGGGCCCTGGTCACCAACTGCGACCTGGACCGCCGTCGGGCCTCCGGGCTGTCCACCTGGCCCGGAGACGCCCTGCGCGGCGTCCACGGGGACCGCGCCCTGCTGGGGCCACTACCGCAGCCCGGACTGTTCCTGCACGTCTCGGCGGGCCTGGGCACCAGCCCGTTCTCACCGGTGCGCCTGGCGTGCCGCCCGGAGGCCACGCTCCTGACGCTCGTGCCGGCCCAGGAGCCGGGTGAGGGCCAGGAGAAGGCCGGGACCAGCCAGGAGTGAGACGCAGGACTCAGCCGGAGGATTTCGCAACAGCGCGCTCGTGCCGCTAGTATTGGCGCGCTGCAACACGGGGTGTGGCGCAGTTTGGTAGCGCGCTTCGTTCGGGACGAAGAGGTCGTGGGTTCAAATCCCGCCACCCCGACCAAGTGTTCGACACTCAAACCCACGTCCTGAGAGACCTCAGACGTGGGTTTTTGGGTTGAACACGGCTTGTTCTGGACGGTTTTTGGTGGTTTGGGGCAGCTCTGCTGGTTCGGAGGCTGCATGCCAGGTCTGGTGTTTGCGACCTCATGACCCCCTGCGACCTCGTGACCCCGTGGTACTGGGAGGGTCCGTGCTGTGCCTGGTGGCTGTGGTGTGTGGGACTGGTCACGGTACTGGCTCTTGTTCTCGTCGAGACCTGTTGTGCTTCCTGAGCTCCAGTTCCCGTCCTCGTCCCCGCCCAGGCCTAGGATGCTGTCGAAGGGTGGCATGCATGTGGCGGTGGTGGTGAGCTGTCTGGTGTCGTCGTGGGGGACGAGGTAGACGTGCTCGAAGAGCAGCTGGTTGAGCATGCGTCGGATGTGGTTGGGTGCGTGGTGGTAAGCACTGGCCATGTGCTGGGCGATGTCTAGTGCTTGGCTAACTAGTTCTTCTTTATCTCCTAGGTCCTGTTCCAGGGTCTGGATACGATGGTTGGCAGCGGTTAGGCTGTGGGCAATGCGTTGTTGTTCCTTGCGTAGTAGCTCTACGGGGATGGCGTTCTCGTAGTGGGCCTGGAGGAGCTTGTGCTGCTGGTGCTCTAGCTTCTGCTGGGTGGCGGTGATCTGGGTCAGCTGCTGCTGGGTGTCCTGGATCATGCGGGCTAGTTGGCGGCGGAGTGCCTGTTCCAGCTCCTCGCGCAGGGTGGGCCGCAGGTGGATGCGTTGGTAGAGGTGTTCAACCTCGTCCTCTACGGTCTCGGTCAGGGTGGCGTGGAAGGTGCAGTCCGGCTGTTTTCTGGAGTGGCGGCCCAGGCAGACGAAGTACTGGTAGGTGGTCTTCTTGGGTCTAGCGGTGGTGATGATCAGGCGAGAGTGGCAGATGCCGCAGTAGACAGTGGACTTCAGATAGTGGGGGTGGCGGATGGTTCGCTCGCCGTTGACCTTGCCGGCCAGGATGGCCTGGACCTGCTGGAAGGTCTGCTGGTCCACCAGCGCCTGGTGGGTGCCGGGGTAGAGGCAGTCGCGGTAGACGACCTGGCCGGTGTAGAAGGGGTTGGACAGGATGCGGTGGAGGGACTGGACGGAGGCGGGTCGGGAGGGCAGGTTGGCGGTGGCCTGGGTGGTTAGGCCGCGGTCCTGGAGTTCGGCGGTCAGGGACTTCAGGGTGTATCTGCCGGTGGCGTAGGCGTCAAAGGCCCAGGTGATGAGCTCGGCCCGGTCCGGGTCGATGGTGGCGACGTGGGCCTCGCGGCCGTTACTGGTCGTGGTGGTGTTGCGGTATCCCAGGGGCGCCTTGCCGATGCAGCCGCCGTTGCGTGCCTTCTCGCTCATGCCTTTCTTGACCTCGCTCGACAGGTTGTTCGAGTAGAACTCCGAGATGCTGGCCATGATGCCGTGCAGCAGCATGCCGCCGGGGGTCTGGTCGATGTTCTCGGACGTGGAGATCAGGCGGGTGCCGAGCTCGTCGAACCGCTGGTTGAGGACGACGTCGTCGGCGCGGTTGCGTGCTAGGCGGTCGAGCTTGTGGACGATGACGTAGTCGATGGTCTCACCATCAGCGACGGCCTCCTCCAGGTAGCGCAGCATGGCCTGCAGGGCCGGGCGGCGGGTGGAGGTGCCCGAGGCGCCGCGCTCGACGAACTCCTTGACAATGGTCGCGCCGACGGTCTTGGCCTTGCGCTTGTTGGCCGCCCGCTGGGCGGGGATGGAGAAGCCCTCCTCCCTCCCACCGCGCTCGGCCTGCTCACGGGTCGACACCCGCAGGTAGGACACAGCGCGCTTGGGCATGAGTTCTCGGGCCAGGAGCCCGATCGGCTCTGCTGCTGCCGTTGGCAATGATTGACCTTTCATACTTCCATTGACACTCTCCTCGGCCGAATTGTCCAGGGCGTCACCCGATTCAGCCGCTGGAGATCCATCGAGCCCGGCAGCCGGATGCCGCTGCGGCGACTGCGGAGCGTCAATGTCGTCGGGATACTGCGTCATACGGCACCTCCTCTCACATATTCATTGCTCGGTGGCCCACCAGTAATGGTCTCTGCGATCTGCTGAGCAGTGATCACCGCAAACAGGCGCGAATCCAGATCCGGCTGTTCCGTGATGTAGTGCCACAACTGCTCGCGGCGCACGTCATGGGGCACCACCCACAGGGTTATGGGAAAGACGCCGGTATGCCGCTGCTCGGCACCAGTGGCGTAGTACGCCTGGTAGCGGTGGCAGGCGGAGATAACCCGGGCCGGGTTTTCGGTATCGCGATCGACTTCGATGAAGTAGTGGTCCTGGTAATCGGGGCCGGTCACGACGACGAATAGGTCCGGCCGCACGGTCACGGTCTGCCCACCAGTTCCCAGGTAGTGACGCCAGCAATCCGGCTCTGCCACAATCTGAGCGGTGGTATCCGGCAGCTGGCGAACGGTCTCATCGATGATCATCCGCGTCTCCGTGATCGCCAGCAGATGGGCTAGGAAGCTGGTCGATACCGCCTGGTTGCGCATACGCAGTGTCTGCCCAGTCAGCGCGTGCAGTCCTCTGGTGGTCAGCGCCCAGATGCTCGCGCTAGAGCCGCCCTGCCAGCCGCCGATGCGGCGCTCCAGGTGCAGCACCAGTCGCTCCTTCAGGAGGCGGTTGAGGTGGCGCAGCGTCTGACGAGTGGCTGAGCGCATGGTGGCGTAGCCATCGCTGGTCAGCCGGGCCAGCTGTGTGGTAGTGGCGAAGCGATGGACACGCAGGAGGTCCATCAGGCGGCGGTAGATCGGGTGATCGAGCACCGCGAGTGGATTGAGGTTCTGGTTCATATGACTGGTCTCCTTTCTCCTTGGTGTAGTGATCTAGGTCCGGTGGTACCGCTGGCGCTGGGTCACGAGACGCCGCCGTGGCGGGGTCAGTCACCGCCACTGGTGGCGGCCTTCTGGCGACTGTCCGGGGACAGCTGGCGGTGGCTTACGGCAGTGATCCGTCTGCCCGTCCGTCGCCCGGGCCGTCTACGGTGGCTCCCGCCTCAGGCGCCCGATCGGGGCGGGTCCGCTGGGTTCATCTGGTGGTCTCGGCTGCAGGTCGGGCGGATCACCTGATCCGGTCAAGGCGCGAAGCTCGCGCTCCGTCTGAGCCGCTGACACGCCGTATTGCTCGTGGCTGGCGGCGTACAGCGCAGCGGGCGCCTGCCTGGCTGGTGGTGCGGGCTTGGTCGCGATCGAGATCCAGCCAGTGGACTGCCCACGCTGCATGACGCTGGCATAGGCGTGGTATGTCTTCAGTTGCATGAAGTCTTGGGCATCAAGCTCTGGTGCCAGATGCGCGGCAGCGGCAGCATCAGTACCGGACATACCGAAGTAGATCTTATTCCGGGCATTCGTGTCGATGGCCTGCACCATTGCTGGCGTGAGTTGTGCCCGGTACTGGTGCGCCATATGGAAGGCCCCACCGAGGGAGCGAGCCTGAGCAAGCGCATCAGACAAATCGCCTGGCAGCCCATTGATAAAGTCATGGACCTCATCAATATAGATGCTGACGATGTGACGACGTTCAGCGGGCACTGCCTGCCGGGCCAGGAGATGTGTCCACAACTGGCTCACCAGCAGACTTCCTACGAGCCGTGCGGCCTCCGCACCGAGGAGCCCACGATTCAAATTGACGACCACGATCCGCCGCCGGGTAAACAGATCTGCCATGGCGAACCGTGGCGCAGATTGTCCCAGGACAGCCCGTAGATGCGGTCGCATGATCAGCTGCCGTAACTTGTTGAGCGCCGGAGCGATTTCAGCTGCCTGGGCCTGCGGTGTCTTGGCGTCATAGGCCGACCAGAAGGCACCGGTGCCCAGCGGATCATCGTGCGCGGCGACAATCCGGCGCCGGAAGCTCGGATCGGTCAAGAGCGGTGGCAGCCATAACAGGTTCGCCCCCGGCGTGCGGGCCAGCGTCAGCAGCGAGGCACTGAGCACATCAGCGCTGCGGATACCCCAGTGCTCCCGGAACAGCGCTGACAAGATCCCCAGAACCCCATCAGCGGTGACCGGCGCTAGGCTGGCAGGGCTAGCCAGCGGGTTCAGGCCGACCGGTGCGGGATTGGTCGGATCGATCACGACGACGTCGCGGTGTCGCTCCGCCGGGATGCGAGCCAACAGGTCGATAGCCAGATCCCCCTTGGGGTCGATCAGGAGCACACCGCGCCCCGCACTGACATCAGCTAGGGCCAGCGACAGCAGCACCGTCGACTTACCGGTCCCGGTCGGCCCCAGGAGGTGGGTGTGGAAGGCGGCGTCGTGGATCGGTATCGCGATGAGCTGGCGGCACCCCGGTGCACTGGCTCGGCCGATCACCCGATCCGCCTGGACCAGCCCCTCTGGTGGTGGTAGCTGACGCGGATGGAGATCGCCCAGCAGCGGCAACGGTGGCTCACCGATCGGCCAGCCGCAGACGGCTGCCAGCTGCCCAGATCGCAGCCGAAGCGGCCAGCGCCACGGCCGAGTCGCCCGCGCCAGGTTGTCCGAGGCGTCAGCGCTGAAGCGAAACCGAGCCTCAGTAGTCTCGACCGTCCGCAGCGCCCCGAGCACCTGCGAGAGCAATCGATGGGCCTGCTGCGGCGCTCCGGTGACTCCCAGGCGCAGGCAGGCCATGGCGCCATGCTGCTCGTCAGTCGCCGTGGCCGGACGGGCTGCGGGCTTCTGGATGGAGGTACCCAGCAGCAGCTCTCGCCAGCCCGGCACGGGTGGCGCCGTGAAAAACGACGACGGCAGGCGACGACCGATGACCAGCTGCAGCACGACGTGCTGCCCGCCGCTCAGGTCGCTCAGCGTGGCGTAGAGCGCCCGGGTCGCCGCCATGATCCGCTCGCTATCTGCGCTGACCTGGTCACGGCGCACCTGCAACCGCACAGCGTGGGCGACTGGAGTCCGTCGATGCTCAGGCTGGAACACCTGTACCGGAAGCTGGTGCGTCAGAACGTGCCTCAGCTGCGCAGCCCGATCCGGTCGGCAGCCGATCAGCCAGCGCACGCCATCGGACCAGGCCCGTACTTCCAGCACGATCGGGCCCAGCTCGGTCGCCGTGGTCAGGCGCTCCATCGCTGCCACAGCGGTTGCTGGCGTCAGCGGACTCCGCCAGGCGACTTCCTGCCACCGCCAGACCCGGCTCATGACTGGCCTCCACCTGGGTGATCCGCGCTGGTGTCGGCTCGCTGGGCCGTCGGCGTACGGCTGGCGACGTCGTGTCCAGCCCGGTGCAGCGCCAGCATCAGCAGCGCCCGCGCCAGCCCCTCGATATCTACCGTCTGGCGCCACGACGCCACCGCCCGATACCGTGGCTGACGAGCCGCACTCTTCCGGCGCCTCATGACACTCGCCCCCGTCGACGTCGGTTTACCACCGCCGGAGATACCAGCGCACCCCGACCACGATGGCCGCGATGACGCCGACGACCGCGATCGCCCACCAGTATTGGCAGATCAGGTTCATCGTCCAGGTCAACAGCACGACGCCGCCGAATAGGTACAGACAGTTCCTCCAGAACCTCGCCGCGAGCGAGCGCGTCCCGCCATTGTCCGACATGTTTGATTCCTCTCATGATCCGCTCCTCCGGTGTGAATGGCTGGTATTGCCATCTCCGGCAACCCGTCCGCTATACCGCGCCACCCCATACCCCGGAATCCGCACATCGGAGACCACCTCATTGCCCCAGATCGCCCAGTCCTGGTTGGATTCCGGCCGCCGGCGGGCGAACAGCTCCAGGAATGGTCCTCGGCTGATCCGTTCAATGATGGCGAATTGCTCCGCCGGCTTACGAGAATGTTCGGTGACGGGTGCGTTAAACCAGGTTGGCTGGGAATGGCTGCCCAGTGGGGCTTTCCCTCTGGTGCAGAACAACAACTGTTCCGTGGCATTACGCAATTGGTACCGTCCTGACAGGCCCAGTCGGAACTTCACCCAGGTCAACGGACTCTGTGCCGTAAACCCCCAGGCCTGGGCCACCTCATACGCCCTGGGCAGCAGGGCATTGGTCGTCCACAGCCACAAGTGCGCATCCGCTGCTGCCAGCTCCACCACTGGCATCCCCATAATCCGTTCCAGACTCATCGTCTGGTAATGCGCCTCACCACTCTGTGCCTGCCACGGTGGATCTGCCAGGATGGTGCGGAAGCCGCCGGGTGGCAGACCAGGGATAGCCCTGACTGATGCGCCAGTGCCAGGGGCCGCCTCATCTCGGCGGGCGACCGTTCCGGCAGCACCTGATGCTGCGTGTCTCGTATTCTGCTTCATAGGTGCCCCTCCTTATCTTCACTAGCTACTTGCATGCGGGCGAGCGATCCGCTGGCATTTCACACCACGGCATGTCATCGCCCTTATCCCATACATTCCACGAACATCCACCGAGCGCAACCCCACTCATCTCGCCACTCCGACCGATACGACACCATGAGCCATGACAGTCACCAGCCCAGATTCGCCCTCGGCAACAATCTGGACGTCAGCGCCAATTAATGGCAGCGAAAGTTGCTGTAGTAGTTTTTGCAACAACGTGGTCTGGCACGACTATTTAGGCACCGCCTGAGCCAGATCCGTAGCTGGCCGAGTTGCGGCAGTTGGTGCGTCAGGTCGGCAGTAGTGGCTCGTCTGGCAGGGCGCCGGGACCGGCTCAGTCATCCCCGGTTGGGTCATCCTGGGCAGGGCGCTGCCCGCCGCTGACGTCCGTGCTGGCAGCTGTGGCCTGCTGGTCGCGCAGCACCTGCGCCATCGCCGCCTGCATGGCGTGGCTGGCCTGGTGGCGCTGCTGGCTCAGCTCACTGCCCAGCGCCTCGACGGTGGCCCACGGCAGGGCGGGCGGATCGCTGGTCGTCGGCGACGTTCGAGGCGGCTCGGCCAGGCCATCCCGCACGCCCTGGATGACCAGCCAGGCCACACTGACCACCACCGTCAGCCCGATAAGCGCCAGCAACCACACGATTGCCATCATGATGAAACCTCCAAAGAATGAGAAGACGAAGTGATACGAAGAAGAGCCGAGCCAGCAGGCGGGTCCGCTACTCCGGTGGAGCACCCCGCTACTCCCGTCGCGCCGGCTCATGGCATACGGCGCCTACAGCCGCCCGATCCGCTGACCCGCGCCCAGGGCGTACCCCGTGATGATCGCCTCGTACAGCTGGGCCCCACCCGGTGCGATCCGGGTCTGCGCCTCGGCCTGCGTCACCAACGTGGCGATGTTGGTCAACACCTGCGAGGTCAAGAAGGCGCGGGCCTGCTCGGCTTGGGCGGCGACCTCCGCCTCGGCCGCGACCTGCTCGATCTGACGGCGGGTCTGTCGCGCCTGGCCAGCGCCGAGCACCACCCCCGTGCCGGTGCGCTCGGGTGAGAAGAGACTGAGAGCGGTTGTTGCCATGATGAGTTCCTTCCGAAGCGGAGGGCCGGTACCGACGAGCGCTCTGACTGAGAGCAGATCTCGTCACACCGTCCGCGAACGATGTCTGCGGCCGTGACGGCCACCCAGACTGAACTGACCCGCGGCTGCGGATGCTCGGCCTGGCAGAACTAGGAAAGCCCGCCGCTCCCGCTGGCGTCGTGACAGAAAAGTGCACCGTGCGGTGCCAAGGCCGCACGGTGCGTGAAACAGGTGGTCAAGATAGAGGTCATGAGCACGTCCCAGGAACCCGAGTCCCGCCCGTCGCAGGAGGTCTTCCCGGTCGGGGACGCTGACGCCGCCGAGCAGCGCGTCGCGCTGGAACGGCAGGTGCTGAGCGAGCTGCTGGCCCTGCGCAAGGCCTACGGCCGACTGACGGTGCAGAAGTTCAGCGCCTTCACCACCTTGCGTCAGGTCTGCGGTGGCGACGACCTCCTCGACGCCTTCTTGATGTTCCAACGTGAACTGACCCGCTACCAGCATGGCGGTCGGACCGAGGCGGCCGCCGCCTGGTCTCTGGTGGCCCCGGCCGACACCGTCCTGGACCGCCTCCAGCTGACTGCCGAGGCGCTCTCCCCAGACGGGGACTGGCGGGACCAGCGCACTGCCCGGCGCTGGAGTGATGCTGGTATGCCGATGATCGCGCGCGACCTGGTCTACTTCGCCCAAGTCGCCGGACGCCTGGGCACCGAAACGCTGAGCATCCAACTCGGTGGCCAGGGCACTGAATTGGCGGTGGTCATCGACCAGATGACGACCGTCGGCCTCCCGACCAAGGCACCCCTGATCCAAATCTGGCACTATCCGTCCAGCGATGATCCACGAGACGTCACGCTCAACATGGAGCGAGCGGTCAGCGCTCAGGCCACGCAGGGTGATCTGTCAATGCGCCGCTACCGCCTGGCGCTTGAGCTGCCCGACATCGGGCCCGTCGAACCCGACGACGTCGCCCTGGCCGTCACCATAACGGGGCAAGACGCTCCCATGCGCACCGTCTTCTACCAAGACCACAGCCAGCTCCCACGCGGACTCCACACCCGCATGAGCACCTACCGCACTATTGTGATGGTTGAGGTGGTAAGGGATGAAGAGATAAATTCACCTGAAACGTGATCTGTCAGCTTGCTGAAACAGCAAACCTTCTAAAGCCTCTTGACATTCTGGCCAGGAAGCATATGCTACATACAGACACGGCTTGATCGCCATGTCGTCAGAGTCTCCGGCATGTAGTTTTCACGCTACCCCGCGGGGGACTTTTTGTTTGGTCTAACTTAGCGAGGACTTCTCGCACAACAGAAGGACTTCTCAACCAAAAAGAAGAGGCGTGGCCTCCGCAGAACCACGGTGGCGACGCCTCTTCTTTACCTAAAGTAACAAACTCACTTCGCTTTGTCAACAATTTTCCCATTCTTCGTGATGATCAGAAGCCGTTTGACGCTTCGTATGTCGGCGAATTCCTTCTCCAACTTAGGCAGATTGGCTTCGTCCGGAATCTTAGAACTCCGTAAGTCAAAGATAATGTTCGAAGACTGCCTGGAGGCGCTCTTGAATGCCCGCTTGATCGTATGCGCACTCCGGCCCTTGGGGCGCTTCATCTCCCAGTCGAGCCCCAGCATGCGTATATCTGGTGTATGCGCACCCTTGCGGCGCTGCGGTGGGATTAGTGACACATCAAACCCTTGCTGTGTCAAGAACACCACAGTTGAAATCTCATGCTGCTGAAGAATGACTCCGTTGGCGGTGATATGTCCTTGGCTCATAAGATAGTTTCCAGTATAACATGAATTCTACTACTCAAAGAAGGTGGTCCAACCATCCTCCTCGCGCATCACGGAGCAGCACATACCGGGGGGGATCGTCCCACCGACCAATCACCCTGTACCCCATCCAATGGACTCGCAGTGGTGACCATTCAAAGCTATAATAGGTGCATGGCGACCATTCCTCGGATCCCCCAATCCCTACCTCCAGCGTTCAACAGCAATAGCCCAGAGCTCATCTTGGCGATCGAACTCAACCAGTGGGCCGACCGGAGCGATTCCAAGACTTCCTTCCCTGAGCTCGTGCGGCGTCTGCTCGCTCAGACACCCGGCATTAGCAATATTGAGGTACGCGCCCATGAGGGAACAGCGGCACCTGGGTGGGATGGCAGAACCACCTCAACAGGGAGTGCCTATCTGCCCGCTGGTGAACTTCGCTTTGAGTTCGGCACCAATAAAGATGTAAAAGGTAAGGCCGACAGCGACTACCGCAAGCGCGTTGAAGACCTGGGCGATGAAGCTCATCGGTATGTTTACATATTTGCGACGCCGCGAAACTGGTCCACCGGTCAGCAATGGGCCGACAAGCGGCGCAAGGAACAGACGTTCGCCGATGTCAAAGTCATCGACGCCCACACGCTTGAGGGGTGGTTGCAAGCAACCCCAGCCGTCCACTACTGGATTTCTGAGCAACTCGGCCGTCAGCCACGAGGCGCAACAATGCTCTCGGCTTGGTGGGGTCGTTTCCAAAAGGAATCGGATACCACCATTCCACTCCAGTTCTTCCGCGCTCGGCGCGACAAAGAGGTTGAGAAACTTCTGAATGATCTTCAAACCGACGACTCCAGTAGACCAGTCTCAATTGAGTCAACTGGCATCGAAGATGCCCTGGCGTTCACTTACGCGGTGCTCTCAGATCACAACAGACTCCTTGACCGCACCGTTCTCGTGACCGATCAAGCGGCCTGGTCGCATCTTGTTGAGAGCACGACGCCGCTGTTGCTAATTCCACGCTTTAGCAATCCAGATATCGGCGCTGCAATGGGACGAGGGCACCGCGTCCTGACTATTATCAATGATGCCACTGAATACAGCGCAGACGATGCGACGATATCCCTTCCAAAGATCGGCCGCCAGGAGGCAGCGGAGCTACTGCGACAGGAAGGAGTGGATTTTCGTCGTGCCGAACGGCTAGTCGCGCTCGGACGCCGAAGCATGACAGCGTTCATTCGTTCGATCTCACGCAATCCAGTCAAACAGAAGCCTGCGTGGCTGACCGACACCGACACAGCAGCTATTTTGGCGCCACTGGTGCTCGTAGGAGCCTGGGAGGACGGCAATACGCGCGATGAAGAGCACGTCCGGACTTTCGTCGGCATGCCAATGAAAGACATTCACCGTTTGCTGGTCTCACTCTGCCAGCAAGCGGACGCACCGTTCATGCAGTCAGGTGGACTGTGGCGCCTCGTGGATCCTGTCGATGCTGCACGGCTACTTCTACCGAGACTGGAACACGAAGTAGTTCAGCGATGGGAAGTATTTGTACGCGGCGTACTTCTCGCTGATGACCCGTACCGCAGCCTCGACACAGCCGAGCGACTGAGAGCTCAGTTGCAAGGCTTGCCTCCTGGGCGCAGCGAAGCGCTTCGCGACCATGTGGTCGAAGGTCTCGTACTAGCAGCGCTATCGTCAGATGAACTTGCACGTGCCGCCAGCGGTATCGTGAAACGACTCCTTGATGAAGCCTTCGCAGACGACACCGGTCAAGTTCTGGGGACGTTGGCCCCGGCACTTCCTGTCTTGGCAGAAGCGGCACCAGATGAGTTTCTCACTGTAGTGTCTGCAGATTTGAGCAAGTCGAGCCCAACAGCACGCACACTCTTCCGAGATTCCGAGAAGGGTACTTTTGGTCCTTCCTCGCTTCATCCGGACCTCCTGTGGGCGTTAGAGAACCTTTGTTGGTCGTCAGACTACTACGGTCGATCCGCGATGGCACTAGCAGCTCTTGTGGATGTAGATATCGATCGAGATGACCGTAGAGGTAACCGGCCCATTGAGAGTCTCGAAAAGATCACCGTAGGATGGACTACCCAGAGCGCGGCGAATATTGATGACAAGCTCAAAGTAGTTCAGGTGATCAATCGGCGCTATCCGGAGGTCGGTTGGGAGCTTACGCTACTCCTACTTCAGCCGGGGCATTCATCTATCATTTCTTCCACCGGACCTCGTTATCGCGATTGGGAACTGCCAATTGAAAAGGTCAGCTATGAGGAAACAGCTAAATATTATGCCACGTTGGCCGATGAGATTGTCGCAGCCGCCACTGGTCGGGCAGATCGTTGGACCGCTCTTATCGATGCTGGAAATCGCATTCCAGCGGAGGCTCGGATAAAGATTCTCGACCATCTTGCACGCGAGGCACCCGTTGGGGTATGGAACTCCGAAGACCGGCACACCGTTTGGGCCGCGCTGACTCAACAGATCGATCGCCAGCAGCGCTATGCGGACGCAACCTGGGCGATGACCGCTCAGGAGATCGGACAATTGGAAGAGATCGCGCAGACGCTCGAAGACCCCGATGACCCTCGTCGGTATTCGTATCTGTTCCATTGGGAATGGCATATGCTCATCGATGGCCATCGATACGATGATGACGGTTTTGGGGATAACGCTGACCGGGCCCGTCGTAACGCGATCAAGAATGTTGCAGAAATCGGCATCGATGCAGTTCGTTTGCTGGTCGAGGACGTTGAGCGCCCCGATCTCGTCGGTGCCTATATCGCCATAACTGAGTCCTTAGACGACGAAAGCGTCATGGGCTGGATAGACGAGGAGTCTGGAGCGCTGCAACAAGCCGCCGCGTGTTACGCGCGGAATCGCTTGGACGTTGATGGCTTCGCTTGGCTGAAGAAGATGCTAGGCGCAGGAGACATGTCTCCTGCGGGTAAACAGAGGTTGCTCGCCACACTGCCCATAGCCAAGAAGTATTGGACGCAGATCGACTCGCTCGGGGATGATCTAGTCGCTGCGTACTGGCGCTCCGCCAGTTGCTTGTACGTTCCGGACGAAGAGCAGCCAGAAGCGATTGTTCTGCTCCTTCAGCACGGTCACCCGTGGCGAGCACTTGAGGTCCTGCGTCACGTACTGTATCGCCAGGCACCGTGTGATAGTGCTCTAGTGAAGCAGGTGCTCAGCGGCCTTCTCGCCGCAGCACCAGACTCCGCCGCTCGACACGACAGCTATGGGGTAGCGCGGGCTCTGAAGTGGCTTGAATCAACCGTGCCTGACGACCCTGACTTACCGGGACTCGAGTTTCAGTTCTTTGACATTTCCCCCGACCATAAGCCGTCAGATGCGCTTTACCGGGCTTTCGGCGCAAGTCCGAGCGACTTTGTTTGTCTCGTCAGTTCCATATATCGTGCTGAAGATGACACGCAGACGACACGAACCCCAGATGAGCATACGGGAGCATATGCAATGCGAGCCTGGAGTGTTCTGCATAACTGGACACGCATCCCAGGACTTCGGGACGATGGATCCATCGATACCGAGCATCTCAACAATTGGGTGACAGAGTGTCGACGGCTGCTAGCGGAAAGCGGGCACGCCAGGGTCGGCGACGGTGAAATCGGGAATGTGTTGTCGCGCTGCCCGGAAGGACGAGACCGAATTTGGCCTGCAGAGGAGGTTCGTGGCCTTCTCGAGGAGTTGAAGAACCCTGAGATTGAGAGAGGTCTTGCTCGAGGGCGCTACAACCAGCGCGGAGGCTCTGTCCGTGGAGCCTATGACGGTGGCGTTCAGGAGCGCGCTTTAGCGCAGCAGTATGCGGCTGACGCAAAGGATCTCGAATTGAGATGGCCACGTACCGCCACAATCTTGCGAAATATGGCCAAGAGTTACGAGGCAGATGCCCAGTATTTCGACAGAGAAGACGAACGCGATGCAGATGAAGGTTAGGCCAAGATCTGTTGTCCGCATCTGAGAATGACCAAGTAGGAATGTGCATGACTACCTTCATTTTGCTATACTGGAGGTGAATGGCAGGCAATTCCGCACCATCACCCCTGCATCGCCTCCGCCGCGTCAAAGCGGCCCTGCTGGCTGTCTCACTGACCTTGGCTGGCATCCTCCTGATGATGTCGGCTACCTGGCTCGACCGCCTCGACTTCGGCACCTGGAACTGGCTGCACAGCTTCCCACTCACTGAGCTTGGTGGCACCCTGTTTGGCGCTGGCGTACTGTCTACCTTGTTTGAGTACACCTTCCGCCGCGACCAAGAAGAGTCCACGGTGGCGCGCTTCCGGCAGACCATCCATGACGAGGCACCGACCTTGCGCGACGCACTCATTGACCTGAGTTGCACAGTTTTTAGTGCCCTGTCGGGATGTTTAGGGCGGTGAGGATTTTCTCGGCTTCGGGGGTCAGGGGGTCGGCGGCGGTGAGGTGGTGGCCGTTGAGGTTGATGGTGACGTCCTGGAGGGGCTTGAGGGCACGGATGATGCGCTTGACGCTGATCCCGGTGGTCTCCTGAAGATAGCGGGCGACGGCCAGGGCGGCCATGACCACCGTCAGGTGCGCCTCGATGGCATCGCGGGTGTGGTGGAACACCGGCCGGGCTCTCAGATCGTGCTTGCTCATCCGGAAAGACTGCTCCACGTGCCACAGCTCGTGATACGAGGAGACGACCTCACCGGCGCCCATCAAGCGGGACGGAATGTTGGTGACATACCCCTTGAGCCCCACCAGCGACCTGGCCCGGGCCAGGGACGCCTCATCGAGGACCTGATCGCCTTGATGGACGGTGACAAAACGCGTGCCCTTGGGACGCTTCTCGCCGGCGATGACGGCCCGGGCCTGGTTCTCCTGGGCGGTCAGGGTCTGAGTGTCCCGGGCCGCGCGCTTCTTGGAGTAGGCCCACACCGCCCGCCACGACCCCGGATACTCGACCGGGTCCCAGATGGGCTCAGCCCTGAGGCTCTTATCCCGCTCGGTGTTCGAGCCCCTCTTGGGGGTGATGGTGTCAATGAGCTGGCCGTCGGTGAAGGCGTCACCGGCCCAGTGGAAGTGCGCCTCAAGGTCACCTGGGGCCCGGACCTGGCGGGCCCCGACAATGAACCGCAGCCTCGCCTCATCCAGGGCCGTCAGGTTGGCGGCCGAGAGCATGCCGGCATCAGCGACGATGACGAGCTCCTCAATGCCGTGAGCGGCCTGGAAGGCCTCCACGATGGGGATGATCGTGGTGGTCTCGGCCTTACTTCCTTCCCAGCGCCCGATTCTCAGGGGGAAACCACGGCGGTCGACCAGCAGGCCGACGATGACCTGGGGGTCGACCCGCCTCTCCTTGGAGTAACCGACCTTGCGTAGGTCGTCCTCCTTCTCAGCCTCGAAATAGAGCGTGGTCACGTCATAGAGGCACAGGGACAGACCGAAGGTGTTGGTGACGTGCTCGAACAAGGCCCCAGACAGGCTCTCACGGTAGCCCCGCTCGACGCAGCGGCCCAGGGACGCGTACAGGGTGTTGCGGTGAGCCGGGGCCGGCCAGCCGATCTCGGACAGGACCCTGGGAGTGTCGGCCTTGGAGGTCGGCTCGATCAGACGAGCGGCGACCATCTGCTCAAAGGCCCGGTCACCCCCGACCGCCTCACCCAGCCCCAGACGGGTATAGGCCGTCTTGATGGCCTCGATCAGCCAGCCCGACCTGCGCGAGACGATCTGCGGCCTTCGCACCGCACCACCGTCACCGGGTGCCTGACCACCCACCTCGTCAGCGTCGTCGTTGAGTGCCGGCCCTAGGTCCAGGACCTGCTGGCCGGCCAGGAGCCGCTGGCGCCCCAGGCGCATCAGCGCAGCCAGCTCGGCCTCGTCATGGGCCGACCCCAGGTGCTCCACGATCCGGCGCACACCATGGCCCTTGGCCACGACCTGCACGGCCGTGGCTCCCGAGGCTGTCTTGACCTGACGCAGGTACGGACTCACCCACCAGATCCTACCGCCGCCTTAGTGCCCCGAAACGACCACCCCACCCCCAGAATCCCAACGAAAAACCCCACTCTGAAACACAAACCACTCCAACCTGTGCAACTCAGGATTGAGGCCTTCCGCTTCGATCGAGAGGACCTGCATCGCATCGCCACACCGGAGCTGCTGGACGACCTGGCGCGGACCAGTCTGGGCCTGCGCTTCGGGGATCCTGCCTTCGGCCAGGAGGTCTACGCTGACATCAAACACCAGGCGATCACAGCGGAGGAACGGTGGTATGACGCCCGCGTCGACGCAACTCTTGGTATACCAAGAGTAAGGAGCAGTGCTCCTTACTCGTTCTTCGACCTAACGGTTCGCTGGAAGTACACGGTGGTGCCGAAGCACCGCTTCCGCAAGTTCGCCGTGGTCAGTGACCGTCAGCGCTACGACGAGCTGGTGGCGCAGCGTGGTGAGACCAGTGTCTGGTGCCGGCGCCCCACGCCAAGCTTCGACGTCAGCGACCCAGCGGTCTTCACACTGGAGCAGTTCACGATCGATGGCGTCGAGGTCGCCTTTCAGCGCCAGGCAGACGAAGCGTCGCAGGTCTACGTCGTCGACATGGGCGAGGAGGTCATCCGGGCAGGCAAGCCGGTGGTCGTGGCGTTTCGGTTTCGGACCACCGTGTCTCGTGAGGGGCGGAGCTTTCACCTAGGGATCGATCGCCCGACCAAGGACCTGGACGTCGAGCTCACCTACGACCCTGACGTCGTGGGGCAGGTTTCTCTGATGGACTTCGCCTCGCGGGGCGATGGCGGCAGGGTCTCCGACGAGCCTGACACCTCTGCCTTGCGCTACCGCTACGACGGCTGGCTGTTCCCGAGGGCTGGTTTGGTCTTCGTCTGGACGCTCCCGAGCGAGGAGGCTGCTGCCCGGGCTGCCACGCCCGCGAGCTCGGCCGAACAGCTTCCAGCACACCACCGAGCTCCGTCGTCCCCGCAAGACAACGCCCGCCGGACGAGAGCCGTCTGACGGACGCCGCCGCAGCATGCCACCACGGACACACCGCACGAACTGGGGTCACAGGCTGCCGCCCATAGCGCTCACCTCCTCGATCGGCTGGATCGGGCAGCAGCAGGATACATCGTCTTGAGACTCATCGTCTCTGGATCGAGAGTCATGAGACCTATGGGATGTGGTGGTGCCGAGCCCCAGCCCCAAGTCGCCGCTCTCCGCCATCACCGGCGAGTTCGGCAGGCGGGTAGGCCTGCGCCGCGAGGAGCTGGGATTGTCCCAGGAGAAGCTGGCCGAGCGCTGCGAGCTGCACTGGACCTACATCGGCCAGGTTGAGCGTGGCCAGCGCAACCTCAGCCTGCACAACATCGTGCGTATAGCCAAGGGCCTGGAAAGTGATCCAGGGGAGTTGGTGCGAGGGCTGGAAGAATAATGGCTGGCCATAGTTGGCCATGATGACTGTGCCGACATCCTCGGTGGGGCAGTTGGACAAGCCCGGATGGTCGAAGTAGGCTAAGATGTCGGCCCTGCGGAGGCAGTCGTCCTAGTGGGCGTCGATCATCTGTAGCAGAGAGCCCCTCCCTTAGCGGCATCGTCAATTCAACAACGCTGCCAGCATCTTGTAGCCTCACGACGATCTCTGCCGTTTCGATCCCGCACCATACAACCAGCCAAGACGAGACTCGTTGACTACAAGTACGTCATCTGACCTACACGTACTCCTCAAAAATGCACTACTTCACCCACAAAGAAATGTTGTGATCTGTGAGGGAACTTCGCCTAACCATTTCCAAAATGGAGATGTAAGCGGCCAGTTCCACCAGAAACAACATGCGACAAATGCGGTCATTACGCTAATTATTCCCCATACCCGCCTATTATACTTGCCTCGAGTCCCGCGCCTCCACACTTCAATCCGAATAATATCGAGAAGGAAAAACATAAAGATTAGGAACTCGATAACGACACATAAAAAGAGTACGACCTGGAGCGTTCCGTCAGAAGAATGATCGGCCTTACTGATCGCAAGAATCGTTGAAAGTATAACTGAGAGGACTGCACTCACTGTAAGGAGTATGCGCCGGAAACCTAGAGCGAAACTGACTGTCTCGTGCTCGTTCGATACGATGACTCTTGAACCGATGAACGCAGGTATCAGTGTTGCCATCGGAGCCAATGTGGGAAATGAGGACATGGAGTCGCATGAGTCATCCATCGAATGTCCCATTACATGATTTGCCAACAGTTGCGCGATGAAAAACGATAGAAATGCTGCGACGAGAGCGGGGAATGCGAGAATCTCCCGCTTCGGGTTCATGGTGATCTTCAGGTCAAAGTATGTGGAAGCGTCAAGGGTATTGGGAGAAACATATTTCGGCTCTACGGGCGGCGCATATACGGAGACAACTCTCCCGCTTTGCCGATGTGAAACACAATCGAAGTAGTCCTTGAGCTCTGGGATTTGATCGATTTCTGGCGTGATCGGGATAGCTTTGGCATCGTCGACTCGCATCCCGGGGGGTACCAGCATCCGTAGCCTAAGTGCTAGATCTTCATCGCTATTAGCCTTAGGAATAGTCAACGAGAAAGATCTGATCCCATAACGATCTAGGAATGCATCGAAGCGAGCTCTCTTACCTTCCGGTGGTGTACTTTGCGACATCCGATCTGAAAAAGAGTATGTGAGGGTCGCTTGAGCAATCGAATCGTCGTTGGGTATGGAGACAATAACAAATGTGGAGCTCTGTATCCACGTCAAAAGACGAGAAAAGCGATCATTCTCCGCATCGCAGTCAAGACGTTGAATAATCGTATCAGCATCGGTATCGATTGGGGGTTCAAGAAAAGTATCGAATACGAACTGAAGGGTATCCTCGTTGAGGTTTGGCATGCGCTTAGTGATCGATTTGGAGATCCCTCCGGCGAACGCGACGTGGGAAAGCAGCAATAGTGTCTTGAAGTAGGCTGCTTCATGTCGCGTCGCCAGACAAATCTGTCCGTTCCAAGGAGAGCCGAGACGCTCTGTCATATACGGCCGCTGGTCCAACACATCGAGTGGAAGAAGCAGCGCTGCACGGTCGTCTTGAACGAACTTATTTCCTTCAAGAGAGGAACTCAGTGAGCGAAGATGGGAAAAGTCGATATCATACGAGATTGAATGCGTGGCTGTTTCTCTGTCGAGATACTCGATTTGTTCGACTTTTCGGCGGATCCATTGATCGCGACTGCACCAAACCGCCCAGCATGCTTCGGCAGCAAAATCGATCGTTGATAGTGCTGGCGCCTCCTGATGACCGTCTGCGACTTCTATCGCATCATCCGACATGGTATGGCTGGAATTAAACAAGATCGGTGTGTGGTTGTGTGACTGGGAGGTGCTCGAGGTCGTAGTCGAAGGTGCGGTTGGTGATGTAGGTGGTGAAGGCCGTGAAGGTTTTCTCCGGGGTGTCGCGTTGAAGGTTGGCGATGTTGTTCTTGGCGGCGTTCCACACGTGTTCCGTGGGATTGTGGTCGGGGGCGTAGGGGGGAAGGTAGATGGGTGTTATGCGTTCCAGGGCCTGGCCGGGGGCGTATAGGTCGGTCAGGGCCCTGGCGTGGTGGAACCTGGCGTTGTCCAGGACGACGGCGATCTTCTTTCCCTCGTCGGTCTCGTGTTGGAGGCGGCCCCGTCATGAGGATGGTCTGCTCGGTGTTCTGGTTTCCCTCGATGGGGTAGATCCTCATTTTCCTGGTCGTCAGGCCCGGTGCCCCGAAGAACGACTGGCTCGCCTTCTCGCGGTCCACGTACAGTTTTGTCCTTCTTCCTCTGGGGAGCCACATGCGTCTTGTCTCGGCCTCGTGGCGGGCGCGGACCTCGTCGACGGTGTAGACCTCCCAGCCCTCCTGGAGCAGGTCGTTGACCTGGTGCCGGATCTCGGTCATCCGCCTGGTGATGGCCTCCTCGTCGCGGCGCCCCCGAACGGGTCGGGGCAGCAGAGGCTCATTCCCAGGAAGCGCATGAGCAGCAGGTCAGGAGGAGTCCGACCTGTACCAGGCGCCGAACCTGATCTGCACGACGTCCCTGAGGGCCGGGACGTCCCAGAACTCTGCTCTGACTCCCGACTCCGATGGTGGCTTACTGAGAATCTCCTCCAGCTCCTCCTTCTGCGCCCTCTTGAGTTTTGCGGCGTTCTCGTTTCCGGCGTGACCGGTCACCACGGATCCCAGCCTGTACCTCCGCCATTCCGAGAGTCACTCGCGTACCGTCTTCTCGGTCCGCTCGACCATCTCCGCGATAATGTCCAGGCCGACGCCACGGGCGGCGTACACAATCGCCTCCGCCCCCGTCCGCACAAGCTTGTGGGTGTCCAAACGCTTCTTCCACCTGATGAGGACGTCCCGCTCCTCGTCCGTCATGTCGATCTGCACGAGACAATCCTACACGAGATACTCCGAAGACGTCAACCAGGAACCCCGCAGAAACCACCCCAGAATACCATTTTGTTTAATTCCAGCCATAGATCAAGCTGCAGAGGTAGAATTCTTCGGGGTCTTATTTGGGCCTTTACGCGTTTGCAAGCGATAAATCGCTTTAGCTCTGCGCGCTTCGAGAGGCGTCGGCCTCCGAGGAATATGGACAATCCGAGAAGATGACACTCCTGGGTCGACCTCTATATTTCCTCCGGGAACGAGGACATCACTATAGGCTATTTCTTCTCCGTCGAACGTTACGATCGTTGGCTCGCTCATGACCGACTCTTCTCTTTCTTGTCTGCTAGCGAAGCTAGCATATGTGGTTGGAGGAAATTGTTGATCTGGCGTCTTCCAATGTACCTCACATCGGACTTCGATCGGTAGAACGTCCAGGAGCGCTCTTCCGATCCTGCGCCACCGTTTGCCGCTTCTCTGAGTGTCGAGATGCTCGGCGACTCCTGTGGATGGTGGCATCTCGCCAGCAAGGATTGGTGACTGATCGGCATTTTCATTCGGAATCTGTGTTTCTCCCGATGGTGTTGATAGACTGTGCTGACGCCTCTTTTCCATATACTCCACATATACCAATTTGTGCGCTTAAAGTCAATAACTTTAGGCAACAAACTGGTGTATTGCAACGTAGGATGGAAATGGAGGGTGGTGCCAAGAGGGACAGAAATATCCATCGACATAGCGGAGGGATAGAAGGCACAGCGGGTATGCCCGAACGACCCGTGTGGCTGTCGTTCGGCCTGCCAGGCAGTGGTCCTGGGGCTACGAAGTACGCTCATCTCTGCTGTCTCGGGTGATCGCTCATCGGTTGCGACCGGTCGTGATCAAGTGTAGGTGGTGAGTCATCCGCTCGGCTGGTGCCATGTCGCAGTCGTGTGCGGCCGGAAGCCTCATCGCTCTGAGGATGGTGAGTGACAGTGCTGTAGCCCCAGGCAGCCGGGCGGATCGGCTGTCCTGCCGTGTAGTCAAGGCCATACAGCATACATGCTTCACCTCGACCCAGCCGTGACCGTATCGTCACATGCGGTGACCGGTTGGTACTGGTCGGGCTGGACGAAGGTTGGTTACATGCGAGGTGACGCACTGAGTGGCGCAGGTCATAGACGATGCTAATGACGCTGTTCAGTGAAGAGCGATGCGGCACTGCTGTGTGGTCCGAGCGGTCCAGTTCCTGACAACACGTCGACTATCACAGCTTCAAGGGTGCCGATCCACCCACGCTGAGCAGGTCTAACGCCTCATCCCCGCAGCACCTTCCGCACCGTATCCTTGCTGACGCCGAGCTGCTGGGCTGTGTCCTTGACGGTCCCGATCGTCTCGTAGGTCTGGCGAACCCGCTGACAGAAGGCCTCGTCCGTGAGACTGGTCCGCAGCGTCAAGCCCGCCCGCTTCAGGTGGGTAGCCACCGTTTCACGGTGGAAGCCGAACTGCTGAGCGATCTCCTTGACCGTATGACCGCTGCGATGCAGCTGGACCATCTCCCTGGCGACCTCAGGCCTCAGACGGCGGTTGATGCGCCGAGGGGCGGGGCCAGTGGGCTTGGTAGCGCCGTCTGAGGGTGTGGTGGTGCTGGTCTCTGCCTGGCGTACCGGCTTGGCGTCACCGGGCTCGGTCCGACCCGCCGCTTCGGCACCACTGCGCGTCAACCGGCGGGAAGCCCCAGCGGCGGCTTCCTCGGGTACTGCTCCTTCGTTGGCAGCCATCCGCTGCTGCGCCTGCCGGAGCTGCCGCACCTCCTCCGGCGCATGCTGCATCACGTAGCGCCAGCACTCGTCCCAGAGGTTTGAGTGGGATAGGGCTGGGCCGACCAAGTGTTCGACACTCAAACCCACGTCCTGAGAGACCTCAGGCGTGGGTTTTTGGGTTGAACACGGCTTGTTCTGGACGGTTTTTGGTGGTTTGGGGCAGCTCTGCTGGTTCGGAGGCTGCATGCCAGGTCTGGTGTTTGCGATCTCATGACCCCCTGCGACCTCATGGCCTCAGCCACCAGGGCCCAAGGTGCACACAGGCACCGCCGCCCCGGCACCAGCGGCTCCCCACCCTCTTCCTCAGGGCGCCAGCCCGGGCCAGCTCCCGACGTCGCTCATGCCGCAGCCCCTTCGTGAGGCAGAGGGGTGACGGCTCTCCCCGCCCCCTGTCCGCGGCAGAGGAGCCGAGTGCTGGCACCAGCAGGCGCCACCAGGGCCGCGCACCGGCGACGGGACGGGAGCCGCGCCATCCTGACAAAACCTGCCCGTAGAGGGAATAACAAGCACGCCTTGTGGGTTAGCCTTGGTACAGGTGTTACCCAGGCTCCTCCCGGGAACCAGCCTCCGTCCCACAGGCTGCGCCCCGCCAGACGGAAGTGCCCGGAGTCCGGGGCACCGGGGAGAGGAAGGAGCGAGGTGAACCGTCATGGCCTACAGCCCCACAATGCTGGCCAACAATATCCTAATGCGGTCCTTCAGCGAGCGTCGCTACATCTCGCCCATGAAGCTCCAGAAGATCCTCTACTTCACCGCCGCCCAGTACGCCAAGCGCACAGGCTCCCAGCTCCTGGCCGAGCGGTTCCAGACCTGGGCGTACGGCCCGGTCGCCTACTCCGCCTACGACGAGTTCCGCCCCTTTGCCAAGAAGGGCATTAGACGCTTTGCACGCGACGCCGCCGGCAACGCCCTCGTCGTGGACGAGGATGCCGACGCAGACCTGCGTGACTGCCTCGACGAGGTCTGGGAGGCCACCAAACGCCGCAGCGCCATCGATCTCTCCGAGCTCACGCACGCAGAAGGATCCGCCTGGTACAAGGCCTACCAGGACGACCGCGACGTCCTTGACCCGGACGAGATCACTGCGGACAGGACCTACCTGGCCGACCTAGGGCTCACCTGTTGAGCACCAAGGAAGGGAAAACCACGGCCGAGGGCAGGAAGAAGCCCAAGGCGGTACCCGTCATCTCGGGAGAGGAGGACGTACGCCTCCAGCCCGCTACCTCACCAGACGGCCGGACCGGTGAGGCCAGGGCGGCGACGGTACCCGAGCCAGCAGCGAAGATGGCGCCAAGAGGCTACGAGCCCAAGAACCTGGGCGAGCACATCTCCCTCAAACGCCTGAACTTTGCCCAACAGCTTATTGGATTATGCGTGTTCCTCATCACCGTGCTCGCGCTGGTCGGCTACTTCTTCCCCCGGGAGTCCGACCTGCTCTCCGGCGCAGTAGACACCCTCAAGCTCATTGTCACCACCGCCCTGGGGTTCGTCTTCGCCAGGACCCTCGACCACGACAAGTAAGGAAACACGCCCAGAACCAGGAGCAAGGTGACATCCATCACCAGACCCGACAAGGTGTGGAGCCACGTGGCGCCGGTAGGTGATTATCACCATACGGCAGTCCCGGCTGATGACAGGGCACCCGGGCGTCCACGCTCGCGCCCAGCTGGCCCGGGCAGCCCCTGCCGCCAGGGGCCGGTGCACACGGGCACCGCCGCCCCGGCGCCAGCGGCTCCCCACCTCCTTCCCAGGCCCGGCGTCGGCCCAGCCAGTGCCGTGCGTGTCCCGTGCCGCCGGGCGCGGCACCCCGAGGAACCCATGCCCTGACCGTCGTTGACGCAGGTCAGGACGCCGCCTTAACCACCGCATGACGCACTGGACCACGAGGCAACTGGCTCTTGTCGTCATCAGTCCGTTACTATGCGCGAGCAGGAGAACCCCACCACCCCTGCCGTCCCGACGGCTACAACCGCCCTCCCGCCGGGTAGCACCACGACCGAGGAGGTCATATGAGTACCCGATTCCGTAACACCCTCGCCGTCTTCGTCCTCACCGGCTCCCTGGCCCTGGCAGGCTGCGGCTCCGACTCCAAGGAAGCCAAGGAGACCTCCACCCCCGGGACCAGCACGTCCCAGCAGGCACAGGGCGAGACCACGTCAGCGGCACCCGACGCGAAGACGTCAGCGGCACCCGACGCGAAGACGTCAACCGCACCCGACCCGAAGACGTCAGCCGCCCAGGGCACCACGGTCCCCGACGGTTACAAGGAGGTCACCGCTCCTACCGCCAAGATCACCTTCGCCGTCCCCCAGGACTGGGAGAACCTCGGGGAGCTCTCCGACAGCCAGCTTGAGGAGCTCGCCTCTAACGTGGACCAGAGCGTCGACCAGATAAAGACCCTGCTCGCTCAGCTCGACCTCTTTGTCATGGCTCAGGCGCCGGACGAGGCCGGCATCACCCCCAACCTCAATGTCGCCAAGCAGACCGTCCCGACCTCTGTGGTCCCGGACCAGAAGACGGTCGAGTCCCTGCTCCAGAAGCAGAACGCGACGCTGGACTCCTACGAGACCGTCGAGACCGCCAACGGCCAGGGTGTGCGCAGCGCCTACACCCTGACCCAGGCAGGTAAGACGATCAAGGGCGTCATGCTCATCCTGCCCAACGCCCAGAAGGCATTTACTGTGATCTACATCTCTGGGTCGACGGCGGAGGAGGTCAAGGGCTTCGCTGACGTCGTGGTGCAGACCGCTCACTGAACGTGCTGAGCGTCCCCCACGCAGCGGTCACGGTGGCACGCAGGGGGAACCACTCCTGAACAGGACCGACACCAGCCGGTGCGGGGTGCGGCAGTAGCCGTGCCCCGCACCGGTGCGGTCGACACCGGGTTCCCCTCACTCCCGAGGATACCTAGTCAGCAGGTTCCTCGCCCCTTGAAAGGCCCTGACGCCCGTTACCGGCCAGAACCTGCCCCGAGGCCCGCGGGCAGCCGGACCAGACGATCACGCAGGTGACGCAGGAGCTCCACGACCTCCCCCGCAGAGCTGCGGGCCCGGGTGTAGACGAGTCCCCGCAGAAAGAGGCCGTCAAGACCCAGGTGCAGCTCCCTGGCAGCGGCCTCCGCCGCGTCGGGCAGGGCCGCGCCGCCGTGGCGCTCACCGCCCGCATCTGAGTCCGCCACGCGCCCGAGCTGCCCACCACGCGCCCCCGCTCCTCCCTATACTCGGCTCCGTCCAGGCCGCTGACCGAGGGGACCACCATGACCGCACACTCACCGCGCTCGCGCGCCACAGTGGCCCTGGGACGCGCCGCGCGCCTCGCCGCCCGCCTGCGGGGTGGGGGTTCCGGCGGCACCGCCTTCCCCGGCCTGGTCATGGAGCGGGCCGACCCGGGCTTCCTGGCCCGGACCCTGGGGGCCCTGCCCCACGGCGTCATCGTGGTCTCCGGCACCAACGGCAAGACCACCACCACCAAGATGGTGGTCGACCTCCTGCGCGCGTCGGGCCTGCGGGTCTTCACCAACCGCACCGGCAGCAACTTCGTGCGCGGCGTGCTGGCCGCCCTGCTCACCGAGGTGGACGCCTCCGGCCACCTGGACGCCGACATCGCCGTCCTGGAGCTGGACGAGGCCCACGCCGTCCACTTCGTGCGGGCGATACGCCCACGCGCCTGCCTCCTGCTCAACGTCATGCGCGACCAGCTCGACCGCTTCGGCGAGATCGACTACACGGCCTCCCTACTGCACACGGTGGCCAAGGCCACCACCGGCGTCGTCGTGGTCAACGCGGACGATCCCCGCCTGGCCGCCTCCGCCTTCACCGAGGACCTCAGGGCGCGCGTCGCCTCCTTCGGCGCGGGGCCCGCGCTGCGCTCCCTGTTCCTGTCCGACGACGACCTGCGCACCGGCCAGGTGAGCACCCTGACCGACGCCGCCCCCGGCGGGCAGGCCACCGTCCTCCTGGAGTCTCTGCACGGCCAGGACGCCGTCCTGTCCCTGGCACCCCACGTGGCGCAGGCCCCGGAGGCCCCCGGCACACCGGGTGCCTCCGCCGCGTCCGGCACCCGCTCCACCCACGAGGTCACCTTCACCATCCCGGGTATCCACAACCAGCTCAACGCTTGCGCGGCCCTGGCCCTGGTCCTGGAGGTGCTGGGCCAGGACGCCGACGTCCCGGCGGCCCTGAGGGCCCTGTCACACGTCCAGGCGGCCTTCGGGCGCGGGGAGGTCCTCCACCTCGACGGCCGGGAGGTCCAGCTGAGCCTGGTGAAGAACCCGGCGGGCTTCCGCATGGGGCTGCTGACCGCGGCCACGGCGCCCGGCCCCGAGACCGTCATGATCGCCATCAACGACGAGTACGCCGACGGCCGGGACATGTCCTGGCTGTGGGACGTGGACTTCTCGGCCCTGCGGGCCGAGGGCGTCGCGGTGGTCACCGGCGTACGCGCCTGGGACATGGCCCTGCGCCTGGCCTACGACGAGGTGCCTGCCGCCGCCGTCGAGCCGGACCTGTCCAGGGCCCTGGAGCGGGTGCGTGCCGCCGCCCGCCAGGCCGACCGGCCCGTACGGATCTTCACTACCTACACGGCCATGCTGGCCCTGCGCGCCCGGCTGGGCGAGATCACCGACGTCGAGGAGGTCATGAAGTGAGCACCCCCCAGGCCAGTGGCGGCGCGTCCGGCGCCGTGCGCTACGAGCACACCACCGACGGCCCCGCCCTGGGCAGGCTGCGCATCCTCCAGCTCTACCCCCGGGACATGAACATCTACGGGGACTGGGGCAACACCCTGACCCTGACGCGCCGGGCGCAGTGGCGCGGGTACGACGTCGAGCTGCTCTCCTACGACCCCGGTGACAGCCTGCCTGGTGACGTCCACCTCCTGGTGGGCGGCGGCGGGCAGGACTCCGGCCAGGAGAAGATCAAGGAGGACCTCGTCACCCGGGGTGCGGACCTGCGGGCCTGGGCGGCCGACGGCCTGCCCATGCTGGTCATCTGCGGCCTCTACCAGCTCTTCGGCCACCGGTTCACCACCTCCGAGGGCGCCGAGATCCCCGGGGTGAGCATTATCGACGCCGAGACCGTGGGCGGCCCCAGGCGGCTGATCGGCAATATCACCCTGTCCACGGACCTGGGCACGGTGGTGGGCTACGAGAACCACTCGGGCCTGACCACCCTGGGACCGGGGGCCCGGCCCTTCGGGCGGGTCACGCAGGGGGACGGCAACAACGGCAAGGACGGTACGGAGGGGGCGCGGGTGCACCACGTCATCGGTACCTACCTGCACGGCTCCCTCCTGCCCAAGAACCCCGCCGTGGCCGACTGGCTGCTTGAGCAGGCCTGCACGCGGGCCGGGGTCGAGTGGGTACCGGCCCAGCCGCAGGTCCCGGTGGCCCTGCCGGACGGGGCGGACCTGGCCACCGAGGCCGAGCGGGCCCGGAAGGTGGCCCGCTCCCGCCCCCGCTGAGCCCTCCACCCCACCCCGTCCCACCTCCCGTTCGCGAGAACGGTACTTATTCGTCGCGAGAACGGTACTTGTTTGTCGTGAGAACGGTACTTATTGCTCGTGAGAACGGGGGCTGTGGCTGACGGCAGTGCCGGTGCCGGACCTGCCCTAAGGAGCGCCGGGCCCGTGCGGCTTGCCGACGCGGAGCGCACTAGCCCGACGTGGAGCGCACCGGCCCGAGGCGGGCACCACACCGGGGCGCTACCTGGGCAGACACGACAGGCGGGGCACACACCCACCCAACCGTGGGGCACGTCACCCTAGGCGAGTGGCGCCCGGGCATGACTGTCCGATATATTCCTACTCCGTTGCACGACGCCACGGCGTCGTGGAGCGCCTGGAGGATTCGCCTAGTGGCCTATGGCGCACGCTTGGAAAGCGTGTTGGGTGCAAGCCCTCGGGGGTTCGAATCCCCCATCCTCCGCCACCACCCCCGGGACCGCGACGGTTCCGGGGACTTGTTTTGTGTCCTTGTTCACACAGCGCCCCGCAGCTCGACCAGCACCTCGATCCGGCCGCCTGAGACCCACCCACGAGGGCACCCCTCCCACCAGCACGGGACGGAAGAGGTGTCCTGGTAGGTACGTCCCGTAGCAGACGCCGGCGTCGACCCCGGGCGGCAGGTCCTCTCGTGTCGGCGGACACCCTCGCACCCGGGACAGGGGCTAGTCGTCCTCGTCCTTCCTGTCCTGCTGGCGTCGGCTGGTCAGAGTCTGGGTCAGGTCCGGGATGGCGCTGGCCAGGGTCGTGGCCACGGGGAAGGACAGGACGGCGACACCCGCGCCGACGTCGTGCAGGACGAAGAAGCAGGCCATGGCCGAGGCCAGGCTGGCGGCGGTGAACCACCGCAGGAACCGGGAGTTCCTGCGGGTCTGCTCGATAGTGGCGTCCACCAGGCGGTCCTGCCGGCGCGACTCGTCGCAGGTGCCCGCGTCGTTCCAGGACATCATCCGCTCTCGGTCCTCCGGGAGGTAGTGGTAGAAGTCCGTCGGACTGGGCAACGCACCGGACCAGGAACGCCCCTGGCTGGCGACCACCATCTCCACGGCCCGGACGAGGGCCGTGTCCCCGTCCTCCGCGGCTACCTCTTGGGAGACGCCGCCCTGACCCTGGCGACCGAGATCCGCCCGCGCCGGTGCGTCAGGGACGCCTGACGACGCATCTCCTCGGCGGCCCGGGCACTCGACTCCCGTGCCGCGCTCAGGGCGGCACTGCCCAGGGTCAGCCTCACCGGGACTGGTGTCGGCGCTGTCGTCGGCCTGACCGTCATGGGGACCACCCTCCTCGTCACTGGGGACCTGGACCATGCATGGGAGTCTACGGGCAGACCACCCTGACGCCAAGCAACATGGGATGTACATCACATTAATGAGGGTCGCGGTAGGCCAACCGCCCGCGCCGCCCCACCCACGACCGTGGCGCCCTCGTCCCCCTCCCACGCCAACCACCCGCGCCCGCACCGCCCCACCAGCCGATTCGGCACCGCAGCCGTTGTCGGGTACACTGCTGCCCGGCCCCTCGTGCGGCGTTATCTCGCGAACTCCCCCAGGACCGGAAGGTAGCAAGGGTAAGCGGGCTCTGGCGGGTGCACGGGGGGTCCTTGACTCACCGCCGGTCCCACCCCCCGGCCGCACTCCTGCACCTTCTCACACATCTCACTGCGCCACCGCTCCGGACCGCACCGCCACGCTACCCTCACCCCGCCAAGGCAGCGACGGCGGGAGTCCCCAGACCCTGGTGACGCGGCGGAGAACGTCTATGAAATTTAATGACATCGTTGCCACGGGACTCAAAAATATTCTCCCGACACACCTAGAGCCCTACACCCGCAAGGTGCTCGGTGAGGCGGCGCTGACCCAGTTGAGGTACCGGACGGAGGCCGACGCCGAGCCCCTCAGGCTCTCCCGGGCGGCAGTCCAGCTGGACCTCCTCATTGACCCTCCCCACGGCTCGCGACAACCGGTGAGAATGGACCTGCGCAGCAAGCTGCGTGAGGCGCGCAAGCACCTCCATGACATAGACCACGGCCTGCCACTCACCTACGACCAGGCGCAGACAACTCTTACTCTTATTAAAGAGATTCTCAACATGGTCAACGCCCCGGACGGTGTCATCGCAATTGAGAAGCTTGCAGAGACGCTCAGACGCTCCACCAGCACCCCTCCTGCACCGTCCCGCACTAACCGCACCCAGCTACCGCCCCGCACCGACCGTACCCAGCAGAAGACCTCCTGGCCGCACCCGACGGACACACCCCGCACGCGCACCCCTGCAGGTGCTCCCCGTATGGAGCCCTCTCGCACGGAGGCACCCCGGCCAGGGCCGGGTGCCGTCCAGGTCACCGCGAGACCGGACCACCCCTCGGTGTCACCGGCCCCCTTCCGCCCCTGGGGCAACCCGTTCGAGGACGTCGTGGTCGAGGCCTGGTGCACCCCCGTCATCAGCTACGCCCACGCGGTGGTGGGCCGGGGACTGAGCATGACCGTCCGCGTGTCCGCGCCCGCCGCCCAGGACACGGGCGGCACGCCCAGCACCCCGCCGTCCGACCGCTCCACCGTACCCGGGCGCCCCCGCGGCGCGACCGGCCTGAACCGCTCCCACCTCGCGGCGCCCCCGGGCGGGCCGCTCGGCAGCCGCCTGCCGCGCACCGTCGCCGTCACGCTCAGGATCCGTCACGAGCAGGGGTACGAGCTCACCGAGCCGTGGCACCTGACGTGGGACACCGCCAGCCACCCCGTCCTGAAGGCGACCCGCTGCCTGTCCCTCAACCGGGCAGGCCTGTTCCGGGTGACCCGGGAGGGGCGCGCCCGCATCCAGGTCACGCTGGACGCGCGGCCCCAGGCCTCAGCCCAGCCGCGTCCCGGGGCCGGACCAGCCCCCTCGGCGACCCGTGCCCAGGCGACCCGCTACTCGGTGACCCGCCTTCCCGGCGCACTGACCGTCCTGCCTCCCCGGCGGTGGATACTGGCCGGGGACACGACGTGGGCCGGGGACGCCCTGGCCACCTTCGTCCAGCCGACCCAGTCCGCCGTCCGGACCCTGGCGGCCGAGGTGCTGGGGCGCCTGCGCCCGGGCAGTCCCGCCAGCCCACCACGGGCCAACACGCCACGCGCCACCACCCCGTCCCCGAGCGGCCCCGGCTCACCCGAGGAGGCCGACGCCCTCGTCTACGCCGTCCTGGCAGCCCTGCACCGTCGCGGGCTCCGGGCCACCCAGCCCCCCGCGCCGTGGGACCGCGTGGCCTTACCCATACGTCCGGGCGCCTCCCTGCTCGACCTGCGTCGGGGCAGCACGCTGGAGCTGGCCGTCCTCATCGCCAGCGTGCTGGAGCACCTGGAGGTACCCGCCCTGCTCCTCCTGACACCCACGCACGTCCTCGTGGGCTACCAGCGCCAGGCCGGGGCAGTGGCGGCCTCCTCGCCCGAGGCGGTCATCGACCTGGTCAAGCGGGGCGTGGTGGAGCTCATTGACCCCGCCCTCCTGGCCTTCAACGACCTCGCGCCCAGCCAGGAGGGCCCCAGGACGGTCCTCACCCCGGCGGACCTCGCGCTCACGGTCTCGATCGGCGCCGCACGGGCAGGCAGGATCCTCCCCCAACCCGATCCGGGCCACCAGGACCCCACGACGCAGGTCCCGGCGCCCACCAGCACCCCCACCCCGGTACCCGCCCGCCCAGGGGCCGCGCCCGCGGACCAGCCGACCGGCCCCAGCCCAACCGGACCCGCCCCCAGCCCCAGCGGTCCCGGCCCGGCCAGCCCAGGCGGCTCAGGCCCCGCTAACACCAGCCCGACCGGCCCCGACCCAGACGGCGCCACGGCTACCGGCCCGGTACCTCAGCGCGTCGAGGAGTGGAAGCAGAGCCTCCTCGACCTGAGCACATACAACCCTCTTATACATATTCCATCATACAATAACAATATTCCATCTGCCGGCAATATACCCAAGGACGTCGTCGAGCTCCTCATGCCCGGGCACCTCGTCAGCCAGCTGGAGGACCGGGTCAACGCCAAGGACCTCATCGCCCTGGTCCCGGCCGACTCGGACGTCCGGCAGGGCACCCCCCAGGCAGACGCCCTGGCCACCACCCTGCTCACCGAGCACAGGACGGTGCAGGTCAACCTGGCCACCAGGCACTACCAGCCCGTCCTCGCCTCCCTCACGGACCGTTCCCAGAGCTCCATGAGCGAGACCGGGGCCAGCAACCTCTACCTGGCTATCGGGACCCTGAGGTGGCAGACGTCCGAGAAGCAGGTGCGCTCACCGCTCATCCTCATCCCGGTCACCCTCGGCCTCACCGATGAAGGCTACGTCCTGACCCCTGACGAGACGGTGGTCTCCACCCCGAACTACTCCCTGGTCACCCGCTTCAAGGCCGACACCGGCATCGAGCTCACCGAGCTGGTCAACCCGCAGCGGGACAGGCACGGCATTGACGTGGACGCCACCATGAAGGCGATCCGCCTCAGGCTCCACCAGGCGCACAAGGACAAGGAGGTCACCCTCGCCCCCACCGTCCACCTCGGGCTGTTCCGCTTCTCCCCCTACCGGATGTGGCAGGACCTGGAGGACTCCTGGCGCACCCTCGCCGCCAACCCACTGGTGTCCCACCTCATTGAGGCCCCCGGGCACGACTTCGCCGACCCGGCAGGAGTACCCGCCAGCGAGCCCGGCCTCGACGCCGTCGTCGAGGACCTGCCCCTGACCGCCGACGCCACCCAGGCCCGGGTCGTGGCCGAGGCCGTGACCGGGCACAGCCTCGTGGTGGAGGGGCCGCCGGGGACGGGCAAGTCCCAGACGGTCGCCAACCTTATCTTCCGGGCCCTGGCCACCGGTAAGACCATTATGTTCGTGGCGGAGAAGCAGTCGGCGCTCGACGTCGTCGCCCGCCGCCTGCGCCAGGAGACCGGCATCGGCCCGCTCCTGCTCAACCTCCACGACAACAGCGTCAGGTCCGCCGAGGTGCGCGACACCCTGCGCACGGCCTACAGCCTGGACCCCGGGACCGTGGACGCGGCCCGCCTGGCAGCCGACCGCGAGCGCCTCCGAGCACTGCGCTCCCAGCTGGAGCGCTACCGGACCGCCCTGCACAGGCCCAACGGGTCGGTGCGCTCCTACTACGACGCCCGCGCCCGGCTGGTGGCCCCCCGCGCGGACGGCCCCCAGGACGAGGCGTTGAGGCTCTTCAAGGAGCTCTCCCACCGCACCGGGCTCGACGCCTTCGACCCGGCCGCGCACCGCGACCTGGTGGAGGACTACCGTCAGGCGCAGGCCCGGGTGCGCGCCGCCCTGAGCCAGGAGGCCCTGGCCGCCGTGGTCCGGCGTCGCGACAAGGTGCTGACCGAGGCGGGTCGCAGGGCCCAGGAGCTGCGCCAGGAGATCCTCCACCGCAAGGGCATGAGCATCCAGGAGCTCATGGGCACCTACGGGGACCTGGTCACCGCGCTGACGCCCTGCATCCTGGCCTCCCCCGACTCGGTGGCCCACTTCCTGCCCGCCCGGCGCCGGTACGTGGACATTGTCGTCTTCGACGAGGCGTCCCAGATCCGGGTGGCCGCCGCCGTGGGGGCCATAGGGCGGGGGCGCTCGGCGGTCATTGTGGGCGACCCCCGGCAGATGCCGCCCACGGCCACCGCCAGGCCCCGCGCCGCTGGCGGGGAGGTGGCGGACGAGACCTCGGTCCTCACCCGGTGCCTGGACGGTGGGGTGGCCAGCTACCGGCTCGGCTGGCACTACCGCAGCCGGGTGGAGTCGCTCATCGCCTTCTCCAACCAGCGCTACTACGACGGGACCCTGGCCTCCTTCCCCAGCCCGCTGGCCATGGCCGCCCGGCCCGACGACTCCCCGGACGGGTACGGGATCTCGCTGCGCCGCGTCCAGGGCACCTATATCAGCCCCGAGGAGCGCCACCACCACCCCCAGGCGCGCCCGCGGACCAACCCCCGTGAGGCCCGGGAGATCGTCAACGAGATGCTCCTGCGCCTGAGGGCCTCAGAGCGCACCCCCTCCCTGGGCGTCATCACCTTCAACGCCGCGCAGAGGGACCTTATTGAGCGCTTCCTGCGGGAGGGGCCCGACGCCGACCGGGTGGCCAGGGCCCTGGAGGAGCCCGACGGGCTGTTCGTGAAGAACCTGGAGAACGTGCAGGGTGAGGAGCGGGAC
The DNA here is from genome assembly GCF_016626125.1 of Actinomyces sp. HMT897. NCBI lineage: Bacteria > Bacillati > Actinomycetota > Actinomycetes > Actinomycetales > Actinomycetaceae > Actinomyces > Actinomyces sp. HMT897. The sequence goes on from NZ_CP067336.1 coordinate 1,381,440, forward strand.
ACGATCCTGTTCTCGGTGACCTTCTCGGCCGACTCCAGCGGCAGGGTGCCCCTGAGCCTGGGCCCCCTGTCCCAGGCCGGAGGGGAGCGCCGCCTCAATGTGGCCGTCACCCGGGCGCGGCGGCAGGTCCTGGTCTTCTCCAGCTTTGACCCCGAGGACCTGCACGCTGAGCGCTCCAGGCACCAAGGCCTCAAGGACCTGCGCGCCTACCTGGAGCTGGCGCGCGACGGCGGGGTGCCGCCCTGCCTGTCCTCCCCGGCCTTCGCGCTGCCCGTGGACTGGCACCGCCACGAGATCGCCGAGGCGCTGCGCTCGCGGGGGCTGACGGTCCACGTCGGGGTCGGGCACTCGTCCTTCGCGGTCGACCTCGTGCTGGCCCGTCCTGACCAGCCCGACCGGCCGCGGGTGGCGGTGCTCCTGGACGGGCACGAGTGGAACCAGCGCGGCACGGTCACGGACCGCGACCTGCTCCCGGTCGACGTGCTGCGGCAGATGGGGTGGGAGCGGGTCGAACGGATCTGGATGCCGGAGTGGGTCAGGGACAGCCGGGCCGTCACCGACCGGCTCCTGGCGGCGGTCGGGTGGGACGGGGGCGCCGGGGCGGGCGACGCTACCGGGGCCGGCACCGCTACCGGGGCCGCTCCGGCCGCCCCACCGGCCGGGGCGGGCAGCGCCGTCGGCACCACCCCGGCTACTGCTGGCCCCGACGCCCTCGGTCCTGCCTCTGCCCACGCGGCACCGGCTGGCCGGGTGCCGGAGTACGTGGCGTGGAGGCGCACCCAGGTACGGCCCCGGAAGGTCCTGGACCGCGCCGAGGCGGGGCCGGGTCAGGACCCCCAGGCCCGTGCCGAGGTGATCAGGGTGGCCAAGGAGATCTGCGCCGTCGAGTCGCCGCTGAGCTACCCCCGCCTGGTACGCAAGATCTGCTGGGCCTTTGACCTGTCGCCGGTATTCGCCTCCCGCGAGCGGAAGGTGCGTCGGATCCTGGGCAGCGCCTTCGCCTACGTCGACGAGGAGGACTTCGTGTGGGCCAGCATGGACAGTGTGCGCACGGCACCGCCCTGGCGGCGCAACGCCCTGGACCACGTGGAGCGGATCGAGAACATCCACCCCCGTGAGCTGATGGCCCTCATGTCCCAGGTCCGCTCCGCCAGCCCCGCCTGGATCTCCAAGGACGACCTGTTCCTGGAGGTACTCAAACGTCTTAGCACCAAGAAACGCAAGCTTACTCCTAGCAGGCGCGAACATTTGGAAAACATATTGATACTACTTCAAAATGATGAGACGGAAATGAGTAGTATTGTTTAATATGACAACCAGGTAGGCGGCGTCCCGGGAGGAGGCCGGACGCCAGCAGGCCCCTGAGCGCGTTCTCGCACGACGTCGGCCCGGCCGATTAGGCTCGGGGCGTGACCACCGCCCTGTACCGCCGCTACCGCCCCGACACCTTCCAGGACGTGATCGGCCAGGAGCACGTGACCGCCCCGCTCATGGCGGCGCTGCGGGCCGACCGCGTTACCCACGCCTACCTCTTCTCCGGCCCGCGCGGCTGCGGCAAGACCACGAGCGCCCGCATCCTGGCGCGCTGCCTGAACTGCGAGCGCTTCCCCACCGACACCCCCTGCGGGCAGTGTCCGAGCTGCCGGGACCTGGCCACCGGCGGGCCGGGCAGCCTGGACGTGGTGGAGATCGACGCCGCGTCCCACAACGGCGTGGACGACGCCCGTGACCTGCGCGAGCGTGCCGCCTTCGCCCCGGCGCGGGACCGCTACAAGATCTTTATCCTCGACGAGGCCCACATGGTCACCGCCCAGGGCTTCAACGCCCTGCTCAAGCTGGTCGAGGAGCCCCCGGCGCACGTGAAGTTCGTCTTCGCCACCACCGAGCCGGAGAAGGTGATCGGCACCATCCGCTCACGCACCCACCACTACCCCTTCCGCCTGGTGCCGCCCGACGTCCTGGAGAGCTACCTGGACCACCTGTGCTCCGCCGAGGGCGTGAGCGTGGGGGCCGGGGTCTTCCCCCTGGTGGTGCGTGCCGGCGGTGGCAGCGTGCGCGACACCCTGTCGGTCATGGACCAGCTCATGGGCGGGGCGACGGAGGGCACCGTGGACTACGCGCGCGCCGTCGCCCTCCTGGGCTACACCGACGTCACCCTGCTGGACTCCTGCGTGGACGCCATTGCGGCGGCCGACGGGGCCGGGGTCTTCCGGGTGGTGGACCGGGTGGTCACCTCCGGGCACGACCCGCGCCGGTTCGTGGAGGACCTGCTGACGCGGCTGCGGGACCTGCTGGTCATCGCCCTGGCCGGGGAGGAGGCCGGGCCCGCCCTGGGCTCCCTGCCGCCCGGGGAGCTGGAGCGCATGGAGGTCCAGTCCCGCACCATCGGCGCCGCCGGCCTGTCCCGGGCGGCGGACATGACCGCCCAGGCCCTGGGGCAGATGGTGGGCGCCACCTCACCACGCCTCCAGCTGGAGCTGCTCATGGCCCGTCTGCTGGTCCCCGCCCAGCCCGCCCCGGCCCGGACAGCGGGCGCCCCGGCCGGCGGGGCTGCGGGGACACGCGGCACGCCCGCCAGGACCGGGACAGGCGCGGGCGGGGACGCAGGCCCCACCGGCACCTCCGGACGGGCGCGGGCGGCCCAGATCGCCCAGCGCTCCGCCAGCGCCACGGGACCGGCGACCTCCTGGCGGCCCGACGCCGCCCCTACCCGCATTGACTGGGACGCCGCCCCGGGGGCGGGCGATCAGCAGCGCGCGACCGGCCCGCAGGCGGCCCCCGGCGCCCAGGCCGCACAGGGAGCGCCCCCGGCACCCCCGCGGGGCCAGCAGTCCTCCCAGGAGGGGCGGCCCCCGGCGGCCACCTACCAGGACCGGCAGGGCCCGCGGACCCGGCCCCCGGCCCCTGGTGGGCCCCCGGCTGCCGGTGGGCCTCCAGCCTCCGGCGGGATTCCGACTGCTGGCGGGACCGCGACCTCTAGCGGGCTGCCAGCTGCTAGCGGTCCCGCGGACCCGGCCCTCCGGCGGGGCGAGCACCAGGGGCAGCGCACAGCGCCCGCGCAGGGGCCGACCGGCCCAGGCGCCGCTGACGCCGAGATGCTGCGCGCCCGCTGGGAGGAGGTGCTGGACTCCGCCAGACGGAGCCGCCGCGCCACCTGGGCCCTGGTCAAGCCCAACGCCCAGCCGGGCCCCCTCCGCGAGGGTGTCCTCACCGTCCTGTTCACCGCCCCCGGGCTGGTCAACGCCTTTGAGAACGGCGGCCACGGCCCGATCCTCGCGGCAGCGATCCACCAGGCCCTCGGCCTGAGGGTGGAGGTCCACGCCGTCCTGGCCGGAGGGGACGGACCGGCAGGCCCCAGTGGGCCCGGCGGGAGGTCTCCGGGTGACGGCCCCGGCCGCTTCCGCGGTCCCGGAGGTAGTGGCCCCGGAGGCGGGGGTATCAGTGGAGGCGGCGGCCCCCGCCCCGAGCCCGGGGCCGCTGGCGAGGAGGCCGACCCCTTCGCCCACTACGAGGAGCAGCCGCCAGCCGCTGTCGCGAGTCCTGCGGGGCTGGCGAGCCAGCCTGTCCCCACGGGCCCTCCAGCCCCTCCCCCGGCCTCACCCGCGGCCCTCCAAACAGCCTCACCCGCGGCCCCTCCAGCACCTCACCCGGAGGCAACCTCACCAGCCCCTCCCCCGGAGGCGGCCTCACCGACCTCCTCCTGGGAGGCCACTCCAGCACCTCCAGCGGCGGCCCAGGCGGTCTCACCGGCAGCAGCATCCCAGGAGGACCCTCCGACGACCCCCCAGGAGGACGGCTGGGGGCCGGTGGCCGTCCCTGGCCAAGGCCCCGCCACCACCGGGCATGACGCTACCAGGCACAACACTACAGAACATGCGCCATCGGTACATACCGATGCTTCTGAGGCACCATCCCTGTCTCAACCTATTAAATCACCCGCATCTGCATCTCCAGCACCTCCTCCTGCCTCAGCGCACACCCCCTCCGCAGCACACGCCGTCACCCCGGCGGCCCCTTCCACCTCGGCGCACGCCGCCTCGGCTGCCACCCCACCACCGGGGTCAACCGCCCCGGCCCCAGGCCCCAGGCCCGGCTCCTGGTCACCCCACACCTCACCCCAGCGCGCCGCCGTCGCCTGGGATCCGGGGCCTGCCGTCGAGCAGGCACCCCCCGAGCCGGCCACCCAGCAGGAGCCGCACCTGGCCACCGTCCACCGGCTGCACCCCCTGCCCCCCCTGCCCGCTCCCGACCCGGCCCCGGGTCCCGTGCGCCGTCTGGCCCCGGTCTCCTGGGACGGCCCGGACGCCTCCCCGGACCTAGGCGCCCCCCAGCAGGCCGACTCGGGCCGCCCTGACGAGGACGCCCCCGCCAGCCTCCCCGACGGCGTGCCCGAGCCCGGCAGGACCGAGGGACCGGCGCCGGAGGCGGGCACATCCCCGCCGAGCGCGCACATGAGCGCCGCCGAGCGCGCCGCCCGGGCCGCGCGCCAGTCACGCCCCGGCCGGCGGGGGGCGCGCTCCGTCGTCGCCCTCGAGGACGACGTGCCCAGTGAGGACGACGAGGACGCCGAGGAGGCGGGCGCCGTCGGGCTGGACGTGGTCATCCGCCTCCTGGGGGCCACGGTCATTGAGAACGTCACCGTGACGCAGGAAGGACGCTAATGCCAGTCATCTACGAGGGGGCCGTGCAGGATCTCATTGACGAGTTCGGCGAGCTGCCCGGGATCGGCCCCAAGACCGCCCAGCGCCTGGCCTTCCACGTCCTGTCCTCCGACTCCGCGGCCGTGGAGCGGCTGGTGGACGCCCTGCACGCGGTCAAGGCCCGGGTGCGATTCTGCGAGCAGTGCGGCAATATCGCCGAGGACACCCTGTGCGCCGTCTGCAAGGACCCGCGCCGGGACGCCTCGGTCATCTGCGTGGTGGAGGAGCCCAAGGACGTTGTCGCCATTGAGCGCACCCAGGAGTACCGGGGGCTCTACCACGTGCTGGGAGGGGCTATTGACCCCATTAACGGCGTGGGGCCCGACGACCTGAGGGTGCGGGAGCTCCTGACACGCCTGGGCAGCGGGAACGTCGTCGAGGTGATCCTGGCCACGGACCCGAACGTGGTGGGTGAGGCGACGGCGGCCTACCTGACCCGCATGCTGCGCACCCTGGAGGTGCCGGTGAGCCGGCTGGCCTCCGGTCTGCCCGTGGGCGCGGATCTGGAGTACGCCGACGAGGTGACCCTGGGACGCGCCTTCGAGGGACGCCGTCGCGTGGAGTGAGCACGCCCAGCGGCCGCCGACCACCGTCCTGCTTGACCCTCACGCGGCGTGAGGCCCCATGGTCCCGCCTATGAGAGACGCTGGGACCGTGAGCAGGACAGACCACCCACGCACCGACGCCCGTCCGGAGGCACCCGACGCCGTCGCCTGGGGGCAGGACGCCGCCAGCACAGGGGAGGCTCCTGACCTCACCGTGGGGGCGGTCGCCGCCCTCGTGGGAGTGAGCGTGCGCACACTCCACTACTGGGACACCATCGGGCTGGTCCGCCCCTCCCAGCGCTCCTGGTCGGGCTACCGGCTCTACTCCCCGGCCGACGTCACCCGCCTCCACCAGGTGCTCGTCTACCGTGAGACCGGACTGCCCCTGGCCTGCATCGGCGAGCTCCTGGACGACCCGGGGACGGACGCGCTGGCCCACCTCAGGCGCCAGCGCGACCTCCTGACCGAGCAGCTCTCACGCACCATGCGGATGGTCCGCGCCGTCGACACCCTTATTAACAGGACGCTGAGCACCGTAGGCACCTCACCGCGGTCCGGGCCCTTAAGCCCTGCCGAGCAGGCCGAGATCCTGGGGACGGACTGGAGCCCGCAGTACGTCGCGGAGGCCCAGGAGCGCTGGGGGGACACCCCGGAGTGGGCTGAGGCCACCGCCCGGCAGGCCGCCATGACCCGTGAGGACTGGGAGCAGGTCAAGGCCCGGACGCTGGCCCTGGAGGCCGACCTCGTCGCGGCCATGGCCCGTGGCGTGGAGCCGGGCAGCCAGGAGGCCAACGCCCTGGCCGAGCGCCACCGCGCCGACCTGGGCCAGTGGTTCACGGTGACCTACCCCAAGCAGGTCCTCATTGCCCGCGGCTACACCGCCGACCCGCGCTTCGCCGCGCACTACGACCGCCAGGCACCCGGCCTGGCCGCCTGGCTCCAGCAGGTGGTCAACGCCAACGCCACCGCCCACGGCGTGGACGTGGAGCACGCCACCTGGTGCTGAGCGGTCCCGCACTCCCTGCAGGTTCTCGCGCCCCGTCGTCGGCACCACTGTCCGGAGCCAGGCAGGGAAGGCGGCGGTGCAGGGTGGGGCCGCGCAGCAGGGCCGCGACCAGCCCCCGGCGGCGTCGCTCAGGCCAGGCGCACCCCCTGGGGCAGCTGTCCTACCGGGACGTCCAGGCGGCGGGAGGCGGTCCACACGCCCCCGGCCCCAATGCCCAGGAGCACCAGCAGGCTCACGGGCCAGAAGGCCAGGTGCTGCAGCTCGTCGCGGCTACGTCGGTCGGACTCATTCTTATTCTTACTTGATTCCTCGCAGTACCTGATGACAATCTCTCTCGGCTCAGGCGTACGCATTGCGTCCATAGCCCACCCCGAGGCCTCGAGGAAGGACTTCCCTCCGTACCTGTACTCGCTCTTCGGCAGGGGGGCGCGCGCTGAGACGTCACTGAGGATAATGTAGGGGTTGGGCGCGAGCATCCACCAGATCCACTCGCCGTGGACGATCTCCCGGCTGTCGATATCAGGCTTTTCCTTGCACACCCTGCTGTTGTTGTTGGACTTGTCGTAGTCTATATGGTAGACAACGCGGGTCTGGGTCGTCGTCACCGAGTTGGAGGCTATGAGCGCGCACAGGGGCGTCCCGATAGTCAGCATGACGACCACGAGGTAGGACAGGACCGCCGACGCCGAGGTCCGCGCCGTCATGGCGGACAGGCCCAGCCCGACGCCGCACACCGAGCCCAGGGTGACGACGAGCACCAGGACGTGCCCCAGGAAGGCGAGCCACGAGGCGCCACCCGCCAGGGTCAGTACGAGCAGGAAGGGCAGCGCCACCGCCAGGAAGGCCACGGCCGCCACCCAGGCGGCCAGGAGCTTGCCGACGGCGATCTCCCGGCTGCGCAGCATGGTGGCCTGCAGCAGGGCCAGGGTGGCGTCCGCCCGGTCGCCGTTGACCGACATGGCCGACAGGGTGGGGGCCACAATGAGACCGATCCCCAGGACGAAGCACAGGATGAAGTTGTACAGGGCCTCCGAGGCGTAGTCGTAGCCGTCACCGGGGTTGAGCAGCGACGTCAGCCCGAGACACACCAGGACCAGGACCAGCGCCCAGATCCCCAGCATGACCTTCCAGCGGGTGGCCCTCACCCGCTGACGCAGCTCCAGCACCATGACCGTGCGGATCCCTGACCAGCTCATCGGCGCTCCTCCTCCATTGACAGGTAGGTCTCCTCCAGCAGCCCGGTCACCGGAGCGAAGGAGACCACCTTGACTCCGGCCTGTACCGCCTCACCCAGGATCGCGCAGGCCGAGGCCTGGTCAGGGACCGTCAGCCGGAAGGACTCGGGGTCCTCCTCCTTCAGGGGCGTCCGGTCGCCCTGGCTCCAGGCCCTCATGGCGGCGTGGGAGTCCTCACCGGGCAGGATCCTCATGCGCCAGACGGTGCGCACCGAGGTCGGCCGCACCGGGACCACGGTCGGTACGGGCGGCACCCCGGTCGCAGGGAGGCCGGGCTGGCCCAGGGACGCGCCCTCTGAGGCCGAGCCTGCCGACGGCTCCGCGGGAGCGGTGCCGGGTGGGGCCGACCCGGCAGCGTCCGGCGAGGAGGACGAGGCTCCCGACCCCTGGCCCAGGCCGTAGGGGGCTGTGCGGGAGGGGGCCTCGGCCTCCTCGCCAGTGCGCAGCGCCTGACCCCTGGAGACGAAGACGGCGCCGTCGATCATCTCCTCCAGCTCGCCCAGGACGTGGCTGGAGATGAGCACGGTGACGCCCCCGTCGGCCAGCGAGCGCAGGAGCTGGCGCAGGTCGGCCCGTGAGCGCGGGTCCATCCCGGCGGCAGGCTCGTCGAGCAGGAGGACGCTGGGGTAGTGGATGAGCGCGCGGGCCAGGCCCAGGCGCTGCTTCTGGCCCCGGGACAGGACCCGAGCGGGGGCGGCCGCCATGTCCTCCAGGTGGACGACGGCCAGCATCTGGGCGGCGCGCCCGGCCGCCTCCTGGGTCTCAACCCCCTGGGCGACGGCGAAGGTCTGGAGGATCTCGGTGCAGGTCAGGGAGTCCCAGGTGCCGAAGCTGTCCGGCATCCACCCGACGACGCGGTGGACCTCCCGGGGCTGGGTGACCGGGTCGAGGCCGTTGACGCGGATGGTCCCGGTGTCGGGGCGCAGGAGGGCTGCGAGCATGAGCAGCAGCGTGGTCTTGCCAGCGCCGTTGGGACCCACCAGGCCCGTGACGGCGCCGCTGGGTACGGACACGCTCAGGCCCCGAACCGCAGGGGCGCCGCGGAAGGTACGGGTCACGTTGATGACCTCAACACTCATAGAAAGATGCTACCGGAGAGAACAGGTTACGTACAGGACCCGTCCGCAGGTGTCGTAGGGGTTCTGCGTTGCGTCTGCCCTGGGCTCGTCGAGCGGGCGTGTCGTAGGGGCCGGGGACGAGGCTCGGCCGTGCCGGGGCCAGCCGCGCAGGCGTCGTAGGGCTGGCGGCGGGACCGTCCATGTCGGGGCCGACGGCCGCCCTCCTGTTCACCGGCACCGTCATCTGGGCGGTCCTCGTTCATGCCGGGGCAGCGGCGGGGCCGCGCACCCGGCGCCACGAATTACATAAGGCTCACCTCAGTAAGAGTGGGAGACTGACCCCATGACTGGCCCCATGACACCGCCCTCCCCGACCGCCGTCTCCACCGCCCACGTCAAGACGGACAGGCCCGCCCGCTACGGCCGCCAGCTGACCAGCCACATGGGACGGAAGATCTCGGCCGCCTGGGACGAGGCGTCGTCCACCGGGAGCCTGGACATGAACCGGGGCGGGACCTCCACCGGGGTCTGCGACCTGTCCTGCCAGCCCGGGACACTGGTGCTGAGGCTGAGCTCGGACGAGGAGCACCTGGCCCACCTGGAGGAGGTCATCGGCATCCACCTGGCCCGGTTCGGGAGCAAGGACGCCCTGCGTGTCTCCTGGGTGCGAGCGGACGGCTCCGCCGGCACCACGCAGGGCCCGCTGACCGCCGAGGACCTAGCCGCCCGCGCCCGGCGCCGCGAGACCGCCTAGACCTGCCCGCCCTGGGCACCGCGAGACCGCCTAGGCGCGTCGCGTGAGGCCACTAGTGCCCTCACGGCCTGCCCCGGGGACCGCGAGACCGCCTAGACCTGCCCGGGGCCGCCCCCGACCATCTCCGGACAGGTTGGTAGGAACACGCACCTAGCCCTGCCCCCGGGCCCGCCCCTCCTGCCTGCCCTGGGGACCGCCCGCTTGGGTACTGATCAGCCCTGGCCCAGGTGAACGCGCTCTCGTGTAAGTAAACACGCTCTGGCCCTGGTGGACGCGCTTCCACGCATATGGACGCCACTTAAGGCGACGTTCACATACGCTAAATGGCGTTCACACGCACGAAACGGCGTTCGTATACGCGAGGGCGCGTCCAGCCCCAGGCCGGTAACGCCCAGGCTCAGGCCGCCCGGCCCGCCAGCAAGTGGGCGAACTCGGTAAGAGCCTGTTAGCCACGGTCCTGGCCGCACCCGGTCCCACCAGCACCGCTCCACGGCGTCCGGGACCACCTGGGCCCGTTCACCGGCCTCGGCCAGGGCACTGTGGACCGCCTGCCCGCAGAGACCGTTGGCTGCCAGCCCGGCCCCGGACGAGGCGGTGAACCACCTGCCCGCAGGCCATTGACCACCAGGCGCTCGCGTATCCCGGGACCAGGGCGCTCTCCTCCAGACCCCCAGGGCCGCGACAGCCTCACGTGTGACGCTGCGAGGCGTCAGGACGCACCCAGGTCCAGGAGGAGTCGGTGTACTCCTCCTCGGTAGGCTCCAGGAGGTCCAGGACCATGGCGAGCGCCTCCGGGCCGCCTAGACACGCCTGCATATCAGGGCGGTTGCCAAGAGCACCCAGGAGCCGCTCCAGCTGCCGGCAGGAGACCGGCAGGTACCACACAGAGAACTGCACCGGCCCACGACCCTGGGACTCAATGCGCACACGCCCCGAGACCACCGTCACCCGTGGTTCCCGGCCCCAGGGGAGGAAGTCGCCGGAGGAGTCGGTGCGCGTGACCTGCACCCCCATGGGGCTCAGGAGGATCCCCGGTCGTACCGGGCCACCACGGTAGATGATCCTCACCAGGTAGAAGGCCGCCTCCAGGCCGAGGACCCCGATCAGACCCCCGGCCAGGACCGGCACATGGTCACCAGCCAGGAGCGCCGCAAGCACGGTCAGCGGCACCAGGGCTGCTATGAGCCTCAAGGCCAGGCCCTAGGCAACGAGCTCACGGGAGCCCAGCATCCTCACGCCCTCAGGCGACGCCGTCCAGGCCGTACGCCCTCGGGCGCGGCAGCGGCGCAGGCGCACCATGCTCAGCAGGTAGGTCCCGCAGAGGCAGCCGAGCCAGACCACCACCGCGACCAGGAGCACGCCCGCACCAGCCCACCAGGCCAGGGCCGCACCCATGGCGGCCGCCAGGGACAGCAGCGCGAAGACCCACATCGTCCGGTGCTGGCGGCGGTCCTCCCACGTGCACCCGGCCGACGGGACGTGTGGCGGGGCAGGGGGCAGGCCGTACAGGGCGGACATAGTGACGATAGTACGTTCCCGGTCAGCTGCCTGACGCACCCGAGTCCCTCCGAGCGCCAGGCTCGGCGCGCCCGGCTCGGTGGGGCCCCAGGTCCTGACCACCCAGGCCCTGGGCCCGGCTCGCGGTGTACCCGGTGCTCGCGGCGCCCCGGTTCGGTACCCCGGATCTTGGTGTACCCAGCTCGGTGCCCCGGCTAGGCGTCTCGCGCCCCGTCCCATGAGGACAGCGGAGGCTTACGCCATGCCGTCCGCTCAGAACCGCCTCTGGGCCTCGGGCCCGGAGGTGGGGTCCCCGCAGGGCCTGGCGGGTCTCAGCTGACCTGCTCGGGGGTGACCCCGGGGCAGTCGGGATCCCTGCAGCGCCTGGCGGGCCTCAGCTGGCGTCTCCGCCGTCGACGTCGTCCTGCCGGAGCCGGGCCTCGACCCGCTCGACCTTGGCGCTCAGCTGTCCCGTCCAGCCGGGGCGGATGTCGGCCTTGAGGACGAGGGCCACGCGGGGGCTCACCTCGGCCACGGCCTGGCAGGCGGCCTTGACTACCGCCATGCACTCGTCCCACTCCCCCTCAATGGTGGTGAACATGGAGGTGGTCTCACTGGGCAGGCCGGAGCTGCGCACCACGCGCACGGCTCGGGCCACCGCCTCGGACACCGAGCCGTCAGGCGCGTCGGTAGTGGCGGGGGACACGGAGAAGGCGACGAGCATGCCCTCAGGTTAGCCGGACCAGCCGAGCTGGTGTTGGCTGGCCGACCAACCGAGTTGGCCGACCAACCAGACTAACCAGAGCAACCGGGCTGGCCCGGCGCGCCCTGCCACGTACTGCGGCAGCTCGAAAAGGCAGCCGGGCTGGCGCAGGGCGCACCCCGCCCCCACGACCAAGGGGACCAGCATTGATCTCAGCGCGAATGGGCACTCTCATTCACCCCTGCTCCCACGGATGAGGGGACCAGCATACGGAGCACTACGGAGAACTGCGTGTAGGGGAACATTCTGTGCACAGGAGAACATTTTGTACAGAGAGTAACCGATTGCGCACAAAGTAACCAATCCAGGTCACTTTGTGCGCAAAACGTCCCGCTCTGCACAAAATGTTCCCCTGTGCGTGGTAGCCGCCAGAGGACTAGGTCCCGGCCTGTTCGAGCCCTTTGAGCTGGTCACCGTGGTCCGCCCGTGAGGTGGTGAGCTGGTGACGCAAAAGTGCGGGGTGGCCCCTGACCGCCCGTGCCCGCGCGTGGATGCGCCGGGCCGGGGGGTCTTAATGCACCTAGCGGTGCGGGGTGCTCCCTGACAAGAGGAAGAGGAGAGCTAGAGGTGTCTCGCACCCAGGTCTTAATGCACCTAGCGGTGCGGGGTGCTCCCTGACTTTCAGGAGATGAAATGTCTTCTCACGGCATTTTGTCTTAATGCACCTAGCGGTGCAGGGTGCTCCCTGACCCTGCCCCTGGGAGCCGCGTGGTTGCAACGTTTCCAGGGGCTGGATCGCCACCGGCCTGTGGAGGCCCTTCCGGAGGTGGCCGGAACGGGTCCATTTTTACCACCTTTCGCTGGTATGACGCCACTCGCCACCGACGGCCCCGGGAGCAGATCCGGCGCCGGCTTTGGACGAGACCATGCGGAAAAGTGGCGGTCGGGAGGGGTGTCCTGCACCACATCGATGGTGACCAAGACCACAGATTCGGTCAGCCTCAACCGTGGCTCTCAACCCCGCGAGCACCCGCACGTGCGCCCTCTCCCCTAGATCCCCCCGGCACAGACCCCGTCGTCGAGCGCGGGCGCCGTGCCGTAGACCTCCATCCGTCCCGCACAGGACGTGCACAACAGACAGAGATGGACCACGTCGTCGGACTCCTTAATAATATTCCCGATCCTACCACGCAGGATCTCAAGACTCGCAGCTCTAAACCCGCCTCCGAAAGATCGATTGCACTATATACCAGTGGAGCCGTTCTGGCCGCGTGCGCCCTGGCATCACCCACGCCTCGGCCTTCATGCGCCGCCCTGCGAGGCTTCAGGGCGCGCCCAGGTCCAGGAGGAGTTGGCACGCTCCTCCTCGGTGGGCTCCAGGACGTCCAGGACCGTCCGAAGAGCGTATGGTCCGTCAAGCCGGTGACGCTTTGAGACGCTGCGAGAAAAGGTGTCCAGCAGACGCTGGAACTGACGGCATGACACTGGAAGGAGAGACATGGGGAACCGCATCTCATCAACTCTTCCTTTTGTGTTAATAAGCAGGTCCCCGCCGTTTACGTGCGAGGCCGAGGGCTTCTGCGACCAGGGAATGAAACTGTTTTGTCCCGTGATTCGGGTAAGCCGAATGCCCTCGCCTGTAACGAGGATGCGCTCTCTCGCAGGCAGACTCCTCCAGAAACAACGTATAGCGCCCACGGAAGACAGTACGAACGCGACGCCAAGGAAAGATCCTGGAAGATAATCGCTGCAAATCATTTCGAGTGCGCCAGAGAAAGCAAATGACAAATACAGCACCCACGGCGCCAGGTCAAGCACTATCAGTTCCCGTGGCACCTCCATGATGACTCCACTTTCAGTTGTCGACCACAGAGAGCGGCCCGCCCTCATATAGTGTCTCAAACGGATCAGCGACACCGCGTAGATCGTGAACAGCCCGCCCAGGGGAAGATAAGCCAAGAGTATTACTGGATCCTCTAGCACGGCCAGCAGAAGAAGCGGGGACGATAACGCCGCACCCCCGGAGAATATAATTGTATTCTTACGTCGCCCTCGATCCGCCTCGGCGCAGGTCCCAATGCGTCTGCTCCTCAGCCAAAAAGGCCACATAAGTTCATATTCTTCTAACATTAAGATTCCTCAGGAACCCCACGACAGTGCGGTCGAATTACCTTCCAATGTTCCCCGCAGGCCGCACTGGGCCTGCCTGGCCGCGTGAACCCTGGCATCACTTCCTCTTCCTGTCGCCCAGATTCTGAGGGCCTCGCCTGGCGGCCGCGTGTGACCCCTGGCATTACCCACGCCCCGGCCTCCATGCGCCGCCCTGCGAGACCTCAGGACGCGCCCAGGTCCAGGAGGAGTCGGAGTACTCCTCCTCGGTGGGCTCCAGAACATCCAGGACCGTCTGAAGAGCGTGCGGCCCGTCAAGCCGACGTCGCCACTGCCTCGAGGAACGGGGCGAGAAGGCATCCACCAGACGCTGGATCTGACGGCTCGACACCGGCACATAGGCCATAGGGAACTGCCAACCCTCATATAGGTCGCTTGTCCCGATAAAAAGGGACGGCCCTCTGCCTCCCTGGACGACCGGCTCCTGGGACCAGTCAAAGGACACCTGCTCGCCATTGATCCGGGTAAAACTGATCCTCTTACCGTCAAGGAGGATACGCTCAGCCTCCTGCCCCCCTTCCCAGAACATAAGCACAAGATATACTGACCCGCAGATCCCGGCACCGCCGACAGCTCCTCCGGCAACAGCGGGAGCCCCTAGGGCATGAACCAGGGCCGCCCCTGGAAGACCGAGCACCATGAGCCCCCACGGAACCAGTTCCCAGACAATGATCTCCCGGGGAACCACCATGGTCACACCACGATCGGTGCCACGCCAGAGGCATCGGCCTTCACGTATGTACGACCTGATCCGGGCAAATGAGATGCTGTAGACCAGGAAGATGGTGCCGATCCACAGGAGGACAATCATTATCCCGTACGCCCCGAACACTGACAGGATCGCGCCCAGAAAACACGAAGCCGTCATGACGCGCAATATCGTCAAAGTATTGACGCGCTTACGGTCATACTTATCGCAGGTCCACAGCTCATCATCTTTCTTCAACAACACAGGCTCCCATCGCTGCAGGGCGAGCGCACCGCCTCGGCGCAGCTGCCACCAGATCCCCGGCCATAACCTCACCACCACTTTATCTCCCCAATATTACGCACGGTGCCGCGAGGCGTCAGGAGGCGCCCAGGTCCAGGAGGAGTCGGAGTACTCCTCCTCGGTGGGCTCCAGGACGTCCAGGACTGTCCGAAGAGCGTACGGCCCGTCAAGCCGGTGACGCTTTGAGACACTGTGAGAGAAGGTGCCTAGCAGACGCTGGAACTGACGGCACGACACCGGAAGGAGAAATATGGGGAACCGCATACCGCCAACCTTTCCTTTTGTGTTAATAAGCAGTTCACCACCGTTTACGTGCGAGGCCGAGGGCTTCTGCGACCAGGGAATGAAACTGTTTTGCCTCGTGATTCGGGTAAGCCGAATGCCCTCACCTGTAACGAGGATGCGCTCCCTCGCAGGCAGACCTCTCCAAAAACAACATATAGCACCCACGAGAGACAGTGCGCCCACGATGCCAAGGAAAAATCCTGGAAGATCATCACTAAAAATCATTTCGAGCGCGCCAGAGAAAGTAAATGACAAATACAGCACCCACGGCGCCAGATCAAGTACTATCAGTTCTCGTGGCACCTCCATGATGACTCCACTTTCAGTTGTCGACCACAGAGAGCGCCCCGTCCTCATATAGTGTCTCAAACGGATCAACGACACCGCGTAGATCGCGAACAGCGCGCCCAGGGGAAGATAAACCAAGAGTATCGATGGAGCCCCTAGTTCGACCAACAGAAGAAGCGGGACCGATAACGCCGCGAGCCCGGAGCACATCACTGTATTCCTACGTCGTCCTCGATCCACCTCGGCGCAGGTCCCAATGCGCCTGCTCCTCAGCCAAAAAGGCCATGCGGGCCCTTCTGTCATGAAGATTCCTCCAGCACCCCACGACAGTGTGGCTGGACTACCTTCCAATGTTCCTCGCAGGGCGCACTGGGCCCGCCTGGCCGCGTGAGCCCTGGCATCACTTCCTCTTCCTGTCGCCCAGATTCTGAGGGTCTCGCCTGGCGGCCGCGTGTGAGCCCTGGCATCACCCACACCCCGACCTCACGCGCCACCCTGCGAGACCTCAGGACGCGCCCAGGTCCAGGAGGAGTCGGAGTACTCCTCCTCGGTAGGCTCCAGGACGTCCAGGACCGCGGTGAGGGCCTCCGGACTGCGCAAAGACGCCTGCAGTCCAGGGTCGTTGCTGAAGGCGTCCAGCAGCCGCTGGAGCTGACGGCACGACACCGGCACATAGCCCATGGGGAACTCCAATCGTCCGGGGTAGTATGCTGCCTCGATAAGAGCACCTTGCCAGCTGGCACCAATGACCGCTGGCCTCTGCAGCCAGCTAATGGATACGTGCCCGCCGGTGGACCAGGTAAAACGGACGCCTTCATCGTGAAGGAGAATCCGTTCTACCTCCATGCCTCCGTTCCAGAGAATGCGCACAATGTGCATGGAACCGTAGATCCCAGCACCAGCAAAAAAGCCTACGGCAACCGCATTCCCTCCCAACGCACGCACCAAGACCGCCCCGGGAATACCGAGCGTCATAAGCACCCACTCGACCAGCTCCCACATAACGAGATCGCGAGGAACCTCCATGACCACGCCCAGGTCATTAGCATGCCAGAGACGCCTGCCTCCAAGCAGGCACGACCTGACTCGGGCCAGCGACACGCTGCCGGACAAAAAGGCTATGCTGGCCCATAAGCTGATAACCATTATGTAGTACACGCCCAGCGCGAACAGGCAGGCAGCCAGAAAACTGAGAGCCGCCATAACACGACATGACATTAGCCCTCTTCTGCGCCTGCGATCAAACTCGCCACAGGTTAACACCTTATTCGTTTTCTTCTTCAGCACGACCTCCTCCCGACACCCAGCCCACATACGGGCGGGACAATGGTCTGCGGCCTCTCAGAGGATCTTCCTGCGGGAGCCGGGCGGGAGGCGTCATAGCCGGGTCGGGGAACCATACGCAGAGCCTACTCCTCCCGCCCTCGGTGGGGAACACCCTTTTATGTACCCGTTTTGTGCGCCCAATTCCCTGCGTCGGACACACCGCCGCCATACGGGCGCACCGCACCGGCACCTTGCCGCGCCACCCGCCTGCCCCGACGACCTCTGGAGCCACACCCGGAAGGACGTCCCGCGCTTGTCGCCCAGCTGAGCCCCCGGGTCACGTCTGGAGCCGCGCCCGGAAGGACGTCCCAGGCTAGGTGGGTTGGGAGCGACAGGGGCTTTCTCGGGGGCTGGGTGGTGGGCATGCCGACCGCCCGCGCCACGGGCCCGGGAAGGCCAGGGCCCGTACCACCGGCCGCTGGCCGTTTACCCCGTCTCATACAGGCTCCTCGCTTCGCCACCGCCCCCGCGGATCCGTATGCTGGGCGGCGATGTCACGCCGGTGTGGGCCGCCGCCAGCCAGGCGACGCCCCGGTGCGGCACCGCAGCCGGGGCCTTAGACCCCCAGAACCGCAATGAGGAGAGCCTATGGCCCTGGTCGTGCAGAAGTACGGCGGTAGCTCCGTCAGTGACATTGAGGCGATGCGCCGCGTCGCCAGGCGGGTGGTGGCCACGCGCCAGGCCGGTAACACGGTCGTGGTGGTGGTCTCCGCCATGGGTGACACCACCGACGAGCTGCTCGACATGGCCGACGCCCTGACCGACGCCGCCCCCGCCCGCGAGATGGACATCCTCCTGAGCGCCGGGGAGCGCATCTCCATGGCGCTGCTGGCCATGGCGGTCAGCCAGCTCGGCGTCCCCGCCCGCGCCTACACCGGCGCCCAGGCCGGGGTCCTGACCGACTCCAGGTACGGGCGGGCCTCCATCGTGGGCGTCATCCCCGAGCGAGTGGCCCGCACCATCCAGATGGGGGCCGTGGCCATCGTGGCCGGCTTCCAGGGGATCAACGAGGTCGAGGACGTCACCACCCTGGGCCGCGGCGGCTCGGACACCACCGCCGTCGCCCTGGCCGCCGCCCTGAACGCCGACGTCTGCGAGATCTACACCGACGTGGACGGCCTGTTCACCGCCGACCCGCGCATTGTGCCCACCGCCCGCCGCGTCGAGATCCTCTCCAGCGAGGAGACCCTGGAGATGGCGGCCCACGGCGCCAAGATCCTCCACCTGCGCGCCGTGGAGTACGCCCGCCGCTTCGGGGTGCCCCTGCACGTGCGCTCCTCCTTCTCCGACAAGACCGGCACCTGGATCTACGACGGCCGTCGCAGCGGCCCCTTCGTCCCCCCCTACATCCCGGCCGCCGATGACGACGACGTCGCCTCCACGCCCCTAGCCCCCTCCCTGGGAACGGGCGGGGCCGGGGCGGCGGCCGGCGCCAGCACGCCTGCCGCCGCCCCCACCACTAGCACGCGCCCCGCCTCCAGCGCCCCAGCTACCAGCACCCCGGCCACAGGCACGACCCCCGCCTCCGGCTCCACCACCCCGGCCACAGGCACCAGTGTCCCGGCCTCCGCTGCCCCCACCCCCGACTCCCATGCGGACCCCGCCGTCCGGCCGCGAGTCGACGCGGTCACCGGGCGGGTGGTGGCCCCCCAGGGCACGGCCGCGCCGACGGGCCCCTCGGTGCACCACTCCCACATGTCCGCCATCAGCCACCGCGCCCGCTCGCGCCCCCGCCCCACCTCCAAGGAGGAACACGTGGAAGCCCCTGTCATCACCGGAATCGCGCACGACCGCAGCCAGGACAAGATCACCCTCGTGGGCGTCCCCGACGTCCCCGGCGCCGCCGCCCGCATCTTCGCGATCGTGGCCGGACAGGACACGAATATCGACATGATCGTCCAGGACGTCTCCGCCGAGGGCACGGGACTGACCAATATCTCCTTCACCTGTCCCGACGGCGACTCCGCGGCCGCCATGGAGGCCCTGGAGAAGGCGCGCGGCGAGCTCGGCTTCCGCTCCCTGCACTTCAACCCCGCCATCGGCATCCTCTCCCTGGTGGGCGCGGGCATGCGCTCCCACCCGGGGGTGTCCGCCCGACTCTTCGGCGCCCTGAGCGACGCCGGGGTCAATATCCACATGATCTCCACCTCCGAGATCCGCATCTCGGTGGTGGTGGACGACGCCGTACTCGACGAGGCCGTACGCGCCGTCCACACCGCCTTCGGCCTCGATGCCGCCTCCGCGGAGGCGGTCGTGTACGGAGGGACCGGACGATGAGCAACACCGTCAACACGTTCACCGGGCAGGCCGACGGCGTCACCGTCGCCGTCGTGGGCGCCACAGGACAGGTGGGCCGCGTCATGCGGACCATGCTGGCCGAGCGCGGGTTCCCGGCGCGCGCCGTGCGCCTCCTGGCCTCGTCCCGCAGCGCCGGGACGGTCGTGGACTTCCGCGGCGCCCGCATCGAGGTCGAGGACGTGGCCACCGCCGACCTGGACGGCATTGACGTCGCCGTCTTCTCCGCCGGGGCCACGGCCTCGCGTGAGTACGCACCCCGCTTCGCGGCGGCCGGCGCCGTGGTGGTGGACAACTCCTCGGCCTGGCGTCGGGACCCGCAGGTCCCCCTGGTGGTGGCCGAGGTCAACCCCGAGGCCCTGGCCGAGCGCCCCAAGGGGATTATCGCCAACCCTAACTGCACCACCATGGCCGCCATGCCCGCCCTCAAGGTCCTCCACGACGAGGCCGGGCTGGTCCGCCTCATTGTCTCCACCTACCAGGCCGTCTCCGGCTCCGGGCGCGCCGGGGTGACCGAGCTGGCCACCCAGGTGCGTGCCGCCGCCGATCAGGACATGGAGGGCCTCGCCCTGGACGGTCGCGCCGTCACCTTCCCCGCGCCGCAGGTCTACGTGGACACCATCGCCTTCAACGCCGTCGCCTGGGCCGGTTCCGACGCCGGGGACGGCAGCGGGGAGACCGACGAGGAGCAGAAGCTGCGCAACGAGTCCCGCAAGATCCTGGGGATCCCCGACCTGGCGGTCTCCGGCACCTGCGTTAGGATCCCGGTGTTCTCCGGCCACGGCCTGAGCGTGAGCGCCGAGTTCGACCGGGAGATCAGCGTGGAGCGGGCCCGCGAGCTGCTGGCCGCCGCCCCCGGAGTCACCTACGCCGACGTGCCCAGCCCCCTGAAGGGCACGGGGCGCGACGGGACCTTCGTGGGCCGCCTGCGCGCCGACCAGGCCTACGCCCCCGGTCACGGCCTGTCCATGTTCGTGGTGGGCGACAACCTGCGCAAGGGCGCGGCCCTCAACGCCGTCCAGCTCGCCGAGCTGGTGGCCGCCGAGCTCCGTTCCTGAGCGCCCGCTGGCAGGACCTCGCGTTCTGCTCAGTAGGGACCTCGCGTTCTGCTCAGTAGAAGGGGTCTGCCTACCGTAGACTGGCCCCATGTCCTACCTTCGTCGGGCGCTGGACGACGTCCTTGACGACCTCTTCCCCGCGGCCCGCGCCGTCGCCGTTGACGGCGCGAGGGCCGTGGGCAAGACCGAGACGGCACAGCGACGGGTCCGCCGGGTCGTCCGCCTCGACGACCCGGCAGTGGCCGCCGCGGTCGCCGCCGGCCCCGGCGAGTACCTGGACGGCGCCCCCACCGTCCTCCCCCTGGCCCTTCTCGGCTGACCCAGGCGCCGCCCGGTTTTTCCAGACGTCGGCCGCACTTGCTAGGGTGCCCCCATGGACTTCGCGGAGGTATGGACGGTGAGCTACCGGCTCAGTGGCGCACGGCCCGACCTGCTCAACGACCTGCCCACCGTGCGACGGGCCCTCCAGGACTCCGCCCAGGCCGCCGGGCTGCACGTCCTGTCCTGCGCCCACCACACGTTCACGCCCCAGGGGGTCAGCCTGGCCCTCATCCTCTCGGAGTCCCACCTGGCCGCCCACACCTGGCCGGAGGCGGGTGGCGCCTACGTCACGGCGACCAGCTGCTCACCCGCCAGCAAGGAGGCCGTCACGGCGGTCGCGGACGTCCTCACCAGGGCCTTTGACGCCCAGGAGGTCACGAGCACGGTGGTGTCGCTGTGAGCGGGTCCCCGACCAGGGCCAAGATCGCGATCGGTGACGTGCTGGGCGGCGCCGAGCCGGGACTGCGCGTCCAGGCGTGCCTGCTGTACCGGGTGCTGGACGAGGACGAGGAGTTCAACCGAGCGGCCAGGCTCCACGCGCAGAGTCAGGACGAGGACGAGGAGGACGAGGAGCCCAGCCTGTCCGACTACTGGGAGTGGTGGGAGCTGGTGGGCCCCGACCGCCACGACTACTGGGTGGAGGTGGACCACGGCTCCTGGCGGACCAGCGTCTACGAGCCCCTGCCCGCGACGGACGTCATTGACCCGACCGGGCTCCAGGTGGGGCAGCACGTCACGCTCACCGGCACCATGGCGGGCCAGCAGGCCGTGGTCACCGAGCGCAGACTCGGCCGGGTCTCGCAGGTGACGGGACAACCCACCTACCCGGCAGCCCCCGACAAGCCCGTGACCTACGTGACCGTCAGGACCACGGGCGGGGACAAGGTGAGCCTCACCTTCAGATCCTGCCCGGGACGCCCGCTGCGCGCCTACCGCAGGCAGGTCCTCTCCCCCCGGAAGCAGAAGCGCCGGTTCGGCCGGGTCCTCTTCTCAAACACCTTCTTCAATATCATTGACATAGTCTTCGAGTCCGTCGCGCGGGTCATCAAGATCCTCCTGTGGTTCATCAGGTAGACATCCATGAGTACACCGGATACAAAGGCCAACCTCAAGATCGGCGACGTGCTGGACGGCGCCGAGCCGGGACTGCGCGCCCAGGCGTGCCTGCTGTACAAGGAGTGGGACGAGGAGGACGGCGAGCTCTACTACTGGGAGGAGTGGGAGCTGGTCGGCCCCAACCGGTACGAGTACTGGGTGGAGGTGGACCACGACTCCGGGCAGACCAGCCTCTACGAGCTCCTGCCCGCAACGGACGTCATTGACCCGGTCGGGCTCCAGGTGGGGCAGTACGTCACACTCACCGGCACCATGGCGGGCCAGCAGGCCGTGGTCACCGAGCGCGGGCTCGGCTACATCGAGAAGGTCATGGGCCGGACCACCTACCCCGCCTCCCCCGGTGAGTCCATGATCTACGTGACCGTCAGGACCAAGGGGCAGGGCAGTACGGAGATCACCTTCGAGAACTGCCCGGGACGCCCGCTGCGCGCCTACCGCAAGCGAGCCGTCTCCTCCGCCGAGCAGAGGCGCCGGTTCGGCCGGGTCATCCACGCGAGCGGCTCCGCCAGGGCCTGGTACCTGCTCCTGTGGGTCGTCGTGATCGCCGTCGTCATCTCGGTCATGGCCACCTGCGCCACAAGAGGCAATCGCTGCGACCCCACCAAGGAGGACTGCAGCAGTAGCAGCTACCGCCACCGCGGCCCCTACGGCGGCGGCGGGGGCGGCGTCGGAAAGTAAAGGAGCCCGCATGCGCCCACTCACTGCTCCCACCCAGTCCGCGGACATTGCGGGCCTGGCCTGGCAGCCGCTCCTGAGCACCGTGGTCTACGCGGTAATAGGGGTGGTGCTGCTCATGCTCTTTGCCTGGGTCGTGAACGTGGTCTTCAAGCTGGACCTGCGCCGCGAGCTCATTGAGGACCAGAACCCCGGTCTGGGCCTGGCGTTCGCCGGCACGGTGATCGCCATCGCCATTATTATTGCCGGGACGATTATCAGTTGACCGCCTCAGCCACGACCCCGGGGGCGTCGGCCGTGCGTACCGCCCACGGCACCCCTGGCCCCGTCACGCCCCCTCACGGCGCCTGCGAGGAGGCGGGCCCCTGCCGTGCCCGCCCCGCCCGCCCCGGCACGCCCCTGCCGGGAGGTCGCCCGTGAGCCGCGCCGGGGCCCGTCGGCGTGAGGACGCCACGCTGTTCGCGGCCGCGGCCCTGGTGGCCGTGGGCGGGCTCATCTACGAGCTCATCCTGGGTACGGCCGCCTCCTACCTCGTCGGGGACTCCGTCCTCAGCTTCTCCCTGGCCACAGGCGTCACCCTGTTCGGTATGGGGCTTGGCTCCCTGCTGGTGAACCACCTGGGCTGGGAGCCCGCCACCAGCTTCGCCGTCAACGAGGTGCTGCTGGGGCTGGTGGGCGGCAACTCGGTGCTCGTCCTGTACCTGGCCTTCGGCTACACCCGGCTGCACTGGGTGGTGTTCTGCGCCATGAGCCTGGTCATCGGGGTGCTCATCGGCCTGGAGATACCCCTGCTGGTCAAGACCTTCGCCGCCTTCGGGCGGGGCTCCTCGGTGGAGCTGTTCAGCCGGGTTCTCGCCATTGACTACTTCGGGGCCCTGGTGGCCTCCCTGGTGTTCCCGCTACTCCTGCTGCCCCAGCTGGGTCTTATGCGGGGCGCCTACCTGGTGGGGGCCGTCAACACGCTCGTGGCCGTGCTCATGCTCGTCCAGCTGCGCAGCTCCCGCAAGGCGCTGGCGGCCGCCGTCGCCGCCCTGGTGGCGCTCACCGGCCTGTTCCTGGGGGCCAACCAGCTGGAGCACTCAGTGGGCGCGGCCACCTACCGCGACCCGGTCATCTACTACGACCAGTCCGCCTACCAGAAGATCGTCATCACCAAGTACGGCGCCGACCTGCGGCTCTACCTGGACAACCAGCTGCAGTTCTCCTCCCTGGACGAGAGGCGCTACCACGAGACCCTGGCCGGCAGCGCACTGACCTCCGTGGAGGGGCCCGCCCACGTGCTCATCCTGGGGGGCGGGGACGGGCTCCTGGCGCGCGAGGTCCTGCGCTACCCCAGCGTCCAGGACATTACCCTGGTGGACATCGACCCCGCCGTGACCACACTGGCACGCGACAACCACCTGCTGCGGGAGGTCAACGACGGCTCCCTGTCCAGCCCCCGGGTGCACGTGGTCAACGGGGACGCCTTCCAGTACGTCTTCGACACCACCGCACGCTACGACGCCGTCCTCGTCGACCTGGTGGACCCCTCCAACGAGAGGCTGGCCAAGCTCTACTCCCAGGAGTTCTACACCCAGGCGGAGAAGGTCCTCACCGACAAGGGGGTCATGGTCACGCAGGCGACCTCCTCCTACTTCTCACCGTCGGCCTTCGCCACGGTGGCGAGCACGGTGCGCGCCGCCCAGCCGGGGCGCACCGTGGTCCCCTTCAGCGTCAACGTACCCTCCTTCGGTGAGTGGGGCTTCGTGCTGTCCACGACGGCGCCCGAGGCCCTGGCCAGCCAGCCGCTGCCCGCGGGCCTGGACTACCAGAACCACAGGCTCCTGGACTTCATCCTGGTGCAGGACCCGGCGCGGACCCCGGAGGTGGAGCCCTCGACCCTCCTGCACCCGCGCATCGTGGAGCGCTACAACAGCGACATGCGGCAGTGGCGCTACTACTGAGCGGAGTCGCAGGCGGACCGAGGGGTGGTCCCGGGGACGGCGCGACGGCCCCCGCGCCCCACCCGGGCCCGCGCGTCAGGCGAGCTCGCCGTAGGCCGGCTGCCACATGGCGTCCTGCACCGCCTGGACGAGGTTGTCGTGGCTGGCGGTGGCCACGCCGTCGGCCTGGGCCTGGCGCGCCACGGCCACCGCGACGGTCGCCGAGGAGGCCCGCAGGTTCTCCACCGGCGGCAGCAGCGAGGCGCCGGGCTCGGTGGGGTCCACCTGGCTGGCCACGGCCTGCGCGGCGGCCAGCAGCATCCCGTCGGTGACCCGCGAGGCCCCCGAGACAATGACGCCCAGCCCCAGGCCCGGGTAGAGCAGGGCGTTGTTGCCCTGGCCGATGGTGAAGGTCGTGCCCTCGTAGTCGAAGGGGGCCACCGGGATGCCCGTGGCCACCAGGGCCTTCCCTCTTGACCAGGCGATGACGTCCTCGGGCATGGCCTCAATGCGCTCGGTGGGGTTGGACAGCGGCAGGATAATGGGACGCTCCACGCCGGCGCTCACGGCCTCGACGACCTCGCGGGTGAAGGCGCCGTGGTTGGTGGAGGTACCAATGAGGACGGTGGGGCGGGCGCGGCGCACCACCTCCAGGAGCTCGACGGCGCCGCGGGAGGAGCGCTGCCAGTCGGCGACCTCGGCGGCGGGGCGGGCGTAGGCGCGCTGGTAGTCGGGCAGGTCGGTCATGTCGTCGGTGACCAGGCCCGCCCGGTCCACGAGCCAGATGCGGGCGGTCGCCTCCTCGGGGGAGAGGCCGTCGCGCACCATGCCGGCGTGGATCTGGTCGGCCATACCGGTGCCCGCGGTCCCGGCCCCGTAGACCACCAGGCGCTGGTCGGCGAAGGTCTGGCCGGTGACCCGCATACCGGAGACGACGGCGGCCATGACAATGGCGCCGGTGCCCTGCATGTCGTCGTTGAAGACGCGGTACCTCTCGCGGTTGGCCTGGAGGATGCGGCGGGCGTTGGCCGGCCCGAAGTCCTCGAAGTGCAGCAGCGCGTTGGGGAAGAGCTCACTGGCCACCGCCAGGTACTCGTCGATGAGGGCGTCGTAGCGCGCCCCGCGCACGCGCGCGTGGCGGTTGCCCAGGTAGGCGGGGTCGTTGAGGAGGAGCTCGTTGTCGGTGCCGCAGTCCAGGTTGACGGCGACGGCCCGCTCGGGGTGGATGCCGGCGGCCGCCGTGTAGACGGCGAGCTTGCCCACCGAGATGTCCGTGCCGTTGACCCCCCAGTCCCCGATGCCCAGGATCTCCTCAGCGTCGGAGACCACGAGCAGGTCGACGTCGTCGGGGCCCAGGCCGAGCCCCTCGAAGGAGGGGCGCACGTCCTCGATACGGTCGACGGACAGGTAGACGGCCCGGGAGCGACGGTAGTCCCGGCTCCACTTCCTAATGGCCTCCCCCACGGTGGGGTCGTAGACGATCGGGAGCAGCTCGACCAGGTGGTCGGTCAGGAGCCGGTAGTAGAGCACCTCGTTGCGGTTGTGGAGCTGGTCGAGGAAGACGTACTTGTCCAGGTCGGTGGTAAAGGAGCGCAGCTGGGCGTAGGAGCGGGCGGCCTGCTGGTCCAGGGTCTCCACGGCCGCGGGGAAGCGGCCGACCAGGCCCAGGCGACGGCGCTCCTCGAGCGTGAAGGCGGTACCGCGGTTGGTCAGGGGGTTGGTAATGACGGACGGCTTGGCGCGCATGTGCTCTCCCGGGGTGGTGCTGGTGACATCAGGAGCGTCAGTCAACTGACGCCCACTGCCTGATACCTCGAGAGAAGTTACTTCCGGTACCTGGGCGGAACCTGGGTGCCCGCCGGGCCGGTCAGCACGTGATGTAGCCGCCCAGGGCGGTGAAGACCTCCTCGACCGCCGCCGCCCGCCGCAGCTCGGGGTGCACGGCGGCCACGGAGTCCAGCAGCGCCTCCAGCACCACGAGCGTGCCGACCCGGGTGCGGAACATGGCGTCCTGGCCGGTGGAGGGGGTGACCAGCAGGACGTCGGCCAGGGGCGGCAGCGGGCCGACCCGCCGGTTCGTCAGCAGCACCGAGGTGGCGCCCCGCTCGCGCGCCAGGCGCAGGAGGGCGGCGACCGGCGCCGGGCTGCGGTCGAAGGCGGCCGCCAGGACCACGGCCCGCGCGTCCAGGCCGGCCAGGGCGTGGGCCCAGCGGTCCGTGCCGTCCAGGACGGTGACCCCGCCGCGCAGGTAGGACAGCAGGAGCCCGAAGTAGTGCAGCAGAGGCTGACCCGAGGCCACCGCACCGAGGTACAGGGGACGGTCGGCGTCGGCCACGAGGGCGCCCACGCGCCCAAGGACCTCATCGTCCACGCAGGCCAGGACCCCGGAGACGGCCTCCTGGGCCAGGGCGGCCCGGTGGCCCAGCACCGCCCGCCCGGGCTCCCCGCCGTCACCGAGCCGCCGGAGCCGCTCCACCGGCAGGGAGAGGTCGTGGCGGACGCGCGTACGCAGGCTGCGGGTCATGTCCCGGAAGTCGGCGTAGCCGAGCTTGCGCGCGAACCTGGCTACCGTGGCCGAGGAGACGCCGACGCCCTGGCAGACCTCCTCCAGGTTGAGCAGCGCGGCCCCGGGCAGACGGTCCTCGTAGAAGCAGGCGACGTCGCGCTCGCGGGCCGTGAGGTCGGCCGACGCGAGCCGGTCCAGGAAGGGGGTCTCAGAGGGCGTGTCCGCAGGCTCCACGGCGCCAATCTAGCTGACGCGGCGAGGCGGAGCCGGCAGGGTGTCACACGCTCTGGGCACCACCGGCTGCCTTGGAGTCAGGCAGGACGAGGCGGGGACGGCGCCGGGTGACCAGCATGACCGTAAGGAACACCAGGGCGTCGACCACGGCCATGGTCGAGGATGTCGCCAGGTCCGCCTGGAGCGCCACCCAGAAGCCCAGCAGCGCCGAGAGCGCCGCGATGACCAGGCTCAGGAGGACCGCCCCGGGCAGGGTGCGGGCCAGCAGCAGCGCCGTGGCCGGGGGGATCGTCATGAGGGCCACCACCAGGATCGCCCCGGCCGCGTCAAAGGCGACCACCACCGTCAGGGACACCAGTGCCATGAGCCCCAGGTCCGTGCTGCGCACCGGCAGCCCCATGGTGCGGGCGGTGACGCGGTCGAAGGTGGAGAGCTTGAGGGTGCGGAAGCAGACCAGCACGTAGACGGCGGTGATGGCGAGCACACCGAGCAGCCGCCACATGGTGCGCGGCCCCAGGTCGACGGCGCCGTCCGCGACGAGCACGTGCTCGGGGGCCAGCGCCATGAGGTTGAGATCCCCGGTCAGGACCGTGTCCTCGCTAATGTGGACCTCGGACAGGGTGGTGGACAGCAGGATGACCCCCAGGGCGAACAGCGCCGGGAACACCAGCCCCTGGTCGGCGTCGCCGGCTACCAGGCCGCTGGACCGCAGGCGCTCGGCCCCCAGGACCACGAGCAGCCCCATGGCGGAGGCCGCCACCACCATCAGGGGCGAGTGGGTGGTGCCCGACAGGATGGCCCCGATGACGATCCCGGGCAGGACCGCGTGCGACATGGCCTCCACGAGCATCGCCTGGTGGCGCAGCACCAGGAAGGTACCGGGAAGGGCGCAGGTGACGGCGGTGACGACGGCCAGGAGCGCGACGGCGACAATGAACGGCATCAGGACTCCTCCCCCTTCGCCTGGGCCAGGAGCCGACGGCGCTGGGCGCGCAGAGCCCGACGCCGCTGCAGCACGGAGCGCTCCGGGGCGGCCAGCAGCGAGACGACGAGCACAACGGTCAGGACCAGGACCACCACGGGCCCGGTGGGCACCTTGCCGAGGTTGACCGCCAGGCCGGAGCCCACGGCCCCGGACAGGGCGCCGATGACGCCGGACAGGGTCACCATGGACCACAGCCGGTGCGTCCACTGGCGGGCCGCGGCGGCGGGCATAATGGCGAAGGCGATCATGAGGATGAGCCCCACGGCCTTGATCCCGATGACCACGGCGACCGTGGCGGTGCCCAGGAGCAGGGGGCCGAGGACGGTGGGGGAGAACCCCATGGTGCGGCACAGGACCGGGTCGAAGGTGAAGACCTTGAACTCCTTCCAGGCCAGGAGGACGACCAGCAGGGCCGCGGTGCCGAAGCCGCCTATGGTCACCAGGTCGGCACTGGTGAGGGTGGAGGCGTTGCCGAACATGTAGTGGCTGATCCCGCCCCGGTTGGGCAGGGAGGAGTGGACGATGACGCGCAGCAGCACCATGCCCGAGCCGTAGAACAGTGCCAGGCAGATGGTCATGGCGGCGTCCATGCCCACCCGCGAGTGGCGGGCGATCCAGTTTGCCAGCAGGACGGCGCAGGTCGAGGCGATGATCGAGCCAATGGTCAGCACCAGCATGGAGCGTCCGTCCACACCGATCACGGCGGTGGCCAGGATGAAGGACCCGGCAACCCCCAGGGTGGCGGCGTGCCCGATAATGTCGGAGACCAGGGACTGCTTGTGCAGGTACAGGAAGGAGCCCAGGAGGCCTGCCGCGCCCCCGACGGCGGCCGTCCCCAGGAGCATGGTGCGGAAGGTGTAGCTGGCCAGCAGCTGACCGGGCCCGACCAGCTCGGGAAGTGCCGCGAGCACGCTCACCGCTCCTCCTGGGGGTGCAGGGCCTCGTCGACCAGCCCGTAGGCCCGGTGCAGGTGCTCGGGGGTGAAGGCCTCCTCCAGGGTCCCGACGCTGACGACGTCCCCCTCGGACAGGAGCAGGGCGTGGGTGCACAGGCGCCGCACCGTGGACAGGTCGTGGTGGATGATCACAATGGTCTTCCCGTCCTGTCGCAGGGAGTCCAGCACGCTGGCGATGGCCCGCTCCGAGGCGACGTCCACCCCGGCGAAGGGCTCGTCCATGAGGTAGACGTCAGGCTCCTGGGCGAGGGTGCGCGCCACGAAGGTGCGCTGCTTCTGCCCCCCGGAGAGCTGGGAGATCTGCCGCCCGGCCAGGTCGGAGATGCCAGCCGCCTCCAGGGCCGCCTCGACGACGGCGCGCTGGGCCGCCCCGGGACGACGCCACCACCCCAGGTGCCCGTAGGTGCCCATGGTGACCACGTCGCGCACCGTGGTGGGGAAGTCCCAGTCGACCTCCGCGGTCTGGGGCATGTAGGCCACACGGCTGCGGGAACGGGCAAGATCCTGCCCGAAGAATCGCACCCTCCCTGTCAGGGTGGGGACGAGCCGCATCATGGCCTTCAGGAGGGTGGACTTCCCGGCGCCGTTGGGCCCCAGGACCGCCATGACCGCACCGGGCGGCACGTCGAGGGTGACGTTCCTGAGGGCCAGGCGGTCGTGGTAGGCCACGCTCAGGCCGGTCACCTGGCAGGGGGTAGTGACGTCGTGCACGGGTCTGCTCGCGGTACGCGGGTGGCCCACCGACGTCACTTCGTGGCCAGGGCGGCCACGATGGCGTCGGCGTTGTAGGCGAAGACACCCAGGTAGGTGTCCACGGGAGCCTGCTCGCCCAGGGAGTCGGCGTAGAGCGGCTTGTCGGAGACCTCAACGCTCCAGCCCTTGGCGACCACAGCCTCCTTGAGGTGGTTAATGGCCTCAGGGTTCTTCAGGTTGTCCTGGAAAATGGTAGGAACCTTCTTGTCCGCGATAAGCGTGGCGAGCTCCTCGATCTGGGTGGCGGAGATCTCGGACTCGGAGGAGACGAAGTCGGTGGCGTGAATCTCGATGTTGTAGGTCTTGCCCAGGTAGTTGAAGGCGTCGTGGCCGGTGACCAGGACGCGCCGCTCCTGGGGGATGGTGTCGAACTTGGTCTGGGCCTCGGCCTTGGCCTGGTCGATCTTGGCGTTGTAGGCCTCGCCGTTGGCCTTGTAGGTAGCGGCGTTGTCCGGGTCGATCTGGGCGATCTTCTCCGCGCAGGCGGTGACGACGTACTTCCAGTTGTCGGGGGAGTTCCACACGTGCGGGTCGTGCCCCTCGATCTTGCCGTCCTCCTCCCAGGGCAGGAGCATGTCCTCGGGGATGGCCTCGGCGGCGGCGACCTGCTTGTCGCCGAGCTTCTCGAGCTGGCCCATCATCTTGTGCTCCATGTCGTGGCTGGTCCACAGCACGACGTCGGCCTGCTCAATGGCCTGGGTGTCCTTGGTGGTCAGCTCCTGGGTGTGGGGGTCCCCTCCGGGACCGACGAGCACGGTGACGGTGGCGTCGGGGGCGATATTCCTCGCGGCGTCCCCGAGGTAGCCGGTGGTGGCCACGATCGTCAGTCCGGTGGAGCCGGTGGAGCCGGCGGTCCCCTTCTCGGAGCTGGTCTTGTCCGTGGCGCAGGCGGCGAGGGCGGCCCCGGCCAGGACGGTGGCCGAGACGAGGGCAGAACGGCGGGAGATAAGCACGGGGGTCTCCAAGGTTAGGTAGATGAGGCTAACTTCAGGGGCACAGGGATGATAACGACAACCTCTGTCAGTTGCAAGGACGGGTCGTCCGCGACGGGGCCCGGTTTGCCGCGGGCGGGCAGGGCGTCCGACGCCGCCGGGCGCAGGCGGGCCCGGGGCCTCGTCCGCCCCGGGCGGGCAGGAGTCGCGACCTTCCGGCCCCGCGCCGTCGGGCACGCCACAGCCCCGCCCCTGAGACACCCGGAATAGGACCTGGGTCCCGGTGGTTGTGCCTGGCGCACAGAACGAGCCGCTACCGACTCTCCTGGAAAGGACCCTCATGGCCGCCATCAACATCACCGGCGAGGACTTCAACAAGACCGTCCGCGGCGAGGGCATCACCCTCGTGGACTTCTGGGCCTCCTGGTGCGGTCCCTGCATGCGCTTCAAGCCGGTCTTCGAGAAGGCCGCCGAGGCCAACCCGGACATCACCTTCGCCAAGGTGGACACCGAGGCCGAGCAGGGTCTGGCCAGCGCCCTGGGCATCTCCTCCATCCCGACCCTCATGGTCTTCCGCGACGACGTCCTGGTCTACCGGGAGGCCGGCGCCCTGCCCGCCTCGGCGCTGAACTCCCTCATTGAGCAGGTCCGCGGCCTGGACATGGCCGAGGTCAAGGCCAAGATCGCCGCCGAGGAGGCCGAGGGGGCAAAGTAGGGCGAACGGGTCAGCCCGGGCCTTAGGTAAGTCATTTCAAACCACGTCACAACTGTTGACAACACCACAAACATTAGACCTTTAAGCCATCTAGCACTAAGGTAGAGCACATGAGCAAGAAGTACACCGCCCCGGTCCTGCCGACCTTCACCGCTGGCCCCGAGCTGGTCGCCGACCTGCAGCGCGCGCTGACGGACATTACCGCCCTGTCCCTGGTGGGTAAGCAGATCCACTGGAACGTCGTCGGCGCCGGCTTCCGCGACCTGCACCTCAACCTTGACGAGGTCGTGGACATCGCCCGCGAGGGCTCCGACGAGCTGGCCGAGCGCCTGCGCGCCGTCAACGCCGTCCCCGACGGCCGCCCCGCCACCGTGTCCGCGCAGACCACGCTCCCCGAGGCCCCCGCCGAGCTGGTCCTGGTGCCCGACGCCGTGGACTACATTGTCTCCGCCATCAACGCCGTCGTGACCACCCTGCGCGACATCCACGACGCCGTGGACGAGGCCGACCCCTCCTCCTCCGGCATCCTGGAGGACTACACCAGCCGCCTGGAGCAGCAGGCCTGGTTCCTGGCCTCCCAGAACTACCGCGCCGTCTGAGCGCCGCACATTCTTTTTACAATCCACGATCATAAAGTGGCGGGATCGCGCGGATCCTTGTGATGACGCAGACCCAGGAAGCAGGATGAATGTGCAACGACGACCGCGTTGCACATTCATCCTCTTTCTGTACCTCGCGCAGTTTCGCGGATCCGCATGATCCCGCGGTTTACTGATCGACGACTGTAAAAAGAATGTGCAACTCGCGCCACGGTTCCCGAGGGCGGCCCGAGGCGACCCGGCTCGCGTACCGGCGGCACCTTGGCGCCGGAGCGAGCCGAGGTGCCCGGGCTGGCCCCGTGGCAGAGCTGCCTTAAGACCGGGCCAGCACCGTCAGTCGAACCGGGTCACCCCGTCACCAAGCCAGTCCTGGGCCACGGCCAGGCGCCGCCGGGTGGTGCGGGTCAGGGGCTCGGGCAGGCGGTCCAGGGCGAACCAGCCCACGGCGGTGGACTCCTCGTCCCCCACGCCCGCGGCGGCCACCTGGCTGGCGTCAGCCCGCGCCACGAAGCAGATGTCCATAAAGACAGCCCGGTCCCCGTTGGCAAAGGCGAGGGGCTCCTCGGCATGGACCTGGGCCACACCCAGGATCCTGGGACGCACCCGGGTCTCCTCGACGCACTCGCGCAGGGCCGCCTCCCCCGGCTGCTCCCCCGGCTCAGGGATGCCCGAGACCACGGCCCACATCCCGTTGTCGCTGCGGCGCCCCAGGAGCGTCCGGTCGGCGTCGTCCAGGACCACGAGGCTGACCCCCGGCAGCCACAACTGCTCGTGACCGATCTTGGCACGCAGGGACAGGATGAAGTCAGGTGTCGCCATGACCTGAGCCTACGCGCGCCGGGGGCGGCCTCCCCATCATGCGGGCCAGCCTGGCCGATAGTGCCTGAGCCTACGCGCCGGGAGCGGCCGGGTGCCCGGCCAGCCCGTAGCGGCGTCCGCCTACGCGCCGCGCGCCGGGAGCGGCGCTCTTGGCCCACCTGCACCGCTGATGGGGCGGGCCTACGCGCGCCGGGAGCAGCACTCATAAGCTTCCGCCCCCTGTAGACCGTCTACGTCCTTGGCGCCAGCCTCCGTGGGCCGCTCCTAAGACGAGCCGACAGGATCAGGGTGATTTCAGGGTGGTCCCTGATACCCGGGCCGGTCCCGGCTCGGCACACTGGCCTCATGACACAGCAGTACCCCGGCGGCCCGTCCCTCTCCGAGCGCACCGAGTCCTGGCGCATGAACCTCCCGCGCCGCTCCCGCAACCGTCTCCTGGCTGGCGTGTGCGGCGGACTGGCGCAGTCGTGGGACATGAGCCCCACCCTCGTGCGCCTGGGCTACCTGGCCCTGTCCCTGCTCCCGGGCCCCATGTGGGTGGCCTACGCCGCAGCCTGGATCCTCATGCCCGACGCCGACGAGTAGAGGCAGGAGGCCACGAGGTCTCGCCTGACTACGAGGCCCTGCCAACCACGAGGCCCCGCCTGACTACGGGGCCTGCCTGAGTCCCGCTTCCGCGTGCACGCCCCTGTGCCAGGTCC
The DNA here is from genome assembly GCF_016626125.1 of Actinomyces sp. HMT897. NCBI lineage: Bacteria > Bacillati > Actinomycetota > Actinomycetes > Actinomycetales > Actinomycetaceae > Actinomyces > Actinomyces sp. HMT897. Next base: position 1,414,583 of record NZ_CP067336.1, read on the forward strand.
GTCCGCAGCCACAGCTGGCTGCGACGCCCACGACCCGGCACAGGGGCGTGCACGTCTACCCCCTTGCCCCGAGCTAAACGCTCGTATAACATGTTGGTCGTGCATTCAACACCGTTACCCCGGGACTCCGACCTCACGACCGCCGCCCGCATCCGCAACGCCGCCATCGCGCGGTTCGCCCGCGACGGCTTCGGGGTGAGCCTGCGCGCCATCGCGGCCGACGTCGGGGTGACGGCCGGGCTCATCACCCACCACTTCGGCTCCAAGGACGGTCTGCGCCGAGCCTGCGACGCCGAGGTGCTGCGCCTGACTGAGGAGGTCAAGCGCTCCTCGGCCTACTTCGGCGGGCCCACGGACCTCATGACCCAGATGTCGCAGGTCAAGGAGTACATCCCGGCTACGGCCTACGCCATGCGCTCCCTCATGGAGGGAGGCGGACTCGCCACGGCCCTAATGGACCTCTTCGTGGGGGACACCGTCTCCTACATGTCCGACGCCGTGAAGGCGGGCGCCGTGACGCCCTCCCACGACGAGGAGGCCCGCGCCCGGTACCTGCTCTATGCCGGGTTCGGCGCGATCCTGCTCTTCCTGCGCTACGAGGCCTCCGAGCCCGGCGACATCGAGTCGGCCATCCGGGAGTTCATGGAACGCTACGGCCCCGTCACCGCCGAGCTCTACTCCCGCCCCCTGTTCACCGACCCCGGGCTCTACACCGACTACGTCCAGGCCACGTCAGCCGACCCCGACGCCGCGACCTCTCCCACCGGGGACGCCAGGGCCAGCCCCGACGTCCCCGGCCCGTCGCACGACCCCCACTCCTTCCCGTCCGACCTTCCTTAAGGAGGAATCATGGAACCCCTTGCGGTACCGCGGGCCAGCCAGCCCAGGCAGACCCGTCCCAACAGCCCTGCCCCCGTCATCGACGTCAGGGGCCTGGTCAAGATCTTCGGCCGGGGCGCCAGCGCTACCCGCGCCCTGAACGGCCTGGACCTGAGCGTCGCCCCCGGTGAGGTGGCTGGCTTCCTCGGCCCCAACGGCGCGGGCAAGTCCACCACCCTGCGCATCCTGCTGGGCATGATCCGCGCCGACGGCGGCCGGGCCCGCCTCTTCGGCGCCGACCCCTGGGACGACGCCGTCGCCCTCCACGAGCGCCTGGCCTACGTGCCCGGCGACGTCGCCCTGTGGCCCTCTCTCACCGGGAGCCAGACCCTGGAGGCCCTCGCCTCGCTCCGACGGCGCCCTGGGGCCCAGGGCAGGGAGGTCGCCCGACGTCGCGCTACGCTCATTGAGCGCTTCGACCTGGACCCGAGCAAGAAGGTGCGCGCCTACTCCAAGGGCAACCGGCAGAAGGTCGCCCTTATCGCCGCCCTGAGCGAGCCGGTGGACCTCCTCGTCCTCGACGAGCCCACCTCCGGCCTGGACCCCCTCATGGAGGAGATCTTCCGCCAGTGCGTGGTCGAGGCCACAGAACAGGGCACCACCGTCCTGCTCTCCAGCCACATCCTGTCCGAGGTGGAGACCCTCTGCGACACCGTCACCATTATCCGTGCCGGACGCACCGTGGAGCACGGCTCCCTGCACCACATCCGTTCCCTGCTGCGCACCCGCGTCCACGCCGTCGTCGAGCACGACCCGCACGCCCTGACCACCCTGGCAGGTGTCCACGACCTGACCTCCAGCCCCCTTGGAGCCCGGAACGAGGGCAGGGACGGGGACGCCCACCGCGACGTCTGGAAGGTGGACCTGAGCCTGGACCCCGCCTGCAGCCCGCAGGTCATGAGCGCCCTGACCGCCCTGAGCGTACGTTCCCTGACCGCCACCCCGCCGAGCCTGGAGGAGCTCTTCCTGCGTCACTACGAGGAGGACCTGAGCGAGCCTGAGGCGACCATAGGTCGCAGGGAGGACACGGCAGACGCCACCAGCACGGAGGCGGAGTCATGAGCGCGGCCCCGAGCCTCTCCGTCACGACGGGTCACCGGATGACCGTGCTCTCCCCCCTGACCCGCCTGACCCTGCGACGCGAGCGGCGCAGCGTCCTCGCCTGGGCCCTCGGGACGGGACTGCTGTCCCTGTACTGCGTGGCGGCCTTCACCAGCATGTACACCACACCCCAGGAGCGCGCCACCGCCGCGCTGACGTACACCACCCCCGCCAGTATCGTCTTTACCGGACCCGGCTACGGGCTGGAGGCCCCCGACCCCACGCTCGGCGCCCTCTTCGCCTGCGCGGTCCTGGGCTACCTGGCCACGGTGACCTGCCTCATGGGGACGCTCATGAGCGTGGCGCGCACCCGCGGGGACGAGGAGGACGGTCCCGGTGAGCTCCTGCACGCCGCACCCGTCAGGCACGGGGAGAACGCCCGCGCCGCCGCGACCTGCGTCACCCTGACCTCCCTGGCCGCCGGGCTGCTCCCCGCCCTGGCCGCGCTCGGCGGAGGCCTTGAGGTGGCCGACTCCCTGGTCATGGGACTGACCCTGGTCCTGACCGGGTTGGTATCCGGGGGTGCCGGCCTCGTCCTGGCAGCCCTGGCACCCTCCGCGCGCGCCGCCCGTGGCAGCGGGTGCCTGCTCGCGGTCGTCTGGTTCCTGCTGCGTGGCATCGGCGACGCAGACAGCTCGGTAGGCTTCCTGTCCTGGCTCACCCCCGTCGGCCTGGTCCAGCAGACCCGCCCCTACACCGGTATGCGCTGGGAGCCCGTGGCCCTCCTGGCCCTGGCCGCGGCGGTCCTCGTAGGCACCGGGCTGCACCTGCACACCCGACGCGAGCTGGGCCAGGGGCTGCTGGCCGGACGCCGCGGCAACGGGCGCCACCGCCCCGGCCCGCACGGTGTCGTCGCCCTGGCCCTGCGCACCTGCGCACCCACACGGTGGTGGTGGACGCTCGGCGGTGGGATCTTCGGTGTCTGCTACGGGATGTTCGCCCCCAGTATCGAGGACACCTTCGCCGAGATGTTCCAGACCAACCCCCTCATGAAGGACTTCGTGGGCGGTGAGCTCACCGTGCAGACCTACCTGTCCCTCCTCATCGGCTACGGGGGTCTCCTGACCGGGGCCTGCGCCGTCGCGCTCGCGACCGGCAGCGTGACCGAGGAGGACAGGGGACGGACCGCGACCGTCCTGGCTGCTCCTGTCTCCCGGCTACGGTGGCTGGCAGGCCGGGTGGTCGTGGTGGTCACCGGTACCGGGACCATGCTCGCAGCAGTAGGCGCCGCCCTGTCCGCCAGCGCCGTACCCGGGCTCGTCGCGCACGGCTCCCCGGCCGCGGACGCGCCCTGGCACCTGGTGGGTGCGGTAGCCGTGGGCGCCCTGTCCGCGTGGCCGGCCGGGCTGCTCACGGGGGCAGTCGTCCTGGCCGTGGGCGCCCTGGCGCCCCGCCTGGCCCGCCCAGCCGGGTGGGGGCTGTTCCTGCTGGTCACCGTCCTCCAGGTGCTCGGCCCCCTGGCCCGGGCCCCTCGGTGGCTGCTCAACCTCTCGCCGTTCACGCACAGGCCCGACCTACCCGGTCAGACGGGCCTGTGGGGGCGGGCCGACGCCTGGGTGGGCCCGGGTGTGTGCCTGCTGGTCGCGCTGGCCCTGGTGGTGGTAGCCGCTGGTGCCCTGCGCCGTCGGGACCTGCAGGGGTGAGCTGCGCTTGTGCTGACAAGGGCGCGCCACCGGGGAACCATCGCGGTTCAGGCGGCCGAACGTCCCCTGGTCCGGCCTGGTGCACATGACCTGTCAGCGGGGGGCGCCGCGGATAATGAGCCAGCCGCGGCCCAGGGGACGCTCCAGGACGATATCCGCGTCCCCGAAGCCTGTCGACCAGGGGCGCGTGATATTATCGGCGCCAATCTCGACCAGATCCTCGTCATCCGGCCTCGTCACGGGACTGTTGTCAATAAGTTTACCAGAGGCGATCGTGTTCCTGGTGACGTAGTCGCGTATGGCCTCCTCGGTGGCGGTAAAGGCTATAACGTACCCCCAGCCGCCGGGGAAGTCTGCCGCGAAGTTGAGAGCCGGGGCGACCGAGACCACCTGGGCCCCCTCGGGTAGCTCCTGCCCCTTCCGCCCGTGGGGGCCCCTACCGACGGTCAGGATCTGGTCCAGGTGCTCCATGTCAGCCGGATAGGGGGCGCCCTCCTGCACGGTAGACGTCCCCACCGGGGTCGCCGGCACACCAACCAGACGGGACAGGGAACAGGCCGCCAGGCAGGTACAGGCCAGCACGACCACCACCACACGCCAGGCCACTAGGAACCTCCTACACACACTCTACCCCTCCCCGCTCATAACCGACGACGTACCAGTTACGTCGTACTCCTGAGCCAGTCCAGTCTGGTATGTCTCTGATCCGTCAGCGGGGGGCGCCGCGGATAATGAGCCAGCCGCGACCCAGGGGGCGCTCCAGGAGGAGAACCACGTCCCAGAATCCTGCTGACCAGGGGTTCTGAATAGCACTGAGGTCGACGTCCTCAAACCTGTTGCTCTCCGGATTCGCCGCCGGACTGTTGTCAATGTACTTGCCGTTGAAGCCGGTGTTCCTGGTGACGTAGTCGCGTATGGCTTCCTCGGTGGCGGTAAAGGCTATGACGTACCCCCAGCCGCCGGGGAAGTCTGCCGCGAATTTGAGGGCCGGGGCGACCGAGACCACCTGGGCACCCTCAGGTAGCTCCTGCCCCTTCCGCCCGTGGGGGCCCCTACCGACGGTGAGGATCTGGTCCAGGTGCTCCATGTCAGCCGGATAGGGGGCGCCCTCCTGCACGGTAGACGTCCCCACCGGGGTCGCCGGCACACCAACCAGACGGGACAGGGAACAGGCCGTCAGGCAGGCACAGGCCAGCACGACCACCACCACACGCCAGGCCACTAGGAACCTCCTATACACGCTCTACCCCTCCCCGCTCATAACCGACGACATACCTACCAGGTCGTACTCCTGGGCCAGTCCGGCCTGGTGCAGGGCCTGCATCTGGGAGTCGTCGATCTTCATATTCCCGACCTTCGTGGTCTTCCCCTCGTCCCAGTTGTAGCGGTCGGCCACGTGGACGCGGTAGTTGTACTTGTAGGTCCAGTCGGGTCTGCCATTGGCCGGGTCGGGTGGGTAGACGGTGACGGTGCCGTCCGTGCAGGCCTGGTAGCCTCCCAGGGCCAGGAACCAGTTCATGCTCCCGCTCTGACTGGCGTACTCCGGCTCCCACGGGGTGGTGAAGGGGTAGGTCACCGGGCCGGTAGCCCCTGAGGTCTTAGCGGCCTCCACCGCATCCGCGGCCATTTTCTCGGCGGCATTCTTGGCGTTAACAGGTAGGTCGGGAAGGTCCGTGAGCATACGGTCCACGTTGACGCCCTGCGGGGTGCCGGTGTTGTCGAGGTAGTGGGTCAGGTTCTTCGAGGCGTCCGGCAGGGTGAAGGTGAGCGCTTTAGCGATCCTAAGAGCGCACCCGTGAACGAAGTGGTCCACCGGGTCAGAAGGACGCTGCGCATAGGGGCCCGACCCCTCGTACTCGGAGTCGCCCTGGTAGTCCCAGGCGTCAACGCCGGGCATATTCGCGTGCTCACCAGGGACCGGCTTGCCGAGCCCCGGGCCCCCGAAACTCTTCCGCCCGGGCCTCCTGTGCCCTCTAAGAATAAGAGGATGTTTAGGAAATATGTCCACGTACTTGAGCAGGGGTAAGAACGCGGGCCCGAGGCCCAGAAGAAATATCGTGACGAAATAGGCCGTGGTCGGGCGGCCGGGACTGGGTGGTGGTGGCGGTGGGGCTGCTGCTGCAATGTTGGTCAGGGCGTTTGTGAGGTCATTGTCGACCTGGTCGGCGTAGGCGGTGGTGTCGCGGACCATGAGGGCCAGCTCCTGGGCCTGGGCGGCGGCCTGGGCCGCCTCCAGGGCAGCCCGACCGGGTAGGCCGCCCGGCCCGGGCCCCGCCGCGGTGCCGTCCTGCGGGCTGAGCGTGACGGCGCCGTCGGGGCAGAGGGTGACCAGGGGGTGGGAGGCGGCGTAGTCCTGGCAGGCCAGGACACGGCGCCGGACCTCGGCCACGCCCTGGGCGGCCTCGTCCACCCCCCGGGCCAGGGACCGCAGCGCCTCCACCAGGTCCGCGCAGGAGTCGTTGCACTCCCTCAAGGCACCCCGGGCGGCCTCCACGCCCTGGCCCTCGGACAGGACCTGGCGCTCAGCCGACTGGGCGTCACCCAGGGCCTGGTCCACCTTACGGGTCAGGGACCGCAGGTCGTAGAACGCCTCCTCCAGCACCCCCGCGTCCCACAGGCACACGTCAGACCACGCGACCACCGCATCTCACCCCAGCCTCTGACGCAGCCGCTCAAAGGCCTCGGACACCCCGGGGGAGTCCTCCACCGCGCCAGGAGCCTGCCCGGGGGCGAGACCACCGGTAGGACCGCCCTCCCCCACGCCGGTACCGCCCAGGGCGGCTCCCGCGCCCAGGCCCGCTCCCGCCCGGGCCAGGGCCCCGGCCTGGGCGTCGTCATCGGCCCGGTAGGCAGCCGCCATGGCCCGCACCCCGGCCGACACGGCCCCGTACCGGCCCTCCAGGCCGCTCAGCCAGTCCCCCACCGCACCGGAGGCCGCAGCACAGGCCCCGCAGGCACGCGCACCGGGCACACCCGAGGCGACACGCCCCACCACACCCGCCTCCAGGCCACCCAGGTCCTCCCCGACCCAGCCCACCTGGTCACGTAACCTCTCCAGGTCACCGTCGACAATATGCAGATCCACCACCAGCAACCTCCAAGAGATTAGGAAACGAGGAAAGAGAAGACAAACAGGAAACAGACCACCAAGCGACCCACTACATAAAGTAGCCCAGAACACACACCCTGTCAACGGATTCGACGGACCCGGTAGATGTGATCTAAGGCACTACAAGGGTGTCAACCTCGACACCCCACCGCCGCACCCTGCCCGGGCCGTCATGACAGGGACCTGGGCGGCCATGTAGTCGGCAAGATCCGCACGTGCCCGGGTCGTCATTGACCCCGGACGCCCAGGTGCGGGGGTCCCCAGCAAGATCCGCACGTGCCCGGGCCGCCAGCACTCATTGCGCGTTCGGACAGCCGGTGCGCAGCAAGTGGGCCGCCAGCACCGGAATACTGTAGGGACGAGCACGCGCCCGTCTCAGGGCCGCAGGACCGAGCCGTCCTCGCTGACCCGGCTCACGGCCACCGCGTGACGCAGGGCGATGGTCTCCGCGGTCGCCACGGCCCTGGCGGCGCCGTCCCAGGAGACACTGACATAGACGTGGTTGGGGCCAAAGCTGTAGTCCGTGGCCGGCAGGTCGCCCAGCACCTCCTCATCGACCCGGTCCGGGCCGTTAACCGGGGGGAAGATCTGGTGCATGTCCTCATAGAAGGCCCGCAGCGCCGGCGTCGTGACCGCCGGGTCGCAGGAGTTGCCGTCGACCCCCTCCACCTGCTCGGTCAGCCATGCCGACAGCCCGTCATCGCTGACCGCTGAAGGGGTGAAGACGAGGATGTCATAACTCATAGGTGCAGGCTACCGTCATCATATGGACATGCACGACGCGCCGCCGCAGAGCACCCCGAGCCAGCCCGCCCGGCAGGCAGCCGCGCGCCGTTTCATGACCTGGGAGGTGGGTGTGGCCAGGGTCGAGCACGACCGCTCCTCCGTGAGCCCGCAGCGGGTCGCCGACGAGCTGCGTAACCAGCTGACCCACCCCGGCTACCTCGACGGCCAACGGCGCTTCTCCCTGGGGGCACGGGCCCTGGCCGACGACGTCATGGACCTGGCCCAGGAGGACCCCGACGACCTGGCCACCTCCAACTACATGCAGTGCGCCGGGTCAGCCACGGCCATGACCGTCGAGGTCCGGGTCTCCAGCCCTACCGGCTTCAACCACTACGCCGTCAGCCGGATCCCCGTTGCCGACGCCGACGCCTGGAACGAGCTGTCCGTGGACAACGGACGCATTACCCTGCGCCTCCACCCCGAGGAGGTCCTCAGCGGCCAGGAGGCTGCCGAGATCTTCCGCGCCTACGTCGTTGACGGCACCCTGCCACCCGCTGAGCTCCTGCGCGACCTGCAGCTCTGAGCCCCTCGGCCACGCCACGCCCGTTGGCCGCCACGCCCCTCGGCCGCCACGCCCGTCCGGCCGCGCCTGACGCATACCGCAGGCGGGGCGGCAGCACCCGGGCCCTACTCGGTGACCGCCTTGCGCCGCGTGGCGTAGGCCTGCCCCTCCAGCTCGGTCCCCGCGGGCGCGGAGGCCGGGGAGGCCTGCTCCAGGATGGTGCCCCGCAGGCGGGAGATCCAGCGCATGACGTGGTAGACCACGATCGCCGCGCCGCTGCCCAGGGCGATCCCCTCAAAGCTCATCCGCCCCCACACCAGGGTGTAGTTGGCGACCGCCACCACCATGGACACGGCAGCGGTATTGAGGTTGACCGGGTCGGAGAAGTCCACCCGGTTCTGCACCCAGATACGCACACCCAGCATGCCGATCATGCCGTACAGGACCGTGGCGGCCCCACCCAGCACCCCCGCCGGGATAGTGGCAATGACCTGCCCGAACTTGGGCAGCATGGACAGGCCCAGGGCAGCCAGGGCGGCCACCACGTAGGCGGCCGTGGAGTAGACGCGGGTAGCCGCCATGACCCCGATGTTCTCCGCGTAGGTCGTGGTGCCCGAGCCGCCCCCGGAACCCGCCAGGACGGTGGACACGCCGTCAGCCAGGAGGGCGCGGCCGGTGACGTCGTCGAGGTTCTCCCCGGTCATGGCCGACACGGACTTCACGTGCCCCACGTTCTCGGCGACGAGCACCAGGACCACCGGCACGAACAGCCCCAGCAGGCTCACGTCAAAGGCGGGGGCCCTCAAGGTCGGGACACCCACCCACCCGGCGTGGGAGATGGCGGAGAAGTCAATCTCACCGCGCACCCAGGCGGTCACGTAGCCCACCAGGACACCCAGCAGAATGGCCAGACGCCCCACAATCCCCTTGAACAGCACCGTAATGAGCAGGATCGCCACAATAGTGACGACCGCCGTCACCGGCGCGCTCCTGACATTGGTCCAGGCGGCCGGAGCCAGGTTGAAGCCGATAAGGGACACAATGGCGCCGGTGACCACCGGGGGCATGAGCCGGTCGATCCAGCTGGCACCCACCAGGGTCACCACCAGGCCGATAGCCGCCAGTGTGGCACCCGCGGCAATAATCCCGCCCTGGGCCAGGGACGCCTTGGCCGCGTCCAGGGTGCCGCCGCCCCCGGACACGTAGCCGGTCACCGCGCCAATAGGGGCGATGAGCGCGAAGGAGCTGCCCAGGTAGGAGGGCAGACGCCCGGAGGTGACCCCCAGGAACAGCAGGGTGCCCAGGCCCGTGAAGAACAGGGTGGTGGCCGGGTCGAAGCCGGTCAGCAGCGGCACCAGGAAGGTCGCGCCGAACATGGCGACCACGTGCTGGACGCCGATACCGATCGTGCGCGGCCAGGTCAGGCGCTCACCAGGGGCCACGACCTCCCCGGGGGCGATGGAACGGCCGTCGCCGTGAAGACGCCACCCCCGAGATCGGCTCCTGGACGGCGTGGTAGGTGCAGGCACAGCGGTCTCCTGTCGTGCTCGGGGAAGGCGGGAACGACGTCGTCCGCCCCTGGGCCCGGCGACGGCGCTCACCGCGACAGGAACTGGCACTCCTGCCAGGTGGCCAGTGTAGCGGGCTCCGGGTACCGCCCCTGACCAGGAGGGATCCGTCCACCGGAAGGCGTGGTCCGCACCGGGTGCTGCCAGGAGGCACCGGTCCCGCCAGAGGCCGGGGGCGAGCCCGGCCGAAGGGCCCGTCGCACCGCCTGGGCCCGGTCGGGCCTGTCGGACGGCCAGGCGGTTACAGCCGTGGCAGCACGGGACGCCGGGGCCCGGGCAGGCCTGCTCCTGTGCAGTCCGCCACCCCGTGGACCCCTCGGGCCTGCCTACAGGCGCGTCAGGCCCCCAGCTCCTCGGCCACGAGCGCCATCTCCTCGTCGGCCCGCCGACGCAGCTCACGGTGGCGCGTCACCGAGGCCATGGACGCCTCCAGCACGGAGTTGACCACCATGAGGGAGCCGACGACCACCATGCCCACGGGGAGCTCACCCGTACGCGCCCGCCGACGCAGGGCCCGGTTAATGAGCAGGCCACCGAGCCCGACCCCGGCCAGGGCACCCAGGCGCACCAGCCAGGGCATCTCGGTGACGGTACGCACATAGCCGCGCACGTAGGCCGAGCCGGGGGTCGCCGGGTCACGCAGCATCATGCCCACACTGCGGCCCACCGCGTTGGACAGGCCCCTGGGCTCGTGGACGACGGCACCGGGGACCTCGTCGGGGGCCAGGCGCCCGGAGAGCACGGCCTCGACCCAGGCGGGCAGGCCCAGGGCCTCCACCATGGCACGCAGGCCGTCCTCACCGGGGGTGGCCAGGGCCTCGGCCGCCGCCTGGGCGTCCGCCCCGGGGACGGCGGCGGCAATGGCGGAGGCGTCGGTGACGTCGGCGAGGAACTCCTCGGCCCGGGCGCGCAGGGCCGGTCCGGGCTGCTCGACGCCGCCCCAGACGTAGCGCGACCGCATGCCCCAGGAGTAGACGGCGTCGTCGTCCGGGTCCCCGGTGGTCACGGCGCGCACCCGCAGGTCCCCGTCCTGGGACTCCAGGACCAGGGCCGGCAGGGACTCCTCGTCCCAGCCCAGGGCACCCAGGTCCAGTCCCTCACCGGTGTACATGACCACGCGCCGGTCCAGGGCGGGCAGGCTGACCACCGCCAGGGGCCGCTCCAGGAGCGTGGACTGCAGGGGGACGGTGTAGGCGCTCAACGGGGAGACGACCACGGCGCGCAGGGTGGCCGGGTCAGGCTCCCGGACGGCGTCGTGGGTGGCCTCACGCGGCAGGTCGTGGAAGGAGGCGGGGCCGATGACGGCGTCGGCGTGGAAGTGCCGGGCCAGGCGTTCCGTCAGCTCGGAGACCCCCAGGCCCGCGACGACACCACCACGCGCGGGCGGGGTGACGGCCACCCGGCCCTCGGCGTCGGTCAGGAGCGTCAGGGACAGGAGGTGCTCCGTAGCCGGATACCACTCCAGGCGGGCGAGGACCCGCTCCTGGTCCAGGACGGCCGCGACCTCCTCGGAGGTGGTCCCGGGTGCAATGAGAACACCCTCAGTACGGTTCCAGCGCTGGTTGGCCTCGGTGGCGGACATGCACGCCCTCCTGTCTGTCAGGTAACTGGGCCTATTGTGTCAGGTTCTACGCCACTTCGGCAGCCCACGCGCCCCGAGCGCCGTCCCAGGGGGCCGACGCCGGGAGCCCACCGCCCCCGCCAGGCTGCTGGCACAGGTCTGGGACGACCACTTACGGCCGGTAACGGGAGCCCGTTGGTGCTGGGAGGCTGCCGGTACCATGCGCGCCGGCACCGGGCCAGTACCGCGAAGCCCGCCAGTGCCGGGGTCCTGTCAGGAGCGGTCCCGGGCTGAGGCTGGCTCACGCCAGTGCGGCCCCGCGCGAAGTTGCACATTCATCCCGGGGGCGCTGGCAGGGCACTGGCGTGATTCCAACGTTCTACGCCCCTGGGCGGAGGTCGGGAGCAGAATGAATGTGCAACTCGGTCGCTGTTGCACATTCATCACTGTCCCCGGCACCCGCACCGTCAGGCAAATCCGCGTGATCACGCCGTTTTATGATCGCCGAATGTAAAAAGAATGTGCAACTCGGCCCCAGGGCGGGCCACTAGCTCCCGGCCTGCGCGGCCCGGCGCAGGCGGTCCACCTCGTACAGGGCGATACCCGTGGCCACGGCCGCGTTGAGGGACTCCACCTTGGTCGCAATGGGGATGGAGGCAATGACGTCGCAGGTCTGACGCACCAGGCGGGACAGGCCCGTCCCCTCGGCCCCGGTGACCACCACCAGCGGGGCGTCGGCCAGGGTGAGCTCTTCCACGAGGGTCTCGCCCCCGCCGTCGAGCCCGACCACGAAGCAGCCCTCCTTCTTGAGACGCTCCAGGGTGCGTACCAGGTTGGTCTCACGGGCCACGCGCACGCGGGCGGCGGCCCCGGCGGATACCTTCCACGCCGTCGCGCTCACCCCGGCGCTGCGCCGCTCGGGGATAATGACGCCGTCGGCCCCGAAAGCCCCGGCACTGCGCAGCACGGCCCCCAGGTTGTGGGGGTCGGTGACCTGGTCCAGGGCCACGAGCAGCGGGGTGTGACCCAGGGCCCGGGCGCGCTCCAGCAGCAGGTCGGCGTCGGTGTACTCGTAGGCGGGGATCTCAATGGCCACGCCCTGGTGGGCGGCGCCCTCGGTCAGCGCCTCCAGGTCCAGCCTGGTGGTCTCCAGGACAGGGGCCCCCACGAGGACGGCGCGGCGCACCACCGCCCCCAGGCGGTCGTCGGACTCGGCGGACACGGCCATAAAGACCCGGGAGATGGGCACACCGGCGCGGGCGGCCTCGGCGGCGGCGTTGCGTCCGCAGACGATCTCGTGGTCCTCGGGCACGCCGAAGCGGCGCCTGATCTTCTCCAGCTGCCTGGCCCGTGTGGGCTGGGCGGCACGGGCCTCGGCGCGGGCCCTCGCCCGGGCCTTGGGGTGGCCCACGCGGTCCTCGGCACGCGGGGTGGGGCCCTTGCCCTCCAGGCCCTGGCGACGGTTGCCTCCCGAGCCCTTGGTAGGGCCCTTCTTGCTCCCGGGCCTGCGTCGGGCACCGTGCGGGCGGTCGTTTCCTGGCATTGCTGATCTCCTTGTCGTGGCTGGTTGGTGACGCCCCGGGGCGTCGGAGCCTCAGGCCAGGTGCCAGCGGGCCCCGGCGGGCGAGTCCTCCACCACGACGCCAGCAGCCGCGAGCCTGCTGCGCAGGGCGTCGGCCCGTGCCCAGTCCTTGGCGGCACGGGCCTGGGCACGCTCGTCCAGGTCGTGCTGGACGAGCTGGCCCAGGGCCTTGAGCGCGGCGTCCTGCCCCTTCCGGGAGTCCGGGCCCAGGACGGTGGCGCGCCAGGGGGCGGACAGGGGGTCCAGGCCCAGGACGTCGAGCATGGAGCGCAGGTCCAGGGCCCGCTCACGCACCAGGTCGCCCACGGTGGTGACCTCCGTGCGCTGCGTGCCCAGGGCCTCCAGCTCGTCCCTGGTCAGGGGCCTGGCCGCGTCGTCCCCCGGGGTGAAGGCCGTGTTGAGCCGCTTGAGGGCGGCGTGGACCTCCGCCATGGCCCCGGCGAGGCCCAGGTCCTCGTCCATGGCCGCGGTAAAGGCCCTTGGCAGCGGGCGCTCGCGCAGGGCGGCGGCCGGGACGTCAACAGCGTGCGTGCCGTCGTAGTCCAGGGCCCGCACGACCGCTGAGGACAGGCGCCTCCACAGGGCCGCGGCGTCGGCGAGGGTCTCCTCGGAGAACTCCACGGTGGAACGGTGGTGGACGGTGCCCAGGGCCAGGCGCAGCACGGCGGCGTCGTAGGTTCTCAGCAGCTCGGCCACGATCAGGGAGTTGCCCAGCGACTTGCTCATCTTCTCGCCCTTGACGGTGACCCAGGCGTTGTGGACCCAGTGGCGGGCGAACCCCCAGCCAGCGCCGTGGGACTGGGCCTGCTCGTTCTCGTGGTGGGGGAAACGCAGGTCGATGCCGCCACCGTGGATGTCGAACTCGTCACCCAGGTAGCGGCGGGACATGGCCGAGCACTCCAGGTGCCAGCCGGGCCGGCCCCGCCCCCAGGGGGAGTCCCAGGAGGCGTCGGCCGGCTCGGTGGGCTTGGCGGCCTTCCACAGGGCGAAGTCGCGCGGGTCCCGCTTGTCGGCCTCGACGTCGTCGTCTATCTGGGACTCGTCCTCGGTGGTGGCCAGGTCCTCCAGGCGCTGGTTGGTCAGCGAGCCGTAGTCGGGCAGGGAAGCCACCGAGAAGTAGACGTTGCCACGCTCGCCGATGTAGGCGTGGCCGGCGTCGAGCAGACGCCGCACCAGGTCGATCATCTCCGGGACGTGCCCGGTGGCGCGCGGCTCGTAGGTGGGCGGGGCCACACCGAGCGCCCGGTAGGCGGCGTCGAACTCGCGCTCGTGGCGCTGGGCCCAGGCCCACCAGGGCACGGGGGGCTCGGCCGCCGCGGACCTGGCCAGGATCTTGTCGTCAATGTCGGTGACGTTACGGATGAGGCGTACCTCCTGGCCGCAGCGCTCCAGCCAGCGGCGCAGCACGTCAAAGGCGATGGCGCTGCGCATGTGCCCAATGTGCGGGGAGCCCTGGACGGTGGCACCACACAGGTAGATCGTGACCATTCCGGGCGTGACGGTGGGCGCCAGGGGGACGACGGCGCGGGCGGCCGAGTCGTACAGGCGCAGGGACGGCATGCCAGGCTGGAGATCACTCACGGCCCAAACATACCCGCCCCCCGCGGCCCGGTCCCGGGGCAGGTGCGGGGCCGCGCGCACCCGGGTGTGGGCGGTAGACAGCGCCATGTGCCCGGTCCCTGGGCGGGTGCGGGGACCACGACCGGCGGCTTTATGACCGGCTTCTTCCCCACCGGTCCCGGGGCGGGTGCGGGGGCCACACCAACTCCGTGATCCGCGCCAGCGACGAGATGCCGGTCCCGGGGCGGGTGCGGGGCCGCCTATCCCGGGTAGACCAGGGCGGTGGCGACCGCCAGGAGCCCCTCCCCGCGCCCCAGGAACCCGAGGTGGTCGGTGGTGGTGGCGGAGAAGGACACCGGGGCGCCCACCGCCCGGCTCAGGGCCGCACCGGCCTCGGCGGCGCGGCCGGACACCCGGGGCCGCTCACCCACGAGCTGGACCGCGACATTGCCGATCTCAAAACCGGCCTCGCGCACCCGTCGTGCCGCCTCGGCCAGGAGGACCGCCCCGGCAGCCCCCTTCCACCGGGGCTCGGAGGTGCCGAAGTTGCTCCCCAGGTCCCCCAGCCCGGCGGCCGAGAAGAGGGCGTCGGCACAGGCGTGGGCCACCACGTCGCCGTCGGAGTGCCCCGACAGCCCCACCTCACCGGGCCACTCGAGGCACGCCAGGCGCAGGGGCGTCCCCGAGTCCGGCGCGGCGAAGGCGTGGACGTCCGTCCCGATGCCCGTGCGCGGCAGGACGACCGGGCCGTCGGCCGCGGCCGGGCCCGTCCGGACGTCGTCGGGCACGGCGGAGGGGTCAGATAGTGTGATAATGAGCTCACTCATGACCCCAGTCTGCCCTCTTTCACGGGCGGGAGGCGCGCTCAGTACCTGGTCACCTGCCGAATGAGCCCATTCGCCCCCCATCTCCCAGCAGCTTCCCAGGCATATATAGGGTCTTCTCACAGGCAGGAGGCGTTGTATTGTTCTTGCCGCCGGACGGAACGGGTCGCGAGGGTTGGGGAACCCGACGACCTACCCTGACCGAGCACTGTACGGGTCCAAGGGAGCCCGCACGGAGCGTTCTGGCGAAGGAGGGAGCTCCCCCAGGAATGGGAACCCGGGAGCGAGCCCCTCGACGACGAAGGCCCGCGGGCCGAGGTAGACCTCGGACGCGGGCCTCGTCATATTCTCCGGCGGGCGCAGGTTCTCCGGCGGGTGCAGGCGCGTACCCACCTGGACACAGGTGTGTACCCACTGCCTCGACCCGGATCGACCATAAAGGCCAGAAAGCCTCACTACAATAATATAGAAATATCACACCCACATAAAATGGTCCATAAATCCCAGAAAACGCCGGACGACTCCACCGAGGAGGACAGCCTCCCCACAATCACACAGCAGGATACTGCCGCCCAGGTCGCCTGCGAAGCACCTCCGGGCCACCGCTCTGGGGCCTGGGCTCGGCCGGGGTTTTCTGGGTCGGTTGGGGCGGTCGCGGCGGCGTCCGCCCCCACAGACCTATAAGTGATATTTGTCACATGAGTTCGGTGAGGGTTGTGTCCGCCCCCGCGCCGGACGCCGTTGGCAGCCTCGCACAACCGGTACGCAGCCCAGGAAGACAGGAGACACATGGGACGCCCACCACGCCCGACGACGGGCCGTGCCCGCTCGGCCCCCTCCCGACGGGTCCTCTCCCGACGGGCGCCCTCACGGACGGCCTGCTCCCTGCACGACGCCGGGGCCTGCCGCTCCTGCCCGGACCTGGCGCGCCCCCTCCCCGAGCAGCTGGCCGCCAAGCAGGCGCAGGTGGCCGGTCTCCTGGCCGACGGACCCGCCCCGGTCCCTCGTGACGCCTGGCTCCCGCCAGCTGGCAGCGCCCCGACCGGTTTCCGCAACAAGGCCAAGATGGCGGTCTCCGGGAGCGTGTCCGCCCCCGTCCTGGGGCTGGCCGACCGCTTCGGGGGCAGTCTGGACCTGCGCGGCTGCCCGCTCCACGTGGACGCGATCCAGGAGTCGCTGCCGGTCCTGGGCCAGCTCGTTACCGGGCTCGGCCTGGCGCCCTACCACATTGCGACCGACCGGGGGGAGCTGAAGTACCTCCTCCTGACCGCCTCGCCGACGGGGGCGCTCATGGTCCGCTGGGTCCTGCGCTCCCACCGGCACGTGGGGACGCTGCGTCGGGCGCTGCCGCGGATCCGCCGGGCCCTGCCGCAGCTTGAGGTCATGAGCGCCAATATCCAGCCGGTCCGCCAGGCCGTGCTGGAGGGTGAGGAGGAGATCCTCCTGGGGCTGGCGGAGGGGATGTCCGACCGCCTCCAGATGGACCTGCTCCTACCAGCGCAGGACGTTCCCGGACGGCCGGGGGGCAGGAAGGCAGAGGAGACGGTGCTGCCCCTGCTGCTGCCCACCCGCTCCTTCTTCCAGACGAACACCGCCGTGGCCGAGGAGCTCTACGCCACTGCCCGCCAGTGGGCGGCCCAGTGGGCGTCGAGGCGGCGGGCCGACGCCGGGTGGGCCGACGCCGGACGGGCTGGTACCGGGTGGATGGCAGGCGGGCGGGCCGGGGCCGACGCTGGGCGGGCCGGTGCCGGCAGCGAGCGGGGCGCCGTCCCTTTGCACCTGTGGGACCTCTTCTGCGGAGTCGGCGGTTTCGCCCTGGCGCTGGCCTCGCACCCGGCCCTGCACGGCGCGCAGGTACGCGGCGTGGAGCTCTCGGCGTCGGCCATCCACGGGGCCCAGGCCTCCGCCCGCCTCATGGGCCTGGACCCGCGACGGGTGTGGTTCGAGGCCGGTGACGCCCGGGTCCTGGACCCGAGGTCCGGGGACGTGCCGGACCTGCTCGTGGTCAACCCTCCCCGGCGCGGGATCGGGCCCGACCTGGCGCAGCGTATCGAGGCCAGCGGGGTGAGGCGGGTCCTCTACTCCTCCTGCAACCCGTCATCCCTGGTCAGCGACCTGGCGGCCATGCCCTCGCTGCGGGTGAGACGGGCACGGTTGTTTGACATGTTCCCCCATACCGGCCACGCCGAGGTCCTGGTCGAGCTGGGCCGGTCCGGGAGCGGTGGTGGCCGCGACGGGCGGTCCCGTGGCCTGAGAGCCGGGTGGCCTGAGAGTTAGGCGGCCTGAGCCGGGCGGGACCACCTCGGCCCCCAAAGGCGCGGCCACGCGGTCCGGGGCGAGTGAGGCAGGGGTCCTGAACAAGTACCGTTCTCACGGCAAACAAGTACCGTTCTCGCGAGCAATAAGTACCGTTCTCGCGGGGAGGGGCTGGGCGGCCTCAGAGCTCGGCCAGCGCCTCGCGTACCTGGCGCAGCCTCTCCCGGAGGTCCTCGGCCTCGTAGGGGACCGCCAGGTCGCGCACGGCACCGGCCAGGTCGGCCAGGTCGAGCGCCTCGGGGAAGCCGTCATCGAGCAGGGCCCGGGCGGCGTCCACGCTCTGGCACCTCCCGGCACCGGCCCGCGCGGCCGTCTCCAGGAGGTCCAGCAGCGGGGCGTGGGTGGCAGTCAGGGCCTGTGCGACGGCGTCGAGGTCACCCCCGACCAGCTCGCGGCGGGCATCGAGCAGGGCGAGCCGGTCGGTCAGGCTGGCGGCGCCGTCGGACAGGGCCGAGACGAGCTCCGCCAGGGAGCCCACCGCGTCGTTCTCCTCCAGCGCGTCCTGCCCGTCCAGGATCTGGAGGGCGAAGAACCCTGCCGCCAGGTTGTGCAGGCGGGTCAGGGCGATGCCGAAGCGGACGGAGTCCACGTCCCCACGCAGCTCGGTGATCTGCCCGGCCAGGGGGCGCAGCTCCTCAAAGCACTCCAGGACGAGGGAGTCGACCTGCCGGTAGCGCAGACGGACGGCGTCAGCCTCCCCTGGGGCCAGGCGCCCCACGTCGGCGACGACACCGCGCAGGCTCTCGCGCAAGCGGCCCAGGCGGTCGGACAGGGCGGTGACCGCGCTGGCACGACGCCCCAGGAGCCCCACGAGACGGGCGAGCACGTCCAGGAGGGAGACCATCCCCGCGGTGCCCTCCTCGATCCCGTCCATCTGGGCCAGGATGGTGGCGACCGGCCCGGTGGCGTCAGGGCGGCGGGGGATATTGACCCCCGAGGCGACCAGGGCGGCGACCTCGGCGGGCAGGGTCTGACGGGTGAAGTCCACGGTGCCGCGGTAGCCCAGGGCGCCCAGCTCGGCCAGGAGGGCGGCCTGCCCGGCGGCGGCGACCTCCCGGCGGGTGGAGCCGGAGGCGGCGGAGGCGGCCTCTACCTCGCGGACGCGGGTGTAGGCGGCCTCGACGGCGTCGCGCAGACCGGTGAGCATGGGCAGGGTGCGCACCGAGAGGTAGCCGTCCCCGCTGGGGACGATGGTGGCGAAGACCCGGTAGCGCCCGCGGTCTGAGGAGCGGTTGGTGATGTAGGCGCTGGCGGCGTTCCCGGCCTCCAGGTCCTCCCAGATGGAGCGGAAGGCCCCGGCGGGCATGTCGGGGTGACGCACCACGTTGTGGGCGCGCCCCACCAGCGCCCCCCGCGGGTAGCCGGACAGGCGCATAAAGATCGCGTTGGCGCGACGGATACGGCCAGCGGAGTCCGTGGTGGAGAAGAAGAGCTCGTCGGCGGTGTAGGTGTGCTCGTCGGGCAGGACGGTGGGCGCCCCGCTGGGGACCGGCGCGGGGACGGGCACAGCCGGGGTGGCGGGTACGGGCCGGACCTCGGTGAGGGTCGGCACGGGCGGGAGGGAGGTGGCTGGAGCGGCTGGTGCGTGGGTAGCCGGTGTGGGGGTAGCAAGTGCAGGGGCGGCTGACGTGGGGGTGGCCCGTGCGAGGGCCGCCGGTGCGGGAGTGGCTGGCGCGGTGTGGTCGGGTGTGACAGAGGCGGCGTCGGTCATGGTTGCCTTCCTTGGCGAAGTTGGGACGTTCGGCCTGCCCCACAGGGTACTCGACGCTCCCCGGGCGGCCGTCACCGGCACCTGCACATTCATCCTGGAGCCGGTGGCGAGCCAGTGGCGTCATTCCAACGGTTTCCCGGCCCGGGAGGCGGAGGTGGGCAGGATGAATGTGCAACTTGGGCGCCGTTGCACATTCATCCTGGTTTCCGGGCCCCGAGCTGCCTGATGAATCCACGCGATTAAGCCGTTTACTGATCGCTGATTGTAAAAAGAATGTGCAACTCGGCCCGGGGCGCCCACCAGGGGCCAGCTCCGGGCGCTCTCAGGGGTGGGCAACCAGGGTAGTGGGCGACTAGACCCCGAAAAGCCAGCTCCCAGCGCTCCCAAGGGTGGGGGCCCAGGGGCGATGCCCCTACCGAGGGCCCGGCCAGCTCCCGGCGCTCTCGGGGATGGGACGGAGTCCTCGGTGGGCGTGGCCGAGGTCGGCCAGCTCCGGGTGCCCAGGTGGGGGGTCACGGGAGAGGACGTGCGGGCAGACCCCCACGCGCCAGCTCCGGGTGCCCAGGTGGGGGTGTAGCCTCCGGCTATGAGACTGCGCACACGTCTGCTCCCGCCGCCCGTCATTTGGGAAGAGACGCGTCCCCGTCGCTCCCGTCCCTCGGTGGAGGCCTGCCCGCGTCTGCCGCCAGCACCAGGGGTGCCCCTGACCTCTGCTGTGGCGCGTGAAACCGTGTCCCTGGACAGCGTACGCACCTCCCTGGCCGACGTCGTGGCCGCCTGCGACGATCTGGGGGCTCAGCTCCTGGGCCACCTCATGGCCGAGGCTCCTGGGACCAACATCCTAGTCTGTCCCCTGGGCCTGGCCCTGGCGCTGGCCCTGGTGGCCGACGGCGCCACGAACGCCGCCACCCAGGGCTACGACCGCCTCCTGGGAGCAGGAGGGCGGGACCGGGACCGGGCCTGGTCGGCCGTCCAGACCGCCCTGGGACGCTACGACCGCTCCCTGGACGGCTTCGACCCCGGCAAGCCCCCTGAGACGCCCCTGGTGCACGTGGCCAACCACGTGGTCGTGGTCGACCGTGAGGAGGTGGCGGTCAGCCAGGCCTACCTGGACACAGTCCTGCGCTGGTTCTCCGCCCAGGTCGAGAAGGTCCCCGTAGGCGACCTGACAGCCAACCTCAGCGCCTGGGCCCAGGAGCACACGGCCGGGCTGATCAAGAAGACCGGCATCGAGGTCACCGGCGACACCGCCCTGGTCCTCCAGAACGCCCTGCTCTTCGCCGCCCGCTGGAGCACGCCCTTCAATGCCGAGGGCACCGCGGAGGACACCTTCACCCGGGCCGACGGCTCCACCACCCGGGCACAGTTCATGAACGACACCCGCACCATCCCCTACGCCCGCGGCCGGGACTGGGCCGCCGTACGCCTGGACTACCAGGACGGGCAGGGCGGAGGGTGGCCCCGTGGGCAGGGCCTGGCCATGGACGTCGTCCTGCCCCGACGGCGGACCAGCCCCGCCGACCTGCCCCCTGCCACCTGGGCCCAGGCCTCCGCCGCCCTGGACCGGGCAGCCGGGCTGGACCGGGCAGTTGAGGTGGGTCGGGTGGAGGTGGCTGGGCTGGACCAGGCCACGAGTCCAGGTCGGGCGGAGGTGGCCGGGCCGGGGATGAAGGGCCCGGACTACCGCAGGGTCAGGATCGCCCTGCCCGTGCTGGACCTGGTCTCCGGGCCCGTCGAGCTCCTGGAGATGCTCAAGGCGCTGGGCCTGGACGCCTCCAGCCTGGACGGGATCGCCCTCGGGCTGTCTATTAGCCAGGTGGTCCAGCAGGTACGCCTCCTGGTGGACGAGGAGGGCACCGTCGCCGCGGCCCTGACGGAGGCGGCAATCATGGATGGGTGCGCGCCTGTCCAGGACGATCCCACCGACTTCATCGTCAACCGCCCCTACGTGCTGCGCCTGCGCGACCTGGCCACCGGGACCACCTTGGTTCAGGCCGCCGTCATGGACCCCACCACCTCCTGACACACCCAGGTTGGTCCCGCGCCCCCGTTCTCGCGAGCAATAAGTACCGTTCTCACGGCAAACAAGTACCGTTCTCACGACGAATAAGTACCGTTCTCGCGGAAGGGGGCGGAAGGGGGCGGGAGGGGAAGAACGGGGAGGGCAGGCCCGGGGTGGTACGTACCAGTGACACCAGTCTCCTGATAGCCTCTTAGTATGAGTCCGCACACACGCCAGCCGAGTCGTCGTTCCCTCCTGGCCCTGGCCGCGCTGGCCCCGACGGCGAGCGCCCTCCTCGCCTCGTGCTCCTCCTCGGCCACGGGCACGCCCCTGACCTCCACGGTCACCCGTGAGACCGTGTCCCTGGACAGTGTACGCACCTCCCTGGCCGACGCCGTGACCGCCTGCGACGAGCTGGGGGCGCAGCTCCTGAACCACCTGCTGACCCAGAGCCCCGGCACCAACGCCCTGGCCTCCCCGCTCAGCCTGGCCCTGGCGCTGGCCCTGGTGGCCGACGGCGCCACGGACGCCACCACCCAGGGCTACGACAAGCTCCTGGGAGTCAGCGGTCAGGAACGCGACCAGACCTGGTCGGCCGTCCAGACCGCCCTGAACCGCAACGACCGCTCCCTGGACGGCTTCGACCCCGGCAAGCCCCCTGAGACGCCCCTGGTGCACGTGGCCAACCACGTGGTCGTGGTCGACCGTAAGGACCTTACCGTCAGCCAGACCTACCTGGACACCGTCCTGCGCTGGTTCTCCGCCCAGATCGAGAAGGTCCCCCTAGGCGACCTGGCGGACAACCTCAGTAAGTGGGCCGACAAGAACACCGCCGGGCTGATCAAGAAGACCGGCATCCAGGTCACCAGCGACACCGCCCTGGTCCTCCAGAACGCCCTGCTCTTCGCCGCCCAGTGGGACACGCCCTTCAAGGCCGAGGACACCAGGGAGGGCACCTTCACCCGGGCCGACGGCTCCACCACCCAGACCAAGTTCATGCACGGCACCCGCACCATCCCCTACGCCTACGGCCAGGGCTGGGCCGCCGTACGCCTGGGCTACCAGGGCGGGGAGCTCGACGGGCAGGGCCTGGCCATGGACGTCGTCCTGCCCAACCAGGGCACCAGCCCCGCCGACCTGCCCCCCGCCACCTGGGCCCAGGCCTCCGCCGCCCTGGACCAGGCCGCGGCAGGCCCGGACCAGAACGAGGTCAAGATCGTCCTGCCCAAGCTCGACCTGACCTCCGGGCCCGTCGAGCTCCTGGAGATGCTCAAGGCGCTGGGCCTGGACACCTCCAGCCTGGACGGGATCGCCCTCGGGCTGTCCATTAGCCAGGTGGTCCAGCAGGTGCGCCTCCTGGTGGACGAGGAGGGCACCGTCGCCGCCGCCCTGACGGAGGTGGGCCTCACGGCCGGGGCCGCCCCCGACCAGAGCAAGCCCATTGACTTCGTCGTGGACCACCCCTACGTGCTGCGCCTGCGCGACCTGGCCACCGGGACCACCCTGGTCCAGGCCGCCATTATGGGCCCCACCGCCTAGGGGCACCGGGGTAGCCCCTGTCTGGCCTCCGCGCTCACCAAGCTCTACAGCCACCACCTAAGGACCGGGGTAGGGGGTAGCCCGACCGGCGGGCGCACTCCCCTGCGTCGAGCCCCCACAGGGCCGGGTGCCGCGCACGTGGCCTGATCCCCGGGCGCCACGCCCGCGCCTCCGCCCCACCGCCCAGGGCGGGGATGTGGAACAGTAGGTGCGTTCGTCCCCATCCGAAAGGCACGTCATGAGCGTTGAGCTGGTCACCTCCTCCACCCCCGAGCTCGTCGAGGCAATGGAGCGCCTCATCCCGCAGCTCTCCCGCACCGCCCCGGCCCTGACCGCGCAGCAGTGCGCGGACCTGGTGGCCCAGCCCGGCGTCTTCCTCTTCGTCTTCAGGCCCGACGCCGACGCACCGACAGGGGCCGCCAGCCAGGCTGGCTCAGACGGGCAGGAGGCCGCTGGCCAGGCCAGCCCGGGCGCCCAGGGGGCCGGGGCCAGGGCCGGGGCCGGGACTGCTCCCGGGGCAGCCGCGCCGATCCTGGGCATGCTCACCCTGGCGACCTTCACCATCCCCACGGGCCTGCGCGCCTGGGTCGAGGACGTGGTCGTGGACGGCCAGGCCCGCGGCCGAGGCGCCGGGCAGGCCCTGGTGGAGGCCGCCGTCGCCCACGCCACGAGTATTGGCGCCCGTACCGTGGACCTCACCAGCCGTCCCAGCCGTGAGGCCGCCAACCGCCTCTACCGCCGGGCGGGCTTCGAACTGCGCGAGACGAACGTCTACCGCTACAAGCAGTCCTAACACCTCCTGCGGCGCGCGAACATGTGGGACGTACCTTAGTTATAGGGAACGTACCTTAGCCGCGGGGGACGTACCTTAGTTATAGGGGACGTACCTTAGTTGTGGGGGACGTACCCTAAAGATACGTCTCCTGCGACTGAGGTACGTCCGCGGACAAGACCACGCTCCTGGTCCAGCTGCCCGTACGTCCCCCGTGGTTAAGGTACGTCCGCGCCATTGCGCCACTCCTGGGCTGGGTCCCGTATCCGCGTCAGCGTACGTCCCCGGTGAACCACGCTGCGGGCAGCCGGGTGGGCAGACAGGCCGCGACGCCGGTGCCCCCGGTCGGCTGAAGGACGCCGTAGGACGGCACAATGGTTCCCATGGCGAGCAAGCGGACCAGGATGAGCGCGGGAGAGCGGCGCGAGCAGCTCATTGCCGTGGCACGGGGGCTCTTCGCGGAGAAGGGCTTTGACGCCACCAGCATCGAGGAGGTCGCCTCCCGGGCCAAGGTCTCCAAGCCGGTGGTCTACGAGCACTTCGGAGGCAAGGAAGGGCTCTACGCCGTCATTGTGGACCGTGAGCTGACCTGCATCTACGCCGCGATCACCGGCGCCCTGGAGTCCGACGCCTCCCCGTCGGTCATCCTGGAGCACGCCGCCCTGGCCCTGCTGACCTACATCGAGGACCACACCGAGGGCTTCCGCATCCTCTCCAGTGAGAACGACCGCTCCAGCGGCACCTACTCCACGCTGCTGGCGGACCTGGCGGTGCAGGTCTCGGGCATACTCGCCACCCACTTCAAGGCCCACCAGCTCGACCCCCGCACCGCGCCCCTGTACGCCCAGATGCTCGTGGGGATCGTGGCCCTGCCCTCCCAGTGGTGGCTGGAGAACCGCAGGCTGAGCAAGGAAGAGGTGGCCGCGCACATGGTGAACCTGGCCTGGAACGGCCTGCGCGGGATCCTGCCCAGACCGGTGCTGCGCACCCGCGGCACGGACCCGGGAGACCAGGGATGAGCCAGCCGCGGCACGCCGGCCCCGAGCGCGTCGGAGGACGGGTGCCGTGGATCGACGTCGCCCGGGGCGCCGCCATGCTCATGATCGTCATCGGCCACGCCTACCTGCCCTGGGACGGGCACCCCACGGCCTTCACCTTTATCTACGCCTTCCACGTCCCCGCCTTCTTCCTCCTGTCCGGGCTGGTCCACCGCACCCGAGGACGCTCCCTGACCGCGTGGCTGCGGGGCCGTGTACGCACCATCCTGGTGCCCTACCTCACCTGGGCGCTGGTGAGCGTGGTGCTGTTCGACGTCGTGGGGGGCCTGGCGGCCCAGATCCTGCACCGCCGGGGGCCGACCTCACTGTCACAGGACCTGTGGGGGATCGTGTGGGCCAACCCCTCCGAGCACCTCATGGACTGGAACAAGCCCCTGTGGTTCCTCCCGGCCATTACGGTGGCCTACCTGCTGGCCACCGGGGTGGAGCGCCTGGGGGTGGAGCTGGCCCGGGTGCCCCTGCCGGTGTGGATCCTGGCCTCAGTGGGCCTGTCCTGGTGGACGGTCGCCCGCACCACCCCGGCCCTGCCCTGGTCGCTGGAACGGGTCGTGGTGCTCATGCCCTTCTTCCTTATCGGGGCGTGGTTGCGCGGGCCTCTGCTGGGTGCCGCGGCCGGGCGCACCGGGGGATCCACGCGCACCAGGGAAGCCACACGCACCAGGGGATCCACCCGCACGGGGGCGTTGGCCCCGACGGGGGAGGCGCGCGTCGGCGACCCGGCGGAGGTCCTGGACCCGCCCGCCCCGACGGGGGAGGTAGGCGGGCGCCGCGCCGCACCGGCGTCCAGGCGCCCCCCGGGCCGCGGCCAGGCCGCCACCAGCCACAGGGCAGCCCTACCCGACGTCCCCAGGCGCCGGTCCCACCCGTCCACGCCCCCCTGGCTGGAGGCCGCCGCCGGGACCGCCTGCTGGGTGTCCACGGCCCTCATCGCCTTCAGCCAGTCCCCCGTTGACTACGTCACCAAGGCCTACGGGGAGAGCTACCCCCTCTTCCTCCTGGGCGCGCTCACGGGCAGCGGGGGCCTGGTGCTCCTGGCCCGGTCCCTGCCACGTCCCTGGGGGCGGTGGCTGGAGCGTGTGGGCCGCGACAGCCTCATTATCCTGTGCCTGCACAAGTTCGTGGTCATCGCCCTCCAGATGGTCCTGGGGCGCGTCGGCGCAGAGACCTGGCCGGTCCCCTCCAGCCTGTGGGCGCTCGGTGTCGCCCTGGTGACGGTCGGGGTGTGCCACGCGGTGGCGGTCCCGGTGAGGTGGCTCGCCCCCTGGTCGCTGGGGCTCCGCCGCCCAGCGGGGGGCGCGGTCCGCTGAGCGGGGGCACGCCGACGGCGTCACTCCCCCGGGCCGGCACCCCCGGCCCGCTGCCTGGTCGCCTACCCCGACGGCACCGTCACCGCGCTCCGGGCCGGCGCCCCCGGCCCGCTGTGGGGCACGCCGACGACGTCAGCGGCGCCTGACCTCGCGGAGCCGGTCGCGCAGGGGCTTGAGATAGGGCTTGAGGCGTCCGCGCAGGTCACGTCGCTCCTGGCGCAGGCGGATCTCCGCGGGGCTCATGGGCCGGGTGGTTATGCCGTACCTCCTGGCCACCTCCCAGGGCAGCAGGTCCGGGGAGAGGTGGTAGTCCCGGGCGAAGTAGGCCACGGAGAGCTCCCGGTCGTAGTGGCCGGCGAAGTGGCAGACCAGGGCGTCCTGGGCGGAGGCGGTGTACAGGTGGGTGCGGGAGTTGAGGCGCTGGGGGTCGGTGAGCCAGGTACGCCCCAGCAGGTCCCGGTCGTGGAGGACCTTGACGATCTGGTCCTGGTCGCCGTGGGTGAAGATACCCAGGCGCTTCTCGTCCCACCAGCGCTCGACGTCGTCAATGGGCTCGGTGAGCACCCCCTCCAGGAGGCTGGTGGCGGCCTGGCTGCGGCGCAGGAGGATGACGCCGGAGTTGAGGAAGCTGGAGAACCCCCGGGGCTCGCGGGCGCCCCGGGCGATGACAATGTCGGCGTCGCGCTCCGTGGCCTCCTCCAGCACCGCCTCCAGGATCCCCGGGCGGAAGTCGGTGAACCAGCAGTCGTCGTCGATCCACATCACCCACTCGTAGAGCGGCCCGAGGCGCTGGAGCACCCGTAGCTTAATGTCGAAGTGGCTGCGCAGGCCGCCGAGGTTGACCCCCAGGTCGAACCGGTAGTCGTACCCGTGCTCCTGGGCGTAGACCGCCTGGTTAACGTGGGAGCGGTAGCGGATCCGGTCAGCGCCCGAGACCAGGCACAGGCGGGGCAGGGCGCTCACTGCTCCCCCTCCGGCTCGGCGTCCGGCTCAGGCTCAGCCTCCGACTGGGTGGCAGCCAACTCAGGCCCCGCCCCCTGCCGGGCGGCCGCCAACTTACGCTCCCCCTCCGGCTCGGGCCCCGACCCCAGCTCGGCGTCCAGCTCAGGCTCAGCCTTCTGCAGGACGGCGATTAGCTCACGCTCCGACCTCTCCAAGGCGGCAATCACCTTACGCTCCATCTCCCGATCGGCAGCGGCCAGCTCACGCTCCGCCTCCTGCCGGGCGGCTGCCAGGTGGTGCTCGGAGCGCGCAAGGGCGGGGCACTCCAGGCCCAGCTCCGTGGCGAGCACGCGCAGGCGCAGGCGCCAGTCCAGGCGGCGCAGGGCCTCGACCTGGAGGGCGAGCGCCTCCCTGGGCGACCAGTCGGCCAGACGCAGCGCCAGCTGGGCCATACCCGCCTCAAGGTCGTCAACCGGCAGGTCCACGGTGGCCCCCTCCCACAGCAGTTCGTCGCTGCCCTCCTCACGGGGACGCCGCCCCGCCACCAGGGCACCGCCGGCCAGGGCGTCCAGCCACCGGGAGGTGACGTACTCGCGGGTGGGGTGGGTGTACTCGGCCGGTGAGACCAGGTTGGTGAAGGCCAGGACGACCTTGGCCCGGCGGTAGGAGTCCAGGACGTTGCGGTAGGAGGCCGCCGCGGTGGCGCCAAAGGGCGGGCGGGCGCCCATGACCAGCCCGTGGTCGGCGGCGCAGCGGGCCAGGGCGACGTCGTCGTCCCAGGCGGGGGCCTGGCGTCCCATGCGCTGGAGGTCCACCGGACGGCCCCCGTCCCAGGGGCCGTCCGCGGGGACACCCACAGGGTCGGCGCCCCGAGGGCCGGAGTCGTCCTTGACGACGCGGCGCCGCCACGCCGCGAGCGCGTCCGTGCCCAGCGGGAGCCAGGTCACCGGCAGCCCGCTGGCCTGCTGCCAGTGGGGGACCACGCCCTTCTCGGTGACCAGGAGGCGGTCGTAGAGCCGTCCGCGTGTCACCGCGACGGGGACCCGGTCCGTCCACCAGCAGTCAATGACCCACCCGGCCACGGTCCCGAAGCGGTGGCGCAGCCCGGGCACGCACAGGACGGCGTTGAGGTGCTCGGGGACGGCGGCGACCACCAGGAGCGTGCCGCGTCCCCGTATCCGGGGCAGCAGGAGGCGCAGCTTGGCGGCCTGGCCCAGCGGCGTGTCGGGGACGACCATGAGGTCGGCCTCCAGCAGGCGCGCGGCCAGGCGCACCATGGTGTTGACGGGGCCCCAGCCGTGGCCCTGCGGCTGGACGTACAGCATGGTGGTGCTGCTCATGGTTCCTCCTGGGCGGTCGGTGGTTCGGGGCGGGTGCGGCCTCACCGGTACCCTCCTGGCTGCCAGTCGATCTGGACGGTGGGGTCGGCGCGGACGTGGTCGTGGTACTTCAGGCTCAGGGGGGTGGAGACAAAGGCCATGAGGGCGCTCCAGGGCACGGGGTAGTCGGGGTTCGTGCCGTAGGGCTGGCTGGTCTCCTGCAGCTCCAGCAGGTCCTGGAAGTAGGACAGGCGCCGTTCGACCTCGGCAACCCACTCCACGGCCAGGGGGGTGCGGGCCTTGAAGGCGAAGCAGAACTGGGAGAGCTCCTGGCGGAAGTAGCGCCGCTGGTCCTGCCCGAGCGGCCCGAAGGCGGGCCCGGTGTGCTCGGGGGCCCTCTCCGCCGCCCCGCAGGCCCACAGGTCCGGGTCGGCGTTGAGCTGGTCGACCAGGACCGACAGGGGCCGCGTGTACTGCTTGATGTCGCAGTAGACCCCTCCGTGGTGCAGCATGAGGTAGGCGCGCAGGTAGTCCGAGCGGTGCATGTACGACAGCCGCTCGTAGGCCGGGTGGAGCGGGTGGTCGGCGACGACGTGCTCCTGGATGTTGGCGGGGGTGACCACCCTGATCTCCAGGTCGGGGTTGTCCGCGGCCAGGGCGTCCAGGCTCTCCCGGCGCCTGGGGGTGACGGGGTTGTCCCCGGTCCACAGGGCCCAGAGCACCTTGGGGGCCTGAGGCGCGGGCACGGCGTCGCGCGCCTGAGGCAGGGACCAGAAGAGGTGGTTGACCACGAAGGTCGAGGAGTTGGAGTCGGCGGCGTGACCGATCCCGGCGTCGTAGCGGTCCCGGTCCCACACGTAGGGGACCTCCTGGGCCCTACGGGCGATGCGGTCGTGGGCGCTGGCCAGGCGCCGGGCGGCCAGGCGCACCCGGGCCGTGTGGAGGCGGTGCTTGAGCTGCTGGGCGACGGCGCGCAGGCTCGTGCCCCCGCCGTCGTCCTGTGAGGGGGGCTTCGGGGCTGCCACGCCGCTCACCCCCGGCCACGACGCAGGCGGGATGCCGTGCGCCGGGCCGCGGCGGCGGCCTGGTGGGCGCGCCGGGCCAGCCCCCACCGCGTGACCAGGGCCAGCTCCTCGGTGAAGATGCCCCCGCTCAGCTTGGACTGACCGGCCTGGCGCTCCACGAAGGTGATGGGCATCTCGACGATCCGGCCTCCCATGTCCTCCACGACCTTGGTCATATTGACCTGGAAGCCGTATCCCAGGGCCCGCACCTGGCTCCGGTCCAGGCGTCGCAGGATGTCGGCGCGGTAGACCCGGAAGCCCGCGGTGGCGTCCCTGACACGTGTGCCCAGTACCACGTTGACGTAGAGGTTCCCGGCGCGGGACAGGGCCACACGCCGGGCACTCCAGCCCTGGGTGGCCCCGCCAGCCACCCAGCGTGAGCCGATGACCAGGTCCGGGGCGTCGGCCATCTCGGCGCGCTGGATGAGCAGGACCAGGTCCTCGGCGCGGTGGGAGCCGTCGGCGTCCATCTCCACCAGGAGCTCGTAGCCGGCCCCCAGGCCCCAGTCGAAGCCCGCCAGGTAGGCCGGCCCCAGGCCGTTCTTCTGCCTGCGGTGCAGGACGTGGACGTGGTCGTCGCGCGAGGCGCGCTCGTCAGCCAGGGCACCGGTCCCGTCCGGGGAGGAGTCGTCCACGACCAGGACGTGTGCGGCGGGCGCGTGCTGGCGCACCCGGTCCAGGGCGCCCGGCAGGGACTCGACCTCGTTGTAGGTCGGGATAACGACAAGGGTCTTCACGTGATTCTCCGGGGACGAGCCAGGCGGACAGGACGCGCGTCAGCGTCGCCAGGTGATTCTAGACGGTTCCGCCCGCCCGCCGCGCCGGGGGTGGCGACGCCCTACCGGCGGGGCGGGTCCTGCTGGCGGGGTGGTCACTGGGTAGACAGGAGGCGGGCGCGAGGCGGCGGCCACTGTGCGGGTGCGGGGCGTCTAGTCCTCCAGGGCCTGGGCGGCCTGGAGCCACTGCTCCTCCAGGGCGGCCTGCTCGGCCTGGGCGGCGCTCAGGTCACGCCCCAGACGGGCCAGCTCGCCCACGCGCGCGGGGTCGGCGGCAGCCTCCTCCAGACGGGCCTGAAGGCGCCCGACGGCGTCCCCGGCCTTCCCCACCCGACGCTCCAGGCGGGCCAGGGCCTTGGTGGCCTCCCGGTGCTGGGCGCCCGTGAGCCCGCCCGCACCGGCCCCGCCCAGGGCCCCGGCGCCCTCACCAGCCCGGGCCGCACCGTCGCGCCCATTGCGACCCGCACCGTCGTCGCGCCCGCCGCCCCCGCGGGACCTGCCCGGTCCGGGTCCCGGCGTCGCGCCTCCACCGCGGGCCGCGCCACGGGACACACCGCGGGCCACGCCACCGGACTCCTGGCGCCGCAGCGCCAGGTACTGCTCGACGCCGCCGGGAAGGTCGCGCAGGCACCCGTCGCCCAGGAGGGCCACCTGGTGGTCGGTGACCCGCTCCAGCAGGTAGCGGTCGTGGGAGACCACCACGAGGGTGCCGGGGAAGGAGTCCAGGACGTCCTCCACGGCGGCCAGGGTGTCGGTGTCCAGGTCGTTGGTGGGCTCGTCCAGCAGGAGCACGTTGGGCTCGGTCATGAGCAGCCGCAGCAGCTGGAGGCGGCGCCGCTCCCCACCGCTGACCTCCCCCACGCGGGTCCAGGCCCGCTGGCGGGTGAAGCCCAGGCGCTCGACGAGCTGGGCGGCGGTCAGCTCCTTGCCGTCCACGACCACCCGTTCACCGACCATGGCCACGGCCTCGACCACACGCTTGTCCGCCAGCGCGTCGAGCTCGTGGGTGGACTGGGACAGGGCGGCCACCTTGACGGTCCTGCCGCGCACCACGCGCCCCTCCGTGGGCTGCTGGACGCCCTCCAGCAGGCGCAGCAGGGTGGTCTTGCCCGCCCCGTTGACCCCGACGACGCCGACCCTCTCCCCCGGTGCCAGGCGCCAGGTGACGTGGCGCAGGACCTCGGTACCCGGCCCGGCCCCGCCGCCGGTCCCGCCGTCACCGGCCCAGCCGCGCCCCCGCAGCGGGGCCCCGCGGCCTGTCCGGCCGGTCCCGCCGTCACCGGCCCGGCTCCCGGCCCCGGTGCCCGGTACCCCTGCGCCACCCGGCCCGAAGCCGTCACGGGCCAGCGCGGAGCCGTCACCGGCCGGGTAGCGCACGGACACGTCCTCCAGGTCAATGACCTTCTTACCCAGGCGGGCGGTGGCCATGGCCGTGAGCTGGACTGTGTCCCGGGGCGGGGGCACATCGGCAATGAGGGCCTCGGCGGCCTCGGTGCGGAAGCGAGGCTTGGAGGTGCGTGCCGGGGCGCCCCGGCGCAGCCAGGCCAGCTCCTTGCGCAGCAGGTTCGCCCGTTTCCCGGCGGCCAGGGCGGCCTGCCGGGAGCGCTCGGCCCGGGCCAGGACGTAGGCGGCGTAACCGCCGTCGTAGGTCTCGACCCTCCCGGCCACCTGGGGGCGGTCGCCCCCGGGGTCCACGCCGGGGACGACCTCCCAGACGTTGGTGCACACCGCGTCCAGGAACCAGCGGTCGTGGGTGACCACGACCAGGGCGCCACGGGCGCGCCGGGACGCGAACCGGGCGCCGACGTAGCGGGCCAGCCAGGCCACGCCCTCGACGTCCAGGTGGTTGGTGGGCTCGTCGAGCACCACCACGTCGGCCGGGGCGGTCAGGACCGCAGCCAGGGCCACGCGGCGCCTCTGGCCCCCGGAGAGGGTGGCGGCCCGCGCGCCCAGGTCCAGGTCCGCCAGCAGCCCGGCGTGGACGTCGCGGACCGCTGGGTCGGAGGCCCAGGTGTGCTCAGGGACGTCCCCGTGGACCGCCTGGACCACGGTGGCCTCCGCGTCCAGGTCGTCGGCCTGGCTGAGCATGGCCAGGCGCACGCCCCCGGTGCGGGTGACACGCCCGCCGTCGGGGTGGCGGGCCCCGGCCAGGACCTGCAGGAGGGTGGACTTCCCGGCGCCGTTGGGCCCCAGGACCCCGACCCGGGTGCCGTCCTCGATGCCGAGGGTGACGCCGTTAAGCAGGATGCGCGAGCCGACGACCACGCGCAGGCCCTCCACACCCAGCAGGTACGCCATCAGCCCACCACCCTGGCCCCGGCCACGGGGGCGTCCACGCGCAGCACGCCGGAGCAGACCCCGGAGGCGGTCAGGGCCCGCGACACCCTCTGGGCGGTCGCCATGTCGGTCACCAGCGCCGCCACGGTGGGCCCGGAGCCGGAGACCATGGCCCTCAGGGCACCGGAGGCCTGGGCCACGTCAATGACGTCGGCGAGCTCGGGGCGCAGGTCCAGGGCGGCAGCCTCCAGGTCGTTGCGCATGACCTGGGCCAGGGCGTGGGCGTCCCCGGCCCGCAGGGCGGCGGTCAGGGCGGGGGGCACCGGGTCGGGGGCTGACGCCCTGGTCCTGGCATCGGGCTGCGGCGTCAGGCCCGACGCCGGGGGCACGTCCCGCGTGGACGCCGGCTCCGGACCCGCCGGAGCCGCAGGTACCTCCGGGGCCACAGGAGCCTCTGGAGCCACAGGAGCCTCCGGAGCCGCGCCGGGGCCGCGCAGCTCATCCAGGCGGCGGAAGACCAAGGGCGTGGGCAGGCCCCGGTCCTGGAGGGCCAGGACCCAGTGGTAGGTGCCGCGTGTCATGAGGGGGCTGAGCTCGTCGCCCCGGTCAGTGCCCAGGGCGCTGCCGCCCAGCAGCGGGAAGGGGACGTCGGCGCCCAGGTGGCGGGCCAGGCTCATGAGGTGGTCCGGGGCCAGGCCGGTACCCCACAGCTGGTTGCAGGCCAGGAGGGTGCCCGCGGCGTCGGCGCTGCCTCCCGCCATCCCGCCGGCGACCGGTACCCGCTTGCGCACCAGCAGGTCCACGCCCTCGGTGACCCCGGTGGCGGCGGCCAGGAGGCGGGCGGCGGCCACGGCGAGGTTGTCCTCACCGGTGGGCACGGCGGGGTCGGGCTCCTCCAGGGTCAGGGTGATGGCGCCGATGGCGTCCGCCGCCTGCCGGCGCGCGGTGACGGTCTCAATGAGGCGCACCGCCTGGAAGACGGTGGTCAGCGGGTGGTAGCCGTCGGTGCCGGGGGCGGACGCGGACAGGAAGAGGTTGACCTTGCCGGGGGCCTCGACACGCACGGAGGCGGCGCTGCCCGAGCGGCTGGGCAGGTCGGAGTCGCTGGGGACGGCACGCAGGTAGCTCATGGTCTCTCCTTGGGGGCGCGGGGCGAGGCGGCGGGGGCGGGCCGGGTCCCGGACCTGGGGGCGCAGGCGGTGTCCCCCGTCGTCGGGCCACCCGCCCGCCCGCCGGAGTGCTGGGCCCCGGCCTGGGACCCCAGGGCCTCGGCCAGGGCGGCGAAGGCGGCGACGTCGAGGGTCTCACCGCGCGCGCGCGGGTCGACACCTGCCTGCCGGGCGGCCTGCTCGGCCTGCTGCGGGGAGCCCGCCAGGGCGGCGAGGGCCTGGCGCAGGGTCTTGCGGCGCTGGGAGAAGGCGGCGTCGATGACGGCGAAGACCGCCTCCCTGGGGGCGCGGGTGGCCGGGGGGGCGTGGCGGGTGAGCTCGACCAGGGCGGAGTCCACGTGGGGGACCGGCCAGAACACCGTGCGGTCAATGGTCAGGGTGCGGCGGGCCGAGGCGTACCAGGCGACCTTGGCGCTGGGGATCCCGTAGGTGCGTGACCCCGGGGCGGCGGCCAGGCGGTCGGCGACCTCCGCCTGGACCATGACGGTGGCCGACTCCAGGCAGGGCAGGGCCTCGAGGAGCGTCAGGAGGACGGGGACGGCCACGTTGTAGGGCAGGTTCGCCACCAGGAGGGTGGGCAGGTCCGCCCCCTGCGGCAGGCCCAGCGACTTCGGGCCGGTCACGCCCAGCGCGTCGGCGTGCACGACGCTCAGGCTGCCCGCGGCCTCCGGCATACGGTCGGCGACGGTGGCGGGCAGGGCGCGGGCCAGGACGGGGTCGATCTCCACGGCCACCACACGCGCCCCGGCAGCCAGGAGGGCCAGTGTCAGGGAGCCCAGGCCGGGGCCCACCTCCAGGACGGTGTTCCCTGGCCGGACGCCCGCGTGCCGGACGATGCCGCGCAGGACCTCGGCGTCGTGCACGAAGTTCTGCCCCAGGGCCTTGGTGGGCCGTAAGCCCAGGGCAGCGGCCAGGCCGCGCAGCCAGGTGGAGCTGACCGGAGGCAGACGGCCCTCCTCCGCCGTCTCCTGGCGGGGGCAGGCGGATGTGAGGTGGCGACGCCGGGCGGCGCCGTCGGAGGGGTCGGGCATGCCCCCAGACTACCGGGGCCACGGCAGGGCGGTAGAGCGGGGGCCGGGCGGCTCAGTACCAGCCGGTGGCCTCCGAGTGGGCCCAGGCGCCGCAGGGGCTGCCGTAGCGGCCCGCAATGTAGCCCAGCCCCCAGGTGATCTGGGTAACAGGGTTGGTGGCCCAGTCGGAGCCCGCCGAGACCATCTTGCTCCCCGGCAGGGCCTGGGGGATGCCGTAGGCGCCCGAGGAGGGGTTCTCGGCCTGGTAGTTCCAGCCCGACTCGCGGTTCCACAGGCTGACCAGGCAGGAGAACTCCCCCTCGCCCCAGCCGTAGGAGCCCATCATGGACCGGGCGACCGCCTGGGCGTCCCCGGCGGTGGTGCCGCCGGAGGCGTACTGGGGGGTCGGGGCGGCGGTGCCCGAGGAGTCCGAGGAGGAGCTCGACGAGGAGGAGGGTGCCGCGGCGGGCGCCGGAGTGGGGTCGGCCGTGCCCACCAGGACGACCTCGTCCACGGGCTTGGTGACGACGACGGTGGAGACGGCCTCACGGGAGATCTCGGTGTTGTCTGCCCAGGTGACCCGGTAGGTGGTGCGGGTGACCCCGTCAACGCCCTGGGTCTCGACCTTGGTCTCCCCCTTGGGGAGGGTGTCGGTCTCCTTCTCCACCCGGCTGTGGGCCTGGGTCTCGTCCAGGGTCTGGGTGGTCACGGTCGTGGTCTGGCCGTCCACGGTGAGGCCCGTGTCCTCGGTGGGGGCGGCGGAGGGGGTGGCCGTGTCATCGCTGTCAGCAGCGGGGCTGGGGGTGCCGGTGGCGCCCACCGGAGGCAGGGAGGCGCCCACGGGCAGCGGTGCGGCGCCGTTGGCGCCCTCGCCCGGGCCGTTCTGCTGGATGGCCGCGTAGGCCCCGCCACTGACGCCAATGGACAGGACCGCGGCGACCGCGCCGGCACGCAGGAGCGTGGAGGGGGTCAGGGTGGCCAGGAGCCCGGAGGGGGCGAGGTGTGCGTGACGCTCACGCGCACCGGGCTCAAGACCCTCCTCGGCAGCGGTCGGTTGGGTGGCTGTTCCGTGCTGGTGGTGGTCCACTTGGGGACATCCTTCCGTCGGTGACTGCTCGCCACGGTAGCGGAGATCCACCGCCACGCGCCAGGAGATCGCTCACCCCTCAGCGAATTCCCAGGGTCCGCGTCGGCGGGTCCACCCAGGCTCGACGGCGTCATACCGGGCCGGTCCCAGATCCTGGGAGCGCAGCCAGGGGCCCATAGGCGTGCCGGGTATCACGTACGGCGTACGGCGTGGCGACGTGCGCGAGGTGTCGACGACCTCCGTGCCCGGCGTCACTGCGTCCACGCCTCCCTACCCACCGGGGGCCCGGGGCGCCAGGGCCCGCTGGCACCAGCCCGGTCCGGCGTCGACGCCGGAGCGGCGGTCAGGTGATCGGGCGGTCTTCGGACGCTCTGGCGGTGGCGGCCTGGTAGCCGGCTCAGTACCAGCCGGTGGCCTCCGAGTGGGCCCAGGCGCCGCAGGGGCTGCCGTAGCGGCCCGCAATGTAGCCCAGCCCCCAGGTGATCTGGGTAACGGGGTTGGTGGCCCAGTCAGAGGACACCGACGCCATCTTGTCCCCGGGCAGGGACTGGGGGATGCCGTAGGCGTCCGAGGAGGGGTTCTTGGCCTGGTAGTTCCAGCTCGACTCCCGGGTCCACAGGCTGTGCAGGCAGGAGTACTCCGCCTCGCCCCAGCCGTAGGAGCCCATGAGGACCTTGGCCACGGCCTGGGCGGACTCCGGGGTCTTGCCGTCACCGGCCTGGGCCAGGGCCACCTCGGTGGCGGTGCCGGTGCCCACCAGGACCACCTGGTCCACGGCCGGGGTGAGGACGACCCGGGAGACCGCCTCGCGGGAGATCTCGGTGTCGTCGGCCCAGGTGACCTGGTAGGTCACCCGGGCGACCCCGTCGACCCCGGCGGTCTGGACCTTGGTCTCCCCGGCCGGGAGCTCCTTGGTCTCCCGGGTGACGACCTGGTGGGGCTGGACCTCGTCCTGGGTCAGGGTCGTCACCGAGGTGGACTGGCCGCTAACGGTCATGGGGTCCTGGGTCGCCTTGGCCGAGGAGCCGGAGTCGGTGCCGCTGGTGCCGATGGCCGCGAGCGCGGCGCGGTTGGCCCCCAGGGGCTGGATCACGTCGCTCCCGGCCTGCACGGCGGCGTAGGCGGCGCCGGACACGGCCAGGGAGAGGACCGCGGCGGTCCCACCGGCGCGGTAGATCATGGGGGACAGAGAGGTCTTCGCCCGTCCCTCGGCGCGACGGCGGCCGTGGGTTGCGTTCTCAGCAGCCGCAACACTTCGGGAGGCGAGGGAACCGAGCTCGATCAGGGTGGTGCTTAGGGAACTTGTCTGTGCGTGCCTGCCCACTAGTCAAAACCTTCCACAGGAGACAGCGTCCGGTCCAGAGTACCTGTTAGACGCGAGTCCGACAACGCATAGGAGGTACAGCACGTGCGAAACGGCCCGGACCAGGGACAATGCCAAGGCCCCGTCACAGGGGTGACGCTGCCGGGGTACCGCTGCCCGGCAGGCAACGGACACGGGGCGGGCCAGCTCCCCGGACGCCCCCGGGCCGGGGGACGAGGGGCCCACCCGTGGGTACGCCGCGCCGCCGCGCGCACCTGTACGGACCGGGGAACGAGGGCCACCGGCGCACGGCCCACGGCGGTGCGGGCACCGGGGCGGGGTGGGCCGACGGTAGGCAGCCGGTGCACAGGCACCGGGGCCGATCTCACCAGGTGCCGTAGACCTGGGTGGTGGTGGCCTCCAGACGCTGGCAGGCCTGCTCCTCGTCCAGGCCGCGCTGGGCGGCCAGGAACCTGACCGTGGCGGGGATGAGGTAGGAGGCGTTGGGCCGGCCCCGCCACGGGACGGGCGGCAGGTAGGGGGCGTCGGTCTCCACCAGGAGCAGCTCGTCGGGCAGGAGGGCCAGGGCCTCGCGCAGCCCCCGGTTGGAGGGGTAGGTCAGCGGCCCGGCCACCGAGGCGTACCAGCCGTGCTCGGCGCAGGCGGCGGCCAGTGCCGACCCGCCGGAGAAGCAGTGGAAGACGGTACGTGCCGGGGCGCCGTCGGCCAGCAGGATCTCCACGCACTGGGTGTGGGCGTCCCGGTCGTGTATCTGCAGGGGCAGGTCGAGCTCCTTGGCCAGGGCGATGTGGGCCCGGAAGGCCTCCCGCTGGGCGACCGCCCCCCGCGAGCCGGTACGGAACAGGTCCATGCCGGTCTCCCCCACCGCCACCACGAGCTCCCGGTGGGAGCGGATCGCGGTCTCCAGCAGGCCCATGGCCTCGTCCAGGGGGATCTCGTGGTGCGGTCCCGGGACGTGCTCCAGCCCGTCCGGGCCTGTCTCGAGGATCCCGGCGTGGAGGACCGCCTCGTTGGGGTGGACCCCCAGGGCCGCCCGCACCGGCCGCAGGCTGCGGGCCATGTCCAGGGTCCCGGACCAGGTGGGGAGCTCGCAGGCGGAGGTGATGAGCCGGGCCACGCCCACGGACGCCGCCCGGGTCACCAGGGCGGCAGCGTCCAGGGGGGCGTCGCTGCCGGGCCCGGTGTCCCCCAGCCCCGCCACCGGCAGGTGGGTGTGGTTGTCGGTGACGCGCCCCGCCAGGGGCGCGACGGCGTCGAGCTCCACCCAGCTGCGTTCACGCCTTGCGCTCATCACTCCTCCTCGTGTCCGTGCCAGCGGGCCCGGTGGCGCCGCCCTGGTCCGCCGCGGCGGGCCCGGAGCCACTGTGTCACCTGGTCCTTGGTGTCGTCCAGGAGGGTACCGCTCCGGACCGTCCCCGCGCGGCGCCCCGCTCAGGCGACCGGCCACCGGCTGGCCCCGGCACCAGGCGACCGGTCCCGCCCACCGGCATGCCCGGCCCCGGACTGGCCCGGTCCCTGGCTGGCCCGGATCCCCGGCCCGCTCAGGCGCCGGTGACGTCGTCGGGCAGGAAGTCCGCGTAGCGGGCCAGCTCCGTCTCGACCACGGACTCGTCCAGCTTGGTGAAGACGGGGGTCGGGCGTCCCACCGGCGTGCCCACGACCACCGGGTGGCGGCCCCAGGACGGCGCGCCGGCGTAGTCGCCGGTAATGACCGGGTAGCCGCTGCGTCCCTCAAAGGCCGCGGGCAGGACCTGGGGGTCGAGCTCGGCCACCTCCTCGACGCGGGGCATGGGGGCCACCTCGCCGGCGCCGCCCATGACGCGGTCCACGTCGTTGGCGGCGTGGGGCAGGAAGGGGGAGAGCATAAGGTTGAGGTCGGCCACGGCCTGGGCCAGGGTGTGCAGCACCGTGGCCAGGCGCTCCTGGGTGGCCGGGTCCTGCCCCTTGAGCTTGAAGGGCTGGGTGTCGGCCACGTACTTGTTGGCCTCCCCCACCAGGCGCATGGCCTCGGCCAGGGCGGCCTTCTGGCGGTGCTGGGCGATGAGGCCGCCGACGGTGTCGAACCCGGTCTCGATGGCGTCCAGCAGGGCGCGGTCGGGGTCCTTCAGCTCCCCGGGGGCGGGGACGGCGCCAAAGCGCTTGTGGATCATGGAGGCGGTGCGGTTGACCAGGTTGCCCCACCCGGCCACCAGCTCGCCGTTGGTGCGCCGCACGAACTCGGCCCAGGTGAAGTCGGCGTCGGCGGTCTCGGGGCCGGCGGCGCTGATGAAGTAGCGCAGGGCGTCGGCCTGGTAGCGCTGGAGGAAGTCGCGCACGTAGATGACGATGCCGTGGGAGGAGGAGAACTTCCTGCCCTCCATGGTCAGGAACTCGCTGGAGACCACCTCGGTGGGCAGGTTCAGGCTGCCGAGCTCCCCGGGGGCGCCGCCCCGCTCGCCCCGGCCGTCGTAGCCCAGGAGCTCGGCGGGCCAGATCTGGGAGTGGAAGACGATATTGTCCTTGCCCATGAAGTAGTAGGACAGGGCGTCGGGGTCGTTCCACCAGGCGCGCCAGGCCTCGGGGTCCCCGCTGCGGCGGGCCCACTCGATGGAGGCCGACAGGTAGCCGATGACGGCGTCGAACCACACGTAGAGGCGCTTGGTGGGCTGGTCCTCCCAGCCGGGCACGGGGATGCCCCAGTCAATGTCCCGCGTCATGGCGCGCGGGCGGATGTCGGCCAGGAGGTTGACGGAGAAGCGGATGACGTTGGGGCGCCAGGTGCCCGAGGCCTGACGCTCCTCCAGCCAGGCCCCCAGGGCGTCGGCCAGGGCGGGCAGGTCCAGGAAGTAGTGGGTGGAGTCCACGAACTCCGGCTTCTCCCCGTTAATGCGGCTGCGGGGGTTGATCAGGTCGGTGGGGTCGAGCTGGTTGCCGCAGGCGTCGCACTGGTCCCCGCGCGCCCCGGGGGTGCCGCAGATGGGACAGGTGCCCTCAATGTAGCGGTCCGGCAGGGTGCGACCGGTGGACGGGGAGATGGCCGAGCGGGTGACCTGCTCGATCATGTAGCCGTTGTCCCGCACGGTACGGAACATCTCCTGCACGACGGCGTAGTGGTTGCCGGCGGTGGTGCGGGTGAACAGGTCGTAGGACAGGCCCAGGGCCACCAGGTCCTCGACAATGAGCCGGTTGTTGCGGTCGGCGAGCTCGCGGGCGCTCACGCCCTCGGCGTCGGCGGCCACCAGGATGGGGGTGCCGTGCTCGTCGGTGCCGGAGACCATGAGCACATCGTGGCCGGACATTCGCATGTACCGGGAGAAGACGTCGGAGGGGACGCCGAAGCCGGCGACGTGACCGATGTGGCGCGGGCCGTTGGCGTAGGGCCAGGCGACCGCGGACAGGATGTGGCTCATGGGGCAAGACTAGCGGCTTCGCGCGCCGACCCGCCCCCAGAAGGGAGCGGCGCCGGGCGGCGGCGGGCAGCGGGCCGCCAACGGCACCGTACGCGCGCAAGTCCCAGGCCCGCGCGGCGGGCGGCAGACGCCCGCCTGGTGCCGGTACCCAGGTCGGTGAGCACCGCAGGCCCGCGCGGCGGGCGGCAGACGCTCGGGGACCGCCCCGAGCTCCTGGACACGACCCGCGTCCCGCGTGGCGGCAGCGCCCGGCGGGCCGGCACGACGTGGCGGCGGGCCCGCTCGCCCCTGGAGCCAGCCCGTTGCCGGAAGGAGGCGCGCGGCGCCGTCCCTCCCGTAGGCTCACCTCGTACCCTCGCCCGCAGGAGAGCCATGTCCCACACCCCGTCAGCACCACCGGCCCTGAAGGAGAAGAGCCGCGTCGGACCGAGCGTTATGTCCGCCGTGGGCGGTCTGCTCACGGCCCTGGCCGTCGCCGCCCTCGTCATGGGCCTGGACTCCGCCTCCGCGCGCATCTCCCGCAGCCTGGACCGGGGCGCCGCCCTGACCCCTGCGGGCCCCACCAGCGTGGCCCTCAAGAAGGACCTCACCTACGGCCTCTACTCCGACGACGCCGACGCCACCTGCTCGGGCACCGGCCCCGGCGGCGACGCCATAAGCGTGCAGGCCCCACGCCGCAGGACCACCACCAGGGGCCTGACGCTGGTGGGCACCTTCCAGGCGGACGACGCCGGGACCTACACCGTCACCTGCACCAGCGGCCCGCAGGCCCGCCTCCAGCTGGCCAGGCACATTACCGTCGGCCAGGTCAGCAGCGCCGTCTGGGGCGTCCTGGCGAGTATCGTCCTGGGCCTGCCGGGCCTGGGCCTGCTGGGAAGCGGCGGCATCTGGATGATCATGTGCTCGACCCACAACAGGAAGGTGCACGAGCAGATGGCGCTCCGGCTCCAGTACCGCATCCAGCAGGGCGACGTCGGGTTGCACCGGCAGGACTAGTGCCTGGGGGACGCCCGCCCGATGACGTGCCCAGCGGGACGTATCGGCAGGGCCAGGACGGCGGCACGGGCAGGCCGTCCGGCCAGGCGGCCCCGCGCGGGCGAAGGCGGCCTCCAGGGTGACCAGTCCGGCGTCGGCCCCCTGAGGTGGGCCTGCGCAGGCGGAGGTGGCCTCCCTCCTGACCACCACCGGCGGGCTCAGGCCCGGGAGACGGCCAGCTCCACCCCGGCGGCGGCCAGGGCCGTGCGGGCGGCGGCCCCGAGCTCCGGGGAGACCGGCTCAGTGAGGTCGGTCAGGACGCGCGTGGCGTAGCCCAGACGCTGGGCGTCCAGGGCCGTGTCCTTGACGCAGTGGGACTCGGCGAGCCCGACGACGTCCACGGCGACGACCCCGCGGGCGCGCAGGGCC
The DNA here is from genome assembly GCF_016626125.1 of Actinomyces sp. HMT897. Taxonomy (NCBI): domain Bacteria; kingdom Bacillati; phylum Actinomycetota; class Actinomycetes; order Actinomycetales; family Actinomycetaceae; genus Actinomyces; species Actinomyces sp. HMT897. Next base: position 1,456,164 of record NZ_CP067336.1, read on the forward strand.
GCGTCGAGGGTCCCGCCGGACGCCGTCGTCCCCTCAAAACCGGAGTAGGCGGCGGCGTACTGCCCCTTCTTGACGGTGACGTCCGCGTCCACGCCGGCCAGGGCGGGGTGGAGCTCGGCCTCCGGGGTCCCGGCGACCCCGTGCGGAGGCCAGGTGTCCACGAAGTCCGGGGTCGAGGAGAAGTGGCCGCCCGGGTCAATGTGCCAGTCCTGGGTGGTCACGATGACGACGTACTCGGCGCGGTGGGCGGCGACGTAGCCCGCGATGCGCCCGGCGACGGCGTTGCCTCCTGCTACGGGCAGGGCGCCGCCCTCGCAGAAGGTGGGCTGGACGTCCACGATGATGAGGGCGCGGGGAATATGAGTCATGACACCTGTCATGACACCATGGTAGCGCTTTGCTCCTCACCCGTCGACCACCGAGCCCCTGCCGCCCACACCCCGTGGTGTGTTCATCGGGGGCCGGGGCGGTGTTGCACATTCATCCTGGGGGCCCGGTCGGGCCGTTGGCGTCATTCCAACGTTTTCCCGCCCCGGGAGGCGGAGGTGAGCAGGATGAATGTGCAACGCGGGCGCCATTGCACATTCATCCTGGTTCCCAGGCCCAGACCGCCAAGCAGATCCGCATGATCCCGCCGTTTACTGATCGCCGATTGTAAAAAGAATGTGCAACTCCCCTCTCCCGCCCCGGCACCTGAGAGGAATGCGGCGCCGATGGTGCGGGACTGGACCTCCATGCGCTCCCGCCCCGGCACCTGAGAGGAATGCGTCGGCTGGCAGCCACGTACCCCCCGTACGCCGCTCCCAACCTGGCACCTGAGGGAGATGCACGAGTCAGGTCCAGGCGGGGGGCGGTCCGAGTTCACGGCCCGCGCGTCGATCTCGCCGAAGCGCGAGTCAGGCCCGGGCAGGGGCGGCCCCCACCGACCTCGGTGCTGGCGGTGGCGCGGGTCAGATCCAGACAGGCGGGCGGTGTCGGACCCCTGCCCCGGCACCTAGGGGGGAATACCGGGACAGGCGGGGGAAGCAGGCGACCATCCCGCCCCTGCCCCAGCACCTAAGGGGAATACACCAGGTCAGGGCCGCGGGGATCAGGGCCTTCCACCCCTGCGCCGGCACTGGGGGGAATACGGAAGGAGCCCCGCCACCGCTCCGGTGGTCCTCCGCCCCGGCACCTAGGGGAATACTGGCGCTATGACTGACGTCGCAACGTCTCCCGGACCGGAGCCCCGAGGACCTGGGCAGGCACACGACCCCGCCCGCACGACGTCCTCCGGACCGGAGCCCCAGACCGGCCCCGAGGCACCCCGAGGCGGTCCCACGAGCGCGAGGACCAGCGAGGGCAGAGCCGACGGGTCACCCTGCCTCCCGCTCCCCGGGCAGATCCTCCTGGCCGCCACCCCGATCGGCAACACCGCAGACGCCTCCGCCCGCCTGCGCGCCGCCCTGGAGCACGCCGACGTCGTCGCCGCGGAGGACACCCGCCGCCTGCTCAACCTCGCCGCCCGCCTGGGGCTGTCGGTCGGCGGCCGGGTCGTGGCCTTCCACGAGCACAATGAGCGGGCGCGCACCCCCGAGCTCATTGAGGCAGCCCGCGCTGGCAGCAGCGTCCTGGTGGTCTCCGACGCCGGGATGCCCTCGGTCTCCGACCCCGGCTACCGGCTCGTGGTGGCGGCCGTGGCGGCGGGGGTGAGGGTGTCCGTGGCCCCGGGACCCTCGGCGGTGCTCACCGCGCTGGCCCTCTCCGGCCTGGCCACGGACCGCTTCTGCTTCGAGGGGTTCGTGCCGCGCAGGGCCGGGGAACGGCGTCGTGCCCTGGAGGCGCTGGCCGGGGAGCGGCGCACCATGGTCTTCTTTGAGTCCCCGCGGCGTACCCACGACACCCTGGCGGCCATGGCGCGGGCCTTTGGCGAGGACCGACCCGCCGCCCTGTGCCGGGAGCTGACCAAGACCCACGAGGAGGTGGTCCGCGGCAGCCTGGAGCACCTGGTTGAGGCCACGTCGGGGCAGGTGCTCGGTGAGGTCGTCCTGGTCGTGGCGGGGGCCCGGCCGGAGTCGGCCGACCCGCACCAGGCCGCGCTCGCGGCGCTGGCGCTCGCCCAGGAGGGCGTGCGGCTCAAGGAGGCGGCTGCCCGGGTGGCGGGGGAGAGCGGGCTGCGCCCCAACGAGGTCTACCGCGCCGCCCTGGCCCTGCGCTGACCTGGCGTCCCGGCGGGTGAGGGGTGCGCGCCAGGCCGGGTACGACGCCTGCCTGCCCGGCACTGCCGTCCCGGCGGGTGAGGGATGCGCCAGCGGCGAGATCCGCCGCGCCCCACGACGCCCCGACAGCCAAAGAGCACGGTACCCCGGCGATCAAAGAGGGCATGTTGGCGGCGATTTCCTTCCACGTCCCGTTGTGGCGTCCCGGCGGGTGAGGGACGCGCCAGCGGCAAGGTCCGCCGCGCCCCACGACGCCCCGACAGTCAAAGGGGGGCGCAGTCCGGTACCGCCCCCAACGGATACGGCTGTACACAATCCGCCCTGCGCCAGGTACTCCTGCACCGGATACTCCTGCACTCCAGCTAACGCCTGTCCTCATAGCCTGGAGGCGCCTTGGCTCGTATCTTCAGTTCCGTTTTACAACGCCACCGGTCCCCCACAGTCCGGAGGCGCCTGCCCCTCACATTCCGTTCACGCAGGTAGCCGCCTCCTGCACAGGACGCTCTCCCTGCGCGCCGACACTTCTCATTGCCCGCAATGCCTGGTCTGGGGAAACGACGCTCCCCTGCACGCCACGCCGACACTCCGCCCGCCGTGCGGGCTCCTGGCCCGGCCCCTACACGGACAGTGCCGACTCCGCCACCAGGCCCCTGGGGCGCTGGACTCCGGCCCGACCCCCACATGAGCGGCGCGGACCCTCAGGCCCCTCCAGACGGTGGACGCCCCGCCGACGGGTCCCAGGTCATCGCCGCCCTACACTCAGGCCCTTCCAGACGGTGGACGCCCACTCCGGCCCGACCCCTACACGGGCGGCGCACCCGGAAGGTTATTCAGGGGGCCAGCAGCGCAACAGCCGGTTCTGTCGCAATCTGAGGATCAGAACTGACCCCACCCCGTCCTAGACTTTGTGCGTTTAATGTCCACGCAGGTCAGAGGCTCGGACCTCGGTAGGGTTAAGAGTGCTCGCCGTTCTGATCCTCAGATTTGGACACGCGAGAGAACCGGACTACCAGATAGGCGACAAACAATCTAGAGCACCGCATAAAGTTCGCCACATGTGCGCCGAGAGCGGCGAGGGACCTGCCCTCACGATCAGTTACGACCTGCTAGCGCTAAAAGAGTTGTCTCGTGAGGCCAGGTCGGAGGCGGTTCTCCTGGCGGAAAGAGAGGGTGTGGCCTCGGCAAGCCCTGCCAAGACAAGGTCGTGGCGATCCTCCTAACGGAGAGGGACGGTGCGACGCCCAGGGGAACATTTTGTGCACAAGGTAACCGATTGCGCAGAAAGTGACCTAGATTCGTTACCTTCTGCGCAAAACGTCACTCTATACACAAAATGTCACCCTGTGCACAAAATGTTCCGCCCTGCACAACCCGCACGCTGCCCTCATTGGACATCCTCGTGCGCGCTGCCGCCCACACCTCTAGCTCCTGCCGACGGGACGTCAGGGCGCCCCCCGCCGGCCTGATATGAGCATGTGCACTACGGTTTCTGCCGACGGAGCGTCAGCAAACTGGGTCGCGCGTCCACCAGGTGGCGCACCCCCTGGTCCCTGCCGACGGCGGCAGCATACCGGCCTCGTCCTCACCGGCACGGCAGGAGAGGCTTGTCCAGGACCAGGAGCTCGAGGTCGGACGCCTCGTCCTCACCGGCACGACAGGAGACGTCCTGTCAACTAAGGCGCGAACAGAACCGCGGGCACCCTCGGTCGTGCCGAGACCCGGGATTTTGACCTGCGTAAACATTCTGGGGAGGGCGGACCCTGACTCTCAGATTGCGTCAAGACCGGGCACCAGACTCGACAGGGCCGTGAATACCCCTCCCGTTCCCACGGAGGGGACGGGCTGACGGAATCCTTGGCACGCGCACGGCGTGCACCCCTCCCGTTCCCAGGAGGGTACGGACTCTTTAGCGGTTGCTCGAGCCGCTTCGACTTACCCTTCCCGTTCCCACGGAGGGGATGAGGCAGGGTTGCGCGCGGGCTTCATCATCCACGCCCTGACCCGTTCCCACGGAGGGGACGAGGCAGGGCGCCTCGTGCCCGGCCGCGGCCCACCTGCTGGCGCGGCATCCTAGACTCACCGTCGTGACTACCTCCCGTGAACCCGACTCCCGGCCCGGCGGCGACACCGCCCCTCCCCCACGCCAGGTGGCCGGGCGCCCGGAGGAGGCGGACGACGCCAGGCCCTCGGCCTCCAGCCCCGCCCAGGCCTCCCCGGACCGGGCGGACCAGGCCGCCCCGGCCCCAGACGCCCCGGTCCCGGCCGCCCCAGGCGCTTCTGCCCAGCCCCACCCTGACCAGGCCCCCTCCGACCGCCCTGACCAGTCGGACGAGACGCCCACGGACGCCTCCCCAAACCAGGCGGACCAGGCCGCCTCGGCCCCGGACACCTCGGCCCCGGACACCCCAGACGCCTCGTCCCAGCCGAACCTCACCCCGGACGCCCCGGACGCCCTGGACACCCCGACCGCCCCGGACACCCCCACCTGGGCGGCTCTGGCCCCCGCCCCTCCGCCACCCACCCAGGCGGAGGCCACGGCGTCGAGCGTCCTCACCGCGCAGGCCACAGCCCTCCTCGACCCCCAGCAGGCCAGCGCCCAGGACGACCAGAAGGCCCAGGCACCCCGCAGCGAGGACCTCCTGCGCCGCCTCCTGGGCCTGGACCCGCTGGGCTGGACCCTGCCGGTGGCCGTGCGCGTCAGCGGGTGGGTGGCGACGGCGCTCGTCACCCTGGTGGCAGCCGTCACACGCCTGGTCGGCCTGGGGCACCCCTCCACCCTCGTGTTCGACGAGATCTACTACGCCAAGGACGCCTGGTCGCTGTCCCACGTGGGCTACGAGACCTCCTGGCGCGAGGGGGCGGACGCGGCCTTCGCCCGGGGCGACACGTCGCTCATGACCACGAACCCGAGCTACGTGGTCCACCCCCAGCTCGGCAAGTGGCTCATCTCCCTGGGCATGGACATCACCGGCCCGGGCCACGCCGCGGGATGGCGGCTCATGCCCGCCGTCGCGGGGATCGCCACCGTCTTCCTGCTGGCCCGGCTCACTATGCGCCTGACCCGCTCCCCGCTCCTGGCCGGCCTGGCGGGCCTGCTCCTGGCGATCGACGGCGTCGGCATCACCGAGTCCCGTATCGCCCTCCTGGACGTCTTCATCGGCTTCTTCGCCACCCTGTCCCTGTACTGCCTGGTGCGGGACCGCCAGTCCTCCCGCGCCCAGCTGGCCCGGGACCTCGCAGGAACGCCCGCAGGCACCACGCCCACACGCCTCCACCTGAGGCCCTGGCTCCTGGCCACGGGCGTGGCACTGGGCCTGACCTGCTCCATCAAGTGGTCGGGCCTCTACCTGACCATGGTGGTGGGAATTATCGCGGTGGCCTGGGACGTCCTGGCCATGTACCGGACCAAGGTGCCCTACTGGTTCGCCTGGGGGATCCTGGTGCGCGGCGGCGGCGACTTCCTGCGGACCGTGCCCGTGGCCCTGGCGGTGTACGTGGCCGGGTGGTGGTCATGGTTCACCCACCCGCGCGCCTACAAGCACGGCTGGGCGGCAGCCATCCGCGCGACGGGTGAGCGCGTGCCCCGAGACTGGCTGCCGGACCCCCTCAACGACCTGCTGGAGTACCACTACCAGGCCTACGAGTTCCACACCCACCTGCACGACCCCCACCCCTACATGTCCAAGCCGTCCGCCTGGCTCCTCCAGCTGCGGCCCACGTCCTTCCACTGGCTCGACAAGAAGGCGGACCTGCCGGGCGCCACCTGCAGCTCGGGCGACTGCGTCCAGGCCATTACCTCCCTGGGGAACGTGGCGGTGTGGTGGTCGGCCTTCATCGCCCTGGTGACCCTGCTGGTGGTCCTGGCGGGGATACGCCGCGACTGGCGCGCCTGGGTGCCGCTGGCCGGCTACCTGGGCCTGTACGTGCCCTGGTTCCTGTACTGGGAGCGCACCATCTTCCAGTTCTACACGGTGGCCTTCGAGCCCATGGTGGTCCTGACCCTGACCCTCATGCTCGGACAGGTCGCGGGACTACTCACCCCGACGCCGGGAGGCGCGGCCGAGTGCGCTGAGACCGCCGCGCTGCGGGCGGGCAGGATCGGCCCGGGCATCGGCGCCCCCCGCGGGCCCCTGGCGCTCTTCCTGGGCTTCGGCCTGACCTCCCCTCGACGCAGGTGGAGGCGGTTCCTGGAGCAGTTGACGACCTCCAGGCGGGCACGGGTGCTGACGTACGTGACCGGGGTGCCCTCGTGGCGTCTGCGCCGTGAGGGCGTGGTCCTGACCGCGGTGGTGGTGGTCCTGGCCGTCGCCTGCGCGCTGGCCTGGTGGCCCATCTGGACGGCGCACACCGTCGACAGGAGCTTCTGGTACTGGCACATGTGGCTGCCCTCCTGGATCTGAGGGCCGCCGGTCGCGTCCTCAAGGTAGCCTTGGGCTGCCGCAGCCGCCAGACTGAGCCGCCCGGGGCTGCCGTACCTGCCACCGGCCCCGCAGGCCAGCGGCGTAGTATCAATGAGAAAGGGCCCCGGCATGACGCCGGGGCCCGGGACCGGGAGCCGCCTGTGGGAATCGAACCCACGACCTATTCATTACGAGTGAATCGCTCTGCCGACTGAGCTAAGGCGGCCTGCCGCCCAGTGGCGGCGCAGGAGACTGTACCGGCCGGTGAGCCGACCACGCAATCCGCAGGCGCCCGACGCCGTCGTGGGCCTGGACACAACCGGGGTCGACGCCGTCGGCCCCACGTACCCGTAGGAGACCCATGGACCGTGCTACCACGCCCCGACCCGGCCGCCCCCGAGGTGGCCGACGTAGCCCCCACCAGCCCGGCCTCCGCTCCCACTGGCGCCCCAGGCACCAGCGCCCTGAACCCCGGGGCGGTGCCCCAGCCCACCAGCCCGGCCCCCAAGGCGCCCAATCCCACCGGCACCCCGGGCACCAGGGCGGCGCCCAAGCCTACCGGCACCCCGGGCACCAACCCGGCCCCCGCGGCGGCTCCCCGGCCCACCGGCGCCCCGGCCCCCAAGGCACCCAAGCCCAAGCCCACCAACACGCCGGACGACGTCGTGCTCGTCAGGACCAGGAGGCCTAGAGGTGCGCGTCCACGTCATCTACACCGGGGGCACCATTGGCATGGTGGACTCCCCCCGCGGCCTGGTCCCGGGGGCCGACCTGGAGGGCTGGCTCACCCGCCTGCTGGACCGGCCCCGGAGGCCCGGACCCGGTCAGGACGGCCCGGGCCCGGACGACGTCACGCTCACCAGCCTGGACCCGCTCATTGACTCCTCCAACGCCACCCCGGCCTCCTGGCAGCAGGTCATTGACACCGTCCGCGCCCTCGCAGCCCCCGACACCGGCTCTACGGCCCCCGGCACCGGCCCTGCGGCCTTCGTGGTCCTCCACGGCACCGACACGCTGGCCTACACCGCCGCCGCCGCGTCCTACGCCCTGACCGACCTGCCCCACCCGGTGGTCCTCACCGGCAGCCAGCTGCCGCTGGGGGTCCTCGGCTCGGACGCGGCCGGTAACGTCACCGGCGCCCTGGTGGCCGCCACGAGCGGACGGGTGAGCGGGGTGAGCCTGTTCTTCGGGCACCGGCTCCTGGCCGGCAACCGCGCCACCAAGACGAGCTCGTGGGCCTACGACGGCTTCGACTCACCCGCCACCCCGCCCCTGGCGCGCGTCGGCGCACCCTGGCGGTGGTACCCGGCGCCCCCGGCCGGTACGGGCTGGCCGGCCCCCCGCCCCTATGCCCGCCAGGACGTGGTGGTCCTGGACCTGGTCCCGGGCATCACCGCCCGACGCCTGGAGGCGCTGCTCACGCCCCTGCCCGACGCCGTCGTACTACGGGCCTTCGGGGTGGGCAACGCCCCTGGCGCCGAACCGGGTCTGACCGGGGTCGTCAAGGAGGCCGTGGAGGCCGGCACCGCAGTGGTCGTGGCCTCCCAGTGCCATGAGGCGCGCGTGCGCCTGGGCCGCTACGAGACCGGCGAGGCGCTCACCCGTGCCGGGGCGGTCGGGGCCGGGGACATGACCCTGGAGGCGGTTTACACCAAGATCGTGTTCCTGCTCTCCCAGGGCCTGCGCGGGGGGAGGCTGTCCGACGCCGTGGGGCGCGACATCGCCGGGGAGGTCACCTAAGGCCTCACTTGCTGCCGGAGCACCTCAGGCCCTCCTCGGGCAGCTGGCCGGTCAGGAGGTAGGTGTCCACGGCGTCGGTCACGCAGGCCCCGCCGCGGCCGTAGGCGGTGTGCCCATTGCCCTCCCAGGTCAGGAGCCGGCCGGAGTCGAGCTGCCTGGCCAGGGCCTCGGACCAGGCGTACGGCGTGGCCGGGTCCCCGGTGGTACCCACCACCAGGATCGGGGCGGCGCCGCTGGCACGGATCTCGGTGCGCTCGCGGGTGGAGGTGTGCCCCCAGATCTTGCAGTACAGGTCGGAGTAGGCCAGCTCCTCGCCGAAGGTCGGGGAGGCCTCCCTCAGCTCGGTCGCCTCCTGGTCCCACACGGCGGCGTCGCCCTCCACGGGGTAGTCCAGGCAGTTAATGGCGTTAATGACCTCGTCCCCGTTGCCGGAGTAGGTACCGTCCTTGCTGCGGGAGGCGAACAGGTCGCTAATGTACAGCAGGACGGAGCCGTCGTCCTGCTTCATGGCCTGGGTCAGTCCCTGGGAGAGCACGTTCCACGCCTCGGACTGGTAAAGGACGTCCAGGACGGCCGACCAGGCCAGGGAATAGGTCAGGGGTCGGGAGGGGTCGGCGGTCCTCAGGGGGCGGTTGCGGGTGGACTCCAGGAAGGCCTGGATCTGCTTGACACCGGAGTCCACGTCACCGGTCAGCGGGCAGTCCTTGCCGCCCAGGCAGTCGGCGACGTAGGCGCGCAGGGCCGCCTCAAACCCCTGGGCCTGGCCCTGGGTCAGGGCGGCGGCGCTCAGGGTGGGGTCGACGGCGCCGTCGAGCACCATGCGCCCGACGTTGCCGGGGAAGAGCTCGGCGTAGGTGGCCCCCAGGTAGGTGCCGTAGGAGTAGCCCAGGTAGGTCAGGGCGGAGCTGCCGGACAGGGCGCGCAGGATGTCGAGGTCCTTGGCGGCGGAGACGGTGTCAATGTGGTCCAGGAGCCCGGTGGTGGTGGTGTTCGTGGTGCAGGCCTGGGCCATGGCGGTCGCGGCGGACTCCACGCTGGCGCGGTAGGCGGCAGCGTCGGCGGAGGGCTTGGTGGCGTAGGGTCCCTGGCCGGAGCGCTGCTCGTCCAGCTGGGCGTTGGTCAGGCAGTCCACGGCGGTGGAGGAGCCCACGCCGCGGGGGTCGAAGCCGATGACGTCGTAGGAGTCCAGCAGGTCGGAGGAGAAATGGCTGTTAATACCGCCCACGAAGTTGACGCCGCTGCCACCGGGGCCCCCGGGGTCGGTGAAGAGCGTACCCATGGCCTTCTTACTGGCCGGGCGCTTCTTGAGGGCGATCTGGATGGTGGGCCCGTCGGGGGCCGAGTAGTCCAGGGGGACGGTGACGGTGGTGCACAGGAAGGTCGCGTCCTTGTCGTTGACCGCCGCGATCCCGGCATCCTTGGAGCAGGGGTACCAGCGGACGTCCTGCTCGTAGAAGCGTGACAGCTCGGGTGCAACCGGGGTGGGCGTGACGGCGGTGGCCACGCTGACAGGAGCAGAGTCCACCTTCTTGTCCTGATCGGAGCAGGCGGTCAGGGTGGTAGCCGCCAGCAGCACGGCGGCAGCGGCGGCGACGGGGCGCATTCGGCGCGGGGTCGCGCCCGGGGCGTGGGGCAGGTGGGTCTTCATCCCGACAGCCTACGGGGCGCCCGGGGTCGCGGTCCTCCTCCCGCGGACGGAGAGTCAGCGAGGACGGCCCCAACCACCTCCGGGGCCTCGCTGGCCTCCTGCCGCAGACGGAGAGTCAGGCCCGACGCCGCCCCCTGCGCGTCCCCGTCAGGCGCCCCTGGTCGTGTCGGTGCGGGCCAGGTCCCCAGCCCACGGCCACCCCAACAGACCGTGCAGCATAGAGGTCACCACCACCCCAGAAGGACTACTCACCAGAACCTGGAACCCCACCTACGAGGCCAGGATACTGACACAGTACGGCCTGCTCAGCCACATGAAGCCCTTCCACCGCCGCGCACCCGGCACACCAGATAGGGAGGAGGAAGAATCCTGGCGTGAGTGGTGACTACGGGATTGACTGGTCTTCCCTGCGTACCAGGGGCGGGGTGGGTGCGGATCCTGGGCTGATCAGGGCCCTGCTGCGCCCGCCGCGCCACATGGACCGCTCCAGCCTTCGCAGGACCTTGCCCCATGCCGGGGACGGGCCAAGGACCCCGACACCACCAGCGCGGTAGTCGGCGGCCGGGCAGTTACAGCACCGGATCCGGGAAATCCGGACCCGAGCCCCACCCGCTGCCGCCCGCCGCCGGGCAGTACAGCACCGGATCCGGGAAATCCGGAGAGCTATTCACGACTGCGGCCATGCCGAGGGTGGTTTGTCGCAATCTGAGGATCAGAACCGACCCCACCCCGCTCCCGCCTTTGTGCACTTAATGTCCACGCAGGTCAGAGGCCTGAGTCTTGACGGAGCCACGGGTGCCCCTCGTTCTGATCCTCAGATTGCGACACAGGCGGAGATCTGGGCGCACAAACGACGGGAAAATTCGCGCACTACGCCTGGGGACGCAGGGCCACCATCAGGGCCTCAACGGCCAGCAGTGGGGAGACGGTGGAACGCAGCCTGGCCCGGCACTCCTCAATCGCGGCGATCCGGGCCAGGGACTGCTCAGGCCCGGTCGTGGCAGCCACCTGGTCGAGCTCGTCCTCCAGATCCACATTGACCCGCTCGACGTCGCTGCCCATCTGGGTGGCCAGCACGTCACGGTAGAAGGAGAGCAGGTCGATCATGGCCCGGTCCAGGACGTCGGTACGAGCCCGCTTGGCCCGGCGCTTCTGGTCCTCCTCCAGCGCCCGGACCTGGGCGCGCAGGGACGGGGGGACCCTGGCGTCGCCCTCCAGGCCCAGGGCGCGCAGGAGCGCGGCCCTCTCCCGGGCGTCACGCTCGACGGTAGCGTCCTTGGCCTCGGACTCGGCGGCGTCCACCAGGTCGGCGGCAGCCAGGACGGCGTCGCCTACGCTGCGCAGGGACACCGGCGACATGAGCAGGCGACGGCGCCGCTCCCAGGCCCCGGGGTCGGTGGCCAGGTGCCGGGCGAGACCAATGTGGGACTGGCTGGCCCGGGCGGCCCGGGCCGCGAGCGCCGGGTCGGCCCCGTCACGTCTGACCAGGAGCTCGGCGACGGCGTCGGGGTGCGGGACGCGCAGGGTCACCAGGCGGCAGCGGGAGCGGATGGTGGGCAGGACGTCGTCGGCGCTGGGGGTGCACAGGAGCCAGACCGTCTGGGGCGGGGGCTCCTCAATGGACTTCAGCAGCACGTTGGTGGTGCGCTCGGCCATGCGGTCGGCGTCCTCCACCAGGATGACCCGCCAGTGTCCGGTCCAGGGGCGGCGCTGGGCCTCGCCAATGAGGCCCTTGACCTCCTCCATGGTGATCAGGAGCTTCTCGGTGGCCAGGCGCACCACGTCGGGGTGGGTGCCGCTCATGACGTCCCGGCAGGGCTTGCACCGCCCGCAGCCGGGGGTGGGGCCGGTGCACTGCAGGGCGGCGGCGAAGGCGCGGGCGGCGACCGAGCGGCCCGAGCCGGGCGGCCCGGTGACCAGCCAGGCGTGGGTCATGGCCGAGGCCTCCGGACGCGGATTGCGGGGCCGGGCAGGGGCTGGCCGGGGAATGCCGTCCCCCGACTGGCTGGCGCCCTCTGACTGCCCGGTACGCTCCAGCTGCCCGGTACGTTCCGACTGGCCGGCGCCCTCCGTCAACGGGGTATTCCGTTGGGGACGGACTGGCTGCGGCTGGGCGCGGCCGTCCTCCGTCAGCGGGGCGGCTTCTGCTGGCCCCGCGTCGGCCCCCGAGGCCGTGGCCAGCCCGGCGTCAGCCCCCGAGGCCGTGGCCGGCCCGGCGCCCTGCACTACAGCTGACCCCGCGTCAGCGCCCTGCACCGTGGCTGCTGACCCGGTCCCCGGGGCTGTAGCAGGCGCGACCAGCCCGGTGCCCTGCACTGCGGCCGGCCCCGCGTCGGCCCCCGAGGCCGTGGCTGACCCCATATCCGAGGCGGTGAGGCGACCTTCGCGCTCCTCAGCGGCTACCCGGGCCGCCCGGGCCGCCTCAGTAAACCGTGCTACCACGGCCTCCTGGCCGACGACGTCGTCCCAGACGCTCACCGCCCCACCTCCTGCGCCCGCTGGGCCAGCTGCTCCGTACTCCCCCGAGCTGGCTGCTCCGTACTCCCTCGAGCTGGCTGCTCCGTACCCTGCTGGGCCAGCCGCCCAGCGCTCCCCCGACGGGCCAACCGCCCCTGGGCGAGTCGTTCTCGCAGCAGCGGGAGCACCGCCGCGCTGACCTGGCGTCCTACCGCCTCAATCTCCTGGGCGGCGTCGACCACCACGAAGCGATCCGGCTCGGCGGCGGCCAGGTCCAGGAACTCCTGGCGCAGGGTGGCGCGGAAGGAGTCAGGCTCCTGCTCGATCCGGTCGCCCAGGCCCCGCTCCCTGGCGCGCTGGGCGGTCAGGGCGGGGTCGGCGTCGAGCAGGACGGTCAGGTCCGGCAGGAGGGAGCCGGTGGCCCACAGGGAGAGGTCGCGGACCTCCTGGGGTCCCAGGGCGCGGGCGGCCCCCTGGTAGGCCACGGAGGAGTCCAGGTAGCGGTCGGTGAGCACGACGGCGCCGCGCTCCAGGGCCGGGAGGATACAGGTCGCCACGTGGTGGGCACGGTCGGCCGCGTACAGCAGGGCCTCGGCGCGGGGGGAGACGTACCCGCCGTGGAGGAGGAGCCTGCGGATGGAGGCGCCGAGCTCAGTGCCTCCCGGCTCCCGGGTCAGGACGTACTCGACCCCGGCCTCCTTCAGGGCAGCCTCCAGGAGGCCGATCTGGGTGGTCTTGCCCACGCCGTCGCCCCCTTCCACGGAGATGAGCAGGCCGGTCCCGGGGCGGGCGGGCAGGTCCGCGACCTGGGTGGGCGACCCCGCCTGGGGGCCGGTCCCAGGGCGGGCGGGCAGGTCTGGCGAGGTGGTCATGAGCCTGCCTCCGGGGTCGAGGGCGTGGGGTCGCCGAAGAAGGTGCGGAAGTAGCCGTAGAAGTTCCAGTTGCCCCAGGAGGTGCAGGAGTCCCCGCCCGAGGCCGCCGCCTGGTTGGACTGGTAGGGCGTGTAGTCGTACAGGCCCGCGGTGGACTGGGTGGCGGCGGTCAGGTCCGCGGCCCCGCAGTCGGGGTCGGCGGAGTAGGCCACCTGCGTGGTCACCCCCTGGACCACCCCGTACTCCCAGGGGTTGAGGCGGTAGAGCTGGAACTGGGAGGCGGCGGCGTAGATCTGGTGGAAGAAGCCCCCCCACTGGGCGTTGCAGGTGGCCCCGTCCGGGCAGGCGTAGCCCGCGGCCGCCTCGTAGGCCCGGGCGGTCAGGGTGCGCCCGGAGGCGGTGAGCAGCCCCTGCTCCTTCTGGATGAGGACCAGGAGGACCTGGGGGTTGATACCGCAGGCGGTGGACACCTTGGAGACGATCGCCGCCGCTGTCTCGCCCTTGGCCCCGCGGTAGGCCTCACAGGTGCTCGTGGCCTCCTTGTCCTCGGTGTCGAAGGTGGACGCCGCCAGGCAGGGGGTGCCGTCAATGCCGGGGACGCAGCCGTCGTTGACGGTGGAGATGAACCTGGCGACCTCGGCGGAGGTCATGGCCTGGCTGTTGTAGAAGACCTCGTCGTCAATGAGGTGGTTGGGATCGTAGCCGGTCATGTCCAGGGAGACGGGGGCGGGGGAGCTCCTGCTGGTGGACCCCGGGGAGGAGGCGGGAGGGGACATGAGGTTGGCGACAATGAGCCCGGCCATGAGGGTGGCGGCAAAGGTCACCAGGGCAATGGTCACCGGGCTGGCCGTGCGACGACGGCGCCACCAGGGACCCGTCAGGGGGACCCACGCCAGGATCCGGGAGGCGGTGCCCGGGGTGCTGGCGGATCCAGGCGTGCCGGACCTAGGGGCACTGGCGACGTCGGGGGTACCGGACCCGGGGGTGCCAGCGGATCCAGGGGTGACAGGGGTGCCGGACCCGGGGGTAGCGGCAGACCCAGAGGCAGCAGGGGTGCTGGCGGATCCGGCCTCCTGCCCGTTCCCCGGCCCCGTGGGTGACGCCCCTTCGCGGGCCGACGCCGAGCGCGCCGTCGGTCCCGACGGTGACTGCGACCGACCCGGCCCCGACTGACGGCCGGAGGGCGCAGCACGACGAGGGCGAGGGGGGCGGCGCGGAGAAGGCAAGGACATCACCGCCATGCTGCCACACTCATGCCCGGCTCCCGGGCAGCCCTGCGGTCAGGACAGAGCGACACGTCTTGCACTGGGGTCCGGGTCACAGACGACAGCAGTCGCCCGGACCTAGACCCCAACCTGCATGAACCACCTACCGCGATCATTACCTGCGCTTGATCAAGCCGCAGGTCGAGCATCGTAACTGGTTTGTTGTGTATGGTTGAAGTGTGTATGTGCCACAATCTGGACAAAGATGACCTTTTGCCATGTTTAACCACCTCCTTTATGTGGCTTGTCGTATCTACCACTAATAGAATCGTAGCCCCGCCGGAGCCAGGTCACCAACATCGGCATCAATACCTCGGTCAGCCCTCAGCTGCACGCAGACGCGCGAGGACGTGGACGTACCGCTCCCCTATGTCCTGGTGGGCCACCGGGTGGCCGTCACGGCTCCAGGCCATGAGGTGCCTCAGGTCAAAGCGGCGCGAGCAGCGCGAGCAGGAGAGCGGGACGGTCGGGCGGCGTATCCGGCTGACCTCGTGGCCCGCCGGGCACACCCCTACCCACCGTCCCGGGACGCGGGGTGCGTCAGCGGCCACGAGCCGCGCGCCGCTGCCCCCGAGCCGCCGGGCCTCGGCACGCCAGACGGCGTCGTGCCCGTGGCGGGTGCCGACCCGGGCGTGGGCAATCTCATGGACAACGGTCTCGCGGACCTCGGCCTGGGAGTAGAGGGCCATGAGGTGGCGCGAGAGGGTGATACGGCGGCGGCCGTGGTCGCAGCTCCCGGCGCGACGACGGGCCCGGTCCCAGGCCAGGTCCCAGTCCCCGACCCCGTGCTCGTCCATGAGGGAGCGCGCCAGGGCCAGGACGTCGGGCAGATCCATGGTGGCAGGGTAGCGGCTGGCCCGCGCCCTTGTGCGGGTAGACGCCCTCGTGCGGGCGAGCCTCCCCTAGCGTGGGCGAGCGTTCCGACGTCGGGGCTCGCCGGCGACCTGTCAGCTGCAAGCGTCCCCTCGCGTGGGCGAGCCTCCCAGCACGACGAGACCGGGTCCGATCCCGGGAGCGTCCGGGAGCAGCTGGCCTGCTGGTGGCCCACGGCACCTAAGTCCGGCCTGCCCCGAGGGCGTCCCCTGGTGCGGGCGAGCTTCCCCTCGCATAGGTGAACGCACGTACCCCGCCGCCGACACCGGCTTGGGAATGCGAGCTTCCCCTCGCGTAGGTGAACACGCCGGTACCTGACCTCATCCGGGTCCTGGTAGGCGTGGCGTCCCCTCTCGTAGGTGAACGCCCTCTGACCCAGATGAACGCCCTTTCATACGGTTGAACGCGCTATAACCCAGATGAACGCTACTCTAGGTAGCGTTCACCTATATAAAAGCGCGTTCACCTGCACAAAGTGGCGTTCACCCGCACAAGAAGGCGTTCACAGATGAAACCACCCCACCAGCAGGACGAAGACCAGCACGCTCACCTACGCAAACAGGCGTTCACCCGCACAAGGTGGCGTTCACCCACACGAGGGCACGCCCTGTGCCCCTACCATCCCACGGTAGTCGCGCAGGGCACGCCCACCCACACGAGGGCGCGTTCACCTTGAGCTGGCCCGGCCCCGGCGCTTGCGACGGAACTGGCCACGACGTCGGGAGACTGCAAGGATGGATGAGGCGGTGTCCCGGTCCACCGGGAGCACCCGACCGTCTTACCAGGAACCATGAAGGAGCCGCCCATGCTCGTTACCACCACCCCCACCGTCGAGGGCTACCCCGTCACCCAGTACCTGCGCGTGGTCTGCGGGGAGACCATTGCCGGTGTCAACGCCTTCAAGGACATTGCCGCGGGCTTCCGCAACCTGGTCGGCGGGCGCGCGGAGTCCTACGAGCGTGAACTCATGCAGGCCCGGGAGACCGCCCTGGCTGAGATGGTCCAGCGCGCCCAGGAGCTCGGGGCCGAGGGCGTGGTCGGCGTGGACATTGACTACGAGACCCTGGGGGCCGACAACGGCATGCTCATGGTCACCGCCTCGGGCACGGCGGTACGTTTTAGTCGCTGAGCGGGGCCGTGCGCGGTTCTGCGCAGAAGGCAGCCGACTGCGCGTAGGACGGGTCCGGGCTGCTTTCTGCGCAGAACGTCATCTACGCACACAATGCTCCCCTGCGCCCAAGGGCCAGACGACGGCCAGGACGCGGGTGGCGGGAGCGCCCCTGGCCCTCTTCATGCGAGGGCCAAACCATGAGCCGTCCCTGCCGCGGTCGGCAAGCCCTCCCCTTGCGTGCGGGGCCAACGCCCTCCTTCGGCCGCACCCCCGAGAGCGAGGGCGCCCTCCCCTTGCGTGCGAGGGCCAACGGCACACCGTCGCCGACGGCATGACCGCCATCGGGCCCCTGCGCACCAGGCCCGAGCCCGGGCGACCCCGGCTGGCCACCCAGTCACCCGGGCCCCACACGCGCAAGGAACTAAACAGGCCGACGCCGAGGCCTTCCGGCGAGCGTGCCCGCGCACCGGGCCCCACGCGCACGAGGCCCAGACAGACCACCCACCTGACCGTCAGACCGGGAGCCAGCCCGCCTTGCACCGTCAGACCGGGAGTCAGTCCAGGTCGGTAATGTGCCCCTTGGGGTCGGAGACCCGCAGCATGAGCACCATCCCCAGGACGAGCACCAGCACGATCCCCAGGATCCCCCAGTACCCGGCCTGGTCCTTGCCGACCACGAACGCCCCGCCCCAGATGGCCACGCCGTACATGGCCGGGGCCAGGAAGGATGCCGCGCGCCCGGTGGTGGCGTAGAGGCCGAAGATCTCCCCCTCACGCCCCTTGGGAATGAGCCGGGCCAGGAACGTGCGCGACGCCGACTGGGCGGGCCCCACGCACGAGGACAGCAGGAGCCCCAGCGCCCAGAAGGTGACCGGGCCGCCGTCGTGCAGCGCGAAGATCAGCAGGCTCATGACCACCAGCACGGCCAGGCTACCCATAATGACGCGCCGCGGCCCCAGCAGGTCGTCCAGGTACCCGGAGACAATGGTGACGACGCCGGCTACCACGTTGGCGACAATGGCGAAGACGAGGACGTCGTCCTGGGTGAAGCCGAAGGTGCTCTTGGCGATAATGCCACCGTAGGTAAAGACCCCGGCCAGCCCGTCACGGTAGATGGCGGCGGCCAGGAGGAACCACAGGACCTCGGGGTGGGAGCGGTAGAGGCCCACGAGGGTGCGCCACAGGCGCCGGTAGGAGGACAAGACGGACTCGCGCCGGGCGGGGCTGGCCACGCCGCCTGAGGCGGACTCCCAGTCGGCCGGCTCGCTCTCCATAGCGGCCTGGTCGCGCGCCGAACCCCGGGTGGCGGAGTGGGCCAGGCGGGCCCGACGGCGTCGGGCGGAGCGCCCGGACTGGCTGAGCAGGAGGGGGAGCGCGGACAGCCCGAGCCAGGCGGCGGCCACGAGCATGGACACACGTATGTTCAGGCCGTTGGCGTCGCTGACCCCGAACCAGTTGCCCTCCTTAATGAGCCCGTAGTAGAGGAGGAGCATGAGGACGATCCCGCCCAGGTAGCCCATGCCCCAGCCCAGCCCGGAGACCGCGCCGACGCGGTCCTTGGTGGTCAGCTGGTTGAGCAGCCCGTTGTAGTTGACGCCCGCCAGCTCGAAGAAGATATTGCCCACCCCCAGCAGGGTGATGCCTGCCCACAGGTAGCGGTGCTCGGGGATAATGAGGTAGAGGGAGGCCGAGACGGCCACCACGACGGCGGTGTAGACGCCGAGCCAGAAGACGGTACGTCCCTGGCGGTCGGCGCGCTGGCCGGTGACGGGGGCCAGCAGGGCGATACAGGCCCCGGCGACAGTCAGCCCCAGGGACAGGGCGGAGGTGTTCTCCGTGGACTTCCCGAAGCCGGGGTTGGTGGTCAGGTAGACGGTGAAGACGAAGGTGGTGATGACGGCGTTGAAGGCCGCCGACCCCCAGTCCCACAGCCCCCAGGCCAGGACCGGCCAGGTCAGCAGGCGTGAGTGGTGGGGCACCATGGTGCCGGGGCCGGGGGTGGTCTCAGGACTGTCCGACGGCGGTGCCCAGTTCTCGTCCTGGGCTGACCGCGGGGGTGGGGATGATGGGGTCATGCACGCAGCCTACGGCTCCTGGCGGCGCTCGTCGTACCAGGCGACGGCGACGCGCGGGGCAGGAACTTGTACGCCAGGGCGGCTGCTCGGCGAGACGTCCGAAGCCGCCAGGTCGGCGGGCAGGAACTTGTACGCCAGGGCGGCTGGCCCTGCGCGTGTGCCCGCCTGGGAGCCTGGGTGACGGCTGACCCCGACGTCGACGGTCAGCCCCGCGCACGTGCCAGCCCGCGCGCCACAGGCGAGCCCGAGCCGATGTTCACCTCGCCAGCCCTGCACGTGTACCCGCTGGCGCGTGCCTGCGCCCCGGTACACACCGGGCCGCGGCAGCCAGCTGGCCCCGCCCGCGCGTACCCGTCGGCGGCCAGCCCGCGGCTAACCCGCGGCCGACCCGTGCCCGCTGGCGGCTGGCCCCGCGGTCACCCCCGCGGTATCCGCGTCATCCTCTAGGACCTACGGACACCTCTGCAGGACGTCGTGCGTTCTGCAAGAACCAGAGCGGTCCTTAAAAAGGACCCTGCTACACGTCCAACCCTCTGAACACCCCGCCCGTTCTCACGACCAATAAGTACCGTTCTCACGACGAACAAGTACCGTTCTCGCGAGCAATAAGTACCGTTCTCGCGGACGGGGGACGACGGGGGACGGCCTAGGCCCGGCTCGTGCCCAGGAGGGTGCGGGCCAGGGCCAGGTCCCGGGGCGTGGTCACCTTAAAGGCCAGGGGGTCCCCGGCCACGACGGTGACAGGCCGTCCGAGGGCCTCCACCAGGGAGGCGTCGTCGCTGGCGGCGCGGTCCTCGTCCTGGGCCCGGCGGGACCCGACGTGGTGGGCGGCCACCAGGACGGCGGTCTCAAAGCCCTGAGGGGTCTGGACGGCGCGCAGCCGGGAGCGGTCCGGGGTGCCGACGACGAGCTCCGGGGAACCGGCCGGGGCCAGCTCCACCTCCTTGACGGTGTCGGCCACGGGCAGGGCTGGGATCACGGCGCAGGCACCGCCGCGCACGGCCCCCACCACGCGCACCACCACCTCCGGGGGGGTCAGGGCCCGGGCGGCGTCGTGCACGAGGACCACGTCGGCGTCGGGCACGGCGCGCAGAGCGGCCTCCAGCCCCCGGGCCACACTGGCCTGGCGGGAGACGGGCGAGCCGGCCACGACCTCAATGGTGCAGGCGGGCTCGCTCACGCCGTCGGGCAGGCTGTCCGAGGGTGCCGGGGCGAGGCCGTCAGCCTCACCCTGGAGGGCACCGTGCAGGCCGCTGACCTGGGCGGCAAAACGCGCCAGGGAGTCAATAGGGGCGGTAACCACAATGTGGTTGACGACGCCGGAGTCGACCAGCCCCTGGGCGGCACGGCGCAGGAGCGACTGCCCCCCCACCTCGACCAGGGCCTTGGGGCCGTCCGCCCCCAGGCGGGTCCCCGAACCGGCTGCTGTCAGGACCGCCACCGCGTGTGTGCTCATGGGGAGATCCTACCGGTCACCGGGGCCGGGGCGAACCAGCGCCTCTGGTGGGTTGCCACGCACCCGCCCCGGGACAGGGCAACCGCCCCGGAGGGCACCGCCCCTCGGGGCAGGTGGGGTCGGCGGCGTCGGGCCGTGGCGCTCCCGGGTCCGGTCACCCCTCGGCGTCCCTCAGCACCCCACCGCCGCGGCACCGGGGGAACTGCGCCTGCGGCGTCCTGGAGGCCCCGCCAGGCCACCCGCCGCGGCACCGGGGGAACTGTCAGACGCACCCGTACGCGCGGGAGGAGCGCTGGCTGGCGGCCCGGTGGCAGGCCAGCTGGCGAAGACGCACCCGTAGGTGCGGGAGGAGCGCGGACGGCTCAGGCGGCGACGCCGGAGGCCAGGACCTCGTCCAGCTTGGCCTCGGCGGCGTCCTCCTCGGTCTTCTCCGCCAGCGCCAGCTCGGAGACCAGGATCTGGCGGGCCTTGGAGAGCATGCGCTTCTCCCCCGCGGACAGGCCGCGGTCGGTGTCACGCCGGGAGAGGTCGCGGACGACCTCGGCGACCTTGTTGACGTCACCGGAGGCGATCTTCTCCTGGTTGGCCTTGAAGCGGCGGGACCAGTTGGAGGGTTCCTCGGTCAGGGGGGAGCGCAGGACGTCGAAGACCTTCTCCAGGCCCGCCTGGTCCACGACGTCGCGCACGCCTATGAGCTCGACGCTGTCAGCGGGGACGAGGATGGTGAGGTCGCCCTGGGCGACCTCCAACTGCAGGTAGGTCTTCTCCTCGCCACGGACCTTGCGCTGGCGGATGTCAATGATCCGGGCCGCGCCGTGGTGGGGGTAGACGACAGTCTCTCCGACTTTAAAGGTCATGTGTGACGTCACTCCAGACTCATAGTGATACTCCACTTTATCAGGAGAACACGTGAACTTCCTGGGGAGGTTGCTCACATAAGGCCGCCACGCCGACGAGGGTCCCTACTGACCGGCCTCCAGCTTGTAACCCACCCCCCGCACGGTGGTGAGCATCCGGGGCCGGGAGGGCTCGACCTCGATCTTGGCCCGGATCCGCTTGACGTGCACGTCGAGGGTCTTGGTGTCCCCCACGTAGTCCGCCCCCCAGATCCGCTCAATGATCCGCCCCCGGGTCAGGACGTGGTCGGGGTGGCGCAGGAAGAGCTCCAGGAGCTCGAACTCCCGCAGGGGCATGGTCACGCCCTGCCCGTCCACGGTCACCTCGTGGCGCTCCACGTCCATGCGCACCCGCCCCACGGTCAGGATCTTCTCCCGGGGCTCGGCGGGCGCGGCGGCCTCCCGGCTGCGTCGCAGGACCGCGTGGACCCGGGCAATGAGCTCACGGTAGGAGTAGGGCTTGGTCACGTAGTCGTCCGCGCCGGTCTCCAGGCCCAGGATCTTGTCGGTCTCGGAGTCCCTGGCGGTGAGCATAATGACCGGTACCCGCGAGACGGTGCGGATACGACGGCACACCTCGGTGCCGGGCACCGCCGGCAGCATGAGGTCCAGCAGGACCAGGTCGATCGCCCCGCCCCCGCCGGGGGCCGCGGCGGCCTGGAAGGCACGCAGGGCGGTCCTGCCGTCACCGGCCTCCACCACCTCGTAGCCGTCACGCCGGAGCCTGAAGGCCAGGGGGGCGCGGTAGTTCTCCTCGTCCTCCACGAGCAGGATGCGGGTCATGGGACGGTCCTCTCTCCACGGGGCTGGGAACGGAGCGTCCCCACGGTGTCGGTGGGGTCGGTCGGGGGGTTAATGGCGGCCAGCGCCGTGAAGGCACCCCCGGCGGCACGGATCTCCTCCGCGCTGGGGACCTCCTCGTCGTCCTCGGGCGCCGGGAGGAACCGCGGCAGGACGAGGGTGAAGGTGCTGCCCCGGCCGGGGGCGGACCACAGCTCCACGGTCCCTCCGTGGTCGGCGGCCACGTGCTTGACAATGCTCAGTCCCAGGCCGGTGCCCCCGGTGGCGCGCGAGCGGGCCTTGTCCACCCGGTAGAACCGCTCGAAGACCCGCTCCTGGTCCGCCTTGGCGATACCGATGCCCTGGTCCACGACGGCGATCCGCACCAGGTCCGGGTGCGCCCCGTCCACGCTGACCCCCACGCTGACGCGGGTGCGCTCCTCGGAGTAGCGGACGGCGTTGTCCAGCAGGTTGCGCACGGCGGTGGTGACCAGGGCGGCGTCGCCCCACAGGCTCAGGCCCCTGACGCCCCCGGAGACCAGGGTGATGCCGCGGGAGCGGGCCTCCACGCGCACCCGGTCCAGGGCTTCGGCCACGACGGCGTCCACGTCCACCTCCTGGGGGCTGACCAGCGCGTCACCGTCCTGGAGGCGGGAGAGCTCGATAATCTCCTGCACGAGGGTGCCCAGGCGGGAGGCCTCCTTGCGCATGCGCCCGGCGAAGTCGCGCACCAGGGCGGGGTCCTCGGCCCCCTCCTCCAGAGTCTCGGCCAGCAGGGCCATGGCGCCGACGGGGGTCTTGAGCTCGTGGGACACGTTGGCCACGAAGTCCCGGCGCATGTCCTCCAGGCGCTGGGCGGCGGTACGGTCCTCAATGAGGATGAGGACCCGGCCGCGCCCGATGGCCGCCACCCGCACCCGGAGGTGGAAGTGCCCGGCCCCGCTCACCCGGCCCCGGGCCACGACAATGGTGTCGTCCTGGATCCTGCCGGTGGCCCGCACGCGCGCCACCATGGCGGCGACCTGCGGCTCACGCAGGGTGTCGTCACGCACGATATTGAGGGTGTAGGCCGCCGCGGAGGCGCGCAGGACCTCGTCGTCGTCGTCGAGGACCACGATCGTGGACGGCAGGGCCGCCAGGACCGGTAGGACGCCGTCACCCCCGCCCAGCAGGGAGTCGTCCGAGCCGGTGGCCTGCGGGTCCACGGAGGCGGAGGCGCTAATGGCGAGCCCCACGGCCACGCCGACCGTGGCACCCAGGAGGGCGACGACGACAAGCAGCCAGGTGTGGTCCACGCACCTAGGTTAGACGACGGCGGTGGCCGGCTCCGGGGTGGGGCGGCGGTGGCCGGCTCTAGAGGGCGGCGGCTGGCTCCGGGGGCGGCGGTGGCCAGCTTCGGGGCTGGCGGCTCCGGGGTGGCCAGCTCCGCGATGGGGCTGGCGGGGACAGCTTCGGGGTGAGGCAGTTGCCTGGGGGCGGGCTACCGGGGTCAGGGACGGGACGCCGGGGCCAGGACACCGGGGCCGGACGCCAGGGCCAGCACCAGGACACCGGGGCGGGGCGGCATCGGGGCCAGCGCACCGGCAGTGGGGCACGGCGCTTGGCACCTGGCGTGGTGACAGTCCACACTGTGAGTGCCCCGTGCCCCCGGCGAGCCCGGGGGCCGCCGCCTCGCAAGGACAGGAGCCGTCTCGTGCGTGACATCTTCAACCAGGAGCTCAGGCAGCTGGGCTCCGACCTTGAGTCCATGGCCCGTCAGGTGGCCACCGCCATTGAGCGTGCCTCCGAGTCCCTGCGCAACGGCGATATTATCGTCGCCGAGCAGGTGATTGACGCCGACGAGCGCATTAACGACCTTCAACGTGATATTGACGACCTGTGCGTCATGCTCCTGGCCCGTCAGCAGCCGGTGGCCGGCGACCTGCGCGCGGTCATCTCCGCCCTGCGCATGGCCCAGACCCTGGAGCGCCAGGGCGACCTGGCCCGCCACGTGGCCTCGATCGCACGCGGCCGCTACCCCGAGCCGCCGGTGCCCGAGCCGGTCATGGGCCTGATCCTGCAGATGGCCGACGCCGCCGTGCGAGCCGGCCAGAACACCTCCCGTCTGGTGGCCACCCGCGACCTGGAGCTCGCCGCCCTCATTGAGGCCCAGGACGCCGAGCTCGACGCCCTCCACCGCCGCTCCTTCACCATGATCCTGGACCCGGCCAACGACCTCACCCGCCAGCAGGTGGTCGACGCCGTCCTCATGGGCCGTTTCCTGGAGCGGTTCGGGGACCACTCCACGTCGGTGGCACGCCGGGTCTCCTACCTGGTCCTAGGCAGCCTGAGCTACTGAGCCTCCCATCCTAGACGTACCTTAGACACCGGGGACGTACTTTAAGTGCAGAGGACAGCACCCTAGGGTACGTCGGCGGTGTCTAGGGTACGTCGGCGTCATCTAAGGTACGTACCCGATACCTAAGGCACGTCGACGGCAGGGCGTGCCAGTGGCGGAGGCCCGGTGACCGCCGGGCTCATTCCTCCGACAGGCCCTCGCCGGTGCGGCGCCGCGGGGTCCGGTGCAGGACCTGGTACCTGAGGTAGCCGTCGGCCAGGCCCGCGTCCCGGGCCAGGCGCATGCGCCACTCCCGCCAGGCGAGCCGGTCGCGCCTGGCCAGGGGCCTGACCACGGCCAGGCAGGTCTTGAGGAGCACCAGGACCGGCGGGCCCTGCACAATGGAGGCCCGCCCCCACCGGCCGCTGCGGGTCAGGAGCAGGGCGGTGGAGCGTGCCCGGCGTCGGAAGAGGGCGTAGCTGCGGTCCCCCGCTGGCTGGATCCGGTAGGCCAGCATGGTGCTGGGCAGCACCGGCGGCAGGTGCCCCGCGTCGGTGCAGCGTATCCCGAGGTCGTTGTCCTCCGCCCCCGGCTCCGCGGAGGGGTCAAAGCCCCCGACCTTGAGGAACAGGTCCCGGCGGATCCCGAAGCAGCCTCCCGGCAGGACCGGCCAGTCCTGGTCCTGCCGCTCCTCCTGGGGGGAGCAGTAGTCGTGCTCCTCGAGCTGGTCGGTGACGGCGTCGTAGCCCTGCCTGAAGACCTTCTCCTCCACGCCGATAAAGGCGGTGACGTACACCGGGACCTCCTCCAGGGCCCGCTGGCCGTGGGCCACGAAGTGGGGGGCCACCAGGTCGTCACCGTCGCAGAAGAGCAGCTTGGCCCCCCGGCAGAGCGCCACGCCGCGGTTACGGGCGTAGGCGGCACCCGGCCTGTCGGCGGCGTCCACCACCCGCAGGTCCAGGCGGTCCGCCCAGGAGCGGGCCACGGCCACGGTGTCGTCGGTGGAGCCGTTGTCCACCACCACGACCTCAAAGGGCTCGGCATCCTGCTGGCGCCAGAGGGCCTCCAGCTGGAGACCGAGGGTCCGCCCGGCGTCGTGGCAGGGGATAATGACCGACGTCGTCACCTGGGTCCCGGACACGTCTCCACCCTCTCGTCGCAGCAGCACGCGGGCACACACTACCGCAGGCAGGGGGTGGCGGCAGCCAGGCGCGGGCCGGGCACGAGATCGTCGCCTCCCTGGCCCGGCGCAGTGGCAGCGCGACAGGCGCGGGCCGGGCATCTCAGCGCGCATAGGCGCGGGTGCGCGACGGTGGCGGCAGCCAGGCGTGGGCCGGGTACGACCGCCCGCAGGCCGGGCCCACCAGCGGGGCCGCCGCCGTGGACCCGGGCAGGGCCTCTCCCACGGTGAAGCAGGTGATCGCACCTGTCACCAACGCATCAGCGAAGGGGACCGCCTCAGGGTCCAGGACGTGCACGGAGTAGGCAGCAAAAGGACCCAGGAGGAGCTCACGGAGCATACGTCCGTACTGAACGTCCAGCCACTCGCTGCTGGTGACAAAGACTCCGAAGTCCCCCGGACGCGCCAGCCGGGCGGTGGCGAGGAAGAAGTGGATGTGCAGCCCGGCCAGGGCGCTGGGGTGCAGCCCCTGGGCCCTGGCGGTCTCGGTCAGCCACGCCTTCCACCGCGGTGCGATGCCGTGGTGGCGGACGAACGGGGGGTTGCCGATGAAGAGCGTGGGGCCATCGACCGCGTCGAGCCTGAGCTCGCGGTAGTCGCCCAGTACCACCTCGACACGCTCGGACAGGCCCATGACGTGGGTGCCGGCCCGAGTCATGAGCGTGGCCAACGGGTCAACGTCGCAGGCGACGACGTCCGCCCCGGGGAACACCGTCGCCGCCGCAAGCGTGAACCTCCCCGAGCCGCAGCCGGGATCCACGACGCGCACCGGCCTGCCGTGGTCAGCCGCCCACGCCGTCATCGCCTCAATAATCGACGCCGGCGTGTAGGTCTGCCCGAGCGCCCGCCTGCCCTCGGGGGGCACCGCCTCACGGTAGGCGTCACCGAGCGGGTCGCCACCAGCCAGTATCAGGTCCCGGGTCGCGGCCACCACGTCCTCGGTCGGGCACGTGCCCGCCGCGGCCAGGTCCTGCTCCTCGGCGCTGAGGCCGTCAGCGTCCTCGGCCCCGTCCAGGAGCCCCAGGCAGAGCGCGGCAAGGTCCGCACGCCGGGAGCCGGTAGCGTCAGGTCGGGTCACCGGGCCTCCCTCAAGCCGCACAGGCGACGTAGCAGTTCGCGGTACGGGCCCGGATCCCAACCCGGACAGGTCCGCCGCGCCCTGGTCCCGAACTATACAGCCCGTGCCAGGGCCCTCCGCCCGGCCTGGACCTGGCAGGGCGTTACTGACAGAATCAGGGGCCGTGCCGCCGCAGGCTCGGCCGTGGCCGACGGCGGCCTGCCCGCCTGGCCACCGGCGCCAGGCACAGCCCCCTGATCTCAGCCCAATGAGGAGTTCCCACCTTGCTCGTCACCGACTCCCTCGCCCTCAGCCCCAACCCGCTGGTCCAGGCCCTGGGCAAGCCCGCTGACGAGTTCACCCGCGCGGACATCATCCGCTTCGTCACCGAGCAGAGCATCCCCATGCTCAACCTGCGCTACGTGGGCGGAGACGGGCGGCTCAAGGAGCTGAACTTCGCCATCCAGTCCGCCGCCCACCTGGACCGGATCCTGACCATGGGCGAGCGGGTGGACGGCTCCTCCCTGTTCGACGTCGTGGACGCCACCAGCTCGGACCTGTACGTGGTCCCCCGGCTACGCACCGCCTACCTCAACCCCTTCACCGCCCTGCCCACCCTGGACATCCTGTGCGGCTTCTACGACGTCGAGGGCAACCCCCTGGCCAGCGCCCCCCAGCAGATCCTGCGCAAGGCCCAGGAGGCCCTGGAGGCCGAGACCGGGTGCCGCCTGGAGGCCCTGGGCGAGCTGGAGTACTACCTGTTCTCCCCGGCCGACGACCTCTTCCCCGTGGAGGAGCAGCGCGGCTACCACGAGGCCGCCCCGTTCTCCAAGTGGTCACAGGTGCGCACCGAGGCCCTGCACCACCTGGTGTCCATGGGCTGCTCGGTCAAGTACGCCCACGCCGAGGTCGGCAACTTCGTCACCGACGGCCGCCAGGTGATCCAGCAGGAGATCGAGTTCCTGCCCACCGACGTCACCTGGGCAGCCGACCAGATGGTCCTGGCCAAGTGGGTAGTGCGTGAGGTAGCCCACTCCCACGGTATCGAGGTGTCCTTCTCCCCCAAGATCGCCGTCGGCCAGGCCGGATCCGGCACGCACTTCCACACCCGCCTCATGAGGGACGGCGTCAACCAGTTCTCCCAGGGGGCGGGACTGACCGACACCGCCCGCCGGGTCATCGGCGGCTACCTCTCCCACGCCGCCTCCCTGACCGCCTTCGGCAACACCGTGCCCGTCTCCTTCCTGCGGCTGGTCCCCCACCAGGAGGCGCCGACGTCGATCTGCTGGGGGGACCGCAACCGCTCGGTCCTGGTGCGGGTGCCGCTGGGCTGGCAGAACCTCGACGACCGCATGTTCCGTGACGCCAACCCCGTCGAGGGGCCCGTGGGCGGGCTGCCGGGCGACTCCCAGACCGTGGAGCTGCGTTCGCCGGACGGCAGCGCCGCCGTCCACCTGCTGCTGGCGGGGATGACCGTGGCCGCGCGCATCGGCCTGAGCGACCCGACCATGCTGGAGTACGCCAACGAGCGCTACGTCAGCGGGGACGCCTCCGCGCTGACCGGCCTGGACCAGCTGCCCACCTCCTGCGCCCAGGCCGCCGGGCGGCTGCTCGCCCAGCGTGGGGACTACGAGGCTCTGGGGGTGTTCCCGCCCAGCCTCATTGACTCCTGGGCCGCCCGGCTTCTCGCCCTGGGGGACGAGGACCTGCGTGAGGAGATCGCCGACACCCGCGTCCAGGTCGAGGACCTGGTGGCCCGCTACCTCCACGTCGGCTGAACCGGTCGGGGCGACGGCGGCCGGGGCGGGGGCGATCGGGGCGACGGCGGTCGTGCGGGCCCGGGCGTACCCGTGCGGGCCCGGGTGTACCCGCCAGGGGCCGCGGTCTGTGGGTCTGGCACAAGCTGCGCAAGCCGCCGGGCGTACCCGCCAGGGGCCGCGGGCCCACGGTTTCCGGGCAGGTTCGGCGGTGACGCGGACGTACCTGGCGCCCAGGGGCCGCGGGCCCGCCGCAGGAACCCCGGACGTACCTGGTGCCCGGGGCCGCGGGCCCGCCGCACCCAGCCCCGTGACCACCTCCCGTTCCCACGACGGGGACAGCATGCGGCCACTCTCACCCGGGCGCCGTCGAGGTCGCTCCTGTTCCCACGACGGGGACAGCACGGGTGCCCAGAAGCATGTCACCCCGTTCTCGCGAGCAATAAGTACCGTTCTCGGCACAAACAAGTACCGTTCTCACGACGAATAAGTACCGTTCTCGCGAAAGAGGGCGGCGGGGCGGTGGGCGGCTAACGCGACCAGCGGGAACGGATCCACCGCTGCGCCGGGCGCTCGACGGCGTAGTGCAGGGCCTCGGCAGCCAGGAGGCATGCCGCGAGCAGCCCCAGGGCCAGCGCCACGCGGCCGACCCCGCCCGACGGTGCGGGCAGGTGGGGGACGACGTTGACGAGCAGGAGCTCGTGCACCAGGTAGAAGCAGAAGGAGACAATCCCCAGGTGCTCCATGAGACTGGTACCGAGAACCCCCTTGCGCCCGTAGACGTCGGCCAGGGCGGCGGCCACGATCAGGAGGGCGAAGGCCGGGGTCATGAGGACACCGGCGAGGACCTGGGAGTGCACCGTCTTCAGCACAACACCGTAGGACCCCACGACGGCGAGCACGCCGACCCACACCGGGGGTGCCCACCGGGCCCGGCCCCTGCGGACCAGCTCGGCCATGAGGATGCCGACGGCGAACTCCCCCGAGCGCACCAGCGGGAGGGTGTAGGCCCATATGTCCGCCTCGTAGCTGACCCCGGAGATCGCCAGGCCGGACAGCGCCGCCACCGCCCACCATGTCAGGAGGAGCGCAGCGGCCCCGCCGTCCGAGCGGCGTCGCACCGCGGTGATCACCCAGGGCGCGAGCAGGTAGAAGAAGGCCTCACAGGACAGCGACCAGCTCACGGCGTTGAGGGCGAAGGCGATCCGGTCGGAGGGGAACCACGACTGCACCAGGGCGATGCTCGCCAGGTCCCCCAGGAGCGGCCTGCCCACCGTCACCAGGGGCACCACGAGCGCGACCAGGGACATGACCAGGTGGGAGGGGTACACGCGCGCGACACGGTTGACCCAGAACCGGCGCGGCTCCACGCGGTCCCCGCGGGAGGACCAGGTGAGCACGAACCCGGACAGGACGAAGAAGAAGGCGACCCCGACGTAACCGACCCGTGAGGTCTGGCCCCCGAGCGCCCACGGCCCCAGCCGGGGCAGGTGGTAGGCGAACACCAGGAGCGCCGCGAAGGCCCGCATCCCGGTGAGCCGGGGGAGGTTCCCGGCGGGCGGGGTGAGGTGGCGCCCCGCCCGCCGGGCCACGGCCTCAGGCATCCGCCGCCCTCTGGGCGCGGGCGACGACCCCGTCGGGGTCCCAGGTCCGCCACGTCAACGGGTGCAGCCTGACCATGGGGCCGGTCGCCTCGAAGCGGATCCGCTCATCGGGGCGCCCGTGGGAGATATTCTCCCAGACCTCCTGGATCTCCTCGTCCCCCAGCCGGCTGCCGCTGGCCCAGTGGGGCGAGAACCAGGACAGGTCCTCGCCGGTGCGGCTGGCCGCGGCGTTCCCCTGCCTGACCTTGCGGGCGATCTGCACGGGGCTGCGGTACTGGGCGTGGGCGATGTGAAGGCCCTTGGCGTTGGCCCCCACCCGGCTCGCCCCGTGGTTGCCGGTGATGATCTCGAGCAGGGGGTGGGCGCGCACGGCCACCTTCCCGGGGAACGCGGGGTGGGTGTCCATAATGAACTCGGCGGCCGCGAGGTCGTCGGGGGCGGGGGTGGTGGGGACCATGTGGCAGAACTCGGCGTGGACGATCCCGGTCCCGGCGTCGAGCGTGCCCAGGTACTCGGCTATGCTCATTCCCTCGGCGAACCAGAACTCGTCGGCGTCGAAGGGGACGACCCAGTCCGCCCCACCGCGCCACGCCTGGTGCGCCAGCCAGGTCATCTTCTCGGACTGGTAGTAGGTGGGCTCGTGGTCGGTCACCACGGCGACGCGCCTGGTGGTGCGCGCCAGCGACCTCAGCAGCTCCCGGGTGCCGTCCACGGAGCAGTTGTCAGCCACCAGGATGCGTGAGACGCCCTGGTCCAGGAGGTGACGCACCGTCAGCCCGACGACGTCCACCTCGTCGCGCACGATCGACACGCCCCACACCTCACCGCTGTGGCGACGGCGGCGTCGAATGTGCGGGGAATCCATATGGCGTATGACCTGGACCTGCTTCTTCCAGCGGGAGGGGTGGCGGTACTGCCGGGCGAACCAGGAGAGCTGCCCCAGCTCTGCGCGAAGGTCCATTCGTCTGCCTCATTTCCTTGCATTAGGGAGCCTGGTCAGGCTACCAAGCAGGGCCTGGTGTCGAGATGGGCCCAGGTGTGACACCTGTCTACCTCCATACTCGCTGCTGTCTCTCCCCCCTCCCCCGACGGCGGCGTGGTGGGCGGCCCCCGGACCAGCCCCGGCACGGGTGCGGTCCCTCCCCCGACGGCGGCGGTGGGGTAGGGCGGTGGGCCGGGCTGTGGGGCTGGCTGCTTGTGGGCCCACGTGCCCTCAGGTGAACGCGCTCTTGGTTGGGTGAACGCGCTCTGGGCCGGGTGAGCGTGCTCTTTGTGCAGGTGAACGTGCTCCGGGTCGGGTGAGCGTGCCCAGAGGCTGGTGAACGCGCTCTTGGTTGGGTCAACGCCGTTCTAGCTGGCGTTTACCAGGACGGAAGCGCGTCCATACACGTGAGACGGCGTCTACCTGCCCCAGAGCGCGTTCACCTCAACCCAGTCCGACGCGCGGGCACCCCCCGGATGCCCTGGGGCCGTGTGGGAGCGGGCCCGCACCTGGGCCCGGAACCCCTGCACACAGGGCAGCCCTACTGCCACCGGGGAATAGCGGGCAGGCGCCCCCACGCGCCGCCGTCAGTCGTTCATGGGCGGCCACTCGCCGGAGTGCACCACCGAGGAGGAGGCCTCGTCCCACGTGAAGATTGAGACTGAGCGTCCCGAGGCCATCGCGTTGGCCTCGTTCTCGCGCGGCCACGTGTAGGTGACCTGAATTACCCCGTCACCAAGGCGCACCACCTTCGGGTAGAACCCGATCATCCGGTCGCTGGTGACGCCAATGTACTCACCGTTGTGGAAGAGCATAATCTGGCAGGGTGAGGAGACCGTGCCCATCTCGATCGACAGGACGATCCAGGACAGGGCGGCGCAGGGGTCGTAGGTGGAGGTGTCCGTGTACGTGGTGTCCCAGGCCCAGCCTCTGAAGGTCCGTACCCGGGACACCCAGGTGCTCAGGGCCTCGGCCCCTGACTTGTCAGAGCACGTCGACGTCGGGCTCGGCTTCGGGCTCAGCGGGACCCCAGTGACCTGCGTCGTCGCCTCCTCGCTGGGACCTGGCAGGGCCTGGGCGCTGGTGGACTGGGCCGTGGGTCCGTCCGCCTCGGTCGGCTCGGAGCGGGGCGAGTCCTGGCACCCGGTCAGCAGGACCGGCAGGGTCAGGAGGGCGCAGGCGGCGAGGACTGGTGTTCGGCGTGAAGCGGGATGCGGCATTGAGCGTCCTTAACTAGGTGTGCTTCTCTGGGTGGTTGTGGGCGGTTGGGTTGAGGAGGGCTCGGCGGGATGTGGGTTGGCGTGCCTGCGTCGCCTTCCCAAAGACCTTCGTGACCCACGCTAACGCACTGCTGGCCCCTGGGGGACGACGCCGCCTGGCCGCCTGCGTCGTCGACGGGGGCTGACTGCTGTTGTGGGGCCACACGCCCTCAGGTGAATGCACTCTTGTGTGGGTGAACGTGCTCTGGGCCGGGTGAGCGTGCCCCGAGGCTGGTGAACGTGCTCTTGGTTGGGTGAACGCCGTTCTGACTAGCGTTCACCTGGACAAAAGCGCGTTCATACCCGTGAGATGGCGTCTACCTGCCCCAGAGCGCGTTCACCTCAACCCAGCTCGACGCTCCCGCACGCCCCCTGGGTTGCCCTGGGGCCGTGTGGGAGCGGGCCCGCACCTGGGCCCTGGCGGTGGCAGGCCCCCCTGGGTGCCCTGGAGCTGTCCGCCGGAGCCTCCAGGCCAGTCCGGCGCGCGGGTGCACCCGCAAGAGCAGACGGAGCCCGGCGCCTCCCGGGGCGAGCCGCCGCGAGCGCCTGACCGGAGGTGGCGGCGGCCCAGGCCCCGGCGTCCCCCGGGACGAGCCCGCCCCCACCACCGCCACCACACGGATAGCACGCCCAGGGACGAGCACACCGAGAAGGCCACCCGGTACCCGGCGCACCCGCCCCGACCCGCACCCACCAACCAGCCCAGACAGGACCACTGCAGGCACCCCCGTTCTCGCGACGAACAAGTACCGTTCTCACGACAAACAAGTACCGTTCTCACGAGCAATAAGTACCGTTCTCGCGAGCAGGGAGACGGGCAGGGCGGGGCCAGCTCGGCGGCATCGGTACCCGGGCCTCACCGACGGCGTCGGTACCTGGTGGCCTCGGCCTCATAGTCCTTGTCGCCGACCACTACGGCCCGCAGGAGCACCTCCGCCCAGCGCAGCAGCTCCTCGCCCTCGACCGCGCCCCCGCCCATGCGGGCGCTGCCCGGGGCGGGGACCACGATGGTGCGGGTGGCGGGCTTGAGGACGGTCCCCGGGTACAGGCGCGTCAGCCGCATGCGCCCGGACTCAGGCGGGTCCACCGGCGCGAAGCGCACCGACCTGCCCTGGGCCACGATCTCGCGCACCCCCAGGGAGGCGGCCAGGGCGCGCAGCCGGGCCAGGTCCGCCAGGCGTGCGGTGGCCGGCGGCACCGGCCCGTAGCGGTCGGCCAGCTCCTCCAGGACGTCGCGCACATCCGTCTCGCTGCGGGCGGCGGCGAACTTGGTGTAGGCCTCCAGGCGCAGGCGCTCGTGAGGGATGTAGTCCTCGGGGACGGTGGCGTCCACCGGCAGCTCCACGCGCAGGTCCTCGTCGACCCCCGCCTCGGCGTCGGCGTCGGCACCGACCTTGAGGGCCTTCTTGTAGGCGGCCACGGCCTCGGTGACCATGCGCACGTACAGGTCGAACCCCACTCCGGCGATGTGCCCGGACTGCTCCCCTCCCAGCAGGTTGCCGGCCCCCCGGATCTCCAGGTCCTTCATGGCCACCTGCATGCCCGCCCCCAGGTCGGTGTTGGTGGCGATCGTGCGCAGGCGCTCCAGGGCGGTCTCGGTCAGGGGCCGCTCACCCGGATAGAGGAAGTAGGCGTAGGCGCGCTCCCGGCCCCGCCCCACGCGCCCGCGCAGCTGGTGGAGCTGGCTCAGGCCCATACGGTCGGCACGGTCCACAATGAGGGTGTTGGCGTTGGACACGTCCAGGCCGGTCTCGACGATGGTGGTGCACACCAGCACGTCGATCTCCTTGTGCCAGAAGTCGTCAATGACCCGCTCCAGGCGGGCCTCGCCCATCTGCCCGTGGGCGGTGGCCACCCGGGCCTCGGGCACCATCTCGGCCAGGCGGGAGGCGACGGCGTCAATGTCCTCCACCCGGTTGTGGACGTAGAAGACCTGGCCGTCCCTCAGCAGCTCACGACGGACGGCGGCTGAGACCTGCCTGGCCTCGTAGGCGCCCACGTAGGTCAGGATGGGGTGGCGGTCCTCGGGCGGGGTGGCCAGGGTGGACATCTCCCGCAGGCCGGTGACCGCCATCTCCAGGGTGCGCGGGATGGGGGTGGCGGACATGGACAGCACGTCCACGTCGGTGCGCAGCGCCTTGAGGGTCTCCTTGTGCTCCACCCCGAAGCGCTGCTCCTCGTCAATGACCACCAGCCCCAGGTCCTTGAAGCGCACCCGCCCGGTGATGAGGCGGTGGGTGCCCACCACCACGTCGATGCTGCCGTCGGCCAGCCCGGCCAGGACCTGGGCGGACTCGGCGTCGGACTGGAAGCGGGAGAGCTGGGCCACGCGCACGGGGAAGCCCGCGTAGCGCTCGGTAAAGGTCTCGGCGTGCTGGCTCACCAGGAGGGTGGTGGGCGCCAGGACGGCCACCTGCTTGCCGTCGGCCACGGCCTTGAACGCGGCACGCACGGCGATCTCGGTCTTGCCGTAGCCGACGTCGCCGCACACCAGGCGGTCCATAGGCTGGGGCCTCTCCATGTCAGCCTTGACCTCGTCAATGGTGGCCAGCTGGTCGGGGGTCTCAGTGTAGGGGAAGGCCTCCTCCAGCTCCGCCTGCCAGGGGGTGTCGGGGCCGAATGCGTGCCCGGTGGTGGCGGACCGGGCGGCGTAGAGGCGCACCAGCTCGCCGGCGATCTCGCGCACGGCCTTGCGGGCCCTGGACTTGGTGCGCGCCCAGTCGGCGCCGCCCATCTTGCTCAGGGCCGGGGCGTCCCCACCGACGTACTTGGTCACCTGGTCCAGGGCGTCGGTGGGCACCAGGAGGCGGTCGCCGGGCTGGCCGCGGCGGGAGGGGGCGTACTCAATGACCAGGTACTCCCGGGTGGCGGCGGAGCGGGGGCCGCCCACGGCGCGCCGGCTGAGCTCGACGAAGCGGCCGATGCCGTGCTGGGCGTGGACCACCAGGTCGCCGGCGTGCAGCGACAGGGGGTCCACGCTCCTGCGGGAGCGGCGGGCGGGAAGGGTCTTGGCCCCGCGCGGGCCAGCCGGGGACCGCCCGGTGAGGTCGGACTCGGCGACCAGGGCCAGGCGCAGGCCGGGGGCCAGGAAGCCGTGCCCGGTAGCGGCCTGGGTGACGCGCACGACGCCGTCGCCCCGGGCGGGTCCAGCAGCAGGCGGGGCGGCCAGGTCGGTGGGCTCGGGGGTGACGGGGTCGGCGCCGGATCCACCCGAGGCGGAGTCACCCCCTGGGGCGGGGCGGTAGCCCAGGTCGGCGGGCTCGTCGAGGTGGGTGACCATGCGGGCGGGGACGTCGGCGTCGACCAGGAGCTGGGCCATGCGCCGGCCGGGGCCGGGCCCGTCGGTGGCCACGACGACCGCCCAGCCGTCACGGGCCATGGCCCCCAGGTCGGACACGGCCTCCTGGAGCTGGCCCCGGTAGGTGCGGGGCTCTCTCAGGGGCAGCGTGACGGTCCGCTCGGAGGGGGGCAGGGAGGTCAGCGACCACCAGCCGAGGTTGCGCGACAGGGCCAGGGCGCGGGCCTCGCCCAGGGGCGCGAAGGCGGCGGCGGACAGGTCCACCGGGACGGTGCCCCCGGACGCGGCCGAGGTCCAGGCGGCGGCCAGGAACTCGCTGGTGGTGGCCACCAGGTCCTCGGCACGACGGCGCACCCTCTCGGGCTCCAGGACCACGGTCAGGCGGTCGCCCACGAGGTCCAGCAGGGGCACCATGCGCTCAGCGAGCACCGGGGCCAGGGACTCCATGCCCTCCACCGGGACGCCGTCGGCGATCTTGGCCAGCATGTCGGCGGCGCCGGGGATGGCGGCGGCGGCCCGGGCGGCCCGGGAGCGGACGGCGTCGGTGAGCAGGATCTCGCGGCAGGCGGTGGCGGTGACGGAGGTGAGCTCGGTGATCGTGCGCTGGTCGGACACGGAGAAGGAGGACACCGACTCGATCTCGTCGCCGAAGAGGTCCACGCGCACCGGACGCGGCTCGGTAGGCGGGAAAAGGTCCAGAATGCCGCCGCGTACCGCGAACTCGCCGCGCCTCTCCACCATGTCCACGCGCGTGTAGGCGGCCGCGCCCAGGCGGGCGGCCACCTGGTCCAGATCCAGGCGCTGACCGCGGACCAGGTGGAGGGGCTCGAGCTCACCGAGCCCGGCGATGACGGGGGCCAGCAGGGCGCGCACCGGCACCACCAGGACTCGCACGGGGCCCGCGCAGCGCTCGTCGTGCGGGTGGGCCAGGCGGCGCAGGACGGCCAGGCGGGCGGCCACCGTGTCGGCGCGCGGGGAGAGGCGCTCGTGGGGCAGGGTCTCCCAGGCGGGGAAGACGGCGACCTCGGCGTCAGGCAGGTAGCAGGTCAGGGCGGCGGCGGTCTCCTCGGCCTGGCGCCCGGTGGCGGTGACCACCAGCAGGGGGGTGCCCGTGGTGGTGGGGGTACGCCGCTCCCCCGGGGTCGTGGCCTGGGAAGGGGCGGAGGACGTGAGGGTGGGTGCGGCCGCCTGGGCCGCGGCGGGTGCGGCCGCCGGGGTCGTGAGGGGGGCCGCGGTAGATGCGGCGGGGGCGGGGGCTGTGGGCGCGGGAGCAGGGGCGGGCGCCGAGGCTGTGGAGGCGGGTGCGGCGGGCGCGGGCGGGATGGTGGCACCGGTGGCGCGGGCGACGCCGTCGGCTCCCAGCGTCAGGGCCGCCAGGACGGCGGGACGCGCACCTGGGGCGACGACGACGGTGCGGTCGGTGCGGGTCCGGCTGCTGGCCGCGGCGACGAGGTCGGCAGTCGTCGGGTCGGTGAGCAGCGGGGGCAGGAGGGCGGTCAGGCGCACGGCGAGCAGTCTAGAGGGAGGGGCCCGGCTCCAGGATCCCGGACCGGGCGGGGCCGACGGTGGTCCAGGAGGTCGGGAACGAGGAGGCCCAGAATCCCGGATCCGGCGGAGGCCGACGTCGGGACGGTTTTAGGCCGGGCTCGGTACGGCCCACAGGCTCTCGGTACGACCCATGGACTCACCAGATTGCACGGCTTCTTGCGAACTGCACGAGCTCTTGCGCGATCCCTTGAGGCCCGCGGAATCATGCGGATTTCCCGGGGTCGCCCAGAGAGCCGGTACAGAAACTCGTGAGATCTGCAAGAACTAGTGCGACCTGCGGACCGCACCACGTGGGCGATCCGTGGATGGCCGGATGATCCGTAGGCGTTGGTGGCGTCCGCCTCATGGGTGCCCGCCCCGCACCAGGAGGCACGAGGCAGGCGACCACCGGAAGGTCACTTACGAGGAGCTCATGAGCGGCTGGCGCACACAGGCCCGGCGCTATCGCCGCCCGTTCTCATGAGCAATAAGTACCGTTCTCGCGACGAACAAGTACCGTTCTCACGACGAACAAGTACCGTTCTCACGGCGAATAAGTACCGTTCTCACGACGAATAAGTACCGTTCTCGCGGTTAGCGCAGGGCGGTCAGGACCGTCTCGATCGCGGCGCGGACAACCCGCGGCGCGCTCCACTGCCCACCCCGTCGGGAGCCCCGCACCTGGGCCAGCGCCCGGGCCGGCTCCTGGGCCCTGGTTGCCCGCCGTCCTGCGGACCGGGCGTCACGTCGTCCCGTCTCCGCGGGTCCGGCCAGGGAGTCGATGCAGGCCAGGCCCACGACCCTCACACCCCGTGAGGCCAGCGCCATCGCCTCGGCCACGCTGTCCATGACGACGGCGTCCGCGCCCAGGGCCGCCAGGATCGAGGCCTCCGTGCGCGTAGGACGCACCGGGCCCGGGACGAGGGCGAGCACCCCGCGGCCCAGGACGCCGTCGAGCGCCGCGACCCGCTCGGTGAGCTCCTCGTCCCAGGCGGCCTCCACGGGCTCGGGAGCAGGGAAGAGCGGGGCGCCCAGGAGGCTCATGTGGTCCGAGACGACCAGGACGTCGCCCACCGCCGCCTGCCCGAGGGAGGCCGCCCGGGCGACCAGCACGGCGGCACGCAGCCCCGACCCGGCGGCAGTACGAGCCATTGCGGTCACGCGCCGGGCGGGGCGCCCCTCGTAGAGGCTGGTCCGGCCCCGCGCCACCAGGACGCCCAGGCCCCAGCGGTCGTAGGACAGCAGGGCGTCCTCCTGCCCGGGCGAGACGGGCGCGGAGACCCCGGGCAGGAAGGACAGGCGCACGCTGGCGTCGGGGGCGCCCCAGGCGGCGTCGAGCTCGGTGAGGAGGCCGGGGTCGGCGACCACCAGGAGGTCGTGCCGGGGGCGGCCGGTAGCCACCAGGATCGAGGCCGCCGCAGGGTCCTCCTCCCAGGTTCCTGGTGCAGGGGGCTGCTGGGCCACGGCTCCTCCTTCGTCTGCCGGCGTCTGTGACCGAGGGTACCGGCCCGGGCAGAACCCTTCCAGTGCCGCGAAAACCCGGTTTCCTACGTAGAGGGGCCCGTCTCGACGGCGACGGGGTGGTGGGGCCGTCGGGGCCTGGAGGCGTCGTGGAACTGTTCCACGTGAAACTCAATCGGCAGGACTCGCACGTACAGGGCCTGGGGGCGCCGAGCTGCGCCGGGGCAGGCGGAAGAGCGGCAGGACTCGCGCGCAGCGGGTGGACGGTGAGGCCGGGGCCCGTGACAGCGCGCCTGCGGCAGGACTCGCGCACGGTGGGCCTAGACTATTCGCCTCCCGTCACCAGGCCCGTAGCCAATCCGCTCGGCGCTGGCAGCGGGTGGGCATATGAGACCGTCGGCGCGCGTGGTGAAACCCAAGCCCCCTGGCGCCGGTGGCAGGGGGGCGCAGCCACGCACCGGGAGTCGCGTAGGATGCGCCCCATGGCTGAGAAGACCTTTATTATCGCTGCGCCCGTGGACCAGGCCCGTTCCCTCGTCGGCTCCGTCTTCACCCAGGGCGGGTGGACGGTCGAGCTCTCCCCCACCGGAGGCCTCGTCCTGACCCGCGGCAAGAAGGGGCTGACCATCGCCTTCGGCGCCTTTATGGGCAGCAGCTTCTACCTGGTCCAGAGCGTGGAGTTCGGCACCGGCCCCCAGGGGACCGCCGCGACCTACCGCTCCTCCTCCACGTCCGCCCTGATCGGCGGCGCCCTGGGCGTACGCAAGTCCAATAAGACCCACGCCGAGTACGTGGAGAAGCTCACCCAGGCCCTCCAGGCAGCAGGCGTGCTCGTCGGCGTCCAGTAGGGCCGCCAGCCCCTTCGGCCCTCAACCGCTGGCCCCCTCGGCGGCCAGCTCCCCCGGCCCGCGGCCCCCGGCGCTCGGCCCGCGGCCGCCAACCCCTGGCCCGCAGCCGCCAGCGAGGGCCCGACCAACGACGTCCTCAAGGAACAGCTGGCCCCCTCAGCTCTTGGCCGCCAGCCCCCGCAACCGCCAGCCCCTGCGGCTCCCCCGGCCCGCGGCCGCAGCTTCCTCGGCGGCCAGCTCCCCCGACGCTCGGCCCGCGGCCCCTCAGCCCTCGGCAGGCACCACCCGGGCGGCCAGCCCCACAATGACGGTGAGGTAGGGGCGTATGGCCTTGGCCGAGGCCCCCCACAACCGCATGACCAGGTCGACCGGCA
Source organism: Actinomyces sp. HMT897 (assembly GCF_016626125.1). NCBI lineage: Bacteria > Bacillati > Actinomycetota > Actinomycetes > Actinomycetales > Actinomycetaceae > Actinomyces > Actinomyces sp. HMT897. Next base: position 1,495,599 of record NZ_CP067336.1, read on the forward strand.
CCGTGGGCAGACCCGCCAGGCGGAGCACCACGACCCCCTGGACCGCCTCCTCGGGATCGGTCGCGAACCCGCAGAACCCCGCCATGGTGGGGCCGGGCCGCTGGCGCTCGGGCACGGCACCGGGGACGAACCTCTCCACCAGGGCCTTCTGGGTGGCGTGGCGCCCCGCCTTGGTGCCGTCGTCACCGGCCCGCACCAGACTGAGATCCACCACAAAGGGGGTGCCGGAGGCGTCGTCGATGTGGAGCAGGCGGGCCAGGCTCTCGCGCCGCTCCACCACCAGCAGGTCGGCCAGGAGGGCCTCGAGCTCCGCCCGCCAGCGGGGCCCCGTGACGCCCAGGGCGATACTGCGGCGCCGCGCCTCGTCACGGATCCAGCCGGGCGGGGGGAAGGCGGGGACAATGACCCACTGGGAGGGGTCGGGGTTCACGGCGATCTTCATGCGCACTGGCTCCTCGGGACGGGTTGCTCCCACCATCCTCCCACCACTCCGGCACCCGCCGCCGGGGCCGCCGCCCAGAGGGCGCCGGCGCGCGGCCCGAGAGACGCCGGCGCGCGGCCCGGCCACCACCCACCCGGGTCCCGCGAGCGCCCGCGAACGCACCCACCGGCCCGCCCCTTGGCTATCGTGACCCTGTGACCACCAACGAGCACGCCTCCGCCCCCCTCCCCGTCACCTCGGCACGGCGAGTGCTCATGAGTATGACCAACGTCACCATTATGGTGCTTATCGCTGTAACAGCCTACGTGGTCTGCGACGTCCGGGCCCCGGGGGCCGTCGCCCTGGTCGTCCTGGCGACCTACCTGGTGGACACGGTCGTCCTGGCCGCCACCGGGGCAACGCCGGGCCTGCTGGTCTTCTCCGCGCGGCTGCGGCGCGCCACGTCCCCCTACGCCCCCCCGGGGTGGGCCGGGGCACACCGCAACCTCCTGGTCCTAATCTCGGCGCTGGCGACCGCCGGCGTCGGCCCCCTGGTTATCTACCTTACGGCCCTGGTCCGGCACGAGAAACGCAACTGGTTCGACCGGCTGTCGGGCACGGTCCTGCTGCGCAGCAGCCCCACCACCCACGGCACGGCCAGCATCCTGTGCGACGGCGACCTCATCGCCGTCTTCGGGCCCACCGTCGTGGGCCGCCAGCCCGCTCCCCCCTCCCGCGTCCCCCACGCCCGCCTGGTGGCGGTGACCACCCCCGACCCCTCGATCTCCAAGACCCACGTCTTGATCCTGCCCGACCCGGCCGGCGTTATGCTCACGGACCTGGACTCCACCAACGGCACCCACGTGGAGACCGAGACCGGGACGCACCGCCTGCGCCCGGGCCGCACCGAGCTGGTCCGCCGGGGCTACCGCTTCTACCTGGGGGACACCATCTGCACTGTGCAGTGAGCCACGTCGGACTGCCCGGGGACGCCGTCGGGCCCCGCCGGGCAGGAGGCCGGGGAAACCGCGTCATGCCGGGCACACCCGCACCTGGCGCCACCCGCGCCCCACCCGCGTGCGCCGCGCCACGTCCACCGTCGCCGGCCGGGCCCGTGGTACCCCGACCATGTCACCACCGGTTCATCTGTGAGAGAATCAGGCGCAGCGAGGTGGCACGACACCACACCCCCAACACCCCTCTCAAAGGAGATCCCATGGCCATCGATGAGATCACAATGTCCTCAGCTCGGTGGTCCGAGGGCACCTGGTCCGCCGCCATCACCCCCCGGGGGGTGATGTTCCTGCCCGACCGCGTCCCCTCCGAGCTGGTCGAGCGGATCTGGGAGTGCCTGCGCTCCCCGGAGGGCTCCCTGACCACCGTCCTGGACGAGTTCGTCATGGGCATGGGCGGGCGCCTGGGCGGGATCCCGGAGTTCGTGCTGGTCATGCCGGTCTCCTCCCAGGAGATCCGGATCGCGGTACGCGGGCGCGTGGTCCTGGAGGTCAACGGCACCCCGGTGCGCGCCCAGGAGGTCGCCACCTGGTTCGAGACGGCCGCCCCCGCCAGCAGCCACATCGTCCTGTCCCCGCCGTCGCAGGCCGACGACACCCCGGTGCTGCGCCCCGCCGCTGACGCCGTCGTGCCCGCGGGCAGGGTCGTCATCGGCGAGGGGCCCTCCCGCCCCGCCCCGGTGCCCGCGCCCCGCCACGAGACCGCCTCCACCCCCGAGGTGTCCGCGCCCTTCGACCTCGAGGAGCCTACCACCTACCCGGTGGTCCCCTTCCACGGCGACGAGTCCTCCCCGACGGCGGAGATCACGGCCATTGACGACGAGTACCTGGCGAGCCTGGAGGGTGAGGACGAGGACGAGGAGCGTCCCGGGGACCACGACGGGCGGACCGTGGCCGAGCTGCCCGAGGACCTGGTCGCCGAGCTGCTCCCGGCGGTCTCGGCCTCCTCCCCGGCCCGTCACGCCGAGACCGCGCCCGAGCAGCGCGTCCTGTCCTCGGTCTGCGCCAACGGGCACGCCAACCCGACCAGCTACACCACCTGCCGCCAGTGCGGCCTGCCGCTCAACACGCCTGCCCGCTACCGTCCGCGCCCCTCCCTGGGGTGGGCGGTCTCCTCCTCCGGGCAGCGCGTGGAGCTGGTGCGCCCGGTCCTCATCGGGCGCCTGCCCTCCCCGGAGAACGTCACGACCATGACCGGCCTGACCGCCCAGCCCCTGACCGTGGACAGCCCCGAGCTGCTCATCTCACGCAACCACCTGCTCCTGGACGTGGACGAGTGGAGCGTGCTCGCCCAGGACCTGTCCCACTCCAACGGCACGATCCTGCACCGTGAGGGCTCCTCCCCCCTGCGCCTGTCGGCCGGCCAGTCCGTGGTGCTGCGCAGCAACGACCTGCTGGACCTCGGTGACGGGCAGACCGTCCGGCTCCAGGACCTGCCGTGACGCAGGGGCGTCAGGGGGAACCCAACACGCCACCGACCATCCCCGGATTCACCTACCTGCGCTTCCTGGGCAGGGGCGGGTACTCCACCGTCTACCTCTACGAGCAGCACATGCCGCGGCGCGAGGTCGCGGTCAAGGTCATGAACTCGGACATGGGCGACGACGTCGCCGCACGCTTCGAGTCCGAGGCCAACCTCATGGCCAAGGTCTCCACCCACCCGGCGATCCTGTCGGTCTACGGGGCGGGGGTCTCCGACGAGGGCAGCCCCTTCATCGTCATGGAGTACTGCCCCCCGCCCTCCCTGGGGACGATCCTCCAGCGCGAGCCCCTGGGGGTGTCCCAGGCGCTGAGCACCGCGGTCCAGATCGCCGGGGCCGTGGAGACCGCCCACCGCGCCGGGATCATCCACCGCGACATCAAGCCGGCGAACATCCTGTTCACCCACTACCGCCGCCCGGTGCTCTCCGACTTCGGGATCTCGGCCATGAGCGGGCCCAAGCAGGACGGGGAGCTGCGGGGCATGAGCGTGCCCTGGGCGCCCCCCGAGCAGCTCGTGGGCACCGACGAGGCCCGTCCCCTGTCCGACATCTACTCCCTGGGCGCCACCACCTACGCGATGCTCAGCGGGCGCAGCCCCTTCGACCCCGACGGCACCTGCAAGGACGTCTACTCCCTGTCACGCCGGATCATTACCGACCCGGTGCCCCGCCTGCCCCGCAAGGACGCCCCGCCGTCCCTGTACAACGTCCTGGCCACGGCCATGGAGAAGCGCCCCGAGAACCGCTACCCCACCGCCCTGGCCTTCGCCCGCGCCCTCCAGCAGGTCGAGAGCGAGCTGGGGCTGCCGTGCACCACCGTGGACCTCCTCCAGGAGCCCGGGGAGAGCCTGGGGCGCCCCGTCGCGGCCGAGGGCGAGGCCACCCGGCTGGGGGTGTTCAGCAAGGTCCCCGACGCCGTCGTGCTGCCTGAGGCCAAGGACGCCACCGAGCAGCAGGCCACCCAGGAGCCGGACCGGCAGGCGCCGGGACGCTCCCCCCTGCTGCGCCGCGCCCTGGTCCTGGTGCTGACCACGGTGGTGGCCGCGGGGGCGGTGCTGGGCACCATCCTGCTGTCCCGGCAGACCGACGGGCCCCGGCCCCACGCCACCTTCGCCACCATCGCCCCGGGCAAGGAGAAGTCCCTGGAGGAGCTGCCGCCGCCGCGCAACCTCACCGGGGTCCTCACCGAGGACGGGAAGGTGACCTTTACCTGGGAGCCGCCCACACAGGACTGGGCCGACCAGTACCTCTACCAGGAGGGCAGCAGCCCGGGCGCGTCGGCGACGACCAGCTCCACCTCCAGGACCACGGTGACCGTGTCCGCGCGCACCGGACGCACCTGCCTGCAGGTCTCCAGCCTGCGCAAGGGGCGTACCTCAAGCCCGACGACGGCCTGCGTCGAGACGCCCTGAGCGGGAGTCGGAGCGGATCCTGTAGCCCGCTATCCCGAAGTACACCGTGGCCCCCAGGGGGGCGGGCACGGCGTCGCCCGCCACCAGGCGGGTGGTCCGCCCCTCGCTCTTGACCCGGGTGCCGTTGGTGGAGTGCAGGTCGGTGACCCACAGGCCGTCCACCATGGGGACCAGGGCCGCGTGGGTCTTGGAGATGGAGCGCCCGGAGTCGGTGACCCGGATCTTACGGGCCTCGGGGTAGGGGGAGATATTGTCCGGGTCCCGTCCCAGCACGGCGGGCTCCGTCAGGTGGATGGGCTCCCCGCCGTCCAGGGGGATCAGCCTGACCCGCGGGCGGGAGGCCGCACGCCCTGAGCGGGTGGCGGCCGGGGCCGAGGGGGCCAGGACGGGGGTGGAGACCTTCGGGGCGTCCGGCGGCAGCGCCACCTCCTCGCGGCGCGCACTGGCACGGGCCCGGCGGCTGCCCGGGGCCGGGTCGTGGGCGGTGGGGGCGCTGGTGGCGCTCTGGGGGGTCATGGGGATGGCCCGGGTGGTGGGGCTCTGGGGGGTGCTGGCGTGGGCGGCCCTCCTGGTAGGGGGGGCGCTGAGTATCTCGGCGCTAATGGGGCGCATGCCCACCCGGGTCTCCTCCCCGGGCCTGGTACCGGCGGGCCTGGGCGCGCCCGCGGCGCCCTGGGCGGCAGCGCGGGCAGCGGCCCGGGCGGCCGCCCTCGTTCCCGGGGCAGGGGTAGCAGCAGTGCCTGGACCAGTTCTCATACCCTCAGTACCACTCGACAGTATCGTGGTACCCACGGCGGACGCACGGACCTGGGGGTCCGACCCGGGCTCGGCACCGACGGGCACCCGGGTGGGTGCCGAGGCGGGACTCGGGGCATGACCGTGAGTACCTGAAGCGGAAGGCATCATACCATAAGCACCATTGAGAGCGCTGGCACCGGGGGGGGACGGCGCGGAGCCAGCACCGGCCTCGGGCAGGTCCCCGTACGCGCCCGCCCCGGCTGGGCGAGGCGGCGCAGGTGCCTCCCCGGCCGGGGCGTTCTGGCCGGGGAGCCCGACGGCGTCCGGCCCCTCCTGGTCCTCCTGCGGTTCCGAGGGCCCCGTCTCCTGGCCCTCCCGCTCCTCGCCCTCCCGGGACCCGCCGGCCGCCTGGGCCCGGAGCTCAGCGGCCTCCTGCTGGGACAGGACGGCGTGGGAGTCCTCCGTGGCCTCGTCCAGGACCATGGGGACGCTGGCCCAGGGGACCGAGTCGATAATCGCCTGGCTGGCCTCGGGGCTGTCCAGGGGCACCTGGGCCACGTCCAGGGTGTTACGGCCCTGGCCGCTGAAGGAGAAGGCGTCCGTGGGGAAGACGTCGTCCCCGCCCTGCGCCTGCGCGCCCTCGGGGTCCGCGGCAGGCTCCGCCCCGGCTGTGGCGTCCACCACCTTGATCCCGGAGAAGTGGTCGTGCCAGGCCCGCCCCTGGGGGTCGGAGGAGGCTGAGCGCATGAGGGCGACCGCCCCCAGCCCCAGGGTGGGGACCACGGAGACCAGGGTGAGGTCGGCGTGCAGGAACACCCCCAGGGCCGAGGGCCGCCCGGTACGCGCGTCCACCAGGCGTATCCGGGCCACCCCCGCGCCCGGGGTCCAGCCCGTGAGGGCGAGCACCAGCTGACGCAGCAGGCCCAGGCCCAGGCCCGCACCGACCGTCCCCACCAGGACAGGCCGCCCGACCGCCATGAGACCCAGGGCCGTCCCCCCCACCAGGACGGCGGCCAGGACGGTGTCCAGGACGGCGGCCAGCACACGGGAGCGCACGGAGGCAGGACGGAGCACCGCGGGGGCGCCGGGACGACGTCGCGAGTGGCGAGTGCCGGATGACATGGGCAAGAGCCTCCCTAGTGGGGACGCCGCGGCCGGTGGGGCCGTGACGCAGGGCGTAGCAGCGAGCGGACGGAGAAGCGCGCGAGGAGACGACGTCCTCGAGAATACCCCGCGCCCATGGCGGCGATCACGGCGTCCGCCGAGTCCCACAGGGCGGCACGCACCTTGGCAGAGGGCTCCCCCCCGGCGAAGACCTGGGCGTCCACGGCCCGGGCCAGGCGCGACAGGTCGGCGGAGGGGAAGCGCCCGCCCAGCCGGGCTGCCGTCTCCCGCCGGGTCGCCCCGGGCACGACGGCCACCGCCAGGTCGCGGGCGCGGTCCAGGATCTCGTCCCAGGCCCCGGTGACGGCGTCCAGGCCCGGTGACCGCCGCCGTCGCAGCCGACGCCGGGACTTCAGGAGCGCAATGAGCACCAGGACCAGCACCACCGCCCCCAGGGCGCCCCCCGCGACCAGGAGGGACACCGGCAGGGAGCGGGGCGGGGCCTGGTCGTCCTGGTGCGGGTCGTCCTGGTAGGCCGGGGGGAGCTCAGCCGGGTCCTGACGGGGCAGCGGGGGCTGAAGCACCTGCGGCTCGGGGTTGGAGACCTTCTGGGCGCTCTGCTGCTGGGGGATCTGGTCGCGGTCAGGGGTGACGTCAAAGGGGACCCACCCCCGTCCCTCGAAGGGGATCTCCACCCAGGCGGCCACGTCCTCGCCGGTGACGACCCCGGTATTGCCGTCGGTCTCGGAGCGGAAGCCCAGGGCCACGCGCGCGGGGATACCCAGCGAGCGGCACATGAGCATCATGAGCACCGAGTACTGCTCGTCGTCGCCCACCATTGTCTGGGCGCGCACCATGGAGGCCAGGCGCGCGGCCCCGTGCCCCGGCTCCGAGGGCGTCCTGGTGCCGTCGGAGTAGTAGGAGGCGCGCAGCGCCTGCTGGAGGGCGCGGACCTGGTCCAGGGGGGCGGACTGCGACCCCACGATCTGGGCCGCCCGGGCGGCCACGGAGGCGGGGACCCCCGAGACCGGCCCCAGGGCGACCTGCGCCACGCTCAGGGAGCGCAGCGTGGTGTCGCTGGGGACCGAGACCACCGCCGCCTGCTGGTCCAGGACGTCGCCCTCCTCCAGGCCGGCGGTGACCACCGCCGTGGCCGAGGCCGGGTCGTTGTACAGGTTCTCACCCAGCGCCGTGGCCCGGTCCCCCCGCATCTGCATGGTCACCGTGTCCGCCACCATGGGGACCCAGGGGTAGGAGTAGCCGGTCACCGTCAGGGTCACCGGGCCCGCCCCGTCGGCCTCGGCCTGCGACAGGCGGGTGGTGGTACCCACGTGCTGGAAGCGCGCCTCCCCGGTGGTGCGCTCCCCGATACTGGCCCGCACGCCGTCGTAGGAGTCCAGGGTGGCCAGGCGGATCCGGGCCTCAGCGGGCAGGCCGGAGGCGGTCAGCAGGGACTCGTGGGACAGGTCGGTCTCCAGGGTCCGCACCAGGGACAGGGGCGTGGCGTACTGGGTCAGGTCCAGGGGCGGCTCCAGGTGGTCACGCAGCACCACCCGCGCCCCGGGCGGGGTGGGGGCCACCACGACGGCCAGCGCGACACCGGCCGCCACGAGGGCCACCGCCTGAGTACCGCTGCGCCAGCTGGCCCGGCGCAGCCCGGAGTCCTCCTCCCCCATGGCCGCGGCCACCCGGTCCTGGCGACCGCGCAGGGAGGCCACCGCCCACAGCACCAGGACCAGGGCCACCAGGCCCGGGCCCAGCACGGTGGGGGCCACCACGGTGCGCCCGCCCCAGGTAATGGCCACCACCGGCACCAGCAGGGCCGCCAGCCCCCCGAGACGCTCACGCCCGGCCAGCACCAGGCGGGTGGACAGCGTGCCCACGGCCAGGCCCGTCACCCAGGGCAGGACCGTCATGGCCCTGAAGGCGCTCAGGGGCAGGGGCAGGGTCAGGGCGTCACGCCACACCGTGACCAGGCTGGACCACACCGTCAGCACCGCCTGCCAGCCCGAGCCGACGTCGGGCAGGACCCAGGGGGCCACCGCCATGTGCACCACCGCCGCCAGGGCCAGGGTGGTCAGCGCCGTCAGCCGCGTCCGGGCGCAGACCACACCCAGGACAAGGCCCAGGGCACCGGCCCCGGCGGCGGCCAGCGCGCCCGCCGCCACGTCGAACAGGGGCAGGAAGGCCGCCGACCCCAGGACCAGGATCCCCAGGAGCAGGACCACCTCACCGACCGCCACGGCCCCGGTGGGCGGGGTGGGGGGCACCCGCCCCCACAGACGCACGACCCTCATACCAGCCTCCTCATGGCCCGGGGCAGGTCCTCGAGCCGGTCCAGGTCCAGCACGTCCATGGCGCCCACCCGACGGCGCCTGAACGGCTCCTGCCCGCAGCGCACCGCCAGGGCCATCATGGACACCGGGACCACCCCGCGCAGCCGGGCCAGGTCGCCCACGGGCAGGCACTGGCCGGTGACCAGGACCAGCACCGAGGCGTCAGGGTGGTCGGCGCAGGCCCGGCGGGCCAGGGACACGTCATCGCGCGCGGCCTCCAGGACCAGGGAGCAGGAGGCGTCCAGCAGACGCAGGGGCGTGGTGGTGGGCAGGGACGCCCCGGGGGTGAGCAGGCGGACCTGCCTGCCCTGGAGCATGGCGTCCAGGGCCAGGGAGCAGGCCACGCTCACCGCCGTCTCGAAGTGCTCCGGGTCGTCGTAGTCCTCCTCCGCCGTGGACAGGACCACCATGAGGCTGGAGCGGCGGGTCTCCTCGAACTGGCGGACCATGAGGCGCCCGACGCGGGCGGTGGTGCGCCAGTGCACATTGCGTCGGTCGTCCCCGGGCACGTAGTCGCGCAGGGCGTGGAAGGACACGTCCGAGCTGGACAGGTCCTGGGTGACCGCGCCCTCGACGTCCCGCAGCACGCCCTGGAGGACCGCCCCCATGAGGACCGTGCGCGGGTGGACGTGGATCCTCTGGGCGCGGGTGCGCTCGCGCTCGCGGCGCAGCAGGCCGACGGGGTCGCGGGCCACGCACAGCACCGGTCCCACGGTGACCACGCCCCGGTGGTCGGTGGGCAGCACGAAGCCCCGCTCGAAGCTGGCCCGCGGGGCCAGGGTGGGGACCGCGAACACGGCGGTGCCCCCGCCGATGGGCAGCTCCATGCGGGTGGGCAGCAGGGAGCGGGTCAGGGGGTTGGTGACCTCCACGTGCACCAGGGCGTGGTCCCCGACCGTCACCTTGCTGTTCAGCGGGGAGTGGCTGACCTGGTGCCCGCCGGAGGGCAGCAGCCACAGCCAGGCGGTGCACACCACGACGGCGAGGACCACCGCCGCGCTCCAGGCCTCCTGCCAGCCCAGGACCCAGCCGGCCGCCACGCAGGCCGCCAGCAGCACCCCGGCGGCGACGCCGGTGGGGGTGACCACCCGCCACGGCGCCGTGAGCACCGAGGCGGCCCGGGCGTGCGGGAGGAGGCGAGCGAGGCGGCCCAGGGGGCGCAGGACGGGTGCGGCGAGGCGGCCCAGGGGGCGCAGGGCCCGGACGAGCCCGCGCACGGGGGCCAGGAGCCGACGACGGCCAGCTGACTGGGACCGGGAGGGTCGCGGGGAGGAAGGGACCGGGGCGGGAGACACGTCTTACCTGTGGGTGGGTGCGGGTACGGTGGTCAGGGCGTGGTCGATGACCTGCTCGGGACTGGCCCCGGCGAACTCCGCGTCAGGATCCATCACCACACGGTGCGCCCACACACTACGAGCCAGATCCTTGACGTCATCAGGCACCACGTACGCCCGACCCTGGGCAGCCGCCCACACCCGCGCCACCCGCACCATCGCGATCGCCCCACGAGTCGACACCCCCAACCTCACCGAGGCATCCCCCCGCGTCGCCTCCACCAGAGCCCCCACATAGTCCAGCACCGAGTCCTCCACATGGTTACCCGCCGCCAGATCCGCCATCGAGGCCACCGCCGAGGACGCGATCACCGCCCCCAGCGACCGAGACCGGTCCGGACGAGCCGACCCCGCCAGCACCCGACGCAGAGCCACCCGGTCCGGGTACCCCACCGACGTCTTGACCAGGAACCGGTCCAACTGAGCCTCAGGCAGACGATACGTCCCCGCCTGCTCAATCGGGTTCTGCGTCGCGATCACCATGAACGGACGACCCGCCGCATGAGCCACCCCGTCCACCGTCACCTGCGACTCCTCCATCACCTCCAACAGGGCCGACTGCGTCTTCGGACTCGCCCGGTTGATCTCGTCCGCCAGCACCACCGACGCGAACACCGGACCCGCGTGGAACTCCCACTCCCCACTCCCCTGATCAAACACCGTCACCCCCGTGATATCACTAGGCAGCAGATCCGGCGTGAACTGGATCCGCGAGTGCGTCCCCTGCACCGTCGCCGCCACCGCCCGAGCCAGAGCCGTCTTCCCCGTCCCCGGCGCGTCCTCCAGCAACAAGTGCCCCTCAGCCAGCATCGTCACCAGAGCCAACCTCACCACCTCCTCCTTACCCAACAGAGCCAGACCCACATTACCCACCATCCGCGCAAACGTCTCCGCAAACCAAGCCGCATTCTCCTGAGTCATAGCCATAGGGCAATGATCCTATACACGGCACGGTGCCACAGTGTGAGACCGAGCGTGCCAGGTCTCAATATGGTCACTGCCCGGGGGCCTACTTCTGGGTGCAGGTCACCTCGGCGTCGCGTGTGTTGGCACGGTGGGGGAAGACCTGGTGGGCCTCCCCGTTGGGATCCAGGCTGACGGCCCCGTGGTAGGTGAAGAAGCCGTTCTGCCCCCTCTCCCGGTAGGGGTAGGAGCACTCCACGACGCTGCTGGGCCTCATGCCGCGGATGTCCACGACGATCTTCCAGCAGCTGTCCTGGGAGAACCCGCTCTCCTTGAGGTCCTGGGCGCTGCACTTAGCGTCGGGGGAGTCCGGTGAGATGGCAAAGGTGCGCTTCTCCCCCGGGCTGGGCGGGTTCGGGGCCACCGAGCCCCGAATGAAGCAGCCCCAGTCGGAGGTCCCGGCGTCGCTGGTAGCGCGCACGCACCAGGTGAAGGCGGAGCCGGAGCTGTAGGGGAAGGTCTTGGTCTCGCCCACGGTCAGGGGGGTGCCGTCGGTGGCGGAGCCCGAGTGGGACCACTGGTAGGTGTTGGCCCTGCCCCCGGTGGCCCCCGGGGTCCAGGTGCACGACCACTGGCTGCCGCTGACCGTGCAGGAGGCGGTGGGGCTGGACGGTGGCCCGTAGGGGGTGACCGAGGCGGCCTGGACCGGCTCGGAGTACAGGGTGCTGCCGTCGCTGGTGGTGCCCGAGGCCCGGGCCCGCAGGATCACCGGGGCGCCGTCGGTCAGGCCGTCGAAGGTGGTGCCGGACTGCCAGGTGGAGCCGTCCAGGGAGTACTGGATACTCAACTCGCCCTGGCTCCAGCCGTTGCCCGCCCGGGGGTAGGCCGGGGTGGCCACGCTGACCTGGCCGTTGACCCCGGTGGCCTGCGCGACCGGGGCGCTGGGGGCCAGCGGGGCGGTCTGCAGGACGTAGCTGGTGGGGTCGGAGGTGGCCGACCCGGCGCGGTTGGTGGCGGTCACGGTGAAGGTGTAGGAGCCCGGGTCCAGGGGGATGCTGAGCCTGGTGGCCCCGCCCGCGCTGGGTGAGGTGGTGGTGGCCCCGGTGACGTTGACGGTGTAGGTCACGGGCGCGCCGTTGGCGGGGGCGGCCCCCCAGCTGACGGTCACCCCCTCGGAGGAGGGGGTCACGGTGGGCGCGGAGGGCTTGCCCGGGGCCCCGTAGGGGGCGGCCGGGGCGGAGGGCGCGGAGTAGGCCGAGGGGGTGCCGGCGCTGGGCACGGCCCGCACCGACATGGTGTAGGTGGTGCCCACGCTCACCTCGGGGGCCTGGACCTCCACGGAGGTGCCCGAGACGGTCTTGGTCACCGTGCTGCCCCCGCCCCTGGGCTGGAGGCGCACCTCGTAGGTGATGGTCACGCCCTCAATGTCGGGCACCGCGTTCCACCGGGCGCTCAGGGCGCCCTCGCCGCCGGTCAGCTGGACGCCGGTGGGCACCTGGGGGGTGACCGACAGGACCACCGGGGTGGAGGTGGCCGACGCCGGGGAGTCCCCGGCGGAGTTGTGGGCCACCACGTAGAAGGAGTAGGTGCCGCCCACCGGCAGGCCGGTGGCCACGCAGGGCGGGGCGGTGCACGACCACTGCCCGGCACCACCGGCCTCCGTGACGGTGTAGCCGGTGATGGGCGCGCCGTGGTCCGGTCCCGGGGTCCAGGTCACGGTCATGCCGGTGGCCCCCCGGGGGGTGGCGCGCACACCGGTGGGGGCCCCGGGGGCGGAGACCACCGTGACCGTCACGGAGCCGGTCACCGAGCGCGACTCCAGGCCCGAGGCGTCCATGACCCGGTACTGCACGAGCACCCGGCCGTAGAAGCCAGCCTCGGGGGAGATGGTGATGACGGTCCCGGAGGTGGTCACCGCGGCCCGGCCCGCGGTGACCACCGGGGTGCTGGGCAGGGTGATGGGCTTGTCGGGGAAGGGGTTGGTGACCAGGGTGGCCACGTCCACGCTCACCGGGGACCCGTCGGAGGTGCGGGTCGCCGGGACCGTGGTCATCATGGGGCGGGTGGAGGCGGCCACCTTGACCGGGACACTGGCCGCCACGGGGTCGTTGACGCCGTCGCTGAGCGTGACCGGCACGGAGAGGCTGGTGCCCGGCTGGGCGTCGAGGGTGGCCGAGACGCTCAGGGTGGAGTCGGACAGGGTGGCGCTCAGGCCCGCGGGCACGGTCCCCAGGGAGAAGGTCAGGGCGTCGCCGTCCGTGTCGCGGGCCATGGCGCCCAGGCTGACGCCCACCGGCGGCTCACCGGGGGCCACCGTGACCTCGGTGGGGGTGAAGGTCGGGGGCGTGTTGGTGGTGGAGGTCACCAGGACGGGCAGGGTCACGGTGGCCGCCAGGGCGTCCGACCCGGTGCCGTCGCGCACCTCGAAGGTCACCGAGGTCTGCCCGGCGAAGCCCTTCTGGGGCGTCAGGCGCAGGGTGCCCGGCCCCTGCAGGGTGGCCGACTCCACGCCGGTGCCCCCGTGGATGGTGCTCTCGTCGGTAATGACCGGGCTGGTGCCGGCACGGGTCTGGATGTGGGCGGACAGGGGGATGTCGGTGCTGGTGTCCGCCGGGACGCTCACCGGGACGGTGCTGGCGTCCACGCGCGGGCGCAGCTCGCGCAGCGCAGGGACCACCACGACGGCGTGGCCGGTCAGCCCGTCGGCGTCGGTGACGGTGTACAGGACCGTACGCGGCTCCTGGGACACCGACAGGCGCAGGCTCTTGTCCACCACCTGCACGTCGGGCTCCTCGGTGCTCAGCGTCAGGCTCCAGGGGGACCCGTCCTTGTCCCGGTCGTTGTCCAGGACGGGGACGGTGACCTGGCCGGAGGCGTCCACCTGGTCCACGGTGACGTAGTCGTCCACCCCCACCGGGTGGGCCCGGGGGGCGTCGGAGCTGACCTGGAGGGTGACGGTGCCCACGGCGGTGCCCCCGCGGGAGTCGGAGACCGTGTAGCGCAGGGAGTAGACGCCCTCGGAGGAGGGCAGGGTCACCAGGACCTGGTTGGCCCTGGAGGAGACCTCCAGGGCGGGGTCCTCCGCCACGGGGGCGCCCTGGAGGGACAGGCGGTCGCCGTCGGCGTCCAGGTCGTTGGCCAGGACGTCCACGGCCACGGTCCGCCCCGGCTGGGCCACCACCAGGTCGTCCACGGCCACCGGCGGGGTGTTGACGGCCGAGGAGCTGGCCACGCCCACCCGCACCGTGCCCGTGGCCTGGGCCCCCAGGCGGTCCTCCACCACGTAGGTGAAGGTGTCGGTGCCGCTGGCGCCGCTGGAGGGCGTGTAGGTCAGCCAGGTGGAGCTGACGGTGACGGTGCCCATAGTGGGGGCCTGGCCCAGGCCCACCAGGCTCACGGAGTCCCCGTCGGCGTCAATGCCCTCCAGGGGCACGGTGACGTTGACCGGGGATCCCCCCACGGTGCGCGCCTCCAGGCCCCGGGGCACGGGGGCGGAGTTGTTGGCGTCGTCGCGCGCCCACACGTCCACGGTCAGGGTGCCCGAGGCGGTCTGCTGGCTGGTGTCCAGGGCCGAGTAGGTCAGGGTGGTGCGCCCGGGGACCTGGCCAGCCTTGAAGCGCACGGTGTTCTCGCTGACCCAGGCCGTCCCCAGGGGCTGGTCGAGGAACTCCAGGTCGGGGGCCACTGACAGGCTCAGCCCGGAGGGGGAGGAGTCGTTGGCCAGCACCGAGACCGTCACCACGTCCCCGGCGCGCACCACGGCGGTGTCGTTGCCCACCACCGGGACCTGGAGCTCGGTGGTGGCCACCGGGACCACCGAGACGGTGCCGGTGGCCGAGGCGGTGCCGTTGGACACCACGTAGCGGATCTCCGTGCCCTCGGGGACGGGGCCCGCGGCGGAGACCTGGAGCAGGGAGTGGTCCACCAAGGTCACGCTCACGCCGACGTCCTGGGGGGCCTGGACGGACTGGAGCACCAGGATGCCGCCAGCGGGGTCGAAGTCGTTGCTCAGGGGGGCGACGGTGGTGCTCCCGCCGTCGCGCAGCAGCACCGTGTCCTGCTCCACCTGGGGCGGGACGGAGGGGGCGGAGGGGGCTACCACGTCAATACGCACAATGCCCTTGGCGGTGCCCGAGCCGGCGGCCACGTCGTAGGTCAGGTAGAGGGTCTGGGGGCTGTCGGCGGTCAGGGAGAAGACCCCGGCCTGCTGGTCCACGGTGACCGTGACCCCCACCGGCGGGTCGCTGACGGCGGCCAGGCGCAGGGGGTCGCCCGTGGGCGAGACGTCGTTGTCCAGGGGCGCCACCACGGCGGTGGTCCCGGCCACCACCCGCACGTGGTCGGCGTTGGCCTGGGGCAGGGCCGACTCGGCGCCGACCACCTTGACCTTGACGGTGCCGGTGGCCGACTCCCGCCCGTCGGAGACCGTCACGCTCAGCTCGTGCTCCCCCACGCCGGCGCCGGTGTCGCGCACCACCACGGTGCCCTCGTTGGAGGTCATGACGTCCATCCCCTGGCCCTGGGCCGAGGACAGGTAGACGCTGTCGCCGTCGGGGTCGCGCCAGTAGCCCAGGACGCCCAGGGAGCCCGAGGCGCCCTCCACGATCGTCAGGGAGGGCACGGAGGTCTCCGTGGGCGCCTCGTTGCGGGCCCACTCGTGGATCTCCACCTCGGCGACGGCGGAGTCGCTCAGGCCGCGCCCGTCGTCGGCGGTGTAGGGCACGGTCACGCTGCCGGTGGCGTCTGCGGGCACGTCCAGGCGCAGGGCCAGGCCGCCCTGGGCCTGGGTGACGGTGGCCGAGCTGCCCGCGTCACCGGGCACGGCGGTGAGCACGTCGCCGTCGGGGTCGGAGTCGTTGGCCAGGACCGGCAGGACCGTGGAGCGTCCCGGGCGCGCCCCGAAGTGGTCGTCCACGGCGACCGGGGGGTGGTTCTCCTCGGTGCGCTCGGGCTGGGACTGGTTCTCCGAGGCGTCGGCGGAGTCGTCCTGCTGGTCGGCGTCCCGGTCGTTCTGGGCGGTGGTCTCGGTCCAGTCGTCCAGGAGGACGAGGTCCTCGTCGGGCAGCCACACCCGGCCCGCCGCAATGTCGTTGAGCACGATGGCGTCGCGGTTGACCCGGAACACGGGGCTGGTGGAGGCCGCCAGGGTGTCGTCGTGCCGGATCTCGGGGGTGGTGCCGCAGCCGCGCAGGAACTGCCCCGAGCCGGACCAGGCGGCGTAGACGCAGTCCTTGAGGCGTACCGGTGCGGCGGGCACGCCGGGGGCCTCGGCGTCCTTGCCCCCGTTGGTACTGGCCTGCCGGGTGGGGGCCGAGCCGTCCAGGGGCACGGTGTACAGGGCGGTGCGGGAGGCCACCAGGACCGAGCCGGCGGCCGGCCCGGGCTGCTGGAGGACCAGCCCGCCCTCCCCCAGGTCGGTGGTGCCTCCCCCGGGCAGGTGGAGGACCCCGGTGGTGCGCTCCAGGACGACGGCGTCGGTGCCCACGGCGGTGACGGCCACCTCCCCGCCCTGGGGCAGGGTCATGGAGGTGGTCCGCGGCTCGCCCCAGCCGGTGCCCGAGACGGGGACGGTGGTCAGGGTGCCCGCGGAGACCGAGACCGCGTGCAGGGAGCCGTCCGTACCCGCGGCCGCCACCAGGCCCGGCTGGCCCTCCACCAGCGGCCGGGCGGAGGTCAGGGAGGACAGGGCGCTGACGGTGGTGCCCCGCACGGTGCCCTCGGTGCGGTCCACGCCCAGGACCCGGTTGGCCCCCTGGAGCACGGTGACGTCCTGGGAGACGCTGGTGGAGCCGGAGAGCTCGACCAGGGAGGGGTCCACCAGGGACACGCTGCCCTGCCCCTGGTCGGGCACGAGCACGTCGGTGCCGTCCTGGGTGACGTCGAAGGACGCCGAGGCGGTGCGGATGGAGCCGTCCACCTGGCGGGAGGGGTAGTTGAGGCGGGCCACCAGGTGGGAGGAGGTGCTGGTCACCCACACCCCGCCGTCGTTGAGATCCAGGTCGGCCTGGGGGACGCCGTCGTGGAGCCAGGCCGCACCGGCCAGGACCAGGGCCGTGAGAGCAGCGGTCGCGGCGGACAGACGCCGACGACGTGTGGCGCGCGCGACTGTTGTGCTCATAGCTGGGTAGGACCTCCGGGACGAGGGCTGGTGCGCGACGAGATCTGCTGGGACAGGGCCCGGCGCAGCATGGTTGAGGACGTGGTGGGAGTATAGGGGAGGTAGACCACCCGGGCCCCCACCTCGGCCATCTGGGCCTCCAGGCGCTCGCCCTTGGGGGTGTCCTTCCAGTCGGTGCCCTTGAAGAGCAGGTCGAAGGGGTGGGCCCGCCAGGCCAGGCGCTTGTCCTGGTCGTGGTCGGGGACCACCTCGTCAACCACCCGCAGGGCCGCCACCAGCGCCATGCGCTCGACCAGGGGGACGACGGGAGGGGCCCCCTTCATGCGCACCAGGGACTCGTCGGTGGCCACCCCCACCACCAGGTGGTCGCAGTGCCGGGAGGCGGTGGTCAGGATATTGAGGTGGCCCACGTGGAGCATGTCGAAGCCGCCGGGGACGTAGCCTACCTGCATCAGTAGGCCCCCCGGCCGCCCAGGACGGCCTGGACGGTGCGCGCCAGGATCCTCACGTCCATGCCCCCGCCCTGGTTCTCCACGTAGTGGCGGTCCAGGGCCACGGTGGACTCCCAGGACAGGTCCGAGCGCCCCGAGACCTGCCACAGGCCGGTCAGGCCGGGCTTGACCAGGAGGCGCCGGCGGGCCTCGGTCTCGTAGGCGGCGACCTCCTCGGGCAGGGCCGGACGGGGCCCCACCAGGCTCATCTCACCGGTGACCACGTTGATCAGCTGGGGCAGCTCGTCAATGGACAGACGCCGGATCCAGTGCCCCACGCGGGTGATGCGGGGGTCGGCGCGGTCCTTGAAGAGGACCTCGTTGCCGGCGTCGCCCCCCACGCTGACCAGGGCGGCCCGGCGCGCGTCGGCGTCCACGTACATGGAGCGCAGCTTCCACAGGGTGAAGGGCTCGCCCCCGCGTCCGACACGCACCTGGCGGTAGAAGGCCGGGCCCGGGGAGTCCAGGCGCACGGCCAGGGCGGCCAGGCCGATGACCGGGGCGGCCAGGACGGTCAGGAGCGTGCCGGCGACCCGGTCGAACACGGCCTTGCCCAGGGCGCGGGTGCGCCGGGTGCGCACCGCGACCACCCCGGTCCAGCCGTGGGTGACGGGCACGCTCTCCATGCGCTCGGGCTCGACGTCCTGCAGGCCCGGGGCCACCAGGAGGCGTACCGGGGTGCCCTCCAGGCCGCGCATAATGTTGAGCAGGTCACCGGGGGTGACGCTGCCCACCGTCATGACGACGTCAATGCGCTCGTCGGCCACCAGGGAGGCCACGTGCTGGGCGCTGCGCACCGGGTCGGCGGGGCGGTCGTAGGAGTCGCCCACCCCGGAGGACAGGTAGCCCACCACCAGCAGGCCGTCCCCGGGGAAGCGGCGCAGCTGGTACATCATGGGCTCCGCCCCCGGGCCCATGACCACCAGGGTGCGGCGCAGGGCGTGCCCCTCCAGACGACGCCGGTAGAGCCAGGACCCCTCCAGGACGCGCCCGGCGAGCACCAGGAGGGCCTGGAGCGCCAGCAGGAGCAGGCAGGCCCGGCGGGGGGCCCCGAGCGTCTGCGCCGCCAGGAGGGACACCGGGCAGGTCAGGAGGGCGCACAGGGCCAGGCGCCCGGAGGGCACGCGCCCGTGGTCCACCGCCCCCGGCCCCAGCCCGCCCATGGACCACACCAGGACGACCTGGCCCCCGCCCGCCACGCCGACGGCCAGCGCCGTGTCCGCCCGGCCCAGGAGCAGGAGCGCCCACACGGGGACCAGGACGGCGGCCAGGTCGCCCAGGACGATCCACAGGCGCAGGTCGGCGCGCACCTGCGGCCAGGGCGCGGGGACGTTGAGGTGCGGGTGGGGCCTGGAGGAGGGCGCACGGCGCACGAGGGTGTCACCGCTGGGCTCGCCGGAGGGAAGCTGGCTGGGCTGAGCGGGAGGGAGGACGAGCGGCTTAAGGGACAAGGCAACTCCAGGGGGCACTGCGCGCCCATGGAGGCGCGCCTGAGCGGCATCGACATCATGAGGCCCTATGAGCATAGCGCCCGAAACCGATATATGGCCTGCACGTGAGTGGGCTCACTGTGCGTCTACTGTGAGGTCGCAGGTAGGCGGCGGGGTGCACCGGTGTCACGGCGTGTCGGGTCGGGTGCGTCAGGACGTCACGGGGACGGTTGGCACCCGTCCGGGAGGGCGGGTGACGGAACGGTAGAATAATATCCTGCCCGGTTCGCCGGGGCACCCGGGGCGCGTCGGCGCTCCCTGCCGCAGCCGCCCCTTTCCGCGGCGCCGCGCCCCGGACGCGCCCCCCACCTGCACGCTTGCCGCCCCGACGCCGGGGCGCCACCGGACGACGGACCGTCCCGGATGCTACGGTGGCGCCCACCCGCCCCACCCAGGCGGCAGGCAGGGGACCTACGAGGAGCAGCCGGATGCCACGAGCCAGTACGACCACCGGGGCGTGGGGCTCAGTGGGCCGCACCGCCCTGGCCAAGGTCCTGGTCATGGGGGTCACGGGGGCGTTCGGCCTGGTCAACACCCGTCTCATTATTAGCCACTTCGGCACCGACGCCTACGCGCAGTACGGGCTGCTGGCCACCTTCCCCACCCTCATGCCCTTCACCGACCTGGGGATCGGCGCCGTCATCCTCAACGCCGTGGCCGGCTCGGCCGACCCCGCCCACGACTCCACGGTGCGCCGCACCGTCACCACGGCCATCCGGGTCCTGCTGGCCTCGGCACTGGTCATCTGCACCGTCGGCGTGGTCATCGGCCTGCTGGGGCTGTGGCCGGCCCTGCTGGGGGCCAAGCTCATGGACGGGGGCGGGACCACGGCCACGCTCTGCCTGGTCATCTACGGCCTGGCCCTGCCCCTGTCCATCGGCCAGCGCATTGTCATCGGCCTGGGGCGCTCAGCCACCCAGGTCATTAGCCAGGGCATTGTCTCCCCGGCCATGAGCTGCCTGCTGCTGGCGGTCATCGCGGCCCGCCTCCAGGCCGGCAACGCGGTGTCGGTGCTGTCCTACCTGGCCAACACCCTGGTCTCGGTCGTCTGCGTGGTCATGGCCTGGTACACCACCCGCCCGCTGCTGCGCCAGGCGGTGCGTGACGTCCCCCGCCTGCGCAGCGCGCGCGGGGTGCGCATCCGGGGCACCGCCGGCCCCCAGCTGGTCCAGTCCCTGGTCATCCCCATCGCCTTCCAGACCGACCGCCTGCTCCTGTCCCACCTGGGGGCCTCGGACGCGCTGGCGCAGTACAACCTGGCCTCCACCCTGTTCAACCTGCTCACCCAGACCGTCATGGTGGCCGGGGTGGCCATGTGGCCGCTGTTCGCCCGGGCGCGGGCCCGCGGCAGGGTGGAGAGCCCCCTGGGCCCGGCCCTCTTCTTCGGCGCCGGGGGGCTGGTCTCCGGCCTGGGACTGGCCGCGCTCACCCCCTGGGCGGCGTCGGTCATCTCCGACGGCCGCATCCACCTGCCCGTGACCCTTATCGCCGCCTACCTGGTCTACGTGGTCATTGAGGCCGCCAAGCAGCCCCTGGGCATGTACATGACCGACCCGCGGGGCCTGAGGTTCCAGGTGGTGCCGGTCCTGGTGCTGGTGCCGGTGAACTTCGCCCTGTCGTGGTGGCTCACCGCGCCCCTGGGCGCCGCCGGGCCCATCCTGGGCTCGGCGGTCTCGGTGCTGGCCTGCCAGCTCGTCCCCTACACCTGGTGGGTGCGCCGTGACGTGGCCCGACGCCGGGCCCTCGACCACCCGTCCCCAAGCCATCTCGAGGAGAGTCTGTGACGACGACCGTTTCCGAGAACATCCGGGCACTGTCCCGGGCCCAGAAGTCCAGGGCGGGAGCGCCCCTGTACTCCCGGGTCGTCAACCGCCCCGTCGGCCGCGTGCTGGCCGCCGTCGCCCACCGCCTGGGGGCCAGCCCGGACCAGGTCACCGTGCTGTCGGCCCTGTGCACCTACACCGGTATCGCCCTGATCGCCCTGGTGCGGCCCACGCCGGTGGGCGCCGTGGCCACCGCGCTCCTCCTCATGCTCGGCTACGCCCTGGACGCCGCCGACGGCCAGCTGGCCCGGCTGCGCGGCGGCGGCTCGAAGGCCGGGGAGTGGCTGGACCACGTGGCCGACGTCATTAAGCTCTCCACCATCCACGGCGCTATCGCTATCTCCCTGTTCCGCTTCACCGACCTGCCCCCGGCCGCCCTCCTGGTCCCCCTGGCCTTCGGGGCGGTGCAGAACATCCACTTCTTCAGCTACATCCTCACCTACCAGCTGCGCTACCAGGGCGGCACCCCCCTGGCCAGGGACGAGTCCCGCCCCGGGATCCTCAAGTCGGTCCTGTCGGTCCCCACTGACTACGGGCTCATGTGCCTGGTGCTCATGACCCGCTTCGCGCCCACCGTCTTCCTGTGGGTCTACGGGCTCATGCTCGTGGGCTACGCGGGCTACGTGGTCCTGGCCCTGCCCAAGTGGTACCGCGACCTGCGCCGCGACGCCCGCTGACCCCCGCCCCGCAGGGACCCGCCCTGGGCGACCCCCCAGACTCCTAGGAGCACCATGGCACTGCTGACCGGCCGCAAGGCCCTCCTGATCCACACCGGCCGCCGCGACGGCCTGGGCAACCGGGTACGGGCCCTGCTGTCCGCCCAGGCCCTGGCCGAGGTGGAGGACCGGGACCTGTACTACGTGTGGAGCACCGACCGGTACTTCGGCCCGCGCATGGACCAGCTGTGGCACTTCGAGGCCGGCCGCCGGGTGGAGCGCCTGACCTCCCGGCTGCTGGTACCCGTGGCCCGCTACCGGCGCCCGGACGGGGTGCGGGTCACCGACTCCCTGCGCCGGACCCACCTGTGGCAGATCCACTCCCACGGCCTGTACCTCACCTGGAGCGACCCCGCCTGGGGCGAGGACGAGCGGCCCCGGCCCTGGGACGCTATGCTGCGCGACCTGGTCCCCGTGGACGAGGTCGCCCAGCGCGTGCGCCGGGTCTACGACACCCACCTGCGGGGGCGCCCCTACGTGGGGGTGCAGGTGCGCACCCACGCCGTCTCCCACGCCAAGACCATCGAGTCCTCCCCGGTGGAGTGGTTCGCGACCCGGATGCGCCAGATCCGCGCCGAGCACCCCGGGGTCCCCTTCTTCCTGTCCTGCGACACCCAGGCGGCCCAGGCCCGTCTCACGGAGGAGTTCGACGGCTGCGTGGCCCTGGAGGACAAGGGCGGCTACAACACCGTCCAGGGGGTGCGCTCGGCCCTGACCGACCTCTACCTGCTGGCCAGCGCCCAGCACCTCATTGGCGCCTCCTACTCCAGCTTCGTGGAGATGGCGGTCTTCCTGTGCGACGCCCGCGTCCCCTTCGAGCGGCCCGACCAGCCCCTTGAGGGCGATCTGGACCTCTCCCTGGGCCTGGCCGACGACCCCCTGCGCCCCGCCCGGCGCTAGCACCCGGGGCCGGGGCGTGGGGGCACGGTCCCACGCCCCACAGGGACTGGGCCAGCCCACGCCCTGAGGATACGGGCTCAGGGGCCCGGCGCAGGGGCGCCCCGGACCCGCGCCGGGACCTGAGGGGCTAGGGGCCCAGGAGCCCGGTGACGACGTCGACCATGGTGGCGCGGTAGCCGGCCACGCTGAAGCGCTCGGCCGCCCGCTCGGCCGCGTTGGCGGCCAGGTCGGCGGCCCAGGCGGGACGGTCGGCCAGCTCGGCCAGGGCCCCGGCCAGCGCCACCGGGTCCTCGGGGGCCACCAGCAGCCCGGTGGCCCGGTCGGTGACCACCTCCTCCAGGCCCTGGACCCGGGAGGCCACCAGGGGGCGCGCGGCGTGCATGGCCTCCACGGCCGTGTTCCCGAAGGGCTCGACGCGCGAGGGGACCATGACGACGTCGGCCTCCTCCAGCACCGGCCAGGTAGGGTGGACGTATCCCAGGAAGGTGACCGCGCCGGCCAGGTCGGGGCGCGCGGCGCGCTGGCGCAGCTCGGCCTCGTACCACTCGTAGCCGGGGAAGACCGAGCCCGCCACCGCCAGCGTCGCCTGGTAGCCGAGCCCCCGCAGCCGGGCCAGGGCCTCCAGGGCCACGTCGGTGCCCTTGCGCGGGGAGAGCCGCCCCACCAGCGCCAGGCGCAGCGGGTCGCCCGGCGCCCGGCGCCGCAGCGGCGCCAGGGGGGCGTCGGGGGCGGGGACGCCGTTGTGGACCACCTGGGTCCGCCCGGCCAGGAGCGGCTGGGCGGCCAGGAGCGCCCGACGCGAGGCGTAGGAGTTGGTCACCACCCGCGTGGCCGCCAGGAGCGGGGCGTTCAGGCCCGCCCGCAGGACCAGGGCCTGGGTGTCCTCCGCCTCGTGGACGTGGACCAGGACCGGCACCCGGCCGGCCCGGCCCGCCAGCGGCCACCACGGCATGGTCACCGTGTTGACCAGGACCAGGTCGGCGCCGCTGGCACCCACCACGGCGTGGAGCCGACGCAGCTCACCGGCCGCCCCGCCGGCCAGGCGGGTCAGGCCGGAGGGGGAGAGCAGGACCTTGCGCAGCACCGTGAAGGGCAGGACCGCCACCCGCGCCCCCGTCTCCTCCAGCAGAGGGCGCAGGAGCCCGTCCTGGGGCAGGGCCACCCTGACGTCCAGGCCGGTGGTGCGCAGGGCCACAATGGTCTCCACCAGCTGGCGGTCCGAGCCGTAGAGGTCCGGGTAGGGGTGGGCCACCAGGACCGTGCGGCCCCTCCCGCGGGTGACCGGGTCCCGGTGGGGGGCCCGACCCTGGTCGGCCGTGGCGCCCTGGCCGCACCCTGCCTGTCCGGTCACGTCCTGACCGGGCATGTCCTGTCCGGGCCCAGCCTGACCGGGCCCGGGGCGCCCGCGCCGTCCGGGCCGGCGGCCGCCGGGCCTCACTCCTCGCTCCCTTCCGCCCGCCGCCCGCTGGGGCGGTGCTGGAGAGGGCCCTGGGCGGCCAGGCGCAGGCACAGCGCCTCGTAGCGCCTGGCCACGTCGTCCCAGTCGTAGAGCCGGGCGCGCTCGCGCGACAGCAGGCCCCGGGCCCGGCAGGCCGCGGGGTAGGCCTCGGCGGACTCGACCAGGTCGCGCACGGCGTCGCTGGTGGTCCAGTAGCGCCCCGCCTTGCCCACGACCTCCCGGTTGAAGGTGACGTCGTAGGCGTCCACGGGCGCACCGGCCCCGATGGCGCGCAGGAGGGAGGGGTTGGTGCCCCCCACCGAGTGGCCGTGGTAGTAGGTGCGGGTCCCGGCGTAGAGCTGGTCGAGCAGCTCCTGGTCCCACAGGCCCCCCAGGAAGCGCACCCGCCCGTCGGCCAGGGCGTGGATCCTCTGGGTGTAGGCGGTGGCGTAGGGGGCCGAGCCGACCACCACCAGGGGCAGGCGCGCGTTGGAGCGGGCGTAGCCCTCCACCACCACGTCCACGTGGTTCTCCACCTCGAAGCGGGCCACGAGCAGGTAGTACCCGTCGGGACGCAGGTCCAGCTCGCCCAGGCGCCCCGAGCCGGGCGCCACCAGGGGCGCGCCGTAGGCGATGAGCTCGGTGGGGGCCCCGAAGACCCGGTCGTAGTACTCGGCGATCCCCTCGGCGTCGGCGATGAGGGCGTCCGAGCCGCGCACCGCCAGGGACTCCGCGAGCCGGTAGTAGCGCCGCCCGGCCGGGCCCCACTTGCCGCGCCTCCACTCCAGGCCGTCCACGTGGGTGGCCACCGGGATGCGCGCCGCCCGCAGTACGGGCAGGTAGGGGGCGTTGGCCGCGTTGAAGACCAGGGCCACGTCCGGGTGGGTGCGCCGCACCAGGTGCTGCACGCTCAGTCCCGTGTGGGACAGGGTCTCCAGGCTCCGACGCCGCAGCGCCGGGAGCTCGATCAGGCGCATACCCAGGTAGTTGGCGGGCAGCGGGGTGGCCGGGTCGGGGTTGCGGCAGTAGACCAGGACACGGTGGCCCATGTCGACCAGGCGCCTGCCGACCTCCTCGATGGCGGTCTCGAAACCACCGTAGTGGGCTGGCACGCCGCGCGTACCGATCATTGCGATGCGGAGGGACTTGAGATGCTTGATATCAACCATATGAGTAACCGCCATTGGACGTCAGCGGGCCCCCAGGATAACGTCTAGATCACGGCGCGGTGACCTCAGGCCCTTTCCGGGGTGTCGTAGCGGTGGTCTCGGGCCCTTTCCGGGGTCTCGTACCAGCACGGCCGTCGCCTCGGACGATCCCGTGACGTACAGTTCGCTCATGACCCTCTCCCGTCCCTGCCTGGCTGGCCTCGGTGTGCTCAGTGCCCTGGCGCTCGTCCTGAGCGCCTGCGGCTCCTCCGACTCCCCCACCTCCTCGTCGTCTGACGAGCCGACACTGCCTGTCGGCACTGCCGACCCCACGACGGTCCCCACCGAGGTGGTCACCCCCGCCGCACCCGAGCCTACCAGCGCATCCCCCACCCCGGAGGGCGAGGACGAGGAGGACCAGGACGGCCCCGTCGAGCCCCAGGCCCCCGCGGAGCTGGAGGCGGTGTCCATGGGCCAGGCGGTGCAGACGACCCAGGCGGTCCTGTCCGTGGGCGCCCCCCGCGTCAGCGACCTCGTGCCCCTGCCCGGGGAGAGGGGCGGGGAGGGGCTGATCATCCCCGTCACGGTGGCCAACAGCTCGGCCGAGGACCTCTCCCTGGAGGGCCTGGTGGTCTCCGTCTCCTGGGGCGCCGACCGCACCCCGGCCCCCCAGGTCACCGGGTCCTCCGACGAGGTCCCCGCCTCCGTGGCCCCCGGCCAGGCCGTGGTCATTGAGTTCGCCTTCCTGGTGCCCTCCGAGGGCCGCTCCGACCTGCGGGTCAATGTGGGCCTGGGCAACGAGAGCGCGGCCGCGGTCTTCACCGGCTCGTCCTGAGCCGACCCCCGGCGCCTCCCGGGCTGAGCCGGTCCCCGGCGCCTCCCGGGAGCGGCCTGCCACCGATCACCGGGCCCGCGAGCGCGGAGGCACACCTGGGCGCCGTAATAGAATGCGCACAGACTTACCTGACAGGCACCTGGTACTTACCTGGCGCCCATCTGGAACTCGCCTGACAGGCGCTCGGCACTCGCCCGGCAGGCACCCAGGTCCTGCCCGGGCCCTGCCTAAGGATCCGCTCAGGCCCTGCTTACAGGCGGCTCTGCCCCGCTGGGTGCGCAGCCGCCGTACTCCCTCGTCATCTGGCGCTGACCACCTGTTATATAGGGAGTACACTTGAACGCATTGTGCGAAGAGCACCGCCCTCTCCGCCACTCCCACCTGTCCCTCATCCACCCATGAGCACCGGAGCGACCGTGAGCCCTCATCCCCGCCGCCGACTTTCCTTGACCGCCCTGTGCGCAGGGCTGGTGTCCCTTCTCACGCTGACGGGGGTCCTGGCCGTGTCTCCCCCGCCGGCGCGGGCGGAGACGGAGGTGGCCGGCCAGGCAGCCGACCAGACCGTCTCCGCCGACTCCCTGCCGACCCCGCAGATCAACGGCGTCGTGTGGGACCAGGAGGTCGTGGGCAACACGGTCTACGCCGTCGGGGACTTCTCCAAGGCCCGTCCCGCCGGTGCCGCCCCCGGCACCAGCGAGGTGCCCCGCGCGGGCGCCCTGGCCTACGACATCACCACCGGCAAGCTCCTGGACTGGGCCCCTAAGGCCAACGGCACCGTCAGCGCCATCAAGGCGTCCAAGGACGGCTCCGTGCTGTACATCGGGGGCACCTTCACCAAGGTCAACGGCGCCAACGCCTACCGTCTGGCCGCCATCCGGGCCTCCGACGGCACCCGCACCCCCCTGCGGGCGGGCACCAACGCCGCGGTCATGGACCTGGACCTGTCCCCTGACGGCTCCACCCTCTACCTGGCGGGCTCCTTCACCGAGGTCAACGGCACCCGGCGCCAGCGCGTGGCCGCCGTCAACCTGGCCACCCACAAGGTGACCTCCTTCTCGGCCCGTATCCCCGACCACTTCGTACGGGCCCTGGCGGTGGACCAGGCCTCGGGGGCGGTGGCCATCGGCGGCAACTTCACCTCGGTCAACGGCTCGACCAACCCCGGCTTCGGCCTGGCCATCCTGGAGCCCAACGGCTCCCTGCGCAAGAACAACGTCAACAAGTACGTCCGCAACGCCGGGCGCCAGGCGGGCATTATGTCGCTGGTGGCCGACTCCAAGGGCCTGTACGGGGGCGCCTACTGGTACAAGGAGAACCAGGGGACCTACGAGGGCGTGTTCCGGGCCAGCTGGACCTCCGGCGACGCGGACTACCTGGCCGACTGCCACGGCGACTCCTACGACATGTTCCCCACCGCCGACGTCGTCTACATCTCCAGCCACGCCCACGACTGCTCCAACATCGGGGGCTTCCCGGACAAGACCGGCCTGCGCCACGGCACCGCCATCACCAACGCCGCCACCGGCAAGGTCAAGACCAACACGGCCAAGACCTACGTGGACTTCGGCGGGCACCCGGCCCCCACGGTGCTCAACTTCTACCCCGAGTTCACCGTGGGCACCTACACCTCCGCCGCACAGGCCACCTGGACGGTGGAGGGCAACCAGGACTACGTGGTCTACGGCGGGGAGTTCGTGGCCGTCAACCGCAAGCCCCAGCAGGGCCTGGCCCGCTTCGCCCGACGTGACATCGCCCCCAACCAGGAGGGCCCCATGGACAAGGGCGGGGCCTACAAGGTCTCGGCCTCCTCCCCGCGCGCCGGCGTGGTGACCCTGTCCTTCTCCACCAACTGGGACCGCGACGACGAGTACCTGACCTACGAGGTCTACCGCGACTCCCTGGACGGCACCCCGGTGTCCTCCCAGACCGTCTCCTCCCTGCCCTGGGCCCGCACCCAGCTCTCCGCGATCGACACGGTCGACCCCGGCTCCACCCACCGCTACGTGGTGGTGGTCAAGGACCAGTGGGGGGCCAGTACCCGCTCGGACTGGGTCAAGGTGACCGCCACCAACGGCCAGGCCCTGTCGGAGTACGGCGCCCAGGTGGTACGGGACGGGGCGGTGAACTACTGGCCCCTGGACGACTCCAAGGCCGCCTCCGAGGACCTGGTGGGCAGCAGCCCCATGAACCTGTCCTCCAAGGGCGTCCAGCGCGGCGCCGCCTCCCTGCTGCCCTCGGGCAAGGCCGTGTCCTTCCGCTCGACGTGGTTCTCCGACGGCCACGCCAGCACCTCCAAGGCGGCACCGGCGCCCACCACCTTCTCCACCGAGCTGTGGTTCAAGACGGAGACCACCTCCGGGGGACCCCTCCTGGGCTACGGCTCCTCCGCCTCCGGCGCCTCCAAGAACAGGGACCGCGTCATCTACATGCGTAACAACGGCACCCTGAGCTTTATGACCTACCCCGGCAAGGTCACCACCCTGACCACGGACAAGTCCTACAACGACGGGCGCTGGCACCACGTGGTGGCCACGCTGAGCCCCACGGCGGGCAGCGTGCTCTACGTGGACGGCAAGGTCGCGGCCCAGGACGCCACCATGACCACCGCGCAGTCCTTCAGCGGCTACTGGCGCCTGGCCGGGGACAGCGCCTCGGGCCTGGCGGGCAAGCCCTCCAACGACTACTTCACCGGCACCGTGGACGAGGTGGCCGTGTACGGCTCCGCCCTGAGCGCCGACGCCGTGGCCGCCCACTACGCCCTGGGCACCGGCGCCGAGGCGCCCAAGCCGGACAAGCCCGGTAAGCCCAACCCCGAGCCGCCCGAGCCGGGCGTGCTGCTCAAGGACACCTTCTCCCGCACCACCGAGCGCGGCTGGGGCAGCACCGAGTACGGCGGGGACTGGACGGTGGACTGGTCCGCCACCAGCTTCTCGACGGACTCCTCCCACGGCGTCATCAATATGCCCGCCCCCAAGGCCTCCACCTCCATCCACAGCCCTGTGGTGGACTCCACCTCGACCGACGCCACCGTGGACCTGTCCCTGGACGCCGTCCCCGGCGGTAACGGCGCCTACGTCACCTACGCGGGACGCCAGACCGCCGCCGGGCGCTACCAGGCCTCCGTCCGGTTCTCCAAGGACGGCACCCAGCTGACGGTCTCCAAGGTGATCAAGGGCAAGGAGACGGTCCTGGGGACGGCGTCCCTGGAGGGCGCCTACACCCCCGGTGACACCCTCCACCTGCGCCTGGTCCTGGACGGGGCCGAGACCACCACGGTGCGGGCCAAGCTGTGGACCGGCGCCACCGAGCCCGAGGCCTGGGGCGTGGACACCACGGACGGCGAGGCCAGCCTGAACAAGCCCGGGACGGTCGGCCTGAGCACCTACCTGTCGGCCTCGGCGGGGGCCGCCGAGAAGGCCAAGGTCCTGGTGGACTCGATCGTGGTCAGGAAGGGCTCTTGACCACCTGAGCCCCCTTGCGCGGCAGGGGCGCGTCGGGATCCGGAAGGGTCCCGGCGCGCCCCTTGCGCAGCAGGCGGTAGCCGTCCCAGGTGGCCTTGAGGGCCGTCAGCAGGGGGCGGGGGGTAATGAGGAGCTGGCGGGCGCCCCCGCGCATGACGATCTCCCAGCCGGCACCCAGTGCGGTGCGCAGCCACCGGTTCTGGGTCTGGCGGTCCAGGTTCAGGGCGGCGTAGAGCAGGCGGTTGCGCACGTTGTAGTAGTAGTAGGTGTCCGACTTGGCCCGCATACCCTGGTCGGGGGTGGCGTGGGTGGCGCCCTCGTCGTGGGTGGCCAGGGAGTCGCGCACCACCCTCAGCTCCCCGCCGACCTCCAGGACGCGGGTGCACAGGTCCACGTCCTCCCAGTACAGGAAGTAGCGCTCGTCAAAGCCGCCCACCAGGTCCAGCAGCTCGGTGCTCAGGACCAGGCAGGCGCCCGAGATCCAGTAGGAGGTCCCGCCCGGGGGGATCGGCCGCTTGGAGCGGCGCGAGCGCATGGTGCCGTCGCCCAGGCACAGGGTCGTGCCGTCGGCGACCACCGTGCCGTAGGTGTTGGTCATGAGCGGGGAGACCATGGTCATGGGGGACTCCGCCACCACAATGAGCAGGTTGCCCAGATCCTGGCGCGAGATGGTGGCGTCGGGGTTGAGCAGCACCAGGATCGTGGCCCCCTTGGCGCGGGCGTACTCCATGCCCCGGTTCATCCCGCCGCCGAAGCCGACGTTGCTGAGCGGCGCCACCAGGTCCCAGCCGCGGGAGCGGGTCAGGTTGCGCATACGCCTCTGCTCCAGCTCGTCGGTAGAGTTGTCCACCACGACCACCAGCGACTCAGGGGCCTGGGTGGAGACGGCACCCAGGTTGCGTGACAGGAGATCGGAGGAGTTGTAGGCCACCACGATAATGGCAGAGCGCCTCAGTGCAGCGCGCTGCCGGGCGCGAACCTCCATCTCGTCCATGTGCGGGCGCTCCTTCTATCCTTGGTTGCTATAGACGTGGGCCCTCCCGCCGTGGCACTTGACACCGTGTGGTGCCGTGGGGCCGGGCCCGGGAGGGAGGGACCGTGGAGACCCAGCATGCCACCATCGCGATGCTCACCTACCAGCGCAACACCCTACTAGCGGCGGTGCTGCCGGCGCTCCTGGACCAGGCGGGCCGCTCACCGGTCCCCACGCGGGTCCTGGTGGTGGACAACGACCCCTCGGGCCAGGCGGCCCCGGTGGTGCGGGCCGCGCAGGAACGGGCCCGGGAGCAGGGCGTCGTGCTGCGCTACGTCCACGAGCCCGTCCCCGGGATCGTGGCCGGACGCAACCGCGCCCTGGAGGAGTCCGAGGACTGTGACCTGCTGGTCTTTATCGACGACGACGAGGAGCCCGGGCCCGGCTGGCTGGAGGCCCTGCTGGACGCCCACGAGCGCCTGGGCTGCGAGGCGGTGACCGGCCCGACGCCACCGCGCTTCACCCGCCCGGCCAGCGCGTGGGTGAGGCACAGCGGCGCCTTCGACTCCTGGCAGGCGCCCGACGGCGGCGTCGTGACCAGCGCGGACACCGGCAACCTGCTGCTGGACCTGGGCGCGGTACGCCGGATGGGCCTGCGTTTCGACCCCCGGTACGGGCTCAGCGGCGGGGAGGACTCCCTGTTCACCCGCCAGCTGAGTCAGGCCGGCGGCACCATCCGCTTCGCCGCCGACGCCGTGGTGACCAAGATCGTGCCCGAGGGGCGGGCCCGGCGCCCCTGGGTGCTGCGACGCTCGCTGCGCTCGGGCTCGTCCTGGGTGAGCGTGCGGCTGGACACGGCCTCGGGCTCGCGTGCGCGGCTGCGCGCCCTCTACGCCCTCAAGGGGGTGGGCCGGGTGGGGCGGGACTGGCCTCGCGCCCTGGTGGGGCGGGCCCGCGGGGACGTGGCGGCCTGGGCCCGCCACGAGGTCTCCGCCTGGGGCGGGGTCGGCATGGTGGTGGGGGCCCTGGGCGGGCGCGTGCACGAGTACGGGCGATCCCCCCACGCCTTTCGCGTGAGGGATCTCATGAGCGGCAAGGCCCGTCGGCGCCCCGCGGGCACCGGCTCCGGACCCCGCACCCAGTCCCCTGCCCGGCCCGCTTCCTCGGCCCCGCACGCCGGTCCCGACACCCCGGCCCCGCACGCCGCCGCTGGCCCGACCCGGCCTGGCACCCGGCCCGGCCCGGCCGCCAGCCCGGCTCCTCCCGGCTCCTTCCGGCCCGGTCACGCCCCGCTCCCCCCTGGCGGCACCCCGTCCCCGCGCGCCGCCGCCGGCCCCTCCGCCCACGGCCCCGTACGGGTCCTGGTGGCCGTGCCCACCTACCGGCGTCCGACGGACCTGGCGCGGGCCCTGCGCGGCGTGCTCGGCCAGATCCCCGACCTGCGGGGCGTGGCCGACGTCGAGGTCCTGGTGGTGGACAACGACCCCGCCGCCAGCGCCCGCACCCAGGCCACCGGTGGACCGGTGCGCTACGTGGTGGAGCAGGTCCCGGGGGTGGCGGCGGTGCGCAACCGGGCGCTGGACGAGGCCCGCGCCCACGACCTGCTGGTCTTTATCGACGACGACGAGGAGCCCGAGCCCGGCTGGCTGGCGGCCCTGGTGGGGCTGCGTGCGCGCACGGGCTGCCAGGCGGTGGCGGGCCTGGTGGTGCCGGACTACGAGGTCGAGCCCGATAAGTGGGTGCGCCAGGGGGGGTTCTTCGTGCGCCGGACCTGGCCCACGGGCACCCGCCGGCCGGTGGCCGCCTCCAACTGCCTGCTGCTGGACCTGGGCTTCGTGCGCGAGCACGGGCTGCGCTTTGACGCGGACTTCGGTACCACCGGCGGGGAGGACACCCTCTTCACCCGCCAGCTCACGGCGGCAGGGGGCACCATCCTGTGGTGCGACGAGGCGCGGGTGCGCGACCACGTCCCGGCCTCACGCCTGGACCACGCCTGGATCCTGCGTCGGCAGCGCTCCCACGCGGCCACCGCGGTGCGCGTGGAGCTGGCCCTGGGCGGCTCTCCGGCACGGGTCCGGGTCCGGGCCGCCCTAGGCGGCGGGGCCCGGATCCTGGTGGGCGGCGCGGCGGCGGCGGGCGGGCTCGGGGGCGGGCTGCGTCGTCGGGCCCGGGGCGCCCGCCTCCTGGCCCGGGGACGGGGCATGCTCGACGCGGCGCTCGACCGCCCGGGACACCGCGAGTATGGACAGCGCTGAGGTGAGCAGGTAGCGCGGGCGCAGCGGCGGTATGGCGGGCACGAAGGCCGCCCCCAGGGTCAGGGCCAGGTAGGGGCCCAGGACCACCCAGGGGCCGACGGCGGCGTTCATAATCACCATGAGCACGGCGTAGACCAGCCAGGGGTGGACCCGGGCCGAGCCCAGGTCACGCAGGAGGACCCCCAGGGACATGATGACGAGCACGACAACCAGCAGCGCCCCGGGCAGGGAGCAGGCGGTCCACATGTCCGCGATGCCCGAGTGCAGCTCGAAGCCGTGCCCGAACATGTAGTGCAGGACGTAGTTGTTCTCCGGGTCGTACCCCAGGGAGGCCATGCCCTCCATGGCCACCCGCACGTCCTTGTAGCGGGGCCCCACCCCGGCGCCGTAGCCCCAGGGACGGTGCAGGAACAGGTTCCAGGAGGCGCCCAGCTCGGGGCGGGCGGCCAGCAGGACGCCGGTGGTCTCCGAGGACTGGGCCACGGTCCGCTTCTGGGCCTCCTCCCCCAGGACCCCGGCGGAGGAGGCCAGGATGACCCCGTAGGCGGCCAGGGCCAGGGTGACGACCACCGCGACCAGGCGCAGGGCCATCTGCCGGTGGGGGTGCCTGCTGGGGGCCTGGACCCGCTCGGGGCCCCCGTGCCACAGGACCACCAGCAGCACAATGAGCAGGAACCCGGAGGCCGCCCGGGCGTCGTTGAGCACGAAGAGCAGCCCCAGCACCACCGGTGCCACGGCCTGGACGGCACGCCCCCGGTTGGCCACCAGCGCCAGGACCAGGGCCGTGACGGCGGGCACCACCCCCACCTTCCAGGCACCGGGGTTGCCGAGCTGCGGCAGGACGTCCAGGAGCATGCTGGTGCCAATGGCCACGGCGACGGCGTTCAGGCCGATCCGGCGCGCCCCCCAGGCCACCGCGGCGGCCACGCAGGGCAGGGCGATGACCCCCAGGAGCACCGAGCGCCGCTGGGCGGGGAAGACCCGGAAGCTGGTGTCGACGAGCACGGACATGACCATGCCGGTGGCCGCGGCCGTGACGCACAGGAGGGTCAGGCGGGTGAAGACCCGCGAGTGCCTGATCGCCGACCAGGTCAGGGGCAGGATCGCGATGGCCAGGCAGTCTCCCAGGCGCAGGCCCCCGGGCAGGCCGACCAGGGAGCGTGTCCCGACCACGACCATGAGGACGAAGACCGCGACCTTCTGCTCGCGGCTGGTGACCCGCTCCGAGCTGGCGACCGCTACAGCGGCTGAGGTCATGACCGCCCTGGGGCGGACAGGGAGGCGACGGCCCGCCGGGTGGCGCGCGCGTCCAGCCCGACGGCGAACCCGGCACCAATGAGCAGCCCCGCGGCCAGTCCCAGGAAGGCGGTGGTCAGGCGGGAGGTGCCTCCCGAGCGGGTGGGCACGGTGGGGTCGTCCACCGAGGTCAGGGCCAGGGGGGAGTTGTCCTCCCCCGCCTTGAGGGACATCTTGCCCACGCGCTTGCCGAGCGCGTCGACCTCCGCGGCCGCCAGGTCGTGGGCCAGGTCGGCGGCGGTGGCGGTGGCCCGTATCTCAATGAGGAGGGTGCCGACCGGGTTGGTCAGGGAGATGGCCCCTGCCACCCGGCCCGGGTCCGCCCCGGTGCTGCGGGCCACCTCCGCGACGACGCTGCGGGAGTTACCCAGCTCAATGAGGGTCGGCATAATCGTGCTGGTCAGCGCCGCGGAGCCGGTCAGGCCCTGGGAGCCGTCGTTCTGCGAGGTGTAGACCAGGACACTGGTGGTGGAGGTGTACTGCCTGGGCAGGAAGGAGCCCAGGCCGAACCCCAGCAGGGCTCCCATGAGCGCGTGGGCGGTGACGAGGATAATGTGCTTACGGAGAGCCGCAAGAATGCGGTCTGGTTCCATGGGTGGTGGTTTTCCGGGGATCAGCTGACGGTGACGGACAGGCCGGCGTCCTGCTCACTGAGCAGGGGGACGTCGGGGATGAGGCCCCAGCCAGGTAGCAGCACCTGGACGGGGTCGTTTCCCTCCAGGGCGGCGAAGACGACGAAGGCCTCCGTCATGTCCTGGGGGGCCGAGCCCTGCGCCCGGGTCGCGGTGCGGTCCTGGGGGGCCAGGGCGGCCCCGCGGCTGACCGACACCAGGCGGACGCCGTCGGCCTTGAGGGAGGAGCCGTCGGTCTTGAAGGCGCCGCCGCTGGTCAGCAGGGAGGCCTGCGCGGTGGGGGCGGCCACCCGCACCACGATGAGGTCCTCGTGGCGCACGACCGGCCCCACCTCGACGGGTACCGTGTCCGGGGAGTCGGCACCGACCGCTGCGGGCAGTGCGGCGGGCTCCTGCGCCGCCGCGGTCCCGGCCAGGGCCAGGGCGGGCAGGCTCGCGCTGACGGCGAGGAAGGTGCGTCTACTCAGCATGGGGGATCCTTCTGTGTGGGTGCGGGGACGTCATGGCCGGACCAGGCCGTCCACGGCCGAGCACATGGCGCCCACGGCGCCGTGCCCGATGCAGGCGTCCAGGGCCGCCTGGCTGGGGCAGATGTGGCCCAGGATCGGCTTGCCGTAGGTCGCGGCCTTGGCCCAGGTGCTCTCGGGAGCGTCCCAGGGTACCCCAATCAGGTCCCAGTGTCGTGCCCAGGCCTCGGCCCGGCCGTCGTCGATGGAGTCGGCGTACATGTAGCCCCAGGTGGTGAAGCCCTGGCGCCTCCAGATGTCGGCCAGCCAGGCGGCGTCCCCGGAGAACTTCAGGATCGTGCGCTCGGGGTCCAGCCACGGAAGGTAGGTGGCGTGCTGGGCGGCGCTGTACTTGGGGTCGATGAACAGCACGTGGTCCTGGCCGAAGGCGGCCTGGAGGTCCTGGAGGCAGATAATGGGCTCGCCCACGGTGTGGTACTGGCGCACCTGCTCCCAGGTCATGGAGCCCACCGGGGTGTCGGGGGCGGTGGGGTCCACCCGCTGCAGGGTCTGGTCGTGCAGGGCGGCGGCGACGCCGTCGGAGGTCAGGGTGAAGGAGAGCTCCAGGGCCTCCACGCCGCGCGACACGCTCTCGGTGTAGGCCTTCAGGCTCATCTCGGGCCAGTTGGCGCTGCCGCCCCGGTGGGCCACCAGCCAGGGGGTGGAGCGGGTCAGCAGGCCCGAGACGGTGGCCGGGGCGGAGGGGGAGACGTTCTGGGGGGTGGCGGGGGTGCGCTGGCCGTCGGAGCCGACGACGACCACCGAGGTGGTCTTCTGCTGCCCGGCGGCCTGGGTCTCCGGGGCGGGCTGGAGGGCGATGGAGGTCCAGGCGCAGGTGGAGCCCTCGGTGCCGGGGGTGAGCGTGCCGCCCTTGGTGGTCAGCAGGGCGCGCAGCGTGGACCAGGATGACAGGTTGCTGGCCACCCCGGGGTGGACCACCTTGGCCCCGTCAATGGTGAAGGCGTTGACGGGGGCCCACTGGGTGCCGTGCTCCTGGGCGACCACCAGGCCCGTGGTGGGCGGTGTGTCGGGGTCCGCCTGCCAGCCCGCGCACTGGGGGGTGCTGTCGGGCAGGACGCCGGAGACGGCCAGCAGCAGGGCCCGCTGGCGGGAGGTGTTGTCGGGGCTGGTGCTCCACCACTGCAGGTTGGTGGCGTCGTCAGGGCCGGTGGCCCAGCTCCAGGCGACCAGGCCGGAGCGGTTGCGGCTGGTGGAGCCGTCGGAGTAGACCGAGGTCCAGCCTGAGGGGACGCCGTCGCGTCCGACGTGGCCGAACTGGGAGCAGGTAATCAGGACGAGGAGGTCACCGGTCCGGGCCGACACACTCAACGGCGTGCCCTGTCCGGTGGTGGCCTCACCGTAGGCGGCCTGGCGGATAGTGATCACGAGACAATCTCCTTGAGTGGTTTCAAGCCATCTCATCCTAGCAACCAGGCAGTCCTCACGACAGGGTTACGGCTCGGTCACGACAAGGTCACAGTCTAGGCTGGTGCCATGCGTGAGTACCCTTCCGACCCGCCCCCTCTGACCAGGGTCGTCTTCCTCATAGACGACCTGCACCGGCCCAACGGGATCGTCTCGGCCACGGACCTGCTGGCCACCGAGATGAGACGGCGGGGGCTGGACGTGGATCTGTGGTGCTTCGGCCCCTGCGACGACGACCTGCGGGACCGCCACCACGTCGTGAACCCCTTCCCCGGTCGGCGCCTGACCAGCAGGATGGCGGGGTTCGAGCGCTCCCGGCAGGGGCTGCGGCCGGTGCGCCGCGTGGTGGGCGCGCTGTGGTGGCCGCTGGTCCGGGTGTGGATGCACTGCCTGGCCAGCTCCTGGGACGAGGGCACGATGGTGATAGGGGCCGGCCTGGAGTCCACGCTCCTTCTGGCCCAGGCGGGGGTGAGGCCCAGGATCCTGGTCTCCCAGGTCCACGAGGACATGTCCAGCCTCACGCCCAGGCAGTGTGACCTGGTCCGTCAGGCCGCCCAGGTGTCCCGGGTGGTCTCGGTGCTCACCCCGTCGGGGATCGGCGCGCTGGCGGGCTGGGGCCTGGAGGCGGTGTGCCTCGTGGACCCGGCGCCCCCGCTGCTGGGCCGGGCGGACCCCGCCACCTCCCAGACGGTGGTCTACCTGGGCAGGCTGGCCCGCGCCAAGCAGGTGGACCACCTGATCGAGGCCTTCGCTGCCGTCGCCCCGGCGGGGTGGAAGCTGCGGATCTACGGGGACGGGCCGGCCAGGGAGTCCCTGGAGGCGCAGGCCGAGGCCAGCGGGGCCGACATCGCCCTGTGCGGGACGGTCCAGGACATTGGGAAGGTGCTGCGCGGGGCCGCCATCCACGCCCTGCCCTCACGCGCCGAGGGCCTGGGCATGTCGGTCCTGGAGGCGAACATGGTGGGGCTGCCCACGGTGGCCTACGACTGCACGGCGGGGATCCGTATGTCCGCCGGGCCTGACGCGTTCCTCGTGCCCAACGGGGACCGCCAGGCGTTCCAGGAGACGCTGGGGGCGCTCATGTCCGACGCCGAGGCGCGGGCACGGGCGGGAGAGCTGGCCTTTGAGTACGGCCAGAGCTTCGCGGCCCCGGTGGTGGTGAACCGCTGGTTCGCCCTGTGGGGGATGCTGAACCGCCCCCAGGGCCTAGGGCGGGAGCAGGGGTAGGCGGGCCTCAGGCCCGCAGGCTCCACTGGTCGCGGACGGTGTCCACGTACAGGCGGATCTCCTCCACCATCCCGGTGGCGACCTCCGCACCGGCGGCCGTGTCCGGCGTGGTGGCGCACAGCCACTGGATCTGGAGGCCGTCGCTCAGGGCGGTCAGGGTGCGGGCCACCATCCGGGAGGGCATCTCGGCGCGCACCAGCCCCTTCCTCTTGCCCCGCTCGAAGCTCTGCTCAATGAGGCGGATGGTTTCGGCCAGGTGGCCCGCCATCCAGGCGTGCCCCGGGTGGGTGGCGTCCAGGACGGTGGGGGTCATGGCCGTGTAGACGGCCACGAACTCACGGTGGCGCACGTTGCGCTCCATAATGTCCAGCCACTGGTCCAGGAAGATCCAGGGATCCTCCCCCTCGGTGGCCAGGAAGGCGATGACGTCCTCGGCGTCGCGGCGCTGGAGGACCTCGGCGAAGAGGGCGTCCTTGCTCGGGAAGTGGTGCAGGAGGCCGGCCTTGGAGATCTCCGCGGCCCGGGCGACCTGGGCCAGCGTGGTGCCCCAGTAGCCGTGCGTCCCGAAGATCGTGACGGCCTCAGCGAGGATGCGCTCGCGCTTGTCCTCGCTGCCCGTGCGGGGGCGGCCCGGTCCCCTGCCGGGCCCTCCCCTGCGCCGGTAGTGCGCGCGAGGAAGGGTCCTGCGAGGTCCAGACGATGCCGGT
Source organism: Actinomyces sp. HMT897 (assembly GCF_016626125.1). Classification (NCBI taxonomy): domain Bacteria; kingdom Bacillati; phylum Actinomycetota; class Actinomycetes; order Actinomycetales; family Actinomycetaceae; genus Actinomyces; species Actinomyces sp. HMT897. The sequence continues at coordinate 1,533,782 of NZ_CP067336.1, forward strand.
CTGCCGGATATGCTGGTCATGCCTGTATTGTTGCACGTCAAGCATACTTTGAGGTAAAAATCCCGGATCCGCAGGCCACAGGTTGGCCGTGAGACGAACCTCAGCGCGCCACCGAGCGCACCCCGGTGGGCAGGGAGTATGGTGATGGCATGGCTGCTTCGACCCTTCTGACCTGCGCTTTGACGGTGCGCACCCCGGTCGTGGGTCGAATGCGCATGCGCTGACAGCGCCAGCCGTCGCTGTAGCCCCAATACGGTCAGAGTCCGAGCCGCGTGTGCTGCTCGTCGCACTCCGCGGGGGCCTGTGCCCGCCCCCGTGTTCATCCGCCCCCCAGACACCTTGACGGCGCCCTACCTCAGCCCCGCCGACCGCGCCGGTCCCGGGCTGGCTCCGGCCGACGTCGGGTCGGCTCCGGTCCACGTCCCGGGCTGGCCTTGGTCCACGCCCCGGAAGTTGGAGCTGGCCGCCCGGAGCTGGCCCGGCTCCGGTCGGAGCGAGGACCAGAGCGAGCTGGCCGCCCGGAGCGAGTCGACCCGGACGCATGAGGTAGCCGTCGCGCCACCGTCCCCAGGAGCCCCGCCATGACCACGACCGCACCCGCCCCCCTGACCACCGCGCCCACCCTCCCGGACGGCGGCCTCAGCAATACCTCGCCCACCCTCCCGGGTACCACCGCCCCGGGCACCGCTACCCTCCCGGGTAGCGCCGCCTCCCCGAGCACCCCGGGCACCGCACCCGCCGCCCTGGGAGGCGCCGACTTCCCCGGCGCCTCTCTTTCCGGCGCCACGGCCTTCCCCGGCACCTTCCTTCCCGACGCCCCCAGCCAGTTCGACCTTGTTGCCGACCGCCGTGGCACGGGGAGCCTGAAGTGGGACTTCGCCGCCCGGCGACGTCGGCCCCAGGACGCCCTGCCGTTGTGGGTGGCGGACATGGACCACGCCACCGCCCCCTGCGTGACCAACGCCCTGCTGTGGCGGGTGCGCCACGCGATCTTCGGCTACTCCGAGCCCGACGCCGCCTACGACCGGGCCCTGCGCAACTGGTTCTCCCGCCGCTACGACTGGCAGGTGGACCCGGAGTGGAACGTGGTGACCCCCGGCGTCGTGCCCGCCCTGGCCCTGGCGGTACGTGCCTGCACCGGTCCCGGGGAGGGCGTGGTCATTGAGGAGCCCGTCTACTACCCGTTCCGCCAGGTCGTGGAGGGTGCCGGGCGGCGCGTGGTGTCCGTGCCGCTGGTGCGAGGGGCTGACGGCGCCTACCGCCGCGACCTGGGGGCCCTGGAGCAGGCCCTCCAGGCCAGCGGGGCCCGCCTGCTCATCCTGTGCAACCCGCACAACCCGGTGGGTCGGGTGTGGTCACGCGATGAGCTGGCCGACCTGGCCGAGGTCACCGGCCGCCACAGGGTGACGGTGGTGGCCGACGAGATCCACGCCGACCTGGCCCTGCCCGGCTACCGGACCACCCCGTTCGCCTCCCTGGGGCGTCAGGTGGCGGCCCGGACCATTAGCTGCACCTCGCCGTCGAAGTCCTTCAACCTGGCCGGCCTCCAGGTGGCCAATATCCTCATTGCCGACCCCGGCCTGCGCGCCGCCTTCCGCACCGAGCTGGACGCCGTGGGCTACTCCCAGCCCGGCGTCCTGGGGCTGGTGGCCTGCCGCGCCGCCTACGAGGGCGGGGACGAGTGGCTGGACGCCCTGCGCGAGCACATTGCCCGCGCCCACGCCCACGTGGCCCGGCGCCTGGAGCGGATCCCGGGTATCACGGCCACCCCCTGCGAGGGCACCTACCTGCTGTGGCTGGACTGCACCGGCCTGCTGGCGGACACCGGCCTGGAGGCGGGTGAGCTGGACGCCTTCATGCTGGATCAGGCGGGCCTGTGGCTCGACGACGGCGCCGTCTTCGGGACCGGGGGCGAGGGCTTCACCCGCATGAACGTGGCCTGCCCCCGGGCCACCCTGGACGCGGCCCTGGACCGCCTGGAGCGCGCGGTCCAGACCCTGCACCACCACCCCCGCCCCCGTCCTCGCCCCCGTCCCCTCCGCGAGAACGGTACTTATTCGTCGTGAGAACGGTACTTATTGCTCGCGAGAACGGTACTTGTTCGTCGCGAGAACGGTACTTGTTTGCCGTGAGAACGGAAGGCGGTCCAGCTCTCAGGACCGCCCTGACCTCGGAGGCCAGCTGGCCCACGCAGACGGGGCACAGCGCTTCACCACCAGGGCCAGAGCCATCCCAGCTGGTCCACGCAGACAGGGCACGGCGAACTCGACGCCACACAGACCGGCCTCGGTCAAGCTGCTCCACGCAGCACACGCATCACGCACCGCCGCCCACGCAGACGGGCCCCACGGCCCAGCCCACCCCGGCCTCTCCCCCGGAAGCCAGCTGTCTGCGCAGGTCAGGAGCCTGGCCGTACGCGGCGCAGGGAACCGCCCTCACTAAAGTGACAGAACCAGCCACGGTACGACCAACAGTAAGCAGACCCCGGGAGCACCGGTCGGCAGGACCGGTACCAGCACCTCAACCACACGGAACGGGAACCACAATGACCACCACCCCCTCACCACGCCCCCACAGTGCCACCACCCACCCCGGCGAGGCCCCGGACCAGCCCGGCGCCCCCGCAGCGCCGCACCACGCCGCACGCCACGCACCCGTCCACCACCACGCCAGCTGGCAGGGGGACACCTCCGGGGCGCAGTACGCCATAGAGACCGTCCTGGCGCAGGCGGGCACCGGCACCGACCCCGCCACCGGCGCCATCACCACCCCCATCCACCTGTCCACCGCCTACGGGCACCCGGGCCTGCGCCAGTCCACCGGCTACGACTACACGCGCACCGCCAGCCCCACCCGCGACGTGCTCCAGGACGCCCTGGCGCTCCTGGACGGCGGGAGCGCCTCCTTCGCGCTGTCCTCGGGGATGGCGGCCGTCGAGCTCGCGGTACGCACGCTGGCCCCGCACAGGAGCCGGATCGTGGCCCTGGAGGACCTCTACGGCGGCACCTACCGCTTCCTGGAGGTCCTGGTCGAGGAGGGCGCCTACCAGGTGGACTTCGTCAGGGGCGAGGAGGGGCTGCGCCGGGCCCTGGCCGACCCCGCCAGCCTGGTCGTGATCGAGACCCCCACCAACCCCATGATGACCCAGTTCGACGTCGCCACCGTGTCCACCCTGGCGCACGACGCCGGGGCTCTGCTGGTGGTGGACAACACCTTCCTCACCCCCTACCTGCTGCGTCCCCTGGAGCTAGGGGCCGACGCCGTGGTGTACTCGGCCACCAAGTACCTGGGCGGGCACAACGACGTCATGGCGGGCGTGGTCACGGTGGCCGACGCCGAGCTGGGCGAGCGCCTCCAGTACCGTCTTAACACCACCGGCGCCACGCTGGGGCCCCTTGACTCCTTCCTGCTGCTGCGGGGCCTGAAGACCCTGGCGGTACGTATGGACCGGCACGAGGCCAACGCCCGGGCCGTCGTGGAGTACCTGGAGGGCAGCGACGCCGTCACCAGGGTCCTCTACCCGGGACGCAGCGGCATGGTCTCCTTCGACCTGGCGCCGCAAGTGGACGTCGCCGCCTTCCTGGGGGCGGTGCGGGTCTTCACCTTCGCCGAGTCCCTGGGCGGGGTGGAGTCCCTGGTGACCTGTCCCGCCGTGCAGACCCACGCCGACGTCCCGCTGGCCACGCGGGCTGCCTACGGGCTGAGCGACCGGCTCCTACGCCTGAGCGTGGGGATTGAGAACGCCCATGACCTGGTGGCGGACCTGGACCAGGCCCTGGCGGCGGCCACCCGTAGCTGAGGCACTGGGCCACCGCCCTGGGGCACGAGGTGGCGCCCGAGTTCGAGGGCGCGCACGACACCGCCGCGGTCCGCCGCCCCGGGGCACGGGGTGGCGCCCGCCACGACGGCCCCCTGGACCCGGGCCAGTGCCCTGGGGCACCGCCGTCGTCGGCGACCTCGTGGGGAACCCCGGCCGCCCCGGGGTACAGGGTAGCGCTCTCCGACGGGAGGTGAGGGAGCCCAGTTATATGCCCCTCACAGGAACCGGGCGGTTGATTTACAGGTCACATCGGGCCATCCGTTATCTGATCGTAATAATCCCAAGGCATTTATATGACCCTCTTTCATCATCAACAGCGCATTGCCCTTCAGGTGGCTAACCCGCAGCTCACGCTCCCTGCGGAGCGTGCAGCGCATACAGGTTCTGGTACCCACCCCCCTCAGCGGTTGACAGTCGCCCCGGCCGACCAGAGAATCTGATCCGTCCGCAGGACAGGTAATCTCCGGCTCGGGAGACCCGCGGTCGCAGTATCGTGGTCGCGGCGTCCCGGCCCGACCGCACCAGGGGCCGCACTCGTGCGCGCACCGCTAGGGGAGGAACGCTCATGGCAAAGCAGCACAAGTACCACAACTCGCGCATTGAGGCGCTGACCACGCTGCCGGTGGATACCGTGCTCAATCTCGTGGCGCAGGTCGCCGAGCGCCAGCGCACCATTAGGATGGTGGGGCGGGACGGGACCTCGGCCCGTCTCAACGTCAAGAACCTGATGGGTGGCACGATCATCGAGTTCGTGGTCGCGACGTCGTCGGACGGGTACCGCACCCGCGTCACCTGCAGGATGGAGAACTACTCGACCAGCAGGATGACGTACTTCTACGTCATCCCGGTCTCTCCCAGGTACATTGACGGCTACGGCGTGTACCGGCGCTTTATGCGCTCCCTCCAGGAGGCCATTACGGCCGCCGACCCCTCAAGCCGCTCCAGCATTATCGAGAAGGACAACGCCATGTGAGGGACACTCACTGGCGCAGCAGCCTGACGGACTCCGGCCAACCAGCTCCCGGACCGTGGGGTATAGACACCTGGCGCTCCCGACCCGCGCCCGGGCGGGACCAGTGTTCCCAGGCTGCGGAGATGTCCCGCCACGGGTCCACAAGCTCCGCAGCAATACTCCCGGGCCACGGGGAGGTCTACACCCCGTGGCGTTAAGGAGCCCGGTGCCCCCGGCCACGGGGAGCCGAGCGCCGAGGCCCTGAGCAACCCACACACCCGCCAGTGCCCCCGGCCACGGGAGACGTCCGGGCCGGGTGCTGTCCTCGTTGAGACGGCAATGCCCTCGGGGCCCGGGGAGGGCAGGGGACGCCCACGGCCACCAGACGCCGCAGGACAGACCCGGTAGCCTAGGGCCGTGGATCTGCTCTCACTGGCTGCCGGGCGACGCGACGCCGGACTGGCCGCGCTCGACGACGGCGCTCGGGCGGATCTGGGCCAGTTCCTCACCCCGATCGAGGTCGCGCGGCTCATGGCAGCCCTGCCCCGCCTACCGCGTCAGGGAGTCCTGCGCGTACTTGACCCGGGTGCCGGCTCGGGCGTGCTGTCCGCTGCCGTCGTGGACCGGGTACGCCGCGAGGCCCCGGATCTCCGGCTGGAGGTCACCGCCGTCGAGGTCGACGAGCGCCTGCACGGCGTCCTGGCCCAGACTCTTGGAAGCCTAGAGGACGTCGGCGTACGGACCACTCTCGTACGGGACGACTTCGTGAACTGGGCCCTGGGAACCGACGAACGGTTCGACCTGGTGATCCAGAACCCGCCGTACCGTAAGATCAGGTCAGGTTCGACGCTCGACAGGGACCTTCGTAGCGCAGGAATCATAGTACCCAATATTTACGCAGGTTTTATGGCGCTGGGATCCCTGCTCCTGGCCGATCTCGGCCAGCAGGTGTCGATCACACCTCGCTCGTGGATGAACGGCACCTACTTCTCAGAGTTCCGACGCACCCTGTTGACACACCTTAGAATCGACTGCATCCATACGTTCCAGTCACGTTCCCAGGTATTCGGTGACCTGGGGGTCCTTCAGGAGACAATCATTGTGGCGACGACGCGGGGTGCCATCCCTCAGGAGGTCCGGTTGTCCTCATCGTTGGACCATCGGGACACCCCGGCAAGTCGGTCGGTCCCGTACTCTCAGGTGGTGACGGACGACTTCATCTTTGTTCCGGCGTCGGACGAGGACGGCGCTGCGGTGTCGTGGATGGAACGTGTCCGGCACACCCTGGCGGACCTCGGGCTGACAGTCTCCACAGGAAAGGTCGTGGGATTCCGTTCCCGTGACCTTCTGACGGACAGAAGCGGTCGGCACAACGCCCCTATGGTCTACCCGGCCAACCTGGTGAACGCTCAGGTGGTTCACCCTCGCAGCACGGTCCGAAAGCCTCAGTGGCTCAGGACCGCTCCTGCGCATGCGTCCGGACTTCTGGTACCTGCTGGCTCCTATGTCCTGGTCAAGCGTTTCTCGACCAAGGAGGAAAGACGGAGGATCGTTGCCTCCCTCTGGTCAGACGACCGCGCTCCCGCTTTTGACAACAAGCTTAACTATATCCATCAGCAGGGGCACGGCATAGATCCGCGGACCGCGGCCGGACTGGTTGTGTGGCTCAACTCAAAACATGTCGACGACTACTTCCGCGTATTCTCCGGACATACGCAGGTCAACGCCGGGGACCTGAGACGAATGAAGTTCCCCACCTTAAGCCAGCTGAGGATGCTGGGAGAGTCCGCGCTCAGCCCGGACGACGCCGTGGAACAGATAATGGGCGATTCTGAGAGGTATAGCGTACTCCGCTCCTCCCCACGAGGATCCTCCTCTCCCCGCCGGTGACGACAACCCGGCCAGCAATCTCCTCTAACCCACGGACGTAAAACAGCACACCGGGTCTTCTCACGACAACACCACAGAGGGCACCCTGCCCCTCATGATTAGGCCTTGCCCTATCGCTGTGCTGAGGAGTCCGATATCGTGGTCCGCTGTTGCGCGCGTCCCGTACGGGAGAGGTAGGGGCGAACGGTGCGGCGCCCGCGTCCGACGACGGGTGCCTGTACCGGGAGATACCCCTATTGGAGCACCTGGTTCTGTCGCAATCTGAGGATCAGAGCAGGCCCCACCCCGTTCTCATCTTTGTACACCTAATATCCACGCAGGTCAGGGGCTCGAGCCTTGACATGGTTGAGGGTGGTCCTCGTTCTGATCCTCAGATTGCGACACACGCACGGATTCTGGTCGTCAGACAGGTGCCAGGCCGTCGTTCAGAGGGCTGCGTAGAGCTATCCGAAATCCGTGCCGTGAGAAACGAGGCGGTGTAGTGTGGGGTGTATGGTTAGTGGTCTGCCGTGGGGTGATGAATGGGTGGAGCAGAAGATCCGTGAGGGTCTGCTGGAGGAGGGGTTGTGGGCGCCGGTGGGTGTGGGGCGTCCGGTGCCTGAGGAGTACTTTGAGCGGTTTGGTGGTGTGCTGCCGTCGTCGGTGTTGTACGTGTGGAGGCGTCTGGGGTTCGTGGGTCTGGGTGGTGGGCGGTTCTGGGTGACGGACCCGTTGGAGTGGGCTCCTGCGGTGGAGGCGTGGTTGGAGGGGGTGGTGCTGCCGTTCCCTGATCAGGTGTGGTGGTGCCTGGGGCGTACGGCCCTGGGGCAGATGTGCCTGTGGGGGGAGGTCTCGGGCCCGGCCCTGAGGGTCGACCCCCTGGACGGCACCCTCAACCCCAACGCCGACAACGCCGGGAAGATGGCCGACCCGGTGATGCGTGAGCGTATGGGCTGTCTGCTGTTCACCAGCCCGTGGGAGGACTTCGACGTGGACGAGGTGTCGGGTCGGCCGTTGGTGGATGTGGCCCTGGGGCGTCTGGGGCCCCTGGAGGCCGACCAGGTGCTGGGGTTCGTGCCGCCCCTGGCGGTGACGGGCCGCCAGGAGGCTGGTCTGCTGGGTGTGCAGGAGGCCGTGCCCTACCTGGTGGTGCTGGCCCAGACGGTCGAGCGTCGTCTGGGGGTGGACTACAGCGCCCAGATCGGGGCGGTGATCGAGCGCTTCGACCTGGGCAGGCCCCTCACCCCCGACGACGAGGGCGCCGAGCCCGACGGCGAGGGCGCCGGGTGGTGAGCCCAGCGCGCCGGGCGCGCCCGGCGGGTGGTGCGCGTGCTGGCGGGGCCCATCCTGGCGCCACCGCCGGTGGCGGGGCTGGTGGTGGTGTCGCTACGGGGCCGTGGGCAGCGCGCGCCTCGGCCCGGGAGACGTCCCGGGGCGGGGCCGCTCGTACGGGGGCCGGTGCTGGTGGTGGTCTGGTGGCGTCCAACGGGTTCACCCCGGGGGTAGCGGAGGGGCCGGGTCGAGGACAATCGCCCGCCCACCACGCGCACCCGCAGACCCGGCAGGCAGCGCTGGGACTCGTGCTGGCGCTGGCGGCGGGGCCAGTGGTGGTGTCGCTCGTACGGGGGCCCGTGGGCAGCGGGCGGCGCGCGTCCTGCGGGTGCTGGTGGCGGGGCCCGTGCTGGTGCCAGCAGCACCACCGGCGGCGCGAATAGGAGCCCCAGCTTCTTGCAAACAGGTTCTACCCTGTCCGCGCTATAACCCGCCACACTGGAACCCGCCACGCTGGCGCAGGTAGTCGAAGCGCCATTACCTCGCGTGTTGCACATTATATAAACTAAGGGGTGGCCACCCTTGTACACGACCGCGGACAGTTCCTCCGGAATATCGCACGCTGGCGGCCCAAGTAGCCACCACACCCGCTCCGAGCTGCGTAGATACCTGGACCTGGCGATATCTCGAACAACCTACCCAGAAGGAGACAGCCCATGATGTCGATCGACGACCCCGTGGCCCTGGCCGTCATGGAGTGGCTCTCACCCCAGGCCGGAGGGAGGGCGCAACGGTCCGCCGTCGTGGCCCTACGCCGCGACCTGCGACTTCCTTGAGGAGGATATGCGCCATCACCCCGGACGCAGCGAGAGCCCAGGGTACACCATGTCCATTGTGCTGGAGCCGACCGAGCTCGTCTCGGTCACCGTCTGGAAGGTCAAGATAGACTTTCTGGTAAGGGAGCTCGTCCTGCCTTGCCTGTGGCCGGGAAGATACATAATCATCCGAGAGGGCGGCCGTGTCGCCGCCGTCGCCATGATCACCGACGTCCTCGTCGAGCTCACGTAGGCGACATATCCCCGCATACCGGACCACCGGTCGCGACAACACCCTCCTGCACACTGTCACAACCCGTCCTCGCACGTCAGACCCACACCGGTCAGCCTTTAGGCGGGTACGGGCAGCCTCACGAGGAGACATTTTGTGCACAGGGGAACCGATTGCGCAGAAAGTAACCAATCGAGGTTACCTTCTGCGCAGAACGTCACCCTGTGCACAAAATGTCCCGCCCCGCGCAAAACGTCCCCGTACACCGGCCCGACGTCGCCGCCGTGGACGTACCTTAGCCACGGGGAACGTACCCTAGACGACCTCTAGGGTACGTCCACAATGACGAAGGTACGTCTCCGACGGCTAAGGTACGTCCGCCTAGATGCCCTCAGCCCTTGCTCGGCTCAAAGAGGCTGGTGACGCTCTTGTCGTCGAAGACCGCCTTAATGGCGCGGGCCAGGAGCGGGGCGATGGGCAGGATGGTGAGGCGCTCAAAGCGCTTGGCCGCCGGGATCGGCAGGGTGTCGGTGACCACGACCTCCCGGGCCCCGCAGGTGGACAGGCGCTCGACGGCGGGCCCGGAGAGGACCCCGTGGGTGGCCAGGACGATGACGTCCCTGGCCCCGGAGTCCAGGAGGACCTTGACGGCCTTGGCAATGGTGCCGCCGGTGTCGATCATGTCGTCCACCAGCACGCAGGAGCGCCCGGCCACGTCGCCCACCACCCGGTTGGCCACGGACTCGTTGGGGCGGGTGACGTCACGGGTCTTGTGGACGAACGCCAGGGGGGTGCCACCCAGGGCGTTGGCCCAGCGCTCGGCCACGCGGATGCGCCCGGCGTCGGGAGAGACCACGGTGGCGGTCGAGGGGTCCACGCGGGTGCGCACGTAGTCCACGAGCACGGGCTGGGCCCACAGGTGGTCCCAGGGGCCGTCGAAGAAGCCCTGCTCCTGGGCGGTGTGCAGGTCCACGCTCATGAGGCGGTCGGCACCGGCGGTCCTGTACAGGTCGGCCACCAGGCGGGCGCTAATGGGCTCGCGCCCCAGGTGCTTCTTGTCCTGGCGGGCGTAGGGGAAGAAGGGGGCGACCACGGTAATGCGCTTGGCGGAGGCGCGCTTGAGGGCGTCCACCATAATCAGCTGCTCCATGAGCCAGTCGTTGACGCGGTCGCCGTGGGACTGGATGACGAACACGTCACAGCCGCGTACGGACTCGTTAAAACGGACGTAGATCTCACCGTTGGCGAAGTCGTAGGAGGTGGAGGAGAGCACCTGGGTGCCCAGCTCCCGGGCGACGTCGCCGGCGAGCTCGGGGTGGGCGCGTCCGGAGACGACGACGAGTCGCTTCTCGCCGCTGGTGATGATACCCGTCATGGGGCTTGGTTCCTCTCTGCGTGGCGTCAGGCCGGTTTCGGTTGTCGGGGAGGCGGGGAGGGCTCAGGAGGAGGCGTCAAGCTCCGTGAGGGGCGGGACGACGGCGCCCGCCGGGACGTGGGCGTCGGTCAGGACCGTGTAGGCGCCCACGCGGGTGCCCTCACCGACGGTGGTGGTGCCGCGCACCAGGACGCCGGGCTCGAGCTCGACGTCCCGGGCCAGGGTGGCAGTGACGTCCACCCAGGTGCTGGCGGGGTCGACCACGCCCACGCCGGCGGCCATCCAGCGGGCCAGGACGCGGCGGTTGAGCTCGGCGCCGAGGCTGGCGAGCTGGGCGCGGTCGTTGCAGCCCTCCACCAGCCAGTGGTCGGTCACGACCAGGGCGGAGGTGGGGCGTCCGGCGTCGTGGGCGCGGGCGACGACGTCGGTGAGGTAGACCTCACCCTGGTCGTTGTCGGTTCCCAGGGTGGTCAGGGACTCACGCAGGAAGGCGGCGTCGAAGACGTAGATCCCGGCGTTGACCTCGCGGACGGCGCGCTGGGCCGGGGTGGCGTCGCGCTGCTCGACCACGGCCGAGACGGTGCCGTCGGCCTGGCGGATGACGCGCCCGTAGCCGGTGGGGTCGGTCAGCTCGGTGGTCAGCAGGGTGACGGCGTCGCCGCGTTCGGTGTGCTGGTCCAGCAGGGCGGTCAGGGTGGCGGTGTCCAGCAGGGGGACGTCGCCGCTGGTGACCACCACCGGGCCGGTCAGGTCGGCCGGGAGGGATGCCAGGCCGCAGGCCACGGCTCGCCCGGTGCCGGGGATCTCGTCCTGGTCGGCGGGCACGGCGTCAGGAGCCACCTGGGCCAGGTGTGCCACGACGGCGTCACGCTCGTGACGCACCACGACGACCAGGTGCGCGGGATCCAGGCCCCGGGCGGCGGTGAGCGCGTGGTCCAGCAGGCTGCGCCCGCCAATGCGGTGCAGGACCTTGGGTGTGGCGGACTTCATACGAGTTCCCTTGCCGGCAGCCATGACGATGACGGCGGCGGGGGCGGTAGAGACCACGGGTCCTCTTCTCATGGTGCGCGGTGACAGGCACCGCTGCGGTCAGGGTCGGTAGCAGGACGGACGCATTGTACGTCCCCTGCCACCACGCTCCGCCCCCAGGGTTCGAACCCGGGCCTCAAGGCTCCAAAGGCCTGCGTGCTGCCGCTACACCAGGGCGGAAGGCCGGGCCCGCCAGGGCCTGACGCCAGGACCAGTGTCTCACGTCCGCGCGGGGAAGCTTATCCGCGGTCGGCCTAACCGTGTCTCCCATGACGCACTGGCCCCGGGTCGGGTGCGCACCGGGCCCAGCGGCCACCAGCGGGCGCGCCACCACCCTCCGCTCACCCCACCGCCCCGCGGGGGCGGGCGTCGTCAGGCTCACGCTCCGCCGCGGCCTGGAGGCTCACCCCACCGCCCCGCGGGGAGCGGACCCCGGGGACAGGTACGGGACGACGGCCGTCAGGTCCCCCACCACGGTGATACCGGGGTCGGCGGGGAACACCTTGGCCCCGCCGACCTGGATGACGCGGAGGTCGTTGGAGCGGGCCGAGGCCACGCCGGCGGCCGAGTCCTCCACCACCACGCACTCCCGGGGGCCCAGCCCCAGCCGCTGGACGGCGGCGGCGTAGGGCGCCGGGCTGGGCTTGCCCGAGGCCACGTCGTCCCCGGTGACCAGCGCGGCGAACACGTCATCCAGGGCGCGGGCCACCGCCTCGACTATGCCGCGCGGCGACTGGGTGACGATCACCTGGACGAGCCCGGCGTCGGCCGCGGCCGAGGTGGCCTCCCGGGCCCCGGGCAGCAGGGGCGGGTCGGCCCTGACCGCGGCCCCGACATCGGCGACCATGGCGGCGAAGACCTGCGCGGTGGCCGGGTCCTCAGGGCCGGACGTGGCGCCGGTGGCGGCAATGAGCTCGTGGACACGCCGGATCGAGACCCCCCTGATGGCGGCCACCGCCTCCGGCGTGGGCCTGCCGCCCAGGGCCCGGCAGCGGCTCCGGAAGGCCTCGTCCCAGAGGGGCTGGGAGTCTATGAGCGTGCCGTCCAGGTCCCACAGGACGGCACGGAGACGGTCCGCGGCCACGGCTCAGCCCTCCAGGAGCGAGTCGATCAGCGCGGCCACCGAGGGGACCACCCGCTCGCAGGCCGCGACGACCTGGGGAGGGGACCAGGGCAGGGCGATACCGTGGTCGGCCACCGCGTGCATGCTCAGGTCGTTCCAGGAGTCCCCGACGCTCCAGGTCTCCACCTCCTGGCCCGCCAGGGGACCGGCCAGGAGGTCGGTCAGGCCCTGGCCCTTGGAGCAGCCCGCGGGCACGACGTCGAGGAAGTCCTGGTTGCGGTACAGCTCGATGCCCGAGCCACAGCACTCCGTAATGACCTGCGCCACACGGTCGTTCTCGGCGTCGTCCGCCACACGCACCGGCACCCCGATAAACCGGTGGTCAACCACCTCCGTGAGGGCCAGGGGGGAGAACACGCGCAGGATGGAGGAGACGTCCTCCAGGGTGTTGAGCAGGACGTAGTCGGTCTCCAGGGTGGTGGCGAACACCGTGATCCCGGAAATACCGGTGAGATGTGACACAATCTCCTGGACAACCCCGTCAGGCAGGTAGCGGGCGGACAGGAGCCGGTAGTCGCCGTCGGTCAGGACGGCGCCGGTAAAGGCCACGGCGTAGTCGAAGCTGACGCCGCAGGGTCCCAGGGCGTCCTTGGTGGCGAAGACGGACTTGCCGGTGTCCACCACCAGGAGGTGGCCTGCGCGGCGCCAGCGCTCCATGGCGGCCAGGTCCTCGGGGCTGACCTGCCGGTCGAACAGGATGGTGCCGTCCAGGTCGGTGGCTATGAGCTTGCGCACGGGTACGTTCTCCTACGGTGCGGGTAAAGGGCCCGGGCGGCCAACCGGCAACCCTGAGTTGACCTATATCACATAGTAGCCTCTTGTGCCCCGGGGTGCCAGGGCGCCCGGCTGGGGGCTGACCCGGACACTGACCGTGCCCTCTTGCGCGCCGGGGTGCCAGGGGCCGCCGTGTCGCGCTGTCCCCACCACCGGCTCCACACCGGCCGGTCCTGCTCAGCGCGCGGGCGGGACGGCTAGCTAGCCCTGCTCAGCGCGTAGGCGGGGCGGTCGGCCGGCCCCCGAGCCCCTCCAGGGCCTGGGCCACCGAGGCAGCCACGTCGGTAGCGCCCTGGCGCACCTGCCGGGGGGCGTGGGCCATGGCGAAGGAGCGGTCACAGGCCTCGAAGAGGGGCAGGTCGTTCCAGGAGTCCCCCAGGGCGATCGTCTCACTGACCGGGGTCCCCCGCCCGGACAGGTGCTCAATCAGGCGGCGCAGCCCGACCGCCTTGGACTCCCCGGGCGCGACGACGTCAATGAAGTTGGTGGAGCGGGGGGCGGCGAGCCCCAGCTCGGCCTCAATGCGGGCGGCCAGGGCGTCGGCGAGGTCCGGGTCGGGCACGTAGACGGGCAGGGCCACCACCGACGCCTCCAGGGCCACCGCCAGGGTGGCGGCGCTGAAGTGGTCGGCGTAGACGCGCGGGTCGTCCCCGAAGCCCGTGGGGTCGTGGAGCACCAGGTCCCTGTCCAGGGTCGAGGCGAACAGGGCCGTGTCACCGCGCCCCATGACCAGCTCGGCCACGGCCGCCACCTGCCCGGGCTCCAGGGCGCGGGTGCGCAGGACCCGCCCGGCGCCGTCGAGCACCGTGGTCCCCGAGGCGCAGACGACGTAGTCGTAGCCCAGGGTGACACCGGTTGATGCCGTGACGGCGTCGACGGCGCGGCGCACCAGGCCCACCGAGCGCCCCGTGGCCAGGGCCAACAGGTCCCCGCCCGCGCGCCAGGTGGCCAGGGCACGGGCGTCGTCCCGGTCGGCCCCGTGGCGGAAGACGAGGGTGCCGTCCAGGTCGGTGGCAAGCAGGCGGGGCATGGCTCTCCTCCGTGGTCGTAGCGCGTGGGGCTCAGGAGCGGGGCACGTTGCGCTCCAGCTCCGCCAGCCACGCCGTGGCCGCGGCGTCGGAGGGCATGCGCCAGTCCCCGCGCGGGGACAGGGAGCCGCCGGCCACCACCTTGGGCCCATTGGGCAGGGTGGAGCGCTTGAACTGGTTGGCGAAGAAGCGGCGGTGGAACAGCTTCAGCCAGCGGCGGATCTCCGGCAGCTGGTAGGCGACCTTCTCGGCCTCGGGCAGGCCCGGGGGCCAGTCGCCCGCACCCGCGTCCGACCAGGCCCTCTCGGCCAGGAAGGCGATGCGGCTGGGGCGGCTCCCGCGGCGCAGCACGTGCCACAGGGTGAAGTCCTGCAGGGCGTAGGGGCCGATCCTGGCCTGCGTGGACTGGATGACGCCGTCGGCCCCCGCGGGGACGAGCTCAGGACTGATCTCGGTGTCCAGGATGGCCAGCAGGGTGCGCCCGACGGCGTCGTCGAACAGCTCCTCGGCCACCACCCAGCGGATGAGGTGCTGGATGAGGGTCTTGGGGACGCCCGCGTTGACGCCGTAGTGGGCCATCTGGTCGCCCACGCCGAAGGTGCACCAGCCCAGGGCCAGCTCGGACAGGTCCCCCGTGCCCAGCACAATGCCGCCGCGGTGGCCCGCGATGCGGAAGAGGAAGTCGGTGCGCAGGCCGGCCTGGACGTTCTCGAAGGTGACGTCGTAGAGGTCGCGCTCACTCATCCCCTCGGGCAGGGAGCCGGTGGCGGCGAAGGCGCCGTAGGGGTGGCCCATCTCGGCCAGCATCCGGGTGGCCGTGGGGCGGATGTCCAGCTCCTCGAAGCCGCAGCCCAGGCCGCGGGCCAGGTCCTCGGCGTTACGGCGCGTGCCGGGGCTGGTGGCGAACCCGGGCATGGTGATCGCCTGGATGTCGGAGCGGGGGCGGCCCAGGCGGTCCATGGCGCGGGCGGCCACAATGAGGGCGTGGGTGGAGTCCAGCCCGCCGCTGACCCCGATGACCACCTTGGGGTCGCCGATGGCGCCCAGGCGCTGGACCAGGGCGGCCACCTGGATGTTGTAGGCCTCGTAGCAGTCCTGGGCCAGGCGGGCCGGGTCGTCGGGGACGAAGGGGAAGCGGTCCACGCGCCTGCGCAGGCCGATGTCCGTGCGCGGGACGGTGAGGCCGTCACGGGGGATGACGACGTGGTTGAAGCCGCCGGGGTCGGTGAAGGTGGTGGGGGCCACGGCGCCCGGGCCCTGGCGGCCGGACAGGGCGAAGGTGGCGGCGTTGTCGGTGAAGGTGCCCTGGCGCAGGCGCTCGGCGCGCAGGCCCTCGACGTCCACGTCCACCACGGTGGCTCGCGGCCCGTCGGGGAAGCGCTCGGTGGCCCCCAGCAGGACGCCGTTCTCGTAGACGAAGGTCTGGCCGTCCCAGGCCAGGTCCGTGGAGGACTCCCCCTGACCGGCGGCGGCGTAGACGTAGGCGGCCAGGCCGCGGGCCGAGGAGGAGCGGGCCAGCAGCTCACGGTCCTCGGCCCGCCCCACGGTAATGGGCGAGCCGGAGACGTTGACCAGGACGCTCGCCCCGGCCAGGGCGGCCAGGGCCGAAGGGGGCACCGGGACCCACATGTCCTCGCAGACCTCCACGTGGAAGGTCAGGCCGGGCACGTCCTCGACCTCGAACAGGAGGTTGGGGCCGAAGGGGGCCCGGGCCGCGCCCGCGGGGAAGACGGCGTCGGGGTCGCCCACGCCGGGCAGCTCGATCACCACCGCCCCGCCGGCAATGGTGTCGCCGGGGGCGAAGTGCCGCCTCTCGTAGAACTCGCGGTAGGTGGGCAGGTAGGACTTGGGGGCGACGCCGCGCACCACCCCGCCCTGGATGACGAGCGCGCAGTTGTAGAGGCGGTCGGCCAGACGCAGGGGGGCGCCCACGACGAGGGCGGGCAGGAGGTCGGCGCTGGCGGCACGGAGGGTCTCGACGGCGGCCAGCACCTGGTCCAGCAGGACGTCGGAGAGCAGGAGGTCGTCAATGGCGTAGCCGGTCAGGCACAGCTCGGGGAAGGCGGCCAGGCAGACGCCGTCGTCGGACAGGGCCCGGGCCTGGGCGAGGACGGCGGCGGCGTTGGCGGCCGGGTCGGCCGGGACCACCGGGAGGGTGACTGCAGCCACACGCGCGAAGCCCTGGGCGTAGGCCGAGCGGAACTCCGTACGGGGGCCGGCGTCGGGCGCCTCGGGAGCCGAGGGCGTGGAGGCCGGGCTGTCGGGTGTCATGGCGGTGGGGCCCGTCGTCCCGGGCGCGTCGGAGGCCGCTGGCCCGCTCGTAGCGGGAGCGGCCTGTGCCGCAGGCGACGACGTCGGAGCAGACGCGGCACCGGGGCGGGACGGGGCGGGCGAGGTGGCGCCGAGCGGGGCGGCCTCAGACGCCGCCGGGGCTGCGTGGGAGGTGGGGCGCGTCATCGCGGCGGGGCCATTACGGTGGGCGGTGTCCGGTGCCATAGCCCCATCCTCCCACGGCCCACCACGCCCGTGTCCGCGCCGCTCCCCTGCACGCCCGCTTCACCGACCGACCCCGCAGGCCCACGCCCGCGCCGCTCCCCCGCACGCCTGTGCCCGCCCAGCGCCGTCGCCAAGCAAGCCACCCACGCAGGTCCGGCGCCGTCTGCAGTCCCCTCAGCGACCAGCCGCACCAGGACCGCGTACCTCCGCCCCTGTGCCGCCCCGCGCCATGCGATCTATTCAGGGTCCGGGCGGGGCTGACACCCGGTTTTGGCGCAATCTGAGGATCAGAACCGACCCCACCCCGCACCGGCCTCTGTACACCTAATGTCCACGCAGGTCAGGAGCTCAAGCCTCGACAGGGCCAAGGGTGCCCCTCGTTCTGATCCTCAGATTGCGACACGGGGAGGAGCTGGAGCAGCATATGATCGATAAATTATTCAGATAATCATATTATCTATTGGCATTCTGGGGCGACGGGCGCCCTGACCAACGTCTCAGCCCCGGCTGTGTCATGAGCAGCGCCTACTTTGTGTCTGCGCGGCTCGAACCGGTTAGGCCAACGGGGCGGGCCACGCCCTCCAGGTCCAGAATCGTCCCATGACCACCTCCACCGACCCCGCTGACCGGCCAGCCACCGGCGCGTCCCCGGCCACACCGGCCGCCTCAGCCACCTCGGCCGCCTCGGCCGCCCGCACCGTCCTGGCGCCCCCGGCCACCCCGGCTGCCCCGACCGGCCCGGCGTTTCCGGCCCGCCCCTCAGGCACCAGCCAGCAGCCCCCGGCAGGCCTGCCGCCCGCCCGACCTCCCCACGGCCCCGCCCGACCTCCCCGCTCCACCGCCGGGAGTCCTGCGGCCTTCGCGCCCACGGGTCCCCCGGTCCCGGTCCCCCCGGGTACCCGCACCGTCCTGGCGCACCGCGGCGCCAGCGCCCTGGCCCCGGAGAACACGCTGGCGGCCTACCGCCTGGCCGCCGACCACGGAGCGCGCTGGGTGGAGCTGGACGTGGACGTCATTAGCGACGGCACCATTATCGTCATCCACGACTCCCGGCTGGACCGCACGACCAACCGCACGGGCCCGTACTACGGCCTCACGGCGGCCGACCTCCCCACCATTGACGCCGGGTCGTGGTTCCACGCTCCGGCGGCGTCCACCCTCACCGGGCGGACAGCCGAGGGCCAGGCCCCGCCCGCCCCGGTGCCGCCCCGGGTCCCGAACTCACCCACCCCGGTACCGCTCACCCCGGTACCAGCCTCCCCCAGCCCCTTCGCGGGCGAGCCCCTGCCCACGCTCGCCCAGGCCCTGGAGCTCCTGGGGGCACGGGGGGTGGGCGTCAATGTCGAGCTCAAGTCCTGCCAGGCCGGGGCGACGGCCTGCCGGTGGCTGGTCGACGGCGTCGCGGAGCTCCTGGACGCGCACGCCCAGGCCTTCCCCGGCTGCGAGGTCCTGGTCTCCTCCTTCAACCCCGTCCTCCTGGACCGCATGGGTGCCCGGCGCCCGCTCACGCGCCGGGCCCTGCTGGTCGAGCGGGGGCTGCTCCTGGACGACTGGCGCTCCTACGCGGAGATACTCGGCGTGGAGGCCGTCAACCCGGCCGACGCGGGTCTGGAGCGCGGGAGGGTGGAGGAGATCCGCTCCCTGGGGTACGGGGTCAACGTGTGGACCGTGAACTCGCGTCGGCGCGCGGAGGAACTGTTTGAATGGGGAGTCACCGGAGTATTTACCGACCGTGTCCACGAACTGGGGGACCTGGAGCGGGGAGCCTGCTGAGGCTGAGCAGGTATGGCAAGCGCCCCGTGGCCGGGGTGGTGGGAGCCGGGCACGGGGCGCGGTGCGCCAGAAGGGACTCGAACCCCCAACCTTCTGATCCGTAGTCAGATGCTCTATCCATTGAGCTACTGGCGCGGTGTCGTTTCCGACAGGCAGTTACTTTAGTGTCCCGCCCCGGATGCGACAAATCCGGAGAACGTGAATCTCGGCACAAGGGGCTCGTGCTGGTCAGGGCGCTGAGCGCGGGCCGCCGGTCGGCCCGGGCGCCGCCCCGCCTGGGACCCAGGACCCGCGAAAGGGTCCCAGGCCCCAGGCGGGGCGGGCGGCCTCAGGCACCCAGGCCTCAGGCACCCCGGCCTCAGGCGCGGCGGCGGCTACGCACCAGGAGCACCCCACCGGCGACCAGCGCGACCGCGAGGACGCCGATCCCCAGTGAGACACCCGTCAGCGGCAGGCTGCCGCCTCCGCTACCACCCGCGGCACCTGGGCTGGCAGCACCACCAGCACCACTGTTCCCGCCGTCGCCCGGCCCGTCAGTGGGGTCCGCCGGGGCGTGGGTGGGCGGCGGGGTCTCGCCCGGGGCCAGGGTGCCCGCCACCCGCAGCTCGGCCACGGACAGGGCGGTGGCACCGTCCTGCTCGTTGACCAGGTCGAACCGCACGTACCGGGCCCGGGTCACCTGGTCCAGGGTCAGGATCGTCGGGTCGAGGTTGGTCGTGGTGGTGCCGTCCTCCTTCTTGTCCACGTTGATACCGGTGGCGCTGCCCACCTGGGTCCAGCTCTGGCCGTCCTCGGAGACGAAGGCGGTCAGCGAGGTCGCCTGGGTCTGCGCAGAGGACTGGTCCGGCGTGTACTGGAGCTTGCTGACGTCGTGCAGGGCCCCCAGGTCCACCGTGTAGGACGAGGTCGTGGAGCTCGCCGCGGCGGAGGTGAACACGTCGTCGTCACTGGCGGCCGCCTGGGTCCCCTCGGGGGTGGTCACGGTGAGCTGGCCCTGGGGCAGGTAGCCGTCGGTCTTCCAGTCGATCGACACCGTCTGGGAGGTCCAGGTCGCCCAGTCGTCAAGCTGGTTGCCGTCCTCGCCCACGGGCAGGACGAAGAGCTTGAGCTGGTAGGAGCCGGTGGGGGCCTGGGCCTTCTTCAGGGAGCTGTTGACGTAGGAGCCGTCCCAGGCGATGTAGGTCAGGTCACCGCGGCCGACGTCCTCGGTCTTGACGGTCGAGATCTGCGGCACGGTGGCACCGTTCCCGTTGCCGCCCGCGCCGCTGAGCAGGTCCGCCATGGTGTAGCCCAGCGGCTCTCCCAGGGTGCCGTCGGCCTTGACCGGGGTGACCTCCAGGACCGCCTTGTAGACGGGGATGTCCACCTTGTAGACCACGAAGGCGGGATCCTCGTACATGCCCTCGTCGTCGATCGCGGAGTTGCCGAAGACGTAGGAGGCGTCCACCGCCTGGGCCGTCCGGTTGGACACGTAGGGGCTCATGCCCGAGCTGCCGCCGAGCACGTCGGCGGAGCCGAGGTTGCCGCCCACGCCCTGGAAGGGGATGCGCGCGACCTTGCCGTCGGCCTGGGTCAGGGTGATCCAGCCGCCGTAGAAGTCCCCGTCGGTAATGCCCTCGGGGGCCGTGACGGTGACGTCGATACTGGCCGTGCCGCCCGCGGGGACGGTCACCTTGCTGCCGTCGGTGGAGACCGTGGCGGGGCTGGTGGTGCCCCGCGTCGGCGTGGCGGAGGGGCCGGTCACGGTCACGGCGTCCACGTGGGACAGGTCGTAGGCCACCTGGTCGCTACCGTGGTTGCGCAGGGTGAGCGTGGTGGTCACCGGCCCGTCCGCGGACTGGCCCAGGTTCATGACCGAGGGGGTGGTCTCCATGGTGGCCAGGATGGCCCTGTCGATATTGAGCCGGCCGGCGCCCTGGCGGGCCAGGGGCTCCAGCAGGCTGTTGTCCCCACCGGCCTGGGACCACACCAGCGGCGTGGCGGTGGAGTGGAGGCGCCAGGCCACGGCGGTGGTGGCCTCGGCGCTGCCGATCGCCTTGATCTCCGGGTGGGCCTGAAGCAGCAGGGCGACGGCGCCCGCGGTGTGCGGGGAGGCCATGGAGGTGCCGTCAAGGGTCTTGTAGGGGCCGCCGTGGTCCAGCGGCCAGGTGGACCAGATGCGCCCGCCGGGGGCGACGACGTCGGGCTTCATGGCCAGCTGGTCGTTCAGGCCCCAGGAGGAGAAGTCCGAGATCCGGCCGGCGGTGGCCAGGGGGAAGTCGGTGGAGTCCTGGGAGAAGGTCAGCGTGGAGCTGGCCGCCAGGGCGGCGCGGATGGCCTCACCGTCGGCCTTGGTGATAGTGGCCACGGGGATGGTGATCTTTGTGTCACCGGCCACGTTGGCGTTGACCGTGCCGTCGGTGTTGTTCTCCAGGAGCACCGCCGAGGCGCCGGCGTCCTGGGCGTTGCGGACCTTGGTGTGGAAGTTGCAGTCACCCCGGCGGACGATCACGGCCTTGCCCGTGAAGGTGCCCGAGGCCACGGGCTGGCACATCAGGGCCTCGGCGGAGTCCACCGCGCCGGCGGCCACCAGCGGGTAGGAGGTGTTGTCGTCGCGCACCACCGGGGAGGTGGTACCGGAGGACGGGGAGTAGGCGAAGTGCTGGCCCGCGTTGGTGGAGACCGTCAGGTAGTAGTTGTGCTCGGTGACGTTGTCAATGGAGCCGACCGCGATGACGTTCCTGGCGGAGGCGGGCGCCCCCATGGACCAGCGGCCCGCGGTGCCGGCGTTGCCCTGGGAGACGACGGTAATGACGCCCTTGGCGGCCAGCGCGTCGGCGGACACGGCGGTCGGGTAGCTGGCGAAGACCATGAAGTCCGCGCCGATGGACATATTGACCACGTCCATGCCGTCGCTGGCGGCGCGCGCCATGGCGGCGGCCAGGACCTCCGAGCTGGTGGAGCCCGTGCAGCCGAAGACACGGTAGGCGGAGATGGTCGCGTCGGGGGCGACGCCGACGATCTGGCCCGCGGCCGGGTCGCCCTTGGCGGCGGCGATACCGGCCACGTGCGTGCCGTGGCCGTTGCAGTCGTCGGGGTAGTCGTCCGGATGGGTGGCGAAGCGCTGGTCGGCGGGCAGGCTGCGGTCACCGAAGGCGTTGCCCACGAAGTCGTAGCCGCCGGTCACCTTGGCGTTGGGGAAGCTGGTGGAGCCGTCGCCACCGGGCGCCTCGGTGCCGGGGGTGCCGCTGCCGCCGAACTCGACGTGGTCGTAGTCCACACCGGTGTCGATAATGCCGATCTTGACGTCCTTGCCGGTGAAGCCCAGCTGGGACTGGGCGACGTCCGCGCCGGTCAGGGACTTGGCGTGGAGCATCTGGGGGGAGGTGACCCCCTCGTCACGCTCGGCCTGGGTCAGGGCCGAGTCCGCGTCGGTGTCCTGGGGCGCGGGGACCACGGCGACCGGTGAGACCGACACCACCTGGTCCAGGGCTGCCAGCTTCTCCACCTTGGAGTCCTCGACGCTCACGGCCACGCCGTTCCACAGCTCGCCGTACCTGGTGGTGACCGAGGCGTCGATGTCGGCGTCGTCCATGGCCTTGACCAGGGCGTCCTGCTCGGCGGAGATGGTGGCGGAGCTGCCGCCCGCCGCCTGGGAGGGCGAGGCGAGCTCGACGAACCAGCGGTCGGGGACGTTCTCGGCGGTGGACCCGTCAGGCAGGGTCAGGGTCCAGGTGATCTTGCTGGAGGGATCCGGGGCCTGCTGCGGGGTGGCGGCCACGGTAGGGGCCGCGAGGGCTCCTAGGGTCAGTACCGCTACGCTCAGTGCGAGCGCGCGGCGTGTTCTTGGGCGGCTGATACTCACGTGGTACTTCTTCCTCAAGGGGGCGGTCCGCGCCGCTGGGAACGACGCAGACCCGGAACAGTGGACGGAACGCCCATCCCAGAGCCTAACCAGACCCTTGCAGGAACGCTGCGGTGTTCTTATGGTAGACACCATAGATGTGATTTTTCGCATAATGCTGGTGAGTACGCCCAGGTGTGCGGAGGTGTACTCCGGGCACACCGGTGTGAGGCAGCCGCAATGGCGTGTACGGGCTAACCAGGCCCGGTAGCAGCGGCACCAGGAGCGGGTGCCGTACCCGCCCGTACGTGCTGCACGCGGCCCTCTTACCAGGATCTCTGGATCGGACCGCGCGGACTGGCGGAGATGGGGAGATTCGAACTCCCGAGGGGCTTACCACCCCAACCTTCTTAGCAGGAAGGCGCACTAGGCCACTATGCGACATCTCCTCACCCGCACACCGGGCGCTGGCGGGCAGGGGCAGCCTACCGTCCGCGGACGGTAAAGGCAAGCCGCGGAGAGGAAGGGATTCGAACCCCCGGTACGTCAGACGTACAGCGGTTTTCAAGACCGCCACATTCGGCCACTCTGTCACCTCTCCATGCCTGGGCGGAGCCCGTCAGGGCCTACCGGCAGGCGGCCCCCACCCTACACGACGCCGGGCCGGCTCGCGCCACCGGCCCCCGGTCCTTAACGGAACAGGCCGCGGCGTCGGGCCCGCTGGGCGGTGACGGGGATCGGCGAGACCGGGTCGTCCAGGCGCCCCTCGGCAATGGCCTGCCCGGCGGCCGGCCACACCGGCAGGCGGGGGACGAGGGTGGCCTGGAGGGCGTGGTAGACGTCCGGGTGACCGGCCCAGGTCCGGGTGGAGGGGCGGTTGGCCTGGTCGAGCTCGTGGGTCCACACGCCCGGGGCGCTTATGAGGTACTCCTCGGCGTAGTCGATCCAGGAGCGGTAGCAGTGCTCGTAGTGCTCCACCTCGATCTCGCCGTGCCCGTCGTCCAGGAGGGCCCGGCGCAGGGCGGCGGCGGCGCAGACGCCCTCGCAGACCACCCAGTGCATGCGCTCGTGGACGACCGGGGTGCCCTCGAAGTCCGTGGTGTAGACGAAGCCGGGGCCGCCGTCGACCCGCCAGGCGTCGGTACGGGCCCGCTCGAAGAGCTCCTCGGCGGCGGGCAGCATCCAGTCCGGGGCGCTCATGCCGCGCCCGATGAGGCCGGCACGGGCCTGGACGGTCAGGCGCGCCCACTCCAGGCCGTGGCCGGGGGTGGCGCCGTAGGGGCGGAACGGGTGGGCGGGGGCGTCCTCGTTGTAGTCCAGGCGGGGCCGCCAGGCGGGGGTGTAGTGCTCGGGCAGGCGCCAGTCGTGGGCCCGGGCCTGGCGGTTGACGGCGAAGTCGACCATGCGCAGGGCGCGCCTCAGCCACAGGGTGTCCCCGGTGACGTCGGCCACGGCCAGGTAGGCCTCCACGGTGTGCATGGCGGCGTTGATACCGCGGTAGTCCTCGGGGTCGGTGAAGTCGGCCGCGTAGGACTCCACGGGCATGCCGTGGGCCTCGTCCCACCAGTACCGGTTGACGACCTCAATGACGTCGCCCAGCAGCTCGGTGGCCCCGGGGCGGTCCGCGGCGGCGGCGGTGGCGGCGGCCAGCATGACGAAGGCGTGCTGGTAGCACTCCTTGCGGGCCAGGGGATCCACCGGGGTGGCGCGCCCGGAGGCGTCCACCTGGTGGCCCACGGCGGAGTACCAGCCCCCGTGGTCGGTGTCCCGCATGGCCGTACGCAGGGCGCGCACGCCGTGGTCGGCGTAGCGGCGGCAGCCGGGGATCCCCAGGAGGGCGCCCAGGGAGAAGGCGAAGGTCATGCGCCCGGTGATCCACAGCTCCACCGGGTGGTCACGGTCCACCACCCCGTCCTGGCCGATCCAGCCGAAGCCTGAGGGCACCCGTGCCGCCCGCGCGTAGGCCAGGAGCGCGTGCGTCTCGGCCGCCAGCCAACGGGTGTGCTCGGGGGCGCCGAACCATCCCAGTCCCATGGAGTCCTCCTCGACCAGTGTGCCAGCCCGGCCCGTTGGTGTAGCCGGGATCACGAATCAGCCTACCCCTTGCGAACACCCCTGACCAGGGGCGTGTACCGGCCGCGACCAGGGGCCACGGGAGCGCCACTGGCGCCCCGCCCGCGGACACCTGCCCGCCGGCCAGCGGCCCCGGGCAGGACCGGGGCGCACCCGGGCGGCCGCTGGCAGGGCCCGGGAGCGCCCCACGGTCCGTGCCGGAGCTGCGTGAGGGGACGCCGGTGGCCCGGCGGCCGTTAGTGGGGGGACGGCCAGGCCTCCTCGGCCTGCGTCAGGGCCTCCTTGGAGCTCGTCTCACCGGTGGTCCACTGGGTCATGGCCGACCACAGGGCCTCCTCGCCGACCTCGGGGGGCATGGTGTCGGAGGCGTCCAGGCGGATGACCGACTCACGGGACTGCAGGATCTGGGAGGCCCTGCGCGCCACGTCCGACTTCACCGAGGAGACGTCCACGTTCTTGTTGGCGGTGGCCATCCCCCCCAGGGCCACGCGCTCCTGGGCCCAGGAGGTGGTGGTGAGGTAGTCCATGAGCATCTCCTTGACCTTGGGGTCGGCGGGGGAGCCGACAAAGGACACCAGGGAGTCCGAGCCCACGATCGTGGCCCCGGAGTGCTCGTCGTCGGGCAGGAGGAAGGCGGAGACCTGGTTGTTCGTGTCCACCAGGGCCGGGGCGCTGGCCGACGGCGTCGCCCTGGTAGCCGACCCCGTCGAGGTGGCGGTCGCGGTCACCACGGTGCCGTTGCGCCCCTCGACGTCGGTCACCACGGTCCCCTCCGGGAGGTAGTTCTCCAGGGAGGAGGATCCCAGCATCATGAGGCACCTGCCGTCCACCAGGTCCTTGAGGGCCTTGTCCACCGTGGTGACCCGGGTTGCCTGGCGCCCGCCGGCCACCCGGCCGTCAGCCAGGACCAGGTCCCCGACCAGGTCCAGGGCGGCCACGGCGTCGGCGTTGTCCAGGGGCACCTCGTGGGTGGCCCAGGCGTCGTAGGCCCCCGTGCCCCGGGTCATGAGCAGGGCGGACTCCAGCCAGTCGGTGGCGGGCCAGCCGGTGGCCTTGCCGTCGGCGATCCCCAGGCACCAGGGGGTCACCCCGCTGCCCCGGGCACCCTGCGTCCCGTCCTGGGGCGCCTCGGTACCGGGCGCGGGCTGGGGCGAGGCGCTGGGCGTGGCACTGGACGAAGCGCCGGGCGTGGCACCGGCGGCGGAGTGGTCGGTGGCGATCCTCTGGGTCAGGGCGACCAGCTCCTTCCAGGTACCCGGCACCTTGTAGCCGGCCCTGCTGAAGGCCGCGGGGGAGAACCACACAAAGGACTTCACCGAGGCCATGATCGGGGCCGCGTAGTTGACGCCCCCCTGGCTGCCCGCCTGCACCCAGGAACGGTCCCAGCCGAGCTCGATATTGGCGTTGACGGAGTCGGGCAGGGCCTCCAGCGCCCCGGAGGCGGCCAGCGACCTCACCAGGCCGGTCTGAGGCACAATGGCCAGGTCCGGCCTGGAGCCCGTCATGAGATCCGACTCCAGGGAGGGCGAGGAGGAGTGGACCACGTCGATCCCGGTGCAGGCCTCGAAGTTGGCCAGGGACGCCTCCAGGCGCGCGGCCTCGTCCCCCTGCAGGGAGGAGGCGATGGTCACGGCGGGCACGCCGCCGGAGGCGGAGGTCGTGGAGGCCGCCGTGTAGGCCTTGAAGTCCGCGCAGGCGTCCGAGTCGGGTGAGCCGGGGGAGCAGGCGCTCACCCCCAGGCCGACCAGGGCCAGGACCAGGGCGGAGACGACGGCCCGGACGGACCGGGCAGGGGTGTGCGTGCTCATCACTGCTTCCTCACTCGCTCGACGACGGCGTCCAGGACGGCCGCGGCACCGTCGCGCCACACGGGCTCGGTGGTGACGTCGGCCAGGTCACGGACCCACTGGGGGGCACTTCCCATGGCGACCCCCACCCCGGCCCAGACCAGCATCTCTGTGTCGTTGCTACCGTCCCCCACCGCGATCGCCCGCTGCGGGCCGGTACCCAGGCGCACGGCGAGGTCGTCCAGGGCCGAGGCCTTGGTGACCCCCGGCGGCGCCACGTCCAGCCAGGCGGTCCACCCGATGGCGTACTCCACGGAGTGCAGCCCGCACTCCCGCACCAGGGCGGTGAAACGGTCCAGGGGCATGCCCGGGGCGCGCAGCACCACGCGGGTGACCTCCTGGGAGCGCAGCTCCTCCACGGGCACGACCCGGTAGTCCTCAATGAGCTCCCCGGGAGGGAAGGGGGAGGAGACGCAGAAGGCGCCGTCCGCCCTCTCCACGGCGACGATCCCGTCGGGCACGGCGCCGAGGAGGGCGTCAATGGCGTGGGCGGGGTCAAAGGTACGCACCGTGACGACCTCGTAGCCGCGCGGCGCCTCCGGGTCCAGGCGCAGGGTCAGCGCCCCGTTGGCGCACACCATCCACCCCGTGGTCAGCCCCACGTGGCGGGCCACCGGCAGGGCCGCCTCCACGCTGCGCCCGGTGGCGATCACGATCTGGGCGCCGTAGGAGCGCAGCCGGGCCACCGAGGCCATGACCCGCTCCGAGACCCGTCCGTCCATGGACAGGATGGTGCCGTCCACGTCCAGGGCCACCAGCAGGCCCTCGTCAGGGGCCAGGGGGTCCGCGGACGGCGGGGCCGGGGCGGTGGCGCGGGACGCCAGGACGGCCTCGAGGTCGGCCATCCGGTCCTGGACGACGGCGTGGTAGGCCTCGTGACCCAGCGGGCGCAGGGGGGAGGGCCGCGCCGGGCTCCCGCCCTCCGGCCTGCTGCCCGGCGCGCCCCCGGTCTCAGGGGCCACCACGGGCGCCACCGCGCCGCTGCCCGGTGCCGTGGCGGGCACGCCCACGGGCAGGGCCGCCGGGTCAGGGGCGGTAGGGCCCTCGTCGGGTGCGTGAGGGCGCACCCCGGCAGGGGCCTCGGCACCCGACCCGCCGCGGGGGCCCCCGGAGTCGGGGCCCGCGCCCGGGGCGGGGGAGCTCGGGTCAGGGGAGCCGGCGGTGGGGCCGGGCGCGTCGGCGACGTCGCCGGCGTCGGGACCTGGGGAGAGCGTGGGGGGGACCATGGGGATCAGGCGGTAATGACCTCAAGGCCACCGAGGTAGGGGCGCAGGCCCGGCGGCACGGTGACCGAGCCGTCCGGGTTCTGGTTGTTCTCCAGGACGGCGACGATCCACCGGGTGGTGGCCAGGGTCCCGTTGAGGGTGGCCACGGGGCTGGTGCCGTTCTCCCGGCGCTCGCGGATACCCAGGCGACGGGCCTGGTAGGTGGTGCAGTTGGAGGTGGAGGTGACCTCCATCCAGCGCTCCTGGGTGGGCAGCCAGGCCTCGCAGTCGAACTTGCGGGCGGCCGAGGAGCCCAGGTCCCCGGCGGCGGTGTCGATAACGCGGTAGGGCAGGCCCACCAGGGCCAGCATCTCCTCCTCCAGGGCCAGGAGGTAGGCGTGCTCCTCGGCGGCGTCCTCGGGACGGCAGTAGGAGAACATCTCCGCCTTGTTGAACTGGTGGACGCGGATAATGCCGCGGGTGTCCCTGCCGGCGGCGCCCGCCTCGCGCCGGTAGCAGGTGGACCAGCCCAGGTAGCGACGCGGACCGGCGGACAGGTCGAGGATCTCGTCGGCGTGGTAGCCGGCCAGGGCCACCTCGGAGGTGCCGGTGAGGTAGAGGTCGTCGGTGGGCAGGTAGTAGATCTCGTCGCTGTGGGCGCCTAGGAACCCGGTGCCGTCCATGACCTGCGGGGTCACCAGGGTGGGGGTGGTCATGGGGGTGAAGCCGTGGGCCACCGCCGCCTCCAGGGCCGCCGTCATGAGGGCGAGCTCCAGGCGCATGCCCCAGCCCTTGAGGTAGTAGAAGCGGGCCCCGGAGACCTTGGCGCCGCGACGGGTGTCGATAATGTCCAGGTTCTCGCCCAGGGCCAGGTGGTCGGCCGGGGTGAAGCCCTCGGCGGTGAAGTCGCGGGGCGCGGGGCCCTCGTGGCGCAGGACGACGTAGTCCTCCTCGCCGCCGGCAGGGGCCCCCTCGATGAGGTTGGCGAACCGGCGGGCGTACTCGTCCAGGGCGGCGGCGGCGACGTCGGCCTGGATCTGCGCCTCCTTGACCGTGGTCGCGAGCTCCTTGGCCCGGGCCAGGATGGCGGGGCGCTCCTCGGGCGAGGCCTTGCCCACTGAGCGGGAGACCGCCTTCTGCTCGGCACGCAGGGTCTCAAAGGCGGCCAGGCGTGCACGGCGCGTCTCATCGGCCTCAAGAAGACGGTCCACCAGGGAGACGTCGGCTCCGCGGGCCCGCTGGCTGGCGCGGTAGAGCTCGGGGTTCTCGCGCAGTGCGCGCAGGTCGATCATGCCTCCACTCTACCGAGCCGACGCCGCTCCCCGGGGAGGCGACGGACCCCGGCGGGCCGCCAGGGCCTGGGACGAGAGGCCGTGGGCGAGCCCGGGTCCGCCCCGAGGACGCCGGTGGCAGCCCCCGACCTGCCCGCCCTGGACCCGGCCGACGACGTCCGCTCCGGGGACGCCGGTGGCAGCCGGGCCCCGACCCTGCCCCAGGACCCGCACGACATCGACGTAGTCAGGTGGCAGCCGGGTCCGGGAAGGCCGGGCGCCGCCGTGGCGGTCCTCCCCCGTCACCCGGCGTCACCGGACCCGTGGTGACGGACTCGCTGGCGACGGTCGGCCCTCCCCCGTCACCCGGCGTCACCTGGCACTCGCTCGGCTACATCTCATCCGCCGGCGGCCCTCCCCGTCACCCGGCGTCACCCGGACCCGGGCGCTGCGCACAGGGGCCTGGGACGAGAACACTACGTTCGTACATCTAATGCGCTCAATCGATACTGAACCCACGCACCAGGCGCGTCGCCCAGGTGCTCGGTATCCTCCCGACTCCCGCCGCCGGGCCCCGGCCGCACCCGCGCGTCCCACCGCCGTCCCACCGCCGCCTTGCCTGTCCCCACCGCCACCCCGGGGCGGGCAGCGAGCCCCGAGCGGCCCAGCCGCACCCGGGCGCGTCCGGCCACTCGGCCCCGGGCTGGGCCTACCGGTGCCCAGGAGCGGCCGCCCGTCCGTCCACGGGCCCCGGCAGGCCCTCACCCCGGACCTCTGGCCCTTTCCTCCTCGTCCCAGGTGGTGTGACGTGACTGTGACATTGACCGGAATCGCGACCCGGTCACCCGCCTCCCCCTCTGTGTCATTCGAGTGACCTATAGTCAAAACCATCCCACAGCGCCGCCGGGCGCGACACCCCACCCTTAATGACAGGACCACGCCTATGGCCGCGACCCCACTGCCCTCCTTCTCGCAGCTGCGCGCCTTCGTGGCACTGTGCGACAATCAGCACTTCGGTGAGGCCGCGGCGAGCCTGGGCGTCAGCCAGCCCAGCCTCTCCCAGGCGATCCACACCCTGGAGAGGCGCGTGGGCGGTGAGCTCGTGGAACGCACCACCCGCAAGGTCCTGGTCACCCCCCTGGGGGAGTCCCTCCTGCCGTTCGCGCGCGAGGCCGTCCTGGCGGCCGAGAGCTTCAGCCAGGCTGCCGCCAACGAGGGCGCCTCCCTGGTCGGCACCATACGCCTGGGCATGATCCCCACCCTGGCCCCCTACCTGGCCCCGGTGGTCCTCGACGGCCTGTCCGAGCTGCTGCCCGAGCTGCGGGTCGAGCTGCGGGAGATGACCACCGGAGACATCCTGACCCTCCTGGAGCAGGGGCGCCTGGACGCCGCCGTCCTGGCCATTGACGTGGACATGCAGCGGGCCGCCGCCGTCCCCATGTTCGACGAGCCGCTGGTGGTCCTCGTGCCCGCGGACCACCCCTGGGCGGGGCGCACCGACCTGCGCACCAACGAGCTCGACGCCCAGAATCTCCTGCTCCTGGACGAGTCCAACTGCCTGCGCCAGGAGACCCTGGCCATCTGCCAGCACTACGGCTCCCACCCGCCGGTGGCCGTGGCGGCCACCCTGGCCACCGTGGTGCAGATGGTGGCCCACGGATCCGGGGTGACCGTGGTGCCCGAGGGCGCCCTGAGGATGCTGGGGGACTCCGCGACCTACGCCGTCGCCCGGTTCCGTCAGGAGGGCGGCACCGCACCCAGCCGCCGTATCGGCCTCGTCCACCGGATCTCCACCTCCCGGGCCGAGGAGTTCGAGGCCCTGGCCCGGGTCCTGACCGACCTGGTGCGCGAGGCCGGCCTGCCGCTGCGCGAGGTACCCGGCTCCGGGCACCAGGACGCAGGCCCGGGGCGCGAGGACCGGGCGGACTGACCCCAGCCGGTCTTCCCGGGCCGCGGGGCGCGGGGAAAGCCGTTGCCCTCAGCGCGCTGCTCGCGGCCGTCGGAGCGCCGGGCCCGGGCCGCGGGGAAGGCCGAGACCCCTCACGGCCCCAGGAGGGCCGCCGGGACCACCACGACGCCGTCCCGGTCGCGGTAGGCGGCACGTCCGGTGGTCACCAGCACCGCCTCGCTCAGGCGTGCACCCAACCGGTCGCGCAGCCACAGCAGGTGGCGGGTGTCCCCCGGTCGGGGCGACGGGTGGGCCTTGACCTCGATCGCCACCACGCACCGGTCACGCCCCTCGACAATGAGGTCCACCTCGTGCGCGCCGCCCTTGGTCCGCAGGTGGTGGACCCGCGCTCCGAGCAGGGAGGCGTAGACCTGGACGCTCTGGGTGACCAGGGACTCGAACAGGGGGCCCAGCATCCGGGGCCGACGCCGCTGCCCGGGAGGGGTCACCACGCGCGCTCCCCTCACGCCCAGGATCTCCGCGGGCCCCTGTCCCAGGAGGCGGGCCGCGAGCGCGGGGTCGACGAGCTGGTGCTTGCCCTGGAGGTTCGCGCGGGAGAACTCGTTCTCGCTGGCGCTCCACCCCGGCACCAGGTCCAGGATCCACATGCCGGCCAGGTGGTCGCGGTAGGCCCGGGCGGTGTCGGCCGCCAGCGGCCTGCCCAGGGGCCTGCTGGCCAGCTGGCTGATATCGGCGAACGTGGTGGTGGTGGCGACGGCGCTGGCGTAGGCCGTCATCCACTCCCGGACCGACCGCGGCCGCCGGCTCAGGCCCCCGGCGTCACGCAGGTCACGGGTGACGGTCTGCTCGATGTAGCCTTCCAGGAGCTCCTCGCGCGCGTAGGCGTCCTGCTCCCGGATGGCGGGGAAGCCGGAACGGCAGATCTCGTCCACGTACTGGTCGATGGTGACCGTGGTACGGCCTGAGACCGGTGGCAGCGCAGCTGCCGGGGTCGTCGGATCCTCCTGGCGCGCCTGCCCGGCGTCGGAGGCCAGGAGCCCGGCCAGGGAGACGGTGGGAGCAGTCTCCAGGCCACGCTCGACCAGGGAGAAGGGGCGCATCCGCAGGGTGACGATCCGTCCTGCACCGGTGTGGGTGGGGGCCTGGGAGGGGGTGGAGGAGCCGGTCAGGAGGAAGCGGCCGGGGGTGTAGTCCTGGTCCACGGCGCGGCGTACCCGGTCCCAGAGCCTGGGCATGCGCTGCCACTCGTCCAGGACGACGGGGGTCGGGACGCCGGAGAAGTGGCGGTCCAGGGCCTCGACCTGGTCCCAGTCCGTCGGGTCGTCCAGGGGGAAGAAGCTGCCCGCGACGGCCTGGGCGGTGCGGGTCTTGCCCACGGCGCGGGCCCCGTTGACGCTCACTGCCGGCACCGAGGCCAGCAGCCGCCTCAGCTGCTGATCGACCAGACGGGTCCGGTACTCCCTCACGTACGCCATGGTACGACCCCGGGGCCTGGGTCCTCTGTTTGGTCACCTCCCCACTAGCCTTTTAGTCGCCTCTCCATCCTCTGTTTGGTCCAGTCCTCAGTCTCTGACTCGTTGGCGACACCCCCTCCTTCTCATGACTCAAGTCACTTAACAGAGGAAGGTGCGGAGAGGGGCGTGGCGTGTAGTATGTGAGCTGCTCCGCGGTACCGTGGAGATCGCGGCTTTCCGTGTGCCGTAACCTCGTCAGGGTTGCGTCAGCCCCGAGGGATCGGGGATCGTAACTTTCAATGTGCAGTGTACTTCTGCCTTGGAGGCTGATTGTGCGCCCGTCCTTCGACACCGTCTTCCGGGAGCTCACCGGTCACGCGCCCCGGGAGTACCAGGTCCGGCTCGCCCGGCGCCTGCTTGAGGGCCGCCCTCCGACCGTGATCGAGGTCCCCACCGGCATGGGGAAGACCCTGGCGGTCATGACCGCCTGGCTCTACGCCCTGGCCGCGGATCTGGAGCAGGTCCGGGAGCAGGGGGGCACCCGCCGGATCTGGCTGAGGCTGCACCTGGTGGTGGACCGCCGCGCCGTCGTCGATACCGCCTTCACCGCTGCCGGGCACCTGCGTGACGGCCTCGCCAGCCCTACCTCCCCGGCGGTCTCCTGGCTGGCCGGGGCGCTGCGCACCGGGGTGGGGCCTTCCCGGAGCCCGCTGGAGGTCCTGCGGCTCCGTGGCGGCCTGGAGGACCGCCCGGAGCACACCCGCTTCCCGGCGTGCCCCACCATTGTCCTGGGCACCCTGGACATGACCGTCTCCCGGCTCCTGTTCCGCGGCTACCAGCTCTCCGCACGCCGACGGAGCATTGACGCCGCCCTGACCGGGACCGACTCCCTGTGGGTCCTGGACGAGGCGCACCTGTCCACCCAGGCGTACACCACCCTGCGCCTGATGGAGTCGCACGTGGCTGGGCTCGAGGACCGGTTCGACGGTGCCGTGCCCCCGCTGAGCGTCATCGCCATGAGCGCGACGGGCGCCCCCCGCCTCCCTGGCGCCCCCCGGCCACCGTCCGGCGACGAGGTGCTCACCATCGACTGGGAGCGGGAGGAGGCCCGCGACCCCGGCCTGGCCCGGCGCCGTCGGGCCCGGGCCGGCACGCCGGTGCACGTGCACGACGCCGTGGGCGGGTCCGCCGTCACCATGGCGGACCTCGCCGCACGGCGGGCGCGGACACTGGGGGCCGGGCAGTCCCTGGTCGTCTTCTGCAACACGATCAGGACCGTGCAGGTGGTCGCCCGTAAGGTCACCAGGGTCTGCGGCACCACGGGCTCTCCCGCCCTCAAGGTCCTCGTAGGAGGCATGCCCACACGCCACACCGACGCACTCATGGACGCGCTCGCCCCCTACCGCACCGGCTCCCCGCAGCGGTCGGAGGCCGCCCCCGTCGTGGTCGTGGCCACCTCCACCCTGGAGGTCGGTGCGGACCTGGACTTCACCTTCCTCATGACCGAGACCTGCCAGGCGCCCTCCCTCGTCCAGCGCCTGGGACGGGTCAACCGGGTAGGAGACCGGACGGACGGAGGAGTGGATGTGATCTGTACTACTCAAGTAGACCCGATCCACGGGGAGGCGGCAGCGGCGGTGGGGACGGCCGTCCGAGGGGCCACCACGCTGTCGGGGCTGCTGGGAGGCCTGGAACGGGGCGGAGCGGAGCTCACCGTCCCCGAGCAGGTGCCCGTCCTGCTGCCCCCAGCGAGCCTGCGCGCCTACCTGCGCACCCTCGGCTCGCGCAACGACCAGCCGGTCTCCCCCTGGATCCGCCCCCTGCAGGACCAGCGCGGGGACGTGACCCTGGTGTTCCGGGACAGCCTGGGACTGCTCCGGTGGGGCGTGCGCCCGGAGGTGGTCCTGGACGACCTGAGGCAGTGGCCACCGGACCTCCGGGCCGAGGGCTGGACCATGTCCGTAGACCAGGCGCACACCCTGGTGGACGAGTCCCTACGCCGGCAGGGCGGGGAGCCCGTCGGCCTCGTCGTCATGGACCCCACCGCCGCCGAGCCGGTCAGCCACCACACCGCCGTCCCCGACCTGCGCCCCGGCCAGGTCCTGGTCCTGGACCCGGGGTACGCCGGACCCCTCCTGGGGGCGCTCCACGCCGCCACCGACCTCTCAGGGCAGGTGGTCCCGCTCAAGGCGGAGGACCGGGGCCTGCGCGCCGCCCAGGAGCGGCTCACGGCGATGGCCGCCGGCCAGGACCCGGCTACCTCGGTGCTCACCGACCTGGGTACCGGCGCCAGGCGGTCCCAGGACCCCTACGGTGAGCTCCTGGAGGCCAGCGCGGAGCTGGTCGCCCCTGCCGGGACGGTCCTGGGCAGAGAGGTCCTGGGGGAGGAGACACCTACGCCGTGGCTCCGCCTGACCCTGACGCCTGCCACCGCGGGGCCCGTCCCGGGCCGGAGCCGCAACCTGCGCGAGCACGGGGCTGCCGTCGGGGCCCGTGCGGGGGCCTGGGCCCGGGCCATGGGCCTGCCCCCGGCGGTGGTCGCGGACCTGGTCCTGGCCGGGACCTGGCACGACGAGGGCAAGCGCGACCCGCGCACGCAAGCCGCCTTGACCATGGGTCTAGACGCGCAGGGCTACCTGGTGCCGCCGGACCGGCCTCCCTCGGAGCCCGTGGCCAGGTCCGGGCTGCCCTACCGGTACTGGCGCCGCTCACGCGACCTGGCCGGGGTCCCGCCCAGGTGGCGCCACGAGGCGCTCTCCGCCGAGCTCCTGGGGGTGGCGCTGGAGCAGGGCCGGGCCCGGGCCCACGACGTCGACCTCGTCCTGCATCTGGTCCTCAGCCACCACGGCTACTTCCGCGGCCCGGGACCGCTCACCCCGCCCGGGGTCGGGCCACGTCACCAGGACCCCGCCGACCCGCTGTGGGCCGAGGCGACCCGGCGCTTCCACCGTCTCAACGACCGCTACGGGCCCTACACCCTGGCCCTGGCCGAGACCGTGCTGCGGCTGGCGGACTGGGACGTCTCCCGGGAGGAGCAGGACCATGGGCGCTGAGACCACCTACCCCCTGCGGGCGCTGTCAGGGCGCCGGGCCGCGCACGTGCTGGCGGTGTGGGGGCTCGTGGACCTGTTGCCCGGCGCCCGGCTGTCCTTCACCGACCAGGACGTGCCCGTGCTGTGGTGGGACGGGGCGGACCTGGCGGGGACCGCCGCCGCGGGGCTGGTGGGACGCACCTGGGACCTGGACCACGGCCCCCTGCGGGGGGTCAGTACGACGACGCCCGCCCGCAGCGTCGTCAACCCCCTGACCGAGCAGGCCTGGGAGCAGGTACCGGCCACCGGCCTGTACGGCCACCGGGACCCGTTGGCCGTCCTCGACGTCTCCCGTGCCGCCAAGCGGCCCGGTACGGTGGTGGACCTCCAGGTGGGCGCCTCGACCCTGACCCTGCTCAGCGGCCGCAGCCACGCCCCCGGCACCGTCAGGGCCACCTGGACCTGCCTGGAGGCTAAGGACGAGCAGACCGCCTACCGAAAGGCCCGACGCAGCCTGGAGCACCTGCGCTACGGCGTCCTGGACGTGGCCCTGGCCAAGCCCGGGCTGCGTTTCTCCGCCACGCTCGCCCGGCCCCGGGGGGTCAGTGGCTCGGAACGCTGTGCCGTCCACCCGCTCATTGACCTCCTGGCCTGGGTGGGGCAGACCCTGCTCCTGCCCCGCCAGCGCTCCGTCCCGGCCCCGGGGCGACCCGGCGTCAGCGCCCTGAGCTGGGTCCTCAACCCCGTGCCGCTGCCCCTGGAGGTCCTGCTGGACCTGCACGAGTCCCCTCCCGCGGGCCTGCCCTGGCCCCGGTGGACCGCCCGTGTCCAGACCCTGGGGGGCAGCACGAGGGTGACCGCCCTGGGGACCGCCCACCCGGACACGCCGGGGGGCCCGGGCGGCCCGGTCCTGCCCAGCCGGTGGCGCCCACCGTCTCACACGTCAAATAAGGAGACCCTATGAACTTCCGCCCACTTATCGAGTCCCTCATTCACGACGAGGCGGTTGCGGGCATCACCCTGACCACCGTCTACGAGTCCCTCACCGGCGTCACCGTCACCCCGCCCGCCGGGACCATCCGCCAGGGCGGCGAGGTGGTCGGCCTCTTCACCACCGCCACGGGAGAGACGGCCGCGACCATCGACTCCTGGGGCTCCCAGGCCTCCCGCTGTGAGGCTCTCCTGGCAACCCGGTGCACGCCGTCGCACCATCTCCTGGCCGACGAGATCGGCTACCCGCTGGTGATCGTGACCGACGAGGAGGGCAGGACCCTGACCACCTCCGCCGAGCTCTCCCACCGCCAGGCGGACGCCACCTGGCGCCTGCTCAAGGGCGAGCTGGAGACCAAAGGGATCAACTTCAAGGGGATCCAGCAGGCCACGCGGGACAGTGCCGACGCTCTCCTGACCGGCTTCCCCACCGCGATCCCCTTCGGGTGGTGGCACTCACACACCAAGCGCTCTCGTTCTCAGAAGGCAGGCGACAACCCTGGGAAAAACAGCTCCGCCAAGAAGCCCGGGCGCACCAAGAAGGTCGACGACGACGCCATGGAGGCCATCTGTGACGACCTGGACTACTACGTCATGGACCCCTCCCAGTCCCGCTCCGCCCGTCTGTTCACCTCCGAGATCATGGCGCTGGGAGTCTCCGAACGGCGGCGCAGGGCGGGCCGGGTGGACCGGGTGTTCGGGGGCGCCGGGGGCGAGGTGGGTGGTAAGAGGCTCTCCGTCCTCGGCCTGGGATCGCTGCCGCCGACGGAGGATGAGGACAAGATGCCCTCGGACCTCACCTACCGCACCATCGAGGGCCACGCCTTCCTGTCCCTGACGGGCCTGCGGTCCTTCCAGTTCGAGCAGGTGGACGAGGTGCTCGCCCGCACACTCGTCGTCTGCCTGACCCTGCTCCTGTACACCACCCTGCAGCACCACCTGGACCTGCGGGCGGGCGCCGAGCTGCGCGTGGTCGAGCCGGGCACGCGCGCGCAGGTGGCCAGGCACGGCGCCGCCCCCGAGCCGCTGGAGCTGCCCGCCCCGGACGAGCTCAGGAAGCTGGTGCGTACGCTGGGCCGGGAGGCCGGGTGGCCGGGGAAGACGACGACGATCATTGTGTCCCCCACCTCACCTCTGGGCAAGCTCCTCAACCTCGTCGACGGCGGCAAGTGATGCCCGCCCTGACGGTCTCGGCGGTCTTCCCCACCGGCCAGTTCAACGCCCACGACGCCGACGGCCACGCCGAGTGGCCACCGGCCCCCGCCCGGGTGCTGGCCGCCCTCCTGGGGGCCGCGCACCGGCTCGGTGAGGGCGTGGCCGAGGTGGAGGCGCTGTTCAGCGCCCCCGCCCCGCTCATTACGGGGCCCGCCGTCGGGCTGCGGGACACGGGGTTCGGGCGGTGGGTGCCGGTGAACAACGAGCTACAGGTACGCGCGGACGGCACCGCCACGGGCATTGTCGACCGTGCCGACCGCTTTGGCGAGAGGCAGCAGAAGGCCCCTGAGCGCGGGGTCCTGGTGGGGACCGGCCCCCAGGACGTCGTGCGCTGGACGTGGGAGGTGCCCGACGGGGCCGCGCCGAGGGTCCTGCGCCGGGTGGCACGCTCCGTGGAGTACCTGGGGCGCCCCACCTCCCCGGTCCTGCTGGACGTGTCCACCGGCCCCCAGCCGGACCCAATCCCGGGGGCCGGCCCCCAGTCAGCCTCAGCCCCGGGAGCCGGCGCCCGGACCGGAACCATGAGGCCGGAGCACCAGGGGACCGAGGTGGCAGGCGCAGAAGCGGCGGAGCTGGCGTCCCCCGGGGCCGGGGACCCGGAGACCGGGCTCCCGGAGGCCGGGGGCCCGGCAGGGCACCTGCGCTGGGAACCTCACCCGGACGGTTGGCTCCACCTGCGCGTGGGCACGCCCGCGCTCCTGGAGGCCCTGGCCGCCCGGGAGGAGGAGCGCCGTCGGAGCCAGATGACAGGTGAGCACCCGGTCGTCACCACGTGCCCCACAGCACCCTACCTGCTCGTGGGGGCGGCCCGGGAGGGGGCGGGGGACGGGGCCGCGGTCCCGACGCTCCTGCGCTCCTGCGCGCTCTACCGGGTCGGGGGTGGCGGGAGCGGCAGGGACCAGCGGTTCCTGCACGCTGGGGACGTGGCCACGGTGGTCTCACAGGTCCGGGACGTCCTCGGACCCGGCGGCTGGATCCTGCCGCTGGTCGGCCCGGAGGGCAGACGTGGGCTGAGGGTCCTACGCGGCGTGGTGGTCTGCGAGGTCCGCGGCCCGGCCCGCCTGGAGCTGGCCACGCGCACGGGGGTGTGGCAGATGAGGCTGCACGAGGCCAGGTCCTTGCGCTCCCTGCCCAGGGTGCTGTGGGCGGCCACCCGGGCCGCGCGCACGTGGACATCCGTGGTACCGACCCCGGTCGACGACGCCACGCTGCTGGAGGCGTCCCGGTCACTGGCCCGCTCCCTGGGGGTCGTCCTGACCGGCGTCGAGGCCCATGAGACCTCCCGGTCCGAGGGGGCCGTGGACGTGGACGGCGACCACGGGCTGCGGCACGTCACCGTGCAGGTCGACGCCGCCGTCCCCGGACCGGTCAGCCTTGACGGGGCCCTGCTCGTACCAGCTGGCGCGAGCGGGCTGGCAGTGGCCCGGGGCAAGTACCGCACGTAGTACCGTCAGAGGCGCCCTCGTCAGGACAGGCCCAGGCTGTCCGCACCCGTGGGCAGCGCAGTACCTGGGCTGACACCGCCGTCGAGGCACCCGGTACCGGGTCCGGGCACAGGCGGTCAGTCTGCTCGCGGCCAGGACCGCGTCCTTCCCGCACCACTTACGTCCGCCCTCAACCTCTTAGGAGCCTTTGTGCAAGACCAGGTCCTCGCAATCCCTCTGACTGAGGCACTTGAGTACCTCAGTACCCCCGACGGCGTCCACCACCTGGCACTGAGAAACCTGCCCGACCTCCGGGGGGTCTCACGCACAGCCCGGGCTTCCCTGGGTGTCCTCTTCCGTCTGGCCCTGCCCACCGAGCTAGGCGGGCAGGCGGGACACGTCACCATTCGCTACCGCGGGGCGCCCCCGATCAAGGACGCGCAGAGTCTTGAGACCCCTGACGGACTGGTGGCCGGGCAGCGGCTGACTGTCCGCGCGGTTGCCGAGAAGCGACGCGAGGACGAGAGCGGACGCACCCGCATCCGGGCGGTTCGGGACGAGGAGGCGGAGGACTGGGCGCGCGCGCTCCTGGGACGCCACGGCCTTGAGGTATGCGACCTCAAGGTGAGTCCCCGCTGGTTCCTGGGAAGCCGGGGGCAACGCTCCTTCATGGTCCGTGACCTCACAGCTACCGTGACAGCAGTACGAGAGGAGGCAGTACGTGCCTACGTCAGCGGTATCGGCCGCGGAAAGGCCTTTGGGTATGGCATGCCCATTGTGCTGTGATATCAGCACGTTTAACGTCGCTAAGTGCACAAACTGAGGTGCGACGCAGACACGCCTCTGGTACCCTTGCGGGGTCCGCAGCAGCCAGCAGGTCGGCAGTAAATGCACGACGACCACCCGCCCAACAAACCTGCAGGTCAGCTAGCGACAGCTCCGCGCATACGGAGATTAAGGCAAGAGGAATCATTTCAGGCACCGTAGGCCAATGACAGCTCCGCGCATACGGAGATTAAGGGGCCGCAGAACCGACCTCAGACGCCCCAAAAAGACAGCTCCGCGCATACGGAGATTAAGGGGATATGGCCACGTAGAATATTGTCTCGCCGGGGACAGCTCCGCGCATACGGAGATTAAGGTGTGGCGTCCGCCATGCGGAAAGGAGTATCATGGACAGCTCCGCGCATACGGAGATTAAGGGGTCAGCCGGTGATTTGGGGGACTGAAGGTTTTGACAGCTCCGCGCATACGGAGATTAAGGCCGCCATACCGGACTTCTCTTCGTGGTCAACAGGACAGCTCCGCGCATACGGAGATTAAGGCCCCCACCCACAAGCCGCTCTAGACCCCTTACAGACAGCTCCGCGCATACGGAGATTAAGGCACCGGCTCGGGCTTGTTGGACTTGTTGTCCACGACAGCTCCGCGCATACGGAGATTAAGGGGCCGTCAAAGTCAACGCTCGCCCACGCGGCCAGACAGCTCCGCGCATACGGAGATTAAGGCATGGCCCTGAGGGCCGAGCGCGCCGACGCCTCGACAGCTCCGCGCATACGGAGATTAAGGCGAAAGATTATCGTCAACCTGAACTACGCCAACGACAGCTCCGCGCATACGGAGATTAAGGGAGCTCTCAGAGCATGTTTTGACCCTGACCCCAGACAGCTCCGCGCATACGGAGATTAAGGCATACGCTTGAACTCGGCCTCGCACACCGTGCTGACAGCTCCGCGCATACGGAGATTAAGGTTTTCGTTTACGATATTGGTGTGCCGGTACGAAGACAGCTCCGCGCATACGGAGATTAAGGCCGCTCCGGGAAGCACCCGGAGCGCAGCGAGACGACAGCTCCGCGCATACGGAGATTAAGGGTTTGACGACTTCAAAATTAACGGCAAGAAGTTGACAGCTCCGCGCATACGGAGATTAAGGTGTGCCGCCTTTGGTGCGTAGGGTCATCATGTAGACAGCTCCGCGCATACGGAGATTAAGGGTCCGCGCTGTAAGGAGCGGTGACGGAGATCATGACAGCTCCGCGTATACGGAGATTAAGGGCCGATGGAGAAGCGGTCGATCACGCCGTCGCGGACAGCTCCGCGTATACGGAGATTAAGGCGGCTCGGCATCGGCGCCTGAGGAGCGGGACGAGACAGCTCCGCGCATACGGAGATTAAGGCTCGCCCTCCTCGGCGGTGACGACCCTGGTCCAGACAGCTCCGCGCATACGGAGATTAAGGGATCCGCTCACGCCGGTGAGGGGCGCCGACGTCGACAGCTCCGCGCATACGGAGATTAAGGCCACGTGTGGCACTGCTCCCTGTCCCTGCGGCCGACAGCTCCGCGCATACGGAGATTAAGGGTCGCGGTGCCCGTAGAGAGGTAGGTCACCCCAGACAGCTCCGCGCATACGGAGATTAAGGCGCCTCCTTCATCGTCATGCGCTCGGACTCGTCGACAGCTCCGCGCATACGGAGATTAAGGGATCCGCTCACGCCGGTGAGGGGCGCCGACGTCGACAGCTCCGCGCATACGGAGATTAAGGCCCGTAGGACCAGCAGGCCAGCAGAACCGCGGGAGACAGCTCCGCGTATACGGAGAACTGAACACGTGCATGTCGTCAATTCGGCCTCGCCCGTCGTCCGCCCTGTACCATATACAACCCTCGGTCAGCCCGCCAGCCGACCGCCATCGCTTGACGCACCGCGCAGGGCACCCTGGGGCTCACGGAATCATACGGATATCTCAGAGTCGGTAGGAGGGGCGGCACAAAAACTCGTGCAGTTTGCGCGACCTAATGCATTCTGCAAGAACTCGTACGCTCAGCGCCCGCACCTGACGCCCGGTACCGGACCAGGCCCCGGCAGCCCCAGGGCACCGCGGACCACAAGCCGGGGAGCTGGCCAGAGCGGGGTCCCCGCTGCCAGGCGGAGGGTGCGCCACGGCGGGCGGCCCGGCGCCAGGCGGGCAGGCGGGGCACGTCAGGTGCACACCGTGCGGACCCCAGCCGCAGCCTGGTGGCGGCTAGGCGGGCAGATGGGACACGTCTGGGGAGGCCAGGGTGCGCCACAGCGGTCGGCCTGCTGGTGCCGGGCGGGCACGCGGGGCGTCAGGGTCGGGCCGGTGCCCGGGGCGCCCGGGCAGCCCGGTGCCGGGTGGGCACGCGACTCCGGCCCGCCACCCGGCCACCCGCGCTACCGGCCACCCGGCCTACAGGCTGCGCCCCTCCAGGACGTCCGCCACCCAGGCGCGCGCCACCTGGAAGTCCTTGTCGCTGGTGCCCGCGACCACCGTGACCGGGCGGGCGTCCAGGCGCGGGTAGGAGCCCAGGAAGCGCACCACCGGGCAGGTGCGGTGCAGGCCGATGACGGCCGCCTGGATGCGTTCCTCCCGGATGTGCCCCTCGACGTCAATGCTGAAGCGGTACCGCCCCAGGGCGTCACCCACCGGGCGGGACTCAATACGTGTCAGGTTCACGCCGCGGACGCTGAACTGCTCCAGCATGTCCAGCAGGGCGCCCGCCCGGTTGTGGGGCAGCTGGACCAGGAGCGTGGTCTTGTCCGCCCCTGTCACCTCCGGGACCCGTCCGGGTCGGGTGACCTTGACGAAGCGGGTTATGGCGTCCGACTTGTCGGCCACCCCCGCCGCCAGGACCTCCAGGCCGTAGTCCTGGGCCGCCAGCGGGTTGCACAGGACCGCCTGGAAGCCCACCTGCTCCAGGCTCCGGCCCGTCTCCGCGAGCGCCTGCGCTGGCGCGGAGGTCGAGGTGCCCGCCACGTAGACGGTCTCGGGCAGGTTGTGCCCCATCCAGCCGCGGCACTGCGCCCAGGCGTGGGGGTGGGTGGAGACGGCCCGCACGTCCTCCAGCCGCGTCCCGGGCCTGCCAGCCAGGACGAAGGTGATCGGCACGGCCACCTCGGCGGCAATGACCAGGGGGCTGGAGGCCACCAGGTGGTCCAGGGTGGCGTTGACCCCGCCCTCCACGGAGTTCTCTATGGGGACGACGGCGGCCTGCGCCCTGCGTGAGCGGACCTGGTCCAGGGCGGTGGGGATGTCCTGGCAGGGGGCCAGGACGACGTCGTCCGGCGCCACCTGCCGCAGGGCCATCTCCGAGAAGGTCCCCGTGGGGCCGAGGAAGGACCAGGTAGGTGGGACGCTCGTCATGGCCTCACAGTACCGGCTGACGGTGAGAACGACATGGTGTCAGGACGACGCGCGGCCCCGTACCGGCTCGGTGACCAGCCCGGCAGAGGCGGACGACGTCCGCGCGGACGCCCCGGTACAGGCACGCAGCCACCTGGCGAGTGCCTGGTGGGCGCCCTCCCACGGCCCGGACCGGGTGCGGGCGTCCGCCGGGGCAGGCGGTGAGCATGAAATCGCGATGTCCTGGCACGGACCGGGTGCGGGCGTCCGGCCCGGCAGTCGCAGACGGCGCGGATCCTCGGCGCTGGGCCCCAAGCCTGAGCCCTGGCGAGCACCGGCTCAGGGGCTACCGGAGGTCGATACGCCCTGCAGGCCTCCGGGCTGTTCCCGGTACGTCCACCGGGCAAGCCGCTACGCTGACCGGATGGGTCGACACGTACGCACCATGACGCTCCCCGTCCTGCTGGTCCTTGGCCTGGTGGGCGTCCTCGGGGTGCCGGTGGCGCACGCCGACGGCCCCGGCCCCCAGGACGCCCAGGCAGCGAGACGACCGGTCCTCCTGCTGGGCACCAGCAACCTGACCTGGCAGCACCTGGTGGCGGCCGCTGACGACCCTTCCAGAGCCGGTACCCTGGCCAGCAGGCTCGTGCTCCCGGCGTCACAGATGTCACCGGTCAACCTGGTCACCCGTACCGCCGGTGACCGCACCTGCACCGCCGACGGCTGGCTCAGCCTCGGGTCGGGGTCCCGGGCGAAGGCCACCACCGGCCCCTGCGTCGTCAGCGGCCGCCCCCAGTCCCCCACCTGGGACCAGGCCCGTACCGTCTCGGCGGACCTGACCCCCTCGGCCCGCCCGGGCTCACTGGCCGACGCCCTGGCCACGGCGGGGGTGAGCACCGCCGCCGTGGGGGACGGGGCCGTCCTGGCCCTGACGGCCTCCGACGGCACCGCCCCGCCCACCCTGCCCGGCCTGGAGGCCCTGGAGCAGTCCGGGAGGCTGCCCGACCTGACCATGGTGGACCTGGACTCCGGTCAGGAATCACCAAGGGACACCTACCAGCAGCTGAATGCGATCGACGACGTTCTTAGCTGGGCCGCGAAGGTCCCCGGGGGCGTGCGCGTCATTGTGGCCTCAGTCGCTGACGGGGAGGACCCGGGCCCGCAGCTGGGCATCCTCCCGACGGGCAC
Organism: Actinomyces sp. HMT897; assembly: GCF_016626125.1. Lineage (NCBI taxonomy): Bacteria > Bacillati > Actinomycetota > Actinomycetes > Actinomycetales > Actinomycetaceae > Actinomyces > Actinomyces sp. HMT897. Next base: position 1,577,914 of record NZ_CP067336.1, read on the forward strand.
CACCAGCCCCCAGGGCTCGGTCAAGCAGGGGTGGACCACCATAGTGACCGGTTCCGCGACCCACCGCCCCGGACTGGTCGAACTGCCTGAGATCACCACCGCGCTGGCCACCGCGCTCGGCGCCGCCCCGGACCGCTCCTGGTCGGGTAGCGCCCCCCTGGTCCTGCCCTCCCACGGCCTGGTGCTCGGGGACACCATGTCCGTCACCCCCCTGGAGTACCTGGCCGACGACGCCCTCCACGCCCGCGCCTCCGCCGCCGCGACCGTCCCGGCGGGGCTGCTCCTGGTCTGCGTCATGCTGGGGGTGGGGGCGACGGCGGCCCTCAGCCTGCGGCGTCGGCCCCACGACCTCCCGGGGAGCTGGCCGTACCGGCCTGGGGTGTCTGCTGAGCCGGGTAGTCGGCCCCACGACCTCCCGGGGCCCCACCCGGGCACTGCACCGCCCCAGCCGGGGACCACGCAGCCCGCCGGACCCACCGGGCGCTGGCACGGTACCGGCGGCGGAGGCCGTCCTGGCGCCGGTCAAGATGCCGGACCTGACGACGCGCCCCGTCTGCGGCGTCGGATCGCCTGCGCGGCCCTGGGCGCCGCCAGCCTTCCGCTGGTCCTGCTGGTGCTCAACGCGTTCCCGTGGTGGCGCATCGGGGCCGACGCGGGCCACCCGAGCGCCTGGACCGTGCTGGCGGTGCTGGGGACGGCCGCGGCCCTGGCGGCGGGGGTCGGCCTCCTGGCCGCCGTGGTCCTGTCCCCCACCGGGCGCGGACACCCCCCGGTACCCTCCCCCGACCAGCCGCCCCTCCCCTACGCCGACGTGTACGGCGTGGCCGGGAGGAGCACGGGCGTAGGCGAGGCCGTGGGGCCGCGGCCGACCGCGGTCACCGGCTGTGCCGACGACCGGGGCCCGGCGGTGCGCGCCGGTGCACGCCGCCGGGCCACCTCCTGCTGGGCCGTCCCTGTCCTGGCCCTGCTGACCTGTGCCGCGTGGTTGGTGGACGCAGCCCTGGGCGCCCACCTCGCCTTCAACGGCCCCCTGGGGATGAACGCGGTGGTCGCGGGACGCTTCTACGGGATCTCCAACACGGCCTTCGCCCTCGTGGCCGCCTCGCTCGTAGTGGGGATCGGGACGTCCTGGCGAGCTCTCACAGGACCCGACGGCGCCCCGGGCGCCCAGGCCGCCGCGCCCGCTGGCGGAAGGGCGGCGTCGCCCAGGTACCTGGGCAGACGGCAGGCCTCCTGGCTCCTGGTCGCCGTCCTGGGTGGTGCGGCCCTCCTGCTCGACGGCGCCCCGCAGGTGGGGGCGGACATGGGCGGGGCGATCACGCTGGTCCCCACGCTCGTGGTCCTGGGGGCGGGGCTGGCGGGTACCCGCCTGGCCTGGCCCCGGCTGCTGGCCACCGTGGCGCTGACGGTGGGCGTGGTCGGCGGCTTCGCGGCCTGGGACTACTCCCGCCCCTCCCCGGGGCGCACGCACCTGGGACGGTTCGTCCAGCAGGTGGTGGACGGCTCGGCCTGGCACACGCTCGCGCGCAAGGCCTGGGCGCTGGTCGCGCCTTTTGTCACCAGCGCCATGGCGCTGACCGCGCTGGTGGTAGGCCTGGCGGTCCTGGGCGGCGCGCTGTGGTGGGCGCGCCGGGAGCTGCGAGCCTGGCAGGAGGGCCGCAGCGCCTACGCCTGGCTGGCCGGGGAACAGCCGGGGGCTGCCGCACCACCTGACCCGGCCATGCCCGCCCCAAAGGCGTCCCTGCCGGTCGTGCTCCCGGTGGCCACCTGGCTGCGGGCGGTCCTGCGGGCCCTGGGCGTCCTGGTCGTGGTGTCCGTGCTGGTCAACGACTCAGGCGCCGCCATGGCCTGGTACTGCCTGGCCGTGGCCGTCCCCCTGGGCCTGGCCGCCCTCCTGACGGGGTGCCGCCCCGGGGGCCGGGCCCCTACCGCCTCCTAGCGGCCGTCGTCGGAGGGACGCCAGGTCACCACGACCTGGGGCCCGAGGCCACCCCAGTGCCCCGGTACGCGGACCGGGCAGGCTCGCCCTCCGCAGTCCCGGCGGCGCGGTACCCGGCGTAAGGAGCCGGTGCCAGGCGACGCAGACGTGCGCTCGCGGCCTGACCCGGTGCGCAAGGAGCCAGGCTGCTGGTACACAGAGCTCGACGGGCAACCCCTGTTGCCCGGACGCGAGGAGCCGGGGCGCCTACCGGGGGTCAGTACGCCCGGTAGGCGGTGAAGGGCTGCTGGTCGTGCAGGGACTGGGCGAACTGCCTGGGGCGCAGGCCCCGACGTCGGAGCCGACGCGAGGCGATGGCCAGCAGCACGTCCCGGTACTGCCCGGCGCGGTGCATCTGACCTGCCCGGTCGTTGCGGGTGACGCGGTGGGTAATGTCACAGGGGACCTCGATGACGGACAGCCCGGCAGCCAGGACGTCCACGGACAGGCCGACCTCCACGCCCCAGCCCTCGGCCAGCGGCGAGGCCTTCTCGTAGGCCTCCCGCGTCAGGCAGCGCTGCCCGGACAGGGGCGCGACGGGCGACCAGCCGGTCATGGAGGTGATGGCGTGCCGGGCGGCCCGTACCACGCGCCCTCGCCCGCCTGCCCCGGCCTGCTTGGGCGGGACGGCGATGGCCATGTCCGCGACCCCGTCAACCACCGGGGGGACGAGCTCGGCGCAGGACGCGGCCGAGTCCCCCAGGTCGGCGTCGATAAAGAGCAGGAGCCGGGCCGGGCCGTTCTCGTAGTCGCGCATGGCCACGACGCTGGCGCCGGTCTCCAGGGCGGAGGCCTTGCCCCGGCTCACCGAGTGGCGCACGGTCACCGCCCCGGCGCTGCGGGCGTGGTCCTGGGTGGCGTCGGTCGAGCCGTCGTCGACGACGACGACGAGGTCCACCCTGGGGACAGCACGGCAGGCGCGCACGGTGGCTGCGACGCGCTCAGCCTCATCCTTGGCGGGGATGACGACAGCGACATGGACAGTGGACATGCTCACCACGCCAGCCTAGCGACCCACTCCGACCCTCAGGTCATCCCACTTGCAAGGTCACAGGGAGCACGCCCTCAGGCCCGTCCGACAATAGTGATGAATATCACTATTTCTGAGGACCGAGAGGACCTCCGTCCTCTAAAACGGCGTGAAACCGTTACAGAAACGTGATCAACGCCCTCTCAGGCTCGTCACATGGGTCTCACAGTTTTTATTTTAGGAGGTTTTTATGCCACAGTTGACCCAGGGCCCGCCGAGGACGCCGGGTTCCTGTCCCCCTGCACGGCGAGGTCGACACCGCACCACCTCCACGCCTCGTTCCCGCAGGTGGGATGTGTGGGGTGCGTCCGACTCAGCGACGCACCCCACACTTGACTTCCCCGGGGCCAGGCGGCGGACGCCGGCCGCGGGCTCCGGGACCGCTCAAGAGGCCGTCCTGGACGCCAGCCGCGGGCCGCTCACCTCACCCGTCGCGGACCGCCCGCCCCTTAGGTCCGCGCCGCGGCCAGGGAGACCTTCCACATGACCCACTCCAGGGGCCCGCGCCGGGCCACCAGGCCCCACCCCAGCGTCCCGGCCATGGTGCCCAGGGCCAGCCACGCAAAGGGCGCCCAGTCCTGCGCCACGAGCCAGTCCTCGTTGAAGGCCACCACCACGAACTGGGCGCTGTAGGCCGTCAGGGCCATGGAGCCGACGGCGGCCACCGGGCGCAGCACGTGCCGCGCCCAGCCGCCGGCCAGCAGGCACAGGCCCAGCACCATGACGGCGCAGCCCCCGGAGCCGACGGTCTCCAGGACGGTGCCGGTGTGCGCACCGGCGTCGACCAGGTCCGCCAGCGCCGGGAGGGGGAGGGGGGTCCAGTGCAGGCCCTCCCCCATCGTCGGGCCGTTGGCGATGGTCACCTGGCGCCACGGCTCAATCCCCTCCTCCGTGGGCAAGCCGACCACCTGGGCCAGGCACCAGCTCGTGAGGTAGCCGAGCACCGCCAGGAGGCCCCCCACCCACACCAGCCTCACCTGGAGGCGGGTGCTCGTCACGTCCAGGCGGCCGATCCCCATGCCGGCCAGCACGAAGACCATGTACGAGGCCCCCGGGTAGGCGCCGGAGAAGAAGACCTCCACAATGAAGGAGTTGGCGTCCCCCGTCATCCACATGCCCAGGGAACCGGCGAGCCATATCACACCCACTGCCGTCAGCGGCCCCAGCACGGACAGCACCGCCGCCGCCCTCAGCAGGCGGGCCGCGGGCCAGCGCGCGAACGGCAGCGCCGCCACGAACCAGGCGGCGTAGAAGGCCAGGATGACGTTAATGGAGGTGCCCAGGCTCACCAGGAGTCCGGCAATGACCACCAGCATGGCCGACCGCCCCAGAATACGCAGTCGGGCGGTACGCATCTGCTCGCCCTCGTAGACCACGTTTCGCCCGGTGAGAATAGCCAGCGACACCCCCGCCAGCAGGGCGAAGAGGATGGAGGAGCGCCCGTCGCTGGCCGTGACCAGCAGCCTGAGCGCGGCGGGGTCCCCGGGGTCACGGGGTGCCACGTGGGCGCAGAACATGCCCAGCACCGCCAGGCCCCGGGCGACGTCGATCCCGGCGACCCGGCCCCGGTAGCGGCGGACCACGGCACCCGGGTCCGGGGAGCCCGGTGCCTCGGCGCCCGGGGCACCCGACGCACCAGGAGCGGTGTCGGGGTCTGAGGTCCCGTCCGGGTCCCCGGGGGGCGGGTCGCCCGGGTCCGGGGACGCGGGCGCCGGACGGCGGTCAGGCGCGGCACCACCAGCAGGTTCCCGTGACCCGCGCGGGGTACCCGCCGCCGGTCGGGCTGGGCGGTGTCGGGCCGCCGTCGTGTCACTCATCATCATCTCCCGAGGGCAGGGGCTACCGCGAGGATAGCCAACTCCGCCGCCGCCGTCGGTAGCATGTGAGACGTCAGCCAGGCATCAGCCCACCGGGGAGGAACCCATGCCCGAGCCCATCAAGCTCATCGACCGCGTCCAGGCCATCAACTGGAACCGCCTCATCGATGACAAGGACCTGGAGGTCTGGGACCGCCTGACCGGTAACTTCTGGCTGCCCGAGAAGGTGCCGCTGTCCAACGACGTCCAGTCCTGGGCGACCCTGACCGAGCCCGAGAAGAACATGACCACCCGCGTGTTCACCGGCCTGACCCTGCTGGACACCATCCAGGGCACGGTGGGCGCCGTCTCGCTCATCCCCGACGCCCGCACCCCCCACGAGGAGGCGGTCTACACCAATATCGCCTTTATGGAGTCGGTGCACGCCCGCTCCTACTCCTCGATCTTCTCCACCCTCATCTCCACCGCCGAGATCGACGAGGCCTTCCGCTGGAGCGAGGAGAACGAGAACCTCCAGCGCAAGGCCCGCATTATCCTGGACTACTACCGCGGCGACGACGCGGAGAAGCGCAAGGTGGCCTCCACCATGCTGGAGTCCTTCCTGTTCTACTCCGGCTTCTACGCCCCCATGTACTGGTCCAGCCACGCCAAGCTGACCAACACCGCCGACCTCATCCGCCTCATTATCCGCGACGAGGCCGTGCACGGCTACTACATCGGCTACAAGTACCAGCTGGCGGTGCGCGAGTCCTCCCCGGGGCGCCAGGCCGAGCTCAAGGACTACACCTTCGACCTGCTCATGGAGCTGTACGACAACGAGGAGCAGTACACCGAGGACCTCTACGACGAGCTGGGACTGACCGAGGACGTCAAGAAGTTCCTGCGCTACAACGCCAACAAGGCCCTCATGAACCTGGGCTACGAGGCGCTCTTCCCGGCCGACGCCGTGGACGTCAACCCGGCGATCCTGGCCTCCCTGAGCCCCAACGCCGACGAGAACCACGACTTCTTCTCCGGCTCGGGCTCCTCCTACGTCATCGGCACCGCCGAGGCCACCCAGGACGAGGACTGGGACTTCTGAGGGCTCCAGGCGCGCGCCCCGCGTCCGCCGGTGCTCCCGCCGCAGGCTGGCCCGGGCGGGCTGCGCGGGGCCGGGGCCCGGATCAGCGGCCCGGCGCGGGCCGGTCGGCGCGCACCAGCCGCACCTGCTGGCCGCCGCGCAGCAGGCCGACCAGGCAGCGGTAGGGGGCGGCGACCTCGCCCAGGCGCACGTGCTCCCCGTCCAGCGGCGCCGTGGCGGTCATGAGGTGCACCTCCCCCCGGTAGCGGCCGAGGGTGTCCATCTGGAGGGAGCCGGTCTCCATGGCGTCGGCGTTGGCGCACGCCCCGGGCAGCGCCCGCCCGCGCGTGCCCTCCAGCCGGTGGGAGCGCCCCGTCTCCTCCACGCGCAGCCGCCAGTCCCCCTCCAGCCACGCGCACCCCGGGGCGAGGTTCACCGGCAGGGTGAGGACGCCGTCCTCCGCCCGCCGGATCCACTCCAGGTGGCGGGGCGCCACGACGCCCTCGGCGCACACCGCCTCGACGCCGTCGGCCAGCGCCCGCAGCCGCACCGCGCTGGTGTAGGCGTCGCGGTGGCGGTGCTCCTCGAGGGTCGGCAGGCCCCGGTACAGCGGGGCGCGCCGCGTCACCTCCCCGGGGACGAAGGCCAGCAGCCGCAGGCCCCGCGAGGTGAACAGCCGCGACTGGCGCGCGTAGTAGCCGCCGTCCAGGCCGGTGCCGGGCCGCGGGTAGAAGTTGTGCCAGCCGACCAGCCCCTCCACCCCCGCGAGCGCGTCGAGCGCGGCGGCGCCGACCGTCGAGGCGTTGAGGGCGATCGGCAGGCCGGTGGCCGCGGCGACGGCCCGCACGCCCTGGACGTCGTAGCCGTAGTCCAGGCGCAGCCCGACGACGCCGCAGCCCGCCAGGTCCACCGGGCCCAGGCGCGCCAGGCCCGCCGGGGAGACGTCGGCCCAGAAGCGGGCCCCGCGGGTGCGGTGGACGTGGCCCATCCACCGCACCCAGCCGGCCGGGTCCTGCGTCTCGGGCATGTGGAGGGAGGTGAACAGCTCGACGGCGCCCAGCGAGCAGGCCTGATCGACGACGGCGTCGCGCACCTCCTCGTCGTCCGTGGCGTAGACCGACCAGAGCACGGCGCTCAGCGCCCGGGCGCGTCGAGGATGTCGGCAGCGGAGCCGTCGCCGTAGACGCGCTCGACGTCGGCCTCCCGGTAGCCGAAGAAGTAGGTCAGGAGCGCGCCGGCGACGACGGCCACCAGCCAGCCGGCCACGTACCACAGCCAGTGCCCGGCGGTAATGAGCGGGATCATGAGCAGCCCGGACAGCCCCAGGGACCCGGCGCCGAACATCTCCTGCTGCATGCCCAGGGCGACGACGGCGCCGCCGAAGCCCGCCCCCAGGCAGGCGGTGATGAAGGGGCGCACCAGCGGCAGGGAGACGCCGTAGATGAGGGGCTCGCCGATGCCGAGGACCCCGATGGGCAGGGCGGACTTGATAATGCCGCGCAGCGCCTCGTTGCGGGTGCGCACCCACACGGCCACCGCCATGCCGACCTGCCCGGCACCGGCCATGGCGAGGATGGGCAGGAGCTCGGTGAAGCCGTGGTCGGCGATGAGCTGGGCGTGCAGGGGGGTCAGGCCCTGGTGGATGCCGAGCATGACCATGGGCAGGAAGAGGCTGGACATAATGAAGCCGCCGACGACCCCGCCGGTCTTGAGGGCGACGTCCACCAGGAGCCAGGTCAGCCCCTTCATGAACAGGGCGGAGACGGGCATGATAATGAAGATGGCGAGCGCGGCCCCGGCCAGCAGCGTGATAACGGGGACGAGGAAGAGGTCGAGGGCGGCGGGGACCATCCTGCGGACCGCCCTCTCGACGACGGTGAAGGCCCAGGCGGTGACAATGACGCCGATGACGCCGCCCAGTCCGGGGGCGAGGTTGCCGAAGAGCGGGATGGTCAGGGGCTGGGCGGCGGTGGTCACGGCGCCGTCGGCCCCCTTGACGGCGGGGATGCCGGCCAGGGAGGCCATGTAGGGCAGGCCGCCGGCGACCAGGCCGAGGACGGGGGTGCCGCCGAGCTCCTTGGCGGTGTTGTGCCCGACGACAAGGTTCAGGGCCCCGCCGAGGATGCCGCCGATCCCCACCAGGACGCCGAACCAGGGGTGGGTCGTGACCGTGGGGTCGAGCATCTTCCACACGTTGGCGATCGCCGCCACGAGGCCGCAGGCGATAAAGCCGGGGATAATGGGGATGAAGATATTGCCCACGTGGCGGAAGAGGCGCTGGACGGGGCTGGTCTGGCGGGCCTTGACCCTGGCGCGGGCTGCGGCGGCCGGGTCGAGGTCGGGGTCGACGTTGACGTGGAGGGCGCCGGACCCGGTGCTGCCCGAGACGGCGTCGTAGGCGGCGCGCAGGCGCTCGGCGTGCCCGGGGCCGACGACGATCTGCATCTGCTCGCCCTCGACGACGCCGAGGACGCCATCCAGGGCCTTAATGGCCGCCACGTCCGCCTTGGACGGGTCGGCGAGGTCCAGACGCAGGCGCGTCATGCAGTTGGTGTGGGACACGACGTTGCCGGGCCCCCCGGCGAGCCGCTGGATATCACGGCTGAGGTCGTCGTAGTTCAATTCGCTACTCCTTCGCGGATGGGGACGGGATCGGGGCTGGGGGAGCGCCGACGGCGGCGCGCACGAAGCCGCCGGCCGCGGCCAGGCGTCGGCGGGCCGCGTCGGCGTCGATGTCGCAGGCGACCATGACGATGGCGGTCTTGGCGTGCCCGTCGGCGGCGGCCAGGGCGGCGGCGGCCCGCTCGTTGTCGCAGCCGGTGGCGGCGGACACGATCCGGCGGGCGCGGTCGATGAGCTTGGTGTTGGTGGGGGCGACGTCGACCATGAGGTTGCCGTAGACCTTGCCGAGCCGCACCATGGCGGCGGTGGAGATCATATTGAGGACGAGCTTCTGGGCGGTGCCGGCCTTGAGGCGGCTGGAGCCCGTGAGGACCTCGGGGCCGGGGACGACCTCGATGGCGACGTCGGCGTTCTGACACACGCTGGCCCGCGCGGTGCAGGCCAGGGCGATGGTGGCGGCGCCGCGCTCGCGGGCGCGGTCCAGGCCGCCGATGACGTAGGGGGTGCGCCCGGAGGCCGCGACGCCCACGACGGTGTCGTGCTCGCCGACGCCCAGGCCGTCGATGTCGGCGGCGCCCAGGCCGGCGTCGTCCTCGGCGTCCTCCACGGCGGTGAACACGGCCTCCCTGCCGCCGGCGATGAGGCCGACGACGAGGTCGGCAGGGGTGCGGAAGGTGGGGGGGCACTCGGCGGCGTCGAGGACGCCCAGGCGCCCGGAGGTGCCGGCGCCGATGTAGATGAGGCGTCCGCCGGCCCGCATGCCCGCTACGACGACGTCGACGGCACGGGCGATCTGCGGCAGGGCGGCTCCGACGGCGTTGGCGACCCGGTGGTCCTCCGTGTTCATGACGGAGACGATCTCGAGGCTGCTCATGGTGTCCAGGGAGGCCGAGGCCGGGTTGCGCTGCTCCGTGGTGGCCAGTGTGGACGGGGGCATAGTCACTCCTTGCTGGGGCGGCGGTGCCCCGTGGATGAAATGATACTACACCTTGGACCGTCTTGGAGGAACATGACTTCACCCAAGGCCCGGCCGGGCACGGGCAGTGCGACGGCGCCACGCCCCGCCGTCGGAAATCGTTCGCGAGCCGCGCTGATCGGGGACGATGAGGCCATGAGCGAGGCCATGAGCAACGAGGTCGGCGACACCGGCGTCGACCCGAGCGGCGTCGACCCGAGCGGGGTCGTGGAGCGCATTCGCCGATCCCGTGCGGGCTTCAGCCCCACGGAGGCGGCCATCGCCGAGACGGTGCTGGCCGACCCCCAGGCCGCCCTCATGGCGACCACGGGCTCCCTGGCCGAGGGCGCGGGGGTGTCGCAGGCGAGCGTAGTCCGCTTCTGCCGCGCGCTGGGGTACACGGGCCTGCCCGACCTGCGCCTGGCGCTCGCCCAGGAGCTGAGCCGGCGCGACCTGGAGCACGAGCGCTCCGGCGTCGCCCACGGGCGGATCGACGCCTCGGACTCGCTGGCCGACCTGGCCGCCAAGATCGCCTTCCACGAGGCCCGCTCGATCGAGCAGACGGCCCGGCAGCTCGACCTGGACGCCCTGGAGGAGACGGCCCGGGCCATTGCCGTCCCGCGGCCGGTCACCGTCTTCGGCGTCGGCGCCTCGGGGCTGGTGGCCGCCGACCTCACCCAGAAGCTCCAGCGGATCGGCCAGCCCTGCCAGTTCCACGCCGACACCCACGTCCAGCTCGTCCACGCGGCGCTGCTGGACGCGGACGACGTCGCCGTCGGGTTCTCCTTCTCGGGGCGAACCCGTGACGTCGGCGACTGCCTGCGCCTGGCGCGCGAGGGGGGCGCGCTCACGGTCGCCGTCACGGGGGACCCCCGCTCCCCCACGGCCCGCGGGGCCGCCCGCGTCCTGCTCACCGCCGCCCGCGAGGACGAGCTGCGGGCCGCGGCCCTGGCCAGCCGCATGGCCCAGCTCGCCGTCGTCGACATCCTGTTCGCGCGGGTGGCCCAGCTGCGCTTCGACGACCTCGACGCCGCCCTGGCCACGACGCGCGCCGCCGTGGACAGGCTGCGCCTGAGACCCTGACAAGGCGCAGCCCCACCCCGGGCCCCACCTGGTGCGGCCCGGGCCCCACCCTGGGCGGGCCTACGGGAGCACCGGCGGGCGCGGGGCCGCTACCTGCCCGCCGACGTCGTGCTGCCGCGCAGCACCAGCTCGGTGGGGATGACGACGCTGCGCGACCCGTCGGCCGGACCGGAGGCCACCTGCTCCAGCACCAGGGCCACCATCTCGCGGCCGTGGCGCCTGAAGTCCTGGCGCACGGTGGTCAGCGGCGGGAAGCTGAACTCGCCCAGGGCCAGGCCGTCGAAGCCCACCACGGAGACGTCGCCCGGTACGCTCCTGCCCCGCTCGTGCATGGCCCGGATGAGGCCGAGCGCCAGCTCGTCGTTGCCGCAGAACACGGCCGTCACCCCCGGGTCGTCGGCCAGGCGCAGGCCGGCCCGGTAGCCCGCGGCCGCGCTCCAGTCACCTGGTACCGGCTCGGGGACCGGGGCGCCGGCCTCCCTCAGGCACGCCGCCCACGTGGCCCTGCGGATGAGCGCCGACTGCGAGCCCTCGGGCCCGGTGACGTGGTGGACGGTGCGGTGCCCCAGGCCCAGGAGGTGGCCGACGGCGTCGCGCACCCCCTGCACCTGGTCGGCGCTGGCCGAGGGGTAGTAGCCCACGAGCGCGGAGTCCGAGACCGCCACCGGCAGGGTCGGCGGCAGGGAGAGGTGCTCGGGCCCGGCCCGGCCCGCCTGGACCACCACGAGACCGTCCACGGCCTGGTGGGAGAGGCGGTAGACGGCCTGGCGCAGGTCCTCGGACTCGGGGCGCTCCACCTGGACGAGGTTGACGGTGTAGTCGGCCCGCGTGGCGGCCTCCAGCACGCCCGCCGTGGTCAGCGCCTCCCCGGTGCGCTGGATCTGCTGGGTCAGCACGCCGATCGCCCTGAAGGAGCCGCGGCGCAGGGCCTGGGCCGCCCGGTTGGGGGAGTAGCCCAGCTGGTTCATTGCCTTGAGCACCTTCTCCCGGGTGGCCGGGCGGACGTTGCCGGCCCCCATTGAGACGCGCGAGACCGTCTGCGCGGAGACCCCGGCCAGGCGAGCCACGTCGCTCAACGACGGCGCCCCCTGGGTACCCCTGCGCTGACCGGCCATGGCGGGAGGCTATCAGGGGCCTGGGCAGGGCAGTGACAGGGGCCTTCCGGCATCCCTACTGATGACGTTATCATAACAGCTCCCAACTTTGACGATCGGTTCCAGGTAAGTGTTGGTAGTTAGTTGCCAGGGCGGGCGGCCACCACTATGATAACGTCAACATTGAGGGTGCCGCAGCGCCGCGGCGCCCCGGTGCCCCGCACACTTGAGAGAGCAGGAGCCATGATCGTCCCGAGACACTACGAGGACCTCGGCGTCCTCCACGAGAACACGCTGCCGCCCCGCGCCTACTACGTCCCCGCCTCCTCCCCCACCGACCCGGGCCCCGGGAGGCAGGACTCCGACCGCTTCCAGCTGCTGAGCGGCCAGTGGCTCATGAGGTACCTGCCCAGCGTCCACGACCTGACCGAGCCCTTCTGGGAGACGGGGACCCAGGGCGCGACCGGGTCGGCCCGCCCGGAGGGGTTCGCCCCGGTGCCCGTGCCCAGCACCTGGCAGCACCTGGGCTACGACCACCACCAGTACACCAACGTCCGCTACCCCATCCCCTTCGACCCGCCCCTCGTCCCCCAGGACAACCCATGCGCCGCCTACCTGAGGGACTTCGACCACGAGCCCGTCCCCGAGGCGCCCTGCACGCACCTGGTCTTCGAGGGCGTGGACTCCTGCTTCTACGTCTGGCTCAACGGCGCCTACGTCGGCTACAGCCAGGTCGCCCACGCCACCGCCGAGTTCGACGTCACCGAGCACATCCGCCCCGGCACCAACCGCCTGGCCGTCCTGGTGCTCAAGTGGTGCGACGGCACCTACCTGGAGGACCAGGACAAGTTCCGCACCAGCGGCATCTTCCGGGACGTCTACCTGCTCTCCCGGCCGCGCCAGACCCTCTTCGACTACGCCGTCACCACCTCCCTCGTCCCCGGCGGGGGCGCGCGCTCCGGCGCGGCTCCGGTGGTGCGCTCCGGCGCGGCTCCGGAGCGCGCCGTTATCGAGGTGCGAGGCGCCTTCCGCACAGGGCCCGTGCCCACCACGGTGAGGCTGGCGGACCGCCAGGGCGCGGTCGTGGCCACCGGGCAGCTGGAGCCCTTCACCCCCGGGGACGACGACCCCGGCATCGGCACCGGGTACACCCACCGGGTCCGCCTGGCCGTGGGCGACCCGCACCTGTGGAGCGCCGAGGACCCCTACCTCTACCACCTGACCATCACCACCCCGGGAGAGGTCATCACCGACCGGGTGGGGCTGCGCGAGGTGGAGGTCACCGGCGCCGTCGTGCGCCTCAACGGGCGGCCCCTCACGCTGCGGGGGGTCAACCGGCACGACTCCGACCCGGCCACCGGCCCCGCGATCGGCCTGGAGCACATGCGGCGCGACCTGAGGCTCATGAAGGAGCACAACATCAACGCCGTACGCAGCTCCCACTACCCCAACGACCCGCGCTTCTACCAGCTGTGCGACGAGTACGGCTTCTACGTCATGTCCGAGGCCGACAACGAGAGCCACGGCACCCAGACCCGCTTCCTGGCCGACGACTCCTGGGACAACCAGGTGGAGCACTGGAACGAGCCCATCGCCGACAACCCCGAGTGGACCGACGCCACCGTGGACCGCATGCAACTGTGCGTCCACCGGGAGAAGAACCGCCCCAGCGTCATCGCCTGGTCCGCGGGCAACGAGTGCTCCTACGGCTGCACCCTCGAGGCGGCCCTGAGGTGGGTCAAGGGCTTCGACCCCACGCGCCTGACCCACTACGAGAGCTCCTACTACCGGGACTCCAAGCGCCGCTACGACTACTCCTGCATCGACCTGTACAGCCGCATGTACCCCGGCATTGAGGAGATCCGCGACTACCTGGACTCCGACCCGGACAAGCCCCTCATCCTCGTGGAGTACAGCCACGCCATGGGCAACGGCCCGGGCGACCTGGAGGACTACTGGGAGATCATCCGGGCCGACGAGCGCATGTGCGGCGGCTTCGTGTGGGAGTGGTGCGACCACGCCGTGGCCGCAGGCACCAGCCCGGACGGGCGGCCCATCCACCTCTACGGCGGGGACCACGGCGAGGCCGTCCACGACGGCAACTTCTGCGTCGACGGCCTGGTCTCGCCCGACAGGGTCCCCCACCCCGGGCTGGCCGAGCTCAAGAACGTCCAGCGCCCCGCCCGCGTCGTCGACTACGACCAGGACGAGGGCCTGCTCACAATCCGCAACGACCTGGACCACACCGACCTGGCCCACTACGCCCGCATCTCCTACGAGGTGCTGCGCGACGGCGTCGTCGTGGCGCACGAGGAGCTCGACCTGGTGGAGCCCGTGCCGCCGCACACGAGCATTATGCTGCGCTGCGCACCGGACGTGCCCGCCACCGGACGCTGCCACCTGCTGGTCATCTACCGGCTCGCCCAGGACCAGCCGCTGCTGGCGGCCGACCACGTCCTCGGCTTCGACGAGGTCCCCCTGCGCAACGCCGACGGGCGCACCCGGCGGGTAGCGGCGCTCGCGGACCACCCGAGCCGTGCGGGGCGGGTGACGGTCCGCAGGGAGGGGACCCGGATCGACGTCGGCGCGGCAGGCCTGCGCTGCGTCCTCGATAAGCGCACCGGCCTGCCGGTCAGCCTGGTCGTGGACGGCCGCCAGCTCCTGGACCGCCCGGTGGAGCTCAACGTCTGGCGGGCGCCTACCGACAACGACCGCAATGTGCGCCTGGAGTGGGAGCGGGCCCGCTACCACCAGGCCGTGGCGCGCGCCTACGGCGTGGAGGTCGATGAGGCTCCCGGGTGGGTCGCCGTCCACGCCGACGTCGCTCTGGTGGCGCCCTCGGTCCAGCCCGCCCTGCGCGGGCAGCTGACCTGGGTCGTCACCGACGACGGCGTCCTGGGCCTGAGCCTGCGGATGCGCCGGACCCTGGGGTTCCCCAGCCTGCCGCGCCTGGGCCTGCGACTGTTCCTGCCCCGGTTTATGGACCGGGTCGACTACTACGGCCTGGGGCCGCAGGAGAGCTACGTGGACAAGCACCGCGCCAGCTACCACGGGGCATTCAGCGCCGATGTCGCCGACCTCCACGAGGACTACATCCGTCCCCAGGAGAACGGCAGCCACGCCGACTGCAACGAGGTGACCCTCTCCGGGGGCGGGCTGAGCCTGACGGCGGCCTCCCAGACCCCCTTCTCCTTCAACGCCTCGCGCTACACCCAGGAGGAGCTGACGGCCAGGCGCCGTAACACCGACCTGGTGCCCTGCGGGAGCACGGTCCTGTGCCTGGACGCCGCAATGGCCGGCATTGGCTCCAACAGCTGCGGGCCGGCCCTGCGGCCCCGCTACCGGGTGGACGGCCGGGAGCTGGGGATGGACCTCCACCTCCTGCTCAGCACTGTGAACAGCACCACTACCCACGACGAGGTGAAGCTATGAGCGCCAGCACGAGGGCGGTCCGCGGGGCCGGGAGGCCCGGAGGGGGCGCCCCCGAGGCGCCCGAGGAGCGCAGGTACCTGAGGTGGTACAACAAGGTGGGTTACGGCTCGGGGGACGTGGCCGGGAACGTGGTCTACGTGCTCCTGTCCGCCTTCCTCATGATCTACCTGACGGACACGGCGGGGCTCAACCCGGGGGTGATCGGCACCCTCATGATGGTCTCCCGGATCTTCGACGGGTTCTCCGACGTCGTCTTCGGGACCCTGCTGGACAGGACCAGTACCCGGATGGGCAAGGCGCGGCCGTGGATGCTGTGGGGGTTCGTGGGCTGCGCGGCCATGATTATCGCGATCTTCGCGATCCCGACGGGCATAGGGACGGTAGGCGGGTACATCTGGTTCTTCATCGCCTACACGCTGCTCAACTCCGTCTTCTACACGGCCAACAACATCGCCTACTCGGCCCTGACCGCGCTGGTCACCAGGAACAGCGCCGAGCGGGTGCAGATGGGCTCCATCCGCTTCATATTCGCCTTCGGGACCAACCTGCTCATCCAGAGCGTCACCATCCAGGGCGTGGAGACGTTCGGCGGCGGCGCCCAGGGGTGGCGGGCCATCGCCATTATCTACGCGCTCATCGGCCTGGCGGTCAACACCCTGGCGGTCTTCTCGGTCAGGGAGCTGCCGGAGGAGGAGCTGGAGGGCGACGGGCCCGACGCCGGGGCGGACAATAGCCCCAATGCCGGGGCGGGCCACCAAGAGGGGCAGGGCGCGGGCCGCCAGGAGGTCGAGAGCACCGCCGAGGAGAGACCGACAATGCGCGAGTCGGCCAGGATGCTGCTGTCCAACAGGTACTACCTCATTATCCTGGGGATCTTCCTCCTGACCCAGATCTTCACGGCCATGCTCAACATGGGCATCTTCTTTATGAAGTACATCCTGGGCGACGCCAAACTCCTGGGGGTCTTCGCCTGGGCCATTAACGTCCCCCTCATTGTGGGGCTGCTGGTGACGCCGGTGGTGGTAGACCGTTTCAAGGAGATGTACCGGGTCAACATCTGGGGGTACGCGATCGCCGTGGTCGGGCGCCTGGGGGTGCTGGTGGCCGCCTACATGGGCAGCGTGCCGCTCATGCTGGCGCTGTCCGCGCTGGCCTCCCTGGGCATGAGCCCGCTGCAGGGCACGCTCAACGCCATGATCGCCGAGATCTCGGAGTACACGTGGCTGCGCACCGGCAAGCGGATCGACGGGCTCATGTTCTCCTGCACCTCGCTGGGGGTGAAGGTGGGCGGCGGCGTCGGCACGGCCCTGGCCGGGTGGCTGCTGGCCGCCAGCGGGTACGTGCGCGATGCGCCGGTACAGCCGGACTCGACCGTCCAGATGCTCTACGTCATGTACGTGTGGCTGCCGCTGATCGCCAACGCGCTCATCCTGCTCCTGCTCACGCGCCTGGACGTGGAGCGGGTCAACACCCGGCTCAGGGCGGACGCCGCAGACAAGACGTCCGGTAACGGGGGAGCGTCTGAGGACGGGACCGCGCTCGGAGACGGAGGTGCCCCCGGGGACGGGGGCGCGGCCAGGGCGGACGGGGCTGAGGAGCCCGGTACCTCGGCCTGACCGGACCCGGGTCGGGTCCGGGTTCCACTGGTGTGGCGGGGAAGCGTCCGCGTGTGGCCCCGGGCCCGACACCCACCGGCTGGCCCTCGGCGTCCCACCCGGAAGCGTCCGCGTGTGGCCTCGGACCCGGGGTCCGGGGCCACCCGGGTCCCGGGCCCGGGTCCGGAGTGCCCGGGTCCCGAGCCACCCGGGCACCAGAGGCAGCGTGACACGCGACATCCGCGCCGTCGCCAGCTGCGACGGCCTGGGCTCCCTGGGGCTGTCCACCGGGAGCGTGTCCAGCCGCACCAGCGTGGCAACCTACGCCTGCACCGCCTCCGGGCTGGCCGTCACCCGGCAGTCCGACCGCAGGGCCGACCCCGTCCTGGCCCAGACGCTGCTCGACGCCGCCCGCAACTAGCAGGGAGCGTGCCGCCCCGAGGCGGGCTCCCCACGACGGCGCAGGCGGGCCCGGGCGTGCGGGTCGGAGCGTGCCGCCCCGAGGCGGGCTCCCCGCTACGGTGGCGACATGAGTGACCCTGTGGCGACCCGGCCGCGCCCCACCACGGCACCCACCTACCGCTCGCACGACGACAAGCTCTCCGAGGCGCGCGCCCGCTCCTGGGGCCTGGACGACGTCGTGGACGCCGTCTTCTTCGCCGTGGCCGCCCTGGCCACCGTGTGGCTGGCGTGGGCCGTCATCGGTGCGGGCTGGCACGTGTCCCCCTGGTCCGTCCTGGCACTCGTCCTGTTCTGGGTGCTCCTGGCCTACCTGGCCATCCCCCGCCTCCACCAGGTCCTCACCTGGCTGTACGTGCCCGACTACTTCATCGGCCGCACCCGCACCACCGACGGCGTCCTGGGGGACCCGGTCAACCTGGCCGTCCTGGGGGACGAGGACGACATCCACGAGGCCATGACGCGCGCCGGCTGGGCGCGCGCCGACCCCATCACGCCCGCCTCCTCCTGGAGGATCGTCGTCTCCTCCCTGACACGCCGCTCCTACCCGGCGGCCCCGGTCTCCACACTCACCCTGTTCGGGCGGGGTCAGGACTTCGCCTACCAGAAGGAGGTGGAGGGCAACCCCGCCCAGCGCCACCACGTGCGCTTCTGGCACACCCCTGCCGGGTGGGTCCTGCCCGGGGGCCGCGTCGTGGACTGGCTCGGGGGCGCCACCTACGACCGCTCTGTGGGCCTGAGCACCCTGACCGGCCAGGTCACCCACAAGATCGACGCGAACATCGACATTGAGCGCAACTACGTGGTCGACGACGTCATGTGGGCCAGCCAGGAGGCCTCCACCGAGGTGTGGCCGGACTTCTTCACCGCCTACCACGACAGGAACGGCGGGGGCGACCGTATTGAGACCGACGGCGACCTCTACGTGCTGAACCTGCACGACGTCGTCGTGGACGACGTCCGCTCCGTGGACCTGGCCCGCGCCCGCGCCCTGGACGCCCGGGCCAGCCGGCAGCGCCCCGGCGGGCTGCTGGTCGGCCTGGCCCTGGTGGGGCTGGCGGTGCTGGCTGACGCGGTGCGCCTGCTCAGCGACTCCACCATCCTCCTGACCGCGCAGGCCCTGCGTGACGAGGGCGTGGCCGACCCCGAGGCGGTCGCCTACTGGGTGGTCATAGGCCTGAGCAGCTTTATGACGACCCTCCTGGCCGTCCTGGCCTGGGCCTCCTGGGTCGGGCACCCCAGGTCCCGCACCGCGCTGCTGACGGTCCTGACCCTGTCGGCCCTGACCACGGCCGGGCACATCACCACCCTGGGGGTGCGTCACGCGACCCTGGTCTCCATCGCGGGCCTGGCGCTGGAGGTCCTGGCCCTGCTGGCGCTGACGGAACGCCCCGTCCAGCGCTGGCAGCGCCACCGCAAGGCCGAGCGGCGCAGGCACCGGGCCCAGCAGCGGTAAGCGGGGCGGGCCGGGCAGGGTCGGGGCCCACACGGGTGCCCTCACCCCGGCCAACCGCGCCGGGGCGCCCCGGGCGCGGGGTCAGGCAGCAGGGAGACCGCCCGCGAGCGCAGTCCCCAAGCGGGGCGGCCGGGCGGAGGGCCGAGCGCGGGACCACCAAGCAGGACGGCCCACCTCCCGCCTCATGGCACATGTGTGACATGCCCACCGACTACTTTTCACACAAGTGCCCGTTGTGTGAAAAGCTGATCTTACCCATGTCAGACAAGGGCCGTTAGTATGACATGGTGGATGTGAGCATGTTCAGGAACCCGGCTATGGGGGAGCTGGTCGAGATCACCGGGTCGGACCCGTACCTGGGCGACTGGCGCCACCACGCCTTCGTACCGGTCCCCCTGGGACCTGACGAGCCGGTGCTGGCGGGCTCTACCTACCGGGCCGTCGCGGCAGCCGGGCGGGCGCTGGCGGCCCTGGACGCCACGGCGCGGCGCCTGCCCAACCCCTACCTGCTGCGGACGCCCTCACTGCGTCGGGAGGCCCAGTCCACCTCCGCGCTGGAGGGGACCTACGCCCCGCTGGAGGAGGTGCTCACGGCCGACGCCGACGCCCCCACCTCCGCCCAGATGACTGAGATCCTCAACTACGTCAGCATGGCCCAGCTGGGCTTCGACTGGATAGGCGAGGGGCGCCCTCTGACCCTGGGACTCATTGAGGACCTCCAGGTCCGCCTCATGCGCGCCACGCCGCTGGAGGGGGAGTCCGGACGGCTGCGCCAGGGGCAGGTGGTCGTCGGCCGCCGCGACGTCGCCGGGCCCGAGGTCACACCGGTCGAGGCCAGCAGGTTCGTCCCGGTACCACCGGGGGACCAGCTGCGTGCCGGGGTGACGGCCCTCCTGGACTGGCTGGGGACGGACCACCACGGACGTATAGACCCCGTCGTCGTGGCCGGGATGGTGCACTACCAGTTCGAGACGCTCCACCCCTTCCGGGACGGCAACGGACGGCTCGGACGCTACCTCATTGTGCTCACGCTCATGCGCACCGGGCTGCTCTCCGAGCCCACCCTGACGGTCTCCCCCTGGTTCGAGGCCCGCCGCACCGAGTACTACGACGCGCTCCTGGGGGTGAGCACCGACGGTGACTGGGACTCCTTCCTGTCCTTCTTCGCACACGGCCTGGCCGACGCCGCCACCGCCACCAGGGAGCAGATGCTGGCACTGGTGGAGGTGCAGGGGGCCCTGCGGGACCGGGTCCGGGCCTCCTCGCTGCGCTCGGCACGCGCGCCAGACCTGGTGGACCTCGCCGTGGCCAACCCGTCCTTCACCGTGCGCCAGGTCCAGAGGGAGCTGGGCCTGTCCTACGGGCGCGCCAACAGCCTGGTGGGTCAGCTGGTCGACCTCGGCGTCCTGGAGACCGTCAACCCCGGCTCCCAGCCGCGCCGCTACTCGGCCCCGGAGGTGCTCCGGATCCTCCTGCGCGGTGGACGCTGAGCCGGGGCGGGTCGTGGTGGCAGGGCGGGAAGGTGGATCCGCAGGCGTTGCGGGCCTCCGCCCCAGGGCGGGACCGGTGGCGTACCGGCTGCACGCACCTAGCAGACCCGCCCCGGGGCGAGTGCCTCAAGGCCCCGCTACGCCACGGGCTGGCTCCTGACGACCGCCCCGGGGCGAGGCCTCAGGCCTCGGCGCCCGCGGGCTCCAGGGCGGCGTCGCGACCCTTCCGCTCCCACAGCCGGCGGACGGGGGCCTGCGAGTCCTCGCCCGCGGGGAAGCCGCGCAGACGCCAGTACATGGCCAGCAGGGAGCCGCTGATCGTGTGCCAGAAGGTAGCCACCGCACAGGGGGCGGCCACTGCCGCGCTGAGGTAGTGGGCGGCCAGGGTGGAGCCGAGCCCGGCGTTCTGGAGCCCCACCTCGATGGAGATGGTGCGCCGGTCGGCGCGTGAGACGCCGAGGGCCCGGGCGGCGGCGTAGCCGAGCGCGTACCCGACGGCGTTCTCCAGGGCGATGGCCGCGAACATGAGGAACCCAGCGGTGGCGATGAGCGCCTGGCTCTTGGCCGCCACGGCGGCGACCACCCCGGCGATCGCGACCACCGAGACCCACGGCATGGCGGGCTGGATGCGGGCGACCTGGCGGTGGAGGAACACGTTGCACGCCAGCCCGAAGCCGACCGGCAGGAGCACGATCTGGACAATGGACAGCGCCATCTGCCCGGCGGGCACCTCCATGTAGGTCCCTGCCAGCCACAGGGTCAGCGTCGGGGTGACAACCGGTGCGAGCATGGTGGAGAAGGCGGTCATGGACACGCTCAGGGCGGTGTTTCCTTTGGCCAGGAAGGTGCACACGTTCGACGTCGTCCCGCCGGGGACGCAGCCAATGAGGATAATGCCGACCTTGAGCTCGTCGGGCAGCGGCAGCAGACTCGCCACGCCCCAGCCCACCAGCGGCATAATGGCGTACTGGCTGCACACACCCAGCACGACCGGCCCGGGGTGGCGGGCGATCATGGTGAAGTCGGGGACGGACAGGGTCATGCCCATGCCCAGCATGGTGACGGCCAGCAGCGGCGTCATGTAGCCGGCCAGGGGCACGAAGGTGGCGGGCCAGAAGAACGCGGCGAGGAAGGCCGCGAGCATAATGAGCGGGAAGACCGTGACCGCGATGCGGGCGCTGCGCTCCTGTCGGGCGGCGTCCGGGTCGGTGGGCACGGCTGGTCGGGACGGGTGGGCCACTGGTGACTCCTGTGTTTCGGTGGTGCAGAGGCAACGAAAACGCCCCCCGAACCGGTGGTCCAGAGGGCGCGCGGGCAGTGCCGGGGCGACGGTCTACATCGCGCGCCGGCTGGTAATCAGGCCGCTGGTGCTGCTCACGGGCACGAGACTACACCACGTACCAGGACGGGACACACCAGCCACATACTGGACGCCTGGTAGGGGCCGCAGCGGGGCCGGGCGGGAAGGGCCTGGGCGGGGCCGGGTGAGCACTGGGGCAGGTAAGGGCCAGGCAGGACGGCGGGAGGGGCGGGTTAGGAGTCTGGAGTAGGTAGGGACCCCGAGCCGGGCGGGGCCTGAGATAGGCGGGGCCAGCATCGGCCTGTCTGCTAGCGCCGCCTACGGCAGGATCCGGGCCGGACCGGGGGCAGTCCAGGCCGAGCGCCCCTGCCCCTGGGGCAACAAGCAGGATGCCCCCACCTCCGTAGTCTTCTGGCAGCTTAACCAGCGGGCCCTGGACCGGGGCCCAGGTCGAGGCCGGAGGCGGGACAGCAGGGCGAGCATCCCGGACACGAGTTCTTGCAGACAGCACCACTTCTTGCAGGTTGCACGAGTTCTTGTAGGAGGCTGACACAGGGCCCACGGAATCATGCGGATATGTCCGGGTCAAGAGGAGGGCCGACGCAAGAACTACTGAGATCTGCAAGAACCCTTGCAGTCTGTGCGCTACCGATACACGCCTCTCTCGTACCTCACCATTGTGACGAACCCATGCAAGCCCTCGACTTCAAGCCTCTCAAGAAGATCGTCCACACTCCACCTGGGACCCTTCCGCCCCGTTCTTG
The DNA here is from genome assembly GCF_016626125.1 of Actinomyces sp. HMT897. NCBI lineage: Bacteria > Bacillati > Actinomycetota > Actinomycetes > Actinomycetales > Actinomycetaceae > Actinomyces > Actinomyces sp. HMT897. The sequence continues at coordinate 1,600,049 of NZ_CP067336.1, forward strand.
CCACAATAGTGTCAAGGGCGTCGAGGACAAGACGCGGATACAGCCCGACAAGATCGATCAGGAAGTCGTCCGGAGATTGCGAGAAAAGAGCACCCGGAAGACGTTCATCCTCGAAATCCTTGAGATTGAAAGTAACAATCACGTCCGCACGCCCGACGAGGGCCGCTGCGACAACGTGACCATCATTTGCGTCACGCATTCGCGGGACAAACTGCAGAGCGCCCTCCCACCCTCGTACCCGCGCGTCAGGAAGTGCCTCGTTCATCTGACGTCGGAGCCGGGTGACATAACCGCGCGACTCCTCCTGATCGCGACCACGCTCATCACGCAGACGGAGGACCGCCCGCTCCATCTCCTCCTCAATCATCTCGCTCCACAACGGCCTGAAAGCCTGTGTGGTACCGATCTCGAGTAATACATCACGCAAGGTACTGGGTACCAGCACGCAGGCGTCAAGCATTACAGAGAACATTGTCGTCAGCCCTCTGAGCGCACAGCCGCAAGCACCTCACGCAGTCGTGCAGGATCGTCGTCATACCCTCCCATAGCCTGCGTATCCGCCACCATGTCACCCAGCGCCTCGTCCGCTGCACGCCGCTGGCGCCGCTGAAACTCAAGCACGTCAGACAGACAGAGCCGACGGTGCCGACGAACTCTCTCGAAGGGAATCTCCCCCGCCTCCAGCATCCTGACCAGGGTAGAGCGGGAGATGCCGAGCATGTCGGCCGCCTCCTGCGTCGTCAGCCGGGTGCCGTGCGGGGCGATCGTCACCGCGAGCCCCTGACGCATCGCCCGAGCGACCTGGACCAGAAGGTCTGCCATGGACTGGCTCAGCTCGATCGTCTCACCACCAGCCACCAGGTGCGCGGACGCCCCGTGCGAGGACAGCATCTCCACGATCTCACCGAACCGCCCAGCAACCTCCTCCTCGGGCAGGTAGGTCCTGCTCTCCGCCGCTGTAGTCATCAGACCTCCTGCCAACCGGTGGCGCACACGCTCTGCGCACTATGCTCATCTTGCGTGAATTGAGCGTATCTCCGCCTTCCTCATCCTGACAAGCTGGGCAGTCCCCCTGGTAGACCCCGGCAGCGAGGTCTCCCTCGGCCACCAGGAGCAGCTCCGTCCGCGCCCGGGCCGACCCCGCAGGCTCAACCCCACCGACCGGTCCGTGAGAGCAGCTCCGTCCGCGCCCGGGCCGACCACATCCGCTTCCGGCTGCTCCCACGCCCGTCGTCCCACCGCGCGCCCCCGGCCGCTGCCGGGGACCGCCCCGTAGGCTTGGCCCCATGACTGAGACCGTGCGCTTTGGCCTACCGTTCAACGGCGTCGTCCCCCTGTGGCACGAGGGCACCACGATCACCTGGCACCGGCCGGGCACGGATCTCACCGACGTCCTGGGCATGGGCCTCCTGCGCACCCAGGACGGCCCCGCGAGCTCAGGCCGCTGGCAGGAGAAGGTGGAGGTCGCCACCCTGGAGAACGACGGCTCCCTGCGCCTGCACGCCGCCACCCCCACCGGCAGGCGGGCGGTCAAGGACGCCGGGGCGGGCGCGCTCGTGCCCCTCTCGCGCTCCCTGACCGTGCAGGAGGTCATGGCCACCAGCCTCAACGAGCACGCCTTCGCGGTGTACCTGGGGCGCCTCATGCTGCGGGCCGCCCGCGACGGGGCGATCCTCCTGTTCACCCTGCGGGCCCCGGAGGATCCTGAGGCCCACCACCTCCTGAGCGTCCCCAGCGAGCTGGACGAGAACCAGGTCATGCACTTCCACCTGGGCACGCTCATGGAGATGAGGACGAGGACCTGGCGGAAGGCGGTACGCCGCGACGGGATGACGTTCCTGGACCTCGAGGTCCCCTACCAGCGCATCCTGGCCCCCGGCTCCCTGTCCGGCCCTGCTGACGAGATGCTCGACGGCATCGCCCTGGCCTCCATGGCCCGTCCCGTCACCCAGTGCGTCCTGCGCCCCGGGTTCCCCTTCGCCCTGGGAATGAGCGTCATGCTGCCCCGCTGAGGGCCAGGTCGCGCTTAGGCGGCCCGCGGTTGGCCGGCCTGCAGCTGGGCGGCCGGGCACCTCGCCCGGTCACGCGAGCAGCGAGCGCCAGACCACCCCCGCGAACAGCCCATCCGTTCTCACGAGCAATAAGTACCGTTCTCACGAGCAATAAGTACCGTTCTCACGGAGAGGGCGGAGAGGAGAGGGGACGAGGTGGGAACGAGGTAAGGAGGCTCCTCTAGAGGCTGACCTGCCTCGAGATAATTCCGGCCTTGGCGCGACGGGCGTGGGCGTCCAGCGGGCCGGTGACGGCCAGCGCCTCCTCCAGCCGCTCCCCCATGGCCTTCATGGGCTCGGTCAACTCCTCGGCCTCGGTGCCAGCCACCAGCTCCCACACGGGGACGGCCAGGCCGCAGGCACGGAAGGCGCCAATGAAGCGGGCCCCCTCCTCCAGGGCGGACCGGCGCGCGGCGTGCACCCGGGCCAGGGCGTTAAAGAAGTCGTCCTCGTCCTCCCCGCGCACCCAGCGCACGAACTCCTTGCCGTTCATACGGCACCAGTAGGCGTGCTCGACGCCGGGCACCGGGCGGGTGGGGGCCATCTCCTTCCTGGCGTTCTCCAGGGCCTCCAGGGCCTTGGGGTCGGCGGAGTCCTTCTCGGTCAGCCAGAAGTCAAAGGTCTCGCTCACACGGATCCGGGGCGTGACGGACAGGTCCAGGACGTCCTGGAGGCGCTCACCGGGCTCAGGCAGGCCCTTCATCCTCAGGGCCGCCCCGTTGCCCAGCTCCAGGGTGGCCAGCAGCGCGGCGGCGACGTCGCGGGAGGCGTCACCGGAGTGGATGGAGGTCTGGAGGGCCACCAGGACCTCGCCGTCCGTGCGCCTGAGCCCCTGGGCGAGCTCGGGCAGGACGGTGACGAGCGTGACCTCGCCCCCGCCGTGGGCCTCGTTGAGGCGCACGCCCATGGAGGCAGCCGGGATGATCTGCATCATCGCCACCAGGTCCTCCTCCGCGGGCAGGCCCTCGAAGGGACGGACGACGAACGGGATCCTCTGGGGCCTGGGGGCAGAGACGGTGGCCTTACGCGCCTGACGCTTCTTCTTCGACATGCGGTCAGACTACCGGCGACGCCGCCCCGTCCCCGGCGTCCTCGCCGCGACCCGCCGCACGGAGGGCCCGGGCACCCGGGCCCCGGCCACGGCGGTCCTACCGGTCCCCGCTCAGGGCCCTGGGACTCGCGTCTCCGGCGGCCCGTGCCACCGGCCCTGCGCCGAGTCCTGGAGACCCGGCCCGAGCACCACCAGTCACCGTCCCCGGCGTCCTCACCGACCCGCCGGGGCACCGCCAGGACCCGGAGCCCGCCAGGACCCAGAGGCCCTGCCAAGCGCCGGAAGCCCCACCAGGCGCCGCGCCGGCGGCCCAGAGTCAGCGCAGGGCCTCCAGGGCGCGGACGGCGTCCAGCGCGGGCAGGTGCGGGAGCGGGTCCAGCCCCTGGTCCAGGACGAATCCGGTGAGCTGGTCGCGCACGACCTCGCACAGCTCCTCCGCCCTCCACGGCTTGGCAATGTAGTGGTCCAGGCCCGCCTCGTTGACGGCCCGGATGGTGTCGGCCTGGTTGGCCTGGCCAGTGACCAGCACCTTGCGCGCGGCGGCGGTACGAGGATCCCCCATCATCTCCACGAGCATGTCCACGCCGCTGCGCCCGGGCAGGCGGTGGTCGGACAGGACCAGGGCGAGCTCGTCCCCGTCCTCCTCGACCTCCTCGACGACCGCCCAGGCGTCATCGACGTCCTGGGCCGCCTCCAGGCGCACCGTGGCGCCCAGGTGCTCCAGGTCCCCCAGCACCGCCTCACGGACCGGGGGCTCGTCCTCCACCACCAGCACGACCAGCTTCATGACTCCTCCTTGGGGTTGGCGGGAGCCGCTGCCAGCGCCCCCGGAATCTGAGGGGGCAGGGTGACGCTCACCCGCGTCCGCCCCGGGCGGGAGACCACCGTAATGGTGCCGCCGTGCGCGTCCACGACCGACTTGGCCAGGCCCATGCCCAGTCCCAGGCCGTAGCGCACCTGCCCGTGGTTGGTAGTGAAACGCGGCTCGAAGATCCGCTCCAGGTGCTCGCGGGCAATACCCGGCCCGTTGTCGACCACGTCAACGCGCACGCCCCCGTCCTGGGGCCGCACGGACAGGGTGAGGGTGGGTGGCCCCAGGGAGGCGTCGGGGGCGCTCCCCGCCACCGCAGGGGTACCCCCGGCCACCGCAGGGGCGCTCCCGGACAGGGCCGTCGCCCCCCGGGCCAGGGCGTCGGCCGCGTTGGAGATGAGGTTCGTCCACACCTGGACGAGCTCACCGGCCCGGGCAGGTACCAGCGGCACCTGGGAGTAGTCACGGACCACCTCCACGTGATCGAGCCGGTGGGCCACCAGCCGCAGGGCGTCCTCGACGCTCTCGCGCACGTCAACACGCTCCTGGACCCCGCCCTCGGGGCGCACGTAGGCGGACAGGGCGGCCACCAGGGAGCGGATGCGGGCGGTGGCCAGGACCGTGTTGCGCTCCCCGCGCCCCACCCCGGCCGCCGCCTCCACCAGGGCGAGATCCGCCGTCGAGCGTGCCAGACGAGCCGCCTCGCCGGGATCTTCCACACCGGCCGCCACCAGGCGCCGTGCGGTCTCCCGGTCCCTCACAGCCTTCTCCAGGCGACGGCGCAGGGCCCGCTCGTCCGCCGTGGAGCGGGCAGGCAGGTTCCGGGCCCGCTCCAGGGCGGCACGCGCGAGGTCCCCACGGGGGTGGGAGGCCAGGAGGGTGGCCACCGCCGCCCCCTCGTGCGCGCTCGCCCGCTCCAGGGCGGCCACCGGGTTGTTGAGCTCGTGGGCCACGCCCGCCGCCAGCTCGCCCAGCGTCGCGAACCGCTCCTGCGCCAGGAGCTCCAGGCGGGCCTGCTCCAGGGCGTCAAGGGCCTCGGCGAGCCGGGCCCGCTCCTTCTCCAGGCGTGAGCGCTCGGCGTCCAGGGCGGCGTGGAGCTCGATCTTCTCCACCTGGAGGATCTCGCTGCGCTCCAGGCGCCCCACCAGGGAGCGGATGAGCAGGGCCGCGAGCGCCTCCCCGGTCATGGGGTCCCCTCGCAGGGCCCGGTCGAGCTGCTCCACGGACAGCAGGATGAGCTCGACCTCGCTGGTGGTCGTGGCCGTCACGAAGGCGCTGCCCTGGGAGGCCAGGGAGAGGATGCCGATAATGCGGCCGGTCGTGGCGTGGTGGAGGGTGACCTTCCCGGCGCGGGTGACCCGGGTCAGGGCGACCGTCCCGTGCTCCAGGATGTAGACGGCGTCCACCGGCATGCCCTCGCGGGTGACGCGCACCCCCCTGGGCAGGTGGAGGCGGGGGCGGGGTCCCAGCACCCGCTCGCAGGCGGCCACGAGCTCGGCCACGAGCTCGTCGTCGTCCCCGGCGAACTTGGACAGGAGGCTGGCCTGAGGCAGGTCCGGGGGGGTGTCGGCGTCGAGGTGGGCCAGGCGGGGGTCGTCGGGGAGGGTCTCGCGCAGCCAGCGGGTGACGTGGGCGCCCGCCCGGTGCCCCAGGGCGCCGGGGGTCCAGGGAACGGAGACGACCTCGTGGACCCAGTCCTCGTCCAGGGCGCGTCCCAGGTGGGTGAGCTCGTCGCGCCTGGTGAGCAGCAGCAGCCGGGTGGTGCGCAGGGCGGGGCGGTCCTGGAGCTGGCCCGCCAGCACGTCGAGGCTGCCGACCTCGTCGCTGACCATCATGAGGGGGACGACGGCGTCGGGCCGGGTGGCCACGAAGGCCAGCATCTCCTCGACGCTGTGCTGGTGGGCCACCTCGCAGTAGTGGAGCTGGTGCCCGACCTCGTGGGCCGCCTGGGCGCCCGTGTCCGTCGGGGAGACGACGAGGACGAGGAGGGTCGGGGGCCCCGTCCCAGGGCGCGTCCCAGGCCCCGTCCCAGGGTGCGTCCCAGGGTGTGTCCCGGGGGACCCCGGGCCCGGGCCCTGGCTACCGTCCCGGCCTGGCCCCCGGCCACCGTCCCGGGTACCGGGGAAGAGCTCCTGTCTCCTGGGCTGGCCTCCGGTCTGGCCGTCGGTGCTGGTCTGGCCGTCGGCACGGCTCTCAGACGCCTCCGGGCCCGGCCCCCGGCCGCCGTCCCGGGGGACTGACGGTGCGTCACCGGGGTCGCCCACCGGCCGCCGTCCGGCCACCCGGCTCATCCCAACAGCCCCAGGGCGGACCACAGCGGGGGCATGAGGAGGACGAGGAGCACCGTGCCCACCACTCCGACGACCACCCCGACCCTGGCCATGTCCGGCGTGGTCACCGCCCCCGTGGCGTAGGCGATGGCATTGGGCGGCGTGGAGATGGGCAGGCTCATGCCCAGGGAGCAGGCCAGGGCCAGGACCACGGCGATGACCACGGGGTCCAGGCCGTCGATGCCCGTGGCCAGGCCCATGGCCAGGGGGATGAGGAGGTTGGAGGCGGCCGAGTGGCTGATGACGTTGCTCATGGTCAGCCCCAGCAGGCCCATGCACACGACCACGCCGGTGGCACTCATGGCGCCCCAGTCCACCAGCCCCAGGATCCAGGTGTCCAGGCCCGTGGTCCCTACGCCGTGCCCCAGGGCGATGCCCCCGGCCACGAGCCACAGCACCGGCCAGGACAGGGCGGCCAGATCCTTGCCGTCCATGACCTGGGTGACCATGAGGGCCACCACCGCCAGGAAGCCGACGACGTTGGCGTTGAGGCCGTGGAGCGCCTCGGTCATCCAGGCCAGGACGGTCAGGGCGGCGATGACGTAGAAGGTGACGGCCTGGCGGTCGGTGTGCCAGGTGGCCTCCATGTCGAGCTCCAGGCCCAGGCCCCGGGGCACGAACAAGGCCACCAGGAGCAGCCAGGCCCCCAGGAGGACGATAAGCATGAGCGGGACCGCCATGAGCATCCAGGTGCCGAAGGAGACGTAGTAGCCGGCGTCCTCCAGCGCCCCCAGGGCGATGGCGTTGGGTGGCGTGCCCACAGGCGTGCCGATGCCGCCGACGTTGGCCGCCACCGGGATGGCCAGGGCCAGGCCCGCGCGCGGCCGTCCCTCAGGCAGCGCCCCCAGGACGGGGACGATGACCGCGAACATGGTGGCGGTGGTGGCCGTGTTGGACATGAACATGCTCAGCAGGGCGGTAATGACCATGAGACCCAGGACGGTCCGGCGCGCCGACCCGGTGAAGGGCCTGATGAGGACGGCCGCGAGGTTCTTGTCCAGGTGGTACTTGGCGGCGCCGTCGGCAATGAGGAACCCGCCCAAGAACAGGATAATGACGGGGTTGGCCAGGGCCCCCAGGTACAGGGAGTAGGGGACGGCGTCCCCGGGCACGGGCAGGACGGCCTGGTTGGAGACCAGGAGGACCTCCAGGGCGATGACCAGGACGGCGGTGGCCATGAGGGGGATGGCCTCAAGGACCCAGAAGACGATGGCCAGGAGGAAGACCGAGAGCATGCGCTCGCCCTGCTCACCCAGGTCGGGCACGTCGACGACGAAGGGGACCAGGAAGGCCAGGACACCCAGGACCAGGCCGGTGACCTGCCTGCGGCCCAGGGTGGGGGGCCTGCGGGTGCGAGCGACAGGACGGCGGGTGCGGTGGGGCGTCGTGGCTGGGGTCATCGAGTGCTCCTGCGGTCGGGCCAGCGTCATCGCTGGGAGTGCTCTGGGGCACTCTATCTGACACGCTGCCACCTGGGTCGGCCTATGGTCCCCGGGCCCCCTGTCGGAAGACACGGCGGGTCTCCCGGACCCGCCCGTTCTCACGACCAACAAGTACCGTTCTCACGGCGAACAAGTACCGTTCTCGCGAGCAATAAGTACCGTTCTCGCGGAGGGGGTGTGGCTGGCGCTGACGCCGCACCGGTATCAGAGGCCGGGGCCCCGCCCAGCGCCTCCCGGGGAGGGACAAGCCTAACGGAGCCCGGCCAGCCAGGTGTCGACGGCGTCGTAGAAGGCCTGGGGGGCGTCACGGCGGATCTGGTGCCCGGCCCCGGGGACCAGGACGGTCCGCAGCCAGGGGCTGCCCAGGGCGTCGACGTCGGCGAGCCCCTGGGCCCCGACACGGGCCGAGCCCGGGCGGTCGCCGCTGAGCAGCAGCGTGGGCACGCGCAGGGCCGCGAGCGCCTCCAGCCACGGCACCTGGGGCGCGGTGACGCCTGTACGCAGCAGGGCGGGGTCGGTGCGCTGGTCCGCCCACACCCCGGGCAGGGCCTCGACGGCGGGGGTGGACGGGGTGTCCAGGGCGCGGGACACGGCCCCGGCCGGGTCGGCGCACACCCTCTCCCGGGCGCGCTCACGTCCGGCGCCCCGGCGCAGGAGCTCCGCGGGGCTGCGGGTGCCGTAGCGGGCGGGATCCTCCAGGACGACGCCGGCCACGAGGTCGGGGCGGCGTGCGGCGGCGACCATGGCCGTGGCCGCGCCCATGGAGTGGCCGACCACGACCGGGCGGGCCCCGTCCCGTCCCCCTCCGCGAGAACGGTACTTATTCGTCGCGAGAACGGTACTTGTTGCTCGCGAGAACGGTACTTGTTCGTCGTGAGAACGGGCTCTGTGCCGCCTGGCGACGCGGCCTGCGGACTCGGGGGTGTCCGGACCGCGCACGGCACCAGCGGCTTTGTGCACGACACCGGCCGCGTCGTGCACGAGGCCAGCGGCGTGGCACACGAAGTCGGCGGCCGCCGCGCCGCGCCGGGAGCGTCCGGTCGCGACACGACGCAGAATGTCAGCGGCGTTGTACATGGCACCGGTGGTGCCACGCACGGCACCAGCCATACTGCGGACGACGTCGGCGCGGGCCCGGCCGGCTGCACGGGGCCGGGCCCCGGGGCCGGCAGGGGCGGGAGGCAGGCGCCTACCAGCTGGCACGCCCCCGGCCCTGGGGCCATCGGAGCGGGGCCGGGCGGCCAGCTCCTCCAGGACGTCAATGAGGTCCTGGACCAGCACCTCACCGGCCTGCTCCAGCTCCTCAGGCTCCCAGCGCGGGGACAGCCCGTGCCCGCGGGCGTCCAGGGCCACCACGCGGTAGCCGCGCGCCGCCCAGTGGAGCACGGCGTCGGCCTGGGACAGGGCGCTGCCGCCGATGCCGTGGAGGAGGACCAGGGCGGGGGCGTCCTGCGGGCCGACGACGAGGCGGGCCAGGGGCATGGCGGGCGGGCGGGAGGCCGGGGTCGCGGACGGCTGGGAACCGGCTGGGGGCGTCGCCCTTCCCGCAGCCGGACCGGACGCAGCCAGCCCGTCCGCAGCCGGACCGGACGTCGGGGCGCCCGTAGGACCAACCACTGAACCGGTCGCAGGGCCAGCTGCGGGGGACGCGGCCGCGGCCTGGGTGGACGGGTCGTCCGTCTCCCGGCCTGCACGGGCCGGGGCGTCGGTGAGGCCATCCTCCCGGGCAACGCGGTCTGCCGTGCAGGCCGAGGTGCCAGCCTCCGCGGTGGAGCCGGCCCTGGCGGCAGGGTCGTCTACCTCCCAGAGGGCGGGCCTGGCCGCGCACGGGCCAGCCGCCGACGACGTCCCGCCCGAGCTTCCCACGTTCCCGGCGGGCCTGGCCGCGCACGGGCCGGTCCCTGAGGCAGGAGCCTCTGAGGCGGGGGCAGCGGCCTGCGCCCGTCGGTCTGCCGGGCGGTCGGGGAGGCTGGGTGCGGAGGTCACGTCCCTATCCTCGCCCACAGAGGCCGTACCGGGCGACGCCGCCCGGGCCTAGAGGACGGCACGGCACCCAACCACCAGAGTCTGGATGACGGCAGGGCACCCAGCCGCCCGTACTGACACGACGCCACCGGGCTGGCGGGCGGTCGCACCCGTGGTGGGCGCAGTAGGCGCAGCCGCCCGTACTGACACGACACCGCCACCTGAGTCCCACCCACGGAGCAGGCGTCGGACGGCAGGCGCCGGGTGGTGGCGCAGGTGCCAGGTGGCAGTGGCCCAGGCAGTGGGCGCCGGACGGCGGTAGCCCAGGCGGTGGCGCAGGTAGTGGCGCAGACCATGGCGGCCTGCGCCTGAACCGCTTGCAGGACGGGTGCGCAAAATACTTTGTGCGGGTCGTAACATTCTGCACGCGGAATAACGTTATAGACAACACTGTGTGTGCGGGGCAACCGTCTCAGGCCGCCGTGCACACACGGCGTTACCTCGTCCACAGAATATCCCTCGTACAGGACGGCCCGGGCTCCTCGTACCCGCGGGAACGGGTGGGTCTGCTGTTCTTGGGTGAGCATGTGGCGAACCAGGCCTCGTACCCGCAGGACGGGGAGCGGGGCCATGAGCCGGTAGAGCTGGCGGCACCGCCCCTCCTCGCCCCCGCACCTGCGGGAGCGGGCCCGACGTCGTGAGGCGCGCAGCACCCCACCCGCGGGGACGCGGCGCGGCGACCCGCCCGGCGGCGTCGGCGCCCCGGGACCGGAGCGCTGCCACCAGGCGGTACAGCCGTCAGCTCCTAGGCCGTGGAGGCCAGGACAGGGGCCGCGGTGCCCAGGACGATGACGGGCAGCGACCAGGCCGCGCTGGCGGCCAGAGCCCGACGCGAGCCCGACGAGGGCAGGGGCACCGGGGCGGAAGCGGCCGTCTGGGTGGTCCCCGCAGTGGGGGTGGATGTCATGATGGAAGGCACGGATGTCTCCAGGTAGGGAACGGACGGGTATTCAGGGCGGAGGCGACTTTAGCAGTGACAAGGCATTCTACCCAACAGGATCTACGGAACACGAGGAGGTAGACCAAAAGGGTTATCAAACTGTTATTCCTATTGTGTGCGGGGACACGAGGAGGAGCTGTCGCCGGGGCGTCACAGGGCGGTATAACCCTTAAATCCCACCGCCTCCCGCCCGCCGACGCCCGCCCTCGCTAAGGGAGAACAGGCGTCGCACGGTCCAGGGTGGCGGCCAGGCCACCTGCCCCACCGGAGGAGAACCGGCGGCCGAGGCGGAGGCCGCCGCCACACCGCCCACCCCACCGAGAAGGATGATGTCGGGGCCGCCCACCGTGGTAGCAGCCACGCACACCACCCACCCTGCCGGGGGAGAGCCAGCGGGCGACCCCGGGCCTATGCCGGCGATCAGCACCACCCACCCTGCCGGGGAAGAGTTGGAGCCCCTCCGCCACGGCGCAGCAGCCCGGGGCGAGCGGGGCGGTCGGGCACGTAATGGAGACGAGGGAGCGGGGGAGAATGGGCCCATGGACCCGCACAACCCCGACCTCGTCGCCGTCGTCGTCTCCCAGCAGGCGATGCTCCTCCTGGCCTACCTCGTGGGCCGGGTCACCCGGCGGCTCCTGGCTGGGCGCATTACGATCTCCACCTCCGCCGCCACGCTGACCACGCTCGTCGGCCTGTGGATCGGCCTGCTCATCGCGGGTTTCCTGTTCGACGACGACCGGCTGTGGACCGTGCGCTCCCTGTCCGCGGCCGCCCTGGTCGCGGCCCTCATCCTGACGGTCACGGCCCTGGTCCTGGCCCGCCTCCAGCGCGTGGTCCCCCTGGAGCCCATCGCCCAGGTGGCCAGGGCGGGTGAGAGCGAGAGCCTGGAGTTTAAGTCCTCGGCCCGCTGGAACATGCGCACCGGCAGGCGCGACGAGGCCATGGAGAACGTCGTGGTCAAGACTGTGGCCGCCTTCCTCAACTCCTTCGGCGGCACCCTCCTGCTCGGGGTGGACGACGCGGGCACCCTCATCGGTCTGGCCCCGGACTTCTCCACCCTCAAGCAGCCTGATGCCGACCGCTACGAGCTGTGGCTGCGCGACCTGTGGCGCACCCGCCTGGGCACGACCGCCGCCGCCCTGCCCGGCGTGGACTTCGCCCCGACCCCCGACGGAACCGCCCAGGTGTGCCGTGTGACGGTGCCGCCCTCCCCGCGCCCCGTCTACGCCTCGGCCAAGGGGCAGGGGACCGAGCTGTGGGTGCGGGTGGGCAACTCGACCCGCCGCCTGGAGGTGGACGACGCCGTTGCCTATGTCACGCACCGGTGGCCGGGAGTCGCCCGGGTGACGTGGCGCAACCGCCTGGGCGCCTACCTGCTCTACCGCAGCCGCCGGGCCGGGCAGGCGGCCCTGGCCCGGGTCACCGGCGCCGACGGCACCCGGTAGACCGCCCAGTAGGCAGGCACCAAGGCTCTAGGCCCCGAGCCCCCCGTTACATGTAGCATTTGGTCATGAGCGCAGCGACGGCACGGGCCCGTGCCGCCCGGTATCGTCAGTCCATGCGCGACCAGGGGTACCGGCTCATCCAGGCCTGGGTACCCGACATCCGTACCGACGCGTTCGCCGATGCCGCCCACGCCCAGTCGGCAGCCGTGGCCTCGTCCCCCTCGGCCCAGGAGGACCAGGACCTCATTGAAGCGGTCTCGGCACCCTGGGACTCCTGGGAGGAGTAGGCCGTGCACCGCGGGGAGCTGTGGACCGTGGCCGGAGGCGTGTACGCCACCAAGCCCCGGCCCGCGCCCGACAGACGGAAATGACACGGCGTCAACGTGGGGCACTGCACCGCACAGTCTATTGTTAGGGGAGCCTTTCCTCTACTAGCGTCTTCAGTGCTCACCCGGTCATTGACCAACCTCGTTTAGTGAACACCCAGAGAAGAGGCCCTGTGTCCGTCTCCCGCAAGTCCTTCCTCATCGGCACCGCGGCGCTGTCCACCACCGCCCTCCTGGCCGCCTGCGGCTCCTCCAAGAACTCCTCTAAGAGCTCCTCCGGCCAGGGTGACGGCAAGACCATCCAGGTCAAGCACGTCTTCGGCACCACCGACGTGCCCGAGGGCGTCACCAGGATCGCGACGATCGCCTGGGCCAACCAGGACGTCGTCCTGGCCCTGGGCATCATGCCCGTGGGCTTCTACAAGCAGACCTGGGGCGTCGAGGACGGCTCCGGCATGCTGCCCTGGACCAAGCAGAAGGTCGACGAGCTCGTGGCCAAGGGCGAGACCGCGCCCACCCTCTTCGACGACACCTCCGGCACCCCCTTCGAGGCCATTAACGCCACCAAGCCCGAGGTCATCCTGGCCGCCTACTCGGGCCTGGAGAAGGAGGACTACGAGAAGCTGAGCAAGATCGCCCCCACGGTGGCCTACCCGCAGATCCCCTGGGGCACGCCCTGGCGTGAGACGATCACCATTGACGCCACCGCCATCGGCAAGAAGGACGAGGGCGACAAGCTCGTGGCCGACCTGGAGAAGCAGGTCGCCGACACCGTGGCCGCCTACCCGCAGATCGCGGGCAAGGCCGCCGCGTTCTGCTACACGGCGGACGGGGACGCCTCCAAGTTCGGCTTCTACACCACCGCCGACCCGCGCACCGCCTTCCTGAGCGACCTGGGGATGAAGGTGCCCGCCTCCGTGGAGAAGGCCTCGAAGGAGAAGCCCGACGCCTTCAACGTGGACATTGCCTCGGAGAACGTGGACATGCTCTCCGACTTCGACCTCATTGTCATGTACGGCGAGGAGGGCGACCTGGCGGGCCTCCAGGCCAGCACCCTGCTCAGCCAGGTCCCCGCCATTAGCAAGGGCGCCATCGCCTTCGTCGGCAACAACAACGCCCAGGCCGCCTCCACCAACCCCGGCCCGCTGTCGATCCCGTGGGGCATTGCGAACTACGTCAAGCTCATTGCCGCGGCCGCCGACAAGGCCAAGTGAGCCGGGCGTGAGCGAGCAGACGGCACCCGGCGACGCCCCGGCGCCCGGCCTGCCGGACGCACCGTCACCGTCCGGGCCACCACCTGGACCAGCGGCGACCCCGGCACCGGCCGCCCCGGCGGGCTCGCAGGCCCCGGCGGACTCGGCACCGGCTGCCCCGGCGAACGCTGCCCCGGCTGGCTCGCAGGCCGCCCCGGCTGGCTCGCAGGCCCCGCGGACGCTGGGCGCCAGCAGCCAGCTGCGGCGCTGCCTGCTGGCCCTGGCGGTCCTGACGGCGCTGGTGGCCGTCGCCGCCGTCTGCTCCATCGCCTTCGGCTCGCGGACCGTGGGCCTCGGTGAGATCATCGGCGGCCTGACCGGCTCGCGCAGCGACATAGGCGCCCTGGCGGTCTCCGAGCGCGTGCCCCGCACCGCCGTGGCCCTGGCGGCGGGCGCGGCCCTCGGCGTCTCGGGCGCCCTCATGCAGGCCGTCACCCGCAACCCGATCGCCGACCCCGGCATCCTGGGCGTCAACACCGGCGCCTCGCTGGCGATCCTCGTCGGCGTCGCCTTCGTGGGCATTAGCTCGGCCGGGCAGTACCTGTGGTTCGCCCTGGCCGGGGCGGTGGTCACCGCGGTCTTCGTCTACGGCGTCGGGTCGCTGGGGCCGGGCGGGCCGACGCCGGTCAAGCTCGCCCTGGCGGGCGTGGCCACGAGCGCCGCCCTGTCCTGCGTCATAAGCGCCGTCATGCTGCCGCGCGCCCAGGGGCTGGACGACTACCGCTTCTGGCAGGTCGGCTCGCTGGGCCGGGGCACCTGGGACTCCCTGACCACGATCGCCCCCTTCCTCGTCGTGGCCGCCGTCCTGGCCGTCCTCGTGGCCAGCCCCCTGAACTCCCTGGCGCTGGGCGAGGAGATGGCGATCGGGCTGGGCGTCAACGTCACCCTCACGCGCGTGGCCGCGGCGGGCGCCGGCGTGCTCCTGTGCTCGGCGGTCACCGCCATCGCCGGGCCCATCGGCTTCGTGGGCCTCATGGTCCCCCACACCGTGCGCATGCTCTGCGGATCCGACCACCGCTGGCTGCTGCCGCTGTCCGCCCTGTGCGGCTCCGGCCTGCTGACCCTGTCCGACGTGCTGGGGCGGGTCGTCTCCCGGCCGTCGGCGGCCCTGCCGGTGGGCGTGGTCACGGCCTTCGTGGGCGCCCCCATCCTCATTATGATCGCCCGCGGCGCAAAGGTGCGTGAGCTGTGAGCAGTACCGTGAGCACCGGAAACAGCACCCCGGGCGCCCCGGGCGCCGCGAGCGCTGTGGGAGCCGTGGGCACCACCAGCACCGCGAGTGCTACCGGCACCATAGGCGCCTCCGGCCCGGAGCCCGGCTTTACCGTTCCCGGCCGCCGACGCCGCACCCTGCGGTTCTGGGCCGTCACGCTCGTCCTGGCCGCCCTGGCGGCGGCCCTGTGGTGGACCACGGTCATGACCGGCGGGACCCACCACACAGTGGAAGAGGTCCTGCGCGTGATCGCCGGTGAGACCGTCCCGGGCGCCTCCTTCGACGTCGGGGAGGTGCGCCTGCCCAAGGCGGTCATCGGGCTGCTGTCCGGGATGGCCTTCGGGATGGCCGGGACCACCTCCCAGACCATGCTGCGCAACCAGCTCGCCAGCCCCGACGTCATTGGCATTACCTCGGGGGCCTCGGCATCCGCGGTCTTCGCCATTATGGTGCTGGGCTGGTCGAGCTCCGGCGCGGGCGTCAATATCCTGGCCGTGGCCTGCGGCCTGGCCACGGCCCTGGTCATCTACCTGCTGTCGGGTTCGGGGCGCACGCAGGGCGGGCGGCTCATCCTCATTGGCATCGGCGTCTCGGCCATGTTCACCTCGGTCATCTCCTACCTGCAGCTGCAGGGCAACGTGTACAAGGCCGTGGACGCCATGCGCTGGCTGAGCGGCTCCCTGAACTCCGCCGACTGGCGCCAGGTGCCGGTCCTGGCCGGGGCGCTGGGCGTGTGCGGCATCCTGCTGCTCGTTGTCGGGCGGGACCTGGGGCCTCTGACCCTGGGTGAGGAGGCGGCCACCGGGCTCGGCGTCCCCGTGGAGCGCACCCGCCTGACGCTGGTGATCACAATGGTGGCCCTGTCCGCCTTCGCCACGGCCGCCACTGGCCCCATCGCCTTCGTCTCCTTCCTGGCCGGGCCGGTCGCGGCCCGCCTCATCGGGCAGACCGACCGCACCCTGCTGGTACCGGCCGCCCTGACCGGCGCGGTCATCGTGCTCGGCTGTGACCTGCTGGCCCAGCACGTCTTCCCCACCGTCCTGCCGGTGGGCGTGGTCACCGGGCTCATGGGTGCCCCCTACCTCATTGGCCAGCTCACCCGCGTCAACAGACAGGGCGCCTCCGCATGAACCCCACCCCCCAGCTCAGCACCAGGGCCCTGCGCTCCGGATACGGCAAGCGCGTCGTCGTTGACGGCGTGGACGTGACCATCCCCAGCGGGAGGATCACCGTGATCGTGGGCGCCAACGCCTGCGGGAAGTCCACGCTGCTGAAAACCATGGCCCGGATCCTGGCCCCGCAGTCCGGGCAGGTGCTGCTCGACGGGACCCCGGTGGGCTCGATCCCCACCAGGACCCTGGCCACCCGGCTGGGCCTGCTGCCCCAGCAGCCCATCGCCCCCGAGGGCATTGCCGTGGCGGACCTGGTGGGGCGCGGGCGCCACCCGCACCAGTCCGTGTTCCGCTCCACCGGCGCCCAGGACCGGCGCATTGTGGAGGAGTCCCTGCTGGCCACGCGCACCGCCGAGCTCGCCGACCGCAGCATTGACGAGCTCTCCGGCGGGCAGCGCCAGCGCGTGTGGATCGCCATGGCCCTGGCGCAGCGCACGGACGTGCTGCTGCTGGACGAGCCCACCACCTTCCTGGACCTGACCCACCAGGTGGAGGTGCTGGACCTGCTGACCGACCTCAACCGCGAGCGCGGCACCACCGTGGTCATGGTACTGCACGACGTCAACCTCTCGGCCCGCTACGCCGACCACATTATCGCCATGAAGCGGGGCAGGGTGGTGGCCGCCGGGGCACCGCGCGACGTGGTGGACGCGGACCTGGTGGCCAAGGTCTTTGACCTGGAGGCCGACGTCATTACCGACCCCGTCTCGGGCACACCGCTCATTGTCCCCAGGGGCCGCCACCACGTGCTCACCGACGCCGGGGCGTGAGAGGGGCGCCGGTCCCACGCCCGCAAGAAGGAAGACACCATGAACTCAGCCCCTGCGACGTCGTCCCCGTTCCGGTTCTTCCACGTGACGGTGGCATCGATCCGGGATATCACGCCGTCAATGCGGCGCTTCACCTTTACGGGCGGCGACCTGGACCGCTTCGGCGACCCGGGCTGGGACCAGCGCATTAAGCTGGTGCTGCCCGCGCCGTCGTCGGGCTACGAGCGCCTGCCCGTCGGGGAGGACTGGTACAGCCGGTGGCGCGGGCTGGGCGACGAGCACCGCCCGCCGATCCGCACCTACACCACGCGGGCGGTGCGCCGTGGGCGGGAGGGGACCGAGGTGGACGTGGACACGGTGGTCCACGAGCCCATCGGCCCGGCGTCGCGGTGGATCGCGGACGCCGTCGTGGGGACCGAGGCGGTCCTGCTGGGGCCGGACCGCGACTGGGCGGACGAGGCCGGGGGCGTGGACTTCGTGCCGCCGGCCGTCACCGGGTCCTACCTGCTGGGCGGGGACGAGACGGCCGCACCCGCGATCGCGCGGATCCTCCAGGACCTGCCCGCGGACGCCCGGGGCGTCGCCGTCGTCGAGATGCCGTGCAGCGCCGACGCCGCCTACCTGCCGGCCCACCCGGGCCTCGAGGTGCGGGTGACCGGCCGCGACGGGCGCGCGCACGGCCAGGCCCTGGTCGAGGGCGTGCGGGAGGCGGCGGCGCGGCTGTGCCCGGCGGGGGCGCCCCAGGAGGTCGAGGAGATCGACGTCGACCACGAGCTGCTGTGGGAGGTGCCGCGCACGGCCAGGGGCGGGGCGGCGCTCAGGCGCGCCACGCTGTACGCCTGGCTGGCCGGGGAGGCGGCCGCGGTGCGCGCCATGCGCCGCCACCTGGTGGGTGAGCGCGGCATCGACCGGCGCGCGGTGGCCTTCATGGGCTACTGGCGCCTGGGACGCGCCGAGTGCTGAGGGGCCCTGAAGGAGGGCCTGTGCTGCGGGAGCAGACCGTGCGGGGGTACGGGAGGGTGAGGGGCCGTGCAGGAGGGCCCGTGCCCCTGTCCTGACCCTAGGCTGAGGGCATGAGTGAGCAGAGCACGCCCCGGATGAACGTCGAGTCCTTCAACCTGGACCACACGCGGGTGGTGGCGCCCTTCGTGCGCGTGGCCGACCGCAAGACCCTGCCCGGCGGGGACACGCTCATCAAGTACGACGTGCGCTTCTGCCAGCCCAACCGCGAGCACCTGGAGATGAAGGCGGTGCACTCCATCGAGCACCTGACGGCCGAGCTCATGCGCAACCACACCGACCGCCTCATTGACTTCTCCCCCATGGGCTGCCAGACCGGCTTCTACGCCCTGACCCTGGGGGTGGAGCAGGAGGACTTCCTGAAGCTGCTGGAGGCCACCTTCCGTGACGTGCTGGAGGCGACCGAGGTCCCGGCGGCCAATGAGGTGCAGTGCGGCTGGGGCGCCAACCACTGCCTGCCCGCCGCCCAGGAGGCGGTGGGCGCGTTCCTGGCGGCCCGCAGCCAGTGGGAGCAGGTCATGCGCCAGGAGGCCGGGACCCGCCCCTGAGGACCCCCGGCGCCGGAGCCAGCTCGGCCCCTCAGCAGACCTGCGGCCCTCGGGGCCCCGGCGCCGAGCGGCAACGCCCCCTCCCCGGCGCCGAGCGGCAACGCCCCCTCCCCGGTGCCGAGCAGGCTGGACAGGACCGCTCCCGGCACCGAGCCAAGGCCGAGCCCGGCAAGGAGCCGGGTGCCGGACCGGGCCCAGGTCGCGAGACTGCGACAGGTGTGCCACCGTCCTGCCACACGTCCCCCGTTAGGCTGGTCCCATCACACGGAACGCAACTCATAGGAGATCCCCATGCGACCCGCCACCGCCCTGACCGTCTCGGCAGCCGCCCTGGCCCTGACCCTGAGCGGCTGCTCGATCAGCGTCGGCAGCTCCCCGGACCGCTCCTCGGCCTCCCCGGCGGTCCCGGCCCCCGCTCAGACGGCGCCCCAGGCCGCCACCTCCCAGGCCGCCCCCACCCCGGGCACCACCTCCCAGAGCCAGACGGCTCCCGCCCAGGGCGCCCCGGCCCCCGCCCAGGGCGGCGGGCAGGCGTCCCGGCAGCCCGACCCCGCCGAGGCCTCCGGCGTGACCAACCCCGACTGGCAGGCGATTATCTCAGGCGGCTCCCAGACCCGCCCGGACGCCAGCGGCAACCTGTCGGTTGACGACGCCGTGTCCACGGTCAACGTCACCGGCGACGTCAGGGCCCTCACCATCAGCGGCGCCATGTCCGACGTGGCGGCGCAGAAGGTCGAGAAGCTGGTGGTCACGGCCTCCACGGTCAACGTCTACGTCGAGAGCGTCAAGGAGGTCGAGATCCAGGGCGCCGACGTCAACGTCTACTGGGTCTCCGGCAACCCTACGGTCACCGGCGACGGCGCCAACCACAACGTCACCCAGATCACCAGGTAGGACCACCCCGGCCCATGCGAGCTGCACCCTCCCTGCCCTCCTCCAACCGCGCCACCGTCCTGCTCGTGGACGACGAGGCCCCCATCCGCCGCTCCCTGGGCCCCTACCTGGAGCGCAGCGGCTACCGGGTCCACCTGGCCTCCGACGGCGTCGAGGCCCTGGAGGTCCTGGGCAGGCACCGGATCGACATCGTCGTCACCGACGTCCTCATGCCCCGCCTGGACGGCCGGGAGCTGGTGCGCCGCGTGCGGTCCGGCGGCACCTGGACGCCCATTATCCTGCTGACCCAGGTGGACGCCCCCTACGAGCGGGTCTCCGCCCTGGACGACGGCGCGGACGACTACCTGTCCAAGCCCTTCGACCCCGCCGAGCTCGCCTCCCGGATCCGGGCGGTCCTGCGCCGCACCCAGGGCAGCACCCAGCCCCTGACGGCGGCCCCGCGCCTGGTGGCCGGCGACCTGGTCCTGGACCGGGCCGCCCGCCGGGTGGAGCACCGGGGGCGCGAGGTGGCCCTGACCCCCAAGGCCACCATGCTCCTGGAGTACCTCATGAGCCACCCCGGGGAGCTCTTCTCCCGCGAGTCGCTCCTGGCCTCCCTGTGGGGCATCGACTTCACCACCACCACCCGGGCTGTGGACCACCGGGTGCGTGAGATCCGCCAGGTCCTGGGGGAGGACGCCGCCAGGCCGCTCTACATCGAGACGGTCCCCTCCACGGGCTACCGCTTCCGTGCCGAGGTGCACGCGTGAGCCCCGGCCCCCGGGCCCCGCGTCCCTGGTGGCGCCGACCGCGCTGGTGGGACGCGGTCGGTGTCGTCGTGGTCCTGGCGGCCACCGCCCTGGCCTGGTCCCTGGCCCGCTCCACCACCGTCGCCCTAGTGACCACCGTGCCCGTGGTGGTGGGCGCCGGTGGCCTGGGCGTGCTGGGGGCGGCGGCCGGGTGGTCCCTGGTGCGGCGACGCCACCACCGCGCCCTGGACCGGGCCCGTCAGGAGGCCCAGGACCAGGCCCTGTGGCGCCACCAGCAGTTCCTGCGCCGACTGGACCACGAGCTCAAGAACCCCCTGACGGCGATCCGGGCGGCCGTGGCGGGTATGGAGCCCGCCACGGCGTCGGGCACGGAGCAGCGCTCCCGCCTGGACGTCATTGACGCCCAGGCCCGCCGCATGGGGCGCCTCCTGACGGACCTGCGCAAGCTCGCCCTCCTGGAGACCGCGCCCCTGAGCCTGGAGGAGGTCAATATCGCCGAGGCGGTCCGCGACGCCGTCGAGGCCGTCCTGGAGGAGGCCCCCGCGCGCCAGGGGGTGGCCCGGCTGCGGCTCGACCTGCCCCAGGTGCCCTGGCCGCTGCCGCCGGTGCGCGGCGACGGCGACCTGCTGTACTCGGCGGTCTACAACCTCGTCTCCAACGCCGCCAAGTACACCCCGTCCACCGGCAGCATCGAGGTGCGCGGCCGGGAGGAGGCCGGGGTGGTCACGGTGGAGGTCGCCGACACCGGCATCGGTATCCCCGACGCCGACCTTCCCGGCGTGTTCAACGAGCTGGCGCGCGCCTCCAACGCCCGTGGCCTGCCCGGCAGCGGCCTGGGCCTGGCCCTGGTGTCCACCATCGTGCGGCGGCACGAGGGCACCGTCCAGGTCACCTCCCGCGAGGGCGTGGGGACCCGGGCCTGGCTCTCGGTGCCTGTCGCAGGACCGCGACACGGCTGAGACGGCCCTGCGGCGGCGCCTGTGACACGGTATCCCCATGGCACGTAACCGCTACCTCCCCCGCCACCTGGTCACCGCCTGCGCGCTCATGACCACCCTGGCCGTCTCCGCCTGCGGCGGGGGCGACGCCGGGTCCGCCTCCACGCCGGCACCGGCCCCCGTCTCCTCCGCGGCCCCAGCACCGGCGGCATCCCAGGCCGCGGGCGGCGCCTCGGCGTCGGCGGGCGGCCCCTCGGCGACAGCCTCGACCAGCTCGGTGCCGACGGTCCCCGGGTACCAGCCCGGGGAGATCCCCCCGATCCCCCTGTTCACCGTCCCCGACCTCAGCCTGCTGACCGCCACCTCCGTCTTCACCCCCGACATGACCCGCTCCATCACCTCCGTGCCCGGCGTGACCGTCTCCCCAGCCCGCTGTGACGACGGGGGCACGCTCAACGGCGGCAACACTATTCTGTACGGGGACGGTTCAGGCACCCACAGCGATGGGAACAGCGTCGTCAATAACTACGGTGATGGCTCAGGCAGCTACAGTGACGACCGCGTCACCATCAATGTCTATGGTGACGGGTCCGGAAACTATATGGACGACCACCTGCTGGTCAATATCTACGATGACGGATCCGGCAGCTACACGAACTCCCTGACCAACGAGAACATTAACATCTACGCTGACGGGGCCGGAAACTACACCAGGGGCAATGTCACGGTCAACAACTACGGTGACGGGTCGGGGAACTACACGGACGGCAAGCTCACCATCAACAACTACGGTGACGGGACGGCGGACGTCAACGGCACCACCGTCAAGGCCGACCCGCTGCCCAAGGTCGGCACCCTGAGCCGGTTCCCCAGCCTGGAGACCCTCCCCTCCGCCACCTCCTGCGGCACGGTCATCACCCTGGAGGACAGCGTCCTGTTCGACTTCGGCTCCTCTGAGGTGCGGGCCGACGCCGCTGGCACCCTGAGGTCGCTGGCCACGGTCCTGACCAGCTCCGGGGCGCCCAGGCTCGTGGTCAACGGGCACACCGACTCCGTGTCCGACGACGCCTTCAACCAGACCCTGTCCGAGAAGCGCGCCCAGGCGGTGGTCCAGGCCCTGAGGGGCGACGGCGTCACCGCCTCCATGGAGGCCGTGGGCTACGGGGAGAGCCGGCCGGTGGCCCCCAACACCAACCCGGACGGGTCGGACAACCCCGCCGGGCGCCAGCTCAACCGCCGTGTGGAGATCTTTGTCCCCACCTTCTAGAGGCACCTCGCCGGGCCGGGGTGGCTGTACCGCCGACTAGGCAAGGACTTCGCCTCCAGGAGGCACCTCGCGGGCCGGGGTGGGCCGGGGTGGCCGTGCTGGCGGGCCGGGGTGGTGGGCTGGCGCGGCGCTGAGGGCCTGCCATCCACCGCCGGCGTGCCCCGGCGTGCTGGCGATCTTTGAAAGCCCTACGCCGCGAGTGCATGGCGGGCTGGTGGGCCGGGGTGGGCCGCGGTGGTGGACTGGGGTGGCTGGCAGGCCGGGGTGGGAGGGCGCGGCTGGTGGGCGCGGCGCGCCGTCGGGCACCAGGAGGGCTCCCCGGGACGGGCGGGCCCGCCCGCCGCCCGGCTAGGCTCAGGCCATGACGCCCTGGCCCGCCACCGTACCCACCCCCCGCCCCGTCGCCGCCGTGGTCCTAACCGCCATGGACGTGGAGGCCCAGCCCTTCCTGGACGCCCTGCCCCGCACCCGCGCCCCGCGCCCGGCCCCGGCCTCCGGCACGGCCGAGTCCTGGAGCCTGCGTCTTCCCGGGCCCTCCCGGCGCGAGCTGGTCCTGGTCCGCACCGGGATCGGGCTGGTCAACGCCGCCAGCGCCCTGGCCTCCGTCCTGGCCGAGGTCTGCCCCGACGTCGTCCTCTCCGCCGGCACCACCGGCGGGCTGGCCCGGGGCGTGGCCGTGGGGGACGTGGTGGCCTCCAGGACACTGGCCTACGCCGACGCCGACGCCACCGCGTTCGGCTACCTGCGCGGCCAGGTACCGGGCATGCCCGCGACCTACCAGGGGGACCCGGCCACACTCGCCCAGGTGGAGGCCGTGGCCGCCCGGACCCTGGCGGGCACGGGCGCGCGCCTGCACACCGGGCAGATGCTGGCGGGGAGCTCCTTCGTCACGGCCGACAACGTGGCGGGTGTCCGGGAGGCCTTCCCGGAGGCGGTGAGCACGGACATGGAGTCCACGGCCCTGGCCCAGGTGTGCGCCAGCCGCGGGCTGCCCTTCGTGTCCGTCCGGGGGGTGTCGGACCTGTGCGGGCCGCAGGCCGGGGAGGACTTCCACATTGGCGCCGACGTGGCCGCCGCCCGCAGCGCCGCCGTCGTCCTGGCGCTCCTGGACCAGGAAGGGATCTGACCCACCCCACCCCCCGCCTCTCCCCTCTCCCCTCTCCGTCTCTCCGCGAGAACGGTACTTATTGCTCGTGAGAACGGTACTTGTTCGTCGCGAGAACGGTACTTGTTCGTCGCGAGAACGGTACTTATTTGCTGCGGGGGGGGTGTGCTCGGGGTGTCTGCGGGTCTGGGTTGCTGGCGTGGTTGCCGGTGGAGTCTGGGTCGTCTGGCACCTGGGGCTGTCGGGGGCCTCTGGTCGTCTGCTGGCCTGGGTTCGTGTGCATGTCGTGATCTGAGACTCAGGTCGGTTGGCTCCCCCGGCTGCGCTGGGGCCCAGGTCGGGCTCGTCGACGGAAAGGGCTGAGTGGCCGGAGTTCCTGGCCGCGTCGGGAGCCAGGCCCCGACTCCCTGACCTGCGTGGACATTGAACGCACAAAAGTGCAGGTGGGATGGGCCCAGTCCTGGGTCCCAGACTGCTACAGAACCAGGCACCCGGCTCCACCAGGGCCATGTAAGCCTCCGGTCGCAGGGGCGGAGTGGCCTGATGCTGACTCAGCGCCGCACCACAAGGGCACAAGCCCCGGCCGCAGGGGCGGAGGCCCGCTCACGCATACCCCCACCCGGCCTGCCCGCACGCTCCCGCACCACACAGGCCAGAGACGGGCGCTCCGAGCACCTCTGCCGTTCTCACGACGAACAAGTACCGTTCTCACGGCAAACAAGTACCGTTCTCGCAACGAACAAGTACCGTTCTCGCGAGGAATAAGTACCGTTCTCGCGGAGAGGAGGAGAGGGGAGGGTGGATGAGGGGAGGGGGCGGACGCGGGGACGGCTCACGTAGCGTCGGCACGCAGGGTCTTGGCGGTCGCGGCCTGCTCGGCCTGGAGCGCCACGGCCTCCAGGTCGCCCCCGGTCCCGGCCACGGCGTAGGCGGCCACCAGCCCCTCGACCAGCGCGGCCGGCGACAACCGCACCCTCGCGGCCAGGCCGGGATCCAGCAGCTCCAGGGCCGTCTCGGCACTCATGACACCGCTGCCCAGGTCGGCCAGCACCAGGACCCCCTGGCCGTCGTCAGCCCGCTCAATCGCCCTGGTGATCTCAATGGCGTCAGTCCCCAGCCCCCACCCCCGCACCTCGGGGACCCCGGCGGCGACCTCCAGGGGCACGCTCAGACCCGGCACCAGGCCGACCACCAGGTCTACCGCCGCCCGGGCCAGGGGACGGGAGTGGGAGACGACGACAATACCGGTCACCTCACCGCCTGCCCCGGATCGCACCCGGGGTGCCCGTCGTGCACCGTCTGGGCCAGGGCCCTCAGGATGAGGGCGGTGGAGGCGGCGCCGGGATCCAGGTGCCCCACGGAGCGCTCACCCAGGTAGGAGGCACGGCCCTTGGTGGCCGTCATGCCCCTGGTGTCCTCCCGGCCCACGGCGGCGGCCTGCGCGGCGACGGCCGTGGCCTCCTCCAGGGAGCTGGGGTGCTCCCGCAGCGCGCTCAGCGCAGGGCACCAGGCGTCGAGCATGGTCTTCTCCCCGGTCTCCCCCCTGCCCCGGGCCTTGATCCCGTCGACGCCGGCCTCGACGGCGTCGGCCAGGGCGGCGGCGTCCAGCTCGGTGACGCCACCCACGGCGGTGGACATGCGTAGGAAGAAGGTGCCGTACAGCGGCCCGGAGGCCCCTCCGACCTGGGAGACCAACGTCATAGCGACCTTCTTCAGGACGGCGGCCGGGGTGTCCGGCTCGCCCTCGTCCAGGGCGGTGACGACGGCGGCCAGGCCTCGCCTCATATTGGTGCCGTGGTCGGCGTCGCCAATGGCGGCGTCGAGCTTGGTGAGCTCCTCGGTGTGGTCGGTGACGGCCTGGGCGGCTAAACGTATCCAGGAGCCTATGTCAGCGGCGGACAGGACGGTAAGCGGCGTGGTGGCCGAGAGCAAGTCGGTCATACCTCTTACATACCCCAGGTCGGCCCCGGCCGCTCACTGAGACGCCCGGGGCCGGGACCGCCCTCCGCGAACCGCGTCAGGGCCGTGCCAGGGTCCGGTCGGGCTCGACGGCGGCCACGTCCGGGGAGACCGGGGTGCCGTCGGGCGCCGGCCCCAGGCCGGCCACGAGCTCGCTCAGGCGCCGCCCGTCACCGTCCTGGGTCCGGCCAGCACCCCGACTGGCGGTCCTCGCGCCGCCACCCTGGCCGCTACTCCGGCCGCCACCCTGGCTGGTGCCACTCCGGCCAGCGGCTCTCGCACCAGCACCATGACTGGCGCCGCCCTGGTCGCTGCCACCCGGGCCAGCGGTCCTCGCGCCGCCACTCCGGCCGGTGCCACCCTGCCTGCCGACCCTGGCGTCCCGGACGGCCGCGCCCCTACCAGCCGCGCCGCCAGCACCCCCACTGACCGCGCCGCCAGAACCCCTGCCAGCACCCCCGTCAGCACCCTCACCAGCCCTGCCGGCGCCAGTCCCGCTGGCACCAGCCCCGTCGCCCTCAGCTCCCTGCATCATAAAGGCGGTGGAGATCATGAGCTTAATACGGTTGAGCTGGTTGACCTCGCTGGCGCCGGGGTCGTAGTCAATGGCCACAATATTGGCCTGCGGGAAGCGGCGGCGCACCTCCCGGAACATGCCCTTGCCGACCACGTGGTTGGGCAGGCAGGCAAAGGGCTGGCAGCACACGATATTAGGCACCCCGTGCTCAATGAGCTCGACCATCTCGGCGGTGAGCAGCCAGCCCTCACCGGCCTGGTTGCCCAGGGACAGGATCCGGGAGGCCTTGTCCGCCATGACCGCAATGGGGCTCTCGACGTCGAACTTCCCGCCGCAGGCGCGCAGGGCGGCGCGGGCGGGGGCCTGGACCTGCTCAATGAACCACACGGCGGCCTTCTGCCGGGTCACCGACTCCCGGCCGATGCCGTAGGTGTCCGCCTTCCACCCGGCGGTGACCAGCCCGTTGAGGAGGAACCCGAGCAGGCCCGGGACCACCGCCTCACAGCCCTCGGCCTCAATGACGTCCACGACGTGGTTATTGGCGTCGGGCTGGAACTTGACCAGGATCTCCCCGACCACGCCCACGCGGGGCCGGCGGGGCACGTCGGCCAGCGGCAGGGCGTCGAACTCCTTGACCATCTCCCGCAGGAGACGCCGGTAGCCCAGGCGCCCGCCCCAGGTGGGGCAGCATCCCCGGTGCTCGAAAAACTCCCCGACAATGGTGTTCCAGCGCTCCAGGAGCTCCTGGGCGGAGCCGGGGACCGCCTCGTAGGGGCGCACCCGCAGCAGGCAGGTGTTGAGGGTGTCGCCAATGACGACGCCGCGCAGCATGCTCATCCCCATGGTGGGGGTGAGCTCGAACCCGGGGTTGGACTCGATCCCCTGCAAGGAGACGGCCACTACCGGCACCTGCGGGTACCCGGCCTCGCGCAGGCCCTTGCGCAGCATGGCGGCGTAGTTGGTGGCCCGGCACATGCCGCCGGTCTGGGAGATGGCCACCACGCAGCGGTCGGGGTCGTGGGAGCCGTCGGTGAAGGCGCCAATGAGCTGGCCGATCACCATAATCGCCGGGAAGCAGGCGTCGTTGTTGACATAGCGCAGCCCCACCTCCAGGTCCGCCCTGGACGCGGACTCCAGGAGCTCGACCCGGTAGCCCAGGCGCCGCATGAGGGGTACCAGCGGCCGGAAGTGGACCGGGCTCATCTGCGGCATGAGGATGGTGTGGGTGGCACGCATCTCGCGCGTGAAGACGGGGGTGGTGGCCCCCGGCAGGCTGCGGGAGGCCCGTCCCCCGGCGGGCACGACGGCGGAGGTCAGTGCCTCGGGGGCACCGGCGCCGGTGGTGGGCGCCCCGGGGGTCGTGGTCGCCCCGGCGGCCCTGTCCCCGGCGGCAGCGACCTCAGCAGCAGCCCCGGCGTCGGCCCCGGGGACGGCCTCGGCCCCAACCCCGGGGGCGCGCGCGGCCCGACGCCCCCGGCGCGCCTCGGCGGCGGCCGCCAGGGAGCGCAGGCGGATGGTGGCAGCCCCCAGGTTGGAGACCTCGTCGATCTTCAGGGCGGTGTAGACGTCGCCAGCCGACTCCAGGATCTCCTGGACCTGGTCGGTGGTCACGGCGTCCACGCCGCAGCCGAAGGAGTTGAGCTGGACCAGCTCCAGGTCCTTAGAGCGGGTGACCAGCTCGGCGGCCCGGTAGAGGCGGGAGTGGTAGGCCCACTGGTCGCGCACCCGCAGGCGGGGGGCGACGTCGGCGGTCCTGACCGGGGTCAGCGGGCTGGGCAGGCCCTGGCTGGTGACGTCCGACCAGTCCGCGGGCGCCTGCGGGTCCTCACCCCGCCTGGTCAGGGGACCGACCAGGGCCCGGGCGCCGCGCCTGAGGTGCCCGACCGCGCGGGCCAGGGCGCCGGTGGCCACGGCCCTCTCGGCGCCGTCGTCCTGGCCCGCCTCGGGCTCGGGCAGGACGGAGTCCTCGGAGAGGACCACCATGCCCAGGGTGTTAATGACGTCGGGGACCCCGTGGTTGATCTCGGGGTCAACGTGGTAGGGGCGCCCGGCCAGGACGATGCCGGTGCGCCCGTGCTCGCGCATCCACGCCAGGGCCCGGCGCCCCTCGGCGCGCACGTCGGCCTTGAAGGCGGCGTCCTCGGCCAGGCCCGCGGCCACGGCCCGCCGGGCCTCGGGCAGGGTGACGTCCCAGTCGGCGAACACCTCCACGAGGCGCTCGGCGAGCTTGGCGGGGTCAGCCAGGTTGAGGAAGGGGGAGAGCAGGCGCACCCGCGGGGCGCCCTGCCCGTGGGCCTCCTCGCCCGGGCCGTCACCCGCGCCGGGCCCCGCGCCAGCGGAAGGGGCCCGGCCCGCCTCCCGTCCCGCCTCCCGTCCCGCGGCGCCGTCGGCCCCCTCGGGCGCCGTGCCCTGGAGGGCCTCCACATTGGTGCGGATGACCTCGGGGTAGGTGGCCACGATCGGGCAGTTGTAGTGGTTGTCCGCCCCCTCCACGAGGTCGCGCTCGTAGAAGACGCAGGGGAACCAGATGGTCTGCACCCCCTTGGAGATGAGCCACTCGACGTGCCCGTGGGCGAGCTTGGCGGGGTAGCAGACGTTCTCGCTGGGGATGGAGTCCATGCCCTTCTCGAACAGCTCGTGGTCCGAGCGCCCCGAGAGCAGGACGCGGAACCCCAGCGAGGTGAGCACCGTGAACCACAGGGGGTAGTTCTCGTACATGCCCAGCACCCGGGGCACGCCGATCTCCCCGCGCGTCTCCTGGCCCTTGCGCAGGCGCCGGTAGGCGAAGGTGCGCCTGAACTTGTAGTCGTAGAGGTTGGGCAGGTCGGACTTCTTGGCGCGGCGCTCCTGGGTGGCGCCCCGCTCGCAGCGGTTGCCCGAGACGTGGCGCGACCCGTCGGAGAAGGTGGTGATAGTGAGCTTGCAGTGGTTCTGGCACAGCCTGCAGGTGGCGGTCTCGGTGGTGAGGCTGAAACGGGAGAGCTCGGCCAGGGTCATGAGCCGCCCCGGGGTGCCGTCGTAGGTCTGGTGGGCGGTCAGGGCCGCACCGAGGGCGCCCATGAGACCGGCGACGTCGGGGCGCACCACCTCACGGCCGGTGAGGATCTCGAAGGCGCGCAGGACGGCGTCGTTGAGGAAGGTGCCGCCCTGGACGGAGACGCGCTCCCCCAGCTGGGAGGGGTCCTTGAGCTTAATGACCTTGTACAGGGCGTTGCGCACCACAGAGTAGGACAGCCCGGCGCTGATCTCCCCCACCGTGGCGGACTCCTTCTGGGCCTGCTTGACCGAGGAGTTCATGAACACGGTGCAGCGCGAGCCCAGGTCCACCGGGCGGGGGGCCGTCAGGGCGGTGTCGGCGAACTCCTGGACGCTCAGGCCCATGGACTGGGCGAAGGTCTGGAGGAAGGAGCCGCACCCGGCCGAGCAGGCCTCGTTGACGCTAATGGAGTCAATGGCCTCACCGCGGATACGCAGGTACTTCATGTCCTGCCCGCCAATGTCAATGACGCTGGTCACCCCGGGGTTGAGGTGGGCGGCGGCCCGGTAGTGGGCCATGGTCTCCACCACTCCCTCGTCCAGGTGGAGGGCGGCCTTGACCAGGGACTCGCCGTAGCCGGTGACGCAGGAGCGGGCAATGTGCACGCCCTCGGGCATCTCGACGTGAATGCGGCGCAGGATCTCGACGGCGGCGGTCACGGGGTCGCCCTCGTTACCGGCGTAGTGCTCCCAGACAATGCGGTCGGCCTCGTCCAGCACGACGGCCTTAATGGTGGTGGACCCGGCGTCAATACCCAGGAAGCAGTCGGCAGGGCGCGGGGCGTCCTGCGGCCCGCTACCGGCCTCGGCATCCCCAGCGGACCCGGTCTTCCCGCTACCGGTGAGCGGCTCCCCGGCGGGCCCGGCCTCCTCGGCGGACCCGATATCCGCCGCGCCAGGTGCGCTCCCAGTACCGGCGCCCCTAGTACCGGCGCCCGCGGTACCGCCGGGCGTGCCCCCGCCGTCCTCGACGGTCTCCGCCCTAGCGGCCGTGCCCTCAGCCTGGCTGCCAGCGGCACCGGCACCCGCGTCCTCGGCGGCCCGACCCGTCTCCGCCTCGCCCTCGGCGGAGGCAGCGGCGCTCGCGGCACCCTCAGCCTGGCTGCCAGCCTCGCCACCAGCGCCCCCGGCCCCCTCACCGCTACCGGGCCGCGGCCAGCTGGCGCGCTCCACGGTGGCCCGGGCGTGGCGACGCCGGAACACGGCCAGCTCCTCCTCGGAGGCGAACAGGGGCCGCATGCGGGAGGTGGCCAGGCTCAGGGCGCGCCGGGTGGCCAGGCGCGTGACGAGCTCCCCCAGGGTGGTGGGGACGCCGGTGGCGAGGTAGGCGGCGCCCAGGGCCACGTAGAGCTGGGCGTCGGGCGGGCAGCTGAAGGAGTCCACCTGCCCGGACAGGGTGCGCTCAAAGGCGGCGCGCAGCTGGGGCAGGAAGTGCAGGGGGCCGCCCAGGAACATGACCTCCCCCCGGATGGGGCGGCCGCAGGCCAGGCCGGCGATGGTCTGGGTGACCACGGCCGCCAGCACGGAGGCGGCCAGGTCCTCGCTGGCGGCCCCCTGGTTGATCAGGGGCTGGAGGTCGGACTTGGCGAACACCCCGCAGCGCGAGGCAATGGGGTACAGGGTGGTGTAGCGGCTGGCGAGCTCGTCCAGGCCGGGGGCGTCGGTGTGGAGCAGCTGGGCCATCTGGTCGATAAAGGCCCCGGTGCCTCCCGCGCAGGTACCGTTCATACGCTGCTCGGGGGTGGGGTGGAGGTAGGTGATCTTGGCGTCCTCGCCGCCGAGCTCGATAATGACGTCGGTCTGCGGGTCCCGACGGCGCACGGTCTCGGTCTCGGCAATGACCTCCTGGACGAAGGGCAGGCCCATGAGGGTGGCCAGGCTCAGCCCGGCGCTGCCGGTGACGGCGCCGCGCACCTGGGCGTCAGGGAACCGCTCGGCCGCCTCGCCCAGGAGGCGGGTGACCTCCCCGCGCACGTCGGCGTTGTGGCGGTGGTACTCGGCGAGGACGGGCTGGGCGGGGGCCTCGCCCTCACCGGTCCCGACGGCGCCCGGCAGCCCGAGACCACCTGGCAGCCCGGGGCCACCCGGCCCGACCGCCGTCTCCGGCAGGAGGACCAGCTTGACGGTGGTCGAGCCAATGTCAAGGCCCAGGCGCAGGGCGGGGCCGGGCGGGCGCGCGGGAGCGGGTACTGGTACTGGTGCCGGGACTGTGGTCATGTCGTCACCTCTTCAGGACGTGAGGCACCGTAACCAGGCCGCCGACCGTGATTCAACAGCGTTGAAATACTGTTCCCCTCCGCCCGGCCCCCGACGTGACCTTTTCGTTGCGATCACGCTGGTCGCCAGGACCCCGGCACGCTGCGAGCGCAATATCTACTCGACGGCGTTGAATATCGAACCATTATATTTTCGTAATATGAGGGCCCCGGATGACCTACCCTCAAGGACATGACCACCGACCAGGGCAGGGGTGTGCGCGGGACCGCGGACACGGGCGAGCAGGGGCGGCGTCGGCCCCGGCGGGGACGACGGGCGAGGCCCGAGGGCCCCTCCACCCGCGAGGCCATCCTGGCCGCGGCCCGCGAGTCCTTCCTCACCCGCGGCTACGCGGGCACCACCATCCGGGCCCTGGCCCGCACGGCCGGCGTCGACCCGGCACTCGTCTCCTACTACTTCGGCTCCAAGGGCGACCTCTTCGCCGCCGCCATGAACCTGCGGATCCGCGCCAGCGAGGAGATCGACGCCGTCCTGGCCGGTGACCTGCGCACCGCTGGCCCCCGCCTGGTGCGCCTGGCGCTGACCGCCTGGGACGACGAGGAGGGCGGGGTCACCTTCCGCGCCCTGCTGCGCTGGATCGCCACCGACGACGGCGCCCCGGAGGCGATCCAGGCCTACGCCACCGAGCAGATCGCCGTCCCGGTGGCGCAGGCGCTCGGGCGGGCGGGCGCGGCCCGCTCCGAGGCCCGCGAACGGGCCACGCTGGTCGGCAGCCAGGTGGTGGGGCTGGCCATGGCGCGCTACGTCCTGCGCCTCGAGCCGCTGGCGAGCGCGAGCATCGACAGGGTCGTGGAGCTCGTGGCGCCGACGCTCCAGCACTACCTCACGGGCCCCCTGACCACCCGCTCCTTCGCCGCGCCACCGGTCCCCGCCGCGGCCGGCACCACACCGACCCCGCCCAGGACACACGTCAGTATGAGGTAGAACACGCATCCCCCTCTCCCGCTCCACCGGCCTCAACCGATAGCGTTCACAGGGACCACGTTGCCAGGAGATCACAATGACCACACCGTCTCACGGCGCTCCTGGGCAGCAGCCCGGCGCCCCACCGAGGCCCGCACCGTCACGCCCCGGCGCCCGGCCGCTGGGGACACCGGCACGACGTCCTTGCCCACGTGGACCGTCCTGGTCGGCCAAGGACAGCGGTTCCCCCACCGCGTAGGATCGTCTAGCCTTCTGTCCGGGCGACGCCGCCACCCCCCCCGCGCCCCGCCGGGGAGGACGCGCGGCACGCCCACCTCAGTCCAGCCCCCGACCACGGCGCCTACCCAGCCCCTGGCCTGCGATGGCGCCACGTCCCTCACGGCGCGACAATAACGCCGCTAGTCAGTCTCATCCGATAGCCTGCGGAAGAGTCCTTCCCTGTCAGGAGACCGTTTATGACCACCTCACCGCCCTACGGATCCTCCGGGCAGCGGCCCGGTGCCGTACCCGGCCAGCCCGTGCCTCCCTACGGGGCCACACCGGGCGTCCCCACGAACCAGCCCGCGTACGGTGCCGGCACCCCGGCATACGCGGCAGGTGAAACCGAGTACAGCGACCAGGCGCCGACCATCCAGGTCCCCATCGGCCAGATGTCAGCCGGGCAGGTGCCCCCTGCGGCCCCGGGCCAGGTGCCGCCAGGTCAGTACCCGTCGGATCCGTACCAGTCGGGTCAGTACTCGTCCGGTCAGTACCAGTCGGGTCAGTACTCGTCGGGCCAGTATTCGCCGGGTCAGGTGCCGAACGGCTTCGCGCCCGGACAGGCGCCCATGGGACAGGTACCCGCCCCCGGTATGGCACCGGCCTACGCCAGTCCGCCCCCTGCCCGCAAGAGCGGCAGCAACGGGCCGGTCATCGCCGTCATCGCGGTGGTCATGGTGGCGGTCATCGGCGTCCTGGCCTTCTTCCTCATCCAGGGCAAGGACACCAAGCCCGTGGCGGACCCGACCACCGGCTCCCCCCAGGAGACCACGTCCACCCCCAACCAGGTGACCCCGTCCCCGGACACCAAGAGCCCCACCCCCACCCCGGGAGGCAACGGGACCGCGACCTCACTGAGCAGCGCCTCCAAGGGGGACTGCGTGAGCGGGCTCGTCGAGGGCACGAAGCTCTCGGACGTCAAGGTGACCGACTGCTCAAGCAGCTCGGCCACCCACAAGATCCTGGACAAGGTCTCCTCGGAGACCGCCTGCCTCACGGTAGCCGGCGCGGAGGCGGCCGTCCCCGTCAACCCGGTCGTCGCGGTCCAGTACCTGTGCATGGGCCCCAAGGACGTTGACCCGTCCCAGGGGGTCAATATCGCCAAGGTGGGCGACTGCCTCATAGACGACTCCTCCCCCAACCTGATCAACAAGGTCAAGAAGACGGAGTGCACCACCACCGGCTCCTACCCGATTCAGGTCGTGATAAAGGAGGGCGCCAACACGATCGACAGGGACAACGCCTACGACAAGTGCACTGCCGCGGGAGCCTCCAACCCGTACACGTTCTACCCGTGGTCCATGACCAGGTACGGAGACGGCAGCACGCTCCCCAACGACATCGTGTTCTGCCTGGGGAGCCCGAACTGAGAAGCGGGCCGCACCGCGCCACCTCGTCGGGTACCCAGCCGACATCCTGTGGAAGACACCTCACCAGTCAGGAGAACACAATGACCACCTCACCCTACGGCACCCCCGGGCAGCAGCCCGGTGCCGCACCCGGCCAGCAGCCCGGTGCCGCACCCGGCCAGCCCACACCCCCCTACGGGGTCGGTACACCGGGAGCCCCCACCAATCCGCCCCTGTTCAGCTCCAGCTCCCCGACCTACGGGACACCAGGCTCCGAGGCCGGGTACGGCAGCCCTGTGGGTGACCAGATCCCTGTCGCCGCAGCCGCCTACGGCACCCCGACCCCCACCACCAGGAAGCCCAGCACGATGAGGATCGTCCTGACGGCCGTGGTACTCGTCATCGCCCTGGGCGTGGGAGGCTTTGTCATCTTCCAGCAGTCCGGCTCCGCCCTGGGCCGCGCCTCGAAGGGGGACTGCGTGGCCGGGGTCGGGGAGGGCAAGGACCTCGACAACGCCAAGCGGGTGGACTGCTCGGACAGCTCGGCCACCTACCAGGTCCTGGACAAGGTATCCTCGGAGACCGACTGCCTCAAGGTAGCCGGCACGGAGGCCGCCGTCCCCACGACCAAGCGCTCCTCCGCAGACTACCTGTGCCTCATCACCAAGGGATCCGACCCGTCCCAGGGCGCCAACACCATTAAGGCAGGCGACTGCCTCAAGGAGGACTCCTCCGCCACGACCGGCGTGAGAAAGTCCGACTGCAGCTCCGGCTCCTACCCGGTCCAGGCCGTTATCACCGACCCCCGTGGCATTACGGAGGCCAACGCCTACGACAAGTGCACCGCTGCCGGTGCCTCCGACCCGGAGCAGTACTACGAGTGGGCCATGCTCAAGTACAGCAGCGTCAAGGTCGCGGCCACCGCTGACCTGGTGTTCTGCGTGGGTGCGAAGAACTGACGTTGGAGACCGTCATGACCACCGAACCGCCCGCCCAGCAGCCGGAGACGCCGGCGAGCCTGTCGACCCTCACGCGCAGCACACCACTCCTGGTCACCGTGGTGGTGCTGGTGGTGTCGGTCGTCGGTGCCCTGGCCTTCCTCGCGCTCCAGAGCCACCGGCCCGCCCTGGGCAGCGCCTCCGTAGGGGACTGCGTGGCCGGGGTGAGCGAGGGCAAGGCGCTCACGGAGGCCAGGAGGGCGGAGTGCTCGAACAGCTCGGCCATCTACAGGGTCCTGGACAAGGTCTCCTCGGAGACCGACTGCCTCAAGGTAGCCGGCACGGAGGCCACCGTCCCCACGGACGCAGACGGTGAGCAGTACCTGTGCCTCATGGCCAAGAACGCGGACGCCTCCCAGGGCGTCAACACCCTCAGGGCCGGGAGCTGTCTCATTGACGACGCCTCCGACCCGAGCGGTATCAGGAAGTCCGACTGCGTTCCCGGCTCCTACCCGGTCCAGGCCGTCCTGACCAGCAGCAAGGGTCTCACCAGCAGGAACACCCTCGACAAGTGCGCAGCCGCCGGGGCCTCCAGCCCGGAGAGGTTCTACGAGTGGTCCATGCTGCGCTACGGCGACTCCACCGTGTCCATTACCACCGACATGGTCCTGTGCCTGGGCGCGGTGAACTGACGCCCGCACACCCGTCCCCGCCGTCCCGCGCGACGGCGGGGACGCGCCGTCTTCTCACGGGGACGCGCCCCGCCTTTTTTTCAGGGGCAGGCGGCTCCTGTACCGCGTCTCGGCGCGTCCTGTGCGGTCCCCGGATGCGGGCCGCTCGCCCGATAGCATGACCCTGTGATTTTCAAGGCTGTGGGCGACTGCGCCCCCTACCCCAGCCACCAGGAGATGGAACAGCGTGACTGGTCCGCGATACCACCGCGGCAGGTCAGGCTGGACCAGCTCGTCACCACGCGCTCCACCCTGGACCTACGTGACCTCCTGGACGACGACTCCACCTTCTTCGGGGACCTGTTCGCGCACGTGGTCTCCTGGCGCGGCTCCCTCTACCTGGAGACAGGCCTGCACCGCGCCCTGCGCGCCGCCCTCCAGGGGCGCACCGCCATCCACGCCCGGGTACTGGACCTTGACGCCACGGGCCAGCAGACCTGCGCGCCGCCTCCACCCGCCCCGCCTGCTCCGACCGAGCCCACCCGCCCGGTCCGGGCACCCGGCAGGACGTCACGGGACAGCAGGGCACGGGACCGGGCGGCCGTCTTCCACAGGGTCCGGCGGCGCCGCTCCTCGGGGTCCGACGGCGTCGCGTAGGAAAGCCCGACGGCCGCCTCAGACAATGCGGGCGACGTCCTGCCCGGTCAGACGCAGGTAGGTGAACATGACCATGAGGATCTCCACGGGCACGAGGACGATCCACCCCAGGAGCGTCACAATACCCACCAGTATCATGAGGTAGCCCACAATCAGCACGGGTAGGACGGTCCCCACGTTCTCCGTGGCCAGCACGCAGGAGCGCGCAATGGCCTCGAGAGGGCCGACCTCCTCGCACAGGACGACCGGGACCGTGAAGCACAGGAAGTAGGCGATCACAAAGGACGTGATAAAGATGTAGGGGACCCGGTTGGCGATCTCCATTACCACGGTGCACACTATGACCGCCAGGACCGCGCGGGCCTGGCCGGGTACGAGGAAGAAGTCCCGGTAGCGCAGCACCCGCCCCGCAGCCAGGACACGTGCCGCGTTGGTCAGTCCTATTACCCCCAGGGAGACCATGAGGACCAGCTCACCGGCGCAGGCGTAGACGGCCACCTGCGAGCGCGTGACCGGCAGGTAGACCACTATCCAGGTCAGGACGCCCAGGGCGGCCAGGACCCAGGTCACCAGGCCGGCCATAACGACGGGAGAGGAGACGAGGGCGGCCCACCCCCACCGCCAGGCCTCACCCAGGCGGGGCTGCCGCGGGTAGCGGGGGGTGTACTGTCGGGCCCTTAGGGCGCCACGTGCCGGGTGGCGGGTGGCCGGTGACCTGGTG
Source organism: Actinomyces sp. HMT897 (assembly GCF_016626125.1). Classification (NCBI taxonomy): domain Bacteria; kingdom Bacillati; phylum Actinomycetota; class Actinomycetes; order Actinomycetales; family Actinomycetaceae; genus Actinomyces; species Actinomyces sp. HMT897. Next base: position 1,636,706 of record NZ_CP067336.1, read on the forward strand.
CCCGGACGGGAGGCGGGCTCGGCGGGGGCGCTGGGACAGGCCCGTAGCGCAGCCATATAGGGGTCGTCTCCCCCACCGGGGTCGTTCAGGAGGATCCCCGGCACCAGGTCGGGGTCCACGCCGGGGCCAGCGGTCCCATCGACCCCACCAGGGGCAGCAGCCCCCGGCCACCCAGGCCCTGCGGTCCCTGAGGAACCGGGCGCGTTGACGCCGTCGTCCTGGGAGACGGGCCGCCCGGAGGCCGGGGGCGTGCTCATGCGCTCATCCACTCAGGCGTGGCGCTGGGGTCGCGGGGGAAGAACTCCAGCTCGGTAGCGCAGTCCTTGTGCGTGACGGGGTCGGAGAACTGGGGGAAACGGTTGTAGTCGAAGTCGGAGACGAGACGGTAGTCGGGGGCGCTCATGCCCAGCCTCGCCCACGTCCAGGCCCCCCCGCCGGGGCGGGCCATGACGGCGCGCAGGTGGGCGGCCTCCTGGACCAGGGGGCCCGGGACGGTGTTCTCCTCGGTAGAGCCCCGCTCGCACTGAGCGTGGGAGCGGACGCTCGCCCGGCCTCCCAACGCCTCGACCTCGATGACGACCTCGGAGGCGTCCACCGAGCGCATCCACTGAGCCAGGCCGTTCTGAAGGCTGTCAACTGCCTGCATCTTCGCCTCAAAGGACCACTGGGCACTCATTGTGCTTCACTTCCTGTCTCCCAGAATCTCTGGGTGGGGTTGAGGATCAGTACGGCCATGCTACGAGGGCGACCGTGACAATTGCGAGATCTACGACGGCGGAGAGTCGCGGCGTGTTCCGGGCCAGGACGGACGCACAGGCGACCAGACGCGCACGTCAGAGGGGCTGCGCGGAGGTGGACGGGCACGAGGCCACCACGGTGTGCCTAAGATGACAGGTTGAGATCCTGCTCCTACGTGCCCTTTCCTGGAAGGAGCGGAAGAGGCCGGATCGACGGCATCCGGGTCTTAGGCCGTCTCTGAGCGAGAGGAGACACCTATTACTCCCAGGGTATTGCCAGGCTATTCCGACAAGTCCCCTGACGTACCAGGACGCTGTTCTTAGGGCTAGGGGAATGGTGGTGCCCGAGGTTCTTGCCGTCACCTACCTGGCGGCAGGGCGCGCAGCGGTCCACCGGGCGCGTCCCAGCCGCCTGCCCCCGGTCGGGCGGTCGGCCGCTGGCCCGGGTCGGTGCGGACCCGGCTGGGCCTGCCCCGGGTCGGGCGCGCTGGACGGCCGCCCGCTGCCCGGCACGCGGGTCGGAGGCGTCCTGCCCAGCGGGCACACAGGGCCGACAATGACGCTCCACACACTTATTTGTCACATGTTAAAAAACTGTAAACACAATATGTGATAATCAAAAATGAGGAAGAAGCCGGTGGTCCGAACGCCTTGTCGGTCTCCTTCCCGAGCTACACCTCCCGCACAGGGGCATCCTCCCGTTAGAGTGGAGTGACAAACATGCTGCACTGGCTACGGAGAGGAGGAGACGGTGAGCTCAGCAGCCGTCGGCGCCCAGACCCCCGTGCTCACGGTGTGCTCGCAGGCAGACCCCCGCCGGGTGGTCGCCAGTGTCGTCATCGACGTCGTCCTCCTGGCCGCTCCCGGCGTCCTGGCCTACGTCCTGCCCGGACCCGCCGTCGTGCGCCTGGCGCTGGTGCTCTGCACGGTGGTCACGGTCGTCATGACCGGCTACGCCCACATGCTGCACGGACGGGCGGCGGGAGGGGCGATCCTGGGACTGCGCACGGTGGACCGGTCGGCGGGCCTGCCGACCGGGACCTACGAGGCGCTCATCACCCCCCTGCGCGGCGGCCAGAGCGCCCACGCCATCACCCTGAGCACCCGCCCGGGGCCGGATCCGGTTCGCGGGACACTGGCGACGCTGGGCCACACGACCAGCCCGCAAGCGGTCTCCCAGCCCCCGGCCGCACCCACCCCCGAGGTAGCCTCCACCCCCCTGTCGGCGTCCTCCGCGCCGCTGCCCCCTGAGGCCCCCGCACCCTCCCCGGGTCCTGGCGCGCGCCTCTCCTCCGACACCGCCATCCGTCCCTTCTCGGGCCCCGCCACACGTCCCTCCTCCGACACCGCCATCCGCCCCTTCTCGGGCCCCGCCACACGTCCATCCTCCGACACCGCCATCCGCCCCTCCTCCGACTCCGACACCGCCGTGCGCCCCGGTGTCATAAGCCCGGCCCAGCCCGGCCACGCCCCCGCACCGCCTCCGAGCGAGCTGGCGGGCACCGGGGCAGGCCGTGCGCCCTCCCCGACGGCACCGGCCTCCCCGGCCTCGCCCACCGGCGCACCGGCGTCGGGGGACTCCCCGGCATCACCTGCTGGCTCCCCGGCCACGCCGACCACGACCACCCCGGCCGCACCGGCCAGCACCTCCTCGTCCCACCCCCCGGTGACCCTCGTCCGCGCCTCCGCCCCCACCCGGGTCTCGGTCATGCCCTCGGGCTCGGCGACCAAACGTCCCGGAGCACCTACGAGCCCCGCGACCATACCCACCCGGACCTCGGTCATGCCCGGCACGTCCCGGACCTCGGTCATGCCCAGCACGTCCCGGACGTCGGCGCCGCCAGCGGGCCCCACGGCACCCGCCCGCGGTGCCCCGCGGCCCGCCCCGGCACCTCCTCCGGCCCCGGTCCAGGTGACCATCACGTCCCTGCCCGTACCGGCCCCTGCCGACGACTCCGCCACCTCCCTGCCCCCCCTGGTGGTCACCGGGGCGGCCATCACGCCCTCGCCGGTGGCACCGCCCCCGCCGAGCTCGCCCCCGCCACCGGCCGCGTCGGCGCCGCCCAGCGCGGCCCCGGCGTCGCCCTCCTCCCCGGCGACGTCCTCGCCCTCCGTCCCCCGGCGCTCCACCCGCGCCCTCCTGTCCGAGGCCGGTCCGCGCGCACGTGCTACCGCGGACGTGGACACGCTGCGCCGCCCGCCCCGGGAGGACCCCGCCGCGACCTCCGTACGGATGGAGCCGCTGGCCCTGCCCACACCCACGTCGCCCTCCCCGCTCCCGGCGTCGCCCACGACCCGGACCCCCTCACCCACGATGTCACCGAACGCCCCAGCCCCCTCGCTGTCGTCACCGGCCACCCGCCGGGCGGGCCTGTCCCCCTCGACGGCCTCGCTGCCACGCCAGGACCCGCAGTCCACCCTGACGTCGCTACCCGCCCCGACGTCGCCCGCCGCCAACCGGCACGCCCAGCCACCCGCGTCGCGCTCGCGCTCGCGCGCCCAGTCGCCAGCCCGTCACGCCGCCACCCCCGAGCCCGCCGAGCCCGTCATGCCGCCAGCCCCCACGCCTGCCGAGTGGAGGATCCGCATGGTCGACGACAACGGCTGGCAGGCGGTCATCACGCGCCCCACGATCCTGGGCCGGGCGCTACGGCGACGCTCCGGGGGCGCGGACACCGCGCTGCTCACCGTGCCCGACACCAGCGAGTCGGCCTCCAAGGAGCACGCGATGCTCAATATCCACAACCACCTGCTCGTGGTCACCGACCTCGGCTCAGCCAAGGGCACCACCATCCGCATGCGCGACGGCAGGACCTACCCCTGCACCGCCCACCAGCCCGTAGCCACGCCCCTGCCCAGCGTCATCTCCCTGGGCGGCTACCAGCTCTCCCTGACCGAGGAGTGAGGCGTGCCCACCTACCCCCTGCGCCACGGGCGGGCCGACGGCGCCTGCCCTGCCGCCAGCACCCCGCGCGCCCTCACGGGCTCCCGGCGCCCCCGCCACGCCCCCGCACCGGGAGCCCGCCGTGCCGCATGAGAACGACTCCGCCGTCCTGGACTCCGCCCGTCTCCACACCAGGCGGCTCATGCAGGCGCTCCAGTACGGCCACCAGCCGGTACCGGTCAGGCGCTCCCTGCCGCTCCTGGTCGCCTCCCTGGTCGCCGCCGCCGGGCTGAGCGCGGCCTGCGTGGGCTACTCCTTCATGGCCGCGGACCTGGACCCGCCGCCCCAGCACCCGGGCACCGCCGAGACGGCCGCCGCGGAGGCGCCCGAGGCGGAGGCACCCGACGCCCCGGCCCAGCCCGCGGCGGAGGCACCCCCCACCGCGGCCGCCTCCGCCCTGCCCACGGCCCCAGGCACCGCCTCAGGCGCCCCTACGCCCCGCGCCTCCACCTCCCCGGCACCGGCCGCGGCCCCCAAGGAGAAGCGATGATCCACTACACGCGCGTGACCATGGTCACCCCCAGCTCCCGCGCCGAGGCCGTCCTGCCCTCCGACGAGGCCGTCGGCACCTTCCTCCCTGGGCTCCTGCACCTCCTGGGGGCGGACACCGAGCCGACCGGCGGCCCCCTGTCCCTGGTCCGCTGGGACGGGGACGTCATCGACCTGGAGCAGGACCTGGAGACCCAGGACGTCCTGGACGGCGAGGTGATCCGCGTGGTCGCCGACGACGACGTGCCCCCGCCCACCGAGGTGACGGACATCAGCAACGCCCTGGCCGACGCCTCGGAGTCCCACCCGGGGTGGCGCACTGAGGCCGACCGGATCACCTGCTACAGCCTGGTCACCGCCGTCCTGACCGCCGCCACGGCCTGGATGTGCGTCGAGCGACTGAGCGAGTCCTGGAGCACCCTGGTCCTGGTCCTGCCGGGCCTGGCGGCGGTGGCCCTGGGGGCCGGGGCCCACCGGGCGCTGGGACGGCGCGCCCAGGGGTTCGCCACCCTGCTGTCGTGGAGCGGCCTGGGGTGGCTGCTGCCCCTGGCCTGGAAGTGCGCCAGCCCGGGGGCCGAGCCCCGGGACGCCAGGACCGTGCTCGGGGCGCTCCTGGCCGCCGGGGCCGTCTACGCCCTCGGCCGCGGGCGTCCCGGGTGGGCCGCCGGGGGCGCGCTCGGGCTGGGCCTGGAGGTCCTGTGGATCGCGGCCTCCGCCCTGGCCCCCGGCAATATGCTGGCCCGCGGGGTGTTCGGGGTGACGGCGGCCGCCCTGCTCGGGGCGCTGCCCTGGATGGCCCTGCTCCTGTCGGGGCTGTCCCGCCTGGACCACGACGTCCTGGCGGGCACCCGGCCCCGGCGCGAACGGGTCCAGCGCAGCCTGGTGGCCGCCCACGACTCCATGATGGTCGCCTGCGTGCTCCTGACGGTCGCCATCGCCTGGGCCGCCTCCGACCTGGCCTGCCTGCCGAGCACCTGGGCCCGCGCCCTGGCGGGGACGCTGGCGGCCCTGCTGCTGCTGCGCAGCCGCGCCTTCCCCCTGCGCGTCGAGGTCGCCACCATGTGGATGTGCGCCATGGCGCCCCTCCTGCTGCTGCTCTCTGCCGTCCCCGCCCTGACCACCCGCGTGCTCGTGCTGGCGGGGCTCGTGGTGCTCCTGGCCCTCTCGGCCCTCTACCGGCCGACGGCGCGGGTACGGATCCGCCTGGGCCAGGGGTGCGACCTCCTGGAGTCCCTGACCATGGTGGCCACCGTCCCGCTGCTGTGCGGCCTGGCAGGGGTCTTCACCTACCTCCTGGGCCTGTTCTCATGAGCGGCCTCATTGCCACGTCCAAGGCCTCCGAGCACCCCAGCCTGGCCAGCATCCTGCTGACCGGTGCGGCCCGGGGACGGCGAGAGGCCCAGCAGGACGCCGTCGCACTACGCACCCCCCTGCCCCTGCCGTGCCGGGTCCTGGTGGCCCCCCTGGGGCGGGGCTGCGGGGCCACCACCCTGGCGCTCCAGCTGACGGCGATCATCTCACGTGCCCGGGGGCTGCCAGCGCTCCTGCTCTCAGGCTCCTCAGGGCCCCGCAGCGCCGCCGACCGGGTGAGGGGCTCGCGCACCTGGCCCCCGCCAGGCTCGGGAGCCGCCGGTACGCCCCGGGTGCCGGACCCGGACGACGACCCGCCCGGGGACCCGGACACCTGGCCCCAGGGCGTACCCCGCGTGAGCACCACCGCCCAGGCGCGCGAGCTGGCCGGCACCGGCCCCGACGGCCTCATGTCCTGCCTGCGCCTGCCGCCGCTGAACGGCACCGAGACCGCGACGGCGCAGTGGACCGGCGCCCGGCGCGCCCTGGCCCGCTTCTTCGACCTCGTCCTGACCGAGACCGACCCCCTCCCCCTGGCCACGCTAGGGGCCATGGCCCTGGTCCACGACGTCGTGGTGCTGGTCTGCCCCGCGCGCCGCGAGGACGTCGAGCGCGGGCGGCAGCGTGCCGACGGCCTGCGCTCCGGGCTGGCGGGCACCCCCTGCCCCGCCCACGTCCTCCACGTGGTGGTGGCCACCACCGCGAACCCGCTCGTCCCGCCGCTGGCGCCCGGGGAGCACATGATCGCCTTCGACAGGCGCCTGGAGGGCGCGGCCACGGGACGCACGACGCCCCCGGGGCTGGTGGGGCCGCGGGCGGCGCGCGACATGACCCACCTGGCCGCCGACGTCGTGGCCTCCTGCGCCCGCCGGGTCACCCACCGGGACCCGGCCGTCCCGGCACCGGGGAGCAGGACCACCCCGTACCGGGAGGCCCTATGATCCGCACCGTGACCCGCCCGGGCCGGACGACTCTCCCGGTGAGCGCGCCGCCGCCCCTGGAGATCCCGCCCCCTCCGCCCCTGAGGGAGACCGGCACCCGTCAGAGCGTCCCCTTCCAGATGCTCGTCCTCCTGGTGGGGGCCGCCAGCGCCCTGGTCATGATGACCGTGCTGCGTTCCAAGCCGGTGTTCGCGCTGCTGGGGGCCTTCGTCATGGCCCTGACGGTGCTGGGGGTGCTGGCCGCCCAGCTCTCCCGCCGGGCCGGGCAGGGCCAGGAGCGCCACAACCGCCGCGAACGCTACCTGGAGGCCCTCGACGAGATCGACCACCAGGCCAGCGAGGTCGGCCGGGAGCTGCGGCGCCAGGCCTTCGCGACTCACCCCGAGCCCACCGCCCTGGCCGTGTGGGCCACCTCCCGGGCCCGCCGCTGGGAGCGACGCCGCCACGACCCCGACTTCCTGCAGGTCCGCGTGGGTACCGCGGAGGCCGCCAACCCCCTGGTGTCCATGCCCCGGACCCTGCCCGCCGAGCTGGACCCCATGCTCGTCCTCGAGGCGCAGGTCCTGGCCGGCCGCCACGCCCTCCAGCCGGACCTGCCCGCCACCCTGGACCTCGACTGCGCCGGGGAGGTGGCGGTGGTGGGGCCGCGGGAGGCGACCACGGCACTAGCACGGGCCCTTGTCACCCAGGCGGCGGTCCTCCACGCCCCCGAGGATCTCCACCTGGCCCTGGTCTTCCCCCAGGAGCGGGAGCAGGCCTGGGACTGCGTGTCGCGCCTGCCCCACCTCAGGATGCGCACCGAGCTGGACGGCCCGGTCTTCCGACGCCGGGTGGCCCCCTCGGTGAGGGAGCTGGCCGGGCTGCTGGGCGCCGAGCTGCGGGAGGCGGCCGAGACCACCACGGTCTGCCGCACCCGGCTGCCCGGCCAGCCGGCCTTCCCCGGACCGCGCCTGGTAGTGGTCAGCGAGGACCACGGTGACGCCCTGCCCCTTCCCCTGCCCGAGGCCACGCTGACCCCGGCCGACGTGGGCGCCACCGTCATCCACCTGGTGACCGACCGGCGCCACGAGCCCCCGGGCCTGGGGGTGCGCCTGACGGTGCGCGCGGACGGCGACGTCCTCATTGAGGACCTGCGGCCCCGGGGCGGCGGCGGGCCGGGGCGGGCCTGCTGCCCCGTCAAGGCGCTGTGCCGTCCCGACCGGACGGGCCCCGCCCTGGCCGAGGGCGTGGCCCGGGCGCTCGCCCCCTTCTGGCTGGGTACCTCGGGGGACGGGCAGGGTCCGGGCGGGCAGGAGGCCGCCGTCGGCGACCTGCTGGAGGTCGGCGACCCCGGCGGCATTGACACCGCTACCAGCTGGGCGCCCCGCCCCCTGCGGGACTTCCTGCGGGTCCCCGTGGGCAGTGACGACTCCGGGGCCCCGGTCTACCTGGACCTCAAGGAGTCCGCGCAGCTGGGGGTGGGTCCCCACGGCCTGTGCGTGGGGGCCACCGGCTCGGGCAAGTCCGAGATGCTGCGTACCCTGGTGACGGCGCTGGCCGCCACCCACCCCCCGGAGGACCTGTCCATGGTCCTCATGGACTACAAGGGCGGGGCCACCTTCGCGCCCTTCGCCTCCCTGCCCCACGTGGCGGGGCTCATTGACAACCTGGGCAAGGACGCGGCCCTGGTGGAGCGGGCCCGGGCCGCGATCGTGGGGGAGGTGATCCGCCGTCAGGAGCAGCTGCGCGACGCCGGGAACTGCCCGGACATCACCCGCTACCGCAGGCTGAGGGCGGAGGAGGCGGGCATGCCCCCCATGCCCCACCTGCTGATCGTCATTGACGAGTTCAGCGACCTGGTGGCCGTCAACCCCGACTTCGTGGACCTCCTGCTGGCGATCGGGCGGATCGGCCGCTCCGTGGGGGTCCACCTGCTGCTGTCCTCCCAGAGGTTCGAGGCCGACCGGCTGCGGGGGCTGGAGGCCTACCTGTCCTACCGGATCTGCCTGCGGACCTTCACCGAGGCCGAGTCCCGCGCCGTCCTGGGCACGGACGACGCCTTCCACCTGCCCGCCGCCCCCGGGTTCGGCTACCTGAAGGTCGACACCTCGGTGTACACCCGGTTCCGCTCCGGCTACGTCTCGGGCCCCGTGGGGAACCTGGAGGAAGATCTGCCCCAGCCCGCGGAGGCCAGCCGCTGCGGGCCCGCGCTGCTGGGCGCCTACAACGGCCTGTCCGCCACGCCCGGGCCCATCGGCACCGCACCCGCCCGGCGGGGCCGGGGCGCCCGGGTGAGCGTGGTGGACACGGTGGTGCGCCGGCTGCGGGGACGGGGGACGGCGGTGGCGCCCGTGTGGCTGCCCCCGTTACCGCGCCGCCTGTGCCTGCCCCAGGTCTACGGCGCGCCGCTGGTGCGCTCCGACGGCGTCGTGCGGGCCCCGGAGACGGCGGGGGCCCCGTGGGCGGCGGGGTTGCGGCCTACCGTCCCCATTGGCCTGAGCGACGACCCCACCCGTCACCGTCAGGAGCCGTGGCTGCTGGACCTGGGCGTCGGGGGCGGGCACGTGGCGGTGGTGGGCGCCCCCCGCAGCGGGCGCACCACCCTGCTGTGGACGCTGGCGACCTCGGCGGCGCTGACCACCAGCCCCGCCCGCCTGGCCTTCTACGGCCTGGACGCCACCGGGGGGTCCCTGGCGCGCCTGAGCACCCTGCCCAACGTGGGCGGGGTGGCCACCCGGGGAGACCGCGGCCGGATGCGGCGGGTCATGGACGAGGTGGTGGGCACGCTCGATGCCCGTGAGCGCGCCTTCGCCCGCCACCACATTGACTCCCTGGAGATGCTGCGCTCCGAGCACGCCGCCGGGCGGATACCCGAGCTGGCCAGCGCCGACATTGTGCTCCTGGTCGACGGCGTCGGGCGGCTGAGGGCGGACTTCGAGGAGCTGGAGGGGCCGCTCGACGAGCTGCTGCGCCGGGGCGGGGGCCTGGGGGTCCACGTGGTGGCGACCATGACACGCAGCAACGAGCTGCGCGTCTCCCAGCACCCCCTGGTGGGGACGTGGCTGGAGCTGCGCCTGACCGACCCGGCCGACTCGGCGGTCTCCGGGAGGCTGTCGGCGACCCTGAGGGCGGGCACGCCGGGCCGGGCGCTGCTGCCCGACCAGCTGTTCGCCCAGGTGTCCCTGCCGGTGGAGTCCGTGGGGACCGGGGGCACGCGGGCCGACGCCGCGGGAGGCGGGCCCGGAGGCGCCAGCGGCGGGCCCGGTGTCGTTGGCGCTGCGGGCGGCGCGGGCGGCATTGGCGCCGCGGGCGGGGACGTGGGTGACGCCCTGGAGGCCCTCGCCTCGGAGATGGCCGCCTCCTGGAAGGGACCCCGCCCCGCCCCGGTGCGGGTCCTGCCCGACGTCATCGACCCCACGAGCCTGTCCGGCCCCCTTGCCCAGCCCGACCGCCTTCCCCTGGGCTTGTTCCAGGACACCCTGGAGGAGGTGCTCCTGGACCTGGGCCACCGCGACCCCCACCTGCTGGTGCTCGGGGACGCCGGGTGCGGGAAGTCCACGGTGCTGCGGGGCGTGGTCAGGGGGCTGGTGGAGCGCCGTCGGCCCGACGAGCTCGTCATCGCCCTCTATGACGTAAGCCATAGCGTAGTGTCCGCCTGCCCGGAGGAGTACCTGGGGGGGCACGCCACCTCCGAGACGACGGCGGTCGCGCTGTCCTCCTCGATCGCCTCCGAGCTGGAGCGGCGGGCTGGCGCCCTGGGGCAGGGGCGGCCGGTCGCCGGGCCGCAGATCGTGCTCGTGGTCGATGACTACGACGCCGTCGCCTCCGGGGGGCGCGGGCCCCTGGGACCGTTGGCAACCTACCTGCCCTCCTCGCGCGAGCTGCGGCTCAGCGTGGTGGTGAGCCGCCCGGCGGCGGGGACGCAGGCCGTCTACGACCAGGTCCTCCAGGCCCTGCGCGACGGCGGCGCCACCAGCTTCCTCATGGACGGGGAGCGCGGGGAGGGCAGCCTACCGGGGGTGCGCCCCGAGCGCCTGCGCCCCGGCCGGGGCTGGTGGGTGCAGCGAGGGAGCCGGCCCCGCCTGGCGCAGGCCGCCGCCTTCCCGCCTGCCGCCGGGAACGTACGCTAGCCATGGCCGCACCGGCTGCTCCCCGCGCCTCGGACGTACCTTAGTCATAGGAGACGTGCCCGAGTGACGGAAGACGTACCTTTACAGTACGTCTCCCGTAACGAAGGTACGTCGCCGACGGCGCACCCCCCGCTACCGGCATCCCCGTACCTGTGACGCGCGCCCTGTGCCCGACACCCGCCGCGTCCCGTCCCGAAAGTGTTTCAGACCGTAGGCCAAGACACTACTGTGGAGGTGTGAGCACCCCCGTGGACCCTCGAGTTGCCTACCGCCGTCGTATGCAGCGCCGCCAGACCATTGTCATCGGATCCCTCCTGGCTGGCATGGCCCTGGTGGCGGTCCTGGCCATGGGCATGTGGTCCGGCGTCGTCCCGGTCCTCTACGAGCCGGGCTTCTCCAGCGCCACGCCCAAGGACCCCGCGACGCCCCCGGTCTGCCCGCCCAGCGGCGCGGTGAGCGTGGAGCTCTCCAGCATTACCGCCAACGTCTACAACGGCAGCGAGACCGCCGGCCTGGCCGGTGACGTCGCCAAGACGCTCTCGTCCGCCGGGGTGACCGTGGCCAACACCACGAACTGGCCTCAGGGCTCCTACGACGGCGACATCCTCATTACCGCCTCCAACGCCGGGCTGGTCAACGCCTACACCATGGCCCGCGCCTTCACCGGCAATGTCACCGTCCAGATCGACGCGACGGCTGACCCCACTGACACGACGATCTCGGTGGTCCTGGGCAGTGAGTACAACTCGTCGATCCTGAGCGACGACGCCATGCGGGTCCTGGCGGCAGGCGAGTCCCTCATCGCCCCCAACGGCTGCGTGGCCTCCACCAAGTCCCCGTCCTAAAGAGGCCTTTGTCGGCAGTTGCTCTCACCTTCCCAGAAGACCTAGAAGGCGGCTGCGGGGGGTGCCTGGGCTGTTGGAGGTGTCTCGGGGCGGAGTGGAGCTGTCCTGGGTCGTGTGCCGGGAGCGGCCTAGGAGACCGGGGTCTGTCGGGGTGGGGTGTCCGGTGGGGCGTGCTGTGTGGGGTGGGCGCTTGGGTGTGGCTTCCGGGGTCGTCCGATGACGTGCTCGGCAGTCCGCGCTGTGCGGACCGCCAGGCGCACCCCGCACCGCCGGGCGCACCCCGCACAGGAACCCGACAACCACACCCAGACCACCCACCCCTGCCTGGGGTCGCTGGCCGCCGCCTGAGACCGCTGACCACCCCTGTAAAACGCCATCTCAGGGAGGTGAACGCCATCTTGGGCGAGTGAACGCTACTTTAGACAGGTGAACGCCATTTTGAGGAGATAAACGCACACCTAGGCGGCGTTCATATTCCCTAGATGGCGTTCACCTCTCCGATAGAGTGTTCACAGTTCCGAGACAGCGTCTATCTCCTCAAAACGGCGTTCACCTCCTTAAGGTAGCGTTCATTGATAGCCCAACGACAGGCCCTCGCAACCACCACCAGGCTGGCCTGCTCCGCGGAACCGGTGGGCGGGACCATAGGTCCTCCCCACGACCACCGGCAGGGTCTAGTGTGCGCGTTAAGGTATGTTTGAAGTGCCGAGTCCTCGCGACCACCGGTGAGGTATGGGATCTGGGCGGGGTAGCCGGGGCGCCAGGTCGGGTCCTCGCGACACCCTCACAACGGTGCGGTGAGGGACATCGGCAGCCCACGCCGGGAGCAGCGCGGAAGGCGGTGGCCACGGGCGAACGTGACGGGCACGTCGGCGGCCCACGCCGGGAGCAGCGCCTTGGGCGCCCTTACCCCGTGGGCGCCCTTACCCCTTCAGGCCAGCCGCGGCAGCCTTGAACTCGTCAGCGGACACGGGGGCGGCCTGGCCGCCGTCGCGGACCCTGGTGGTCCACATGAGGGCGGTCATGGTGCTGCCCTCGGTGGCGATCGCTATGCGTGCGCACACCGATTCCTTGTCCTTCGTCCCGCACGTGGTGAAGACATCGGCCTTGTGCCCGCCCAGGTCAACGGTGCCGTCGGCGGTGACGGCAGCGGGCGTTCCGCTCGAGTCGGAGACGTTGCTGGCGGTGGCCTGCTTGGCAATGTCCTCGGCCGTGGCGCCGCCGGGGGCCGTCGAGAAGCCGACCACAATGCGCTGGTTCCTGTCCGCGCTCAGGAACTCCAGGGAGTCCGAGTACTGGTTGTCGAGCGTGAACCCGGACGGGGCCGTGAACGTCAGCTTGCCCTCCAGCGTCCCGCTCGCGCTCCCTCCGGCGGAGGTGGGATCTGAGCTGGTGGCAGCCGATGCCCCGGTAGAGGCGGACGCATCGGCCGACGTCGTGGCATCCGCCTCGGCTGAGGCGGACGGGTCCGCAGTCGTGGACGCCGAGGAGCCGCTGGCTTCGGCGTCGGTGCCCTGGGAGCCACCGGAGCAGGCGGTCAGGGAGGCCACCAGCAGGACGGCGACGGGCAGGGCGGACAGGGAAGTAATACGCATGGGAGTCCTTTGGGCTGTAGGTCCTAGCCCGCTCACGGTAGCCTGGCTCGAACCGGTCGGCAAACGCTCACCGCGCGCAGGACCGTCGGTCGCGTCACCTCCATCACCACCCGCCGTGGCGCAAACGCTCACCGCGCGGGGCCGTCACCCTGCGTGGGCATACCCAGCAGGAGCCTGCCGCAAACGCTCACCGCGCGGGACCGTCAGGTACCCGGACGCTCCGGTTGACACCCGCAGGTACTCGCCGTACGCGGGGCAGCCCCGTACTCGGTCCTACGCCGGGCGGTCCCGCGTACGGTGCTGGTCGACGCCCACTGCGCACGCCCTCACGCCGCAGCCGTCAGCCTCACCGCACGCACTGCCTCACTGGCCGAGCCAGCCCGTCAGTGGGTGAGATCGCCTCCTCAGTGCACAAGACGACGACCTCACTCTATAGAACAGGCTCCTCACTCTACACAGTGAGGCTGTCACTGTATAAAGTGAGGGCCTCACTGTGTAGAGTGAGGCTGTCACGACATCCGCCTGTCGTCCTACGAGGTGTACGCGCTCATGAGCCGCCGGGTCGAGGACACCACGGACCGCGCCCCCGTCACAGGCGCCGCTCTTGAGGATCTTGACCCCCGGAGCGTGGACCGTCTCCTGGCCGAGCTGCGCACCAGCAGGTCGCACGTCCTCGACGGTATTGACGAGGGCAACCAGGTCGCAGCCCTTCAACGGCTCAATATCCTCACGCGCGACGGCGTCCCCACCTTCGCCGGATACGTGACCCTGGCAGCCTACCCGCAGCAGGAGTTCCCCCGTCTCGTCGTGGACGTGTGCGTGCACCCCGGCACCACCAAGTCCCAGGAGGACAGCGTGCGCTTTATCGACCGCCAGGCCTGTGACGGACCCGTGCCACTCATGGTGGACGACGCCGTCGCCGCGGTGGCCCGCAACCTGCGTCGGCGCCGAGTCGTCCGGGGGACACTGGCCGAGGACGTGCTGGAGGTACCTGAGGACGTCCTGCGGGAGGCTATTACCAATGCGGTCATGCACCGGGACTACTCCGCGCAGGCCGAGGGGCAGACGGTATCGGTGGACGTCTACCAGGACCGGGTCGAGGTAGGGAACCCGGGCGGGCTCTACGGGGGCAGGACCGTGGGCAACCTGGATGAGGGGGTTCCCGTCTCCCGCAACAAGGTCCTGGCGAACCTCCTGCGCAGCATCCCGCGTCCTCACGGCACGGGCATGGTCGCCGAGGCCGCCGGCACGGGTGTCCCGCGCATGATCAGCGCCATGCGCCAGCAGGGTCTTCCCGCACCTGACTACGAGGCGACGACGATTGACCGGGTGGTGGTCAGGCTGTCCCGCTTCGGCCTGCTTGACCCCCAGGTGCGAGCGTGGCTCGACTCCCTCCCCGGCGCGCCACGGGACGCACGGGCGGAGTCCGTCCTGGCGCTCGCCCGCCGTGACGGCAGGGTGCGGGTGGTAGACGTACGCCGCAACCTCGGCATGGACTCCGACGATATCCGCGACCTCCTGGGGAGGATCGTCGAGGAAGGCCTGCTGGTGGGCATGAACGACGGGCCCTACGTGCTGGCCAACCTGAAGCACCGCATTGCGAGCACCGGGGCCATGTGGGAGGTCCTGTCCGTCCTTGACTCCCGTGAGGCCGTCAGTATCCAGGTCATTGCCGAGCGGACCGGCAGGTCCCTCAGTGCCCTGCGGCCGCTCCTGCGTGAGCTGGTCGGTGAGGGCCTGGTCGTCGCCACGGCACCGCCCACCAGCCGCAACCGCGCCTACCTGCTGGCCGAGTGAGCGCCCGGGCGTACGGCTGGCCCGGGGAGGGCCTGCTGGCCACCGCCCCCGGGGTGCTGCCGGGACCGGCTCACAGCATGCAGCTCACGCAGCCCTGGACCTCGGTGCCGGTCAGGGCGGCCTGACGCAGGCGGATGTAGTACAGGGTCTTGATCCCCTTGCGCCAGGCGTAGATCTGGGCCCGGTTGACGTCCCGCGTGGTGGCGGTGTCCGGGAAGAAGAGCGTCAGGCTCAGCCCCTGGTCCACGTGCTGGGTGGCCGCGGCGTAGGTGTCGATAATCTTCTCGGGCCCGATCTCGTAGGCGTCCTGGTAGTACTCCAGGTTGTCGTTCGTCATGAAAGGCGCCGGGTAGTAGACGCGCCCGATCTTCCCCTCCTTGCGGATCTCGATCTTGGCCACGATCGGGTGGATGGAGGACGTCGAGTTGTTGATGTAGGAGATGGAACCGGTGGGTGGCACCGCCTGGAGGTTGCGGTTGTACAGGCCGCCCCGCCTGACCCGCTCGGCCAGCGCGGCCCAGTCCTCGCGGGTGGCCACGTGGACGGATGAGCGCTCAAAGAGCTCCTTGACCCTCTGCGTGACCGGCACGAAGTCCTGGGTCACGTACTTCTCAAAGAACTCGCCGCTGGCGTAGGCGGAGTCCTCAAATCCCACAAAGCTCTCCCCGCGCTCCGTAGCCAGCTCGTTGGAGGCGCTCAGTGCCGCGTACAGCACGGAGGCGAAGTAGACGTTGGTAAAGTCCAGGGCCTCGGCGCTGCCGTAGTGGATGCGCTCACGCGCTAGGAAGCCGTGCAGGTTCATCTGCCCCAGGCCGATCGCGTGGGACTCGCGGTTGCCGCGGTCGATGGAGGGGACGCTGGGCAGGTGCGTCTGGTCGCTCACCGCCGTCAGGCCGCGCACCGCGGTGCGCACCGTGCGGGCGAAGTCCGGGGAGTCAAATGCCTTGGCAATGTTGAGGCTCCCCAGGTTGCAGGCGATGTCCTTGCCCACGTGCTCAAAGGACAGGTCCTCTCTCAGCACGCTGGGCTCGGATACCTGCAGGATCTCCGAGCACAGGTTGGACATGACCACCTTGCCCGCGATCGGGTTGGCGCGGTTGACCGTGTCCTCGAACATGACGTAGGGGTATCCCGACTCGAACTGGATCTCGGCCAGGGTCTGGAAGAAGAGCCGGGCGTTGACCTTCTTCTTCTTGATCCGCCCGTCGTCGACCATCTCACGGTACTTCTCCGTGACGTTGACGTCGGCGAACGGGAGCCCGTAGACGCGCTCGACGTCGTAGGGGCTGAACAGGTACATGTCCTCGTTGTTGCGGGCCAGCTCGAAGGTGATGTCGGGGATGACCACGCCCAGGGAGAGCGTCTTAATGCGGATCTTCTCGTCGGCGTTCTCGCGCTTGGTGTCCAGGAACCGCATAATGTCGGGGTGGTGGGCGTGGAGGTACACGGCCCCCGCGCCCTGCCTGGCCCCCAGCTGGTTGGCGTAGGAGAAGGAGTCCTCCAGCAGCTTCATGACCGGGACGACGCCACTGGACTGGTTCTCGATGCGCTTAATGGGGGCGCCCATCTCACGCAGGTTGCTCAGCAGCAGGGCCACGCCGCCGCCGCGCTTGGACAGCTGGAGGGCGGAGTTAATGCCGCGGGCGATCGACTCCATATTGTCCTCGATACGCACCAGGAAGCAGGAGACGGGCTCCCCGCGCTGGGCCTTGCCCTCGTTGAGGAAGGTGGGCGTGGCTGGCTGGAATCGCCCGGTCATCATCTCCTCGACCAGGTCGAGTGCCAGCTGCTCGTCGCCGTCGGCCAGCGTGAGAGCCACCATGGCGACGCGGTCCTCGAACCGTTCCAGGTAGCGTTTGCCGTCAAATGTCTTGAGCGTGTAGGAGGTGTAGTACTTGAAGGCCCCCAGGAATGTCTCGAACCGGAACCTGTGGGCGTACGCCGCCTTGAACAGCCTCTTGACGAACTCCGGGTTGTACCGGTCCAGGACACGGGCCTCGTAGTACCCCTCCTCCACCAGGTACTCCAGCTTCTCCTCCAGGTCATGGAAGAAGACGGTGTTCTGGTTGACGTGCTGGAGGAAGTACTGGCGGGCGGCCTCGTGGTCGGCGTCGAACTGGATGAGCCCATTGGCGTCGTAGAGGTTCAGCCTGGCGTTGAGGGCGTGGTAGTCCAGCTCGGGGGAGGGCACCGGCTCCAGGCCGGTGTCCGTCAGAGTGTCTGCCAAAACTTGTCCAATCCTTGCTTGACGCGCTCGACGTCGGAGGGCGTCCCCAGCAGCTCGTAGCGGTACAGGAAGGGTACCCCCACCTTACTGGCGATAATGTCACCGGCAATACCGTAGGCCTTGCCGAAGTTAGTGTTTCCCGAGGCGATGACGCCCCGGCACAGCGACCGGTTGTGAGGGTCGTTGAGAAAGGTGATGACCTGCTTGGGCACGGCCCCCTTGACGGCGCCGCCACCGTAGGTGGGGACCACGAGCACGTACTCGCGGTCCACCCGCAGCGGCGCCTCGGTACGCCGCAGGGGGATGCGCGCCGTGGGGTAGCCGAGCCTGCCCACGAACCGGTGCGTGTTCTCCGAGGTGGAGGAGAAGTAGACCAGGAGCGGCTGGCTGACCGAGTCGTCCACCGCCGCCCCTCAGACGGCGACGGCCAGCTCCTGGGCGGCCAGGACGAGGCCCTTGATCTTGTCGGGGCGGTAACCGGACCAGTGCTCACCACCGGCCATGACCACCGGCGCCTGGACGTAGCCCAGGGCCTTGACCTGCTCCAGGGCCTCGACGTCGAGGGAGATGTCCACGGTCTGGTAGGACAGGCCAGCCTTGTCCAGAGCCCGGTAGGTAGCGTTGCACTGAACGCAGTTGGGCTTGGAGTAGACAGTGATCGCCATGCTGGACCCTTCCTGGGAGTCGTCGGTGCCGTCCGGCCCGTGCCCCGCCAGGGGGTCCACCGGGGGGTGCGGTACGGATGTGGTCGGCGGGAGGGCGGGCCTCCCGTACGGGACTAAACACTACCCCTAGTGGTGCGAGGCCGCCACCACCCCTAGATGATGTGTTAGGCCAAGCCCTGTGTACAGTAGCCCCCCTTCCTGTGGACACACTTGGAGAACCTGTGGAGAACCGGTGGACAACGCACCCGCACCGGCCTGCCGGCGGCCGGGCGGGCGCCTGGTGCGGATGATGAGGCTCCCGCGGAACGACGCTCCCCCCAAAGGGTCGGCACGAGCCGTCCGCCGTTAGCCACAGGCTCCGGCCCCGCCGTCGCCCCCATGAATCCACACCCTGGGGACACAGGTCGCAAAACCGCTCCCCGCGGCCGCCTCTCCCCGGCGTGTCGCCACCCGTGCTACGGTCGGCACCCAGCCCGCGGCGCGAGGGGATCCGCACTCCCCCGGCGCACGGCTGGCACCACCGCCCCGGTCCGCCCGCGAGGAGACGCCCAGGAGACAGTATGGACGCACCCACCCGCCGCCACCGCATTGTGGAACGCCTGAGCGGGACCACGACGCCGGTGTCCGCCACCACCCTGGGCGAGGAGCTGGGCGTCTCCCGCCAGGTCATTGTGGGCGACGTCGCCCTCCTGCGCTCCTCCGGCACCCCCGTCCTGGCCACCAGCCGCGGCTACCTCCTGGCCCGCCCGGCCACGCTGCCGCGTCGCACCGTGTTCGTCCAGCACACCCGCGCCCAGATCGAGGCGGAGGTCACCGCCGTTATCGGCGCCGGGGCCTGGCTGCTGGACACCTCCATCGAGCACCGCCTCTACGGGCAGATCACCGTGGACCTCCACCTGCGCACCCCTGAGGACGTCCGGGCCTTCCTGGGGCGCCTGCCCGTCTCCTCCACCCTGGCCGAGCTCACCAACGGCTGGCACACGCACACCCTGGAGGCCCCCAGCGAGGAGATCCTGGACGACGCCGTCGCCCGCCTGGAGGCCCTGGGCCTCACCCGGGAGCCGGAGTAGGGCCGGGCGCGCCCGAGATCCGCCCTGACCGGCGCGCCCCGGCAGGAGCGCGAGCACGCACAGGCTCGGCAGCGCACCCAATCCAGCCAGAAGCGTGAACACACTCACACCGGGGTGAGGACCAGAAGGTCGTAGACTCCTACTGTCTTGACATCTGTCATGACAGTAGAAGAGCAGGAGCCGCGTATGAGCACCCCTTCAGCACCCCTACCCACCGCCGACCCGGTCCCGGCCAAGACCTCAGCAGGTTCCGGCCACCCTGGCGCCGCCGACCCGCCCCAGGGGCCCACCCGTCCAACCCCACCACAGGGTGCCCACCCTGCTATCACCTACCTGCGCTCCTGGGCGCACCGCCTCTTTATCGAGGGCCTGACCGGCATGGCCCACGGCCTGTTCGGGACCCTCATTATCGGCACTATCCTCACGCAGGTCGGCGGTCTCCTGCCCGGGGCAGCAGGTACCAGCCTGACCCTCCTGGGGCGGGTGGCGACCTCGGTGACCGGTGCGGGCATCGGCCTGGGCACGGCCCGGCGCCTGGGGGCGGACACCTTTGTCGTCGTCTCCGCGGCCGTGGCCGGGCAGGTCGGGGCCCTGGCCTCCGGCCTCCTGACCGGGACCACGCTCGTGACCGACGGCGTCGGCACCGCCCTGGTCCTACGCGGCCCCGGTGAGCCGCTGGGGGCCTTCCTGGCCGCCTACACGGCGGTGGAGGTCGGACGCGCGGTCTCCGGACGCACCCCGGTGGACATCCTGGTCACGCCCCTGGCCTGCGTCGCCGTCGGCGGGGCAGTGGGCCTGCTGGTGGGGCCGCCCATTAGCGAGGGCATGATGGCGCTGGGCGACCTGGTCAACTGGGGCACCGAACGCCAGCCCCTGCTCATGGGGGTCATTGTCGCCGTTATCATGGGGATGGTCCTGACCCTGCCGATCTCCTCGGCCGCCCTGGGGGTGATCCTGGGCCTGTCCGGCGTGGCCGCAGGGGCGTCCACAATCGGCTGCACCACCCAGATGGTGGGTTTTGCGGTGGCCTCCTTCCGGGAGAACCGGTGGGGCGGACTACTGGCCCAGGGGCTGGGCACGTCCATGCTGCAGGTACCCAATATCGTGCGCCACCCGCTGATCTGGGTTCCACCGACCCTGGCCTCAGCGGTCCTGGGGCCCGTGGCCACGGTGGTGCTGCACCTGGAGAGCAACGCAATCGGCTCCGGTATGGGTTCAGCGGGCCTGGTGGGCCAGATTATGACCTGGCAGACCATGTCGTCGACGACATCACCCGGCAGTCTTCTAGGGGTCCTCCTGGTGTTCCACTTCCTGGCCCCGGCGCTGCTGACCCTGGTCATTAGCGAGTTCATGCGGGCCCAGGGCTGGATCCGTCCCGGCGACATGGCCCTGGCCAAGGCCTGAGGACACGTGCTCGGCACTGGCTCGGGCCTTGTCCTGGGGTCCCGGTGACGTAAGCCAGGGCCTGGCCGCGGAGAATCGTGTGCCTGAGGTGTCTCCTGGCGCAGGTCCGGGCATTTACCCGGTTTTCCGAGGGGTTTACCGCTCGTCTGCGGGCCCGGATCCTTACGCGTGTCGCAATCTGAGGATCAGAACGGTGGGCACTCCTGACCGCGCCGAGGCTCAAGCCCATGACCTGCGCAGACATTGGGTGCACAAAGTCGGGAGCGAGGTGGGGTCGGCTCTGATCCTCAGATTGCGACAAAACCGGGTGCGAAGCCGCGCACACCCCCGATCCCGGCCCCAGGATGAGGGCGTCTACCGGGAGTACGCCAGCTCAGAAGCTGGAGGAGGAGCCTGAGCCGGAGAAGCTCGACCCCGAGCTGAAGGAGCTTGAGCTGCCCGAGCCGTCAAAGGAGCTACCGGAGCTGGAGGCGGGGGTGTAGTCCGCGGCGTTGGAGTAGCCCACAATAAGATCTGACAGGGGTGCTGTGTTAAAGACCGATCCCAGGCTGGCCGAGTCAACCGCCTGCTGTCCCGGCGAGGACGGGTTGAGACGGATAGTGGAACACGGGTCGTAGGATCCCTGGATCCCGGCCAGGGACCAGTTGCCGTTGTAGGGCCTCTGCCTCACGAAGGACCGGCGGTCCTGGTACCGCCTGCGACGGGCCTCGGCGTACCGGGAGGTGTCCGCGTCCAGGGCGTCCTTCACAAGCCGCTCCGCGGTGGCCCGGATCCGGTCGGACATCCGGTCGAGCTCCCTGAGGGCCTGGGAGGGGGACATGGTCCGCTCCCTCAGGTCAATGGTTATCTGGGCGAGCCACCGGGACTGCTCACGCACCCAGGCCCGCACCGGTGTGACATCGAGGGCACCGGCCTCGGCGACCCTGTCGGTCAGGGTCAGCAGGGACGCCAGGTCCTCCCGGACCGGGCCGGTCTCGGTTCGCCAGGCCTCCTCCCACCTCGAGGACATGGTCAGGAGCGCGGAGGCGTTGGCTATGACGTCGTCGAGGGTGTCCAGGACGGCCGAGCGCCTGGCCAGTTTGGCGGTCAGGCGACCGACCCTGTCGCTGTACCACTGGGCGCCCCGGGGCTCGCCGAGCTCGGCAAAATCACGTGTCACCTTCTCGTACTCCCTGAGGAACCAGTTGTAGCGAGCCAGGACCTGGGCGCTATGAGGCTCCTCGGGGGGTAGCGTGCGGGCCATGAGCTCAGTGGCGTCGTAGTCGTGGGTGACCTCGCTGTAGGAGCGACGGGCACGGGCGTCGAGCTTTCGGTTCCGACGGCCGCGGTGCAGGAGGAATGCCAGCCACACGAGTCCCAGGACGCTCATTACAGCCGCCCCCATGGCGTAGCCGATCTGACGGCCGCTCCCCAGACGCTGCGCGGACTCCTGGGCCATGAGCGTAATACCTTTGTCCCAATCCTGGGAACGCAGCGCGTTCTTGGCGACGTTCTGGATCTCCGCCTGCTCCTGCAGACTGACCTTGACGTCCTCCCCGAAGTAGCATCCCACAAACCGCGCCTGTGGGGCGACGGCCAGTATGACCAGGCCGTTTGCCCAGTAGCGCGGGTTCTTTGGTGAGATCCACGGGACGTCAGTGCTGTTGCTGGCGCGGGCGTACTCGAGGACCTCGTCGTTGAGGTTCTTCACGTCCTTTCCGGGCAACGTGAGCACAGCGACGTGCACGTCCTTGGAGAAGGTGAGGCGTTCAATGCTCTGGGACAGGGAGTCCACCTGGAGCACATGTGCCTCGTCGTGGATCTCCACCGTGGGATGGGCTGCGATCATGGCCTCCACAATGAGGGTGACGGGCAGCATTAGGATAAATCCCAGAATAATGAGGAGCTCCACGGCGAGGGCAGATACAGCCCGGATACCGCCGAGCCTCACAATAAGTGGCTGATCCATGAGGACTCTTGAATAAGAGATGGGACGGGGCATTACGTCTGCAGCGGGATGCGGCTGCTCCGACACTGCTGCCGACGACGGGTCCGGGATCCGGGCGGGAGGGCGGTAGGCCCACGGTGCTGCGCACGGTGGACCAACCGCCCCCGGCGGCCCACCGCCCTCAGCGGCGCACGGCCACTGCCTCGATCTCCACCCTGGCCCCCAGCGGTAGGGCGGCGACGCCGAAGGCGGCGCGGGCGGGCAGGATCTCACCGGTGAAGAAACGCGCGTAGACCTCATTGACAGGAGCGAAGTCGTTAATATCAGCCAGAAGAACAGTGGTCTTGACGACGTCGTCATACCCCAGGCCCGCAGCCCCGAGGATGGCGCCGATATTGCGCAGTACCTGCTCAGCCTGCGCCTGGACGTCCCCGAGTACCAGGGCGCCGGTAGCCGGGTCGAGGGGCACCTGGCCGGAGACAAAGACGAGACTGCCAGCAGTCTCACCAGTAGCCACTGCCTGGGAGTAGGGGCCGACGGCGGCCGGGGCGTCGGGCGTGGAGACGGCGGTGAACGATGCGGTCGGGCGGGCGGCGGGCAATGGGGACTCCTCACGGTGTGCGCGGTGCGCCGGAGCGGATAGGATCGGTTCCATCCAGCCTATCGCCGGCCCCGCACCGCCGGCCCGTCGACCGAACGGAGACGACGATCATGGATGAGCGAGCACGTCAGGGCGCCGAGCGCCTCCGTCGCGCGGCGGCCCGCACCGGCGGAGCGCTCTCCCAGGCCGCCGGTCGGGCGGCGGAGCAGGCGGGCGCCTGGGGCCGGGCGGCGGAGCAGGCGGGGCAGGCGGCCAGTCAGGTGGCGGGGCAGGTGGTGGGGCAGGCCGCCCGGGCCGCCGACGCGGCGCGCTCCGCTCTGCCGGGCGGGATCCGATCCGGGCAGGAGTTCGAGGGCACGCTCTTCCAGCGCCGGCTGGCCACGGCCCTGGCGACCCGGCCGCATGCGCGCAGTCTGGGGACGAACATCCTCGGGGCGTCGTCCCTGCTGCGCACGGGCCTGTCCCTCGGCTGGCGCAGGAAGCGCACCCTGGAGCGTGAGGGCTTCGACACCACCGTTGCGCCGGGAGGGGTCCTCGATGCCGACGAGCTCATCCACGTCCACGGGCGCCGGCTGCCGAGCATCATGCGCAGTACGAATCTGGGTTTTCTGACGCGACGACGGCAGGACAAGGAGCTCCGGCCGATGGACGGCGGCTCCACCACCGGCTCCCTGAGCCGGGTGACCGTCCCCGAGGCCGACCGCCGGCGCGGCGCCGTGGACTGGGACCGCCTGTGCGTGGACACCAGCTCCGACAGGGCCGACGACGACCAGCACATCGACGTCCTCGTCGCGCCGATCGGGCGGGACGGGGCCGAGTACGCCGCCGACATGCGCCTCCTCCTGCCGGCGTGGCTCCCGCCCCGGGCCGCCCAGGCCCTCGTGGCGCGCCCGGACCGGCCCATCGTCCGCCTGCACCTGCTGGGCGAGGGCTGGGTCGGCGTCGACGACGGGGCCCGCTTCCGCCTGTACGAGGGCGTCCCCCACGCCATGCGCGGGTCCCTCGTGATGACGTCGGGCCGGGCGACACGGGCCGAGCTGTGGATCTCGGACCGCAAGAACATCGGACCCGACGTCATCGATTTCCTCGGCGAGGTCCTCGGCGATCTCATCGAACTGAGCGCGCTCTGAGTCGCCGACGGCGGAGGATCGGAGGGCGGGGCCGGGCCCAAGGGCTCCCCGTCCCGGACCACGACCCCGCCCCGGACCGCCCCAGAAGCCCCGCCGCACCCGGGGCCGGGCCGGACGGACGGCGGACAATGGGGACTCCTCACGGTGTGCGCGGTGCGCCGGAGCGGATAGGATCGGTTCCATCCAGCCTATCGCCGGCCCCGCACCGCCGGCCCGTCGACCGAACGGAGACGACGATCATGGATGAGCGAGCACGTCAGGGCGCCGAGCGCCTTCGTCACGCGCAGGTCGCCGGTCGGGCGACGGGGCAGGCGGGCGCCTGGAACCAGCCGACGGGGCAGGCGGGCGCCTGGAACCAGCCGACGGGGCAGGCGGGCGCCTGGAACCAGCCGACGGGGCAGGCGGGCGCCTGGAACCAGCCGACGGGGCAGGCGGGCGCCTGGAACCAGCCGACGGGGCAGGCGGGCGCCTGGGGCCGGGCGACGGGCCAGACCGCCAGTCAGGCGGCGGGGCAGGCCGCCCGGGCCGCCGACGCGGCGCGCTCCGCTCTGCCCGGCGGGATCCGATCCGGGCAGGGCTTCGAGGGCACGCTCTTCCAGCGCCGGCTGGCCACGGCCCTGGCAGCACAGCCGCATTCGCGCAGCCTGGGGACGTACGTCCTCGGGGCGTCCCTGCTGCGCACGGGCCTATCCTTCGGCTGGCGCAGGAAGCGCACCCTGGAGCGCGAGGGCTTCGACACCACCGTTGCGCCGGGAGGGGTCCTCGATGCCGACGAGCTCATCCACATCCACGGGCGCCGGCTGCCGCGCATCATGCGCCATGATACGGATCTGATACGACGACACCAGGATAAGGAGCTCCAGCCGACGGAATTCGGCCCCGCCACTGGCTCCCTGCGCCGGGTGACCGTCCCCGAGGCCGACCGCCGGCGCGGCGCCGTGGACTGGGACCGCCTGTGCGTGGACACCCACGCTGGCATAGGCAACCAGCACGTCGACGTCCTCGTCGCGCCGATCGGGCGGAACGGGGCCGAGTACGCCGCCGACATGCGCCTCCTCCTGCCGGAGTGGCTCCCGCCCCGGGCCGCCCAGGCCCTCGTGGCGCGCCCGGACCGGCCCATCGTCCGCCTGCACCTGCTGGGCGAGGGCCGGGTCGGCGTCGACGACGGGGCCCGCTTCCGCCTGTACGAGGGCGTCCCCCACGCCATGCGCGGGTCCCTCGTGATGACATCGGGCCGGGCGACCCGGGCCGAGCTGTGGATTTCGAACCGCGACAGTCTCGTGTCCAGCATCTTCAACACCCTCGATTGCCTCGGCAAGTTCCTCGGCTTCCTCGGCGAGATCGGCGAGGTCGTCGCCCCATTCTTCTGAGGCGCCGACGGCGGAGGATCGGCGGGCGGGGCCGGACGGGCGGCGGGCAACGGCGGAGCGCACCGCGGAACAGGCCCGGGCGCCGTCGTCAATGCGCGCTCCGGAACATATCCGTCCGCTGAGCGGGAACCCCGGGACAATCGCGAGTGGCTCGTGACACACTAGGGCCCATGCATCCACGAGCAGGACAGCCAGCACAGCCCGAAGACCTCGTCAACATCGATGAGGTCATCTCCGCCTACTACGACCTCGTCCCCGACCCCGCGGTCCCCGCTCAGAAGGTGGTCTTCGGCACCTCCGGCCACCGCGGCGCCTCCTTGGACACCGCCTTCAACGAGGCCCACATCGTGGCGATCACCGCCGCGATCGTGGAGTACCGACGCTCCCAGGGCACCGACGGCACCCTCTACATCGGCCGTGACACCCACGGCCTGTCCGAGCCCGCCTGGCGCACCGCCATCGAGGTGCTCTCGGCCGCCAAGGTCATGACCGCCATCGACGCCCGCGGCTCCTACACGCCCACCCCGGCCGTCTCGCACTCCATCCTGCGGGCCAACGGCGCCGGTACCGAGGCCGGCGTGCGCACCACCGGCCCGGGCCTGGCCGACGGCATCGTCATCACCCCCTCCCACAACCCGCCGCGCGACGGCGGCTTCAAGTACAACCCGCCGCACGGCGGCCCCGCCGGCTCGGACGCCACCGGGTGGATCGCGGACCGCGCCAACGAGCTGCTGGCCGGCGGCTGGCGCGAGGTGCCGCGCGTGCCCATCGCCGAGGCCCTGGACGGCCCCTACGTCACCAAGCACGACTTCCTGGAGACCTACGTCGCCGACCTGGAGAACGTCGTCGACATGGACGCCATCCGCGAGGCGGGCGTGCGCATCGGCGCGGACCCGCTGGGCGGCGCCTCCGTGGACTACTGGGGGGCCATCGGTGAGCGCTACGGGCTCAACCTCACCGTGGTCAACCCCGAGGTGGACCCGGCCTGGCACTTCATGACCCTGGACTGGGACGGCAAGATCCGCATGGACTGCTCCTCCCCCAACGCCATGGCCTCCCTGCGGGCCAAGATGAAGCCCGACGCCGCCGGCAAGACCCCCTACGACGTCGCCACCGGTAACGACGCCGACTCCGACCGCCACGGCATCGTCACCCCCGACGGCGGGCTGATGAACCCCAACCACTTCCTGGCCGTGGCCATCGAGTACCTGTTCACCCACCGTCCCGGCTGGCCCGAGGGCTGCGCGGTGGGCAAGACCCTGGTGTCCTCCTCCCTCATCGACCGGGTGGTGGCGGCCATGGGGCGCAAGCTCATCGAGGTGCCCGTGGGCTTCAAGCACTTCGTGCCCGGCCTCATCGACGGCTCGGTGGGCTTCGGCGGCGAGGAGAGCGCGGGGGCGTCCTTCCTGCGCAAGGACGGCACCGTGTGGACCACGGACAAGGACGGCCTCATCCTGGCGCTGCTGGCCAGCGAGATCATCGCGGTGACCGGCAAGACCCCCTCGCAGCTGCACGAGGAGCAGGTGGCCCGCTTCGGTGCCAGCGCCTACGCCCGCATCGACGCCCCCGCCACCAAGGCCCAGAAGGCTCGGCTCGCGGCCCTGTCCCCCGAGGACGTGACCGCCACCGAGCTGGCCGGGGAGCCGATCGTCGACCGCCTGGTGCGGGCGCCGGGCAACGACGCGCCCATCGGCGGCCTCAAGGTCACCACCAAGGACGCCTGGTTCGCGGCCCGCCCCTCGGGCACCGAGGACGTCTACAAGATCTACGCCGAGTCCTTCAAGGGGGCTGAGCACCTGGCCCAGGTCCAGGAGGAGGCCAAGGAGGTCGTCTCCGCCGCGCTGGGGGCCTGAGCACTCGCGCGCTGGCCTGCCGCCGGCGCCCCCGACGCCGTCGCAGCCGCCCGGCCTGCTCCTGCGAATGTCCCAGGAGCCCCGGCCGGGCGGCTGCGCGGCGTCCTTACCACCGCAATAACGCTGTGGCCCGCCCAGCGGGTACTGGGCGGGCCACGCCTTCCGGAGCCCTGGGCCAAGGAACACCCAGGGTATCGCTCCAGGGACTACCTCCAGCGCATCAGACGGACACTGGCGGCAAAGAGCACGACGCCGCTGACGGCCAGGACGCCCCAGCCGACAAGCGCGTCACTCAGGTCGACGACACCGGTCAGCGGCCAGCGCAGGCCGTTCAGGACGTAGGTCATGGGCAGGAAGTGCGAGAGTGTCTCCACCCAGCTCGGCAGCATCTCCAGAGGCATCATGGCGCCCGAGGCGAAGCACATGGGGAAGACAATGAGCATAATGACGAGCGGCACGGCCTGGAGACTGGGGACCACGAGTCCGACAAGAATACCGATAAGGTAGAACACCAGGGCCCCCAGGAATACCGGCACAACTGCGAGCAAGGCCCACGGTGACAAGGACATCCCGACCCAGGGCATAATCCCGACGACAATGATCAGGACAGCCTGGACGAACGCGGACACCAGTGCCACAGTAAAGGCGCTCATAAGGATCCGGGACACGCTCAGGGGCACGCAGCGCAGGACGCCGAGCATCTTGTTCTCACGCCACTCGGCAATGTTCATTCCACCCGCGAAGAGCCCGACGAAGGTGACGCCGATGCCTACGACGTTAGGGCCGATGGAGTCCACGACCGAGTGCCCGCGGACACCCGGGTAGGAGCCCATTGTCTGCGCCAGGATGACGAGCAGGGCAGAGGGGAAGACGTAGGAGAAGAAGAGGGTGGAGGGGTCGCGCAACGCCGTGCGCGCCAGGGAGGCGGTCAGTGCCTTGGAGGGGATCATCGCTGGATTTCCTTTCCGGTGAGCTGCACAAAAGCATCCTCGAGGCTGACCCCGCGGACCTGGGCTCCCGCTGTCGGTACGCCCGCGGCCGCGAGGACGGCGAACCCATCGCCCACGTCCTGCACGTGCACGACGACGCCGTCGGGCGTGACCTGGGCGTCCAGAACACCCTCCAGCCCAGTGATCGTGTCAAGCCACTGCGCGCCGCCGGGCAGCAGCACGGAGGAGCTGGCCTTGCAGCCAGCAATGAGGGCAGCCGGGGTGGCGGTGGTGACAATGTGGCCGGCGTCGAGCACGGAGACGACGTCACACAGGCGCTCGGCCTCCTCCAGGTAGTGCGTCGTGTAGATGACCGTCGTGCCCTCCTCGCGCACCTTGCGCAGCTGCTCCACGAGATCATGGCGGGAGGTGGGATCCAGGGCCGCCGTCGGCTCGTCCAGGAAGAGCACCTCGGGGTGGTGGACGATCGCCGAGGCGACGGCCAGGCGCTGGCGCTCACCGCCGGAGACCTTGGTGACCCTGGAGTTGCGCACCCGCTCCAGGCCCATGATCTCAATGAGCTCGTCGGCCCGGGCCTGGGAGGCGCCGAAGAGCGCGGCCATCGTGCCCAGGTGCTCGCGCACGGTGGCGCGGGAGAAGAAGGCCGTGGCCTGGGGCTGGATACCCAGGCGGGCGAGCAGGGCCGGGTCGCGCGGGAGAGGCGGGCGACCGAGCAGCTCAACCGTACCGGAGCTGGGTCTGCGGGCCCCGTGGACAATCTCCATGAGCGTGGTCTTGCCGGCGCCGTTGGAGCCGATGACCCCGTGGAAGGATCCACGCTCCACCACCAGGTCCACCCCGTGCAGCACCTCACGGTCCCCGTAGGAACGGCGGACGTCGCGCACGATGACGGGGGGCCCGTCCGGATCCGGGCGGTGAGCGGGCCCGACCTCCTGGTCAGGGGCCCTCTGCGTTGTCCCCTGGCTGGCGCCCGGGGTCTTGAGAAGGGTGGTCATAGTTCAGTCTCCTGGTTGGGCAGCCGCACGGGGCCGCTCGCAGTGTCTACCAACAACCTCAAGGATCCAGGGACGACGCCGTCAGCGGATCCTGCAAGGTGCCAGTTCGCACTCCAACTTTCGGAGGAGGGGAGGCCGTGCAGGGCTTATACGGTAAATATGTTAAAAACGTCAAAGACTATCAAAAACAGTAGAACACATACATTTCACTGCATCTGTGTTCGACGCCATACTTCTATGACCCTCGTCAAATCAGACGCATATCACCGAGCCGTACTAGACTACCTGAGGTGACCTTAGCAATCCCTACGTCATCAGGGGTGTTAGCGCACCTGCCCGCCCCTGGCCGCCTAGCCCGCCGCGCGGCACGCGCCTGCACGGCCCGTCGCGTGATCGCCTTGCTCCTGGCCGCGCTCGCCTGCACGGACCTGGCCCTCACCGGGGCAGATCCTCTCACCCTCAGCTCCCTGCCCAGCGCGGCCAGCGTCCTGCTCGTACGACGCCATCCCTGGGCGGCTGTAGCCCTTGTAGGCCTGCCCCTTCTGCCAGCGACAGCGATTGGCTTTGTGTCGACAGCATCCATTGGCGGCCTACTCGCCATCCCTCTTCTCATTATCGATGACCACAGGTGGCAGGCGCTAGCACTCATTCTATGTTTTATCGGAGGCGACACTATAGCCCTTCTGCGCAGCGAGCCCGTCGGCGGAAACGTCCTTATTTTCTGTATCATTGTCTTAGGAACCTCGGTCGGGACCGGTCTAGTAATTCGCGCCTCAAACCGCGGACTGCTCGCAGCAGAGACGGCCCGTGACGAGGCCCTGCGCACCCAGCGGCTCCTTATTGCCCAAGAGCTGCAGAGCATTCTCACCCAGGCCAATAAGCTCGTCTCCGAGGCCACCGTCAAGGCGCTCGCACTGGAGCCACGCAGCCCTGCCGTCGTCGAGGCCCTGGAGGACATTGCCACCACTACCCGCGACTCCGAGGGCGACCTGCGTGCCATGCTCCGCGTCCTGCGCCAGCAAGAGGCGTCAACCAGCTGGGACGCCCTCCCTGCCAACGACCTTCTCACGACCCTGGACTCCGCTCAAACGACCTTGACCCACTCAGGGCTGCGTGCTACCATCTCCCACGACGGTGATATCGCCGCACTACCCCAGGCATCTGCTACAGTAATCGTCCACGCCGTGAACGAGGCCGTTGCCAATATGACAAAGTATGCTGCTCATGACTTCCCGTGCACTATACAGATCGAGGTCTCCGCTGAGCGCGTTATTATGCTCGCCGTCAACTCTGTAGCCGAGCACCGTCGTCCCGCACCGCCCGCACTGACGAGCGGCTACGGGATCGCTGGCCTTAAGGAGCGCGCCCAGGCCCTGGGCGGGTCACTGCGCTGTACGCCCACCAACCACCGGTGGGTCCTCTCCCTATCCCTTCCCCTAGAAAACGGAGCCAAGTAATGACCACCGCCTCTGACGCCTCTGTTATTCGAATTATCATCGCCGATGACGACCCCATTGCACGGGCGGCCATTAAGTCAATGTTTGACGAGGAGGATGACATTGAGGTCGTCGCCGTCGCCGCGGACGGCGCAGAGGCTGTCGACCTCGTCCATACGCACATGGTCGACGTCGTGCTCATGGACGCCCACATGCCTGTACTCGACGGCATCGCCGCCACCCGGAGGCTCGAGCAGACGTCCTCGGGCACCCGGTCCCTTATTCTCACCAGCTTTGATGACGACACCTACCTTGACACCGGTATCGCCGCAGGAGCCTACGGCTTCCTCCTCAAGACGACACCGCCCTCCGAGGTCGTCGCCGCGGTCCGCACCGTCCACTCAGGTGGAAAGGTCCTCTCCCCCGGACCGGCTGGCCGCGTCCTGGACCGCTACGTCCACGGTCAGTTCCCCAGGACAGCGTCAGCCGCGGACCTGGACCTGTCTGAGCGCGAGCAGGAGGTGCTCCTCCTGCTGTGTGAGGCCATGTCCAACCAGCAGATCGCGACCCGCCTCATGATAGCGGAGACAACCGTCAAGACCCATATCGCCTCGATTATGCGCAAGATGCACGTCTCAAGCCGTCTCGAGGTCGTTGTCGAGGCGTACCACCAGGGACTTGCCACTGCTCGGTCATGAGACTCGGCCCGCCTACTGAGACACCTTGGCGCTGGCTCCAGTGGGCACTAACCACCACCGTCCTGCTCAGTCCCGTTCCCTCAATAGTCCAGAACGGGCCAAGCTGGTGGTCGCTCACCGCACTGCCAGCAGCCTTCCTGGTCCTGATCCTCAACCGCCTCCCACGCACTGGGGCCACAGGACTCGCCCTGGGCGTGCTCCTGGGATCCATGACCGACGAGTTCACAGCACCCGTTATCGCCGGAACTCTTTCTATGGCACTATTCCTGGCACGATCACGCCTCAGGTGTGCTGCGGTCATTACAGCAGGCTGCCTCGGAGAAATCATGCTTCGCCTTCCCAGAAGCAGTAGTGCCACCGAAAGATACTGGCTTCCCACCACAATCCTCCTTACTGCAGCAGCAACCCTGGGCATGATCTTGCAGTCCTCTTACCGGCGCACCCTCATGGTGCAGACTGCCCACGCAAAGGCACTGCGGACCCAGCGCTCCCTTATCGCCCGTGAGCTCCACGACACCCTGACCCGAGCCAATACCCGCGTGTACCTGCGTGCTCAGGGCGCGCTCTCCGCAAGCGCGGAGCAACCGGAGGTGGCCGCCCTCCTGGAGGAGATTGCCGAGACCAGTCGCAGCTCCGTCACGGAGCTGCGGACCATGCTGCGCGTCCTACGCGAGGACACGCCTGCACAACCTGATACCGCACCAGCTACTGACCTCGGTGCCGCGCTCAGCTCTGCCCGCTCCGCCCTCAGGCGTGCGGGCCTGCGCGTCACCACGACCCATAACGGCCGCCTCACAGGGCTGCCCGCGACTGTTGCCGCAACGCTTGTGATCGCTATTGACGAGGCTGTCACCTGCCTGAGGACCTGTGCCGCGACGGATACCCGGAGCCAGCTCGTTCTTGAGGTGGGACGCTCACGTGCTGACCTCCTTGCCATGTGCCGCATTGCGGACCGGTACAGCCCCCACGACCACGAGCTCACCGACCGTGCAGGGCTCCTCGGCCTGGGCGAGCGGGCACACGCCCTGGAGGGCACGTTCGACTGCGCCGTTGTAGGGCGTCAGTGGCTGCTCACGCTCTCGCTGCCACTCGCCGCGAAGGGGTCACCTTCTGCCACCTGAGGGACGACCGGACCGTGCCGCTCCGACTAAGGTAGGAGTCGGATTCGCCTCCACGCAGGATGACGAGGACGCGGGCTCGCGCCAGGATAGGGGTATCCGATCCGCCCCTGACCAATGGAGCTCATAATGTCCCGTACCCGCCCCCTTGCTGTCACCCTCCTGGCGCTCTCCCTTCTCTGTATGGGCGTTACCGCCCCTTCCGCCTCAGCGGACACCTCTATGGACATTACCTACTCTTCCGCATATCTCAACCTTGAGCGACTCGGCGGCCGGAACACGGAGGACAATCCGGCGTTTCTCATTCACCTGTGCAAGCTTTTTTACTCCTGCAACAGGTAATCCCACCTTTCTTTGAAACTATCGACAGACCGACATTCTCAGACAACACACTCTGACGCCCTACAGTAAGTGCGGCGAGGTAGATCAGGACCGCGGTCCCCATAACCCAGCCGCTGACTGCCCACCCCGTTCTCCACGAGGCTGAGACCAGGCCAGCAGCGCATACCACGACCGCCCCCCAGGCAAGTGGTACCGCAGCGACGTCGACCCAGCGGAACCACCAGACCAGGAAACCGGTGAGGTGGAGGGAGACCACGCCAAGAAGGAGAAGGAACCACCAGGGGCGCAGGCTGTCAATGAGCAGCATAGGCGCTCCCAGGGCCGGAGCCACGCCCTCAAGGGCTGAGGTGGTCCCGGCCCAGCGGAGCCCGGCCTCGGCTACAGGCCTGCCAGGGTGCCTGGAAGGTGCTGTCGGTTCAGGGAGCGTCCTCAGCCTCATGACAAGGCAGGCAACGAGAACGAGTACTGCCAGTCCGACGTGTGGTAGGAACACTGCGCCTGGTGCCACCATGACGAGGGCGCTGAGGCTGAGGACGTCGGCTGGTCGGGCGCCGGGGCGCGTGACACGAGCTGGCACTGAGGACGAGGATGTGGTCATAGCTTGCTCCTTACTAGGAAAAGGGGTGGGGGTGACGGCGCAGGGTGGCTGGCTCCGGCATCCCGAGGTTTCGGCAGAACTCAGAGGGGCGACGCATCTGCAGGACACGTTGGCGATGCCATCCAAAATCAAGGGGGGACAGGCCTGGCGTGAGGACGGAGCAGGTCTCCAGTCCGAGCACCCCCTCCAGGGGGGTCGTGGCCCGAACCACCAGGGGATCGACACCGATCCTTCCCAGCCGTGAGACAAGCTCGTTAAGCAGGCCAAGAGCGCCCAGTCCGGCAAGCGGAGCCTCAGGGAAGACCTCCTTGAGAGGAAGGACCGGACCGTCCCCGACATAGTCCTGGACCAGGGGCTTCGCCTCAGGGAAAATACACTGTAGGGGATGGTCGTCAATGCCTGTGACGAGCGTGGGATCCCTGAGCATGTCCAGACAGCGCTGGCGCTCACGGACAGTGCGCTCCTCGCGTTCGGGAAGATATGTCCAGGCCTCACTCAGGGCGCTGATAACGGCACGCTCCGGATCCGGGTGCGCCGCGGCCCCGAAGGCGGCCGCGCGGCTCCCCCGCGCAACAGCGGCAATAACCGGCACACCTGTGTCTGAGGGGATGGCCAGGACGTCGACACGATGCCCCAGGAGGGCCGCACGACTGAGGACCGTGCGCGTTCCGGGAACGCTTCGGGGGTCAATCCGCCGTCCTCCCACGCGCGCCACCCAGCAGTTAATAAATGCGTCGCGCTCAACGAGCTCAAGCAGACCGAAGAGACAGGCCTCCTCGACTGAGGATCCTGTAGCCAGGCCCGAGGTGCACACAAAGGACCAGCGCGGCGTCAAGAGCGGCTGCGCAAAGAAGGCGAGATCCCTGGGTACAAGGACCTCTCGGCCATCTTTGAGAGAGTTCGCAACGACCCACTCGTGAGGCATGTCGGGACTGAAGGGGACAATACCCTCGACATAGCCTCCGGGCCCATAGGCGCCGAAGTTATCCGGAACACGGTGCTCGCGAGTGAGATCCTCCTCGGCACTGATCACGACCTGACCGGTGCGCTGGCGGGCGCCAGCGAGCCTCTCAAGAGCCTCCAGGAGGGCGGCACGTCGGCTCCGTTCGAAGGTGGGCTCCTGACCGCTCCAGGTCAGTGGACGGATCCGCCTGCCGTCCCACAGAGGAGTCTGTCCTGCGACCGGAGCGGTTGTCTCCCAGTCAAGACGCTGTTCGACACCAAGACCCACGGCCCCGCAGACCGGGTTGACAAGACACTGCTCGCGCAGCTCAAGGGAGTCCGCGTCCACACGGCGCAGCGGATCCGAGTCATGTGCGTGGTACGCGGTAGTCCTGCCCTCACCGACAAGAAGATCCCCCTGACGCAGATGCGCAGTCACGGTATCGTACTCCCAGACCGGGATCCTTACTCCACCACCCATGCGGACCGGTGCGGGAGACAGAGAGTCCGCCAAGGCGGTGAGCACCTTCAGGAACCAGGGCCTGTGAGGAACCAGCTCGTCGTGTCCGTGAACGGGCTTCCCGGCGCTGCACTGGCTCTGCAGGATCGGGGATCGGGTGGAGCACCAGCGTGCCCTGAGCTCGGCGTAGGCACCTGGGATA
Organism: Actinomyces sp. HMT897; assembly: GCF_016626125.1. Lineage (NCBI taxonomy): Bacteria > Bacillati > Actinomycetota > Actinomycetes > Actinomycetales > Actinomycetaceae > Actinomyces > Actinomyces sp. HMT897. Next base: position 1,671,501 of record NZ_CP067336.1, read on the forward strand.
TCGCTGGCCCAGGACGGCCACACGAGGACCGTCCGGCGTGAGCGGAAGGCGCACGTCGTGGACGATGGCTCAGCAGAACCCACCAGGTCCCACGGGCGCTGCGTCTGCGGGAGAGCAGCAGCTGGTGCAGCAGAGGGAGTCATTGATGTTCCTAACTACCAGGTACAGAATGTTCCTGAGCCCCGGCCGCGTCCCGGCGGTCCTGGTCATGTCGGGTGACGTGACCAGGACCGCCGCTGCTCAGCGCCGGGTTCTCCTGGTGCGCGTCACGCGGTCGCGCAGGAGGAGGTCGAGGTGCAGGTCGAGGTGCAGGTGGAGGTACAGGTCGAGGAGCACGAGGAGGAGGAGGAGGACGAGCAGGTTGACCCAAAGACCATGTCCGAGTAGTCGACACAGTCCTTGACCTCGAAGGTCTCGACGTCGAGCTCACCGAGGTCGATAGCGATCCTGGCAACGGAGGAGGAGACGGAGTTACTCATGGTGGTTTCCTTTCAGAGATGACCTGTCACGGTGACCGGTCGTTCGGAGGTACGGGGCGGTGGTTACCGCCCGCTCTTGATCGGGAGGATCCCGACGCAAGTCATGGAGTCAGATCAGGGAGCTGATGAGGAGCCCGGACCAGGCTGCTACCACGAGGAAGGCGGTGAGCAGGACGACGGGGTAGCAGGTGATGGCCAGGCGTGTGAGTCGGGGCAGTCCCTGAGGTACAGGGGTCCCGCGCCGGGCCCGCAAGGCAGCGAGAGGGAGCTGCTTAACACCGACAAGCATCTCCAGGCCTCTGGTCATGTCCGTATTAGGGAATGGCGTCAGGCTGAGGATGACAATAGTGAGGTCAATGAGCAGGGACAGGGATCCCCAGGCAGCCACCCCGGTCCCGGCGGTCCCGAGAAGAGCGGCCCCTGCAGGCAGAGCGGCCATGGCGAGCGTGAAGAGAGGACCTGCCAGGACGATTGCGAGAGCCCGCTGGCGGCTGCGGATGAGCCCGAGTCCGTCAAGGCGGGTCGAGGGCATCGGCACCGGACCAAGGAAGGTGACTGAGAGGACTGGGAGCCGCCCTCCGGCGAGACGGACAAAAGCTATTCCGTGGGCGATCTCGTGCCCGCACTGCGATACCAGGTGCCAGATGACGGCGCCGGTGACACTCAGTATGACCCCAAGAGGCCCGAGACCTGTCAGCCCCTTGACGGAGGCCGTTATCTGCGACCAGCCGCTGACGACTCCTGCGGCCACCATGGCCCCTACCGCAATGCAGAGCAGGGCCAGGACGGGGGCGATACGGGTGCCCGCGACGCCCCAGGCGCAGGAGGTGATGACCTGAAGAGCCCTTGGCGGAGAGGCCGGGGAGGGATGCTGAGAGGAGGCCTGCTCCTGAGAGGCCGGATCGATATCCTGAGCCTCCTGAGGCACGGTCCCGGTGGGGCGCACAACGAGCCCGTGCACGAGGAAGATATTGATGATCCGCTCCACGGACCGCAGGCTGATCGCCAGGCCCGAGCTCTCCTTGACCCGGTCTGCGATCTCATCGACAGTACCGGGCTCACGTAGGGCTTCCAGGACCAGGGCCTCTGCGGCGCCGAGCGTGTAGATCCGTCCTCCACGGTGCGCTGCGGCCTCAACGACGAGGGATGTCCCGTTCCAGACGGCAGGACCGATCTGCACTCCCTCTGGGGCGACGGGGCGCCAGGCGGTTTCAACGGTGGTCATGCTGCCGTCTCCATCAGTCGGGGTGAGAGCGCCTGGAGGATCTCAAAGGCGAGATACGCCTCGTCCTCGATAGAGATCATGAGGCGGTTGCTGGTCATGTGGACGTAGGAGTGGCAGAGATTCCAGGCCGCCTCAGAAACGTTGTCAGGACGGTTCTCGGTCCCGTCCCTGTGACGGAAGACGAGGGCTCTCTCAGAGACCGCCTCCTCAATACGACGGCGGTAGGTGATACAGGTCCTCGCCCAGTCACCGAGAAATCCGGGCAGATCCTCGTGGGCCCCTGCCAGGACGGCGTCGATCATAGGGACCACCGAGCGCTGGAGCAGCGAGACGGTCTTGCGGAAGCGAGGCTGGTCAGTCTTCTGCGTGTAGGTCACGCTGCTCCCGTAGCTGCCGGCCCAGTGCGAGTGGTAGAACTGGAGGAAAGCAGCGAGAGCGGCGTGGTCACTGAGCAGTGCTGCTGCGGTCACCGCCATGATCTCTGCGCCCAGGCCGAGGAGGATCGTGCGCGTGCTCGTGTTCCCGAGATCGATGACGGTACCCGCCAGCTGGGTGGAGTCGGCAAAGAAGTCCTCGGAGATCACCATGCCGACCGGGCCGCCGTAGCGGTCCCACTCGGGCTCATACTCCCTGCGCACGACCGTGTTGTTCGACTGGAGGATCGCGGTGCCGTCCTCGCGGAAGTAGCGTCCACGCTCCTCCTCACCGTACTCAAGGTCGAACATCTTCCTGTAGTAGGAGCCCTGCTCAATACGGGCCATAGGGTGCATTGAGGGACGGCGGCGCAGGTAGTCGGTAACCGTTTCCGTCACCTCAGCGTCAATAGCGTCCTCCTCAGCCCTTGCGGCAGGGTCGAGGCGGAGCCTCACGTGCCCTCCCTCAAGCCAGTAGTTAATGTAGAAGCTGCGTCGGATGAGGCCGCGTTCATGCAGGTCCTGGGAGAGCGGCAGGAGGCAGTCTCGCAGCAGGACCGTGGGGGCGCTGCCGTAGAAGACGTGGTAGGCCATCCACCGGCGCGGCTCTGCGGAGCAGAGAATATCGGGGTTCGTGCTCATGAACGGATCTCCTCCTGGTCAGGTTGGGTGACGTCAAAACCGAGCACCAGCTCGTGGATACGGCGGTCACCGTCAGCTCGGTTAATGAGGGTCTGGTCAAGGCTCGGCAGGGACTCGGCGACGTGGAGGGCGCCCTCAGCACCTCGCCACTCATGACAGGCCGTCAGGAGGCTGATGACGCTGGTGACGTCGACGAAACGGGGCTTGCCGCCTCCCTGCGGGGAGTCGTCGGCGACGGTGACATAGCACTGTTCCGGAAGGTCCAGGGACCGCCACCACTCGACCCAGGCGAGATACCCCTCGGCGGTAACCGGGTCGGCGTCAGGCAGGAGGTCGTGTCCCACTTGGGTGGTGTGACGACGGAGCACCAGCGAGCCGAGCCGCAGCCTGGGAAGGACCCGGACGCCCTCGCCCTCAGGCAGCCTGGGGACAAGAGAGGTGCCGATGTTCCCGGGCGGGGCGAGGAGGGACACGAGCTGTGTGAGCCACGGCGTCGCCGCGAGGACGAGGTAGCCGAGGTAGGCTGGCTGAACCTCCCGGCCGTCCTGGTCAAGGAGCACCAGCCGTCCTTCCTCAGGACGGTCCTCGAGGGCGAGCTCCTCGAGCGCCAGCCTGCGTGCCGTCTGGGAGCCGCTGGGGTCGCCTGGCAGGACGATCTCCGTGTCGAGCAGGGGACCGTGGAGGTTGAGGTTCGTAAAGGTCGTGCCTCCGGAGATCTCGGCGAGTACGACGCCGTGCTCACGAGCTCGCGCCTCCTGGTCGCGAGCCACTCTGGCACCCTGCTCACCATGCAGGTAGGAGAAGCGCGAGAGACCGAACCCGGCCTGACCAAAGACACGGTTGACTACCATGGATCCCACGTCGCCCTCGGGGAGCAGCTGGGCAAAGAGGAAAAGGTGCTGGTAGCGCTGCCGAGGAAAGCGCAGGCCGTCAGTGACCGCGGAGCCCGGGCGGAGCAGCGGCAGGAGGTCGGTCTCCTTCTGGGCACCCTCCACGAGTGCAGAGAGCTCCTGACGGGCGGCGACCCAGCGCCACGCCTCGCCCCAGCGGAGCCAGGGGTCATTGGCGCCCTCAGCGGCTGCGGGGGTGTCCGGGTCGCCCGGCCTCGACTTGTAGGCGTCGTACAGGTCGGAGTTGAACGAGCGCAGGAACCCGGCGACGTCATCGCAGCGCCGTCCCTCACCGACTGTCTCGGTAAAGTAGCCACGCATGAGGGCCCGGTCTGTCTGGGCTGTGTCAAGGAGGCAGGCCAGACGCACCAACGCCCGGCACTCCTCCTCACTCCACCGCAGCGCGGGCCCGGTGTAGGGGCCGGCGTCGAGGGCGCAGTCCTCGTAGACGACCGTCCGCGGCAGGGAGGCCTCCAGGCTGGCGGTCCGATAGATCGCAGCGACCTTCGCGGGCAGCTCCTGGAGCCCCTGGAGGCGCGCGTCCCCCTCAAGGCCCGCGATACGGCGGGCAGCGCCCTCGTAGTCGTCGAGCATGGTCACCAGCTGGGACGCACGGGTGTCGTTCGTCCTGATAAGGACGTCGCGGGAGCGCCCGGCCCAGGCGGCGGTGTGCGGGTGCAGGTCAAGGCCGTCAACCTCGAGCACACCGAGCCTCACCAGCCCGAGGACGGCGTCCTCGGCCCGCTCCTCGGCCAGCGCGGTGGTCCCGGCGACCCCTTGGACGACCTCGGCGAAGGGACGTGGGCCGTCGACCAGAAGAGCCTCGACGGCCCTGACCAGCCCGACATGACGCAGACGGACGGTGGACTGCTCACAGGTCGCGTAGTCCTCGGCACGGTGGGAGTCCTTGAACTCGTAGACCGATCGGGCGACCAAGAGGGAGCCGTCCGGGAGCACCGCGATAGTGCGGGCGAGGCGCAGGGGAAGGTCATGCAGCCAGCTGCGATCCTCGGCGAGCGCACCCAGTGCCCGGGCGACGGGGTAGACGTTCCAGCGGGTCCGCCGCGTCGGGCGTACCGGCAGCAGGCTCCACGAGGGGCCGGTGCCCTTGAAGGTGGCCAGGGCCGTGGGGGTGAAGGTCGAGAAGGGTGAGGTCTTGGCAATGGCACGGCTCGCGTAGGACACGAGTGAGCGCTCCGCCTTACGCATGCTCTTGGACGGACGGGGACAGACCCCGTGCTGCGGGTAGCGCATGAGGTCACGCATTGCCATCGGGGCGGCTACTGCCAGACCGTCCTTAAAGTCCTGGTCGTCAAGGAGGCTGGCCAGGCCCTGGCGCTGGCTGACGAGCCAGCCGTCAAACTCCTGCCGACCGCGGTCAACCAGGGCCGTAAGACGCCCACCGGCCTGCTCAGCAGGCAGGACGGCCGCACGGGCCTCGGCCGCGAGCCCCGCAGGTAGGGCAGCGACACCTCGGGCGGTAGGACGTCCGTTGAAGACAGCACGACGGATCTGGACAAGCTCCTTGCGCCACTGACGTGACGCTCCCTCGATAAGGGAAGCAAGACGGTCTGAGGCCTCCCGACGACGCCGTGTGACCTCACGGCGTCCGTTCAGGACGAGGTCCGCCCACTCGAGGGCGGCCGGGGTGGACAGGGCCTGCTCGGTACCGACAGGCAGGCCCCCCACACGTAGCTGGACCAGGGCGTCAACGGTGACGTTCATGAGAGCTCCTTCAGGAGGTCGAGACGGCCGTTCCACGCACCTGAGCACTCAATGTCGTGACCAAGCAGCATCATGAGCACGGGCTTCTGCGGGGTGTCCTCCAGGCCGATACCAGTGGTGTGACGGGCCGCGTCAAAGCCGAGGGCGGTACCGAGCCCCATGCCCAGGCGCGCAGCCTCAAGGCTCATGACCTGGCAGACGGCCCCGACCGCGGCGTTGACGATCCGGTACCCACGGACCCCGAGGTCGCGGGAGAGGCCCAGGACGTCCGCGGCGAGGACGAGGGTCGTGGAGGAGCGCTGGCCGTCGTAGTTGTGCAGGAAGTACGTGGAGTCAAGGAAGGAGGCGTGGCTGCCCGGGCTGAGGCGGCGCAGCGTCCCGGAGCAGGTGTCGGCCTCGTAGAGACCGGCCTGAAGGCCGGTGACGTTCTCGACGAAGACGTAGGGTCGTACGCTGCTCGAGCAGGCCGCGCCGAGGTCGTGCTCGACGAGGCACGCGGCCTGCGCGCCCGTGCTGAGCAGGGTGAGGAGATCCTCGGCGGCGATCGGCGCCCCGTCAAAGCGTCCGAAGGAGGTCTCGCGACGTCGTACGGCACGGACACGGTCGGCCAGCGCCGGGTGGGTGGGAGCAGGCAGGGCCACGACGTCGTCGCCGGGGAGGGCGAGCGGGACGCCAGCCGTGGTGCGGGGGCGGGACGGGGTGCCTGCCATGTCGCGCTGCATGGCACGGGTCGTCGGGAAGCTCCTGACGTGGCGGGAGCGCTGGTGGTCGGCGACGACCGGGCTCCCGCCACGCACGGTGCCGCGGTGGGGCCGTCCCACAGGGAGGACGGCGTACACGCCCTCCTGCTCGCGGTCAGTACCGAGGATCCGGGAGAGCCGCTCCTCATTGACCCACATATCGGGTACGACCTGGTCCTCGTGCTCCCCCAGGAGGTAGCGCCAGGTCCCGAGGATCGTGCCGACGTCCATGGAGGTGGCCTGGTAGGCGAAGTCGTTGTACTTAAAGCCTGACTGCCAGTAGTCAATGGTGAGAAGGAGGTAGTCGTCGACGACGTCGCCGTATCCCTGGGCCTGGGCCACGGCTGCGGTGTGGTCACCGGAGACGAGCAGGTCCCAGGCGTGGTGAAGCGGTGAGTAGTGGTAGATCCCGGGGGCCAGATCCGTACTGGCTCCGACGACACGGTAGACAGAGACGGTGTAGCGCCCGCCGCCTGAGGAGGCGCCACGACCCCACCGGTACCGGCTCGCCTGGCACAGCATCTCCGGGCGGTCGCTGCAGTTGACCCGGCATCGCTGGGACAGGAGGCCGTAGGAGAGGAAGAGGATGTCGGCGAGCACCCGTCCGCGCTCCTGGCCGTGCAGGCCCTCACCAGCGGCGGCAAGCACACCGCGCCCCCAGGAGGGGGTAGGCAGGGGCACACGCTGGGCCAGGGGGTAGAGCTTCTGCTCGCTCGGACAGTCCGCCCAGTCCACGCTCCAGCTGTCGGTCGGCATGCCACGCTCGACGCGGTTGATAATGAGGTCCGCGTAGTTCTCGGCGGCGCTACCGAGCGGCATGGTGTTCCAGAAGGTGACGGCTTCATCGGTCATGACGTGCTCCTCTCAGGGGAAGGGGTGGGGGACGGGGGCAGCCGGCTTTGTGGTGCAGCGGTCTGCGTGGGCCCTGCGGTAGGCACCGGCGCGCTCAGCGGTACGGGGCATTGAGAGGGCCCGCTGCTGACGCCAGCCGAAGTCAATGGGGACGAGGCCGGGGACAATCACCTTGACGCTGCGCACCCCCAGGACCTTCTGCGCGGGCAGGGTCTGCTCGACGACCAGGACCTCGTAGTCAGGACGGAGCAGCTCAAGACTCAGACGCAGATCCGTCATGACGTCGCAGCCAGCTCCCGGGACACTGAGACTGGCGATATCCCTCTCCTCCCCACGCGGTGCGTCAAGGAGGAAGGAGGCGAGCGGACGGGCACCGGGATGCGTAAAGAGGTCCGCATGGTCCTCCATCACCCTCACCTGGTCAAAGTCCTCAAGCATCTGCTCAATGTGCTCACGACCGATTTCCAGGCGGGTCCGGGCGACGAGATAGTCGGAGGCGACCTCATTCAGCGCTGCCGCGAGCGCACGCTCCGCGTCAGGGTGGGCTCCCGCGCCAAAGCACAGGGATCCGGTCACGGAGCTCTCGGCGACGGCGACGACCGTGGGGACCCGGGTACCGACGGTGGCGTCAAAGAAACGGACCCGCTGGCCGAGGAGCCGCATGCGGTCGAGGAGCTGGCGGGAGGCCAGTGCGTTGACGGACCCTGACCGGATCTCGTCAAGCTCCAGGGCGCCGTACCAGCTGATCAGGAAGGCGTCACGTTCCACGGCCTCCAGGAGCCCGAAGAGGACGGCCTCGGCAAGGGTGCCACCGCAGGCGCAGCCGTTGGAGGAGTCCTGCACGATCCGACCCTCCTCCCCGTAGAAGGCGACGTCACGGGGGACGGCGACCACGGCGCCGTCGGAGAGCCGACGGGCGGTCGACCAGGCAATAGGGTGGGTGTCAAAGGCGGCGTCGATGCCGAAGACGGACGGCAGGTAGGCCTCAACCGGCAGCTCGGACGCGGTACCCCTCAGGACCCCGGGTGCGGTGACGGGCCCGGTCATACCGGCCCGGCGCTCAAGGGCCTCCAGCAGACCGATCGCGGCCGAGCGGGAGAAGCGCGGGGTGTGCCCGCCCCACGGGCCCGTCCAGCAGCCAGAGGGTGTGACGGCGACATAGGCCCCGGAGACCTTCGCCGTCGTCTCGATCTCGAGGTCGGTGACCGCCTCCAGCCCCAGGCTCGAGCAGAAGGGGTTGGCTGCGTCACCCACCTGGTGGGCGACCATGTCCAGGGAGAGCCTGCGGTAGGGCAGGGACAGACCGTCAGCAGGCCGTGCTGGGGGACGGACCAGCGGCTCAATGGGGGCACCGCCCTGGTCGTGCCTCAGGGAACAGGTCTCTGAGGGCAGTACCGGCACGAGCGAGACACTGAGGCTGTCACGGTCGATGACCCTTACCTGGCGGAAGGATCCGTCCTGGGCCAGTGGCAGGAGGGCCAGCTGCGTCGCCAGGGCGACCACCGGTCCCCACCCGTCCTCCTCGCCCCGGCCCAGTGCGTCCGCAGCGAGCCGACGCTGGCTGCGCGACCGGATGATGCCGTCGTAGAGGCAGCCCGGGCACGGGCCTGACGGGGTGCCGAGGGAGTCCAGGAGGAATGCGTGCCGACCGGCGAGGACGAGGAGGGGTGCCCCCTGCGGGCCGAGAGCCTCCCGCGCCCCCGCGCGGCACCAGGCACTGAGGTCGTCAAGCGTCCTCCAGGTGAGGGCGTGGTCGGTGGACGTCATCAGGCACCGGCTTCAGCGGCGGGGTCGCAGACGAGGACCTTGCAGGCGACCAGGCCGGCGCCGTCGACCTCTGGGCTGGTGACGTCGCAGACGAGGACCGCGCCGTAGCAGGGCTCCTTAGGGTCCGGGCCGTCGACGTCATCGTGCACGACAGCGACCACCTCAGGCGGGTAGGAGGGGTGTGCGAGCTGGGTCCAGGTCGTCATGTCACCGCGCTGGACGGCACCGAGGACGCCGACGAGGGCTTCGATGACGGCCTCCTCGAGCAGGGCCCCAGCCTGCACCTCCCACAGGGTCCTGCCGTTCAGCGAGGCGCGTACGGCGACGACGCGGCGGCCGAGCCAGGTCCCCAGGTCAATGACCTCGGGCTCCACCCCGACGTCCGTGGCGGTCCGGAGGAGGAAGGCGGTGCGCTCGTCACGTCCCCAGTCCGTCAGGAGGAGACCGGGGCGGTCGGTGGCAGCGGCACGTAGGGCCGTGCCGACGGCGGCCGAGCGCAGGGCGGACTCGACGGCGTCCTCGGTACCTGCCCCGATCCCGGTACCAGCGCACCCCCGCGCGAAGAGCCCGGCACCGTTGGCCGGGGAGAGGGTCGCGGTAGCCGCGGCAGGGACCGCGCGGGGAGCACCCGTGGCTACCTCCTGCGCCGGTACCAGGTCGGGGAGGGGACCAGGCGCCTTGCTGAGCTGGCCGCTCAGCGAGGTCACCTCCGGCCCCTGGGCGCGGGAGCGTCGTGCCGGGGCCCAGTGCTCAAGGTAGAGGGCCAGTGCCTGACGCACGGCCCGCTGGCGGGCTCCCGCGACGTTCCACAGGTCCGCTCCCCCGATGCTGAGGATCTCACCGGGCCCCTCAACGACCTCGGCAGTGCTCACCTTGAGCGGGAGCTGGTCAAGGTCCTCGTCAGTGAAGCGCCTGACGGGAAGGGTCCGGGATCCGACGAGCGCGTCGTAGACGGCCAGGTCGCTGGTGCTCGTGCGCTCCGGGGTCCTCATCGGGTGGTCGAGGAGGGCCTCAGCGGCTCGGCGCATGGCGCCCAGGCGTTCCGGGGTGTCGTCCATGAGGCGCAGGCAGCGGCTGGGAAGGACACGGTGGCGCCGGGTCTCCCCCGACAGGCAGTTGAGGACGAGGACGTGCGCCACCGTCTCGGGATCCATGGCGCCGGTGACCGCCTTGAACACCTCGAACGCGGCGATGACGCCGGCCATGCGCTCAAGGGCAGGGTTCCAGGTGCTCTCGGCGCCGGTCGGCAGGCCGGCCCAGGAGCGTGACCAGAACCGGGCCGCGGCACCGTCAGGGCAGTGGTCGGTGAACGACTGGACGGCGTCCGCCCAGCGCCTCGGGAGGGGCTCTGAGCCCGTCCAGCCAGCGGGACCGATGACGATCTCGTCACCGATCGCCCAGATCGGGAGCACCTTGCGGCCAGCGTCCTCGTCGACGCCGTGAAGCAGCAAGTCGGAGGATGCGCTGCAGGGGGTGAGGACGAGGACGTCCGTGCCGGTGAGGACCTCGTGGTCGGTGCGGGGGTCGGCGCGGACGACGACGGCCTCGTCGGGCACGTCACCCAGGACGGCGTCGTCAGAGGATCCGGGCGCAATGACCCGGATGACACCGGCACCGTTGTCCGCGAGGGCGCGGGCGAGGGCCACGGCGCAGGCTCCCTCACCCAGGACGGTAAGGCGGGCGTCGCGGAAGGCCACAAAGGCCCGGCGCGGTTCGTCCGTGTAGTGGGCGAGGAAGTTGATCTGGTCGGCAAAACGGGTCTCGACGCCGTCATCGAGGACAATGTCGTCACAGGGGTCGACGAGCCGGAGGTAACCGTGGGCCCTCAGGGGCTCGATAAAGACCTGCAGACGCCTCCAGGCCTCCTGACCGAGGATCTCACGCAGGCTCTCCTCGGTGTGCCCGCCCTCAAGGAGCGGGTAGACAGAGCGGAAGACCCGGTAGGCGTTTGCCCCACGGATCTCAAAGCCTGACGTCGAGTTTGAGAAGTAGATCCCACCCGCGGACTCGCTGAACATTGTGTCGCGGCGAAGCCGGTACTGGCGCTGCGTCCTTCCTGGCATTCTCTCCTCCGTCGTTGAGCAGCGGCCTGGCCGCCGGTTGCCTGAGTTGATGGGGAAAGCCTCGCTGCTCACGCCGCCTGGCGGATCCTGCGTGCTAGCGATTGAGGACCATGCCTTGGCTGAGACGGCAGTCCTCCGGAAGGACGGGGCCTGGGGTACGACGAGGGAGACGTCGGGACGCTAAGGACGACCTCGCCCCCGCTCCCTTCCCCTGCCAGTACGAGGCACCGGCCAGCCGCGGTCCTGGGTCTACTTCCCCCTGCCAGTGCGGGGTGCGCCCGGTAGACCTCCCCAGGCCGCCCCGACTCTGCTGGCACGAGGTACCGCGGCACCTGCTCGGCCGCGGCCGGATCCCAGGGCTCCCCGGTCACTGTGGCGGGAACACGGGTAGCTGGCGTCGAGGACGTACACGGGACCGGGCAGGCCGTTACCACGCTCATCTGGCCTGCACGGCTGACGGAAGGTCATACCGACGGCGGGCCTGTCCCGGTCGCAGCAAGACGTCGAGCAGGCAGACCCTATTGTTCCGGCGCCTTCCTTACGTAAGCTGGGGACGTGAGCCAGTCGCGTCCCACATCACCCTCCGACCACCACATCGAGCGCGTCCCCGCGAGCCCGGACGACTCCGGGCCCACCACGGCCGGAACCGGGCCAACCGGGGGCCCCGGGGCCGACCCCACCCAGGCCCCGGGGGCCGAGAGTGCGCCCCTGGTCGGCGCCCCCTCGCAGCAGTCCCGCCCCGGGCCCCAGGACGACATCCTCCTGGCCACCGGCGAGCCGCTGCGAGCCGCCCGCAGTCGCGGAGGCCGGCCCACCCCAGCGGGCGGCCCCGCAGCAGGCAGGCAGGAGCGGATCCGCCGTCAGCCCGGGCGACGCGCCTGGGTACCCAACCAGCACGGCGTGTGGGGCATGCTCCTGTTCCCGCCGCTCCTGGGCATCCTCCTGGGCGGCTGGTCCTGGGTCGACTCCGTCCTCCTGCCCGCCTGGTGGGGCGCCTACTTCGCCTACTGGGCCTGGTCCCAGTGGCTGCGCACGCGCTCGCCCCGACGTCGGGCCCTCCTCCTGCCGCCGCTGGGCGTCTACACGGCCTGGACGGCGGCGTGGGGCCTGGTCACCCTGGTCCTGGCCCCCTACCTGGTGCAGTGGGCGGTGCCCCTGGTGCCGCTGGCGGCCGTCGCCGGCTGGGAGGTATGGCAGGGCCGCGAGCGCTCGCTGGTCTCCGGGCTGTCCACGACGGCGATCGCGAGCCTGTTCACGGCCATCACCTTCCAGCTGGGGGTCGGCGGGGCGGGCGGGTTCCTGGGGACGGGCCCCACCGCCCAGTCCGTGGGCTGGCCGCACGCCTGGGTGGCCACCGCCCTCATGGCCGCCTACTTCTGCGGCACTGTGCCCTACGTCAAGACCATGATCCGTGAGCGCTTCAATACGGTGCTGCTGGTCGCCACCACGGCGGCCCACGTGCTGGTGGCGGGGGCGTCCTTCTGGCTGGCCTCTAACGGGGAGGTCTCCTGGACGGTGGCCGTGGTGTGGGTGGCGCTGGTGGTCAGGACCGTGGTGATGCCGCTGCGCCAGTGGCACCTGGCCCGGGTCATCCACCGGCCCATGCGCCCCAAGGTCGTCGGCCTGACCGAGCTCGTCTTCTGCGTGCTGGTCACGGTCTCTCTGGCCCTGTAGGCCGGGCGCCGGGGACGTACCCTAGCCGTGAGCAACGTACCCTAGCCGTGGCCGACGTACTTTAGTCACGGGCGACGTACCCTAGTCATACGTCGCCAATAACTAAGGTACGTCCGCGATAGCTAAGGTACGTCCGCGATAGCTAATCCGTCTCGTCAGCCTGGTCGGCAGGGGCAGGGGGGACGGGCGCCGGCAGGCACGGGCGGTCGGGGAAGGCGGCCAGGGCGGCCAGGGCGCGGTCGTTGTCCTCGGGCAGTCCCACGCTCACGCGCACCCCCTCCTCGATAAAGGGGCGCACCAGCACGCCGGCCTGCTCCATGTGGTCGGCCAGGGCCACCGCCTGCCCACCCACTCCCAGCCAGTAGAAGTTCCCCTGGGTGTCGGGGACCGTCCAGCCCTGCTCGCGCAGGACCGCCACCACACGGTCGCGCTCGGACGCCACCTGGGCGGCCCGGCTGGCGGTCTCCTCCAGGACGTGGGCCTCCAGGGACGCCAGGGCGGCCGCCTGGGCGGGCAGGCTCACGCCGAAGGGGGTGGCCACCCTGCGCACCGCGTCCATGAGCACCGCCTCCCCCACCAGGTAGCCGACCCGCAGCCCGGCCAGGGCGTGGGCCTTGGAGAAGGTGCGTGACACCACGAGGTTGGGGTACTCGTCAATGAGCTCCAGGGCGTCCCCCACATCGGGGTCGGTCACGAAGTCGAGGTAGGCCTCGTCCACGAGGACGGCGACGTCCTCCGGGACGCCGTCGAGGAGCGCCTGCAGCTCGACGGCGCTCAACGCGGCCCCGGTGGGGTTGTTGGGGGTGCAGGCCATGAGCAGGCGCGTGCGCGGGGTGACTGCCTCCAGCAGCGCCGGGACGTCGTGACGGCCGTCCACGGTCAGGGGGACGCACAGGGGCCTGGCCCCGGCGGCGGTGACGCAGATGGGGTAGGCCTCGAAGGAGCGCCACGGCATGACGACGTCGTCGCCCTCGTCACAGACCGTGCCCACCAGGTGGGATATGAGGGCCACCGAGCCTCCTCCCACCACAATGCGGGCGCTGTCGACACCGTGGCGCTCGGCAAGGGCGTCCACCAGGGTCTGCCCCGTCATCTCGGGGTAGCGGTTGGCCTGCGCGGCCGCTGCCGCCGCGGCCTGGACGACCTTCTCCTGGGGCGGGTAGGGCAGCTCGTTGCTGGAGAGCTTGACGACGTGGTCGCCGTCGGGGCGGGCACCGGGCACGTAGGCGGGCAGGGTGCGCACGGCGGCACGGACATGGACGGCAGGCGGGGCGGGGAACACGCTCATGCCCTCATGGTGTCACTGCGGGGCGCCCACCGGTGAGGAGGTTCCTCCCCGGGCCACCGGCCCCGGCCCCGTTACCGCCTGTCAGGCCGCGCACGCGCACGCCCGGGCCGCCCGTCCCCCGGCGTGTCGGCGGGCCTGCCACAGCGGCAGCCAGTCCCCGCTCACCGGCCGGGGCCGATTGCCCCACGCGCCACGTGAACGCCTGGTCGCGCCCGCGGCGGGCCTACACAGCCGGGGCTGAATGCCCCACGCGCCACGTGAACGCCTGAGACACCAGCCCCTACTCACCGGGGCCCAATGACCACTGCGGCTGCGTCGACGAGTCGCCCGTACAGCCCCTGCTCACCGCCGGGGCCCGATTTGGGTGAGCGGCAGCTTGCTGGAGACGTCGTGGATGGTCTCCTCGACATCCTCGACCACGTCGTCCACGTAGCCTTCAATGTCATTGACGTTGAACCCGTTGTCGGTAAGGCGCTCGACCTCGAAGACGTACTCCACGGAGGTCGCCCCCTCCACGTCCTGGCCCGTGTAGGTCGCGAATCGGTTGCTCCAGCCCACCAGGTCCGGGTCGTTGCCGTTCTCCATCCCCTCCACGGCGTCGGCGTAGACGTCCGAGCTGTGCGGGTACTGGGAGGCCTTCGTCCCGGTGTGCGTGTCGATACTGGCCACGATCCGCGTGGGGCTGGTGGGCGTGGGCGCGGCGCTCAGGGCGGGGACGGCGTCGCCGGTGTTCTCCAGGTGCAGGGCGTCCACGTCGGAGGACAGCTCCGCCCCGGCCGTGGGGCTGCCGGCGGTGAGCAGCGAGGTGATGGAGAAGTGCTCCTGGATGACGGGGTCGGCGGCCAGGTTGGAGACCACCGCCCCGCCCTGGGAGTGGCCGTAGATGGCCACGGGGTCCCCGGGCTGGACCCCGGCATGGCGCATGGCGCTGACTACGGCGGCGCTCATGTCCGTGGCCATTCCCCCCACCGCCTCCAGGTTGGTCTGCATGTCCTGGGGGTTGGAGCTGCCCGCCCCCCAGTTCGTCGTACCCGGGACGACGACGACCCACCGGTCGGGCTGGCCGGGGACGACGGTCCTAATGACGGAGATGACACCGGTCTTGGGGTCGTCGTCATTCTTCTTGAGGCCGTCGGAGTAGCGGATGAGCTCGGCGGCGGTACGCGGGGGGTGGTCCAGGACCCGCCCGCCCACGGGGGCCGGCGAGGAGATCCCCGGGATCCACGTCTCCTCCTGCGGGGTCATGTCGAACAGGGACATGATCCTGGAGCCCAGGCCGTAGGGGTCCTTGGCGGCAGCCGGCACGGTGAGGCTGACGCCGTCCAGGGTCAGGCGCACCCCGGTGGTCTCGCCGAACCGCTCGGCACCGTCCTTCTCGGACAGGATCGCCAGGTAGGCGGCGACGACCTGCATGTCCGTGAGGTCCTCACGGTCCACGTACCCGGCCCCGTGGCGTACCTGCTGGGGCAGGTGGGGGCGCAGCTGGGGCGCCAGGCGGGCGGCGGTCAGGCTCAGGTACCTCCTGACCTCGCTGGCCTCGGTGCCGTCCTCGGCCCCGGGCACGTTCTGGAGGATCCAGATCAGGTTCACTAGGTCGGTGCTGACCCAGTCCTCCAGCGTGTCGTCGTTGAGCAGGGTGGTGGCCATGGCAAACCAGTCGTCCGCATCGCCGTCCATGTCGGGGATGAGCCTGGGGGAGGGCAGGTTCACCAGGGCCAGGGGCAGGGACAGCAGCAGGGAGCCCACGAGATTGCCCGTGCCGCCCCAGGAGTGGAGGCCGCCGGACATGCTGGCCCCCAGCTCCGCGCCCGAGTAGGTGTCGGAGCAGGTCTTAATGTCACGGGCCAGGCCACGCAGCGTCGCGGCGACGGCGCCCAGGGAACCAGGTCCGTTCGCGGCCTTGTCGACCGTCCACCGGGCGATGGTCCGGTAGAGCTCAAAGCTGTGGTTGGAGGAGAACAGGATGCCCTTGGGGTTGGAGAGCGCGCCGCCCAGGGCCTGCTGGTTCGAGACCACGGAGCAGGAGTTTGCTGGTGACTCGGGGGTGGGCAGGGCCTCCAGGTCCGCGTACTCCTTGAGCAGGGAGGTCCTGGCGCTCTCCAGGTAGGTCGCGGTGCTCGTGACCGCCGCGTTGAGCAGGTCGAGGTCGGTGGTGCTGACGCTGGTGGACCCGCCGCTGACGAGCACCGGGACCGTCGGCCAGGACATGGTCCAGGAGTAGGGCGACGGGGGCGTGGAGGACGTGTCCTCAGGGGGCGCCGTCCCGCACCCCTGGGCCGAGGCGGGGTAGGGTCCAGCCGGGCACGAACCGGACGAGGGGCTGGAGCTGCCAAAGCTGGATGAGGACCCCGAGCCCTGGGAGGAGGCAGAGTAGTCGCCACCACCAGCCGACGAGGAGCCGGAACCCTGGGATCCCGAGCCCTGGGACGAGGCAGGGTAGTCGCTCATGACATCCACCTCACAGCGGTGCAGGCGGATCGGACCTCAGTGAGCTGGGACGTGAGAGCACTCACAAGGAGGCTGACCTGGTCCAGGCTCGTCTGGCAGGCCGTGGCGGCGGAGCCCGTCCAGGAGGCAGGAACAGTGGTGGGGAAGGAGGCGGTAGCGAAAGTGAGGTCGGTGTCAGCAGAGTCAAGATCAGCAAGAGACATGTAACAACGGTAAAGACCTAGCTACTCCGGTCGCACCCACCTCCGCGCCACCCTGTGGACAGCCTGCCCGGAAGCGCTGCCTGTGTGCTGAGTGAGACCGCGGTACCACGCGGTTCCGGTATGACGCACGATTGCCAGGCGACGGCGTCGGCACCTCACAGGATAATAATGTCGGCGCCCTTCTCCACGCGCTCCAGCAGGAGGGAGTCCAGGACGCGCAGCGCCTCGGGGCTGACCAGGCCGCGGATGTCGGGCAGGAGGTAGACGGCCACCTCGTGGGATAGCGCCCAGGTGAAGCCCACCAGGATCACCTCCTTCAGCCCCAGGGTCCGCACCGGCTGGTCCAGGCTCACACCGCTGTGGGCGAAGACCTCCAGGACCTTGGCGCGGGCCCGCGGGGAGGGCGCCAGGCCGCGGGCCTCGTCCATGGCCTCCAGGCAGACGGACACGGTGAAGGTGCTGGACAGGACGTGACGCAGTCCCTCGCTCCGCAGGCACCTCCACCCGCGGCGGATGAGGGCGCCGTCGCGCCGTACGGCCCTGCGCACGCTGGCCCACACCACCCGGCGCTCGGCCAGGCTCAGGTCACGGTCCAGCCCCAGGACCTCGGCCTGGGGCGTGAGCAGGTCACGGGCGACGTGCCGCCACAGCCAGATCGCCACCACACCGACGCAGGCCGACAGGACCTCCATGACGACCGTGGGCCAGGGGGACTCCATCTGCAGCGGCGTCACCCCGAACGCCAGGGGGGAGAACATGAGGAAGGCGGCCGTGGCGGAGGCCAGGCGCGCCGCCCTGACCGAGCGCAGCACCGCCCCGACGGCAAAGGCCAGGTACCCGGAGAAGGTACCGATCTCACTCGTGGCGCTACTGACCCACAGCCCGCCGCTCCACCCGTAGACCGCGTAGAACCTCACCGCTACGTGGTGGTGGAACCAGCGTGGTACCCGGACGTCGTGGACGGCGGTGAGGCCGTAGCGGTCGGCCAGCCAGCTGCCGACCACGACCCCCAGCAGCACGGAGAGCATGAGGAGGGCCTGGGCGACCTCCAGGCAGATGCCGGTGGTCAGGGCCGCCCCGGTCGGGCCGAGGCTGCCGGTGCGCACGGAGGTCCCCCGCGGGGTGGCAAGCTGGGCGCGCGTGTGCCGCAGGGTCAGGCCCACGCCCTGGAACAGGGCAATGCCCCCGGCCAGGGCGATAATCGCGAGGCGGGGCCGGGGCGTGAAGCAGGCGACCAGGGCCGCGACGAGGCTGAGCAGCCAGTACAGGGCGAGTCGGCGCCGCTCGGCGTACAGGACGGTGACCAGGTACCAGCTCAGGGTGACCACGCGGGTGAGCCACATGTCGGTCTCGGTGCTGACCCGGGGACGCTCGGAGGGGGTCCCACGGGGCGCTGGCGAGCCAGCGGCCTGCCCGGCCCCGTCCGGCGTCGTACCGTCCGGGTCCGGGCCGTCCGGGTCCGTACCGTCCGCGCTCACCATGGCACCAGGGTAGCCGCCACCGCCCGGACCACCACCGGGGCACAATGTCCCCCATGACCCAGAACCTGAGCACCCCCCTGAGCAGCCAGTGGGTGGCCGACGCCGCCGCATCCTTCCTGGCCGACCCCGCCGCCCGCCTGGCGGGCAACGCCGTGGCCACCACGGACGTGGAGACCGTCAGCCTGGACCGTGCGGTCCTGACCTCTATCGACTCCTCGGTCTCCGACCTCATCCCGGACGCGGCGATCACCGACCAGAAGCGCTCGGGCCGCTGCTGGGCCTTTGCCGGCCTGAACACCCTGCGGGCGGCCATGATCAAGGATCTGGGGCTGGAGGGCTTCTCCCTGAGCCAGAACTTCATCTACTTCCACGACAAGCTGGAGAAGGCCAACGCCTTCCTGAACCGCTTTACCGCGGACATGGTGGCCGGCCGGGACCTGGAGGACCGGGAGGTCGTCGCGGACCTGGCCTCCCCGGCCGGTGACGGCGGCTGGTGGCCGGAGTTCGCCCACCTGGTGGCCAAGTACGGCATGGTGCCCGCCTACGTCATGCCGGACACCCAGTCGGCCACGGACTCCCAGGCCATGAACGACCACCTGGACACCCTCCTGCGGCGTGCGGCCCTGCGGATCCGGGCCGTCGTCGAGCCCGCCGGGGACGATCCCGCCCAGGACGCCGCCGCCCGGGACACTGCCGTCAGGGAGCTGCGGGAGGCCGCCATGGCGGACGTCTACCGGCTCCTGGCGATCCACCTGGGGACCCCGCCGAGCCGGTTCGTGTGGCAGTACCGCAACAAGGACAAGCAGTTCACCCGGGTGGGAACGATGACGCCGCGCGAGTTCGCCCGCAGGTACGCCCCGGACGTGGACGAGTTCGTGGTGGTGGTCCACGACCCGCGTCCGCAGATCCGGCAGGACACCCTCTACGCCATCGACCGCTCGGAGACCATGGTGGGCCAGGGGCCCCAGACGCACGTGGCCGCGTCCCTGGAGGTCGTCAAGGCGGCCGCGGTGGCGGCCGTCCGGGACGGGGAGCCGGTGTGGTTCGCCTGCGACGTGGCCAAGCAGCGGGACAAGAAGGCCGGGGTGTGGGACGCCGCCCTGCACGACTACGAGGGCCTGTACGGCGTGGGGCTGTCCATGACCAAGGCCGAGCGGCTGGTGGCGCGCGAGTCCGCGCCCACGCACGCCATGTGCCTGACCGGCGTGGACCTGGTTGACGGCACCCCACGGCGCTGGCGGGTGGAGAACTCCTGGGGCGAGGAGACGGCGGAGAAGGGCTTCTGGACCATGAACGACTCCTGGTTCGACCAGTACGTCTACCAGGTGGTCGTGCGCGCCGACCGCCTGCCCCAGGCCACACGCTCCGCGCTGGAGGCCGAGCCGGTCCTGCTGCCCAGCTGGGACCCCATGGCCTGAGCCCGCCACCGCCCCGCCACCCCGCGAGAACGGTACTTGTTCCTCGCGAGAACGGATGTCGCGTACAGGATCGGGTACTGCGTGGCCCGCGGGTTGCACGACTTCCTGACAAGAGGCGCCCTGGGACCCTACGGGACCACGGGGGTAACTCAGGACCGGGAAGAGGGACGGAACAGGAACTGGTGCGACCTGCAAGAACTCGTGCAGTCTGAGCACCCACCCGGCAGGGCCGACGGCCTCGGCGGGCCACCTGCCCGACGCCGTCGGCGGGCCTCGGTAGCGCGCTCACCGCCAGGGTGGCCAGACCTGCCCGACGCCGTCGGCCTGCCCCTACCCGAGCACGACCCGGAAGCTGGGGCCGCCCAGCGCACCCAGGGCACCCCAGGCCACCCCTACCCGAGCACGACCCAGCCCCGTAGCGGGTGACCAGGCCTGCCTCGGCCAGGCCACCCCTACCCGAGCATGGCCCGGAGCTGGACGACGTAGTCCTCGAAGGCACGTCGCCCCTGGGTGGTCAGGCTGAGGTAGGTGGCGGGGGTCCGTCCCCTGAAGGTCTTGTTGATCCTGACGTACCCCGCCCCCTCCAGCTTGCTCAGGTGGGTGGAGAGGTTGCCGGCGGTCATGTCAAGGGTGGAGCGCAGGCGGGGGAAGGAGAGCTCGTCGCCCTTGGCGAGGGCCGCCAGGGTGGCCATAATCCGCAGCCTGGCCTGGGCGTGGATAACGGGGTCCAGCATTATCGCACCGCCTTGCGCATTGCGAGCTGGACCAGTCCCACCGCCAGCAGACCACCGCCGCCCAGGACGGCCATGACCCACCAGGCGGCGGGCGTGCCCACAATGGTGGCCAGGGCGGTCACCGCGAGGATCCAGGCGCCGGTCCAGGCCAGGGCGGTCTCCTCCCAGAGCATGGCGCTGGCCATGTAGATGGTTCCCACCACCAGGCAGGGGATGCCCGAGCTCAGGAGCCTCAGGAGCTCGTGGGCCTGCTCGGTGCCAATGTCGGACAGGACCGTCCCAGCCCGACCCAGCAGGACGGTGACCAGGCCCATGGCGGCGAGCCAGGTCGCCCCGTAGACGCTACCGGTTCGGGAGGTGGTGCCCCGGATCCCGCGCGCCCCCAGGGTGACGACGACGGCGGTCACGATGACGGCGGCCATCAGGCAGCCGCCCAGGACGGCCTGGCCCGCCCCCAGGGCCAGGCTGACGTAGCCCACGACCCAGGCCAGGCCCCAGGCGATGAGAATGAGGTCGCTGCGCACCACGACGGCCTGGCGCTGCGTCCTAATGGTGGCCAGGGCGGCGGCCGGGTCAAGGCCCCCGGTCTCAGGTGAGGACGCAGGCGAGGACGTACCGGCAGAGGCGCTTGCAGTGGTCATGGTCGGACTCCTTAGGTCTTGACTTCAGATCGATTTGTGTTGCAAACCTACTCCAGGGTACAGCCGGTCGGTTTGTTCTGCAAACCGACCGGGGCGCCCGCCGTCGGCTGGCCGCCGCGGACGTACCCCAGTCGCCGCGGACGTACCCTGACCGCCGGGAACGTACCTTAGCCCTCGATGACGTACCTTAGCCATCAGTGACGTACCCTAGACGTACGTCCCCAATGACTAAGGTACGTCTCCGGGGCAGGAACCTGTCCCTTGGGGGCCGACGGCGCCCACCCCCATCCACCTCTACTTCACGGCACCCGAGGTAATCCCTGAGATAATCTGCCTCTGGAACACCGTGAAGAGCAGCACCAGCGGAGCGCTCATGAGGAGGACGTAGGTGAAGATGAGGTGCCAGTTGTTCAGGTGCACCCCTGCGCTCGCCACCGCGAAGAGGTTGAGCGGCAGGGTGTCCAAGCGCCCGCCCACCACGAAGAAGGCGTAGAAGACGTCGTTCCACACGTACAGGCTGATGAGGATGGTGGCCGTGGCCAGGACCGGCCGCAGGAGCGGCAGGATAATGGTGAGGAAGACCCGCAGCGGCCCGGCGCGGTCGATCCGGGCCGCCTCCTCCAGGGACACCGGGACGGTGCGCACAAAGCCTGTGACAAAGAAGATGACCGTGGACAGGTACATGCCCACGTAGGCACAGATCATGCCCACCGCGGTCCCGGCCAGGCCCAGCTGCCGCAGCAGGAGCACCAGGGTCACCACGGCCAGCGGCAGGATGATCCCGCAGATGCCGACGGCATAGACCACGGCCGCCAGCCGTCCCGAGCGGCGCACCAGCACCCAGGACGCCATGGACCCCAGGACGAGCACGAGCGCCACGGAAGGCACCAGGAGCAGCAGGCTGCCGATAAAGGCCGCCCCGATGTGGGAACGGGAGACGACCTCGGCGACGTTGTCCCACAGCTGCCAGCCGGAGGGCAGGGAGAGGTCCGGACTGAGGGCCTCCGCCTGCGACTTGCCCGCGGTGACCAGGACCGTCCACAGCGGCACCCCCACCAGGACGGCCGCCAGGAGCACCGCGGCCACGGGCTGGATCCCACGCTTGAGGCGGTTCATGCCATGTTCCTCTCTCGACGACGGAGCATCCCGATGACGGGGAAGGCCAGGAGGACCACGGCTAGGAAGAGCACCAGGCTCATGGTCGTGGCCTGGGCGTACAGGCCCTGGCCAAAGGTGCGGAAGATGTACAGGTTGAGCAGCTCGGTGGAGCCGCCGGGCCCACCCCCGGTGGTGGCCTGGACGATGTCGAAGGAGTTCATGGAGCCCAGGAGCGCCGTGGCCACGTTGAAGGTGACGGCCGGGGCGATGAGCGGCATCCTGATGCGTACCAGCGTCTGCCAGCGCGAGGCCCCGTCAATGCGGGCCGCCTCGAGGACCTGGTGGTCAATGGTCTTGAGCCCCGCGAGGTAGGCGAGCATGGACATACCCATCCACTTCCAGGCGTGGATGAGGACGACCACCAGGAGCGTCCAGCGCGTGGAGCCCAGCCAGGCGATGCTCACCGGCTCCCCCGCCAGCGCCCCCAGGAGCTGGTTCACCCCGCCGTCGGGCTTGAGGAGGGCCTGGAAGACGTAGCCCACCGCGAGCGCGGACATGACCACCGGGATAAAGAAGACCACCCGGACCACCTTGTTGACCACCGTGTCCCGCTCCAGGAGGAGGGCCAGCCCCAGCCCGAAGAGGTTCTGGGCCACCGCCACCCCACCGGCGTACAGGAGGGTGATGACCAGTGCCCGCCGCAGGTCGCCGGAGGAGACCAGCTGGGCGAAGTTGCTCCATCCCGTGGGCCGGATCGAGGACTTGAAGCTGGACCAGTCCGTGAAGGCGTAGACGAAGTTGTACAGCGTGGGGGTCAGGAAGAACACCGCGAGCGCGACGAAGGCCGGGACCACGAAGGCCCAGGGGTGCGTGGAGCCTGAGGCGCGACGCCGTCGCCGCGGTTCTGCGGGCGTCATGCTCAGAAGCCCTTCGCGCCAATGGCCTTGGCGAGCTGGGCGAACTGGGTCTGCGTCTCCTGCCCCACCTGGGCGGCCGTCTTGGTGCCGGCGATCATGTCGCCGAGGTTCTTGGCCAGGTCCGGGTTGGCAATGGCCAGGGACTGCATGGAGCCCACGGAGGAGGCCAGGGTCCTGTTGGCCTCCACCAGGGCCGTGGGCACCGTGTCGGGGGTGTCCACGCCCGAGATAATGGAGACCGTGTTCTGCTCCTTGACGAAGCTGGCGTAGCCCTCGGAGAGCCAGTAGGTCAGGAGCTGGCGGGCGGCGGACTGCCGCCTCTCGTCCCCGGTGGCGAAGGCGACGACGGCGTTGGTCTGGTCGGGGATGGACGTGGCCAGGGCGCCCTTGGCGGAGACGGGGAAGAAGCCGATGGTGGCGTTCAGGGTGGCGGCGTCGGTCTGGGCGGCCATGTTGGACAGGAGGCTGGTGACCTGGATGGCCATGGCCGCCTTGCCGTCCAGGAGGGCCTTGGCCTGCTCGTCGAAGGTCCCGGTCTTCATGTCCTCGTTGAACAGGCCCTCGTCGATCATGGCGCTGTAGGTGTCGATGGCACCCTGGATGTCCTTGCCGGTGAAGGTGTCCTCGTTGGTGTTGACCCTCTCCCACAGGCCGTCCTTGGCGGCCTCGGCCAGCTGGACCTGGACGGCCCACTGGGAGGCCCACCACTCCCCGCCCATCTCGTAGAAGGGGGTGACGCCCTTGGCCTTGAGGGAGCGCGCCGTGGTGAGGAGCTCCTCGAAGCTCTTGGGGACCGTGACGCCGTTGGCCTCGAAGACCTTCTTGTTGTACCAGACGCCCATGACGGAGGGGGCGGAGACGAAGGCGGCGTAGCGCTTCCCCTCCAGGGTGCCTCCGGCGCCCAGGACGCTGGCGTCGGTGGCCGCCTCCCAGGGGGCGCCGTCCAGGGGCTGGAGACGCTCCTTGGCGCCCAGGCTCAGCAGCTGGGAGGTGGTGGGCTGCCACATGGCCAGGTCGGGCAGGTCCCCGGTGGCGACCTTGGTCTGGACGCCCTGCTCGTAGGGGTCGGGGATGGTGACGATCGAGACCTTCGCACCGGTGGCCTCCTGGAAGGCCTTGACCACGTTCTGGGGGATCTTGGCGGAGGACTGGGCGGCCCAGAAGGTGAGCTCGACGCCGTCGAGCTTGTCGGTGGCGGAGGGCCAGGAGGCCGGGCCGGACTGGGTCGTGGTCTCGCTGCCGGGGTCGGAGCAGGAGGCGAGGGCCAGGGCGCCCACGAGGGAGGTGGCCAGGGCCAGGGAGGTACGCCGGGTGACGGGGGTGGTCAGGGCGGTGAGAGGGGTGCGGTTCATGAGGTTTCTCCATTCATGCGGCGTCGTTGACGCAGTGGTGGGACCGGACCAGGTAGGCCCGGGCAGTGGGGTGGGTGGTGCCTGCGCCGGCCGGGACGGCGAGGCGTAGGCCGTCGTCACCGGGCTCGACGTGCAGGCCGGGGTCGGGGACGATGTCGCGGGGCGGGTAGACCTGCTCGACGTCGTACCCCGCCAGGGAGGGCAGGTGGAGCTCCGGGGTCCGGGGTCCCAGGCCGGGGCGGTGCCACACGAGGAGGAGCCCCTCGCGCCCGCCCGGGGAGGTGGCCCGGGCGGCCACCACCCAGGGGTCGTTCCAGCCGGCTACGTCCGCGGGCCACCAGGGGACGTCCTGGCACAGGTGGGTGCGCAGGTCCTTGGCCAGGTCGGTGGCGGCACGCACGAGGGCCGCCTGGTGGGCGCTCATGCGGTCCAGGTGCCCTGAGAGGTAGAGGGAGCCGGCCAGGGAGGTGACCAGGGTGTAGACGATCTCCTCGTCGCTCATCCCCGGCTGCGGGTAGCCCCAGCTGGCGGCCTGCTCGGGCAGCACGGTCAGGGGGGGCGTTGGCGGCCACGGGCGGGTAGCGCAGGGGGTCCTGGAGGTCGGAGGTGGACTGGAGGCGAGCGGAGGCCAGGAGGGCGTAGTCCGTGCTCATGCCGCCCGAGGCGCAGTTCTCCACCACCAGGTCCGGGTGGCGCCGCCCCAGGTCGGCCAGCCACCGCACCCAGGCCCGGGAGTGCTCCATGAGGGCGTCCCCGGTGGAGTCGGCCCCGGCGTCCGGGCCGGTGCCCACGGAGTAGTTGTCGTCCACCTTGAGGTAGCCGATGCCGTAGCCGACCATGCGGTCCACGACGGCGTCGAGGTGGTCCCGTGCGGCGGGGTGGCGCATGTCCAGGCGCAGGCGGCCCTGTTCCACGAGGAGCTGGCCGTCGCGGCGCATGAGGGCCTCCTCGGGGAGGCTTCTGGCCAGGGGGCTGCGCACCCCGACGGCGAGGGGCTCGATCCACAGGCCCGGCACCATGCCCTCAGCCCGGATGAGGTCCAGGGTGGCCCCCAGGCCGTGGGGGAAGCGCCGGGCGGAGGGCTCCCAGGCGCCGACGGCGTCCCACCAGGCCCCGTCCTCCTCGTCGGAGTGCCAGCCGTCGTCGATGCAGTAGACCTCCGCGCCAGCCCGGGCGGCGGCGGGCACCAGGGTGGCCAGGCGCTCCTCCGTGGGGTCGGCCATGAGGGTGTTCATGTAGTCGTTGAAGACGACGGGCGCGGGCGCGGTGGTCGGTGCCGTGCGCTCACGCAGGGCCCGGCGGTAGGCGGTGAGCCCGGCGACGGCGCCCTGCCAGCCGGCGTCGGACAGGACGAGGGCGGCGGTGGGGGTGACGACCTCCTCGCCGGGGCGGAGGGTACGCATCCAGCCGTGCTGGCAGCCGGCCAGGGCCCAGGGGCGGGTGGCAGGCGCCGGGGCGGGCGGGGCCGAGGCAGGTTCCACCGGGGCCGACGGCGCCGAGGACGTCGGCATTGGGGCGGACGCCGGGGCAGGCGCCACTGGGACCACCGGCGCCGGAGCGGGGGCCACCGAGGTAGGTACCACCGAGGCGTCCCCGCCGTCTGGGCGGGCAGGCGGTCCGGGCGTGGCGGACGCGGACGCAGTCATCGCAGTCATGGAGACCTCCAGGACGAGGTGACCCACACCGGCCCCCTCTTAAAACGGTGCCACCTACCGTAGATAGGGGCCGGACAGCCTGTCCACAACCTGTGAAACGCCTGTTTCACGCACTCTAGCGGCCCTCTTCCCCGCGCGTCCGACAGAGCCTAGTCTGCACCTACCACCGGCCCGTGCAAAGGAGCATGAACGATGACGCTGACCCGACGTAACGCCATCCTGTCCGCGGCGGCCCTGACCGGCCTGCCTCTTCTCCTGCCCTCCCAGGCCCGTGCGCAGGAGGTGGGGGCGGGGGCCACCGACGTCAACCTGGAGGAGTGGACCCTCATTGACTCCCTCAGCGACAACTTCGACACCCCCCTGGACCCCTCACGCTGGCACAAGGGGCTGTGGTACCCGGCCTCCGGCGTCGGGGCCTTCCGTGATGAGAACGCCGAGGCCTCCGACGGCGTCCTGCACCTGTGGGCCCGGGCCGAGCGCCACGAGGGCAGGGACCACACCTTCGGTGCCGTGGAGTCGGTCTTCGACACCCCCGGCGTGTGCAGCTACGTGGAGGTCCGCGCCAGGGCGCTGCCCTCGGCCGCCCACGTGCTCTCGGCGGTCTGGCTCCAGTCCTCCAACCTCGACGGCCAGAACGCGCTGGCAGCCGACCCGAACCCGGAGATCGACGTCCAGGAGACCTTCGACTTCCACGCCATGACCTCCGCCACGCATATCTGGCCGGGCAATACCGAGGCCGACCACAGGTCCTTCGGCGGGCACACCTACGCCAGCGCCGAGGACGTCTCCGCGGACTACCACCTCTACGGCGTCGAGCGTCGGGAGGGGGAGGTACTCCTCTACTGGGACCGCCACTTGGCCTGGCGCCTGCCCGCCCCCGACCCCTCCCTGTGGCGCATGTCCCGGCACGTGGTCCTCAGCCTGGAGGGGCACCTGGGCCGCGCCCACGACCCCGCCCTGCCGGCCTCCTTCGACATCGACTACGTCCACACCTACTACCGCACCCCCGCCCAGGTGCAGCCCGACGGCGACGTCCGCGTCCTCGACCCGCAGGGCCGGGCTCTGACCCTGGGGAGCGGGGGCGTCACGCTGAGCACCTCCACCGGCGAGGACACCCACTGGCACCTACGTCGCCAGGACGACCTCACCTACGTCCTCAGCTCGCCATCGGGGGCCGTGCTGGGGGCGGCCTCGGCGAACGGCTACGCGGGTGGGGGCCTGGTGGCCACCGCGGCAGCGGGCACCGGGACGGACATTGCGGGCAGCCGGTACCGGTGGCACGTCCTGTCGGTGGAGGGCGGGGTGCGTATGCGCTCCAAGCTCAGCGGCCTGGCCCTGTCCTCCGGGGACGGCCGGCCCGTCACCGGGGAGGAGGAGCAGGCGACGACGTGGAGGATCGAGGCCCTCAGCCCCCAGCAGGAGGAGCTCCCGTCGTTCGTGGCCGCCCAGAAGGACAACCCGCGGGCCACCATCCTGCGCGGCGACTGGGACGGGGACGGCACCGTGTCCTACGCGGTCCGGCTGGGGAGCCGCGTGGTCTTCTACAACGAGAACCGCACTCACGCCCCCGTGGTGGCCGCGGTGTCCCTGGGGAGGCCCAGCGACGCCGTCCACGTCGGCGACTGGGACGGGGACGGCCGCGACACCCTGGCCCTCCAGCGCGGGCAGCGTGTCCTGCTCCAGACAGACCTGTCCTCCTCGGCCACCACCGAGGGCAACCTCGCCGACCTCGACAAGGCGCGCAGGCAGTAGGGGCGCCGGGGCCGGGGCCAGCGGCACCGTTCCACGTGGAACAGCCAGAACAGCGGCCGCCTACGGGGCGGTGGGCGTGCCAGCCCCGTTCCACGTGAAACGGCCCCGGGCCAGCTCACGTACCCTGGGAGGGCGTCCGCAGTCAGGCGGGCACCCCCGGCCACGGGGACGACGTCAGGGGAGGTGCCACGTGAGCACGACCAGGCGCCCATGGTTCCCGCCCCGGCTCGCCGACGTCGCCGCCCGCGCCGGGACATCGAAGGCGACCGCCTCGCGGGCCCTGGGCCGGGGCCACCCGAACCCCTCCCCCACCCTCAGGCGGGTGCAGGAGGCCGCCCAGGACCTGGGCTACCGCCCTCCCACCGACCGGGCCCACCTCCTGGCCCTGTCCACGGACATTAGCCGGACCGGGTACTGGGCGACCGTCTCGGGGGTGGTGGCCGCCTCCGAGGAGCTTGGCGCGGACCTCTCCATCCACGTCCTGAGCGGCGGCTCACAACGACGGCGCGAGATCCTCTCCCGGGCCCTGGACGGGCGCGTGGACGGCGTCGTCCTCCTGGAGTTCGACTCCGTCAGCGTGGCGGCCCTGGAGGACCTGCCCGTGGACCTGCCGGTGGCGATCGCCGGGGCCGCCCGGGCGCCGGGCACGAGGAGCCGCCTCGGGCCTGGACGGACGACTATGCCGGGGCCATGACCGCGACCCACCACCTGTGCGACCTGGGGCACGAGCGCCTGGCCTACGTGGGCGTACCGAGCGCGGGGCACCCCGACCCCCGCCTGGCCGGATGGCGCAGGGTCCTGGCCCAGCGCCACCTGAGGGCCAGCGAGCCCGTGGCCATTGGCTGGTCCGTGGAGACGGGGCTGCGCTCCGCCGCAGCCGTACGGGCGTCGCGGGCCACAGGCGTCCTGTGCGGCAACGACGACCTGGCAATAGGCCTGGTCGCGGGGCTCGCCCGCGAGGGGGTCGAGGCACCGCGGGACGTGTCGGTGGTGGGCGTGGACGACCACCCCCACGCCGTCGGCATGGTCCCGGCCCTGACCACCGTGTGCCTGGACTTCGCCGGGGTGGGTGAGGCCGCCGCCCGCCTGGCGCTGGGGATCGAGGTCGGTCCCGTGGTGGAGGTCCCCTCACAGCTGGTGGTCCGGGGCTCCACGGCCCCTCCTGCGTAGGTCCGACGGCGTCGGCCGCGGTGGCCCCAGACGAGTAGTCGGTCAGCCTCGCGCCCCAGTCGCCCACAAACGGCAAGGCACCGCGCCCTACCCCTCCAACCAGCCGGGCCCCGCGCCTCAGTCCTCCAGGTGCGCGACCAGCTGCGCCGCCAGCCCCGTGTAGGTGGCGGGGGTCAGCGCCAGCAGGCGCGCCTCGACGTCGTCGGGCATACCCAGGCCGGAGATGAACGCGCGCATGGCCTCCGGCGTGACCTTCCGGCCACGGGTGAGCTCCTTGAGGCGCTCATAGGGGTCGGCCATGCCGGTGGCCCCGGCCACGGCGGCCGCCCGCATGGCCTGCTGGACCGGCTCGCCCAGGACCTCCCAGGTGGCCTCCAGGTCCTCAGTCAGGCGGGCGTGGTCCACGTCCAGCCCGGCCAGGCCGCGTCGGATATTGTCAATGGCCAGCAGGGAGTGGCCCAGGGCCACCCCGATATTGCGCTGGGTGGTGGAGTCGGTCAGGTCCCTCTGGAGCCGGGAGATGACCAGGGTGGCGGCCAGGGAGTCCAGCAGGGCGCAGGAGATCTCCAGGTTGGCCTCGCCGTTCTCAAAGCGGATCGGGTTGACCTTGTGCGGCATGGTGGAGGAGCCGGTGGAGCCCTGGGCGCTCAGGCGCTGGCGGAAGTAGCCCAGGGAGATGTAGGTCCACACGTCGGTGGCCAGGTTGTGGGCGACCCGGTTGAAGCGGGCGACGTCGGAGTACAGCTCGGCCTGCCAGTCGTGGGACTCGATCTGGGTGGTCAGCGGGTTCCAGGTCAGGCCCAGGTGCTCCACGAAGCCACGGGACACCGCCTCCCAGTCGGCCCCGGGTACGGCCACGACGTGAGCACCGTAGGTCCCGGTGGCACCGTTGACCTTGCCCAGGTACTGCGTGCCCTCCACGCGACGCACCTGGCGTCCCAGGCGGTGGGCCAGCACCGCCAGCTCCTTGCCCAGGGTGGTGGGGGTAGCGGCCTGGCCGTGGGTGCGGGCCAGCATGGGGACGGCGGCGTGCTCGCGGGCCATGGCACCCAGGTCGGCCACCAGGCCCCGGGCGGCGGGCAGCCAGATCTCCTGCACGGCGGCGCGCACGGTCAGGGCGTAGGCCAGGTTGTTGACGTCCTCACTGGTGCAGAAGATGTGGACGATCTCGTGGACGCCCGGCAGGACGGTGGGCCCGCCGTCGACGGCGGTCACGGCAGGGACCTGGGGGGTGCCGTCGGCAGTCTGCTGGGCGGCTGGTGCACCGTCCGGGGCCGGTGCGCCGGCGGCGGTCGGGGCCGGGAGGTGGGGGGCAGCCGGGCCGGCCGAGGGCGGCACGCTGGGAGCCGGGGCACCGTCACCGGGCACGCAGGCGGCGTCGAGGCGACGCTTGAGGAGGTACTCCACGGCCTTGACGTCGTGACGGGTCACGGCCTCGATACTGGCCAGCTCGGCGATCTCGACGGCGCCGAAGTTCTCGACGATCCCGCGCAGGTAGGCCTTCTCGGAGGCTGACAGGACAGGGGCACCAGGCAGGACGTGGTTGTCGGTGAGGTAGATGAGCCACTCGACCTCCACCTCCAGGCGGGCGCGGTTGAGGGCGGCCTCGGAGAGGTGGTTGACCAGGGGCGCGGTCACGCTGCGGTAGCGACCGTCCAGGGGACCCAGGGCGATAGGTGGCGTAATGTCGGCGAGGTCGGTGGTGCGAGGGCTCATGGCGGCATTGTCGCAGGTACGTGCCGGTGCGCCCACCTGCGGCCCTGGCCGGACCGGTCCCGGTGCTCGGCGGGCACGCGCAGACA
This sequence comes from Actinomyces sp. HMT897, assembly GCF_016626125.1. NCBI lineage: Bacteria > Bacillati > Actinomycetota > Actinomycetes > Actinomycetales > Actinomycetaceae > Actinomyces > Actinomyces sp. HMT897. Next base: position 1,701,930 of record NZ_CP067336.1, read on the forward strand.
GGCGCCCGGACACGGGGACAGCGGGCGGGCCGTAGGACGGGGTCGGCGGGCGTGGTCGGATCGGGCGGGCGGGTCTCCTGGACAGGCACCGAGTGCCGCCCGCCACGCAGGCCCTGACCGTCCTCCTCAGTCCTCGTCGGGCCCGAAGATGCCTACGATAATGGCGGAGACAATGGCGACGATAATCGCCGCCCCCACCGCGGTACCGAAGGTCGCCACGTGCAGGCCGAGCGCCACCCCGGACCCGGCCCCGAGCCAGGAGACCTTGTCCGTCAGCCAGGACGTCAGCATGAGCATGGCCCCGTTGACCACCAGTGCGAACAGGCCGAAGGTGAGGACGTAGATGGGCAGGGCGAGGGTCTTGACCACGGGCTTGACCAGCGAGTTCACCAGCGCCAGGATGAGGCCGACGACAATGAGGTTGACCCAGGTGTGGACGGCGGACTGGTCGCCGGGGACGGTCAGGCCGGACATGAACCGGGCAGCGAGCCAGAGGCCCGCCGCGTTACCAAGGGTACGGACAATGAGCTCCATGACCTTATGGTCTCAGCCGAACCTGGGTGCCACCTGTCTGGCTGTCATGGCCCAGGTCTGCGGTGAGACGACCCCACCGGCTGCGTGCCAGCACGCCTGAGCCGACTTCACTTCAGGGGCCCGGGTGCACCGCATGCGTGACCCGAACAGGTTCCTCCGGCGTCACCGCAGGGGTCCGGGGACCAGGGCACCCGGCCCGCAGTGTGCGCACGCCCGTATTACCCACTGTCAGGGGCGCAGGGGCCAGGGGCTCGCCACGCGGCGGGGGCAGGCGGCCATTGCCGTGCCCCCGTCTCAGCTCAGGAGGGCCCGCATTATGGCCAGGAAGACCAGGACGATAACGATCCACAGGCCCGTGTACCAGCTCCCGTGATCGGACGACGGCGTGATCCTGGGCGAGGCGTAGGGGCTGCCCGCCGTACCGGCCGCCCGGTTCGCGGGCTGCCAGGTGGCTGCCTGCCGGGTCTGCGGAGCAGGCGCCTGCCCGTACCGGGACCCCGGCACGCGGGACGGTCCTCGCCCGGAGCCCGGTCCCCGCCCGTAGCCGTAGGCGCCTGACGGGGCTCCGGGGGCAGACGGCTGGGGCGTGGCGGGGCGCTGGGCCGCCCGGGCGACCAGGCGGGGGTCGGTGCCGGGGGGTGCCCACGGACTACCGGACACGCCTGTCTGGCCCCAGGAGGCCGGGCCCGGGAGGCGTTGCGGACCTCCGGCCCCCGCCAGCCGTGGTCCTGGCGGCCGGGCGGGTGCCCTGCCCGGCGTACCCGGCACCGCGCCTCCCGGCGCCGTGCTCCTTTGGGCAGCCAGACGGGATGCGGTGCGGCGCGCCTGGGGCACGGTGGTCCGGCGGGAGGCCGTGGCCGGCGCCGCCGTCCGTCCTGCTGCGGTGCGCTGCGAGGTCCGAGCAGCGGCCGTGTGGGCGGCAGCCGTGGCCGGCGCCGCCGTCCTCCGGGAGGGCGGAGGCGGGGTGGGGTTCTGGTCGCCGGGCGCGGCGGGCTCGGTGGCGACGTCGTCCTCGGGCTGCCAGCCGGGAGTGGGGTCCAGGACGGAGACGTCATAGATCATCGACCCTGACAGGACGGAGCCGAAGGGGGAGTCGTCCAGTGCGCTCACGTCCTGGGGCTCCCACCCCGCGGGGGCCCAGTCGGTCTCATCAAGGTCCTGCACGCTCATGGTCCCAAGCATGGCACGACGTCGGTCCACGCGGGAGCTGTACCGCCGCGTGCCAGGGGTATAGCCGCCGGTCGGCTTCGTCCGCACCTGGTCCGGGAGTACCGCCCGTGTGCCAGGTATAGCCAGGCCGACCCCACGCGAGCAGGGATAGTCCACCCCACGCCGGGCGCGACGTCCTCCTCCGCTCTCCCAGGGCCGGGCGCAGCCCGGTGTCGGGTACCTGGCCAGGGCGGCGACCAGTCCCCTCCCCCGTCCCCGGGCACGACCGAGCTGATCGCCCCCGCACCGACCGACCCGGAGCACGACCCCTCGCACCGGAAGCTCCTGGGGGCAGGGACCGTCCCGTCGTGGGTGGGCGAGACATCCCGCACCGAAGCAACCCTCTTGACACCCCTACCCCCTAGGGGTATATTGTCTGCTGACGACCAGGGAGGACACATGGCTGGCTACACCGGAACCAAGGACGACCACCTCAAGCGCCTGCGGCGCGTGGAGGGCCAGATCCGTGGTATCTCGCGGATGGTCGAGCAGGACGTGTACTGCATTGACGTCCTGACCCAGATCGCCGCCGCCACCAAGGCCCTCCAGGCCGTGGGCCTGGGCCTGCTGGAGGACCACATGAGCCACTGCGTCATCCATGCCGCCCAGTCCTCCGAGGCGGAGGGCCAGGCCAAGATCCGCGAGGCCTCCGACGCCATAGCCCGTCTTGTACGGTCCTGAGCCCCCGACGCCGCACAGCCACCTGGGCGGCGCCACTGGCCGGGCCCGCCCCGGCCTACCCCCTACCCGTATGTCGGCCCCACCCGGGCCGCCCACCGCAACCACAGGAGCACACCATGACCGAGTTCACCGCCACCGGCGTCGACCGCACCACCACCCTCAAGGTCTCCGGACTCACCTGCGGGCACTGTGTCACCCACGTCACCGAGGAGCTCGAGGCGGTCGCCGGCGTCAAGAACGTCTCCGTCCTGCTCAACAAGGGCGGGCAGTCCACTGTCACAGTCGTCTCCGACACCGTGCTGTCCGACGCCGCCCTGGCTGAGGCCATTGACGAGGCCGGGGACTACACCCTCGACGCGGTCGAGCGCGACACGCCCGCCGCCTGAGGCTCCCGTCCACCCCTCCGCCCCCAGCCCGCGTGGGCCAAGGGGGCACCGGCAGACGCCAGCTGATCTCGACCGTCTCCGCTCCCTGCCTGCGTGGGCCAGGGCCGACGAGCTGCTGTTTACAAGACAGCGGCTCACTCCGCCCCCAGCCTGCGCGGGCAGGACGTCACCAGGCCGCACCACGCACGGCGCCTCCCGCCCGCGTGGTAGTGAGCGCGGGGATGGCGAGGAGGGACCTCCGCCTCTCCCATCCTGGCCCGCGCGGTAATGGGTGGGGACCGATCCTCGGCGTGGTGCGGACTCCCGCCCCAGCCTGCGCGGTAACAGGGCAGGTGCGACCCGCGTCCTCACCGAGCCCCGCACCGGCCCACGCGGCAGCAGGTGGCCGCAGCCAGGACAGGGCTCGGGGACGCGGCAGCGGAGGACGGCGGAACAGCACCGCCTTCGGTGACCTCGGTGCCCGCACCGGCCCACGCAGCAGCGGATCCTGGACGTGAGCTACGTGGTCCGCCGGACTCCGCCAGGCGAGGTTGGCGAGCGGCCCCCTTCACCTCGGCTCTGAGGTGAAGCCGGACCCCGCCAGGCAGTCCCGTGGCCGCACTCAGTCTCGCAGACCATCCGGGCCCGGATACTTCCCACCAGGTGGGACCGTGCCGGGCAGTGGTCCTGGCAGGTGTCTCCACACCGTACGGCCCCGTGGACCCGCCTCCGGCCCCCACCCTCGCGAGCGCCCGCTCGCCGGGGTGGCCCGGCATCGCGGCACCACCCCCACACCCGCCTGCGACGAGCAAGGTAGGGGTACCAGCGACCAGGACACGCTGTAACCACCCCGCGCCCCTGCGGCAGGGCACCCGCAGCAGGCCGCCCATCCGCACCCTCCTGCCGCCCTGGACGAAGTTGCACATTCATTACGGGGTCGGCAGTGGACGGGTGACGTATTTCCAACGTTTTGTCCCTCCGGGAGAGGACCGGGGACAGGATGAATGTGCAACGGCGCCTGCGTTGCACATTCATCCTGGTTCGCAGGCCCCGCACCGACCAGTCGATCCGCATGATTCCGCCATTGTTTGATCGACGATTGTAAAAGAATGTGCAACTCCGTCCGAGGCAGATCAGCTGCTCCGCACCGGTCGCACCTCTGATAGGTGTGACTTATCAGTTATACTCCAAAACCAAGAAGGCACTTATGAGTCCCGTACCCGCTTCCCACCCTGAGGCCTCAGGCCAGCGCGTTATCACCCTCGGCGTGGAGGGCATGACCTGCGCGTCGTGCGTGGCCCGCGTGGAGAAGAAGCTGTCCAAGCTCGACGGGGTGAGCGCCAGCGTCAACCTGGCCACCGAGACCGCCCGAGTGACCGCACCCGCCGGGATCTCGGACGACGACCTGCTGGCGGCGGTCGCCCGCGCCGGCTACACGGCCCGGCTCAAGGGCACCCGCACAAAGGGTCCCCTCGCCGACGCCGGACCCTCCGACCCCAGGACACCCGGCACCCTCCCCGAGACCGCCTCCACCAGAGCGGACAGCACCCGCAGCGGGGTCCTCACCAACGGTACCGGCACCACGTCCGGCACCTCCGCGGGACCAGCGCCACGAGGCCAGGACGCCCCGGCTACCCTCACCACCGCACCGCCTCCAGGGGGCAGTGCCCCCGCAGTCCCAGCACCCGCTAATACCGCCCGTATCACCGACACCCAAGACGCCACCGCACCCGCTGCACGCACCGTGCCAGCGGGCGGAGGGGCCGGGAGCGAGGGACCTGCCATCCCATCCGCCGACGTCGCCGCACGGTCAGACACCGCACCCACCGAGGACGCCGCACCAGCCCCCCAGGCCCCGCACCCCGACCAGGCCCCGCGCCTGGGCGCCTCCCAGGTCGCCCGGGCCGCTGACCTGCGCCTGCGCCTGGTCTACAGCCTCGTCCTGTCCGTACCCGTCATGGTGGTCTCCATGGTCCCGGCCCTCCAGCTGCCCGGCTGGCAGTGGACGGTCGCCCTCATGGCGCTGCCGGTGGCGACCTGGGGCGCCTGGCCCTTCCACCGGGCCGCCGCCCGCGCCCTGCGCCACGGCGCCTTCACCATGGACACGCTCGTGTCCCTGGGAGTGGTCGCCGCCACCGCCTGGAGCCTGTGGGCCCTCATCTGGGGCGGGGCTGGGGAGATCGGCACGCAGATGACCATGGAGCTCCTACCCCGCCACCAGGGGCACGCGGCCCACATGTACTTTGAGTCGGCAGCCTGGGTGACCACCTTCCTGCTGGCAGGCCGCTACGCCGAGGCGCGCGCCCGGTACCGCTCCGGCGACGCCCTGCGCGCCCTGCTGGAGCTCGGCGCCAAGGAGGTCACCCGGGTGCGCCTGACCTCGCCGTCGGGCTCCACCGACGCCGTCGACGTCCTGGACGAGGAGGGCGCTCCCCTGCCTGAGGCCACCCGCACCCAGGAGCGCGTGCCGGTGGACGAGCTGCGTGCCGGGGACCTGTTCTGCGTGCGCCCCGGGGAGAAGGTGGCCACCGACGGGGTCGTGGTCGAGGGACGCAGCGCCGTGGACGCCTCCCTGCTCACCGGCGAGTCCGTACCCGTGGACGTGGGGGTGGGTGACGTCGTCACCGGCGCCACCGTCAACACCTCCGGGGTGCTGCTGGTGCGGGCCACCGCCGTGGGCGAGGGCACCACGCTGGCTCGGATCGGAGCCATGGTCACGGCCGCGCAGGCGGGCAAGGCGCCCGTCCAGCGCCTGGCGGACCGGGTCTCGGGGGTGTTCGTACCGGTGGTGCTGGGACTGTCGGCCCTGACGCTGGCGGGGTGGCTGGTCACCGGGCACAACGCCCAGGCGTCCTTCACGGCGGCGGTGGCGGTCCTGGTCATCGCCTGCCCCTGCGCCCTGGGCCTGGCCACGCCCACCGCCCTGCTCGTGGGCACCGGCCGGGCCGCCCAGCTCGGCGTGGTCATTAAGGGGCCCGAGGTCCTGGAGTCCACGCGCTCCCTGGACACCATGGTCCTGGACAAGACCGGCACCGTCACCACCGGGCGCATGAGCCTGGACGCGGAGGCGTCGGCCAGTGTCCCCTCCGGGGCCGACGGCGCCGCCACCGGTGGGGCCGGGGCCGACGTGCGCACCGACGCCAGCGCCGGGAGCACCGGCAATAACATGAGCGAGGTCAGTGCCCCCACGGACAAGACCGACGCCAGCACCAGCATGCGGGTGGCAGGTACGGGCCCGCTGAGCGAGGCTGACCTGTACCTGGCCGGGGCCCTGGAGGCCGCTAGCGAGCACCCCGTGGCCGCCGCCATCGCCACGGCGGCCCGCGAGCGCCTGGCGGCCACCCCGGCGTCGGGCACCGGGACCCCTGGCGGCCCGCAGCACGCACAGCCCTCGGAGCCCGCCCCGGCAGCACGCTCCGAGGAAGCCGCCCCGGCAGCGGCCAGTACCGACGCAGCCACCCCGCCAGCGGCCAGCACCGGGACCCCCGGCGCCCGGGCCGCAGGAGCCCAGACCGGGGACACGGACACGACGAGCCTTTCCGCCCCCAGCGCCCGGGCCACCGCCCCCGTCCCGCCCCGGCTGGCCGTCGTCACCAACTTCACCAACCACGAGGGCCGGGGCGTGACCGGTGTGGTAGAGGGGCGCACGGTCGCCGTCGGGCGGGCGTCCTGGCTCACCGAGCAGGGCGTGGTGCTGGGTGAGGACCTGGCTGCGGCACTGGAGCGGGCCGAGGAGTCGGGGGCCACCGCCGTCGTCCTGGCCGTGGGCCCCGCCCCCGGGGCCGAGCCCACCCAGCCCGGCCAGAGCTCGGGGACCGTGGGAAGTCCCGGCACCCGTGTCACTCAGACGGGCCAGTGCACTCCGGGCACCCAGCCCGGCCACCAGGTCCTGGACGCCCGCGCCGTGCTGGCGGTGCGCGACACCGTGCGCCCGTCCTCACGCAAGGCCGTCACCGACCTGCGCGAGCTGGGTATCCGCCCCGTGCTCCTGACCGGGGACAACCCCCGGGCGGCGGCGCACGTGGCCGCCCAGGTCGGGATCGCGTCCGCCGACGTGCGCTCCGAGGTCCGCCCCGAGGACAAGCGCGACGTCGTCGCCGCCCTGCAGGCCGAGGGACGCAATGTGGGCGTGGTCGGGGACGGGGTGAACGACGCCGCGGCCCTGGCCCAGGCCAGTACGCAGGGCCTGGGCCTGGCCATGGGGTCGGGGGCGGACGTGGCCATTGAGGCCGCGGACGTCACCCTGGTGCGCACCGACCTGGAGGCGGCCGTGGCGGCGGTGCGGGTGAGCCGGGCGACCCTGCGGATTATCCGACAGAACCTGTTCTGGGCCTTTGCCTACAATGTGGCCGCCATCCCGCTGGCCATGGCCGGACTGCTCAGCCCCATGATCGCGGGAGCCGCCATGGCGTCCTCCAGCGTCATTGTGGTCACCAACTCCCTGCGCCTGCGCCGGGCCGGGTGAACGGTCCCCAGGGGCCCGCCGAAGCCGGTGGCCGCCACCTGCGCCGGGCCGGGTGAGCGGGGCGGAGGACGCGGACTGGCTGCCAGCCCCAGGCTGCGTCCTCACGATCGGCGACCACGCACAGGCGCAGCACCGTGCGTCAGCCCCGGACCGGCTGCGTCCCCGCCCCCGACCACACCAGCCCGCACCGGGCCGAGGGCGGCCAGCTGCCCTCAGGCCACACCACCTCGGCCACACCACCTCGGCCACACCACCTCGGCCACACCACCTCGGCCACACCACCTCGGCCACACCACCTCGGCCACACCACCTCGGCCACACCACCTCGGCCACACCACCTCCGGGAGCCGAATCGGAAAAAACCGACATTGGATGTAGGAAAATTCCTACATCCAATGTCGGTTTCCCAGGCCACGCGGTAGGCTGCCTCTGTGCCGTCACTGCCGTACCATCACCGGGCCCTCGAGCAGGTCTTCGCGGTGCGCGCCTCGCACCAGGTCGCGATTATGGAGGGGCGGCGCGCCGTCGGGAAGTCCAGCCTGGCACGCCACCTCACGGAGGCGGGCACCTACGCCTCGTACCAGTCGCTCACCGACCCGGCGGCGGCAGAACGAGCCCGTCAGGACGCGCTCAGGTGGGTGCGCTCGCTGCGACGCCCGGCCGTCATTGACGAGGCCCAGGTGGTGCCAGCCGTCAGCGTGGCGGTCAAGGAACTGGTTGACACCCTCCCCCAAGGCCACCACTTCCTGCTGACGGGTTCCGCCTCGGTCGGACGAGGCACTATGGAGAGCAGCGACCCCCTGGTCGGGCGGGCGAGCAGACTCACCCTGCACCCGTTCACGCGCCTGGAGCTGGACGGTCCGCCCGACTCCTCCGCCCCGAGCCTGGTAGACGTCCTCTTCGACTCACCCCTGGTACCCGTCCAGGTCCCCTCCGTCCAGGGCCCCGGGCTGCACAGGCTCCTGGAAGCCGGAGGCCTGCCCGCTTTCGCGCTCCCCCGTCTGCCGCGCTCACGTGCCGCCTGGCAGAACCAGGTGCAGACGGACACGCTCGCCATACTCGACGTCCAGGTGCTCCCCACCGAGCCCCTGGACGTCGGCACCGCGCGGGCGGTCCTCGACGCCGTCCTGCGCACGCCCGGAGGACAGATTAACCGTACCCGGATCGGACAGGAGCTTGACCTCGACGCTCGGACCGTGGGCCGCTACCTCGGTATCCTCCAGCGCAGGTTCCTCATGACCCTGCTGCCCAACCTGAAGGGCGGGGTGACCCGGGCAGCCCGGAGAGCACCCAAGGGGCATGCGGTTGACACCTCCAGTACCTGCGAGAGCCTGATCCGCGCAGGACATAATATTGCCAGCTCCTCCGAGCTCACAGGGCAGGTCCTGGAGACCTGGGTAGTAAACCAGCTCCTTGCCGCACAGGGCTGGGCGACGGCTGCTACTGACGCCTTCTACTGGCGGGACAACAGGACCGGGAAGGAGGTCGACCTGGTCCTGGTGGACGGTCGGGGACGCCGGGTAGGCGTCGAGGTGAAACTGGCCTCCAGCATTAGTCTCAAGGACCTGCAGGGGCTGAAGGCGATGCGTAAGGACGGTGGCCTGCACCGGGGTTTCGTCGTCTACACAGGAACCGAGTTCGAGGAGGTTGACGACAGCCTGTGGGCGCTCCCGCTGGCGTGCCTGACCTCCCGTCGGGAGCTGGGCAAGGCGTCTCCGGACCCCGTTCCCGCAAGGTCCCCGACACCGCCCACAGCACTGCTCACGCCAATTGACCACGAAAAGGAAAAAATGACATACGCCTCTTCCGCAGCACCTGTCCCGACGGTGTTCCTGAGCTACGTCCACGCCGACAACGACTACCTTGAAGGCGCACTGGTCAAGTTCGCCGAGGAGGTGGCCAGGACCTGCGACTTCAAAGGTACCCCTATTGATCTCCGTCGCGACGAGAAGTTCCTACAATGGGGTGACAGGTGGAGCGAGAGGCTGCAGGACGAGGTGGAACGCACCACCTTCCTGCTCGCCATGGTCACCACCCGCTACCTCACGTCCAAGGCGTGCCGCAAGGAGTTCCTCCAGTTCAGGGACAAGACCAGGAAAGCGGGATACAACGGTATTCTCACCCTGCTCGTCGACGAACCGGACTGGAACCTGCCCGCCCTGCGTGACGACCCGACGGCACAGGTTATCCACGCCGCTATTGACGAGCACCAGTGGCTTGAACCCAAGACCCCCCTCGAGGACCTGGAGCCTGACAGCCCCCAGTTCCGGAGGGCTGCCCGGGAAATCGGACGCGAGCTGGTCAAGCGCATTAAGGCGAGGAACGCAGAGGGCCCTACCACCTCAACGGACACCAACCCTGCGGAGCCGTCGAGTGCGGATGACGCGGACCCTGGTATCGTTGAGCTACTCGACACCATCCAGGAGAATCACCTGCCTCGTCTCCAGCACGAGACGGACACCCTGGACAAGGCCATGAGCACTTTCGGCTCGGCCATGCACAAGGAGTTCGCACTCGTCCCCCAGGGCTCATTACCCACCCCCACCCAGGTCAAGCGCATTGCCCGAGGACTGGAGCCGAGCCGACAGGCCCTGGAGACAGCGACGTCGTCATTCTCCGAGGCGTGGAGTGCCCTTGACAAGGACGTGAGCGACCTGATCCGTGTCACCGGCGCCGCCGGGGTCGACGAGCTCTCCGACGCGCTGAGGACCTCACTAACGGATCTGGCCGCGTCACTGGAGCTCCCAGGTACTGACGACATGGCCCTACAGCTGAGGGCCTTTGCCGAGTTATCCCGGGCGCTTCGTCCTGTCGCCGAGACAATGACCAGGACCTTGAACATCGTTAATTCGATTAAGCAGTCCGCCAGTATATGGGCCGAGACGCTGTAGCTCATCACCCATCCCAGCGGCCTCACCACCCGTACTACCCCAGGTTCAGTCGCCCTCAGGACCAGGAGCCGCCTCCGGCTGCTACCAGGAGCCCGCCAGCCTGCCTCTCTTACTCCTCTGCCGCGAGCAGCCACTCCACGAGGTTACGGTGCTCGACGCCGTCGCGACTGAGACTGAGGGGGTCGAGGCTGAGGACGAGCTTCGGGTGGTTGTCCGGTACGGCCAGGAGGGCGTCGAACTCACGGCGCCGCGTCCTCTCACTGGCCAGGAGGTAGCTGACCTGGACGTAGAGCACCTGCGTGTCGCGGTGGGCGACGAAGTCGATCTCCAGGTCGCCAGCGCGCCCGATACTGACTGACCACCCCCGGCTCGTGAGCTCGTTGTAGACGATATTCTCCAGGACGAGCTCGATCGCCGTCGAGCCGGACAGGCCCATGGCCTCGCGCAGGCCGTGGTCCACCACGTAGTACTTCTCCTCCACCGCGAGGACCCGCTTGGAGGTGAGGTCATAGCGCGGGACCCGGTTGAGGAGGAACGCCTCGGCGCAGTAGGTGAGGTAGTTGAGCACGGTGTCCACGCTGACACCCCGACGCTCACTGCGCAGGAACCGGCTGAGCGAGCTCGCCGAGAAGGTACGACCGATATTTGCCAGGCAGTAGGTCACGACACGGCGGAAAAGGTCCGCGTCCCTGATCTGGTGGTACTCGATCACGTCGCGGACGAGGGCCGAGTCGTAGACACTGCGTAGGTAGGCTAGTGACGCCTCACGCTCACCGCGGAAGTAGCGCAGGCCGGGGAACCCTCCCAGGGCAAGATAGTCCTGGAAGAGCTCCTGGTCCGACGGCGGCTCCTCTCCCGAGGCACTCAGGCCGAGAAGGCGCAGGGCCTTGTACTCGGCAAAGGCGAGAGGCTGGACACGGGTGGTCACGTACCGGCCAGCAAGGTGGGTGGCGAGGTCACCGGAGAGCATCCGCGAGTTAGAGCCGGTGAGGTAGATATCGCACTCCCAGTCCAGGCGCAGCGCGTTGACGACCCGCTCCCAGCCCGGGACCTGCTGGATCTCGTCGAGGAAGAGGTAGGTGCGTCGGGTGCGGTCGGGCGCTCGGGTGACGAGGTGGTCGAGCAGCTGCTCAGGGGACCGGATTCCCAGGCCGGCGGTGGACTCAAGGTTGAGGTGGACGACCTGGGCCCGGAGGTGGTCCTGGCGGATCTGCTGGGCGAGGAGGTCGAGGACGGTGGACTTCCCGCTGCGTCGCGCCCCGGTGATGACCTTAATGACGGGGACGTCAACGAATGGTGCGATACGGCTGGTGTAACGGGGACGGGGGACGATCTGGTCGGACACGACACCCTCCTGTCGACTACGGTCGATGGAGTCGGCTCAATCGCCGATAGCGTCGACTATAGTCGATGGCTTGGCCGTGCGGGCCCGTTGCCTGCACTCCGGCTCCGGCGTGGGCCCTGGCGTACCGCCACGGCGCCGTGCGGGCCCACCGCACGCCCCACCGGTAGGCCGGCGCCACCACCCACACCGCGACCACAAGGGCCGCCTGGACTCCACGCGACCAGCCGACGTCGGGCATGACAAGGACCGCCACCCCGGCGGCCAGGCACTCGGCGGCGTTGAACAGGACGTCGTAGAGGGAGAAGGCCCGGCCGCGGTAGTCGTCGGAGGTGTCCGTCTGGACGATCGTGTCCACGGCGATCTTGGCGCCCTGCACCCCGACCCCGAAGACGAACAGCCCGGCCACCATGCCCCCACGGGTGTGGCCGGCCACCAGGAGCACCTGCCCCAGGCTGCCTCCCAGCAGGCAGACCACCACCCAGGTGGGTGGGCTGACGCGCTCCTGGGCCAGCGGGGTGAGGACGACGGCCAGGCCGTGCCCGGCAAGCATCGCCCCCATGAGGGTGCCGAAGACGGCCAGGCCCGCGTCGGCGTCGGCGGGGTCGGCGAGGAGGTTGCGGGAGGCCAGGATAGTGGTCACGAGCTCCAGGCCGTAGACGAGCCGGTAGGCGCCCATGACCCCCAGGGCGAGCGCCGGGGTGCGTCGGGACAGCAGGTGCCGGACGGCGTCGGTCAGGTCGCGGACCGTACCCGTGGTACCGGTGCCTGTGGTGCCCGTAGTACCCGTGGTGCCGAGCCCCCGGGCGGCGCCCTCCGGCTCGCTCCGCCGCTCGGCCCCGGCGGTCCCGCCCCCGGTGGACCGCGCCCTGGTGAGCCAGTCGGGGCCCAGGTCGTCGCGGCCCAGGTGGCTCACGACCCCGGCGGAAGCAACGTAGAGCCCCGCGGCGGTCAGGAGGCTGGCGACGTCCTGGGCACCCGCTGGCAGCGTGAGCCGCAGGAGGAGGCCGGTGACCGCCCCGGCGGCCGTGGCCGCCCCACCGAGGGTCGGCACCAGGGAGTTCGCGGTCAGGAGCCGGTCGGCGTCCACCACGTGGGGCAGGCTCGCGGCGAGAGTGGCCAGGAGGAAGCGGTTGACCCCCAGGGCCGCGAGGACCAGGAGGTAGACCACCACCCCGGCGCCCGTGCCCCGTATGACCACGGCCGTGGCGAGAACGAGCCCGGCACGCACGAGGTTCATGGTCATGAGGGTGCTGCGTCGTCGGAAGCGGTCAATGAAGGGACCGGTGAAGGGGCCGACCACGCTGAAGGGCAGGAGCATGACGACCAGGGCGGCGGCGACGTCGCCCGTGCTCGTGGCGTTCTGGGGAGCGAAGAAGAAGAGGGTGACCAGGCCCACCTGGACCATGCCGTCACCGGTCTGGGAGATGAGGCGGGTGGCCAGGAGGATCCGCAGGCCGCGCGAGGCGGCCAGATCCCGCAGGTCGTCTCGCAGTCGCACGCCCCCAGGCTACGCGCCCAGGGCAGTCGTTCGCGGACGCTACTGGCGTAGCGGATACCTACCCCAGGCAGGCGCCCGGGGGCGGATTAGGCAGGACGGCGGGAGGTCCCTCCCAGACCAGGCGGGCAGGGCGCCTGTCTTCCAGGACCTGCTGGAGCAGGCGCCCCTCTCAGACCAGACGGGCGGACAGGACGCCGTTAATCCCGCACAGCTCGTCCAGGAGCCCGGAGGCCACCTCCCCCTCGACGTCCACCAGGGTGACCGCCAGCTCACCGCGGGACTTATTGAGCAGGTTGGCAATATTCTGCCCGTGCTGGGCCACAATGGTGGAGACCTGACCCACCATATTGGGTACGTTGCGGTTGACAATGACAATACGTCGGGTGCCGGGCTCGCGCGACATGACGGCCTCGGGGAAGTTGACCGAGTTGTGCACCTGCCCGTCCTCCAGGAAACCGCGCAGGGAGTCCACCGCCATCACGGCGCAGTTTCGCTCAGCCTCCTTGGTAGAGGCCCCCAGGTGCGGCAGGGAGATGCACCTGGGGTGCTTGTGGACGGCCGTGGAGGGGAAGTCGCACACGTACCCGCCCAGCGTCCCCTCGTCCAGAGCGGCCACGACGGCGGCGGTGTCCACGATCTCAGCACGGGCGAAGTTGAGCAGCACCGCGGTATCCTTCATGAGGGCGATCCGCTGGGTACTCACCAGGCCGCGGGTCGAGTCAATGAGGGGAACGTGCACGGTGAGGATATCGGCCTTGCGGAACACGTCCTCAATGGAGTTGGCGCGCTTGACGTCGGCGGACAGGTGCCAGGCGTGCTCCACGCTAATGGCAGGGTCGTATCCAATGACCTTCAGCCCCAGACCCAGGGAGGCATTAGCCACCTGGACGCCGATGGCCCCCAGACCAATGACCCCCAGGGTACGCCCGGGCAGCTCGAACCCGACGAACTTCTTCTTTCCGGCCTCCACGGCCCGGGCGATGGCGTCGTCGTCACCGGCGAGGGTGTGGGCGAAGCGGGCGGCAGGAATAAGGTGGCGCGAGGCAATGAACAGGCTGGCCAGGACCAGTTCCTTGACGGCATTGGCATTGGCGCCCGGGGTGTTGAACACCGGGATACCGCGCTCGGTCAGGGAGGTCACCGGAATATTATTGGTGCCGGCCCCGGCACGGGCCACCGCGAGCACGGATCCGGGGACCGCGGAGTCGTGGAGGAGGGCGGAGCGCAGCAGCAGGGCGTGCGGATCCTCCACCGATCCGCCGACCTCGTAGCGGTCGTCGGGGAAGCGTGCCAGCCCCTTGCCGGAGATGGCGTTGAGGGTGCGGACACGGAACTGCTTGGAGGTCATGGTAGGTCCTTCTCTTTGAAGACAGTGTTTGTTTGCGGGTAATGGTGAGGCGGACACCCCCTCGCCGGGGCGGCAGACGGGGCCGAGCAGGACGCAGGCAGGGGGTGTCGCATCGCACCCGGTGCCGCGACGGGGCGCCAGGTCCCGCGCGGCCGGGCACCGCAGTACCGGGCCCCATGCCGCCAGGTCCCACGCCGCCGCACCGCGCAGAGCCAGCCAGCTCAGCCGTGGGTGCGCTCGAACTCGGCCATGTAGTCAATAAGGGCCGTCACGCCCTCCATGGGCATGGCGTTGTAGATGGAGGCCCGCATACCTCCCACGGAGCGGTGGCCCTTGAGGTTGGTCAGCCCGGCTGCTAGCGCCCCGGCCAGGAACTCGGCGTCGAGGGCGGGGTCGGCCAGGGTGAAGGGGACGTTCGTCCAGGAGCGCGAGCGCTCCTCAACGGGGTTGGAGTAGAAACCGGAGGAGTCAATGGCCGCGTAGAGGGCGGCGGCCTTGGCCTGGTTGCGCTCCCCCATGGCGGTCAGCCCGCCGGTGTCCTCGATCCAGTGGGCGACGAGTCCCAGGAGGTAGACGGAGAAGGTGGGCGGCGTGTTGAGCATGGAGTTGGCGGCGGCCATCTTCGTGTAGTCCAGGACGCCAGGGGTAATGGTGCGGGCGCGGCCCAGCAGGTCCTCGCGGACAATGACCACGGTCAGCCCCGAGGGACCCATGTTCTTCTGGGCGCCAGCGTAGATGAGACCGAAGCGGCCCACGTCCAGGGGGCGGGAGAGGATCGTGGAGGAGAGGTCCCCCACGAGGGGCACGTCCCCGGCGTCGGGGACATTGGGGAACTCCACCCCGCCAATGGTCTCGTTAGGCGTGTAGTGCAGGTAGCGGGCGGTGGCGGGGACCTCGTAGGAGCCGGGGTCGGGCGTGGTGGTGTAGGAGGAGGCGGACTCGTCGGCGCTCACGACGACGTCGAGGTCGTAGGCACGGGCCTGCTTAATGGCCTTGGTGGACCACTGGCCGGTGTTGAGGTAGGCGACCGTGTCCCCCGCGGTAGTGAGGTTCATGGGGACGGCGGCGAACTGGGCGGTGGCCCCGCCCTGGAGGAACAGGACGCGATAGCTCTCGGGCACGGCGAGGAGTCGGCGCAGGGTGGCCTCGGCGTCGACGGCGCAGGCCACGAAGTCCTTCCCGCGGTGGGAGACCTCCAGGACGCTCATGCCCGAGCCGCCCCAGTCGGTCAGCTCGGAGGCGGCCCGCTCCAGGACGGGCAGGGGTAGCTGGGCGGGGCCTGCGGAGAAGTTGTAGACGCGCATACGGGCATCCTCACCCATTCTCACCTAGTGGGCAATTCAAGTTCAGAGAGCGGAACGGTCTGGCCGTGAGACGACGTCGAGGCGCCGGGCGCAGAAGACCCAGGCGACGGCGCCCGGCGCCAGCACCGATACCACGCCCGAGCAGGAGCACAGTTGAATGTCCGGGTGGGGTGTTGGTGTGCCCAGGTGGGCGCGTCCCGACGGGCTTGGCTGGGTTGCTGCCCGGGGTGTGGCTGGTGGTGGGCTGCTGCCCGGGGTCTGGTGGGGTGTCGGGTCTCTGGGTTGGTGTCGGGGTGGGTGCCGGGTTGGCGGGTCGGCTGGGTGGGGTGTGGGACGTGGGTCCTGGTTTGGGGGGTGTGGGTGTGGGGGTGTCTGGGGTTCTGGTGTGTGGTGGTTGTGGTGTGTGTGCGTGGGTTGGGTGGTGGTGTTATGGTGGTGTGTGTCGTCTGGTTGGCGGTGGGGTTGGTCGTGGTGGCGCTGGTGCCGCCGGGGCCGCCCCTCGTGTTCCTCGTGTTCCTGGGTGTGTGAGGGGGTCGTGATGGTGCGGGTCCGGTCGTGGACGACGCCTGTCCTGGTGGTGGTCATGGTGTCCGTCCTGGTGGGGTGCTCTGGCGGGGCTGGTGCGGGGGCGTCGCCGAGTGTGGATCCCTATGAGGTGGGGGCCAGCGCGATGGCGGCTGCGGCCTCTGCGTCGACCAGTGCGCGGGCCAGTCGTGACGCGGCCCTGGGGCCGGACCTGGCGGCCAGGCGTGAGGCGGCCCTGGCCACACCACCACCGGAGCGGCCCGAGCAGATCAGCGAGAACACCACCGAGGGAGCCGCGACCGCGGCGGCCTACTTCATTGACCTCTACCAGTACGCCTTCGTCACCGGCGACACCAAGGACTTCGCGGCCATGAGCGAGCAGCGGTGCGTCTTCTGCAACAGCGTCATCGACGACGCCAAGAAGATCCACGACAGCGGCGGGTGGGCCGACCCCTGGGACAGCACGGTCACGGCAGTCCGGGTCTACGAGCAGAACCCCGGCTACGACTACATCCATGTAGAGATCGACATGCAGTGGGCGGAGGGAACCTCGTACGACGGAGATGGGACACCGAAGACGACAGACTCCGGAGACTTCACCCTCATTATCGCAATGCGCTACGTAAACGGAAGCTGGGTAGTCGGGGAGTCCGAGGTAAAGAAATGATGGGCACTATCACCTACGCTGCCGTGATCGCGTTTACGCTCCCCGTCACCCTTCCCATGCCAGGCGGGGGAGGATCTGACAGTTCGCCAGCTACAGATATCGGGGGTAGAGCTCAGGGGCAGTCAATCACCTTGTACGGTGACCAGTACACCCGGGTGGATCCGCCCGCTGGGCCGTCCGGATCCGGCTCAGGCGGCTCGGGCTCTTCGGGCCCTGCCGGATCCGGCTCATCCGGGTCCGGTGGCGTGGTGGCGGCGTACTCCGACCCGAGCGGGGGGCGGTTTCCCTCGTGCGAGTTCGTGGGCACGTTCACCCGCTACAAGAGGGGCGGCTTCTTTAAGTGCCGCTTCGACCGCCCCTCCGAGCCCGAGGAGCCCGCGCCGGCAGTGGTGCCGGTGGTGGTCTCGGCCAGGGACGTGGCCTCCCTGATGGTGGACGGGTCGGGCATCACCCGCCAGCCCCCTGGTACCACGGCCCGGGTGGACATGGACCTCATCGCCTACACCGACCCCTCTACCCGCACCCTGTCCACCACCGTGGCCGGGGTGGCCGTGGAGGTGGAGGCCACCCCCACCTCCTACCACTGGGACTGGGGCGACGCCACCACCACGACCACCACCAGCCCCGGCGCCCCCTGGCCCCACCAGACCGTGACCCACCGCTACCACCACCCCCAGACCGGCGTCCACCTCACCCTGACCACCACCTGGACCGCCCGCTACCGCCCCCAGGACGGAACCTGGCACGACGTCCAAGGCACCGTCACAACCACCCAACAGTCTGACACCTTCAACCTAGTAGACACCACAACACACCTCACCGACCACGCAGAACACAAACAAGGACACTAAAACCCAACACCCACCACCACGCGCACCAAACACCGCCCGAGACAGGCGCCGAGCTGGACCCTCAGCGTGACGCACCACCCCCGCACACAATAAGTACCGTTCTCACGACGAACAAGTACCGTTCTCACGGGCAATAAGTACCGTTCTCACGAGAGGGTGCGAGGCAGCACACCAGCGGCCAACCCCACCCCACCGCCCGTACTCACCGACGCGCTGCCCACCAGGAGCGCAGAGCCTGACGAGCCGCCTCAGGACCCACCGGCCCCTTCTCCATACGCAGGTCCAGCAGGAAATGGTAGGCCTCCCCCACTACTGGGCCCGGCTCCAGACCCAGCTCGGCCATAATCTGACCGCCGTCGAGCTCGGGGCGGATGGCGTCAAGCTCCTCCTGCCTGGACAGGGCGGCAATGCGTGCCTCCAGGTCGTCGTAGGCGTGGGAGAGCATGGCGGCCTTGCGCCGGTTGCGGGTGGTCACGTCGGCACGGGTGAGACGGTGCAGACGCTCCAGCAGCGGCCCGGCGTCGGTGACGTAGCGACGCACCGCGGAGTCCGACCAGGCGGCGTCGGCGTAGCCGTGGAAGCGCAGGTGCAGCTCCACCAGGCGGGAGACGTCCTTGACGGTCTGCTTGTCAAAGCGCAGGGCCCGCAGGCGCCTGGCGGCCATGCGCGCCCCCACGTGGTCGTGGCCGTGGAAGGTGACGGTCCCGTCGGGCAGGAACCGGCGTGTGGCGGGCTTTCCGATGTCGTGCAGCAGAGCCGCCAGGCGCAGCACCAGGTCCGGGGCGGGCACGGGGCCCTCGGGCCCGGTCTCCAGGTCCATGGCCTGCTCCAGGACGGTCAGGGTGTGCTCGTAGACGTCCTTGTGACGCCGGTGCTCGTCCACGGTCTCACGCAGGGAGGCCACCTCCGGCAGGACGACGTCAGCCACACCGGTGTGCACCATGAGCTCCAGGCCCCGGCGCGGCCACCGGCTGGTCAGGAGCCGCTCCAGCTCGGCCCGGATCCGTTCGGCGGAGACAATGCCCAGGCGCGGGGCCATCTCCTCCATGGCGTCCATCACGTCCATCTCGACATCGAAGCCCAGCTGGGAGGCGAAGCGCGCGGCCCGCATGATGCGCAACGGGTCGTCGTCGAAGGACTGGACGGCACCCACCGGGGTGCGCAGGACGCCCGCCTCCAGGTCCGCCAGACCCTCGTGGGGGTCCACGAGCTCCAGGTCGGGCAGGCGCAGGGCCATGGCGTTGACGGTGAAGTCGCGGCGGCTCAGGTCCCCGGTCAGGGTGTCGCCGTAGGAGACGGTTGGCTTGCGCGAACCCACCTCGTAGGCCTCGGTGCGGTAGGTGGTCACCTCCACGACCGTCTCGCCCCGGCGTGCGCCAATGGTCCCGAAGTCCTTTCCGACATCCCAGGTGGTGTCGCCCCACTGGGTGAGGATCCTCTCCGTCTCCTCGGGTCGCGCGGAGGTGGTCAGGTCCAGGTCGTGGGGCGCCACCCCCAGGAAGGCGTCCCGGACCGGGCCCCCGACCAGTGCGATCTCGTGCCCGGCGCGCGTGAAGAGGTGCCCCAGGACCGCCAGGGCCACGGGCAGGTGCTCCAGGGCGGCGCGGGCGGTCGCGGTCAGGCCCCGGTCGTCCACCGGGGCGGAGGCAGCCACCCCGGGCTCGACGGCGTCGCGGGGGTTGTCATGCGTGGGCTCAGTCATCAGGGCAAGCCTGCCACGAACCGACCCGGGGGCGCCCCGGGCACGCCCGCGGGCACAGGAGCAGACGCACGCCAAGGCCCCCACAGAGACGCCCATAGCCGCAGCCCGCGGGCACAGGAGCAGACGACCCCCACCCGGGAGCGCGCCCGCGCAGGCGCGCCTGCCAGCCAGACCTACCGGGCACCCACCGGATACAGTGCACAAACGCGCACCTACCTGCTCCAACGACCAGCGGCACGACCCTCCCGCAGCCGGACGCACCCCCGCACCGGGACGGGCCGCATCCCGAGCCGCGCCCCGTCCCCGCAGGCACGTCTCACGGATCGGTCCAGCAGGCCCTTTCCGCCCGACCACCTAGACTGCCTCTATGCCCTCTCACCGCACTCGCTCACCCCGCGCCGCCATACCGGCGCGACACGGCGGTGCGCGAAACCTGCCGGTAGTGGACGAGACCAGTGCCGGCGGGCTCATTGTGGAGGTCCAGGGGGGCCGGGCGGCAGTCGCCGTCATCGCCCGGCGCAACCGGGGCGGACGCCTGGAGTGGTGCCTTCCCAAGGGCCACCTGGAGGGCAGTGAGACCCCCGAGCAGGCAGCGGTTCGCGAGATCGCCGAGGAGACGGGAATCACGGGTCGGGTCCTCAAGCACCTGGCTACTATCGACTACTGGTTCGCCAGCAGCGACCACCGCGTCCACAAGGTGGTCCACCACTTCCTCCTGGAGGCCACGGGTGGGACGCTGACCACCGAGAACGACCCCGACCACGAGGCCGAGGACGTCGCCTGGGTAGACATCGACCAGGTCGCCCGCCGTCTGGCCTACCCCAACGAGCGCCGGATCGTGGCAGCTGCGCGCTCGATCCTCGTCGGTGACAGGAGCACCTCCTCATGACACGGCAGTGGAGTATACGTCGCGCAGCCAGGTTCCTGTGCGGGATCACCGCGAGCCTGGCCCTGGCCCTGGCGCCCTCGGTCTGCTGCGCCGCCCAGCCCGGCCTACCGCCATCACAAGCCCCAGTGACCCAGCCTGGCCTACCGCCGTCGCAGGCCCTGGCCGCCCAGTCCGCCCCCGCCGCGGGCACGGCCCCCTCACAGGCCCCCCTGGTGGAGGGCGAGGTGACCCTCAGAGTGGACGCCCTGGCCCCCGAGGTCCTCACCAAGGGCCAGGACCTGACCGTCAGCGGCACCATTACCAACGGCACCCAGGAGACCCTGGACAGGGCCGCCCTGAGCGTCCAGGTGCAGGACCACACCGAGATCATCACCACCGACCTGGAGTCCTGGCTGGCGGACGAGCGGGAGAGCTCCCTGACCACCTCCCTGACCCAGGACCTGCACGCCCCCGTCCCACCGGGGGCCACCGGCACCTTCAGCGTCACCGTCCCCGCCGCCGACCTGCCCCTGTCCAGCACCCGGGAGTGGGGGCCCCGCGGCGTCCAGGTCAGCCTGGCCCAGGGCGCCACCACCGTGGCCAAGGACCGCAGCCTGCTCATCTGGTCCAGCGACGCCACCCCGAGCAGGGCCACGGGCGTGACCACCGTCATACCGGTCACCGCCTCGCCCTCCGAGCTCATCGCCCTGAGCACCGTCGCCCTGTCTCCCCCCGCCTCCACCGAGTTCAGCACCCAGCCCGCCGACTCGGCCACCGTCCTGCCCGCCCAGGATCCCGCCCCGGCGCCCTCAGGGGTGACGACCACCGTGGAGCGGCTGCGCCAGCGGGTGCTGGGGCTGCTGGCGCTGGCGGGCGACGGCGTCGTCCTGGCCGTGGACCCGGCGCTCCTGAAGGCCCTGGGTGTCCCGGCCACACCGCCCCCGGGAAGCGGGCAGGCCACGGCCTCACCCACCCCCGCGGAGACCCCCTCCGCCGAGCCCTCCCCCACGACGTCCGCATCCACGACGCCCTCCCCCAGCTCCACAGCCACCTCCACGGCCTCCCCCGGGGCCAAGTACGCCTTCCCCGCGACCGACCCCCTGACGGCGGCGCTGACCAAGGCCGTGTCCGCCGGGGAGGTGATCGCCCTGCCCTGGAACGACGCCGACGTCCCAGCCCTGGCGCACCTGGGGGAGACGGATCTCATTAGCTCGGCGTTGGAGCGCTCCGCCTCCTCCCAGACGGTCGCCGCCGGGGCGGCCACGGACACCGCCTGGGTGGAGGATCTGGACAGCCAGACCCTGAGCGCGCTGCCCGCCTCCACCACCACCCTCATCGCCCCGGCGTCGGCGGCCCCGGTGGCCGAGGACCTGACCTACACCCCGAGTGGGACGACCCTCATTGACGACCGCGTGGTCCTCCTGTCCGACCCCAGCCTGTCCCAGGCGCTGGCCTCCACCTTGAGCACCGGCAGCTCCCGGTCCCCGCTGTGCGAGCTGGACTCCCGCCAGCTCCTGCGCGGCCTGTCCGCCATTATCACCCGCCAGGCCCCGGCCCTGAACCGGAACCTGGTCGTCACCCTGGGTCGGGGGGCCGCCACGAACCCCCAGGCCCTGGGACGGCGCCTGGAGGCGCTCATGGGCAACAGCTGGTCCGAGCCCCGGACCCTGTCCAGGATCGTGTCCGACACCCGCGCCAGCCAGAACCTGGTGGAGCGTCAGGACCTGGCGCAGCAGTCCGTGTCCCAGACCGAGCTCAGCACCAGCGAGCTGGAGCAGGCACGTGATGTAGAGCATACGCTGGGCTCGATCGTGGGGGTGCTGGCCTCACCGACCACCCAGCTGGAGGGGGTCACCCAGGTCGTCTCGACCGTGACCTCCACGGTCTGGCGCGACGACCCCTCCGGACGCCAGAGGGCCCTGACCGCCGACCACCAGGTGGGCACGCGGATCACCCAGTCCCTGGGCGCGGCGCCGTCGAGCACCATTAACCTCATTGCCCAGAGCGCGGACGTGCCGGTGCGGATCACCTCGTCCCTCAACCAGGCGGCCACGGTCCAGGTGCGCATCTTCTCCTCCTCCACCAGGCTCCAGCCCCTCAAGCCGGTCACCATCACGGTCCCGGCCCGCGGCGGGGCGGTGGCCTCCCTGCCGGTGAGCGCCGTGGGCAGCGGTGACGTGAACCTGACCATCCACATCCTGGCCCCAGACGGTACCGTGGTGGGTACACCCGCCATCCTGCACATGCGGGTACGGGCGAACTGGGAGAGCAGAGGCGTGCGCGTGGGCGCCTCGGCCCTGGTTATCCTGCTCGTCGTCGGCGTCGTGCGGACCATCCGCAGCGGACGCCGTCAAGGGCCCCGGTCTGCCGCGGCCCCCCACCCGGCCACATGAGGAGGCAGCGTGAGCCGCACCCCCCAGAACTCACTCGCCCGGTCCAGCGCGGTCATGTTCGCGGGAACCCTGACCAGCCGGATCCTCGGGTTCGTGCGCAACGCGCTGCTGGCGGTGGCCCTGGGCGCCACCGCCTCCGGGGCGGCGGACGCCTTCAACACCGCCAACGCCCTGCCCACCCAGCTCTACAACCTGCTCATTGGCGGCATCCTCAACGCCGTCCTGGTGCCGCAGATCGTACGGGCCCTGCGGCAGAAGAACGGCGACGAGCTGGTCAACCGGCTCCTGACCGCCGCGGGGACCCTCATACTGGCCGTCACCGTCCTGCTGACCATAGCCGCCCCGCTGGTCATTATGGTCTACGCCTCGGGGCTGGAGGCCTGGCTGCCGGTGGCCTACGGGTTCGCCTTCTGGTGCATGCCCCAGATCTTCTTCTACGGCCTGTACGCCCTGTGGGGGCAGGTGCTCAACGCCCGCTCCAGCTTCGGGCCGTACATGTGGTCCCCGGTCCTGAACAACATTATCTCCATCGCCTCCCTGCTGGCCTACATGCAGATCTACCAGTCCTACCAGGGCAGCGAGACCCCGGCCGACTGGGGCGTGGCCAGGATCGCCCTGGTGGCGGGCACCGCCACCCTGGGGATCGTCATCCAGGCCGTGGTGCTCTACCTGCCCCTGCGCCGTATCGGCTTCAGGCCCCGGGTCGTCTTCGGGGTCAGGGGGATCGGCCTGGGGCAGACCTCCAAGGTGGCCTCCTGGGCGCTGCTGGGCGTGTTCATCGCCTCCCTGGGTGACTGGGCGACGACGAACCTCGGCTCCCTGGCCGTGACCGCCGCCAGGGAGCCCGCGTACGCCGGGGTGGTCGTGCCCTCCACCACCATGTACGCCAACGCCCTCCTGGTCTACATGCTCCCCCAGTCCCTGGTGACCACCTCCATTATCACCGCCCTGTTCACCCGCATGAGCGAGAAGGCCGCTGCCGGGGACGGGGAGGGGGTCCGTGACGACCTGTCCCTGGGGCTGCGCTCGGTGGCCGTGTTCACCATGCTGGCCAGCGCCGGGATCGTGGTGCTGTCCGCCCAGGCCCTGCAGGCCTTCGTGCCCTCGATCTCCACCGCCGAGGCCGTGGGCTCGGCACCGGTCCTCATCGCCCTGGCCCTGGGGATCGTGCCCCAGGGGGTGTGGTTCACGACCCAGCGGGTCATGCTCGCCTACGCCGACACCAAGCGGCTGCTCCTGGCCGACCTGGTGGCCGGCGTCACCCCGGTCGTGGCCTGCGTGGTGGCCTACTTCCTGGCCCCGGCCAACCTCTGGATGGTGGGGGCCGCCGTCGGCTCCTCCCTGGGGCTGGTCGCCGCCTCGGCCGCCATCGTCCCGCTCATGCGCCGCCACATCCCCTCCCTGGACGGCCGCCGGGTCCTGAGCACCTACCTGCGCCTGGGCATGGCCGCGCTGGGAGCGGCGGCGGCGGGCACGGGCGTGCGCCTGCTGCTGGGGCCGGCCGACGGCTCCATGACGGGCACCCGCGCCCTGGACGCCCTGGTGCAGATCGCCGTGGTCGCCACGGTCATGACCGTGGTGTACCTGGCGGTCGGCCGCGTCCTGCGGGTGAGTGAGCTCAGCCTCCTGTTCACGCGCCTGGCCCGGATCCTGGCGCTCCTGGGCCGCCTGCTGCCCGGCGCCCTGGGCGCCGCGGTGCTACGGGCCTCCCAGGCCCTGGATCCGACGACGTCGGCGCCCACTTCGCAGGGGCCGGTAGCCAGCGCGGACGGAGCAGCCGGGGTGACCGCGGCTGGCGTAGCCGCGGACGGGGCGAGGGCAGGCGGGACGGCCGCGCACGCCGGGGCCCTGCCCGGTGGGGCCCGGCAGGCCGCGGGTGGGGCGGCCACCGGTGTCCTGCAGGCCACCGGGGCCCCACAGGCCGCAGGGGTCCCACAGGGAGAGGCCTCGTTGCCGCCCCGCACGAGGTCGGCGGTAGCGCCGTCAGGAACCCGGAGGACCGGAGCGACCCGTACCACCGGGCACTCCGTCAGCGCCCCGACGGGCTCGCTGCCCCCCAGCATCCCGGTGCGCCCCGGCGCCCCCACGACCCCCGGGCCCTCCGAGGGTCACCCACCGGCACAGCCGGCTGTGGCGTCGCCCTATGCTGTCGGTAACACTGCGGTACGACGCCCCTCTGAGGTTACGATGGGATCACAGTCAGCGCGCCACCAAGCAAAGAGGAGGGCCCGCATGAGCACCATGACTCCACTGGGTTCCGGGCGCTACGCACTCGGGGAGGCTCTCCCCGCCACCTTGCCACGGATCGTGCGCCACCTGGGCGTGGACACGATCCTGGACCGCGACGTCATGATCCTGACGCTGACGGACGCCACCCCCCACCGGGCCGAGGTCCTGGAGGCGGCCGCCCGCGCGGTCCTCATCACCGACTCACGGGTCCAGCGCGTCTACGACGTGGAGGAGGGATCCGTCACCTTCATTGTCACCGAGCCGCCCGAGGGCGTCAGCCTGGCCGAGCTGGTGCGCCGGGGCGTCAACCCCGCCCAGGCCCGCACCATTATCGGGGAGGTCGCCAGCGCCCTGGAGTCGGCCTCCCGCCGCGGCCTGCACCACCTGGGTCTGGGCCCGGACTCGGTGCGTCTGCGCCGCCACGGCCAGGTCCAGGTCCTCGGGCTGGGGGTCGACGCCGCCGTCCTGGGCCGCGAGGGGGGCGTGAACTTCGACCCCCTGGCCGCCGACCGGACCGACGCCAAGGGCCTGGTCAGCCTCCTGTACTACCTGCTGACCAAGCGGTGGCCCGGAAAGCGCTCGGGGATCCCCTCGGTCCCCATGGGCGCGAGCGGACCGGTACCGCCCTCGCGCCTGGACCCTGACTGGGACCCGTCCGACCGTGACCTGGAGGCCCTTATCGCCCGGACCTGGGGCGGTCACCCGCCGCTGTCGGCAGCGGAGGTCGCCCGGTCCCTGGGGCGGTGGGACTCCCGTTCCCTGCTGCCGCTCCTGCCCGCCCCGGACCCGGAGCCGGCCGCCCCGCAGGACCGGCCGGCCGAGTCCTTCCTGGCCACCACCAAGGCCGTGGCCCTGGAGGCGGCCTCACGCTACGGCGACCCGGTCCCGGTCCCTCCGCGCCAGCCGGCCCCCGCCCAGGGCGACGCCCAGGCCCCCCAGGCCCCCCAGGGCGCGGGCACCCAGACCCAGGGCGCCGCCCCGCAGGCGCCCGCCACCGCGCCCCCGGAGCAGCTGCCGGCCCAGATCCCACCCCGGACCCGCCCGGCGGTGGAGACCCCGTACTCCAACCCGGTGCCGCCGTCGATCCCCCCGAGCGCGCCGCCGGCCCAGCCCGAGCCCGTCGCCGCCCCGCCCTCCCGGCCCGCCGACGGCAGGAACCCCACGCAGACGTGGTCGGCCTCCCAGGCCCGTGGGGCCGCCGTGGCCGCGACCCCGGAGCGGGTCGAGGACGACGAGGAGAGCTCCCGGTCGGTGAGCCGCACCTCCACGGTGGTCCTCGTCTCCCTGGTGGCGCTGGTCCTCGTGGGCGCGTTCTTCGCGGTGAGCAACCTCCTCCAGCTCGCCGGCGTGCGACTGACCGACGACGACGTCCCGGCGGCCAAGACCGTCCCCAGCACCTCGACGTCGAGCACGCAGGCGCCCGCCACCACCAGCAGCAGCGACGACAGCACCAAGCCGACGCCCTCCTCGGCGCCGGTCAAGGTCGCGGGGGCCAAGAGCCTGAGCGGGGACCACCCCGAGCTGGAGAGCCGCCTGACTGACGGCGACACCTCCAAGGAGTGGTTCTCCCAGTGGCACCGGGACCCGGGCATGGACGGGGGGACCAAGTCCCTGGCCGTGACCCTGGAGCAGAAGGCGACCGTCTCGGGCATCGACATCCAGGGCACCGGGGCGGGCGGCCACGTCCAGATCCGGGCCACCAGCCCCGACGACCCCGAGGGCGGCACCCTCCTGGCGGAGGGCGAGTTCACCCAGGGCACCACCACCTTCAACTTCCAGAAGCCCACCGAGACCACCACGGTGGTCCTGCTGGTCACCCGGCTGCCCAAGTCCTCCGACGGCGAGAACAAGCTCACTATTACGGAGATCACGCTCCGATAGGAGGATCCGTAGGAATCGCCGTCATCTGCCGGAGGTTGTGTCCATGTCCTGCCGGGCCCGCGAGGCCGGGCAGGCGGTCAGCACCTGCGCACCCTCAGGAGAGTCATGATCCACGACGTCGTCATCGTCGGCTCCGGCCCGGCTGGCTACACGGCCGCGATCTACGCCGCCCGCGCCGGGCTGGACCCCCTGGTGCTGGCCGGCTCGGTCACCGCCGGCGGCGCCCTCATGAGCACCACCGAGGTGGAGAACTACCCGGGGTTCGTCGAGGGGATCCAGGGCCCTGAGCTCATGGGCCGGATGCAGGAGCAGGCCGAGCGCCTGGGTGCCGAGATCCGCTACGAGGACGTCACCGGCCTGGAGCTGGTCGGTGAGGTCAAGCGCGTCACCACCGACGACGGCGTCCACGAGGCCCGCACCGTCATCGTCGCCACCGGCAGCGAGTACCGCAGGCTCGGCGTGGAGGGGGAGGACCGCCTCTCGGGGCACGGGGTGTCCTACTGCGCCACCTGTGACGGCTTCTTCTTCAGGGACCGGCCGATCGTGGTGGTGGGCGGCGGGGACGCGGCCATGGAGGAGGCCCTGTTCCTGGCCCGTTTCGGCTCCTCGGTCACGGTGGTGCACCGCCGCGACGCCCTGCGCGCCTCCGCCGCCATGGCCCGGCGCGCCCTGGACGACCCCCGGATCACCTTCGCCTGGAACTCCCGGGTGGTGGGCCTGGGCGGGCAGGAGGCCCTGGAGTCGGTCACCCTGGAGGACACGCTCACCGGGCAGCGCCGCCAGATCCCGGCCGCCGGCCTGTTCGTGGCCATCGGCCAGATCCCCCGCACCGAGCTTGTCAGGGACGTCCTGGAGCTGGACGACGCCGGCTACGTCCGCGTCGAGGCCCCCAGCCAGCGCACCAACGTCCCCGGGGTCTTCGCCTGCGGCGACGTGGCCGACCCCCACTACCAGCAGGCGATCACGGCAGCGGGATCCGGGTGCCGGGCCGCCCTGGACGCCGAACACTACCTGGCCGACCACGCCTGAGCCGTACCCCACCCGCACGTCGGGGGCCGTCTGATCTATCCTGGGCAGACGGCCCTCCCGTCTGCCCGGGAGGGTGCCGCACTAGCTTGGAGGCCACATGAGTCACGTTCGTCCGGTCGTCCTGGGGGGGGACATCGGCGTCTACGCCATCGCCCGCCAGCTCCACACCGCCACCACCAGTCGCGTGACGGTCCTGTCCCCCGCCCCGATCGAGGCGATCAGCCTGTCCTCCTACATCGACGTCGTCCCCCTGCCCGAGGAGCCCACCGAGGAGGACACCATCGCGGCCCTCCTGGAGGTCGCCGAGGACCTGGGCGAGGACGAGCGCGCGGTGGTCATGGCCAACACCGACCACCAGGCCGCCCTCCTGGCCCGCCACCGTCACCTGCTGGAGCCCGCCTACGCGGTCCCCTTCCCCCCCAGCGAGGTGATCGACGCCGTCTCGGACAAGACCTCCTTCTCCGCCCTGTGCGCCTCGGTGGGGGTGGACACCCCCCGCCAGGTCGTGGTGGACATGTCCGACTGCGACGATCCGGGCTGGGCCGCCCCGCAGATCGACATGCCCTTCCCGGTGGTGGCCAAGGCCGCCGTCGGGGAGGCCTACGACGCGGTCTCCTTCCCCGGCAAGCGCAAGATCTGGTTCATGGACGGCCCCCAGGAGCTGGAGTCCCTGTGGCAGGACCTGCGTCAGGCGGGCTTCCGCTCCACGTTCGTGGTCCAGGAGCTCATCCCCGGTGACAACACGGCCATGCGCTCGGTGACCACCTACGTGGACTCCGCCGGACGGGTGACGCTCATGGGCTCGGCCCGGGTGCTCCTGGAGGACCACGCGCCCACCATGATCGGCAACCCGGTGGCCATGGTCACCGAGCCCTTCCCCGAGATCTGGGAGGCCGCCGAGCGGATCCTCACGGCCGCCGGGTACCGGGGCTTCGCCAACTTCGACGTCAAGATCGACCCCCGCGACGGGCGCGCCCTGTTCTTCGAGGTCAACCCGCGTATCGGGCGCAACTCCTTCTATATGACGGCCGCCGGGGCCAACCCCATGGTCCCCATGATCGAGGACCTCATTGGGGGGCGTCGCCTGGTGCGCCGCAACGTGACCCGGGAGGTGCTCTACTCCCTGGTGCCCGGACGCCTGCTCATGCACTACCTGCGCGACCCCGAGCTGGCGCAGCGGGTGCGGGGCCTGCTGGGCGACGCCGTGGACCCCCTGCGGGACCCCAGCGAGCGCTCCCAGCGCCGCCGTCTGGTGGTGGAGGCCCAGCGCCTCAACCACTACCGCAAGTTCGCCCGCTACTACCCCGACCCCACCGACCAGTCCTACTGACCTCCCCACCTAAGCCCGACCCGTTAAGCCCGACCCGAGAGACAGAAGGTTCCACGTGTCCAGTGAGCGTCAAGAGACCCTCCGCCGGCTCCGCCCGCAGGAGGCGCACGAGCTGATCCGTCACCGCGAGATGCCCATGGAGCAGACCATTCCGTGGGAGGCCTTCGAGGCCGCCCGGGGCAACCAGGTCTGGGGCCGGTACGTCTACGAGGACGGCGGCGTCGTCGTTGCCTACGTCATGTTCCTGGTCTACGAGATCGTGGGACGGCGCTTCCTGTGGGCCAAGCACGGGCCGGTGTGGTTCAAGGAGCAGTCCCCCGAGCGTGAGGCGCACCTGCGTGAGCTCCTGCAGGCCGAGGTGCGACGGCGGGACAAGTCGGTGGTGTTCCTGCGCCTGGCCGCCGCCTTCAGCGCCCCGGACCTGCACCCGCTGCTGAACTCGATCACCTACGACCACACCTATATCGCCGACCTCAGCCCGCGTGACCCCGAGGCCATTGCCGCGGCCATGCCCAAGGACGGTCGCCGCGGGGTCCGTCGCGCCCAGCGCGTGGCCGCGGCGGCAGGGGCCACGTTCGCCGACGAGAGCGACCTGAGCCGCCACGAGTTCGAGAAGGTCTACCAGGTGCTGACGGAGACCGCCGAGCGGGACGGGTTCACCCCGCACCCCAGTGAGGTCTACTGGCAGATGCTGACCTTCCTAGGCCCCAAGCACGCGCGCCTGTTCGTCATGCGTGACGCCCAGGGCAAGCCCCAGGCCTGGAACCTCATTACGATCTACCAGCGGCACACCTGGGCCTACTACGGAGCCTCCTCCAACGAGTCCCGGGCCTACCGGGGCGCCGAGGCCCTGGACTGGTGGTGCATGCGGACCCTGGCTGACGAGGGCTGCGTGTCCTACGACCTCATGGGGGCCGGGTCCGTGCGGGTGCCCGAGCTCTACAGCGTGGGTCAGTACAAGAAGCGCTACGCCCAGCGCGTCACGGAGGTCGACGGCAGCTGGGACATGCCCCTGCGGTCCTCGGCCTTCCTGGCCCTGCGCAGCGCCAAGGAGGCCAAGGGCCACCTGCGCAGCCTAGCCGCCCGGGCACGCTCCTCAAGCTGACACCCGCCCCACCCGTCCTCCCCTCCCCTCTTCCGTGAGAACGGTACTTATTGCTCGCGAGAACGGTACTTGTTCGTCGCGAGAACGGTACTTATTGCTCGTGAGAACGGGGGGGTTCACAGGATGCTCACAGGTACGGTCTGTGGTACGCCCGCGGACCGCACTGGTTCCCATTAGGCCACGGCCTCCCGTAGAAGACACCTGCTGGCCCTGCGGGACACGGTCCGGCCGGTAGAGGGCTGGCGCGGAACCTGTGGGACATGACGGGAACCTGTGCGATATACAGGAACCCGTGCAGGCTGTGGGACACATAGCACCCGGTCCCGCGAGCAACCGCCGGTTACTACCGCTCGCGAGAACAGGTGCCGTCATAACAGGCTCGAAAGGAATACTTATGCCCTCCGCCCTTGCCGTCACCGACTCCTCCTACGACGTCGAGGTCGCCCGGTGCGACCTGCCG
The DNA here is from genome assembly GCF_016626125.1 of Actinomyces sp. HMT897. NCBI lineage: Bacteria > Bacillati > Actinomycetota > Actinomycetes > Actinomycetales > Actinomycetaceae > Actinomyces > Actinomyces sp. HMT897. The sequence continues at coordinate 1,732,610 of NZ_CP067336.1, forward strand.
GTCGTCATAGACTTCTGGGCCCAGTGGTGCGGCCCCTGCCGCCAGATGTCCCCGGTGGTAGACGAGGTCGCGAGCGAGCTCGCCGGTCGGGTGAAACTCGTCATGGTCAATGTGGACGAGAACCCGGTCACGACCCGTCTGTTCGGTATCCGCTCCCTGCCGACCTTCGCCGTCGTACGCGCCGGTGAGGTGGTCACGCAGTTTCAGGGCAGCTACCCCCGGGCCAGCTTCAGGAAGAAGGTCGAACGGGCCCTGGGCCAAGACTCCTAGGAGCACCACACCACCTCGTCTCGGTGGCGGGGGCCGTCAAGGACGGCGACGACGGCGGTGAGCACCGCCCCCGCCTCGGTGGCAGGGCACGTCCCCGCTGCCGGTGTCCGGGACGTCTAGGCTGACACGCGGAACCGTCCCCGTCCTGGAGGTGTACCGTGCAGCAGACACGTAACCGGGCTAATGACGAGCTGGTGGTCGATCTAATCGCGCAGGTAGGTGAGCGGTACCGCACCTACTGGGGCCAGGAGCTGGTACCCGCGTCCACCGGCGAGGTGGAGACGGCGGTCACCTGGGTCAGGGAGGACCTGGGTGCTGAGGTACCGGCAGCACTGCTGGGGTTCTGGCAGCTGACGGACGGCTGCGGCATGAACGGCGCGAACCTGTACGGGCCGGCCGAGATGGTGGAAACCACCGGGCTGTACGTGGCGGACTACCCGCGCTACCTCATGGTGGGCGACTACGAGGACGGTCCGCTGTACGTCTACGACCTTGACGCCCGGGACTGGCAGACCCTGGAGCAGGGGGACCTCGACGCCGGACCACGGGCCACGCGGCCCCGGTTCAGGGACCTGGTAGCCGTACTGGTCCCGCTCATGCTCGGTGAGGCCGGGGAGGGGTGGTGACCACGCCCCACAGCCAGCCCGTCCCACCAGGCGCACCACAACCGACCCACAGCGGCAGGCGCGCCCCACCAGGCACGTACCACGGCCGTCCCACCGCGGCAGGCGCGCCGCAACCAGCCCGCCCCACCAGGCACGCGCCGGTTGCGGCCCAATGCACCGGCCCCTTAGGATGAGCGGGCTCGCACCCCGGGGCGGTGTCCGCCACGGCCTTCGGCCGGTCTGCGACGCAGCGTACCCGGGCAGCGCCCGAGGACGTCACCGCGGGCGCCGATCCTTGCACACCTTCCAGGAAGGCCCGGCATGCAGTTCGTCTCCACCCGCGGGGGCATGGACCCTGTCAGCTTCTGCGATGCCCTCCTCATGGGGCTGGCCCCTGACGGCGGCCTCACCGTCCCCGAGGCCCTGCCCCGGATTGACGCCGCGCAGCTGGAGGCCTGGCGTCCCCTGACCTACCCTGAGCTGGCCGCACAGGTCATCGGCCTGTTCGCCACGGACGTCCCCGGCGAGGACCTGGCCGCCCTGACCGCCGCCGCCTACGGCCCTGAGCGCTTCCCCTCCCCGGTGGTCCCCCTGCGCTCCCTGGAGGCGCTGCACCCGGGCCTGCTCGTGGCAGGCCTGTCCGAGGGCCCGACCATGGCCTTCAAGGATCTGGCCATGCAGTTTCTCGGCCAGGCTGTCCCCTACGTCCTGGCCCGCCGCGGTCAGGTCCTCACGATCCTGGGGGCCACCAGCGGTGACACGGGCTCGGCCGCCGAGGAAGCCTTCCGTAGCCAACAGGGGGTCAGCGTCGTCATGCTCTCCCCCGCCGGGCGCATGAGCGAGGTCCAGCGCGCCCAGATGTACTCCATTACGGACGACAATATCCATAACGTGGCCGTGCGCGGCGTCTTCGATGACTGCCAGAACCTCGTCAAGGCCCTCATGGGCGACGCCGACTTCAAGACCGCCCACCACCTCGGCGCGGTCAACTCCATTAATATCGGTCGTATTGCCGCCCAGGCCGTCTACTACGTGTGGACATGGCTGCGGGTCACCGACGCCGCACCCGAGGACGTCCGCGCGGGCCTCCGGGTCGACGTCGCGGTCCCCAGTGGAAACTTCGGTAATATCTACGCCGCCTTCCTGGCCCGTTCCATGGGGGTCCCGCTGCGCCGCCTGGTACTGGCGACCAATGAGAACAACGTCCTCGACGAGTTCTTCTCCACCGGCGTTTACCGCCCACGCGACGGTGCCGAGACCCTGGCCACTTCCAGCCCCTCCATGGACATTTCCAAGGCATCCAACCTGGAACGTTTCGTGGCCCAGGTCCTCGGGGAGGAGTTTATGCGGTACTGGACTCGCCTGGAGTCCGACGGCGTTCTGGACCTGTGTGACAGAATTGTCTCCCTGCGTCAGGAGCACGGGTTTATCTCGGGGACCTCTACCCACGCCGACCGGCTTGAGGCGATCCGCCAGGTCCACGCGGCCACAGGTGAGCTCATTGACCCGCACACTGCTGACGGCGTCACCGTGGCACTGCGCGTCCTTAAGGCCGACGCCACAGCACCTGGCGCGGACAACGCACCTGGGGATGACGGTCCCGACCAGGGCGGCCCCGCCCACGGGCGGCGCGTGCCCATGGTGGTCATGGAGACCGCCAAGGCCGCCAAGTTCAGGCACACGGTCACTGAGGCCCTGGGTGAGGAGGTGCCGGTGGCCGAGGCGGTCAGGGAACTGCTGGCCAGGCCGCAGCACGTCGTGGAGATCCCAGCTACCCAGGAGGAGCTCCGACCCCTGGTCGCCAGTTACGCCCAGCACTGACAGGTCTCAGGGCTGTAGCGCGAACAGGGCGGTATCTGTTGTTCTAGTCGTGCCGTGTGCTAGGGTAGCGGCCTCAGCCGGGCTGGCCTATCAGGCCGTCAACCGGCTCGGTTAGAGGGGTTGCACATTCTTTTTACAATCGGCGATCATAAAATGGCGGAATCGCGCGGATCCGCCTGGCAGCCCGTGGCCCGGAGAGCAGGATGAATGTGCAACGGCGCCCGCGTTGCACATTCATCCTGTCCCCCTCCACCTCCTATGACGGGAAATCGTTGAAATGACGCCACCGGCCCGACCAGGACCCCAGGATGAATGTGCAACACCACCACCCCGGGACACCGACGCCACTCCTGCTCCCCCGCCCCACCGGCACAGTTGGGCGATTCCCGCTCCGGTTCAAGAAGTTTGACGCCGCCCCTGACCTGCCGGCACGCTCCGACCACTCCCCAGGCCCTTGACCACGCCACCAGCAGACACTATTGAATAGTATATTGCATCCATCCCCGCCAGCCCTGACCTCCACGCCACCAGCGGACACCCTCCCGCACCAGGGCCGTCACAAAGACACGCCCCCGACCCCCACACCACCAGCAGGCACCTGCCTGACCCATTATTGACCTAGCGAAACGGGCGTCACGACCCCATCACCAATTGACTCGGCGAAGTAGTCTTATGACCCTCATACCACCAATTAACCCGACGGAACAAGCCCTCAAATCCCGCACAACCAATTAACCCGGCGAAGTAGCCCCCTCCCGACCCCACACCACCAATTGACCCGATGAAGTAGCCCCCCGACCCCCACGCCGCCGGCAGACACCCTGTCCCAACCAGCTCTCGTCCTGTCGCGCTATGAGTGTCCTCATTCGATTTGCCTGGACCTCAGCCCGGCACCCACCTCGGGCAGTCTTTCAGGACGAATGCATATTTATGCTGCTCCCGAATAGGCGGGGGCATGCGTCAGCACCTCTCATGCACCTCCTGGAACCCGGCGTAGAGGCACGGGACATTTAGGATAAAATGACAGGGGTACTGCGGGACGCACTATTGTGCGGGACACAGGGACGGCAATATGGTCATAAACTACCGGGGCGCCTCCGCCGACCGGTTTATTGAGGCGGAGGTATCGACGTGGGGAGACGTAGAGAACGCGACAGAGACCGTTCGACGCCTCCCTCACCCACGCGGCACCCCCGTTATCGAGCTCCTCCTGGGGGACATTAGCTGCGCACTCATACAGTTTCGAGGGAGGTGGGTGCACAGCTTCTATTGGCAACGACACGGAGATGTTCTGGCCAGCTGCGGTGGTCGACGGTGGCCAGGGGTTCCTCGAGTACGACTACCACGGCAGCTGGTCAGAGATCCCCAGAAGCGTGGAGGTGCCTCGCGAGCTGGCGATCAAGGCGTTCAGACACTTCTTCACCCACGGAGACATATCGGAGACTGTGTTGCCGCTAGTGCGCGAGTAGGACGAGCCGTGATCGACAGCCGTGGCAGACCGTAGGACACCGTAGGACAGGACCAGGACGAACCGACAGGACCAGGACGAGCCCGCCACCGCCGAGAACGAACCGCGCCTCGTCTCAGTTATGCGGCGTGGTCGAGGCCATCTGATGCCACCACCGAGGACGAACCATGCGCGCGGGCCATGCCCCGCCTACCGCCGTCCTCACTGCCGAGGACAGAATGCACCCTATTTCACAGCATACTTTCAGACTCGCCTCTGAGCTGCACGTATACGTTATATCCCAGCATATCTGCAGATGATTCTATATCCTTGGTAAATAACGTTTCCGACCATGCTCGCCACCACGCCTCAGGTACTGCTTACCCCCCTCAGCACGAGGTGCCCGCACCCCACAGGGCGTGTCCGGGCACCATTATCAGCGCAACCACATACAGGACCAGAGCCAGGAGGACACACTATGACCCGAGCGATCCAGTACCAGCACTTCGGCGGCCCGGAGGTCCTGGAGATAGCCGACGTCATTGACGCCGTCCCCGGACCCCACCAGGTCCGTGTGAGCACCAGGGCCGCAGGGCTCAACCCGGTGGACTGGAAGGTATTCAGCGGGATGATCGGCAAGGACGCCTCGCACCTGCCACAAGGTGTGGGGCACGACTTCTCGGGCGTCGTGAGCGCAATCGGCAGTGAGGTCAGCAACCTCGCCGTCGGCGACGCCGTCTTCGGGACCCTCTGGGCGGCCCCTGGTCAGAGTCAGGTCGTCGGGGCCCTGTCTGAGCAGGTCGTGGTCAGTGCGGACGAGGTCCTGCGCAAGCCGGAGGCCCTCGGGTTCACCGAGGCCGCCGCCCTGGGGATTGTCGCCCTGACCGCCAGCGGCGCACTGCGTACGCTGGCGCTGACCAGCGACGACGTCCTCGTGGTCAGCGCGGCGTCCGGCGGCGTAGGCTCCCTGGCCGTGCAGCTCACCACCCACCGAGGCGTACCGGTCATCGGTATCGCCAGTGAGCGCAACGCCGACTACCTGCGTTCCCTGGGGGCGGTCCCCGTGGCCTACGGCGAGGGCCTGGCCTCCCGGATCCGCTCGGTGGCGTCACGCCCGGTCACCAAGCTGCTGGACTGCCACGGTCCGGAGTACGTCGACCTGGCCCTGTCGCTGGGCCTGGCACCCGAGGCCATTGGCACCCTGGTCCCCTCACCGGAGGCTGTCGCCAAGGGCGTCCACGTGACCGGTATGCGACACGCTGGCCCTGCTGACCTCAAGGAGGTAGCTGACCTGGTGGCTGGCGGTGTCCTGAAGATCCAGGTGGCCCACGTCTACCCGTTCGACGTCGAGTCGGTGCGTAGCGCGTACACCACCCTGCGTGAGGGCCACGTCCGAGGCAAGCTCGTCGTCACCATCGCCTGACAGCAGAAACAGGGGACGCGACGGTCCAGTATGCCGACCTGGGGCGCCTCGCACCCCTGGCGTGACAGGGGCAGGGGGGTAAGGTGCTGCGGCGCTGATCCCTGTGCGCATCCGCCTTGCGTCCCCACTCGACAGGAGTGAGGCCGGGAGGGATGCTGCCGATCAACGTGCGCTCACGCCCCGCCTGACAGGAGTAGGAGCGAGCTGCACCTGCGGGTGGCGTTGTCCTGACCTCGTATCCCTGCCTGACAGGAGCAAGAGATCACCCTGTCGCGAAGGGTTAGTCCCGGCCGGGTAGGCACTGTCCGCGGTCGGATCATCCCTGCTCGCGCGAGGTTAACGAGGCCCTTGTGTCCCTGCCTGACAGGAGCGAGGGCCTGCGGGCAAGGAGAAGCTGGACCCTGCTGAGACGTGTCCCCCGACAGGAGCAGGGAGACAACTCCCCAGCGAATGGTCCTGGGGTCGTTGTTTCACGTGAAACAACGACCCCAGGACCAGCACATGGCTCCTGACCTCTATAACGCCGCGACCACTTCCTGAGTCGCCACCGTCACCAGCACCGTTCCTCCCCGCTCCCTGGCGCCAAGTGGCAGACTGGGGCCCATGGGGGGTGGTCCCCCGACCGGAAAGGATCAGACGTGAGCAACGACGTCAAGGGAAACCGTCTCGACCCCTGGTTGGATAACTACGCAGCACGAGCCCACGGCCTGCGTGCGTCAGAGACCAGGTCTCTCTTCGCCGTCGCATCCCGTCCTGAGGTGGTCTCCCTGGCTGGCGGCATGCCCAATCTCAAGGACCTCCCTCTTGACGAGCTGGCCCAGGCTACCTATGACATGATCCGCAAGGACGGAGGTAAGGCCCTCCAGTACGGCAACGGTCAGGGCCTGCCCTCCCTGCGCGAGAAGATCCCTGAGGTCATGGCGCTGGAGGGTATTGACGCCGACCCCGAGGACATTATTATCACCACCGGCTCCCAGCAGGCCGTCGATATTATTACCGAGCTGTTCATTGACCCCGGTGACGTCATTCTCGCCGAGGCGCCCACCTACGTCGGGTCACTCTCCATCTTCGCCACCTATCAGGCCGACGTCCAGCAGGTGCCGCTGGATGCTGGCGGCGTCATCCCGGAGGCCCTGGAGGAGACCATGCTCCGCCTGGAGCGCGAGGGGCGCCGCGTCAAGTTCTTCTACTGCCTCCCCAACTTCCACAATCCCGCTGGGGTCACTCTTTCTGAGGAGCGCCGCCCTCAGGTCATTGAGATCTGCCGACGCCACCACGTCCTCATTGTTGAGGACAACCCTTACGGTCTGCTTGGTTTTAAGGGGCAGACCTCCACCGCCCTCAAGACACTCGCTCCCGACGACGTCGTCTACCTCGGCTCCTTCTCCAAGATCTTCGCGCCCGGCTACCGAGTCGGCTGGGCTGTGGCGCCTCCTGCCGTCCGCGAGAAGATGAAGCTCGCCTCAGAGGCCGCTATCCTCTGCCCCTCCTCCATGGGCCAGTACTCCGTGGCCATGTACCTGGAAAACTTTGACTGGAAGCGGCAGATCGCGGAGTTCCGCAATATGTACTGTGAGCGCCGCGATGCCATGATCGCTGCCCTCCACGAGTTCCTTCCTATGTGCTCCTGGAATGTACCAGAAGGTGGCTTCTACACGTGGGTACGGCTACCCGAGGGCCTGGACGCCAAGAAGATGCTGCCTCGCGCCGTCACCAACCTCGTCGCCTACGTCTCCGGCACGGCCTTCTACGCAGGCGGACAGGCTGGTCGTGACCATATGCGGCTGTCCTTCTGCTACCCCGAGCCCGCAGATATCCGCCTGGGTGTCCAGCGTCTCTCCGAGGTCATTACCAGGGATCTGGAACTCGTCCGCATCTTTGGCCCTACCTCTTCCCGCAATGGCGACGCCGACGCCGTCGTCGGCCCCGCCCCCGACCAGATCTGAGGAAGTACACCACCATGTCTGACCCCCTACGTATTGCCATTATCGCTGGCGGACTGTCTCATGAGCGCGACATCTCCCTGCGCTCTGGTCACCGCGTGGCCCAGGTCCTACGTCACCTCGGCCACACCGTCCTCATTCTCGACGTCGACGCCCGCATGATCTCCTCCCTGCGCGCGTTCTCTCCTGATGTTGTCTGGCCGCTCGTCCACGGTGGTCCCGGCGAGGACGGGGGTCTTCAGAATATTCTTATTGCTTTGGATCTGCCGTACGTGGGAACCCATTCTGATGGTTGCCAGCGCGCCTCATTCAAGCCGACTGCCAAGGCCACAGTCCGCCGCGGCGGGGTCCTCACCCCCGACTCGGTGACTCTTCCCAAGGCCTACTTCAGTCAGCTTGGCGCCCAGGAGGTGCTCAGCGTCGTCGCCAGCCACCTCGGCCTTCCTGTGGTGGTCAAGCCCAACCAGGGAGGATCCGGTCTGGGTGTCTCGCTAGCCGCAGATGCCGACGAGCTGCGTAGCGCCATGGTCGCCTGCTTCGCCTATGACGAGCGGGCCCTCATTGAGCGTTACGTACCTGGCACGGAAGTGGCGGTGTCCGTAATAGACACAGGGGACGGTGCTCGTGCACTACCACCTGTCGAGATCTCCTTCCAGGGACGCTACGACTTTGACGCCCGCTACAATCCTGGTCGTTCAGAGTACTTTGTCCCCGCACGTCTGAGCTCAGAAGTCCTCGCGCGGGTCAAGGAGACCGCCCTGACCATCCACCGGACCCTTGGCCTCGGACACGTCTCTCGGACAGACCTCATTGTGGACCAGGAAGGCACTCCCTGGTTCATTGACGTCAATGTCGTTCCGGGAATGACCGAGACCTCATTGTTCCCCCTCGCTGTTAAGGCCGACGGCGATCTGCCAGGCGTCTACAACTCCCTGGCCCACGCTCCGCTTAGCTGAGCACCTTCTTCCGCTGGACTGAGATAAGCCAGTCCACTTCCTTCTCCTCGGTACACCTTGGCAGAACGTGACCGCTCCGCAGACAAGGAACGCACCTGAGGTGACAGTCTTAACCCGGCTTACGCAGACCGTGCTCTTGGGTACAAGACTGCCCTGGCAGACACCGCAGAGCGAGAGGACAGACTGCCGTGCCGAGGGGCACGGCAGTCACCTGTCTGGGACGGGACTTACCCGAACAGTACCTCGCAAAACAACTGTGAGACCGCCCTCCAGAGCGGGGCTGTCTGCTGCACCAGCCAGGACCAACCCTTACGAACCGCGCCACAACCAGCCTCAGGAGATCTACGCTACCGCGGTGTACGCCGTGCACAGCACACCGTATGCAGCACAGTATGCAGCACATCGGCCGCAGGACCGCTTCTACGGCAGGCCGCTCCCATGTTTCACGTGAAACATGGGAGTGTTCACCTCCTGGACTCCCATTCAGGACGAGCCTGATCGACCTCGATTGAGCTCTGACAGCTCCTAGAATCAACGAACCGACAGCCGAGGCCGCGGCAGTTGACCACCCGGGAGCACCCTGACAGAGAGAAACGGTGGGTGCCCACCAGGTCCGCGCCGCGCTCGATCTCTCCGAGACCGGACAAGTCCCCGCTCCCGACGGCGGTCTCACCTCCTTCGACCCATGAGCACACGGCACACACCCTGACCCTCTCGACCCCCTCTGATCCCCTTGGCGAGATCACCTAGGAAGAGAAGCTCGTAAACCTGCTTAGCCAGATTGGGCTGCGCATGGTGCAGCTGCCCCTCAGGGACGAAGTGTCGCCTACGTAGGATCAGAGCTGCTAGGTGGTACACCTACCCATCCTTGTGGGTTCGACGTGTTCGCAGCATACGCACGAACACGTCGATCAAACCCGCCCTTACGCGGGCTCGACTATGACGAGGCTCTGGTCGGCAAGTCGTAGAACCCAGCTGTCTTGCGGGCCTGCCTGCAGCTGGGCGGAGACGTCCATGACCGTGGAGGAGCAATCCTCCCTTGCGGGCCCACCAGTCCCCGGACCAGGAACACCCTGGTCCAGATAGAGCGCCACCCTTGCGAACTCGCCTCTCTGCTGCCGCCAAAGGCCACGCCGACGCAGGACCGTTCCCACTGCCGACGTCGACATGACAGGGTCCACCCCGCTGGCCGCTATCAGCTTCATGTTTCACGTGAAACAGCGGGGGTATACACCTGCGATCCGCCTACTTTTTCGCTGTGGTCTCTACCGCCTTCCATCTCCATGTGTTTCACGTGAAACATGCCTCGCTAGATATTCCCGACAACCTCAAGCAGTCCCCTTGTAAAATCCCTGCTGGGCCTCGCCTAGAGGGACAGGCAGAGGCGGCCCGTCCTAACGGTCAACACATCCTCCTCGGCCCACAGAGAGCTGACGATCAGGCAAGAACGCCGAGCCGCCCTGTACGTCTTCTTTGACGTACCAGGACAAGGGTGAGTTCATGCGGCAGGTTCCCGCACGGCTCACTCGTTAGCCCAGGGAGCCGGGATGCGCCTCGTCACCGACCTCTACGACAGCTCACTCTTTAGCCCAGGGAGCCAGTACCACAGAACCATTGTGACCTTCTAGAACAGGACCAACCGACTCGGAGTCTGAACGACACTCCCGCTCAGAGACCAGCCACCTCTCTGCCCCAAGACAAGTGCCATTCCCTGGATCCAGGAAGACAGTCCAGGAGGGGTAGGCCTGCTGGGGACGGCTACTCCTTAGATTCCAAGAGGCCACTTCCTGGAGATGCTCGACGATATCTCTGAGGCACCAACCGTCTCCTGGATCCCAGGCGAACAACAGCCACCGACAGGGTAGACGTCACCAATCCCAGCGCACGAGAGGCTGCTCTCATAATTCGGCCACAGGTGCGCTATGTCGGATACCAATCCCAACACACAAGAGACCGCTGGAATAGTGGCGTCCACGCCCGAGGCGGATCTGCACCAATCCCAGTACACGAGAAGCCGCACAAAGAGACCTGCTGGCACGGGCATAAGAAGAGTTGCCCAGACGTCACCGGGAGACAGTACCTGCACAGGTAAGAGACAAGCAGACTACTGGAGTCTCACCACCTGTAAGATCAAGGGTCTCTAGACTTCAGCCTCTTCGGCCAAGAACGGCACCAGACCGCTCCTGCGAGCAGGGACCTCTGTCTGTCCTCACCCTCACCAATAAGTCCGGTCATGGACCGTTCCTGTGAGCAGAGGATCTCTGAGCTACAAGTGCTCCATCTATAGCGCGAGCGGAGCGGAACCTGACTGTGAGGCTCGGGGCGCCTTGGCCGTGGAGAAGCAGGGGTTGAGGTACCTCCTGATGGTGGGGCCAGTGCCGCGTCGTCGTCGATCTCGCCTGCACCGAGGGTACCTCCTAGCCGGACCCGGCGGCCTGGGCGTTCTTGGTGAAAGCGTCCGGTACCTCCGGCGGCATGGGAGCCGGATGCGCCTCGGTCTCAATGTCAGGGTCCATGCCCAGGTGCCTCTGCTGCTATGGGGGCCGGATACCTGCTACTCGCGTGGGAAGTGGGGTCCGGGGCTGACGCCTCGGTGGTATCCGGATGTTTCACGTGAAACAATGACGTCTGCGACCTCTACATGGAGCGACTCGCCGCGCCCCTCGTTGGCTCCCGACGCCTTCCTGTCGTCAGGTGTTTCACGTGAAACACCTGACGGTATCGCCCCTCAATGCCCTCGTGGAACTGTCACCTCGTTCCTCACCGAGATACAAGGCAATCGAGGGGACAGTCTCTTGACGCAGGGGGACGTCGCCCATGGCATCACACAAGTGACCGCGGGTGAAGGACAGCCAGCCCCTTATGTAGGATGGGACCGGGCATGGTTCACACGACGTCCTGGGCCGCTGGCAGCCTCCTGACGCAGAGAGATATCGTCCACGGCGGCGTCACACAGATGGCTGCGGATGAAGGACGTCCTTATATAAAGGGAGACCAGGCCGGTGACGTCCTGAACCGCCGGAAGCCCTTGAGGTAGGGGGACGTCGCCCAGAGCATTACACAGGTGACTGCGGGCAGGGGACAGCCCCCTTAGGAGGGGAACGGTTAGCCGCGCTCGTGGCGTAAGAACGGCCCCTTACATAGGAGGAGACCGGCCGTCCCGCACCGACTCTGTCTTCGGCCGTGAGGACAGCCCCTATGTAGCGAGGAGACCGGTACCCTGACCGATGACACCATTAAATGCACCAACGGTAGCCTTGTAGGAGGTACCGTTTGTCCTGGACCGTCGAAGGCCCCTTGACGTAGGGGAAAACGCCACGCCGGTCTCCTCGGCGGACGGATACTGCTCCCAGGACAGTCCCTCAGCTGTAGAGCAGGACAAGAACTGTGACCCAACGTCAGTTCAGTGGCAACGTGGAGATAACTGAGCGCCCCTCTCCCCTAGGAGGCAGCAGGGGTCAGATACCTGAGAAGGACAAGGATCTCTCCAGTCCTAGCGCACAGCAACCAACCGCATCTTCGCTGGCGTGCGGGCCACGTAGAGTACTCGGAGCCCGCCATAAAGCACATCTCTGCTGGCGTGGTGCCACGCGCTTCGCCCCGCTTTATTGCGCGTTCGACACACGCATCTCCGCTGGCGTGCGGGACCGCGCGTTTACTCCAGTCCTGGCGCGCGGTAACCAACCCCGGAGCTGAGCCCAGGAAGAAGACGGCCACCACCGGCAGCTCCGGCCATACGGTAACCCGACCATACCCGGGCATCCCCTTTGGTACAGGAAGACGTGCCCTGCTCCTGCCACGCGCCTCCTACTAGGAAGAGCGCCTAGCAATGCGTGCCTGTACCCTCACTCCTGAAGCGACGTCCCTGGAGCCAGGGCCTCAATAATGCGAGCCAGGTCGTCCTTACCGGCAAACTCAATGGTGATCCGGCCCTTCTTCGCTCCCTGGACCACCTTGACCCGGGTGTCGAAGGTGTCAGAGAGGCGTGTGGCCAGAGCCGTCATTGCCACCGCACGAGCCCGGGAGGACTTCCTCTTCTTAGCTGGCTCGTCATGGAGAGCCACCGCCTCCTCCGTCGCGCGCACCGAGAGCCCCTCAGCCACAATACGCTGAGCAAGGCGCTCCATTGCAGCTGCGTCAGGCAGGCCAAGAAGTGCCCTGGCGTGACCGGCTGACAGGACTCCCGCAGCCACCCGACGCTGAACCAGCGGCGGCAGCTTCATTAGACGGAGCGTATTGGAGATCTGGGACCGCGAACGTGCGATCCGTCGTGACAGCTCCTCATGCGTGCACGAGAAGTCGTCGAGCAGCTGCTGGTAGGCTGCCGCCTCCTCCAGGGGGTTGAGCTGGACCCGGTGCAGGTTCTCAAGCAGGGCGTCCCGCAGGAGATCCTCGTCCTCAATGTAGCGGACAATCGCCGGAATCTTCTTGAAACCAGCTGCCTTGGCCGCCCTCAGACGCCGCTCGCCCATAATGAGCTCGTAGCGGGCATCGCCCTCATCCGAGCCTTCGTCAATACGTCGCACCACAATGGGCTGGAGCAGGCCGACTTCCTTCATCGACGCCACCAGCTCGGCGATCTCGTCCTCGTCAAAGACCTGACGCGGCTGACGCCGGTTCGGGACAATAGCATCCAGCGGCAGATCCGCGTAGGTGGCCCCCGGAACCGGGACCAGGCCGTCAGGATCGACCTCCCCGTCGGGACGCGACGTTTCACGTGAAACACGCTTCGCGCTACCTGCCGCCCCGGACTTGCTGCTCGCAGACTGCACCGTCGAGGAAGACGCCTTACTAACGACAGCGGGCGCCTCGCCAACCGAGGTGCCCGCCTCATTCCCTGCGGAACCTGTCTTCGCCACCAAGGCATCTGCCCCGTCCGGAGCATCTGCCCCACCACCGGAGCTATCTGCACCAGCATCCGACGCCCTGTCGACTGCGGCCTTGACCTCAGGAACAGAGGCCGTAACACTGCCAGCGTCTCTGCCGTCCTTGCCAGGTGCCCCGTCACCCAGAGCGGGCGCCGCGTCAGGTACAGCCCCCTCCCCCGTAGCCGATGACGTCTCGGCACTGGAGGGGGTCGAGGACTTTGTCGAGTTCGTCGTCGTGGGCCCCTCCACGCGAGACCCTGTTGGCCTTGCCTCAGACCGGCCCCGAGGCTCCTGGACAGCTCCGTCCGAACCCGCAGCGCCCTTCGGATCCTGTGAGTCCACCGGTGTTTCACGTGAAACATCGGCCGCCGCACCTGTGGCAGCAGCCTTGCGCCCTCCCCCACTGCGTCGTCGGGGCTTGGGAGCAAGCAACGCTGCCGTCACCTCTGTCACCTGACGATCCCCCAGTACCGAGGTGCGGTCAGGGGCAGTCCTGACGGGTTCCGCCGTCAGGGTGCCGCCCCCAAAGTGAGACCGGGGAGGTCGGTGCCCAGCCGGGAAGAAGACGTCCGAGGGCCTCTGGTTCGGGCTCTCCAGCTGCGTATCTGGAATGAGTGCCTGGAGTCCGCGCCCCAGACCGCGTCGTTTCTGTGCCATCAGGTCTCTCCCTCAGTCATCGTGTGAGCAACGCCGCGCATTGCGATTTCTTGAGCTAGCTTCGCATAAGCCACGGAACCAGTTGAACGGGGATCCCAGAAGACCACCGGCGACCCGTAGGAGGGCGCCTCCGCCACTCTCACCGACCGCGGTATCCGGGTCTCCATAGTGGCCTCCGGGAAGTAGTTGCGGACCTCTGCCTCCACGTCCCGCGACAGCATGGTGCGCTTGTCGAACATGGTCAGGGCGATCATGGAGACCCCGAGCACCGGGTTGTGTATCTCGGCGATCCTGTTAATGGAACGGGTGAGCAGGGCCAGGCCCTCCAGGGCGTAGTACTCGGCCTGCATGGGGATAAGGACCTCGCCAGCGGCGACAAAGGCGTTAATCGTCATAATGCCCAGGCTCGGCGGACAGTCGATAAGCACGTAGTCCAGCCGGGGCAGTCCCTGCTCCCGTCGTCCCAGCAGGTATTCACGCAGCGCCATGCGCATCCTGGACTCACGCCGCTCGGCGTCGATCAGCTCAATCTCGACGGCGGCCACGTCAATGGTGGCGGGTACGCACCACAGGTTCGGCGTGAACCGCGTCTGGACGGCCACGTCCCTAATAGGCGTGCCCTCCACCAGGACGTCGTAGATGGAGATCGTCCCGTCACGGTGCCCCACGCCCAGCGCCGTCGAGGCATTGCCCTGGGAGTCGGCGTCGATCACCAGGACCTCAAGTCCGCCCTGCGCCAGTACCGCGGCCACATTGACGGCGGTTGTGGTCTTCCCGACACCGCCCTTCTGGTTTGCGACAGCAATGACCCGGGTCTGCGTGGGGCGTGGGAAGTCACCCTCCGCCACCTCAGACAGGATCTTATGATCGGCCTGAAGCTGGTCAAAGATAGACGACACGTGGCTCTCCTGGGACGACGTTCCGAGCCGATGCGGCTGGCCACCTCAGTCTACGGCAGAGCGGCCTCGCTTCCTCCGCCGGACGCCCTTCCCGCGGAGAACCGTGTCTTCCCATGGCATAATATATGATTATTATCACATATATTCAGCGAGTCCGCCTCAACTCCACCACCTTGGTCAGCTCCTCCCCCGGCGCCACCACATCGTGCACCACCGCGGGCCTGAACCGCGCCTTCTTAATAACGTACCTGGCCTCCTCGACCTCGGCCTCCGCCCGGGAGCCCTTGAGCGCGAGGATCGCCCCGCCAGGACGCACCAGCCTCGCGGTCAGCCGGACCAGCTTGGACAGGTTGGCCAGCGCACGTGCCGTCACGACGTCGTACTGCTCCCCGACCTCCTCCGCCCGGGCCCGTCGGACGGTGACGTTATCCAGCCCAAGCTCCTCGACGACGACGTCGAGCCACTCCACGCGGCGCTCCATGGCCTCCATGAGCGTCACCTCCAGGTCCGGACGCAGCAGGGCGACCACCACACCCGGGAAGCCGGCCCCGGAACCGACGTCCACCACCGTCCCCCGCGAGGGCAGGAAGGGGACGACCGCCGCGGAGTTGACAATATGACGGCTCCACAGGCGTGGGAGCTCGCGCGGTCCGACCAGTCCGCGCAGCTGCCCCTCCTCGGCCAGCATCTGCGCAAAGTGCTCCGCCCCCGCGAAGGCCAGGCCAAAGAGGTCACGCACCTCCTGGGAGGGCTGCTCCAGGTCGGTCCCGGTGGCGTCCACGCCCCCGGTCGCGCCCGTGTCGTCGGTGCCTCGCACGGCCGCGACCTGCGCACCGGTCCTGTCGGGCGCCTGCGCGTCAGCCGTACCGGCCACCCCTGCGCCAGCGGCCGCGGCAGCAGCCTCCCTGGCCTCCTCGGCCTCGCGCCGGGCGCAGTCGGGCAGGGAGCAGTGGGAGCCCTGGACATGGTGGTGCCGGTGCGACGTCGCGGCATGCCCCGCAGGCCGGGCGGTGTCAGGCCGGTCAGAGTCAACCTCAGACCGATCCACGCCACCGGCCTGAGTCTGGCCCGCACCACTAGTCTCGGGCCGGTCAGAGTGACCGGCACCGGACTGGTGCGCGCCAGACTCCGGCCCCGAGCGCTCAGCCACCTCCGGGACATTTGCCTCCGAGATATTCACCTCTGGAACATTCGCCTCAGAGACATTCACCTTCTGCTCGCTCACGACCTACCGTCCTCAATAGTCTCGTCTTCCACGTCATCACCATTGACGTCGTTGCCCGTATCCTCCTCGTCCTCGACGGGCTGGACCACGACGTGACGGTGGGGCTCGGCGCCCTCGGACTCCGAGACCAGGCCCGCAGCAGCGACGACATCGTGACAGACCTTGCGCTCAAAGGGGTTCATGGGCTCCAGGGACACAGCCTGGCCGGTAGCCAGGACCTGCTCCACGGCGGCCTGGGCGATACCGGTCAGCTCCACCCGACGCCTGGCACGGTAGCCGTTAATGTCCAGCATGAGGCGGGAGCGGTTACCCGTGCGTGCCTGGACGGCCAGGCGGGTGAGCTCCTGGACGGCCTCGAGGACCTCGCCGTCGCGGCCCACGAGGTCGGCGAGGTCACGCTCGTCCCCCTCCTCGGAGGCGACAATGGCGACGGAGGCGCGGCCGTGATCGACGTCAATGTCAATGTCACCGCCGAGGTCAGCGATATCGAGGAGCTCCTCGAGGTAGTCGGCACCGACCTCGCCCTCCTCCTCCAGGCGCTTCATGGTGGCGGAGCCGGTGGTGTTCTCAGTCATGGGCAGTCCATTTCTTCTCAGGATGACGGGGTTGGAACTCAGCGCTTCTTCTTGTTCTTGTTCTTGCGCTGCTGACGCTGCCGGGCACGCCTCTCGTACCGGCGTCGGGCGATCTCCTCGCTGGTGAGCCCGAAGGCGTTGGTGCTCTCCGAGGCCGGATCCTTGGACCCGGCGTCCTCAGTCTGCGCCTCCGAGGTCACGGGCAGGGGACGGCTCTTCTTCTGGCGGTCCTTGCGCACCGGCTGGACCCGCTGGCCGCCCAGCTCAATGCCGTCGGCCAGGGCCTGGGCGGCCTCTTCCTCCTCCAGGGAGGGACGGCCCTTGCGGGCGCGCTTGGCGTTCTCACGCTCCCTCCAGGCCTTCTCCGCGGCGGACCCGGGGGCGGGCATCTTGCGGATGGTGAAGAACTGCTGGCCCATGGTCCACACGTTGGTGGTCACCCAGTACACCAGGACGCCGATCTGGAAGTTAATGCCGGTAAAGGCGAAGAAGATCGGCATGACCGTCATCATAATGCGCTGGGAACGCATCATGGGGTTGTCCTTGCCCTTCGCCGACTCGGGCATGTTCTTGGTGCTCAGCTGCGCCATGGTGTACCACTGGGTGATGGACATTATGACAATGAGCACCACGGTCACGATCTTGACGCTCGTCTGCGAGGAGTTCATGAAGGAGGACGACAGGCTGGCGCCGAACACCTTGGAGTTCTGGACCTGCTCGGCCAGCTCCGCGGTGAGGGGGCCGATGGAGTCGTGACCGGCGTAGGTGTGGCTGGCGACCGCCTGGAGGGAGGCCAGCACCCTGAAGAGCGCGAAGAACACCGGCATCTGCAGCAGGATCGGCCAGCAGGAGGACAGCGGGTTGGCCCCGTGCTTGCGGTAGAGCGCCATCATCTCCTCCTGCTGGCGCTGCCGGGAGGCCGGGTCCTTCTTTCCCTTGTACTTGGCCTGGAGCGCCTGGAGCTCGGGCTGCATGAGCTGCATACCCCTAGAGGCGCGGATCTGGCGCACGAACAGGGGCATAATGAGGATGCGCATAAAGATGGTCAGGCCGACGATGGAGAGCACCCACGCCACGCCGGCACCCTCGGGGAACCCGATAAGCACGAGGAAGTCATGGATACGCACCATGACCCAGGCGACGGCGACCTTGAGCGGCCACAGCATATTGTCCATCAACACTCCTTGGTGTGCTGGTCCCGCTCGCTGAGCACATGGTCCTCATGCGCGGTGAGCGCGAAGCGGGGAACGTCGTGGGGATAGTGGTAGCGCCACCGTCCCGGGTCCGGGACGTGGTCGACACCCCCGGGGGTGAGGGGGTTGCAGCGCGCCAGGCGCCAGAGGGCCAGCAGGCCTCCCTTGAGGGCCCCGTGCACCGCGAGGGCCTCAACGGCGTAGGCCGAGCAGGAGGGGTAGTAGCGGCACCGCGGGGGGAAGGCCGGGGAGATGGTGCGCTGGTACCAGCGCACGGCGGACACCAGGAGGCGCGCCGGGACGCCTCCCCCGGGCAGGCTCACCGCCGCCGTCCCTGGGCGCTCAGGTCCCGGCAGCGCGCCAGGAGGTGGTCGACGTCGGCCCCCAGCTGCCGGCTGGAGGCGCCGTCCGCACCCGCCAGGCCCCGCACGACGAGTCGGCTGCCCGGGGCCAGGGTGTCCACGCGCGCGCGCATGAGGGCACGCAGCCGACGCTTAATGCGGTTGCGGTGCGTGGCCCGGGCCACCTGCTTCTTGGGAACGACGACGCCGACGAGCGCCGGGGAGGTGTCCCCGGTCTCGCCGGCGCGGTAGTGGACCACGATCCTACGGTTGCCGCTGCGCACGCCGGACCTGACTGCGACAGCAAAGTCATCGCTGCGCAGCATCCGGTGCGCCGCGTCAAGCACCTCAGGCAGCGAGGCGCGCGCGGCCCTTGCGACGGCGCGCGGCCAGGATGGCGCGGCCGGCACGGGTGCTCATGCGCTTGCGGAAACCGTGCACCTTGGCGCGGTGACGGTTGTTGGGCTGGTATGTCCGCTTGGTCACGGGTGTACTCCTGGTCGGAAGATTCGGCAGCCGTGCGGCACGAGGCTTCGCGGCACGGTCGCTCCCGCGGCTGCCCCGTGGTGTGGGGCGTGACTCCGCGCGAACGTCCTCACTACAGTACGGGGAGCCCGCAGGGGTGGTCAAACGCCTCCTACGCGGCCTCGGTGAGAACCTGAACACGTGCGGTCGGGGGCCGGACGGTCCACCAGGGCGTACAGCCCGGGCGAGCCACCCGTACGGTCGCGAGCCACTCCGGGCTGCACATGCCCGGTGTCGCCGGTATCAACACCCGTCCACACGGTCGCGATCCGCCCGCCGCCTGACCGAGCTGGGCGCCGCCGCCCGTGGGCACCCGCCTCAGCCCACACGACCGCGAGACCGCTGCCGCGGGCTCGACCAGCCGCGGGCGAGCCACCCGTACGGTCGCGAGCCGCACTCGGTGGCCGCACTCTGCCCCAGCGTGAGCCACCGCCCCGGCGCGGTGCGGAACCAGGTCCGGCGGTCTGGAGGACGACACCGCGGCGCTCCGCACCGCCCCGGCGCGGTGCGGAACCGGCCCCGAGGTTATCCCCACTCTGTCCCCAGCTTTGTCCCCAGGCCCCCTCACCAACCCCTCCCCATGGTTGTCCACAGCCCCCTGTGGACAACCGGCCTTCCCGACCCTGGTTATCCACAGGGTTGGGCACACCCGGCAGATCCTGATCAACCGGCGGGATACCAGCCCCTACCGGCCCCCGGGGCCTGTGGAAAACCTGCTTTCCCACCCCTGTCACAGCCTGTGGTAAGGCGTGAACACACAAGCTGTGGACTTCCTCTCCCACAGCGGGACCGGACCTCGTCGTCCACAGCCCCGCTGCGGCGCGGCACCGCCCCTCGGCACCCCGCGCAGGAGGTTGTCCCCACATGTGGACAACTCTGTGGAAAAACAGCATGATGGGTTCCCACGGTGAGGCCCGCAGGCTCGCCACCAGCTCGACCAGGAGACAGAGGTGCCTGATACCGCAACCACCATGTGGCTCTCGGCCCTTGAGGCGCTTGCGTCCTCAGGGGAGCTCGGGCAGGGCAAGGTGTCCATTATCCGCATGACCCGTGTCATCGACGTCGACGGCACGCTCGTCCTGGTGGTCGGCTCCGGGTTCGCCAAGGACATTGTCGAGCAGTCACGCGGCCCCATCAGCCGGGCGCTGGCCAGCGTCGCCGGGACCGACGTCCCCTTCGAGGTCATTGTCGACACCAGCCTGGAGAACTCCGCCCCGGTCTTCCCTCGCGCACCCATCGTCCCCATCCCGCCGGCCGCACCGACCTTCGCCCCACGGGTGCTGCCCACCCCCCCGTCCGGCATGACACCGGTGCCGGGGGCGGCCTCCGCCTCGCCGTCGGCCTCCACCCCCCTGACCCCCACCCAGGAGCCGGGCGCCAGCCGTCAGCGCTGGTCCGGGGAGCCCCTGGCCCCCGCCCCGGAGCGGGCCGGCCGCCACGTCTACGTACCACCCACCACGCCGCAGGCCGGCACCCCGACCGTCGCCTTCCACCCCGGGCGCCCGCTCGTCGTCGCACCCACCGCACCCGCCGCACCCGGCGTCAGCCAGAGCACCCCCGGCAGCGACGGCACCCGCCTCAACCCGCGCTACACCTTTGACACCTACGTCACCGGCGCCTCCAACCGGTTCGCCCACGCCACCGCCATCGCCGTGGCGGAGGCGCCTGCCCGCGCCTACAACCCCCTGTTCATCTACGGGGGCTCCGGCCTGGGCAAGACCCACCTCCTGCACGCCATCGGCCACTACGCGCGCACCCTCAACCCCCAGGTCCGCGTCAAGTACGTCAACTCCGAGGAGTTCACCGCGGACTTCATCGCCTGCCTGCGTGACGGCAACCGCGACGACGGCCGCCTGGAGTCCTTCAAGCGCCGCTACCGGGACGTCGACATCCTCCTGGTGGACGACATCCAGTTCCTGGAGGGCAAGGAGTCCACCCTGGAGGAGTTCTTCCACACCTTCAACGCCCTGCACTCCTCGGGCAAGCAGGTGGTCCTCACCTCCGACCAGCCGCCCAAGGCGCTGGGGGGCCTGGACGAGCGCCTGCGCTCCCGCTTCGAGTGGGGCCTGCTGGCGGACGTGCAGCCCCCGGACCTGGAGACCCGCATCGCGATCCTCTCGCGCAAGGCCCGCGCCGAGGGCCTGGACCTGCCCCTGGACGTGCTGGAGTACATCGCCTCCCGCGTCACCACGAACATCCGCGAGCTGGAGGGCGCCCTCATCCGCGTGACGGCGTTCGCCTCCCTGAACAAGCAGCCCATCGACCAGACCCTGGCGGAGATGGTCCTCAAGGACATTATCTCCGACCCGGCCGGCCAGGAGATCACGACCACCCTCATTATGGGGCAGACCGCCGACTACTTCGGCATCACCCTGGACGACCTGTGCGGCGCCAACCGCTCCCGCCTCATCGTCAACGCCCGCCACATCGCCATGTACCTGTGCCGCGAGCTCACCGACCTGTCCCTGCCCAAGATCGGGCGCGAGTTCGGTGGCCGCGACCACACCACCGTCATGAGCGCGGACAAGAAGATCCGCACCCTCATGGCCGAGCGCCGCTCCACCTTCACCCAGGTCACGGAGCTGACCAGCCGCATTAAGCAGGCCGCCTCGAGCTGAGGGGAGCCACAGGCCCGGGTATCCACATGTCGATACCACTTATCCCCAGCCTGTGGAGAACACAGGGGGCCGACGGCGTCCCCCAGCCTGTGGACAAACCTGTGGGAAGACGGTGGACAACCCCGCCTCAGCATGTGGATCCCGGACCCCTCTTCTGGGGACAGCCAGTGGGAGCTGCTGTGCCGTCCACAGATCCGCTGCGGAACCCACCGAACTACACACCTGTTAGTCCACACCCCCCAGCGGCGTCATGACGCCGGAAAACCGGGTTTCCCCCAGGATCCACACTACCTACTACAACTACAACCTGTTCCCTACCACGAGATCGAACCAGGCTGCCAACGTAGGCGCCGCGGACACAGCATGCCCGGACGCAGAAGATGCCGTGACCCAGGACACATGGCGTTGGCCTCGCCTTGGTCCCGTCCCGGTACCACCACGCCACCGGCGGGAGAACCAGGAGCCCGGGAGAGCCCGGAGCCGGAGAGCCAGGGGCGAGGCGGCGCCCGTCCCCAAAGGCGGCGAGGCACGAGGACGCCGGTAACCAGGCAGACGTGCGCGGCGAGGGGAGACGCAAAGGGGCGTCGTACCAGGACGGACGCGCGCTGCCGGGGGCAGGGCGGGTCCCCACCGACACGCTGGCGTGGACGCGGACCGGCGGTGTGCGTCTAGAATCCATGTGGATCGCCCCGTCCGTGGTACCTACCCGTGGTACCTGCGGGGCTGGCTTGTCATCAGGGCTGTGGCCCACTGCTCAGGGAGGCACTTTATGAAGCTCCGGGTTGACCGCGACGTCCTGGCCGAGGCAGTGACCTGGACAGCGCGCTCCGTCCCGGCTCGTCCTCCCGTACCCGTCCTGGCCGGCGTGCGCCTGGAGGCCACCGAGACCTCCCTGGTCCTGGCCTCCTTCGACTACGAGGTCTCCGCCCACTGCGAGGTGCCCGCCGAGGTCGAGGAGGAGGGTGTGGTCCTGGTCTCCGGCCGTCTCCTGGCCGACATCGCCAAGGCCCTGCCCGCCAAGCCCGTGGACCTGGAGGTCGAGGGCACCAAGGTGACCGTCACCTGCGGCTCGGCCCGCTTCGCCCTGGCCGCCATGGCCGCGGACGACTACCCGGCCCTGCCCGCCATGCCGGCCAGGGCCGGCACCATTGACGCCCACGACCTGGCCCGCGCCGTCGCCCAGGTCTCCGTGGCCGCCTCGCGCGACGAGACCCTCCCCCTGCTCACCAGCATCCGCATGGAGGTCGAGGGCCAGGCCCTCACCCTCATGGCCACCGACCGCTACCGCCTGGCGGTGCGCACCCTGGGCTGGTCCCCCACCAACCAGGCCCTGTCCACCTCGGCGCTGCTCAAGGCCCGTACCCTGTCCGACGTCGCCAAGTCCCTGACCTCCTCGGGCGACGTCACGGTGGCCCTGACCGAGCCCGACTCCCCCACCAGCGCCCTCATCGGCTTCGAGGCCGGGGGACGGCGCACCACCTCCCTGCTGACCGACGGCGACTACCCGCCGGTCCTGCGCCTGTTCCCCCAGTCCACGGCCATCCACGCCACGGTCGGCCGGGAGGAGCTGATCGCCGCGGTGCGTCGCGTCGCCCTGGTCGCGGACCGCTCCACCCCGATCCACCTGGCCTTCACCGACGGGGAGCTGACCCTCAACGCCGGGCAGGGCGACGACGCCCAGGCCTCCGAGTCCCTGGTGGCGCACCTGGACGGCGAGGACATCTCCACGGCCTTCAACCCCGGCTACCTCCTGGACGGCCTGGGGGCGATCACCAGGCCCTGCGTCTGCTTCGACTTCACCCACCCTTCCAAGCCGGCCGTGCTCACCGGCGTGGAGTCCGTCGGTGGCGAGGTGGATCCGACCTTCCGGTACCTCCTGATGCCCATCCGCTTCGGGGCCTGACCCCGCGGGGACACGCGGGTGTACGTCTCTGACCTGGCGCTGGACGACTTCCGGTCCTACCACCACCTGGTCCTGAGCCTTAAGGCCGGGCCCACGGCCCTGATCGGGGCCAACGGCCAGGGCAAGACCAACCTGGTGGAGGCGGTCGGCTACCTCTCCACGCTCTCCAGCCACCGCGTCGGCGCCGAGACCGCCCTGGTCCGACGGGCCGGGCCCGGTGAGGAGCAGCCCGGCGGCGCCGTCGTGCGCGCCAAGGTGGTCCGTGGCCAGCGCCCCAGCGTCATTGAGATCGAGATCATCTCGGGCAAGGCCAACCGGGCCCGTCTCAACCGGGGGGCGTGCCGTCCGCGCGACCTGCTCGGGGTGCTGCGCACGGTCGTCTTCGCCCCCGAGGACCTGGTCCTCGTGGCCGGGGAACCGGGTGGGCGCCGTCGTCTCCTGGACGACCTCGCCGTGGCGCTGCGCCCCGCCCTGGCCGCCACGCGCACCGAGCACGAGAAGATCCTCGCCCAGCGCGCCAGCCTGCTGAAGTCCGCCCGCGCCCACGGCGCCTCGCGGGGCCCCACCGGCTCCGTGCTCACCACCCTGGAGGTCTGGGACGCCCAGCTCGCCGCCAGCGCCGCCCGCCTGATCGCCGCACGGGTCGACGTCGTCTCTCGCCTGCGCCCCTGGCTGGAGGGCGCCTACGCCGCCGTCAGCGAGGGGGCCGCCGACGCCTCCCGCCAGGCCGCGCTGGCCTACCGCTCCAGTCTCCTGGCCCACGAGGGCAGGCCCGATCCCGTCCCCGGGTCGCAGGCCTGGGTGCAGGACGAGGAGGGCCTGCGGGACGTGCCCGCCACCGCCGCGAGGCTGGAGACGGCCATGGCCGACCTGCGCCGTCGGGAGATCGAGCGCGGCGCGAACCTGGTGGGCGCCCACCGTGACGACCTCTCGCTGTTCCTGGGCTCCCTGCCCGCCAAGGGCTTTGCCTCCCACGGGGAGCAGTGGTCCCTGGCGCTGGCGCTGCGCCTGGCCTCCTACGAGATGCTCCGGGCCGACGTGGACGCCCTGGGGAGCGACGGCGAGCCGGTCCTCGTCCTCGACGACGTCTTCGCCTCCCTGGACGAGCGCCGACGCCGGGCCCTGGCCGGGCTCGTGGCCGGCGCCCAGCAGGTGCTGCTCACCGCGGCGGTCGACCAGGACGTGCCGGACGAGCTGGCCGGGGCCCGGTTCCGGGTGCACGACGGGGCGGTCACCCGTGTCTGAGCCGCCACCTGCCCGTAGGCGTGGGGTCAGCGGAGGGAGTGCGGCTGGTGGGACCCTTGGTGCTCCTGGTGCTGCCGGGGCCCCTGAGGTGGCTGTTCCCCCTGGTGCACCGGATGCTCCGCCGGGCGTCCCGGGTGGCGCCTCGCCGCGCAACCGCGCCGACGCCCCCAACGGCATTAAGTCGGGCGTCCCGGGTGGCGGGGCTCCTGGTGCCAGTGGGCCGCTGGGTACCGCCTCGCCGCGGCCCACGGCGCCGGACCGGGACTCCCTGGCACGTCGCCTCCTGGCCCGCTCACGCCGCCAGGCCTGGGAGGCCGGGGTGGCGCGCACCTCCCTGCGCACCGGCGCCAGCCTGGTGGGCGAGCAGGAGGGGGTCGCCCCCTGGGACCAGCGACGCCGTCGGCCCGCTCACGACGACCAGGCCGGCGACCGCGGCCCCGGCCTGTCCCCGGGGCGGGACCGTCCCGGGCCCACACGCTTTGACCCGCAGATCGGGGGCAGGGCGCTGCGCCGCTACGCCCGGGAGCACGGCTGGGCCGGGATGCTGGCCGTGGCCAGGATATCGGTGCGCTGGGAGCAGATCGTGGGCTCCCAGGTGGCCCAGCACGCCCGTGTGGAGCACTTCGCGCCCGGGCGGATCACCCTGCGGGCCAGCTCCTCGGCCTGGGCCCAGCAGCTGCGCCTCCTCATGCCCGGTATCGAGCGGGCCGTGGCCGGGGCGCTGGAGCCGGGGGCGGGGGCCGTCGAGATCCGCGTCCTGGGACCGGCCGGCCCCACCTGGCGCCGCGAGCGGGTGGCCGTGCGGGGCTCACGCGGGCCGAGGGACACGTACGGGTGACAGCGTCATGTTTCCATTTGGTTACATAAGCTTCAATATAATCTGTATTGATTCACGTGTTGAGCCGGTCAGAGGTTAGTCATCTTAGTCTGAAGGGGGTTTATGACTGAGGCAGTTCTTGAGGCTGAGCACCTCGCGCGCACGTTCGACAGGGGCCGGTTCCAGGCGGTGGCCGACGTCTCGTTGAGGGTCGGGGCCGGCCAGGTGCACGCCCTCCTGGGCCCCAACGGCGCGGGCAAGACGACGACGGTGCGCATGTGCGCCACGCTGCTGCTGCCCACCTCGGGCTCGGTGCGCGTCGACGGCGTGGACGCCGTGGCCCACCCGCGCCGGGCCAGACGCCGCCTGGGGCTGGTGCTGGGCGGTGACCTGGGCTTCTACCCGCGTGCCAGCGCCCGCCAGAACCTCCTCTTCTTCGCCGACCTGCAGGGTGTGGCCCGCGGGGAGCGCGCGAGCGCGGTGGACGGCGCCCTGGAGCGGGTCGGCCTGTCAGACGCCGCGGACCGCAGGGCCTCGGCCCTCTCCCGGGGCATGCGCCAGCGCCTGCACCTCGCCCGCGCCCTGCTGGGCAGGCCCCGCCTGCTCCTGCTCGACGAGCCGACCAACGGCCTGGACCCGGACATCTCCCTGCAGGTGCGCCAGACGGTCGCCGAGATCGCCGCCAGCGGGGTGGGCGTCCTGCTGACCTCGCACACGATGCCGGAGATCGAGGAGCTGGCGGACACCATCTCCGTCATTGGCGCGGGCCGTATCGAGGTACGCGGGACGGTGGCCGACGTGGCGCGCCACGCGGGCGTGCTGGCCGTGACCACGCTGACCCTGCCGGGGCGCGCCGCCGGCCTGGACGAGGAGCTGCGCGGCGTGCTGGGGCGCGGCGTCGTGGTCACCCAGCGCCCTAGCTCCTCGAACTGGGCACTGACCGTCTCCTGGCCCGTCGACGGCGGCCAGCAGGCCGTCGACGCCGGTAGGCGGGCCCTGAGCGCGCTGCTTGAGCGCCACGGCCTGGGTGAGCCCGACGACCTGCTCACGCGCCCGGCGAGCCTGGAGCAGGCCTACCTGGCACTGGCCAGGAGGCTGGACCGGTGAGGCGCCAGATTCGTATGACGGCGTTCCACGTGCGCCAGTTCGTGTCGGTCCCCTACTTCATCCAGGTCATGGTCGTCGCCACTCTCACCACGACGCTCGTGCAGTACCTGGCCTTCAACGCCTGGCACGGCGTCACCCCGACCGTGGTCTGGGTGCGCGGGGGCGTCATCGGCCTGTGGAGCACGGCGACGTGCGCGGCAGGCATTATCGGGTTCGAGCGTTACAAGGGCACCCTGGTCCACCTGGTGCTCGCCCCTGTGGGGGCACTGCGCTCACTGGCCGCCGTGGTCAGCGCGGCCGCCAGCTTCGGCGTGCTCGCCCTGCCCCTGTCCTGGGCGACCTGGTCGCTGCTGTCCTGGTCCGTCCACGCCCCCTCCTGGCGGCGCCTGGCCGGGGTGGCGGCCGGCACGCTCATGCTGTGGCTCGGCGCCGTGGCACTGAGCCTGGCCGTGGCCGCGCTGTTCGTCCTCACGCCCAACGCCATCAGCTACGAGGGCCTCCTGCTCGTGCCCGTCTTCCTGCTCTCCGGCCTGACCTTCCTCGGTTCGGGCGCGCCTGGCTGGCTCCAGCCCCTCAGCCGGCTCCTGCCGGTGGGCCTGCCCGTGCAGGTGCTGCTCGGCGGCCCCGTCAGCGTCGGCGCCCTGGCCGGCTGGACGTGCTCGACGCTCGCCTGGGCCGCCCTGGCGGGTCTGCTGGGACGGGCCGCCCTGGTCCGCGCCACCCGCACCGGGACCCTGGAGGTGGTGTGAGTGGCGTTCCTCACCCGTGTCGTCTCCGGTGCCCGGGTCTCCTGGGCCTCCTCCGTCACCTTCGCCACCGTCGGTACCGCCGTCACCACCCTGGCCCTGCTGCCCCTGCTCGACATCGCCTTTGACGTCCTCATGGGGGCCGACCTGGCCTCCGACGACCTCGTGCGCACCGGCTACGCCGCCTGCCTGGTCAGCCTCGCCGTCACCGTCGCCTCCGGGGTCGTCAGCGCCGTCGCCACCGACCGCAACCTCGGCGTCTTCCAGGAGGTGTGCACCCTGCGCCGCCTCGACCCCGCCTACTGGCTCGCCGTCAGCCTCGTGCCGCTGGCGCTGGCTACTGTGACCGGGGTCCTGTCTATCGGCGCGGTCTTCGTCCTCTCCCCGGGGCACGACGTCGCCCTGCTCGCCCGGGTGCTTCTGCTCAGCCTCGGCGCCCTGGCCTGCGGGGTGCTCCTGGGGGTGGGTGCCGCGGGCCTGGGCGTGAGCCTGCCCGACCCCTACCTCGGCGCCACCCTGCTCGCCAGCGCCCTGCCCGTGCTCGTCGGCGTCATCGTCCCCGTCTCCGCCTACCCCGCGTGGCTGCGTGTCGTGTCCCAGGTCACTCCGCTCAGCGGTGCCGTCAGCGCGCTCACCGCAGGCGGCCCCGCCCTGGTCCTGCGTGACCTGGCGTTGAGCGCCGCCTGGTGCGCCGCCGGCCTGGGCGTCAGCCAGGTCGCCGTCCACCGGCTGCGTCAGGGAGCACGCTATGACACCATCTGACGCCAGTGCACCCCGCGTCGGCGGGAGGTGACAGGCGGCACGTCCCGCGCCACGCCGTCGGCGGTCAGTGCCCAGGTCAGGCCGCGATAGAATGCGGTGAAACTGCCCATGGTGCGCCCAGGACCCGCCGCAGGTACCCACCTACGTGCGCGCGGCCCGAGGGCCAGGAACGCCCCGCAGCGTCCTGACGCGCCCGACGTGAGGAGCAACGAACACGTGGCTGAGGACACTGCTGTGACCCCTGACCCCACCAACGGGGCCGCTGGCTACGGTGCCAGCGACATCACCGTCCTCGAGGGGCTGGAGGCCGTCCGCAAGCGGCCCGGCATGTACATCGGCTCCACCGGGGAGCGCGGGCTGCACCACCTCGTCTACGAGGTCGTGGACAACTCCGTGGACGAGGCCCTCGCGGGCTTCTGCGACCACATCGAGGTCACCCTCCTGGCCGACGGCGGGGTGCGCGTGAGCGACAACGGCCGCGGCATCCCGGTGGACGAGCACCCCACGGAGCACAGGCCCACCGTCGAGGTGGTCATGACCATCCTCCACGCCGGCGGCAAGTTCGGCGGCGGCGGCTACGCCGTCTCCGGCGGCCTGCACGGTGTGGGCATCTCCGTGGTCAACGCCCTGTCCACCCGGGTGGACACCCTGGTGCGCCGCCAGGGCTACGCCTGGCGCATGTCGTTCGCCGACGGCGGCCGCCCCGTCACCGAGCTCGTCAGGGGCGAGGAGACCTCGTCCACCGGCACCACCCAGACCTTCTACCCCGACCCGGCTATCTTCGAGACCACGGTGTTCGACTTCGAGACCCTGCGCCGCCGGTTCCAGCAGATGGCCTTCCTCAACAAGGGCCTGCGCATCACCCTGACCGACGAGCGCCCCACCGCCGTGGACGCCGGCGACGAGATCACCGGTGACGAGGCCGGCCCCGCCGACGACCCGGTCCCCGGGCACCGGGAGGTCTCCTACCGCTACGACCACGGCCTGCGGGACTACGTGCACTTCCTCAACACCTCCAAGAAGGTGGAGCTCATCCACCCCGACATTATCGACTTCGAGGCCGAGCAGCAGCTGGACGAGAGACGCTCCATCAGCCTGGAGATCGCCATGCAGTGGACGAGCGCCTACTCCGAGTCGGTGCACACCTACGCCAACACCATTAACACCACCGAGGGCGGCAGCCACGAGGAGGGGTTCCGCACGGCCCTGACCACCCTGGTCAACAAGTACGCCCGGGAGAAGGGCCTGCTCAAGGACAAGGACGACAACCTCACCGGTGACGACATCCGTGAGGGACTGACCGCGGTCATATCCGTCAAGCTCTCCGAGCCCCAGTTCGAGGGGCAGACCAAGACCAAGCTCGGCAACACCGAGGCCCGCACATTCGTCCAGCAGACCGTCTACGCCCAGCTCGGCGACTGGCTCGACTCCCACCCGGCCGACGCCAAGGCCGTCATCGTCAAGGCCGGTCAGGCCGCCGCCGCCCGCCTGGCGGCCCGCAAGGCGCGCGAGGCCACCCGCCGCAAGGGCGTCCTGGAGTCCGCCTCCATGCCCGGCAAGCTGCGTGACTGCTCCAGCCGCGACGCCACCCGCAGCGAGATCTTTATCGTGGAGGGCGACTCCGCCGGCGGCTCCGCCGTGGGCGGTCGCGACCCGGAGTTCCAGGCCATTATGCCTATCCGCGGCAAGATCCTGAACGTGGAGAAGGCGCGCCTGGACCGCGCCCTGTCGTCGGAGACGATCCGCAACCTCATTACCGCCTTCGGTACCGGTATCGGCGAGGACTTCGACCTCTCCAGGCTGCGCTACCACAAGATCGTCATTATGGCCGACGCCGACGTCGACGGCCAGCACATTGCCACCCTCCTGCTGACCCTGCTCTTCCGCTACATGCGCCCCATTATCGAGCACGGCCACGCCTACATCGCCATGCCCCCGCTGTACCGCCTCAAGTGGACCGGCACCGACCACGAGTTCGCCTACTCCGACGCCGAGCGCGACCAGCTCCTGGAGGCGGGCCGGGCGGCCGGGCGGCGCCTGCCCAAGGACGGCGGTATCCAGCGCTACAAGGGGCTGGGGGAGATGAACGACCACGAGCTGTGGGAGACCACCATGGACCCGGCGCGCCGCATCCTCAAGAAGGTGACCCTGGACGAGGCCGCTGACGCTGACGAGACCTTCGCCGTCCTCATGGGCGACGACGTCGAGCAGCGCCGCTCCTTCATCCAGCGCAACGCCGCAGACGTCCGCTTCCTCGATATCTGACGCACCACGCCGGCACGCGCCCGACGTCGTCGGACCCGACCTGAAGGAAACCCGTGAGCGAAGAGACCGCCCCCACCACCAGCGCCCCCGCAGGCGTCCCCCACGACCGCGTCCAGCCGGTCGACCTCCAGACGGAGATGCAGCGCTCCTACCTCGACTACGCCATGAGCGTCATCGTGGGGCGCGCCCTGCCGGACGTGCGCGACGGCCTCAAGCCGGTCCACCGCCGCATCCTGTACGGGATGTTCGACGGCGGCTACCGCCCCACGGCGTCCTTCTCCAAGTGCTCACGCATTGTGGGCGACGTCATGGGCAAGTACCACCCCCACGGTGACGGCGCCATCTACGACGCCCTGGCCCGCCTGGTCCAGCCCTGGTCCCTGCGCTACCCGCTGGTGGCCGGGCAGGGCAACTTCGGCACCCCCGGCAACCTCGGCCCGGCCGCGCCCCGCTACACCGAGGCCAAGATGGCCCCCCTGGCCATGGAGATGGTGCGCGACATCGACGAGGAGACGGTGGACTTCGCGCCCAACTACGACGGGCGGGACATGGAGCCCGCCATCCTGCCGGCCCGCTTCCCCAACCTGCTGTGCAACGGCTCCGAGGGCATCGCGGTGGGTATGGCCACCCGTATCCCCCCGCACAACCTGCGGGAGGTGGCCAGCGGCGTCCAGTGGTTCCTGGAGCACCCCCAGGCGTCCCGCGAGGAGCTCCTGACGGCCCTCATCGCCCGCGTCCAGGGCCCGGACTTCCCCACCGGGGCCACCATCCTGGGGCGGCGCGGCATCGAGGACGCCTACCGCACCGGACGCGGCTCCATCACCCAGCGCGCGGTGGTGTCCATCGAGGAGATCCAGGGCCGCCAGTGCCTGGTGGTCACCGAGCTGCCCTACCAGGTCAACCCGGACAACCTGGCCGAGAAGATCGCCCAGCTGGTGCGTGACGGGCAGGTCACCGGCGTCGCCGACATCCGCGACGAGACCTCCGGGCGCGCCGGCCAGCGCCTGGTCATTGTCCTCAAGCGCGACGCCGTGGCCAAGGTGGTGCTCAACAACCTCTACAAGCGCACCCAGCTCCAGGACAACTTCCCCGCCAATATGCTGGCCCTGGTCGACGGCGTCCCGCGCACCCTGAGCCTGGACGGCTTCGTGCGCCACTGGGTAGACCACCAGATGGACGTCATTGTGCGGCGCAGCAGGTACCGCCTGCGCCGCGCCCTGGAGCGCCTGCACATCCTGGAGGGGCTGCTGGCGGCCATTGACGCCCTGGACGCCGTCATCGCCCTCATCCGCCGCTCCCCCACCACCGAGGAGGCGCGCAGCGGGCTCATGGGGCTGCTGGGCGTGGACGAGGTCCAGGCCGAGGCCATCCTCTCCCTCCAGCTGCGCCGCCTGGCCGCCCTGGAGCGGCTCAAGATCCAGACCGAGGCGGCCGAGCTGCGCGAGCGCGTGGCCGACCTGCGCGAGATCATCGCCTCACCGGAGCGCCAGCGCGGCATCGTCGCGGACGAGCTGGCCGAGATCGTGGAGAAGTACGGCGACGAGCGACGCACCCGGATCGTGCCCTTCGACGGGGAGATGAGCATGGAGGACCTCATCCCCGAGGAGGAGATCGTGGTCACCATCACCCGCTCGGGCTACGCCAAGCGCACCCGCACCGACGCCTACCGCTCCCAGCACCGGGGCGGTAAGGGGGTCAAGGGCGCGGCCCTGCGTGAGGACGACGTCGTCTCCCACTTCTTCACCACCACCACGCACCACTGGATGCTGTTCTTCACCAACCTGGGCCGGGTCTACCGGGCCAAGGCCTACGAGCTGCCCGAGGGAGGGCGCGACTCCAAGGGCCAGCACGTGGCCAACCTCCTGGCCTTCCAGCCCGGCGAGGAGATCGCCCAGGTCATGGAGCTGGCGGACTACTCCCAGGCGGACTACCTGGTCCTGGCCACCCGCCGGGGCCTGGTGAAGAAGACCCGCCTGAGCGAGTACGACTCCAACCGCTCCGGGGGCGTCATCGCCATTAACCTGCGTGAGAACGGCGACGGGGTCAGCGACGAGCTGGTCTCCGCCTCCCTGCTGTGCGCCGGCCAGGACCTGCTCCTGGTCTCCCGGCACGGCCAGTCCCTGCGCTTCCACGCCGACGACGAGACCCTGCGGCCCACCGGGCGCGCCACCAGCGGCGTGACCGGCATGCGCTTCCGGGACGGCGACAGCCTCCTGGCCATGGGCGTCATCGACCCCGGCTGGCAGGAGGCCGACCTGTTCGTGGTCACCGAGGGCGGCTACGCCAAGCGCACCTCGGTGGCGGAGTACCCCACCAAGGGGCGCGGCGGGCTGGGGGTCAAGGTCGCCAACCTCGTTCAGGAGCGCGGGGACCTGGTGGGGGCGCTGGTGACCGCCCCCAACGACGAGGTCCTGTGCATTATGGCCTCCGGCAAGGTGGTGCGCTCCGCCGTCGCGGAGGTCTCCCGCACCGGGCGCGCCACCCAGGGGGTCACCTTCGCCAAGCCCGACGACGGCGACCGCATCCTCGCGGTGGCCCGCAACGCCGAGCGCGACCTCGACGGTGAGGACGTCCCGGACGACGTCGCCGAGGCCGGCACGGCGGGTGCCGTGCGTGAGGCCGGTGTTGCTCCGGAGGCCGGTGCCGCTCCGGAGGCGGGTGCCGCTCCTGGTGGTGCCGCGCGTGAAGCTGCTCCTCGCGGCTCTGACGGCGCCGAGGCCGCGGGCGCGCCCGGCACGGACAGTGAGATCGTCGTCCCTGCCGACACCTCGGCGTCGAGCACGGATGAGACCGCCTGACTGCGGTAACGTTGAGTGAGAACGACAGTAAGGACCTGGCATGAGCTCCACCCCCCCGTCTGAGGCGACCGTCAGCGGCCCTCGGCGCGTCCACCTCTCCCTGACCCACATCGACCCCTGGTCCGTCATGAAGGTATCCTTCCTGCTCAGCGTGGCCATGGGCATCATGACCGTCGTGGCGGCCTCCTTCATATGGTTCCTCCTGGACTCCATGCAGGTCTTCGCCACGATCCAGGACCTTGTGAGTTCGGTCATGGACTCCAACTCCAACTCCTTCACCGCCCTGGTCCAGTACCTCCAGTTCTCCCGGACCTTCTCCATGTCGATCATCATCGCGGTGGTCAACATCATCCTGACTACCGCCCTGTCCACGATCGGGGCCTTCCTGTACAACATCACCGTCAGGCTCGTGGGAGGGATTCATCTCACACTGGCGGACGACTGATCCGGTTTGATCCGGGCGGGCCGGGTGGGTTAACCTTGCCCGGTCGCACGGGCCTATAGCTCAGTTGGTTAGAGCGCATCCCTGATAAGGATGAGGTCGCTGGTTCGAGTCCAGCTAGGCCCACCGTCCACCGCCCGCGGTACGAGGAGAGTTCATGACAGGCAGAACGCTTCTGAAGGCCGCGGTTTTCTCGTCCCTGGGGGCTGCCGCCTACGCGCTCTGGCTCCGCTACGAGGCGGCCCGTCAGGAGCGGGCGGCCTGGGCCGAGGTCACGGACCCGGTGGACGAGGAGCTCTGAGACGCTCAGTCAGGGGCTATGGCGCAATTGGTAGCGCACCTGCTTTGCAAGCAGGGGGTTACGGGTTCGAGTCCCGTTAGCTCCACTGTGCTCGGGCCCCGGCGAAAGGCTGGGGCCCGAGGCCGGCAGCGCGGTCCCTACCGCGTCTTCAAGGCGGCGGGCCGGTCCTCTACGCCGGTTGGTACGCGGTCATCTTCCCGACGTCGTCGTAGGTGACCAGCAGGTCGCCAGCGCTGTTGAGGAGGTACCCCGACTCCTTGCCTCCCAGGGGGACGGGATCCGGGGACGCGCCGGTGGTCATGTCTATAATGCGCAAGGAGAAGGTGTTGGTGCCGGCGTACATGTAGCGCGCGATAACAGGCCCTGATCCTGAGAGCACCAGGGCGTTGACGGAGGCTTCGGGGACGCACCTGCCGTCCTTGTCCTCCACGAGCTGGTTGTAGAGCCCGATGCGAACGTCCTTGCCGGCTACCGTAATGGACTGGCAGGTGGTGTCGGTGGTGGACGCGGAGAAGGTGCTCGGAGCCCAGGAGGTGTCCCCGTCCTTGAGCCAGGCCCGTGCCTGGTCGACGGTGAGGGGGACGGGCGACCAGGGGTAGGCGGCGTGCCCGGTGCTGAGCGGGAACGTCTCCTTGGGGGTGCCGTCGGGATCGTAGAGACTGATCGTGTCGTCGTTGTCGTTAGTAGCATCTCCTTCGTCGTGGACCAGCCACCCGTCCGACAGCTCCGTGGGAAAGTGCATGAGGCCGGACTGGTTAATGGGCTTGGACTCACCGGTGTCGGTATTGATGGCGTAGTAGGTGTCGTCCGTGTCGAACCCGCCGCCGATGACGTAGCTCCCCACGCGGCTCATCGGGGTTATGAAGGCCTGCTTGGCTACCTTCATGGTGGTCTCCCACTTCTTCTCGGTCAGGGAGGTCCACATCTCGCAGTGCGTGCCTGCGCAGGTGAAGATGCCACCTCCCCACCCCAAGATCGTGGACTGCGCGTCCCACGACGCCGTAGAGCGCCCGCGCGACTCAATGTCGATCACGGTGTTCCCGGTAACGATCTTGCCCTGCCAGACTATGGTGTTGGGACCCGTCTGGACCGTGTCCTCCCAGAGCTGCGCGGGTGTCCCCTGCCCCATGCGGAAGACGGTGACGGTCGTGAAGTCGTCGCCCTTCTTTACGAAGCGCACGAGCTTGTCGTCGTTAATACCTATTGTCACGTTCCTGCTGCCGCTGCTCGGGGCGTCCAGGGTCCACACCTGCTTGACGCCGTTCCCCCAGGTACTGGACCACCTGTTGCCGTCCTGCGCGGGGGCGGTCGGGGATTGGCTGGGGGCAGGGGAGCCGGAGGCGCCGTCGGCGCTCGTGGGCCCGTCCTTGTCGTCACTCAGGAGCAGGGTGGTGACGGTGGCGGTCCCGGCCACCAGGACGAGTGCGGCCACCACCAAGGTGACAATGAGGGCCGCCCGCTTCCTGCGTGTAGGAGCAGGCCCTGAGGCGTCGGACAGTGAGGGGCTTGCCTGTGGTGCTGCGTACTGTCCGGTGGCAGGTGGGTAGGGGCTGTACTGGCCGGTTGGCTGGGTGGGGTGGGCGTAGCGCCCGTCGTCGGCACGCGGCCCGCCACCGGGCGCGAGCCCGTACGGGCCGTACGGGGAGGCCGCGCCGAGACGCCCGTACGGTGTGCCAGCAGGTGCGCCCTGCCCGGTCGGAGGGGTCTGGGGCTGGTGGGCAGGGCGCGCGGCCTGCGGGACCCGTCCGTAGGCCCCGGTGGAGGGCGACGTCGGTGGGGCTAATGACGCTGGTGGCTCGTTCTGGCCTGGTTGGGTTGCGGGGGACTGATCAGGGTGCGGGGAGGATGGCTGGGGATGCAGGGGATTGGTCATAGAGTAGAGTATGGTACAGATCACGCATAAGCGCTTATCTTCTGAGTGGCGCGTCACGTAGCCAGCTGGCGTCCACCCGGTGCGCACGCGGGCCGGGTGGACGCTGCGCCGCAATGTCCTCCAGCAGCTCAGTCCACCCGATGCGCACGTGGGGCCGGGACCGCGACGAGCTGGCCACCTGGCTGGAGGGCGACCCGGCGCGCACGTGGGGTCGAGGGCTGGTACGCCAGCCCCGCTGGCAACCCGGGTGCCCTGTCCGGTACGCACGTGGGGCCGGGGGCTGCCCGGGAGCCGAAGGCGGACAGTGGGCTCCCGGGCCGGTGGGTAGTTCGCCCGGCCGGTGGGTAGCCCGCCGGTGACTTAAGCGGGCGGCGTCTACCTGGGACGGTAGGCGGTGAGCCTGCCTGAGTCGCTGTAGACGATCATGAGGTTGTTCTTGACGGTGTAGTTGTCGTCGCTACTCTTCAGGGTCATCGATTGCGAGGCCCCGGTGGTCATGTCAATGATGGTGAGGGTCGACGTGGTGTCGCCGTAGCTGTAGTAGCTGGAGACCTGGCCTCTCCCGGAGAGGTAGAAGACGTGGACCGGCGATCCTGCCTGACAGCCCTCGACATCCTTCTTGGAGAACGGGTTCCTCTTGCCGAGGTTAATGTCCCTGCCAGCTACCGTAATGGAATGGCAGGTGGTGTCGGTGGTGGACGCGGAGAAGGTGCTCTGCGCCCAGGAGGTGTCCCCGTCCTTGAGCCAGGCCCGTGCCTGGGCGACGGTGAGACGGTTAGGTGTCCAGGGGTAGACGGTAGACCGCCTGTCGTTGTCTGCTGTGAACCGCTCCTTAACGGTGCCGTCGGGTTCGTAGATGACGACGTGACCGTCGATGCCGTAGGTGACCCACCCGTCCTCCAGGGATTGAAGAATGGGGTCGAACGTGTTGTCCTCCAGCTTTCTTATCTTTCCGTTGTCGAGGTTGACGACGTAGTAGGTGTCGTCCCCTTCGTAATTAGCGGCGATCACGTAGCTGCCGACCCTCTCCTTGGTGTAGATAGTCGTCCGTCCCGACTGGGGGAGCCTGCTTTCCCACTTCTTGTCAGTCAGTGAGCTCCACAGGGAGCACGACGTGTCCGTGCAGACCGCGAGACCGTTCTCCTCGTTCCCGTTGGTGGTTACTTTCGCGTCCCACGGAGCAGTGGTGCGCTCGTGCGAGTCCAGGTCGATGACCGTGTTACCGATAATGAGCTTCCCCTTCCAGATGGAGCCACCGAAGGCCGAGGAGCGGACCGTCTCCTCCCAGAGCTGCTCGGGCGTCCCCTGCCCCAGACGGAACATAGTGGCCGTGGTCGTCCCGTCCTTCCGGGTAAGCCGTATGAAGCGGTGGTCGTCCAGAATATGCACGAATGTGTCGCTCGGTTTGTCGCCGGGGGCCTCCAGCGTCCAGGCCTGCTCGAATCCGTTCAGCCAGGCGGTGGACCACCTGGTGTTGTCGGTGGTGCTGCTCTTCCCGCCCAGGAGCAGGGTGACGGTGGCGGTCCCGGCCACCAGGACGAGTACAGTCACCACCAGGGTGATAATGAGGGCCGTCCGTCGCCTGCGTGCGGGGGCCGGTGGGGTGCCGGGAGCGGCCTGGGGGTAGCCGGCGGGGGCCGAGGCGCCCAAGGCGGGTGCCGGTGTCCCGTAGGGAGCGCCAGGGCCACCCGGTGAGTACGCGGCCCCGGCAGGGGTGCTCTGCGGGCTGTACGGGTTGTAGGGGGTGTCGGGCGCGTCCGGGCCGTACCGTGCCCTGGCGGCCTCCCGTGCATTCTGCGGGTTGTACGGGCTGTACGGCACCGAGCTGGCAGCGGCCGGTTCGGCGCTGGTAACCAGCCCGGGTGCCGTGCCGGTGGGGACGGACTGGGCGTGCGGGCCTCCGGCCTGGGTTCCTGGGGCGGTGCGTCCGTACTGGGGGGTGCGTCCGTACTCGGTGGCTGGTTCCCCGGCCTGGTCGGGGTGCTCGGCCTGGGTGGCGGCCTGAGCGGCGGCCTGGGTTCCTGGGGCGGTGCGTCCGTACTCGGTGGCGCCTCCGGGCTGGGCTGGCTGGGTAGCTGGTACGTGACCGTACTGCCCGGCCGGGGTTGACGGCGTCGGCTGGTCGGACTGGGGCTGCGGGGACAGGCCGTACTGGGAGGTGGCGGAACTGGTCGGTGCGGATCCTCCCTGGTCCGCTCCTTCCCGGTCCGCCCTGGGGTGCTGGGGCTGTCGGGGGCCCGGCTGGGGCTGCTCGGGACTGCTCATGCGGCAGAGCATGGCACAGGTCACGTCTAGGTGCACGCACCGTTTGATCGCTCTTCGCACCCCGGCCCGCGTGCCCGGCTACCTCGGCCGGCATCCCGTCATGTGCCCGCGCCCAGTCGTGAGAACGGTACTTATTGCTCGTGAGAACGGTACTTGTTTGTCGTGAGAACGGTACTTGTTCGTGGGGGTGGTGTTTGTGGTGTGGGTGGGGTGGGGGATCTGGTTGTGTATGAGTTCTGTGGGGTTGGTCTGAGGTTCCTGAGAGAGGTGTGGGTGGTGCGGGTTCTGTCTGTGGGGGTCGGGGTTCCTGGTTGTGTGGGTGGGAGTGGTGTGTGGGGACGTTTTGTGTACAGGATGACATTTTGTGCACAAGGTAACGTTTTGTGCGTAGGGTAACGTTTTGTGCAGAAAGTGACGAATCTAGGTCACTTTGTGCGCAATCGGTTACCCTCTGCACAAAATGTTCCGCTGTGTGCCGTACAGCGCGGGCGGGGCGGGGCCTGGTTGTGGTGGGCGGGGTGTCTGCTGGTGGTGCTGGGGCGGGGCCCTGCCGAGTACGACAGTGGCTGGCCAGAGCGGTGGCTGCTGGTGGTGTGCCTCGTCAGGGAGTGGGGTGGTGTTGCACATTCTTTCTGGGGTGCTGGCAGGGGTGGTGGCGTGGTTCCAACGGTTTCCCGCCCTCGGGGGACGTCCGGGAACAGGATGAATGTGCAACGACGTCCGCGTTGCACATTCATCCTGGTTCCCGGGCCCGGGCCGTCTGGCGGATCCGCGCGATTCTGCCATTTACTGATCGCGGTTTGTAGAAAGAATGTGCAACTCCGCCGTCCGGGCCAGCTGGTGATCTGTCCGCGGCCCCCGGTCCGGCCCTGCGGAGGTCGCCGGGTCAGCGGCCCCCGGCCTGTCACTGGGCTGGCGGGGGTGCCGGGCCTGCCCGGTGGGGGACGTCGGTCACCGTACCCCGGCGCGGCACAGACAAGACCGGCTGCGGGGCGGGTCCGTGACCGGGTCCTGCTCCGTCCGGGCTGTACGGCGGTTGCCCGTAGGCGGGGCGGGGGTCCCTCGTCTCCTGGTGCGGGTCTGGTGTAGGTGCCGGACGTGGCGACGGTGCCGACCTGCCTTTGTCTCTCCTGGCGTGGGTCCGGGTGGTGGGGTGTCTGCCGCGCTTGTCCGGGTGCGGGCCCGGTACGCTGGGGGTTCCTCGTCTCCTGGCGTGGGTCCGGGCGGGTCCGGGTGGTCTTATGCGGTGTGCCGGATAGGTTGCCGCCTGTCTGTCGTCCTGGTTCCGTGGGTGTGTCGCATTCTGAGGATCAGAACGAGGGCCACTTCCGGTCGCCTCGGGGCTCGGACTCCTGACCTGCGTGGACATTGAGCGCACAAAAGTAGGAACGGGGTGGACCCGGCTCTGATCCTCAGATTGCGACAGAACTGACCGTCCGCCCACCACCGCCAGGACCGCGCACAACCCACCCACCCCCACCTCAGGACAGGACCAGGAGCGAGGTGGCGCGGGGCATAGGGACCGTAGCCCGCCGGGCCCGAGGCGGTGACGGAGGCAGTGCGGGGCACAGGGATTATGGCGACGGCCCCGCCCAGACACCAGACCAGACAGCAAAACAGCCCACCACCCACCTTAAAGGGGTGTCCCGTCACGCCGGTACAGGCCTCCCCGGACCAGCAGCCCGAGGTAGGTGGACCCGGCCCCCTGGCCGCACCAAC
The DNA here is from genome assembly GCF_016626125.1 of Actinomyces sp. HMT897. Lineage (NCBI taxonomy): Bacteria > Bacillati > Actinomycetota > Actinomycetes > Actinomycetales > Actinomycetaceae > Actinomyces > Actinomyces sp. HMT897. Next base: position 1,772,219 of record NZ_CP067336.1, read on the forward strand.
ACGGATGCGGCTGACCCACAGGAACACAAGACACCTTGCACGCGGGAGAGGGTCCGGCACACAGCACGACCTATAGCGCGGACAGCACAAGCCCACAACCAGTCCCTGTCCTATTCGCGCTATAGCGGTGCGGGGTGCTCCCTGACAATCTCTGCCGATACTTCGGCGGGAAGGAGGTGGTCTCAATGCACCTAGCGGTGCGGGGTGCTCCCTGACGCGCGAGAGCGTAAGGATATCATCTCCTTCGATGATGTGTCTCAATGCACCTAGCGGTGCGGGGTACTCCCTGACAACGCGTTGACCCTGGACGACCTGAAGGTCGGTATGAAGTCTCAATGCACCTAGCGGTGCGGGGTGCTCCCTGACCCTGCTCCTGGGAGGCGCGTGGTTGCAACGTTTCCAGGGGCTGGATCGCCACCGGCCCTGCGGGGCCCTTCCGGCAGGTGGCCGGAGCACCCCATTTCTACCACCTTTCGTTGGTATGACGCCACTCGCCACCGACGGCCCCAGAGGCCGATCCGGCGCCGGCTTTGGACGAGACCATGCGGAAAAGTGGCGGTCGAGAGGGGTGTCCCGCACCACACTGATGGTGACCAAGACCACAAGCGCGGCTGGCCTCAACCCCGCGAGCACCCACACGTGCGCCCCCTCCCCTCACTAGGTCCACTCCGGCACGGGTCCATTGTCGAGCGCGGGCGCCGTGCCACACACCCCCACCTGTCCCGCACAGGACACACGCAACAGACAGAGGCAGACCGTGCCATTGGGGTCCATTGTAGCGCGAACGGAATGGAATCTAATCGTGGACCGATTTGTCTGGGGCAGGTCGTGTGGCAGAGGAGGACTCTCTTCTTCTGTCGTCTGCGTGCGGGCGCTGGGCGGGTCCGCGCTGTGGGCCTGGGCCTCGTGACCGTCCGTCACCTGCGTGCGGGCGTTGGCTGGGATGCCACTTGTCCCCGGGCCTGGGAAGAGGGGGGCTGGCGAGGCTGACGGCTGTCCCCGGCGCTGGTGATGACGGCTCCCTGAGCGGGGGCCGCCGTACTACCGCGGACGGTAGGCGGTAATCTTTCCCGACTCCTCGTAGGCAATGAGCAGGTTGTCCTTGACCACGTACTGCGTCTTGCGTCCGCCCAGGGTGAGGGGCTTTGACGACTCTCCCGTGGTCATGTCGATGAGGAGGAGGAACTTCTTGTCGCCCTCGTAGTTGAGGTAGCTTGAGATCTGCCCTTTTTCTGAGAGCTGGAAGGCGTGGGTGGCAAACTCTGCGGAGCACTTCCCGTCATCCTTCTTTGTTATCTTGTTGTCCTTGCCGAGGTTGATGTCCTTGCCGGCTACCGTGATGGACTGGCAGGTGGGGTCGGTTGTGGAAACGGAGTACGTGCCAGGGGCCCAGGAGGTGTCTCCGTTCTTGAGCCACGCCAGGGTCTGGTCGATGGTGAAGCGGTTGGGTGACCAGGGGTAGGTGGTGAAGTTCCTGGAGGTGTCCGTCGTGAACTTCTCCCTGGTCGTGCCGTCGGATTTGTAGATACTGATGTTCCCGTTCTTGTCATAGAGGACCCAGCCGTCTACCAGGGCGTGTGGGGAGTTCTGGGACTGGCTCCCTTCCATCTTCTTGACCTCGCCGGTGTCGATGTTCACGCTGAAGTTCGGATCCTTATCTGCGCGCCCGCCGGCCAGGACGTACCTCCCCACCCTGGAGCCGGTGTTGATGTAGGCTTGCTTGGACACGGGGATGGTGGCCTCCCACTTCTTCTCGGTCAGTGACGTCCACAGGGCGCACGACGTCCCTGAGCATGCCGTGACGCCGACGCCGGTCGCCGCGTAGGTGTCCGCCTCCGCGCCCCACAATGCTGTGCTGCGTTCGCGGGAATTGATGTCTATGACATTGTTCCCGATGATGATCTTCCCGTTCCAGATGGTCGTGCCGGGAGCGGTGGACGTGATCTTCTCCTCCCAGAGCTGCTCGGGCTTGCCCTGACCCAGCCTGAAGACGGTGACCAGAACTGAGCCCTTCTCCTTCTGCCTCGTGGTGCGGATGAGTTTGTCGTCCGTGAGCCTCACGATCGTGCTCGTGGTGCTGGTGCCCGGAGGCTCCAGGGTCCAAGCCTGTTCGGTGCCTTTTAGCCAGGCCTGCGACCACTGCTGCCTGTTCCCCGTGGGTGTGGGTGAGGGCTGGTCGGGAGTGGGTGAGCTGGCGGAGGTGGCGGTCGTGCCGCCGCCCAGGAGCATGGCGGTGACGGCGGCAGTCCCGGCCACCAGGACGAGCGCGGCCACGAGCAGGCTTACCACCAGGGTCATCCGTCCCCTGCGCGTGGGGACGGCAGTCCCGTCGAGGGGGCTGGCGGTCCCGGAGCGGGCGGTCCTAGAGCCAGTGGTTCCCGAGCCAGTGGTCCCGGAGCTGGCCCGCCGTCTCCTGCGCGTGGGGGCGGCTGTGACCACGGGGAGGATCTGGGTGGTGGCGGCTGGCTCCCTGCCGCCCGGCAGGGCGGGGCGTACCGGGCCGCTGGCGACGACGGGGAGGATCTGGGTGGTAGCGACTGGTTCCAGGTGCCGCCCGGTGGTCGTGGTGGGTTCGTGGCTGACGGTGTCACCGCTCGGGTGGCTCCCGCTGTCAGGCGATCCCTGGGAGGGGGGTGCATCCGGAGAGGAGGCTGCGCCCGGAGAAGGGGGTGCATCCGGAGAAGGTGGCGTGCCTGGAGAGGCTGCGCCCGGAGAAGGGGGTGCGCCCGGACTGGCCAGCTCGTGCGGGGGCGGGTTCTCCTGCTCCTCAGCAGGGGCCGCGCCGGGTCCGGGAGAAGGCTGGCGAGCCGCCGGGATCCCTTGTTCCTCGGTGGGGACGGCTCGCGCGTACTGCCGGGGCAATGGCGCTGGTGGTGGCTGGTCCAGGTGAGGAGCCGCTGGTAGCTGGTCCGGCTGAGGAGCTGGCGGTGGCTGAGCCGCTGGTAGCTGGTCCGGCTGAGGAGCTGGCGGTGGCTGAGCCGCTGGTAGCTGGTCCGGCTGAGGGGTCTGCACGTGCCTGCCCTGGGGTCCGGGCTCTGACTGAAGAGGATTGGTCATGCCGTTGAGTATGACATGCATCACGCATTATGTGCTCGTCATGCCGCTCACACGTGCCCGGGTGCGGCCCCGAGCCCTTGTCCTCACTGCGAGGTGGGTCGTGGCAGGGGTGGCCCGCCACGGCCTCGGCCACTGTGAAGACCTTTTCAAGGCTCGGCGTCGTCCCGAGGTAGACGAGCCGGTACAGGCCCGTGCCGATCATCATGTCCGCGCTCGTGACGGCGTCGGGCCCCACCAGACCCCGGTGCCGATTCTCAGCCACCTTCTCAGGTCCATCGGGCGCTTGTCGGTCCCCTGCCAGACCCCGGTGCCGGCCCGGGAGACGGCGTCGATTTCCCCGTTCCGCAGGGGCGCCACGACCTTCTCGCGGTAGACGCGCTCGGACTGGGGGCGGGCGAGGAGCTCCAGGGCCGGGTAGGGGACGGCGGAGCCCAGGGCCGGGTTAGCCAGGAGGGTGTGCATACGCACGACGAGCGCGCTCAGGTCGACCAGGGGGTCCGGGCTGGGCGGCAGGTCCTGCGGCCTCAGGATCGCGGACGGGGTCCCGACTTGGGCGGACGATCCAGGCACTTACCCACCAGGGCCGCGGACGGGCTGTGGATGTGGCGGCGGGTTTTGGGGCGGCCACCAGGGCCCTGTGGCCGTGGCGGACGGGTCCTCCTGGGCTGTCCGCAACCAGCTGGAGACCGGGACAGTTCCTTAAACGTGGACAGAAGGTCACGATGAGGTGGCTAGACGCCGGTGACATTGCTTGGAGCCGGTGCCTGGGTCTAGCTGTAGGCGGCCTTGGTGTGACCGAGGTCATGTCGTGTCGGGTTCGAGGGGTGCGGATCCGGCTTGAGAGGCGGCTGTCCACAGCATGAGGACGACGGCGGAGGCGGGGCTGTGGATTGTGTGGATTCAGTGCTGGGGAGAGGGATCCACAGCAGCCTGGCCCTTTTCTCCCCACCTGGGGACAGACCTGTGGAAAATTACACGGATGTGTTTCCACAGCCCTGTCCACAGGTGTGGGGGATGTGCGAGGGCGTGGGATGCCAAGGGGACGGGTCAGCGCGCCCCACTGAGCGGTCAGGGCCTTCCCGTGCTCCTGACACCTGTCCTATGAGGCCTGTGGGTACCCCCTGAAACCGTGGGGCCACAGGGGGTGGACAACTGCGGAGGGGAGGGTGTGGAGTCCGGGGACGGCCGCCCCGGTGGGGGAAAGACCGTTCTCCCGCCGTTTCTCCCCACCTGGGGACAAGCCTGTGGATAACTTTTCCCCAGCCTGTCCCCAGCTTTTGTCCACAGCTGTGGACAGAGGGGAGAGGGTGGCCCCTCGGTCTGCGAGGGAGCAGCGACGTGAAGGAGGTGTCGGGGCCTCGGCGCACAAGCAGAAAGTGATTGAAATCACTCTCAAGAACGGCGACAAAGGTTGACAATGCAAAATGCTGAGTAAATGGTAATGACAGTGTAGGGCCAGCTTTAACTATTAAAAACTATTGAAACACCACTACTTATATGTGAGAATGGTGACGGCTTAGCTAGAGGATGGTGGGCGTGGGTGAGGCCGTCAATCTCATAGCCATGGGGACCACGGGTGAGGAGGTGAGGGGCCCCACGTCGAGGCATCCCCGCTCACGCGGCTCGTAGGGAACGTGGCCACGCGGGAATTGCCGCCACCAAGAGGCATCCCCGCTCACGCGGCTCATAGCCACAAGGGCATGGGCGGGGGCCTGGAGGGAGGGCCAGCAGCGGCCTGACCTGCTCGTAGCCACGGGGACGCGGGCGCCGACTGCGCCGGGCCGGACCGGGGCCGCTGATCTCATACCCTGGGGACACGGGCCTCACAGGCTCCCCATAGACCTCCTGCGTTGACTTACGGCCAACCCCGACGACGCGACGGCGTCGCCCGCAGACCCGGAGCAGGAGGAGCTCATGACCGTGACGTCACTCACCTACATCCTTGCCGACCTGACCGCCCTGGCCGTCCTGGTCGGCGCCCTCTACGCCCGACGCCATGGACGCAAGGACCTCATAGCCGCCTACCTGGGCATTAACGTGGGCGTCCTGGCCGTCACCCTCCTCATGTCCACCGCCTCCATTGCGGCGGGCCTGGGACTGGGCCTGTTCGGCGTGCTGTCAATCATCCGCCTGCGCTCTGCCGAGATATCCCAGGGCGAGATCGCCTACTTCTTCGCCGCCCTCGCCCTGGGCCTCATGGGCGGCATCCAGACCGCCCCCCTGAGCCTCATCGCCCCGCTCATGGCCCTGGTGGTGGCCGCGCTGTGGGTCGGGGACCACCCCCGGCTGGCCCGGCGCAATCGTCGCCAGGTCATTGTGCTCGACCGCGCCGTCACCGACGAGACCGCGCTGACCGCCCACCTGGAGTCCCTCCTGGGTGGCCGGGTGCGCTCCGTCGAGGTCCAGCGCCTCGACCTGGTCAACGACACCACCCTCGTGGACGTCAGCTACCTGGTGCCGCGTACGTCTGCCGCCCGCACCGCCGGGGGACAGCGGCTCGGCGGGAGCGGAACGGACCCCGCCGCCCGCGCCACCGCCCTCACCGGCGCCACCCGCTGACCCAGGTTTTGCTCTGCCGGCCCAGGGCCGCCCCACTGGCTCCTACCAACCCAGGGTCACCCCACCAGCCCAGGGTCGCCCCGCTAGCCCCGGGCTAGCCCCCTGGCCCAGGGCCGCCCCACTGGCTCCCGCCAGCCCACGGTCACCCCGCAGGCCAGGGTCACCCCGCCACCCCACGGTCACCCCGCCGGCCCCCACCAGCCCCATAGGAGGCAGGACGCACATGACCACCATAAGCACTGACAGCCTGGCCGCCGTCACCCTGGCCGAGCTCAACGCCGCCGCCAGCCTCCTGACCCGGGTGGACCGCAAGTACCTCCTGCCTGTCCACGCGGCCCAGGACCTGGTCCACGCCCTGGGGGACGCCCAGGTCCTCCAGATCGGCCGGCGTCGTTCCTTCGCCTACGCCTCGACCTACTTCGACACCCCCGACCTGGACTCCTACTACCTCGCAGCCCGCGGGCGACGGCGTCGGTTCAAGGTACGCACCCGCTCCTACCTGGACTCCGACCTCACCTTCCTGGAGGTCAAGACCCGGGGCGGGCGACACACCACCTTGAAGTCGCGTACCGAGTACGACCGTACGGACCTCCTCACCGAGCCGGGGCGGCGCTTTGTCGCCGAGTGCCTGGCCACCTCGGGCGCCTGCCCGCAGGCCCGGGCCGACGAGGTCGCCGACACCCTCATGCCCGCGCTGTCTACCACCTACGAGCGCACCACCCTCCACCTGCCCGCCGACGGCGCCCGCGTCACCATTGACACCACCCTGACCTGGTCGCACCCCAGCGCCGCCACCGGTGAGGCGGGGGAGACCTACCAGGCGTGCGGCTACGCCGTCGTCGAGACGAAGAACCCCGTCACGCCCTCCCCCGCCGACCGGCTCCTGTGGGCGGCGGGGTACCGGCCGACCCGGGTCTCCAAGTACGCCACCGGTATGGCCCTGCTCCACCCCGGCCTGCCCGCCAACAAGTGGCACCGGGTCATGCACCGGGAGCTGGCAGGAGGAGAGCACCGGGAGCTGGCCCAGGCCGGGGCCCGCCCGCCTACGTCCGTCCCCGCGGTAGGGCTGTTGGAGCTGGTCGGGGCCCGCCGCCGGGCCGAGGCACCGGGTCGCCCACCGGGGGCACTGACGCGCCCCAGGTTCTCACGTGGACACAGTACCTGCATGAGAACTGCACCGGACGCTCCCACAGACTCACTCCACCCACATCCAGCCTAGTGCGCACGCAACAGATACCACACAGCCCATGAAGGGACCAGTCATGATCTCACCCACCCCCACGCGCCGCCTGATCAGGGCCGTGACCGTGAGCCTGGCGGCCGCCGCCCTCCTGGCAGGCTGCTCCGCGACAGCCAGCAGCACCTCTACCGGCTCCGGCGCGGGCGCTGCGTCCAAGGACGCCTGGACCACTATCTCGACCTCGGTGCGCACGGCCTCCACCGGGGCCAGCGTGACTGACGTCCTGGCCGCCAACGACGCCGTCGCCGCCGTCACCACACCGGCTGACGAGGCCGGCACCTACGACTCGGGGGCCACGACCATTGCGCTCTCGGGGGACTCCGCCACGGTCTCCGGCTCCGGCGCCACCGTGGACGGCAGTACCGTCACCATTACCTCCTCGGGCACCTACGTGGTCTCCGGCAGCCTGTCCGACGGCCAGATCGTGGTCAACGCGGACGACGCCGACGTCCGCCTCGTCCTGGACGGGGCCACCATTACCAACGCCGACGGCCCCGCCGTCAACGTGGTGGACGCCGGATCCGTGGTCGTGGTCCTGGCCGCGGGGTCAGCCAACTCCCTGTCCGACGGTGCCAGCTACGCCGACACCTCCGATAACGCCCCTACCGCCACCCTGTACTCCAGTGACGACCTCACCATTACCGGTACCGGCTCCCTGAGCGTGACCGGCCTGGCCAGGGACGGCATCTCCTCCAAGAACGGCGTGGTCATCTCCGGCAGCCCCACCGTCACCGTCAACGCCTTTGACGACGGCATCCGCGGCAAGGACTACGTGGCCGTCACCGGCGGCACCCTGAGCGTGACCGCGGGCGGGGACGGTATTAAGTCCTCCGAGGACTCCGACCAGACCCAGGGCTTCGTGGCCCTGGGCGCGGCGGCGGTCACCGTGACCGCGGGCGACGACGGCGTCTCGGCCACCACCGACGTGACCGTCAGCGGCACCACCCTGAGCGTGACCGCGGGCGGCGGTCAGGCCGCCGCGTCCCCCACCTCCGGCGGTCCCGGCCAGGAGGCCCAGCCTCCCTCCGGTGCCCGGGCCCAGCAGTCCGCTGCCGACCAGGGCACCGAGAAGCCCAAGGGGGTGAACGCCGGGGTGAGCTACACCCAGGACTCCGGCACCGTGGTGCTCGACGCCGCTGACGAGGGCCTTCAGTCCGCCTTTATCAATATCAGCGGCGGCGAGCTGACCGTCACCTCGGGTGACGACGGCGTGAACGCCACCAACGGCGACCACGTGATCGAGGGCTACGAGAACGCCGACTCCGAGTCCGACGACGGCGCGGTCCTGACGATCACCGGTGGCACCACCCAGATCTCCTACGCGGGGTCGGACGGGATCGACTCCAACGGCTCGGCCTTTATTACCGGCGGCACTGTCCTCATCTCCGGGACGGCCGGGTCCATGGACGGCTCCGTGGACGTCAACGGCGAGTCCACGACCGTCGGGGTCACCGACGCCCCGGGTGTGGCCGTCGGGGACACCGTCACCGTGACCGGGGGCTCCGGCTCCCAGACGCTGACCAGCACGATCTCCGCCTCCACCACCACCGTCCTGGGACTGGTCGAGGGTGAGAGCTACACCGTGTCCACGAGCTCGGGTGGCTCCCGCACGCTGACCGCCTCGGCGCTGGCTGCCGGTGGCCCTGGTGGGCCCGGTGGTGGCCCTGGTGGGCCCGGTGGATCCGGCGGACCCGGTGGATCCGGTGGATCCGGCGGGCCCGGCCAGGGAGGAGCGGGCCAGGGCGCGCCTGGCGGGTCCGGTCAGGGGCCGGGCCAGCCTCCGGCGCCCGGGCAGAACGGGGCCGGCGGCACCGGCGGCGGTCAGTCCGGCGAGGGGACTCAGACCCGGTAGGAGGCAGTAGCAGACGGTGGGGTACCTCGGTGTGGGGTACCCCACCGTTTCCTGTCGACATCATTCCGTGACTCAGGCACAATCGAGGCCATGGTCACATCTGGAGACGCAGACGACGCGCAGCCTGCTGGTGACGCACAGCCCGCCAGTGGCGTGCAGCCTGCTGGCGGCGCCCGGCCCGGCACCACCTCTGATGGGGGCTATAGCTGACAGTGTCATGATCTCCCCGTACTCGGACACAGATCTTTGCCACAATTATACGACGTGCTTGACGACGACCGTCACCCTCGCTGATCCTGCCAGTGGCGAGACCCGTAGCAGCCTTGACCACGTCTACAGGATCTACCCCAACGGCTGGGTGGAACGGGTCACCGGGGACTGGGCTGCCGACCTGAGACCATACAGCCAGCAGTGGTACGCCTCCTCCCGTGAGCTGGTAGACATGGCCTCAGGGGTGCGTGCTGATATCACGGGTTTCTCGCTCCAGGAGAAGGTAACACCCTCAGGTACTGCCTGGATACTCTGTGACGACACCTGGGTCGAGACCGAGGACCGAGGCGTCAAGAAACTTGACAGAAAACTGACGCGCACGTCCTGGCTGCCCGCATCGTCAGGCTATTTAGCGGGACAGCAGGTCAGCCTCCACAATGAGCCCCTGGATACTCTCTCCGTTGATTTTGACGACTATGTTCTCCGCGAGATCCTGCCGATGGGAGGTACTGCCGATTAGTCCTGCTCCAGTCTTCTCCGGGTGTCGTCCCGGTGACCCCCAACCCATTGCCTCACGTCGGGCGGCACCGGCGCGGTCAGGTCGGTGCCCCATACGTCGTAGAACCGTTCCACGGTCTCGTCAACCACGTGGAGGACGTCCTCGGGATCCACCTGTAGAGCCTGCTGGAGACGGGTAAAGTGACCGCGACCGACCTCGGCCAGAGTCCTGGCCCCGAAGAATGGCAGCCCGAGCTCGGCATGACCCGGGTAGACGGCAGTGCACACGAGGTCGTACGCGGGTGAGAGACGGGCGGTGCGCCGGTCGGGGTAGATGAGGGACCAGTTCTTCAGGTGGGCGTCCCCATTGCCGACCAGGAGGTTGAACACGGTACGCCGCACCATCTCGCGTAGGGAGTCAACGTCTTGCTCACGGTACGCGATGACAGCCACCTCCTCCACGGAGGAGTGGTACTTTCCGTCCCCAGCACCAAAGCGTCCCAGCACCTGGGCAAAGTCCTCACTGTGAATACGTCCCCGGTCAGAGCGGTCAAATCGGCGAACGGCGTAGGCCTGGGTCTCCTCCGAGGGCCAGGCACCGGGGCCGAGATCGTCAATAGAGGCGCGGTCCCACAGAGCCACCTCAGGCACGTCAATGCCGACCTGCCCGGCAAGCCTCATAACAGCGAGCTCATTGACCTGCAGCCCGGGAAAAGCGCGGTCCGGCGTCTTGAGGATCCAGTCACCGTCCTCCCCGTGGGCAGGGACGACGAGCCGGTCTCCGTGACGGCTCATAGAGAACTTCAGCGTCATGCCGGCCAGTGACGCGCGCCGGGGTCCGGTGTCAACAGGACGCGGGTCTCGGGGGCGTGCGCGGGGAGGGGTTCCTGAGGCCGTGTCCCCAAGGCCGTCAGCACCACCCTCCTTCCCTGCCCGGGTCACGGTGACAGCACCGGGCAGGTCGTCACCAATCCGGGCGAGCAGGTCGATCTCAGCAAAGGTGCTCACGCCCTGCTCGCGGGCGATAAGCTCTCTCAGGCGTCCCTCAGGCAGCAGGTTGGAGAACCAGGCGGGAACACGGTTGACGGCATGCGGCCGGTCGCGCCTGTGGTTCTCAAACCACAGGCCGAGGACGCTCCGTCTGGGACGCTGCCAGTAGCCGCGGTCCAGGACGAACTTCGTGAATTCATCCCTTCTCTGTATGGATCCGACGTGCTCCCCGTGAAGGGCGACGTCGTAGGTCTCCTCTCTCACGGTGCGCTCTTCTCTCCGGGGCTGGAGCTAACGGCGCGGAGAAGGTCCTCCAGCGGCGGGCTGTCCTCGAACTGGTAGGCGGTACGCACGGTGACGAAGTCGCGCAGGTAGGCGCCCAGGAGCTGCGCCCGGAGCGCAATGGCCCGTTCGTGCTCATTATTCTGCAGGCAGGCGACAATCTCCTCCGTAAGGAGCAGGGACCCTAGGTCCCTGACGCCGTTTGCCAGGTACTCCGTCACCGTCCTGCGGTCCAGTCCGGAGACTATACGGTTGGCGGCCGCGCGGGCACCCTCACCCAGTGCCGTGACGGGTACGAGATCAGAGAGGGCCGCACTCGGCGTGCTCTCACCTTCAAGAATATCCGCCAGCGCCTCCACGGTCATGGGCTCACCAGTCTGCAGGTCAACAGGCTCTCGGTTCCACATGGCTATGAGCACCACCTTGCCATCCGAGCGGGTCGCCCGGAACGTGCTGAGGTCCGGTGGCGTCGGGTCGCCACTCAGCCTGGCGGAGGCGAGCAGACGCTGCACGGAGGAGGACTCCTCTCCCACGACGACGCACTTGGCCATATCCCGTAGGTCGGTCTGCGAACCGCTGATCCCGAGCTCATCGGCCGCCACGCTCGTCCGCCAGAACCAGCGGGCCAGCAGGTCGAGATTACGGTCGTAAGGACTGGGGAAGAGCGCGAAGAACCGGGTGAGGACAAGGAGCTGAAAACGGAAAGGGAGAAATGTCCAGTGCGGTACGCCGACCTCCTCCTGAAGGAACCGCACCGCCTCCAGGAGCGCACGCTCCGTGGCCAGGTAGGCCTCCTCCCTGCTCTCGGACGGGAAGTCGCTCACCCGGCGTCGAGAATCCGAGAACTCGCCGTGGATATCCCGGGTAATATCCGTGTGCCGACGCACCAGGAGCGCCTGGACGACGACGACGTCGGGCAGCAGGCCGAAGCTCGTCTGAGAGGCGATAGAGGCTCGGATACCCTCGATTGTCAGTCCCTTACCGGGACCACCGTGGAGCGCGTCAAAGACCTCGGCGGCATTGAGTCTCCTGCCGCGGTTGTTAATGCGGTCAAAGATCTCACGCAGCACGGACTCGTCGGCGTCCTCCATGGTGGTGGCGGGGATCTCCGCGTTACTCAGCCGGGCGACGGCCTCCTGAAGTCGTGCCGCCTCCTTTCCCGCCTCCGGGTTCTCGTTCAGCCAGGCGAGTGCCTTCCCGAGGTCGAAGAGGCTCGGCAGCGGGACCACCAGGTCATCTGGGTCCCGCAGCGGGACCACCGTGCCCTCCGTGAGCGAGTACCCCAGCGCAAAACGCCGGTCCTTCACGCCCTTTGGATCCACGGCGTTCACCAGGCTCGTAATACGTTGCTGGCCGTCCACCACCCACAGGGCGTCAGGAACCTCCGGGGCCTCGACGTCGAGCACCCCGATTCGTAGGCGCCCGGCCGGTGCGGGCCGTTTCCACAGCAGGAGGCTGCCCACGGGGAAGCCCCGCAGGAGGGAGTCAAAGAGAGCGCGGACGTCCTTGGCCTCCCAGCGGAAGGAGCGCTGGAACTCCGGTAGTCGGATGCGCCCGGAGACCACCAGGGCGTGCAGCTCACGGATGGTGTAGTGCTCCGCCTTCGAGATCGCCTGCGCCTTGTCCATAGGCCGATTATGCCAGGCAGACTACGTCCTTTCGGGCGCGGGTTGCCCGCTACCCGGTCCTGCCGCCCGGGGCCGTCCGGCGGGGCGGGGTTCCGCCCGGGCCCGTCTCAGCACTCCACCACGTTGACGGCCAGGCCTCCCAGGGAGGTCTCCTTGTACTTGGCGAGCATGTCCTCACCGGTCTGGCGCATGGCCTCAATGACGGTGTCCAGGGACACCGCGTGCCGCCCCTCCCCCCACAGGGCCATGCGCGCCGCGTTAATGGCCTTGACGGCCGCCACCGCATTGCGCTCAATACAGGGGATCTGCACCAGGCCGCCCACTGGGTCGCAGGTCAGCCCCAGGTTGTGCTCCATCGCGATCTCGGCGGCGTTCTCCACCTGGGCAGGAGTTCCTCCCAGCGCCTCAGCCAGTCCGGCCGCCGCCATGGACGACGCCGACCCCACCTCCCCCTGGCAGCCCACCTCCGCCCCGGCAATCGAGGCATTGGTCTTGATGAGGCTGCCCACGGCGGTGGCGGCGAGCAGGAAGCGGCGCACGCCGTCGTCGTCGGCCCCGGGGATAAAACGCTGGTAGTAGGCCAGCACCGCGGGCACGATCCCGGCGGCCCCGTTGGTGGGGGCCGTGACCACCCGGCGCCCGGCGGCGTTCTCCTCGTTGACGGCCAGGGCGAACAGGTCAACCCAGTCCATGCCGCGCAGGGGGTCGGCCATGGTGAAGGCGGCGCCCGGCCCGGTGGACTGCGCCACCAGCCGCTCGTGGAGCGCCTTGGCCCGGCGTCGCACCCCCAGGCCCCCGGGCAGGGTGCCCTCAGCCTCCATGCCCGCGCGGATGCAGGCGGCCATGGTGTCGCGCAGGAGGTCCAGGTAGGCCTCTACCTCGGCGCGGGGGCGGGCGGAGACCTCGTTGGCCATGACCACGTCCGAGACCCGCAGCCCCTGGCGGGCGCAGATCTCCAGCATGGCGGCGGAGGTGGAGAAGGGGTAGGGGGCGGGCGTGGCGTGGGCCTGGGCGCTGGAGGCGGTGGCCAGGGCGCGGATCGACGGCGCCCCGGGCCTGCCGGTGTCCTCCATGACAAAGCCTCCACCCACCGAGTAGTAGGTGCGGCGCAGGATCTCGTTCCCGGCCGGGCAGTAGGCGGTCAGGGTCATGCCGTTGACGTGGTAGGGCAGGACCCGGCCGGGCAGGAAGTGGATGTCGGTGGCCGGGGCGAAGGGGACGGGGCCGACGCCGTCGACCGTGAGGCTCCCGGCGGCCTCGACCTCGTTCATGAGCCCCTCGCACACGGAGGACGGGACGGTCTCGGGGACGTAGCCGGCCAGGCCCATGACGGTGGCGCGGTCGGTGGCGTGGCCGCGGCCGGTGGCGCCGAGCGACCCGTAGAGCTCAATAGTGACGCGGGTTACGGGGGTGTCGTCGCCCTCGTCACGGCGGCGTGCGACCCGGGCTGACAGGGTGCGGGCGAAGGCCCGGCCAGCGCGCATGGGGCCTACGGTGTGGGAGGAGGAGGGGCCGACTCCAATGCGCATGAGGTCGAACACGCTCAGTGGGCGCGGGGCGGCCTCGACGGCGATCTCCCCGGCGAGGAGGGCCGCGGGGCTCGCGGTGTCCAGGGTCGTGGGGCGCAGGGTGGTGTCGGCGGACATGTCTTCAATTATGAGGATCCGCGCTCTTATAGCCCGCCTCTGTGCCTTGCAGGCCGGGACTCCCAGGGGCAGGCCGGGCCACCCGGTGGGGGAGACGTCCCCGAGGCGGCTCGGCCAGCTACCCCGCAATCACGGGCTGCCGCCCGGCGGGGGAGGCGTCCCCTGGCCTGCCTGGGCGCCGTGTCCGCGACTGCCCGTTCTCACGAGCAATAAGTACCGTTCTCACGAGCAATAAGTACCGTTCTCGCGAGGAATAAGTACCGTTCTCACGACGAACAAGTACCGTTCTCGCGGATCTGGGAGCCGGGGCCGGAGCTGGGGCTGGGGCCGGATGGCGGGATCAGGAGCCCCTGCTCCGCTCTCCGCTACCCCTGGGGCCGCCGGTGAGGCAGTCTTGTGCCATGACAGTCTCACCTCCACCTATCGCCCTGGCCATTGCCGGCTCGGAGGCCTCCGGCGGTGCCGGCGCCCAGACCGACCTCAAGACCTTCCACACCCTGGGCGTCTTCGGCGCCACGGCCCTGACCTGCATCGTCAGCTTTGACCCTCATCACTCCTGGGCCCACCGCTTCACCCCCGTCGCCCCCGTCGTCATCCACGACCAGATCGAGGCCGCCGTCGCCGTCCACGGCCGCATTGACGCCGTCAAGGTGGGCATGCTCGGCACCCCCGACACCATTGCCACCGTGGCCCAGGCCCTGCGTACCTACCGCTTCCCCCACGTCGTGGTGGACCCGGTCCTCATCTGCAAGGGCCAGGAGCCCGGGGCGGCCCTGGAGGTGGACAACGCCCTGCGCGAGAAGATCCTCCCCCTGGCGACCGTGACCACCCCCAACCTCTTTGAGACCCAGGTCCTGGCCGGTGTGGAGGAGATCCGCGACGTCGCCGCCCTCAAGGACGCCGCCAGGCGCATCCACGACGCCGGGGTGCCGGTGGTCCTGGCCAAGGCCGGCACCCTGCTGGGCACCGGCACCGCCCTGGACGTCTTCTACGACGGGCAGACCCTGGAGGTCCTGGAGGTCCCGGCCGTCGGGCGCGAGCGGGTCTCCGGCGCTGGGTGCACCCTGGCCGCCGCCCTCACGGCCGAGTTGGCCAAGGGCGCCACGCCCCTGGAGGCGGCCCGCACCGCCAAGCAGGTGGTGGTCTCCTCCATTGAGAACCGCATGCACGGCAACGCCCCCTTTGACTGCGTCTACCAGGGCCGGTACGTGCCCACTGCCTGAGCGGGCGCCGCGGCCGGGCCCGGGCGGGGTAGCTGGGCAGGCGGGGTGCGTACCCCGGGGGCAGGCGGGGCGCGCACCCCGGCACCTGGACCGCGGCGCCGCGGCCCGGGCCACGCCAAAAGGCCCGGAGGCTGAGAGCCTCCGGGCCTGCCGTGCGCGAGGGGGGACTCGAACCCCCATGATCGTTAGATCACACGGACCTGAACCGTGCGCGTCTACCAATTCCGCCACTCGCGCAGCGGGGTAGACAGTAGCGGGACCGGCTGCCCGCCGTCTAGCCGCGAGGCAGTGATACCTCTCACGGTCTCCCCCGCCGGGCAGGATCGCCGGACATGTGGGGCGCCTCTCTGGCCGTACCCGTTACGATGGGTCTGGCTGGTCTGTACGTGCGCGCGACGCAGTCCACCGCCAGGTGGTCGCCACGCGCACACTTTTTACGGGAGGTACGTCCATGGGGTTCCTGGACAAGTTCGAGAAGGGCGTCGAGAACGTCGCCCACCGTGCCATGTCCCTAGGCGGCTCCGGCACCGTCGAGCCGATCGAGATCGCCTCCAAGCTGCGTGAGACCATGGACAAGCGAGCAGCGTCCTTCGCCCGGGACCGCTCCGTGGTGCCCAACGTGTTCCATATCCGCCTGGCCCCGCCGGACATCGCCCAGATCAACACCTGGGGCGTGGACGAGATGGCCATGGAGCTGCAGAACATCGCCACCACGCACGCCGCCGAGCAGGGCTACTCCTTCGTGGGGCCGGTGGAGATCACCTTCGATGCCGACCACAGCCTGCCTCCCACCGCCATCGAGATCGACTCCGCCACCCGCCGCGGCCCGGCGGCCCCGGCCGCCGCCGCCCAGGCCACACCCAGCCACCCGATCCTGGACATAGACGGGCAGCGCTACCTGCTCACCGGCCCGGTCACCATTATCGGGCGCGGCAGTGAGGCAGACATCATTGTGGACGACTCCGGGGTCTCCCGACGCCACCTTGAGATTCGTCTCACCCAGGGGCACGCCATTGCCACGGACCTGGGCTCCACCAACGGGACCTTCGTCGAGGGCCACCGGATCGACGCCGCCACCCTGGTGGACGGCAACACCCTCACCATCGGCCGCACCCGGATCCTGTTCTGGGACGGCACTCCCACGGATGAGGCCGCCGCGTGAGCCAGTTCGCCTTCACCTCCCTGCGTCTGGGGTTCCTGGTCCTCCTGTGGATATTCGTGGCCCTGGTGGTACGGGCCCTGCGTCGGGACATGAACTCCACCATGACCCCCTCCAGCCCACCCCTGCTGCGCGGGCGCGGCAAGAAGACTCACGCGGGTCCGCCGCCCGCCCCCCGGAGGCGGGGCGCCACCCGCCTCGTCATCACCGAGGGCCCCCTGGCCGGATCCACTGTGCCACTGAGCCCCACCTCGATTATTATCGGCCGGTCCCCGGCATCCACCCTGGTCCTGGATGACACCTACGCCTCCTCCCGTCACGCCCGCGTCTTCCCCAAGGACGGGTCGTGGTGGCTGGAGGACCTGGGCTCTACCAACGGCACCCTGCTGGACGGTCGTCCCGTCCACGGCGCCGTCGAGCTGCCCACCGGTGTCCCCGTCAGGATCGGTCAGACCACCCTGGAGCTGCGTCCATGACAGTTACCCTGCGGTACTCCGCCCGCAGTGATATCGGACTCGTCCGCCAGACCAATCAGGACTCCGGCTACGCTGGCCCGCACCTGTGCGCCATGTGCGACGGTATGGGAGGCCCTGCCGGGGGTGACATCGCCTCGGCGATCGCCATCGAGCACCTGGCGCCCCTGGACGCGGACTCCCACCAGGCCAGCGAGATGCTGGGGCTGCTGCGGGAGGCCATCCAGTCCACCCACACCGACCTGGTGACCCTGTCCAACCAGGACCCCGACCTGGCCGGGCTGGGCACCACCTGCGTGGCCGTCATGCGCAGCGGCAACAAGCTCGCCATGGTCCACGTCGGGGACTCGCGCGCCTACCTCCTACGTGACGGCGGGCTCACCCAGGTCACCACGGACCACACCTTCGTGGAGTACCTGGTGGAGTCCGGCCGCCTCACCCGTGAGCAGGCCCGCCGCCACCCCCAGCGCTCGGTGCTCCTGCGGGTCCTGGGCGACGCCGAGGGCGAGGTCCAGCTCGACGAGTCCATCCGTGAGGCGGTCCCCGGGGACCGGTGGCTGCTGTGCTCCGACGGCCTGAGCGGCCCGGTGACGGCGGAGACCATTGCCGAGGTCCTGTCCACCGTCCCCGACCCGGGGCAGGCCGGCGACCAGCTCATTGACCTGGCCCTGCGCGCCGGGGGGCCGGACAATGTCACGGCCGTCATCTTCGACGTCGTGGAGGAGGCGGAGGCCGACACCACCCCCCAGCTCGTGGGCGCGGTGGCCAACCGGCGGGCCCGCCTGGCCGCCGCCGCGGGGGACTCCCCCGAGTCCCGGCCCAACCCCGAGGCCCCGACCGAGATCCTCCCTACCTCCCCGGGCCCTACCGCCGCCACCCCGGCAGCCAAGGCCGCTGCCCTGGTGGCGGGTCTGGAGGAGACCTCCGGCCCCCCTCGCACCGGCGAGGAGGAGGCGGTGGCCGCTGAGGCCGTGGCCCAGGGCAACTCCCGGCGACGCCGTCGCCGCCGCTCGATCCTGGCCACCCTCGTCCTCGTCCTTGCCCTGGTCGTGGCCGGGTTCCTGGGCTACCAGTGGACCCAGAGCCAGTACTACGTGACCATCGCCGACGGGAAGGTCGCCATCTTTCAGGGCATCCCCCAGGCTCTCGGGCCCCTTGAGCTCAGCCACCTGGTGGAGAGCTACTCCGAGCCGGACACCACCACCCTGGACGACCAGATGATCCGCCGCCTGAACGAGACCGTCTCCCAGCCCTCCCTGGAAGCCGCCCGGGAGTACATAAACGTCACCGTCATGCAGCACCGCACCGTCGTCGTCCTGCCCCAGGCCACCACCCCCGCCCCGTCCGCGACGCCGGCCCCCGCGCAGCCGGCGCCGACGGCGCCGTCGGCACAGCCTGAGCCGGGTGCGCAGACCACAGCGGAGGCGGCCTGAGCATGGCGTCGATCTTCAACTCGGCGACCAGCGGGACCCCACGCGGCTCCGGGCGCTGGATCGAGGCCCTCCTGCTCGTCTTCGCCATCGTGCTGGGCCTGGGAGGCTTTGTCCTGACGGCCGTCAACCGCACCGGGGACTCCCCGGGGCAGATCCTCCAGCTCGGTGGGGCGCTCGTCATTATCAGCCTCATTGTGCACATGTGGGTGCGCTGGACCGCCCCCTGGGCGGACCCGGTCCTCCTTCCCGCCGCGGTGGCCCTCAACGGGATCGGCCTGGCCATGATCCAGCGCCTGGACCTGGCCTACGCGCGCAGCGAGAGGACCGTCCAGTACGTCGTGGGCTTTAAGCAGGCCATGTGGACCGGGATCGGGGTCATCCTCTTCTGTGGCGTCCTCATGCTGCGCGACTACCGCCTGCTGCGCCGCTGGGACTGGGGGGCCATGGTCGCGGGCCTGGTCTTCCTCGTCCTGCCCTTCGTGCCGGGCCTGGGCACCGATATCAACGGCGCCCAGATCTGGATCCGCCTGGGCCCCATGTCCTTCCAGCCCGCCGAGCTGAGCAAGGTGTTCCTGGCGGTGTTCTTCGCCTCCTTCCTGGTGGCCAACCGGGACAACCTGGCCCTGGCGGGGCGGCGCGTGCTGCACATGAACCTGCCGCGCGCCCGCCACCTGCTGCCCCTGCTGGTGGTGTGGGGGGTGAGCCTGTGCGTGCTCGTCCTCCAGCGCGACCTGGGCACCTCGGTGCTCCTGTTCGGCCTGTTCGTGGTGACCCTGTACGTGGCCACGGACCGGCCCTCCTGGCTCCTCATCGGCGCCGGGCTGTTCCTGCCGGCGGCCTGGTTCGCGGCCACCCACCTCAACCACGTGGCCAACCGCATTAACGGCTGGCTCCACGCCATGGACACCGAGGTCTACAACGCCATCGGCGGCTCCTGGCAGCTGGTCACCGGGCTGTTCGGCATGGCCTCGGGCGGGATCCTGGGCTCGGGCTGGGGCAAGGGCGACCCCGATCAGGTGACCTTCGCCAACTCCGACTTCATTGTCGCCTCCCTGGGCGAGGAGCTGGGGCTGACCGGCCTGCTGGCCATCCTCATGCTCTACCTGGTCATTGTCGAGCGCGGCCTGCGCACCGCGGTGGCCCTCAAGGACGGGTTCGGCAAGCTCCTGGCCACCAGCCTGTCCTTCACCCTGGCCCTCCAGGTCTTCGTGGTGGTCGGCGGCGTCACCCGGCTCATCCCCCTGACGGGCCTGACCGCACCGTTCCTTGCTTACGGCGGCTCCTCGCTCGTGGCAAACTGGATCATCCTGGCCCTTCTCATACGCCTGTCCGACGCCGCCCGGCGTCCCGCCCCTGCCGCCCCCCGCATTATCGACACCGCTGAGCTGCCCAGCCGCCTGCGTGAGCAGGTCCTGACAGATGACACCCCCGCGTCGGCACCGCCCGTACGGCCGACCCAGGATCCCCGTGAGGAACACCCGTGAACCGTCAGATCCACCAGGTCACCGTCCTGGTCGTTGTCCTCTTCCTCGTCCTGGGCGTCTCTGTCACGAGCGTCCAGGGCTTTGCCCACCCGGCCCTGTGGGAGTTCTCCTCACCCCAAGGCAACCTCGTGACCGACGTCCGCAACTCCCGTACCGTCTACTCCGAGTTCGGCCGGGACCGCGGTGACATCACGGTGGCCAACGGCACCATCGCCACCTCCGAGGAGTCCGACGACGCCTACGGCTACCAGCGCGTGTACTCCGACGGCCCGCTCTACGCGCCCGTGACCGGCTACTTCTCCACGACCTTCGCCTCCATCACGGGTCTGGAGCGGGCGGAGAACTCGGTCCTCAACGGGGACGACCCCGCCCTGTTCTCCTCCCGTGTCCGTTCCCTGATCACCGGCGGCAGCCAGCAGGGAGGCAATGTGGAGCTGACCATTAACCCCGTGGTCCAGAAGGCCGCCTGGGACGCCCTGGGCGGTCGGCGCGGCTCGGTGGTCGCCCTGGATCCCAGTACCGGCCGCATCCTGGCCCTGGTCTCCTCCCCCTCCTACGACCCCAACCTCCTGGCCTCCCACGACTCCGGCACGGCCCAGGGCACCTGGGACTCCCTGACCGCCGACCCGGCCCGCCCGCTCATGAACCGGGCCATTGCCGGGGACCTGTACGCCCCCGGCTCGACCTTCAAGATCCTCACGGTCGCGGCCGCACTGCGCGCCGGCAAGACCACCCCCACCACCGAGGTGGCCGCCCCGGACCGCATCACCCTGCCGGGCACCAACCACACCCTGACCAACTACGAGGGGGAGTCCTGCGGCAACGGGAAGGTCACCCTGACCTACGCCTTCGCCGAGTCCTGCAACACGCCCTTCGCCAAGATGGCCATGGACCTGGGGGACACCGCCCTGGCCAACGAGGCCACCGCCTGGGGCTTCGGGGCGGACCTGTCCATCCCCCTGACGGTCACCCCCTCGACCTACCCCGCCAACGACTCGGCGGCCATGACCGCCATGGCCGGGATCGGCCAGGCCTCGGTCAAGGCCACCCCCCTCCAGATGGCCATGGTGGCGGCCACGGTCGCCAACAAGGGCAAGCAGATGCGCCCCTACCTGGTGGCCTCCACCATGGACGCCGACCTCAACACCATCTCCTCCACCACGCCCTCCGTGCTGCGCGAGCCCATTGACGAGGCCACCGCCGCCAGCCTGTCCACCATGATGCAGCAGGTCGTCTCCTCGGGGACGGCCACCTCCGCGCAGGTGGCCGGGGTGCAGGTGGCCGGCAAGACGGGCACCGCCGAGACCGGCTCGGACGAGGGCGGCCCCACCTCCTGGTTCATTGGCTTCGCGGGCACCGACCTGTCCAGGCCCACCATCGCCCTGGCCGTGGTCCTCGACGGCGGCCAGCAGACCACCGGCGGTACCGGCGGCTCCCTGGCCGGCCCGGTGGCGGCCTCCGTCATTGACGCGGCGGTGGACCAGTGACACCTGAGCCGGGGCTGGAGCTCCAGGGGCGCTACCAGCTCGTCGAGCGTATAGCGATCGGCGGCATGGGGGAGGTCTGGAAGGCCCGTGACCTGCGCAGCGGCCGTATGGTCGCGGCCAAGATCCTGCGCCCCGAGCTCACGGGCGACGAGATCTTCCTGTCGCGCCTGCGTGCCGAGGCCGCCAACTCCCGCGGCCTGCGCCACCCCAACCTCGCCGTCGTGCTCGACGCCGGGGAGCGTGACGGCTCAGGGTGGCTCATTATGGAGCTGGTCCAGGGCCGTCCCCTCTCCGACGTCCTGGCGGAGAAGGGCACCATGGCGCCCTCCGAGATCCTGCCGATCCTGGCCCAGGTGGCCCGTGCCCTCCAGGTGGTCCACGACGCCAACGTCGTGCACCGCGACGTCAAGCCCTCCAATATCCTCATTAACCAGGAGGGCCTGGCCAAGCTCACCGACTTCGGGATATCCACGGGTCGCAACCAACGTCCTATGACGGCCACCGGCATGGTCATGGGCACCGCCCAGTACCTGGCCCCCGAGCAGGCCATGGGGAACATGGCCACGCCCGCCGGGGACATCTACGCCCTGGGGATCATCGCCTACGAGGCCCTGATGGGGCAGCGTCCCTTCACCGGCTCCACCCAGGTGGACATCGCCTTCGCCCACGTCAACGAGCCGGTGCCGGAGCTACCGGAGTCGGTGCCTGCCGAGGTCAGGCAGATCATTATGGAGCTCCTGGCCAAGCGGCCTGGTGACCGGCCGGCCACGGCCCGGGAGCTGGCCCGGCGCCTGGACCGGATCGTGGTCAACCTGCCTCCGGACTCCTGGGACCCGCGTCGCAATGTCACCTGGCACACGACCGGGCGCCCGGTACAGCCTCTGTCCGCCCAGGAGGACGCGGTGGTAAAGGTCACCTCCCGACGGGATCTGCGTGCTCCACGCCGTCCCCGGCTGGGGGCCACGTTCTCGCGGCCCGTGACGCAGGCCATCCCGAGGGCGTCGGACGCGGGGGGCGGATCCCGTGGGCCGGGGCACCGTGACGACGACCGCTCCCCCCGGAGCGGTCCCGGCGGGCTGAGCCCGCGGACCTGGTACGCCATTGTGGTGGCCCTGGTGGTTATTGTTATCCTACTCACTCTTGCGAATGCTCTCGCCTCAGCGCAGGACACTGCCTCAGCCTCGTCCACCCTCTCGTCCAAGGAGGCACTGTGACCGTCCACCACCAGGTTCTCGCTGGCCGTTACGAGGTCCGCGAACTCATCGGCCGCGGCGGCATGGCCGAGGTCCACCTCGGGTACGACACCCGCCTCAACCGCGTCGTGGCCATCAAGCTGCTACGCAGCGACATCGCGGGGGACGCCACCTTCCAGGAGAGGTTCCGTCGGGAGGCGCAGAGCGCGGCCGCCCTCAACCACCCCTCCATCGTGGCGGTCTACGACTCCGGCGAGGAGGTCTTCACCCAGGCTGACGGCTCCATTAAACAGGTGCCCTACATTGTCATGGAGTACGTGGAGGGGCACACCGTGCGTGAGCTCCTGGGCGACGGCGAGGCCGTCCCCATCTCCGAGGCGGTGGAGATCGTCACCGGCGTCCTGGACGCGCTGGAGTACTCCCACCGGGCCGGGATCGTCCACCGTGACATTAAGCCCGGGAACATTATGCTCACCTCCACCGGCATGGTGAAGGTCATGGACTTCGGTATTGCGCGGGCCATGGAGGACTCCGCCGCCACCGTCACCCAGCAGCACGCCGTGGTGGGCACCGCCCAGTACCTCTCCCCCGAGCAGGCCCGCGGGGAGATCGTGGACACCCGTAGCGACCTGTACTCCACCGGCTGCCTCCTCTACGAGCTCCTCACCGGGCGCCCGCCCTTCACCGGCGACTCGGCGGTGGCTATCGCCTACCAGCACGTACGCGAGATCCCCAAGCCGCCGTCGGCGATAGCGGCCGACATCCCCGAGTCCCTGGACAGGGTGGTGCTCAAGGCCCTGGCCAAGAGCCGTGACGACCGCTACCAGGACGCCGCCCACATGCGCACCGAGCTGGCGGCGGCGGCCCGCGGCATGTCCGTGGCCGCCCCGGCGGTGGACAGCTGGCAGGAGGCCGACCCGACCACGGTCGTCCAGGACCGCAAGACCACCGCGACCCCGCCGACCCCCGGCCCTCCGGCGCCTCCGGTAGCCGCCCCGCACACACCCTCGCCCCAGGCACCCGACGAGCCGGAGCCCCGCCGCTACACCTGGGTGTGGGCGCTCCTCATTGTCCTGGCCGCCTCCACCGTGGTCGTGGGCGTGCTCATGGCTAACGGGGTGATCGGCGGTCCCGGCAAGCCCACCGTGGCCCCCTCCACCGGGCCGACGGCGGCCGCGGTGCCCGACGTCTCCGGCAAGAGCGAGGACGACGCCAGGAAGGCTATCGAGGCCCTGGGCCTGGCCTATGCCAAGGGCTCGGACGTGGCCAGCGACACCATTGACCCCGGTCTGGCCGTCTCCAGCGAGCCGGGTGCCGGCACGAGCCTGGTGGTGGGCAAGACCGTCACCGTCCACTTCTCCTCCGGCTCGGCCATGGTGGACGTCCCGGACGTGTCCGGCAAGTCCCAGGCCGACGCGCGTTCCATCCTGACCAAGGCCGGGCTGGTTGTGGGAGACGTCACCTCGGAGGACTCCCCGGGGGTCAAGAACGGTGACGTCATCCGCACCGACCCGGTCTCGGGGACCTCGGTCCAGCGCGGCTCCAGCGTCTCCCTGGTGGTGGCCTCCGGCCGGGTCACGGTCCCGGGGGTCAAGGGCATGAAGGAGGACGAGGCCAGCGACGCCCTCCGGCAGGCGGGCCTGACCGTCAAGATCGTCACCAAGGCCACCACCAACCAGGACGAGGACGGCAAGGTCATTGAGGTCTCGCCCGAGGACAAGACGGTGGACAGCGGCACCACGGTGACCATTACCATTGGGGCCTACCAGGCGCCTCCGTCGCCGTCGGCGCAGCCAGGGCCGTCGGGAGGACCATCGGGAGGGGCCCAGTCTCCCAAGCCGGGCGGGCAGCAGCAGACTCCTAAGCCCAATAACTAGCAGCAGGGTTGGGGCGGGTGCTGCCAAGGCGCCCGCCCCAACCTTTCCGCACCGGCGGTCCTCGACGTCCGGAAGGCCTCCCAGGCCGAGCCCGCCCGCGCAGGCGGCGCCCCGTACCTGCCCTGACGGTTGATGTACCGGTTCTCGTCCGGTGCGGATATGCTCTCGCACACCGCTCGGCGGGCATCACCGATGAGCCTCTGAAGCCTTGTCGTTCATGACCGAATCGGTGCCAGGTGGCCGAGAATCAGGCCGCCAGGGCGCCTAGGGCCAGGCCTGCGCAGGCCGCCAGCCAGCTGACCCCCACCATGAGCAGGGTGTGGGCGCACCCGGCCCGTGCCCGACCCGCCATGAACAGCCGGGCCCCCTCCACGCAGGCGGTGGAGAAGGTCGAGTAGCCGCCCAGGAAGCCGGTGGCCAGCACCCGGTAGGTCTCACCGGCCGTCAGTGCGGCCACCAGCCCAATGAGGAGGCAGGCACTCACATTGACCACCATGGTCCCCCAGGGGATCTCCAGGTGGGTGCGCCGGATGCGCCGGGCCCGTCGCGCCCCGGTCCACGCCCCCACGCGCTGGTCCACCAGGTAGCGGCTCACCGCGCCCGCCCCACCGGCCAGGGCTACCAGCACCCAGGTCATGCGGTCCTCCTGGCCACTGCGAGCCCGACCCCGGCCGCCACCAGCCCGGCCCCCAGGGACAGGGCCGCGTAGCCGACTCCGGCCCAGCCCATGCGGTCGACCTGGAGGACAAAGGTGGAGTAGGTGGTCAGGCCCCCCGTAAAGCCGGTCCCTGCCAACAGCCGGAGACGGCGTCGTCCAGGGGTCTGCTCCACCTGGGCCAGGTGCCCCAGCAGCAGGCCCAGCAGGAAGGCCCCCACCACGTTGACCAGCAGCGTGCGCGGCACGTCAACGGCGACCACCGCGCGCACCAGTGTCCCGGCGGCCCCGCCTAGGGCGACCCACCCCAGGGCACCGCACGCCCGTAAGCCCTGACCACGTGTCTCCGGTCTGCTCTGCCGGGCCCTGCCGGCGTCAGTCTGTCCGCTACCGCGGGTGCCTGCGGTCTCCTCAGCCATTGCGTCGCGCCACCTGGTAGCCGCCCTCGTTGAGGACCAGGGTGTAGCCCACCTTGGTCCGCTCACTGGCCCAGACCGCCGCGTCCGCAGGCGGCCGACCGCCCCAGGCCGGGGAGTAGCGGTCCACCACCACGTAGTCGGGAGCGCCCTGGCTCGTCCCTACCCAGGAGACTGTGGCGCGGGGCACAAGGTAGGCCAGTAGTCCCAGGTCGGTTTCTACCGTGGCGTCCTGGGGCACGGTGTCGAGCACCTTGTGGGCCGCCTGCGCGCGCAGGGGCTCCCGGCCGTAGTAGTCGCTGGTCAGGTCCCACAGGGGGAGCCTGGGCGCTATGACGAGCATGAGCACCACCGGCACCGCCGCGACCGCCCGCGCCGTCCAGCGTCGCCAGGCCGGCTGGACCCCCCACCGCGCCGCCACGTCCAGCAGGGCGGTCAGGGCAATGGGCATGAGCACCAGGTTGTAGTGCCAGAAGCGCCAGTCCCAGTAGAAGGCGATGCTCCCCAGGAAGCGCCAGGCCAGGGTCGGCAGGACCAGCGCCATCCACGGGGAGCCGAGCCCGGCCACGCCCGCGGTCAGGACGAGTATGAGGGTGGTCTGCGCCTTCACGAGGGTGCCGTCCGCCCCGCCCTGCGACGCCCCGCCCGACAGCGAGTAGGCCCAGGTGCCGTCAGGGTTGAGCGCGGGCAGGATGACCAGGGTGGTCAGGAGAAAGCCGGTCACCCCCGCCAGGGCCAGGCCCAGACCCAGGTTCAGCGGGTCGGAGTCGGCCTGCTCGTGCCAGGTGCGCGCCCTGGCCAGGCACCTGCCCAGGATCCGGGGCCTCGGGGTCGGGGTCGTCGGCGCCCCGGCCTGTGCGGCACCGTCGGCCGACGACCCGCCAGCCGGCTCCGGCAGGACGGGTTCCCGGGGGCTGCCAAGCTGGCGGCTGGCTCGACGTCGCTCACGCCAGCCACGCCAGGCCAGGGCCAGACCCGCCATAAAGACAGTGAGTCCTAGGTCCTCCTTGACAAGCATAAGTGGCATACACCACATAGCACAGGTCCACCAGCGCCGCTCCACAAAGGCCACACCCGCCCAGGCCAGCAGAGGCACGGCAAAGGCCACCTCGTGGAACTGCGACTGCACGCCCCCCTGTATCCCCCAGGACAGGACGTAGGCCAGGCCCAGCGCACCACCTACCCAGCGTCCCAGCAGCCGGGTGGCCAGGCGGGTCAGTGGCCAGGCGGACAGGGCCAGGAGCAGGTCCTGGACCACCAGGAGGCTGAGCGGGGAGGGGAAAAGACGCCATACCGGGCCCAGGAGCACGAGGATCGGGTGGAAGTGGTCGCCCAGGAGGTTGTAGCCGGGGCCCTTGATCTCCACGATCGGAGCCTGCAGGTGGGCGTAGGCCTTGGCCGCCTCGGAGAAGATCGCCAGGTCCCAGCTGGGCACCACCATGGCCCTCCACTGACCTACCGAGTAGGTAATGAGGACCACTGCCCCGGTCACCACGGCGACGACGGCGGGAAGGCGGTCAAGGAGCCAGGAGAGACGGGAGCGGACGGGTGCTGCGCAGGAAGACATCACTGTGAGCCTATCGGCTGACCGACTCCTCCGGTGGGGAGCATTGTGAGGACGTTTGCGTTACCCGCGCCCTCCCAGGCCCGGGAGCCTGGCGGCAGGGCGGGCCGCAAGGTGCCGGTCCCCTGGTGGATCCGGGGCCGGTGGTCATTGGTGGCGTGTCCCGCTTTGCCCGCGACCGGGCCCTGAGCTGGCCTCAGACCCGCACCTGGTCGCAGTGCGTGGATAGGAGCGGCGCGTGTCTGACAGACTGCGCCCATGACCACCACCCCAGACTCCCCGTCAGCCGAACCCGCAGTGCCCGCTGGGACGACCCCGGCAGGCAAACCGGCTGGTAAGACCCGTGAGACCAGGCAGGTCGCTGGACCAGCCGCCACGGATGCTGGGTCGGGTGCCGCGTCGGACGCTACGGATGCCGTGCTGACTACCGCGGATACTGCGGACTCCCAGGCTGCTCCGGCTGGGTCAGGTGCCGCGGACTCCCAGGGTGCCCCGGACGGCGCACCGGCTGTGCCGGGAGCCGGGTCGGCCGCGGGTGTCCCGGAGGCTCCGGCTGGTGTGGACGCGAGTACAGGTCCTGAGGCGCCAGATGCTGTGCCAGCTGCCGCGGACGCCGCGTCGGGCGCTGGGGATGCGGAGGGTGCTCCGTCTGCCGCAGACGCCCAGGGTGCTCCGGACGGCGCCCCGGCTGCCGCGTCGGACGCCTCGGGTACTCAGGGTGCCGCGCCCGGGCCCGCCGTCGCGACCGGGCCTGGGGCCGCTGGTCCGGCTGAGCCCGCTACCGGCCCCGTAGGGCCCACCGGGGCCGCCGCTGTGCCAGCCGGGACCGGGGCAGCCAGCTCTACCGGCAGCCCCACCGGGCCGGTCCAGTCCGCCGCCGGGCCCGCTGGTGCCTCAGCTGGTGCGGCCGTTATGCCCGGTTCCCAGCGCTCACCTCAGTCCAACGCAATTATTATTGCCCTTCTGGTTGTCATTGCAGTGCTCCTGACCATAGCGATCGCTGCGTTCCTGACTCGCCCCGCGGCAGCACCCGGCGCTGGCCCGACGGTGTCGGACCCCGTTCCCGCGAGCCCACCGGCCTCGACGGGCCAGGACACCTCACCGGCCCCGGCCACTCAGCAGACTCCGACTCCGAGCTCCCCGGAGACCGCGGCTCCCAGCGTGACCGACTCCCGGCTCCTGACGTTCATGCACCAGGAGGTGCACCGCGACGCCAATGACGGCCAGGCCCGCGGCGCCCAGAACGCCCCTGTGGTCATGGTCCTCTACTCGGACTTCGCCTGCCCCTTCTGCACCCTGCTGGCCCGGAGCGTCGAGCCGCAGCTGGCGGACCTGGTCAGCAACGGGACCCTGCGCATTGAGTGGCGTGACCTGGCCCAGATCACCCCGACCTCGCCCCTGGCCGCCCAGGCGGGCGTCGCCGCTGCCAAGCAGGGCCGCTTCTGGGAGTTCCACGACGCCGTCTACGCCGCCGCGGACCCCGCTGGCCACCCGACGTACACCGAGGACTCCCTGGTGGAGTTCGCCCGGACTGCGGGCGTGCCGGATCTGGACCGCTTCCGTACCGACATGACCAGCCAGGAGACCGTCACGGCGGTGACGCAGGCCAAGCAGCACGCCCACCAGGCGGGCATCCAGGGAACGCCGTTCATGATTATTAACGACACCTACATTAGCGGTTACCGGGACGCGGACTTTGTGCGGGCCACGGTGCTCGACCAGGCGGCCAAGGTCGGCTAGCGCCCACCCAGATCCCGCCCAGGACCCTGCTGGCCTGCCAGCTGAGCTGGCCGCACCCGAGACGCTGGAGCCCGGCCGCCGGGAGCCCCGGAGACCGCCCGGGAGTCCTCGTGCTCCGACGCAACCGCTGTATTGCCGCCCGGGGACCTCGGAGGCCACTGAGAGCCCTGGAGGCCACCTCTGCTGTCCCCGCCCTCGCCAGCCCGGGTCGTCTGGCCGCGCGGGAGCCCCGGAGCAGAGGCTGTCGGCGCCCACCGTCCGGGCCGCTGGAGCCCGGGCCCCCAGCCTTGACAGTGAGATAAATCATATCGCACGAGGCGGCCTGTCCCGGCCCGGCTCCGCACTGGTCTGCCCAAGTCTAGGAAATGGGTCACATTTCCTGCGAGAATGCTGTCACCCTACTTCCTGGGCCTGGACCCGTCTCAAAGGAGAAGAACATGTCACTGTCGATCGGCGTGGACGTTGGCGGCACCAAGATCGCTGCCGGCGTGGTTGACGAGGAGGGCAACGTCCTGGAGGCCCTCCGCCGCAGCTCGCCAGCCAAGGAGCGTGCGGCCATTATCGACACGATCGTGGCGGTGACCGCTGAGCTGGCGGCCCGTCACAAGACCGCCAGCGTCGGCATTGGCGCGGCCGGCTTCGTGTCCTCGGACCGCTCGACGATCGCCCACGGTACGAACCTGGACTGGACAGGCCTCAACCTGGGCCAGGCCGTCTCCGGCCGCGTCGATCTCCCGGTGGTGGTGGAGAACGACGCCAACGCCTTCGGCTGGGCCGAGGCCCGCTTCGGCGCGGCCCGCGGCAAGAAGAACGCCCTCATTGTGGCCATTGGCACCGGCGTGGGCGGGGCGCTCGTGGTGGACGGGCGCCTGGTGCGCGGGGCCGCGGGCTTCGCCGCCGAGGTCGGGCACATCACCTCGGTGCCGGGCGGTCGGCCCTGCGGCTGCGGGCGTCGCGGCTGCCTGGAGCGGTACGCCTCGGGCACGGCCCTGGGGGTCAACGGCTGGGAGCTGGCGCAGTTCCGACCCGCTTACGCCGCCCGCATCATTGAACTCTCAGGTGGTGATTCTTCACACATTAAGGGCGAGGCCATTACCGCCGCCGCCCGCGAGGGGGACCCGGCCGCCCTGCAGTGCTACGACGACCTCGCCGGGCACCTGGGGCGCGGTCTGGCGGATCTCTGCGCAGTTCTGGACCCCGAGGTCATTGTCATCGCCGGTGGCCTGGCGGAGGCGGGGGACATTCTCCTGGCGCCAACACGTGAGGTCTTCCACACTGAGATCACCGCCCGACGTGCTCGTCCGGAGATTCCTGTCGTCTTGGCCGAGGGGGGACAGTATGCTGGCCTCGTGGGGGCCGCTGACCTGGCTCGGCAGGTTTAGAGGCGCGGCCCCCACGCCTACCCCTGGGGCCCGACGGCGTGCTGGCACGTCCCTCCACGCGAGCAGGTAGTGAACCAGGGAGGGCCGGGGGAGCCGGTCCGCGCGGGTACGCCCTTATAGAGCAGGTGCGTCCCGGTCCGTAGAGAGTCCTGACTCCCAGGCCCTGGCGGGCTTGCGGGTGATGAGGTGCCACCGGCCGGGGGGCGCGCACCTTGCTCCCAGGCCCTGGCGGGTCTGCACGACGCCGCCGGGTGCGTCCCCGGTCCGTAGGGTCTTGCTGGCCTCGCCCTGTGCGGTATCGCCGTACCGCCCCTGGATTAAGCGCGTCCCGGCCCCTGCGCGCAGGGACGGGCTGGGCCTGGTCGGGCCTGTGGCCTCATTCCAACGACCGGCCCCTGCGTGAGTGGGAACAGCGGGTATACGCGGCCTCGGTAGTGGCGGGCGGACGACCGGCCCTCTCGCGTGCGGGGGCGGCGGAATACCGGGGTCCCGTACGGGCGCGGACGGCCCGGAGCCTTCGCGTGTGGGAACGGCGAGGAGGCGGGGCTGGCCGGTTCACGGGGTGGCGGCCCGGTTGCCGCCGGACTAGCCGATTGGACCATCCGCTGATCGACCCAGTCGTGTGGCTGAGCCGTCTGTCGGTCCGGGGCCGGGAGGTATCGGCCAGACGGGTGACGTCGGCCGTGGCAGCCTCGGCCCGGGACCGCTGGCGACGTCGTCCCAGCTGGCTGGTCGCGCGTCCTGAGCTAGCCCAGGAACCTCGAAGCCAATTTTTGGTGTGAGATTAATCACTAATAGGGTGTGCGGGAGGGGCGCGCCACCTGGGGTGAAGAGAGTGATATTCCTCATATTCGGGTCGGTTCCGCTGGCCCCAGGGCACTGGCGCGCCTGCACGGGTTTTCCGCCTGCCGGGGTGGGCCCAGGGCAGCGCCTCGGCCCGCCCCAGCGTGACGGGTGGTTTCCCGCCTGCCGGGGTGGGTCGGCAGGGCTGTGCTTGCAGCCAGAGCGTATGGGTTCCATGGCGGCGCCGCTCTGGTTCTTACTGTCCGGCCCGGTGCCGACTGCTCCTGCCCCACCTGCCGGGTGCGGTGCCAGCCCGGGTCGGGCGCCACCCCGGCGGGTCGCCGACCAGCACGTGCCGCACCGTCGGGCCGCAGACCCAGGAGAGCCCGACGGCACGGCACCTGCTGGTCGACGCCACCCGGCCCGCCCTGTCAGGGTGCCGCCCGGACCGCCCGGTTATGGCGCCGTCAAGTCTGCAAGACCGCCACGACAGCGCCTGCGGTAATGGCGGGAACCGCGCTGGCTGCCCGCCAGCGAACCGTCGCAGGAGCAGCGGAGCTCAGCCACCTGCCAGGCAGGGCTCCGCCTACCGCACGTAGGTATAGCTGTCGCTGGTCAGGCCGACGCGGTAGCCCGAGCCGTAGTACCCCGAGCCGGGGTGGCCCAGGCCGTAGAACCCCGGGGTGTAGGCGTAGCGCGGGGCCATGTCGGCCGCGCTCGGCCGCCCCCGGCCGATCTCGTAGTCGACGTGGGGCGTGGGCGACCCGGATCGGAGGTCGGAGAGCAGCTGGAGCTCCAGCTCCGTCAGGTACTGCTGCGGGTCCCGGTCCGGGACCGCGTTCTGGTCGGCACCCCGGCCGATCGGTTCCTGACCGGTCGACTCCTGGCCCTTGGCGCCGCGGGTGCCCCCAGCGCCTCCGACGTCCTGGCTGCCACGCGCTCCCGGGCCTCGGCCGCCAGCGTCCTGACCCCGGGAGCCCTGGCCTGCCCGACCTTGGCCTGCCCGGTCCCGGGGGGCCTGACCTGCCTGGTCCCGGCTAGTCAGGCCAAGTAGGCCCTTGGCACCCAGACCGGGCAGATCCAGGCCGGGCAGGCCCTTGGGGCCCTGACCTGCTCGGACCTGGCCGTCAGCGTCGTGGATCGCCGGAGCTCGGCCACCCTCCTGGCCGTCCCGGCCCTGGTCGGCCCCGGCGTCCCTGGTGCCCTCGAGGCACGGCCCGGGGGACAGCAGGAGCATCGCGGCCAGCTGTGCCAGGCCGCGCCCCCGGTGGCGGCAATAGAGGTGTTCTGTGCTGGGTGAACCCATGAGACCACACGGATGGTACATAGGAGACTCCATTCGCGGTGATTAAAAAAGGATATGAATGGTGACAGGTCCGTGAGGTCGCCGGGGCGGCTGCTGGCCAGCTCGGCCGCTGGCTGGCTGTCGGCCCAGCTGCGGCCGCCAGCTGGCATCCAGGCCTGGCTGGCATCCCGGTCTGGCTGGGGACGCCCCGGTGGGGTGCGGTGAGCCTGCCAAGACGCCTGCGAGCTACGCCCCTGGTCAGCCGGGTTCCCGAGCGTGCCCAGCATCCCGGGTCTGGCTGGCGGCCAGCATCTGGGCCACCCCAGCGTCTGGCAGGCCCGGGCTGCCAGGTTCTCAGGCCTGGCTGGGCTGCAGGTCGGGGCGCTCGGCGAGAACAAGGTCGGGGCCTTCCTGGTGGGCTGCGTCGAGGTGCCTGGCGTGGGCTCCCAGCAGCACCAGGAGCAGCCAGCCCAGACTCCCCAGGGCGGTGGCCGTCACAATGAACATGGACCCGGTACCCTCCCGGGCGATCTGAAGCAGGCTGAGCGTCAGCACGCCCACGGCCAGCCCGAGCGAGGCGCTGTAGTACCTCACCGCGCGCTCGCGGCCCCATGCCGTGAACACGACGAGCAGGCAGATCGAGACCAGGAACTCAATCAGGAGCAGGGACACAGGGCCCCAGGTGATCCACGGGTTCATTAGCACCTCCAGGGTCCCGCCCTGGGAAGCAGGCGGGTGCGCGAGTGACGAGGCGAGCCCTCGTCGTTCCGTCAGAAAGCGTCTCAGAGGGAGGCGGGTGTGAACATCGGCTGGTTAGGGCATACAGTTGGCTGCCGGAACCAGCCGATCAGCCTATACAGTTGGCCCGTCCGATCGGATGATCTCCCCCCAACCGCTCCCCCAGGACTGTCATCCACTCGGATGTTCTTGGTAAAGTAGCCAGCACGTGTGTGGCAAAAAGGGGATCCAATGCGAAACACATCATCCACCCGTCTCGCCCGACTCCGGTCGATGTGGGACCTGCGACCGATGCTTGAGCCTGATGACAGGCTCCGGCAGCATCTCTACACGGCTGCGGGAGCCGGTGCGGGCATCGTCAACATCGTCGTCAACATCGTCGCTGCGGGGACACCACGTCTCGCGGACCTGGCGGTCATGCTCCTGGGGATGGTCCTGCTGACCTGCATCCCCCTGCGGCCGCTGCCTGTCATCCTGGGCTACCTGGCCTGCTGGAGTGTGGTGGTCCTCGCCCCGGGCGTCTACGCCGGGGACATGATCATCACCGACCTGGGTTTCTTCGTCTTCCTGGGACGGTTCCTGCGGCCGCTGCCCGCCTTCACCCTCTTCCTGGCTACCGTCGGCGTGCCCATCGTGGCCATACTGACCCAGCCGCCCATGTACCTGGTTAACAGCGTTGAGGCCTCGGCCTTCCTCTTCCTCTTCGGGCTGCTCATGGTCCCCATGGGCATCCTGCTGAGGGCCACCGAGCGGGCGCGCTACATGGAGTCCAAGCTGGCCAAGGCCCGCCTGGACGCCATGCGCCTGGAGATCGCCCGGGAGATGCACGACCTCGTGGCCTACTCCATGTCCCAGACGGCCCTGCGCGCCCAGCGGGCCGCCGCCAACTCCGCCTTCTCCGCCGCGGCCCGTCAGGAGTTCACCGCCTTGGAGTGCACCGCCGCCGACGCCCTTCACGAGCTCCGCCTCCTCCTGCGCACCCTGCGCGAGGACCCCGGCCCCAACAAGCAGGAGGACCCGGACCAGACCGTCACCAACCTGGGGCACCTGGTCACCGACCTGAGCACCGCCGTCCAGGCCGTGGGCGACGACGTCGCCGCCGCAGGCTTTGACGTCACCTACCAGCGGATAGGCACCCTGGTGCCCACCCGGGCCCAGGCCGTCACCCTGTCCCGTGTGGCCCGTGAGATGGGCGCCAACATCATCCGTCACGGCGACATCGACCATCACGTCACCCTGACCCTCACTCTGGGCCCTGAGTTCATCCGCCTGGTAGCCACCAACAAGATCAACCAGGGCGCCCCCCGCCTGCCCCACTCCGGCTCAGGAGTCCTGGGCATGCGCGAGAGGCTCAACGCGATCGGCGGCACCCTGTCCACCCTCTCGGAGGACGGGACCTGGATGGTCGTCGCCACCGTTCTCTGCCCCAGTACCACCCCATCAAACCCTCAGCCCCTGGAGAAGACCTCATGATTCACGTCGGTCTCGCTGACGACGACGCCCTGGTCCGTCAGACCCTCAACGACCTGCTCAACGACACCGAGGACATCCGCGCCCTCTGGGTGGCCCGGGACGGCGAGGAGGTCCTGGACATCCTGCACTCGGGCGACTACCCGCTGGTCGACGTGCTCCTCCTGGACGTCCAGATGCCCCGCATGGACGGCATCGCCGTCACGGAGCTCCTGCACAACGAGATGCCCAACCTCAACATCCTCATCCTGACCACCTTCATGGCCGACCCCGTCATGGAGCGTGCCATGGCGGCCGGGGCCAAGGGCTTCGTAGCCAAGGAGGATCCGGTCACCGCCCTGGCGGCGACCATCCGCCACGTCGTGGAGGGCAACATGGTCCTCTCCCCCGCCTCCCTGAACGTCATTAAGAACCGCCCTGACGGCTCCAACCCCGTCATCCCTGGCCCTGCGGTCTCCGGTCCCACCGCCAGTCCTGAGATCCCTGCTCTCATGATGCCCACTCTCAGGAAGTCCCCGAAGGCCTCCGCCCCGGCACGGGTCCCGGCTGCTGCTGGCTCCGTCCCGGCCAGCCCTGCCCCGGCTGCCGGTCCCCTGGTGGCCGGCCCCGCCCCGACCGCTGTCAGGAGCACGCCCACGGGCGTCGCCCTCTCGCCGCGCGAGACGGAGGTGCTGGCCCTCATGGTCGAGGCCTACTCCAACAAGCAGATCGCCCGGCGCCTGGGGCTGAGCGAGGCAACGATCAAGACCCACGTCTCCACGGTCATTGCCAAGATGGGCGTCCAGGACCGGGTGGGCGCCGTCGTCCAGGCCCTGCGCAACGGGCTCGTCTGAGGCTAGCCTTCCCCCGTCATCTCGGCCGATCGGTTGAACCGGTCGGCCGATGACGTGCTGCCCGCGGTGGGGCACCATGGTGGTGCCCGGGCCTGTCCGCTCGGGCGCGTACTGGTCTCCATGAAAGGTGTTGCTTATGCTCTTCCCTCCTGCGCCCCACGAAAACACCATTAGCTGGTATGGCTTCTTTTGGGGGCCGGTCTCCATTTGGCCTAGGATCAAGTGACCCTGTCTGTCTCCTATAGGTCATGCTAATGCTATTCCGTGCCTCCTACGGTTGCCGCTCATTTGGGTATGACCCACCTGAGCTATAATCCGTCTCCCTGGCTTGGCAATGACCTGTAGCTACCACGTAGGCGGGGGAGGGATAACCTCCCCCGCCCGCGTCGTGCTCTTTTAACAGGGCTTCAGCGGTATTGCTGCTGACGCCCTTGTCGGCGCGTTTTCTTGGGGCCTCTTACGGCCCCGCCGCCACTGGTCCTCGTGCCGCCCAGGATTGGTGGCCCTTGTCTACTTGTCGGTCTTTTGTTGGCCCCTACCGTCCGGACTGCACCATGAGCACTATGAACTGTGACGCCCTGCCTCAGCCTCTTCACCGGGGCACCGGGGCCCGACGTCATCACCTCCTGTCACTGCGTGACCGCACCGAGGTGAGCACCGTCCTGGACCTCCTGGACTCCCTGGGCGCCGACCCCCTGGGTGTCTCCGACCTGGCCGAGCGCCGGGTCCTGGAGCTGGCCTGCGGCTCGGGGCGCCTGACCCTGCCCATTGCCTCCGCCGGCCACCGCGTGCTGGCCACCGACGTCGAGCCCGAGGTCCTGGCCTACCTGGGATCCCAGCTGGGCCTAGGGCCGGAGCGCTCGACGTCGAGCTCCAGGAAGCGCCCAATGGGCCTGAGAAGGTGGTTGAGATCACAGACCCTGGGGTCAGGGGCGGTTGAGGGGCTTGTGCCGGACCTGGAGGCCCTTCCCCTCCCGACCCCGGACTCGCGTATGAGCCGCCGGGCCAGCTCGGCGGTGTACGAGTCCTCGGTCCCTGATGTGGCCGCCTCGTACGCCAGCCTGGCCTCGAGGCCCAGGGCGGGCCAGTACCTCCGTCCCGACCACAGGCTGGACCCCCTGTCCCCGGAGCCGGGTGCGGGGCTGGGGACGGAGCCGGGGTCTGGCACCGGGCGGCAGGCCTCCTGGAACCTGACCCCGTCTGCGTGGGGTGCGGGGGCGCCGGGCGGAGCGCCTGGCTCTTCGTCTGCGGGGCCAGCTCCGGAGCCGGGTTGGCTGGGCGCGCTCGGCTCTTCGTCTGCGGGCTCGGGTGCGGATCGGCCGTCCCAGTTCGTGGCGTCGGATTGGGAGGCTGGCTGGCCGGCTGGGCCGGGCTCCTCCTGGTCCGCGGGCTCAGCGGGGTCGCCGGGCAGCCCGTCTGGTTCTCCGTCTGCGGGGCTGGCTCCGGAGCCGGGCCGACACATGAGGCGGGGCAGGCACGTGGCACCTGACCCGGACCCGCTTAGTGCCCACTCTCAGGCTGGCGCGCCGTCGAGCTGGGGCGAGAGCGTGGACGTCTCTGGTTCTACCCCTCAGGGTGGGGCGCATCTCCCCCTGCCGTCGGCAGGGCTGGGGCGGACGCGGCCGGGGGCCCTGGACCGGATTGGGCTGGGTCTGGCCGACATGACCGCCTTCTGCCTCACCGAGCGCTTTAAGGCGGTCTGCCTGCCCAATAGCTCGGTCACCCTCCTGTCGCCTGTGACACGTCGGCACACCCTGAGGCTGGCCGCCTCCCACCTGGCGCCGGGCGGGATCCTCATTGTGTGCACCGAGTACGTCCTTGAGGACGCTCCTTCCTCGCTCTCGCTGTCTTTTGGCCAGGACGTGAAGCTGGAGGAGCAGACCGATGGCAGGCGCCGTCGGCTCTGGCTGAGCTGGGGTCCGGAGCGCTACGCCTCCGACCTCTTTGTGGTGCCGCCAGCATGGGTCGTGGAGTCCCTGACCGGGCTCGGGCTGACGGTGATCTACCAGCACTCCCGCCCCGACTCCGCGGTCCCGGGGCGTGCCAACGCCGTCATAGCCGCCGTCAAGCGCTCCTGACCGCGCTTCCTGACTGCGCCCCTCCGCTCGCCCCCTCGTCCGTCCCCGCCCTCCTTCGCGAGAACGGTACTTATTGCCCGTGAGAACGGTACTTGTTGCTCGCGGCCGTGCCTCCGCGACCTCGGGCACGTCGTCCTCTAGGTGCCGGAGGTCCACTCGAGGCCTCTGTGTACGGGGTGGCGCCTCGATGACTGACGCGGAGAGCCAGCACGCCCAGCGGAGGTCCCTGCGTATAAGGCGACGCCGGACAGCTCGCGCAGGCTGGCGCGAGCCGCTGCGGGAAGGCCTCGCGTACGGGTGATGCTGCTGCCGTGGAGCACAGCCCGACCGGTGCCATGAGGAGCGTTCTATGAGAAAAATAACATTGTAGATACATCTGGTTTCGCTTCTTGCGAACACTGTTCGTGCAGGAGCTCGTGCCACTCCTCCTGGTGGGGCTGGGGTGGGCGAGCGCGGATGTGGGGGCAGGTAGGGCTGGGGCACTGGCCAGCTCCTGGAGGAGAGGATGGGCAGCGGCGGGCTGGCTGGCACGGGCCGTCCTGCCCGACCGGCCAGCTCCTGGAGGACGGGCAGCGGGCCTGCGCTCCTCCTGGTGGGGCTGGGACCTGGCCGCTCCCGCCCCGTGGCGCCCTGACGACGTACTCCTGATGGGGCGACGGCCAGCTGGTGCGGCCCGGCGGCGGAGTTGCACATTCTTTTTACAAACCACGATCATAGAATGGCGGAATCACGCGGATCCGTGAGGTGGCTCGGGACCCGGGAAGCAGGATGAATGTGCAACGGCGCCCGCGTTGCACATTCATCCTGTTCCCGATCGCCTTCTGGACCGGGAAATCGTTGGAACGACGCCACTGGCCCGAACAGGACCCCGGGATGAATGTGCAACACCACCTCCTAGGTCCCGACGGGACGCGCCCTTGGCCCGCTGGCACGGTCCGACCACCACCCGGGTGCCCGGGACACACGACCCGCAGGCACCCCACCCCCCACAACTGGGCCTTGGTGAGACCTCCACCTCATTTTTAGTGATATTTATCATATCAGCTCTTGGTCTGTTTGTACCCCGATGCTCCACTGCGCGAGCCCCGTCGCGCGGGGGCGGACGTCACCGACCTGGGGTGCCGGTGCTGGTAGTCGCGTGAGCCCTGTGACGCGGTGAGGTCGTGCCGCCCAGGCGGCGTGCTGACATGCGCCAGGCCTCGTAACGTGGAGCGGACGCCGTCGGTTGGCCCGGCTGGGGGAGTTGCACAGTTGAGGGAGTCGCACAGCACGAACCCGTGGCGCGAGACGGACAGGCTGCCCGACTTTGGCTCGGGAGCGCTCCCTGGTTGGGCGGGGCCGTCTTCCGCGAGTGGACTCGAGCCACCGGCTGGGTGCGCCCCAATGAGAGACGGGGTCACCTGGGCGGATACTGTGGCCCGTCCCCGGCTCATGGGAAGCTCCGGCCGTGGCGTCGCCCTGACTTCCCTGTCGGGGCCTGCTCCCGGCCTTGCGCTGCCCTGCCCTGGCGGCCTTCCGGGCAACCGGGGCCGTTGGAGTCTGAGGTTGGTCGAGTGCGGGACCGCAGGGGCAAGGCGAGGGCCTCACAGCTCGGTGGTGCTGGATCCCGTTCCCATAACCCATACCGGGATATGAGATGGATACCGATCTGGAGGCCCTCGAGAGGACACTCTACGCTATCGCCAGCCGATCCGCTAGTGACTTACCTCAAGATGGGACCCACACGTTCGGCGTGATACCGCGGGTTCGAGGTATATGTGAGGATTATCACTCCGATGTCCTGCCGAGCTGTGCGAGCAGGGTCCGATGGGTGGGGCGTGCCAGCCTGCGTGCCGGGTCCCAGCGGAGGGCGGGCCGGGGTCGCCCGAGACGCCACGGCTCTACGTGATGGTGCGCTGGGGGCCATGTGCTGAGGGCCGCGCGCAGGCGTGCTGGGCGCGGGTGCGACGCCTGCCGAGGCCGTGTAGCCGAGGCTGTGTCGGTCCTGCCCTGCTGGGCGCAGGTGCGGCGTAGGAGGCAAGTGCGTACGGGAGGGGTGGTGGCGAGGTGTCTGCGAGGTGGGCGTGCCTGGCATCCTGCTCGACGTCGTCGGCTCTGTTGGGGCGCGCAGACTGCAAGAACTCGTGCGATCGTCGGGCAAACCGGGCCCGGGGATGGCTGTCAGGGCACCCCGGTGCACGCGGGTGCCTGTGCACCGGGGACTGCACCGGCAGGATCCCGCGCCCTCAGACCAGCGCCGCGCGCAGGCCCCGGCTCAGACCAGCGCCACGCCCTCAGACCGGTGCCAGGCCCAGGCTCAGACCAGCGCCATGCGCAGGATAATGAGCCCCACCAGTGTCGCGGTGACGCCGATAATCCCCATAATGCCCGCAGTCGTACGCTGGCAACGAAGATCCAGGCTGTAGACCGCTGCCACGGCGGCGCCGGTCAGCAGCCCGCCCAGGTGCCCCTGCCAGGAGATGCCGCTGCCCAGGAAGGATATGACCACGTTCACCGCCAGCAGGGCCACAATCCCCGAGGTGTCCCGCCCCAGGTGCCGCTGGATGACGAACAGGGCCGCGAACAGCCCGAAGATCGCCCCCGAGGCGCCCACGGTCTGGCTGAACCACGCCGACAGCACCTGCGGGGAGGCCAGCCAGTAGATAGCCGTCGAGCCGCCCAGGGCGGAGAGCACGTACAGGGCCGTGAACCGGCAGCGTCCCAGCAGCGGCTCCAGGATCCCGCCCAGCACCCACAGGGCGTACATATTGAACGCCAGGTGCATGAACCCGCCGTGGAGGAACGCCGTGGTCAGGAACCGCCAGGGCTCCTGCGCGGCGAGGGCGGGCACGAAGTCCCCCCAGGCCGTCACCGGGTTCATGAGGTGGGACCGCAGGGGAAGGCTCTGAAGGATCCAGACGACGATGCACACCGCCATGAGCAAGGTGGTGACGCGCACGTCACTGATCGGCTGGCCCCCCAGGACGGTCCGGGTCCCGCGACCACCCGTCTGGTGGGTGCAGTCCACGCAGCGCACCCCCACCGGGCTGGGGACCTGGCACTCGGGGCACACCGGGCGGTTGCAGCGCTGGCACCGCACGTAGGAGACACGCTGGGGGTGGCGGGGGCAGACCGGCGGGTCGGCCTGGTGGTCCGCCCCCGAGGAGCTGGAGGGGTACTGCTGGGTCATGGCTCAGCCTTGTCGCTGGAGGTCGCTGTGAACAGGGATCGGGGGCTGTGGGTCGGGGCCTTTCGGGCCAGCCGGCAGCGGTGGCGTCCGGCCGGGGGAGCCTGCTGGGCCCTGTCTGACGAGCCGGGTCCGGTGGCTCGCTGGGTGGTGCCTGGTGGGACGGTGCCTGGTAGAGCTGACAGGCCCGGTGGGACGGTGGCTCGCTGGGCTGGCGAACCTGGCAGGCCCGGCGGGACGGTGGCTCGCTGGGTGGTATCCGGTGGGACGGTACCCGGTAGCTCGCGGGAGGGTGGACCGTAAGGCTCGCAGGGCCAGTGGGACGGTGCCCGCCAGGCCCGGCGGGACGCGGACGGCGTCGCTGAGCACTCGCGGGTGCCCGACGACGCCGTCTGGTCTCATACCCGAGGCGGTCTCACTCGGTGACCGTCACGGAGTTAATGACGACGTCCTCCAGGGGGCGGTCACGCGGGTCGGTGGCCACCGCCGAGATCGCGTCCACGACCTGCTTGGAGGCGTCGTCGGCCACGGCCCCGAAGATGGTGTGCTTGCCCTGGAGCCACTCGGTGCGGGCCGTGGTGATAAAGAACTGGGAGCCGTTGGTGCCCTTGCCCAGGCGCCGGCCGGCGTTGGCCATGGCCAGGACGTAGGGCGCGGAGAAGGTCAGGGAGTCGTCGATCTCGTCGTCGAAGACGTAGCCGGGGCCGCCGGTACCGGTGCCTAGGGGGTCGCCGCCCTGGATCATGAAGTTGGGGATAACCCTGTGGAAGATGACACCGTCGTACAGCGGGGCCTTGGTCTCCTCGCCTGTACGGGGGTCCGTCCAGGTGGTCTTACCGGTGGCCAGGCCGGTGAAGTTCGCGACTGTCTGGGGCGCCTGCTCGGGAAAGAGCGTGAGGCGGATGTCGCCGAGGGTCGTGTGAAGTGTCGCTTCCATGCTGTCATCGTCGCATGGGCGGGACACCGCGGACCGGGACTGCGGTAGGTGCCACCGCACTGTTCACCCCAGGCAAAACGCCGACGACAAGGTTGGTCCGCCGTTGCACGTCGGTGGGAGGATAGGGACAGGTCGCACGGATGCGTACGCACCGTTCGAGTCGCCATCGGCCCCGGTCCCCGCACCGGGTGCCGCGAAGAATCTCTAGGAGGACCCATGAAGAAGTGCACCCTGGGCAGGACCCTCGGCTGGCTGACCGTCGCCACCGTCGCGGCCGGCGCCGCCTACGTCGTCTGGAAGCGTTCGCAGCCGGTGGAGGACCCGTGGGCCGAGGAGTACTGGGCCGACTCCGAGGAAGAGGAGGAGGCCGAGCCCGCTCCCGCTGAGGCCTGAGCCCTGGCCGGGCGTTGGCGGGGTCCCGCACCGGGGCCCCGCCGCGTCATCCGGCTGGCGCACCTGTGCCCGCGTACCCGGGCGGTGGGCCGACGCCGCGCCGCTGGACACCCCTGGGCGGTGCCCGTCACTTCCAGTTCAGCAGGCCCAGGAAGCCGGCCATCATAATGACGAAGCCGACGTACAGGTTGCCGTTGACCAGCCAGTCAGTCTGGTGGTGCGCCACGAAGTAGGGGATCGGGTACTGGCCCTTGAACAGGTAGGTGACCACGACCCACAGCAGGCCCGTGATCAGCAGGGTCACCATGGCCGGCGCGTACCAGCGGGGGCTGCCCACGTCCTTGATCTTCCGGGGCGTGCGGGACACCCGGTTGGCCGCCGCCCGTGACTCCTCCTCCAGCGCCGCCGCCACCTTGGCGGGGTTCCCGGAGCGCTTGAGCCGGGCCAGGCGCTTCCTGTCCTCTTCCTTGGCCCGCTTGCCGAAACGCACCAGGCGGCTGGAGCCGGAGGCCGAGCCCTTCTCCTTCTTGGAGTCCTTGGACTTGGAGTCCTTGGACTCCTTCCCGGAGCCGGACTCCTTCTCGGAGCTCGTGGGCTCCGAGGCCTTGGAGGCCTTCTTGGACGACACCTCGTCCTGGGGGTCCTCAGTGGCAGGCTCCTTACCATCCTTACCCTTACCCTGAGATCCCTTACC
The DNA here is from genome assembly GCF_016626125.1 of Actinomyces sp. HMT897. NCBI lineage: Bacteria > Bacillati > Actinomycetota > Actinomycetes > Actinomycetales > Actinomycetaceae > Actinomyces > Actinomyces sp. HMT897. The sequence continues at coordinate 1,814,644 of NZ_CP067336.1, forward strand.
CCCACCCTCGGAACCCTGTGCGGGGTCCTCGTCCTGGGCCCCGGAGCCCTCACCCGTGGAGGTGGGCTCCTCGGAGTCGGGGGCCTGGTTGGTGTCCGGCCTCGGGCTGGTCTTCTTCCGCAGGGCCATGTGGTCCTCCTCGCTTGGGATGTTCCCGACAGGGGAAGTCGGTTGACTGGCGCTAGCGCCTAGCCTAGGGCATCGTCACCGGGTTCCTGCCACGCCTACAAGCTCATAGACTGCACAAGACACTCGCAACACCAGGAGACTAGATGGCACACCCCCGCCACCAGCGGCGTCCGCACCGTCCTGGACCGCTCAGCATGGTCCTGGGTGGTATCGGAGAGCTCCTTATTACCTCCGGCCTGGTGATCGCCCTGTTCCTGGTGTGGCAGCTGTGGTGGACCGGTATCGCCGCCCACGAGAAGGCGCAGGCCGTCAAGGAGCAGTTCACCCAGACCCAGGTCGACTCCCCCAAGGTCGCCGGGACCAAGCACACCGACGCCCCCCCGGCCTTCACCCAGGTCGACTACGGCCAGGCCATCGGGATGCTCATTGTGCCCAAGTGGTACGGCGTGACGAACAACAATATGCCGGTTATCGAGGGGACCGGTGAGGACGTCCTGGACCAGGCGGCAGCCGGGCACTACACCGACACCCAGCAGGTAGGGGAGGTCGGCAACTTCGCCATTGCCGCGCACCGCCGCACCAACGGCAACTCCTTCCGCCGGATCGACCTGCTCGAGCCCGGCGACGAGGTCGTCGTGGCCACCCAGGACACGTGGTACGTCTACACCGTGGAGAACTACGAGATCGTCGAACCCCACCAGGTCGAGGTCCTCTCCCCGGTCCCGGACGACCCCGATGCCCAGCCCACCGAGCGCTACCTGACCATGACCACCTGCCACTCCCTGAGCATGGGCGAGTGGGGTAACGACCACCGGTGGATCGTCCACGCCAAGTTCTCCTACTGGATGCCGCGCTCCGAGGGCCGGCCCGACTCCGTCCTCAACGACCCGGAGGTCAACTGACATGTACGGATGGATCTGGAGGCACCTGCCCGGCCCCGTCTGGTTCAGGACCATTGAGGCCCTCGTCCTGACCGCTGCCGTGGTGCTCCTCCTCTTCGAGGTGGTCTTCCCCTGGGCCAATGACACCTGGCACCTCTCCGGTGAGGCCGACGTCGGCTGACCGCCCGCCACCCGCCCCCGTGGGAGCGGGTGGCAACGGCGCCCGGGTACGCGCGGGCGCCCTTCGGGCAGCCCCCGGTACGCGGGGCAGAGCTGGCGCCCGGGTACGCGGGCCCGGCCGGTGCCGCCCGGCTGCCGCTCAGCGGCCCAGCTCCTCGCGCGCCTGGACAAAGGCCGCCACGCAGGCGCGCACGTCCGCCTCGCTGTGCGCGGCGCTGAGCTGGACCCGGATCCGGGCCTTACCGCGCGGCACCACCGGGAAGGAGAAGGCCGTGACGTACACGCCCAGCTCCAGCATGCGCCTGGCCACCGCCACCGCCTGGCGGGCGCCGTCCTCCCCGGGGAACATGACCGCCACAATGGGGTGGCTGCCAGGCAGCAGGCTGAAGTCGGCCTGGTCCATGAGGTCGCGGAACAGGGCGGCGCGCTGGGCCAGGTCGGCGCGCGCCTGGTCGGCCTCCCGCGCGATCTCCAGGGCCCGCAGGGAGCCCCCCACCACGGCGGGTGCCACCGTGTTGGAGAACAGGTAGGGGCGGGCGCGCTGGCGCAGAAGGTCAACGATCTCCTGCGGGCCGGTGATGTAGCCGCCGCTCGCCCCGCCCAGGGCCTTGCCCAGGGTCCCGCTCAGGACGTCCACGCGCCCCTCCACCCCGAGCAGCTCGGGTGTACCGCGCCCGCCGGCCCCCACGAAGCCGGTGGCGTGGGAGTCGTCCACCATGACCAGCGCCCCGTAGGTCTCCGCCAGGTCGCAGATGTGCGGCAGGGGCGCGTAGGAGCCGTCCATGGAGAAGACCCCGTCGGTGACGATCATGACCCGTCGTGCCCCCCACTGGCGGGCAGCCGTCAGCTGGGCGCGCAGGTCGGAGACGTCGGCGTTGCGGTACCGGTAGCGCCGCGCCTTGCACAGGCGCACCCCGTCGATAATGGAGGCGTGGTTGAGCTCGTCGGAGATAATGGCGTCCTGGCTGGTCAGCAGCACGTCGAAGATGGCTCCGTTGGCGTCGAAGCAGGAAGAGAACAGGATGGTGTCCTGGTAGCCCAACCAGTTGGCGATCGCCCGCTCCAGGGTGCGGTGCGGGGACTGGGTGCCGCAGATAAAGCGCACCGAGCTCATACCGAACCCCCACTGGTCCAGTGCCTCCTTGGCCGCCGCCACCACGCGGGAGTCATTGGCCAGGCCCAGGTAGTTGTTGGCGCAGAAGTTGAGGGCAGGGCCGGTGGTGGTGGCAATGTGCCCGGACTGAGGGGTGGTCATGACCCGCTCGTCCTTGTACAGGCCGTCGGCGCGAATGCCCTCCAGCTCCTGGGCCAGCTCGTTCCTCATGGTGTACACGGTGAATCTCCTTGTCAGACGGTCCAGTCCAGGACGACCTTGCCGCACCGCCCGCTGCGGGCGGCCTCAAAGCCCTGCTCCCACTGGTCTGCCGGGAAGCGGTGGGTAATGACGCCGCGTACGGCGTCACGCAGGGTGGGGGAGGACTCCAGCATGAAGGAGGCCTTGTACCAGGTGTCGAACATCTCCCGGCCGTAGACGCCCTGGATGGTGAGCATGTGGGTGATGACCCAGCCCCAGTCGATCGCGTAGGAGGTCTTGGGCAGGCCCAACATGGCGATCCGGGCCCCGTGGGTGCACGCCCGCAGCATGCTCCGCACCGCCTCGGGCGCCCCGGAGATCTCCAGGCCGACGTCGAAGCCCTCCCGGATGCTCAGGTCGCCCTTGACCTCCTCCAGGCCCCGTTCGGTGGTGTTGACCGTGGTCAGGCGGGGTGTGCCCAGGGAGCTGGCCAGGGACAGGCGGTAGTCGGAGACGTCGGTGAGGACCACGTTGCGGGCCCCGGCGTGGCTGGCCAGGGCCGCGCACATAATGCCGATGGGGCCGGCGCCGGTGACCAGTACGTCCTCCCCGGCCAGGGGGAACTGGAGGGTGGTGTGGACGGCGTTGCCGAAGGGGTCGAACAGGGCGCCCAGGTCCGGGTCGATCTCCGCTCCCTGCAGCCACACGTTCCCGGCGGGCACCACCACGTAGTCGGCGAAGGCGCCGTCGCGGTTGACGCCGATGGAGCTGACGGCCTGGCACATCTGACGTCGTCCCGCCCGGCAGTTGCGGCAGCGCCCGCAGGTGACGTGCCCCTCCACGCTCACCCGCTGGCCCACGGACAGGGTGCCTGAGGTGGCGCCGTCCAGGGAGCTGCCCACCCCGGGGCCGAGCTCGACGATCTCGCCGTAGAACTCGTGGCCCAGGGTCTGGGGCGGATGGAGCTCGGCGGCCGCGAAGTCGTCCCAGCCGGCCAGGTGCAGGTCGGTACCGCACAGGCCGGTGCGCATGACCCGGATCTTGACCTCCCCGAAGCCGGGCGTGGGCTCGGGGACGTCCTGGAGCTCCAGGCCGGGGCCGGGCGCGGGCTTGCGTAGTGCACGCATTATGTCTCCGTTGACGTCAGGAAGGGCTGGGCACCGGTCCGCGGGGCCCACCTGCGCATATGGTAGCCCGGGCGGCCGGTGGTGACGCTCAGGTCACCGGCGGGTCAGGCCGCGTGGTCAGGTCAGGCTGGGGGGCCGCCCCGGTCAGGCAGACGGGCCGCCCCGGTCAGGCCGCTCTGGTCAGGCCGCGCGGTCAGGCTAGGGCCGCGCGGTCGAGGTCGCGTGGCTGGTCGGGGCTGGCGTCAGCTGCCGCGTCGTGGCGGGCGAAGCTGGTGGTACGTGAGCCCGGTCTGCCGTTGACGACCACCAGCCCGGCGTCCCGCAGTGCCTTGAGTGCGTAGGACACCTGGCGTGCGCTCAGGCCGGTGGCGGCCACCACCTGGGATGTGCTGGCGGGGCCGTCCGCCAGCACATCCCAGATGGCCGGGGCGTTCCTGCTCAGCCTGCGCAGGGCCTCCGGCGTCGTCTTGGCGGGAACCCCCTCCTGGGCCGGGCTGCCGACGGCCGGGCCAGTGGGCTGGTCCGGGCCAGGGGACTGGGCCGCGAGGGAGTAGGCCGTGGAGCCTCGGCTCCCTGTCTGCACGGCGTAGCCACGGGAGACGAGCGTGTGGAGATCCTGCCGGGCCCGCACGGTGTCCACACCAAAGCGCTGCCGGTAGCCGGCGTTCGTCCAGGTGGTCCCGTGCCGCATGTCCACCAGGGCGTGGCGCTGGGGGACGGTGAGGTCCTGGGCACCCAGCTCGCCCAGCCACTCCAGATCCTGGGGGAGCAGGAGGGCCGCGCGTGGCACGTTCGCGGTGAACCGCACACCGGTGTCCTGGAACCTGACAGGCTCCATGTCGGCGGCGGCCAGCGCCTGCTGGGCGGCACGGATTCCTGAGCCGAGGCCCTCGATGACGCGATGGCCGTCAGGGGCTGAGACAAAGGTGCAGATCTGGTAGAGGTACTCGTTGACCGCGGACTTGCCGTCACGGGTGCCGAGCTGGTCCACGCTCAGGCCGTACAGGCCTCCAGGGCTGCCAATGACCAGCTTGTCACGCAGCAGGCGGATCTCAACCCTCTTGGTCAGGGCGGGCTCGGAGATGTCGCGGTGGACCAAGGCGTTGGCCACCAGCTCGCGGACGACCAGGGAGGGGTACTCCGCCTGGTCGTAGCCGTGACCGTGACGGAACCTGATGGTGCGGTCGGCCACGCGGTCCACCCAGCTGACGGCCGCGTCCAGCATGGCGGGCACCGGGCCGGTGATGTCCAGGCGGTCGGTGGCGCGGACGCCGTCGACCTCCTCAGGGCCGGGTAGGTACGCCGCCGTAATGGACAGCGCCGGCAGGAAACGCTGCGGGTAGGTGCCGAGCGCGTACAGGCCCGCGCGGGTGAGGGTGCCGTCCTTGGTGACGACGTTGAGGTTGAGGAGGATGTCCTCCTCGGTCGCGTTGGCCAGGGCGGTGCTGCCCCGGCGGACGTTGCCCACGAAGGTGGCGACCAGCCCCGCGTCGAGGTCCTCCTTCCCGGTCGCGGCGACGCTGTGGGAGTCCTCGCGCGGACGGGTGTGGCGTAGCAGGAGCTGCTGCTGCTCCTGGGAGGACATGCGGTAGTCGCCGTCGTACTGACGCAGGTAGGCGTACTTGGTCTCACGCCAGCGGCAGGGCTTGTCCCTGTCAGAGGACTCACGGACGTTGACCGCCAGCACCGTCAGGGACCCGAGCCTGATTGTGCGGACGTCTACGCCTATGGGGGAGGAGAAGCCGTTGCGTGCCAGGTTGCTCACACGCTTGGCGAGTTCGTGTGGGTGGCTGACCCCGACGACGTTCAGCGGCTTCTCCGTGACACCCAGGAGGATCGTGCCGCCCCCGGGCAGGTTGGCGAAGGCGCTCAGCGTGGGGGCGATGGAGGACGAGGAGTACTCGGAGAAGGTCTTGGCCTCCAGGTGGAGGTTGTCCCCACCCTCCTGGTCGAGCTGAGCAAGGGCCTCGGTGAGGTCGTTGGTGTCAAGGACCATGCCAAGAAGTGTCGAGGAGGGCGGCAGAAGTGTCAAGGAGGCCAGGAAAAGTGTCTAGCTGGGCACAGATTGTGTCGAGGAGGGCTCCAGAAGTGTTGAGGAGGCCAGTGAGAGTGTCAAGGAGGGGAGCAAAAGTGTCTAGCTGGGTGGTGGGAGTGTTGAGGAGGGCGCTTGTGACTCCGGTCAGGCCCCGCCCTACAGGTCCCCGGCCTTCTGGAGGCGCTGGAGGCTCAGCCACCCCGCCGGGATGGGGATCCAGAAGGTGACCACCCGGTAGACGATCGCCGTAGACAGCGCCACACCCGAGGGGATGCCCGCGGCCACCAGGCCCGCCGTCAGCGCCACCTCGACCGGGCCGATGCCGCCGGGGGAGGGCACCACCGAGCCCACCGTGTTGGAGGCCAGGTAGGTGATAGCCAGGACGGAAAACGGCAGGGTGTAGCCGAAGGCCCACAGGCTCGCCGCGAAGGACAGGATGTAGAAGGCGGTCAGCAGCATGGTGCCGCCGATCCCCACGACCAGCCGGGCCGGGTTGGTCAGCACCCACACCAGACGCGGCCAGACCTGGCGGTAGGTCGGCTCCAGCTTGGACCACACCCAGGAACGCAGCCGTGGCACCAGGCCCACGACCCCCGCCACCGCCACCAGGACGACGGCGGACACCATGATCCAGCCCGAGGGCAGTGACAGGGTGGCCGACTGCCCGGTGGCCGCCGCCACCACGACCAGCAGGATCGCGGTCACCGCGAACTGGACCACCTGCACCAGGGCGACGGTGGCCACGCCAATGGCCGTGCTCACGCCCTGCCGGTTGAGGTAGCGCAGGTTGACGGCCGCACCGCCCATGCCCGCCGGGGCCACCAGGCTCACCACCGAGGAGGCCAGGTGCACCTCGGTGCAGCGCCACACGCTCAGACGCAACGGGGAGAAGGCCACCAGGGCCAGGCCCGCCCCCAGGTAGGTGGTCAGGGAGAAGACCAGCGCCCCCAGGATCCACCACAGGTTCGCGTCCTGCACGGCGGCGCTGACCTGCTCGAAGTTCATCTGGGCCAGCAGCGTCCAGATCGCCACCATGCCAATGACCGCCATAATGACCGTGCGCGGGCTGAAGCGCTGGACCTTGGCGGGCTCGGCGTGCGCCGTCGGGGTCAGGGTCACCAGGGCGTCACGCAGCTCCTGGAGGAGCGTGCCGCGTCGTCCCATGGCCTCGCGCGTGGAACGGGGCAGCACCACCGCCTGGAGCATGGGGGCGATGGAGGCGACCTGCGCCGTCGTCAGCGCCCGGGAGGCCGAGGCGATCGCCTCCTCCACGCCCGCCACGGAGGCCGTCAGCGCCAGGGTCTGGGCCAGGTCCATGCGCCGGGAGAGCTCACTGGAGATGGTCTCCCCGTCCTCCCAGTCCAGGAGCCAGACGCGGCCGGAGACGTCCACCACCGTGGAGGTGGCGTCAATGGCCCGGTGCGCCAGCCCGGCGGCGTGGGCGCGGCGCACCTGCTCCCACAGGTCGTCCAGGAGGCCCGAGGTGGGCGTGACCTCGCCCAGGGGGCGGGCGCCCACGATGTGGTCGCTGACCATGAGCATGGACTCCCCGGACTCGGCCATTCCCGTCAGGCCGGGGACGCGGACGTTGGCGCGTCGGGCCGACAGGGTCATGAGGGCGGTGTGCTCGGCCGCCGAGCGCACCGACATGTCCCGGCTGCTGGGGGCCAGGCCGCGGATACGCATACGGTCCCACAGGGTGGACACGAACCCGGCCACCTGCCGGTCGGCGTCCAGGACGGTGACGTCGCGGCGGATGCCGCTGGTGTCCCACACGGCGTAGAGGCGGTGGTCGGACAGGGCCTCCTGGGACAGCGCGGTGGAGGAGGCCTCGGTCAGGACGGCGTCCAGGTCCACCTGCGGGTCGGGAACGATGGTCTCCGCGGGCTCCGTGGACTCCGTGTCCCCGGCGGCGTCCTGGCCGTCCTCGTCCGGGCGGGGGGAGTCGTCCTGCGCCCCCGGGCCCAGGGGCTCCTCCGGCGTGGCCCGGGGGATGATCAGGGGCGCCTCCCGGACCTGCTCGGTGTAGCCCAGGGGGCTCTGGGTGGTGACCCTCCAGGCCCGGACGTCGGGGGCGACGTCGAGGCGTACCACCCGGGCGGCGTCGATCCCGGCCCGGCGCAGGGCCCGGATGAAGGCGATCCCGAAGGCCCGCTCGTCGCGTACCCCGAAGACGTAGCGCAGGGCCAGGCCGATCCCCCGCCCCAGGAGCACGGAGATGAGGACCCCGGCCAGCGGTATGGCGCCCCGCAGGACCGACAGGGTGGTGATCGTCCACAGGGCCACCCAGGAGTAGCGCACCACCGGTGAGCTGCGCCGTTCCCCGGCCATGGTCAGCAGGGCGGCCAGCCCGGAGAAGATCACCGAGATACCGACCCGGCTGTGGCCGCTGACGGCGACCGTCAGCCCGCGCACCAGGGAGTCCGGCCCCCAGGTGTTGATCATCCGCAGGACCAGGTTGCCCGAGGCGAAGCCGATGGCGGCGGCGGCGGCCGACTCCCCGGCGCTGCGCCAGGAGCGCCTCAGGAGGCACTCGATGAGTACCGCCATAGGCACGACGAAGGTCACCAGGCCCTCAATGGTCTGGATGGGCAGGACCAGGATCCTGCCGAGCACGCCGGTCAGGACGTTCTGGACGTCGTTGGTCACCGCCCTGGTGGTGGAGCTGGCGTAGATCGACAGGACCACCAGGGACGCGATCCCCAGGACCGCCAGGCCCAGGTCCAGGAGATCCTCGGCACGGTGGGTGCGCCGTGGGGCCGCGTCCACCAGGAGCGTGCTGGAGCGCGGGGCGGGCTGCCTGGGCTCGGGGGTGGTCGTGGGCGTCACCCCGATCCGGGGGATTCCCACCGGGGAGGTGGGCGGCGTGGGCGCCGCCTCGGGTGCTGGTGCCGTGTCGGTCATGCTACGAGCCTACGGGAGACGGGGTGGGGGTGCGGGGTGGATGGTGGCATGAGGCCCCACCCCTCCTTAAGGTCCCTGTGGGTGCTGAGCGGCGCGGCTGGCACGGGCCCGGATGGCGTCCTGGCGGCCGTGGTCCCTGGATACCTGCACGGACCGTTCCCGACCTCGCTGGTATTCACGGCCGCGGTGGAGGTGGCACCCGGTTCTGTCGCAATCTGAGGATCAGAACGGAGGGCACCCTTGACCACGCCGAGGTCCAGGCCTCTGACCTGCGTGGACATTGGGTGTACAAAGGTGGGAGCGGGGTGGGGTCGCCTCTGATCCTCAGATTGCGACACGTGCGGGGATCTGGGGCGGCGGACGGTCGAGGAATTACTTGCGATATCGCATAGGCAACCTAGATCTGCGTCGGGATACACGACAGGCGGCCCGTCCTTCACCCCTCGCGACCAGGTCCTGTCGTGTCCGCACGCACTCCGCAGGCACGACGGCGCGGGTCCCCCTCTTGAGGTGTGACGACGCTAACCTGGGGATCCGACCCGCCGAGCTCGATCACAGGAGCCTGTATGACCAGCGCCCTGACCCTTGCCACCCCCTTCACCGACCACCTGGTCCTCCAGCAGGGCAGGCCGGTCCGGGTCTGGGGGCGTGCCTCACCCGGGGCCGACATCGAGGTGAGCCTGCTGGCCGGCCAGGACGCCACGGAGCAGGTGCTGGCCGGCGCCGTCGGGAGGAGCGACGCGGCAGGACGCTGGGAGACCGTGCTGGAGCCCCAGGAGGCGGCACGCAGGCTGCGGCTGTGGGTGTCGGACGGGGAGATGAGCGTCTTGTGCGAGGACGTGGCCGTGGGGGAGGTCTGGGTCGCGGGCGGGCAGTCCAATATGGAGTACCTCCTGGGCTTTGACGCGGAGTACGAGGCCCTGAGCGCCCTGGCACCCGACCCTGACGTGCGTTTCCTGGACGTGGCCAAGACCTGCTACCTGGGCCAGCTGGAGGAGCACGACTACTCCGCCTTCAGCCACTGGCGCACCGCCACCTACGAGGACCTCCCCTGGTTCTCCGCCGTCCCCTACTTCCTGGCCACAGGGCTGTCGCGGCGCCTGGGGGTGCCGGTCGGCGTCATCGGCTGCACCTGGGGCGGGACCCCCGGCACCACCTGGTGCCCCGCGCAGAGCCTGCGGGGCACAGGTGCGCAGGTGTGGCTCACCGAGTACGAGCAGGCCGCCGCGCGCACCACGCCGCACGCCCACCTGGCCGCCGCGCGCCGCTCGCGGATGATCGACCTGTCCCGGCCCTTCGCGGACCCCCGGTTCGTCAGGATGATGTACCCGGGCTACTCGCGCCTGGCCCAGCGCCTCATCACCCCCACCTTCCGGTACCTCACGCCCCTGCCGCTGGGTCCCGCCCACCCCGGCCGCCCCGGGGGCCTGTTCGAGACCATGGTCAGCCAGGTCGCCGGGTACACCGCCCGCGGCCTGCTGTGGTACCAGGGGGAGTCCGACTGGCCGCACCCCCAGGCCTACGCCGACGTCATGGGTGCCGTCGTCTCCTCCTGGCGCCAGGCCTGGGGGGAGGACCTGCCCTTCCTGGCCGTCGAGCTGGCGCCCCTCCAGGAGTGGCTGGGCACCTCGGGCGACGCCTTCCCCCTCATCCGGGCGGCCCAGGCGCAGGTGGCCGACACCGTCCCGGGCGTGTGGCTGGCCACCAACGGCGACGGCGGCATGCGCTGGGACATCCACCCCAAGCGCAAGCGGCCCGTGGCCGAGCGGCTCACCCTCCTGGCGCTGCGGCACGTCTACGACCAGGACGTGGACGCCGACGCCCCGGTGGCGCGGCGGGCCGTGCGCCGCGGCAGGCAGGTGGTTATTGAGGTCGACCACGGCCAGGGGCTGGTGGTCGATGCTGGTCGTGGTGGTCAGGGGCCGGTGGTTGGACCTGATCGTGGTGGGTCGGGGTGGGTGGCTGATGCTGGTCGTGGTGGGCGGGAGATGGTGTTTGACCATGGTCGTGGTCAGGGGCCGGTGGCCGATGCCGATCGGGTCGGCGGCCTGGGCCGCCAGGTGGCTGGCGTCCTGGCTGGGTGCTGGCCTGCTGCGGGGAGTCGGGCTGCTGCCGGACGCTGGGCTGCTGCCGGGCGTCGGGACTCTTCGTGGGTGGATGGGGGCCCCGGCGTCGTGGAGCTCACCGTCTACCCGCCGTCGGGGGTGCCCAGGCTGCGCGCTCGCGGCCACGTGGAGGGTGACCGCCTGGTCGTCCGGGCCCCGGTGCCGGTGGGCAGCCAGATTCGTTACGCCTGGTCAGGCTGGTTCACCACGGTGGTGCGCAATGGCGCCGGGATCCCCATGCGCCCCTTCTGCCTGGTCGTGCAGGAGTAAGGCGGCCCGCTCACCCCGCCCCCGCCCCCGCGGCGCGCGAGCCCCCGCGAGAACGGTACTTATTCGTCGCGAGAACGGTACTTATTGCTCGTGAGAACGGTACTTATTGCTCGTGAGAACGGTACTTATTGCTCGTGAGAACGGTACTTGTTCGTCGTGAGAACGGTACTTGTTTGCCGTGAGAACGGGCGCTGTTCGTGACTGTGGGGTGACTGGTGTCTGGGTCTGCCGCGGTCTAGGGCCTTGGGACAGGGGCTGCCCTGCTCCGGGTTCCGGTGGCTCGCTGTCAGCGTAGGTCAGGGGACGACTCCCCGGTTCCCGTACACCGCTCTGTACCCGGGTCACTGTACGGGTGGGGGCTCACTACCCGGGGCGGGCTGGTGCGCTGTGTCACCGACATGACGACGTCGGCCATCGCCCGGGGCGGGTACGGCGCGGACTGTGTGCCGCCGTGCGGGTAGAGGGCGCCAGTGCTCTGGGCGCCGCCGTGTGCGTAGGGATCGCCACCGAGCGGCGACTGACCACCAGTATCCGCAGCCGCCGTGCGGGTTAGGCGCCGCCAGCGGTCCTCTCCGGGGGCGGTGTACCCGAAGAGGACCGGGAGCGGCGGCCACGGTCACGAACAGCACCCGTTCTCACGAGCAATAAGTACCGTTCTCACAGCGAACAAGTACCGTTCTCGCGGCGAACAAGTACCGTTCTCGCGAGGAATAAGTACCGTTCTCGCGGAGAGAGGCGGGGAGGAGAAGGGGGGAGAGAGGGCGGGGCTAGCGGCGTCGGGCGCGGTGGACGAGCTTGCGCGCCTCGTCGACCCACAGCACCAGGGAGGCCATGGCCACGCAGACCACCCAGTGGGTCAGGTCCAGCGACGTCGTGGAGAAGGCCGCCTGGAGGAGGGGTACCTCCACCACCGCCACCTGTAGCACCACACCCAGGGCGATCGACCCCCACAGCCACCTGTTGACGAACAGGTTCCTGAAGGCGCTGACGCTCTCCGAGCGGGAGTTGACCGTGTTGAACAGCTGGGCCAGGACCAGGGTGGTGAAGCCCGCCGTGCGCGCCGTTATCAGGGAGTCGTTGGACAGAGACGTCTCAATGAGCCCGCCGGGCAGGAACAGGTCAATGGTGGCCAGCACCGCCGCGCCCATGACCAGGCCGATCAGCAGGATGCCGCCCCACATGGAGCCGTCCACCACGCGGTCGGTGGGGCGGCGCGGCGGGCGCGCCATGACGTCCTCCACGCTGGGGTCCACGCCCATGGCCAGGGCCGGGGCGGAGTCGGTGACCAGGTTGATCCACAGGATCTGGGTGGCCACCAGGGGCAGGACGACGCCGGAGCCGCTGGCGTGCTCCGACAGGCCGATGACCCCGGCCAGGACCACCCCGCCGAAGACGGTCATGACCTCGCCCATGTTGGACGACAGCAGGTAGCGCAGGAACTTCTTAATGTTGTCGAAGATCCGGCGCCCCTCGCGGATCGCCGCCACAATGGTGGCGAAGTTGTCGTCCGCCAGGACCATGGTGGCGGCCTCCTTGGTCACCTGGGTGCCGGTGACGCCCATGGCCACGCCGATGTCGGCGGCGCGCAGGGCGGGGGCGTCGTTGACGCCGTCGCCCGTCATGGACACGGTGTGCCCCTGGGCCTGGAGGGCTGAGACGATCCGCATCTTGTGCTCGGGGGCCACGCGCGCGTACACGCTCACCTCGCGCACGGCGGCGCGCAGGGCGGGGGCGTCCATGCTGGAGAGCTCACGGCCGGTGAGCACCCGGGCGCCCGGCCCCACGATCCCCAGGTCGGTGGCGATGCGCCCGGCCGTGGCGGGGTGGTCGCCGGTGATCATGAGCACGCGCACGCCCGCCCGGTGGGCCTCGGCGACGGCGTCGGCCGCCTCCGGGCGCGGGGGGTCGATAATGCCGACCACACCGGCCAGGGTCAGCCCCTTCTCCACCTGGTCGAACCGGTCCTCGTCCCCCTCGCCCCCGGCCCGGGCGGCCGCCACCTCGTCGTCCGACAGGTCCCGGTAGGCCACCGCCAGGGTGCGCAGGGCCCGCGAGGACATGCCCGTGATCTCGGCCGTGAAGTGCTCACGCAGGCCCGGGGTCAGCTCCTGGGCGACGCCGTCCACGCGCACGTGGGTGCAGCGCTCCAGGAGCACGTCCGGGGCGCCCTTGGAGAGCATGACGGTGGTGTCGTGGGCGGCGTCGGCGTAGACCACGCTCATGAGCTTGCGCTCGGAGGTGAAGGGCACCTCACCGATCCGGGTGAAGCGGCCCTGGCGGGAGCCCTCGGTCCCCAGCTTGCGCTCGGCCACCAGGAAGGCGCCCTCGGTGGGGTCGCCCAGCACCCGCCACACCCCGTCCTCCTGGGACAGCTGGGCGTCCGAGGCCATGGCGCCCCCGGAGAGGACCACGGTCACCTCGTCACGCAGGGCGTCGGACAGGGGCTCGACGTCGGGGCGGCCGTCCCGGTCCGCGTCGGGGGCCACGTCCCCCTCGGGGGCGTAGCCGATACCGGTGACCACCATGGAGCCCGAGGCGGTGACGACCTCCTGGATGGTCATCTCCGACTTGGTCAGGGTCCCGGTCTTGTCCGAGCAGATGACCGACGCCGACCCCAGGGTCTCCACGCTGGTGAGCTTCTTGACCACGGCCTGGTGCAGGGCCATGCGCTGCACGCCCAGGGCCAGGACCACCGACAGGATCGCGGGCAGCCCCTCGGGCACGGCCGCCACCGCCAGGGAGACCCCCAGCAGGAGGGCGTCGATAATGGTGTCGGCCTCGTGGGTGGGGCTCAGGGCCAGCAGGGTGCCCACCACGACCACCGCGATGACCACCACGACCACCCCCAGCATCTTGGAGATCTGGGCGATCTCCCGGCTCAGCGGGGTGGGGGTGTCCGGGGCGGCGTCGAGCATGGCGGCAATGGCCCCCATCTCGGTGTCGGCGCCCGTGGCGGTGACCACGGCGCGGCCGGTGCCCTGGGCCACGGAGGTGCCGCGGTAGACGTTGCCGGTGCGCTCGGCCAGGACCGCGTCGGGGGCGACGGCGGCCGAGGACTTGCTTACGGCGTCGGCCTCACCGGTCAGGGAGGACTCAATGACGCGCAGGGAGGCGGCGCTCACCAGGCGGGCGTCGGCCCCCACCTGGTCGCCCTCGCCTAGGAGCAGGACGTCGCCCACCACCAGGTCGGCGCTGGGGACCTCCACGCGGGCGCCGTCACGCAGGACCGTGGATGTGGCGCGGGTCATGGCGCTCAGGGCGGCGACGGCGTCGGCCGCCCGGCTCTCCTGGACGAACCCCAGGACCGCGTTGAGGACCACGACGGCGGCCACCACGACGGCGTCCACGGGCACCCCGTGCGCCCCCTCCAGGATCCAGGCGATCACGGAGATGACGATGGCGGCCAGGAGGAGGTAGACCAGGGGGTCGGCGAACTGCTCCAGGAAGCGGCGCCAGGCGGGGGGCGGCGGGGAGGAGGGCAGCTCGTTGGGGCCGTCGGCCTCCAGGCGGCGGGCGGCCTCGGGGCCGCTCAGGCCCCGGTCGGGGTCGGTGCCGAGCTCACGGGCGATGGCGGCGGCGTCCCGGTGGTAGGAGTCGGCCACGAAGGCGTGGTAGGAGCCCGTGGGTGGGGCTGTCTGTCTGGTTGCAGGCATACCTGCTATCCCACCAGAGGCTGCGACGACGTGCGCAGTGAGGTGACACACCCCATGGGTCTGTCCGGGAGCCGGCGGGCCCGGGGTGCGCTAAGGGCGCGGGGATGCGCCCCGCCGGGCCGGCTGCGCCTCAGTACGCGAGCGGCGAGCCGCCGGGCCCGGGTGCACCAGGGGCGTGGGTCCCCTCAGCGCACCTGGGCCCGGCGTCGGTCTCAGCGCAGCTCCACCAGGCTGGGCTGGAGGCCCAGGGTGCCCACCAGCTGCTCCCGGTAGGCCGGTGAGGTGACCTCGTCGCGCCAGGCGCGCGCCCGGGCCAGGCGTCCCTCAATGTCCAGCCGGGCAATGACCTCCTCGTTGCCCTGCGCCGTCGAGAAGCGGGTGAGGTCGGCAATGGCCAGGTCGGCCTGGGCCAGGTCCCGGGCGACCTTGGCGTCCAGCCGCTGGGCGTACCAGGACGAGGACAGGATGTTCTCCCGCTCGAACAGGGCGCGGAACTCCGGGCTGGTCAGGGTCCAGCCCTCCCGGGAGCGGCCCTCGGCCATAATCTCCAGCAGGGCGCGCACCGGCGGGGCCGCCCACTCGATGGAGCCGTCCGCCATGTACTTGCGGGCCACCACCTCGTGGGTGGTGACAATGACGTCCACGGAGTCGGCGAACACCTGCGGGTCCTGCAGCTCGGGGCGCAGCATCTCCTCGGTGAACAGCACGTCCGGGTGCAGGAAGATACGACCGAAGTACGTGGAGGCAAAGGCCTCGTTCATACGGTAGCCCAGACGGGAGGCCTGGACGGTGCGGCCCTGGTACTCAAAGTCCTCGATCCGCTCCAGGAAGCCGTCCCGGATCAGGGTGGCGGCGTCGCGCTCCTGGGGCGTCATACGCGAGAAGACCTCCGGCACGAGCAGGGAGATGTCGTGGGCCACCTTGACCTTGGGGCCGATGTAGCCCGCCGAGGACAGCCACCCGTCGTAGCCGCCCAGGGCGTAGGACAGCAGCGCGGCGTTGAGGTCGAAGACGGCCGGCAGGGCGTTGAAGGGCGCCTTGGTCAGGGCCCCCTCGCTGCCGGCCCCCGTGGTGGAGGGGGACTTGCCGGTCATGGAGGAGATGAACTCCATGAACAGCTCGGGCAGCTCCATGTAGTGCAGCGGGTTGTAGGCGCACAGGGCCGGCACGCCCTCCTCGGGCGGGTTGTTGCGACGTCCTGCGGCCACCACGTCCACGGTGCGGGCCAGGGGCCGGTCCAGGGGGAGGTCGTGGTACAGGTGGCTGGAGATGTCGGCGAGCTCGGCCTCGCGCGGGTCGGCGACGTCGGGCCGCAGCTGGAGGTAGCGCGGGTTCTTGGAGGGGACGCCGTTGACCAGGCGCGGGTTGGCGCTGGAGACCCAGTAGGTCTCCCGGGAGGGGTCGACGGCGTCGGGCAG
The DNA here is from genome assembly GCF_016626125.1 of Actinomyces sp. HMT897. Lineage (NCBI taxonomy): Bacteria > Bacillati > Actinomycetota > Actinomycetes > Actinomycetales > Actinomycetaceae > Actinomyces > Actinomyces sp. HMT897. The sequence goes on from NZ_CP067336.1 coordinate 1,830,640, forward strand.
GGCGGCGGCCTGGCGCACCAGGTCGGCCATGGGCTCGGTGAACCGGGACAGGCCGGGGGCGTCGTCCACCATGGCGCGGGCGTCGGCGGGGGTCAGCGGCTGGAAGTTGGAGATAAAGGTGCCGGGGCGCGACATGTCCGCCTCGGTCTGCTTGTCGTAGCCGCGCACGATGGCGTCGTCGGGGCGCTGGAAGAGCAGGCGCTCGCAGTTGGCCACCACCTTGCGCGACAGGGGCGTCGCGACGGCAGAGGTGCCGGCGCTGGCGCTGCCGACGGGAGCGCTGGCGCTGGTGCTGGCGGGGGCGCCAGCGGTAAGGGCGCCGGCCCCGTCCGCGGGCACTGCGTCACCGGTCTGGTCGGCCAGGGCCGCCCCGGGCACCACGACGGAGGCCGTAATGTCGTCCTCCGTCTGCACCTTGGCGGCCGGGGAGAAGTCCGGGCGCAGGGTCAGCAGGCGCCAGGCGCCGTCGTCCTCAAAGCCCACGCGCAGCATATTGACCTTGAGGACCTCCCCGTCCAGGCGCAGCGCGTTGCCCTTGCGGCCGTTAATGACCGACACCGAGAAGTGGGAGCGCCAGTCCTGCCCCCAGCTGGGCTGCCAGTAGCGCTTGACCCAGAACAGGAGCTCCTTGACGTGGGCGGGAATGGCCTCCAGGAAGGCGTTGTACTCCTGCGTGTACCTCTCCGAGGGCGTCAGGAGCTTAATGACGCTGCCCAGGCTCCGCTCCTGGGACAGGACCGGGCGGTGGTCGGTGCCGCGCCGGGCCGGGTCGGCGAAGCGCTGGGAGTAGTCGCGCTCCAGCAGGGCGGCCACGGCGTCGAGGTCGGCGTCCACGTCCGCGACGTAGGCCTCCCCGAACACGAAGGCGTCCAGGAGCGACTTGGAGATCTCCGACTTGCCGCCGCCGGAGACCGTGGCGGGCTTGTGCGCCTGGGTGACGCGCTGGGAGGTGCCCACCAGGTGCCACTGGGTGGCGTCGCCCTCGCGGTGCTTGGCGTGGATGCGGTAGCCCGACGGCGTCACGTAGGTGGTGTCCACGTGCAGCGGGATGGACACGCTCCGGGTCCCCTCCCCCTGGGCCAGCTCCCAGCTGACCGTCTGGGTGCGCATGGAGTACCTGGCGCCCGCCGGCACCATGACGATGCTCGGGTCGGCGGCGCACACGGCCGAGCCGTCGCCCGCGGGGGTGAACACGCCCGGGTTGAGCGCCAGGACGTGCTCCACGCTGGCCCAGTCGGGGGAGTGGGTGTCCACGTACTCCTGGCCCAGGTTGTAGCGGGGGAAGGCCTGGGCCCCGCCGGAGTGCTCCTCCTCCACGCAGCCGAAGAGGTTGGCCGAGTACCCGATCTGGGTCTTGACCTCCTTCTTGCAGTAGCCGAAGTAGTTGTCGGCGATGACGGTGACGATGACGCCCCGCTCGTCACGGGCGCAGACCTTGAAGGCCTTGCCGTTGTTGTACAGCTCGGCCTCGTCCTTGAAGCACTGCCCGTCGCGGCGCTCCCGCTCGCTGGCGTCCTCCCAGGACGGCAGGCCCAGCTCCTTCTTGGTCAGGCGGGTCAGGTGGGGGGCCAGGATGACGCAGCCGGTGTGCCCGGTCCAGGACTCCGGGGCCAGGGAGGCGTCGTTCTCCGGCAGGTAGGGGTCGCCGCCGTTGCCGAAGATCCCCTCGACGAAGTCCAGGTTGGCCACCAGGCCGCCAGGGGCGATGAACCGGATCTCCATGGAGCGCTCACCGCAGAACCCGGGCACGGCCGGGACGACGACGGGGCGCAGCAGCAGGGAGACGAAACAGTGGGCCGGGGTGGGGGCGGTAGCCGTCCAGGGCAGGGTCAGCAGGTCCTGCGGGGGGCGGAGGGCGGCGTCAAGCAGGCGGGCGAACACGTCCTTGCGCACGGCGATCTTGTCGTCCGGGATAGGCAGGCCCCCGGTGGCCACGTGGAAGACCCCGGCGGTGGTACGGCGGTCGTTGCGCGGGTTGTGCAGGACGCCGTTGAGGACCGTGAAGGACTCCACGTACTCGCTGCGGAAGCTGGTGGCGTCGGCGGGCAGCGCCAGGGCGCGCGCCAGGCCGCTCTGGTCCAGCACGAAGGTGGAGCGCGGCAGGCTGGGGCGCACCGGCGCGTCCTCCAGGTAGGAGTCCAGGAAGCGCTGGACACGGTGGTCGGCGGCGCAGGGGCGGTGGGCCAGGCGGCGGGAGAGCTCGCGCTGGCGGGCGAGGATCGGGCCCACGAGGCTGTCGGTCTCGGCGTCACCGGTGCCCTGGGGGGCCGGCAGGCCCAGGAGGCGCAGGCGCAGGGCGATCGCGGCGGCGGTGTACTCGGGGGAGCTGACCGCGTTCTGCGAGGTGGTCTCGTTGGCAGCAGAAGTGGCTTCCATGGGACTCACAGTAGTCGCGTCCGCGCTGGCGGGCCCGGGCAGGTGCGTGGCAGGACGTGTGAGCCCGGGCTCTCAGGGGCGCGGGGCCGGGCGGGAGCGGCCCCAGGGCAGGGCCAGCCCCGGGGCGGGGTCAGCCCGGGGAGCGGCCCCGGGGCGGGGCCGATCGGGGCCAGCCTCGGGGCGGGGCCGACAGGGAGCCGGGCCGGGCGCGAGGCCGGGGTTGGCTCCTGGACCACTGGGCCGGCTGCCCCGCCGCGGTCCGGGCCTTCAGCGCTCGCGGGTCCCGGCGATGAACTCCTCCACGCTGCGGCGCGCCTCCTCGTCGGGGCGCTGCTCCATGGGCGACTTCATAAAGTAGGAGGCGGCGCTCAGCAGCTCCCCGCCAATGCCCCGGTCCAGGGCGATCTTGGCGGCGCGCACGGCGTCGATGACGATGCCCGCGGAGTTGGGCGAGTCCCACACCTCCAGCTTGTACTCCACGGAGATGGGGGCGTCGCCGAAGTTGCGGCCCTCCAGGCGCACGTAGGCCCACTTGCGGTCGTCGAGCCAGGCCACGTGGTCCGAGGGGCCGATGTGCACGTCGCGGTCGTCCAGGCGCTGGGCCAGGTTGGACTGCACGGCGTTGGTCTTGGAGATCTTCTTGGACTCCAGGCGGCTCCTCTGGAGCATGTTCTTGAAGTCCATGTTGCCGCCCACATTGAGCTGGTAGGTGCGGTCCAGCACGCAGCCGCGCTCCTCGAACAGGCGTGCGAGCACCCGGTGGGTGATGGTGGCGCCGAGCTGGCTCTTGATGTCGTCACCCACGATCGGCACCCCGGCGGCGGCGAACTTCTCGCTCCACTCCCGGGTGGAGCCGATGAACACCGGCATGCAGTTAATGAAGGCGCAGTGGGCGTCGATGGCGCACTGGGCGTAGAAGCGGGCGGCCTCCTCGCTGCCCACCGGCAGGTAGGACACGAGCACGTCCACCTTCGCCTGCCTCAGGGCGGCCACGACGTCGACCGGCTCGGCGTCGGACTCGGTGATGGTGGCCCGGTAGTAGTCCCCCAGGCCGTCCAGGGTCACCCCGCGCTGGACGACCACCCCGGTGGGGGCGACGTCGGCGATGTGGATGGTGTTGTTCTGTGAGGCGTTGATGGCATCGGCCAGGTCGAGGCCCACCTTGGCGGCGTCGACGTCGAAGGCCGCCACGAAGTCCAGGTCGCGCACGTGGTAGCCGCCGAAGTCCACGTGCATGAGGCCCGGGACGGTGTCGGTGGCCTTGGCGTCACGGTAGTAGGTGACGCCCTGGACGAGGGAGGAGGCGCAGTTTCCGACGCCGACGATCCCGACACGGATGGTGCTCATGGTGCTCCTTGTAGGTGGGTATGATCCTGGGAAGGGGTGGATGCCGGACAAGACTAGATCGATCTAGTGCCGTTGGGAGCCATCCGGCGTGCAGTGTGACGCGACTCTCGGCGCCTGGGGGGCTGTGACGTGTCCGCTACCGGTCCCGGTGGTTCCTATGGTGATACTGGTGGTGGAAACGGGGGTGGGCGGCCCTCGCCCCGCAGCCCCAATCGACGGAAACGAGGACCACGTGGCTGGAAGCAATGCGCCTGGATCCCGGCGCCCGGGCAAGCTGGCCCAGGCGGCGGCGGTCGAGCCCGCTGTCAGGAAGACCAAGAAGAAGCCCGGGGCCTCCGGGCGACCACCCCGGGGCGGCAAGGACGCCAAGGGGCCCGGCGCCGGACGGCGGCGTCGCTTCTTCAACTACCCGCGGGCGGGCAAGGGGCCGATCCGGCGCTGGGTGCCCAGCTGGCGGTTCGTGCTGGGCTCCTTCCTGCTCATGATCGCCCTGCTCTTCGGCGGCTTCATTACCGCCTACACGGTGATCGAGATCCCCAACGTCTCCCAGTTCGCCCTGGCCACCACCTCGGTCGTGTACTACAACGACGGCACCACGGAGATGGGCAGGTTCGCCGAGGTGAACCGCAACATTATCGACACCTCCGCCCTGCCGGACTACGTGGGCAACGCCGTCGTGGCCAGTGAGGACCGCACCTTCTACAGCAACAAGGGCATTGACCCCAAGGGTATTGTCAGGGCGCTGTGGAACAACCTCTCCGGCGGCTCCCAGCAGGGTGCCTCGACACTTACCCAGCAGTACGTCAAGAACTACTACGTGGATACCACGGGATCCTATGCGGGTAAGTTCGAGCAGGCCATTATGGCGATCAAGATCGACCACTCCAAGACCAAGAAGGAGATTCTCGACTCCTACCTCAACACGGTGTACTTCGGGCGCGGGGCCTACGGTATCGACGCGGCCGCCCAGGCGTTCTTCGGGAAGGGTGCGGCGAGCCTGACCATCTCCGAGTCCGCCCTCCTGGCCGGGATCCTGCCCGCCCCCAGCGCCTACGACCCCGCCGTCAGCCCGCAGACGGCTAAGGACCGCTGGGCGCGGGTGCTGCAGTTCATGGCCGAGGACGGCTACATTACCGAGCAGGAGCGCTCCGCCGCCGTCTTCCCCACCACGGTCGAGGACACCCAGACCGAGACCTACGGCGGCTCCAACGGCTACCTGCTGCAGATGGTGCGCGCCGAGCTCAGGGACAGCGCCAAGCTGACCGACGACCAGATCGACGCCGGCGGCTACCAGATCGTCACCACGATCAGCAAGGAGGACCAGGACGCGGCGGTCGCCGCCGTCAAGGCCCTGCCGTCGGGCTACTCGAGCAACCTCAAGGTGGCGCTGGTGTCCATGGACGCCACGAACGGCGGCATACTGGCCCTCTACGGCGGGTCGGACTTCCTGACCAACCAGGTCAACTCCGCCACCTCCGCCATCGCCCAGGCAGGATCCACCTACAAGCCCTTTGCCCTGGTGGCGGCCCTGGAGAACGGGGCCACCCTGGCCAACACGTTTGACGGCAGCTCGCCGCAGACCATTGACGGCACGCAGTTCCAGAACTTCCAGAACGTCTCCTACGGAATGGTCAACCTGGTCAGGGCCACCCAGGACTCGATCAACACCGCGTACCTCCACCTCAATGACGCCGTCGGCCCGGAGAAGACCAATGACGTCGCCGTCCGGGCGGGGTACCCCCAGGACACCCAGGGGATGAACACCTACCTCCAGAACGTGCTGGGATCCGCGTCCCCGCACACGCTGGACATTGCCACGGCGTACACCACATTCGCCTCACAGGGGACGCGCTACACGCCGCACATTATCTCCAAGACAACGAACAAGTCCGGGGACGTGGTCTACAGCGGACCGACGAGCGGTGAGAAGGTGTTCGACGACGACGTCATGGCGGATGCCACCTACGCCATGCAGCAGGTGGTCAAGAACGGGTCGGGTAAGACCGCCCAGGAGCTGGGACGGCCGGTGGCGGCCAAGACGGGCTCCTCCTCGGACAACAAGTCCGCGCAGTTCGCGGGCTTCACCCCCCAGATCGCGACCGCGGTCACGCTCTACCAGAGCGGCCCCAATGGTGAGGAGGAATCCATTACGCCGTGGGGTGACTATGACGAGATCACAGGCTCGACCTACCCGGCGGACATCTTCACCACGTACATGAAGACCGCCCTGAAGGACCTGGAGGTCAAGGACTTCCCGGACCGCAGCTCGGGCTCCTCCCAGCCGGGCAAGCTCGGTGGGGGCGGTGCGCTTGCCCCCCAGCAGGAGAGCACCGCGACCGCCCAGCCGCAGGAGCCCGTCGAGCCCGGCAACCAGTCCACCGGCGCCCCGGAGCCCGGTAACGGCAGGCTCCAGAACCCGGAGCCCGGTGGCACCGGCCGTCAGAACCCCGGTGGCGACAACGGTGATGACAACGGCGGCGGGGGCGGCAACGGCCAGAACCCCGGCGGTGGCAATGGCCAGAACCCCGGCGGCGAGAACGGCGGCGGGGGCGGCAACGGCCAGAACCCCGGCGGCGAGAACGGCGGCGGCCAGAACCCCGGCGGCGGTGGCAATGGTGGTGCCGAGAACCCCGGCGGCGGTGGCAATGGTGGTGCCGAGAACCCCAATCCTCCCGGTGGCGGGGACGGCGGCAACCACGGAGGCGGCGGGGTCAATAACTAGCAGCCACTCCCCCCTTACGCGAGAACGGTACTTGTTCGTCGTGAGAACGGTACTTGTTCGCCGTGAGAACGGGTCCTAGGTCGTTTCCCTGGTAGCCACCTGGTCCACCGGCTGGGCTCGAGCCGGTCGTGGGGCGACGCCGCATCCGGGGCCGGGCACCATGGTGCCCGGCCCCGGATCGTCCTTCCGCGCGGGATCCTCCTGGGACGCGCAGGGGAGAGCGGGGTCACGTCTGGGGTGGCCGCCGGGTCTGGCCAACCAGGTCCCGGCTCCGGTAGGCTGACGGCTTGGCTGCGCCGTCGGGCAACCCTGCGCCGTCGGAAGCGCCACTACGCATCACCCTCCTGTCACGGAAAGACCGTGACCGCCTAGACCAGAGGAGGTGGGTACCAAGCATGCGTCACTACGAGATCATGATCATCCTCGAGCCCGAGACCGATGAGCGCACCATCGCTCAGACGCTGGAGAAGCTGCTGCAGGTCGTCCCCAGCAACGGGGGTACGGTGGACAAGATCGACATCTGGGGCAAGCGTCGCCTGGCCTACGACATTAAGAAGAAGTCTGAGGGCCTCTACGTCGTCGTGGACATGACCACGACCCCTGCCAACGCCCAGGAGCTCGACCGCCAGCTGGGCCTCAACGAGACGGTTCTGCGCACCAAGCTGCTGCGCCCCGAGGCCTGAGCCCGCAGGAACGGACGACACATTATGGCCGGAGAAACCATTATCACCCTTATTGGGAACCTCACCGCGGATCCTGAGATGCGCTTCACCCCCTCGGGTGCGGCCGTGGCCTCGTTCACCGTCGCCAGCACCCCGCGGACCTACGACCGTCAGAACGGGGAGTGGAAGGACGGGGAGACCCTGTTCATGCGCTGCTCCATCTGGCGCGACGCCGCTGAGAACGTGGTCGAGTCCCTCACCAAGGGCACCCGCGTCATTGTCTCCGGGCGCCTGAACCAGCGCTCCTACACCACCCGCGAGGGTGCCGAGCGCACCGTGGTGGAGATGCAGGTCGACGAGATCGGCCCCTCCCTGCGCTACGCCAAGGCCCAGGTCACCCGCAACCCCCGTGGCGGTGGCCAGGGCGGCTTCAGTGGTGGTCAGGGCGGCTTCAGCGGCAACGCCGGGAACCAGGGCGGCTACGCAGGTGGCGCCTCAGGCCAGGGGCAGTCCCAGCAGGGCGGCTCCGGGAGCTACAACAACTCAGGCCAGCAGGGCGGTGGCTACAACGCCCCCAGCCAGCCCCGCTACAACGCCCCCTCCGGTGGCGCGGCGGACGACCCCTGGGCCACCGGCGGCACCACGTCCTTCGGGGACGAGCCCCCCTTCTAGGGGTCGGACCGCCCCCTGGGGGCTGGGACCGCCCCCTAGGGGCCGACCGCCCAGCCAGGGTCTGCCAGCGGCGACCCGGCACCGGTGAGCACCACACCCACGGTGAGGTGCGGGCCGTGCGAGACACGTCGTCGGACCCGCTTCCACCCATATTCAATCTCGTGTGAGCGCCGCTCATACCCGGCGCTCGAAGCAAGGAGTACCACCATGGCGAAGCCTCAGCTTCGTAAGCCAAAGAAGAAGGTCGGCCCGGTCAAGGCTATTAAGGTCGGCAAGATCGACTACAAGGACACCGCTACGCTGCGCAAGTTCATCTCCGACCGCGGCAAGATCCGTGCCCGTCGCGTCACCGGCGTCTCCGTGCAGGAGCAGCGCAAGATCGCCAAGGCCGTGAAGAACGCCCGCGAGATGGCCCTGCTGCCCTACACGAGCTCCGCTCGCTGAGAAGGAGGAAGCATGACCACCAAGCTCATCCTCACCCACGACGTCGACCACCTCGGCGAGGCCGGTGAGGTCGTCGAGGTCAAGGACGGTTACGCCCGTAACTACCTGCTGCCCCGCAAGCTCGCCACGCCGTGGACCAAGGGCGCCCAGCGGCAGATCGACCAGATGACCGAGGCCCGTCGCAGGCGCACCATCGCCTCCCTGGAGCAGGCGCAGGCCGCCCGCGCCTGGCTGGTGGACAACGTGATCACCGTGACCGCCACCGCTGGCGCCAACGGCCGCCTCTTTGGCGCGGTCACCACCGCCGAGCTGGCCCAGGCCATTAAGGACGCCGGTGGCCCCGCCATTGACCGCCGCAAGATCCAGGCCGTCCCCCCGGTCAAGTCCGTTGGTCGCCACACCGTCTCCGTGCGCCTGCACACCGACGTCGTGGCCCCCATCGAGGTCAATGTGGTCGCTGCTCGCTAAGAGGCGGCAGCTCTGGGCGCCACGTGCCCCGTTGCCGAGCTGCCGGGGGGGCCGCGATGGCTCGGGGGACATGCAGCTGAGCCGCCCCGCGCCCGCCGCCGGGGTGCCGTGAGACGTAAGCCCCGGGCGGCGCAGCCAGCCTCTGTTGGCCTGCGGCCGGAGCCGTGAGGCCGGGCCGTGGACGCGGTCGTCAGGGAGTGGGCCCACTTTCTGACACCGGTGGCTGAGGCATGACGGTCGCCGTCACACCTGCGAGGTGTGACGGCGACCGCGCATTGTGGGGGCGCGGGCACGGGGCAATGTCCGGGTCCGGGCGGGCCAGCGTCCGGGTCCGGGGGAAGACCCACCTCGCCGGGGCAGCCGCGCCTGTGGGCGCTTCTGAGCGCCGCCCCGACGCCTGCGCCCCGGCCTTATGAGCAGGGCGCTGGCACATTGACCGCGCCCTGCCGTGCGGCAGGAGGCAGCCCGTGGACGGGGCCCTGATGCCCGACGTCGTCGCCCGGTCAGGCGCGACGGAACCCCTTGGCGGTGGTCACAATGATCTGGCTGCCCTGGGTGTCCGGATCCTCGGCGGCCGCCAGGATAGCGGCCGCGGCGTCGTCGAATGCCAGGATCGGTAGCCCGGGCACTTTGGTGACCTGGTCCAGGCGCAGGCTGACGGCGGTACCCGTGGCGACACTGTTCTTGAGGTTGACCGGGTAGATAATGGTCCAGGGTATTCCCGAGGCCATGAGGAGATTGTCGGACGCGGTCTTGTCGTGCATAATCCGGCCCAGGACGTAACGGTAGACCAGACGCATGTACCAGGGGGCCTTGTCGATGGTGTCACCGGCACCGAACGCGGAGACCAGTACCAGGTGCGGTGAGCCCGCCCTCTTCAGTCCCCGGATAATGCTGGGTAGGCGCGCCTGCATGAGCGTCCCGTCCCTGGTCTTGCCGGTCAGGCTGACGACGACCACGTCCGCCCCCCTGGCGGCGTGGGCGACGGCGCCCGGGTCGGAGGTGGAGCCCCGTACGACCTTCAGGCGCTTCCTGCGACGGACCGTCTCGGGGTGGGGGGTAATGGTGGTGACAGCGTGTCCGGTCGCCAGGGCCTGGGTCATGACACGGGAGCCGACGTGTCCGGTGGCGCCGATAATGACGAGCTTCATGGGGTTCTCCTTGGAGGGCGGTGGTGTCCCGACGGCGTCGGGTCAGGGAGGGGCGGCACCAGGACCGTGGGCGAGGTCGAGCTGGTGGTGGGGTGGGACCGGTGCCTCCCGCCTGGTGGCGACGCGCTGGCTGGGCAGGTCGGTGAGGGGTCGGGGTGGCACGTGATGAGCCGAGGCTGGTGGGCCGAACCGGACGGGCGGGGCGGCTTGGGCGAGGCTGACGCGCCGGGCCGTGCGGGCCCGTCGGGCAGGGAGGCGGTGCTGCGGCTGGGTGGCGCAGCACCGGTGCTGGTGAGGGCTGGCGCTGTGGGGACGGGGCCGGACCCGCCCTGGTCGGGCTGGCTCGGCTCCGTGCGCCAGTACTTAGAACGGGTGTCCCACAATAGTGGCTAGGACGTCAAGGCTCAGCACGGCGACGTCGTCCTGCTCCTGGGTACCGACGTCTACCGTGTCCTGGGCCAGGGCGGCGATGAAGATGAGCCAGGCGCGCAGGTTGCGGTGCATGGCGGGGGTGTCCTCGGCGCCGGTCAGCGCCAGGATCCGTTCAATGTGCATGGCGTGGCTGCGCTCGACCAGGGCGCCGGCCTCGGTGGCGTCACTGGATGAGTACAGCTCGCTCAGGCTGGTGGTGGAGGTGCGGAAGTGTTTTATGTAGGCGCGCAGCGCCTTCTCGACGTTCTCCTGGGGCGTCAGCGAGGCGTCCGGGGCGGTCTCCGCCAGGAGCCCCGCGGCCTCCGCCGCCAGGACCGCGCCGAGTAATTCCTCCTTACCAGGGAAGTAGTGGTAGATGAGGGTCCGCGCCACGCCAGCGTCCTTGGCGACAGCGCTCATGGAGGTGCCGACGACACCGTCGCGGGCGAAGTGCTGGGCGGCGACGGCAATGATCTGGGCGCGGCGCTCCTCGGGGCTGAGCCGGGAGCCGGTCGTATTGATCATGTGTCTAAGATAGGTTGCGGTGGGGCAGATATCAAATGTGACATCCCGGTGCTCCGTCCTCACCCTGTGCTCCGTCCTCACCCCGGTGCCCGATCCGCTCAGTGCCGCCAGGCGGAGCCGTCGCCCGGGGCGTGGGTACCGTGTCAGGGAACCGGCTCAGTGCCGCCAGGCGGTGCTTCGGGCGCGCAGGCCGTTGAGCAGCGCCCGCGCCCCCATGAGGACCCAGGCGAACGACAGCCACAGCCACACCAGGCCGGTGCTCCCCTCCGGGGTCCCGGCCCCGCCCAGGAGCCCGGTGCCGCCCAGGAGCCCGGTGCCGACGGCGGCGGCCAGGGGCAGGTAGGGGACCAGGGTCCCCAAGCCCGCCCAGGCCAGGTAGCGCCCGTCACCCGCCCCCATGAGGACCCCGTCGAGCAGGTAGACGACCCCGGCCAGGGGCAGGGCGCTGGCCGCAATGAGCAGCGGCGGGACGCAGGCGCCCAGGACCGCCGGGTCGGAGGTGAACAGGTGGGGCAGCCAGGGGGAGCCCACGGCCAGCAGGAGGCCGAGGAGGGCGCCCGCCCCCGCGCCCCAGGCCGTGGTACGTCGCAGCAGGGTGCTCACGCCCGCGTCCTGGTGGGCCTGGTCGGCTGTCTGGGCAAATGTCGGAAGTTCCTTATGAGAACCCGCGTCCTGGTGGGCCTGGTCGGCTGAGGCCCGGCCCAGTGCCGTCCCAATGAGCGCCTGGGCGGCAATGGCCAGGGCGTCCAGGGCGAAGGCGACGAAGTTCCACAGCGAGCTCACCACCTGGTGCGCCGCCAGGGCGGTGGTCCCCAGGGCGGTCGCCGCCCACACGGTCGCCAGGATCGCCGCACGCAGGCAGAGCGTACGCACCAGGAGCGGGGTCCCGGTCCCCAGGGAGGCGGTCAGCCCCTGTCGGTGCGGTCCCCAGGTGACGCCGTCGCGCCTGGCCGCGCCCAGGACCGGCGCCGCCAGGGCCAGGGCCATGACCGTCTGGGCCGCCGCCGTGCCCAGGCCGGATCCCGCGATCCCCATGCCGACGCCGTAGAGCAGCACGGCGTTGACCGCCACATTGAGCACGGCCCCGGCAGTGGCCACTACGAAGGGCGTCCGGGTGTCCAGCAGGCCGCGCAGGGTCCCGGTGGCCGCGTAGACCACGAGCATGCCGGGGATGCCGGGGGCGGAGGCGCGCAGGTAGGCGGTCGCGGCCTCGGCCACCTGCCCGTCCGCGTCCAGGGCGGCCACGACCCAGGGGGCTGCCAGGGCCAGGAGCGTGCCCGCCACGACGCCAATGAGCCCGGCCAGCCACATGCCGTCGACCCCGGCCCGCAGGGCGGCCGAACGCCGTCCCGCCCCGAACAGCCGGGCGGTGGTGGCCGTGGTTGCGTAGGCCAGGAAGACGAACAGGCCCACGACGGTGGTCAGGACCGTCGAGGCCAGGGACAGGCCCGCCAGCGAGGTGGGGCCCAGGTGGCCCACCATGGCCGAGTCAATGAGGACGAAGAGCGGCTCGGCCACCAGCGCGCCCAGTGCGGGCAGGGCCAGGGAGAGGATCTGCCGGTTCAGGCTAGCTGTGCGGGGCGGCGTGGTCGGGGGCGCTGTGGTTCCGTGGGGCGCCGGGGTCCTGTGGGGCGCCGAGGGTGTCGGGGTCTCGTGGGGCGCCGGGGACGGCGAGGGTGCTGTGGTCCCGTGGGACGGCGAGGGTGCGTGGGGCTCGGCGGGAACGGGCGACGGGCTGGACGTATTAGGCACAGGACCTCCGGAGACGACGCCCCAGTCTCTCACGCCCGCCCTCCTCTCACGCCCGCCCTCCTGCCCGGTGGCGGCACCCCACCGCTCCTGGGCGGAGGGGCACTGCCCCTCGTTCCTGTCAGCCTTGGTGACCGGCGCTCCACCGCTCCTGGGTGGAAGCGGCGGGTGCCGTCTCATGCTGGTCCCCGGGCGGCACCCCACCGCTCCTGGGTGGAGGGGCGCCTCGTTCCCACTGCTGGCGGCGCCCCAGCACCACCGTCTGCCGGTGAGCCGCTTCCACGTGCTCGTTCCCACCGCTGGCGGCGCCCCAGACGGGTCGGGCGGCGGCCGACCTGAAGGACAGGATGAGGTTCATCCACAGACTTGTCCACTTATCCACAGATTTTGTACACACTCTGTACCACGACGGGCGGGTTGGTCGTGACAGTGAGAAAACGTTGGAACTAAGCCGATATCCGCTGGTGGCGTAGCAGCTTTTCCACAGTTCTACCCCGTCTGTCCCCATGTCCGACGGCGCGTCCTCCACAGGCTCTGCCCACATATCCACAGGCGTCCCCCGCTCCTCCACACCCTGCCGGTCCTGAGCGTTTGCGCCCCGGCGCCTGCGTGGCTATCGTGCACGCGCACGCGAGACGGGGCACCTCCGGGAAGGGCTCGTGGGCCAGGGGGCCTGTTTGCGCGCACGCGAGAAGGAGGCGTTATGACCGAGGTGAGCTCCGCCGTCGGGCCCGCGGGGGACGGCGACCAGGCCATCCGCTACGACGGCGCCTTCGACCGCCTCCCGCCCCAGGATCTTGAGGCCGAGATGGCCACGCTCGGCGGCATGCTCCTGAGCAAGGAGGCCATTACCGACGTCATCGAGGTCCTGCGCGGCACCGAGTTCTACAAGCCCGCTCACGAGTCGATCTTCGACGCCATTGTGGAGGTCTACAACCGCTCCGAGCCTGCCGACCCCCTCATTGTCGCCGACGAGCTGGCCAAGCGCGGCGAGCTGGAGCGCGTGGGCGGGGCACCCTACCTCGCCAGCCTCATGGCCACCGTCCCCACCGCCGCCAACGCTGGCTACTACGCGCGGATCGTCAAGGAGAAGTCCCTCATGCGCGGCCTGGTCCAGGCGGGGACCCGCATTACCCAGCTCGGTTACTCAACCGACGCCGGGGATATTGACGACCTCGTCACCCTGGCTGAGGCGGAGGTCTACTCCGTGGCCCACCGCGACGGTGACAAGCAGGACTACGCCGTGGTCGGTGATCTCCTTAACGAGGCGAACCTGAAGATCGAGGCGGGCCAGTCCCGGGAGTCCGGCGTCATGACCGGGGTCCCCACGGGCTTTGTCGAGCTCGACGAGCTCACCGGGGGCCTGCACGGCGGGCAGATGATTATCGTCGCCGCCCGACCCGCCATGGGCAAGTCCACCCTCGCCGTCGACTTCTGTCGCAGCGCCTCCATCCACGCGAGCATTGACGGCAAGCACATCCCCTCCTGCTACTTCTCCCTGGAGATGGGGCGCATGGAGATTATGATGCGTATCCTGGCCGCCGAGTCCGGGGTGGACATGACTAAGCTACGTGGAGGACGCCGTATGGATGAGCGGGACTGGGAGGACGTGGCCCGTGCCTACAACCCCGTCTCCGAGGCGCCCCTCTATATTGACGACTCTCCCCACCTCACCATGCCGGAGATCCGCTCCAAGGCCCTGCGTCTTAAGCAGCACGGGGACCTGGGTCTCATGGTCGTCGACTACCTCCAGCTCATGACCTCGGGCAAACGTGTGGAGTCCCGTCAGCAGGAGGTCTCGGAGTTCTCCCGCTCCCTCAAGCTGCTGGCCAAGGAACTGGACATCCCCGTGGTGGCGGTGGCTCAGCTCAACCGTGGTCCTGAGCAGCGTACCGGGAACAAGCCGCAGATGAGTGACCTGCGAGAGTCCGGCTCCCTGGAGCAGGACGCCGACATTATTATGCTTCTACACCGTCCCGAGTACTACAACAGCGACGAGCGCGCCGGTGAGGCCGACATTATTGTGGCCAAGCACCGCAATGGTCAGACCAGGACCATCCCGGTCATATTCCAGGGGCACCTGTCGCGCTTTGCCAATATGGCCCAGGGCGTGGGCGCCGAGCCCGCCTACGACTAGCCGGCCACTGCCCCGCCTGCGGTGGCCCCGTCCACGTGGGCGCCGATGACGTGAATAGTCTCTATCCGGCGATGATGCGGCGGCCCCATCTACGTGGGCGCCGAGCCCGCCTATAGCTGCAAGCCCCGCGTCGGGACGGCGCGCCCTCCCCGCCCCACCCGCTCACCGTGAGAACGGTACTTATTCTTCGTGAGAACGGTACTTATTGGCAGTGAGAACGGGGGTCGTCCGAGACGCCGGTCGGCGCTGGGCCCAGGTGCGGGTCCTCGACGGCGGAGCGGTCCGTGCCAGCATCCGGTCCTCCCTGGGGTGCGGTCGGGAGCTCGTCAGGGCGCCTACCCAACGAGCCCTGGACACCGGCATCCTCCCTGACCGCGGTCGGAGCTCGTCACCCTCCTGCTGGCTGCTCGCGGGCAACCCGGCGCCATGCCCGTCCTGTGCCCACCGGCTGAGCGGGGCCGTCTGACACCTTGGGTACGGGCCGTAGGTGCGGTAGTCTGGTACTCGTTCCCCTGCTTCCTCCCTGGCGTCCAGGGGACGGGTTAGTTGGCTTCGCTTGAAAGGTCTTGACGGATGACCGTCTCCTTTGAAGGGTCCCTCGTCGTTCTGGCGAAGACCAGGTTCCCGCCCAGTCCGTTGATGACGACGACATCATTATTCTGTCCCAGATAACTTCCTTCGAGGACGTGCTTAAGTGTGTCGCGGTGGAGAACACGTTCACGATCGACTTCGAGGAGGCCAGGCTTGCATCTCGACGGAATTGACTACCTGATTGCCCAGAAAACAAATGGCTGGAGGTTCAAGAACTCCGCCTGGATCCTGGTTGTGGTCCTGGGGATGGGCATTTTCTCATTTATTGGATGGCTGTGGGCGGAGGGAATAACGAAATCGAGGTCGGTGAAGAGGGCTGCCACGTTCTGGTGCGTCCTTACCGTTCTCTTGTATGTTTCGGCCGCTGCTTCGAGTGGCGTCTCGGGGCGCATGGACACTGACTCTGTGCCGTATCGTGTTACTGCCATCCTCCTGGCGCTGTGCTGGATCGGCAGCTCGATCCACGCTGCGCTCGTGAGGCGGGCCGTGCTCCGGGCGGTTATCCAGTGCGATGACGAGATGGCGAGTCTCGCAGCCTACTACCCTTACCCGTACCCTTACTCGTATCCGTATCCGTACCTGGTCCAGGTGCCTGTGACGGGCTGGGATCGTGGCCCGGCGCCTCAGTCCGCACCTTCCTTCGGGTGGGGTGCACCGATTCCCTCTGCCCAGGATGGCTACCTGCCACCAGGGGCTGGTGCCGATAAGCCGACGGCGCCGTTCTCGGTACCCGCTGCGCAGGCAGGTCCCGTCGGCACGTCATCGCCCGCTCAGGAGGGTCCCGTGGACCCGCCGTCGCAGGTTCAGTCGGCCGACGTCGTCGATATCAATACGGCTACGATTGCCGATATCCGGGAGATAGGTGCTCTTGACAACGCGCCCATTGGCAGAATCCTTATTGCGCGTTCCCAGCGGGGCGGATTCACGGACCTTGACGACCTCGCGGAAGCGGCCTCGCTCCAGGCCGGCCAGGTGCTCGCACTCTGGGGGCGGGTGGTTTTTAGCCCCTTTCCTGCCACCCCGCCGGGGACGTACCTTGGTCGTCGAGGACGTGCCCTAGGGGGCCTCTAGGGTACGCCCCCGACGACCAAGGTACGTCGCCGAGGAACAAGTACCGTTCTCACGGCAAACAAGTACCGTTCTCGCGACGAATAAGTACCGTTCTCGCGGGTGGCGAGGCGGGCAGGCGGGCAGGCGCGGGCGGGGTTAGCCGCTGTGTCCTCGGCGGAAGACCAGGTGCCGCTGGGCCAGGTAGCTGATGACGTAGACAGTGCCGTCGCCCACGACCTTGGCGGTCCCCACCCCCAGGCCGAGCCCGGTCAGCACCCTGAGCATGAGGTAGCTGGCCGCCAGGAGCACCAGGGCCAGCCCCAGGTAGCGTACGGCGGTGCGCCCCACCGTCCCGGCCTGTGCCCGGAACACCCGACGGTTGAGGAAGAAGTTCGCGGTACCACTGATAATGCGCGCCACCACCACGGAGGTCAGCAGGTTGCCGCTCAGCGCCATGAGCACCACCACTCCCACCCAGTCAATGACGAAACTTGCCAGGGAGGCGCCAATAAACCGCAGGAGCGGGGCGTAGATACGGGCGGAGTCCTGGACGGGACGGAAGTGGCTGGAGGTGTTGCCCGGCTCGTAGACCGTGGCGATCTCCACCTCCTCCACCGCCAGGCCGCGCTCATGAGCCTCCAGGAGCTGGGAGAGCTCGTACTCGTAGCGGTCGCCGGGCACCGTCTGGAGCCACGCCAGCTCCCCGGCGGGGAAGCCCCGCAGACCCGTCTGGGTGTCGCGCAGGCGCCAGCCGGTCGCCCCGGCAAAGAGCAGGGCCGTGGCGGTGTTACCCACCCTGGAGCGCAGCGGCACCCTCCCGGTGAAACGGCGTACCCCCAGGGTCATGTGCCCGGTGGTACGGACCCTGGTGGCGACGGCCCGGATGTCGGCGGGCGTGTGCTGGCCGTCGGCGTCGGCGCACACCACGTCCGCGCCCGGCCAGGTGGTGGCGGCCCGGGCCAGGCCGGTGCGCAGCGCCTGGCCCTTGCCGCTGTTGACCTGGTGCGTGACCACGACGGCGCCCTGGGCGCGGGCCTGGGCGAAGACAGCGACGTAGTCAGGGCCGCTGCCGTCGTCCACCACGAGGACCCGGCAGCCGGGAAGAGCCTCGTGCAGGTCGTCGACGAGCCCCACCAGGCGGGCGTCCGGCTGGTAGGCGGGGACGACCACCGCCAGGCGCGGGGTGCCGGAGGCCTCCAGGACCGCTGCCCGGGCCGCCGTCCGGGACGCAGGGGCCCGGAGTGCCCGGGCTGCATGGCCCAGGGCCGACATTGACGCGGGCCCCGGTTCGGCGAGTGCGGGCCCCGGCTCAGTGGGCAGGGGCCCTGGGGTCGACGTCGCGTCCTGGGCCGATCGGGCCCCGGCGTGGGAGGTGCTGGCCTTCTCCTGGGCGGCCAGGGGAGCCTGCGGCTCCTCCAGGGCGGGGCGGGACGAGGGGCGGGTCAGCGGGTAGGAGCCGGTGGACCAGGTTGCCGGGTTCATCTCAGGCCCCCTGCGCAATGTAGAGGATGTCGGAGGTGCCGCGCTCGCCGCCGTTGGAGGGCCGGTTAATGACCTGCCCGTTGAAGTACATGGTCGAGGAGCCGCCGCCGTCGAGGTTGTAGGCCACCTGGCACCCCAGGTCCACCATGATCTGGGCCAACTCGGTCATGGTCACGCCGCGGGAGTAGCCCTCCTCGCGCCCGTCCACCACGACGAACACGTAGTGCCCCTGCCCGAGCGCCCCCACGGCGGTGCGCGGCTGACGTCCCTGGATGGAGTGGTTGCCGAAGTTCGTGTCCACCTCCACGGCGTCGATCCCCTCCCGGACCGAGCCGTCCTGCACCAGGGCGGGCCCGAAGCTCAGCGTGTTCCAGGCTCCTGCGTCCAGGAGGGCCTGGGCGCTGGTGGTGGTCTCGTCGTAGACCTCCATGCGGCCGTCGGTGTAGAGGACCAGGCCCTGGCGGGTCGGGGAGTCGCGGTAGACCACCCCGTTGCGGATGAGGATACCGGTGTCGCGGAAGCCGTAGTAGTCGCCGTTGACGGCCAGGAAGGCGTCGTGGGAGGAGGCGATCTGACTGGGTCGGGCCGTGATATTGGTGCCGTACTCGTTGTGGGCGAAGGCGCTGCGCACCACGGTGGCGTCGGAGACCGTGATGTCCGCCGTGTAGTAGGTGACCGTCTCGCGGCCCGAGCCGGTGGTGACGGTGCTAATGCGCACGGTCGTCGACGACGAGGTGTAGCCGTCCTGGGTCAGGGTGGCGTTTGCGGCAGTGGGTGCGGCCGTCCTGGTCACCGAGGAGTTCTGGGCCTCGTAGGCCTCGACGTCGGTGATCTCGACGTGGTCGATGACGTAGCGGTTGAGGGCCCAGGCGCCTGTCCCGACCAGGCCGATACCCAGTGCGGCGCCGCTGCCCAGGAGGAAGTTGCGTCGGGTGTGGCGCCTGGGGGTACGGGCGGTGGCCGTTGCGCTGCCAGCGGCTGACGGTTTCGCGTCCGCGCCCTGTTTCGCGGCCGGGGACGGGGCCGTACCGTGTCCTACGGCCGGGGACGCTACGGCCGGTGCCGGTGCCGGTGCCGCCGTCAGGGGACCTGAGGCCACCGGCTCCGTGGCGGAGGCGGGAGCGTGCGTGGTGGTATCCCGGGAGGTGGCCCCGGGGGCGCGGCCGGTGGTGGCCGAGCGGCGGAGTACAGGACGACGCGGGACTGTGCTGTGTGACATGCCTTCACGCTGCCGGGCAGGCGTGTGGCTGGCGTCAGCCCCGGTTGTGTGTTCCCTGTGAAGGGACGGCGTGGTGTGCGGCTGCCGGTCGGGCCGGGGGTGAGGCCAGGGAGCGAGGCCGGGGATGAGACGACGTCAGGGCGGTAGTGGCCCAGGCTCCGTCCGCGTGTGCGAGGTTAGCCCGGCCGGGTAGCCGGCCACCCACAGCGGGTAGGCCCTGTCCGCGTGTGCGAGGTTAGCGCTGGGCTGGCGTCAGGGCCGGTGGCCGGACTGGCCCTGACGCCGTGTGCGCGAGGTCAGCGCGGCGGTGTTGTCCGAGGGTGGGGTCGTCTGGCGAGCACTTCCCAGACCGTTCCTGTGATATGGGCCATGGTTGAGTTGCTGCTCTGGACAGATGGGGCGTCGCTCACATACTGTGTGTGGTGCGAGTCGCAGTCTTCTTCCTCTCCTGCGAGGTTCAGGGGTCTTGCCCTGTCTTTGCTGGGTGGGGTGTGTGCTTACTGCTTTGTTGGCCGTCCCTGAGCTCCCTGGTGATTGGAGGTGGCGGGCCGTGTTCCTGCAGGCTGACCTGGGTGTGCTGGCGGCCTTGTGCAATACGCTGACTGGCAACATGGTCCTGGCGGACGGGGTCCGGAAGGACGCGGACCGTGATCTGACGGTGGTGTGGGGGAGCCCCAGTGCCAGGGGATTCCGGGGGCCTGGTAAGTGATGCCGTGCCCGCTGCTTAAATGTGCGGTAATTCTGCTCTGCCTTCACCTCCCTAGTTTTTTGACGACTACATGGGTCGTGGATGCGCAGGTCATGGACCCAAGCTCTGCGTCTACTGTGGCCGTGATTCCCGCTGGCGCTGCCGTTGATGGCGTGGACAGCTCATTAGGTACTGTCAACCCCGTCCACCAGGATGCCGCGAGTGACGTTGACGCTGCTCATGAGGACGCCGTCGTGCTGGCCGGGGCGCTGGAGGGAAGGGACTACGCGTCCCTGGTGCGGGTGGTTGGTGAGCGTGTGGCGTCGCGCGTGGGTGGGGGTGCTTATGCGACTGCCCTGGTCGACGCCCTGGGGGCCAGGGGCCTGCTACGAGTAGCAGCGCACCTGCCCACTGGGGGCGGCATGCTCCCGGCGGGCTCTGACGCGGGTGGTTCTGAGGGTGCCAGGGGGTGCCGGGTGAGTGGTGCAGACAGTGCCGGGGCGGCCGGTGTTGGGCTGGCGTGCACGTGGACGTCCCTGCTGGCCACGGCTACCGCCTCGCCCTTGTGGGACGAGGGGCGCCGTGAGGCCCTGGCCCGGGATCTGGCGTCCCTGGTCACCACCACGGGCGACCTGACCGAGCCCGACACGCTCCTGCTCCCACTGGGGTTCAGGCGCCTGCTGACCGCCGACCAGGACCCCCTGACCGCTGTTGCTGCTGGCGCCCGGGCCCCGGGTGCTGCGACCGGCCAGGTTCCGGGTGCTGGTGACGGTCGGGCTCCCGGGGCCGGGGGCGGGCAGCTGGGTTCCCGGGGTTCCCGGGATCCTCTGGCCCTGGATCCTAAGTTCCTGGCGTCCCTGGTTCGTGGGCTGATGGCTGGTGAGACCGGTGCGACGACTGGGGGCTTGCGGGTGGGGTGGGTGGAGTACGCGCGCCTGACCACCACGGCAGGCGGCGGGTACGTGAACTTCCCCGAGGGAACACCCCAGGACTTGACCACTCACCGGGCCTCCTACGACCCCCTGACCGCCGTAACCCGCACCCCTGCCACGGTCCTGGACGTCCTGGCCCCGTCCCTGCCGGGGGCTGATCCCAGCACCCTGGGACCCAGCGGGAAGGGCCGGGGGCCTCATGGCGTAGACGCATACAGGGGCGCCGCCCTGGGGCCCAGTGGGAGGAGCTACGGGGACCGGGAACAGTTTCCCTGGGTGGACGGATCCCTGTGGGCGTGGGTGGCCGCCCGCGCCCAGGGGTCGGGCCCCGCCTGCCTGGAGGCCCTGACCGCGGCCGTGGCCTCGGCCTCCACCCTGCGCTACCGGTCCGCCGCGCCCACCCTCCAGCCCAACCCCTACGAGGCCCGGGCCGCCTGGCTCACCGAGCAGGCAGTAGCCACCCTGGCGGGCGTGGACACCACCGCCTGGACGCCCACAGCCAGACGCGCCACCGCCGTCATGCTCGCCAACTCCATAGGCGATATCGATGACACAGCTAGCGGTACCGCGTACAAGGACCGTTACACCAGTTTCGATGAGCTCCTGCCGGTAGCCTGGCATGACCGCCGCGGCAGGGAGCTAGGCGCCCTGCTCCAGGACGTCCTGACCGACGATGTCGCCCTGACCACTGTATCCAGGGCCGCCGGGGTGCTCACCACCCGTCGCCTGGTTGTCACCGCGAGAAAGACTGATCCGGGGACTGATCTGAGGGAAGCCTACGGCGCGCTCCTGGGTGGTACGAGGTCGAGTGCCAGACTATATGGCTACATTTACGCGACCTGTGCGGCGGCCAGGCAGGCAGGAGTCGACGAGGCGGGTCCTGCGGCTGGGATAATGCTGGCGGCCCTGGAACAGGGTATGGATTCCGCCACGGATCCGCCCTTCAGCTGGCAGCCCCCGTCCGGTCTTGCGGACTTCTCCCAGAAGAGCCCTGTCGGTCTCGTCTCGGACTTGAACGGCCTCACGCAGAAGGTCGCGGTCAGACTGACTCTGGAGGTAATAGGTGCTCTGGACTCCTCCCACCTCATTCCCCAGGACGCCTACACCCTGGGCGACGGGCGACCTGTCTATGACTGGATCACCAAGGACGGCAGCAATGTGTGGCGTCTGGACCGTCAAGAAGCCGTGGCAGACCCTCGGGGCTTGAGCGTCTGGTTTCAAGGCATCTGCGACCCCCAGCGTATCTACCCAGTTATCCGTGAATTCATCGTCAACAACTTCAAGGACGA
Source organism: Actinomyces sp. HMT897 (assembly GCF_016626125.1). Lineage (NCBI taxonomy): Bacteria > Bacillati > Actinomycetota > Actinomycetes > Actinomycetales > Actinomycetaceae > Actinomyces > Actinomyces sp. HMT897. Next base: position 1,852,555 of record NZ_CP067336.1, read on the forward strand.
CGTCCTCAAGGTCCAGGACCCTGCGCCCGCAACCGCCCCCCGGAGTCCCGCCAGGCACGCCGTCCTGGTAGCGGTGCTGACCGCTGCCACCACCCTCCTGGTCTACAGCCTCTCCCACACCCACCAACGTCGCAGGGAGAGACTGCGCCCGATCCGCAAGGAGAGACTACGCAGGTGGCGGGAACGACACAAGAGCTGGTACGAGGAGTAATACCAGACGACAGGCACGTGAACTGAAGACTACGTAGACGACTACTTTCATCCCCTTTGAGTAATGAGGAGCTGATTCGTGTGAGGTCTGCTGGTCGTGTTGGGTGGGGTGTGGTGTTTCGTGGTCTGGGTGTGGTGGTGTGTGTGGTCCTGTTCGTGGCGGCGGTGCTGGCGGGTTCGGGGGAGGGGGGTGGTCTGGGTCCGTTGCCGGACCGGTCCGGTACGCCCCTGGCTACCGGGACCGCTGGTGCGGGTGGCCTGGGTGGGGACCCGGTGACGGCCCCTGGTACGGACGGTAGGGGCGGTGCTACCGGTTCCCCGGCTCCGGGTGGCCTGGGTGGTGGGGTCTGTGACCGGCCTGGTGGCCTGGGTGGTGGTCCTGCTGCTGGTACGGATGCTGACGCTGCCGACGCCGCCCGTGGGGACGCCGTCGTGCTGACCAGGGCCCTGGACGAGGGCGACGACACGGCCCTGACGCAGGCGGTTGGTGAGCGTGTGGCGCCGCGTGTGGGTGGGGGTGCTTATGCGACTGCCCTGGTTGACGCCCTGGGGGCCAGGGGCCTGGTGCGGGTGGCGGCGCACCTGCCCGCGGGAGGCGGTGGTGTCACGGGTCGGGCGGGCTCTGGTGGGAGCGGTACCGGTAGCACGGATCCGGGCGTGCCGTTGGCGTGCACGTGGACGTCCCTGCTGGCCACGGCCACCAGCTCGCCCTTGTGGGACGAGGGGCGTCGTGAGGCCCTGGCCCGGGACCTGACGTCCATGGTCACGGTGACCGGCGACCTGACCGAGCCCGACACGCTCCTGCTCCCACTAGGCTTCAGACGCCTGCTCACCGCCGACCAGGACCCCCTGACCACCGCCATCGTCGGCACCCAGGCCCCGGGTGCTGGTGACAACCAGGCCCTGGACAGTGAGGGCGGCCGGGATCCTCTGGTCCTGGAGCCTAAGTTCCTGGCGTCCCTGGTTCGTGGTGTCATGGCCGGTGAGACCGGTGCGACGACTGGGGGTTTGCGGGTGGGGTGGGTTGAGTATGCGCGTCTGACCACCACGGCAGGTGGTGGGTACTCGAACTTCCCCGAGGATGCGCCCCGGGAGGTCAGGGCCCGTTACCTCCTCTACGACCCCCTGGCCGCGGTCCTGACCGCCGCAGCCCGCACCCCTGCCACGGTCCTGGACGTCCTGGCGCCGCCCGTGTCGGGACCGGATCCCAGGACCCTGGGGCCCAGCAGGAGGGACACGGTCAGGCGGGTCCTGGCCACCAGGGTGGACGGATCCCTGTGGGCGTGGGTGGCCGCCCGCGCCCAGAAAGCGGGCCCCGCCTGCCTGGAGGCCCTGGCCGCGGCTGTGGCGTCGGCATCCACCCTGCGCTACCGGCCCACCGCGCCCCGGACCAACCTCTACGAGGAGCAGGCCGCCTGGCTCACCGAGCAGGCAGTAGTCACCCTGGCAGGGGTGGACGCCACCGCCTGGACGCCCCCGGCCCGGCGCGCCGCCGCCGTCGTGCTGGCCAACTCCGTGGGCGACCTGTGGGACGTGGCCACCGGCGGTGTCTACGCCAGGGGCTACCAGCCCTTCTACCGGTCCCTGCCCGTGGCCTGGAGCGGGCGCCACGACGTCGAGGTGACCGTCCTGCTGCGCGAGGTCCTGACCGACGACACCGCCCTGGCCGTCCTGTCACGGGCCGTGGGGGTCCTGTCCGCCCGTCACCTGCTGTCCGCCGCGCTCACCGCCCGGGCGCCGGGCTCCTGGGCCCAGGCCGAGGACACCCCCTGGAAGGCGGCGCACGCCTGGCTCCTGGTCGTCGCCGGGAGGGGGGCGACCCTGGAGGGGTACCTGTACGCGGCGTGTGCCACGGGCAGGGGCGTGGGCGAGGACGAGGAGAGCCCCGCGGCCGGGGTGGCGCTGACGGCCCTGGACCAGGGCCTGGACCTCCACGGCCTGGACCCGCACGCCCCCTGGCGGCCCCCGGCCGCCCCCGCCCGGGCCGCCCGGGCCGTGACCGGTGGCCCCTCCCTGACCAGCCAGGACCTGGGGGACAGCGTCGCCTACGACCTGTACCACACGCTCCTGCTCGTCATGGACCGCACGCGGCTCCTGCCTGACGAGGCCTACCTCGAGCCACCCGACCCCTTCGAGGACGAGACGGACGACCAGCCGCCGCGGCCCTGGAACGCGGACTGGATGTACCAGGACGACCAGGACCACTGGCACCTGGACCCCGACAGGGCCGACAACGACCCCGACGGGTTCCGCACCTGGACCACGACGCACCCGGTCATGGCCGCCACGACATCCGGCAGGTACTCCATCGGCACACGCTACGACCAGGGCGTCAGCACCCAGGGGCGCCCCCCGGCACGCCACGGCCCCGGGATCCCTCCCGGACAGGCCGCCCTGGCGCTGCTGCTCACCGCCGCCACCGCCCGCCTGGTCTACGGCTACTCCCACACCTACCAGCGCCGCGCCCAACGACACTGGCAGCACCGACGCGCAAGACAACGCAGACGCCAGGAACGACACCGACACCAGCACTAGGAAACAACACCGGGCAAGTGAACCAGGGCCGCGCGGACGGTTGTTCCTACGACTACCGTCCCCAGGCCACACGCCAGATGGACGCATCCCGGTCCCGCTCAGCCCTCCATGAGCTCACGGATGTCCCGGACGGTCAGGCGGGCACGGCCACCCGCCTCGGCCGCCAAGGCCTCGTCGGCACCGCCCTCCACGACCTCGGTGAACAGCTCGGCCTTTCTGGCCTTGAGCTCCATGACCTTCTCCTCAATGGTCCCCGTCGCCACCAGGCGGTACACCATGACCGGCTTGTCCTGGCCGATCCGGTGGGCCCGGTCCACCGCCTGCGCCTCGGCCTGCGGGTTCCACCACGGGTCCAGGAGGAAGACGTAGTCGACCTCCGTGAGGGTCAGGCCAAAGCCCCCGGCCTTGAGGGAGATAAGGAAGACGTCCGCCTGGCCGGAACGGAAGGAGTCAATGACCTCCTGGCGGTTCGTCGTCGTACCGTCCAGGTAGGCGGTACGCAGCCCCGCACACCGCAGGTCCTCCTCCACACTGCGCAGGTATCTCGTGAACTGGCTGAACACGAGCGCCTTGTGCCCCTCGGCCACGACCGGCTCAAGCTGCTCCAGGAGGACGTCCGCCTTGACCGACCGGGTGCGCTGGCCCAGGCGTCCGGCCCGGTTCCGCTGCCTGGCCATCCCGGCCTGGCTCCGCTTGATAGTGGCCGGGTCGGCGTCGGGCTCCTGGGCGTCGGCGACGTACACGAGGAAGGGGTCCAGCGCCATGAGCCGCAGGGTGGTCAGCGACTTCAGGGCGCTGAAGCGTGCCTGGGCGGAGTCCTCCCCCAGCAGGCCCATGACCCGCTGGCGCTCCCGGGCCAGGCGGACGTCGTAGGCCCGGCGGTGGCTGCTGCTCAGCTCCACGCTGAGCACCTGCTCGGTCTTCTCCGGCAGGTCAGCGGCCACCTGCTCCTTAGTGCGGCGCAGCACAAAGGGCCGCACCCGCGTCCTCAGGCTCTCCAGCCTCTCAGTACTGCCCCGATCAATAGGACGCCGGTAGAGGGCCGCAAAGCGCTCCGGTCCCGGCAGCAGCCCCGGCGCCGTCGCGGACAGCAGGGACCACAGGTCCGTGAGGGAGTTCTCCAGGGGCGTGCCCGTGATCCCCACCGTCGAGGGTGCTCTCAGACGCCGCACCGTCTTGTAGGTGGCCGAGGTGTGGTTCTTGACGAACTGCGCCTCGTCCAGGACCACCCAGGACCAGGGCTGGGCGGCGAAGCTCTTCTCCTCCATCCGCACGATCGTGTAGCTCGTGACCACCACGTCCGCCCCGGCCGCCACCTCGCTGACGGCGACGCCCCGCCTGGCCGACGTCCGCCTCGCCGCCACCACGCGCAGACCCGGGCAGAAGCGGGCCGCCTGCTCCAGCCAGGAGCCGACCACGCTGGTGGGGGCCACCACCAGCACCGGGGCGTGCTCGTCCCGGCCCGGGCTGGCTGTGGCGTCCCGGCTGGCCTGACGCTCCTCGACCATGCGCTGGACGGCGGCCAGGACCTGGACGGTCTTGCCCAGGCCCATGTCGTCGGCCAGGATCCCGCCCAGGCCGTGGGAGCGCAGGAGGTTCAGCCAGCGGTATCCCTCGACCTGGTAGGGGCGCAGCGTCGCCACCAGGCCCGACGGCAAGGGCACGTCAATGAGATCCCCGCCTCCAGCCCCCTCCCGCCTCCCGGCGTCCTGCTCCTGCTCGGCCCCCTCCTGGCTGTCCCCTTCCCGGTCGGCCCCGGCCACGGCCAGGAGACGTCCCACCGCCTCCTGCCAGCGCCCAGCGGCCTGACCGACCACCCCCAGGGACACCAGCGCCTGGTAGTAACCGGCCTGGAACGGGCAGACGCGCATGGTCCCGTCCTTGGCGTGCGGGTCCTCCAGGTGGCGCCCCTCCTCCATGAGACGGGCCAGCTGGCGGATCTCGGGGCGGTCGATGCTCACCCAGGCCCCGGAGCCCAGGAGGATCTCCGACTGGCCGCTGGCCACGGCGGCCATGAGCTGTGTGATGGGTATCTCCTCGGAGCCGACCCTCACGCGCACCCGCAGGGAGAACCAGTCAGGGCGGTCGGCCTCCTCGGTGACGTCGGTGGTGATCAACGGGGGCTCGTCCGCCTGACGGTACTCAGGCACCTCGCCCACCACCTCCACCTCCAGGCAGGGCCGGCCAGCGTCGGCCAGGACGGTGCCCATCTCGCGCAGCACCGGCAGCGTCCGGGACACCAGGACCGCCGTGGCCATCCCGGTGAGCTCGCGCTCCTCCCACAGGGGCCCGTGCTCGGCGGCCAGGGGCAGGAGGAGGGTGACGAGCTGGTTAGACAGGCGCAGCTCGGCGCCGCGGTCCCGGATGGTCCCGGCGTCGTCCCGGACGGTCCCGGGACCGTCCAGGGCCCTGCCCCCCTCCTGACCGGCGCCCGGGTCGGAGGGGTGGGTCAGGCCGCCGACCTCCACCTCCTGCCTGACCCCGGAGCCTGTGGAATAGCGCATGAGCCAGGTCAGGTGGGAGCGGTGCGTGGCGCCCTCGACCCGAATGCGCAGGACCGCCCGCAGGGTGACCGGCTCAGGCAGGTCCACGGCCCGGTCCACCCGTAGGCCAGGCACCGCGCGTCGCAGGGGGTCCAGGTACCGCTCCTGGAAGTGGGGGACGTCCTCGGCCGGGATCACGACCCCACCGGGCCGGTTGACCAGCAGCCGGGAGACGACGCTGCTCGGCGGCGGGTCCAGCGGGAGGATGAGGAGCTCACCGCCCAGGCCACGGGCTGTCAGCGCGTGGACCGGGGAGCCCACGGGCCTCAGGGGCAGGCCGCCGGTGCTGGTCAGCCGACGGGCCCGGGCGCGGCCGGTGGGCTCCTCACCCCAGGCTGTCCTGCGGGGAGGCACCTCGTCCTCGCCCGCCTCCTGGGCGAGGTCGGCCAGGACGTCCTCGGCCGCCCCCAGGTCCACCCCGGACAGGTCCACGTACGGGGCGAGCCTATAGGCGCCGTCGGCCCCCTGGGACAGGTCCAGGTTCAGCACGGTCCCCGGCCGGATCCTCACCGGGCTCCCACCGTGCTGCGCGGTGGTCAGGGTCAGCCCCAGCGCGGCCCCGCGGGCGAGCACCTCCCAGATACGGTCGGGCGCCTGGTGGAGGGGGATCCGGGAGTCCTGGGAGGAGAGGTCCGTGGGCACCATGGTGGCGATCTCGCAGAGGATCCCCAGCTGGGCGCTGACGGCCCGTCCCTCCAGCTTGCCGCCCACCACCTGGGCCCAGGAGGCCCCCCGCCTCAGCCAGCCGTTCCTGCCCTGGATGAGGGGGCGCACGGACAGGTCCCGGGTGGGTGACCAGGTCGGCGTGCCCGCCTCGGAGAACTCCAGGGCCAGGGGGGCATCGCCGCTCCGGGGGACGGTCAGGAGCGCCTCCAGGTCCCGTTCCCACAGCGGCTCCGCCCCGGCACCGTGTGGGGACCCGGCCCGGGTACGGGCCTCCATGAGGAGGGCGGCGGAGTGCTTGCAGTTGGACCCGACCGGGCAGGAGCAGCTGCCCTCCCAAAGCACGGCCGGGGCGCCGTCGCGGGGGATCTCGTCGGTGACGTGCATGGCGACGGCCTCGTAGACGCCGCCCGCGCCACGCACCTGGCCCGAGATAATCCCCCCGTCGTCGCTGGTTGACAGGGTCAGCACCCGGCCCTCGGCGAGGTAGCGCCGGGCCCGCTCAAAGGACCTGGTGCCGACGACGTCGATGACGTCCTCGTCGGTGACACGTGCGGGCCAGTCGTTCAGCGTGCTCCTGACAGGCATGCGCCCAGGCTACGGCAGGGATTGACCCGGGCCCGGCCGCGTCCCCGACCACGTGGCCGGGGACGCGGCCGTCTGCCTCGCTCGTCCCCGGCGCCTACCGGCGCTGGCGGCTGCGGGGGCGGTCAGGACGCTGCGGGCGGGGGCGAGGGCGGCGCAGCCGGTCACGCAGGCCCCGGCCCAGGGCCCGGGCCCGCCCCAGGCCCCGGCGTCGTCCGGCCTCCTGGCGGGCCGCCTCGCGCTGGGCCAGCCTCTGGCGGTGGGCGGCGGCGTCGTGCTGGACCCGCACCTGCGCCTGGATCTGCTCCCGCACGCTCTGACGCCACCGCGCCCGCTCGGCCTCTATCTGGGCCACGCGCTCAGCCAGGTGCTGCGCCTCCAGAGGGGTCAGGCCGTGGCGGGTGGCGGCCGCCTCGATCCGTCCGGCGCGCCCGTCGTGGGGGTGCGGCGCGGGACCCTGCACCACGCCCAGGGCCTCGTTGGCGGGCACCTTGTCCTTCTGGCTGCCCAGGGCCAGCCCCAGGGTCGGCATGACCAGGACCGAGACCACCCCTGCCAGCACCAGGGTGGAGGCGAAGGACCGGCTCATTGCCCCCGCGTTGACGGCCACCTGGGTGACGGCCACGATAATGGGTAGCGCCGTGGTGGAGTACACGGCGATCTGCAGGGACTGGCGCAGGTCGTAGGCGCGCGAACCGTCCCGACGCCGCTCCAGGAACGCCCCCGCCCACACCGGCAGGCCCCGCACCAGGACCAGCAGCAGGAGGAAGGCCCCCAGACCCTTGAGCGAGCTGGCTGACATGCTCACCGTGATCCCCATACCCGAGACCACGAAGAAGATCGGCACGAAGAACCCGTAGGCCAGGCCGTCAAGCTTCTGCTCGAACTCCTGGTTCCCGTCCGGCAGGGCGTAGCGCAGGATGAACCCGGCCGCGAAGGCCCCCAGCACCACGTCGAGGTTGAACGCCTCTGCGAGCGCGCACAGCCCCACCAGCAGCAGCACGGTGACGCGGATGGTGGTCTGCGCCGTCGTGGACCCGCCGATCTGGATCGCGCGGACGAGGCGGCGCCCCACCCGCTGGACCTGGGCGGTGAAACGCAGGATGAGCAGGGTGATGACGCCGAACAGGAGGAGGATCGCCAGGCTGGCCCAGGTGGAGCGGGATCCCAGCAGGAGGGCCATGAGGACGACCGGGCCCACCTCCCCGACCGCCCCGTGGTTGAGGATGGAGGTGCCCACCGCCGTGGACAGGAGCCCGCGCTCACGCAGGATCGGCAGGATCGTGCCGATCGCCGTGGAGGTCATGGCGATGGCGATGGCGATGCCGTTGGCGGACAGGACCCCGCCGCTGACCCCGATGAGGGCCACCGCCGCGAAGGCCAGGGTCAGGGAGCCCAGCCAGGCCACCACCGCGTGCCGTCCCCCGGAGCCGCGCAGCTCGTTGACGTCGATCTCGTAGCCGGCCATGAGGAACAGGAAGGCCACGCCCAGCTCCTTGAGGAACTCGATCGGGGTCAGGGCGGCGGCTGCCCCCAGCCCGGAGGGGCCGATGAGTACGCCGCCGATAATGAGCAGGACGGTCTCGGGCACGATCCGGTGGGGTACGGACAGGGAGACCAGGGGCGCGAGGAAGGCGACCACCGTGATAGAGAACAGGGAGAGGAAGACCGGTCCCACGACCTACTCCTTTCTGGGCGGGTGCCCTGGTTCCCGGGTGCCCGTCCGGCTGGGGGCCGTCGGGCGGGGCCGGTGGCGGGGCACCAGCGGGTCGGGCTGCGGTGGCCCTGTCGAAGACGGCGTCGGGCCGGTTCAGCAGGAGGGGCGCAGGTCCCAGGGTGCTTTGCAGGCTACCTGCCACCGGGCGGGAGGGGGTGCAGGGACGCACGACGGGCGCGGCGGGCAGGCCGGTGGACGGCGTCGTCCCAGGGGGGCGCCCAGCGCACAGGGGGCAGGTGCCCAGACGTCCCACAGACTAAGGAGTCTGGGCCGATCGCTTAGGGCAGGCCGTTGCAAGATCGTACGCAACACGGACGCCCCGGTCGCTCAGCACACAGGGGAGCAGGTTCCACGCCCCGGAACACGAACCTCTGCCCCTCGCCGGTCGCTCAGCACACAGGGGGCGGGTGCGGGCAGTTTGTCCACAGGACAAACGGGGGACAAAACGGCCAGGGGACGCGCTCCTCCACGCTGGTGGGGCGGGAACCTCCCGCACGGGCCGACGGCGTGCCGGGCCGGCGCCAGCCCGGCGCCCGGGCCCCCCACAGTGAAGGAGCACCACAATGATCACTCTCAGGCACACTGCGACCACCGTGCGGTCCGCCCTGGCCCTGGCCCACCCCGCCGGCCGTACGTCCCCCGCCTCTATGACCCCCGCCTCGCGGACCGGTCCGGACGAGAGCCCGGACCCCGGTGGTGAGGCGGGTATGGCGACGGCGGAGTACGCCATCGGGACCCTTGCCGCCGCCGCGTTCGCCGGCCTCCTCCTGGCGATTATGCGCTCGGGGGGCCTGCGCGCCACCCTCCAGTCCATTATCGAGTCCGCGCTCTCCGTGGGCTGAGGTGGTCCTGGTGTGGGTGGTGAGGCACTGGCTCGTGGGCCCCCGGTACGGTCCTGGGCGGTGCGCGCGCCGGGGGGCTGGCCCGGGTCCTGGCCCAGGGACCGACCCGAGGCCTGGCCCGGGGACCGGCCCGGGGGCCGGCGGACCGGCTGGCTCCCGGCGCGTCGCGCGCCGGTGGCGGGGCGGGCGGAGTGCGCCGGGTGCGTCCGCACGCTCCCGCCGTGGCCGGGGTGAGGCCGGTATGGCGACGGCGGAGCTGGCCCTGGCCATGCCAGCCGTGGTCCTGGTCCTCCTGCTCGTCCTGGCGGCCGTGAGCGCCGGGGTCACCCAGCTGCGGGTCACCCAGGCCGCCCGGGCGGCGGCCCGGCAGGCCGCGCTGGGGTCGCAGGACGTCACCGCCGCGGCGGTCGCGGCCGCCGGGGAGGTCAGTGTCAGCGTGGAGCGCGGCGAGCTGACCTGCGTGAACGTGTCGCGCCGGGTGCCCGGGCCCCTGGGCGGCCTGGGGCTCACGGCGCGCTCGCGGGCCTGCACCTACGCCGAGCCCGAGGAGTCGTCATGAGCAGCCTGCTCAGGTGCGGGCAGGCCCCGCTCATGGTGCGTGCCGTCCAGGACGAGCACGGGTCGGGCACCGTCCTGGCCCTGGGCGTCATTGCCGTCGCCCTCGTCCTGTGCCTGGGAGCCAGTGCGCTCATGAGGTCCCAGAGTGCCTCCGGGCGGGCGCAGGCGGCGGCCGACCTGGCCGCGATCTCCGGGGCCACCGCCCTGACCTCCGTCTACCACCCTGAGGATCCCTGCCAGGTGGCGACGAGGGTCGCCCGCGCCAACGGGGCGGAGCTGACTGGCTGCCAGGTCGACGGCGAGGACGTGACGGTGGACGTGGTCGTGCGGATCCGGATCCTGGGGGTACCCCGCACGGCCGGGGCGAGGGCGAGGGCCGGTCCTGTGGAGGTCGACCCCCTGTCCCGGAGTGGGTAGGGCGGGCCTGAACATGGCGGACAGGCCCGCGCCGAGGGTGACCCTGTCCCGGACCGGGTAGGGCCGCCGACCGGTGGCTCGCGTTCACGAGAGCACACGAGCCCTGTCCCGGAAGCGGGTAGGGCCGCCGGGCCTGCCGGAGGCCTACCGCGGCGTCAGGGTGCCGCCTCCACGCCCCTCAGGGCCCGCCGCGTGCTGACGGGGCGCGGGTCGCCGTGGGAGTGCCGTCTCCAGGCTCCGCAGGGCTCGCCCGAGAACGGCCGCCGCCACTGGGCGGCCACCGCGCCGCCTCCGCGCCCTCAGGGCCCGCCCGGCCTCAGGGCGCCGACACGCCGGGCGGGTGGTCCGGGCCGGTCCCACGGCACCGCGTGCCACTAGGACCAAGGTCTGCGCCAGCGCGGAACGCCGGGGGAAAGTACCGGTTATCGATGCGATATGTCTCGATGGGACCACAACATGTTGTGGTCCATCATGTGGACTCCCCCTATATGCTGTGGTGAAGCGGCCTCATATGGGGTATGGTCGCTCCCGTCGCCCCCCGGGTCCCGGGGGCTTCCGCGAGACGTCGTGAACAACCGCCGAGTGATGGAGAGTCCAGTGTCCGTTCCCGTCAGCACCAGCCCTGCCGCCCCCGACGCCGCCCAGGCGCAGGCTGCCGTACCTGACACCGGCGTGCCCGCTCCCGTGGCCGGCCCGGCCGCTGACGGACCCGCGCCCGGCGCCCCTGCCGCCCCCGCCTCGGCGGCCTGCGCCGTCGCCCAGGGCGAGCGCCCCACCATTGACCCCGGTGCCACCATCACCGAGTACCTGGACCGCTCCGACTGGCGCGTCAACGCCAACGCCAACCAGGGCTACTCCCTGGGCGGGATGATGCTCAACACCTCCGGCAAGGTGGTGGCCAACTACTGGCTGAGCCACGTCTACCCCGCCGTCGCCGGGCAGGCCCACCGCAATGGCGACCTGCACATCCACGACCTGGACATGTTCGCCGGGTACTGCGCCGGCTGGTCGCTGAAGAACCTGCTCCAGCAGGGCTTCAACGGCGTTCCCGGCGCCATTGCCGCCGGGCCCGCCAGGCACTTCTCCTCCGCCGTCGGACAGATCGTCAACTTCCTGGGCACCCTGCAGAACGAGTGGGCCGGGGCGCAGGCGTTCTCCTCCTTCGACACCTACATGGCGCCCTTCGTCCGCCTGGACTCCATGACCTACGAGCAGGTCAAGCAGTGCATGCAGGAGCTCATCTTCAACCTCAACGTGCCCTCCCGCTGGGGAACCCAGACGCCCTTCACCAACCTCACCTTTGACTGGACCTGCCCGGACGACCTCGCCGACGAGCACCCCCTTATTGGCGACGAGCTCTGCGACTTCACCTACGGCGACCTCGCCCCGGAGATGGCCGTTATCAACCGCGCCTTTATGGAGGTCATGACCGCGGGCGACGCCGACGGGCGCGTCTTCACCTTCCCCATCCCCACCTACAACATTACCAAGGACTTCGACTGGGACACCCCCAACGCCGACCTCCTGTTCACCATGACCGCGAAGTACGGCCTGCCCTACTTCCAGAACTTCATTAACTCGGAGCTGGACCCCGGGATGATCCGCTCCATGTGCTGCCGGCTCCAGCTGGACCTGCGTGAGCTGCTCAAGCGCGGGAACGGGCTGTTCGGCTCCGCCGAGCAGACCGGCAGCGTGGGCGTGGTCACCGTGAACATGGCCCGCCTGGGCTACCTGTACGCGCAGGACGAGGCCGCCCTGACCGCCCGCCTGGACGAGCTCATGGAGATCGGCCGCGACACCCTGGAGCTCAAGCGCGACGTCATCCAGCACCACATTGACGCCGGGCTGTTCCCCTTCACCAAGCGCTACCTGGGGACCCTGGACAACCACTTCTCCACCATCGGCGTCAACGGCATGAACGAGATGGTCCGTAACTTCACGCGCCACGAGCCCGACGGCGGCTACGACATTACCGACCCGCGCGGCCACGCCATGTGCGTGCGCCTCCTGGACCACGTGCGCGGCAAGATGGTGGAGTTCCAGGAGGCCACCGGGCACCTGTACAACCTGGAGGCCACTCCCGCCGAGGGCACCACCTACCGGTTCGCCAAGGAGGACCGCAAGCGCTACCCCGGTATCCTCCAGGCGGGCACCGAGACCAACCCCTACTACACGAACTCCTCCCAGCTGCCGGTGGCCTACACCGACGACCCCTTTGAGGCCCAGGAGATGCAGGAGGAGCTCCAGACCAAGTACACCGGCGGCACGGTCCTGCACCTGTACATGAACGAGCGCCTCTCCTCGGCCAGGGCCTGCAAGGAGATCGTCCGCCGTTCCCTGACCGCCTTCCGCACCCCCTACATCACCATTACGCCCACCTTCTCCATCTGCCCCGTCCACGGCTACCTGGCCGGGGAGCACAAGACCTGCGAGAAGTGCGCGGCGCTGCACCCGGGCGCCGAGCCGGTCGAGTGCGAGGTGTGGACGCGCGTCATGGGCTACTTCCGCCCCGTGCGCTCCTTCAATATCGGCAAGAAGGGCGAGTACGCCGAGCGGCAGATGTTCACCGAGGACGCCGCCGGCTCCCACGGCCCCGCCGTCTCGCGCCTGAGTGCCGTGAGCGCGTGAGACCGCATGCTGGTCTCGCGGGCGCCCGCTCGCCAGCGGCCGCGTGCGGCCGACGACCTGGTGATCGCCGGGCTGGTACCCATGTCCACCGTGGACTGGCCCGACCACCTCACCGCCACCGTGTTCCTCCAGGGCTGCCCCTGGAACTGCTTCTACTGCCACAACCAGGCGCTCATCCCGGTGCGGGTGCCGGGGCTGGTGGCGTGGCAGGAGGTGCGTGACCTGCTGGCCAGGCGTCGGCGGCTGCTCGACGGCGTCGTCTTCACCGGGGGGGAGGCGCTGCGCCAGGACGCCCTGGCCGACGCCGCCGCCGAGGTGCGCCGGGCGGGCTTCGCCGTCGGGCTGCACACGGCCGGGGTCTACCCGCGCAGGCTGGCGGACGTCCTGGCGGCCGGGCTCGTGGACTGGGTGGGCCTGGACGTCAAGGCCCTGCCCGACAGCTACCCGCAGGTGGTGGGGCGCCAGCGCGCCGGTGAGCGGGCCTGGGAGTGCCTGAGGATCCTCATTGACGCGCAGGCCGGCGCCTCCGCTCGCCCCGGGACCGCAGGGGGTGGCCCCCCCGGGTCCCAGGGAGCTCCGCGGGACGTCGCACCCGGGCCCGCGGGGGGTGGCCGCGACGATCAGCTGCCCGGGCTGCGTGTACCGCCCGGGCCCGCGGGTGGCGCGTCGGAGCCGTCCGGAGCGGGCGCGACGCCGTCGGACCTCACCTTCGAGGTGCGCACCACCGTGGTCCCCGGGGACGTCACGGCGCGCGACGCCTACGAGGTGGCCTGCCGGGTCCACGACGCCGGGGCGCGCGTCTACGCCCTCCAGCAGGCGCGCGGCCAGGGTACGACCGGCGACTTCGCGGTCACGGCCGCGGGCTGGGACGCCGCCTGTGAGCGCCTGGCCGGACGCATTGAGGCCCTGGGCTGGGAGCGGTTCACCTACCGGCCCGCCTGAGGTGCACCGCCAGTACCCGGTGACCGGCTGCTCCTCGCCGTCCAGTCCACGAGCCCTGCCCGGGGCCCGGCCACGTGCCCGGGTGCCGGGCAGGGTACCGGGGGCGTGTGACTGCAGGCTGCCCACAGCCCCGGCACCCGGGCAGGCGCGCGGCCCAGGAGCCTGCCGTCGGCTACGCCCTGGCCTGCCCGCACCCGGGCAAGCAGGCGGGCAGCACGTACACCACCGGGGCCGGGGCCGCTGGCCCACCCGCACCCGGGCAGACAGGTGCACGACAGCCTTAACCAACCCTCTTAGCCGAGCACCTGGCATAGAATAGGCTCATGAGTGCTGAGACCGTATCCAGACCGGTGGCGGGGGAGCCGTCTGCGCCCTCCTCGCAGACCGTCAGTATTCGCGAGGCCGACCAACGGGCCGAGGAGATCTACCGGCAGGTCGAGGCGACCGGCGTGCCCGTGACGGTGACCGACCAGGGCCACCCCATTGCCCAGATCATTCCGATCAGTACCAGCGAGACCCCTTACGAGCGCCTGCTGCGTGAGGGGGAGGTGCGTCCAGCGAGAAGAAGCGGACACGTCCGGTGGAGGGCCTGGGATCTTCCTGAGGGTGTGACGCTTCAGCAGCTCCTTGATGAGGACCGTGAGGAGATCGATCTCAGTGTTCTATCTTGATACGTCCTTCGTCGCACTGTCTCTCCTGGACCAGGAGGGCGCTGACCAGGCGCACAGGATCCTTGAGGACGCGAGCAACCGCTCAAAGGTCGCCTCGTCCGTGCTCCTGAGGATCGAGCTCGTACGCATGGCGCGGAGAACCAGGACCGCTCTGAGCCGCGTCTACGAGATCCTGGACGAGATCCACCTTATCGGTATCAGCCGTGAGGTCGTGGAGGGCGCCTGTGACCTGACCGGGGAGCTGAAGTCCCTTGACGCCATCCACCTGGCCACCGCGCTGCTTCTTGACGACCCGCGCGACCCGGTCACCGTGCTCACCCATGACGCCCGGCTCCTTGACGCCGCCCGCGGGCGCGGCCTGACCGTCATCGACCCTCTGGAGCCCTGAGGTAGGGGCGGCGGTAGCGTCAGGGTATGACGCGCTCCTCCCGCTCCCCGTCGGCCCCGTCGACCTGCACCAGCCCGCCGCCTCCCACCCTGACCTGCGCACAGGCCGCCGCCCTGCGTGCCGACCTTGAGGACAGCGGCTGGGGCGTGGAGGCGGTGGCGGCGCTCCTGGGGCCGGTGGCCGAGGCCGCCCTGGACCGTGAGGTCCGCCTGCCCGCCCTGCGGGTCCTGCGCCGCACGCTCAAGGAGCTCGGCCTGGCCGGGGCGCCGGCCACAGGCAGGCCCCCGCGCCCGGCCCGTCGTGAACCACGTGCGGCCGGGGCGCCGGACGAGGTCCCCCAGGACGCCCTGCCGGGCACCGGTGCGTCGGCGCCGGAGGGCAGTCGCGGTGGCCCCGCGCCCCGGGCCCGGATGGCACCGGGCGGTCGGGCGACCTCTGGGGGCAGGGCGCCGGACGAGGTACCAGGTGGCAGCGGGGCGCCGGGGGATGCGCCCGGCGCGCAGGCCCGTCCCGCTCCCGCGGCCGCGCCGACAGCGGTCCTCACCGCCCTGTTCATGCTCGGTGAGCCGGTACCCGCCGCCGCCCTCGACGTCGCCCTGCCCCGTACCGGTGCGACGGGCGCCCGCGCGACGGGCCTGGTGGACGCCCCTGACGCCCAGGGCCTGGTGCGCCCCCTGGTGGACCTGCGCCCCCACGAGGCGGTCGACGACGTCGGCGAGGTTCGCTGGTGGGTGGCCTCCGACGTCGGCGAGCTCGTCACCGGGCGGGAGCTGGCCCCCGACCACGTCCTGGGGATCGGCAGGGCGGGGCTGACCCTGGCCAGCCTGACGCCCCGGCGGCCTGTAGGGCGGGCCCTGGACCTGGGCTGCGGCTGCGGCATCCAGACCCTCTACCTGCTGCGTCACTGCGAGCAGGTGGTGGCCACCGACGTCTCGGCGCGCGCCCTGGCCTTTACCTCGTTCAACACCGCCCTGGCCGGGGTGGGACCTGAGCGGCTCGACCTGCGTCAGGGCTCCTTCCTGGAGCCCCTGGCGGGGGAGCGCTTTGACCTCATTGCCACCAACCCGCCCTTTGTCATCACCCCACCCGCTGTGCGCCAGGCCGGCCTGCCCCTCATGGAGTACCGCGACGCCGGCGCCCCGGTGCTGCCGGTGCTCGTGCCGGGCCTGGCCGGGCTCCTGCGCGAGGGCGGCACCCTGGTCATGCTCGGCAACTGGGAGCACCACGCCGGGCATGACTGGCGTGAGCGCGTGAGCACCTGGCTGCCGCAGGACGTGGACGCCTGGGTCGTCCAGCGCGACCTCCAGGACCCGGTCCAGTACGCCACCACGTGGCTGCGTGACGGCGGGATGACGCCGGAGCGCGACCTGACGGGGTTCGAGGCCGCCCTGGGCGCCTGGGTGGAGGACTTCGAGGCCCGCGGGGTCAGGGGTGTGGGCCTGGGATACCTGGTCCTGCACCGCCCGGCACCACCCGGCCGGGCAGGGGCGCCCGGTGCCGCCGCAGCCCCGGTGCCGCCCGGCCTCAGCGGGTCGGCGGCCGCGGGGGCGGCGGGGAGCGCGCTGGCGTCTAAGCCCCCGGGCGGGCGCCGCCCGTGGCGGGTGCTGGAGGAGGTGGGCACCAGGGGCAGCGGGGCCCTGGGGAGCCACGTGGCCGAGGTGATCGAGGTCCGGGACCGCCTGGCGTCCATGGACGACGCCGAGGTCGCCCGCCTGCGCCCGCTGACCGCCCCGGACGTCACCGAGGAGCGCTACCTGACGCCGGGGGAGACCGAGCCCCGTCTCATCCTCCTGCGCCAGGGGGGCGGCCTGGGGCGCGTGGTGCAGGCGGGGACGACCATGGCGGCCCTTGCCGGGGTGGCTGACGGGGAGCTGGGCGTGGGGCAGGTCGCCGAGGCGGTCGCGGCCCTGACCGGGGCGGATCCCCAGGAGGTGCGGGCCCGGATGGTGGCTGACGCCCGGGAGCTGCTGGGCTACGGCATGCTCCGCCTGCCCTCGTGAGACCGGTGGTCCCGCCCGGGCTGGCGTGCTCCCGGTCCCGCCTTGTGGCACCTGCTGCCCACGATCGGGCCGGTCTGAGCCACACGTCCCAGACCGGCCCGATCGCAGACGTCAGCCCTCTCTGCGGGACGGGGACCTTAGGCCCTCGACGTCGGCACCTCCCGTGTGGGAGGTCACGTCGCCTCAGGTTGACCCCGTCGGTGGATGCTGGTTAAGTACTCGTCTGTCGCCACGAGCCGTGAGGCCTGTGGGGACCGAGGAACTCGACGGTGCGAATGAGGTGCCCCAAGAGGCTGGGATCACAACTCCCGGGTTTGACGGCGGCGAATTCGCCTGCTAAGTTCTTCGAGCGCCGCACGGCGACGACAGAGGATTCGTTCCTCCGGTAGTCGGGGTGCTGGGTGTGTTGTTTGAGATCTCGATAGTGTGTCTTGTTTTTGTGTTTTTGTTTGTCTGGTTTTTTGCTGGGTGTGTTCTGGGGCCTGGTGCTTGGGTTCTGGGGTGTGCTTGGCTTGTTTTGTTTGTCTGGGTGGTGCTGGTTCCTGGGGGGCTTGTGTTTCCTGGGTTCGTGGTGTCTCCTGGGTGATTGGTTTTTTTGGAGAGTTTGATCCTGGCTCAGGACGAACGCTGGCGGCGTGCTTAACACATGCAAGTCGAACGGGCCTGCTCCTTGTGGGTGGGTTAGTGGCGAACGGGTGAGTATCACGTGAGTAACCTGCCCCCTGCTCCTGGATAACGCTCTGAAAGGGGTGCTAATACGGGGTGTGCTGGTGCTGCCGCATGGTGGTGCCGGGATAGGTTCCCCTTTTTTTGGGGTTCTGGTGGGGGATGGGCTCGCGGCCTATCAGCTTGTTGGTGGGGTGATGGCCTACCAAGGCGGTGACGGGTAGCCGGCCTGAGAGGGTGGACGGCCACACTGGGACTGAGACACGGCCCAGACTCCTGCGGGAGGCAGCAGTGGGGGGTATTGCGCAATGGGCGGAAGCCTGACGCAGCGACGCCGCGTGAGGGACGGAGGCCTTCGGGTTGTGAACCTCTTTCGCCGGTGGAGAAGGCGCCCCCGTGTGGGGTGCTGACTGTAGCCGGGTTAAGAAGCGCCGGCTAACTACGTGCCAGCAGCCGCGGTAATACGTAGGGCGCGAGCGTTGTCCGGAGTTACTGGGCGTAAAGGGCTTGTAGGCGGCTGGTCGCGTCCGCCGTGAAATCCCCTGGCTCAACCGGGGGCGTGCGGTGGGTACGGGCCGGCTTGAGTGCGGTAGGGGAGGCTGGAACTCCTGGTGTAGCGGTGGAATGCGCAGATATCAGGAAGAACACCGGTGGCGAAGGCGGGTCTCTGGGCCGTTACTGACGCTGAGGAGCGAGAGCGTGGGGAGCGAACAGGATTAGATACCCTGGTAGTCCACGCCGTAAACGTTGGGCACTAGGTGTGGGGGGCCTCTTCCGGGTCGTCCGCGCCGTAGCTAACGCATTAAGTGCCCCGCCTGGGGAGTACGGCCGCAAGGCTAAAACTCAAAGGAATTGACGGGGGCCCGCACAAGCGGCGGAGCATGCGGATTAATTCGATGCGACGCGAAGAACCTTACCAGGGCTTGACATGGGCCGGTCGTCCGCGGAGACGCGGGCTCCCCTTGCGGGGCCGGTCCGCAGGTGGTGCATGGTTGTCGTCAGCTCGTGTCGTGAGATGTTGGGTTAAGTCCCGCAACGAGCGCAACCCCTGTCCCGTGTTGCCAGCACGTCGTGGTGGGGACTCGCGGGAGACTGCCGGGGTCAACTCGGAGGAGGGTGGGGACGACGTCAAATCATCATGCCCCTTATGTCCTGGGCTTCACGCATGCTACAATGGCCGGTACAGAGGGTTGCGATGCCGTGAGGCGGGGCGAATCCCTTAAAGCCGGTCTCAGTTCGGATCGGTGTCTGCAACTCGACACCGTGAAGCTGGAGTCGCTAGTAATCGCGGATCAGCAACGCCGCGGTGAATACGTTCTCGGGCCTTGTACACACCGCCCGTCACGTCATGAAAGCCGGTGACGCCCGAAGCCCGTGGCCCCACGGGGAGCGGTCGAAGGCGGGGCTGGTGATTGGGACGAAGTCGTAACAAGGTAGCCGTACCGGAAGGTGCGGCTGGATCACCTCCTTTCTAGGGATCTAGGGGCCTGCGAGGGGGCGGGGGGCGCGCACGGGCGCGTCCCCGGGTCCCCTCGTGGCCCGTCGGGAGGGGCCGGACGGACGGATGCACGGGAGCACGCTCCCCTCTCACCCTGCGTTCTGCTGGGTGGGTGGGGGGTGCCCGCCCTCTTTCTGCTGCTTCCTGCGCGTGTGCGTGGGGTGTGGTGGTGGGGGGTGGGGGCATGCTGTCGGGGTCTGGGGCTGCGTGCCCTTTTGTGTCCTGCTTCTGCTTCTCTCCTGGTTGTTTGCTGCTGCTTGTTTGGTGGTGGTGTGGGGGGTTGTGGGGGTGTGGGTGGGTTGGTTGTGAACTGTATAGTGGACGCGAGTATCTTTGTTCTCTGTGGTGTGTTTTTGTTGTGTGCCTCGCGCCCGGGTCCTGCTGCGCTGTTCGTGGTGTGGTGGGTTCTGGGGCGTGGTTTCTGCCTGTGTTGTGTGTTGTTTTTATGGGCGTTCGGTGGATGCCTTGGCACCAGGGGCCGATGAAGGACGTGGTGGACTGCGATAAGCCTCGGGGAGCCGTCTTGCGGGCCTTGATCCGAGGGTTTCCGAATGGGGGGACCCGGCGCCCGTCACGGGGCGTCACCCGCGTCTGAATGTATAGGGCGTGTGGGGGTTACGCGGGGAAGTGAAACATCTCAGTACCCGTAGGAGAGGATATTCCGTGAGTAGTGGCGAGCGGAAGCGGATGATGGCTGAAACCGTCGTGGTGCTGGTTACCCGGCAGGGTCTGCCGCGGCGGGGTTGTGGGGTCGTGCCGTCCTGTTCCTGCCGGGGCGGGGGCGTGGTGAGAAACCGTGGTGGTAGCCGAACCCCCTGGGACGGGGGGCCGTGGAGGGTGAGAGCCCCGTAGGCGGAACTGCCTCGGCCGCGCTGGCACGGTGCCCGAGTAGCACGGGGCACGTGGAATCCTGTGTGAATCTGCTGGGACCACCCGGCTGCCTGAATACCTCCTGGTGACCGATAGCGGAGTAGTACCGTGAGGGAACGGTGAAAAGTACCCCGGGAGGGGAGTGAAAGAGTACCTGAAACCGGGCGCCTACGAGCCGTCAGGGCCCTTGCGCCCCCCCGTTTTTCGTGGGGGGTGGGGGGTGGTGGCGTGCCTATTGAAGAATGAGCCTGCGAGTCAGTGGCGTGTCGCGAGGTTAACCCGTTGTGGGGTAGCCGTAGCGAGGGCGAGTCCGAAGAGGGCGTCTAGTGGCGCGTCCTGGACCCGAAGCGGGGTGATCTACCCATGGCCAGGCTGAGGCACGTGTAAGAGCGTGTGGAGGGCCGGACCCGCCTGGGTTGAAAACCGGGGGGATGAGCTGTGGGTAGGGGTGAAAGGCCAATCAGACTCCGTGATAGCTGGTTCTCCCCGAAATGCATTTGGGTGCAGCGTCGCGTGGTCCCCGGCGGAGGTAGAGCTACTGGTTGGCTGATGGGCCCCACAGGGTTACTGGGGTCAGCCAAACTCCGAATGCCGTCGGGTGCGAGCGCGGCAGTGAGACCGCGGGGGATAAGCTCCGTGGTCGAGAGGGGAACAGCCCGGACCGCCGGCTAAGGCCCCTAAGCGCGCGCTAAGTGGGAAAGGATGTGCGGCCGCGGTGACAACCAGGAGGTTGGCTCAGAAGCAGCCACCCTTGAAAGAGTGCGTAACAGCTCACTGGTCAAGTGGTCGTGCGCCGACAATGTAGCGGGGCTCAAGCGCGCCGCCGAAGCCGCGGACCCTCCTTGGCCCCTCCTCGTGGGGGGTGGGGGGTGGTAGGGGAGCGTCCTGTGCTGGGTGAAGCCGGTGGGGTGACCCCTGGTGGACGGTGCGGGAGCGAGGATGCAGGCATGAGTAGCGAGACCGGGGTGGGAGTCCCCGGCGCCGTGTGACCAAGGGTTCCAGGGGAAGGTTCGTCCGCCCTGGGTGAGTCGGGGCCTAAGGCGAGGCCGACAGGCGTAGTCGATGGGTGACGGGTTGATATTCCCGTACCGGTGGGGCACCGCCCGTGCTGACTGGTGGGTGCTAACCCACGCCGGGTGCCGCCTTCTTCCCCTGCCGCGGGTTTCGGCCCGGGTGGGGGTGGTGGCGTCCTGGTCTGGGGGTCCTCCGCCTTGGTAGGCAAGCGTGTTAACAGGGGTGACGCACAGTGGTAGCCTCCGCGGGCCTGATGGCTTGGCCCGTCCAACCGTGTGGCCCGTCCCCCAGGTAAATCCGGGGGGCTGTCTTTGGTGACGAGGGTGAGGCGGGACGGTGACCTGCCCCGTGGGGCGGGGAAGCAGGGTGATCCTGTGGTGCCTAGAAAAGCCTCGACGCGATGGTGTGAGCCGCCCGTACCCTATACCGACACAGGTGGTCCGGCAGAGTATGCCGAGGCGGGCGGGTGAACCGTGGTGAAGGAACTCGGCAAGATGCCCCCGTAACTTTGGGAGAAGGGGGGCCCTGTCCCCTGAGGCCCCGTGCGGGCTGGGGGGGCGGGCCGCAGAGACCAGGGGGGAGCGACTGTTTACTAAAAACACAGGTCCGTGCGAAGCCGTAAGGCGATGTATACGGACTGACGCCTGCCCGGTGCTGGAAGGTCAAGAGGATCCGTCAGCCCCCCGCGGGGGGTGAAGCGGTGAGTTCAAGCCCCAGTAAACGGCGGTGGTAACTATAACCATCCTAAGGTAGCGAAATTCCTTGTCGGGTAAGTTCCGACCTGCACGAATGGCGTAACGACTCCCCCGCTGTCTCCACCACGGGCCCGGTGAAATTGCACTACGAGTAAAGATGCTCGTTACGCGCAGAAGGACGGAAAGACCCCGGGACCTTTACTGCAGCTTGGTATTGGCGTCCGCCGTGTCCTGTGCAGGATAGGTGGGAGGCGTGGATCCCGGCGCGCCAGCGTCGTGGGGAGCCGTTGTTGGGATACCACTCTGGGTGCGGCGTGCGCCTGAACCTCGGCCCGTGACCCGGGTCAGGGACAGTGCCTGGTGGGTAGTTTAACTGGGGCGGTTGCCTCCTAAAGGGTAACGGAGGCGCTCAAGGGTCCCCTCAGCCTGGTCGGTAACCAGGTGTCGAGTGCAAGCGCACAAGGGGGCTTGACTGCGAGACCGACGGGTCGGGCAGGTGCGAAAGCAGGAGCTAGTGATCCGGCGGCCCCGTGTGGGTGGGCCGTCGCTCAACGGATAAAAGGTACCCCGGGGATAACAGGCTGATCCTGCCCAAGAGTCCATATCGACGGCATGGTTTGGCACCTCGATGTCGGCTCGTCGCATCCTGGGGCTGGAGCAGGTCCCAAGGGTTGGGCTGTTCGCCCATTAAAGCGGTACGCGAGCTGGGTTTAGAACGTCGTGAGACAGTTCGGTCCCTATCCTCTGCGCGCGTTGGAGGCCTGAGGGGGCCTGTCCCTAGTACGAGAGGACCGGGACGGACGGACCTCTGGTGTGCCAGTTGTCCCGCCAGGGGCACGGCTGGTTGGCTACGTCCGGGAGGGGTAACCGCTGAAGGCATCTAAGCGGGAAACCATCCCCGAGACCAGGCCTCCGCACGACCACCCCTGCTGGGGTGGTGTGGTAGGCCCCCGGTAGACGACCGGGTTGATAGGCCGGGCGTGGAAGCGGGGTGACCCGTGGAGCTGACCGGTACTAACAGGCCGACACAACACACAAACACACGCGAACGAGCACGCGTCAGGCACACGGAGCGTGCCACGGACCACCCCCCAGGCGGGGGTGGGCGTCCACTATACGGTCCACGACCAACCCCCACCACACACGCTGGTCCGCACCACACCGGTGCACGAGCGGGCGTGGGACACACGAGAACAGAACACGGGGCACGCACACCACCGGGACACCACCCCCCACACCCGGGGGGCCACAGTAGCCCGTGGGAGCCCCTACCAGGCCCGTCCTGGTGGTCATAGCGGGGGAGCCACGCCCGGCCCCATACCGAACCCGGAAGCTAAGACCCCCAGCGCCGATGGTACTGCACCCGCCAGGGTACGGAAGAGCAGGACACCACCAGGACAACCACCTGAGGCTGAGCCCTCGGTGCCACCACGAATGTGGTGCCACCGAGGGCTCCCTCCTCTTCCTCCACGGAGACGGTCACGGGGTCCCGGCGGCGTCGGGACCCGTGGACGGCTCCGCGACGGTTCGCCTGCGGTGAATGACCGTGCGAGCTACCTCGCAAGGGCTCAGGATGGAGATAACGCCCCACGAGCCCGGGAGGACCTATGCCCATCTCACCCTCGCACCGTTTCACAGAGGGCGACCTCGCCGTCGAGCCAGGCCGCTACCAGCTGGTAGCCTCCAGTTCCTGCCCATGGTGTCGACGTGTGCTCATTGCCCGGCGGATTCTAGGACTGACGGAGGCCCTGCCCGTCTCATGGTCCTACGGCCGGGGTGAGGACGGCTACTGGGAGCTCACCGGATCCGACGGTGCCCCTGGGATCGACCCCGCCCTGGAGGCCCGGTCCCTGGCTGAGGTCTATGCCAGCACCCCCGGCTACACCCCACCCCCCACCCTCCCGGCCCTGGTAGACCTCAACGACGGCCACGTCGTCATGGCCGACTCGGGGGCGCTCCTCTTTGACCTGGCTACTGCCTGGTCCCCCTTCCACCGGTCCAACGCCCCCCAGCTCTACCCGCTGGACCGCCGCCTGTCCACCGACGCCTGGGACGAGTGGCTGACCGCGGAGGTCAACGCCCCCCACGGGGTGGTCACCCACTCCAAGGACCCGGAGGAGATCGAGGAGGCCTCCAACTGCGTCCTGACCGCCTTCGACGTCGTCGACACCCTCCTGGCCCGGGCGACCGGCATGGAGGCCAGCCACGAGGACGCCCTGACCTTCTCCGACGGGCCCGGCCTGGCCGCCGTCATCTCCGTCGAGCAGTACCTGTGCGGCTCCTACCCCATGGGCAGCGACATCCGCCTGTTCACCACCATCCAGTCCTACGAGTACGGCGGTCGGCAGGCCTACCCCGAGACCGGCCCCTCCATCTCCTTCTGGCCGGCGCTGGCACGCTGGTTCCGGGCCCTGGAGGTGCGCACCGACTGGGTCGGTTTCGAGGAGCGTGCCGCCCTGGGCCTGTGATCCCCGATCCTACCGCCCCGGGCCGGTAAGCCCGGGTGCACCACTGGGCAGGTCCTCGCTCGTGAGCGGCTGACGGCCTCGCCCGCAGCCCCCGCCACGTGGTAGGTCCTCGGTCGTAAGCGGTAGGGGGCAGGATCCTGATCCCGCCGCTCCTGCCCCAGGTGCCCCCACGACCACCTGCCCGGGCCCGCCTGCGGCGCGCGGCCGCGCACCACCGCACCCACAGCGACCTGCCAGCTACCTGCCCGGGCCCGCCTCAGGCCAGGGCCTGACGCAGGACGTCCAGGCCCACGCTGCCCAGGGCCAGGGCCCGGGTGTGGAAGCCCCGCAGGCTCGCCTCGCCCCCGACCACCCGCTGGGTCGCCAGGGCGGCGTCGCGCGTCTCCTCCCACAGCCGCTGACCCACCGCGTAGGAGGGCGCCTGCCCCGGCCAGCCCAGGTAGCGGTCGAGCTCAAAGCGCAGGAAGGACTCGCCCATGGCTACGTTGTGGCGCAGGAAGGCCCAGGCGGAGGGCGCGTCCCACCTGCCCGGTCCCACGCCGGGCAGGTCGGCCAGCTCGGTGGGCCGCTTCTTGCCCAGGTGCACGCCAATGTCCAGGACCACGCGCGCGGCGCGCAGGCGCTGGGAGTCCAGCATGCCCATACGGTCACCGGGGTCGTCCTGGAACCCCAGGTCGGCCATGAGGCGCTCGGCGTACAGGGCCCAGCCCTCGCCGTGACCGCTCACCCAGCAGCACAGGCGCCGCCAGGAGTTGAGGGTGTCACGCAGGTAGGTCTGCGTCCCCACCTGGAGGTGGTGGCCCGGCACGCCCTCGTGGAAGACGGTGGTGCGTTCCTGCCAGGTGGAGAAGTCCGTGGTGCCCGCGGGGACCGACCACCACATGCGTCCCGGGCGTGAGAAGTCGTCGCTGGGGCCCGTGTAGTAGATGCCGCCCGTGGCCGACGGGGCGATCCGGCACTCCAGGGTCCGCAGCGGCTCGGGGATGTCGAAGTGGACACCGTCGAGGGCCTCGATGGCGGCGTCGGAGGTCTCCTGCATCCAGGCCTGGAGGGCGTCGGTGCCGTGGACCCGCCGGGCGGGGTCGGCGTCCAGGCGCCGCAGGGCCTCACGCACGCTCGTGCCCGGCCCGTAGAGGCGCTCGGCGATCGTCCGCTGCTCGGCGTCAATGGCCGCCAGCCGCGTCCGCCCCCACTCGTAGGTCTCGTCCAGGTCCACCCGCGCACCCAGGAAGCTGCGGCTGAACAGCTCGTAGCGCTCTCGTCCGACGGCGTCGTCCTCACTGGCCAGCGGCAGGATCTTGCGTTCCAGGAAGGAGGCGAGGCCGTCGTAGGCCGCCCGGGCCCTGGCGGCGGAGCGGGAGAGCTCACGGGCCAGGGGCTCGGGCACCGCCGTGGCCTGCTCGCCCTGGCCGACCTGCGCGTTGGCCAGCAGCGTCTCGAAGGAGGACTGCTCACCGGCCTGGGTGCGGGCCTGCCCCATGACGGCCTCGACCTGCCGACGGGAGGCCACCTGGCCGCGGGAGGCCGCCAGGAGCAGGGAGTCCTGGTAGCCCGACAGGGCCCGGGGCACGTCACCCAGGGCGGAGGCCAGGTTCCCCCAGTCCTCGGTGGTGGCCGTGGGCAGCAGGTCGAAGACGTCGCGCAGGCCCTGGGCGGGTGAGGCGATGACGTTGAGGGACCGCAGGTCCTCGCCCGCGGCCGCCATCTCCGCCTCCACCCCCAGGCGCTCACGCATGGCCGCCAGGGTCACCTGGTCCACGTCGTCGGTAGGGGCGGTGGCCTCGATCTCGCGCAGGACACGGTCCCGTAGGGCCGCACCGGCCTCCAGTCCCTCGGGGGAGTAGTCGTCCAGGCGGCCGCGCACGCCCGGCAGGCCGCAGACGACGGCGAACTCCGGGGAGAGGACGGCCAGGTCGGCGACGTAGCGCTCCGCGACGGCGTCGAGCGTGCTGGGGGTTCGGCGGGCTGTGGAGGGCACGGGCTGATTCATAACGCTGAGACTACGGGAGACCCCGGCCGACGTCAGCGCCGACGTCAGCACTGGTGCCGGACCCGGGCGCCGCGTGTGGTGGATCCCGGTGCGGGTGCCTGGGGCCGCGGTCTTACGTGTGGTGCCGTTCCGCGGTCGGCTGCGCCCTGGCCGGCGTCGAGCGGAGTGGCGTGCCATGGTCTAGATCACTCTGCTGGGTGCGATGCGGTGTGGGTCTTGCGGCGTGCGATGCGGTGCGGATCTCGGGCGTGATCTGCGGTGTGGGTCCCGTGTCGGTCCTGGGCGTGGTGGCCGGCGTGGGTGCCTGGGGCGGTGGGTTCCGGGTGTGGGCGTCTGGGGGCGGTGGTTGAAGCTTCCGACGACGATTACGAGCGTACCTGCCGTGGCCTTGCACGCTGGGACTGCGGGAGGACGGAGCTGGCACCACCGTCCGGGGCGTGCTGTGGCCTCACGCGCTGGGGCCGCGGCGTGCTCCCTCAGAGGCAGAGGAGGCCCTCGAACTGTGGCCTCACGCGCTGGGGCCGCGGTCTTAGTGGGGCCGTTGCGCGGTCGGCCTGATCGCCGTGATCCTGCCGCGGAAGGGCGGTGTGAGAGCCTTGGGTCATGAACCTGCCGCCAGCTCGTCACCCCGACGGCCCCTACCGGGTCGTCATGGTCTGTACCGGCAATATCTGCTGGTCCCCCATGGCCGAGGCGGTCCTGCGTGACCACCTCCAGGCTGCCGGGATGCTGTCTCCGGACCGGGCCGGGGTGGGTCCATCGCGTCTGGACCGGGTCGGGGCGCCCGGCGTGGAGGTCACCAGCGCGGGGGTCTCCGGCGAGGAGTACGGCAACCCCATGGATCCCTGTGCCCTGCGGATCCTGCGTGAGGCCGGCTACGGCGTCGGGCCTGGGGCCGATGACGCCGCGGGCCGGACAATGCGCACCCACCGGGCGCACCGCATGAGCGACGCCGAGCTCACCTCCGCCGACCTCGTGCTGGCCATGACCCGTAGGCAGGTGAAGGCGCTCCGACGCCGGGCCGGTCCCCTGCGTGCCGGCCAGAAGCGGATCCAGCTCTACCGGGCGTACGACCCGCTTGCGGTCGGGCTGGCCACGGTGGACCTGGACGTCCCCGACCCCTGGTACGGGGACCACGCGGACTTCGTGGGCACCCTGGCGGTGGTGGAGAGGGTCAGCCAGGCCCTGGTCGAGGCCCTGGCCGGGGCCCGGTGAGAGTAGGGACGAGAGGCAGGTGCCAGCGGCGTCGGGCAGGCGCTGTCAGGGCAGGCGCTCGGCGAGCCAGGTGGTGACCGTGCGCAGGTACTCGCTGCGGGCGGGCTCAGGGGACAGGGCCAGGTCGTGGACGCCGCCCTCGATCTGGATGACGGTGACGTCCTGGCCCAGGAAGGGGGCGCGGGCCATAATCCGCTCCACGGAGAGCACCGCGTCGGCGCGCAGGGCGTCCTGGATGGGGTCCCCCGGGTGCCAGGACGCCGTCGAGCAGGTCACCAGCACCGGCACCCTGATCCCCAGGCCGTGGTGCACGTCCCGCTGGAGCCGCCGGATGCCGGCGATAAAGCCCGCCGTGACCGGGAACCCGGGGGAGGGCTTGAGCCGCAGGTCCCAGTTCCACTCCCCGCCCCACCGGGCGTGCAGGGCACGGTTGTAGGGGTCGGCCAGGCGCGGGTCGGCGTCGGCGCCCGCCGCGGACTCCGCCGGGTTGGAGAGCCTGTGCCCAGGATCCACCTTGGCCAGCAGCTCGACGGCGGCCGAGCCGTAGGAGCGCATAAAGGCGGAGGCGTTGAAGTCCAGCCACGGGGAGTTCAGGACGACGGCGTCCACACGGCTGGTGCTGGGCGGTACCTCGTCCTTGTGGTCGCCCGCCCAGATGGCCGCCTGGAGGCCGCCGGTGGAGTGGGCGTTGAGGACGACCACGGAGTGCCGGTGCTCGGTGCGGATAATGCGCAGGGCCTCGTTGATCTCCTCGTAGTGGACCCGCAGGTCGAGCACGTCGTGGGGGGAGGGGCCAGGGGCGGTGGGCGGCCCGGCGGGCTCTCTCGGGATGGCGGGGTCTCTTGGGGTGGTTGGCCCGCTCTGGTCCGGGGTGCTCCGGTCTGGGGCGTTCTGGCCTGGCCCGCTCTGGCCCGAGGTGCTCTGGCCTGGCCCGCTCTGGCCCGCCGGGGCGGGGGTGGCGGGGTCGGCCTGGGGGGCCGTGAGCCCCACCTGGGCGGACCGGCCGCAGGCACGCAGGTCCAGGGCGTAGAACTCGTAGCCCGCGTCCAGGAACGCCTGGGCCAGGTGGGTCTGGAAGAAGTAGTCGTTGCGCCCGTGGAGGTAGAGGACGGCACGGGGGTGGCGAGGGGCCGCGCCGGGTGCGGGCACCGCCTGACGCTGGTGGACCAGGACCGCGTGGTCGGCGCCGGGTGCGGCTGCGGCGTCGGTCACCGGGATACGACGGGCTACCCAGGGCTCGCCGAGAATGTCTGGGGTCGGGGTCGGTGCTGCGGCGTCCATGGACAAAGTCTTCCACACACGGCGGCCTGGTTGGGTGCGGCCTGGTCGGGTAAGGTCCGCCTCTGCTGGCGGGCCCCGCCCCTGAGCGCGACCGTGCTCCCAGCCGGATAGCGGACCCGGCTGCAGTCTTCAACGCGCTCTTCGGTAGGCGGACGCGCTCTTCGTTAGGTAGGCGTCTTCTCCGGTAGGTGAACGCTCTTTAGGGCATATGGACGCCTCCTGGACTAGCGTTCATCTGCCCGTGAGCGCGTTCACCCGCACGAAATGGCGTTCACCTGCACGAAATAGCGTTTGCGGGCGCTGGCTCTCATTAAGGTCATGGGGTGTGTGGTGCCGGAGTGCGTGTCTTGAGGTCGACGACGGCTTGCGTGGGGTGTGGCTGGGGGTGCGCGGCCCCGGCGTCGTGGGCGGGGATGGGCCGGTGGTGCTGAGGGCGTTCTCCTCCGGGCCGGTAAGCGGCCCCCTGGTCCGGGCGCGGGCCCACCTGTCCCGACCCACCAGGGCCCGTCTCCGTGTTCCCACTGGGACCCCATCGCTACGTGCGTCGGTCCCCGGTACCCGACTTTTCGTTGGGATACCGGGGACCGTGGTGGCGGTAGCGCTGGGATTCGAATCAGGCGATACGGGTTCCGGGGTGTGCCGGGGGATCGGCGTCAGTTCGCGGTTTCCGTTGCGGTTCCAACGGATGGTCCCGGTAGGGGGAGACCACGGTGACCCACTGAGACCCACCAGAACCCACCGAAAGTGATACCGTTGTTCCACGTGCGTTCCACGCTCACACAGGGACGAACCCCAGTCAGGAGAACAGTCATGGCGCGTCGGCAGGCGTTCGGGAACATCTCACGACTCCCCTCCGGCAACTACCGCGCCCGCTACAAGGACCCCAGGGTGGTCCCGCCCCTGCGTGGGTCATGGGTCAACGCGCCCCGGACGTTCGCCACGAAGCGGGCCGCGGAGGCGTGGCTGTCGTCCGTGCGCACCACCGTCGAACAGGGCACGTGGAAGCACCCCGACCAGGTGGCCGCGGAGGAGGCCGCCAGGCTCCGGCCCTTCGGGCAGTACGCGACCGACTGGCTGGCCACACGCCCCCTGACCCGCGCCACGCGGGACAGCTACCGGTCCCTCTACACCACGCACCTGGCCCCCCGCTGGGCGGCGGTACCGCTGAGGCAGGTCACCACCGCGGACGTGCGCTCGTGGGTCGCCACCGACCTCGCACCGGGCCGGCCGGGCGCCCGCAAGCACGCCTACGACCTGTTCCGCACGATCATGGCCACCGCCGTCGAGGACGACCTGCTCGACACCAGCCCCTGCAAGCGGGGCATGCTGGGCAGCGGCAAGGCCGGCCCGGGCACCAGCAGCCGCCACGCGCCCCGCGCCCTGACCCCGGCCGAGGTGGTCGCGCTCGCGGACGAGGTACCCGCCTACATGCGGGTCCTGGTGCTGCTGCTGTGCACCACGGGGATGCGCAGCGGCGAGCTGCGGGAGCTGCGGGTCAGGGACCTGGACCTCAGGGGCAGGAGCATCACGGTCACCAGGGCGGTCACCGGGTCGGGCAGGACGCTGACGGTAGGGACCCCGAAGACCACGGCCGGGGTCCGCACGGTACACCTGGACGCGGCCACGGCACGCCTGCTGGCCGACCACCTCGCGGCCCGCGGCGTGAGAGGGCGTGACGCCCTGGTGTTCCCCTCGTCCCGGGACGCGGGCACCCACATGCCCCAGCGGACGATGCAGATCAACATCGCACGGGCCTGCCGGCGCCTGGGCATAGAGCACACCTCCCCCCACGACTTCCGTAACACGGCGGCCTCCCTGGCCGGCCGGACCCCGGGGGTCAGCCCCCGGGACGTGCAGGAGATGCTCGGGCAGGCCACACCGGGCATGGCCCTGCGCTACATGCGCTCCGACGAGGACCACCAGAGACGCATCAGCGCCGCCGTGGCCGGCGAGGTGCTGGGGGCCGCGAGCGCGGGCGTGACACGTATCAGCACGACGAGAAGGGAGACAGGCGTGAGGGACCACGAGGGCGCCACCGGTGCGGTGGCGGACGGGACCACGGGAAGGAGGAGCGCGTGAGCAGCCCGGGAGAACAGGTGCGGGTCGTGTGCGCCCGGGGAGAGTGGCACAAGGCGGGTAGGCCGCGGGTGCTGGCGACCTTCGTCCGTGACGACGACCCGGTGACGGCCGACTACCGGGATCCTGGCACCGGGCGCGGGTGGCGTGCGCTGAGGGACGGCGGCACGGACCCCTACCAGTGGGCGGCCCCCATGGGGGAGCGCGTGCGCGCCTACCGTGACGCGCCACCGGTGACGTTCGACGTGGAGCGGAGCCACCTCGACTGCCAGCGGTGCGCCTACCTCCTGTCAGAGAGCCTCCCCCTCCTTCCGGGCGGGCTCGGGGACCCGCGTGCCGGGCACCTGGAGGACTGCGCCCGCTGGTCGGCGGTGTGCCCGTGCGGGTGGCCCACGTGGAACGTGCCCGTGCGGCTCATGGCCCCGCTCCTGGAGGAGGCCGCCGGTAAGGGCAGGGACGTGGGTGCCGAGGATGTCGAGGCCGTGTCCTGGGGCTGGCCGGGGACGACGTGGAACGACGACAGGAAGCCGCACGGCGGGCAGGACGCCCCCGACGACAAGGAGATCCGGGCCCACCTCAGGGCCGCGGGCAGGGGGACGCCGCCCGGGGGCCTGGCCCCCGGCACGCGCGGCCTCGTCCCCGTGGGCGTCGTCGCCGTGATGGAGCGGCCCCAGGCCGACTACCCCGCGGCCGCCGTGCGGGCCGTGACCGTCGCCTACGACCCGGACGACGTCTACCGCCCTGGTGACGGGGTCCGCCTGCCGGGCGGGTGGAAGGCCGTCGAGGGCGTCGGACGCGGGGAGGACGGCCGCCTCCGTCTCGAGGCCGACGACCGCGTGCAGTTCCGGGCCGGGCAGCTGGTGGAGGTGTGCGAGGGACTGCGCGCGCGGGGCGTCCGTACCGTCCACCTCGGGGACCTGGCCCCCGACGTGCTACGGGCGCCAGGGACCTGACAGTACGGACTGGGCGACACGGCGACCGTGGTGTACGCTGGGGCCATCCGATGGCCGCAGACCGGCACTGAGGGCTTACGACCTCCTTGGTAGGGGTACGAGGCAGCGCCCGGGGTAGGAGTGTACCTACTCCAGGGCCTGCCCCTCCTAAAGGAAGGAGCTTCGCGATGGCGAAGCCCAAGCCCGCCCCCGACGCCCTGACTCTCGCCCTCACCGTCAAGCGGTTCGCCCGCTGCGTGGACATGAGCGAGAACGG
Organism: Actinomyces sp. HMT897; assembly: GCF_016626125.1. Taxonomy (NCBI): domain Bacteria; kingdom Bacillati; phylum Actinomycetota; class Actinomycetes; order Actinomycetales; family Actinomycetaceae; genus Actinomyces; species Actinomyces sp. HMT897. The sequence continues at coordinate 1,884,236 of NZ_CP067336.1, forward strand.
CGTCCTCAACCTCATCGCCCGCGGGGAGCTCAAGGCGATCCGCCTCGGCAGGGCCGTCCGCGTCCCCCTCAGCGAGTTCGACCGCCTCGGCCTGCCCCGCCCCACCTTCGGGGAGGGCGACGCGCGGTGACCGGACACAGTAGCGCCCCCCACCCGCGCACCACGCAGGAGGGGGGCACCACACCCAGCACCCCCGATACTACCAGGCCGACGGCAGGAAGCCACCTGACCACCGAGGACCGCGTCGTCCTCGACCAGGGCCGGCACAGGTATCTCGCGGACCCGGTACCGACCAGGTTCCAGAACCTCCTTGACGCGGCCCACGAGCACAACCAGGAGGAGCACAGAACGTTCCTGAGGGCCTGGGCGGACGCGGTTGACGCCCAGGTGCAGGCCGAGGCCACAGCCGCTCTCAAGGCCTCTCAGAGGACCAGGGAGGCAACCCACGGGGCCTGGCAGGAGCGCGTGGCCACCATGAGCCCGTCAGCGCTCGCGGAGCTGGAGTCCGCCGTCCGCTTCGGCGAGTCCCTCGCGTACCCCGAGGCCTACGAGCAGGGCCTGCGTGACGGCTTCCGGCTCGGTGAGCGGGCCGGTCAGGCCCGGGGCCGCTACCTCGAGGCCGCCGCCGCCGACGACGCCGACAGGCGCTGGCGGGCACAGGTCGGGCGCGACGTGGCCGCGAGCGCCGCCCGGCCCTCCTACGCGGAGCTGTGCGAGCGGCGCGGCGAGCCCGAGCGGGCCGAGCGCGCCCGCCGCCTCCTGGCCGAGAGGGGGATCGCGTGAGCGGGACCCACACCGGCCAGGACCTCGACGCCTTCGGCTACGACGCCCCCGCCCCCGGCGACGCCACCCACCGCGCCGTCACCCACCTGAGGAGCACGTGGCAGCACCAGGACGGGGCCGCCCTGCTCGACGACGTGGAGGCCTTCTACAACCGTTTCGTGGTCTACCCCGGTGAGCACGAGAGGGTCGCGCACGTCCTGTGGACGGCCCACGCCCACCGCATGGACCTGTGGGACTCCACCCCTCGCCTGGCGTTCATGTCCCCCGAGCCCGGCTCCGGCAAGAGCAGGGCCCTGGAGGTCACCGCCGCCCTCGTGCCCAGGCCCCTGCACGCCGTGAACGCGACCGTGCCCTACCTCATCCGCAAGATCGCCGACCCCGACGGTACACCCACCCTCCTGTACGACGAGATCGATACCGTGTTCGGCCCCAAGGCCAGGGACGCCAGCGAGGACCTGCGCGGCGTGCTCAACGCCGGCCACCGCCGGGGCGCGGTGAGCGGACGGTGCAGGATCGTCGGCAAGACCGTGGAGCCCGAGGAGCTGCCCGCCTACTGCGCGGTCGCGCTCGCGGGCCTGCACGACCTGCCCGACACGATCCGCACCCGCTCCGTCGTGGTCAGGATGCGCCGCCGCCGCCCCGACGAGAGGGCCGAGCCGTGGAGGGCCCGCGACGGGGAGGCCGCCGCCGCCCCGCTGCGCACCAGGCTGGAGGCGTGGGCGGCCACGCTGCCGGAGAGGATCACACGGTGGCCGACCATGCCGGACGGCGTGGAGGACCGTGACGCCGACGTGTGGGAGGCCCTGCTCACGGTGGCCGACCACGCCGGCGGGAACTGGCCCCACCGCGCCCGACAGGCCGCCACGGCCCTCGTGGCCGCCTCCAGGACGGTGGCAGTGACCAGTGGCGTACGCCTCCTGGCCGACCTGCGTGACCTGTTCACCCAGGGCGGCCACGACAAGCTGCTCACCACCGACGTCACCGACCACCTCAACGCCCTGGAGGAGGCGCCGTGGTCGGCCTACAGCAACGGGAAGGGCGTCGGCCCACGTGACCTGGCCCGCCTCCTGGCACCCTACGGCGTGTCCTCCCGCAGCGTGCGTGACGGGGAGCGGACGGGTAAGGGCTACCGGGCTACCGACCTGGCCGACCCCTGGGCCCGCTACCTGCCCGAGGACGGACGTCCCCCGGCCCGTGAGACCGGTGCGGCGGACCCTGTGGGCCCGGGATCCTCCGTCACAAGGGTCACAACGTCACAACCGCGTGTTCGCGCCGGTCTCGTCGTCGTCACCGGGGAGGGTGTGACGGCACAAGGGTCACACCGCCACAACCGCCACGGGCGCGGCCCCGGGGACGCCCCCGCCCCTACCACCACCCACGACGGGCCCGCCGTCCCGGTCTGCCGCGTCTGCCACGGGCCCCGCACCCCCTACCCCGGTGACGGCGGCACGCACCCCACCTGCCGTCCCGTGGCCCCGCACCCCGCACCCGGCCACCACCACCCACCGACGGGCGTCGAACACGTGTTCGAGTCCGCTGCCCCGGCGCTCGCGGCCCCGGCGGCTACCCTGGTGGCAGACACCGAGCAGGAGGGGCGATGACCGAGGACGAGGAGCGCAGGCTCCTGGAGGCCGTCAGGCGGGCCAGCGAGGCCAGCAGGAGCGAGACCGAGCGGGCACGGCGGATCATGGCCGACGCCGCCGCGGCCCGTGCGCTGGCCGTGCAGGCGGCCCTGGACGCGGGGATCCCACGGCAGCGGATCGCCGAGGCCGCGGGGACGGACCGGAACAACCTCTACAGGATCGTCGGCCGCAAGCCGCGTTAGCGGTCCGTAGTGATTGCGTCCCTGGGGGCGAGGGGCTACAGTTACTCGTGCGGTCCAAGGAGACCGCACACGTGACGAAGAGTGACCCCGTGCTCGCTATCGACTTGGCGGAAGAGCGCGAGCACGGGGCGGTCCCCCCTGGAGGAGGAGTCCTCATGCTACCCCGCACGCCCGCGAGCGCGCACCCCGCCCCCACGACGCCCGTGGCACCGACGCCACGCGCCCCTGCCCCCACGACGCCCCCGGCACGGTAGCTGACACCCGCTCCTGAGGCCGCCAGGACCCCTTTCCCGGCGCCCTCAGGGGCCCGTGCGGGTCACCGTGCACCCGGCGCGTTCCAGACCCCCTAGCGCTTCTCAGTGGGGCCGAGGCATACCCCTACCGAACCGGTCGAGCCTCCGGCCGGAGCCGGCGTCTCGCGAACGCCGACCAGGTCCACAGGGCAGCTCACCCCCGGAACAGGGGTGGGCTAGCCGTCGTGGGTGAATGTCGCAGAACGGGGGCGGGGGCAGGCGGGCCGCTCTGGGGGTAGGGGACGCTCCGGGAGAGCCAGCCCCCGCAGGGGTCCGCCCGCAACCACCCACCCACCCGCACCCGACCACGACACGACCACGAGCCCGACCACCCACGGACGTGACCGTGACGGATGTGCCGTCACACCCTCCCCGGCGACGACGACGAGACCGGCGCGAACACGCGGTTGTGACCCTGTGACGGATGTGACGGCACACCACGGGACGTCCGGTCCTCCCTGCGAGAGGGTGTCGGAAGTGTCGAGAGTGTCGAGTCCGTGGGCGTCCGCGAGCGCGGTGGTGGTCTCGTACACGTGTTCGGTACCCCGGCGGGCGGAAGGCCTCACCACGCACTGGTCCTGGGAGTGCGTCTCGTCAGTGCATAAGCTCTGGGCACCGAGGAGCAGTTGGGCCGGGTAGCGCGGTGCCGTCACGACGTCGTGGCAGTGCACCGGCTGTGGTGGCAGGGTACGGCGGTCGGCGTCGTCGCGCAAGCTGGCTGCGGCGTCGCGGCGGAGCCGCTGACGCGGAGGTGACGTGCAGGAGAGACCGGTTCGCCAATGGTCTTCGCGTCCGGTCGCGGCGGCCCCGCCGCAGCGACAAGACCTTCGTCCCAGGCCGGCTCGTCGCCCTGCGGGCGCCGTCCGCCGCTGTGCCGCGCGGTTCAATAACGGTTCCTACTAACGGTTCTATCCTTTATATAGGGGGGTGCACCCATGCACCCCCCCCTGCACCCATGCACCCCCCCCTGCACCCATGCACCCCCCCCTGCACCCATGCACCCCCTGTGGATAACTTCTGGGACCGACGTCCTACACGCTGCGAGGCCCGTGCGACCGCCCCGCACCCACCCAGGACGTGCCCAACACCACACCACAGCTGAGACAGAACTCACGCCCAGGACGCCGGGAAATCCCACCATCCGGACACCACCACACGTGCCGGCACAAGGGTCACACCCACCCACCCATACACCCCACCGCATAAACCCCCACCCAGGGAGAGGGCGCCGAACCTGCGACGACAACGGACCCCGTGGGCCCGGGATCCTCCGTCACAAGGGTCACAACGTCACAACCGCGGGATACCGCCACCCACGCCCACGACCCCCACGACCACGTGCCGGCACAAGGGTCACACGGTCACGCCCGTGGCGGTGTGACCCTTGTGCCGTCACACCCTCCCCGGCGACGACGACGAGACCGGCGCGAACACGCGGTTGTGACCCTGTGACGGATGTGACGGCACACCACGGGACGCCGAGGACGCGACCCCCACGACGACGGGACCACCCGGGAACCCACGCCCCCTGGTACAAAGCGCGTACAAAACCTGCACTGCCCCTCAGCGCCTATTACGCGTAGCGGTCCCGAACCGGCCTGGGAGGGGCTATATCCCCCCTCTCTCTCGTCGTCAAACGGTGTCGTGTGCTCGGTCTGCGTGTCGGTCGCTGGTTGTGTGTGCTCTGTCGTCTCGTGTTCTACTGCTCGCGTGCGTGCTCGTGTAGCTGGTGTCGTGTTGCTGTGGCTGCTTGTGTGTGCTCTTCTGGGCGCGTGCCGACCTCTTGGTCGGGTGGTGTGGTGCTGGGCTGGCCCACGTCGCTCTCGGCGCGTCCTGAGGGCGTCTCGTGCCGGGGCCGGCTGCCCGTGCGCTCGCGGATTCGACGCCCTCTCCCTGTGAGGGGGTGTCGAAAGTGTCGAATGTGTCGAATCCGGTGGGGCCGCGAGCGCCGGGGCAGCGGCCTCGAACGCCTGTTCGGTACCCGCCGGTGCGTGGGTGGTGGTGGCCGGCTACAGGGGACCCCGCCCGGGCTCGCCCGTCCTGACCCACCAGGGCCCGTCCCGGTGTACCGCGTACGTACCGCGCGCTACGTGCGTCGGCCCCCGGTACCCGACTTTTCGTTGGGATACCGGGGACCGTGGTGGCGGTAGCGCTGGGATTCGAACCCAGGGTGGCTATGAACCACACAGACTTTCGAGATCTGCACCTTCGGCCGCTCGGACACGCTACCTCGACGGCCCAGGGTACACGTCCTGTCCCGGACCGCCCAAACCCAGGGACCTGCGACCTCAGTCACTCTGCGGGGGCCGGGGTGTCGAGGCGCCGGGCGGTGAAGAAGTCCTGCAGCAGGGCGGTGGACTGCCTGGCCCGCAGGCCTGCGACCACCTCCACCTGGTGGTTGGTGCGGGGGTCGCGCAGCACGTCCCGTACGCTCCCGGCCGCCCCCGTCCTGGGCTCCCAGGCTCCCAGGACCACGCGCTCCAGGCGGGCCAGCAGGATGGCGCCCGCGCACATGGTGCACGGCTCCAGGGTCACCACCAGCGTGCATCCCTCCAGGTGGGAGTCCCCCAGGGCCGCCCCGGCCGCGCGCAGGGCCAGGATCTCGGCGTGGGCCGTGGGGTCGTGCTCGGCCTGGCAGGCGTTGGCGCCCTGCGCGAGGACCTTCCCGCCGGGTCCCAGGACCACCGCCCCCACCGGGACCTCTCCGCGCTGGGCCGCCTGTGCCGCCAGGGCCAGGGCCTGGTCCATGGCTGCGCCGTAGCGTCTCTCGACCACGTTCACGCCCCTAGCCTGTCACGTCAGGCGGACGTGCACCTTCATTCTGAAAGCGGCTCTAGTCCCGTGAGCGCAGCTCGGCCGCCAGGCTGAGGGCGTGCCCCGCCTGGACCCCCGCCAGGACCACCGCCGTGCAGGTCGTCACCAGGCTCGCCAGGGCGACCACCCCTACCTCCAGCCACGGCCCCCGGTCCAGGACCTCACCCAGGGGCAGGGACATGCTCCGCCCCAGGAGCAGCAGGGAGAGCCCCGTGACCACCAGCCCCAGGAGCGTGGCGGTCACCGCGTGGACCGCCCCCTCCAGCACCTGGGCGGCACGGACCTGGGCCACCCTCGCGCCCGCCGCCTCCAGGAGCGCGGCGTCGCGACGCCGTCGGCTGGCCCCCAGGGCGATGACCGCCACGCCCCCGGTCCAGGCGGTGAGCAGGGCCGGGCCGAACATGGAGCCCATGCCCTTTGCCGTCACCCCCGAGGCGCCGCCCGCCTTGAAGCCGTAGAGGAGCCCTACCAGGCCGATCGCCACCAGGAAGGGCATGACCGTGGTGCTGGAGCGTCGTGCCTCGTGGGCGGCGCTGCGGCGGGCCAGGAACCAGGCGGTAGGGTCGGCCAGGCCCGTGGCCGCCAGGGGCCGCAGGACCACGAGCTCGACGGCACCCGTCCAGACGTTCTCCAGGAACGGGGTCACCCAGGGCACCAGCAGCACGACGAGGGTGAAGATGGCGAAGGAGCCTCCGACCGTGGCGGCGATCGCGTTCTCCGAGCCCGGCTCGGCCCGGCCGCCCGCCACCCAGGCGGCCACGACCCCGGCCGCCACGGAGCCCAGGAGCACCAGCCGCGTCGTGGCCCCCAGGAGCCGACGCCACCAGGGTCGTGGCTCCCCGGCGCCGTCGCGCAGCAGGGCCAGGACCTCGGTGCGGGCGGAGCGGTGCACCGCCCTCAGCCCGCCCAGGACGGCCGTCCCCGCCGTCACCGCGACCAGGATGAGCAGGTCCCGGGGCGCGGCCGCCGGCGTGGCCGAGGGCAGGATGACGCGCTCACTGACCAGCATGGAGTGCAGCGGGCGGACGAGGAGCAGGCCCAGAGGTGTCCCCAGGAGCCCCGCGAGCGCCCCCAGGACCGCCAGCTGCCCCAGGAGCACCGCCTCCAGGATGCCGGGACGCATCCCCAGGGCACGCCACAGGCCGTGGTCGTACCGGTGCTGCTCCACCGCCAGGCGGGTGGTGGACGTCAGGACGCTCGCCCCCGCCAGGGCCGTGGTGCTGATCGTCCACGCCACCAGCGTCTGGGCCGAGGTGCGCATGGTGGCGGCCTGGGGCGCGTCTCCCAGGGCGGTCGCGGCGGCCAGGGCACCGCGCTGGATGACCAGGACCGCGGTGGCGCAGGCGGAGACGACGGCGCACACCACCGCGGTCCACACCCAGGTCCCGGCGTGGCGGCGCAGGTCGGCCAGCAGGAGGCGGGTCATGAGTCGGCCCTCCCGGTGGTGAGGGCGTCCGGGGACTCCCCCCGCGGGGCGACGGCGCTGCCGGTCCCCTCGGCGGTGAGGGCGTCCCCGGGCTCGGGGCCCCTGGGTGCCGCGCCCGGCGCCACTGCGTCAGGGCCCGACTCCGAGGTGGGTTCGGGGTTCCCGGGGGCCGGGGCGGCCGGGGCGGACGCCGGGGAGGCCGGGGCGGACGCGGGGGCGGGGGTGGTGCCGGCTCCCGGGGCGGCTGCGTCGACCGGCTTCCGGCCCTGGGCGCGCAGGACCGCCGCGGAGACCGCCGTCGGGTCCCCGCCCGCCAGCTCCTCGACCACCCGGCCCGCCGCCATGACCAGGACCCGGTCGGCGCGGGCCGCGGCGGCGGGGTCGTGGGTGACCATGAGGAGCGTGGCCCCCTCGGCGGCGATCTGGTCGAACCACTCCAGGACGTCCTGGGAGGCGGCCAGGTCCAGGGCGGCCGTGGGCTCGTCGGCCAGGACGATCTGGGGGCGGGCCGCCAGGACCCGGGCGATAGCGACCCGCTGGCGCTCACCGCCGCTCATCTGGGAGGGCATGTGGCGGGCCTGACCGGCCAGCCCCACCCGGGCCAGGGCGGCGTCCACCTGCCCCCGGCGCAGCCGCCGGCCCCGCAGGCGGCCGGGCAGGGCCACGTTGTCGCGGGCGTTCAGGCAGGTGACCAGGTTGTCCTCCTGGAAGACCATGCCCACGTGCGCGGCCCGGAAGGAGGCCAGGGCGCCCGGCCGCAGGGCCGTCGTCTCCCGGCCCAGCAGACGGACCGAGCCCGAGGTCGGGTGGTCCAGGCCCGCCACGCAGGTCAGCAGGGTCGACTTGCCGCAGCCCGAGGCCCCGACCACCGCCGTGAAGGAGCCGGGTGCCAGGTCCAGGTCCACGCCCGCCAGCGCCACCACGCGCTCGTGCCGACCCGGCACCGGGAAGGAGCGCGTCAGGGCGCGCACGCTCACGCTCACGGCCCCGCTGGCCGCGCTGGCCGCGCCGGCTGTGCCCGGGGTGGGGGCGCCCGGTGCCGGAGCTGAGCCGCCCGGTGCCGGGACGGTCCTGCTGGCGGGCTCCCCGGCCGGGGGCGTGTCCGCGTGGGACCCTGCGTAGGGCGTGTCCACGTAGGGCGTGTCCGGGGCGGGAGGGGGCCAGGCGGCCCCTGACCGGTGTCGTGGTCGGGGCTCGGTCGAGGGCGGGACCCAGGACGAGAGGGACTGTGCTGAGAGAACCATGAGTCCAGTACATGCCGCCGTCGCGCGGTCGTCACTGGTCCTGGCTCCCCAGCTGGGGTCGGGTGGGGTGGTGCTGGGATCCACCTCCTGGCTGGAGGACCGTGGGGCGCTCGTGGAGCCAGGTGGAGTGACGTCGCCCTGCGGAGCCGTTAGCGTCATTGGCGTGTCCGCACCGAACTCGTCAGCTACCGCACCTCCTGCAGCCCCTGGGCCGAGCACGCCCTCGGCAGCTCCGATGTCCGCCAACGTCCGGGAAGGCGACGGCGTCGACGCCAGACCAGTTGAGGCACCTCATGCCCCCACGGGTAGTGGGTCAATGGCCTTGTCCCCGGCCACCGGGCCGGCCTCCCCGGAGCCAGCTGACCCGCCCGCCACCGGGCCGGCCGATGGTGGTGGTGTACTCCAGGGGAACGTCCCGGCCTCCCCGCCAGTCACTGGGCCAGTCTCCTCGGAGCCGAGCGACCCGGCCGTACCAGCTGACCCGGGTGCTGACGGTCCTGACAGGCCGCCCGGGATCTGCACGGCCCAGGTGCGTTCGGCGTCGCGTACCAGGATCGTCCTCAATGAGCTCCTCAACGCCGTGGTCTGGATGCCGCTGCTCATGGTCATGACCCTCGGCGTGTTCCTGGTCCACCTCACCGTCCCCGCCCTGGCCCAGGCGGAGCGCTGGCGGGCCCGGCGGCTGGGCGCCCCCGCCACCAGCGGCCGGGCGGCGGGTGAGCGCCTGGCCCCCTGGATGGCCGCCCGGGTGACCACCCCCGGCTTCTGGCGCTCGGACCTGCCGGTCGCGGTGGCCGGGTTCCTGCTGAGCACGGTCAGCTTCGCCGCGGCCTTTGCCGGCGGGATCATAGCCGTGGTGCTCGTGCTCATGCCCTTTGTCGTCTCCCGCAGGTCCCCCGCGGTCATAGGGAGGGCCACCGTCACCTCCGGGCTCGAGGTGTGGTGGACCCCCCTGGTGGGGGTGCTGGTCCTGGTGCTGGTCCTGGTCGTACTCCTGGGGGTCGGGGTACTGCGGCTGCGTGTGGTCACCGTGCTGAGCCGGGACCGGGAGCGGGAGCGGGCCGAGGCGCTCGCGGCCGAGGTCGGCAGCCTCCAGCGAGGACGGGCCACGCTCGTGGACGCCTTCGAGGCCGAGCGGGCCCGTATTGAACGCGACCTCCACGACGGTGCCCAGCAGCGCCTCACCGCCCTGACCATGGGCCTGGGGGCCGCCCAGCTCACGGTATCCCGGCTCGAGACCGGCCTGGCCGGGGGTGAGGGGGCCAGCGGGGCAGAGTCCACCGGGGCCAGCTGGTCGTCCGGTGGACCGGCCGGGACCGGTGGACTAGCCGGGGGCGCGTCCGTTACCGGTCACCTTGACGGGGCTGCTGGCGCCCGCGCCGGGGAGAGGCCGGGGGCGCGGCCCACGACCGGCGTCCGTGCCGGCGACGGTGCCGGGGACGCGGCCCACGACCTGACGCCGCTGGTCAGGCAGCTCAGTGCCCAGCTGGAGGCCGTCCAGGGGCAGGCCGAGGCCGCCCTGGCCGACCTGCGCGCCACCGTCCGCTCCGTGCGACCCGTCGTCCTGACCGAGCGGGGCCTGGTCGCCGCCGTCCGTGAGCTCGCCGCCACCAGCGGCCTGGAGGTGGAGGTGGACTGCCAGGGGGAGGACTCCGCCATCTCCTCACCGGTGGCGACCGCCGTCTACTTCGCCCTCGCCCAGGCCCTGGCCAATGTGGCCGCCCACGCCGGGACCCGGCAGGCACGGCTCTCACTGGTCTGCTCACCCACCGGGGTCAGGGCGGTGGTGGCCGACGACGGCGTCGGCGGCGCGGTCCCGGGCCAGGCCCGGTCGGGCGCCGGTGGCACCGGCCTGGCCGGGATGGTCCAGCGCCTGGCCACGGTCGGCGGCAGCCTGGAGGTGGACTCACCGCCCGGGGGCGGGACGCGCCTGGTGCTGGAGGCCCCGGCCCTGCCCCCGTGGGCAGAGTGATCCGGCCTCGGTACCGGGGCGGCATCGTCGGCCTGCCCCCGTGGGCAGGGTGAGCCCGGGCGTGCAGCGGCGACGTACCCTGGTTATCAACAACGTACCTTAGTCATTGGGGACGTACTTCTAGGGTACGTCCCCAATGACGATGGTACGTCGCCGGTGACTAAGGTACGTCCCCGGTGGTCGGGGCCTAGGGCAGGGTGGCGTGCCCGCGTCCGGCCCGGGGGCGTGGGAGCAGGAGCAGTGAGGCTGCACCGACGAGAGGGCGTGCCCGCGTCCGGCCCGGGGGCGTGGGAGGATGCGGGCATGAGGATCGTGCTCGCTGACGACGCCGCCCTCCTGCGTGAGGGGCTGGCCGGGCTCATGACCGCAGCCGGGCACGAGGTGGTCGCCCAGGCCTGTGACGCCCCGGAGCTGGTGGAGACGGTCACCGCCCTCGGTGGGAGCGGCGAGCTGCCCGACGTCGTCGTCACCGACGTGCGCATGCCCCCCACCCGTACCGACGACGGCCTACGTGCCGCCCTGGACCTGCGCTCCCGCTTCCCCGGCCTGCCTGTGGTGGTCCTCTCCGCCTACATTGCGGGCGCCTACGTCCGTGACCTCCTGGCCGACGACGCCGGGGGCGTGGGCTACCTCCTCAAGGAGCGGGTGGGGCGGGTGGCCGACTTCATGCGCTCCCTGGAGGTCGTGCGCTCGGGGGGAGTGGTCGTGGACCCCGAGGTGGTCAGCCGCCTGCTCGGCCCGCTCCGCCCGCGTCATGACGGGGGTCCGGGGGCCGAGGGCGTGGAGGCCGATGCTGGCGGTGTGGGGGCTGGCACCAGCGGTGCGGGGGCTGGCGGTGTGGTGACCGACGCCGGGGAGCCGGGAGCTGGCACCAGCGGTGCGGGGGCTGGCCTCGGGGGGCCAGAGGCCGGCGGCCGTGGCGCGAGGGGGCCTCGGGGGTCCGGGGGCCTGAGAGGAGCCGGGGATACGGCAGGAACCGGAGGGGCGGCAGGAGCCGGGCCGGGTGGTGGTGCAGGCGGTGGTGCGAGGGCCAGTGCGGGCGGTGGCACCCGGGCGCGGCGACTTGGCCCCCGGCCAGCGAGCCCCCCGCCTCAGGGAGCCGTGGACCAGGAGGCCGCGGCGGCGTCGGTCCTCACCAAGCGGCTCACAGCCCGTGAGCGGCAGGTCCTGGCCCTCATGGCCGAGGGCGCCTCCAACCCCCAGGTCGCCGCCCGGCTCTACGTCTCCGAGGGGGCGGTGGCCAAGCACGTGGCAAGCATCTTCCTCAAGCTCGACCTGCCGCCGGGGGAGGAGAACCGGCGCGTGCGAGCCGTCCTGACCTGGCTGCGGGCCAGCACCTGAGGGGCTGGCAGGCGCCGCAGACGTTGGGACCGTCGGCAGCATTGCGGGCTACCTCCTGAGGCCTGGGACGGCGTAACCAGGCCCGCGCAGGCCTCACACGGGCTGGCGGAGCCGGTCCATGACGGGGCGGCGGTCGAGCTGGGCGGGCAGCCAGGTGGTGGCCACGGCGAGCACGAGCACCACTCCGATCACCGGTGTGAGCGTGTCCAGCGGCAGCACGGCGAGGAAGGTGCTCACCCCGCCCCCGGAGAGCAGGGCGGTGCCGGCGGCGCTCAGGACGGTGGCGGCCAGTCCGAACAGGATGCCGGTGACGGCGTAGATACTGCCCTCCAGGATCGTGGTGGTCGTGAGCGTGGAGCGCCTGGCCCCGATGACACCCAGCAGGGCGCCCTCCTGGCGCCTCGTGGAGCCGACCATGGCGATATTGGCCACGCCCCCCACCCCCGAGATCGCGAAGATCGGCACGGCAATGGCCAGGAACCCGCTGACGCCCTCAGTGGAGCCAGCGGTCCGGAAAGCCCCGACGACGGTGTAGACGACCCCGGTCATCCCCACGGCGATGCCGAAGGGGACGACCGTCGTCAGGCTCATGGTGGAGCGGTGGCGCGCGTTGGCCCGCGCGGTGAACCAGGCCGGGCTGCGTCCGGGGACCAGGGCGGTCCAGCCCGTCAGCAGGGGCCGGATGGTCCAGTTGGGGACGCACAGGGCAGCGACCATGACGAGCAGCACAATGCTGCCGCCAAGAGCCTGTGTGAACCCCTTAATGCTGCCCATCTCCTCGAAGGCGGCAGCCGCCTCAGGCTCAACCCCCTTGACGAGGCCAGCGAGCTCTGTCGGGCCGACCAGCGCGATCACCAGGGCGAACGCGGCCCCCACCACGAGGGTGCCCGCGACGACCCACTGCCAGGCACGGGTGCGGGCCACAGGGGTGGCGGCCTCGCGCAGGGCCTGCATCTCAGGGGTGGAGGCGGCGCGACGGGCCGCGCCCAGGCCACCCAGGAGGCTGAAGGCGGTGGTGGCCCCGACGGCCAGGGGCACGGCGAAGAAGGGCACGACCACGGGCATGTCGGTGGGGTAGATGTGGAGGTCGCGCCAGGTGAGCAGGTACCAGCCGGTGGCCGGCAGGGCGAGGAGGGAGCCGAGCAGGCCGCCGAGGAGGCCGACCGCGCCGACCTGGGTCAGGATAATGCTGCGGACACGCTGGCTCGGGACGCCGACAATCTTCCACAGGGCGTGGGAGCGGGCCTGTGCGGTCACGGTCAGCGCGAGGGTCGTGGAGACGATGAGGGCGACGGACAGGCCCGCGTAGCCGAGCAGGCTCGAGCCCACGACGTGCGTGGCCGTGACGTACTCCGAGGCGTCGGCCTGGGCGGTGGACCACTGCAGAGCGCTCCACCAGGAGGTGATAATGACGCCGATGAAGACGCCGCCGGTGGTGGACACCAGGAGCGACCACAGCCACTGACGGGCGTGGTGGCGCAGGTCCTTCCAGATGAGTGCGGTCATTGGGAGTCAGCCTCTTTCCTCTCAGCGGCCGGGGGCCTGAGCGGGCGGGCGTGCGGGCACGCGGGTGGAGTGGACCAGCTCGGCGATACGGGCGGCGTCGTGGCTGTCGGACCAGGCGAGCAGGTGACCCCCGCCCATGACCGCCACGGCGTCGGCCCGGGCGGCGGCCTCGACGTCGTGGGTGACCATGACGACGGTCGTCCCGCGCTCGGCCAGGCGACGCAGCCAGTCCAGGACCACCTGCCCGGCGTTCAGGTCCAGGGCGCCGGTGGGCTCGTCGGCGAAGACGATCCTGGGCCGGGTGGCCATCACCCTGGCGATCGCCACCCTCTGGCGCTCGCCGCCGGAGAGCTGGTGGGGCCTGAGGTCGGCGCGGCCGGCCAGCCCCACGGCCTCCAGGGCGGCCACCGCCTGGCCCCCGCCCAGGGGGTGGCCGGCCAGGCGGGAGGGCATGGAGACGTTCTCGGCGGCGGTCAGGGAGGCAATGAGGTTGTAGTCCTGGAAGACGAAGCCCACGTTGCGGCAGCGGAAGGCGGCGCGCCTGGCCGGGGCCAGGGAGGTGATCTCCGTACCCAGGAGACTGACCCGCCCGCCGGTGGGCTCATCCAGCCCCGCCATGGTGTGCAGCAGGGTCGACTTACCCGACCCCGAGGCGCCCACCACGGCGGTGAAGCTGCCCGTGGGCAGGTCGAGGTCCACCCCGTCCAGGGCGGTCACCCACACGTCCCGCCGCCCGGGGACCTCGTAGACGCGGGTCAGGCCCCGCGCCGAGACCGCGCTCACCGGGACACCCCCGTCAGGGGGCGCGAGCTCGTGCTCCGGGATCGGGACGACCCGGTCTCGCGCGGCTGTGTACAGTGGGCTGGGGGCGAGGGTCGGAGGCTCAGGGTTCTCATGTGCCAACCGTTCCACCACCGGTGCACCCACCTCGATCCTGCTGGCAGGACAACCGGGGTGGGGCTGTCCCCACCCCCGGTGGTACTTCCCGCGGTGGTCGTAATCGGCCGAGCCCAGGGACGGTGAGGGCACCCCCACGTACTTATGCGTTCGGGCAGCCGGTCAGGAGCCGAGCCGGGGGCCGCGGGGGCGCCCGTAGCGGTCCGGCACGGCGTCGTGCGCCCGGGGCCGGTGCCGGTGCGGGAAGGAGGCAGGGGGCGCCAGCGCTACCTGCTGGCACCCGGTTAAAAGGCCCTGACCAGGGCAACAGCCCGTGGGGGCCGGTTGCGGCCGGGTAGGCTTGTCCTTATGCGTCTTCACGTTGCCGACCACCCCCTCATTAACCACAAGCTCTCCGTCCTGCGCGACGCGGCCACCCCCTCAGCGGTCTTCCGTCAGCTCGTCGACGAGCTTGTCACCCTCCTGGCATACGAGGCCACCCGTGAGGTCCGCACCGAGGACGTCGCCATCACCACCCCGGTGGCGGTGGCGCAGTGCCGCCGTATCGCCCATCCCCACCCCATTGTGGTGCCCATCCTCCGCGCCGGTCTGGGCATGCTGGAGGGCATGACCCGGATGCTGCCCACCGCCGAGGTCGGCTTCCTGGGGATGAGGCGCAATGAGGACACCCTGGAGGTGGAGACCTACGCCAACCGCCTGCCCGACGACCTCTCCGGCCGCCAGTGCTTCGTGGTGGACCCCATGCTCGCCACCGGACACACCCTGGTGGCTGCTATCGACTACCTCCTGGAGCGCGGCGCCCGCGACGTCACCGCCGTCTGCCTCATCTCCGCCCCCGAGGGCCTGAGGACCGTGGAGGCCGCGGTCGGCGGGCGCGCCAATGTCACCGTGGTGACCGCCGCCGTGGACGAGTGCCTCAACGAGCACGCCTACATTGTCCCCGGGCTGGGCGACGCCGGGGACCGCCTCTACGGCATTGTGGACTGAGGAGGGGCCGCGCGGCCTCATAGGTCCCCGCGGCCGGGGGCACCGTCTCCACGAGGTTGGTGCACCGGTGCCCACATAGGTCCCCGCGGCCGGGGAGGCGCCTGGCCACCGTGGCCACCGGGCAGGGCATGGACCGTAGGTTCCCGCGGCCGGGGGGCGCAGTCTGGCGGCGGCCTGGCGGGTGGGGATGGTGCGCGTAGGTGCCCGCAGCCGGGGGGCGCAGGCCTCCTCAGGAGGCCCGACGTCGCCCGGTCCCCCGGGTGGCGGGCGCCGTCCAGGGATCCTGCGGCCAGGCGTGCCGCGGATAGCGCCCCCGCAGCTCGGCGCGCACCTGGGCGTACCCTTGCGCCCAGAAGGAGGCCAGGTCGTCGGTGACCGCCACCGGCCTGCGCGCCGGGGAGAGCAGGTGGATGAGCACCGCGACCCGGCCCCCGACCACCCGCGGGGTGGCGTCCCACCCGAAGCACTCCTGGACCCGCACCGCCAGCACCGGCCGCTCCAGGGGCGTGCCCGCCCCGCCGTCGTCCTGCGCGTACGACAGGGGCACCTGCGAGCCGGAGGGCACCTGAAGGCGCTCGGGCGCGAGCTCGTCCAGGCGTGAGGCCTCGGGCCAGGGCAGGAGCGTGCGCAGGGCCGCGGTCACGTCCAGGCGCGACAGGTCCGGGCGCCTGGCGCTCGCGGCCAGGGAGGTGACGGCCGGGGCGAGCCACTGCCCGGCCTGCTCGGTCAGGGCCTCCGGGGAGACGTCGGGCCAGGGGGCTCCGAGCGTGCGGTGCAGCAGGTCCAGGCGTCCGCGCAGCTGGCGCGCCCGGGCGCTCCACGGCAGGATCCCCAGCCCCTGCTCCGCCACCGCCCGGGTGACGGCTGCCGCGGCCTCACGGGGGGAGGGGCTGGGGCCCGGGGTGGTCGTCAGGGTGATGGCGCCCAGGCGACGCAGCCGCTCGCTGCGCAGCCGTCCCGACTCCCAGCGGGTGCGTGTGTCCTCAACCAGCCAGGCCCCGGCCACCTCCAGCGCCAGCGCCTCGTCGACCGGGACGGCTGCGCGCACCAGCGCCTCGGCGCGGCCCGGGGCGCGGTCCACGTCCGCCACTGCCAGCCACTGGCAGGAGGCCAGCGCCGAGGTGGCCGGCAGACGCAGGCCGACGCCGCCCACGCTCGCGTAGACGGCCTCGGTGCCGGGGGAGGGGGCGGGGCCACGACGCCGTGCCAGCCACTCCGGGTGTGCCAGGGCCACCACCAGGCCAATGGCGTCGTCGCCGGTCAGGGGGTCGGTGCTGGCTGGGGGGTTGGCGCTGGCTGGGTGGTGAGTGGGCGGAGTCCCTGATTTGGCTGGGCTGCTACTGGTTAGGCTGCTACTGGCTGGGCCGGCGCTGGCTGATCTGCTGTTGGCTGGGCTGGTGCTGGTTGGAGCCGCCGAATTAGCGGGGCGTGTACTGACTATGTCCTGGGTGCTATCCGGGCGTTGAGTGTCTGAGAGGTGGGTACCAGCTGGGGGGTTGGTGGGTAGAGTCCCTGATTTGGCTGGGTTGGCGCTGGCTGGGTTAACGCTGGTTGGACTGCTACTGGCTGAGCGGCTGCTGGTTGGACTCTCACTGGCTGGGGTCGCCGAGCTGGCCGATGGCCTGGGACCCGGTGGGCTGCCCTCCTGCCCGGGGTCCTGGGGCAGGGCGAGCGGGACCTCGCGCAGGGCGCGACGGGCGGCCTGCTCCAGGCGCCTGGCCTCCTGCCGCCAGGCGCTGGCCTGGGAGGCGTCCTCTGCGCCCCGGGTGCCTGACCCGCTCGCTTCGCCCTGGGGAGCGCGCCTTTCGCCACCACCTGGGGGCCTGCCGCCCCGGTCACCACCTGGCCCACCAGCGCCCGACCCACTGGCGTCCGCCCCCGTCCGACCCGCCCACCTGCTGGCACGCAGCCCCCTGGCCAGGGCCGCCAGGTCCCCGCCCCGGGCCCGCAGCCCGGTGGTGAGCAGGGCCGTCACCTCCGCGGCCCGTCGCACCCCCAGCCGGGGCGAGGCCATCAACAGGGCCCGGGCCTCACGCACTGGGGCCGGGAGCAGGGCCACCGCCCGCCCCAGCGGCGTCAGGGTGGCGTCGGCCCCCGTCAGCCCCAGGTCGCGCAGGACGGTTCGGGCGGCCGCGAGCGCGGCGGGTGGTGGGGCGTCCAGCCAGGACAGGCCCTCGCCGTCGGGCACGCCCCAGACCGTGAGTTCCAGGACCGTGCGGGTCAGGTCGGCGGTGAGGATCTCCGGGGTGGGGGCCAGGGGGGCGCGGGCCCAGTCGGTCGGGGTGCAGCAGCGGTAGACGGCCCCCGGCCCCTCCCTCCCGGCGCGGCCCGCCCGCTGGGTGCTAGAGGAGCGCGAGGCCCCTACCGTGACCAGCCCGCTCATGCCCCGGGCCACGTCCAGGCGCGGTTCGCGCGACAGCGTGGAGTCCACCACGACCCGCATCCCCGGCACCGTCAGGGAGGACTCGGCCACGTTGGTGGACACCACCACCCGGCGGCGTCCGGGGGCCGACGGCGTGAGCGCGGCGTCCTGCGCGGCGGCGGGCAGACGGCCGTGCAGCGGCAGGACGTCCACCTCCCCCAGGCCGTCGGCCGGGTCGCGGGCGGACAGCAGACGGCGCAGGCGGGCCACGACGTCGTCCACCTCCCGGGCGCCGGGGGCGAAGACGAGGACGTCGCCGGGGTCCTCATGCAGCGCCGTGAGCGTCGTGGCCGCGACGTGCGCCAGGAACTCGCGGGGCACGCCGCGCGGCCCCAGGCGCCCGGTGGTCCCGGGCGGCGGGGCCCAGTGCTCGGTGACCGGGTGGAGGACGCCGGGCACCTCCACCAGCGGGGCGGGAGAGCCCGGGCCGCCCAGCAGCCTGCGCAGGCGTACCGGGTCCAGGGTCGCGGACATGGCCACCAGGACGAGGTCCTCGCGCAGGGCGCGGGCGTCCAGCAGGAGGGTGAGCAGGAGGTCGGCCTCCAGGCTGCGCTCGTGGACCTCGTCCAGGACGACGGCGGCGGTCCCGGGAAGCTCGGGGTCGGCCTGGAGGCGGCGCAGGAGCAGCCCGGCGGTGACCACCTCGATACGGGTGGTGGGGCGGGAGACGTGCTCACCGCGCACCGCGTAGCCCACGTCCTGGCCCACCTCCTGGCCCAGGAGGCTGGCCAGACGGCGGGCGGCGGCCCGGGTGGCCAGGCGCCGGGGCTGGGTGACAATAACGCGGCCAGTGGCGGGACCGGGGCCGGTGGGGCCGGGGCTGGTAGGGCCAGTGGGCCCGGGGCCACCGCGTAGCGGGCCTGGTGCCGACTGGCGAGGGCTCCCAGGGCTGGCGGGGTCGGTGGGGCCGGGGTTGCTGGCGGGCCCGGTAAGGCCGCCGGTGGGCCCGCGGCCGGTTGAATCGATGGGATTGCGGCCGCCAGCCTGACTGGCGCGGTCGGCCAGGCTGACGGCCACCAGCGGCGGTACCAACGTGGTCTTACCGGTTCCCGGGGGCGCGGTGACCACCACCGGCCCGGGTGCGTCGGCCAGGACGGCGCGCAGGCGGTCCAGGGCGGCGACGACCGGCAGATCCGGTGGTGAGGCCAGCAGGGCAGCCAGGGGGTCGGGTAGGCGGTCCGGGCTCATGGTCTTATCCTCTCCGGATCCCTGCCGGACGCTGGCCGAGGGCTCACGAGTCGTTTCCGCGCACTCAAGTACCAGTCCGCGCACTTTAAGTACCAGCCAGTGGACGCGCCCCGGCCGCGGGCCGCGACAGTCCGTTTGGGGTGTCTGCCACAGGCACTGCCTCGGCGTCCGGGTCCCCGGTCGCGGCCCGCCGTCGGCTTCACGCCTGGGTCCCGCACTCGGGCCCATCTCGCCCAGAACCCCCTGGACCAGGGCAAACACCTCTTCCGGGTCCTGCGAAAAGGGCTCTGAGGCCGATAGGCTGATGCCATGAAGTCTCTCGCCACAGGGCCGCAGGTCTCAGCGCGTCGTGCCGCCGTCTACCGGCTGGTGGGGACCACTCCCAGCGAGAAGCGTGCCCACACCCAGGAGCTGCTCCTGGCTGCCGGGCGTGAGCTGGTGGTGGACAAGGGTATTGGTGCCGTCTCCGTGGGGGACGTCTGTACCCGGGCCGGGTTCACCCGCGGCGCCTTCTACTCCAACTTCACCGACATGGACCACTTCATTCACCGCCTGGTGGAGAACGAGTGGGAGGCCATGACGGCTTTTGTCGACGCCGCGGTGAGTGCGGGCCCCCAGGGGGGCTCCGGCGTCGACCGGACGCCCCGGGCCGACGCCGACCTCCAGGCTGGCGCCGACCCCCGGGCTGGCGCCGACCTCCCCCAGGCCCTGGTTGACCTCGCCGGGCGGCTCATGGAGGTCGTCCCGGTGTCCCGCGAGTTCTACTTCCTCCAGAGCGAGTTCATGGCCTACCTGGTGCGCGACCCCGAGCGCCGCTCGGCCCTGGGCGACGGCTACAAGGTCTTTAAACGGCGTCTCGGCACGGTCCTGGAGACGGAGCTCGCCGCCGTGGGGCGCGAGTGCATCCTGTCGGTCACGGACACCACCGAGCTGTTCCTGGCTGACGTGGAGCGCTCCATGCGCCTGGGGCTCATCCACGACGACTCCACCCTGGCGGCCTATGTCGACCGCACCCTGGCGGTCATCCTCCTGCGCCTGAGCCAGCCGCTGAGGCAGTGAGGCGGCGGGGATCCGGGGCCGCCCCGAGGGCCGCCCGGAGACCGTCGCGGCAAGGCGAAGGGCCGGGGGATCTGGGGCCGCCCGGGTGTGGCAGCAGGGTGTCGGGCCGTGGTACCGGGTAGAAAGGTCCTGGGCCGGGAGTGGTGCCGATGGCGGCCGGTCGCCTACCCGCCAGCCCCGTCCCGTGGCCCCGCCGGACCGACCCGGGCGGCAGCCGAACGTTTCCTCCAGACCCCGATGACGTGCAAGAGTGCAGGGATAGCTGAAGAAAGGTAGCCAATGAGCCTACACGCAGGAGACCCGTCGTCCCCCCAACCCCCGACCGGGCCAGGTAACCAGCGTGCGTTCTGGCTTCGTCCGGGGCTCCTGGCCCTTCCGCGGCCTATGCTCTCCCACGGCACGTACCCGGTCCTGCACGCATGGTCCGACGGCGACCAGGGCGGCACCGAGGGTGGTGCCGGTCAGGGTGACGGCCCCGTCGTGCAGCGGATTCCGCTGGTCCCTGCTGGCGAGCTCACCCCGGACGTGGTCGTCGGCTACCCGCAGCTGCGCGGCTACTGTGCGCTGACGGCGGACATCTCCCGGCACCAGGCGGCCCGGATGCTCCGGGGCAGGCTCGTTGTCGAGCTCGGTCAGGCCGACCCCGAGGCTGTCGGGGGCACTGGCCGCCTGCGCCGTCAGGACGTCGTGCCTCAGGCCGGGCGGGCCGGTTCCGACGCCAGCCGACCCGGCGCGGCCACCGATCAACCCGGCCCAGATGCCGGTTTGGCCACCAGTCAACCCGGTCTGGCCACTGGCCCTGACGTCGGCCCAAACGCCGAGCGGAGCGCGGCTACCTCGCAGGCGTCCCCGGCGGCCTCGGTACCCCCGGCGTTCCCGGCGGCCTCGGGGGCTCCAGCGGCCTCGGCCGCGGCCTCAGCGGCTCCGGGGGCGGCCCCGGTACCGGACCCCACCCCCTGGCGTACGGCGTCGAGGGTGACCGGGGTCCAGATCTGGCCCCTGCTGGACCACCTCTACCCGGCCGCCGCCCGGCGTGACGGCCTGGCCCCCCTGGGCCCGACCTGGGCCGGTGCCCCGGACCCGGCGGCCAGCCCCTCCCTGGCCCTGTGGGCCCCTACCGCCCAGGAGGTCACCCTGCTGTCGTGGGAGACCGGCGACCCCACCGGCTCGGTCCCCCTGGTGGAGGGCGAGCCCCGGCGGACCCGCGCCGAGTCCCGCCCGGACGGGCGCTGGGAGGTGGGGTGCGGCGCCGTCGGGGCAGGGGCGCAGTACCTGTGGGAGGTACGGGTCTACGTACCCGCCACCGGGCGGGTGGAGACCAACGTGGTCACCGACCCCTACGCGCCCGCCCTGACCGTTGACTCCCGGCGCGCCGTCGCCGTCGACCTGCGCCTGGACGCCCTGGCCCCCCGCCAGTGGGCCACCACCCCGAGCCCCCGCGTGACCAGTGACGCCGCCCGGGCCATCTACGAGCTCCACGTGCGCGACTTCTCGGCGGCGGACCCCACGGTGCCTGAGGGGCTGCGCGGCACCTACGCCGCCTTCACCGTGGACAGCCAGGGCACCCGCCACCTGCGGGACCTGGCCGAGGCGGGCATGGACACCCTCCACCTCATGCCCACCTTCGACATCGCCACCATCCCCGAGGAGCGCTCGCGCCAGAAGGTCCCGGCGGTCCCCGCCTCCTGGGGCCCCGCGTCGGTGGTGCCCCAGCAGGCGGTGGCCGCCGTGGCCGACGAGGACGCCTACAACTGGGGCTACGACCCCTACCACTGGCTCGCCCCCGAGGGCTCCTACGCCACCGAGGGGCACCAGGACGGCGGGGCGCGGGTGGCCGAGCACCGTGCCATGGTCGGAGCCCTGCACGCCATGGGCCTGCAGGTGGTGCTGGACCAGGTCTTCAGCCACACCGCCGCCTGCGGGCAGGAGGGTCGCAGCGTCCTGGACCGGGTGGTGCCGGGCTACTACCACCGCCTTGACGAGTGCGGCCGCGTCCAGGGCTCCTCCTGCTCCAACAACGTCGCCACCGAGCGGGCCATGGCCCGACGGCTCATGATCGACGCCTGCGTCACCTGGCGCGTGGCCTACGGGGTGGACGGGTTCCGCTTCGACCTCATGGGCCACCACTCGCGCGCCACCATGGAGGCGGTGCGCGACGCCCTGGCCCGGGCCGACGCCGTCGCCGTCGCCCAGGCGCAGGCCGGTGACGGCGGGGCCGACGCCGCACGCGCACGCGGGCAGGGCGCACGCGGGCAGGGCGCACGCACCCGCCCCGCCCCGCCCGGGACCGACGCCGTCGCCGCGACCCTGGGGCCCGCGTCCCGTCCCCGGCAGCGCGCCTTCCTGTACGGGGAGGGCTGGAACTTCGGGGAGGTCAAGGACAACGCGCTGTTCATCCAGGCCACCCAGGGCCAGCTCGCCGGGACCGGGATCGGCACCTTCAACGACAGGGTGCGTGACGCCCTGCGCGGCGGGGGCGTGGCCGACCTGGATCCCCGGGCGCACCAGGGGCTGGGCACCGGGGAGTACCTGGAGCCCAACCGGTACGAGGCCCTGGACGTGGTCCGCCAGCAGGAGGACCTGGCCTGGCGTACGGACATTGTGCGCCTGGCCCTGGGCGGCAACCTGCGCGACCTCGTCCTGCCCGAGGAGGACGGGGTGTGGCGGCGCGGTGACGAGATCGTCTACGGCCAGGTCCCGGCCGCCTACGGCGTCGAGCCCGTGGAGAGCGTCAACTACGTGGAGTCCCACGACAACGAGACCCTCTACGACGTCCTGGCGGCCAAGCTGCCCGAGGGAGTCAGTCTGGCCGACCGGGCGCGCATGAGCACCCTGTGCCTGGCCGCCGTGACCCTGGGGCAGTCGCCCGTGCTGTGGCTGGCGGGGACCGAGCTCCTGCGCTCCAAGTCCATGGACCGCAACTCCTACGACTCCGGGGACCACTTCAACGCCATTGACTGGTCGGGCCGGGACAACGGCTGGGGTCGGGGTCTGCCGCCCGCGGCCTGCAACCGGGACTTGTGGATGGTGCAGTCCGGCCTGCTCATACGCGAGGACCTACGGCCCGGGCCCGAGCACATTACCCTGGCCCGGAAGATGGCCCTGGACCTGCTGAGGATCCGCCGCTCGACGCCGCTGCTCACCCTGGGGTCGGCCGACCTCATTAAGGAGCGGGTCTCCTTCCCCGCCCGCACGGGAGGGCAGCCAGGCTGCCCGCCCGGGGTCATTGTCATGCTCGTGGACGACGGGGCGGGCTCGGGGGACATCGACCCGCGGCTCGACGGGGTCCTGGTGGTCTTCAACCCGACGCCGCGCATGGTGGAGGTCGGTGCGGAGGCCCTGGTGGGGCGCAGCTTCCGCCTGCACCCGGTCCAGGCGGCCGGGGCCGACCCCCTGGTGCGGGCCACCGCCTTCGACATGGGGACAGGCTCGGTGAGGGTGCCCGGCCGGACCGCAGCCGTCCTGGTCGAGTCCTGAGTGTCGGGCCCTGTCGCCCGTCTCCTGTAGCCCGTCTCCTCCGCGAGAACGGTACTTGTTCGTCGCGAGAACGGTACTTGTTTGCCGCGGACGGGATTCCCTGTCCTGATGGCCTTCTGGCGCCTGCAGGTTCTGAGGGCGGACCGCTTCTGCGGGCCCTGGCCCTCCGGTCGGGCCGGAGGTTGCTGACCGTGGGTGATGGGGCCTCTTGCGGGGTACGGTCCAGGGGTTGCTGGTCGTAAGGCCAGAGGATAATCAGGATGCGCGAGGTCTTTTGGCGCAATTATGGGCGATTATGTGGTGTTATATGTAATCTATCGCGCGTCTGCTGTCCTGTGCGCTGTGCGTGTCGCAATCTGAGGATCAGGGTGGAGGGCATCCTTGGCCGTACCAGAGCCCAGGCCTCTGACCTGCGTGGACATTGAGTGTACAAAGGTGGGGGCGGGGTGGGGCCGGCTCTGATCCTCAGATTGCGACAGAACGGTTGCCTGGTGCTACGCAGGCTTGTGTATAAACCTCCGAGTACCTGTTCCTCACGGGAACGGCAGTGTGTGCGGTCGTCTCCTAAGGGGGTGGTCGCGCTGCGACCAGGGCCGATTACCTGGGGTGGCGGCCGGGACCGGTCGTCTGGGGTGGCCGGCCTTGCCTCCGTTGCTGTGCTGACACGGATACCAGATTGCGTAGAGTCACCCGGGAGGGGCCCGTCCACTTCGTGCGGTGCCGGGTGTTGGGCGCGTCTCTTCCGCTCCGCCGTTGACCGCGGCACCGGTTGGGTCTGGCACCGGGTGCACGGGGCGCGCAGACTGGGATGGTGCCTATAGGGAGGCGGCGTGGTGCCGGGCGCCGCCAGCGGACTGCGTCTGCGCTTAGACGTACGGGGGAGGGTGGCCCTGCCTGAGCTGCTGGTGCTTACCGTCGGCCGTACCTGGACGTGCGAGGGAGGCGGCGTGGTCGCTCAGGAAGCGGCCCCGCGGCGTCGGCTGAGCTCAGCCAGGACCCGGGCGGCGGCGTCGGCGGGATCCTCGTGCTCCCAGACGCGCACGACGCTCCAGCCCAGCTCGGCCAGGCGCGCGTCGGTGTCGGCGTCGCGGGCCCGGTTGCGCTCGATCTTCCAGCGCCACCACTCGCCGTTGCGGTTGGGGAGGCTACCGTGCTGCGGGCAGCCGTGCCAGAAGCAGCCGTCGACCTCCACCGCCACCCTCCAGCGCGTGAAGGCGATGTCAACCCGACGCCGCGGCAGCCCGGGGACCTTGTACTGCACCCGGTAGCGCAGCCCCGCCGCGAACAGGCGGCGCCGCAGGGCCACCTCCGGGCCCGTGTCCTGGCGTGGCAGGCGCGCGTAGCGCTGGCTCACCGCCGCGTCCGACGGCGCCACCCGCTCGGGCTCGGGGGCCTGCCCTGCGCTGCTGGTACCCATACCGGGAATGGTACGCAGACCCGTGGTGCGGTCCCGTGGGCGGGGGCAGTAGCTCGGTGGATGCTGCCACCGGCGGATTGGTACAGTCCGTGGCGCGCGCCGCCCGCTGGCGGTCCTGCCCGAGTGTGGTCCCGTGGGCGGAGCGCGGCAGGCGGTGCGGTAGCCCGTGCCGCGGGTGCCCCTTGAGTGCGGCGGCATACCGTCACCGCTGGCCTGCTCGGTGCCCCGGGCGCGGGGATGCTGTTGCACCCCTCCCGTCCCGCGGCCACCGTATGTGCTCGGTGCCCCGGACGCGGGGCGTTCTTGAGTGTGGGGCGCGTCGCCCACCTGGTAGCACCGGGCCGTGCCCGCCTGAACGCCCTGCGGAGTGCCAGTCGAATGTCCTGGACCGCACTCCCTGGTCCGCACCGCCAGCGGGGCCGATCCTCTAGGCTCGCGCTTGTGAGACCCTTCCTGCTCCTGGCCACCCGTGCTGACGACGGACCCGCCGACGCCGAGTACGAGTCCTTCCTCACCTGTACCGGCCTGGCCGAGCGCGAGCTCGTCCGCCACCGTCTCGAGGCGGAGCCCCTGCCCGAGATCCGCCTCGAGGACTGGTCCGGGATTATGGTGGGTGGCTCCCCGTTCAACATGATCACGCCCGAGCACGCCAAGTCGGCGGTCCAGCACCGCGTCGAGGCCGAGGTCCGCGCCCTGCTCGACCGCCTGGTGGAGGCCGACTTCCCCTTCATGGGCGCCTGCTACGGGGTGGGCGCGCTCGGCCACCACCAGGGCGCGGTCATTGACGCCCGCTACGCCGAGCCGGTCAGCGCCCCGGAGATCACCCTGACCGACGCGGGCCGGTCCGACCCCGTGTGCGCCGGGATGGCCAACCCCTTCCGCGCCTTCGTGGCGCACAAGGAGGCGATGAGCGTCGTCCCGGACGGCGTCGTCGTCCTGGCCACGAGCAGCAGCTGCCCGGTGCAGATGCTGCGCGTGCGCACCAACCTGTACGCCACCCAGTTCCATCCTGAGCTCGACGGCGCCTCCCTGGGGCACCGCCTGAGCTTCTACACCGGGCACGGCTACTTCGCCGACGACGAGCTGGCGCGCCTCCAGGCCTGGGCGCTGACCCAGGACGTGAGCTCCTCCTGGGCGGTCCTGCGCAACTTCGTGGCCGTCCACGCCCGCTAGAGCGGCGGTGAGACCGGGGTGACGTCAGGGTGACGTCGGGGTGAGGCCCGGGTGAGGCCGGGCTGCCCGTCCTCAGGACGTTACGAGTGCAGTACCCGTATCCCTTGAGAGGCGAGGGCCAGACATTTCTCGAGTCCTGTCGTCCACTGCCTTAAGGTAGTGCAGCGCTGCCCCAGTAGTGCAGGGTGCGCGGGCACATACCCTGGGACGGGTGCGGGGGATTATGCATGGTCCTGGCGGTAGTGGGTGGTCGGTTCTGTCGCAGTCTGAGGATCAGAACTGTCCCCGCCTCGCCCTTTACTTAAGGTCGGTCGTCGTTCCGTCTTCTACTAACGACTAGCTACGCTCAGGAGGATTGATAGCCAGCAAGTATGAGATGCCACCCTGGTTCATGCAGTCCTGGGCGAGGTCGTGGATGTCCCAGTGGAAGTCGATGTTGGGCTCTGCGGCGTTAACGGTCACCTCGACAGGGGTGAAACGATGCAGTGGTGTTGAGAATCCGTCATAGTCGACACCATTATACTCAGTAAAGATTTTGAGTGGTTGCTGGCCGGTCCACTCAATGCCAACGCGCACATCGTACTCGTCGTTACCTGTCGCCTCGGCAGTAGCGCGGACAAGAGCCATGACATCAGCGATGCTAACTTCGATCGCTGACGACTTGATCTCCCAGCCCTTGTAGTCGTTGCGGCCACTCGGAAGACCTCCGACTACGGTTGCGAGAGTTGCTGAACCATTGTGGTGGATACTGAATTGTGATGTCCCTTGAAAGGATCCTGCGGTTGCGTCCGTGACAATCCATCACCGAAGACCAGGCCGCGGATTATAGTGGATAACAGCATCCAACGGGTGAATAAAGTGAGCGAATGGGTTATTAGCCTCGGTGTATTTTGTGTAGCTTGTTGCCAACTTTACAGTATTCGTGAGGATAACGCGTGCCTGGTCAAGGGTCAATCGACCGCGGAAGCTTGGAACGCGAGGGCGGGCGACTGCGATCAACCATGCGCGCTCACTGCAGTCACGCCCCGCAGCAACCTCACTGAATAGATTGCCCAGCGCCTCGGTCGCGTGACGTTGTTCGTTGAATCGAGCCCGATACATTGCCTCGATCTGACGTTCCTTCATCCACACGGTATCGGAGCCGTTGCGCATGGGCGCGCCAAAATAGTGGTTCCTGTAGATCAGATGCGGTCCGTCGAGACTTGCTGGTACCTCTACTACTATGGCAAGCTTGTCTCCAGATCCTAGCTGGTGCACAGTCAGGCCGAACACTGGCGGGGAGATGGCCGTGATCGCCGCGCTGAGTAGCGACCGCTCGTATCCTTCGTTGAACTCGCCAGCGTTGACCCTTTCAACCGCGGCCTTCTGTGATTCGCGCACACCGAAGATGATCACACCGCCACCGCTGTTTGCCATCGCGGCGACGTCCTTGGGAAAGTCCGACTGCGACAAGTCTTTGGCCTTAGGCAGCGCGGACTTCCAGTCGAGATCGCTCGTCTCAGTTACCCCGTTAGCCACGGCCTCGTCGAGTAGCTCATCTGTTAAGGGTGCTGGGCCAAGTCCGAGGGCGCGGTGCAGTGCGGTGAACGTCATGTCTCAAGTATAGCACATATATGACAAGACCTTACCTACTGTGAGTGGAGTTGCGCTGCTGTTCTGTCCATGGGAGCTGGAAGACTCGTTCGGGCTGCTAGGTGATGAAGAAAGGTCTTGACGAGATAGAGGAAGAGGTGCGTCTTAGTTCTCTCGTAAGAGGCCGGAGATGTTCAAGTTACAAGCGGAACAACGGTTGACTCACGCGTGTGAACCAAATATGTTTTGACGTTTCGACATTAATCCGGGCAAATATGTAGCGACAACATCTGTTTTATGTACACTAGAATCGTGTCGAAATACTACTCTTGTGATTCAATATCGTTCAGACTAGGTAGTGGCAGATGTCGTGTGTATTGAGCAAATGCCGACATGTCAGGGTAGATGTAAGATCGAGTGTATCCAAATCGCGATTCAAGAAAGTCGTGGATTTCTTTCTTGGCGTCAGCCTTGATCAGAAAAGTGAATGTGGGTGCAAGATTGGCTTTGGTGGCTCGTGGAGGTGTTGTTATGCTCACGATTTTGGAGAGGATGGAGCTGGATGCCAAGACATCTACTCGCGTCCATATCTTGTCAGTCCTTGGGCGGTTCAAGCTGCGCCTGACTCTGTTAGTAGTTATCGGTACTCCGTCCACCAGGAATGCTGCATTCTGGGTGGAAATCCTAGCGTGGTAAGCTGGAGGTGTCCATATGCGTCGATTGCCGCCTGTTCCCCAGTCCATATTCTGGCGTGACGTATTATCGTTCCAATTGTGCCATAGCGGCTGATAGGATCGCCAGAGCTCGTCTAGCACGATGCCTTCTTCAACGTCACTGCCTGCGATCTTGTTGGAGTCGAGGTGTCTTATGCTGGTCCTAGCAAATGCAATGAGGCGCCCATCTGCTTCATCTTGACCTGACTCAACGGCGAACCAGGCTGCTATATATGGATTTTTTGTCACGTCAAGAAGGCGGGTCAGGCCGCCTTCGTGCTGAATTCGAGCAAATGTTTCGAGAGCAGGCTGCCCGTCGAGTCTCCAGTCAGTGCGCGCTGCCTTGAGGATCTCCTTCTCGGCTGCGATCACTTGCTCCTCGGTAGGGAAAGGTTGGTCGCCTCTCGCTTTGCGTGGATTTATTTCCACCTTGTTTACTTCCATTAAGGCTCGGTAGAGTCCGCTGTGAATACCCCATTCAGAGTTAGAGTGTCCACGCCAAACTAGTTGCAACATGCCGACGTTTGAGATCAGTTGTGCGATCGCCGAGTTTAGGTCCTCGAAAGACCTGATTATCTTCTCGTGTTTTTTAAAATAATCGCCTGGAGAGGTGAAGGTGGGTGAGTACGGAGATCTCGGAGTGTCTAGATGCAGATAGTCTTTTTTGTCTGTTCGTGACGTGTACCTCATGATCGAAGCAAGTCGTGACATGGCTTCAATTATACTCTTTTGCGCTTCGTCTGTAAGCCGCACGTTATTTGCGATTGCTGCAATCGTTTGCCGCATGCTATCTGATGAATCTATAACCGATTTTAGTTCTGATGATGCTATTTGTGACATCTGGGCATAGCTCAGATTTACGTCTCTGAGGAAATGGGTATCATTATCTGACATAAGTGACTTCCTGTTGATTATCGACATGAAGGTTGATTCGGGTTATCGTGAGTGCAATACGCGTTTGTCACCACCGTCAGAAAGCTGTCAGTAGCTGCTTGGCGACTGCTCTGGCCAGTGGGATGGGGACGGCGTTGCCGATCTGCCTGGCAATCGCGGTACGGGAGCCGACGAAGCGGTGGTCCTCGGAGAAGCCCTGGAGCAGGGCGGCCTCGTAGTGGGTGATGGCCCGATTCTCGCTCGGGTGCAGGTAGCGGCCCTTCTCCGGCTTGAAGAACTCGGTGCGGATGGTCACGGACGGGCGGTCCCAGTAAAGACGCCCCATGACGTCCATGGATCCGGTCGTGTGTTTGAGCCAGCAGGGCGCCTTGAGGTTGTCGGGAAGATTGGTTCGGTTGCCGCCCGCGGGGATATTCTTGAAGCGCTCCACTGATATCCTTCTGTAGTTTCTACTCCAGTGGAGCTCCCGGATGCAGAAGGCGCCCGGCACCGCACGGTTCCCGACCAGCGTGCGGACCTCGTTAAAGCGTTCGTCCATGTCGGGCTTGAGAGGGACGCCCAGCAGCGCCTCGCGGACGGTCCTGTACGGGAGCAGGCTGCCGGACTCCTCCGGCCCGTGCGTCACCTCGGGAAAGCCTGGAGCCTCTAGGTCCCGGTGGTGCCCGATAATGACGGTGCGCTTGCGCGCCTGGGCCGCCCCGTAGTCCGCAGAATTGAGGACCTTGTACGTGAAAGTGTATTCCTGGAGGAATCCTTTTGGCAAGGTCGCCGCAAAGAAGGCCTCATATTGCTGGGACCTGACGAACGCGGGGACGTTCTCGACCACAAAGTACCTGGGTTGAACCCGTCTGAGCACCTCGGCGTACTGTCTCCACAGGAGATTGCGTTTATCCTCCGCGTCGCGCTTGCCCAGGTTGCTGAAGCCCTGGCACGGCGGCCCGCCGACGACAATATCGATGTCGGTGGGCATCTCCGCACACTCGATCCACTCCTGGATGGGACCCGCAAAGACGTCCGCCTCCGCGAAGGTCTCGGCGTAGGAGGCGGCGGCCTGGGGGTCTATCTCGACCGCGGCGACGCTGCGGAAGCGGTCGGACGCCTGGTGAAAGCCCGCAGTCAGCCCACCGGCCCCAGCGAAGAGGTCGAGGACGCGGATGGGCTGGCTACTCATGCCCCTAGATTAGCTGGCACCGCCGACAGGAGACAGGATCCGGTGGGGAGAAGAGTCTCCCGGGCGGCAGCTCCCCGGGCGGAGGGTGCACAGCTACAGGCCATGGACGCCGCGGGGCGCGAGGAGGGAGGTGGCTCCCCGGACGGAAGGTGGTGGGGACGGCGGGGACGGTGCACAGGGACGGTGGCCCCTGGCGGCTCCCCTGGTGGAGGGCATGTGGTCGCCACGTGGTGGCGTGGGTTGACGAGCCGGGCAGCTCCCCGGGCGGAGGGCATGTGGGGACCGCGGCCGGGACCGAGCCGGGGGTGCCGTGGGAGCTGAGCGGGGGTGCGCCAGGCGGCGGAGCTCGTGCGTCGGGCACGCAGCGGTGAGTAGACTGCCGACCACGACGGCGCCGACGCCCGGCCCGCCAGCTCGCACCCTGCTCGGAAGGACGCCCGTGTCGAAGAGGAAGCTCATTGAGGTCGCGCTCCCCCTCGACGCCATTAATGCGCAGTCCGCCCGCGAGAAGTCGATCCGCAAGGGCCACCCGTCAACACTCCACCTGTGGTGGGCGAGGCGACCCCTGGCCACGGCGCGGGCGGTCCTCTTCTCCCAGCTGGTGGACGACCCCTCGGAGCGCTACGAGGAGTTCCGCGAGGCGGCGGCCGCCCGCGGCGAGGCCGACCCGGACGCGGCGGCCCGGAGCACGGTGCTCTCCGAGCGGCAGCGGCTGTTCACCCTCATCACCCGCCTGGTGGACTGGGACAGCATCGGGGACGAGCACCTGCTGCGGGAGGCCCGGGAGGAGATCCTCCGTTCGACGGACGGCGAGCCCCCGGCGATCCTCGACCCCTTCGCGGGAGGCGGATCGATCCCCCTGGAGGCGCAGCGCCTCGGCCTCGAGGCCCGGGCCTCTGACCTCAACCCCGTGGCCGTCCTCATTAACAAGGCGCTCATTGAGATCCCGCCGCGCTTCGCCGGGCGCCCGCCCGTGTTCCCCGGCGCCGACGACGGCACCCGTCCCTGGCCGGGCGCCCACGGCCTGGCCGAGGACGTGCGCCGCTACGGGGAGTGGATGCGCCAGGAGGCCCACCGCCGCATTGGCCACCTCTACCCCAGGGCCCAGCTTCCCGACGGCAGCGAGGCGACCGTTATCGCGTGGATCTGGGCCCGGACGGTGACCTGCCCGAACCCGGCCTGCGCTATTGAGATGCCGCTCGTGCGCTCCTGGTGGCTGGGGAAGAAGAAGGGCAAGGAGGCCTACATTGTCCCGACGGTCGTGGGCGACCACATTGAGTACTCCATAGGGCACGACCCCAAGGAGGCGCCGACGTCACAGACTGATGGGACGGTCAACCGGAACGGCGCAAAGTGCCTTGCCTGCGGTACGGCTATCGGTTTCGCGCACATACGTTCCGAGGGACGTAACAGAAGAATTGGCGCGCAGCTTATTGCGGTGGTAGCTGAGGGCAGCCGGGGCCGCACATATCTGTCGCCGAGCGCGGATCAGCTGAATCCGGTTCGATCACTGTCGCCTATTGATGGTCCAATCGGAAGCCTTCCCGAGGCTGCTCTTGGATTCCGAGTGCAGGCCTACGGCATGTCTGACTACGCAAATCTTTATACGACTCGTCAACTGACCGCATTGACCACCTTCTCCGACCTGGTGGGGGAGGCGCGTGAGCGGGTGCTGCGCGATGCGCTCTCGACGGGCGCGGCCGAGGGGGAGCGGCTCGAGGAGGGTGGCTCCGGGGCGTCGGCGTACGCCGACGCCGTCGCCACTCTCTTATCATTCTCGGTTAGCAGAATGACTAATAAAATGTCGTCGATCTGTTCATGGGATTGCAGCAGCAAGATGGAGGCGATTCGCAGCGTATTTGCAAGACAGGCACTGCCTATGGCATGGGATTTCGCCGAATCTAACCCTTTTGCTGGTTCAAGTGGGGATTTTTTGAAGGAGATCGGACGCATTGCCGACACGACGCACTCACTGCCTGCTAAAGGATGTGGAAGTGCCATTCAAGTTGATGCCGCGTCGCGCACATACAGCGGTTTCACGATCTCGACTGATCCCCCCTACTACGACAATATTGGTTACTCGGACCTGTCCGACTTCTTCTACGTGTGGCTCCGCCGCTCCCTGCGCAATATCCACCCGCACCTGCTCTCCACGGTGCTCGTGCCCAAGGAGGAGGAGCTCGTCGCCAACCCCTACCGCCACGGCGGCAAGGAGGGCGCCCGCGAGTTCTTCGAGCACGGCTTCGAGGACGTCTTCGCCCGCGCGCGCCAGGGCGCGAACCCGGACTACCCCGTCACCGTCTACTACGCCTTCAAGCAGTCCGAGACCTCGAAGGCGGGCCGCACCTCCACCGGCTGGGCCACCATCCTCGGCGCCATTATCCGCTCCGGGTGGACCATTACCGCCACCTGGCCCATGCGCTCCGAGCGCGGCGGGCGCATGACGAGCGTGGGCACCAACGCCCTGGCCTCCTCCATAGTCCTCGTCCTGCGGCCCCGCCCCGAGGACGCCCCGGCCACCGACCGGCGCGCCCTGGTGCGCGAGCTGCGCTCCACCCTCCCCGAGGCCGTGGAGACGCTGCGCTCCGGGGGCGTCGCCCCCGTGGACCTCGCCCAGGCGGCCATCGGCCCCGGCATGAGGGTCTTCTCCGGGTACACGCGCGTCATTAGCCCGGACGGGACCGACATGAGCGTCGACGACGCCCTCGCCCAGATCAACGCCGTCCTCGACGAGGTCCTTACCGACCAGGACGACGACCTCGACCCCGACACCCGCTGGTGCCTCGCCTGGTACGAGGACCACGGCTTCGACGCGGGCCCCTACGGAGAGGCCGAGACCCTCGCCTCGGCGCGCAACGCCTCCATCGACGCCCTGCGCCGCGCTGGCGTCCTCACCGCGGGCGGCGGCCGCGTCCACCTCATCGGCCCCCAGTCCCTCCCCACGGACTACGACCCCCGGACCGACGACCGCGTCTCCTGCTGGGAGGTCGTCCTCCACCTCGCCCGGGCCCTGGAGGCCACCGGCCTCGACGGGGCCGGGCGGCTGCTCGCGGCGGCCCGCGAGCGCGGCCTCGACGGCGAGGTGCTGCGCTCACTGGCCTACCGCCTCTACTCCCTGGCGGAGCAGGGAGGCAGGACGGAGTCCGGCGTCCTGTTCAACGCGCTCGGCAGCTCCTGGCCGGAGATCGAGGCGGCCGCCCGCCCCACCACGACAGCCCACGGCGGCCAGACCGCCATCGACCTCGGCGCCCTCGAGGAGTACTGACATGCCCGCGCCCTCCAACCACGCCCGCGTCGGCGAGGCCATTGTGATCCTGGCCAAGGTGCTCGGCCCCTGGATCACCCAGGTCCTCCAGGGCCGGATCCCGGCGAACACGACGTGGCCCGAGCTCCTGGAGGCCAAGGACGGCTACCCCTCCGGCAGGCGGTACAGCGCGGGCGACCTGCAGTGCCAGCTGCGGATCATTACCGAGCGCGTCGGCGGCCTCGGCTTCCTCTTCAGCGGGATCCTCTCCCGCGGCGAGCAGAACCTGGCCGGGGAGCTGCGCGAGGTCCGCAACACCTGGGCGCACTCCACCCAGTTCAGCGCCGACGACGCCTACCGCGCCCTGGACACCGCCGAGCGGCTCCTCAAGGCCGTCAGCGCCCCGCAGGCCGCCGCCCGCGTCCGCCAACTGCGCCTCGACGTCCAGCGCAGCACCTACGAGGCGGCCGCGCGTCGTGACACGCGCGCCGCCGCCGTCGCCATGCCCGGCCTCGGGGAGGACGGGCTCGCCCCCTGGCGCGAGGTGGTCCGCCCCCACAGCGACATCGTGTCCGGGGACTTCGGGCAGGCCGAGTTCGCCGCCGACCTCCACCAGGTCGCCCAGGGCGAGGGCGCTGAGGAGTACGTGTCCCCGACCCGCTTCTACGAGCGCACCTACCTCACCGAGGGCCTCAAGACCCTCCTGCGGATGAGCGCCAGGCGTCTGGGCGGGGACCGCAACGCCCAGGCGGTCATTAACCTGCAGACGACCTTCGGGGGCGGCAAGACCCACTCCATGCTCGCCGCCTGGCACCTGGCGGGCGGCACACCGCTGAGGGAGCTCCCCCAGGAGGTGCAGGACCTCCTTAAGGACCACCCGCTGCCCGACCACGTCAACCGGGTCGCCGTGGTCGGCAGCGAGATCTCCCCCGGCCAGCCCTCCACCAAGCCCGACGGGACGGTCGTCAGTACCCTGTGGGGCGAGCTCGCCTGGCAGCTCGGCGGCGCCGAGGCGTACGAGACCCTCGCCCAGGCCGACCGCACCGGCACCAACCCGGGTCGCGCCCTGCGGACCCTCCTGGCCCGCTACGCCCCCGTCCTCGTCCTCATTGACGAGTGGGTCGCCTACGCGCGGGGCCTGTACCGGCGTGACGACCTCGTCGGGGGGAGCTTCGACACCCAGTTCACCTTCGCCCAGGAGCTCACCGCCGCCGTCCAGGGGACGCCCGGGGCCCTCCTGCTGGTGTCCATACCCGCCTCCGACGTCCGCGACGGCACCATGACCCGGGCCTCCGAGCTGGAGATCGGCGGGGAGGGCGGGCGCGAGGCGCTCCAGCGCCTCCAGCACGTCGTCGCCCGTGTTGCCCACAACTGGAGCCCGGCCACCTCCGGGGAGAGCTTCGAGATCGTCCGCCGCCGGCTCTTCGCGGACCTCGACGCCGAGGCCACCCGCAGGCGCGACGCCACCGTCAAGCACTTTATGACCTACTACAGGCACCAGCGCGGCGAGCTGCCCCGGGAGACCTTCGAGGTCGACTACGAGAGGCGCCTGCGTGCCGCCTACCCGATCCACCCCGAGCTCTTCGACAGGCTCTACGGGGACTGGTCCTCCCTGGAGCGTTTCCAGCGCACCCGCGGCGTCCTGCGCCTCATGAGCGCCGTCGTCCACTCCCTGGTCCGGTCCGGCGACGACTCCCCGCTCATTATGCCCGGCTCCGTGCCCCTCGACGACGCCGCGGTCCGCGACGAGATCGCCAGCTACCTGGACGACGCCTGGCGCACCATTATCGAGAAGGACGTCGACGGGGAGAGGGCCACGCCGCTGCAGATCGACCGCGACCGCCCGCTCTTCGGCAGGCGGGCCCTGACCCGCCGTATCGCCCGGGCGCTGTTCCTCGGCTCGGCGGCCACGCTCGACTCCGCCCACAAGGGGATCGAGCGGGAGCAGCTCTTCCTCGGCGTGGCCATGCCGGGTGACACGCTGGGGAACTTCGGCTCCTCGCTCCAGCTCCTCACCGACCGGGCGACCTACGTCTACACCGAGGGGAGCCGCAGCTGGTACGACCGGCAGCCGTCGATCAACCGCATGGTCATTGACCGCGCCGACGCCCTCGAGGCGGAGGACGTCGCCCAGGCCGGGGTCGAGGTGCTCCGGGGCCTGGCCGGGACCGCCCCGGAGTTCAGCGCCGTGGACGTCGCCCCCGCCTCCACCGGGGACGTGCCCGACTCGCCCAGCACCAGGCTCGTCCTCCTCCACCCGCGGCACACGGTCGGCGGGAGGGCGACCGCCCTGACCGGCCCCGGCACGGAGTTCGCCCGCGAGCTCCTCAGCCGGCGGGCCTCAGCCCCCAGGGTGAACACGAACGCCCTCGTCCTGCTCGCCCCGGACAAGGAGCGATGGAACGACGCCGACCACGCCCTGCGCCTCTACCTGGCGTGGTCGGAGATGGCCGGCCCCGACTCCGTGCGCGCGCACGACCTCACCCAGAGCCAGGCGGCGCAGGCCCGCGGCAAGGCAGACGAGGCGCGTGCCGCCGCGGAGCGGGCCGTCTCCGCCGCGTGGCTCTGGGCCCTCTACCCCGTCCAGCCCGACGGCTCCCGCCCCTTCACCATTGAGGGGACGCGCGTGGACGGCTCCGAGCCGCGTGCGGCCGTGCGCGCCGGGACCAGGCTCGGCAAGGAGGACGTCGTCCTCACCTCGGCCACAGCCACGACCATCGCCCTCCAGCTCAACGGCCCCAACCTGCGGGCGAGGTGGAACGAGGGGAGGATCACCGCCGCCGAGCTGTGGGGTATCTTCACCCGCTACCCCTACATGCCCCGCCTGCGTGACGAGAGGGTCTTCCTCGCCGCGGTGTCGAGCGTCATGGACGACATAGGCTGGGAGACCACCGGGCTCGGGTTCGCCCTGGCTGGCGGGTACGACCCTGAGCGCGGCGACTTCACGGACCTGCGCATCCCCCTGGAGGACGAGACCCCGCAGGTCACCGGGCAGACGGTCCTGGTCTCCCCCGCCCTGGCCCGCGCCCAGCGCAGGCGGGAGGAGGCCGAGCGGGCGCGCCCCCAGGAGCAGACCGGCCGGGACCCGGCGTGCGCTGACGCGGAGGGGCCCCGCACCCCGCGCCCCGGTCCCGGGGGCCGGTCCGCCCGCCCGGGACCGGGGCGGGCTGGCGCGGACGGCACCCGGTTCAGGGGCGCCGCCGAGCTGGACCCGACCGGCGACGTCGCCGCCCAGCTCACCACCCTGGCCGAGGAGATCCTCGTGCACCTCCAGCGCGGGGCGGACAGCCTCGAGATCGCCGTGAGCATCGACGCGACCCGCCGCGGGGGGTTCGACCGGGACACCGTCCGCACCGTCACCGAGAACGCGCGCGTGCTCGGCCTCAAGCCGGGACGGTTCACGGAGGGCTGATGGACCCCATTGCCGGCAGGAGGGGCGCGATGCTGCTGACGTTCGCCGCGGACACGAGGCCGGGGCAGGAGCGCTCGCCCGGGCTCCTGCCCGGCTCAATGCCCGCCGCCGATACCGCCACCATCTTCTCGCTCGCCCTCCCCTACGGGGCCGCGCCGAAGGGTCGTATCGTCTTCTCGGTGAGGCGTCCCGACAAGCGTGACGAGCCCGTCGTCGACGTCGTGTCCATTCCTGAGCCTGAGCGGAGGAAGTCGTGATTACGCGCGAGGAGGCCATGAGGATCGTGGCCGGGCGCTTCGTGCCGAGAGGCATGGTGCTCGACGACGAGGTCCTGGAGGACGATGACTGGTACGGGATCTCCTGGTTCGAGGCCGACCCGTGGGAGCGGGAGACCACCCCGGACGGCGTCTACCACCCGGAGAGGGTCGTGGACGGCGTGCCGGGTTCCGTGCTCGTGAGCAAGCACGACGGCTCGGTCAGAGTGGTCTACCCGTCCTTCTTCGAGGAGGAGCTCACGATCTTCTACACGATGTACAACGCCGCCCACCCTGAGGAGCGCGAGGACCACACCGACCCCCTCCCCGACGACGCCCCACCACCCATCCGCCCCATGGGCTGACCTACCACCGCCCACCCCCAGGCCCCCGCCATCGTCATAGTGCCGGGGCCTCGGTCCCAGGGAGCACGTCTTTACCGGTGCACCAGGGCGCGCTGGCCCCGCCACTGCCACCAGTGCCAGCATGAGGCAGGCCCCATGGGCTGACCGGGGAGGGCCGGCCTGTACTCTGCGGCGACCGGGAAGGCAGAGGGCGCCCCGTGGGTAATCAGGGAGGCCCATGTCATCTGCGGCCTGAGCGGCCCGGTTCCAGCGCCCCCACAGGCTCCCCTGGCAGACTCGGCGTATGACGATGCCTGCCGCAACGCTTCCCGTAGCGCTCCCCGCCAGCCCCGACTGGTCCCACCTGTGGGACGAGGCGGTGGCCCGCCTCGCCCCGGCCTCCCCCGACCCCCACGGCCTGTGGCCCGCCCTGGTGGTCCTGGCCGCCGTC
Organism: Actinomyces sp. HMT897; assembly: GCF_016626125.1. Lineage (NCBI taxonomy): Bacteria > Bacillati > Actinomycetota > Actinomycetes > Actinomycetales > Actinomycetaceae > Actinomyces > Actinomyces sp. HMT897. The sequence continues at coordinate 1,922,115 of NZ_CP067336.1, forward strand.
CTGGCCCTGCCGACCCTGCGCCGCTGGGGTCGCACCCTGACCACGATCGTTCACGAGGCCGGGCACGCGGGCGTCGGCATCCTCGTGGGCCGGCGCTTCCACGGCTTCGTGGTGGGGCGCGACCTGGGTGGACACGCCGTGACCAGCGGCAAGCCCACCGGCCCGGGCCGGGCCCTGACCTCCTGGGCCGGCTACCCCGCCCCCGCCCTGCTGGGCCTGGGCCTGGTCGCGGCCGCCCTGGCCGGCTGGGGCGGTGCGGTGCTCGGCGTGGCTATCGTGGTCCTGCTCGGCCTGCTGGTCATGTCCCGCTCGCTGCTCACCGGCGTCCTGGTGATCCTCTCCGGCCTGGCCGCGCTCGCCCTGTGGTGGTGGGGCGCCACCTGGCGCGACGCCGCCGTGGCCGGGCTCGGCCTGGTCCTGCTGCTGGGTGCCTGGGACTCCCTGCGCGACGTCGCCGCCTCCGGGGACCCGAACCAGGACCACGGGACCCTGGCCTCCCTGACCCCACTGCCCGCGGGCTTCTGGCTGTTCACCTGGTTCCTGGCCGACGCCGCCGCGACCGCGGGCGCCGCCTGGCTGGTCTGGCAGGCCCTGGCTCAGGCGTGATAGCCGCACCGAGACACCCCGCACCCCAAAACCCCTCAGGCGGGGTCTTGGGCCGGGCAGGATGGCCCGGGTGTGGCGGCCTGGGCACGGCGTCGGGCCAGCGGTTGGAGGCCAGGCGCCCTGGGCCGGGTGAGGCCTCACGAGTCCGTGGGGCGCTGGATCTTCACCGGGCTCCGTTGGTGGCCATGAGAAGGGTCGTCCGCCCTGCGCTGGTTGTCCCACCCCGCGGGATAGCCCCGCGTGCCGTGCGAATAGGGATCTATGCGCGGCCTGCGTGGTGTGGGGCGACCGTTCTGTCGCAATCTGAGGATCAGAGCCGACCCCACCCCGCCCCCGCCTTTGTACGCTCAATGTCCACGCAGGTCAGGAGCCTGGGCTCTGGTACGTCCAGGAGTGCCCTCCGCCCTGATCCTCAGATTGCGACACGCACGGTAAGCAGCACGGCAGACGTGCGGGAATCTAGAGGCAAGACCGCATAACTAATCTGATTTGTGGTCGGAGACCGTCCCGAGCGGCTCCCGAGCGGCCCCGCATCGCAGCCGCCGGGCACCCGGGTCGCCCGTCCTCCCGTGGCGGGGGCCTCGGGTACCTGGAGCCCACGCCGCCACGCGCCCCACCCGTCCTCCCGTGGCGAGGGATCCCCGGACGCCTCCGTCCCCGCGACACCGGCCCGTCCGCTGTCGCCCCATAGGCGGGGCCGTGTCGTAGGGGTTGCGCCGGGCTAAAAAATAGATATCATTTTGTTAGCCAAGGAGGTTCTCATGTCCACTGCTCCCACCACCCCTGCCGCTCCCACCGGCCCTGAGGCCCCGGGGCGGGCGCCCGACGCCCTCGCGCACCTCTCCGGCCGCGTCGACATCGCGGAGCGTCCTGCCCGCACCGCCGGCCCCGCGGCCGCCTTCATCACCCTCGTCCTCCTGCTGGCGCTCATGGCGGGGGCGGTCGTCCTGTTCATCAGCGGCGCCGTCGCCGCCGACGCGGGCAGGCCCGTGGGGGTGCCCCTGATTATCGGCGGGTCCGTGGGGTTCGTGCTCACGACCCTGCTGCTGGTCACCTCCCTCGTCATCGTCGTCCCCGGCCAGACCAGCGTCCGCCAGTTCTTCGGCCAGTACATCGGCACCGTGCGCCGCACCGGGCTCGTGCTCGTCCCGCCGCTGACCACCGGCAAGAAGGTCTCGGTCAAGGTCCACAACTTCGAGACCAGCGAGCTCAAGGTCAACGACCTGGACGGCAACCCCGTCAATATCGCCGCCATCGTCGTGTGGCAGGTGGCCGACACCGCCCGCGCCGTCTTCGCCGTCGAGGCCTACGAGGAGTTCATTAAGGCGCAGGCCGAGTCCGCGCTGCGCCACGTGGCCACCACCCACCCCTACGACGAGCCCGGTCCCGGCGAGACCTCCCTGCGCGGTGGCACCGACGTCGTCTCCGCCGAGCTGGCCACCGAGGTCGCCGCCCGGGTCGCGCTGGCCGGCCTGGAGATCGTCGAGGTCCGTATCTCCTCGCTCGCCTACGCCCCCGAGATCGCCCAGGCCATGCTCCAGCGCCAGCAGGCCGGCGCCGTCATCGCCGCCCGCGAGCAGATCGTCGAGGGCGCCGTCACCATGGTCGACCAGGCCCTCAAGCGCCTGGAGGACGGCGACGTCGTCACCATGGACGACGAGCGCCGGGCCCAGATGGTCTCCAACCTGCTGGTCGTGCTGTGCTCCGACCAGCGCACCCAGCCCGTGGTCAACACCGGCTCCCTCTACGCCTGAGACGGACCCGTGGCGGCAAGGGAACGCAAGCAGGTCCTGCTCAGGCTGGACCCCGCCGTCCACGCGGCCGTGGCCAAGTGGGCGGCGGACGAGCTGCGCTCGGTCAACGCCCAGATCGAGGTCATTCTGCGCCGCGCGCTCACCGACGCCGGCCGGGGCGTGCGCGCGGCGCCCATGCGTGGGCGGGGGCGACCGCGCAAGGAGGCGTCGGGGCGCGACGGCGAGGGCGTCAGGGAAGCTGGCAGGGCGGCTGTGGATGGTGGAAGAGCTGGAAAGACAATTGAGAATGGCGGAAAGACCGATGAGAGGACTGAGATCAAGAAAAGAGTGAATAAGATAACTGATGACAGTGAGTAAGCTGGAAAAATAGTCTAAGACGAGGTAGCCGGGAGGACGACTAAGGGTGTATGGGAGAGCCGGGAAGGTGGTCGAGAATGGCGGCTCCCGGGGCGGGTGAGCCAGGTGGGTAGGCCTCAGGTGCGGGAAAGAGGCGTGCCAGCCCCGTGCTAGCCCCGCTGCGCCAGGTGGCGGGCCAGGTAGCGGCCGGTCACCGAGCCCGGCGCCGCGCGTCCATACTTGGGGTCGTGCCACTGAACGACTTCGCCCCCGCGACCCGGGCCTGGTTCGCCTCCGCCTTCCCCGGCGGCCCGACGCCGGTCCAGCAGCGCGCCTGGGCGGCGATCCGCCGCGGCGAGAACGCGCTCGTCGTCGCCCCCACCGGGTCGGGCAAGACGCTGGCCGCCTTCCTCGCCGCCATCAACCGGCTCGTCCAGGACGCCGCCTCGGAGCGCGACGCACCTCGGGACGGTCACGGCCCCACAGGCCGCCCGACCAGGACCGCGAGCGTCGGCAAGGCGCGTTCGCGGAGCGCGCGGGCGTCCCGGCGCGGCGTGCGCGTCCTGTACGTCTCCCCGCTCAAGGCGCTGGGGGTCGACGTCGAGCGCAACCTGCGCCGCCCCCTGGCCGGCATTACCGCGGCCGCCGCGGAGCTCGGGAGCCCGGCCGTCCCGGTGAGCGTGGGCGTGCGCTCCGGGGACACCCCCGCCGCCGAGCGCCGCCGCCTGGCCACCCGCCCGCCGGACATCCTCATTACGACGCCGGAGTCCCTCTACCTCATGCTCACCAGCGCCGTGCGCGCCACGCTGCGCACCGTGGAGACCGTCATCGTCGACGAGATCCACTCCTTCGCCGGCGCCAAGCGCGGCACCCACCTGGCCCTGTCCCTGGAGCGCCTCGATAACCTCCTGAAGCGCCCCGCCCAGCGCATCGGGCTGTCCGCGACCGTCGCCCCCCGCGCCGAGATCGCCCGCTTCCTCGGCGGTGCCCGGCCCGTCACCGTCATTGCCGACGACGAGCCCGCGACGCCGGAGGTGAGCGTGGTCGTGCCCGTGGCGGACATGACCCGTGTGCCCGCCACCGCCGACCGGCGCTCCCGCATGGACCGTGCCCTGGCCAGCCCCCTCGGTCGGGGTGGTCGGGGCGGCTGGGGAGATCGGGGGCGCGTCGGCCAGGGAGGTTGGGGGCGCGCCGGCCGCCCTGGGCGGGGCGACGACGCGCAGGCCTGGCGCTCGGACCGCGCCCTGCGACGGGCAATGGCCGCTGGGGCAGCTGGTCCTATTGATTTGGCTGGTTCTGCTGGTCTGGCTGGTTCTGCTCATCCGGCTGGCCCCGTTAATCCGGCTGGTCCTGCCGGTCTGGCTGGCCCGGTCGGCTCCTCAGGCGGCGGGGTTGATCCTGCTGGTCTGGCTGGCCCGGCCAGCCCCTCGGGCGGGGGCGACCCATCCGGTCCTGGCGACCCGGCCGGACCGGGCGGGACTACCGCCTCTCGCGGCAACGGCGGGACCGCCGGTCAGACGACCGCGTCCATCTGGCCCCACATTGAGGAGGCGATCCTGGACCAGGTGCTCGCCCACCGCACCACCCTCGTCTTCGTCAACTCCCGCGGCGCCTGCGAGCGCCTGACCGCCCACCTCAACGAGGCCTGGGCCATGCGCGTAGCCGCCGGGGAGGGCCTTGGCAGGAGCGGCGGAGCCAGCAGGGAGGATGAGGCCATCGGGGCGGTCGGCGGAGCTGGCGAGAGCGGAGCCAGCAGGGAGGAGCCATTGGCTGGCCCGCCCGCTGGCGGCGCACCCACGCCCGCCGACATCACCGTCGAGCCGACTGCGCTCACGGGCGCGCCCTCCGGCTCTGCCCGTGCCGCGGCAGTCGACGCCGATTCCGGGCGTGCCGATTCCGTCGAGCCCGCCTGTGCCCCGTCAGCTGCGCCGGCCGAGCCAGCCCGCCACCACGAGTCCTGGGAGATGGCACGCGCCTGCGGGTCTCCTGCGCCGGCCGAGCCCGTCCTCCACCACGAGTCCTGGGAGATGGGGGAGACCAGGCGTTCCCAGGCCCTGCCCGAGGGCGTCCCGGTCATTGCCCGGGCCCACCACGGCTCGGTCTCCAAGGAGCAGCGCCTCGCCGTCGAGCGCGCCCTCAAGGCGGGTGAGCTGCGCTGCGTGGTCGCCACCGCCTCACTCGAGCTCGGTATTGACGTGGGCTCCATTGACATTGTCCTCCAGGTCGCGCCCCCGCCCTCGGTCGCCAGCGGTCTGCAGCGCGTGGGCCGCGCCGACCACCGCGTCGGCGGGCGGCCCCGTGGCACCATCTACCCGATCGAGCGCACCCAGCTCATCGACGCCGTCGTCGCCGCCGAGGGCATGCGCGCTGGCGCCATTGAGCGCACCGTGCTGGTGACCAATGCCCTGGACGTCCTCGCCCAGCAGACCGTTGCGGCCGCGAGCATCGAGGACCTTAACGCCGACGCCTGGTACGCCACCGTCCGCCGCGCCGCCCCCTACGCCGAGCTGCCGCGGGCCGCCTTCGACTCCGTCCTGGAGCTGCTCAGCGGCGGCTTCGCCTCCGCGGACCTGGCCGACCTCGCCCCGCGCCTGACATGGGACCGCGACTCCGGCACGCTCACCGCCCGGCCCGGCGCCCAGCGGGCCGCCGTCACCGCCTCCGGCACTATCCCCGACCGCGGCGCCTTCCCCGTCGTCCTGCCCGAGGGCGCCCAGGACGGCGGGCGGCGCCGCGTGGGCGAGCTCGACGAGGAGATGGTCAACGAGACCGCCGTCGGCGACATTATTACGCTGGGCACCACCAGCTGGCGGGTGCGCGAGATCGGGGCCGACCGTGTCGTCGTCGACCCCGCCCCCGGCCGCAGCGCCCGCCTGCCCTTCTGGAGGGGCGAGGGGCCCGGCCGCCCCGCCGCCACCGGGGCCGCCAAGGGCGCCTTCCTGCGCGAGGCCGCCGGGCTGGTCGAGGGCGCGGGGGCCGGTACCGCCAGCGCCGTTGTCACCGGACCCCTCGCACAGCCCGACGGACCCGCCGTGCAGCCCGCCAATTCTGGCGCGTCGCCTGACGCTGGTGCCGGACCCCTCGCACAGCTCGCCGGACCCGCCGTGCAGCCCGCCAATCCTGGCGCGGCGTCCGCCGGGCCCCTCGCGCGGCCCGACGCCGGTGCCGGGCCCGCCGCGGTGCCCGCCCTCGTGAGCCGCCTGGCCGCCGCCGGCCTGGACGCCAGCGCCCGGTCCAACCTCATCGCCCTGCTGCGCGAGCAACGAGCGGCCACCGGCGTCGTCCCCAGCGACACCGCCCTGGTGCTGGAGCGCTGCGAGGACGACAGCGGCAGCCTGCGCCTCATCCTCCACAGCCCCTTCGGGCGGCGCGTCCACGAGCCCTGGGCCATGGGCGTCCGCGAGCGCGTGCGGCGCGGCCTCGGCATTGAGCCGCAGGTCGTCGCCGCCGACGACGGGATCGTCCTCCAGCTGCCCGCGACCACCGCCGCCCCGGGCGCCGAGCTCGTCACCTTCGACGCCGACGAGCTGACCCGGCTCGTGCGCTCGCGGATCGAGGAGACCGCCCTGTTCGCCGCCCGCTTCCGCGAGTGCGCCGCCCGCGCCCTGCTCATGCCGGGGGCCGCGCCGGGGCGCCGCGCGCCCCTGTGGCTCCAGCGCGTCAAGGCCGGGCAGCTCCTGGAGGCCTCCCGACAGTTCCGCGACTTCCCCGTCGCCCTGGAGGCGGCGCGCGAGTGCCTCCAGGACGTCTACGACCTGCCCGCCCTGGCCTGCCTCATGGAGCGGATCGCCGCGGGGGCGGTGCGCGTGGTCGAGGTGACGACCCGGACGCCCTCGCCCTTCGCCCACCCGCTCCTGTTCGGGTACACGGCCGCCCTGCTCTACCAGGAGGACCTGCCGCACGCCGAGCGCCGCGCCCGCCTGCTGTCCCTGGACCCGGACACGATTGCCGCTCTCGTGGGCGACGCCGGGGTCGCCGGGCTTCTCGACGCCGGTGTCCTGGCCCAGGTCGAGGCCGAGCTCCAGCGGCTCGCCCCGGGGCGGCGGGCTCGCCCCGACGCCGAGGGCGTTGCCGACCTGCTGCGCGAGCTCGGGCCGCTGACGGCCGCGGAGGTGGCCCAGCGGCTGGCGTGGCCCGACGACGGGGGCGGTAGCCCGGACCCGGCCGGCAGCGAGGCCGCGGTTGGGGCTGCCGGGGCCACCGACGCCGGGGCCGTCGTCGGCGGGACAGGGGCTGTTAAGGCTGCTGGCCCGGCCAGCACTGCCGACGCCGGGACCGGGGCTGGCTGCGAGGCTGTTGTGGCTGGGGCCGCCGACGCCGGGGCCGTTGGGGCTGCTGAGATGAGCTTGGGCGGACGGGTTAATGCGGCCGGGGTCGTAGGTGACGAGGCTGCTGGCCCGGCTGGCGCCGAGACGGAGTCGGTCGGCGGCACTGCGGTCGCCTCCGGTGCCGTTGAGCCGGGCGCCGGGCAGGCGGGTGAACAGGCGGTCCGCATGGCGCAGGAGCTTCTCGACTCGCTCGCAGCTGCACGTCGGGCGGTGCCCTTGCGGATCGCGGGCCGTGAGCTGTGGGCGGGCGCGGCCGATGCCGTCTGCCTCCACCGCGTCCTCGGCGTCGAGATCCCGGACTGGGCTGGCGGCGGCGCGGGTGCCGGTGCGGCTCCGGGCGGTGGCGCGGGTACCGACGTTGCCTCGAGCGGTGGCGTGCCTCCCGGTGCCGGTGCTGACGGCAGCGTGGCCCCGGACGTCGGTGTGGCTCCGGGGGTCCGGCGCGCCGAGGGCGCTCGCGGCCCGCTGGCCGAGCTCGTCCTGCGCTGCGCGCGCTCGCGCACCACGGTCACCGCGGCGGGGCTCGCCGAGCGCTTCGGGGTGGGGGCGGGACTCGTGGAGGACGCGCTGGAGGAGCTGCGGGCGCAGGACGCGGTCCTGCGCGTCGGCGGTGTATCTGCGGCCCCGGCGGCCCCGGCGGCCCCGGCGGATCTGGCGGGCCTTGAGGGCCAGGTGGCCCCAGCGGCCTCTGAAGGCCAGGTGGCCCCGGCGGACCCGGCCCACGCCACCTGGATGGCGACGACCGTCTTCCGCCGTGTGCGCCGTCGTTCGCTCGACGCCGCCCGCCGGGCCGTCCGGCCGGTGCCCGGTGAGGCCCTTCAGCGCCTCGTGCTGGAGCGGGCGGGGCTGGCTGGCGCGCGGGCGGATCGTATTGAGGACCGGGATCCGCTCGACGTCCTGGCTGAGACCCTCGCCGCGCTGGAGGGTGTGCCCCTGCCGGCCGCCGCCTGGGAGGGGCACGTTCTGCCCGCCCGGGTTCCCGGGTACCGGCCGGGCATGCTCGACGAGCTCCTCGCCGACGGGGACGTCCTGTGGCGGATCGTGCCCGAGGAGGCCGGGGAGCGGGCTGGTTCCACTGACGCTGCGGGCGCTGGCAGCGGGGCAGCCGACGCCGCACGGGCCGGTGGCGCTGCGGCCCGCGGAGCCCCAGGCGGTGCTCCAGTTCACGGAGCCCCGGGTGGCGCTGCGGCCCGCGGAGCCCCGGGTGCCGGGCGCGCGTCCTCGCCGACGGCGGGCCCGGGGCGCACCGGGGCAGCGGTCGGCCTCATCGCCTTCTACCCCTCGGACTCGCCGCTGGCTCCCGTGATCGGCCCGCTCCTCACCGACGAGGACGCTGCGGGTGCCGGTGCCTGGGCCTCCGGTGCTGGAGGCGCTGGCAGCGTGAGTGCCAGCAGCGTAAATGCTGCCGGGGGCGCCGGTGCCAGTGCCGAGGGCACCAGTGCCGGTACCGGGAGCACCAGTGCCGGTGCCGGGGGCGCCGGAGTCACTGGCACCGGCCGGGGCCCCTTGCCTGAGGCGGTCCTGCGGGGTCTGGCCACCGCCCCGACCTTCGCGCCGGTGCGCGCGGCCCTTCAAGCCGGCGCGGCTCCCGCACGGCAGCGTCGGGTCTCCAGCAGGCGGAGGCGCGGACGCCTGACCGGACTGGCACGGGCCGCGTCGTCCTCGGGGATCGCGACGGGCCCGTGGGCTGCGACAACCCCAGGCACACCGGTCCCGGGCGCACCTGGCAGCGGGTGGTCGGGCGCCCTCGGTGTGCCCCGGACCGCCTGGTTCCGCCTCGACCCGCCCGAGGTCGGCGACGAGGAGCGGGCCCTGGCGGAGGTCGACTCCCTCCTGGACCGGTACGGCGTGCTGAGCCGCGACGTCGCCCTCGCCGCAGGGCTGCCTGGCGGGCTGACGCCGCTGGCGCCCGTGCTGCGGCGCATGGAGGACGTCGGGGCGCTGCTGCGCGGGCCCTTCGTCGAGGGCCTCGGCCCGGCCCAGCTCGCCGCCGCGGACGTCGTGGACCGACTGCGCGCTCTCGCCGCCCCTGCTGAGAGCCCCGATGCGTCAGGATCGGCACTCTCGGACGAGGTAGACGGTGACACCGCTCTTGTACGAACAAGACGTGCGGGCGCGGAGGCCGCACCGGGCTCCCCCGAGCAGGAGCGCGCAGTACGACGCGCGGAGGCCGACGCCGTCGTCCTCGATGCCAGGGATCCGGCCTGCCTTGCCGGGGGCCTCCTGCCCTGGCCCAAGGCCGCGCTTCCGCCCGGGCTGGCGGACGGGGTGCCCGGCAAGGTCGAGCGGCCTGCCCGACGGTCCGGGGCGAGCGTCGTCCTCATTGACGGGAGGCCTGTTCTCTACGCCGTCGAGAACTGGCGGACGCTGACCTCCTTCACGGCGGACGCCGACGAGCTGGAGCGAGCGGTTGCGGCGCTCGCCGGGGTCGAGCGTGCCGCCGCGGCGCGAACCGGGCGCATGCCGCGCCGCGTCGTCGAGCGTCTCAACGGGGTCCCCGCCCTGGAAGCGGGCGTGGGCGAGCTCCTGGGGCGCGCTGGCCTCGTGCTGGACCCGCGCGGTATGCGTCTGCGCCTTAACCCCTACGGGCGGGGCTGAGCGTCCCCGTCGACGTGGCCCCCACCCCCCGCTCGCGAGAACGGTACTTGTTTGTGCCGAGAACGGTACTTGTTCGCCGTGAGAACGGGCGTCCGTGGCTGGCCCTCGCAGAAGAGCACGATCGCGTACAGCGTGAACGGGACAAGATCTAATTGTGGGGAACTGTCCCTTGGTCGTGCTGGCGTGGACGGGGGTCGTGTGTTACGATTTTATTCGTGGGGGTGAGAGGGCTGAGGGCGGCACGGGGTAATGCTCAGGAGGCTGTTTTCGGGTCATGTGTGTGGAGGATATCTTTTCCTGCTGCCTGGCCTGCTCCGGACAAACCACTCGATCCTATTCTGTCCGCGCTGTAATGGAGTCCGACGACGTGGCCTGTCTTCTGCTTTGTACGTGTCCTGTACGGGATGGGTGGGGGCGGTGCTCGTGCTCGACGACTGGGCCTGTGCCGGAGGGGATCTGGTGAGGGGAGGGGGGCGCACGTGCGGATGCCCGCAGGGTTGAGGTCGACCGAGCTTGTGGTCTTGGTCACCATCACTGTGGCGCGGAACACCCCTCCCGACTGCCACTTTTCCGCATGGTCTCGTCCAAAGCCGGCGCCGGATCCGCTCCCGGGGCCGTCGGTGGCGAGTGGCGTCATACCAACGAAAGGTGGTAGAAATGAGGTGCTCCAGCCACCTGCCGGAAGGGCCCCGCAGGGCCGGTGGCGATCCAGCCCCTGGAAACGTTGCAACCACGCGCCTCCCAGGAGCAGGGGTCAGGGAGCACCCCGCACCGCTAGGTGCATTAAGACATGCACGTGGATCTTCATACCGACCTTCAGGTCGTGTCAGGGAGCACCCCGCACCGCTAGGTGCATTAAGACACTGTTTCTATCACACCAGAATATGCCTCTATCTGTCAGGGAGCACCCCGCACCGCTAGGTGCATTAAGACCGGTCACGCCACGTCTCACACAGGAGCCGCCCTGGTCAGGGAGCACCCCGCACCGCTAGGTGCATTAAGACGCGCCAGCGGCCATGAGCAGCCCACGGTAGTGGGTGTCAGGGACCACTCCGCACCGTTATAGTGTGAATAGAACAAACTCTAATTGTAGAGGATAGAGCATCCCTAGTTGGTGCCGCTGGTGGAAGTGGTGCTGGTGTGCTGCTGTTCTGCCTGTGGGAGTCAGGGGCTGTCGGCCGGGTCGCTGTTACCGATGAGGAGCGGAAGCTCCTCGTGGAGAACAAACGGAGCGTGCCGTGTGTTCTCATGAGGGTGAAGTCGAGGGCGGTGCTGCTCCTGGCCGGGAGGACGAGACCACACCCCGGCAGCGGGAGGAGATCCCAGGGGGCTATATTGGTTCCCCGGGCCAGGACAGCCGAGTTGGAGCCCCGCGGTCCTGAACCAGCCAGGACAGTACCACCATTATCGACGCCCTCGCAGGCCTGACCCTTGGGGGCACCGGGGGAGAGTGATGTAGATGAACAACCCCACAACCAGACCTTGTTCTGTATACGCAGAACTTAGGCCCCAGAGTTTGTCTCTCCAGGTAGGCTGAGATTATGTCCGCCTCAGCTCCCGTCATGATCGATGTACCAGCGGGCTCGATCGCTCTGCGTGACGCAAGGACCAAGACCTCGCGGACGGTGGATCTGCAACCTTTTCGTATCGCCCGCGCTCCGGTGACCTGGGAGCTGTACGCGAGTGTGTACATGATGTGCGTTCCGGATGGCCAAGGCGGCGCGACACCGGTTCACTCGGTGTCTTGGCTCGATGCCGTCGCTTGGTGCAACGAGTTGTCGAACCGATCAGCCCTGACTCCTGCGTATACCGTCAATGACGATAAGGTCGATTGGGACGTAACAGCAGACGGATTCCGTCTTCCGACCGAAGCGGAGTGGGAATGGGCATGCAGAGCGGGATCGACTGGCCCGCATTATGCTCCGCTCCCGGACGTCGCCTGGACCAGTGCCGACGACGTGACGGCGCCACAGGATGTAGAGCGCAAGCAGCCGAACGCGTTCGGCCTGTTCGACATGCTCGGCAATGTCTGGGAATGGTGCTGGGACTACGCTGATCCGGCCCGGTATGCTGACTACCGGGTGTTCCGCGGAGGCGGGTGGAGCGACAAGCACTGGGATGTTCGCGCCTCGGTACGTCGAGGCACCATGCCCGGTGCGAAGCTGGATGATGTTGGTTTCCGAGTTGCTCAGGGTGCTGTTGCTGAGGCTCCGGGTCAGGCGGCCCAGGGATGGTCCCATTGCGCGGATCAGGAACGGGCGAATCTCACAACCGTTCCTTTCGGCTGGACTCCCCTACGCAGGTAGCGGCTCCGAGCAGCGACGAACCCACCTATGAGGTGGGGCAGACGCTCAAACCCATTTCTTCCGCACGCCATGTAATTCATGATGGTATCCGGTGTGTTATGAAACTGTCTTCGTGGCACGGATACTTCGCCCCAGGAAGATATCTAGATGATTGATTTCAAAGAGGGTGCCTAGTGGTCGTAGAGGGTCGGTGAGCGCGAGCCTGGACCTGTTGAAAAGCCTCTGATCCCAGGCCGTATTCCTCGGCCTCGACCGGATCGATAAGGGTGATTCGGGAAAGTTGCTCGGCGAACATGGACTGATCGAACCCGACGTCGTGCTCAGCCCCCAGGGCCAGGAGGTCAGCGTCACTGTAGCGGCCAAAGATGCGGATCGAGTCCAGGTCCAGGAAGTCACGTACCTCACCGCGGGAGTACACGGCTGAGAGCTTTCTAGCCACGGCATCGCGCTCTGAGAGCACCAGCCCCAGGCTCATCCGCACGGGTGGATCTGCACGCCAGTTCACTGCGAAGTCCACCTCCAGCACCCAGATGCTACCTGGGTCGCGGACTCGCAGGCGGGAGAACGCACCTGTGTCCCGTAGCCGTGACACCTCGAATCCTGCTTGAGTCAGAGCGGCATCGGCGGTATCGACAGCGGTCCGGAAGTCCTCGCTACCGATCAGCGAGTCCACGAACAGGTCGATATCCTCTGGTCGATATCCTCTGTAGGTCTGTCCGTCAGGCCGTGGGCGCGAGAGGCGGGTCGGCGCGCAGGCCGGGACGGGAACCTGCGTGACCCTGCTGTGACCGGCAGGCCGGGACGGGTTGGCCCTTACGCGCCTCAGGCGACCTAGCCCGGGCGGGATCTGTCGTCGTGCGCTGCCAGTCGGGAGCTGTGGTGCTCGCGTGCTGTATCGGTCGGGCTGCTACCGGGCTACTGCCGGGCTACCGGTCGGGCTGCTGCCGGGCTACCCGGCCGGGCTCACGACCGCGGCCGTGAGGTCGCGCAGGAGCCGGGCGTAGGTGTCGCGCACCCGGGCGGGGTCCTCGGAGTCCAGCCAGTCGGCGAGCAGCTCGGTAATGCCCGCGGCGGCGAAGCGGGCGCGCAGCCGGGTCTGCGCCGCATGAGGTCCGGGCAGCCGGGCGAGGATCCGCTCCGCCAGCACGTCGACGGACGCATGGTGCGTGATCGCCGGGGCGGCGCCCGTGTTGCGCAGGGCGCGCACGAGGTTGCGGTCGCCCCAGATGCGGTCGAGGAACCGGCCGAGCGAGACCTGGAGGTCGGCGTCGGGGGCGTCGGCGTCAAGGGCGAGGGCCGCCTGCTGGTGCTCCCGCAGCCGTTCGGCGACGGCCCGGCCGACGAGGTCGTCCAGGGAGGCGTAGTGCTGGTAGAAGGTGGGCCTAGTCACATTGGCCCGTCTACACACCTCGGTAATGGTGATGCGCCCGGCCGGGCTGGTACGCAGCAGGTCGATGACGGCACTGGTCAGGGCCCGCCTGGATTGCGCGACGCGCTCGGTCGTGTCCACTGCCACAGACTGGCATGTTGATTTACGTTCGTCAAATACTTTACATTTGTAAACATGTTGTCGAGACAGATGGTCAAGGAGTCAGGACGAGGCACGCACGGGAGCGCGGGTGCGCCCCCGGGCCGTCACCCCGGGCGCGTCGTGGGGCTGGTGGCCGCCGGGGCCCTGGTCTCGGCGCTGGCCCAGTCGTTGTTCGTGCCCGTGCTGCCCACGCTCCCGGCCCTGCTGGGCACCAGTGCCAGTACGACGCAGTGGCTCGTCACCTCCACCGTGCTCGCCGGGGCCGTCGCCGTGCCGCTGTTCGGCCGGCTGGGGGACCTGTACGGCAAGCGGCGCATGCTGCTCGTGAGCCTGGCGACCATGGTGGTCGGCTCCCTCATTACCGCGATGAGCAGCAGCATCGGCTGGCTCATCGTCGGTCGGACCGTCCAGGGGCTGGCCGCGGGTACGGTGCCCCTGGGGATCTCGCTCGTCGCCGCCGTCGTCCCGGCCGAGCGGCAGGCCTCGGGTGTCGCGCTCATTAGCGGCATGCTCGGCGTCGGCGGGGCGCTGGGCCTGCCCATGGCCGGCGTCATCTGCCAGTACGTGGACTACCACGTGCTGTTCTGGATCACCTTCGTGGTGGCCCTGACGGCCTTCCTCGGCATCCTGGCCGGGGTCCGGGAGGCGCCGGCCCAGGCGTCCGGGCACCTGGACGTGCGCGGCGCGGTCCTGCTCTCCCTGACGCTCCTGGCCCTGCTCGTCCCGCTGTCGGAGGCCGGCGTGTGGGGGTGGAGCAGCCCGCTCACGCTGGGGCTCCTGGTACTGTCGGTCGTGCTGGGGGCCGCGTTCGGGTGGGCGCAGCTGCGCACCGACGAGCCGCTGGTGGACGTCACCACCCTGGTGCGCCGCCCGATCCTGCTGGCCGACCTGGCCTCCGTGCTCATCGGCTTCTCCATGTTCGGCTCGATCCTGGGCACGTCCTCCTACGTGCAGGCCCCTGCCGCCACGGGCTACGGGTTCGGGGGCTCGGTGGCCCTCGCCGGGCTGACCCTGCTCCCCGCCGGCCTGGCCATGCTGGTCTGCGCCCCCGTCGCGGCGCGGATGATCGCCCGTATCGGTGCCGGTGGCACGCTCGCCGTGGGCTCGCTGGTCACCGCCCTCGGCTGGGGGATGCGCATTGTGCTCACCTCAACGCTCGCCTGGGTCACGGCGGGCACGACCGTGGTGGGCGCCGGCGTCGGCCTGTGCTTCGCCGCCCTGCCGGCCGTGATCAACGCGAACGCGCCGCGCGAGCAGAACGCGGCGGCCAACGGCCTCAACGCCCTGGCCCGCTCCCTGGGGATCTCGGTGGTGACGGCGCTGTGCGGCTCGATCCTGGCCACGCTGGTGACCACGGTGGGCTCCGCGACCCTGCCCGCGCTCGCCGCCTACCGGTGGATCTTCGCGATCTGCGGTGGGGGCGCCCTGGTGGCCGCCGTCATGGCGCTCGGCACCAGGGGCGCCAAGAGGGCGGTCTGAGGGCCTCGACGCAGGCCCGCAGGGTCGCGCGGCGGCCGGGGCCGGGAAGTTGTGGCCGGGCCAGCCAGAGGGTCGCGCGACGGCCGAGGGGTCCCAGGGCGGCCGGGGAGTGGCGGGCCCGCCGGGCCCCGCGCCGTCTTCCGGCCGCTGCACCAGGGCGGACGGACACGGTCGCGGTGCGAGGGGTCCAGGGTCGCGGTGGAGGGGTCGCGGGGTCGCCGGGTGCGTAATGCCCGGCGTCTCCCCGGCCCCCGCCCTACCGGTCGCACCACCGGCGCCCCGCTGGGCCCCTGATTCCCCCGGCCCCGCCCTACTGGTCCTGGACCAGGACCGAGACCGTGCGCGCTGGCACGCTCACCGTCCCGGTGGACCGGTCGAAGCCGGTGCGGCGCACGACGTCGTCGGCCCCCTCTGCCTGGACGGGGGACAGGTGGAGGCCCCGGCCCACCAGCTCGCCCAGGGGCCAGGTGAGCGTGTGACCGGAGGCGTTGAAGACCACCAGCACGGCGTCGAGCCCCGGGTCCACGTCCCGCCCGACGGTGTCGTCAATGAGCATGGCGATGGCCCCCGGCGGCGCCCCGAATCCCGCGCCCGGGAAACGCAGCTTGTCCCGGATGAGGGCTGCGTCACCCAGGGCGAACAAGGGCGTGGAGGAGCGCAGCCGCAGCAGGTCCAGGGCCTGGGCGCGGGCCGCCGCGATCTGCTCGGACGTGGGCCGCAGCCAGGCGTCCGCCAGCAGCGGCCCCTGGATGGGCCAGGCGCCCTCGTTACGCGACGCCGGCGGCAGCCCCCGGCCGAACCCGTTGGACTGCCCCGAGAAGTCGATGGCGTTGAACCAGTCCCCGGAGTTGAAGGAGTCCCGGTCCAGGGACTTGCTGCGCAGCAGCTCGGTGCCCGCGCACCAGAAGGCCGGTGACTGCCCCAGCGCCACCGTGGCCAGGCACACGGTGTTCATCCGAACCCGCTCCGCCGGCGTCATACCCCGTGGCAGCTTGTAGGCCAGCAGGTCGTAGAGGGTCTCGTTGTCGTGGGCGTCCACGTAGTTGACGTTCTCCTGCGGGGCGGAGGCGTAGGCGGCCGGGGAGCCGTTGTGGAGGAGGTCCGCGCCCCGTCGCACCGAGCCGTCCGAGAGCGTCATGACGTAGTCCCTCAGGTTGCCCGCCAGCCCCAGCCTCACCAGGTCGGTGCGGTGGCCCAGGTCCGCGGCCTGATCGTTCCAGCCGCGCGGGTCGAGCCCGTTGGACTGGGTCAGCAGGCCCGTGCCGAAGCCCTGGTAGGTGCGGTGGTCGGGGTCGAAGGGGCTCCCGCCGTGGACGGCGTCGCGCAGGCGGTCGTTGAACGTGCCGATCCCGGTGCCGTCCAGCTGGCCCTGGGTGGCCTGGGTGAACAGGGCGTTGTTGGCCACCTCCCCGAAGTTCCAGCCCTCCCCGTACAGGTACAGCCCGGCCCCGTCCACGCCGTCGGCCTGTGGGGTGAGACGGTCCAGGGCGGCGCGCAGGCGCTCCATAGTGGCGCGCGGGTGGTGACCCATGAGGTCGAAGCGGAACCCGTCCACCCGGTACCACCGGGCCCAGCGCACCACCGAGTCGATCATGAGGCGCTCGCACATGGCGTTCTCGGTAGCGGTGTTGGCGCAGCAGGCCGAGGCCGTCACGGTCCCCACGGCGTCCAGGCGGTGGTAGTAGCCGGGTACCACCTTGTCCAGGACGCTGAACGGGTCCTGCCCGCAGGCCGCCATGTGGTTGTAGACCTGGTCGAGCACCACCTGGTAGCCCAGGGCGTGCAGGGCGCCGACCATCTGGCGGAACTCCACCACCCGCGCCCCGCCGTCCTGGTGGCCCTCGGTGGCGTAGGAGCCCTCCGGTACCCCCCAGTGGTAGGGGTCGTAGCCCCAGTTGTAGGCGTCGTTGTCCGCCACGGCTGCGATGGCCGCCTGCTGCTCGGTGGAGGCCGGGCCAGCGCCCGCGGGGATGCTGGGGGCCCGCTGGGCGGAGCGGTCCTCGGGGATGGTGGCGATGTCGAAGGTGGGCAGCAGGTGGACGGTGTTCATGCCGGCCTCGGCCAGGTCCGCCAGGTGACGGACCCCGGCCGAGTCCTCCACCGTGAAGGCCAGGTAGGTGCCGCGCAGGTCGGGCGGGACGGTGGGGTCGGCGGCGGAGAAGTCCCGCACGTGCAGCTCGTAGATGCTGCGGGCCGAGTCGTTGCGCAGCCTCGGGGCGGGGGTGGTGGCCCACTGGGGGGGCGCCAGGCGCCCGTCGGCCAGGTCCACGGCGACCGAGCGGGTGGAGTCCAGGGTCAGCGCCACCGAGTAGGGGTCGGTGACGAGGTTGGTCTCCACCGTCCGGGTGGAGGGCACGTAGACCTCCACCTCCCACAGGTACTGGCAGCCGACGCCAATGGCCCCCTCCGCGTTGGGCACGCACCAGCGCCCGTCCTCGCCGCGCACGGCGGGCGTGCGCACGGGCGGGCCGGGCACCTCGGGCACGGACCCCAGCGGGTCCCCGGTCTCCCAGGTCAGCAGGGTGACGGCCCGGGCGGTGGGTGCCCACAGGGCGAAGGAGGGGCGGGCGCCGGTACTGGTAGGAGCTGTGCCATTGGTGGCGGCCTCGTTGGCGGCGGGGTCGGTGGTGCCGGTGGTGCCGTCGGTGGTGGTCTCGCTGGTACCGATACCCGTGCTGGCGGTGGCAGGGGTGGTGGCACCGGTACCCGTACTGCCGGTGGCGGCTCCGTTGGTGGTGGTCCCGTCGGTGGTGCCGTTGGCGTCGCGGACGTGGTGGAAGACGACGCCCAGCTCGGCCTCGGCGGCGGACCGGGCGTAGAGGTGGTCCAGGACGATGGCGGTCTGCACCCCGGTGAAGGCGTCCAGGTTCCCCCCGGTGCCCTCGGCCTCGGTGTCCGTGTACTGGACAATGGTGACCTGGCCGGTCAGGGCCGCCTTGACAGCGTCGACGTCGAGCAGGGGGGTGCCGTCGGCGCCGGTGGCGCTCAGGGCGATGTACCCCTCCAGGTGGGGGTGGGCGGCCCGCACGTCCTGGGGCAGGTTGCCGACCACGCGCAGTGGCGTAATGGTGGGGGCGGGCAGGGAGTCGGCGCCCAGGATCCGGCCGTGGACGGCTGCGGCGCCGCCCCGGGGGGCGGTGACCAGGTGCAGGGACAGGCCGGTGCCAGCCACGGGCTCACCCGAGCCGGACACGACGCTCTCACGGTTCATCCCCTTGGGCAGCAGGGACAGCGGCCAGGCCAGCAGGGTGGGGGCCACCCAGTAGGCGCGCTGCTCCTGGCTGCCGACCACAGGCGGCAGGGCCATGGCGTCCAGGGTGTAGGTGGTGGTGTAGGTGAAGGTCATGGTGTGCTCCTCACGGACGAAGAGGCGGGGCCAGGGGTGCGCTGGGTGGCGTGGGTGCGCGGGGCAGCCGGACGGCGCGCTCCCGGCCGCGGTACCGTGCTCGGGTCGACGCCAGGGGTGTGCACGTGAGGGCGGGGCTGACGGCAGGCGGCTCCATTCACCCTAGTAGTCTGACCCGCCTTCCGGCCGCGTGCCAGCTGGGGAGGGGTGCCGTACCCGGTCTTGCCCGTCCCCCTCACCCGCCGCCCGTTCGTCCGCGGGCGGGCGGCGCTCAGGACAGGTCAGCGTAGGCCAGCGGCACGTCGGCGACCGCCTGGGCGATGGGGGTGTCGCCGTCGCGGAAGGGGATGACCCTGCCGATACTGGCGGGCTCGGCGAGCACGGCCGCGATGACACGGGCGACGTTGCCGCGGGAGGTCGGGGCCTCGGAGGTGGGTGCCCCGGCCTCGAGGCGTCCCACGGTAATGGCGCCGGTGGGCGCATCCAGCGTGAGCCGGCCGGGGCCCAGGATCGTCCAGTCCAGGCCGGTGGACTGCAGGTGGCGGTCCGCGGCGATCTTGGCGATGGCGTAGGCGCGCAGCGGGTGGTCGTCGGCCACCTCGCCGTAGGCGGTGAGGAAGGAGACCATGACGTAGCGGCGCACCCCGGCCGCGGCCGCCGCCTCCATGGAGCGGATCGCGGCCGCCCGGTCCACGGCGTCGGTGCGCTGCGGGCCGCCCTTGCCGCCAGCCCCGGCGGACCAGACGACGGCGTCGGCCCCGGCCAGGGCCCGGGCGAGCTCCCCCACGCCGGCGTCCTCCACGGACAGGACCAGGGGTGTGGCGCCGGTGGCGGCGACGTCGTCGGCCTGGGCGGGGTCGCGGATGACGGAGACGACGTCGTGGCCGGCAGCCACGAGCAACGGGGCGGTCAGGAGGGCGACCTTGCCGTGGCCGCCGATAATGACAGTACGTGACATGGGTGGACTCTACTACGTGGCTTCTGCCAGGTGCCCTGCCCTGGTGCGGGCTTGCGCCACTGGCACATCCTCACCGCCCCAGCACCGGGTTGTAGCGGAGGCGGTTGGGCGTCGTCGGGCACTCCTCACCCACGGCCATGGGCGCCACCAGCCGGTCTGCCCGCAGGTCCTCCAGCCGTCCCACCACCCGGTCACGCAGGACCCAGGGGTCGATCGTGTTGAGGTAGATCTTGGTGCCCCCCTCGAACCCGGCCAGGGTGGAGACCCTCCACTTGAGCGTCACGTGCCAGGGCATGGGCTGGTCCACGTCCAGGGGGCGGTGGTGCCACTCCTCGTTGCTGGGCACGTCCGCCCCCGTGGCCGCGTGCAGGGCGTGGATGAGGTCGGAGACGGCGTCGACCTCCTCACGGCCCATGAGCCAGGGCTCGGGCGTGGCCGAGGTGGAGTAGACCTCCAGCGTGGGGTAGCGGTGCCCGAACCCGGCGAAGGCCACCGCGTGCTCGTTGCTGGCCACCAGCAGCCCCTGGTAGGCGGCGTAGTCCACCCCCATCTCGTTGTACAGGTTGGGGTTGGCCCGCACCTTCTGCAGCTCCAGCTCACTGGTCACCCCGCGCTCGTCGATCCCCACCAGCTGTTTGTGCAGGTGGTCGAAGCTCGCCCCGGCGGGCCGCAGCCAGTTCTGGAAGACCGCCACGTAGCGCACCCACCGGTTCGCCTGGTAGAGGTCGTGCATGGAGGCCACGGCCAGGTGCGTGTACACCCGGTGCTCGGCCACGCTCAGGGTCCCCGACCCCGCCCGGCCCGAGGTGTCGGTGGCCGCGTCGGTGAAGTGCCGCCGGGCGACGATGACGTCGTGCCCGCCCGCGAAGAAGGGCGCCAGGTAGACGCGGCGCGCGGCGTCGTCCATGGCCTCCCAGCGGGCCGGGTCCTGCCCGCTGGCGCGCAGCTTGGCGCGGGCGACCGCCGCCACGTGCGCCGCCCCGGCCGGGTCGGCCAGGTAGGCCTCCATGCGCTCGCGGGCGGTGTCGGGCACCTCGTAGCCGTGGTTGGTGTGCCAGTAGTCGAAGGAGAGGATCTCAAAGAGGTTGGGGATGCGCCGGAACTCGGCCACCGTGTCGAACAAGGCCGAGGCGGGCAGGGCGTCAATGCGCTCAAAGGCGGGGGCGGCGTCACCTGCGGCACCACCTGTGCCGCTTCCTGCGGTGCCGCCCGTGGCGCTTCCCCCGGGCCCTTGCCTGGTGCCGCCTGGTCCCGCGCCGGGCGCCGTGCGCACAATGCGCGACTTCTCCGGGGGCGTCTCCAGGTAGCGTGCCGAGCAGAAGGCGCAGGCGTGGCTGCGGTCCTCGGCCGTAATGGGGCTGACCAGCGTGGGGGCGTGGGCGATGGGGCGGTTGCCGCGGCCGGGCACGGTCCACACCTCCGTGCCGGTGAAGGGGCTGATCTGTTTGACGGTGCCGTCGGCCAGTCGGGTCAGTGGCTCGGCGGTGGGGGCGTAGGGAAAGAGCATGACCCCATTGTCCCACGACCGGCGCCGTCAGGTGGGCCGACTGGCTGCCCGGTTGGTGTGCGTCCGGGACGTCCTGCCCGCCCCGCGCCCGGCGACCGGCTGCCTGGAAGGTGCCGGGGACGTACCTTAAAGATACGTCCCCCATGACTAAGGTACGTTTTCCATGACCAAGGTACGTCCCCGACGTCGTACGTGCCTTGACGCGCATACCTTGCCGGACCCGCCCTACCGGACCCCGCCGGACCCGCCCTACCGGATCCGCCCTGACCTGCCGGACCCGCCCTACCGGACCCGCCTGAGCGCCGCGGCAATGTCCCGGAAGTAGGGGTAGGTGCTCCAGCTCGCGTAGTCGCCGAACACGTAGATCCGACGTCGGGCGCGGCTGAGCACCGTGTTGGCCGCCTTGACGTCCCCCGACGCCCACGTCTTGGCGCCTGGGCGCAGGGGGTCCCCGCCCAGGACCAGCAGGACGACGTCGGCCCGTCCGCCCGGGGCGTCGTCAATGGTGCCGCCGCCCAGCCCCGGGTAGTCCCGCCCCAGGTCCGCCAGCACCTCGGCGACCTCCTGGAAGGGGGACAGCGCCATGACCTGGGTCATGGGCACGCCGCGCGCACCCAGGTAGTCCAGCACCTTGCGGGCGCGCACGACCTCGTCGGGCTGGACGTGGGTCCCCGCGGTGGTGGCGGGGGAGTCGGCCCAGAAGCTCTCCACCACCCTGGTCTCGGCGGAGGCGGGGAGTGAGAACACGTCGTGGGGGTCGGGAGGGTCCTGGCGCGCCCCCGGGACCATGAGGCCGTGGTAGGCGAGCTCGTTGGAGAGGCTGAGCATGGGCTCGTCACAGCGGTAGCGCACCCGCAGCGGCGTGCCGACCCACACGGGCTGGTCCTTGCGCCCCAGGCTCGTCCCCAGCTCGCAGACACGGTCGGCGAGGGTCTGGACCGAGGCCCGGGGCGGGATCCACGTCGCGGACACCTCGTAGCCGACGGCGATCCCCTCCGCGGCGGCGGGCGGCAGGGCCGGTGCGGGCCGGGTCTGGAAGGGGTCACCCAGGACGACGGCGCTGCGCGCGTGCCACAGCACCGGGACCGTCTGCTGGGGGGCGGCCCGCCCGGCGTCGTCCACGAGCAGCCAGCCCAGCCCCTCCCGGGGCAGTCCGCGGAGCATGCGGTCGGTGGCGGCGAAGGTGGTGCACACCAGGGGCACGACCAGGAACAGCGTCTGCCACGCGGCCTGCACGGTGCGAGGCTCCAGGTCCGAGGGGGCCTTGCCGGTCATGACGTCCATGGTGCCCCGCAGACTGCGGAGCATAATGGAGGCGGTGTTGGACAGGAAGGCCCGGTGCAGGTGCAGGGCGGCCAGGAAGAGCTCGGTGCGGGCCGTGTCCAGGGAGGGGGTGAGCCACGGGGTGCGTCTCTCGCGTGCCTCACGCCGGGAGGGGTCGTCGTCGGGGGGCGGGTAGCTCTCGCCCAGGGCCCCGGCGTCGCGGGCACGCAGCCTGCGCAGCGTGTGCTGCTCCGCCCCGGCCGCGCGCAGGGTCGAGGTGAGCTGGGAGAGGCGGTTCTGCGCGGAGGTCGCGGCGGCGGCGGCCTGGGTGTGGGCGACCTGGGCCTCGGCGTTGGCCTCGGTGGCCTGGGAGAGCCTCTGCTCCAGGTCGTACTCGCCCTCACGCCACGCCCGCAGCGCGGCGCTCCCCTTGAGCGCGGTCGCCAGGAAGCGGGGACGCCTCTCCAGGTACTCACGGTGCTCCGCGGCGACCTGGGCCAGGATGTCGGCGCGCACCTGGGCGACGCGCTCGGCCTGCGCCTCCCTCAGGCGCAGCGGGCGGATCTCCGCCTCCGCCTGCACGATCCGCTCCTGGAGCCGCTCCTCCTCAGCGGCCAGTGTCGCGGTGCGCTCCAGGCGCTCGGCCGCCTCCCGCCGCGCCTGGAGGAGGCGCTCGACCTGCTGGTAGGCCTGGTTGAACCTGGCGGTGGCCTGGCTCCAGGAGACGACCTTGGCCTCGCCGCTGGCCCACGCCCTCAGGGTCTCCTGCATCCCCGCCACCTGGGCGGCGGGCTCACCCTGGGCGCCCTGGGCGGGGGTATCCGTGGTGGGCTGGTCCGGGCCGTCCGTCCGGGCGGGCTGGCGGCCGGACCAGAAGGTCGAGCGGAAGGCGAGCCGGTGCTGGCGGCTGCCCAGGTGCGCCG
Organism: Actinomyces sp. HMT897; assembly: GCF_016626125.1. Taxonomy (NCBI): domain Bacteria; kingdom Bacillati; phylum Actinomycetota; class Actinomycetes; order Actinomycetales; family Actinomycetaceae; genus Actinomyces; species Actinomyces sp. HMT897. Next base: position 1,945,050 of record NZ_CP067336.1, read on the forward strand.
CCGCCAGGACCCACGGCTCCCCCTGGGGGGGCGTGCCCGCCTGGGCGCCCTGGGGCACCTGCTGGCCGGGGGGCTTCGCCGCGCCCGGGGACGCGGCGGGGTCCTGGGCGCCGGGGGCGGAGACCTGGGTGCCGGGAGCGGGGGAGCTGGCGGTGCGGGCGGCCGCACTGAGCGCCCCGGCCAGCGGGGCGAAGTAGCCCGCCCGCCCCCTCCACCGGGCCGCCAGCCCCCGGCGGTCCGGGATGCCGGCGTTCAGGCGGTCGACGGTGTCCAGGTCGGCGGCGGCCAGGAGCATCTCGAAGCCGGTGACCTCGGGGATAAGCGGGTGGACCCGGCGCACGTTGACGCCGTCGGTGGTCCTCCAGGAGAGCACCGAGCCGTCAAAGGCGTCCCGGGGGCTGGCCAGCGTGGCCAGTCGGCGGGCGCGCTCCACCACGTTCGCCGCCAGGATGTCGCGCAGCACGGCGGTCCGCCCCGTCCCTGGCGGGGCGTTGACCGCCAGCAGCCCGGGGGCGTCGGCGAGCTGGGCGAGGGCGCGGTTGACGGCGAGCTGCTGGCCGCGGGCCAGGGGGCGCTCCGGGTCGGCGGGCCACCGGCCCGGTGGGACGTAGTGCGGGGCCACCCAGGAGGTGACGACCTCGGGGTGGGCGGCCAGGTCGCAGCGGCGGGTGGTGTCCAGGACGTCGTCGGGCGTGAGGTACAGGGCCAGGGCGGGGCCGACGTCGCCGCGCACGGTGCCCTGACGGACCCGTTCCAGACCGGTCAGGAACAGGCTGTTGAGGCGGTCCGAGCCAGCGACCTCCGTGGCGGTGGGTGGGGGCGGGGGCGCCAGCGCGGGGGAGGCCGAGGGCGTAGAGGCGGCGGACGTCGGCGGGTAGGCGGCCGGGAGCGGCCGGGCCTCCGGGGCCGGCCGGGTCGCGACCGACCGGATCAGGACGTCGTTGGTGGCCAGGGCGGGCAGGCCGGTGACCCCGACGTGGGTGTGCGCCGCCCGCAGGAGGTCGGCCAGGGCGTACTCGTCCACCGGCAGGGGGGCGGGGGCGCTGGCCGGGTCCCTGCGCCCCAGGGCGAGGGAGGCGACGGTCTCGACGAACTCGCTGCACGCCTCACGGAACGCCGACGCCCAGCGGCTGGTGTCGGGGCCGTCGTGGCGTATGCGGCCCACGCCCCACAGGGCGGAGGAGAGGACCGCCGTGTTCACCTCGAGGTGGCCGGAGCCGTCAACGCGCACAAAGGCGCAGGCGCTGGAGCGGCGGGGGCCCTCGGAGTACGCCCGGGGGTCGGTACCGAAGGCGTGGCTGATCCAGTCGTAGGTGTGCCGCAGCTGGTAGACGCCCAGGTAGACCTCGTGGCGCCAGATCACCGGAGCGTCCGGCGCGCCCGGCCCACCGGGGGGCGGCCCGCCCGGGGAGGGGGCGCTGGGCGCAGGGGCGTCGTGGTCCCGGGGCCCGCCCGGGAGCCGGTCCTGGGGCGTCTGCGTCCATGGCAGGGGGTCGCCCGGCCGCCACAGGATGGTCCTCTCCCCGCTGCCGGGCTCCGGCGTCAGGGCTGGTATCTGCTGCGGGTTGAACAGCTCGACGGTCCACCAGAACCTCAGCAGGCGGTCGGCGGCGTCGGGGTCGTGGACTCCTCTCACGACGACGGCCGGTTCCGGGTCGGCGGCTCGGTGGGGGCGCAGGCAGGGCGGACGGGGAGGGGCATGGACTCATTCTTGCGCGGGCGGCGCCGTCTGACAGGGTAACGGTGGTATAAAGCACTGGCATTGTGGCGCGAGCAACGGCAACCGCGGGTCCGCCGGGTGGTACGGGCCCTCCCCCACCGGCGAACCGGCCTCCGGCGGGAGGTCCTCTTGTCCCTGCTTGCGGGCCTTTACGGCGGCGGCCTGCGCAGTCCAGGGCCGTTACTCGCGTGAGATCCTCACTGACCGCGGCCCGGGTGCCTGACGGGACTGCCCTCGCTCGCGTGAGATCCTCGGCAGAAGGCCCTGGGGCAGCCGACGTCGCGGCACTACCCCTGCTCGCGCGGGGCCTCCTGCCGACGCGCGGCACGGCGCAGGGCGAACCGGGCGGCCACGTAGCCGCAGGCTGCCCCGACCCAGGCCCCGGTGCTGTTCTGGAGGATATTGGCGACCTTGGCGCGTCGGTGCAGCACGGGCAGGAGCGCCTGGGCGGTCTCGGAGGCCAGGCTGACCTCACAGCCCAGGACCGCCCAGACCCACCAGGGTGTTTGCGGCCAGCCGATCACGGCGCAGAACGTGAAGGGCGCCAGCATGACGAGGTTGAGGGCCACGTCCTTGCCCACGGCGCCCAGGAACCACGGGCCGATCGACTCCTTGACGTCGGCAATGTCGGAGCCCGAGGGCCACAGCACCGCCAGCGCGGTCAGGGCCAGGAAGAAGACGGCCGCCCCTCGCGCGCTCCGACGCAGGCGGGAGAGCGGCTCCGGGGCCTCGGGCCGCGTGGGTGACTGGTCAGGGCTCATGGGCGCACCCTAGTGATCCCAGGTGTGTGAATACGGTGAGGACCCTGGGGGCGTCGTACGCCCGGGCTCACAGGCCCAGGACCGCCAGGTTCTCCTGCGTAATGACCGGGGCGACCGACCAGGGGAAGTTGATCCACTTGTCCGTCTCGCGCCACACGTAGTCGGGGCGGTGGACGGAGCGGGGCTTGAGGTAGATGCAGGCGCTGCGGGCCTCCACGGGCACGGAGGCGCCGCCGAGCTGGAGGCCCTCGTGGCGCAGGAGCTCCATGACCATCCTGAGGGTCTTGCCGGAGTCGGCCACGTCGTCCACCACGAGGACCTTCTTGCCGGGCAGCTCCGAGGCGTCCATGAGCGGGGGCAGGACGACGGGCTCGGCCAGGGTCTCGCCGATCCCCGTGTAGAACTCCACGTTCATCGAGCCCATGGCCTTGACGCCAATGGCGTAGGAGATGGCCCCGGCGGGGATGAGGCCTCCGCGGGCGACGGCGATAATGAGGTCCGGGACCCAGCCCGAGGCCACGACCTGGGCGGAGAGCTCCCGGCTGGCGGTACCGAAGAGCTCCCAGGTCAGCTCCTCGCGGTCCGGGGATGTGGTGGCGTCGGTGCTGGTCGGCGTGCTGGCGGTGACGGTGCTGGTCTGGCTCACTGCGCGTCCTCACATGGCTTGCTGGTACGTGCTCCCATCGTAGTGCTCCTGATGACCTGGTGGCACATGGGGCGGGTGGGGCAGGTGGGACGGATGAGGCGCCCCGTCCCCGGCCCGGTGCGTCCGACGGCCCCGTTCGCTAGGCTCTGAGCATGACCGCCAGACTCGGACGCCTCGTCGTGGAGGGGCTCAGGTCGGTTCGACGTATTGAGCTGGACCTGACGACCGACGTCACCGTGCTTATTGGGGCCAACGGCTCGGGTAAGTCGAACCTCGTGGGTGCCCTGGAGCTGGTCTCGCGTATCTGGGACGGTTCTTTCCAGGACTACCTGCGTCGTCGCGGCGGGATGGCGGGCTCCCTGTTTTCTGGTGCGGAAGGGACTGCGCCCAGAGCGGTGATAGAGGTCAGTGCGCCGTTCCCGGACGGGCCCGACAGGACCGGGACCTACCGGGTCACCCTGGAGGCCACGGACGAGGACGACTGCATCATAAGAGAAGTTCTTTCTGTTCGTGTCGCGGACAGCCAGGACGAGGAGTTCTCCCTGGGCTCCCGGCCAGCAAGGAGGAGCTGGGTCAGGCAGGCCAGCGCGGACCCTGGGGAACCGTCGTACGAGTTCGTGAATTACTTTACTCCGCTTCTGGAGGGGTGCCGCGTCTTCCACTTTGACGACGTCTCCGAGAGGGCTCCTGTCAAGGGGTGGTCAACCGTCGGGGACGACGTCAGTTTGCGCTCTGATGCGGAGAATATTGCCGCCTACCTGCTGCGTCTTCGGGACGAGTGTCCCGGGTGCTATCGACGTATAGTCTCTGCTGTCCGTCACGTCACCCCCTTCTTTGACGACTTCGTCCTGGTTCCGAGTGCCGCTGGCAGGGTGCGGCTGCGCTGGAGGCAGCGTGGCATGGACCGTACCTTGATGGCCCGAGAGGCCAGCGACGGCACTCTACGTTTTATCTGCCTGGCCACGCTGCTTCTGGGGCCGGACCTGCCGGCTACTGTGGTCCTGGACGAGCCTGAGCTCGGGCTGCACCCGGCCGCTATCGCCCTGCTCGCGGAGATGACGCATATTGCCGGCAGGAACGGGCACCGGGTTATCGTGGCCACCCAGTCCGTGCCGCTGCTGTCCCACTACGGGCTTGACGAGGTCGTCGTCCTGGACCGCGTTGACGGCGCCACGCAGGCGAGCCGTCCCAGTGCAGAGAGCCTGGATGGGTTCCTGGAGGACCACTCCATCGGTACCCTGTGGGAGATGAACCTGCTGGGCGGGCGCCCCGTGCGCGAGGATGTCTGCGTATGAGACAAGTTGCCGTCCTCGTCGAGGGCCGGACGGAGGAGTGCCTTGTCGAGGATGTCCTGGGACCTGTCGCCGAAAAGCGGGGGCTCTACCTCGTGCCGATTGTAGTCACTACCTCGGCCACCCCCACCAGGGCATACCGTGGAGGTGGTCACTGGAAGCATTATGACAATAGCCTCCGCGGGTTCCTGGGACAGAGGCACTGGTATCGTGTGGCCCTGCTCGTTGACTACTACCAGTACCCTAAGAGTGCTCCCGGGCGGGACTGTGAGGGGCTGGGGGAGGCGCGTCAGCGGAAACTGGTGAGGGAACTGCGCAGAACATACCCTGACCCTCGTTTCCGTCCGTTTGTGGTCCTGCACGAGGTCGAGACCCTGGTCCTTGCTGCTATTGATGCCGGGCAGGGTGACGGGTGGATTCCGCGCAAGGGTCTGGCTGCCCTGCGTCGCGCCGTCAAGGAGGCGGGCGGGCCTGAGTGTGTCGACGACGGCCCCGCCACGAGCCCTTCCAAACGGCTGGAGAAGGCGGATCCGAACTATATGAAAACCGTCACCGGACCTTTGCTCATTGCCCAGGCCGGGCTTGGTGCCGTTCTTGAGCGTTGCCCCGTCTTTGCTGAGTGGTGGGAGGATCTGCTCGCGTGAGCTGGGTACCCGGTGTGTCCCCTCCTCTGGTGCCCCGGGTCCGCTTAGGTGGGAGTGCGGGCTCTAGCTGGACGCGGTGGTGGTGCCGGGCGAGTTTATTCACGGCGGGTGCCCGGGTTCGTGTCGCAATCTGAGGATCAGGGCCGGTCCCACGCCGTCTCGGGCTCGGATGGCCCGGTGTATGCGCAGGTCAGGGGCCTGGAGCCCGATGGGGCTGGGAGTGCCCTCCGTTCTGATCCTCGGATTGCGACAGAACCAGGTGCCGGGGGTGGCGAGCAGTGCGTAGTGGGCGAGAGTTCATGCGATGAACCGCATAGACCGCATGGATTCTCCCGGTACCTTCGGTCAAAGTGACCAGCCGGATCGGCGGGGCGGCCCCCAGGGGGGATTCTCCCGGCACCTTGGGGGCGGGGCCTGTTCGGGGCTGGTGCGGGTTAGGTCGGCCCTGAGGCCCTCCCGGCACCTTCGCGAGGCCGCCCCGCTCAGCGTCCTGCTCTTCCTCGCCAGGGATCCTCCCGGTACCAGCGGATACGATGGACGCCCTGGGTGCTGCCCGTTCTCGCGAGCAATAAGTACCGTTCTCGCGGCGAATAAGTACCGTTCTCGCGGGCAGGGGGTGTGTGGGGCGGTTACCGGCCTACACTGCCACGAGCACCTGCACCATAATGATCTTGACCACGATCGCCAGGGCGAAGAGGGTGGCGTACCCGGCCTCCACCCGCTCGTCGTCGCACCTGGACAGGGCGAAGGCCAGGATGGCGGGCTGCCCCACGAGCCCGGCCAGGCCCCCGGCGGCCCGGGGCGCGCTCACCCCGGCCCAGCGTGCCCCTGTCAGCAGGACCACCGCGTTGACCCCCACGATGAGGGCCGCCAGCGCACCCACCGCCACCCCGGTGAGGGAGAAGGCCGACGCCGCGAAGTCCGGCCCGCTGGCCAGGCCGATGGCGGCCAGGAAGAACAGCAGCCCCAGCTGCCGGATGGTGGTGTTGGCCGCGTGGGGCAGCCCCCACACGAAGGGCCCGGTGCGCCCCACCCGTCCCAGGACCATGCCCACCACCAGCGGGCCGGCAGCCACTCCCAGCCGTAGCGTGATCCCGCCGGGCAGGGGGACGGGCACCAGCCCCGCCAGGACCCCCAGGGCCATCCCCACGCCCACGCTGAAGGCGTCGATCTGGGCGATGGAGCGCTCCGAGTCACCGAAGTAGTCGGCGGCCTCCTCCAGCCTGTCCGAGGGGACCACCGCCAGGACCCGGTCGCCCAGCTCCAGGACCAGGTCCTCACGGGCCAGCAGGTCCAGGTCACCACGGCGCACGCGCGTGGCGACCCCCTGGAAGCGTCCGGGCATGTCCACCTCGCCCACGGTCCGCCCCGCCACACGCAGGCTGGAGACGGTCAGGCGACGGTAGTCCACCTGCGTGCGGTCCTTGGCCAGGCAGGAGTCCAGCCCCGAGCCCAGCTCCTGGACGGCGTCGGCCACGGCCTGCGGCGCCCCCACCACCACGACCTTGTCCCCGGGCAGCAGCTCCTCACCGGGGTGGGCCACCCGGGTGACGCCGTCGCGCTCCAGGTAGGAGATGCGGATACGTGCCCGCTGGAAGGCCTCCATCTGGTCGAGCCTGACCCGGGTCAGCAGCAGCACGCTCGTGGCGGTGATGCCGTCGGCACTGGCCGGGCGCGGGTCGCGGCGCGCCGGCCAGGAGCGCCCCACCACCACGGCCACCACCAGGATCGCCACCGCCACCCCCACCGGGTAGGCCAGGGCGTAGCCGACGGCGGGCTCCTGGTTGCCGGCCGCCTCAATGGCCGCGTCCAGGACCGGGGAGGTCAGGGCCCCGGCGTAGGCGCCCGCGTCGGTGGCCGGGGTCAGGCCGGTCAGGCGGGAGAAGCCAGCCCCGGCCAGGCCCGCGGCCACCAGCGCCACCACGCACAGGCTCATGAGGGGCAGCTGGCGGCGCAGGTCGCGGAAGAAGGTATTGCCTGCCCCGACACCCACCGTGTAGCAGAACAGCCCCAGCCCCAGACTGCGCAGGAGCCCCAGGTTCGCGCCGAGCCGGGGGTCCAGGGCGCCGACGGCCAGGCCCACGAACAGCGCCCCGGCCGCACCGAAGCGGATGGGGCCGAAGGGTATCTGGCCCAGCGCGGTACCCAGCCCGATGACCAGGAAGACGGTCAGGACGGGCGCCTGGACCAGGACGTCGACGACAGGTGTCAGGAGCTCGGGCACGTCACCAGGGTAGCCGCCTCCCTCCCCGGGGCGCAGGGAGCTCGTCACCGCGGATGAGGTCATCACCTGCTCCAGGGCGCAGGTGGTGCCAGCTCTGCGGCGCCAGGTGGACGTGTACGATCCCGGCCTGGGCGCTCAGGTCCCCGGCGCCTGCCGGACTGTGGGCGCGCCCATACCCTGGAGCGGCCCGCCCGTGAACCGCTGGGTCCTGGGCGGCTACGAACCGGGTAAGCAGGACGTGCCTGCAGACGGCGGCCACCGCCGTCGCCTAGAAACGGCCACCGCCGTTGCCCGCAAATAGGGAAGGAGCCGCGTCTTGGTGAGCCCCGAGGTGGAGACCATGCCTGACGCCGCGCTCCTGGCGGCCGTCGGTCAGGGCGACGAGTGCGCCCTGGCCGAGCTGCACCGGCGCTACGCGGCGACCGTCCTCGCCTTCGTGACCACCCGGGTCACGGACCGGGGGACGGCCGAGGAGGTCAGCGCCGACGTGTGGCTCGGCTGCTGGAGGTCGGCCCGTGCCTTCCGGGGGGATAGCCGGGTCCTGACCTGGCTGCTGGGGATCGCCAAGCGCCAGGCCTGGTCGCGGGGCCGTCGCCGGGTACTGCCCGCCGTGCCGCTGGACACCCAGGTCGAGGGCCTCGTGGACGATACCGTCGGCCCGGACGACCAGGTCCTGGAGACGGCCGGTGTCGAGGAGCTCCTGGAGGCGCTCAGGTCCCTGCCCCCGGACCTGGTCGAGGTGGTCAGCCTGGCCTGGCTGCACGAGCTGCCCTACAGCGAGATCGCCCAGGCCCTGGGGGTCCCGGTGGGGACCGTCAAGAGCCGGGTGTCGCGGGCACGACGGCTGCTCAAGGACGTACTGAGGAGGGACAGTGCCTGACAACGGTATGGACCGGGGCGTGGGGCGCCCCGGGAACGAGGCCCTGCGGGAGGCCCTGCTCCGGTGGGAGAACGAGCTCGGCGGCCAGGGGCCGGACCTTGAGACGGTGCGCCGTCGGCTGACCGCCGCACCCACCCTGGACGCCCGCCGCTGGACGGCTCGACGCAGCCTTACTCTGGCCTGGGCCCTGGCACGGGCCCAGCTCAGGGTCGTCCCCTGGCTGGTGGTGCCGCTGGCGCTCCTGACGGCGTCGGCGGCAGCGCTCCTGGCGCGCCTGTGCGCCGTGGGCGTGGGGGCCGACGTCGCGGTGGCGGGGTTCTCCACCCTCATGCTCCACGGGGTCACCCTGACGGTGACGACGGCGCTGTCACGGGTGCGTGAGGACGCCGTGTGCCTGGCCACCCCCCTGGGGCCGCAGGCCGTGGTGCTCGCCCGGGTGGCGGCGGTGCTCGCCCTCGACGCGGCCACCGGGGTGGTGGCCAGCGCGGTGGTGTCCGTGTGGGCACCGGTCGGACCGGTGGGCGCACTGCTCACGGGTTGGCTGGTCCCCATGACGTGCGTGGCCGGGGTGGTGGCCTTCCTGGCCATCTGGACGGCCCCCTGGGTGGGGGTGGTGGTGGGGCTGGTCCTGGCCCCCATCGCCGGGCCGGTGGTCTCAGTGGTACGGCTGGGGGCCCTCGCCGAGGTCCTGCACCATGTCCTCACTCTGTCGGGGGCTCCGGTCCTGGGCCTGGGCCTGGTCCTGGCCGTCTCCCTCTCGGCGCGCCACGCGCTCACCGCCCGCGCGCCCCGGTGAGCCGCTCACTGAGCCGCACTGAGCTGCGCCCTGGTGAGCCGCCGCGCCGCACTGAGCCGCGCCACGCTCCGGTGAACCGCGCACCCGTGCTGCGTGCCTGCCAGCAGCCGTAGGCACGACCTGCGTCGGGCGTCCCCAGGAGCACTCCGGGCGCGCCCAGGTCCGTGGACGCGGTTACCGAGCACGCTGGAAGTGGCCTTCGCCACAGTAGCTGTGTGAACCGGAGAGGGCCCACCGGCTACCTACAGGGTGACACCAACCCATCAGGAGGCACCGTGACGCTCCCGCTCATAATGGCGCAGCTGCGCCAGACCGGCGTAGCCCTGGTCGTCCCGCTCACAGCGGGCGCCGTCGGGGCGGCCTCAGGCAGGTGGGCGGCGGCCGCCTGGTCACCCAGCCAGGCCGTGCTCCTGGTCATGGGCCTGGAGCAGGTCCTCGTGCTGTGCTCGGGCGCCGCGCTGGCGGCCGCGCTCACTGGCGACCCGCTGGTGGAGCTGCACGAGTCGACGCCGACGACGTTCCGCCTGGTCCAGGTGGTCCGTGCCGCCCTGGTCACCACCTCCGGAGCGGTTGGCGCCCTGGTCATGTTCGCGCCCCTGCACCTGGCCGGGATCTGGCTCCATGACGAGGGGTGGGTCACCCTGGTCGTCCCGGTCGGTGCGGTGCTCGTCCTGGCTTCCGTGGCCCTCGCCGCGGCGGCTGGCGGCACGGCGTCGTCCACTGTGATTACAGTCATAAGCGCGTGGCTCCTGGTCCTGGTGTGGGACTCCTACGTCCAGCCGCTGCCCATGCGACGCGGGCTGCCGCTGGTGGGCGCAGTGGCGCTCGCGGTGGTCGCCTGGCGACGGCTCGGCGACGCCGGGCACAGCATCGGGGCCGCCGAGGCGGGGGCGTCATGAGCGTGAGGTACTCAGGGGCCGTGCGGTTCGGGGAGCTCGTGCGCGTCCACGCCCGGACCGCCCGTCGGCAGAGGTCGCTGTGGTACGCCACCGTGCCCCTGACCCTGCTCGCCGTCCTGCTGAGCGTGGACGCGCCCGCCGCGCCGGGCACCGGGGGCATAGATGACCTGGTCTTTGTGGCGCGAGTCATGGGAACCCTCATCGGTATTGCCTACGCGGCGGCCTTCACCGGGCTCCTGGTGGCACCCGCCCGCCTGGGGGTGGACGAGCTGGAGCTCTCCACCCCGGTGGGGACCACGACGCTGGGGGCGGCGCGGGTGCTGGGGACCTTTGCCGTGGTCATGGTCCCGCCCCTGGTGGTCCTGGTGGGCGTGGGGCTGGTGCAGACGGTCGGCGGCAGCTGGACGGGCCTGCCGGCCGCCCTCCTGGTGGCGGTGGCCATGGAGGTGCCGACGGTGCTGTGCGCCCTGGCGGTCTCCGCCCTGGCTGGCTCCGTGCTGCCGCAGGCGCTCGCCCGGGTGGTCGCCGTCCTGACCTGGCTCTACCTGACCATGACGACCCCGACCATACCGGTTCCCGGCGTCACGGGCACCGTCCTGGGGGTCGTCGGAGAGGGCTTCGCCTCCCTGGTCTCACCCCGCTTCTTCTGGGTTAACGGGCCGCTGGCCACCGCCCCGGGGCCGGTCGTGGCCGCCGTGTCCCTGCTGTGGCAGCTCGCCCTGGTCCTTACCTGCCTGGTGGTCGGCTCGCGGCTGGCCGGGCGCTCACGCCGCTGAGGGACCCGGGGCCAGGGGTCCGAGGGCCAGGGTCCGGACGGCCCTGACCTCCTCCACCAGACGCGGCCGGAGGGCCCCGGAGCCAGGGGCCCGGCCCGGTCCACTACCACCATCTTGTCTGAGAGCGACCCGGGTGAGGGCCCAGGCCCGGCTGGGGCTCCGGACCCGCCCACCAGACCACACGAGCAACTGAGAGGAAGCCTTTCGTGTACATCTCCATCAGCCACGTCACCAAGGACTTCCGGGGGAGGCCGGCAGCCCTGGACGACGTCACCATTGACCTGCCCACCGGGATGATCGGGCTGCTCGGATCCAACGGCGCCGGCAAGACCACGCTTATGCGCATTCTGTGCGGCATTATCCAGCCCACCCGCGGCTCAGTGCACATTGACGGCCAGGACCTGGCCGACCCCGCGGGTCGCCGGGCGGTCAAGCGGGTGCTCGGCTACCTCCCGCAGCATATTGAGCCCTACCCCAGCCTCACGCCCCTGGAGTTCCTCGACTACGTGGGCGTCCTCAAGGGGCTGGACAGCCGGGCCGAGCGCCGTCGGCAGGCCGGCGAGCTGGTGGCCCGGGTGGGCCTGGCCGAGGTCAGGGACCGGCGCATTGGCGGGTTCTCGGGCGGGATGCGCCGTCGGGTGGGGATAGCCCAGGCCCTCATGGGCGATCCCCGGCTGGTGGTCGTCGATGAGCCCACGGCCGGCCTCGACCCGGAGGAGCGCATGCGATTCCGCTCCCTCCTGGCGGGGCTGGGCGCGGACCGCACCGTGGTCCTGTCCACGCACATCCTCGACGACGTGGCCCAGACCTGTCCCTACGTCTTCGTGCTGGGGCACGGGCGCACCCGGTACGACGGGCCGACCAGCGGCCTCATTGACGTCGCCCGGGGACGGACCTGGCTGACCGGCCCGCTGGGCACCATGCCGTCGGGCGACCTGGTGGTGGTCAACGCGACATCCACCCCCGAGGGCACCCGCTACCGGCTCGTCTCCGACGTCCCGCCCGACGGCGCGCAGCCGGTCGAGCCCAGCCTCGAGGACGGCTACATGGCCCTGACAGTCAACAAGGAGAGATCATGATCAGCAGACCAGCACGAACCCGGATCGCCCTCGGCGTCGGGGGGATCGTCATTGTCAGCGGCGTACTGGGGTGCATGCACATGCGCTCCCAGCAGTACCCCGCCAGCGGACCCACCTTCAGCGTCACCCCGACCTCCAACCCCGCCCCGGTCACGGCCGCCGACTTCGGCCACACCTGGACCCTGAACGTGGACCGCGGCACCATTGGCTGCACCAAGGACGCCGACGGTGACCCCACCCTGTTCTTTACCGCCCCGGACGGGACCGAGTACGCGCTCAACGGCGTCACCGGGAACAAGGACCGCCCGGACATTGAGGACATTGCCAACGGCTCCGTGGGGCCGCTGCGCTCCTTCGCCTTCGGCGTCTGCGACGTCCCGTAACAGGCGTCTCGTAATGGGTGTCCTGTGACGGGACGCCTGCGAGTGGTGGACGGGCTGGGGCCGCGGCGTCCCGGACGGTCGGCGTCCGAAACGCCGCGGCGGCCGCCTCCTGGGTGCCGGTGAGTCAGTGTGAGGGCGGGTGCGAGTCGGTGTGAACCGCTGGTGAGCTGGCGTAGGGCGGGCGTGAGCGTGAGGTAGGTATGACGGAGCCCGTGGCTCGGTCTCTGCACCGAGCCACGGGCTCTGCGTCCATGAGGTCCTCGACCCTGGTTCCCATGTCAGGGGAGGGGTCCTCCTTCGCCAGAGCGACTGCTTGGGCTCCCTGGGACCCTCGCACGTCTCGGTCCTGGCCGGTCAGCGGGTTCCCCAACCCTCACGACCAGTTCCGTCCGGTGGTGATTCATATGTAACTCCCCTCTCCTGAAAGGAGACCCCGTAATCATCTGTGAACTTGCTGGGAAATACGAAAGCAGCTGGCGGCGGTACGCGGACACACTGAATTGTGACGTAGAGCACTCTACATGACCCTGGGGCGGAGCCGTCGCAGCACCCGCCCGTGCCCCTGACGGGCGTGCCACGGGGCAGCAGGGCCCAGGTGGTCGGTGAGCATGCCCCCTGGCGGGCGCTGCCGCGGGTACCCTGCCATGGTGCAGTTTCTCAACGAGCCCACCTTCGACCTCACCTACGACGACGTGTTCATGGTGCCTTCCCGCTCCGGCGTGGGCTCACGCATGGACGTGGACCTGACCACGGACGACGCCACCGGCACCACCATCCCCGTGGTCGTGGCCAATATGACCGCCGTGGCCGGCAAGCGCATGGCCGAGACCGTGGCGCGCCGCGGCGGCCTGGCCGTCATCCCCCAGGACATCCCGGTCGACGTCGTCATTGACACCGTGGCCCAGGTCAAGGCCTCCCACCTGGTCTACGACACCCCTGTGACCGTCAAGCCCCACCACACCTGCGGCTACGCCATGGGGCTGATCCCCAAGCGGTCCCACGGCGCCGCCATCGTGGTGGACCCCGACTCCGGGCGGCCGGTGGGCGTGGTGGACCTGGGTGACGTCTCCGGCGTTGATCGCTTCACCCAGGTCCGCTCGGTCATGTCCACCGAGCTCCTGACCCTCCCCGAGGGCGTTGACGCCCGTGAGGCCTTCAACCGGCTCAGGGCCGCCCGTCGTCGCCTGGCCCCTGTCGTGGACGCCGAGGGCCGGCTCGTGGGTCTGCTGACCCGTGCCGGGGCGGTGCGCGCCACGATCTACCACCCCGCTCTGGACGCCTCGGGCCGCCTGCGTGTGGGGGCCGCCGTCGGCATGAACGGTGACCCCGCCGCGCGGGCCGCCGACCTCGTGACCGCGGGCGTGGACGTCATTGTGGTGGACACCGCCCACGGTCACCAGGACCGCATGATGCGCGCGGTCTCGGCCGTGCGCGCCGCCCTGGGGCCGGACGTGCCGGTGGTCGCCGGGAACGTGGTCACGGCCGCGGGGGTGCGCGACCTGGTCGAGGCGGGCGCCTCGATCGTGAAGGTGGGGGTGGGGCCGGGCGCCATGTGCACCACCCGCATGGCCACCGGCGTGGGGCGGCCCCAGTTCTCCGCCGTCCTGGAGTGCGCCACCGAGGCGGCCAGGCTGGGGGCGCACGTGTGGGCCGACGGCGGGGTGCGCCACCCGCGCGACGTCGCCCTGGCCCTGGCCGCGGGGGCCTCCAACGTCATGATCGGCTCCTGGTTCGCCGGCACCCACGAGTCCCCCGGGGACCTGCAGACCGACGCCGACGGCCGCCCCTACAAGGAGTCCTTCGGGATGGCCTCCACCCGGGCGGTCATGGGGCGCACGGAGGGTGAGCAGGCCTTTGACCGCGCCCGCAAGGCCCTGTTCGAGGAGGGGATCAGCGGGGGGCGCATGTACCTGGACCCGCGGCGTCCGGGCGTGGAGGACCTCATTGACCAGATTGTCGCGGGGGTGCGCTCCTCCTTCACCTACGCGGGGGCCGACTCCATCCCGGTCTTCCGCCAGCGGGCGGTGGTGGGGGTGCAGTCGGCCTCGGGCTACCGCGAGGGCGCGCCGGTGCCGGTGAGCTGGTAGGAGCCCCTGGGGCTGGTGGGGCCAGCTGGTAGGGCTGGTGAGCTGGTAGGAGCCCCTGAGGCCGGGGCGGGCGGCTTGGGGCTGGCCGGAGCCGGGGTTGCCTGGGGCCGGCCTTAGGCGGCCCAGACAATGCCCTTGAGGAAGTCCTTGAACTCGTCCTCGCTCAGGGTCGGCTGGGCGGTCTTGCCCATGGCCAGGGCGGCCACGAGGAAGGTCTGCCCGTTGTGGGTGACGACGGCGCCCCGCTCGGCAATGTACCCGCTGCCGTCAGGTAGGGCAGATGCGCCCGCGTAGGTCTGCGCGGTCTCACCGTCAATGGTCGCCTCTCCCGTGGTGGTGAAGACGTCGGTGCTCAGCTCGTACCTGGCCGCCTCCTGCGCGATGGCTTCCGCGGCGGTGGTGATCGTGCTCTCCAGGAGGATGGTGTACCCGGTGACGGACTCGACGGAATCGAAGGCCTCACGGTCGGTAACGGTCGCAAATGACAGGCGGTCGGTCTTTGTGTTCGATGCGTAGGAGCAGCCTGCGGGGATGTGGGTGACTGTGAGGAGCTGGGCGACCTGGTTGTCCGCCGGGGCGTCGTAGGCCGCGGTAGGGGGAGCTGCGGGGGTGGTCGGGGGCGCGCTCGTCGTGGTGGCGCCGGGGCCCGTGGTCTCGGAGGTCGTGGTCTCGGAGGCTGTGGTCTCGGAGGCCGTGGTCGCGCCTGAGGGCGTGCTCGTGGTCGTGTCCGAGGAGCAGGCGAGAAGGGAGGTGGCAAGCAGTAGTGCCGAGCCGGCAGTGGCAATGAGACGACGGGTATTCATAAGGGGACCTTTCTGGTGGGTGGGTTGTCCAAGGACCTGTGGAACACGGTGTCTGCGCAGGTCAGGATTGGTTGATGTGGCTCATGGTTCTAGGGTGCACCTCACATCCTAGCGAATGGCGGGGTCGCTATCCATGGTTTGCCTGGGGCCTTCCTGACTGGTGTCTTGCGGTGCTGCTGGGGCTGGCGCCGCGCGGTGCTGCTGGGGGGCTGGTCGCGTGGACGAGAGCCAGGCAGAGTGACCCTCTCCCTGCCCGGGGCCCAGTCGCCGCGACCGCGTTGCTGGTGTTTGTGGCGGAGTGACTCTCTCCCTGCCCGGGGTCCAGGCTGACAGGGCGGCGGCTACCGTGGGAGCGTTGTGTGGCCCTCTCCCTGCCCGGGGCCCAGGACTCCTGGCCGTGCGGGCGAGGGGGTGTACGGGAACGTTTTGTGCAGGGCGGAACATTTTGTGCACAGGGTGACGTTTTGCGCAGAAGGTAACCAATCCAGGTCGCTTTCTGTGCAATCGGTTACCCTGTGCACAAAATGTTTCCCTAGATACCTTTCCGGTGCCGGCTTTGGACGAGACCATGCGGGAAAGTGGCGGTCAGACGGGGTGTCCCGCACCACGGCGGTGGTGACGAAGTCATGAACTCGGCTGGCTTCAAGCCCGCGGGCACCCGGCCGACGCCTGCCCGGCTAGCCGGGCGCTCTCCGGTCCCGGCAGGGCCCCGCACGCTGGCTAATGTGCGCTGTTGAGTTCGTGGCGGACGTCCCCCGCACGCCCCTACCTGGTCGGGGTGTTGCGACTCCGGTCCCGGCTGCCCCCGGTCGTTCCGGTACGGCGACGGCCGGTGTCCTGGGGTCCTTCGGGCCGGTCCCGGGCCCTGCCCAAGGCCTCGTCCGTCCCTGCCGACCCGCCGTCGTCCGAGGCCGTGGGCGCCGCCTGCCCGGAACCTGTAGCGCTGGCCCGCCCGGGATCTCTGGCCCACCCGGGCAGCGTGCCTGTGAGAGAATAGTGTCATGCGTGATATCTCCAAGGACACTCGCCTGTGTATCTCCCTCTCGGCCCGCCCCACCAATATCGGTACCCGTTTCCACAACCACCTCTATGAGGTCCTGGGGCTCGACTTCGTCTACAAGGCGTTCACCACGACTGACATTGTCGCGGCCATCGGGGGCGTGCGTGCCCTGGGTATTCGTGGCTGCGGCGTGTCCATGCCCTGGAAGGAGGACGTTATTGCGCTCGTGGACGAGATGACGCCGTCGGCCAGCGCCATTAGCTCGGTGAATACGATCGTCAATGACGACGGGCGCCTCGTGGCCTACAACACCGACTTTATTGCCATCCGCACCCTGCTGGACACCCACCAGGTGGCACGCACCTCCTGCGCGGTGCTCGGTGCGGGCGGTATGGCCAAGGCCTGCGTGGCGGCCCTGACCGACGCCGGGTTCGGCCCGGGGACGGTGGTGGCCCGCAACCCGGTCACCGGCCCGGCCCTGGCTGAGCGGTACGGATGGTCCTGGACGGCCTCACCTGCGGATCTGTCTGACGACGAGGTGGGGCTTGTGCTCAACGCCACCCCGGTGGGGATGGCCGGGGGTCCGGCTGAGCACGACCTGCCTGTGGGGGAGGAGCTGGTGGAGGCTGCCGGGACGGTGTTCGACGTCGTGGCCTTCCCGGCGTGCACGCCCCTGATCAGGGCTGCCCAGGCGGCCGGGAAGCCGGTGGTGCGCGGTTCGGAGGTCATTGCCCTCCAGGCCGCCGAGCAGTTCGCCCTCTACACCGGTATCCGTCCCACCCCTGAGCAGGTGGAGGAGGCCTCCCGCGTCTCACGCGCCTAGGATGTCGCTGTCGTCCTGCCGACGCCGTTCCCCATATTCTGTGTGGGAAGATAAGACGGATAGTCTTTGCTCAACCAGAACCAGGAGGGGCCGTGGCATCGTTTGAGGACGTACTCGGCAGTGACAACAAGCTGGCCAAACGGCTGGCGTCGACGAGCTGGCCCGACAGCCGCGCCAAGGCGGACCGGCTGCTGCCACTGGTCACGGCGGCGAACACGGACCTGGTCCGTGACGCGGTGCAGGCGGCGCGGGATGAGGAGATATCCTGGCGGGGGTGGCACCTGGGAAACCCCCTGGCGAACGCCCTGGTAATGCTGGTGTACGCGGCCGGTGACGGCGACAAGGAGGCCGCTGCGACCCTGCTCCAGGTGGCGAAGCGGCTACGCGATAAGCCGGTGCTGCTCGAGCATCGCTCGGCCTTCTGGGAGCTATTCGGCATGTTCCGGGATATTCCTGCCGGAGACGATGCCTTTGAGACTCTTGACGCGGTCTACCGGGGCCTGCCCCCTACCCCGGCCGCTCAGTGGGCTGCCGAGATCGGGTTGGCGGCGCCTACCGACTGTCGCTGGTACCTTCAGGTCGTCGTCACCTCGCGTGAGGCCCCGACCGTGGACGTCGACGTCAGGGTGCGCTGGTCGCCGGACCTGGTCTCTGAGTTCCACGAGGCGCGGATGGCGAAGGAGTTCTGGTCAGGAGGTGACGAGGTCCGGCTCTACGGGCCGCGGGTCCCGGTTGCCGGGCCGCTTTCGTACCAGCTCCCCCTCAGCGATGAGGGTGTCAACCGCACCCTGACCGGTGCCATTGACCCGGCCCCGGCTGATATCCGTGACCTGCCCCGGATCCTGAGGACGGTAGAGGAGCAGAACGGGATCACCTTTGACCGGGCCAAGGCCCAGGTGTCCGGGGCGAAGCGCCCAATGCGCCCGATCAAGCCGGTACGGGCCTGGCTGCGGGCGAACGCCTAGCTGCTGAGCCGGTACCGTTATCGTGGTCTTACCACCACTTGACTTCCTTGTCGTAATCAATGAGAACGCCTGTTATTATCGCTACCGCGGCGACCTGGTCGTCTTCCCGGAGAACCATCTGACGCCCCTTGTGTCTGCGCTATTCTCGCCTGGGATCCCTGACCTTGGTGACGAGGACGTCGGTGATCATCGCGACAGCGACGATATAGTGACCTTCTCGGAGGACCAGCTGCCGTCCCTTCCACAGACAGGGCAGGACGGCCTCCCGTGCGATGTAGTCCACCTTGACCTTCCAGACGGTGATTGAGATGAGCTCGATCGGCTCGATCAATATGGACACCGTGAACTCAGGAAACTCCTTGTGGCCGGGATGGCGGGTCATGTTCTCCTCAGGGAATTCGCAGATCGTGGCGTAGGGCCACGAGGGAGGGCCGTTAGGCCGTCCCCCAGCCGGAGGAGAAATCCATTCTACCATCGCCAAGGCCATGGGGCTGTCGATCGGCATCATCGGCCGGACTCCTTAACTTGTGGTTATGGTCCCCGGATTCTTGTTCCGCCCATTACTTGATTCAGTAGGTCAGGCCGCTCTCCTTCTTCTGCGTAGTAGGCGGGTCCTACTCCGTCAAATTTAGTTCTACTTTCCCTGAACAGCCTGCTTATCATTGACGAAGGTGCGGTTGTCTCGCGAGTAAGTCCTTCTCCGTGACTCAACAGAACCCCCCAGGATTCTGCGTCCTCGACAATAGTGGCAAATCATTTTCCTCCCAGGCTGTTGCCGCCTACGGGCCACACGCCGGTCTCGGCAATGATATCAAATTCGGTACCATTGACGTTCCTGAACGATGAGATTCGAGGCCCGGGGACTGGTGGCGCGGGTGGTAAGGGTACAGCGGGAGCTCCGGCAAAGTGCTGGCACGGCGGTGAGATGGCGACGTTGTCGACCTCCTGCGGCGTTAAAGAAGCCCGCTCAGGACGCTCAGGAGGCGTCGCGCGGGTTGGGCGGCCTCGGGGCGGGCACCCCCAGGCCAGGCAGATCCAGGACCAGCAGGGCACTGACCACCACCAGACCCGCCCCCGCGCACCCCAGGCTCACCAGGGGGCCGGGCGCTGGCACGGACAGCAGGCTGGTGGACAGCAGCGGCGCCCCCAGGGCCAGGACGGCCACCGCGTACGCCCAGGCCCGCAGCCTCCCCAGGGCGGCGGGACGCCAGGGGAGCCTTACGGGTCGGGGCGGGGTCTGGTTGCCGGAGAGCCGAGGGAGTCCGGGTCGGGGCGGGGCCGCCTGGTTGCGGGGCTGCCGGGTCTCCTGGGACCCCGTGCTGGCAGCAGCCTGAGATTCCCGGGGCCCCGTGCTGGCAGCAGCCCTGGTCCGGGGCCCTGCAGCGGCCTGGGATGCCAGGGCCCCCGCTTGACCCGGCTGGCCTGGCTGGCCCAGCCCCGCCCCGTCCGGCCGCTCCGCCCGGCCCGCCCGGCCCGGCCCCGCTTGACCCGCCCGCACCGCCCAGCCCAGGAGCGTCTCGAGCAGGCCGCACACGCACAGGGCGGCCACGACGTCGGGCAGGACGTGGGCGCGCGAGACCACCACCGCGCCCGCCGCGCCCGCCAGGACCGCCGTCTCCGCCACGCGCAGCCACCTCCAGCGGGGCAGCACCAGCGCCCAGGCCAGTACCAGCGACGCCGCCACCGTGGCGTGGCCCGAGGGCATGGAGTTGCTCGGCGGGTAGACCCCGTAGGCAGGTCGGGGCAGGATGTGGACCAGGACCTCGGTGACGGCAATGGGTGCGCACAGGAGCACGACCACGCCCAGCAGCACCGACCACCGTCTCCGCACGGCCGCCACCACCACCCCGACCAGCAGGCAGCCTGCCGCGCAGGCCACCACCGGTGCCGGGACCAGGACCTCCATGACCCGCGCGGCCGCCGCGCCCAGCCAGCCGGGGGCGCTCAGCGTGGCCCCCATGACCAGGCCGCCAGCCAGCTGCCCGGGGCGGGTCAGGACGAACACCACCCAGGTCGCCAGCAGGGCGAGCCCCCACCCCCGGGCGCGTCCCGCCCACGTCGTCCGCCCGACGCGCCAGCCCCCGGCGACCTGCTCGTCGCTCCGATCCGCAGCGGGTGCCCCGTTAAGGGCCGGGCCGGGCGTTCCTGCCGCATCGTGGGCCCTGCCCGTCCCGTCCCGCTCGGCCTGCCCGGGGCCGAGCTGACCGTGGGAGCCAGACCGGCCGGGCAAGCCGGGGCGTCCGGGCAGGTCCGGCGCGCCCGCTCCAGCCGCCCCGACAGCCTCAGCCGCCCCAGTCGCCCCGACTGCCCCGTGCGCCCCGTCCGTGTCCTGCGGGACCACGCTCAGTACGCCCCCCGGGAGGCCACGACGGCGTGGATGGTGCGGGCCAGGATGGCCAGGTCCTGGAGCGGGGACCAGTTGTCGATGTAGTACAGGTCCAGGCGCACCGTCTCCTCCCAGGACAGGTTGGAGCGCCCCGAGACCTGCCACAGGCCCGTGAGCCCGGGTCGGACCCGCAGCCGGCGCATCTCCTCCTCGGAGTAGCGCTCCACCTCCCGGGGCAGGGGCGGGCGCGGCCCGATCAGGCTCATGTCCCCCTTGATAATGTTGATCAGCTGGGGGAGCTCGTCAATGGAGTAGCGGCGGATGAGGCCGCCTACCCGCGTGACCCGGGGATCCTTCTTGAGCTTGAACATGACGGTGTTGGTGGTGTTACCGCCCTGGAGCTCCTTGAGGCGGCTCTCGGCGTCGAGCACCATGGAGCGGAACTTCAGCATGGTGAACGTCCTGCCGTCGCGTCCCACCCGGGTCTGGCGGAACAGGACCGGGCCGCGGTCGGTCAGGTACACCGCCACCGCGGTGATCAGCAGCACGGGTGAGGTGGCCACCAGCCCTATGACGGAGGCCAGGACGTCGAACACCCGCTTGCTGCTGGACAGGGCCCGCCCGGTGTGCGGCTCCTCCACGTAGACAATGGGCAGGCCGGCCACCGGGCGGGTGCGTATCCGGTCGGCCGCGACGTCGGCCAGGGAGGGCACGACGGCGAGCTGGGTGTGGTGCCCCTCGAACTGCCACACGTAGCGGCGGAAGTCCGTGGAGGAGGGCACCGCCCCGGCGGCGAACAGGACCAGGTCCACCCGGTTGTCGCGGGCCACGGAG
The DNA here is from genome assembly GCF_016626125.1 of Actinomyces sp. HMT897. Lineage (NCBI taxonomy): Bacteria > Bacillati > Actinomycetota > Actinomycetes > Actinomycetales > Actinomycetaceae > Actinomyces > Actinomyces sp. HMT897. Next base: position 1,965,988 of record NZ_CP067336.1, read on the forward strand.
AAGAGCCTGTCGGTGTGGTCCAGGGGCCCGGTGTGGGCCTGGCCCGGGCTGGGCTGGGGCAGCATGACCGTGGCCACCGGGTGCAGCCCCAGCCACGTCACCCGTCCCAGCAGGACCCGCAGCTCGGCCACCTGCTCGGGGGAGCCCACCAGCAGGACCCGGTAGAGGCCGTGCCCGTGGCGGTAGAACAGGTGCAGCAGGCGGCGTACCACCAGGCGCTCCGCCAGCAGCAGGGGGACGCCTATGACGAACAGCAGGATGAAGAAGGCCCGCGACAGGGGCGTGCGGGTCAGGAACAGGGTGGCCGCCATCCCCGCCAGCACCATGAGCGAGGCGTTGAGGACCCGACGGTAGGGCACCGTGCCCGCGCCGTACTCCCGGCTGTCGTAGCCGCCCCGGGCCGCGATCGCCGCCACCCACAGCGCCGTGGCCAGGGGCATGATCTGGAGCAGCAGCTGGTTGAGGGTGGCCGGGTCGTTCAGGCGCCCCAGGGACGCCCGCAGGTGGTAGGCCAGCAGGAAGGTCTGCATAATGACGCAGCTGTCCAGCACGAAGACGGCCAGCCGCAGCAAGCGGTCGAAGCGCCTCCTGCTCATCTAGGCCTCCGGGGAGGCAGGACGCAGCAGGGAGATCTCGTCACGGAGCGCCTGGGCGAAGCGGGACTCGCTGAAGGCGGCCCCGTGGGTGGTAATCGCCTCCCGGTCCCAGGACACGCGCTGGCCGCGGTGGACGGCGTCGGCAATGGCCGACGGCGTGGGCTCGGAGAAGAACAGGCCGGTGTCCCCGTCGCGCACCGTGTCCAGGTAGCCGCCCCCGCGCAGGGCCAGGACCGGCTTGCCGAAGGAGTAGGCCTCCAGGGGGGTCAGCCCGAAGTCCTCGAAGGAGGGCGCCAGCAGGGCCGTGGCGTGGGCGTAGGCCCACCGCATCTGGGAGTCCTCCAGCCCCTCCAGGAACCGGACGTTGGGCGGGGCCGTGCCCACCAGGTGGTCCTTGAGGGGGCCGCGCCCGATGACCACGAGCCGCTCGTCCTCCAGGGCCGCGAAGGCCCCCAGGGCGGCGTCAATGTTCTTGTAGGGCATGAGCCGGGAGACCAGGAGGTGGTAGCCGGACGCGGCCCAGTCCTCGACCTGGGGTACCGCCTGCTGCCCGGCCAGGGGGTCCATCCCCCCGGGCGGGAAGAGGATGCGCGCCTCGATGCCGTAGGCCCGGGCGATCCGCTCGGCCACGATGGTGGAGTTGGCCAGGTAGCGGTCAGCCCTCCGGGCCGCCCGGCGGTCCCAGCGCAGCAGCCCCGGACGCAGGGCGCCCAGGACCAGGGCCTGGGGGCTCAGGCGTGAGCCCTGTCCCAGGTACTGGCGGCGCAGGTAGAGGAACCGGGCCGGGGAGTGGCAGTACACCAGGGTCCGTCCCGTGGTGCGGAAGCCGTGCGCCCACCCCGTGGAGGACACCAGGGTGACCTCGGCGTCCACGCGCATGGCGCTGGCGGCGGGCGCCAGCAGGGGCAGGGCCGCCCGGTGGTTGCGACGCAGGGGGCCCACGTGGTTGAGGGGGCTGACGCGCACGTCGGCGTCGACGAACTCCGGGAAGGTCCCCTCAGGGTGGTAGAGGGTGGTGTAGATCGGGGCCTGTGGGAAGGCCCGGTGCATGGCCAGGACGACGCGCTCGGCCCCGCCGCGCACTGTGAGGTAGTCGTGGGCGATCGCCAGGGGGACCCGTGACGGCGTGCTCATGCCTGCTCCTTGAGGGCCACAGGGAGGATGTCGGTCAGGAGGAAGCGCAGGTGGCGCCGTCCGGCCTGCGCGGAGAAGTGCTGCTCCCAGCGTCGGCGGGACTCGGCCGCGACGGCGCGGCGGGTCTGCTCGGGGGCGGCCAGGGCCGCGGAGACCACCTGGGCCAGGTGGGAGGCCGAGCCCGACCGGGCGGTCCACGGGTAGCGCTCCCCGGCGACCTCGGGCAGGGCACCGGCGTCGGAGACCACGAAGGGCACGCCCGCGCTCATGGCCTCGGCGGCCGTCAGCCCGAAGGACTCGGCCCGCACCGAGGGCAGGACCGCCAGGTCGACGGCGGAGAAGAAGTCCTCCCGCCTGGCCCAGCCCACCCGGTCCACCAGGTGGGACACCGGGGCCAGGGCCGCCTCGACGACCTGCTGCTCGCGGTCGCCCACGAAGCGGGGCTCACCGGCCAGCAGCAGGCGGAAGCGCCCGGGGTCCGCGGCGTCGAGCTCGGCCAGGGCCCGGGCCAGGACCACGACGCCCTTGTCCGGGCTGGGCCGTCCCAGGAAGCCCAGGACCACGTGCTCCGGGTCCAGGACGTGGGGCTCCACCCGGATGTCGTCGGTCCAGTTGGGCAGGATCTGGGCGTCGGGGAAACGGGTCTGGGTGGAGCGCGAGGGCACCAGCGTCACCAGGGCCCCGTAGCCGGCCAGGCGCCCGGCCACCACGTGCGCCACCGAGGGCGCCTGGTGGAGGTGGACCACCCGGTCACGGTGCCCGGCGGTGGCCAGGGCGGGGACGTGCCCGTTGCACCACAGGACGCCCTGGCGCCGGCTGGCGTCCCAGCGCCGCAGCCCGCGCATGTACTCCCGTCGCCCCGAGGCCAGGATGGCGGTGGTGGGGAAGCCCTGGCGGGCGGCCTCGGCGCCCACGCCGTCCTCCGCGGCCGGGGCCACCACGCTGACCGTATGCCCCAGGTCACGTAGGGCGTGGCCGATAGCCAGGAGCATGACCTCACCCCCGCCGGTCTGGGCGTTGTTGGCGGCCATGGTGAAGTGGGTCATACGGCTGCCCTCCTTCCCTGGGAGACGGGGACCAGGCTGGTCGGTGCGGGGATCTGGCGCGTGCGGCCCGGCGGGTCGTCTGCCTGCCCGTCCCGGGGCGCCCCGGCCCACCACAGGGCCGCCCCCAGGGCCACGGCCACCGGGAAGTCCAGGAACACGTTGCCCAGGTTGAGGGCGCAGATGAGAGGCACCAGCAGGGCGGCCTCCAGCACCTTGTTGCGTATCCCCGAGGCCGGCCGGGCGAGCCTGAGGGCGACGACGAGCATGGTGGCCAGCATGAGGGTGAACAGGATCCAGCCCCCCTCGGCCCGCAGCAGCAGGTAGCTGGAGTGGAAGAAGAAGCTCTGCTGCTCCAGCTGGATGGTCAGCGTGCCCGGGCCGTGGCCGGTGAGGGGGTTGGAGGACACGATCTGCTGCTCCAGGGGGTAGATGAGCTCCCGCAGGTTGTCCGAGCCCTGCCGGTCGGCGAAGACGCCCTGGTTCTTCATGGACTCCGCGACCGTGGTGACCTGGGTGAACAGGACCGCCGTGATGGAGCCCTTGACGGCCACGGGCACGCGCGGGGGCATGAGGATCCACAGGGCGGCCATCCCGGCGGCCAGGAAGGTCGTGCGCGAGAAGGTGCCGACGATCCCCACGGCGGTGGCCAGGCCCACCACCAGGCGCCTGCCCCGGCGGGTCTCCAGGCCCAGGTAGACCAGGCCCAGGGTGATGAGCACGTACCCCGCCCCGTTGGGGTCCCCCAGGCTGCCCGTCATGCGCCCGGGGTAGTCCGAGCCGAAGGTGGCGTAGCCGTAGACGGTGCCGATCACCAGGCCCACGCCAATGCCCGAGGCCGCGGCCACGACGTCGATGCGCCCGCAGGCCATGAACAGGATGACCGCGCAGTACAGGACCATGTGGCCGATACGGAACGGGGGGATCTGGTGGTTGATGACGCCCGACAGCAGGAACCACCCGCCCAGGGCCGTCACCAGCAGCGCCGGTGCGCCAATGCGCGACCAGCCGCGCTCGGCCCGGCGGGCCAGGGACAGCAGCACCAGCGGGATCGCCGCGACCTCCCCGATGGTGGTCCCCAGCCCCGGGAACTCGAAGTCGTTGTTGGTGATACAGACGAACAGCAGGAAGTCGGGGATCCGCCCCGAGCGGCTCAGGCGCGCGGGCAGGCCGACCACCGGCTCGGTCAGGTCGGCCCAGGCGGCGCTCGTGGCCCCCCTCACGCCTGCCACCTCCCGCTCCAGGCGTCCCGGTAGACGTCCACCACGGCGGCGGCCGTCTCGGCCCGGCTCGGCCAGCCCGCGGGCAGGTGGGGGCGCTCGTCCAGGCTCGTGCCCTGGGTGTGCAGGGCGGCGGCGACCCGCCGGACGTCGTCGGCCTCCACCAGGCAGCGAACGGGCAGGATCTCGGGGTTGCCGCCCACCGGGGTGGCCACCACCCCCAGCCCGGCGGCCAGGGCGTCCAGCAGGGCGTAGGAGCAGTTCTCCCACACCGAGAGCTGGGCCAGGACGTCGTGGCCGGCCAGGGCGGTGGCGGCGTCCAGGTAGCCGGGGAAGGTCACGGCCTCCTCCAGGCCCAGGGAGCGCGCCGCCCGGCGCAGGGCCGCCTCCTGGGGGCCGGTGCCGGCCACGGTGAGCGTGGCCCGCGGGTGGTCACGGTGCAGCACGGAGAAGCCGGCCAGCAGCTCGGTGACCCGCTTCTCGGGGGCCAGGCGGGCCAGGGACAGGACGCGCAGGCCCGGTACGCGCCCCGGTACGCGCGCGTCGGGCCCCGGGGCGTCCACCCCGTTGGGGACCACCACCACGGGACGGCGGGGGTGCCAGGTGTCCCGCACGGCCTGGGCGGTGGCCCGGGAGACCGCGATGAGGGCGTCGTAGCGTCGGCACCGCGCGGCGTGCGCGGCCGCCATGAGACGGCTGACCGCCCGCCCCCGCGCTCCCGTGCCGTGGTAGACGGCGTCGTGGCCCGGGGCGGCGATACCGTGCTCGGTGGACACCAGGCGCACCGGCCAGGTGGGTGGCACCGCCAGGGCCGCCACCAGGTCGGCGTAGGCCAGGTGGGTGTGGACCACCGCCGGGCGCAGGGTCGCCACCGCGTGGCGCAGGGCGGCCACGGAGGCCGCCAGACCGTGCTCCGGGCCGAGGTCCTCCACCAGGACCCCCGCCCCCGCCCGGCGCAGGCGCTCGGCCAGCGGCCCGGGGGGGCAGAGCACCACCAGGCGGGTGCGGGGCAGCCCGACGGCGGCCACGTCCAGCACGTGGCGGGCCACCCCGCCCAGGTCCGCCACGGGTACCACCCACAGGGCCGTAGGCGCCCCCCCGGGCACGCCCCGGTAGGACATCCCCCTCACAGGTACGCCTCCAGACGGTCCAGCGCCACCCAGAAGCCCTCACCGTTGTTCACGTGTCCCATCCAGATCTCCGGGATGAAGGAGACCCCGGGGGCCAGGCGGTCCAGCTGGCCGGCCAGCTCGGGCCAGTCCACGTCCCCCTCCCCGATCTGGACGCCCTCGCCGTCCACGCCCTTGCCGTCCACCACGTGCAGGTGGGCGGCCAGGGGAGCGAGGATCTCGGTGTACTCGCGCAGGGGGCGGTGGGCGTAGTTGGCCGAGAGCATGGAGTGGGAGATGTCGTAGGTGATCTGCAGGCCGCTGCGCCGGGAGAAGTCGCGCAGCGCCTCGGGGGCCATGAACAGGTTGTGGTACTGCTGCCCGCCCAGCAGCCAGGGGAAGGGCGGCAGCGTCTGGGGGGCCAGACGCACCCCGGAGTGGTCCACCCGCTCCAGGCCCTCGATAATGCGGTCGTACATGGCCGGGATCCTCTCGGCCGGGGCCGGGCCCTCCTTGGTGAAGCCGCCCAGGGTGGCGATAAAGACCGGGTCCTGCTCCTGGCGGAAGTAGGGCCGCAGGGAGCGGGCGATGTCAATGGTGCGTTGGAGCTCGCGGATGGAGCGCTCCCAGACGGCGTCGTCGAAGGAGGCCAGGTCCAGTATGAAGTCACCGCTGAACAGGTCCGGCAGGTGACAGGTGTAGCCCATGGGCAGGGGGGTCTGCCGGTAGTCCGCGAAGACCTCCTCCACGTCCTCCTCCAGGTCCTTGTAGGAGTAGTGGAACTCCAGGAAGTCCGGCTGGGCGCCCGCGTCCAGGATGGCCTGGAAGTCGTGGTAGCGCACCGGCACCCCCCAGGGGCGGCGGAAGGAGTAGGGGCGGGGGCGGGCCGGGTGGTCGGAGACGTCACCAGGGTAGAAGAAGTCCCCCGCGGCGATGTCGCGGCTGGCGACCCGGCCCACGAGCTGGGGGCGGGCGTTGGGCTGCAGCCCGCGGCCCGGGGACTTGACCTCCACGTCCTGCTCGGTAATGCGCTGGCCCTTGACCAGGGGGCGGGCCGCCACCAGGGACTTGGCCAGGTTGGCGCGGTTCATGAACTCCCCGGGCTGGACGGTGCGCGGCCTGGTGGATCCCAGGGCGGCCTCCACCTCGCGGATCTGGCGGACCATGGTGGCCATCTCCCCGGGCAGGAGCGAGACCTTGTGATCGTTGCCCTCCAGGGAGCGGTCGACCGTGAAGTGCTTCTCGATAATGCTGGCGCCCAGGGCGACGGCGGCCAGGGGCACGTGGTAGCCCCGCTCGTGGCCCGAGTAGCCCACCGGGCAGTCCCCGATCTCCGCCAGGCGCCGCATGTAGCGCAGGTTGAGGTCCTTGAAGGGCGCCGGGTAGGCGGACTGGCACTGGAGCAGCGCGTAGGGGGCGCCGTAGCGGTGGATGAGGGAGACCGACTCCTGGATCTCCGCCTCGGTGCTCATGCCCGTGGACACCACCAGGGGCAGGCCCTCGCGGGCGGCGGCGCGCAGCAGGTCGTGGTTGGTCAGGTCCGCCGAGGCGATCTTGATCCCGTCCACCCCGTACTCCAGGAGCACGTCCAGGCTGGGCAGGTCCCAGGGGGTGCACATGACGTCGATGCCGCGCTCGCGGCAGTGGTCGAAGACCCTGACCATGGAGTCGGCCGGCAGGGAGAAGCGGGTGAGCAGGTCCAGGGTGTACTGGGCGCCCAGGTCCTCCCCGGCGGTAATGGTCCCGGCCGCGCCGCGGTAGAGGGCGTCCAGGTCCCGCAGCTGGAACTTCACGCAGTCCGCCCCGGCCTCCACGGCCAGGTCCACCAGGCGCAGGGCCAGGTCCACCTGCCCCTGGTGGTTGTTGCCGATCTCGGCGATGACCATGGTCGGCTCGTCCGGGCCCACCCGGTGGGTGCCGATGGTGAAGGAGTCGTTGCCGGGCCAGGCCACCGCCACCACGCGCCCGCGCTCGTCCAGGACCGGGACCAGGGTGACGCCGTCGCGGAAGAGCCAGTCGATCTCGTCAATGAGAGTGCCCTCGGTCACAGACCGGGGGGAGTGGTTGGCCACCGTCGAGGCGGGGACCTCCAGGTCGGTGTGGCCGGCGGCCAGGTAGCGGCGTACGTCGCCGTCGGTCAGGGAGCCGGTCAGGGTGCCGTGCTCGTCCACCAGGAAGATGGTGCGCGACTTGTTGGCGGTGATCTTGGCCAGGGCCCCCAGGAGCGGGTCCTCGGCGAAGACGATGTAGGGGGTGAAGGAGCGCTCAATGCTCATCGGCTCTCACATGCCTTCCTGCTGCATCTGGGCCAGGGTCCTGCCCGCCAGGGCCAGGTCCAGGGGGCCGTCAATGTCCACGCCCTCGACCTCGTCCATGACGAACAGCCCGATGCGCCCGCCGATACGGTTGTTCCGCTGCCGGTACACCCAGGGCCGGGTGACGTAGAGGGAGCCGGTCTCCCGGTAGCGCATCTGGTCGGCGGTCAGCTCCTGGCGGCGGGGGCGGTGGTCGACGTCGAAGTCCGCCGTCGGGCCGTGCCCGTCACGGGCCGTCCACCACAGGAAGGGCGTCTGGGGGACGACGCCGACCAGGGAGTCCACGCCGGTGTCCCGGGCCTGGGCCACGGCCCGGGCGATGGTGCCCGGGCGGCGTACCGGGCTGGTGGCCTGGAGCAGGACCACGTGCTCGGGCTCGTAGCCCTGGGCGGCCAGGACGTCCATGGCGTGGAGGATGACCGGCTCGGTGGGCGTGGTGTCCTGGGCCAGCTCGACGGGGCGGTCGATGACCTCGGCCCCGGCCCCGGCCGCGACCCGGGCGAGCTCGGGGTCCTCGGTGGAGACGACCACCCGGGCGCCGTCCACGGCCAGGGCCTGCTCGATGGTCCACACCACCAGGGGCTTGCCGCCGACGTCGCGGAGGTTCTTGCGAGGGACGCCTTTGGAGCCTCCACGGACGGGGACGACGATGAGCGTGCTCATGGGATCCTTCAATCTGCCGGTGCGTTCAGTGGCGTGTGAGAGCCAGGGCGACGGTCCGGGCGGGTTCCTGCCCGGTGGCGGGTGGCGGGGGGGTGGGGGACGCGCCCCAGGGAGACATGCTATAGCGGGCGTGGAGGGCGCTGAGCCAGTCCGGCGCCCCCGGGGCGTGGACCCACGCCGCCAGGCCCCGTGCCGCCGCCTCCAGCACGCCGGTGGAGAAGACCGACACCACGGGAGAGCGGGTCTCCACCAGGGGGGTCCCGGAGCGGTCGATGGTAATGCCCTCCCGCTCCCAGGCCGCGTGCGTCCAGCGCGACAGGCGGTCCCTCTCTGCGGGGTGGGGCCGGTAGAGGGCGCCCGTGGCCCGGCAGAAGTCGTGGCTGGTAGCGGTCATGTAGGCCCGGCCCAGCTCGACGCCGTGGAGCTGGCCCAGGAAGGTCGGCGCGGCGTCGGACCCGGCGTTGGCAGGGGGCTCCTGGGCGGCGCGCCACAGCAGCTGGGAGGCCACCACCTCGTGGCTGACGTCACGGCGGCCCGAGGCCCAGAAGGCGGCGTCGGCCTCGCTCCAGGCCAGCAGGTGCGCGCCCACCGGCAGCGGGGCCATAAAGGGGGTCAGGATCCCGTGCTGGACCACCACGAACCGGGCCCCGTGGGACTGGGCCCACCGGTAGGCGCCCGCGCCCAGGGGCAGGTAGTGGCCCACGGCCAGGACGTCGGTGACGCTGTCGAGGCGCTCGGCCACGCCGGCCGCGCTCAGGGGCACCACGTCCCAGCCCGGGGCGGGGCGGGCCCCGGCGCCCCCGGCGCCGTCGGACCCGTCCAGGAGCGCCAGCACCTCGGGCGGGCAGACCACCACGACGTCGCGCAGGTGGGCCAGGGGGGCGATGAGGGCCGCCTGCTGGGAGGAGGTGGGGGCGTCCACCACCACGGCCACGCGCGGCGCCCCGCCCCGGCTGGCAATGACCGCCTCCGGCCCCCCGGCCCCGCCGTGCAGCACGCGGCCCGAGGCCGCGGCCACGGCGGCCCGGGCCCGGCGCAGGCGGTGGTGGGAGCCCTCCCAGGCGCGCCAGGGCGCCAGGCGCTGGGGGAAGAGCAGGCGGTCGGCGGGGGCCTGCGGGGCCGGGGCGTGGCCCACCAGGAGGGGGACGGCCAGGTCGGTCAGTGTCATGCCCACAGCGCCTCCAGCTCGGCGGCCCGGTGGTCGATGGTGTGCTCGGCCAGGGTGCGGCGCCGGCCCGCCTCGCGCACGCCCTGGGCCCAGGCGGTGTCCGTGGCGGCCCGGCGGCACAGGTCCACCAGCTCCTCGGGGGAGTGGAAGACCAGGACCTCCCTGCCCGGCTCGTAGAGGTCGGCGACGTCGTCGCGGTCAATGAGCTCCAGCCCGCCGACGCCGGGGATCTCGTAGGTGCGCATGGTGAAGCCGTCCTGGCGGTCGTGGATATTGAGGCTGGCCACCGCGCCCGCCTGGATCCCGTAGGCCACCTGGCGGGGTACGTCCCGGTGGGAGGGGACCGGCGGGCGCCGGGCCAGCCAGGTGCGCGCCAGGTCCACCGGGTGGTGGGAGAAGGAGCGTCCGTAGGCCCGCACCGCCACCCCGGAGCGGTCCAGGTGGGCCAGCAGGGCGCCGCGCTGGCCGTAGTTGGCGCCGATGAACACCACCTCGTCGCTGGACCGGGGACGGTAGGGCAGGTGGGAGTCGTAGCCGTCGCGTACGTGGACGACGTGGGCGCCGCGCGCGGCCAGGGCGGCCGTGTCATGGGCGGAGTAGGAGGCCACCGGCCCGTGGGCCATGACCGCCTCGTAGCTGGTGCTCATCCGCTCGATCTCGTCGTAGACGAGGGTGACGGGGCGGGCCCCGACGTCGGCCACCGCCTCCCAGAAGTCCTCCTGCAGGACGTCGCCGCGGATGACCAGCACCCGCTCGGGGCGGCTGGAGCGCACCGCCCGGGCCGCCCGGGCGCTGACCTGGCGGGCCCAGCGCGCCCGCCCGTCCCCGCCCAGCCGGTCCACCAGCTCCACGCGGGCCTTGTGGCCCAGCCGGGCCAGGACGCCGCCCAGCTCGTCGTAGCGCAGGGTGCGGGTGGGGTGCCCCAGGCGCCGGAACGCGCCCTCATAGGCCTGCCAGTACCCGTGGAAGGACGGGGAGACAATGAGGAGGTGCGGGCTTGACGGCATCACATCATCGTAACGGGTCCCCGGGCCTCCTATGAACAGGCTGTGGACCCCGGCGACCCCTTCCGCGCTGGTGGAGGGCCCGGCGCTGACCAGGTTGGGGGGCATGTGAGGCCCCCGGCCGGACCAGGAGGAGGCGGAGCAAGACCGCTATGCGTATTATAACACATGGATATGGTGTAGATCTCTCGCGGGATAAAGGCGATATCCTGTTCGTATCGTGACATTCTGTGCGCGGAGACGTGTTCCGTGCAAGGCGGGGGTATTCACGCACAAGGTCGTGCCTGTGGGCCCTACCGGCGGGCCGGAGCACGGTTGGCCGCCGGGACCCACCGCTCGGGGTGGGTCAGGAGGTGGTACTCCTCACGGGCCACCTCCACCGGGCGCACCGGTGAGCCCGCCAGGCGGCGGGCCGTGTTCCACACCAGGTTGACCGCGGTGGCGGCCGCCAGCCCGGCCTGGAGCCGCCGCGCACCGGCCCGCCCCTCCCACTTGCGCGCGTACCGCAGCCTGCCGTCCACCAGCCAGCCCCGGCGCCGTTCCGGGGCCGAGGAGGCACCCCCCTCGTGCCCCACCGACAGGCCGCCGAGCAGCACCGAGGGGACGCACAGCTCCCTCAGGCGCCGCTGGAGGTCCACCTCCTCGCAGTTCATGTAGAAGGACTCGTCCAGGCCGCCCACCGCGCGCCAGACGGCGGCAGGCACCAGCATGAGGGCCCCGATGACCCAGTCCACCGCGGTGTCCCGCCCCGAGGCCGTGCGCGTGTCGTGCCCCACCGCCTCGTGCAGGGCCGGCAGGTGGCGCCAGCGGGCCAGGGGGACCAGCCACTCGGTGACCTGGTGGGCGGTGGTGGGGAAGTGGCGGCCCGGCCAGGAGGTCCGTCCTCCCGGGGTCAGCACGTCACAGGACACCAGCGCCGGCATCCAGGGGGCCGCGGCCGCCACCAGGCGGTCCAGCAGGTCCGGGGCGACCTCCAGGTCGGAGTTGAGCACCAGCAGCAGCTCCCCGGTGGCGGCGGCCGCGCCGGAGTTCACGGCGGCCGCGAAGCCCCCGTTGCGCTCGCGGCGCACCACCCGCACGCCCTCGGTGGCGGGGAAGGGGGTGGGGGAGTGGTCATCGGAGACAATGACCTCGTGCAGGTGGGGGGAGGCGCTGGCGCGCAGCGAGGTGACCAGGTCCTGCGCGGGGCCGGGATCCCCGTAGAAGGGGATGACGACGCTGACGGTCGGTGCGGTCCTCGTGCGGTGCTCAGGCATTGCCGCATCGTATCGTGGAGGCGGCCTCCCGCCGCGGCAGCGCCCGGCACGGGCTGACCGGCCCCGCGGCGGCCGAAAGAGCAGGATGGAGCAGGAGGACGAGTGATGGAGCCCCGACCCGTGAGACGTCGGCTGAGTGCCAGGGCCCAGGTCGGCCAGTTCAACTGGTACCGCAGGCAGGTGGCCGAGACGCGGATGCGCCCGGAGATGCGCCAGGTGGCGCGCGGTATGCGCCTGCCCCGCCTGCGCCTACGCCGTCGCGTCACCGGATCCGTGTGGGCGGTCACTATGGTGCGTGATGAGAAGGACATCCTGCCGACCGTGGTCACCCACCTGCTGGACCAGGGGGTGGACCACGTCCTGGTCGCCGACAACCTCTCCCAGGACGGGACCTACGAGTACCTGCGCGACCTGGCCCGCCGGGACCCCCGGGTGCACGTGGGGCGCGACACCACGGTCGCCTACTACCAGAGCGCCAAGATGTCCTACCTGGCCCGGGCCGCCTGGCGCGCGGGTGCCGACTGGGTGGTCCCCTTTGACGCCGACGAGCTGTGGTTCGCCCGTGAGGGGTCGCTGACTCACTACCTGAGGGGTCTGGACGCCGACGTCGTGGGCGCGGACTGGTACGACATGGTCCTCCTGGACGATGGGCCGGTCGGTCCCACCTCCTCCTTCCTCCTGGACACCACCCCCAACCCCCTGGGCAAGGTCGCCTTCCGCTCCCACCCCCTGGCCCTGCTGGAGATCGGCAACCACGGCGTGGCCCGCGTGGGCACCTGGGCCCAGGACGGCCTGGCCGTGGCCCACGCCCGCTACCGCTCCCAGGAGCAGGTGGCCCGTAAGTTCCGCCAGGGGGCGCAGGCCCTGGCCGCCACTGGCCTGGACTCGCACTACGGGGGGCACTGGCGCCAGGGGGCGCAGGCCTCCGACGAGGAGCTGGCGCGCATGTGGGAGGGGATGCGCCGTGGTGAGCCCGAGCCGCGCGTCCACTGGTTCGCCACCGGGCCCATGGTGCGTGTCCGGCCGGTGTCCTGGTCCTGCTGGGAGCTGGAGGCGGCCGCGCCCCGGTCCTGACCGGCGCGTCTACCCAGGCAGGCGCTCCTGGCGTCACGCGCCCCGGCCCCACGCGCGTGCCCGGGTCTCTAGCGCCCGTACCTACCTCGCGTCGGCCTCGGGCGCGGGCGCCGGGGGCTGCCAGCCTCCCGGGACGTCGCGCACGTAGCTCCAGGCGGGGTCGTGGAACCAGGGCTCCCGCTGCCCGAAGGCACGCTGGTGGAAGTAGGGGGCGACGACGTCGGCGGGGTCGGTGCCCAGGACCGTGGCCAGGTAGCCGCCCCAGTAGGAGAAGGTGGAGTTGGCCAGGACCAGGCGCCGTGAGACGGCCAGGGCGGCGATGTCGTCGAACATGTTCGTGCCGGGACGGGTGAAGGAGGCCGAGGTGACCCCGGCCTCGTCCAGGGTGGGTGCGAGGTTGGCCTGGCACCAGGGCAGGTCGTCGGAGACCACCTGGACGTGGCCCAGGGGGGCCCGGGCGGCCTGGAGGGCGAGCGCGGCGGCCACGTAGGGCACGATCCGTATCCCGAACTCCGCCTCGTGCACCGTGCCGTAGTAGTCCCCGCGGCGGACGTTGACCGTCAGCGTCCCCGGCGTGACCACCTCGCGCGCCGCGGCCAGGCGGTCGGTGAAGGACGGGGAGGACAGCAGCCGGGCGCGGGTGAAGTCGGTCAGGTCGGTGCGGGTGAAGTCGGAGTCGAAGCCCGCCCCCAGGCGGGCTATCCGGCGGTCGGTGACGTGCATGCGCCCGGGCAGGCACAGCTCGGCCAGAGCAGGGAACTCGGCGACCCACGGCGCCTGGCTGGGCACCACCTGGACGTAGGTCTGGGGGTTGGCCCGCCGCAGCGTGTGGGCCAGCATCCACAGGTACAGGTGGTTGCCGCCGTTGGTGGCCGCGTGGGCGTAGAGGACGTCGCGCGGCCCCCGGCGCACCAGACGGCGCAGCCGCCCCCGCAGATCGCTCATGTGGTCCCTCCCTACCGTGTACCGCTCCCGGCGCGCCCGGGGCGCTCGTGGGTCTGACGGTGGCATCCTTTCACAGCGGCCGGGTCCCCGGAGGTGCCCAGCCCCAGCTGTCTGGTCACCGGAGGTGCGTCCCACTGCGGGACCGCCCGGACGTCGTCGGACCTGGCGCCTCAGACCTGGGGCGTCGGACCTGGCGCGCCCTGGCCCTTGCCCCCGCGCCCGCTGTGACCTATTCCTGTCGCGGCGTCGGTAACCCAGCCGATACTCTTCACCCCGGACCACACAGGGCCGCGACGGCGGCCGGGAAAGGAGCGTCGTGAGGACACTCGGGGCGTACCGCCACTACATGGGGGTGCTCTTCAGGCGCGGTGAGCGCTGGCGCCTGGCCGTCTCGGTGGCGGGCAGTATCGGGATCGCCCTGCTTGACACGCTGTCGGTCCTGCTCGTCTCGCCCCTGATCCAGGCCATGGGCGACAGCTGGCGGCAGGGCACCGCCGGGACCGTGGCCCGGATGCTGGGGCTGACCACCCAGACGAGCCTGGTCGCCTCCCTGCTGGCCATGGTCATCGGCGGCTTCGTCCTCAAGGACCTGGCGGCCGTCGCCTTCAACTGGTGGTCCCTGGGGTTCACCGCGAGCGTGCGCACCAGGGCCCAGGTGGAGATGACCGAGTACTACATGCGTCTGCCCTACTACCACCACGCCCACCTGGGCCTGGCGGTGATCCTGCGCAAGACCATGGTGACGGTGGCCCAGGCCTACGGCGCCTTTGCCAACTCGGTCATCGGGATATTCGTCCAGATATTCTCGGTGGCCCTCATGGTGACGGCGCTGCTGGTCTCCTCCCCGCTGATCACCCTGACCCTCCTGGCGTTCCTGGGGGTCGCCGGGGTCGTCTTCCTGCGGATTATTAAGCCGGTCAACCAGCGGCTGGGGCGTGAGCAGGTCGAGCTCAGTGAGAAGAGCTACGGCCTGGCGATCGACGCCTTCGGTGCCATTAAGGAGACCCAGCTGCGCAACTCCTACGAGTACTTTATGCGCAGCATGACCGGGCCCATCCGTCGGGGCGCGCAGATCGAGCGGGTGTCGGGGTTCGTCTCCGCCCTGCCCAAGCAGACCATGGAGATCCTGTTCATGCTGGGGCTGGGGGTCGTCTTCGCGGTCTCCGCGGGCGACGGGGTGTCCTCGGACATGCTCGCCACCATTGCCCTCCTGGTGGCGGCGGCCTTCCGCCTGCTGCCCACGGTGGCCGGGCTCATGGGCTCCGTCGCCAATATCCGCCACGCCGAGGCCGGTACCAGGGAGTACGTGGAGTCCAGGCTCGCCTCCCTGCGCCCGGGGGCGGTGCCCGCGCCCGTGTCCAACGAGGGCGTGGTCCCCATGGCGCTGACCAGCGAGCTGGTGGTCGACGGCGTCCACTTCTCCTACTCCCCCCAGGGCCCCGAGATCCTCACCGGTATCAACCTGCGTGTTCCCGTCGGCAGCACGGTGGCGTTCGTCGGCTCCTCGGGCGCGGGAAAGTCCACGCTCCTGGATGTCATTATGGGGCTCCAGACCCCCACCCAGGGTCGTCTGCTGGCCGACGGCGTCGACGTGTCCACGAATATGCTGGGGTGGCAGCGCAATATCGGCGTGGTCCCCCAGGAGGTGTTCCTCACCGGTCGTACCATCGCGGAGAACGTGGCCTTTGACGAGGAGATGGAGGATATTGACGAGCAGCGGGTGCTGCGGGCCCTGAAGCGGGCCGATATCCTGGACTTCGTCCAGGACCAGCCCGAGGGTATCTGGTCCCGTTTCGGTGAGGGGGGGCGACGCCTGTCCGGCGGCCAGCGCCAGCGGGTGGGGATCGCCCGGGCACTGTACCGCGAGCCCAGGATCCTGGTCCTGGACGAGGCCACCAGCGCCCTGGACAATGAGACTGAGGCCCGCATTGCCAGCACTATTGCCGAGCTGGGTGATGACATTACCGTCATTATCGTGGCCCACCGCCTGTCCACGGTGAAGGACGCCGACATGATCGCCTTCCTGGCCGACGGGCGGGTGGACGCCGTCGGCACCTTTGCCGAGCTCCTGGAGATCTCCGAGGGGTTCAGGACCCTGGCCGAGCTGGGCGACCTGGGCCAGACGGTGTCCGCCGCCCGGCAGGCCGCCGGTCAGGTTGCGCAGGGCCCGGCCGCACAGGGGGTTACCAAGAGTCCGGCTGCCGCCGGTCAGGCCGTGAGCCCGGTTGCCGTGAGCCCGGCGCCCGTCCAGGCGGACGCCCCTAGCGGGGCGGCACCGGTAGACTCCGACACGGTTCCTGCCACGACGCAGGCCTGAGCTTGAGGAAGAGGGAGAAACGGATGGGGTCAGGGCAGGACACGGGGCGCGCAGACGACCAGAAGGCGCCCGAGGTCAGCGTGGTCATCCCGGCCCGTAACGCCCAGGGGATGATCAAGGACCAGCTGGAGGCGCTTACGCTCCAGCAGACCGACCGGCCCTTTGAGGTCATTGTGGTGGTCAACGGCTGTACGGACCGCACCGAGGAGGAGGCCCGCTCCTTCTCCGGGCGCCTGAACCTGCGCGTCATCCACTCCGAGCCCGGCTACTCCAGCTCACGCAACGCCGGTGCGCTGGCCGCCCGCTCCCACGTCGTGCTCTTCTGCGACGCCGACGACGCCGCCACCCCCACCTGGGTGGAGGCCCTGTCCTCCGCCGTCGAGAGGCGTCACGGGATCGTGGGAGGGTTCTTCGGCTACAGGCGCTTCAACACCCCCGGCGCGTGCCGGGCCTACGGGTTCGACCCCGCCTCCCCCGACGGCCCGGAGGCGCTCATGGGGGAGGACGAGTTCAAGGACGCCCGCTCGGTCTCCGGGGGGAACTTCGGGGTGTGGCGGGAGGACTACCTGCGTGTGGGGGGTCTGGACAACTCCTACCGCGGCGGCCTGGAGGAGACGGACTTCTGCCACCGCGCCCGTCAGCAGGGGATCCCCGTCGTCTTCTGCCAGGACGCGCGCATTGAGGTGCGCCTGCGCTCGGTGGCCTCACGCGCCTTCTGGCAGCAGCGGGGCTACGCCGTCAACAAGATCCTGTTCGTCGCCCGCACCGACCGCGAGAAGGGCCCCTTCGCCCACGACGTGCCCCGCAAGTTCAACGTCTCCTTCAAGTGGTCCCTCAAGGCGCTGGCGCGCAGCGGTGCCGCCGCACTGGCCTACCCGGTGGCGGACCCGGGGCGGCGCATAAAGATCCTTCACGACCTGGGCGGACACCTGGGGAGCGTGGAGGGGCACCTGAAGTACCGGGTCCTGGGACGCGTCCCACCTCGTCGGCTCCTGCGTCGGCGCTGAGGCCGGGTGCCGGGCTCGGACCCTGCTGAGGACAGGCGCGTTCAGTTCCCGGGACACTGACCCCTGGGTCCGCACGGATTGGTCGTACGGAATGGTTTGTGGCGCAGAGTTGCACATTCATCTTGGGGGCGCTGGCGGTATTCCAACGGTTTCCCGGTCTGGGAGGCGGCCGGGACAAGGATGAATGTGCAACGGCGTCCTCGTTGCACATTCATCCCTGTTTTTGGGCCCTGTCCGGTTAGCGGATCCGCGTGATTCCGCCGGTTTTTGATCTGCCGACACCCACCCTGAGACGTCCGCGTCCTGCTCCTACGGCCGGGGGCCTGTGCGCGGTCCGGGCAGGTGCCTGGTCCTGATGCGTCTCCGTCACGCGGTTCCCAGGAGCGTGGTGAGCTCGTTGGCGAAGGAGACGATCTCCTCCTGAGTCACCTTGGTGCTGTCCGCAGTCGCCTGGACCAGGCCGTCCTCGGTCTTGAGGAAGCAGACGATCGAGTTCTTGGAGGTAGAGGGGGTGCCGCACTTGCCGGTACCCGCGGGGACGGCGTCGCTCAGATCCGCCACGCGCTGGTCGTAGACGGAGGAGGTACGGAACTCCACCCCCATCTTGCGTCCCGCGCTGCTGTAGGTGTGGATACTGCTGTCGCTCTGCTTGTCGAGGGTCCAGCCGTTGACCTCCTGGGGGAAGTCGCGACCGTTCATAGCCGCGATGACGGTGCCCTCGGCAGCGGGAGTGGCCGTGGAGGCCGCCGGCTTGGAGCTGGTGGAGGCGGACGGCGCCGAGGAGGCGGGGCGTGACGGCGTCGGACTGGCAGCGGGGGCGGCGCTTGCTGTGACCGTAGGGGCCGGGGAGGAGTCTGGAGAGGAGGGGGAGGGGCTGGTGGTGGTCTCGCCTGAGGAGCCGCAGGCGGCCAGGGGCAGAGCCAGGGCTGAGACGGCGAGAAAAGTAGTGAACCTAGGAGTACGCATGTGTATAAGTATATAGGAGGTGACTGATAATGTGGGGATGCGTAGTGCCTGGGCGATTCGTGCGCTCTAGTGGGATGTATACCGCACTCTTGGTCGGGTGAGGGCCTAAGGGCGGTCGGGCGAGGGCCCGAGGCGTCAGAGCGCGGTCCCGCTACCAGCACTGGCGGCCGCGGGCTCGGGCGGATGAGGTAACGGGCCTCGCGCCAGAGCAGTCGGTGGCTGTCCCACAGGGCGCAGAAAGGGAGGTATTGGCCGCGCCCACCCCCTCGGAGCCACCGGGAGGAACCCTCGCCTCCGGAAGGGTGTGCGGGCGCCACGCCACCCGTTCGGGGCCACCGGTAGCCTGGGCGTGTGAGACCCTTCCTCCTCCTGGCGACCCGCGCCGACGACGAACCCGCAGACGCCGAGTACGAGGCTTTCCTGCTGCGTACCGGCCTGGACGCCTCTGACCTCGTCCGCTGTCGGCTGGAGGCCGGGCCCATGCCCCGCATCGACCTGGAGGACTACTCGGGGATCCTGGTAGGCGGCTCGCCGTTCAACACCACCACGGTGCACAAGTCGGCGACCCAGCAGCGTGTGGAGGCCGAGTTCGACGCCCTCCTGGACCGTGTGGTGGCTGAGGACTTCCCCTTCCTGGGCGCCTGCTACGGGATCGGTACCCTGGCCCGCCACCAGGGCGCCCACATTGACTCGACCTACGCCGAGGAGGTGGACGCGCCTGAGATCACGCTCACCCCCCAGGGCCTGGCCGACCCGCTCTGTGCCGGGATGGCCCCCGCCTTCCGCGCCTTCGTGGCCCACAATGACGCCATTACCGTGGCGCCACCCCACATGGTGGTCCTGGCCACCAGCCCCAGCTGCCCGGTGCAGATGATGCGTGTCAAGGACAACCTCTACGCCACCCAGTTCCACCCTGAGCTCGACGGCGAGTTCTTCGCCCACCGTCAGGGGTTCTACGCCGACCACGGCTACTTCGACCCCGAGGCGCTGCCCGAGATCCAGGCCTGGACCCGGGCCCAGGACGTCTCCGGCTCCTGGCACGTGCTGCGCAACTTCGTGGAGCGCTACGCCCGTTAGGCCCCGTCACCCCGCCGGCCGTGCCCGGGATCCGCCGCCACGCGCCCCTCGGTCTCGGGCACGGGCTCTGGGTGTCGTGTCCGGGCGTGCGTTACAGTCAAGCCGTCCGTGCCCCGCCCGACGGCCCCGACGGCGGAGCGGGGGCGCACCCAGGACGTTCCCAGGAGGGTTACCGTGTCCCACAAGCTTGTCATCGTCGAGTCCCCCAACAAGGTCCGCTCGATCGCCGGCTACCTGGGGGACGACTACGAGGTCGCCGCCTCCGTGGGGCACATCCGCGACCTCGCCCAGCCCTCCGAGCTGCCTGCGGACATGAAGAAGGGTCCCTACGGCAGGTTCGCCGTGGACGTGGAGGACGGGTTCGTCCCCTACTACGTGGTCAACCCCGACAAGCGCAAGACCGTCGCCGCCCTGCGTAAGGCTCTCAAGGGTGCCGACGAGCTCTACCTGGCCACCGACGACGACCGTGAGGGAGAGGCCATTGCCTGGCACCTTCTCCAGGTCCTCAAGCCCAAGGTCCCCGTCAAGCGCATGACCTTCACGGAGATCACCCGCGAGGCCGTCACCCGGGCCCTAGCCAACACCCGCGACCTGGACACCCACCGCGTGGACGCCCAGGAGACCCGCCGCATCCTGGACCGGCTCGTGGGCTACGAGGTCTCCCCGGTCCTGTGGCGCAAGATCCGTGCCGGGCTGTCCGCCGGGCGCGTCCAGTCCGTGGCCACCCGCCTGGTGGTCGAGCGCGAGCGCGAGCGCATGGCCTTCACCTCCGCGGGCTACTGGGGCGTGGAGGCCCGCCTGTCCGCCCACCAGGGTGCCGGGACCACGGGCGCCGCGCCCGGGGCCGACGTCGGACCCGGGACTGCGTCTGGGGCCGCGCCCGCGCCCGGGGCTGTGCCGGGCGCCCCCGAGACGGAGGACTCCGCCTTCACCGCCCGCCTGAGCGCCCTGGACGGTCACCGGGTGGCCACCGGACGCGACTTTGACGACACCGGCCAGCTGCGTCCCGCGGCCCGCAGGGCCGGGACGGTCCACCTGCACCAGGACGCCGCCGTCGCCGTCGCCGAGGCCGTGCGCCGCTCCACCCCCCGCGTGGCCGAGGTGGAGGACAAGCCCTACAAGCGTCGTCCGGCCGCCCCCTTCACCACCTCCACCCTCCAGCAGGAGGCGTCCCGCAAGCTGCGTATGAACCCGCGCGAGACCATGCGTGTGGCGCAGGGCCTGTACGAGAACGGCTTTATCACCTACATGCGCACCGACTCCACGGTCCTGTCCTCCCAGGCGGTGGCGGCGGCCCGCGCCCAGGTGGCCGAGCTCTACGGGGCCGAGTACGTGCCCGCCCGCCCCCGCGTCTACGCCACCCGGGCCAAGGGCGCCCAGGAGGCGCACGAGGCCATCCGCCCTGCCGGGGACCACTTCCGCACCCCCGCCCAGGTCGCCAACGAGCTCAGCGGCGCCCAGTTCCGCCTCTACGAGCTCATCTGGAAGCGCACCGTGGCCTCCCAGATGGCCGACGCCGTCGGCTCCACCGCCACCGTGCGTGTGGAGGTGCCCCTGGCCGGTGCCAAGGGCACCAGGAGCGACGGCGGACTGACCTTCACCACCGCCTCCTTCACGGCGTCGGGCACGGTCATTACCTTCCGTGGCTTCCTGGCCGCCTACGAGGAGGGGCGCGACGCCGAGCGCTACGAGTCGGAGTCGGGCGGCAGGACCGGCACCAAGGGCGGCAGGGACGTGCGCCTGCCGGCAATGAGCGTGGGCCAGGAGCTGACCGCCCTGGGCAGCCAGGCGGCCGGTCACGAGACCACTCCGCCGCCGCGCTACACCGAGGCCTCCCTGGTCAAGGCCCTGGAGGAGCGGGAGATCGGTCGGCCCTCGACCTACGCGGCCACCATGTCCACCATCTCCGACCGCGGTTACGTGGAC
The DNA here is from genome assembly GCF_016626125.1 of Actinomyces sp. HMT897. Lineage (NCBI taxonomy): Bacteria > Bacillati > Actinomycetota > Actinomycetes > Actinomycetales > Actinomycetaceae > Actinomyces > Actinomyces sp. HMT897. Next base: position 1,986,808 of record NZ_CP067336.1, read on the forward strand.
CACCGCGGCCAGGCCCTGGTACCCACCTGGCTGGCCTTCGCGGTGACCCGCCTGCTGGAGGAGAACTTCGCCGAGCTGGTCGACTACGACTTCACCGCCTCCATGGAGGCCGACCTGGACCGTATTGCCGCTGGCCAGGAGGACCGGGTGGGGTGGCTCACCCGTTTCTACTACGGGGAGGGCGCCGGCGACGCCGCTGCGGGCGCCAGCCCGGCCGGGGCTGCGGGCGCCGGGGGTAATGCCGCTGCGGGCGCTGACGCCGCCCCGGCCGGGTCCGGGAAGGGCCCCGGCACGGGTCCTGTCCACGGTGCGGAGCAGGGGCTGAGGTCCATGGTGGACAACCTCGGTGAGATCGATGCGCGGGCTGTGAACTCCATTGAGATCGGTGAGGGCATGACCCTGCGCGTGGGCCGCTACGGTCCCTACCTGGAGGACGCCGAGGGCAGGCGCGCCAACGTGCCCGCCGACGTCGCCCCCGACGAGCTGACCGTGGACAGGGCGCGTGAGCTCCTTGCCCGCGCTGCTGACGACGGGCGCGAGCTCGGTGTGGACCCGGCCACCGGGCACATGATTATCGCCAAGGACGGGCGCTACGGCCCCTACGTCACCGAGGTCCTGCCCGAGGAGGAGGCCCCGGAGGCCTCCGGGGCGGCGCCCGAGACGGCCGAGGGCGCTGGCGGGGCTGAGACCGCCGGGGCGACGTCGGGCGGCAGGACGACCAGGGCGAGGACGACGCGGGCCAGGACCAAGAAGCCCAAGCCGCGCACGGCGAGCCTGCTGAAGTCCATGGACCTGGGTACCGTCACCCTGGAGCAGGCCCTGGACCTGCTCAGCCTGCCGCGGGTGGTGGGCCAGGACGCCGAGGGCGTGGACATTACCGCCCAGAACGGCCGTTACGGCCCCTACCTCAAGAAGGGCACGGACTCACGTTCCCTGGAGAGCGAGGAGGAGATCTTCACGGTCACCCTGGAGCAGGCCCTGGAGCTCTTCGCCCAGCCCAAGCGTCGCCGGGGCCAGGCGGCGCCGCGCGGACCGCTGCGTGAGCTGGGGGAGGACCCGGCTACCGGCAGGCCCGTGGTCATTAAGGACGGGCGGTTCGGCCCCTACTTCACTGACGGGGAGACGAACGTGACCTTGCGCCGGGGCGACGACCCCGCCACCGTCACCCCTGAGCGGGCCTACGAGCTGCTCGCGGAGAAGCGCGCCAAGGGGCCTGTCAAGAAGCGCACGACCCGTAGGACGTCGGCTAAGAAGACTACTAAGAAGACTGCTTCGTCGGGGACGTCCACCAAGAAGGCGTCCACTAAGAAGGCCTCCTCATAGCCCCCTCCCGCGAGAACGGTACTTGTTTGCCGTGAGAACGGTACTTGTTTGCCGCGCCGGGAGAATGTGCTCGTGCGGCCGGGTAGTGGCGTGGGTGGTTAAGCGTGCTGTGTGCCTGGGCGTCCGCGCGGCTGGCGTCGGTCGATCGTGTGCTGGGCGTGGGCGACCAGGCACTCGCGTGGACGGTTGGTGCTCGCTCTCGTCGGCGAGCTCGGCCCAGGCGGCGACCAGGCGCACGCGTGGACGGTTGGGTGCGGCGCCCGGTGGGGCACCGTGGTGGTCCTACGCGGTGCGGTGCTGGTGCATGCGCGTGCCCGGGCCTATCTGGCCGGTGGGGGACAGGGAGGCAATGACCTCGGCCCGGCCCACCTCGGGGTCCGGGACGTACCCGGTCACGGTGTCCACCCCCAGCTCCAGCAGGAGCGGGTGCATGGGCGTGGACGGACCCACGAGTACCGTGTGCGCCCCACCGCCCACCGCCAGGTCGATCAGGCGGGGAGCTGACTTGTTGACAAAGCTCGACGATGAGATGAACACGTAGTCGGCCTGGGGCAGCAGGTACTCGCAGGCCGTGTCCGGGTAGTCGCCCGGCTCGGGGTAGCGCTCCAGGATCTGCAGGTCGGCGGCCTTGTGCAGGGCGGCACGGGCAAAGGGGAAGTGTCCGATAATCGCGACGACCCGCCCGGTGACGGCGTCGGCGTAAGGGTCGAAGACCTGACGCCAGGTCAGTCCCGCGCCGGTGGGGACGAAGCCGTTCCGGGCGGCGACCTCGGCCCGGGAGTACCAGGAGTTGATCGCGGCCTGCCCGACGCTCGCCTCGGCCAGGTTCCAGCTGCGTACCAGGGCGGCGACGTCGCGGATAGGACGGCCCGCGTCCGGGGTGCCGACGGAGATTGCCGGGCGGCTGGTGTCCTTCATGGACCAGGCTGAGCCGACGCCGTCGGCGGAGTTGACGACCCGGGTCCACCGGGTGCCGCGGTCGGAGAGGACGACGGTCACGTCCTGGGGCAGGTCGTCAATGAGGGCGTCGTAGACGTCCCAGGGGCTGGACATGAGCGGGCTCCTTGTGTGGTCGGCAGCTTCTGGCCTTCGTTGGGTAAGGCGGACCTTACTGTATTCGCGTGGCAGTGGGGCGCGGACACGCTGGTCCCCGCCTACGGCAGCGGGTCTTTAAGGGGCTCGCTCAACGCTGACACAGACGATTGATCCCGCTCAACAACAAGGCGGGTGGCCCTGAGTGACGCGCCGGGGGTGCGGACGGCGCGCCAGAGGTGCGTGGGGTTGGAGGGCCGCCTGGGGGCTCGCCCGACGCCCACGAGCAGCAGGCGGGGACACCCTGAGCAGCAGGCATGAGGGCAGGGACGGGAGCGCTCAAGGCTGCTGGCGGCCTCGGCGAGCCTGAGCAGGCAGGTGTGGGCAGGGGGTGGGAATCTCGCAGGACGGGTACCGGACCGTCACGCCGGAGCAGGCAGGTGAGGGCAGGGAGGTGGGAGCCTGGCCAGCTCGCTCCCCGGCAGGAGACCGGCGTGGCATAGGCGGCGTCAGGAGACGGAGCCGTATGCTGTAGTGCACCCCATGTACCTCCCTTGCAGAACTGAGAATAGGTTATGACTGACATCTCCAATTTTTCTCCCCAGCAGGCCGCTGACCCTCAGACGTCCATGCAGGACATGGCACGGATTGCTGCTGAGCGACCTGACCTGTGGGTGTCTCTCGCGGCAAACCCGTCTCTCTACCCGGATCTGAGGGAGTGGCTGGGGAAGGTTGACGACCCGGCGGTCAAGGAGGCCCTCAGGGCCTCGGAGCAGCAGGCCTCGCCCGTCCCGGCTCCTGCCGCCGTGGACGCGCCCCCACCACCCCCGCCGCCCCCGGCGTCGGCACCGTCCCCACCGCCTCCGGCGTCGGCACCCGGTTCGGCCTCCGCTCCTGTCGCAGCTGACGCGGTCCACGCCCTCACGCCTGCGCCAGCGACCCCGTCACCCGCTACGGGTGCGCCGCTGGGACCGGAGCTGGCTGGCACGGTGGCTCCTGCGCCGTCTCCGTCGGCTGCGGCGATGGCGCCCACCGCTGTGGTCTCGCCGCAGCCGTCCGTCGCGGCGGGGCCTGCCCCGGCCCCAACCGGTGGAAGGCGACGTCGGCGTGGGTGGGTTATCGCTGCCGTACTCGTTCTTGTGCTCGCGGTCTCAGGCAGCGCGTTCGCCATCTACTCCTACTTCTTCCAGCGTGGGGCCTCCTCCCCGGATGGGGTCATGGACTCCATTGCGGAGGCGATCCCGGGCAAGGACATCCTCTCCCTGGGCAAGATGATCTCGCCGGAGGAGATCGATACCGTCACGAAGTCCGCTGACGTGATTAAGGACGGCGGTTCCGGGTCGGGTGAGAGGAGCTCCAAGGGGGATCCTGGGAGCCTCTTCTCTGAGGACGCGGTCGACAGCTACCTGGAGTCGGTTACCGTCAGCTCCTCGGAGATGCGGTACTCCGTTGACCAGAAGTCGGATGACCTGGCTATCGCCACCATATCCTCCTGGCGTCTTAACGCCAGGGTTGACCAGAGCCTGGCGGGCACGCTGCGCACGCGCTACGAGTCGGCAAAGGGCTCCAGCCTGAACCGGAAGGAGAAGGACTTCTTTGACGACCTTGACTTCTCGGACGCCACCTACAACGACGACGTCTCGAGGGACTTCTTCTCGGGTGATATCCCGCTTGAGCTGGTCCTGGTCCGGGAGGACGGGCGCTGGTACGTCTCCCCTATGATGACCTGGGCCCAGTGGGAGTACCAGAAGGCGGCGTCCAGGGATGACGACGTCAAGACCCCCGACTACCGGGCCGATTTTGAGGCCGAGGGGGCGCATTCACCTGAGGAGGCGGTCAGGAACCTGACCCAGTCGGTCCTCGACGCCCGTCGTCCCAGTGATCTGTTCGATAAGGACGTGACCGGTCTGCTCTCTTTGCCGGAACGTCGCCTGGCCAGGGTGTACGGGCCTGTCACGGTCGGTGACGACCGTAAGTACTCGTCGCGTCTCTCGGAGCACGCGCAGATTGACTGGGACCTGAGCTCAACTGATATCGGAGACGGCCGGGCCGTGGTGCGCCCCGGGAAGTCAAGGATCACCGTGTTCCCCGGTGAGGAGAACAAGGAGTTCACCCTGTCATTCGACGGCGACACCATGAACGTGAAGACCTCCGCCTCCAGGGACAACACGGCGTCGGTCAATATTTCACGACAGCTCGCTAATCCCGAACGGCTCGGGGTGGTGGTGGAGAACAGGCACGGAGGCTGGCACGTGTCCACCTCCGGGACAATTGTCAACGTCTTCAGCCTGCAGCCCTCGGAGCGTGCTCTCGACGACCTCTCCAGAATCCTGGAGGACGCGGGGATGAGTCCCAAGGACGCCAGCGACCTCGCTGACGCGGTCACCAGGTCCAGCGCCGTTGCCACCCCGGTCCTCGTGGCTGCCGATATTATTGGGCAGCTCAAGGACGTGGAGTGGCGTGGTCACAGCTACTCGGATCGTGATTCCGGTTCCACGGGCGGTAGCTACTACTACGGACAGTGCTCCCGGGGGGATATGGTGGCCTGCGACCTCCTCTATGCTACGGCCTCTAGCGATGAGAGGTCCTACGGTCGGTCCTGCGGGGGAAGGAACTACTCCCTGAAATACGGCGGGCAGTGTGAGGCGCTATACGGAAAGCACTACTGAGCCCACCACCGTCCTTCTGCCGGACTCGGCGTTCCCCGGTCGCTTAGGTGCCGTCGTCAGGCTTGGCCGCGAACGTCGAGTCCGGCAGGTGAGGGCGGAAGGCCGCCTCGGGGAGCGGACGACGCCCACGAGCAGCAGGCAGGTGAGGGCGGGCACATAATGTTAGTATGTTCCACGTGTCATTAACGACTTGTTGGAGGTGGTACGGGTGACGCAGGACGGATGGCCCAGGGCGTGGGCCGCACAGGAGCGCCTGGAGCGTGGAGCTGAGCGGTTACGCAGCGCATCCGGGCAGGCCGAGGACGAGGCGGCTCGGGTCTCTGGCCTGACCACACGCCTGAAGGAGGTGAGTGGGAGTGGCTGGACGCCTGACCGCGCTGTGGTCGTGACGGTGGACGTGGCTGGTCGGCTGACCGGTCTGGAGCTGGGGTCCCGGGCGTACCTCATGGATCCGCCTGCTCTGGCTGACGTTATTCTCAGGTGCGTGAGCCAGGCCCAGGACGAGGTGGCGGAGGAGGTCTCGCAGATAGCGTCCCGGACCTGGGGAGAGGACTCTCAGCTGACCCGCCAGATAGTCCGGGCAGTGTCCGTCCGCCCGGCCGACGCCGCCCGGGAACGGGAGAATTACAGGAGGAGCCCACGACGTGAGCGTCTTGGAATGTTTGACCCTGACGGCATTATTCGCCTGAGACGGTAGGTGATTCGCGTGTCTGGTGGGCGTCGTGGGTTGTCGCGTCTGGTGGTGGTGCTTCTTGTCGTGGTGGGTCTGGTGGGTGCGGGGGCGGGTTACCTGTGGTGGGTACGCCCACCGGTGCGCCGCGCCCCCCTGCCCCCAGAGATAGAGAAGGGTGAGGACCTGGTACTGGGACCGTCGATCCGGCTTGAGTTCATGTCGACCGGCGATCTCGACTTCTCCTCTCTTGGCACCCAGCGGCACGAGTGGGTCGCCTTCGTCACCTGGGCCACCAAGGACCCCACCACCAGCAGCAGGAACATAGAGCTGCGTCTGGGCCAGCCCGTCCACGTCCAGGGACTGGGAACCCTCACCCTGACCTGGGTCAGACCCGCCCCACCACCATGGGACCTGTCCGACGGCTCAGGCCCACGCCTAGGAGTAAACCTCAACCCCGACCCAGGCGTTATCAGGTGCACAGGTAAGAACCGGTACTGCTTCACCAGACCCGCCCAGGAAGCTGACGGGTAGGCGTATGCAATGAGTTGAGGGTTGCCTGTGTTGACGGTGTCCTGCACGTCCGAGAGAAGGTCTGGTGGTTTACATGGTTAAACAACGTCATGGCGTGGTTCGTTCTGGCCTGGTCCTCCTAGTGGTCGTAATCCTGGGCTGCTCGGTGGTGGGTTGGAGGATGTGGCAGGCGCAGCGGCAGCGCGAGGCTCACTCGATTCAGTGGCCCACCGTCAACAGCGTCGCCCTGCCCCCGGACGTGGAGGCAGGACAGACAATAAGCCTCGGCGGGACCGCCACCAACTTCACCAGGACAAAGGCCGGAGAACTCTACGTGGGAAGCTGCCGGATAGAGAACCGCCAGTGGGTGGTGACCCTGGACTGGGAGCTCCACGACGCCGACGACGAGCATCCCACACTCCACCTGGGCGAGAGCGCGCACCTCACCGGACTGGGCACCATCACCCTCCTCAGCGTCACCCTACCATCACCAGCCCCACCAGACGACTTCCGCTTCCCATGGGAACCCCCTCCACTAATACAAATTAGTGGAAGCTATATTATGGCCAACCTCACCCTCGACCCTGGAGTCGTCCTGTGCACAGTGGGCGACAACCTCTGCAACGAGTCGACCCAGCAGCCTACCACAACCCCCACACCCTAACTCAGACAGGCACCTATTAAACATGGATCGGATACCGACATGAGCAAAAAGACTGCTCTTTGGTCCACGTAGGCTACAGCAGTACGATTCCGGGTTCGAGCTCGAGGTTGAAGATAGCTTTCATGTAGTCGTTCCAGGGGGTCTCCTCCCACGGGAAGGTGAATACTGGTCTTGGTCTTACTGCCGTAAGCGTGATCGTTCCGAGCCCCTCAAGGTAGACGCTCTCCCCCAGACGCAGCTCCTTCTCCTCGTCGGCACCGCCGTCAGTACGCAGCCACTTAACACCCACCACCCACTCACGATTCTCAATGCGCGCCGCCCGGTACTCCAGGTAACCATAGTTAGTCCGCTCCGGAGGTATGCCCGGGCCCAGGGTCAGCGTCTCACCCTCCTCAATACCCGGGGGCAGGGGAACCCATTCAGTAGAAGGACGCTGCCACCATACATACAGCAGACGCCCACCCAGCACCGAGCAGCCTAGGGCTACCAGGGCGACCAGGACCAGCACACTACGGGACGCCTTGTGCCCGTGACGCCTGGGTCCGTGAGACATCTTCCTTCGCGACAGCTTAATCATGACCACCAGTGCCTGTACTTTGGGTGCTTCGGAGGTCTCTCGCCTATAGTGGTTCGAGTGAAGTACCTCCCGCGGTCAGAACGCTTAGTCCTTATGGGCCCGCCTTCTGGTGCGGGCGTGTCCGCATGGATTGACATTCTGCGCCTACTCATTGCAGTCGTCGGTGTACGCGCACCTGATAACGCCTGGGTCGGGGTTGAGGTTTACTCCTAGGCGTGGGCCTGAGCCGTCGGACAGGTCCCATGGTGGTGGGGCGGGTCTGACCCAGGTCAGGGTGAGGGTTCCCAGTCCCTGGACGTGGACGGGCTGGCCCAGACGCAGCTCTATGTTCCTGCTGCTGGTGGTGGGGTCCTTGGTGGCCCAGGTGACGAAGGCGACCCACTCGTGCCGCTGGGTGCCAAGAGAGGAGAAGTCGAGATCGCCGGTCGACATGAACTCAAGCCGGATCGACGGTCCCAGTACCAGGTCCTCACCCTTCTCTATCTCTGGGGGCAGGGGGGCGCGGCGCACCGGTGGGCGTACCCACCACAGGTAACCCGCCCCCGCACCCACCAGACCCACCACGACAAGAAGCACCACCACCAGACGCGACAACCCACGACGCCCACCAGGCACGGGTCCTGGTCCTCCTTGTCTTAGTGCGGGGTCGTGTGGGGTACCAGTCCTGTTCATGTCGTCTTCCTGGGGATGGTCCTGTCCTTGAGCGCTTGCGGGGGCCTAACTCTCTCGGAGCCTGGTAGCGCATCCTGATAGTTGTGACAGCACAGGATAACGCCTGCCTGAGTTAAGGTGTGGGGGTGGCGGTAGGCTGCTGAGTCGACTCGTTGCAGTCGTTGGCGTACATGCACATGGTGACGCCTGGGTCGGGGTTGAGGTTTACTCCTAGGCGTGGGCCTGAGCCGTCGGACAGGTCCCAGGGTGGTGGGGCGGGCCTGACCCAGGTCAGGGTGAGGGTTCCCAGTCCCTGGACGTGGACGGGCTGGCCCAGACGCAGCTCTATGTTCCTGCTGCTGGTGGTGGGGTCCTTGGTGGCCCAGGTGACGAAGGCGACCCACTCGTGCCGCTGGGTGCCAAGGGAAAAGAAGCTGAGGGTACCGGTGGAAGTGCCCGCGGGTGGTATCGGGGGGCTGAGGAGCAGGTCCTCACCCTTCTCTATCCCTGGGGGCAGGGGGGCGCGGCGCACCGGTGGGCGCACCCACCACAGGTAACCCGCCCCCGCACCCACCAGACCCACCACGACAAGAAGCACCACCACCAGACGCGACAACCCACGACGCCCACCAGACACGGCTCCATCTCCTCTCGCTTACAACACGGCCTCACAGGATTGACGGCGCCTATGAGATCTGACCAATATGGGTCTCATTAAAGTATGTCTGGTAGTCGTTTCGTGTGATCCGGATTTTACCTCCGTGAATACGGTCTCCGGACGAGTCTTTGTTTTCGCCCCATGGATTGTATAAAGTGACGTACTGGTCATCAATGTCGATGACGGCATACGTATGCCCATCTACGATCTGGTACCTCCCCTCGGCGTCGGTGTCGTCTACATTCCCGTCACCATTTGTGTCGACCCTCGCAGTGATGGTCTTGCCGCCATCGCTCGAGGCGGTGACCGGCTGATGACTATCAACCGCCTCCTCGATCTGCTTCCACTGGCCGTCGGTGTACTTGTCGTCGTCCCACCACGGCCATCCCAGGAACCCTGAGCCCCCGAAGGTGTTGAGATTCTTTGCCTTTTTCCCTGACAGGTCCTGCATCGCGTCCTCTGAGTGTCCGTCAGGAAGGTCGTCGTTCCCTATGAGCTTCCCGTAGGCGCGCTCGTACACGTTGAAAAGATCAGGGGTGCCACTGCCGTTCCCCTCGGTGTAGTAGTCGTTGACCTCGATCTCCTTCTTCTCCCCGTCCTTGTAGAAAGTCACAATGAAGGCCTTTTTGCTCTCGTCCCACCTGACGTTGTCGCGCAGCATCTTGCGGCCCGCGTCGGTCCAGGCGTAGGCCGCCAGGGAGGCCAGGAAGTAGCAGTCACCGATCCGGCCCTGATCAACTCCTGGTAGTTCCTGAGTACCATTTATCTGCGCCCGGATCCTCGCTATATCTGATTTCTTCAGCGGAGCTCGCGCGCAGGTGTGATCATCTTCGTCGCACTCAGTATCATCACTTGAGCTCGACCTGCTCGCACTACTTATGCCACTGGTGCTGAGTGCTGCGGCGGCGGTGCTGGCGGCGTGGGTGACCTCTGTCTGGATGGTGGCGGCCGCCTTGGCGATGGTGGTCAGGGCGGCCATGGCGGCCAGGGCCTTGACGGGGTCGCCCAGGGCGTCCAGGAGGAGGCTGGAGGCCTGGGCGCGCAAGGTGGCAGCGGCGTCCTGGGCCGCCCGGAGGACGCCAGCGTAGGACTCCAGCACCCCGGCGCCCCCCTGGTAGGTGGTCTGGAGGGATCCCAGATCGGTCTCGAGACCGCCGGTGCTCTCCTGGAAGGCGGAGGCGGCCTCGCCCTGCCAGGAGGGCGTACCGGCCGCGGCCTGGCCCACCAGGCCTGCCGCACCACCCACACGCCCCCCGGCTTGCCGCCAGGAGTCGGCCACCTCCAGCACCCCGCCTGGACTACCCAGGATCTCAGGAACCAGGCCTCCCGCCAGATCCCACGCACTCGTGCTCATCGCAACCCCTCCACGTCAGGCTCGGCCGGCTGGTCACCACGCAGGCGCTTGGCCAGGCGCTGGTATATCTCCTCCCGGGTCTGGGGGCTGGGCCCCTGCTGACGGTAAGGCGAGTCCGCACCCCAGCCGATCCCGGGGGCCACGGTCCCCAGACCCCCGGCCAGGGCGCCGACCTGCGTCTCTACCTCCTGGTCGGCCCGCGCGTAGTCGGCCGCCGCGGCCCCCAGCGCCTCGGCGGTCTGCTCGGCCCGGGCCGCGTGCCCACGCACCACGTCCTCGAGCTCCAGGCAGAAGGCCTGCGCCGCACTGGCCAGGACCGGACTGCCGAACGTGGCCTCACTGCCGGTGCTCGGCACGTACGCCACGCCTTCCAGGGAGTCGGCGGCCTCGAACGCCAGGGACCGCGCCCTCGTCAGCTCGCCGAGCACGACCTCCAGGGACACCGCACACCTCCACGCACACGCCTGTCTTTAGGATCCTCATTGTGAGAACTGCCACTACCCTAGTCCGGGTCATGTACAGGCAACAGCCCCCGTCCCAGTATCCGGACGCCTTCGCCCCGTCCCAGAGCCATAACCCGTATTAACCAAGGACTAACGGCCTACTAGCCTACGTCTGTACCGCCCCTGTCCCCACCGGGTGCCACGAGGCGGCGGCCAGGTGGACCGGTCGTCCCCCGTATTGTTCCTGTCCCCACCGGGTGCCATGGTGTGCCGGGCGCGGGCCAGCGGCACCTGGGCCACTGCCCCCGCCTCCCACTAGCCCCCACTAGGCGGAGCCCCGAACAGCGCCAGGGCGAGCCTGGTGTGCTCCTCAGTGCCCCCGCCAGGCGGAGCCCCCGCCGTCGTGTCTCCCCGGGGCGGAAACCGGCCGCGCCTGTCCGGTTTGGGCGAGGGCGGCCGGTACGTTATGTGGCATGACGCCCTTGCTCTCCTTCTTCGGCCGCTTTCGGCGCCGCTCGGCGGATCGCGCACCCGTCCACGAGCCAGCCGTCTCCTGGGCCGCCGACCCGGAGAGCCCGGACGTCCCCGTCGAGCCGCGTGAGCCGTCCCCCGCCGAGGTCACGCCGGCCCACGGCGTCCCGGCCCCTCCGCCGCCCGTCATGCCCCCCCTGGGGGATCCCGTGCGTCTGGCCCGCGTGGACGCGGCCCTGACCTCGTGGCGCAGCGAGCTGGTGGACCTGGGGGGCGTCGCCAGCCTGGACGACATTACCGTCATCGACGGCGTCGTGGACCTCACCGCGGCCCACCCCTCCGGCCTGGCCCAGCTCTACGCGGGCCGACCCACCCACCTGACCAACCTCATCCGTGAGCACTCCGCCCTGAGCGTGGCCCGCCAGTGCCTGCGCGAGGTCGCCTCCCGCACCGAGAGCCTGGCCCGGCAGTTCGGCGTCGCCCCCGTCTATCTGGCCATTGGCGTGGCCACCTGGAACGAGACCGTCACCCGCCCCAAGGACGAGGACGACGCCGAGAACGGTGACCAGGACCCCGAGGACAAGAAGCCCGGACTGACCCCTCTGGAACGCACCACCCCCGTACGCTCCACCAGGACCGTCAACGCCCCCGTCCTGCTGCGGCCCGTGCGCCTGACCGGCCCCAACGCGGAGGCCGCCATCACCCTGGAGCCCACCATTGAGGTCAACCCCGTCCTCGTGCGCGCCCTGCGCCGCTACGGCGCCGCGGAGAACGTGGAGGCCATCGCCCGGGCCTCCCTGTCCCGGGAGGGCTTCACCCCCCGCTCGGCCCTGGCCCGTATCGGTGCGCTGGGACGTGAGTACCTGCCTGCCTTCGACGTCCACGAGCGCCTGGTCATGGGGGCCTTCGTCCACCCCGGGCAGGCCCTGGTAGAGGACTTCGACGCCGTGGAGGAGCGCGCCCGCGCCTCCGCCCTGGTAGCTGCCCTGGCCGGTGACGAGCAGGCCCGTGCCGCCCTGGACGTGACGCTGCCCGAGCCGGTGCGCACCGACCGCGCCCCCAGCGCCGAGCGCGGTATCGGCGACCTCGACCCCGCCCAGCTCGACGCCGTCGAGGCCGTCAGCTCGGGCGCCTCCCTCCTGCTCGACGCACCCCCCGGCTCCGACGTCGCCGACACCCTGGCCGCCATCCTGGCCGACGCCGCCGCCTCCGGGCGCACCGTGCTGCACGTGCCCGCCTCCAACGCCGATGGGCACGCCGTGGCCCAGGTCCTGCGCGAGGCCGGGCTGGGGAGCATGGTCGCCGACCTCACCGAGGACCCCGACTGGCGCCGTCACGCCGCCGAGACGGTCCGCACCGCCCTGGGGGTGCAGGTCCCCGACCTGGACACCGAGTCCATTAGCCTCCAGCGCCAGCGCCTGGTGGCCGTGCGCAGGCGCCTGGGCCGCTACATCGAGGCCCTCCACCGGGAGCGCGACCCGTGGGGCGTGTCCGCCTACGACGCCCTCCAGGAGCTCGCCGAGCTCACCAGCGGCCGCGCCCGGGCCCGCACCACCGCCCGGATCGCCCCCGAGCACATGGGCCGCATAGGCGCCGAGGACCTGGACCGGGCCATCTGGCTGCTGCACCGTGCCCACGCCCTGGGGATCCTCAGCCCCCGGCTCTCCGCCTCGGCCTGGCGGAGCCTGGACGTCACGGACATTGACGAGGTCACCGACACCCTGGCCCGCCTGGCCCGCCTGGCCGAGGAGCTCCTGCCCACTCTCACCGAGCAGGTGCGGTCCGTCAGCGACTTCACCGGCCTGAAGCCCGCCGCCACCCTGAGCCAGTGGGACGAGCAGATGGAGGTGCTCGACGGCGTGCGTGAGTCCCTGGACGTCTTCCTGCCCGAGGTCTTCGAGCGCTCGGCCGCGGACCTGGTCATCGCCACCGCCACCCGCCGGTGGCGTGAGGAGCGCTCCATCGAGATGAAGCGCTCCACCCGGCGCCGCTTCATCAAGCAGGCCAAGGACCTGGTACGCCCGGGTCGCAATGTCAGCGACCTGCACGGTGAGCTGGTCAAGGTGCAGCGGCGGCGGGAGACCTGGCGCCGATACGACCCCGACAACGGCTGGCCGCGCCTGCCCCGGGGCCTGGACGACATGCAGCGCACCGCCGTGGAGACCAACGAGGTCGTGGCCGCCCTCCAGCCCGTCCTGGGGCGCGCCGAGGACGCCCCGGTCCTGGTCGACATGCCCCTGGACCAGCTGACCGAGCGTGTACGCACCCTCCTGGACGACGCCGCCAGCGCCGAGAGGATGCCCGAGGCCAACCAGGTCCTGGACGAGCTCACCGAGCTGGGGCTGGGGCCCCTGGTCAAGGACCTGGCCGCCCGGGAGGTGCCCGACAGCCGTATCGAGGACGAGCTCACCTACTGCTGGTGGATCTCCATCCTGTCCTACGCCCTGCGCCAGGACCCGGACATGGGGGGCCTGGACGCCGACGCGCTGACCGCCCTGGCCGCCTCCCTGCGTCGGCTCGACACCGCCCAGTCCGCCTCACTGGCCGGGCCGGTCCTGGCCGCCTACGCCTCCCGGGTGCGTGCCAGCGTCGACGCCGACAAGGACACCGCCCGCGCCCTCTACCTGGCCCTGTGCCGGGAGGACAAGCTGCCCCTGCGTGACATCCTGCGGGTCTTCCCCCTGGCCCTGACCGCCACCCCGGTGTGGATCGTGCCGCCCACCCTCGTGCCGCAGGTCTTCACCCCCGACGCCGTGGTGGACCTGGCGGTCCTGGACGCCTCCGCGCAGATGCCCGTGGCCCAGGTCCTGCCGGCCTTCGTCCGCGCCGAGCAGGTGCTGGTGGTCGGCGACCCGCGCCGGGACACCTTCGGCCTGGCCGCCGAGCTCGGCTCCCTCCTGCCACGGGTGACCCTGCCCCTGGGACGTCACGCGCTGGACGCGGAGATCGCCGTCTTCCTGGCCGCCAACGGCTACGACAACGTCATTGACGCCGTCCCCGCCCCGCCGGGCGCCTGGCAGCTCAGCCTGGACCTGGTCGAGGGACGCGGCATGCCCGCCCCGGGCCAGGCCGCCGTGGAGTCCGTCCCCGCCGAGGTGGAGCGGGTGGTGGACCTGGTCATTGAGCACGCCCTGACCACCCCTGAGCGCAGCCTGGCGGTCATCGCCCTCAACGCCCGGCACGCCGAGGAGGTCCAGCGGGCCATTAACGCGGCCACCACCGGATCGCCCTCCCTGGAGGCGTTCTTCTCGGAGGACGTCGGTGAGCCCTTCGCGGTGGTGGACCTGACCCAGGTGCGCTCCCTGCGCCGGGACAACGTCATCCTCTCGGTGGGCTACGCCAAGACGCCCCACGGGCGCACCATCCACTCCTTCGGCGCGGTCTCCACGCACGGGGGCATGGTGGGGCTGGTGGAGGCCCTGGCCGTCTCCCGGGGCACCACCCAGGTGGTCTCCTGCCTGGCCGCCGAGGACATTGACCCCAACCGCCTCCAGGCGGCCGGGCCGCGCCTGCTGCGCCAGGTCCTGGCGCGTGCGGGCGGGGAGCCGGCCCAGAGCGTGGCCGAGTCCACGGCCCCCGACCGCCTCCTGGTGGACCTGGCCGAGCACCTGTGGCGCAAGGGCCTGACGGTGGTGCCGCGCTACGGGGTGCGCGGGGGGGTGCGCATCCCCCTGGCGATCGGGCACCCTGACTGCCCCGGCGAGCTGCTGGTGGCGGTCCTCACTGACGACGCCGCCTACGTGGCCGAGCCGAGCCTGCGCCGTCGTGACCGCCACTGGGTGGAGCGCCTGGAGAGGCGTGGCTGGCACGTCTACATGGCCTACTCCGCGGGGGTGTTCGTGGATCCTGAGCGTGAGGCCCAGGCGGTGGAGAGCATTGTGCTGGACATCCTCACCCAGCGGCAGGCCGTCCGGGAGGGGCGGGTCCACCAGGTCGTGCCCGTGCGCGTGGAGGACGTGCCCGAGGTCCTGGAGGGGGTGCCCCAGGGGCAGTCGGTGACCGAGCCTGACGGCGCCCTGCACGGTGCCGAGGGGGTCCTTATCGCGGGGAGCTCCCTGGGTGCTGGTAGCGCGTCGAGCCCGGGGGGCTGGGGTGCGGGCAGCACACCAGGCCCTGGTAGCGCGTCAGACCTGAGGGGCCGGGGTGCGGAAGGCGTGCCGGGTGGTGGAGGTGAGCCTGCAGGCAGCGCTGCTGGTAGCGCGTCGAGTGCCGAGGCCGCGGGGATCCAGTGGCGTGGGACAGGGGCGTCGGGTGCGTCCGCGACGTCAACGATCTTTGGCAGGTCGGCGGTCTCGGCCGTCTCGGGGGTGTCCGCGACCTCGGCCGTCTCGGGGGCCTCAGCCGTGTCCGCGGTCTCGGCGGCGTCGGCGGCGTCGGACCTGGAGACCGTGCGTGAGCGCGGACCGCGGCCGCGCTTCGCCCAGGGGCTCCCCCTGCAGCACTACTCCGACGACGCGCTTGACGAGCTCATGGCCTGGATCCGTTCCGACGGCGTCCAGCGTGAGGACTTTGAGGAGGTTGAGGAGCTGCGGGTCACCCTGGGGCTGCAACGCCGCGGCTCCGCGGTCGACAACATCCTGAAAGGCGTGGTGCGGCGTGGCCGCTGAGCCCGGGGGAGAGGCGGACGCGGCAGGTGGTGACCGGGGGTGCGCCCGCCCTTCCCCTGGGGCGGGGGTCCCGGGGTTGGTGGTCGGTGCACCCGCGACAGGACCGAGTCCTGCCCCTGGGGCGGGGCCAGGTGGGCTCGGCCGCTGGACCGGGGCGGCTGCTCCTGAGGTGGGAGGGCCCGTTGCTGCCCGGTCCGCCGACTCCGAGTCCGCCCCTGGCTGGACGGGTGAGGTGGCTGGCGTGGCGGGGGCAGACCGGCCTGGTGTGGCCGGTGGCCTGGCACCGGGCCCGGTGCCCGCAGGCGGTGCCAGTGGTACTGGTGGTACTGCTGGTGGGCGTGCGCGGCGTCGCGTGGTGGCGCTCTGCGCTGCCGACCTGGCGCGGATCGCACGCGGTGAGCTGCCGGCCCAGCAGGCTGAGGAGGAGCGCCGCCGGAGTGTGGACGCCCTGACGGATGCGTGCGGGCGGAGCGGTCCCCTGGGCCGTACCGGCACGACGGGGGACGCTAATGACGCCCGGCTCCTGGCCGAGGTCCCACCCCACTGGCAGTAACCCGGGGGACGGAGCCAAAAACAGGTCACGACGGCCACGCCCCCGCTCCTGCCTCACTCCACCTCGGCCCCTTCTCCTCCCACCTCGGCTCCGCTCCCACCTCGGCTCCGCTCCTGCCTTGGGCGTGCTGCTCGACCGACGTCATCGGCCGGGGAGGACGGGCGGCTCGGCTCCTGCCTTGCAGGCCGCTTAACCGCACCATTCCTGGGCTGGTTCGTGCCGAGAGCAGGGATCTATGCGCGGCCTGCGTAGTGTGGGGCGACTGTTCTGTCGCAATCTGAGGATCAGAGCCGACCCCACCCCGCCCCCGTCTTTATGCGCTCAATGTCCACGCAGGTCAGGGGCCTGGGCTCTGGTACGGCCAGGAGTGCCCTCCGCCCTGATCCTCAGATTGCGACACGCACAGGAGCACAGAGCGGCGGACGGCTGGTAGGACATCCAGAGTATTGCGTAACCTGCCTAGGTTTACGCCAGGAGACACGTGCCCCTATCAGAGGACGCGACGGGCCTCCCGGACCCACCCGTTCTCACGACGAACAAGTACCGTTCTCGCGAGCAACAAGTACCGTTCTCGCGACGAATAAGTACCGTTCTCACGGAGGGAGGGGTGTGGTTGGCCTAGGGGTGGGCGGGTGCTCGTGGCCCTGCTGCCCCGTTATATGACGAGGGGTCGGCTCTACTGAGCCGACCCCTCGTGCGTCGTAGGCCAGTACCGAGGCCGTTGACCGGGCTGGCGGCGAGGTCGCGCCAAACCCTCGCGTAGTCCAGTGCCGCTGCGGGCGGCCCTTGGCGTCCTCAGCCCCGCCGGGTGGCGAGCAGGTCGCGGATCTCGGTGAGGAGCTCGGCCTCGGTGGGCTTGGCGGGAGCGGCCTCCTCCTCCTTCTTGCGGGTGGCGGCGAGCTTGTTCATGGGAACCACCACGAAGAAGTACACGGCGGCCGCCACGATCAGGAAGTTGATAATGGAGGTGGCAATGGTGCCCGGCTGGATGTAGTCCGAGCCCCGGATCTTGAACTGTGCCACGGAGTCAAAGTTCGGGGAGCCCACGAGGGCGCCGATAATGTTCAGGATGAACTTGGTGACGCTGTCGACGATCGGCTTGAAGGCGTTACCGATAATAACGGCGACGGCGAGCTCGATCACGTTGCCCTGGGAGATGAACTCCTTGAAGCCCTTGAGCATGGAGGGAGGTACCTTTCGACGGGGCGCTGCCGGGCACGTACGTGCTCCGGGACACCATTGACGTGTGAAGACAGCAGTGCGTGAGGCGCTGCACTGCCTGACGGCGTCACGGGCTCAGCACGATGCCGAGCGCTCCATGTGTAGCCGCGCTAACGACCACGCTAGCGCTATTCCCGGAAACAGCAAGTGTTACATATGTAACATTCTTATTACCTGACCACAGGCCCGGCTCCTCCGGGACCTCGACCTGGAGCACCCTGGCGCCTGTGCAGAGTACTGCCGACGACTGCGTGTCAGCCTCGTCGGCCTGCCGGGAGGAGCTCGTTGTGTTCTCCCCGATGACGTCTACCCGGCTCCCGGGCTGGGCCAGGGCCGCGCCGATATCCACCGGAATCTGGACCACCCGTTCACTGGGGGCCAGCCCTGCAGCGAGCTGACCGCTCACCAGCGAGGGCGTCAGGATCGTGCCTGCCGGGAGGGCCACGGCCGCCCGCGACCCCGCGACCTCCGGCCCGGCCAGCTCCCCGGAGGGCAGCGCCTCCTCTGGTAGCGAACGCTCCTCCAGATCCTGTTCGGTAATGAGCGTCCCGGCCACGACGTCGTGCTCCAGGACCCAGACGATACGCCCCTGCACCGGCTGCGGGCGCAGCACGGACAGGGTCACCAGGACGGCCCCGGCCACGCAGGTGGCGACCACCAGGTGCCTCCAGCGCCAGAGCACGGTGGAGGGCCGGGGCCGACGGCGTCGGGTAGCCGGTTGCGGGACGTCAGGGAGCTGGTGACGTCGGGAGACGGGCTGCGGGGCGTCGGGCCGGCCCCGGGAGGGGGGCCGTGGGCGGGAGGAGCGTCGTCGCAGGAACATGCCTCCAGCGTGGGTTGAGACGGCCCCCTCAGGCCAGCGGGGGCGCCGGGCCCTGTGGACAAAGAGTTTTCCACAGGCCCGGACCACCGGATGACGCCGCGAGATTCCGCGGAAAGTACCTCAGGCGCCTGGGAGCCTCCTTATTTCCGGGGGGTGCGGGGCAGGTCACGGAAAGTACCTCAGGCGCCTGGGAGCCTCCTGCTGACGGCAGCCGCGTGGCCCGCCCTTCGGGATGCCCGAGCGCTGCGCGAGCGCGTCCGCCCCGACCGCGTCACCCGCGGCGTCGCGGTGCCCTCGTGACGCCCGCTCCAGCCGCGCCGCCAGGGCCTCCTTACCGGCCTACTGGCGGCAGCCGCGTGGCCCGCCGACCGCGTCACCCGCCCTCGGCCGCGCCGCCAGGCCTCGCCCCGTGGCCCCGGCGGCTACCGGCCGGAGAAGGCGGATCCCTGGAGGAGGAACCACTCGGTGGGGGTGATGACGGCGTCCACGGGCACGTCGTGAGGCTCTGTCGGCAGGGGCCTGGTGACGAGCTCGTCGCCGTAGACCAGGGCGAACACCGGTGCCTGGGGGCGGCGCAGCGGCAGCACGCGGTCGTACCACCCACCGCCCTGCCCCAGGCGCCGACCCGCCCGGTCCACCGCCAGCGCCGGGACGAGCACGGCCTCGACCTGCCCGATCTCCTCGGGCGGCAGCGGCTGCCCGCTCGGCTCCGGCGGACGCCCCGGAGCGCGCTCGGCCAGGTCGTCGCTGCCGGCGAAGTACCTCCACGAGCGCGACAGGCGCGGTCCCAGCACCGGCAGGAGCACACGCACCCCCTGTGATCGCAGCTCCTCCAGGAGCAGGCGGGTGCAGGGCTCGTAGCCCACCGACACGTAGGCGGCCACCGCGCCCATGCCCGCGACCGCCTGGAGGGCGTGCTCGGTCAGGGCCTCGCAGGTGGGGTCGTGGTGGCCGACAGGGTGGCGGTGACGGTGACGCCGCTGCTCACGCAGGGTGACCCGGAGCGCGTCCTTCGCGTCGCTGACCTCCAGGAAGGCGACGTCGGGAAGGACGGGGGCAGGGGTGCTCATGGGGGCAATCCTCCCAGGCCCCGAGCGGGGCGCCGGCAGGCACAGAGGTTCTGCGCTTGCGGCGAAGCCCCCTGGTCGCGGGCGTCCTGACGCGGTAGCGCCCCCGGGCTGAGACCGCTGCGAGACCTTCCGGGCCGGTGGGGACGGTAGGCTCGCGCTGGTAACCGGACACACGCCGGAACGTGAGGACACCTGATGATAACCGTCGCCAAGCACCTGGCCGCCTGCCTTGAGATCGCCCACGCCGCCGCACCGCTGGACGTGGTCCTTCCCGACGCCGTCGGCTGCGTCCTGGCTGAGGACGTGGTGGCCGACATGGACCTGCCGGTGGCGGATCTCGCAGGGTGCGACGGCTACGCCGTCACCGCCGCCGAGGTGGCCGGGGCCGGCTCAGGCGGTTCCGTCCGCCTGGACGTCATGGACGCCGTGCGTGCGGGGGACGCCCGCGCCATGCGGCTGGTGCGTGGTGCCTGCGTCCTGATCGACTCCGGTGCGCCCATGCCCCGGGGGGCCGACGCCGTCGTGTCCTGGAGGGACACCGACCGGGGCACCTCGCAGGTGGTGGTGCGCCGCGCCGTGGTGGCCGGGCAGAACGTGCGCCGCCGGGCCGAGGAGGTCGAGGCCGGGGTCAAGGTCCTCACCGAGGGGAGCCGCGTCTCCGCCCGGCAGGTCGGGCTGCTGGCCGGCCTGGGCCGCCACCGGGTCAAGGTCCACCCCGCACCCCGTGTGGTGATTGTCTCCATTGGCGACGAGCTGGTGGAGCCGGGTAACCGGTGCGGGCTCGGCGAGGTCTACGACGCCAACGGCCACGCCCTGGCGTCGGCGGTGACCGAGGCCGGGGGGCAGGCCTTCCGGGTGGCGGCGGTCCCCGACGAGGTGCGTCCCCTGACGGAGACCATTGAGGACCAGCTCGTGCGCGCTGACGTCCTGATCACCACCGGGGGGATGTCCCTGGGGCAGGGGGACACGGTCAAGGACGTCCTGGCCCCGCTGGGCTCGGTGCGGTTCGACGCCGTCGCCATGAGCCCCGGCCACCAGTTCGGCCTGGGCACGGTGCGTGACACCCCGATCTTCTGCCTACCGGGCGACCCGGTGAGCGCCCAGATCGCCTTCGAGACCTTTGTGCGTCCTGTCCTGCGGCAGATCGGGGGCTGGTCCACGCTCCACCGCCTGAGCCTGCCGGCCACGGTCACCCACGGCTGGGACTCCCCGGTGGGCAGGCGCGAGTTCGTCCCGGTCCACCTGACGGGCTCGCCCGCCCAGGGCTACCGGGCCGAGCCGACCAGCGAGCCGGGGCGCACCAGCCTGCTGGGCCTGGCCTGGGCGAACGCGATCGCCGTGGTGCCCGAGGACACGGGGCTGGTCGCGGCCGGGAGCTCCCTGCACTGCCTCCTCCTGGAGTCGTGAGGTGCGCGGTGTGGGGTGCGTGGCGCCGCGACGCTCTTGTAGGACCTTGGACCTGTTTTCTGCGGTCCGCCCAGGTCGGGCAGGGGGAGCACGAGGTGGGGCTCCTGTGACTGCCGAGGACCCCAGGAACCGTGTGACTGCTGAGGAATCTGTGGTCCGCGACGTGTCCAATATCCTGGTCGGGTGGGACCGCGAGCTGTTCAACACGCCAGGTCGCCTACGTCCCCGCCGCCTGTCGGGCGAATACCGTTGAGGTGTGGGGATGGAGATCTGGGCGCTGGTCGCACTCGTTGTCATCCTTGCCGTGTACCTCCTGCCGTACCTGGTCGGACGCCGTGAGGTGATGGGGCAGTCCAATTCCGAGGACCGCTACTCCGCGGAGCTGCGGGTCCTGGAGACCAGCGACGAGCCCTCCGCCGCTGACGAGGCCTGTACTCGCAGCGGTCATGCCACGATCTTTCGCCGCCCACCGGAGGTCAGAGCCATGAACAGACCCACCGTGAGGAACGTCCGCTCCGTGAGGACCGAACGTGAGCTGGCACAGGCCAGGCGCGCCCGCAACGAGGCCCGCGAGGCCCGTCGCGCGGCCGCCGGTCGCCGCGCCGCCGTCTTCGCGGTCCTGGTGGCGGTCTCCGCGAGCCTGTGGATCGTGGGCCTGGCGACCCCGGTGCCCTGGTGGCCCGCCCTCATCCCGACCGCGCTGCTGGGCGTCTCCCTCATGGCGGGACGTCGGGCGGCCATTGCCGCGGCCGCTGCCGAGGGCCGTGAGCGGCGTCGTATCGCCGCCCTGGAGCGTGAGCTCCTCCTGCTCACCGGCAGGCACCCGGAGGGTGACGAGGCGGCCGACGACGAGGGCGGCCTGACCGCGGCCGACCGGGGGCGCCCGACTGGCGTGCCCGGCGCCTCCCGCAGGACCGCTCCTCACCGCGACCAGGGCGGCTCCCGTCCCGAGCGGCCCGTCCAAGACCAGAGGACCGCGCCGTCGGCGGGCCCCGTGGGAGGCCCCATCCTGCGTCCGGTGCCTGCTCCCGGGCCGGTCGGCAGGCCGGATCCGGTCGCGGGCCCGACTGGTCGGCCGGTGTTCGTCCCCGTGGACTCCGTCGAGGAGACGGAGGGGCCCGTGGCGGCAGGCCTGGAGGCGGACCTCGTGCCGGGGCCGGACGGCCCCGAGGCCAGGCCGGTGGCGGAGTCCCTGGCCGGGTCCCGGCCTGGCGGGGACGCCGTGGACCTCCCGCTCTCCCCGACGTCGCCCGCCTCCGTGGAGCCGGCCGCCCAGGACGAGCCGGACGCCCAGGAGGAGGGGGGCCCCGCCGCTGGCCCCGCCCAGCCCCCCGCGCCGCCTGCTGGCGGGCCCGAGACGGTTCGCCCCGAGACGACGGGCCCGGACCTGACCCGGCTCCCGGGCGTCGTCAGCCCGACGTCGGGCAGGCCGGTCACGGCCAGGCCGGCTGTGGGCCGGTTCAGCGCCAGCAGGCCCGCGCCCGAGCCCGTCGGGTACGACGGGCCGTTCCTGCCCTCCATGCCGCCGCTGACCGGTGACGACCCCGACGCGGCGCTGACCGGGGAGGACCCCGGTGCCGCACTGGCCGCCCGGGCCAGGCGGATGCCCGCCCCGGCCACGCCGCCCCAGGGCTGGCGTCCGGTGCACGTCCCGGCCCCCACCTACACACTCGCCGCGCGCGCCCCGCGTCGCATGATCGAGGACCTCGACACCGGCGAGCACGAGGTCGTCGCCTCCCCGGTCCGGCCGGTCAACGCCCAGGTGCCCGTCCCGCCCGAGGAGGAGCTGGAGGAGCGCGAGTTCCACCCCATCGACCTGGAGGCCGTCCTCAGGCGCCGTCGCGCCGCCGGGGAGTAGGGCAGCGCTCCGCTGGCCCGGCCCAGCCCGCCCTCCTGCTGGCTGGCCCCTGGCACGGCCGCTGGCCCCGGCACGGCTGGGGCGCGCAGCCGTGAGCCCAGGATCCGGGTAGGTGGGGCGGGTCACGGGGCGGCGACTTGCCGGAGGCGGGAGGGCAGGTGCTACCATCTCTGCGTACCCGGGGCTATGGCGCAGCTGGTAGCGCGTCTCGTTCGCAATGAGAAGGTCGGGGGTTCGAGTCCCCCTAGCTCCACCCAGTAGGTCCGCGTACTGTCGCGGCACCTGTGCCCTGAGCTTCTCTCCTACGTCCCTGACGCCCCACAGCCGGGTCCTTCCTGAGAGCCGGAAGCGGAAGAGCTCCTCTGGTTCCCCCGCGCCCTCGGCACGGAAGTACCCCTCGATCCTCTCCCTGGCGTCCCTGGACAAATTCGCGACTTACCCATTTCAGTGGGCTCACTGGCACTATCCAGGGCACAGGACCTCTGTCAGCCGACGGGGGTGTGAACTGTCCTGCCGCCCTGCCAGCGGCCCGCGCGCCGGGCGGGTCCTTCCCGGTCGGCGCGCTCGGCGACGAACTGGCGGCCCGCGCGCCGGGGTGCCGGGGTGCCGGGCCTCAGGAGCCCGGTGCCGTGGGCAGGGTGATCGTGAAGGTGGTGCCGTGCCCCTCTCCCGGCTCGCGCACGGAGTCCACGGTCAGGCTCCCCCCGTGGGAGGTGACGATCGCCAGGGCGATGGACATGCCCAGGCCCGTCGACCCCGTGCGCCGCTCCCGGGAGGAGTCGCCCCGGGCGAAGCGCTCAAAGAGCCGCTCACGCACCGCTGGGTCGATCCCGGGCCCGTCGTCGGCCACCGTGAGGACCAGGGAGCCACCACGCCGCTCCAGGCGGGTGACCACGCGCGTCCCGGCGGGGGTGTGGACGCGGGCGTTGGCCAGCAGGTTGACCAGCACCTGACGCAGCCTCGCCTCGTCACCGGCCACCAGGGGCGGGTCGGTGTCAAAGTCCGGCTCGGAGCCGTCCTCACCCTCAGGATCCAGCACGGCCAGGTCGATCTCCCACAGGTGGTCCGGTCCGGCCGCCCGCGCGTCCTCCACCGTGTCCAGGACGACGCCCACCAGGTCCACCTCGTCGTGGGCCAGCTCCCGCCCGGCGTCGAGCTGCGCCAGCAGGAGGAGGTCCTCCACCAGGGCGGTCATGCGCACGGACTCGGAGTGCACCCGCGCCAGGGCGCGCATCGCCTCCTGGGGCAGGTCGGCGTCGGCCCCCTGGCGCGCGATGAGCTCGGTGTAGCCGCGGATCGAGGCCAGGGGGGTGCGCAGCTCGTGGGAGGCGTCGGCGACGAACTGGCGTACCTGCGTCTCGGAGCGCTGCCGGGCGGCCAGGGCCTCCTCCACGTGGTCCAGCAGGGTGTTGAGGGCTCCCCCCACCTGCCCCACCTCCGGGGAGGAGACCAGGTCACAGGGGGTCACCCGCTCGGCGATACGCACGTCGCCCGAGCGCAGCTGGAGGCGGGCGACCCTGCGGGCCGTAGAGGCCACCCGCCCCAGGGGCACCAGCGAGCGGTGTACCATGACGGAGCCCAGGACGACGGCGATGACCGCGCCCACCAGGGCCATGACCGCCTCGACGGCGAGCTGGTGGCCGATGAGCGCGTTGTCGGCGGCCATGGACAGGCCGGTGACGACGGTGTCGCCGGTGACCTCGTCGGTGCTCACCAGGACCCGGTACTCCCCCAGGGAGCCGACGCTGACGGTGACCGGGGCGGCGGCCGGGGCCAGGCCCAGCAGTATGGCCTGAGTCTCCTCCGGGAGCGTGCAGTAGTTGCCGGAGGGGTCAATGTACCCCCCGAACCGTGACCGTCCGTCCGCGGTGCGCACCAGGGTCAGGGTCCCGGCGGACTGGCCCGGGGCGTCCAGGCCGGGTGGTACCCGTGGGGCGGTGGTGTCTGCGGGTGCCGAGGGCGGGGCGGTGGCGCCCTGGGGATCCCCCGAGGAGCTCGGGGACCCGGCCTGCGGGTCCGACTTGGCGGCGGACTTCCTGGCGGCCTTGCGGTCGGTACCGCCGTCGGACTGGTCCAGCGTCAGGTGCCTCTTGGAGGCGGCGCGCTGGGAGGCCTGGACCACCTGCTCGTCCAGGCGCTCCAGGAGCGCGTGGCGCAGGGTGAGGGTGGAGAAGGTGCTGATGGCGGCGGCCATGAGCAGGACGACCGCCATGACCGCGGCGGCCAGGCGGGTACGCAGCCGCCACCGGCTGGGTCGCCAGCGTCCGGGCCCGGGGGCCCCGCGCTCCGGCCCAGGGGTCTCGGCCGGTTCAGGGGAGGGGGCGGTGGGCGGCGTCCGGGCGGCCTGGGTGCCCGCGGCAGGCGGCGCGCCTGAGACGTGCGCGGCGCCCGTGGTGCCCCTGGCCTGCGAGGCGTCCGCGGCGGCGTCGCCACGGTGAGTCGGCGAGGTCACGGCGGGGCGGCTCAGGCGGGCTTCTGGACGGGCTTGAGGACGTAGCCCACCCCGCGCATGGTGTGGATCATGGGCTCGCGCCCCCGGTCGATCTTGCGGCGCAGGTAGGAGATGTAGAGCTCGACGATATTGGCCTGCCCGCCGAAGTCGTAGTTCCACACCCGGTCCAGGATCTGCGCCTTGGACAGGACCCGGCGCGGGTTGCGCATGAGGAAGCGCAGCAGCTCGAACTCCGTGGCGGTCAGGTGGATCTCGTCCCGGCCCCGCCACACCTCGTGGGAGTCCTCGTCCATGCGCAGGTCGCCGACCTCCAGCAGGCTCGCGCGCTGGTCGCTGGTGGCGCCGGCACGGCGCAGGAGGGCGCGTAGACGGGCCACGACCTCCTCCAGGGAGAAGGGCTTGGTGACGTAGTCGTCCCCGCCCGCCGTCAGCCCGGCCACCCGGTCCTCGACGGCGTCCTTGGCCGTCAGGAAGAGCACCGGCACGTTCGGGTCGCGCCCGTGAATGCGCCGCATGACCTCCAGGCCGTCGAAGTCGGGCAGCATCATGTCCAGGACGACGACGTCGGGCCGGGTCTCCTGGGCGGCCTTGACGGCGCCGATGCCGGTGCCCGCGGTGGTGACCTCCCAGCCCTCGTAACGCAGTGCCGAGGCGAGGAGGTCGGCGAGCATCTGCTCGTCATCCACCACCAGGACGCGCAGTGGTGAGCCGTCGGGGCGGGTGAGGGTGTCAGAGGGAGTAGTCATGCCCTTCATCAAACACGTGAGAACTGTGTGGATTCTGTGTGACCTCAGTCACGAGTAAAGTGTTCCACGAAGTTGCGGATAATGCGTCCGGCCTGGTGGCAGGCCCCGGAGCGGGCCTCGGCAATGACGTCGTCCACCGTGCCGGGGTCCCCGTAGCCCGCGTCGGCGTAGACCCCTACCCGCTGGGCGAAGCGCTCGGCGTCGAGCTCGGGGTTGAACTGCGTGCCGTAGACAGCCCGGCCCACCCGGATCATCTGGACCGGGCAGTCCGGGGAGCCTGCTAGCAGCGTGGCGTGCGCCGGGACCTCGGGGGCCCCCTCGTGGTGGCCTACCAGGACCGTAAAGGTCTCCGGCAGGCCGGCCAGCAGCGGGTCCTGCCGCCCGTCGGCGGTCAGGTACACCTCCGCCACCCCCAGGTCCTCGGCGAACTCGGGGGAGGTGGGGGTCCCCAGGTAGTCCGAGAGCACCTCCAGCCCGAAGCCGGTGGCGAGTACCGGCACCCCCTCCTTGAGGGCGACCGCCAGCAGGTCGCGGACCTGCTCCTCCACCCGCAGCTGGGTGCGCGTCTTGGAGCCCCGGGGGGTGGACACGTCGTAGGGGCTGCCGCCGATGAAGACCCCCGAGACGTCCTCGGCGTGGAAGGAGTCCAGGAAGTCGATCTCGTCCAGGTGCACGTGGTGGAGGTCCCCACCGGTCAGGCCGCCCTGGAGCCGGAAGGACTCGCACTCGGCCTGGGCGGCCTCGACCTCGGGCCGGGTGGACACCATAATGAAGGGAAGCACAGTGCGTACCCTACGAGAGATGGCCGCCAGGTGACGAGGCTGACTCTCCCCTAGGGCAGCGAGATGAGGAGCATCACCCAGATCCAGGCCACCGTGGACACCCCGCCCACGACGACGCCGGCCCACGCCTGGGTGGTCCCGGTGGCGTAGGAGGAGCGCAGGCGTCTCAGCGCCGCCAGGCCCAGGCCCGCGCCGAGCGCGCCGGCTCCCGGGATCCAGCACAGCAGGGTCGTCGCCAGGGCCGCCAGGGCCAGCGGGTCCAGTCTCTGCCTGGGCGCCTGGTAGCCGGGGGCGGAGAAGATCTCGTAGGGGTCGAGCACCTCGGTCCCGGGGAACACGATGCGCTCAGGGACCGGCCGGATCGGCGGGGCGGCCCCCGGGGCGCTCACGGCAGCCGCCAGTCCACCGGCGTCGCCCCCTGGCTCACCAGGATCTCGTTGGCCCGGGAGAAGGGCCGGGAGCCGAAGAAGCCCCGTGAGGCGCTCAGCGGCGAGGGGTGGGGGGAGGCGATGACCGGCGTCGAGCCCAGCATCGGGGTCAGGGACTGGGCGGGGCGGCCCCACAGGATCGCCACCAGCGGCCCGCCGCGCTCCACGAGCGCCTCAATGGCCCGCTGCGTCACCTTCTCCCAGCCCCAGCCCTTGTGGGAGGCCGGTGCCCCGGGCCGCACGGTGAGGACCCGGTTGAGCAGCATGACGCCCTGACGCGACCAGGGGGTCAGGTCCCCCGAGGTGGGGCGCTCCACCCCCAGGTCGGAGACGAGCTCGGTGAAGATGTTCTCCAGGCTGCGCGGCGGGCGTACGCCGGGGGCGACCGAGAAGCTCAGCCCCATGGCGTGGCCCGGGGTGGGGTAGGGGTCCTGCCCCACGATGAGGACCTTGACCTGGTCCATGGGGTAGGTGAAGGCGCGTAGGACGTCGGTCCCGGCGGGCAGGTAGCCGTCACCGTTAGCTACCTCGTCGCGCAGGCGGTCCCCGATCTCGTGGATCGTGGGTTCCACGCTGGCCAGGGCGGCGGCCCATGAGGGGTCGATGAGCTGGGTAAGAGGCTGAGCGGGGTTCACGGCACGAGCCTAGTGCGTCTGTCGCCACGAGGAGGGCTGCCGCCCGGTATCGTCCTCCTCGTGAGCAACTACAGCTACCCCCAGGACGAGTTCGACGTCGCCGAGGACGAGCGGGTCCCTGTCGGTGTCCACCGGGCCTCCGTCCCCGCGTGGCGCAGCTGGCTACCACTTCTCATTATCCTCGTCGTGGTGCCTGCCCTGGCGTGGGGGGCGGTCAAGCTCCTGGGCACCGCGGACAGCAAGAGCACGTCCGCCTCCACCGCCAGCGCGAAGACGGAGGCCGGCGGGACACCGGCCGCCCAGGGCGGTGGGGGCACGGCGGGGAGCACGGGCTCTGCCGAGCAGACCGCCGCGCCCACGCAGGCCACGCCGGGGTCGACGCCGACCCCCACCCGGGCGTCCAACGCGGACCTGACCACGGGCATCACCGTCTACAACGGCACCACCACCAACGGGCTCGCGGGCCGCACCGGCTCCCGCCTGGAGAACGCCGGGTACACGGGCGTGTCCGTCCCCGACGGCTCCTACCAGAAGGACAGCCCGGAGGCCACGACCGTCTACTACCGCCCGGAGAGCGCCGCGACCGCCCGCGCCGTGGCCAGCCTTCTGGGCATTAGCAACCTGGTGGAGTCCCCCGAGGAGGCCCAGTCCAACCCCATTGTGGTCATCCTGCGCTCCGACTTCTCGGAGTGAGGCGACTGCCGACGGATCCGGGGTCGCGGCCAGCCGGTCCCCAGGCTCCCGGGCGGGGACCTGAGGGCCAGCCGCCCGACCCGGGCCGGGCGGCCCGCCTGAGGGGCAGCGGGACAGGTAGTTCGCGAACAGCGAACCAAGGGCCTGTCGGCGGGCTACCCAGCCGTCGGCGCCTGGTGCGCTGGGGTGTCGGCGCGGCCCTGCTGGTCGGCGGGGGCGCCCTCGGCCGGCGGGCCACCTACCGGGCGGCGCCCACGCTCCTGTCCGACGGCGTCGCGCTGGGGGCGGACGGGACCGTGGAGGTGCTCCCTGCCGGCGCCGGGGCGGTCTACGTCCCCGGCACCCGCCTGCCCGCCCAGGCGCTGGGGACGGCCGCCGGCGCCGGGACGCCGGCCGGGCACGAGGCCCTGGCCCACGCCGCCCTGGCCCGCCGCGCGGGAGCCCGCCTGGCCGCCGGGCGCTGGGCCGAGCTGGCCGACGGCGCCCTGTGCGACCTGCTGGCGCTGACCGGCCCCACCCTGGCCTGGCCGGACGCGTCCCGCCCGGCCACCGTCTTCCCTGCTGGCGCCGTCGTGGCCGCCCCGGTGGGCTACTGGCGCTACACCTGGCCCCGCGACGCCTCCTTCGGGGCCGTGGCCCTGGGCGCCGTCGGGCTGGGGGACGAGGCGTTGGCGGTCCTGGACCACCTGGCCGCCCTCCAGCTACCTGACGGCTCCTTCGCCGCCCGCTACACGCACAGCGGCCAGGTCCCCGACGCCCGCCCCGCCCAGACCGACGGCGTCGGCTGGTTCCTATGGGCCGCCGGGTGCCTGGCGGGCGGCACCCTCGCGCCCCAGGGCGTGCCCACCGGCGCACCCCAGGGCGCCTCTGCTGTCGGCGCCCAGTCCGGGGCCGCCACCCTGCCCGGGCCTACCAGCCAGCCCGGGTCCGCCGCCAGGTCCGGGGCTGGCGCCCAGTCCGGGTCTACCACCCCGGGCTGGGGCGGGCGCCTGGTGACCGCCCTGGGGCGGGCCGCGGCCTGCCTCATGACCCGTACCGCCACGCCCAGCCACCTACCCGCCGCCAGCCCGGACTACTGGGAGGTGCGTGAGCGCACCCTCACCCTGGGCACGGCCGCGCCGGTCCTCATGGGCCTGGAGGCCGCCCACGCCCTGGCCCGGGCGGGCCTGGACCTGGGCCTGGAGGCCTCGGCGCTGGGGGAGCGGTGCTCCCGGGTACGCCAGGCGGTGGTGCGCAACTACGGGCCGACCTGGGGGCGCTACCCGCGTACCGACGCCGTCGACGCCGCGATCGCGCTGGTCGGCCCGCCTTTTATGGAGGCCCTTCCGGGGGTGGGGGCGGTGCGGGCCACGGCCAGGGCGCGTCTGGGCCGACACTCCGGTGGCCTGGCCCCGGGATCCTCCTGGCGTGACGACGGCGTCTCCTGGACCCCCGAGACCGCCCTAATGGCCCTGTCCGCGCGCGGCTGGGGCTGGCAGGGGGAGACCGAGGAGCTCCTGGCCTGGCTGGAGGCCCACCGCACCGCCAGCGGGGCCCTGCCTGAGAAGGTGCGTCCCGACGGCGCCCCGGCCGGGCCCGCACCCCTGGCCTGGACCGACGCCCTGGTCCTCCTGGCCACCTGCTGAGCCCCTGCGGCGGCCCGCCCGGGCCTGGCCCCGGACCAGGGGCGTGCCGCCCTGGATAGGCTGGGCCCGGGCCGGAGGCGCGCCGCCCTGGACGGACGCTTCGTGAGATCTTCCCCCGGGGTGCGCAGGTCCACGACCGGCCCTGGCCCGCCCGGTGGTGACGTCGGCCACCGGGACCGGGGGCCGTGCGGCAGAGAAATCGGCCGTCGGCAAACACACGTGTGACGGGGACCTGCGCGTCTTGCACTCGCAGGTCGAGAGTGCCAGCATTGCGGTTAGCACTCAGGGCCGTCGAGTGACAGCCCCGGGTGATCACACCCTGGCCGGGAGGTGAGGGACGACGTCGGCACGTGACCTGAACGGGCCGACCCGCCCCGTCCGTCGCGGGCGCCAACCGGTCGCCACCACATCGTGGAGGAAACTCAATGTCCAAGATCATCGCCTTCGACGAGGAGGCCCGCCGTGGCATGGAGCGCGGCCTGAACACCCTCGCCGACACCGTCAAGGTCACCCTGGGCCCCAAGGGCCGTAACGTCGTCCTTGACAAGAAGTGGGGCGCCCCCACTATCACCAACGACGGCGTGACCATCGCCAAGGAGATCGAGCTCGAGGAGCCCTTCGAGAAGATCGGCGCCGAGCTGGTCAAGGAGGTCGCCAAGAAGACCGACGACGTCGCCGGTGACGGTACCACCACCGCCACCGTGCTGGCCCAGGCCCTGGTCCGTGAGGGCCTGCGCAACGTGGCCGCCGGCGCCAACCCCATCGCCCTGCGTCGCGGCATCGACAAGGCCGTGACCGCCGTCGTCGCCCGCCTGCTGGCTGACGCCAAGGAGGTCGAGACCAAGGACGAGATCGCGGCCACCGCCTCCATCTCCGCCGCGGACGAGGAGATCGGCGCCAAGATCGCCGAGGCCCTGGAGAAGGTCGGCCACGAGGGCGTCATCACCGTCGAGGAGTCCAACACCTTCGGCCTGGAGCTCGAGGTCACCGAGGGCATGCGCTTCGACAAGGGCTTTATCTCCCCCTACTTCGTCACCGACGCCGACCGCCAGGAGGCCGTCCTGGAGGACGTCTACATCCTGCTGGTGGAGTCCAAGATCTCCAACGTCAAGGACCTGCTGCCCCTGCTGGAGAAGGTCATGCAGACCGGCAAGCCCCTGGCGATCATCGCCGAGGACGTCGAGGCCGAGGCCCTGGCCACCCTGGTGGTCAACCGCATCCGCGGCACCTTCAAGTCCGTGGCCGTCAAGGCCCCCGGCTTCGGTGACCGTCGCAAGGCGATGCTCCAGGACATGGCCATCCTCACCGGTGGCACCGTCATCTCCGAGACCGTGGGCCTGAAGCTGGAGAACGCCACCCTGGAGGACCTGGGCCAGGCCCGCAAGGTCGTCGTCACCAAGGACGAGACCACCATTGTCGAGGGCGCCGGGGACAAGGACGCCATTGAGGCCCGCGTGAGCCAGATCCGCGCCGAGATCGAGAAGTCCGACTCCGACTACGACAAGGAGAAGCTCTCCGAGCGCCTGGCCAAGCTGGCCGGCGGCGTGGCCGTCCTGAAGTCCGGTGCCGCCACCGAGGTGGAGCTCAAGGAGCGCAAGCACCGCATTGAGGACGCCGTGCGCAACGCCAAGGCCGCCGTCGAGGAGGGCATTGTCGCCGGTGGCGGCGTCTCCCTGCTCCAGGCCGCCGAGGCCCTGGACGCCCTGGAGCTGGAGGGCGACGAGGCCACTGGCGCCGCCATCGTGCGGGTCGCCCTGGAGTCCCCGCTCAAGCAGATCGCCGTCAACGCCGGCCTGGAGGGCGGCGTCGTGGTCGAGCGCGTCCGCAACCTGCCTGCCGGTGAGGGCCTGAACGCCGCCACCGGTGAGTACGGCAACCTCCTGGCCGCTGGCATCGCCGACCCGGTCAAGGTCACCCGCTCCGCCCTGCAGAACGCGGCCTCCATCGCCGGCCTGTTCCTGACCACCGAGGCCGTCGTGGCCGACAAGCCCGAGCCCCCGGCCGCCCCGGCCGGTGGCGGCGGCGACGACATGGGCGGCATGTACTGAGCCGACCAGTCGCCCGGGCGGCTCCGGCGAGCCCGGGTAGCCTCTCCGGGGCCGCGGGCGTGAGCCGGGCCACTGGAGTCAGGTAGAGCGGCGGGCCCTCGCCCTCCCCACGGGGGGGGCGGGCGGCCCGCCGTCGCTCTGCGGGCCTCCCGGGCGCAGTTGCCTGGGCGCAGTGGCCGCCTGGGGCCCGGTTGCCTGGGCGCTGGGGCGCGGCTGTCTGGGGGAGCCGGGCACCGCCTGGGAAGGCCGCGCTGGGCCCGGGCGGCCGGGCCCTGGCCGGGCTCAGGGGGCCTACCGCCCGGGGCCTGCTCCTTGCCCCGGGCTACGCCAGGCCGAAGCGCGAGGTGTTGGAGGTCTCGGCGTCGTCATAGGACAGGGCGGCCTTGTCCAGGGCCTGGGAGATGGCGTCGAGGGAGGACTGGACCTGGATCTGGGTCAGGTGCCAGTTGGCGGCGCAGGAGGCCATGGAGGCGGAGGCGCCGCCGGTCCAGGAGGCCTGGAGGGTGGCGATGTCGGCGTTCATGGCGTCCACCTCCGTCTGGATGGTGGAGATACGGGTCCTGGTGCGGGTCGCGGTGTCCGTGACGGCCTGGGTGTCGACTGCGAAGACAGGCATGGGCGGGAGCCTTTCCGTGCGGGGGGGCGGACGCCCCACTGGCTGGGACCGCCGTGGTCGGCGGCTCCAACCACCGTAGGCAGGAGGCTGACCCGGGTGCGCTTGCACCCTCTGGACCTGTGGAGAACTCGTCAGACGTCCGTGTCTGTGTGCTGAGCGACCCGGCCCTACAGGCGGCTGGCGCCGTCCTGGACGACAGGCGCGGTAACGGGGGACATCTCCCCGGTCCGCGCCTCGCGCTCCACCCTGGCCCGCTGTCGGCGCTCCTCGACCTGCTGGGCCAGGCGGGCCCGTGCCGCCTCGGCCATGGAGCGGCGGTCCTGGCCCGCCTCCGCCGCCTGGGCGGGAGAGGACGCGGAGGCGGTGCGCCGCCCGCCCAGCAGCCGGTCAATGTCTGCCGCGCAGGACTCCATGGTGGTGGCGTGGTCATCGTGCTGGAGCCGGTTGTACGCCCTCCTGGCCTCGGGGCGGCGTCGCGGGGCCTCCGCGACGGCTGAGGGGGCCCGCCCGCCCGGGGGCGGGACGACGGGGATGCCGCCGCTCAGGGTCGTGGCGCTGGCTGCGGAGACGGGGGAGAGGGGGGAGACGGGGGAGAAGGCTGAGAAGGTGGTTGCGGGGGCGTAGGAGGTTGACGGCGTCGTGCTCACGGGCGAGGCGACCTCAGTGGTGCCGGGGACCTGGTTCCACACCCGGGTGGCCACCTTGGAGGCCTCCTCGATGGAGGCGCCTGAGCGCAGCGCCTCCAGCTTGGCCGCGAGCATACGTCGCTCGCCCGCGAGGTTCTCGCGGGCGGCCTCCTCCCAGCGCGCTCCCAGGGGGGAGGAGAAGAGCCGGTCGCGGCTGAGCAGGCGGCTGACGATCTCCAGGCGGGCCTCCAGGTAGTCCTGGATGGGGACGTGCCGGTACTCCTCGCGCACCGCGATCCGGTACTTCTTGTACAGCTGGGGCTCCACGGCCAGGGTGCCCAGGTCGGCGTCGTTGAGCGCCATCGCGTCAATGTCGTTGGCGGGCAGGTTGTGCCGCTTGAGGTTGAGGATGAGGGCGCAGACCCGGTCGACCGTGGCGGGGGGCAGGCCGAGATCCTGAAGGTCACGGGCGGCGTAGGCGGCGGAGGCTACCTCGTCCTCCCCGCCGTTGCGCTTGTAGGTCTCCTCCCGGGTGGAGGAGAAGACGTAGCCGTGGTACCAGGCGGCCACACGCATGACGTCCGGGTTGTGGGTCGCGTCAGCGAGCTCGTCCACCCGGGCCAGCATGTCGATGACGTGCTTGAGGTTGTGGAAGTGACGGTCGGGAGTGCTCCACTCCTCGATGAGGCGCTCACCAGCAGCGCGAACGTCATCCTGGGGCGCGGTGGCGCCCAGGGCCTTGACGCTGCGGATGTAGGCGGGCAGCAGCCACTGCGGTGCGTCGATGACGCCCATGACAAAGCCTCCGCGTCAGAAGGGATGAAACGAATGTCATCGTAGGCCGCGGCGGGGGCAAAGTCGATCACACCTGGGGAGCCTCAGCCCACGGTGTGAGGAAAGCCCCTGGTCACAACATAAATATCGGCTAGGTCACGGCGAGTCGCCGCGTGTCACGTTGAGGTCGCGACGGCCCGCCCCGCGCGTGCTGCTCCGGGGGGTGCCCGCGGCGCCCGGCCGTCCTGCCAGGGCCCTGGTCGGCACCAGCGGTCCGGGCCCCGGACCGCCCTAGCCCTCGGCCAGGGGCAGCTCCAGGTGGACCGTCGCCCCGCCCCCGGGGGTCTGGTCCATCCGCACGAACCCTCCGTGCCGCTCGACGATCGCCGCCACAATGGCCAGGCCCAGCCCCGACCCCCCGGTCTCACGGTTGCGGGAGGTGTCCGCACGGTAGAAGCGCTGGAATATCTTCGCGGCCTCCGCCGGGGGCACACCGGGACCGTGGTCGCGGACCTCGACGACGGCGTAGCCCTTCATGAGCGCCGCGGTCGCCGCGGAGGCGCCTGCGGCCCGGGCGGCCCCGGTGGCGACGCCGTTACCGGGGGTCCTCACGCCGCCGGTCCCGTTGCCGGGTGCCCCGACGTCCCGGGCCCCGCCGGTGCGACCGGCCCGGCCGTTACCCCGGCGCGCCCCCGCCTCGGGCGTCTGGACGCCGGGGGTGAGATCCTGGCCGGCGGGGGCGTGGGTGACGGTCCCCACGGCGATCTCCACCGACGACCCGGCCGGGGTATGACGCACCACGTTGCCCAGGAGGTTGGTGACGACCTGGGCCAGGCGGTCCCGGTCCCCGGTGACCACCACGGGGACGGGGTCGGCGTCGGGGTCGGTCAGGGAGACCAGGGAGCAGTCCCGGTCGGGGGCCAGGACCATCATGTCGGTCAGGGCCCCGGCGCACACCGTGGTCAGGTCCACCGGTGCCATGGTCATCTCGCGGCCCTCGTCCATACGGGCGAGCTGGAGGAGGTCGTCCACCAGGCGCCCCATGCGGTTGGCCTCGGACTCAATGCGTCCCATGACCTCCCTGGTCCGCTCGGCGGGCACCCCGCCCATGCGGTAGAGCTCGCCGTAGCCGCGGATGGCCGCCAGGGGGGTGCGCAGCTCGTGGGAGGCGTCCGAGACGAAGCGGGTCATGCGCTCCTGGGCCACGACCTGCACGGAGAAGGCGCGCTCGTTCTGGGCCAGCATGGTGTTCAGGGCCCGCTGGAGGCTGCCGACCTCGGTGGTGGTGGGCTCGGTGGCGGGCACGCGGGCGGACAGGTCGCCGCTAGCGATGCGCCCGGCCACGCCCTCGATCTGACGCAGGGACCGCAGGGAGCGGTTGACCAGGTAGGCCGCGGCCAGGGCGCCGGTGAGGATGACGGCGACGTCGGTCAGCAGCACGATCGCCCGGACCTGCTCCACCGTCTCCATCATGTTGCTCAGGGGCAGGCCGATGGCGATGACGCCCACCACCTGGTTGTCGCTGCTGGTAATGAGCATGGTGATGACCCGCCAGGTGCGTTTGGGCAGGTTGGAGTCCACCGTGCGGATAATGGCCTCGCCGTCGGCGGTGGTGGCGTTCTCCAGGGACAGGCCCGTCACCCGGGGGACGCCGAAGGTCTCCGCGGTCTCGGGGTTAATGGTCTGCCCGCTCTCGCCGTTGAGGTAGAGAGCCTCCACGTAGTAGGTGGTGGGCATGGAGTTGGAGGAGCCGGCGCGGATCTGGGCCAGGCCCTGGGTGCCGATGGTCTTGGCGGTGGCCTGGAGCTGCTCGTCGACCTGGTTCAGCAGGTGGGAGTGGAGCAGGGAGGTGACGGCCAGGGAGGACACCAGCAGGGCCACCGTCAGCAGGCCCGTGGTCATGAGGGTCAGGCGCGCCCGCAGGGGCTGGGCGTGCCAGACACGTCGTGCGGCCGTGACCGGGTGAAAACGCCCCCGACGGCGTGGCCGGTGGTTCACTGAGCGTGTCGAGGGGCGGCGGGAGCCGGGCCCCCCGTTGGCGCCGGGGGCGGCCGTCCGGACCCGGGCCGGGCGGGCGGGGCCGCCGCGCCGGGCCTGGGTCCGCGGGCTGACCATCACGAGCCCTTGGGCTCACGGAGCATGTAGCCCACGCCGCGTCTGGTCTGGATGAGGGGGGTGACGGGCTTGCCGTCGCGCCCCTCGATCTGGTCCACCTTGCGACGCAGGTAGGAGATGTAGGACTCCACGATAGCGGCGTCGCCGTTCCAGTCGTACTCCCAGACGTGGTCCAGGATCTGGGCCTTGGAGACCACGCGCCCGGCGTTGAGCATGAGGTAGCGCAGGAGCTTGAACTCGGTGGGGGACAGGTCCACCTCCACGCCCGCCCGGTGCACCTCGTGGGCGTCCTCGTCCAGGATGAGGTCCGCCACCTTCAGGATGCCGTCGTCCTCCCCCTCCACGGCGCGGGTGCGGCGCAGGATGGCGCGGATCCGGGCGACGACCTCCTCCAGGCCGAAGGGCTTGGTGACGTAGTCGTCCCCGCCCACGGTCAGGCCCTGGACCTTGTCCGCCATGTCGTCGCGGGCGGTCAGGAAGAGGATGGGGGTGGTGACGTCGCGCTCGCGCAGGCGACGGGCCACCGTGAAGCCGTCCATGTCCGGGAGCATGACGTCCAGGACAATGAGGTCCGGCTCGGCGCCCTCGGCCTGCGCGGCCTTGAGGGCGCCGTTGCCGTCAGCGGCGGTGACCACCTCGAATCCGGCGAAGCGCAGGGAGGAGGCGAGGAGGTCACGGATGTTCGGCTCGTCGTCCACGACGAGGAGCCGGGCCTCGGGAGCAGGGGT
Organism: Actinomyces sp. HMT897; assembly: GCF_016626125.1. Lineage (NCBI taxonomy): Bacteria > Bacillati > Actinomycetota > Actinomycetes > Actinomycetales > Actinomycetaceae > Actinomyces > Actinomyces sp. HMT897. The sequence goes on from NZ_CP067336.1 coordinate 2,023,640, forward strand.
GGCAGCGTCCATGCCCGGCATCTTCCCGAGTTATGCTGTGTGTTACCTGAATGTACGCTGGAGTGGCGACGGCGGTGTTCGCCCTCGGGGGAAGCTGGGCGACGTCGCCCGGTGGTCTGGCGGAGGGGGCGTGAGCAGGACGAGCCCTGGTCTCGGGCGTCCGTGCGCGGGCACCCTGGTGCCACCGGTGCCACCCGGGGCTGCCCAGGTGGGCCACCCGAGGCCGCCCAGGGGCCGTGCCGGGCTGTGCGCGTTGACGGCCCGCGTGGCCCACAGGTCTGGTGCGTCGACGTGGGGCCGACGCACCAGGACCCTTCAGATAAAGGCCAGGGGGTCGTACTCCTCCAGCGGGATAATGCGCACCCGCGGCAGCGGGATGGTAAAGGCGTGGACCTTGGTCTCCAGGTCGTAGATGGTCAGGCCCTTGGACTCCAGGGCGGCCAGCTGGGCGTTGAGGAACTCGCGGAAGGCCAGGACCCCCACGCTGGAGCCGGCGGCAAGGAGGCGCTCCACCTGGGGGATGTAGTCCCCGTCGTGGCTGCCCAGGAGCACGAGGGCCTGCTCGCCCTCCTCCGCCCGCTGGGCCAGGGCGTCCAGCGTGCGCTGGATACCGATGTCGACGACCTTCTCGTCGTGGCTGCCGCTGCCCGCCAGGGGGATCGGCCGGTAGTCCATGGCCAGGAGGGCCTGGACGAACCCCATGGGCATGTGTCCGCTCGTGGCGTTAAGGAAGAAAAGTGCGCGCGTGTCGTCACCCTCGCCACCAGCGGCGGAGTCCGACAGGTTGTCGCAGAAGCTGAGCACGCGGTCCCAGCGGGGGCGCTCCTCGGGCTCAGGTCGGCGGCCCAGGACGCTCATGCCCAGGGTCGCATCAATGTTCTCGCCGTCGACGAGAAGGTAGGTGGCGGTATTCATAGGACCATGTTACGGGAGGATCACATGTGCCTCTGACGCGGTGTCAGGCTCAGGCGTGCGGTGTCCGCCGGGAGCGGGCGCTACGCACCAGGACCCGTGCCAGGGCCCGGCCGAAGGCCTGGACGGCGGGATCCACCGCCTCGGCCTGCTCACGGGCCAGGCGGCCGGTGGCGACGGCCTCCCGGAGCGACTCGGGGTCCGGGGCCTGGGCGGGGGCGTCCGGCCAGGCGGGGGCGACACCGGTCAGGTCCGCGGCCTGCTCACGGGCCAGGTGCGGGGGCAGGCCGCGCTCGGTCAGGGCGTCACGGGTGCGCCAGTACCCCACCCGGACGGGGTCGGACTCGGGGTGGTGCTGGAAGGCCAGGAGGCGGCCCGCCCGCCAGGTGTGCACCGGGGAGCGCTCGGAGGAGGCCAGGAGGACGGCCTGCTCGGGCAGGCGGGTGACGGCGTCGCCGTGGGAGACGATAACGGGCAGTGTGCCGTTGCGGCTGCTCGGGCCCGCGGCGCGCAGGCCCTCGGTGACCATCTCGGCGAACAGCGGGTCCTGCCTCCCGGCCCGGGTGACCTGCAGGTCCACGACGCCGGTCTCCGCGTGGTCGGGTGCGGGCACGGCGGTGGTGCCGCCCAGGGCCTCGGCGGCGATCTGGGCCCCCAGGCAGATGGCCACGGCGGGGACGCGCTCGGTGACGACCTGGGCCAGGAGCTCACGCAGCGGCACGATCCAGGGGTGGTCGTCCTCGCTGTGGGCGCTCATGGCGCCCCCCAGCACCACCAGGGCGCCGTCGATCTCCTCCAGGGCGGGGACGGGGTCGCCCGCACCGGGGCGGACCATGCGGATGGTGGCGCCCTCGGCGAGCAGCCACTGCCTCAGGCGCCCGAGCGGCGCCAGGGCCTCGGGCTCAATGACGGTAATGACCGGTGCGCCGGGGACGGCACCCGGCGTGGGCGCGCCATCCGCGGGCTGTCCGGCGCCGGGGGCCGGTACGGCGTCCTGCGGGGGTGTGTCGGGGTAGGTCATGGGGCCAATTGGAGAGGCAGGTGCGCAGGGTGCGCAAGTTGTAGGTGCCAGCAGGCCGGGCCCGAGGGCGTGGCACCAGCAGGACGGGCCCGGGGGCGTGGCCCCGCCGTGCTGTCGGGCCAGCCGGTGCCGGGCCCGGTGCCGCGCCCTGCCTCGGTGCCCTGAGCCCACGACGGCAGGCCGGGCCCGGGTCGGGCGACGCGGTGGGTGGTGTCGCGCGCCCGGTCCCCGCGGGTCCCAGCCCGGACCGTGTGGCGACGCGCACGAAAAAGGGTTGCCAACCACCGCTCTCGCGCTCAGGATGGTGCTGTGGACAGCAAACGCCTCCCCACGCCTCCCCGACACCCTGACACCATGTCCCCCGGCCCTCCTCTCACCACCGGTGTCCTGACGGTCCTGGCCCTCCTGCCCGCCGCCCCCGCCCACGCCGTGGGTGAGGCCGGCGCCGCACGCTACTCCGCCCGCACGGTCCTCCTGTGGGTGGGAGCCGTGGCCCTCGTCGTCGTGCTGGTCCTCCTGGTCTCCAGGTACCTGGCCCGACGCCGCTTCCTGGCCCAGCTCGACGCCCGCCAGGCCTATGCCGCCACCGTCCTGGCCCAGACCGACAGGGCCGTGCAGCTCCAGCTCGGGAAACTGGGCCGGGCCCCCTGGCCCGACCAGGGGTCCCGGGAGCGCGCCGCGGAGCTGGGGCGCGCCGCGCAGGCGGTCAGCGAGGGGCTCCAGGCCTACCGCGACCTCCAGGGCGCTGGCGGCCGGGTCGCCTACCGCCAGGAGAGGATCCGCCGCATGGAGGACGCGGTCGCCGTCGCCAAGAAGATCCTGTCCTACCAGGGGCCCGCGGCGCACGTGCGCCAGGCCCGCGGGCGCACGGCCGGTGACCTGGACGAGGTCTGCCAGGACATCCTCCAGCTGCGCCGGGAGGTCCAGGCCAGGCTCGCGGAGCTTGAGGGGCCCAGCGACCTCCCGGCGTCCGTCGTCGCCACCGCCCAGGAGGACCTGGCCCAGGCCGGCAGCCTCCTGGACCAGGCCGGGCAGGACGCGGACAAGGGGCAGCAGGCCGCCCGCGCCCGCGACCAGGTGGAGGCGGGGTGCCGCCTGACCCAGGCCCGCAGGACCCTGGTCCGGGCCCACCAGCTGGTCGACGGCGTCACGCAGGCCAGGCAGCAGGCGGTGCAGACCCTCGCCCTGGTGGACAGGCGGGTGACCTCCCTGCGCTCCGACATCGCCTACGCCGAGCGCCCGAGCGTCACGGCCAACCTCGATCCCGCGGACCTGGGCCAGGCGCTCGCGGCCGCCAGGGCGGCGATCGACCGGGCCGCGAGCACGGATCCTCAGGAGGAGCCCCAGGACGTGCTTGAGGACCTGCAGGGAGCCCAGAGGCGGTTGTCGGCCGTCCTGGGCCCCGCCCGTGAGAGCGAGAGGCGAATGGTGCGGGCCCGCGGCCGCCTGCACCAGGAGACGGCCAGGCTGGACCGGGAGCTGGACGCCGTCTTCTCCCGGATGTCCCACAGCGGCCGGTTCATGAGCGCCAGGGCGCGCAAGGGTGCCGCCGAGCTGCGGGACCTGCGGGAGCAGGTCAGGCAGGCCGCGTGCTGGGACCCGGTCGGTGCGCTGGAGATCGTCCGGTACGCCTCCGAGCAGGTGCCCCACGTCCGGGCGTGCGTAGACCACGACCTGAGGGCCTCGCGCCCCAGCTACTGGAGAGCCGGCTAGCTCGTCGGCACCAGTCCGGGCCCGCGCTGGGCCCGGGCCAGCTCTGAGCCAGGGCCGTCAGCCGGGGTCAGGGCGCCCGTTGCGGGGCGCAGGCGGCGCGCCGGTGGCGAAATGGCTTGCCACCAGCGGTCCCGACTCCGAGGATGTACCCGTGGACATCATTCGGCCCACCGCACTTCCCCATGCCGCCCGCCTCGCTGCCTCCGGCCTCCTCCTGACTGCCCTGGTCGTGCCCTCCGCCGCGCTCGCGACGTCGGCCCCTCCCGCCGCGGACCCCGGCCAGGCCCTTGCCGCCCCCGGCAGGGCCCCGGGCACGCTCCCCCTGGGCCCCCAGGGGCTGACCTCCACCACCCTGAGCAAGTCCGTCACCGACGACGCCAAGCTCCTGGACAACTCCGACGCCGAGGCCGCGGTGGCCAAGGTGAAGGAGGAGACCGGCCTGCACCTGTGGGTGGTCACCATTGCCGACTCCTCCCGCAAGGCGGCGGAGTTTGCCGAGTCCGCCTGGAAGGCGACCGGACTGGGCGCCTCGGACGTGATCCTGGTCATTAACGTGCCTGACAGTGGCTCGAACTCCTTCCTGTTCCGGGCGGATCCCTCCGGCGTGCTGAGCCAGGGCGACCAGGTCTCCATTGCCGACTCCCTGAAGCCCTACCTGAAGAAGAAGGACTTCAACAAGGCCGTCGCCGCCCTCCCCTCCCTGATCAAGACGCGGGTGGCGGGCGCGGGGACCACCGGGGACCGGGGCGCCACGAGGAGTACGTCCGCGGGCTCGGGCGCCCTCAGCACCAGTTCGACGGACTCGGGCCCGGGCGTGGGCACCGCACTACTTGCAGGAGGGGCTGTGGCAGGAGCAGGGGGCTGGTGGATCCTGAGGCGGCGTCGTCAGAAGGAAGACCCCGCCGCCGTCACCGGCGCCCCCACGCCGAAGAGCATTGAGCAGCTCCAGACCCAGGCCGTGGACGCCCTGGTGGCCGCCGACGACGCCGTGCGGGCTGCCGACGAGGAGCTGTCCTACGCGCAGGCCCAGTTCGGCCTGGCCGCCACGGACGCCTTCTCCGCCGCCCTGGGGACGGCGCGTGAGCACGTGACCGCCTCCTTCGAGATCCGCAAGGTCCTGGAGGACGACGTCCCCGAGACCCCCCGGCAGCAGTGGGAGATGTACTCCGAGATCCTCTCCCGCTCCCAGGCGGCCGTGGCCGCTATCCGCGAGCAGGAGAAGGCCTTCAACGAGCGACGGGGCCTGGAGGCCAACCTCCCGGCCTCCATTGCCGAGACCACCCAGCGCGCTGACGAGACCGAGCAGGCCATCCTCCAGGCCGACATCCTCCTGACCACCCTGCGCGCCACCTACCCCGACAGCGCCCTGACCTCGGTGGCGGCCGCCCCCAGGCAGGCGCAGCGCCTCCTGGAGGCCGGGCGGACCGCCCTGGACCAGGCGCAGGCCTCCGTGGACGCCGGGCAGCAGGGCACCGCCGTGGAGCAGGTGCGCATTGCCCAGGGCGCGATCGCCCAGGCCGGTACCCTGTCCACGCAGGTCACCGGTGCCCGTGAGCGCCTGGAGCGTGCCGCCTCCGACCTGACGGCCGCGATCGGCTCCCTGTCCTCTGACCTCGTGGACGCCCGGCGCCTGTCCAGCATTATCCCGGCCGCGACCCTCGACCCGCTGGTGGCCGACGCCGAGGCCGCTATCGCCGCAGGTCGTGCGGCCTCCGGTATGAACGCGACGGGGGACCCCCTGGCGGCCCTGGACCACCTGACCCGGGCCGAGGCGGCCATTGACGCGGCCCTCGCCCCGGCGCGCGAGCGCGAGGAGAACGACTCCCGGGCCCGCACGGCCCTGGGCTCGCGCCTGTCCCGCCTGAACTCCCAGGTCGACGCCGTCACCTCCTACATCACCACCAACCGGGGGGTGGTGGGGCCCGCGGCCCGCACGGCCCTGTCCGAGGCGTCCCGGCACGCGGCGGCCGCCACGCAGGTGCAGGCCGACGACCCCGCCGCGGCCCTGGCCGAGGTCGAGACCGGTGAGCCCCTGGCGGCCCAGGCCCAGACCCTGGCCGAGTCCGACGTGCGCAACAGCAGCTACGGGTCCGGCGGCTACCGCTCAGGCGGCAGGTTCCTGGGCGGCGGTGGCGGTGGCCTCGACCTGGGCTCCCTGGTCCTGGGAGGGCTCCTGCTGGGCGGCCTGGGCGGTGGACACCACGAGCACCACCATCACCACTGGGACGACGACGGCCCCGGCTTCGGTGGCTTCGGCGGTGGCGGCTTCGGTGGCTTCGGCGGCGGTGGTGACGACTTCGGTGGCGGCGGAGGAGGTTTTGACTTCGGGGGCGGGGACTTCGGCGGCGGTGGTGACGACTTCTGACCCGCCGGGCACCGACCGGCTCGCTCCTGGTACCCCTCTCCGGCCCGCGGTGCCAGGCGCCTGACCGTACTCGTGAGAACCTACCTACCAGGGGTGACGTCCTCGGGCCGACCCCGCACCGATCCACACCGAAAGGCAGACCATGGCTGAGAAGCAGTCGATCCTGGGACGTATCTCCCAGCTCACCCGCGCCAACATTAACGCGCTCCTGGACCGGGCGGAGGATCCTGAGAAGATGCTCAACCAGCTGGTCCGCGACTACACCGCCTCGATCGCCGAGGCGCGCGACGCCGTCGCCCAGACCATTGGCAACCTGCGCCTGGCGGAGAAGGACCACGCCGCCGACGTGGCCGAGGCCCGGGACTGGGGCAACAAGGCCCTGGCGGCCTCGCGCAAGGGTGACGAGATGCGTATGCGCGGGGACACCGCGGGCGCGGACAAGTGGGACGCGCTGGCCAAGATCGCCCTGACCAAGCAGATTACGGCGGAGAACCAGGCCAAGGCCGCCGAGCCCATGATCACCTCCCAGCGCCAGGTCGTCGAGCAGCTCAAGACGGGCCTCCAGCAGATGGAGGTCAAGCTCGGTGAGCTGAAGTCCAAGCGCGACCAGCTGATCGCCCGCCAGAAGACCGCCCAGGCCCAGGTCAAGGTCCAGGGGGCGATCCGCTCCATCAACGTCCTGGACCCCACCAGCGAGCTGTCCCGCTACGAGGACCAGGTGCGGCGGGTCGAGGCCCAGGCCATGGGCCAGATGGAGCTGGCGGGCTCCTCCCTAGAGTCCCAGTTCGCCGAGCTGGAGGCCTCCTCCACCCAGATGGAGGCGGAGGCCCGTCTGGCTGCCCTCAAGGCCGGGCCCGCCGAGCTGCCCTCCAGCCCCTCCCCGACGGCGCAGATCACGGACGGGGACGACGCCGTCGAGGCGGCCTTCGCCGCCCTCAAGCGCAAGCAGGCCACCCCGGCGGAGGACACCTCCTCCTACTGAGCACTCCTTACTGAGCACTCTCCTACTGGGCGCTGAGCGTCCCCGGGCGGCTCCTGCCCGCGGTCCCGACGGCGCCTTAGCTGGTGGGATGGCTTGTGGGGCTGCCGGTGAGAGTTCACCGGCAGCCCCACAAGCGGCGTCTCCGCGGTGCTGTCGTATCTTGACGGGGCGAAGAGCCAGATCAGCGGCAAGAGCATTGGCAGCCCCACGGGCTGCAGCTGGTCGGTGACTGCCGCCGCTTACGTCTGAGGCAGCCGATGAGGCCCTGAAGGAGCTCAATAACATTGTTCACGACTGCCAGGATCTGATCGCGGACCTGAAGAAGTACAAGACCGCCCTGGGCAACCTCGCCGGTGACCTGAGGAGTGTCAAGTCCCGCCTGGATGGTATCCGTGAGAAGGCAGTGGCCGCGAGACTGGATATCGAGGACGAGAAGATTATGGAGCCAAAACCTCCTACGGTTATTGAGCTCGGTCCGGCTATGGGCAAGCTAAAGGATCCGACTGTTCCTTTCCCGTTCATCCTGAGTCGGAACACTATGACAGAGGCTGAGCGTGCCCAGACTCGGGTCGATGCGTACAATGGCCTGGTGGTTGAGGCCAGGGAGGCGAGGGATCGGGAGGCCGCCGCACGTCAGGAGTTTACGGACGCCTGTGCAGGGATCAGGAAGGAGAATCCGATTACGAAGACAATCGGCGACTTCCTCGCTCCGTCTCTCGGGCTTGATCCCAAGAGCCTCATGCGCACCGCAGGCTGGGGTATTAGCCGTCTGAAGAACGTGTCGAACTTGGTGACCGGCGCCGCCCTGAGGTCCAGTGGTGCGGGCCTGGGACGTGTCACTGGATACGCCCAGAAGTGGTTGCCCTATCGTGCAGACACAAGTCGCTGGTCTGGGAAGCTCTTTGCCGGTGCACTCAAGCACTGGTCGCCGCATCCCGCCGAGGCAGTGGGTACGAAGGCGGGTAAGGTCGCGACAACACTGCAGTCCTCTAGGGTTACTACCACACTTAAGTGGGCCGGGCGTTCGGGCAATGCCCTCTCGTTCGTTGTCAACGCCTACGATCAATGGGAGAAAGATTCTCATAACCCGGCCATAGGTGAAAATGAAAAAATTGCACGTGCAACTGCGAGCGGAGCTGCCAACTTTGCTGTTTCATACCTCGCGGCTACTGGTGGCGCTAAAACTGGAGCAGCTATTGGTGCTTGCATGGGTGGACCGCTGGGCGCGGCAGTCGGCGGTATTGTTGGCGGTGTTGTTGGCGGAGTCCTTGCGTCAGGGGTGGCGGCATCTGTCGGTAAGGCGGCAGCCAAATTTGTTAGCGGCCTGGGGAAAAGCTTGGGAAAGCTGTTTGGGTGATGGCAATGTGTCGAGCGTTTAATGACCGAAGTGTGCCGGTAGGTTTGGTCGTCTCGAATTAACTTCCATGAGGCGGAGCAGGAGTTTGGTATGTCGGATCATCTCTGGGACGGGATCTACCTCATTGTGGGCGGTATTATCCTGTTGTGGATCTGGTGGATGGAGATGTTCTCTGACTCGTGGGTCGCGGATCTGTGCCGAGGCATGGCGGATGGGGGAGGGAAGAACACGGTTGCGCTTTTTGAGCCAGCGGTAGGTGTGGCGGTCCTGACTTGTGGTGGCATGATCTTTCTGGAAAATATGGGGTGGAATTATGAGTCCTTGCCCGTGATGCTGTTGGGCTGCTTAATGCTTCTGTCTCTAATGGCCTGCGGCTTTGCCCTTATCCCCATCCCTCTGCCAGCGCCTATGTACCCGGAGTGGCAGAAGAAGAGGCGGCGTCTTCTGGCTGAGGGGCGTGAGGAGCGGGAGGTCTGGGCGGCTCCTGCCGGCAGGCGCTCGAGGTGGGGGCTCCGTCAGGGGCGGCACGTCCGTGGGGTGCAGTACGACGTGGAGAGCTCTCCCTCCCAGGGCTACCGGGGCAGGCACGTCCGCACCCCCGGCCGGTACCCCGACGTCGCCCCCGCGCCGGTGGACGAGGACCACGCCCCACCTGCGGGCACCCGGTGACTCCCGGTGCCCGCAGGATGCGACCACCCAGCGGCAGCCCACGCATGACACCCGACAGTGACTCCCGGTGCCCGCAGGACGCTCGGGCGGCACGATGACTCCCCCGCGTCCGTCCCGTGAAGGGCGACACAAAGAGGTGCCGTCGTAATGAGGGGCTCGCGTCCCCGCACCCTGTGGTAATATCACCGTTATCATCGGCTGAGGAGGCCACACCCATGCGGGATAGTATTACCGTCCACCTGGCGCCGGGCTGGCAGGAGCTCAGCGCCGCCGATTTCGCCCCGGCCTTCGCCGACGTAGCGGGGGACGCCGTCCGCTATATTGCCGCCATCCCCCCGGAACGGGTCGGCTACGCCGCCAATCTCGTCGTGGTCAGGGTACCCGTGGGCCCCGACCAGGATCCTGAGCAGGAGCTCATGGAGTCCGCCCGGGCCATGGTGGAGAGCATTCCTGGTATGCGTCTCATCGAGGACGTCCCCACGGACTTTGACCTGTACATGTCCCGGGTTCGCGCCGGAGTATACATTCTGGACGAGGACGCCCTGACGGTGCTCCAGGTCGCCTGGCTGGACATGGAGACCCAGGGCACCAGCCTGTGGACGGCCACCTTCACCTGCCGGACCCGGGACTTCAGCACGTTCCTTGCCCAGTACTATGAGATGGCCCAGAGCCTGGAGGTCACCGAATGAGCTCCTTCGACATCGACCGCGGTGTCATGATACTCACCCCCGAGCAGTGGGACGTCCTGGGGCGCATGGTGTCAAACCATATTGCGCAGCGCCCCACCCCGCAGGACGCCGCCGACGCCGGACTCGCTGACCTCGGGATAACTGGCCCCAAGGGCCCCGTGACAGCCGTCCGCGAGATCCTCTCAGGATTCGTCAACGCGCGCGCCCGCTACTCCAGCCGCCGTCTTGACCCGCGTGACGAGATGCCGGTCCGTGACATTACCTTCTGGCTTGAGCACCGTTGCACCGTGGAACGCTACGACACCGACGGAATCCACATCTACTCCTGTGACGCCGTCGAGGTACCCCACATTGTCCTGGCCAACGACCACCTCCACCCTCGCCCTATGCTCGACGACGGGCCGGACTCCGTCTTTGACACCCTCGCCTCCGCCATGAAGCTCGCTGACGCCGAGGCCGCCGTCGATATTATGCACCTCATTGGATCCCAGGGACCCAAGGAGTCCGGATTCGTCCGTGACGCCCTGGAGGACCGCTGGAGCATTGTCATGCGCATGCGCGAGGAACGCGGCCCCGAGGGATTTGACGCCCCGACCGGGCAGATGACCCTGGGAACGTCCAACATGCTCTACGCGATCGAGGACGACGGGGGCCCCACCGTGAACCCCCGCGGTCCCGCCAGTAAGATCAGCCTGGTACCCGTCCTCGGTATCCAGGTCTGGGCCGCAGTCAGTCAGTGGATCTGGACCGGGAGGTAGACGGCACGGCCGTCTCCGGGTGTACTGAGACGACCACCTGGGCGCACTCCCAGGTGAACTCGGGACCACAGTCCGCCGCCGTGTCCTCTACGGCCGGAACCCTGGTCGCGGATATCGCGGTTATGCACGGCATCAACAGCACGGGCACCTGATTCTGTCGCAATCTGAGGATCAGAGCCGGTCCCACCCCAGCCTCACCTTTGTACACTCAATATCCACGCAGGTCAGGGGCTTGGGTCCCGACGCGGCCAGGAGTGCCCACCGCTCTGATCCTCAGATTGCGACACGCACAGGGTTCCGGGGTCGCAGACAGTCAAGAAACTACCAGGAACGTTGCATAACCAGCCCGGATTCGTGCCAGGTGACCGCGATAGGCGCCCCGTGCCCCGCGGGCAGGTCCTGCTCGCGCCATGACAACCGGCTGCCCGGGGGGCCCGGGTATTCTCCGTAAACACGATAAGGGCCAGCCCGACCGGCACGGCTGCCCGGGGGCCGGGGGATACGGCCCCACCCGGTGTCAGCCCGCGTGGGCGCGCCTACCCTGTCCGCTCACAGGTCCTCCGCGTCCACGATCTGGTAGGAGTAGCCCTGCTCGGCCAGGAAACGCTGGCGGTGCGCCGCGAACTCCTGGTCCACCGTGTCCCTGGCCACCACCGTGTAGAAGTGCGCCTGACGCCCGTCCTCCTTAGGGCGCACGATTCTCCCCAGACGTTGCGCCTCCTCCTGACGGGAACCAAAAGCGCCCGACACCTGCACCGCCACGCTCGCCCCCGGCAGGTCGATACTGAAGTTCGCCACCTTGGAGACCACGAGGACCATGACCTCACCGGAGCGGAAGGCGTCATAAAGGCGCTGACGCTCACGCACCGGCGTCGTCCCCGTGATAACCGGGGCACCCAGGTGCTCCGCCAGCTCCTCCAGCTGGTCCACGTAGGAGCCGATCACCAGTGTGGACTCACCCGCGTGGCGCGCCAGGATCCGGTCCACTACCGCGACCTTCCCGGGTGCCGAGGCCGCCAGGCGGTAGCGCTCGTCATTGTCCGCCGTCGCGTAGGCCATACGCTCACCGGCGCCCAGGGTCAGGCGCACCTCCGTGCACACCGCCGGGGCAATCCACCCCTGGTTCTCCAAATCCTTCCAAGGGGCGTCGTAGCGCTTGGGGCCGATCAAGGAGAAGACCTCGTCCTCGCGCCCGTCCTCACGCACCAGGGTCGCCGTCAGGCCCAGGCGGCGGCGCGCCTGGAGGTCGGCGGTCATACGGAAGACCGGGGCCGGGAGCAGGTGGACCTCGTCGTAGACAATCAGCCCCCAGTCGTGGGACTCCAGCAGGTCCAGGTGCGGGTAGACGCCCTTGCGCCTGGTGGTCAGCACCTGGTAGGTGGCGATTGTCACAGGTCGGACCTCCTTGCGGGCCCCCGAGTACTCCCCGATCTCGTCCCCGGTGAGGGTGGTGAAGCGGGTCAGCTCCTCCTTCCACTGCCGGGCCGAGACCGCGTTGGTCACCAGGACGAGGGTCGTCGTCGAGGAGCGCGCCATGGCCGCCGCCCCCACCAGGGTCTTCCCGGCCCCACAGGGCAGGACCACGACGCCGGAGCCCCCCGACCAGAAGCTCTCCACCGCCTGCCTCTGGTAGGGGCGCAGCGTGAAGGCCCCCGGCTCGCCCGCCGCCACACCCTCCGGCGAGTCCCTCAGGGCGATGGGGTGGGCCTCGCCGTCCACGTAGCCGGCCAGGTCCTCCGCGGGCCAGCCCAGCTTAATGAGCACCTGCTTGAGGTGGCCGCGCTCGGAGGGGTGTACCACGACGTCGGCCTCACCCAGGGACGCCCCCAGCAGGCCCGTGGTGCGCCGCGAGCGCATGACCTCCTTGAGGACCGCCACGTCGCTGGCGTGCAGGACCAGCCCGTGCGCCGGGTCCGTGACCAGGGTCAGGCGCCCGTAGCGGTCCATGGTCTCGGCGATCTCGGTGAGCAGGGCGTGCGGCACCGGGAAGCGCGAGTAGGTGATGAGGGTGTGGACCACTGTCTCGGCGTCCAGTCCCGCGGCGCGCGCGTTCCACAGGGCCAGGGGGGTGATCCGGTAGGTGTGCACGTGCTCGGGTGCCCGCTCCAGCTCGGCGAAGGGGGCGATGGCGCGGCGGGCGTCGTCGGCGGCGGGGTGGGCGACCTCCAGCAGGACCGTCTTGTCGCTCTGGACAATGAGCGGGCCGTCAGGGGGTGTCTGGGCGGACGGGGTGGATGCGGGGTCAGGACCGGGCATGGCCGGAGTATGGCACCGGGTGGAGCGCAGGGGCAGGGGTCAGTCCCTGCCTCGGGAGGGTCCGTCGTGTCGTGGAAGGAGTGGGTCGCCATGTGGATGACTGTCTATTGTGGGTGAATAATTTTTTCTTGTTTAAAGATGTTTTGTTCGCGATAATGGGAGTTGGTCTGCGCTCAGAGGTGGGTGAGGGTCTCGTACGGCGCCCGGCCTGGGGCTAATGAGGCCCTCGGAGATTTTTGTGTCCGTCGGGCCGGGCGGGCTTGGGGCCGGGCGGGCTCGGGGCTGGGGCCTTTTGGTGGCGGTCACGGTCGGGGTGACCTGCTCGAGTCCTGGCGGGATCGAGGCCGGGGGCGCCTGGTACGGGGTATGGCTGGGTATTACCGGTGGGAGCCCTGGCGGCCCTGGGGCGGCCCTGATGCGGGGCCCGGGTGCACCAGGGGCAGGTTCGATAGGGCAGGTTCGATTGCCTGGGGCACCTCCAGGCTGAAATGAGTGGGGCCAGGGTGCGCCAGGGGTAGGTGGCCAAGCGCGCGGACAGGGCGGGCGGCAGCGGGTGGGGCCCGGGTGTGCCAGGGCAGGTTTTCCCAGCCGCCCCTAGGGATCTGCGGTGAGTGGGCGTACAGTGACGAAGGTGAGTCGTCAGCAGGACGTTCGCATCCCACCTACCGCCGCCGACGTGGAGAGCGTCGCGGCGGCCCTTATGGCGCGCTCTGACCGCGAGGTCGCGGCCTTCCTGGCTGCGCGCCCCGACCTCGTCTCCCCTCCCTCACCCTCCTTCACGGCCCTGGCTGCCCGCGCGGTCGGGCGGTCCAGCGTCGAGGCGGCGCTCACCCAGTGCGACGCCCCCGCCCTTGCCGTCGCCCAGTGCCTGGTGCGTGACGCGCTTACCGGGCCCGGTGAGAGCGCGCAGGACGGCGGTCTCGAGGCGGGCGCCTCCCAGGGCGGTAGTCCTGAGGCGGCGGCGCCTGCCGCCGGTGCGGACGGATCCGGCAGGGACGCGGGCACTGACGCCGTCGTACCTGACGCCGGAGCCCGCACCGGGGCCGACGGCGCTGCCGAGCCCGGTGAGGGCGCGCAGGGCGATGGGCCCGAGCCCGGCGCCCCCCAGGACGGCGGTCCTGGGGCGGGTGCGGACCGCCTCGTGCGTCGTCTGGCCGGGGAGCTGGACGCGGACGTCGTCACCGAGCGCCTGGCCTTTCTGGAGCGCCTGGCCCTGACCGTGGCCGGACACCCCGTGACCGGCCTGGTGGAGGCTGCCGGCGACGGCGACCTCCTGCCCGCGGACGTGTCCCTGCGTGCCCCGCAGGCTGCCGGGCTCGACGTCCTGGACGCCGCCACGGTGTCCGCCGAGGCCTGCCGCCACGCGGAGGAGGTGGTCCGCCTCGTGTCCGTGCTGCTGGAGGAGTGGGGTCGTCAGGGCGCGCCGATCCTGCGCACCGGGGGAGTGGGGGTGCGTGGCCTGAACCGTAGCGCCGAGGCCCTGCACGTCTCCCCGACCCAGGCGGCCACCGTCATCGAGCTCACCGCCGGGGCCGGGCTGCTGGGCCTGGACCGGGACGGGAGCGCCTGGATCCCCTCGCGTGAGGACCCGGCCTGGAGCGGGGACCCCCTGCCTGAGCGCTGGGCGGCCCTGGTGGTGGCCTGGGCCGGTAGCGACCGTGCGCCCTGGCTCGTGGGGCGGCGCGGACCGGACAACACCCTACGCGCCGTCCTGCACCCTGAGACCGCCGCCCCGTGGGTGAGTGCGCTGCGCCACCGGCTCCTGCGCCTGCTGCTCAGCCTGCCCGAGGGGACGGCCCTGACCGCCGACTTCGCCTACGCCACCCTGTCCACCTCCCGGCCCCGGCGTCGTCCCGAGCCTGCGGCGGTGGAGGCGCTCCTGGCCCAGGCCGAGCTGCTGGGCCTCACCGGCTCGGGGGCCCTGAGCGCGGGCGGACGGGTCCTGGCCCGCGCCCTGGCCGGGCAGGTGGAGGACGAGGAGGAGCTGCTGGGCTCCCTGGCCCGCGCCCTGGCGGCCGACCTGCCCACGCCGGTGGGGGTGCTGCTGGTCCAGTCCGACCTCACCGCCGTCGTGCCCGGTCGCCCCACGCCCGAGCTCGCCGACCTCCTGGAGCGCTGCACCCGGGTGGAGTCACGCGGCGGGGCCCTGACCGTGCGCTTTACGGCGGAGTCGGTCCGCGCCGCCCTGGACGCTGGTGAGCTGCCCGACCGGCTCCTGGAGCGCCTGGCCCGCTTCAGCCCCGGCCCCCTGCCCAGTACGCTGACCTCCCTCGTCCACGACGCCGCCCGGCACCACGGGGCGGTACGGGTCCGGGCCGTGGTCTCGGTCCTGCGGGCGCCTGACCCGGCCGTGACCGCCGGGCTCCTGGCGGACAGGCGCCTGTCCGACCTGGGGCTGAGTGAGCTCGCCCCCGGGGTGCTTGCTGCCAGCGCCCCGGTCGGGCAGGTCCTGCGAGAGCTGCGGGCCGCTGGCCTGGCCCCGGTCCCGGAGGACGCCGACGGCGAGCTGGTCCTGGGGCAGCAGGTGGAGGCACATGGTCCCCGCCCCGAGCCGGAGCGCCTGGAGGCGGTGCCCGTGAGACGCCGTCGTCCGGCTGCCCGCGACCTCATGGTCCTGGTGGGGCGCATGAGGAAGGGGGAGGAGGCCTGGCGGGCGGCGGGCGGCGGGGCGCACACCGCCACCGACCCGGTGCACGCCCTGGCCGTCATGCGCCAGGCGCGGGCCACCCGCACCCCCGTGCTCCTGCGCCTGGCGGGGACCGACGGCGCCGTCCAGGAGCGGCGTGTGCGGGTCCTGGAGGTCGAGCCGGGGCGGGTGCGCCTGGCGGACCTGCGGCGTCAGACCGAGCTGACGGTCGGGGTCCACCGTATTGTCTCCGTCACCCCCGCCTCCTGACCGGCGCCCGCGCCCCGGTGCCGGCCGTGTCCTGGCCTGCCGGCGGACCAGTGCCCCGCACCTCTTGCCGCGGGCGTGAGGCTGAGCCGCCCGGGCCCCGGAGCACGCAGACCCCTTGCCGCGGGCGTGTCTGACCGCGGTGTCCTCCGGGTTACCCGGGCAGGTCTGCCTGTGCCCCTACACTGGGGGCGTGACTATGAAGACGGCTCACTCCGAGGTGGCTCAGGCCATGGGTACGGTCAACGACCCTGCTACCGCAGGTGTCGCGCGGCCCGGCTCCCTGCCCACTAAGGCCCAGCGCACTGCCGCGGCCCGGGACCGTACCCTGACCTCCCCCACCGCTATCGAGATGGCCCGCTCCGTCCTGGCCGACCTGACCATTCCGGAGGCCGTGGGCCCCTACACCGCTGCGCGCAGCGAAGGTGAGCGCCTGGTCACACACCTCTTCGAGACCACCATGGCCGGCTACCGCGGGTGGCGCTGGGCGGTCACCGTGAGCCGCCCGCCCCGCTCACGCACCGCCACGGTCTGCGAGGTCGGCCTCCTGCCCGGTGAGGAGGCGCTGCTCGCCCCCGCCTGGGTGCCCTGGGCAGACCGCCTGCGGCCCGGGGACGTGGGGCGCTCCGACCGTCTGCCGCGCCGCGAGACCGACGAGCGCCTGGAGCCGGGCTGGGAGGCCACCGGTGAGGAGGGGGACGCGGCGGCCCTGGACGAGCTCGACCTCGGCCGGGCCCGCGTGCTCAGCCCCGCTGGCAGGAGCCGCGCCGCCCAGCGCTGGTACGACGGCGAGGCCGGCCCGGGCGCCGACGGCGTCCGCCAGGCTGACGCCACCTGCGGCACCTGCGGCTTCCTCATGCGTATGCCCGGCTCCATGCGGGGGCTGTTCGGGGTCTGCGCCAATGAGTGGGCCCCCGACGACGGTCGGGTGGTCTCCCTGGACCACGGCTGCGGCGCCCACTCCGAGACCGACCTGCCCGACCAGGGGCCCGAGTGGCCCGTCACCCCCGCCCGGGTGGACGAGGCCGACCTGGAGGTCCTGGGTACTGACGGGCGCCTCCTGCGCGAGGGCGCCTCCCAGGCCTCCCAGGACGGTGAGGGCTCGGCCCCACAGGACGCCCAGGAGGCCCAGGCGTCCGACGCCGGGGGCTCGGCCCCACAGGAGGCCCAGGACGGTGAGAGCCCGGCCCCACAGGAAGCCCGGGAGGCCCGGGACGGGAGTACGCAGCAGGCCGGGTCCGCCAGGAGGGGCAGGGCCAGGGCGTCGCGTAGGGTCCGTACTCCACGTACTCGCGCCTCCCGTGCCCCTCAGGACCAGGACGCCCCGGCTGAGGCTCCCGCGCCCCAGGACGCCGGGCCGGGCCTCGGGGCCGGTGGGCCTGAGACGCCCACTGAGCCGAACCAGACCACTGAACCAGACCGAACCGCTGGGCCAGACCAGACTCCTGAGCCGGAACAGGCCACTGAACCGGACGGGACTACTGGGGCCCCGCAGGCCGGGGCCCTGGGGGGTCAGGCCCCGGACGCTAAGGCCTTGCAGGGCGGCCCGGCCCCGCAGGGGGCCGAGGGGTCCCAGGACGTGGCTGAGGGACCGGCGGCGACACCCCAGGCGGAGGCGCGTCGGGTGACGACTTCCCAGGCGGCACCTCAGGCGGAGGCGCGCCAGGACCCTGCCGGCCAGCCCGACGGGGATGACGGGGCCCGGTCGCGTCCCGCCCGCCCGCGACGCTCTCGTAAGGCGAGCCCCGCCGTCGAGCAGCTGGTGGAGGTCCTGGGACAGGCGCCCGGCCGGGAGGGAGCAGGGCCGGACACGGACCCGGAGCGCCGGGCCGCCTCCGCCCGTGACGCCGTCGCCGACCTCACGGCGGACCTGGGCCCGGATCTGACTGCCGACCTGCACCTGGACCTGGCTCCTGAGCACGCGGCCACCGCCCTGGCGGACCTGGAGGCCGCTCTGGCCGCCCGCACCTGATGTAGGCGGCGCCGGGTGCCGCGGGACCCGGCGGCCCTGCCACAAGGCGCCCACGGGCAGGGCGCCCCGTCAGCCCCGAGCTCACCACCGAGCGCTTTTCCCAGGGGCGCCCACGGGCAGGCCGCCCCCGCGCCTCACAGCGGCCGGGGACAGCGCCTGGACGGCGCGGGGAGCGCCCGCACCCCGGTGAGATGGCTGAGAGGAAAGGATGAGATGCCGCTTACCCCGGTCTCTGCCACAATAGGGACACGTGAGAACTTCCTCCTCCCAGAGCACGCAGGAGACGGTGCCCCAGGGCTCGCGCACCCCTCCCCTCCATCCCCTGGACCGTTTCTTCCACATCACTGAGCGCGGCTCGAGCATTGACCGTGAGGTGCGTGGCGGACTCGTCACCTTCTTCACGATGTCCTACATCCTGGTCCTCAACCCCATTATCCTCGGCTCCGCCTTCGCGGGCCCCGACGCCGGTGCTGGCGACCTGGACGCCGCCAAGGCCCAGATCGCGGCCGCGACCGCCCTCATTGCCGGGGTCATGACGCTCCTCATGGGCGTGGTGGCCAACTACCCGCTGGCCATGGCCGCGGGACTGGGCATTAACGCCATGGTGGCCTACACCATTGTGGGTACCAACGGCATGACCTTCGCCGACGCCATGGGCCTGATCGTCATTGAGGGCGTCATTATCCTGGTCCTGGTCCTCACGGGGTTCCGTGAGGCCGTCTTCCGCGCCGTCCCGGTGCACCTGCGCACCGCCATCAGCGTGGGCATCGGCCTGTTCATCGCCCTGATCGGGCTGGTGGACGCCAAGGTGGTGCGCGCCGGGGGCACGCCCCTGGAGCTGGGCCTGGGCGGCTCGCTGCAGGGCTGGCCGGTGTTGGTCTTCCTGTTCGGCCTGTTCTTCACGATCGTCCTGTACATCCGCAGGGTGCGCGGCTCGATCCTCATTGGCATCGTCACCTCCACCGTCCTGGCGGTGGTCATTGAGGCGGTCCTCCACCTGGGTGCCTTCAACGACGACGCCAGTCGCGGCACGCTCAACCCCACCGGCTGGGCGCTGAGCGTGCCCGCGCTGTCCGACAACCCCGTGGCCGTGCCCGACCTGTCCAGCCTGGGGCACTTCTCCCTGCTGGGATCCTTTGAGAGGATGGGGACGGTCTCCGTGGTCCTCCTGGTCTTCTCCCTCATGCTGGCCGACTTCTTCGACACCATGGGCACCATGGTGGCCATTGGCGCCGAGGGCGACCTGCTCGACGAGGACGGCAACCCGCCGCGTACCCGTGAGATCCTCGTGGTGGACTCCGTGGGCGCCATCGCCGGCGGCCTGGGCGGGGTCTCCTCCAACACCTCCTACGTGGAGTCCGCGGCGGGAGTGGGCGAGGGCGCGCGTACGGGCCTGGCCAACGTGGTCACCGGCGTGCTGTTCCTGCTGTCGGTCTTCCTGTCCCCGGTGGTGGCCATGGTGCCCTACGAGGCCGCCACCCCTGCCCTGGTCATTGTGGGCTTCCTCATGATGACCCAGGTCGCCGAGATTGACTGGAAGCGTCCCGAACTGGGTGTCCCGGCCTTTATGACCATTATAATGATGCCCTTCTCCTACTCCATTACCAACGGTATTGGGGCAGGGTTCGTGACCTACGTCGTGGTGCAGGTGTCGCGAGGCAAGGCCCGCAGCGTCCACCCGCTTATGTGGTTCACCGCCGCGCTCTTCGTGGTCTACTTCACCCTGACTCCCATTAAGGAGATCCTGGGCGTGAGCTGAGCCGGGGCCGCCCCGCCTGCGTCCCCTCCTGCGAGAGTGAGCGGGAGGGAGGAGGCGGGCTGCGCGAGGGGTGCCTGTACCGGACGGATCCGGCGGCCACCTTGCGCAGGAGCGGCCTCGCCATGGCGTGCCCGGCCGCACCGGAGCGCTGCCGGCGGCCGCCCCGGCAGGCGGGCGTGCCAGCGGCCCCGGCGTCGCCCAGCCTCAGGCTGAGGGAGCCGCCCCGCGCAGGGGCGACGTGCCTGAGGCCCCAGGAGCGACGGCCAGGGGCGACGCCGCCGTTCTCACGGCAAACAAGTACCGTTCTCGCGACGAACAAGTACCGTTCTCGCGAGCAATAAGTACCGTTCTCGCGGGGAGGACGGGGCGGGAGAGGGGCGTGAGGGCGCCCCGCGTGGCTTGCGGCAGGCGTACGCTGGTGCGGTTACCGACCGACACGCCGAGCCCGCCATGCGCACCTTTGACTCCCTGAGAATCCGCAACTACCGCATCTGGTTCTTCGCCGCCCTGGTGACCAACACCGGCACGTGGATGCAGCGCGTGGCCCAGGACTGGCTGGTCCTGCGCATCCTCACCGACGACTCCGCCAGCGCCACCGGCATGACCACGGCGCTGCAGTTCCTGCCCGCCCTGCTGCTGTCCGCCCACGCCGGCCTGGTCGCCGACCGCCTGGACCAGCGCAGGCTGCTCATGGTGACCCAGGCCTTCATGGGGGTGGTCTCGGCGGTCCTGGCCGCCGACGTCCTCATGGGACGGGCCGCCCTGTGGCACGTCTACCTGGCGGCCTTCCTCACCGGGGTGGGCAGCGCCTACGACGCCCCCGCCCGCCAGATCTTCGTGGTCCGCATGGTCCCGACCGACCACCTGGCCAACGCGGTGGGGCTGAACTCCGCCTCCTTCAACGCCGCCCGGCTCCTGGGGCCCGCGGCCGCCGGGATGGTGACCGCCGCCGTCGGCCCCGGCCTGGTCTTCGCCGTCAACGCCGCCACCTTCCTGGCCCCGACGGCGGCCCTGGCGCTCATGCGCGTGGGGGAGCTCTACGAGGTGGCCCGCGCCCCGCGGGCCCACGGGCAGGTGCGCGAGGGCCTGAGCTACGTACGCCACCGCACGGACCTGCTGGTCATGATCGGGGTCATTACGGTGGTCTCAATGTTCACCCTCAACTACCAGGTGACCATGGCGGCCATGGTGCGCAGCGTCTTCGCCCTGGAGTCCGACGCCTACGGCACGGTCTCCTCGGTGTTCGCCGTCGGGAGCCTGGGCGGGGCCCTGTGGGCGGCCCGGCGCAGCCAGCCGCAGGTGCGCACGGTGGTGTGGGCGGCCCTCTTCCTGGGGGCCTCCACCCTCCTCATGGCCCTGGCCCCGGGCTACCTGCTGTTCACCCTCGCCACCGTGCCGGTGGGGCTGTGCACCCTGACGCTGCTCACGGCTGCCAACCAGACCATCCAGCTCACCGCGGCGCCGCAGGTGCGCGGACGGGTGATGAGCATCTACATGATGTGCCTCCTGGGGTCCACGCCGGTGGGCTCCCCGCTCATCGGGTGGGTCTCGGACACCTGGGGTCCGCGCGCCGCCCTCCTCCTCGGCGGTGTGGCAGCCGTTACCATTGCGGTGGTCGCGGGCACGTGGGCCCGACGCCGCGGGAGCGCCTCCCCGGCTCGTTATGCCCCAGACCCGTTCCCGACCGCCAGCGGACCCCGCGAGCGTGCCGCCCACGCCGAGGGAGACGACCTCGATCCGAAGGAGAACCGGCCGTGAGTGAACTCATTGACACCACCGAAATGTACCTGAAGGCCGTCTACGAGCTGGAGGAGGACGGGATTACGCCGTTGCGCGCCCGCATAGTCGAGCGCCTGGACCACTCCGGTCCCACGGTCTCCCAGACGGTGTCCCGTATGGAGCGCGACGGCCTCATCCACGTCGCCGAGGACCGCTCCCTGAAGCTGACCTACGAGGGGCGGCGCCACGCCACGGAGGTGATTCGCAAGCACCGGCTTGCGGAAAGGGTGCTCCTGGACATTATCGGACTGGACCGCCGGCTCATCCACGACGAGGCCTGTCGCTGGGAGCACGTCATGAGCGAGAAGGTCGAGGACCACCTGTTCGCCCTCCTGGGGGAGATCGAGTCCGACCCCTTCGGCAACCCCGTGCCCCCGTCCGGGATCGTCTACCCGTCCCCGGCGCCCGACGAGATCTGCGCCGAGAGCCTGGCCGGCGATATTGACGAGGTCATTGACGCCGTCGTGGCCCGGGTGGGGGAGCCGGTCCAGGCCAGCCACCAGCTCCTGGTGGACATGGAGGACGCCGGCATCGTGCCGAAGGCGCAGGTGCAGGTGATGGCGGTCTACCGGGGGGTGCGCGTGGAGGGGCCCGGGGGCGACGCCGTCGTCCTGCCCCGTGACCTGGCACGACACCTGTTTTTGAGGCGATAATCACACAAGTCCTCGTGACCCTTGTCCCTGGCGCCCTCGGTACCGCCTGACGCGCCGTGAGCCCTGTGTGTAATACCACAGGAGGGTGGAGGGGGTATTGAGGTGCACCGACCGGGGTCTGCTGGTTAGAGTAGCGAACGCAGTCGGTTTCCAGGCTGCGACGAGGGACGTGATGCCTAGTCCTGTCGGCACGTGTTCTCGTCACCCTGACTCTTCAATCCGGCAGGTCCGGGGGACCCAACTTCCGGCCAGGTGGCCCACAAGGCTGCTTGGTCTTGGGGTGAAGCCCGCGACAGCGGGCCGAGCGTCTCCAGCTCGAACCCGACAGCTCACCTCGGCGGCTACCAAGGAGAAACTATGACGACTCGACCTGTGGCCCGCCACCGCAAGGCAAAGCGACCGATGGCGGCGCTTTCCGGGGTTGCTCCGACCGCACGCCGCGGTCTGAGCGTCGCCGCCGCCTCCGGCCTGGCCCTGACCGTCCTCGCCCAGGGCGCGGCCGTGGCCGCTGGCAGCACCGAGGTCGGTGAGTCAGCCGGCTCCCTCGGTGCAGGGGCGCTGACCACGGACGCCCGTGCGGCGGTCACCAACAACCCTGAGATCTCCGTCGCCTCTGACGCGACCTGGACCGCGGAGGGGGCCGCCCAGGCCACCGCCGAGGCTCCTGCCCCCGCTCCCGCCCCCGCGGTCGAGGAGGCCGCCCCGGCGGCCGAGACGACGACTACCGCTGCCACCACCACGACCGAGGCCTCTGCCCCCACGACCACCCCGGCGGCGGCCGAGGAGGACACGACCCCTGCCCCCGCCCCCGCCCTGGCTGCCGGGAACTCCTCCGTGGCCGCCATCGCCATGCAGTACGTGGGCGCCGCCTACGTCTACGGTGCCGGCGGCCCGGGTGCCTTCGACTGCTCCGGCCTGGTCCAGTACGTGTACTCCCAGATCGGCGTCAGCCTGCCCCACTCCTCCTCGGCGATCCGCGGCATGGGGACCCCGGTCTCGGCCGCCTCCGCCCAGCCCGGCGACGTCATGTGGTGGCCCGGTCACGTGGCCATCTACGTGGGTGACGGCATGATGGTCTCCGCCGAGAGCGAGGGCGTGGGCGTGCGCTACATGCCCGTCCGCGGTGGCGCGACCTTCCTGCGGATGGTCTGACCTGCGGCTTTAGATCCTGCGGGCTCCAGCTCGACAACTGCTTTCGCTGAGAGGGAGGGCACTCGTCCAGGCGGTGGGTGCCCTCCCCCGTGTCTGTATAGTGTTTTGCACCACAGGCGAACGCGGGGTCCTGGCCCGCACCGCCCCACGCTCACAGAAAGGGGCACGAAACTATGACAGACGACAAGGTGGTCCTCGTCGGGGTTGACGGGTCACCGGAGTCCTTCGGGGCCGTGGACTGGGCCGTGGCCCGGGCCGCACTCAAGGGGTGGCGGGTCCACCTCCTATGCGCCTACTCCCTGCCCTCGTTCACCACGGCCTCCCTGGACGGCGGCTACGCCGTCCTGGACGACACCGCCATCCGCTCCGGCGCCCAGGCGGTGCTCGACGAGGCCGTGGCCCGGGCCCGGGACAAGGACGTGCGGGTGACCAGCTCCCTGGAGACCGGGGACCCGGCCGGGGTCCTGGTGGACCTGTCCAAGCAGTCCGTCCTGACCGTCGTGGGCACCCGAGGCGGCGGAGGCTTCGCCGACCGGCTGCTGGGCACCGTCTCCTCCGCCCTGCCCGCCCACTCCCACTGCCCCACCGTGGTGGTGCCCCGGCACACCGAGGGGGCTGAGTTCACCCCGGTACGACGCATTGTGGTGGGCGTGGACGGCTCCTCCTCCGCCCGCAAGGCCCTGGCCTGGGCCGTGGAGGAGGCAGAGGCCTGGGACGCCGAGGTCACCGCCATCGCCGCCGTCCCCATGGCCACCGGGGCGGGGGTGCTGGCCTGGCTGCCAGCCACCGTGGACCGCGAGCAGGTCCTGGCCGACGTGCGCAGCGGCCTGGACCGGGCGATCGCCGAGGCCCTGGACGGCCACCCCGGGGTCACCGTGCGGCGCCACGCCCTGGACGGCAACGCCGCCGAGCTCCTGGCGGAGTTCTCCACCGCCGTGGACCTGGTGGTGGTGGGCTCACGTGGACGGGGCGGGTTCTCCGGCCTCCTGCTGGGCTCCACCAGCCAGGGTGTCCTGTCTCACGCCTCCTGCCCGGTGCTGGTCGTTCCCGACCGTTCCAAGGGTGAGGAGCGGGCACGGCGCACGTCCACGCCGTGGGGGCGCGCCTGAGTGGGAACGGGGCCCAGGCCCTGCTAGGCTGGGCCCCACAGCACAGCCCTCGTAGCTCAGGGGATAGAGCACCGCTCTCCTAAAGCGGGTGTCGGACGTTCGAATCGTCTCGGGGGCACGACGCCGGTGGGGCTCCCGGGGTCCGCAAGGATCTCGGGCCCCATAGGCCTCGCGTAGAAGTGATCCACCTGGCACAATGAGGCCCATGGCATACACCCTCGTGCTGCTCCGCCACGGCGAGAGCGACTGGAACGCAAAGAACCTCTTTACCGGCTGGGTCGACGTCCCCCTGTCCGACAAGGGCTGCGCAGAGGCCGTCCACGGCGGCGAGCTGCTCAAGGAGGCAGGAGTCCTGCCCGAGAAGCTCTTCACCTCGATGCTGCGCCGGGCCATTATGACCGCCAACCTCTCCCTGGACGCCGCCGACCGGCACTGGATCCCGGTCGAGCGCAGCTGGCGCCTCAACGAGCGCCACTACGGGGCGCTCCAGGGCAAGAACAAGAAGGAGATCCGTGAGGAGTACGGGGAGGAGCAGTTCATGCTCTGGCGCCGCTCCTACGACGTACCGCCGCCGGCCATCGAGCTGGGCAGCGAGTTCTCCCAGGACACCGACCCCCGCTACGCCGGGGAGCCCATCCCCGTCACCGAGTGCCTCAAGGACGTCCTGGAGCGCCTCCTGCCCTACTGGGAGGGCACCATCGTCCCGGCCATCAAGACCGGCCAGGTCATTATGATCGCCGCGCACGGCAACTCCCTGCGCGCCATCGTCAAGCACCTGGACGACATCTCCGACGCCGACATCGCCGGCGTCAACATCCCCACCGGCATCCCGCTGGTCTACGAGCTCGACGAGGAGACCCTCAAGCCGCTCAAGAAGGGCGGACGCTACCTGGACCCCGAGGCCGAGGCCAAGATCGCCGCGGTGGCCAACCAGGGCAAGTGACCTCCTGACCACGCGACGGCGTCCGGGACCTGCGCGGGCAGCTCCCGGACGCTGTCCACGCCCCCACCGTTCCGGTGGGGCAGCAGGCGGCGCCATTGCGCCCTCAGGCCGCGGCGCGCAGGCCGCACGGCGGGCGCCCGGGGGCTGGCGCGCCCCCGGGGACCAGAGCGTCCCCGGCGCGGGTACGGGGCGCGTCTGGGGCGGGCGCCAAGATCGCCCCCGGTGAACTCTTGACAGCGGGACCTCAGCCCCCTGCGAGGTAGGCCACGTCAACGGTAGGCTGACCCTGCAATTGGTCAATCTCACCTAGGAGCACCAAGTGGCCCTCATCGAGACAGTTCACGCCCGCGAGATCCTGGACTCCCGTGGCAACCCGACCCTTGAGGTCGAGATCCTCCTGGAGGACGGCACCATTGCCCGTGCCGCCGTCCCCTCCGGTGCCTCCACCGGTGCCTTCGAGGCCGTCGAGCTGCGCGACGGCGACAAGGGCCGTTACGACGGCAAGGGTGTGGAGAAGGCCGTTGACAACGTCAACGACATTATCGCCCCCGAGGTCATCGGCTTCGAGGCCTCCGACCAGCGCGGCCTCGACCGCCTCATGATCGACCTCGACGGCACCCCCAACAAGGGCAAGCTGGGCGCCAACGCCATCCTGGGCGTCTCCCTGGCCGCCGCCAAGGCCTCCGCCAAGTCCGCTGGCCTGGAGCTCTTCCAGTACATCGGCGGCCCTAACGCCCACGTCCTGCCCGTGCCCATGATGAACATCATGAACGGCGGTGCCCACGCCGACTCCGACGTGGACATCCAGGAGTTCATGATCGCCCCCATCGGCGCCCCCACCTTCCGTGAGGCCCTGCGCTGGGGCGCCGAGGTCTACCACTCCCTCAAGAAGGTCGTCAAGGAGCGGGGCCTGTCCACCGGCCTGGGCGACGAGGGCGGCTTCGCCCCCAACCTCGACTCCAACCGCGAGGCCCTGGAGCTCATTGTCGAGGCGATCGAGAAGGCCGGCTACAAGCCCGGCCACGACGTCGCCCTGGCCATGGACGTGGCCTCCAGCGAGTTCTTCGACAACGAGACCAAGACCTACCTGTTCGAGGGCGAGGCCCGCGACAACGACTACATGGTCGCCTACTACGAGCAGCTCATCAGGGACTTCCCGATCGTCTCCATCGAGGACCCGCTCTCCGAGGACGAGTGGGAGCACTGGAAGCGCCTGACCGAGGAGATCGGCGACAGGGTCCAGATCGTCGGTGACGACTTCTTCGTGACCAACCCCGAGCGCCTCGCCAAGGGCATCGCCATGAGCGCCGCCAACGCCCTGCTGGTCAAGGTCAACCAGATCGGCTCCCTGACCGAGACCCTGGAGGCCGTGGAGATGGCCCACCGCGCTGGCTACAAGACCATGACCTCCCACCGCTCCGGCGAGACCGAGGACGTCACCATCGCCGACCTGGCCGTGGCCACCAACTCCGGCCAGATCAAGACCGGCGCCCCCGCCCGTGGCGAGCGCGTCAACAAGTACAACCAGCTCCTGCGCATCGAGGAGTCCCTGGGCGACGACGCCGTCTACGCCGGCGCCAAGGCCTTCCCCCGCTTCAAGGCCTGAGGCGGTCCGTCCCCCAGGGGCCTGCGCCCCCGGAGGACGCGGGTAGGGCCGCCCACCTTGGTGGTGCGGCCGTTGCCCTCCCGGAATGCGTCCCTGGACGCGGGTAGGGCTGCCAGCCGGGGACTGCTCCTCAGGCTGGCCTTCCACCGGTGGGGCCGGGGCACTTGCCCTGGCCCCACCAGCGTCAGCGCAGGGTGGCGGGAGCGGAGCCGGTGCGAGGAACCGGGCGCAGGGTTGGCGCAGGGAGGGAGCCAGCGGCCCCACCGGCCCCGCAGACGCACGGGCGGGCTGACGGGTCCGCCCACGCTGGTAGCGGCCCCACCGGCGGTGCCGGAGCCTGGTGTCGGTCACCACCGGGCCCGCCCACGGCACGCCACCGGCCCCCATGTAGACTTACCCCTGGCAGGCCTGGTCAGGTACCGTGCGCCGCATGCCCGAGCCCCAGGAGGTCCCCGCCTTGACACCGAGCGCGTCCGTCATCGTCCCCAGCTACCGGGGCGAGGTCAGGCTACCGGTCCTGCTGGGCGGGCTCGCGCAGCAGGACACCACGGACTTCGAGGTCGTCGTCGTCATCGACGGCGAGGTCGACGCCTCGGCCGCCGTCCTGGCCGGCCTGGGGGAGTCCACCGGACTGGACCTGGACGTCATCGTCTTCCCCCGCAACCGGGGGCGCGTGGCCGCCCTCAACGCGGGGCACGCCGCCGCCCGCGGGGAGGTCCTCATACGCTGCGACGACGACCTGCTGCCCGCGCCCGACTTCGTCAGCGGGCACGTGGCCCGCCACGCCCACCACGGGCCGCGCGGCGTGGTCGCCCTGGCCAACGACGTCATGCCCGACTCCCCCTACGCGCGCGCCTACGGGGTGCGGTCCATGGACCACCTCATCGCCTCGGCCTACGCGGGGGACATTGAGCCCTGGCGCCTGTGGTCGGCCAACTGCTCCCTGACCCGGGGCACCTGGGAGCAGGTGGGGGAGTACTCCCAGGAGTACGCCCACTACGGCATGGAGGACACCGACTACGGCTACCGGCTCCACCAGGCCGGGATCCCGCTGGTCATCGCCCCCGAGCTGCAGGTGGCCCACCTGGGCGCCCCGACGTCCACCCACGACCGGGTCATGCGCGCCTTCCACTCCGGGGCCTCCCGGCGCACCTTCGAGGCCCGGCACGGCTCGGCCCTGTCACTCCCGTCGGCGGGCACGGGCCCCTGGGGGCGCCTGGTGGACGGGCTCTCCCGGGCCGGGGACGAGTCCCGCTACGAGCGGGCCACCCGTGCCGTGGACCGCCTCCTGCCCTACGTGCCCCGGTACGTGGCCGAGAAGCTCGTGGCCCTGTGCGTGGAGTCCGCCTCCCTGGCCGGCTACCGGCACGCCCAGGACGTCACCGCCAGCTTCTAGCCCGCCTTCCACCCCCACTACCGAGTGTTAAGGAAACCGATGAAGCGTCTTGTGATATCCCCGCACATGGATGACGAGTCCATGGGCTGCGGCGGCCTCCTGGCCAAGTACGGCCCGGAGTGCCTGGTCCTCAATGTGGCGGGCTCGGGCCAGGTGCGCGAGCGTGAGCACGCCGCCGCCATGGAGATCCTGGGCGTGACCAACGTGCGTAACCTGGACTACCCCGACGGCTACGTCCACGACCACATGGCGCGGCTGGTGGCCGACGTCGACGCCGTCATGGCTGAGCACCACCCCGAGGAGGTCTACCTTCCCTACCCCTCCCTGCACCAGGACCACATCGCCGCCTACGAGGCCGGGATGCGCTCCTGCCGCATGTCCATGAGCCACCTGCACTGGTACCCGCCCATGGTCTACGTCTACGACGTCGCCGTCTACGACCTCTCCCTCTACCCCACCGACCTGCGCTGGAACGTGTTCGAGGAGCTCACCGCCGCCCAGGCCGAGGCCAAGGAGCGGGCCTGCCAGTGCTACGTCTCCGAGACCCCGGAGGGCCCCCACCCCCTGACCTCCATTAAGCAGATCGCCGCCGCGGTGGGCCGCACCCACCAGATGGACTACGCCGAGCAGTACGCCCTCGTCAGGGAGATCCGCCGATGACCACCGTCGCCATCCACCAGCCAGACCTCCTGCCCTACTCCGGCTTCTGGTACAAGATGATCCACAGCGACGTCTTCATCCTGGCCGTGCACGACCAGTTCCAGAAGCACGGCTACCAGCGCCGGGTGACTATGCGCGGGCGCTGGGCCTCCCACATCCTGGAGGGCAAGCCCGCCCTCATCCCGATCGAGGACGTGGTGGTCCGCGAGGGCTGGCAGCGCCACCTCACCAACGTCATCCGGGGGCGGTACTCGGCCGCGCGCTACTTTAAGACCCGCGGGCGCGAGCTGTGCGAGCGCATTGAGGCCGCCCAGGGCAGGAGCCTGGACGAGGTCAACACCGCCATGATCGAGATCGTGCGTGACATGCTGGGGATCACCACCCCCCTGGTCACCACGCCCCCGCCCCAGGGCCACAACGTGGCCCGCCTCATTGAGCAGGTCTCCATGGTCGACGGCGACGTCTACCTCTCCGGCTCCGGCGGCCTGGCCTACATGGGCCCGGACGCCCCCCAGGTGTTCCGTGAGCACGGTATCGAGCTGACCTGGTCCCGCCACGAGCACCTTACCGGCGACTCGGTGGTCACCCTCCTGCTGGACGAGGAGGACCCCATGCCCGCCATCCTCCACGAGCACGAGGGGTAGTGGGTGCGGACCACGTCCACGGCCTCCGGGCGGTCGGGCAACGCCGTCCCCGGGAGGCGGGACCAGCGTCCCGTGCCCCGTCGGCGTCCTGACGCGCCCCACCGCCGTCCCGCGCCCCGTACCGGTGGCGTCTGGAGGGGGCCGCTCGCCCCGGCGGCCTGGCCGTCCCTGACCGGGCGGCAGCGGCTGACCTACCTGGCGGTCCTCCTGGTCGGGACCATCTGGCTCATGGTGCCGCGGCTCTACGGCGCGTTCACCGCCCACGTCCACAAGGAGGACGGGGAGATCTTCCTCCACGGCTCGCTCACCGGCGCCAGCCTGCTGGAGCGCTACACCGGCTACCTCCACGTGGTCCCCCGGCTGATCAGCGACGCCTGCGCGCAGGGACCCGCTGAGGCCTACCCGGTGTGCGTGGCCTCCGCGAGCGCGTCACTCAGGCTCCTGCTGGCCCTGCTGGTGATCGTGGTCGTCACGCCCTGCACCCGAGCGTGGTGGGCCCCGCTGGCGTGCGGCGCCCTGGCCCTGTTCGGCGGGGTCGGCCAGCAGGAGGTGCTGGGCAACCTCACCAACCTGCGGTGGTTCCTCGTGGTCGGCGCCACCTTCGCGCTGCTGGGGGCCCTCAGGCGGCCGGGGCACGTCCTGCTGGGGGTCCTCTTCGTCACCGGGGCGGCCCTGACCGACCCGCTGGCCTTCGCCCTGGCCCCGGTCGCCCTGTGGCGGCTGGCGGCCCTGAGCGGCCGCCAGCGCCTGGTGCCCGCAGCCATGCTGCTGGCTCTGATGCTCCACGGCGCCCTCATTGACACCACGGCCCGCTCCTCCTCGCTCCTGGACTCCCTGCGGGACGACCCCACGGGGCTGGCCGGGACGGTCGTGGTCCGGGGGCCCGCCGAGGCGGCCCTGGGCGAGTCCGTCAGCCAGGCCCTCACCAACCTCCTGGGGACGGGGGTGTTCTCGGTGCTCGTGCTCGTCGGCTACGCCCTGGTGCTCCTGGTGCTCCTGCCCGGCGCCCCGGCGCAGACCCGGTGGCTGGTGGCCCTCCTCCTGGCGGCCGGTACCGCGTTCCTGGCCGCGACGGTCAACTTCGCCGACCTCTCCACCATCCTGCCGTCCCAGGGCCTGGCCAACGCCTCCCGGTACGCCCTCATCCCCTCCCTGACCATAGGACCCGCCCTGGTCCTCCTGGCCGATCGGGCGGGGCCGGCGCGCCTGGCGCGTGCGGTCTCGGGCGGCCTGGTGCTGGTCATGGCCCTGGGGTGCGTGGCGGACTCCCGGGGGGACGAGTGGGCCACCCACGGGCCCTCCTGGCCGGACACGCTCACCCAGGCCCGCCGGACCTGCCAGGAGGAGGGCGTGACGACCGTGACCGTCCCGCTGACCCCCCAGGGGGTGCCCACGCCCTGGACGGCTGTCCTCACGTGCCAGTGGGTCCAGGGGCACCAGGACGCCGCGGGGTCGGCGGCGCCGGACCCCGGCCAGTACCCGACGCACCCGTGACCTACGCCATAGGTCCTGGTGCCCTGGGCGGGCCCAGGGCCACGACGTGAGCGACCCGCCGTCCCCGGTGGACGCCCTCGTACCCGGCTCTCAGGCAGGATCGGGGCCATGAGACAGCGCCGACCCGCCCCTGCCCGACCTCGGTCAGTCGCACCCCGGGGGAGGGAGGACGCCGCCGACCCCGCACCCGACGCCCCCCGGGCCGGTACGCCCCGGCCGGCGGCCCGCCCCGCCCCTGGCGAGCGGGCGACGGCGTCGCCGGAGCAGGAGCCGGGTGAGCGCCCCGGAGCATCGTCCGCCGCCCGGAACGTGCGCCTGGCCGGTGACGGGGGGCTGTCGCGTACGACCAAGACGGTGATTATGGGCATTACCCTCGTCTTCGCTGGCGTCGTCATGTTCCGCACCGTCACCGCCTACCTCTACCAGCGCGCCCAGTACGACCTGGTGGTCTCCCAGGTCGCCTCCGCCCAGGCCACCGCCACCGCCCTGGAGTCCGAGCTCGCCCAGTGGCAGGACGACGCCTATGTCAAGGCCCAGGCCCGTGAGCGCCTGTCCTACGTCATGCCGGGGGAGACGAGCTACGTCGTCGTGGGCGCCGACAGCGTGACCAGGCCCCCGGGCCAGGGCGGCGTGGACTCCCAGGAGACCGCCGTGCCCTGGTACGAGGTCCTGCGCCAGTCGGCCGTGGTCGCCGGGGAGGTCACGCCCCAGAAGCCTGCCCAGCCCTCCGAGCCGGCCCGCCAGGGGTGGACCACGCAGGTCCCGGTGGTCCCCACCGCCGACCCCAGCAGCTCACCGGCCTCCAGCGGCCCCCAGCCGGGGACGCCCGCCCAGGACGGCCCCGAGCCGGCCGCCCCCGACCCCCAGGACGGGGACCGGTCGGACGGCGGGGCAGGGCGCGCCCCCGCCACCAGGGCCCCCCAGGGGCAGGACGACGTCCCGTGACCCCCGGCACCGTGGGGCCCCCGGTCCCCGACCCGGACTCCCAGGAGGTCACCCCCCAGGACCTGGCGGCCCTGGAGGAGCAGCTCGGGCGCGTCCCGCGCGGCGTGGTGGGCGTCGCCGCCCGCTGCGTGTGCGGCCGCCCGGTGGTGGCACGCACCGCCCCCCGCCTGCCTGACGGCTCCCCCTTCCCCACGACCTACTACCTCACCCACCCGGCGGCCGTGCGGGGCTGCTCCACCCTGGAGGCCGAGCACCTCATGGAGGAGTACAACGCCCGCCTGGGCGCCGACCCGTCCCTGGCCGCCGCCTACGCCGCGGCCCACGAGGACTACCTGGCCCGCAGGGCCGTCCTGGGCAGGCCCGAGGAGATCGAGGGGGTCAGCGCGGGCGGCATGCCCACCCGCGTCAAGTGCCTCCACGCGCTGCTGGGCCACTCCCTGGCGGTGGGGCCCGGCGTCAACCCTGTCGGTGACCTCACCCTGGCGGCGCTGGCCGCCCGGGGCCTGTGGGAGGCCACCCGCTGCTACTGCTGATACTGTCGGACTGTCTGGCGGGTACGGGGGACGCCGCGGCCTGCCGTACACCCGCACCGCGGAACCACTGGAGGACACCATGACCCGCGTCGCTGCCATTGACTGCGGTACCAACACGATCCGGCTGCTGGTCGCCGACCTCGTCCGCACCGGGCAGGCCGTGACCCTGAGCGACGTCACCCGCAGCGGGCGGATCGTCCGGCTCGGGGTGGGCGTGGACCGCACCGGGTACCTGGACCAGGCCGCCCTGGAGCGCACCCTGGAGGCCACGGCGGACTTCGCCCGGGTGGTGGGGGAGCTGGGGGCGGAGCGCGTGCGCTTTATCGCCACGTCCGCCACTCGCGACGCGCGCAACCGGGAGGACTTCACCGCCGGGGTGCGCCGGGTCCTGGGGGTGGAGCCCGAGGTCGTCAGCGGTCAGGAGGAGGCCGAGCTCGCCTACCTCGGTTCCCTGGTGGGCGCCGACCCCGCCCCCGCCGGCTCCGCGCGCCTCGTGGTGGACCTGGGGGGCGGCTCCACCGAGCTCGTCCTGGGCCGACGCCGCCCCGAGGCCCTCCACTCCATGCAGACCGGCTCGGTGAGGATCACGGAGCGCTACCTGGCCGAGGGCGTCACCCCCCAGGCGGAGGCGGCCGCCCGAGCCGACGTGCGCGCCCGCATCCAGGAGGCGGTCGGGGACGTCGACCTGGGGGCCACCGGGGCCCTGGTGGGCCTGGCCGGCACCATTACCACGGTCACCGCCCACGCCCTGGGCCTGGACGCCTTTGACGCCGGCGCCATCGCCGCCGCCCGCCTGGACGTGGAGGCGGTCCTGGCCTCCTGCGACGCCCTGGTGCACTCCACGCCCGCCCAGCGTGAGGCCATGGGCTTCCTCGCCCCCGGGCGCCGTGACGTCATTGCCGCCGGGGCCCTGGTGTGGAGCGAGGTCGTGGCACGGGTGGTGGCCGACACCGCCCGCACCGACCACCCGGTGACGGTGGTCTCCACCTCCGTCCACGACATCCTTGACGGTATCGCCCTGTCACAGATCTAAGGAGTCCAGGAAGACCATGAGCCGTGAGCCCCTGCCCGCCGCGCGCGGGAACGACGAGCCCGACCGGGGCGCCGCGAGCCCGCTGGGTGGCGCCGTGAGCCTGCTGGGTTATACGTCCGAGCCCGTTGCGAGCCCGTTGGA
Organism: Actinomyces sp. HMT897; assembly: GCF_016626125.1. Lineage (NCBI taxonomy): Bacteria > Bacillati > Actinomycetota > Actinomycetes > Actinomycetales > Actinomycetaceae > Actinomyces > Actinomyces sp. HMT897. The sequence continues at coordinate 2,057,074 of NZ_CP067336.1, forward strand.
CAGCGCCTCCGTCAACACCGTGAGCCCGCCGGACCGCACGTCGGAGTCTGCTGGGAGCTCACCGGGTGGTGTCTCCTCCCCCGCCGGGGGCCCGCTGGGTGGCGCCTCCGGCTCCGCCGTGAGCCCGCCGGAGGACTGCGACCCTGACGAGGGCCGTCCGATGGTGCGCGTCCGCCGGTGGGGCGGGGTGCTCGTCGGCGGTGAGGTCCCCCTCCTGGCCGTCTCCACCACCGCCCCCACCCTCGCCGGCTGCCTGGACCAGGTGCTGGCCGCCCGGCGGGCCGGGGCCGACGTCGTCGAGCTGCGGGGGGACCTGCTCCAGGAGGTCCAGGAGGCCGGCGGTGGTGACCCCCGTCTCCTGGCCCGTCTCCTGGCCCGGGCCGCCGACGCCGTCGTGCGGGCGCTGGAGGACGCCGACGCTGGTGCCGCGGCGAGCCCGGTGCCAGGTGCCGTGGTTGGTTCGGTGCCAGGTGCCGCGCCGGGGGCCGCCGAGGAGGCGGAGGGGCGGGTGACGCGCCCCGGGGTCCTGGTGACCCTGAGGACCCGCTCCCAGGGCGGGGGCCTTGACCTGGACCGTAGCGGCTACCGCGCGGTCCTGGGCGCCCTGGCGGAGGGCTACCTGGAGGGGGCCGGGCTGCGCCGCCCCGACGCCGTCGACGTCGAGGCCTACTGCGCCGGCCTGTACGTCCCGGGAGGGCGCGACCTGGAGGAGGCCAGGGCCGACCTGCGTCTCCTGGCGGGCCTGGTCCACCGCGCCGGCCTGGACGTGGTCGCCTCCTGCCACGACCTCTCCGGCACCCCCGAGGAGGACGAGACCATGGACCTGCTGATCGACATGCAGGACGACGGCGCCGACGTGGTCAAGCTGGCCGCCACCCCCCACGACGCCGTCGACGTGGCCCGGCTCCTGAACGCCACCGCCTGCGCCCGGGAGATCCTGAGCGTGCCCCTGGTCACCATGTCCATGGGGGAGCAGGGGGCCGTGACCCGGGTCGCCGGGGGCGTGTTCGGCTCGGCCCTCACGTTCGTCCTGGTGCCCGGGCCCGACGGCTCCTGGACTCCCTCGGCCCCCGGTCAGCTGCCCATTGAGTCGGTCCGGGCGGTCCACGAGGTGCTGGGCCTGCACCGGGGGGCGGGCGCGGGTTACGAGGTGGCTGCGGGGCCTCGTGGGCATACCATGTGCCCATGACTACGCTGACGAGCCAGGGGCCCGCGACGCGAGGCGTCCCCGTCGGTGTGCGCACGCACCTGGCCCACGCCGCGCTCCAGGTGATCGCCCAGGAGGCCCGTGTCCAGGTCCTCCACGTCAAGGGCCCCGCGGTCGACCCCAGCCTGGGGCGCCCCCTGCGCTCGGCCACCGACGCCGACGTCGTCGTCCGGCCCACGCAGGTGGCCCGCTACGTGGAGGCCCTGGCGGACCACGGCTGGGAGCACGTCACCAGCTTCGCCACCGGCTCGGTCTTTGAGCACGCCGCGACCTTCTACCACCCCTCCTGGGGCTACGCCGACGTCCACCGGGTCTTCCCGGGCATGACCGCCACCCAGGCCTTCGCCGTGCTGTGGGCGGACCGGCGCCTGCAGGCGGTCGCCGGTCTGCCCTGCCCGGTCCCCTCCCTGACCGCCCAGCGCCTCCTGCTGCTCCTGCACGTGGCCCGCAACGGGTCCGGGAGCCTCGACCCGGACTACGAGCGCGCCTGGGTGCGGGCCGACGCCGCCGAGCGCGCCCGTATCCGGCGGCTCGCCGTGTCCGTGGGGGCCCAGGTGGGGCTGGCCGCCGCCCTGGGCGAGCTCGACCGCTACGCCGCCGACCCCGCGCACGACCTCTGGTTCGTCCTGGCCCACGGGGGCACCTCCCGCCTGGAGGAGTGGCGTGCCCGCTTCCGCGCCGCCCCGGGGCCGGCCGCCAAGACCAGGGTCGTGGCCCGCTCCCTGCTGGTCAACACCGACCACCTGGCCATGCGCCTGGGCAGGCGCCCCTCGCACGGGGAGGTGGCCGCCGAGTTCGCCGGGCGCCTGACCCGGGCCGTCGGTGAGGCCCGCACGTTCCTGCACCGTACCGACCACGAGAGGAGGCAGACATGAGCTACCGGCTCCCCGAGCGCCTGGCCTGGGTGGACGACGCCCCCGGCGGTGAGGACGCGAACGTCTACCTTGCCCACGTACCTGACGGCCAGCCCCTGGTCCTGAGCGGTTCCGCCCGCTCCATCTGGCTGGTCGCCCAGGAGTCCCAGGACGCCCAGGAGGTGGCCGCCGTGCTGGCCGACGCCGTGGGCCTCCCGGCCTCGCGCATCGCCCCCGAGGTGAGCGCCTTCCTGGACGAGCTGGTCACCGACGGCCTGCTGGAGGAGGTCCCGTGAGCGCGTCCTCCGGGCGGCGCGCCTCCCGCGGACACGCCCGTCGTGAGCGGCTCGACATCCACGCCGGTGGCGGCGTCTTCGGGGACACGGCGCCCAGCAGCCGGGGCAACCGGCCCCGACGCCTCCTGCGCCACCTGGTCCCCACGGGCGGCTCCGCCCCCCGGCGCCACGGCGGGGCACCCCGGGTGCTCATGGTGTGCACCGCCAATATCTCCCGCAGCCCCTACGCCGAGATGCGGCTGCGCCAGCTGCTGGGCTCCGGTGAGACCTGGGCGGTCACCAGCGCCGGGGTCCCCGGCCTGGTGGACCAGCCCATGGAGCCCGCCATGTCCGCCCAGGCCCGCGAGCGGGGGGTGAGCCCCGAGGAGGTCGCCGCCCACCGCTCCCAGCCCGTGGACCAGCGGATCCTGGACCGCAGCGCGCTCATTATCTGCATGGCGGTCGAGCACCGGCGCCGGCTCGTGGAGGACTACCCTGAGGTCACCGGCCGCTGCTTCACCCTGGGGCAGCTGGTGGAGGCCGTCCAGGGCCTGGAGCCGCCCGGCGGCGGGCGACGGGCCCGCAGGGTATCGGCCTCCGTCCTGGTGTCCGCCCTGGGGGCGCGGTGCCCCGCGCCCGACGAGTCCGCCGACGTGCCCGACCCCTTCCGACGGGGGACGGAGTTCGCCGCCGGGGTCGCCCAGCGCATTGACGCGGACTTGATCACGCTTGTCCCGTTCCTCCTGCGGTAGGGGCCACGGCGTTGGTAGCGTGACCTCGGGGTAGGCCGTCACGGGTCCCCCGGCCCCAGTGCAGACCAGGAAGGGAAGCTGCCCTCGTGACCATTCAGGACTTTCTGAGGTTGATGAAGGTCAACGCGGTCTTTATTATCTGTTGCGTCGTCGTAGGGGGGCTCCTGGGCTTCGGGTACGCCAAGACCCAGCCCAAGCTCTACCAGAGCTCCGCACAGGCCACGATCGTCATCGCCGGCACGGACGCCTGGAGCGCCAACTCCGTGGCCCAGCAGAAGGCGGGCGTGTTCGCCAAGCTCGCCGGCTCGGCGGCCGTGGCCCAGTCCGTGTCCCAGTCCCTGGGTCTGCAGGATCTCGGCGGCTCCCTCACCGGCGCGGCCGAGCCGTCCTCCCCGATCGTCACCATTACGGCGGTCTCCTCGGACCCGAGCCGGGCACGGGACCTGGCCAACGCCGCCATCCCCGCCCTGGGCAGCTACATCGCCTCCCTGGAGGCCATTGGCTCCGGGCAGAGCCCGTCGCCTGCTGACGCCCAGCCCCCAGCAGCCGGCTCCGACCAGCCCTCCACGCCGTCCCCCGCTGACGAGCAGCCTGCCGCCCCTGAGCCCGCCACCCCCGAGCCCAGGCAGGAGGAGCCCAGGGGCGGTAACCAGGACGAGGGCGCGAACCCGGGCACCGGTGAGAGGCGCTCCACCCCCGGCCGCGGTAACGGCACCGGTGAGGAGAAGGAGGACGCAGCCGCCGACGCCCAGGCGCGCGTCGTGCCCGCCGTGGCCGGTACCGGGGCGAGCCTCGTGCCCGCCGTGGCCGGCGCGCCGCAGGCCGCCGTCGGGCAGGCCGGTATTGGGCAGGCCGGGCAGGCCGCTCCCGCGGCTCCCGCCACCGCCGCCCCGACCGACGAGACCTACAACAGCCAGACCCGCCTGGTCGCCCTGGAGCCCGCCCAGCTGCCCGGGGCCCCCTTCTCCCCCGACACCACCAAGCTCGCCGGCATGGGGGGCGCTGGCGGCCTGGCCCTGGGACTCGCCGTCGCCTTCCTGCGCCGTGCCCTGGACAACAAGATCCGCCACAACTCCGACATTGAGGACATCCTCCAGTCCTCGGTCCTGGCCGTGGTGCCCCGCTCCACCGACCTGAGCGCCAAGGGGCGCAGGAACGTGGACGGCCTGGGCCAGGCCGCCGAGGCCATCCGCCTGCTGCGCACCAACCTGCGCTTCGTGGACGTGGACAACCCGCCGCGCGCCATTGTCATGACCTCCGCCAACCCCGGGGAGGGCAAGTCCACCATCTCGGCGGTCCTGGCGCAGATGCTCGCCGCCTCCGGGCAGCGCACCATCCTGGTGGACACCGACCTGCGCAAGCCCGTGGTCCACCGCATCTTCGACATTGACGGCTCAGTGGGCCTGACCCAGGTCCTGGCCGGGGACGTGCCCGTGTCCGACGTCGCCCAGTTCGTCAAGGGCCACCCCCACCTCAGGGTCATCCCCGCCGGGCGGATCCCGCCCAACCCCTCCGAGCTCCTGGGCTCCCAGCGCATGAAGGCCCTGCTGGACAGGCTCTCCCAGGAGGCGGTCGTGCTCCTGGACGCCCCCCCGCTCCTGCCGGTGACCGACGCCGCGCTCCTGTCGGCCCTGGCCGACGGCGCCATCCTCACCTTCGAGGTCGGGGGCACCTACAAGGAGCAGGCGCGCCTGACGGGCAAGATCCTGGGGCAGGTTGACGCCCGGCTGCTGGGGGTGGTGCTCAACCGCGCCTCGCGCCGGTCCATGGGCTCGGTCTACTACGGCTACGGCTACGGCAGCTACGGGCACCACTACTACTACGGCGAGCGGCCACGGGGCTGGCGCCGTCTGCTGCCGGGAGGCCGTCGGCACACACGCCACCAGGAGCCCGCCGAGACCCAGGAGCACGTCCCAGCCGCCTCCTGACCGCCCCCGGTCCTCCTGCCCGGCCCCTCCTGCCCCGGCCGCCTCGCGAGAACGGTACTTATTGCTCGCGAGAACGGTACTTGTTCGTCGTGAGAACGGTACTTATTGCTCGTGAGAACGGGGGCATGACCGGGGTGGCCGGGTAGCCGGTTCACGTGACGGCATGAGGCTCTGGGCTGGTCCTGCCCGGGGCCGGGCCCACTATCCGCTCGGGTGGGTCCCGGGCCCTGGCACGCTGGGGGGAGCGCCGTGGCCAGTCTTCGAGGGCCCGTTGAGCGGCTCCGGGGCCCTGGCGTGGTGGGGAGTATCCCGTGGCGTTACCCGTCCTGCGAGCTCTCCGTAGCCGGGGCCCTGGTGCGGTAGGGAGCACCCGCCGCCTGGGAGCTCCGAGACAATACTCCGTCCGGAGCCCTGGTGTGGCAGGGAGCGTCTTTCTCGCTCGTCCTGGGCTCCTCAGGCTGGGACGCGCACAGGACCGGAGCAGCAGCGACCGAGGTCACTTTAGGAGACCATGTAGGCAGCGCATCCCGGCTTCCTGTGCCGGAGGACGCCGTCGCCCTGAAGCGGGCCTCCCGTTCTCACGAGCAATAAGTACCGTTCTCGCGGCGAACAAGTACCGTTCTCGCGAGGAACAAGTACCGTTCTCGCGAAAGAGGAGGCGGGGGCAGGGCGGGCGGTCAGTTCACCACCCCTCCCAGCACATTGAGCTTGTCGGGATGCTCGGCCACGTACTGGCTGATCGAGTCCGTCTGGAAGGCCCGGGACACCTCGGCCAGGGTGACGGCGTCGAGCAGCACGATCGACTGCCCGTCAGCACTGGTGGAGATGCCCTGGACGGGGGCCTGGAAGAAGTTCACGTTGCTGCTGCGTATCCCGGTCATGGAGCTGGCCAGGTCGATCATGGCCGAGGTGGTCAGGGCGTCGTCCACGGCCACCGTCTTGGTCACCGTCTCAACGAGCCCAGCCAGCTTCACGGGATCCGTGAGCGTCCCGCCGTCGACCGCGGCCTTGAGGATGGAGCGCATCCAGTTCTGCTGGCGCTTAATACGACCGAAGTCCCCGTCCGGCAGGGTGTAGCGCTCCCGGGCGTAGACAAGGGCCTGCTCGCCGGTGAGCCTGTGGGCCCCGGGGGCCAGGACGTTGTCCGAGCTCGCGGCGTCCTGCCTGCCGGTGAGGTCCAGGGGCTGGGTCAGGGTGATATCGACCCCGCCCAGCTCGTCGGTCAGGGTCTTGAAGGACTCAAAATTCGCAATGGCGAAGTGGTCGATATGGATCCCGGTGACGTTCTCCACCGTCCGGATCAGCAGCGTGGGGCCTCCCCAGGAGTAGGCGGCGTTGATCTTGGCCCGCGAGTCGTGGTCCACGACGTCGTTGGCCGGGATCGTCACCCAGGAGTCGCGCGGGATGGACATAACGTTGACCCTCTTCCGGTCCCCGCTGATCTGCATGACCATAATCGTGTCGGTGCGCTGGGCACCCACCTCCCACTGGGAGGGATCCTTGGAGTCGATCCGGGAGTCCGAGCCCAGGACCAGGAAGGTGACGGGCTGGCCGGCCGCGCCGGTGGCGTAGGGAGGGCGACTCCCCAGGCCCGCGAAGGGGTCGCCCAGGTGCTCGATGCCGCCCAGGAGGCTGCGGATGAACAGGACCAGCCCGATCCCGGTCCCCGCAATGAGCGCCAGGAGCACCAGCAGCACCGTGGCCGCCTTGTGCCGGACCACCCAGGGGCGGCGCCTGTGGTGGTGGTGCCTGGCCGAGATCTCCTTGCGCTGGGGCGGGGGGCCCTCGAACAGGGGGGCGGAGTGCTCCAGGCGGTCCATGAACAGCTCGTTGGAGGCGTCGTCCAGGGGCACCTCGGCGGTTCGCCGGGTCCTCCGATCGGCTCTGCGAGGGTGACGATCGGAGGAAGGCCGGTCGGCGGAGGCGGGACTGCCGTGTGGGCCCTCGCCGGAGGGGCCGTGGTCCGAAGGACGGACGTGAGAGGGACAATCGGAGGATGAGTCAGACACGGATGACCTCTCGAAGGGCTTGATGCGGCGGACGATGACGCTGGGCCGACGGTGGCCCGGGAGACAGGCCGCAGCGCGGCGGCCTACGCGTCACGCTATCATCACCGTGTTCGCACCCCCGACCCTGAGGGAGCTCTTGTGCTTCTCACACTCATGGGGCAGACCGTTGACCTAGACCTCTCCCAGCTCCCGCTGCCGGTCGCCCAGAGGCTTGAGGACGCGTGGCTGCCCTGCGCCACGACGGCGTCGGACAGGGACCCTGCCCCCGCCCCGTTCTCAGTCACGGTCCTGCCGCCCTCGGCTGCAGCCAGCGCCCGGCCCCACGACCTGGTCCTGCACACCCTGGAGAGGGACGTGACCTACTACGTCTCCCAGCACCTGACCCGGTGGCTCATTAGCAAGGCGGCTGGTGACTACCTCATGCTCCACGCCGCGGGCCTGCGCGCCCCCGACGGGCGCGTGGTGGGCGTCATTGCGCCCTCGGGGACAGGCAAGACCACCTTCTGCTCGGTCCTGGGGAACCGGTTCGGCTACGTGACCGACGAGACCCTCGTCATTACCCCGGGGACCCTGGACGTCATCCCCTACCCCAAGCCCCTGTCCGTCGTCGGACCCGAGGCGAGGCGCACCAAGGTGGACCACTCCCCGTCGGCCCTCGGCCTGGAGGCCGTCACCTCGCCCACGCCCCTGGGCGCCCTGGTCCTGGCCGAGCGGGTCAGGAGCGGCAACACCCTGGTGCCCATGAGGCTGGAGGAGATCATGGAGCCGGTCATCGCCCAGACCTCCTCCCTGTTCGCCCTGCCCTCCCCCCTCCTGACCCTGGCCCAGGCCCTGACCCTGGCGGGCGGGCCCTGGCGTCTGAACTTCTCCAGCCAGGAGGAGTGTGCCTCCCTCCTGGCCGGCCTGCCCGCCTGCGAGGCGGCTCCTGCCTCCTTCACCCACGTGCCGGGGGCCGGTGACGCCCACACCGCGCTCAGCGGCCAGGACTGCGGCCCGCTCGCGGAGGGGGACCGCTTTGTGCGCACCACCTGGACCGACGCCGTGGTCACTGAGGACGCCGTGGTGCTCCTCTACGGGCGGCTGCCCGTGACGCTGGGGGGCGCGGGTGCCGTCATCTGGCTCGCCTGCCAGGAGCCGACGGGCATGGAGGTGATCCACCGCGCCGTCGTGGAGCGGCTGGGGGGCCACCCGCGTGCCCGGCTGCTGGTGGAGGAGGCTCTCATATCACTCATTGTCGGCGGCGTCATCCGCCTGTGCTGAGGTGGGGCGGGCCCCGGCCGACCGCGGCGCCCGCCCGACCCTCCGCCCCTCTCCGCCCGCCCCTCTCCGTGAGAACGGTACTTATTGCTCGCGAGAACGGTACTTGTTCGTCGCGAGAACGGTACTTGTTTCCCGTGAAACCGGTACTTGTTTGTCGTGAGAACGGTACTTATTGCTCGTGAGAACGGGGTGCTCACAGCAGGCTCCCAGGAATGTCCCGGCCTACGCGGACGCCCGGCTCTTCGGACCCGCTCCCGGTTCTCCACACCACTGCACCGGCCGTCCCACAAGCCTCACCACCCGCCCGGGACCTGCCCCGGTCGCCGGAGTGTAGGCCCGGCCGTGTCCCCGTCCTCGCGCCGGACCTGCCCCGGTCACCGGAGACGTACCCTAGATGCCCTTCCAGGGTACGTTCTCGGCACACGGGGCACGTCTCCGGCGAACGCAGTCAGATCCCGACGCGAACCAGGTAGGGCAGGCGTCAGAGCTGGCCGGGAGGTTGTGGCCGGGAGGTTGCTGGCCCCGCGCGTCTGCGTCGGTCAGGACACAGGTGCGGCAGGTGCACCGGCGCACCCCCGTTCTCACGACGAACAAGTACCGTTCTCACGACGAACAAGTACCGTTCTCACGACGAACAAGTACCGTTCTCACGAGCAATAAGTACCGTTCTCACGACGAACAAGTACCGTTCTCGCGGAGAGAGGGGCGGGCGGGGTGGCCGGGCTCACCGCGCCTGTGAGGTCCTGGGACGACGTCGTCCCGTAGGATCGCGGTAATGCCCCGGCGAGGGACACGCGCGTGCGTGCATCCGTGATCGACGTGGTGGTGCCTCAGGGTGCTGCGCGTCCTCGCGCCCCGCCGGACCACCGACCCGCGGGGCCCTCCCCGCGCCGACCCGAGGAGAACTCGTGGCTGACAACGCCATTAAGCTCACCGCCACCAACCGCACCCGCCTGGGCAAGGGCGCCTCCCGCCAGGCCCGCCGTGACGGGCAGGTCCCCGCCGTCGTCTACGGCCACGGCGCTGAGCCCCGTCACCTGCTGCTGGACGAGCACGCCACCCGCATGGCCCTGCGCGGTAACGAGAACGCCCTCATTGAGCTGTCCGTGGAGGGCCAGCCCCTTCTGGTGCTGACCAAGGAGGTCCAGCGCCACCCCATCCGCCCCGGCGTGCAGCACGTGGACTTCCTCCTGGTCAACCGCAACGAGCGCGTCGAGGTCGAGGTGCCGGTGACCGTCGTCGGTGAGGCCGTGCCCTCCACCATGCACATTATCGAGCTCGCCCACGTGCTCCTGTCCGCCCCGGTGACCAGCATCCCCGAGACCATTGAGGTAGACGTCACCGGCGTGCAGGCCGGTACCGCCATCCGTGTCGCGGACCTTACCCTGCCCCAGGGCGTGGAGGCGGTCACGGAGGCCGAGACCGACATTGTCAATATCACCGAGGACAACACCGTCGTCGAGGAGACCGAGGCCCCCGCCGACGCTGCCGAGGCCCAGTGAGGGCCTACCCCGACACCACCTGCCCGGGCGACGCCGTCGCGGCGGGTACGTGCCCAGGCGGGGCGGGCGCCTGCCGGTACGCCGGTTACACCAGGCGCACCAGCCACATTAAGTGCGCCAGCCACGCCGGGCAGACCCGAAGGCCCGGGCAGACCCGCTGTAGCCCAGTTGGTCCCCACCCCGGGGTCCTGCCGTGAGCGCGCCCTGGCTCGTCGTGGGCCTGGGCAACCCTGAGCCCCGGTACGCCCGCAACCGCCACAATATCGGCCGTATGGTCATCGACCTGCTGGTGGGGCGTACCGGGGCCACCCTGTCACGGCACAGGACCCGCGCCCGGGTGGCCGAGGTCCGGCTGGGGCTCCTGCCCGGTGGGGCGCCCGGGCCGCGCGCGGTCCTGGCGGAGCCCACCGCGTTCATGAACGTCTCCGGGGGGCCGGTCAGGGCCCTGACGCAGTTCTACGGCCTGGGGGCTGAGCGCCTGCTCGTCATCCACGACGACCTCGACCTGCCCGAGCACACCCTGCGTCTCAAGCGCGGTGGCGGTGAGGGCGGTCACAACGGGCTGCGTTCGGTCTCCCAGGCCCTGGGGACACGCGACTACGCCCGCCTGCGGGTGGGGATCGGGCGCCCGCCGGGACGACAGGACGTGGCCGACTTCGTGCTCACCGACCTGCCGCCCCGGTCCCGGGCCCAGTGGGGCGTCACCCTGGAGCAGGCGGCCGACGCCGTCCAGGCCGTGGTGCTTGAGGGGCTTGAGCGGGCCCAGGCCGTCCTGCACGCCCCCTGACGTGCCGGGCACAGGTGCCCAGGAACCGGACGTGGGTACTCTCGGAAGAGGCGGGCGCCCAGGAACCGGGCACAGGCGCTCGGGAGCCAGACACAGGCGCCCAGGAACCGGACGTGGGTACTCCGGGAGAGGCTGGCCCCGTCAAGCCCGGGGAACCCCGGGCAAGGGCCGGACGTGGGCGCCCGGGAGAGGCGGACCGCCGGGCAACCGCCACGGGCGCTGTCCTGGTGACGGCGGCGAGTCGTCCAGGAGGGGCCGGGACGGGCAACCGCCACAGGCGCTGTCCGGCGGTCCGCGGCGAGTCGGAAAGGGCTGACGCCAGGCTAGGACATGAGCCCCGTCTCGTAGGCCACGACGACGGCCTGGACCCGGTCGCGCACCTCCAGCTTGGCCAGCACGTTCCCCACGTGGGTCTTGACCGTCGTGGCGGAGACCACCAGGTGGGTGGCGATCTCCGCGTTGGACAGGCCCTGCGCCATGAGCACCAGGATCTCCCCCTCCCGGGGGGTCAGGGAGGCGATCCGGGGGTCCGGGGCGCTCTGGGCCCCGCCGTCGGAGGGGAGCTGCCCGGCGAACATCTCCAGCATGCGCCGGGTGATGCGCGGGGAGACCACGGCCTCACCGCCCGCCACCGTGCGCACCGCCTCGGCGAGCTCGGCGGGGCGGGTGTCCTTGAGCAGGAACCCGCTGGCCCCCGCGCGCAGCCCGGCGAAGGCGTACTCGTCCAGGTCGAAGGTGGTCAGGATGAGGATCCGCGTGCCCGGGCACTGGGCGGTGATCGCCGCGGTGGCGTCGATCCCGTTCATGCCCGGCATGCGCACGTCCATGAGGATGACGTCGGGGCGCAGGGCGCGCGCCTGGGCCAGGGCGGCGTGGCCGTCGGCGGCCTCGCCCACCACCTCAATGCCCTCCTCGGCATCGAGCACCATGCGGAAGCCCATGCGCATGAGGGCCTGGTCGTCGGCCAGGACCACGCGCACCGGCCTGCCGTCGGCCGGTGCCGTGGCGGCGTCGTGGGACTGGGTCAGTGGGGTATCTGCCACGAGGGGCTCCCTTCGTCGTTCTCTTCCCAGCGCAGCACCGCCCGGACCTGCCACCCGGTCCGGGTGGGTCCGGCCTGGACGGTCCCACCGTAGACGGCCGCCCGCTCCCGCATGCCGATCAGGCCCTTGCCGCTGCCGTGCACGGGGCGGCTTCCCGGGGCGGACAGGTTCTCCACCGTGAGCACGACCGTCCCCGTGTGCCGCTCCACACGTACGGTGACCCGGGGTGTGGTGGGGGCGTAGCGCAGGATGTTGGTGAGCGACTCCTGCGCGATCCGGTACAGCGTGAGCTGGAGCCCCTTGTCCCCTGGCAGGGCCCGGCCCTCCCAGGTGTAGTCCACGGGGACGCCCGCGACCTGGAACCGCCTAATGAGCACGGGCAGGTCCGACTGCTCCGGCGCGGGGGACAGGGGGGTGTCACCGGTGGAGGGGTCCACGTCGGTGGCTTGGGTACGTAGGTGGGCCACGGCCTGGCTGGGCTCGACCGGAGGCACCGTCCCGGGCGGGGCGAACTCCGGCAGGGGCACCGCCCGCGTCTCGGGCTCCCGGGGGGCTGGGACGGGCAGGGGGCGGTCGGGCCCGGGGCTGCCCGACGCCGGGGTGGTGGTCCCGGCAGGGACGCCGGTGGGGCCGGGCAGGGGGCCGTCGTGGGCGCCGGGGCCAGTGGCCTGGAGGGTCCTCCCGGGGACGGCGGCCTGGCTGCCGGGACCATTGTGGGCGCCGGTCGGGCTGAGCCCGCTCGGGGACCCGGTGGCCTCGCCCACGGGGCCGGACGACGCGGCACTGAGCACGGTGGTGCCGATCTGGGCCCTGGTGGTCTTGCCCGCGGGTCCGGGCGTGCAGGGACCGGCCGGGGCGAGGGTGGTGCCAGCGGCCTCGGCCGCCACGGGCCCGGGGAAGGTCCCGGCCGCCGCGGGATGTCCTGACGGCGCGGAGGTGGCGCCGGGGTCGTCACGCAGCACCCCCACCAGGCGGCGCGTGTCCGCCAGGGCGCTGCGGCCGGTCTCGGCCAGCATCCCCAGGGCCTCCTTGGCCATCTCCGGGTTGCGGTCAATGGTGGCGGCGACGCCGTCGGCCATGGTGATCATGACGGCCAGGGAGTGGGCGACGACGTCGTGCATCTCCCGGGCGATCCGGCTGCGCTCGTTGGCGGCCGCCAGGAGCGCCGTCTGCTCGCGCTCCAGCGAGGCGCGCGCGGAGCGGGCCTCCACCTCTGCCAGCCGCTGCCTCTGGGAGCGGGCGTTGAGCCCCACGAGCACGCCGATCATATTGACGAGTGCCAGCGCCATGAGGGTCATGGCGGACTCGACGAACGTGTAGCGCTCCAGGACTATCTGGGGGACCTGGACTGCGAGCGTAGAGGCGACCCACGCCAGCCACGCCCACCGGGTTCTGACCCTCACGGTGAGGGTCCCCAGCATTAGCGGCACGCCTATGAGCAGGGTGAGCATGAGCATACTCGAGACGTAGAGGAGCGCGCTCTTCTCCGGGTCCAGGACCAGCACTGTCAGGATCTCGGTGACGGGCATGACCAGGATGACTACTGCCCAGGTGGCCAGGGGACGGGCGCGCCGCAGCGCCAGAGCGGTCCCGGCGGTCGTCTGGGCCAGGGCGAGGATGACCAGGCCGGGTACGCCAATGGCCTGGAACGCCGCGGGGTTCTGGGCCTGGAGGACGGTGGACAGTGAGCCGAGGAGGAATATGAAGAGGGCCAGGCCTGAGTCCGCCGCCCGGGGGTGGGAGCGCAGCCACCTGCCCACGGGGCCGGGGAGGACGGGGGCGGCGACCGGGGTCTCGAGGGCGGGGTCAGCGGGGGTCATCGGGACCAGTGTTTCACGTGCCGACGTCGTGGCGCAGAGCGGAGGGGGCCACGCTGCCGTGGGACCTGGTGGCGCGTCCCCCGGCCCCACGACGCCCGGCCTCACGGCCCTCGGCGTCGTGGGGCCCGGCTGGTCCCCGGCTGGCGGACCCACCGGGACGGGGTACACAGGCGCGCGGTTGTCCGGGGCGTAGGCGTCCCCGGGGCGGCCGGGCGCCGGTGCGGAGGCTGCCATAAGGGCGGCACGCACGGCTCCCAGCGGTAGGACGTCCGGGGCCTGTCGCTGGGAGCCGGTCATGGTCACCTCCGGGGTCGGTGGGTCCTGTGCCAGCTGGTCCAGAGGTACATTGCCTCCGGGGCCAGCTGGCCAGCAGGGCGGCGGGGTGGCGGGGGCTCAGGCGTCCCGCTTGGAGAAGGTGATCCACCCCGCCAGCAGGGGCACGACGGCCCAGATCACGAAGGTGACTATGGCCATGGTGTGCGTGGGCGCGCCCTCGGAGTAGCGCCGGGCGATATTGAAGGGGTCGGCCAGCGCCGGGGACGTCACGAGAGGTGTGTGGTGGCTGAGGACCTCGGCCCAGTGCCACTGGCTGCCAGCGATCTGCAGCGGGATGTCAATGACGAACAGCAGGGTGAGCACCACGGTGGTGGCGCCCGCCGTGGAGCGCATAAAGAAGCCCAGTCCCAGGGCCATGAGCGAGATGGTGGCGAAGCCTAGGCCTGAGCCCCACACCAGGCCCCACACCCTGGCGTCGCCGAAGGACGGGGCCTTGTCTCCCATGAACGGGGCGGAGATCACCCAGGTCAGGAGCACCGAGAAGGCGCCAGCCAGGAAACTCCAGAGGGCGATGCTCAGGCTCTTGGCCCAGAACAGGCGCCAGCGGTGCGGCACGGCGGCCAGGGAGGAGCGGATCTGGCCCGAGGAGTACTCCCCGGTGACAATGAGGGCGCCCAGGACCGCCATGGCGATCTGGCCGAAGGTGATTCCTACCACCATAAGGGCGGGGGCCTGGTCAGCGAGCAGCTCCTCGTTGTCGGAGGAGGCGATGGACAGGCCTGCACCGATGAGGACCGCCAGGCCCACGGCGATGACGGAGGTGATCCAGGTGGAGGCCAGGGTGCGCAGCTTGACCCACTCGGCGGCGATGGCCCGGCCAAAGGTCTGGCGTCCGTTAATGCGGCCGGTCCGGGTGCCGGGTGCGACGGCGGTGCTCATAGTGTCTTCTCTTCTCACGTCGTGCGGTCAGTGGGTGGTGGGGGTGGTCCCGGCCGGGCGCCCGCGTCGGGCCTGGCCCGTGGGCGTGTCCCCGCCGGGGGCGGCGTGGCCGGGGCGGGCGGCGTGGCCAGAGTGGGCGGCGTGTCCTGAGGGGGCTCCGGTGGAGTACTCGACCTCCCCGTTGGTGAGCTCCAGGTAGGCCTGCTCCAGGGAGGCGTGGATAGTGGTCAGCTCGTGCAGGACGATCCCCGAGGCCGCCGCGATCTCGCCGATCCTGGCGGCGGGCGCCGTGCTGGTGGTCAGGACCCCCCGCTCGGGGGACTGGACCGCGATCCCGGCCCGGCTCAGGGCGGTGGCCAGTTCCGTGGCCTGCGGGGAGGCCACCCGCACCTGGTCCGAGGTGGCGCGGGAGATGACCTCGTCCACCGGGCCCTGGGTGATAATGCGGCCGCGGCCGATGAGCACCAGGTGGTCGGCCGTCTGGGACATCTCGCTCATGAGGTGGCTGGAGATGAACACGGTGCGCCCCTCGGAGGCCAGGCGTCGGCAGGTCTCGCGCACCCAGATGACCCCCTCGGGGTCCAGGCCGTTGACGGGCTCGTCGAAGATGAGCACCTGGGGGTCGCCCAGGAGGGCGGCGGCTATGCCCAGGCGCTGGCCCATGCCCAGGCTGAACCCCTTGACCCTCTTCTTGGCCACGCCCGTCAGCCCGGTCAGCTCCAGGACCTGGCCCACCCGGGAGCGGGGGATGCCGTTGGAGACGGCGAGCTGGGTCAGGTGGGAACGGGCGGAGCGGGAGCCGTGCAGGCCCTTGGCGTCCAGGAGGGCGCCGACCTCGCACAGGGGGGCGGTCAGGTCGCGGTACCGCCTGCCGTTGACGGTGACGGTCCCCGAGGTGGGACGGTCCAGTCCCATAATGAGGCGCATGGTCGTGGACTTGCCCGCGCCGTTGGGGCCCAGGAAGCCGGTGACGGTCCCGGGTTCCACGGTGAAGGAGATGTGGTCCACGGCGGTCTTGTCGCCGTAACGCTTGGTCAGGTCATGGGCTTCAATCATGTGCGGTGCTGCTCTCATTGAGGTGGGTGCAGGTGGCGTCCTGGCAGGTCCTGAGGTCTTCACCTGGGGGTGCTCCCGGGCTGACGTCCCCAAGGCTAGGAGGCGGGGAAGGGGGCCATCATCGGAGTGCGGGATGAACCTGGCGGGGGCCTTCTGGGCCCCGTGGGGGAGGAGCCTCCTCCCACAGGAGGAGAGGGGCCGGGTATGAGGTCTTTCCCAGGAATGTGCGGCAGGATAGGGTTGTTGACCCCATGTGGACGGGGCACATCAGCCCCTGAGAGGACCGACACCAATGAGCAATCCCTTCTTCGACCGTAGCCCAGCCTTCAACAGCAAGGGGGGCGTCGGCACCACCCCCAACGGCTACCCCGCCATGCCCGGCTACCAGCCCGGTGCCCAGTACGGCCAGGCGCCCACTCAGGGCTACCCCGGCTACAGCCAGGCAACCACCCAGACCTACCCGGGTTACGGCCAGGCGCCCGCCCAGGGCTACCCCGGCTACGGCCAGGTGAGCCCGAACCAGGTCGCCGGCCTGGAGGCCCAGTACGCCGCGCCCAGCGCCACCAACGTCGACCGCGGGCGCATGACCTACGACGACGTCATTGTCCGTACCGCCGGGATGTTCGCCCTCATCCTGGGCACGGGGGCCCTGTCCTGGATGCTGGCCACCAACAGGGCCACCATGGGGGTCGGCTACCTGGTCATGATCCTGGGCTCCATCGGCGCCCTCGTCCTGGGACTGGTCAACTCCTTCAAGAAGGAGCCCAGCCCGGCCCTCATTATGGCCTACGCCGCCTGTGAGGGCGCCATGCTCGGGGCCTTCTCCGGCGTCATGAACTACTTCTACCCGGGTATTGTGATTCAGGCCATGGGGGCGACGGCGGCCACCTTCGTCGTCATGCTGTGCGCCTACAAGTTCGCGAACTTCCGGGTCTCGGCCCGGGTGGCCCGCATCCTGCTCATTGCCATGGGCGGCTACCTGCTCTTCAGCCTGGTCAACCTGGTCCTCATGGCCACCGGTGCCGTCACCGACCCGTGGGGCCTGCGCGGCAGCGTCACCATTATGGGCATCCCGCTGGGCGTCATTGTGGGCCTGGTCGTGGTGGTCATGGCGGCCGTGAGCCTGGCCATGGACTTTGAGGCCATCCAGCGCGGGGTCGAGGGCGGCCTGCCCACCCGCTACGCCTGGGCCGGTGCGTTCGGGCTCGTGGTCACCATTGTGTGGCTCTACGTGGAGTTCCTGCGCATCCTCGCCATTCTGCGCGACAACTGAGGCCCGCGCCTGCCTCGTACCGCGGTCCGCCCGGCTGGTAGCCGGGCGGACCGCTGTCTGTAGCGGCACGTCTGGGTGGCGCGGGTGGTGGCCCCTGCCGCGGGGCAGGCCGCGCTTAACGCGAGCGGCTGGACGGGCCGCCCCGAGACGGTGGCCTCTGCCGCGGGCCGTGCGCTGGTCCGCCTCGTCCTCGGAGCTGGGCGTCTCGGGGGAGGCTCTACGGGGAAGCTCTAGTCGATGGCCTCCTTGTCCCCGGGGGCCAGTTCGCGCTGGGCCAAGGAGGACGGTGAGCTCGGCGTCGTCCCGTAGGCTCGCGGGCATGAGCAGTACCAGTATGCCCTCGGTTCAGGGCGCTAAGGGCACCAAGCCCGTTCTCACCTTCCCCGGCCCGCAGGCCCCTGAAGGCCTTCAGGTCCAGGTGCTCGACGCCGGGGACGGCCAGGTGGTCGAGGCCGGGGACACCGTCGTCACCCACTACCTGGGCCAGGTCTGGGACGGGCAGGTCTTTGACAACTCCTACGACCGCCACCAGCCGCTGGACTTCCAGGTCGGCGTCGGCATGGTGATCCGCGGCTGGGACGACGGCCTGGTGGGCCAGCGCGTGGGCTCGCGCCTGCTGCTGTCCATCCCCGCCGAGCTCGGCTACGGGGAGCGCGGCGTCCCGCAGGCCGGCATTAAGGGCGGGGACACCCTCGTCTTCGTCACCGAGATCCTCGGCGTCATGTGACCACCAGCCCCTGACAGACCGGGGCGGTCCGGCACCACTGTGGTGCCGGACCGCCCCGGTTCGTTCGGGTAGGGCCGCCTGGCTCAGGCTCGGGTAGGGCCGCCCCGGTCTGGGAGGCCGCCCGGTTCGGGTAAGGCCGCCTTGAGCGGGTGCCGCAGCCCCTCAGCGCCCCGGTCGCGGCCTCCTGCTGCTGGGCGCGCGGCCTAGCCGACACTCCAGGACCAGATGGGCCTGGGTGCCGCTGCTGGGCGCGCGGCCGGGACCCGTGCCAGGGCGGGTCGGCTAGGACGGTCCGCCCCCGGGCCCGCTCGGCTACCCCCTTAGGACCGGCGCATCCGCCTGAGCACCAGGAGGAGGCCCGTGGCCGTCAGCCCCAGTGCAATGCACAGCACACCGGCGATCTGTACGCCGGTCATGGCCAGGCCCTCTGAGTCCTGGGTGGAGGCTGCCTGGACGGGAGCGGGCTCATTGGGGGCGGGCTGGGCGGGAGCCGGGTCCGGCGCCTTGGGGTCGGGGTTCGGCGCCGGGTTGGGGGCCGGTGCCGGGTTGGGAGCAGGGTTGGGCTCGGGCTCGGGCTCGGGGTTGGGGGCCGGGTCCGGGGCTGGCGCGGTCTTGGTGGTGATACGGAAGGACGGCGACTGGATCGGTGTGCCGTCCACGACGACGTCCGGGGTGTGCGTGGCCTCGGCTCCGTAGCTGTCGGGGGCCGTGTAGGTCACGTCGAAGCTGGCCTTCCACACCCCGTCCTCCACGGTCCCGGTGACCGTCTGGCCGTCGACGGTGACCGTGGGCGGGGTGGCGGGCGCCTGCGCGGCCGGAGGGGCGGGCGGCGTCTGGGAGCCCAGCTTCCAGGCGGACAGGACCTCCCCGCCGAAGTTCCCCCGGCGGTAGGCCGTGAGCCTGGTGCCGGAGTCCGGGACCGTGCAGGTCACGGTGGTCTCCTGACCCGGGTCCAGCTTCTGCTCCTCGGGTTCGCAGGTGCCGCCGGTCAGCTCCTGGCTGGCGTCGTCAGTAATGTGGAAGCGCATGTCCGCGGGGTTGGCGAACACGCCCGAGCCGTTCCTGACCAGGAACGAGACGGAGCGCTGCGAGCCCGCGGCCTGTGAGGGGATCTCAATGCCGTAGCTCCGGGTGACCTCGGCGCCCGGGTCCACGTCCAGGGCGTCGGCCGGGGAGTCCAGCAGGCTGACGCGGGGGCTGCCCCAGGTCGTGGCGGGGGCGGGCTGGGTGTCGGCGTAGGCGGCCGTGAGGCTGCCGAAGTGGCCGGGGTCGGAGCACATGAAGCCGTCGGCGCACTCCAGGGTCGGCTGGTCGGCGGCGGCGGTGGGGGCCAGCAGGACGCTTCCTGCCACCATGACGGCTGCGGCCGTGGCCGCTGTGAGTGGACGACGTCGCATGGGAGAGGCTCTCGTTTCAGGGCGCGGAGAACAGGATGGAGTTGAGGGAAGCCTAACGAAGGCGTGGTCTCCAGGAGAGCACCCGAGGTCATGGTATGTCTCACGTCACCGCGACACCGCGGACACCTGGACGCGGGCCACCCAGTCGAGCAGGGCCCAAGGCCCCGCCCCTTCCGTGAGAACGGTGCTTGTTCGTCGTGAGAACGGTACTTATTCGTCGCGAGAACGGTACTTATTGCTCGTGAGAACGGGGGTGCCCTGGTGGCCTGGCTGCCGACGCCCCTGCCCTGGTCCGGTAGGTGAGTCGGTGGACGCCCGCGGTATCCTGGCCACGGCGCAACCGCGCCACACCCGGTCGCACGAACTGCACGGTCCGGAGGAAGTCCGGATGACGCCGCTGGGGCAGGAGTGCCCCCAAGCCCATAGGGGAGTGATAACCAGGCGTTCGTCACCCACGGCACGACGGCCCACTGCCACCGCCGCGGGACTCCAGCTGCCACCGGGTGCGAGTAGTCGCACCCGAAGGAGTCCGCAGTGCCCTCGTCGTCCGCGCCGTCCTCGTCCCGGTCCAGCTCCCCGCCCTCGCCAAGGGTCTCAGCCCGCTTCACCGTCTTCTTCGACGGCCAGTTCTGGGTAGGCGTCCTTGAGCACGTCAGTGCGGCCGGGGCCAGTGGCGCCGCTGACGGGGCCGTGGCGCACACCGTCCGTGCAGCCAGGTGCGTGTTCGGCGCCGAGCCCGGCGACGCGGAACTGTACGCCTTCCTCCTCGCCCACGGCGATGACCTCATCGACGCTGTTGAGAGCTCGACGCCGGTGACCGCCACCGGCCGTGCCGGACGCATCGGCCCTGCGGTCAATCCCAAGCGTGCTGCTCGCCTGGCGGCCAAGGAAGCGGCCCGTCCCCGCCCCTCCACGGCGGCTCAGGTAGCGCTCGCGGCCGCTCGCCAGGAGCAGGCGGCGCGCGCGGGGCAGGAGCGGAGCCGAGGCCGCCGCCAGCAGGCGGATGAAGCCTGGGCCCGGCGTCGTGAACGAGCCCGGCGTCGTCATCGTGGACGTTCGTGACGTAAGGGTTCCCCACCCCGCCCCGGACGACCAGGCCCGCGTGCACGGCCTCGCGGCGCCTCGCGGAGGCCGCGCGCCCCGCCCCGGCTGACCAGACCCGCAACCAGGCCTCGCCTACGCTGTACGCCAGGGCGCGGCGACCGCTGGCCCGGTGGCGGAAGGCGCACAGCGTCCGCCCGGGGAGGTGACGACGGGCCGTCAAGGACGGCGGCGGCGTCGCAGCGGCCGCCTGGGGAGGTGACGCAAGACGTACGTCACGCAATTGCCCCTCCTGGTCGCCCGGGCACGTCAGCGGGACGCACGGTGCGACGCCAAGGTGCTGTGTCTCACCTCTGTCGCCCCGTCCTCTTCTCTCGTGGTCGCCAGCTCGCTGCCTGACGCCCTGGTGCCAGCGGCCCGCCCGCTACGAGGCAGGCTCCGAGCCACCAGGTCAGGTGCCTGGAAACAGCGTGGTACCGCCGTTTGACGCCCCTAGGTCCCGGCGTGGGACCAGGGGCGGCGCACCGTCCGCCGTGGTGCGGGGGCGTCACGGTCGGGTGGGGGAGCGGGGCGGGGGGCGTCGCGGTCAGGGGGTCGGGTGGCCTGCCCGCGGGCCCGGGAACAGGCGCGGGTGCTGCGCGGTTGCCTCCTCGAGCCTCGGTGGCACCTGTGGCGCGTCGCGGCCACGTGCCGCAGACTACGCTGGGGACGACACGGCGTCGTGAAGCGTCGGCCCCGGTCGGCTCCTGCGACGCCGTTCCCGTCAGACACGTCCGCAAAGGATCGCCACATGCCGCAGTACCGCAGCGCCACCTCCACCCACGGCCGCAATATGGCGGGCGCCCGCGCCCTGTGGCGCGCCACCGGCGTGAAGGACTCCGACTTCGGCAAGCCCATTATCGCCATTGCCAACTCCTTCACCCAGTTCGTCCCCGGACACGTGGGCCTGCGCGACGTCGGCCGCCTCGTGGCCAAGGAGATCGAGGCCGCCGGGGGCCTGGCCAAGGAGTTCAACACGATCGCCGTCGACGACGGTATTGCCATGGGGCATGACGGCATGCTCTACTCCCTGCCGTCCCGCGACCTCATTGCCGACTCCGTGGAGTACATGGTCTCCGCGCACTGCGCCGACGCCCTGGTGTGCATCTCCAACTGCGACAAGATCACCCCGGGCATGCTCATGGCCGCCATGCGCCTGAACATCCCCGCGATCTTTATCTCCGGCGGGCCCATGGAGTCGGGCAAGATGGTGGCCGCCGACGGTACCACCCGCAAGCTCGACCTCATTGACGCCATGATGGACGCCGCCGACCCCACCGTGGACGACCAGACCATTAGCGCCATTGAGCGCCTGGCCTGCCCCACCTGCGGCTCCTGCTCCGGGATGTTCACCGCCAACTCCATGAACTGCCTCACCGAGGCCCTGGGCCTGGCGCTGCCCATGAACGGCACCCTGCTGGCCACCCACGCCGACCGCGGTGAGCTGTTCAGGCGGGTCGGCCGCCAGGTCGTCGAGATCACCCGAGCCTACTACGAGGGCGGGGACGTCTCCGTCCTGCCCCGTTCCATCGCCACCAAGGCGGCCTTCGAGAACGCCATGAGCCTGGACATCGCCATGGGCGGGTCCACCAACACCGTCCTGCACCTGCTGGCCGCCGCCCAGGAGGCCGAGGTCGACTTCCACATGGCCGACATCGACCGCCTCTCACGACGGGTGCCCCACCTGGCCAAGGTGGCGCCGTCGACGAACCTGTACCACATTGAGGACGTCCACCGTGCCGGCGGCATTATGGGGATCCTGGGCGAGCTGGACCGCGGCGGCCTGCTGGACACCTCCACCACCAACGTGCTGCGCTCCACCCTGGGCGAGGTCCTGGCCGCCTACGACGTCGCGCGCCCCGGCCCCGACGGCGTCCCCGGCTCGGGCGTCGCCGACTCCGTGCGCACCGGCTACCTGGCCGCCCCGGCCGGGGTGCGCACCACCGAGATGTTCTCCCAGGCCTCCCGCTGGGAGTCCCTGGACACCGACCGCGCAGGCGGCTGCATCCGCGACATTGAGCACGCCTACTCCGCCGACGGCGGCCTGGCGGTCCTCTTTGGCAACATCGCGGAGAAGGGGTGCATTGTCAAGACCGCCGGGGTGGATGAGTCCATCCTGACCTTCTCCGGGCCCGCCGTCGTCTTTGAGTCCCAGGAGGACGCCGTGGCCGGGATCCTCGGCCGGAAGGTGGCGTCCGGCGACGTCGTGGTCATTAGCCACGAGGGGCCGCGCGGCGGGCCGGGCATGCAGGAGATGCTCTACCCGACCACCTACATTAAGTCCATGCACCTGGGCAAGGAGTGCGCGCTGCTGACCGACGGCCGTTTCTCCGGGGGCACCTCGGGGCTGAGCATCGGGCACGTGTCCCCGGAGGCGGCGGCCGGGGGCCTGATCGGCCTGGTGCGCAGCGGCGACGTCATTGACATTGACATCCCTGCCCGCTCCATCTCCGTGCGGCTGGACGAGGCGGAGATAGAGCGACGGCGCCGGGAGGAGGAGGCCCGCGGCGAGGCCGCCTGGAGGCCGCACACTGTGCGCCCCCGCAAGGTCTCCGCCGCCCTGCGCGCCTACGCCATGCTGGCCACCAGCGCCGACCTGGGGGCGGTGCGCAGCCGCGAGCTCCTGGGGCTGTAAGGACCGCCCTCTGAGGTCTCCATCTGCTTCATGGGCCCCGCCCGCTCCGGCCGTGGGGAGCGGCGCAGGCACCTCCATGCCACGGCGGCCCGGGCAGGAACCGGGCCAGGGCCGTAAGAACTCTGTCTCCATGCCCTCGAAGACCTTTGCCACCAGTGCCTGCTCCGTTACACCACGCCAACCCCATCCGCAACGGTGGATCAGGGTTTAGACAGGCGGGTCTGTACAAGTACTTGTCGGTTCTTACGCTTGCATCTTCTGCTGGTTCCGGCCCTGCGTCGCCCGCGTCCAAGACGTCCAGGCCCTACACGGCCCAGCCCCACGTCACCCAGCGGGGTCCCAGACCCTCGATCGTGTGGTCCATGGCCCTGGCCCTGAGAGGCCTGCCGATACCAGAACCTGTTATGTGACCTGCTGTGCAGGTGGGCTAGGGCGCTGTTAAGCTACTAATTCAGTGGTAGGTCTTGACTCGAGAGGTTGCCATGGAACCCCTGATCGTTGTCATCCCTGGTATTGGCGGGAGCATCTTGGCCGACGATGACGGCCGCACCGTCTACACGGTGAAGGCCTCGACTGCCCTGGCACGGTGCCTGGACCCGCAGGCACTGGACATGGACCGCTCCCTGCACCCGGTGGGGCTCATCCCCACCTTCGGCGCCTGCCACCCTCTCCTCATCACCGGCTACGACAGGCTCATGAGCCGTCTGACCCAAGTGCTCGGCCTGAGTCAGGCGGAGGTGGCTACGGCTCGTCCGGACGATCCTCAGCCGGTGCGACCCGACGCCTCCCTCGTGGCCTTCCCCTATGACTTCCGCCGCTCCGTGGCGCACAATGCCGAGGTCCTGGACCAGGAGATCCGTCGGCGCGCCCAGGGACGACCGGTCGTCCTCGTTGCTCATTCCATGGGCGGGCTCGTGGCGGCGTCGTGGTGGGCCAGTCTCAGCGACGGGATCGAGGTCAGGGAGATCATGACCCTGGGTACCCCCTACCTGGGGGCCACGAAGGCCCTCGAGGTCCTGGTCAACGGGGCGAGCGCGCGCGGCCTGCCCCTGCCTGGCCCTTTCAACCGCGTGCTGCGGGGCTGGGACTCGGTATTCGACCTGCTGCCCCACTGGAAGGCGGTCGGGGACGGGACGGGCCGACTCTACCCCTACCAGGTGGCCCAGGCCGAGCAGGTTGTGCCCGGTTTCCAGGCCCGGGCCGAGGCGGCCTACCTGGCAAACCGCGCCCTGCACCAGGAGCTGGACGCCAAGGCGGCCAGCATGGGTGGGAACCCCTTCACCGTCTACTACACGCAGGGCATCCCCACCTTGTGCCGGGCCGTTCTGACCGGTGACCGCCTGAGGACCGAGAAGGCGGACCTGCCCGGGTTCGGTACGGGCCGCCACGGCGGTGACGGTACGGTTCCGGCGACCTTTGCGATCCCCGATTTCCTGGAGGGGACACCGAGATCCTGGCACCGATTGAAGAGTAAGCACGGCGAGCTCATGGAGGAGGGTGCCGTGGACGGGCATGTCGCCGGTTACGGCACGTCGCCGGTGCCTGCGGCCATCCGGGGCGCCGAGGAGCACCCTGCGGCCTATATGTGTCTGGACCTTAATGACGTCGTCCCGGCGGGGCAGCCGCAGACGGTGCGTATCACTATTGAGGACGCCTCCGGCCAGGCGCTGGATGCCACCGATCTCCGGGTCGTCCTCACCTCAATGGGCGAGGTTCCCGTCGAGGCCGACGGTGAGGCGTGGGTGGCGCAGATCCCGCCGCTGAAAGCCGGGGTCCACCGCCTGAGGGCCATGGCCGCGGGTGTGTCCGGGGGGCTGGCACTGGAGGAGATCGTCCGAGTGGGGGTTGTGCCGTGTCTGAGCGAATAAGGTGGGACGCCGAGCAGCATCCAACCTACCTGGCGCGTATGGTGCACGCTGGCTGGGTGCATCGCCTCCTACCTGCGGCGGACGGCCGGCAGATGCCTGGGCCGGACTCGAGCGAAGTTTCTCTCAAGTGCCAGCGGATCATAGAGCAGCTGGCCCTGCTGGGCATCCGCTACGTGCGCGAGCCGACGGACTCTGAGCGCGGGGCGCAGGACGTGCGCCCTCTGAACGAGGTGCTGTCCTGGCGGCTGGCCACCTGCCTGGACATGTGCGTCACCTTCTGCTGCGCCGCCCTCGATGCGGGTGTGTACCCTATGATCCTCACCCTTAAGCGGGGCGAGCGAGAGCATCAGCAGCGGCATGCGATCGTCCTGGTGCCTGTGAACGCCTCCTGGAGCGTGGGCTGTCCGGTCCGGCTGGAGGAGGGGTTTGCGCGCGAGCCCTTCCTCGATGAGGACTTCCGGATTGAGGACCTTGTCGCGTCCGATCCTGAGCGCGCCCAGTCCTGGCTGGCGATTGACGCGCAACAGGCGACGACCCCTCCCGGTGGATCTCCGGGCGACTGGGCAAAGGCTTTGGCCAAGGGCGCCGAGTACCTGCGGACCTGGCAGTGGGACGTGTGCGTGGACGTCGGGGGCCTGCGGGCCACCACGATGCTCGACGACGCCTCTGCACCCGAGGTCAAGGATCCCTCCGTGATTCTGCTGCCTGGCTACCTCCCTTTGGCCGAGGGGGTGACGCCACTGCAGCTGCTCCGCACACGCAGCGGGGTGGTGCCCTTCTGCCCCCGCCAGGAGCTGAACCAGCTGCGTGACTGGGCCCGCACCGCCAGTGGCACGTCCAAGGATTCCGATCGCACAGGCGCCGATCTGGCGGTGGCCCTGGTGACGGGCGCGGGAGGATGCGGCAAGACGAGGCTCGCGGCCGAGCTGTGTCACAGCCTGAGCACCTTGGGCTGGTGCGCGGGTTTCCTGCCCGCGCGGGCGGACCTGTCTGACGCCGAACTGGCCGAGTTCAGTAAGCTGACCACCGAGTTACTCATTGTGGTGGACTATGCCGAGGAGTCCCGCCAGGAGCAGTTGCGGCGTCTTCTGCGCGCCCTGGCCGCGCGCCGTTCCCCGACGCGGCTCGTCCTCACCGCCCGCGGCGCGAACGTGTGGTGGGAGCAGTTCCGGGAGAACATGGAGGAGGACGGGGTCCGCCTGGGGCCGATGCTACCCGTAACGCTTGATCAGCGTCTTAAAGTTCCGGAGCTCCTATACCGCCGGGCTGCCCGCGCCTTCGCCAAGGCCATGGACTCATCCTTACCCGCAGACCTGCCCTCCCCGGAGCGGGAGGGGAGAACCACCCTGGACATTGTGCTTCAGGCCTGGCTGACGGCGCTGCCGAAGAAGGAAGCTGATGCAAAGAAGGCCGACGTCGAGAAACCAGCACCAACACGGGCCGACCTGTATGGCAGGGTGCTAGAAGCGGAGTTCGGGCGGTGGCGTGAGGAGGCACGGGGATCGGGCCTCACAATTATTAGTAAGGCCCATCATCGTCGGGCGGCAGCCGTCCTGACCATACTGGCTCCAGCCCCCGACGCCGAGGCGGTCGACGAGGTTCTCTCCCGGCTGCCGGAGTGGAGCAACGAGCACCTCCTGCGGAGCCGCTACGCCGAGCTCCTGGAGGAGACGCTGCTACGCGGTGCCGGGGATGGCGGTGTGGCCCTCCAGCCGGATCCGGTGGCGGAGAACCTGGTCCTCCAGGTCTGCAGAAAGGCGCCGGAGCTGCTCGATGAGGTGTTGCCCCAGGACCCACTGACGGTGCCGGGCCTTGAGGATCCTGAGGCTGACGACTTGGTGGTTGCGCGGGCGCTGGCACTGAGGGAGCAGGCAGAGCGGTGCTGCGCCGTCATTACCCGAGCCGCGGACCTGGACCCGGAACGAGCACTGATCCTGGCCAGGCGAGTCCTGGCCGCACGTCCGCATCTGTGGCGTGCGGCTCTGCGTGTTTCCCTGGCTCAGGGAGGACCTTTTGTGTGGGCCCTGGAGGAGCTCGTCACTAGCGGAGCTGATCTGCCACTGGCGGAGATTGATGAAGCCATTCCCCTCGGCCACAGCTGGCTGAGAAATCTGGGTGTGGCGGTGGCGCAGCGACTGGAGACCTTGGCGGGAGACGAACCTGCGCAACGAGCCCAGACGCTGAACAACCTTGCCGTCCGTCTGTCGGAGGCTGGGCGTCGGGATGAGGAGGCGCTTCGTGCCGCCCAGGAGGCCACAGGTCTCTACCGGCAGCTTGCGGAGTCCAATGAGGCTGCCTACACCCCTGACCTCGCCATCTCCCTGAACACCCTCGCCAACTGCCTGTCGGAGGCTGGGCGTCGGGATGAGGCGCTTCGTGCCGCCCAGGAGGCTGTTGACCTGCGCCGGGTCCTGGTCGAGGGCAATGAGGCTGCCTACACCCCTGACCTCGCTATGTCCCTGAACAATCTTGCCGTCCGTCTGTCGGAGGCTGGGCGTCGGGATGAGGCGCTTCGTGCCGCCCAGGAGGCCACAGGTCTTTACCAGCAGCTTACCGAGGTTAATGAGGCTGCCCACACCCCTGATCTCGCTATGTCCCTGAACACCCTCGCCAACTGCCTGTCGGAGGCTGGGTGTCGGGATGAGGCGCTTCGTGTCGCCCAGGAGGCCACAGGTCTTTACCAGCAGCTTACCGAGGTTAATGAGGCTGCCCACACCCCTGATCTCGCTATGTCCCTGAACACCCTCGCCAACTGCCTGTCGGAGGCTGGGTGTCGGGATGAGGAGGCGCTTCGTGTCGCCCAGGAGGCCAGCGGTCTCTACCGGCAGCTTGCGGAGTCCAATGAGGCTGCCTACACCCCTGGCCTCGCCGCCTCCCTGAACAATCTTGCCGTCCGTCTGTCGGAGGCTGGGTGTCGGGATGAGGCGCTTCGTGCCGCCCAGGAGGCCACAGGTCTCTACCGGCAGCTTGCGGAGTCCAATGAGGCTGCCTACACCCCTGACCTCGCCGCCTCCCTGAACACCCTCGCCAACCGCCTGTCGGAGGCTGGGCGCCGTGACGAGGCACTCCAGGCCGCCCAGCAGGCCGTCACCCTGCGCTGCTCTCTGGCCGAGGTCAATGAGGTTGCCTACACCCCTGGCCTCGCCAGATCCCTCACTAAACTTGCGGACATCCTGTCGGAGGCTGGACGTTGTAAAGAGGTCTTGGAAGCCTTCACTACGAACACAGGGCACCTGTCGTCGGCCGCCCGAGCCTATCTCCTGCTGGCGCGGGCCAATTGGCGTGGGTCCGAAGGGACCGAGGATGTGGTTGCTGCTGCCCAGGAAGCCAATGAGGATGGCGATCCTCGACTTCTTGGGCCATGTCGACGCGAGATTGCTGCGGCCTTCCGGGAATTCGGTCTCGCGAATGAGGCCACTCCCGCCTGGGCGACTGTTGTTGTCGATGAGCCTCTCAGGCAACGTCTGGAGGCATGGCTTGGATGCGATGGTCCAGCCGAGCAGGCAACCTACCTGAAGTCGAATTGGAGTTCTCCCACTCCCTCAGACTGCGAGACGCTCGGTGCGATTACCGATCTCTTCGTCGATGTGCCATTGATTGCTGTACTTCATCAGTATGTCGCCCAGGTCAAGAGTCGTGGTATTGATGAGATTGTCTCGTTGTTGAGAAATCGGGACCTCGCCGTGACATTGACCAAAGAATGGCTCACCGAGCACAGGCAGGGTCGCGGAGGCCGGTACCTGAGCGACCACCCCACGCTGCTGACCAATCCTGAGTTTGCAGACCTTGTTCCACGAGTTCTGACGAATCTCACCTCTGCCGACGAAGCCGCCGCACTCACGGCACTGCTTGACCTGGCCCGTCTGTCCGATCCGGAGATCGCCTACGCGGTCACGAGTACTGATGATGCTGACGATGCCCTTGCGGATCTTCTGGAACAGGGGAAGTGGCAGGCACTCCTTGCTGCCCTGGTTCTGAGCCCCTTGACTGACCACGCGCCGCTTGGCATTCTCGCTGAGGTCCTGCATGCGGCTGCGGTCGGAGAAACCGAGAAAGCAGTGGTCCGGCTCCGAGACGCACTCGAGTCGGTGTCGTCGTTCCACGTTGATCAGTTTCATCTCCTGCTGTCCCAGGCTCTTCTCCATGAGAATTGCCCGTCAGGTTTCTCGGATCTGCTTGACGTCCTCAATCATTCCTCATGTGCGCCCTCGTCATGAGATTAACCGCTGCGGATGTCATATTTTTCAGGCATCTCAATGAGCGCTGTCGCAGCGGCACCGAGGGGGAATGTCGATCAGCCAGGGAGGTGCGCCGCGTGTGGATCAAGAGCAAGCTCGAGCAAGGAGCGCCTCTCAGCGAGTTTCGAGATACGTCTGCGACTTCGGCCGCGATGAGATCCGTGCGTAGTGCACGCCTGAAGCACCGGTTTGTCCGTTGTTGCATACTTACATCGATCCTGCTCTCCCGCGCCGTCACCTCCCTGGTGAGCCGCGACAGCCAAGATATTCGAGATTTTATTACTGAGTTTGAGACGAAGGGGCGTCTGCTTCCCGATGGCCGGGCAGCCTTGACGACCATGGGCGTCGAGCCCACACGTGACTTGGAATTCGTATCTCAACGCTCGCGTTCACGACAGAGGCCATCGACCGCCATTCTTATTATGACAGGAAGTGAAAGTAACGGGAATAATTTCAATGCCGGGGTCACTTGGATCCGTACGCTCTTCTGTGCTGCGAGCAGGAAAATCGAGGAATACCATAACGTCACGACGGACGAAGTGCCCTCGCACTGCTGATCCTTAATCCTTCACCTCGTCTTCCACGCAACCGGTAGCGCGGCAGAGCTGGCGGACTCTTGTGATTCTTCGAAATCCGTTCAGGTCAGAGTCTCCAATCTGACTGCCATGCTCGCAGCAAAACCTGCGTCCGGTCTTCTCGTCCTCGACGGGTGTGGCTCAACCTTGATCGCCACGCACTTCGATAACTGGTCGTCGGCAATTGTGTCCTGGCCCGGGAAGGTCAGTGACCGTAGTCTTTACAAATCGCTGCTCCAGGGGAGAAGCTGGCAGATACTCATCGAGCTGGATTAACGGCTCTTGGCAGTGTCCCCGAAGAGCGGTACCCAAAGTATGCCGGCAATATGGAGTGGATTCTCGCACAAGGCTGCCCGTGATTGGAGTGGCAAGGTGCGGGTCGGCTGGCACGGGCGGGTCGGTCTCAGCCTGCGGCCACTAGGGCCAGGTTTCGGGTGGCCTCGGTGTGCTCTTGGGTGACCCGAGTGCGCCTCGCTGTTCGCATGTTCTCGCCCCGTTCCGTGTGTTCCTGCACGTCCCGTCCTGACACACGTCGCCGCGCCTGGCAGTCTCGCCTGCAGGTCGGCAGAGAGGGCTGCTCCACCGGGTGGACCCCAGGCCCCGGGGCCCGCAGCTAATACGGGCCCCGGGGTGGGGAGTGTCGCTCAGTCGCCGATACGCAGCCTGGTCTTGAGCGAGGCCAGGCGCTCGTCGAGCTTCTCCTTGCGCTCGGAGCGCTTCTGCTCGCGCACCACCCGCCGGGCCTCGGCCTGGGCCGCCTCCGCGGCGGCGCTGGCGGCCTCCAGCTCGGCCACGACCTCGGTAACCGGGCGGCGGTAGACGGTGCCGCCCAGGGCGGACACCTGCCCGTCCACGACCTCGGTGGCGTACTCGGTGACCTGGGCCAGCAGCGCGGTCTGGCCCGGGGGCACGGCCTGGCCGAACTCGGTGAGGACGTCCGCGCTGCGCTCGGCGCGGTCGATGTCCAGCAGGCCGCCGACCAGCGCGCCCGCGCCCCAGCCCATGAGCATCCCCAGGGGGCCGCCCAGGACGCCGATGAGCATGCCGACCAGCCCGCCGGTGGCGGTCCCGGCGGCGCCGGTAGTGTCCTCCTGCTCGGGGACGGACAGGTGCCCGTCCGGGGCGCGCCTGACGACGGCGGCGCTCACGAGGTCCAGGCGGCCCGCGTCGGAGGCCTGGCGCAGCTCGCTGAGCGCCTGGTACGCCTTGGACTCCTCGGGGAAGGTGACGGCGATGACGTTGGTGTCTGCCATAATGAGGCTCCTTGCCTGTTGGTTGTCCGCTGACTGGCTGTCCGCCGGCAGCCTGCCAAGAGGCTGCCGGCGGCCCGTCTGTCGGCCGCGTCGGCTCCAGGTCCTCGACGTGGGCCGGGGCCCTGGAGCTCGTCCGTGATCCGACCGATACCTGACCGTAGGTATCGGGGCTGGTGACGAGGATGGTTCTTCCTGTGTGCCGTCTGGGTAACTGGCACCGGGTGGTGCTGGTACCGGGGTCCCTCAAGGCGGGCCGGGCGGGCGCTGGTCTTGGCGCGGGCGGGTGCTGGCCTTGGTGCCAGGCAGGTACCGGGCGGACGCTGGCCTTGGCGGCGGGCGCCAGCCTCGATGCCGGGCGCCGGCCTCGGCGTCGGGTGGTCTGCGGCTACCCTGGGCACCGTGAACACGCTTGAAGGCAATCCGACCGCCTGGGACAGTGCCCGCTACCTGCGGGAGGTGCTGCGCGCCCCCGTCTACGAGGTGGCCGAGCACACTCCCCTCCAGCCCATGCCCGCCCTCTCCGAGCGCCTGGACTGCACCGTCCAGGTCAAGCGTGAGGACCTCCAGGCCGTCCACTCCTTTAAGATCCGCGGCGCCTACAACGCCATGTGCGCCCTGGACGAGCAGGCGCGCGCCCGCGGCGTGGTCACCGCGTCGGCCGGCAACCACGCCCAGGGGGTGGCCTGCTCCG
Source organism: Actinomyces sp. HMT897 (assembly GCF_016626125.1). Taxonomy (NCBI): domain Bacteria; kingdom Bacillati; phylum Actinomycetota; class Actinomycetes; order Actinomycetales; family Actinomycetaceae; genus Actinomyces; species Actinomyces sp. HMT897. Next base: position 2,088,519 of record NZ_CP067336.1, read on the forward strand.
CCTCCCGCCTGGGGGTGAGCGCCCTCATTGTCATGCCCACCGTCACCCCGCGCATTAAGGTCGACGCCGTCCGGGCGCTGGGGGGCGAGGTCCTCCTGCACGGGGAGAACTTCGACGCCGCCAAGGCCGAGGCCCTGCGCCTGAGCCAGGACGAGGGACGCACCTTTATCGCCCCCTTCGACGACCCGCGGGTCATCGCCGGCCAGGGCACGATCGGCCTGGAGCTCATCCAGCAGGACGCTCGCCTGGACCGTGTCTTCGTGCCGGTGGGCGGCGGTGGCCTGGCCGCCGGCATCGCCGTCCTGGTCAAGCAGCTCATGCCCGGGCTCCAGGTCATCGGGGTCGAGCACGAGGAGTCGGCCTGCCTGGCCGCCGCGATCACCGCCGGCGGGCCGGTGACCCTGTCCCACGTGGGGCTCTTTGCCGAGGGCGTGGCCGTACGCCGTATCGGGGACGAGACCTACCGCCTGTGCAGCGAGCTGCTCGATGACGTCGTCACCGTCTCCTCCGACGAGGTCTCCGCGGCCGTCAAGGACATCTTCGAGGACGTGCGCGCCATCTCCGAGCCCTCCGGCGCCCTGGCCCTGGCCGGTCTCAAGCGCTACGTGGCCGAGCAGGAGGTCAGCGGGGAGCGCCTGGCCTGCGTCCTGTCCGGGGCGAACCTCAACTTCCACCAGCTGCGCTACATCTCCGAGCGCTCCGAGGTCGGTGAGCAGCGTGAGGCGGTCCTGGGCGTGACCATCCCCGAGCGCCAGGGGGAGTTCCTGCGCTTTGTCTCGGTCCTGGGCGGGCGCGCGGTGACCGAGTTCAGCTACCGGGTGGCGCGGCAGGACCCCATGGAGGACGCCCGGATCTTCGTGGGCGTGGGGCTGACCCGGGGGCGTGAGGAGCGTGCCGAGATCGTGCACGACCTGCGTCAGGCGGGCTACGACGTCGTCGACCTCACCGACGACGAGCTGGCCAAGGTGCACGTGCGCTCCCTGGCGGGCGGGCGGGCCCCCGAGGGGCTGAGCGAGAGGCTCTTCTCCTTCGAGTTCCCCGAGTCCCCCGGGGCGCTCATGAACTTCCTGGAGAACCTGGGGACCCGCTGGAACGTCACCCTCTTCCACTACCGGACCGACGGCGCCGACTACGGGCGCATCCTCACCGCCTTCCAGACCGGCTCCAGCGAGCGTGAGGCTACTGACCTGCGTCGTCACATGGACCGCCTGGGCTACGTCTACCGGGAGGAGACGGACAACCCGGCGGCCCGGTTCTTCCTGGGCAGCTGAGGTTCTTCCTGGGGCAGCTGAGGCGGCCGCAGGACTTGCCGCTGTAGGACCATGGTCCTTAGAGTGGTGGGTGAACCACCGACCGCAAGGAGAGACCATGGTCCGTTTCGCCGTCATCCTCGGCTCTGTCCGTCCCGCCTCCGTCGGCGCCCCCGTGGCCCAGTGGGTCGCGCGCAAGGCCTCCACCGTCGAGGGGGTCCAGGCCGACGTCATTACCCTGGCCGAGCTGGGTCTGCCTTTCTTCGCCGAGCCCGTGCCCCCGTCCCTGGCTGCCCCTACCGACCCCGCCGGGGCGGCCTGGAACGAGCGGCTGGCCGCCTACGACGGCGTTGTCATTGTGACCCCCGAGTACGACCACTCCGTCCCCGGGGTCCTGAAGAACGCCATTGACTTCCTGCGCCCGGGGGTGCTCGCCTACAAGCCGGTGGGCCTGGTCGGCTACTCCTACTACAACGGCATCCGCCCCCTGGAGCACCTGCGGGACATCCTGAGCGGGTTCGACGTCTCCTTCGTGAACCCCGAGGTGCTGCTCTCCCTGCGGGCCGACTTCACCGAGGGCGCCTTCACTCCCGCCGCCTACCACGAGGACGAGGTGCCCGCCATGGTGCGGGCCATGGTGGCCCGCTCCCAGGCCCTGGCCTCCCTGCGCTAAGAAGGCCGGGCCCGCCCGCCCCTTCCTCTCCCGCCCACCCGCCCACCCTCCTTCCGTGAGAACGGTACTTATTCGTCGCGAGAACGGTACTTATTGCTCGCGAGAACGGTACTTATTCGTCGTGAGAACGGGAGGTACGCTCGGGGCCTGCCTCATCGACTGGTGTGGGTGCTCTGGGCGTGAGCGCTGGTGGGGCCTGAGCGGGGGGGCGCCTGGTGCGTGTGGGTGTCCTGTTGGCGGGTGCGCCCCTGTCCGGACGTCCTCCGGGTGCTTCTCTGATGTTCTGCTGGACCCCCGCTAAAGGCATCGGCCTCGAGGTGCCTGCTGGCCGCGGGACGGGGGGCGTTCGGTGCATCTCCTGGCATAAGTCTGGGCAGATTATGCGATCACTTAGGTAGTCTACCGGTCGTATGCTGCTCCCGATCCTGCGCATGGCGCAATCTGAGGTTCAGAACAGAAGGCTCCCTCGGCTGTTCCAGGGCACAAGCCCATGACCTGGGCGGACATTGAGTGTCCAGAGTTGGGTTCAGGGTGCGTCCGGTCCTGAGTCTCAGATTGCACCAAACGGGCACCTGGCACACACTGGTCGTGCCTAAGCCGTCGGTGGCCTGATTGTCGTGGGAACATGTGCGGGGCGGTGGGTGAGTTGCACGTCCCTGAGCTGCTCACCGTGAGAGCGAGGGCCATCTAGCGGCGCGGGCTCCGGAACGTAGCGGCGCGGGCTCGGAGGGGTGAACGTACAACCCCACGAACCTTCCCTGTGAGCGCCACCATGGCCCATCACCATGATCCGCAGGCACCGCCAGGCCCCACGCGGAGGCGCGCCCCCCGTTCTCGCGGCAAATAAGTACCGTTCTCACGACGAACAAGTACCGTTCTCACGAGCAATAAGTACCGTTCTCACGGCGAACAAGTACCGTTCTCGCGACGAACAAGTACCGTTCTCGCGACGAACAAGTACCGTTCTCGCGGGGGAGGGGCGAGGGGCGAAGGGGCGGGCGGGGTGCCTACCGCGCTGAGCGGCCGACGTCCTCTGGTGTTGACGGCGTCGGCACCCGCGGCGAGGTCTCCAGCTCCAGCGCCCGGTAGCGGTTCGTGGCCGCCGCCACGTCCACGGCGCGGGGCCTGACCAGGAAGGCAGGGCGCTCACCGACGTCGCCCAGCGCGTCCAGGCCCTCGTCGTCCAGGAGCGCGTCCAGGTCCTCCAGGCACTGCGCCAGGGTGGCGTGCGCGTCAAAGCGCTGCTCCAGCAGGGCCCTCAGGGCGTAGGCGGCGGCCTGGGCCTGGCCGGGGTCCACGAGCCCGGCGACGTCACGGACGTCAATCTCCTCCCGGTCCAGGGTCAGGACCTCCGTCCCCCGGGCCCGGGTACGCACCGGACCGCGCCGTGTCCGGGCCGGGGCGGGCCGCGGCACCCGGCCCACGGGCCACGGGAACCCGGGCAGAGCGGTCACCTCACGCGGCTGGTCGGCGACGACGTGGCCCGCCTCCTGGGTCGCGTCACGCAGGTGGTAGGCGTCCATGAGCAGCACCCGGTCGGCCACGTCCAGGTAGTCCCCGCTGCCGCCCATGACCATGACCGTGGAGACCCCGGCCTCGGCCAGCGCCCCGACCCGGTCCACGAAGGGTGTGATGGGCTCGCGCTCGGCCGCCACCAGGGAGCGCATGCGCCGGTCCCGGATGAGCAGGTTCGTGGCGGAGGTGTCCTCGTCCAGGAGCAGCGCCGTGGCCCCGGCCTCCACCGCCTCGATCATGGAGGCGGCCTGCGAGGTCGAGCCCGAGGCGTTCCCGGTGGAGAAGGACTCCGTGTCCTGTCCGCCGGGCAGGTGGGAGATAAAGGCGCTCAGGTCCACCCCCGTGATGGCGCGCCCGTCCGCGGCCCGGACCTTGACGGCGTCGGGCAGGGTGGCCACGAGCTCGCGCCCGTCCCCGGGCACGTGCGGGTAGACGCCCCGCTCGATGGCGCTCAGCAGGGTGGACTTGCCGTGGTAGCCGCCGCCGACGATGACGGTGACACCCGCCCCCAGGGCCGTTCCCCGCACCGTGCCCGCGTGGGGCAGCTGGACGGTGGCGGCCAGGGAGTCGGGGGCCTGGAGCGGCAGGGCCCCGGTGCGCAGCGGCTCGTCCGACACCCCGGAGCGGCGCGGCAGGAGGGAGCCGTCGGCCAGGAAGGACACCCAGCCGCTGGCCTCCACGGCCCGGGTCAGCGCCCGGTGGTCCTCCAGGGCCGCCACGTGCTCCAGGAGGCGGCGCGCCCGCTCCCCGGTGAGGTCGAGGATCCGCTCCACGGCCCGGGGCAGGTCCCAGGAGACGATCCGGGAGGCCTCCCGTCCGCGGATGGAGCGCCCCTGGGCGGGCAGCGCCATGCGGGCGCGGATCTCAATGGTCTCGGCCGCGGGCTCACCCGGCCCGTCGGCGGTGTCGGGCCGGGGGCCGACGCCGGAGGGACCACCGGGCTGCGACGTCGCGGTGGCGTGCGGGCCCGCGCCGCCTGGGCCCCTGCCGTCCTGGGAGCCGGTGCCGGGGTCCGTGGGCGTGACGGCCGCCCCCCGGGGGTCCAGGAACACCACGCTGGAGCGTTCCAGGATCTCCTGCCCCGGGGAGGCGATGGACAGGGCCGTGCCCCGGAAGGCCGCGTAGAGCTCGCGGGTGAGGAAGTCCGCCACGGCCAGGCGCCGGTCGCCGGTCCCCAGGAGCCCCTCGTCGGCCAGGATCTTGGTGCCGGGCAGGTCCACGGGCATGGTGACGCGGATGCGCGTGGGCGGGGCGTAGGGGTCGGGCTGGACGTGGTCAATGTGGAGGGTCCAGCCCTCCGGGGCGGTATAGCGTCCCACCACCGCCTTGTAGGCGGCGTAGGAGCGCCCGTTGAGGGCCTGGAGGTGGCTCACCAGGTCGGTCAGGGCCCCGTCGCGCGGCTCGTCCACGTAGACCCGGCGGGAGCGGTCCTGGGCGCTGTGACCGGTGCGGCCGCCGCCCCGGCGCTCGTACCCTTCGCCCCGGCGGCCGTGGCCGCCCTGGCGACCGTAGCCCTCGCCCCGGCGGCCGTAACCGCCCTGACCACCCCGGGCCCCGTCGTCGTGCCTGTCCTGACTCATGCGTCCATCCTGGCACAGGACCGTGTGCCCCACCCAGGTCGCGTGTGGCGTGGGGCCGGGTGTGGCGTGGGGCTGGGGCGCGCCTCACCGATGCGGTACGCGGCGGCCTCGGTGGTGGGCAGGCCTGACCCGGCGGGTGCGCTCACCGCGGGCGCAGGCGTGGGCGCTGACCTTGTCCGCGGGGCCAGCCAGGTGTGCCGGTGGGCCGGGCGCCACCCCCCGCGCCCCGCGGGCGCGCCGCTCCGGTCCCCCGAGAAACCGCGGGAGACCGACGCCACCCCCCGCGCCCCGCGGGCGCGCCACCTCGCGGCTGAAGAGCGAGGCCGCCGACAGGGTGACCGCGCGCCGCCCCGCGCGCGGCAGCCCACGAGCGGCACCCCCGCGAGCGGCAGCCCGCGTCCTACCGGCGTCCGCCGACCGTCCACAGCCCCCGGAAAGGTGGCTCAGGTACGCGCCCGGGCGCGGCGTCGGGCGTAGGCGGAGCGGATGCGCCGCTGGGCGGGTATCTCCACACCCCGGTGCAGCGCCTCGGCGCAGATCCAGGAGACCACGCACACCGCGGTCAGCAGGGCCAGTCGTAGCGGGATCCCCAGCTCCGTGCCGGGCAGGTACGTGTCCATGAGGTCGTTCGTGACCGCGATGACCATGTAGTGGACCAGGTACAGGGCGAAGGAGACCCGGCCAGCGTGCTCCAGGAGGGGAGAGGCCAGTGGCCCCGGCCTGCCTCGGACGTCGGCCAGGGCCGAGGAGACCACCAGGGCGCAGATAGCCGGCAGTGAGATGAACGACGCCGCCATCTTCATGGTGACCCCGGCGTTGCGCACCACCATGGCCAGTGCGTAGGAGGCGATGCAGGCGAGTACGCACACCTGTACCGGGGGGACGTGATTTCGCAGGTGGCCGCGGCGGAAGAGCTCAGCCAGCACGACGCCGATCACGAACTCCGAGGAGCGGGCCAGCGGCATGAAGTAGGGCCACTCCGCGTAGCCCATGAGGGTGACCGTCCGCCCCAGCGCCACGGTAATGACCAGCCAGGTCACGGCCACGACCACGAGGGTACGTGGTGGGCGACGGCGTAGCGTGGTAATGAGCCACGGCGCCAGGAAGTAGAAGAACGCCTCCGCCGACAGGGACCAGGAGACCGCGTTGAGGGACACGGCGATCCTCTCGTAGGGAGCCCACGCCTGCAGCAGAAAGGCGTCGAGGGGGATGAGCCACCAGTAGGTTATCGGCATAATGAAGAGGGAGACGACCAGCGTCACAATATGTGAGGGGTAGATCCGGGCGAAGCGGTTGACCCAGAACCTCCTGGGCTCAACGCGCTCACCGGGGCTGGCCCAGGTCAGGACGAACCCTGACAGGACGAAGAAGAACGCGACACCCATGTGGGCCAGGTCAAACAGGCGCCCGCCCGGGACGATGTGGATGAGCCTGGCGTGGAAGACGAGGATGAGGGCGGCCGCGAAGAAGCGCAGGGACGTCAGCCTGGGCAGGTTGCCGCCCACTGTTCTGGGTGAGGTCATGTGCGGGACTATACGTGCCGCCCCGGTCTGTGCCGGGACCTGTCGCCGGGGCTGTCTGCAGCCGCCGGACGAGTCCTTAACCTGGTGCCTATGAGCACAATGTCTCCCTATCTCACCGGTCTGGGTACCGGCCTGGGCCTTATCGTGGCGATCGGTGCCCAGAACGCGTGGGTGCTCCGTCAGGGGCTGCGTCGGGAGCACGTCGGCGTGGTGGTGGCGGTCTGCGTGGTCGGGGACGTGGGCCTGATCGCCGCCGGGACCGTGGGGATCGGTGTCATTAGCTCCTCCCCCTGGGTCCTGCGCGTCCTGCGCTGGGGCGGGGTCGTCTACCTCCTGGCCTTCGCCTTGCGGTCCTTCCGCTCGGCCCTGCGCCCCCGGGCCCTGGAGGGGGAGGGGAGCGCCGGGTCGGGCCGGGGGCCGTGGCCCTGACGACCCTGGGGCTGACCTTCCTCAACCCCCACGTCTACCTCGACACGGTCGTCATGCTCGGGGGCGTCGTCAACCAGTTCGGGGACTCCCGCTGGGTGGCGGCGGCCGGGGCCATGACGGGCTCCGTCCTGTGGTTCACCAGCCTGGGGCTGGGGGCCCGGACCCTGTCCGGTCCCCTGGCCAGGCCCCGGACCTGGCAGGTCGTCGACGTCCTGGTCGGACTGGTCATGGTGGGAGTCGCCATTGGCCTCGCCCGGGGGGCCTGAGGCGGGTTCAGGGAGCTGGCGGTCCCGGGTTCAGGGCGCTGGCGGCTCCGGGTTCAGGCTGGCGGCCCCGGGTTCAGGGGGTTGGCGGCCCCGGCGGCAGGACCTCCACCTGGGCGGGCAGGTTGGCCACGCCCACCGGGCAGGTGACCCCGTTGGGGCCGTGGTTGCAGTAGCCGCCGGGGTTCTTGTGCAGGTAGCCCTGGTGGTAGTCCTCAGCCAGGTAGAAGGGGCCGCCGAAGTCCGCGTACAGGCCCGCGGCACCCTCCACGGTGGTCACGCAGGTGCCCAGCCCCAGGCGGGTGAGCTCGCCCTGGAACGCCTCGCGGGTGGCCAGGGCGGCGGCGTACTGGTCGGGCGTGGTGGTCCACACCGCCGAGCGGTACTGGGTGCCGACGTCGTTGCCGTGGCGGTTGAGGTGGGTGGAGTCGTGGTTCTCCCAGAAGACCCGCAGCAGGGACTGGCCGCCCGGCCCGCAGACGGTGGGGTCGTAGGCCACCCGCACGGTCTCGGCGTGACCGGTGGCCCCGGTGCACACCTCCTGGTAGGTGGGGTTGGGCGTGGTGCCGCCCATGTAGCCGACGGCGGTGGCCACCACCCCGTCCTGGCGCCACAGGATGCGCTCCATGCCCCAGAAGCAGCCGCCCGCCAGGTAGACGACCTCGGTGCCCTGCGGCCAGGGGCCGTCCAGGGGCGTGCCCAGGACCACGTGGTCACCGGGGGCGGGCAGGAGTGGGGACTGCCGGCCCGGCAGGACCGTGCTGCGTGCCGGAGGGGCGGGGCTGGTGGGGGCGGCGTCCGTGGGGTGAGTGGCCTGGGCGCGGCCCGCGCCGCCGTCGGCGTGAGCGGGGTCGGTGTGAGCGGGAGAGGCGCTGCTCGTGGGGCCGGACGGGCGGCGGGCGCTCACAGTGTCGTGACCTCGAGGATCCTGGCGGTGATCTGGCGCCCGCTGGGGGCGTCGTAGGTCACGGTCTCACCGGCCCGGTGGCCCATGAGGGCCTTGCCCAGGGGGGCGTCGGGGGAGAAGACCATGACGCCCTCGGGGACGTCGGCGGTGATCTCCTGGCCGCCCAGGACGAAGCGCTGCTCCTTCCCGGCCACGTCGGCGGTGACGACGGTGCCGGGCGAGACGGTGCCGTCGGAGGCCGCCTCGCCGATCTGCGCCGTCTCCAGGAGGCGGACCAGGGTCGCAATGCGGGCCTCGTTGAGGGCGGCCTCCTCGCGGGCGGCGTGGTAGCCGGCGTTCTCGCGGAGGTCACCTTCCTGCCGGGCCGCCTCGACGCGCTGGGTGATCTCCTTGCGGTCGACCTCCCTGCGGCGTACGAGCTCCTCAGTGAGTCGTTCGTAGGCCTCCTGAGTGAGCCAGGTGCTCTGCTCCTCAGCCATGGTTCCTCCTGCGTGTGGTCGGTGGCTCGCCCCGGTACCCGGCACCCGCTCGTAGCCGGACGAGTCGGGTGATGGGCGGGCAGTCTACCGCGCCCCGTAGGCGTGAGAACAGATCTGTGGCGTGTGAGGTCGGGGGCGCAGGCCGACGGCGCCCGTGCCAGGGGCGGAGGCGCGTGCGGGGTGGTTCCTGACTCGTGCCGCGCGTGATCGCCACGCAGGTCCGAAAGCGTCTTAATGCACCTAGCGGTGCGGGGTGCTCCCTGACGATCACCATGGGCGACTGGGTCGGTTGGGACGACTGGTCTTAATGCACCTAGCGGTGCGGGGTGCTCCCTGACTGGCACCCGTCGCCGCGCCTTATGTGGCGTGGCAGCGTCTTAATGCACCTAGTGGTGCGGGGTGCTCCCTGACCCCTGCCTCTGGGAGGCGCGTGGTTGCAACGTTTCCAGGGGCTGGATCGCCACCGGCCCTGCGGGGCCCTTCCGGCAGGTGGCTGGAGCACCCCATTTCTACCACCTTTCGTTGGTATGACGCCACTCGCCACCGACGGCCCCGGGAGCGGATCCGGCGCCGGCTTTGGACGAGACCATGCGGAAAAGTGGCAGTCAGACGGGGTGTCCCGCACCACATTGATAGTGGCCAACATCACAAGTTTGGCCAGCCTCAAGCGTGGTTCTCAACCCCGCGGGCACCCGCACCGCCACCCCTCCTCTCACCAGATGCCCGGCACAAACCCTAGCTGTGCGACCTCCTGGCCTTCTCCGCCTTTCGGGCCGCCTTGGCCGCGGCCTTCTTAACCGCCTTGCGCGTACCCTTCCCGGTCTTGCCGGGCTTAGCGGCCTTTCCGCCCTTGGAGGGCTTCCCGACGCTCTTGGAGCCCTTCCCTCCCTTGCCCGGGTGCTTCCCGGCGTCGTCGGCCACCTGCTGGGCTGCCGGACTGACAGCACCACCTGAGCTGGCGCCACCCGAGCCGGTCCCCACGGACTGGGCCGGGGCGTCCCCGGGAGCAGCCTCCGACGCAGGGGCGGGCGTCGGGGCGGGCTCGGCGGAGAACACCAGGATGGTGGCGGCGTCCTCGATAACGGTGATACGGGCGTCCACCTTGGCGAGCTTGGCCTGGATCCTGGCGTCGTAGCGGGCCAGGGCCTGCGGCGAGAGGGTGGCGCGCACGCGGTCGCGCTCGGTGTCCACGTCAAAACGGGCGGGCGGCCAGTGGACCTCGGTCTCCGCCAGGGAGCGCAGCAGCATCTCGGTGACGGCCAGGCGTGAGTACCACTTGTTGTCCGCCGGGATGACGTACCAGGGGGCCTCCTCGAAGCTCGTGGCCCGCAGCACCCGCTCATAGATGGACTGGTAGTTGAACCACTGCCCACGCACGTTCATGTCGTTACCGGAGTACTTCCAGCGCTTGTCCGGGCGGTCCACGCGCTCCAGCAGCCGCAGGCCCTGCTCCTCGTAGGAGACCATGAGGGCGATCTTGACGACCGTGGTGCCCTGGTCGATCAGCTGGCGCTCAAAGTCGTGGATCTGGCTGGCGTACCGGTCGAACCCCTCGTCGTCCAGGGTGCCGGCCGCCCCGGGGACCAGCATGTCCTCGTAGTGGGAGCGGTCGAACAGCCCGATGGTGCCCGGCCCGGGCACGGCCTTCCAGATACGCCACAGGAAGTCGTGCTCCTTCTCCTCGGGGGTGGGGGCCTTGAAGGCGGTCATCCGCACCCCCTGCGGGTCCACGAGCCCCATGACGTGACGCGCGATCCCGCCCTTGCCCGCGGTGTCCAGGCCCTGGGCGACCACCAGCACGCGGCGGTCGGACCCCTCCTTGGCGGCGGCGAACAGCTTCTCCTGGAGCGCTCCGAGCAGGGGGGTGACCGCCGCGGTGTAGGCGACGGCGTCGGACTCGCTGCCCGCCCAGCCGGGGGTGGCGGCGCGGTCCATGGAGGCCAGGTGGAAGTGCTCGTCCACGCGCAGGGCCTCGCGCGGATCCTCTACCCACCGGTTGGTGGCTGTGCCCAGGACGATCTCCAGGGGGTTGGCGTCCCCGTAGGCGTGCTTCTTGCCGTTCTTGCTCATGGCGTGCCTCCTGAGGCAGGGCGTGGGGCGACTGGCCTCCAGGGTATAGCAACCTGTGGGGAAAGTGTTGGAACTGAGCGGGTTTCCCGGATCTGACCAGGTCGACGCCGGGGCCCGGCGCGTGCCGCGAGGGCGCCTGCTGGTGGCTTCCGGGATCTGGCGGTCTGGGCGGGGCCCGGGGTGTGCCAGGGGGCGTGGGTGCTGCACCGACAGCTCCCACGTCTGCCAGCACCGTGGTGCCTGGGTGCGGGTGAGTGACGTCGGGAGGGCGTTCAGGCGTCGCAGGGAGCGGCGTGGTGCCGTGGTGGAAGGCCGGTGGGGCGGCAGGTGGCGGCGTCCGTGCTGCCCGCGGTTGGTGCGCCTGGCTCCGGCGGGGGCCGGTGCGGTGTCTAGCGGAACATTTTGTGCACAGGGTAACCGATTGCGCAGAAAGTGACCTGGATTCGTTACCTTCTGCGCAAAACGTCACTCTGTGCACAAAATGTTCCGCTCTGCACAAAATGTTCTCCTGCGCCGTTATCCCCTAATCCCTGGCGTGCCCGGTAGGTGCGGATACCGAGCACCCGGGCGACGCGCCGGGTGCCCTAATCCCCGGCGTACCCGTTAGGCGCCCCGCGGGCCAGGGCGTAGGAGCGTAGGTTCTCCCTGATCTCCGGCGTGCCCGGTAGGCGCGACGACCCCGCGCTGGGCCGAGCATGTCACGGCCCTAATCCTCGGCGTGCCCGGTAGGCGCTGGCCGACCAGGCCCTCGATGGGCGGAGGGTAGCCCGGTCCTCAGCGTGACCAGCTGGCGTGACCAGTAAGCGCCCCCGTCTCCGCCCCGACCCCCGCAATCAGGTCCTTGCTCTGTCTACGTTATAAGTACCGTTCTCACGAGGAACAAGTACCGTTCTCACGAGGAACAAGTACCGTTCTCACGACGAACAAGTACCGTTCTCGCGACGAATAAGTACCGTTCTCGCGGCCGGGGGGATGCGGGCCCGGCGGGCGGTCAGCCCAGGATGGCCAGGTAGCAGGCCACGCACTGGCAGATCCAGGCGGCCACCGTACACACGTGGAAGACCTCGTGGAAGCCGAACCAGCGGGGCAGCGGGTCGGGGTGCTTGCGGGCGTAGACCACGGCACCGGCCGTGTAGATGACGCCGCCGGCGATAATGAGCAGCACCGTGGCCGCCCCGCCCGCGCGCCAGAAGGCGGGCAGGAACCAGATGGCCACCCAGCCCAGGAGCACGTACAGGCCGGTGGACAGCCACCGGGGTGCCTTGGCCCACGCCAGGCAGGAGATGATCCCGCCCACGGCCCCGGCCCACACGATCCCCAGGACCAGGCGGGCCGTGCTCGTCGGCAGCAGGGCCACCGACAGGGGCGTGTAGGTGCCGGCGATGAGCAGGTAGATATTGGCGTGGTCGAGCCGCTGGAGGGTGCGGCTGACCCGCTGGGGCCAGTGCCCGTTGCCAATGTGGTAGACCCCGGAGTTGGCGAAGAGCAGCAGGGAGCAGGTCAGGTAGACGGCGCACGCCCAGGCCAGGGGCGCCGTGGGGGCCAGGGCGGTCAGGGTGATGCAGGCCGACAGGGCCAGGGGCGCCGTGGCGGCGTGGATCCAGCCGCGCAGCCGGGGCTTGACGGCCAGGAAGGCCGCGTTGGCGCTCGCTGCCGCGGCACGCGCCTGGGTGGCGGCAATGCGGGCCTGGGCCGCTGCCGTGGAGGCGGCGGCGCTGGCGGCCTGGGTGGCTGAGGCCGCGGCCTGGGTGGCCGCCCGACTGGCGGCCTGGGTCGCGGCGCGGGCGGCCGCGCCAGCGGTCTCGGCAGGGGTCGGGCTGTGCGATGTCGAAGTCATGGCTCCTCCTCATGGCACGGCAGCCGTGCGAACGGCGTAACTTACGATTCCGTAAGTTACGGTACCGTAGGTTCCTGGGAGCGGCGACACCCTCGGCAGTGACCTACAACGCGATACGGTAGTGGTGGCGTCGGGCCCCCCGCACGCCGTCCCGGCACCCCCGCCCTGGCGTCAAGGAGAGGCATGGCACGCGACAACCTCCTCTACGAGATCTACGCGCGTCGACTGGCGTCCCAGGTGCCGCCCGAGCGCGTCCCCGCCCACGTCGGGGTCATCCTGGACGGCAACCGCCGCTGGGCCAGGGCCATGGGGTTCGTCGCCTCCCAGGGGCACCAGCGCGGCGCGGCCAAGATCGCCGACTTTCTCACCTGGGCCCGCGACGCCGGTGTGCGCGTGGTCACCCTGTGGCTGCTGAGCACGGACAACCTCGACCGCGACCCCGCCGAGCTGGCCCCGCTGCTGGACATTATCGCCACCGCCGTCGAGGGGCTGGCCGCCCAGGGCTGCTGGTGCCTGCGCCTGGTGGGGGCCGTGGAGCTCCTGCCCCAGGCCGTGGCCGTGCGCCTGCGCGACGCCGTCGCCCCCACCCAGGCCCGCCCCGACCCCGGCTCCGGGGCCCCGGGCGAGGCCCTCATGGAGGTCAATATCGCCGTCGGCTACGGGGGACGCCACGAGATCGCCGACGCCGTGCGGGCCATCCTGCGCGAGCGGGCCCAGGAGGGTGACACCCTGGAGGCGGTGGCCGCCTCCCTGACCGAGGAGGACATCTCCGCCCACCTCTACACCCGCGGGCAGCCCGACCCCGACCTGGTCATCCGCACCTCGGGGGAGCAGCGCCTGAGCGGTTTCATGCTGTGGCAGTCGGTCCACTCCGAGTTCTACTTCTGCGACGTCAACTGGCCGGCCTTCCGGCGCGTCGACTTCCTCCGGGCCCTGCGTGACTACGCCGGCCGCGAGCGCCGCCTGGGGCGCTAGCCGGCTCCCGGGCCGGGCCCGTCAGGCGGACGGCCCGTCAGGAAGTCCCGTTAGGCGAGCGGCCTGTCAAGCGGTCAGCCCGTCAGGAAGGCTTGTTAGGCGGAGCCGTCAGGCGGGCGGCCCGACGGCGCCATATACCGGACACCCGTACCACGCATCTGCGACAATGTGAGAACTACCATATGGAAAGGTCCTCATGATGCGCACCTACGTCCTGGACACCTCCGTCCTCCTGTCTGACCCCCGGGCGTTGACCCGCTTCGCCGAGCACGAGGTGGTCCTGCCCGTCGTCGTCATTACCGAGCTGGAGGGCAAGCGCCACCACCCCGAGCTCGGCTACTTCGCCCGCTGCGCCCTGCGGCTGCTGGACGCCCTGCGGGAGCGCTACGGCCGCCTGGACAGGCCCATCCCGGTCAACGACCACGGCGGCACCCTGCGCGTGGAGCTGGGCCACACCGACGCCACCGAGCTGCCCGAGGGGGTGCGGCTGGGGGACAACGACACCCGCGTCCTGTCGGTGGCCGCCGCCCTGGCCGCACGCGGCTCCCGGGTCACCGTGGTCTCCAAGGACCTGCCCATGCGCATTAAGGCCGCCTCCGTGGGCCTGGACGCCGACGAGTACCGCGCCCAGCTCGCCGTGGACTCCGGTTACACGGGCATGACCCGCGCCGTCCTCAGCGAGGAGGAGATGGCGCGCCTGTGGGAGGAGAACGTCCTGGACCCCGCCGACCTGGAGATCCCCGAGAGCCGCGAGGAGCTGGGCACCCAGTGCGTCAACACCGGCGTGGTGCTGACCTCACCGCGCGGCTCGGCCCTGGCCACCCTCACCCCCGCCGGCCTGCGGCCGGTGCGCGCTGGCCTGGAGGTCTTCGGCCTGCGCGGACGCAGCGCCGAGCAGCGCGTGGGCCTGGACCACCTGCTCAACCCCGATATCGGCATTGTCTCCCTGGGTGGGCGCGCTGGCACCGGCAAGTCCGCCCTGGCCCTGTGCGCGGGGCTCGACGCCGTGGTCAACCGCCAGGAGCACCGCAAGGTCATGGTCTTCCGGCCCCTGTACGCCGTGGGCGGGCAGACCCTGGGCTTCCTGCCCGGCAACGACGCCGAGAAGATGGCGCCCTGGTCCGAGGCGGTCTTTGACACCCTGTCCTCGGTGGTGGCGCCCTCCCGCATCGACCAGGTCCTGGCCAACAAGCAGATCGAGGTCCTGCCCCTGACCCACATCCGGGGCCGCAGCCTCCACGACGCCTTCGTCATTGTGGACGAGGCCCAGTCCCTGGAGCGCAATGTCCTGCTCACCGTGCTCTCCCGCGTGGGCCAGAACTCCAAGGTGGTCCTCACCCACGACGTCGCCCAGCGCGACAACCTGCGCGTGGGCCGGTGGGACGGGGTGGCCGCGGTCATTGAGGTCCTCAAGGGGCACCCGATCTTCGCCCATGTGGACCTGGTGCGTACCGAGCGCAGCGAGATCGCCGAGCTGGTGGCGAGCCTCCTGGACGAGGTGCCCCTGTACTGAGTACTGCTGAGGCGCTCCTGTACTGAGGCGCTCCTGTACTGAGGTCTCCTTAAGTACTGAGTACCGAGGCGCTCCTGCACTACTGCAAGGCGTTATTCGCCGGTCCTGCCCGGGGCGGCGCGGGCGGCGCCTGCCTCACCCGGGGATGGCGGGTGGGACGTTGGGTGGCTCCTGGGTCAGGGCCTGACGGCCGCCTCGCCCGGGGATGGCGGGTGGGACTGGTGAGGCTGGTGGGACGGGACCAGCGGGTCCGGTGGCGGGGCTGGCGGTGCCAGTAGGGCCAGCGGGTCCGGCGGTGGGGCCAGTAGGGTCGCCCGGGCTGTGCCCATTGCCAGGGCGGGCCTGGGCGCCGGTGAGGAGGCGCGTGCCAGCCCAGGGTGAGGAGGCGCGCGCCAGCCCAGGGGGCAGACGACGGCGCCTGCGGCAGAGGTCGCAGGCACCGTCGTGGTACTTAGTGCAGCCCCGGGTGTGCCAAGGGCGGACCGGAGGGCTGGGGCACTGGGCCTAGGTCAGCCCGGGCCCAGCGCTACAGGGCACCGGCCACGGGCTCAGCTCCCGGCGGCCCAGCCCCCGGCGGCTCAGAGCTCGGCGCGGGTGGGCGGGTTCGCGCCAGTCCGTGAGACGGTAATGTCCGCGATCCGGCTGGCGTGGGTGACGATCCGCTCCAGGGTGGCGGCGTCGATGGAACGCAGCGCCTCCCTGCGGTCCGCCCCCACCAGGCCCTCGCTCCACAGGGCGTCCTCGAGGCCGCCCATGAAGGAGTCCCCGGCGCCGACCGTGTCGGCCACCACAATGTCCGGGTTCGAGGGGACCTCCAGGCGCAGCCCGGAGGCGGTCAGGGCCAGCGAGCCGCGCTTGCCGCGGGTGAGGACCACAATGGCCACGCCCGTCTCCAGCCAGGTGCGGGCCACAGACTCAATCGCCTCGTCGTCGTGCTTGTCCAGGCCGTAGAACCAGGCCACGTCCTCGTCGGAGCACTTGACCAGATCGGACACGGCCACAATGCTCTCCACCGTCTTGCGGGCGTCCTCGGGCTCGCCCATGAGCTGGGGGCGGGCGTTGGGGTCGTAGCAGATGGTGGAGGTGGCGTGGAAGTCGCTCAGGACCTGGCGCACGGTGCTCGCGCCGGGCTCCAGGACGGCCGCGATGGACCCGGCGTGCACCAGCAGGGGCGCCTCGGACTCCTCGCGCTCGGGGTAGGGCGGGTTCCAGTCGAGGTCGAAGACGTAGGTGGCGGCCCGGTCCTCGCCAATGGTGGCCTGGGCGGTGGAGGTGCGCTCGGCGCCGTCGGAGCCGGAGGTCAGGCGGACCCCGGAGGCCTCCAGGTGGGCGCGTACGACCTGGCCGCGCGGGTCGGTGCCGATCCAGCAGTCGAGCTCGGCGTCTCGGCCCAGGCGGGCCAGGCCCAGGGCCACGTTCGCCGGGGAGCCGCCGGGGACGTCAACAGGTTCGGCTCCGGGGTGGATAACGACGTCGACGAGGGCCTCACCGATAATGAGGGCGGTTCCTTCGCGGCCGGGGGCGGTAGTGGTCACAGCTGGCTCCTTGTGCTCGTGGGGTGGGGGTGACGGCGGTCCCTGCCCGCCGGTGCGGCCGACGGGCGGGTGTCTCAGGAGGTGGGACTGGTGCGCTCGGTGACGGCGGCGAGGCGGGCGCGGGCCTCGTCGAGCCAGGACTGGCAGCGCGCGGCGAGGGCCTCGCCACGCTCCCACAGCGCCAGGGCGTCCTCAAGGGGCACCTGGCCGGCCTCGAGGCGCTGGACGACGCTGACGAGCTCCTCACGCGCCTGCTCGTAGGAGAGCTGGGCGACGTCCTCGTTGGCGGGGCCGGAGGGGCTGGCAGGGTCAGTCAGGCTCATGACAGGGATTCTCGCACGCCCTACCCCGGTCATGGGGGGACTCGCGCCCCCAAAGTCCGCCCGGATTCGTCTCCTGGCAGACCCGGGCGGGTGGGACCCCGCCGTCCCGGGCGCGTCGCCGCACCCCCGTCCGCCCGGCGTCCCCCGGGTCGGCCGGGTCGGTCTCTTGACCGGTCCCTGGTCGGCTTCGGTGGATCCCTCAGCCAGCCCCTTGGTGGGCACCCTCAGCCCGCTCCCGGGGCGGTTGGTGGTCTCCCGGGTAGGCCTCTGGGCCAGCCCCTTGACCGGTCCTCGGCCGGTAGGACCCCGGTGGGCCCTGGGTCGGCCCCTTAGTCGGTCCCCGGCCCCGGGGCGGGCTTGGTGGCCCCCACGACCTGGGCCACCAAGCGCCCGGAGGCGAGCACGCCCTCCAGCAGGTCGCCCTTTCTCACGTCCTGGGCGCTGGTGACCAGACCGCCGCCGGGCTTGCGCAGGATCGCGTAGCCGCGGTCCAGCACCGCCTGGGGGGACAGCGCCGTCAGCCGGGCGTGCTCGGCGCGCAGGTCCGCCCCGGCCAGGGCCAGCGCCTGGGCCAGGGCGCGGCGCACCCGCTCCACGCCCGCCTCCACCTCGGCCGACCGCTCGCGCACCATGGTCCCCGGGTCGGCCATGACGGGGCGGGCCCGCAGCTGGTCCAGGCCCGACTGCTCCCGCTCCAGGAGGGTGCCCAGCCAGGACCGCAGGCGCTCGCGGGCGCCGTCCAGGCCCACGGTCTCCTGGGCCAGGTCGGGCACGACGCGCCGGGCGGCGTCGGTGGGGGTGGAGGCGCGGTAGTCGGCCACCAGGTCCAGCAGGGGGCAGTCGGTCTCGTGCCCGATGGCGCTGACCAGGGGCGTGCGGCAGGCGGCGGCCGCGCGCACCAGCCCCTCGTCGGAGAAGGGCAGCAGGTCCTCCACGGCCCCGCCCCCACGGGCCACCACAATGACGTCCACGTGCTCGATCGCGTCGAGCTCGCGGATAGCGGCACTCACCTCCCGCACCGCACTGGCCCCCTGGACGGCCACCTCGCGGATCTCGAAGGGGATCCCCGGCCAGCGCGCCCGGGCGTTGACCACGACGTCGTCCTCGGCCTTGGCCTGGCGCCCGCACACCAGCCCCACGCAGCGCGGCAGGAAGGGCAGGGGCCGCTTGCGGCTGGCGTCGAACAGGCCCTCGGCGGCCAGGACGCGGCGCAGCGCCTCAATACGCGCCAGGAGGTCGCCCACGCCCACGGGGCGGATGTCGTCGGCCTGGAGCTGGAGGGAGCCGCGCTTGGCCCAGAAGGTGGGCCTGGCGTGGACCACGACGCGGGCCCCCACCTCCAGGGGCGCCCCCAGGCCGGTCTCGATGGCGGCCACCACCCGCGAGTAGACGGCGACGTTGAGGCTCATGTCCGCCTCGGTGTCCCGCAGGGTGAGGAACTGCATGCCCGCCCCGGGGCGCCGGTTGAGCTGGACCACCTGCCCCTCGACCCACACGTGCGTCATACGGGCCACGTACTCGTCGATCTTGCTGCTCAGCAGCCGCAGCGGCCAGGGGTTGTCGGCGGTGGTCAGGTTGGCGCGGGGGGCGAGGGCGCGCGCGGCGGGGCTGGCGTCGGGTGTCACGTGCACCACTGTGCCACGTCCGGCCCCGGGGG
This sequence comes from Actinomyces sp. HMT897, assembly GCF_016626125.1. Classification (NCBI taxonomy): domain Bacteria; kingdom Bacillati; phylum Actinomycetota; class Actinomycetes; order Actinomycetales; family Actinomycetaceae; genus Actinomyces; species Actinomyces sp. HMT897. Next base: position 2,107,048 of record NZ_CP067336.1, read on the forward strand.
CGGCGTTAGTGTGGGGGTGTGACTCCGACTCAGGGGACGACGGTGGGGCCCGCCGTCGCCCAGGCTCCAGATCCCGCGTCGCGTACCCTCCCCGCCACCCAGGTCCCGGACGGTGGTTGTGCCTCTGCGCCGGCCCCGACGCCGCCAGGTACTGAGGTCCCAGAGGGCGGACCTGCCCCCGAGGGCGCCCCGGCGCCGGTCACGGAAGGAGCCCCGGCGCCGGGCGGCACGGGTAAGCGCCTTCTCCTGGCCGCACCCCGAGGCTACTGCGCGGGCGTGGACCGGGCGGTCGACGTCGTCGAGCAGGCCCTGGCCCACTACGGCGCCCCCGTGTACGTGCGCAAGGAGATCGTCCACAACAGGTACGTGGTGGAGGCCCTGTCCCGGCGCGGCGCCGTGTTCGTCTCCGAGACCGACGAGGTGCCCGAGGGCGCCCGGGTCGTCTTCTCCGCCCACGGCGTCTCCCCGGCCGTCCACGCCCAGGCCGCGGCCCGCCACCTGGCGACCATTGACGCCACCTGCCCCCTGGTGAACAAGGTCCACAAGCAGGCGATCCGCTTCGCCAAGGAGGACTACGACATTATCCTGGTGGGGCACACCGGGCACGAGGAGGTCGAGGGCACCCAGGGGGAGGCCCCCGAGCGCATCCAGGTGGTCAACGGCCCCCACGAGGTGGACCAGGTCCAGGTGCGCGACCCGCAGAAGGTGGTGTGGATCAGCCAGACCACGCTCAGCGTGGACGAGACCCTGGAGACCGTGCGTCTCCTGCGTGAGCGCTTCCCCGCCCTGGCCGACCCGCCGGGGGACGACATCTGCTACGCCACCCAGAACCGGCAGGGCGCCGTCAAGGCCCTGGCCCCCCGGTGCGACGTCGTCATTGTGGTGGGCAGCGGCAACTCCTCCAACTCCGTGCGCCTCAAGGAGGTGGCCAAGGAGGCCGGCGCCGGGGCCAGCTACCGGGTGGACTTCGCCCGGGAGATCGACCCCGCCTGGGTGGCCGGGGCCACCACGGTGGGCCTGACCAGCGGCGCCTCGGTGCCGGACATCCTGGTGCGGGAGGTCATCGAGCGCCTGGGGGAGCTGGGCTTTGACGACGTCGAGGAGGTGCGCACGGCCACGGAGAAGATCACCTTCGCCCTGCCCAGGAACCTGCGCATGGACATTAAGGCCGCTGGCGGCGCCCCCGCCCACGCCCGGCGCGTGCCCGCCGCGGACCACACCTGCTGACGGCTGCCGTGAGCGCCGCGACGTCCGCCTCCCGGCCCCGGGCCCTGGGTGCCCGCTACCGCCTGGAGCGTCTCCTGGGACGGGGCGCCATGGGGGAGGTGTGGCTCGGCGAGGAGACCGCCTCCGGCCGGAAGGTGGCGGCCAAGCTCCTGCGTCCCGAGCACCTGGAGGACCCGGGGCTGGTGGACCGGTTCGTGCGGGAGCGCTCGATCCTCCTGGGCCTGCGGGATCCGGGGATCGTGTCGGTGACGGACCTGGTGGTGGACGGCGACGACCTGGCCATTGTCATGGACTACCTGGACGGCGGCTCCCTGCGCGGGGTCCTGCGCGACCGGGGTGCGCTGGCACCGGCCCTGGCTGCCGGCCTGGCCCTGCGGGTCCTGGAGGCCCTGGCCCACGCCCACGCCCAGGGGGTGGTCCACCGGGACGTCAAGCCGGACAACGTGCTCCTGGCCTCCGGCTGGGAGCGCTGCGCGCCCGGCGACGTACGCCTGAGCGACTTCGGGGTCGCCCGGCTCGTGGGCGACGGCGCTCGCACCGCCTCGGGGGTGCTGGGGACGCCCGCGTACATGTCGCCCGAGCTCATTGAGCACGGCTCCTGCGGGCCGGAGGGGGACGTCTACGGCGCGGGCGTCCTCCTCTACGAGCTCCTGGCCGGGCGCACGCCCTTCGAGGGCGCCGGGACCGACTTCACGGTGGCGCACCGCCACCTCACGCAGGCGCCCCCGCCCCTGGACGTGGGGGAGGGGCTCTGGGGGCTCCTGGAGACGCTGCTGGCCAAGGACCCGCTCCGGCGGCCGGGTGCGGCCGACGCCGCTGCCCGCCTGGCCAGCCTGCTCCCGGACCTGGGGACCCGGGCCCTGGAGGACGTGCTGGCCAGCGCGCAGGACGCCGAGCTGGACGATAAGCCGGACGGCGCCCGGTCCCAGGACGCGCCGGACGCCGAGCCGGATAACGTCCGGTCCCAGGAGACGCAGGACGACGAGCCGGTGCCCACGCACGTGCCCACTCTTGTGCGCCCCCGCCCTCTTGCGGCCGGAGGCGAGTCCGGCCCGGGCGGGAAGGACGACGTCGATACTGAGAGCGGGTCCGGTGCCGAGGGGGAGGACGGTACCAAGGAGGAGGCCGGTACCGGGCCAGGGCCGGGCGGCTTGGCCCGGGCCAGGGCCGGTCTGGCCTCCGGGGCCCGCAGGCTGCTGGCACTGCGCCCGGGCGCCGCACCTTCGGCGGACTCCCCGCAGGCCGAGCCGGATCCTGAGCCCGAGCCGCCCCTGCCCGACCTGGGCCAGGCGCCCCAGGAGACCGTGGTGCGTCTGCTGCCCTCAGGCCGTCAGGAGTCGACCGGGTCCGCCCCGCCTGCCGAGCCCGCCGCCCCCACCTGGCGTGAGCGGGTCAGGCGGTTCCTGTCAGGGCCGCGGCGACGCCTGGCGGTCGTGGCCGTGGGGCTGGTCCTGGTCCTGGCGGGCGGGGTTCTCCTCGCCCACGCCCTCTGGGCCGCCGACCCGGGCGGGGGACCCAGCGCCGAGGCCACGGTGAGCAGCACCCCGGAGGCGGCGTCGGCCTCGCTGCGCGGCCAGGCGACCCCCACGGGCCTGAGCACCGACCGCCAGGCGAGTGTGGACCCGCGAACGGGCAAGGTGGTCCTCACCATCACCTACTCGGCGCAGTCGGCCCCGCTGACCGGCCCCTTCCTGGAGGTCATTCCCCCGCTGGAGGAGGGCGGCAGCTGCCCGGCCACCAGCTGGCCGGGAGGGAAGCCGGACCCGAACCTGCCCAGCGTCACCGGGATCTCGACCCCGTGCGCCTGGAGCGTGGAGGCCGGGACCGTCCCCGCCCAGGGGGTGGCGAGCGTGGACGTCGTGGTCTCCCTACCCCTGCCGGCTACGGGAACCCAGGCCGCGCTGGAGCAGTGGCTGCGCGGCGCCCAGACGGCTACGCAGGCGGCCCTGGCCGACCCGCACGTGGTCTCCACCTCCTACCCCGTTCAGCGGCTGGCCGGTGTTGACGTGGTGGTGGCCTCCCAGGTGGTCACCGGCTCGCCGCTGACGGTCACGCTCCTGCCCGTGTGGCCCTCGGGGGCGGACGCGGTCCACCCTCTGTACGTGAGTCCTTCCGCGGGCGCGCCCTCCACGCTCCTGACGGCGGTGGCGGGCGGGGCCTCCGGGGTGTCGTTCGCCGACGGCTGCGCCGGGGCCCTGGTGGTCTCGGCGGACGGCCTGAACGTGGTCACCGTGGGGGCCGCGCCCCAGTGCGTGGTCAGGGCGCGGGTAGGCAACCTGGGTGACCTGGTCTCCAACACCTTCGCCGTGGTGGGCCACGGGAGCTGAGGGCGTGGGCGGCCGGGCATCTCGCCCCGGCAGGCGTCCGGGCGGGCCGGGAGCCGAGACGTACATTTTGTGTACAGGGGGACGTTTTGCGCAGAAAGTAACCAATCGAGGTTACTTTCTGCGCAATCGGTTACCCTGTGCACAAAATGTTCCGCTACGTGATTGGGGCATACCCTCCTGAGCAGTGGGGCCGCCCCGGTCAGCAGGGCGTCGGACGCCGATGTCCAGGTGCTCCCCGACGGCGCGTATGGCAGCGAGGTCTCCCGGGACTTAGTCCCTGCCCGCATCTCCTCGGCTGTTTTCCGTGTCTCGGGTCAGGCTTTGCGGTTGTGCGGTAGCAGGCTTCTTACCATATGCCGCAACGTACCTCGGGCCGACCGCGGGTGCGGACCGGTCTCGGAGTAGGCGATAATGGTGGCGTCGGTGTCCCAGGTGGGTAGGTTGTCCTCAATGATCTCCTCGGAGACTCCGTCTGGGGGTCCGTAGAGGGGGAGTGGGTCTATTATGTGGGGGACGTTCAGGAGGAAGAACTGGAGCCTGGGTGAGATAAAGCTGAAGTACCAGTCGCCGACGTACTCGACCGAGATCTCGAGCTGTATCCCGTCCTCCAGTCTTTTCATCCTGTTGCATCCCATGGGGCTCTCTATCGGTGAGGGAGGTCGTGCATTGGGGTGCTGGGGGAAGGCCAGGTCGTGGAAGCTGCGTCCGACCAGAAGCGCCGCGTTGCTCTCAAAATACCAGTCCGCGCTCCTCATGTCGAGGAGGACCATAATCTCCAGGCGACGCACGTCGATCAGGAGGTCCAGGATACCCGCACCCGACAGGGCGCAGTCGCACACGAGCGGGTCCTCCTCACCGAGAGAGGACAACGACGGCAGGGCATCAGTACCCGTCACCCTCGGCAACTGCCTGATCTTTACCATCTTTCATCAACCGTTCTGGCCTGTCGGGTACTGGCCTGCATCACGTTCAATATGCCAGGCTGGATCCGCCTTTGAGACCAGTCTCTTGTTCCTATGGTTAGCTGTTCTCATCGTGAATGTACCCGTCGGGGTACGAGTAGTTCGGATCCGGTTCTGTCGTGGGACCCGTGACGCGCACCCCTACCGTGCTTGCGTGAGGCCCCGGCGTGTCCCAGGGCAGTGAGAGGACCTGCCTTCTACTGTTGTTTGTGTTTGTCTTGGTGCTGGTTGTGTTCGTGGGGTAGGAGGCCGGGTGGGTTGTCTCGCAGGAGGGGGTCGGTGCTGGTGCCCAGGAGGTGGTCGACGGCGTGCAGTGCCTCCAGCTCGTGGGGGCTGACGGTGGCGCCGCACTCGTGGAGCTGGGTGCACAGGACGGTCAGGGCCGTGATCCACTCCCCGTTGCCCAGGAGGTGGAGCACGACGGCGAAGCCCTCGTGGGGCAGGTCCCGGTTCCTGGCGACCTGCAGCATGAGGTTGCGCGCCCGCCGCCCGGTGGCGGACTGGTCGATGAGGACGCGGTTGCCGCTGACCACCACGCCCAGGACCTTAGAGGGAGAAATCGTCTACGCATTCTAGTCAAAAAGTACCCGGCTAGCGCCAGCCAGATTAGCGGCGAAAAGATACCCTAATACGGCCCAAATGGTCGGGCTGGGTGGAGGTGCACGCTCTCCTGCACCTGGCCGACGTCCTCCCCTCTGCCCGTTGGGGTGGTGGGTTGGGGGAGGACGTCGTGGTGTCTGGGTGGTCTCGTGTGGGTATGGGTTGGGGGTGGTGTGGTGTCTGGGTGGGTCTGCCTGGTGTGTCAGGCGCCGCCTCCGGCGCTCATGATGTTCTGGGCGATCGTCTGGAGCTGGCTGCGCAGCTGCTCGAGCTCCTGCTTGGCCTTGTCCAGGGCCGCCTTGGTCTCCGGCCAGGTGGTGGAGCGGAAGGTGTCGGCCAGGGGCCCGTCCCAGACCGAGGGGTCGGACAGGGTCTGTCCCTCGTTGTTGAGGGCCGTGATCTGGTCGGTGAAGCCCTGGTTGATGATCGACTGCAGCTTGGCGATCGAGGTCTTGGCCTGCTCGGTTGACAGGACGCGTCCGGACATGACTTACCTCCGTGTCTGGGTTGTCGTGTGCCACCAGCCAGGAGGACCACTGCCGCTCAACCGGTGGCCTGGCCCAGACGTTACCATCCTGAGACCGTCATGGGAACACCCTGGCACGAACCACTCCCCAGGACACCGCCCAGGACCGCCCGGGACGCCGCCCGAGACCACCCGCCCACGCGGCCTGACCAGCACAGACACCCAGGCCAGGGCGGGCCGTCCCGGTAACGATCAGGACCTTTGATGACGGCCCGGCGCCAGCTGGCCCCCACCCCGGGCCGTTACCGGCCCTGCCGGTGGGGGTGGACGCGCGGTCCGGGCGGCGTCGATGAAGGTCTTGACGTACCGGCCTGCCGGTGGGGGTGGACGGCACGGCCGCGTCCTGGGATCCGGGTGCTCCCCTACCCGTGCTATGCGCCCTGGGTCGGGTGGTCCGGGTTGTGGAGGGTCTGCATGAGGTTGTTGATCGACGTCGGGGAGAGTCGCCTCGTGTCGGTGGCCTCCTGCCACACGCCCTCGAAGACGCTGGCGCTGGTGTAGCAGGCGGTGAACTCGTCTGCCTCGTTTATGGTCTCGACCTCTGGCATGGGTACGGGCTCGTAGAAGTTTCCCTCGCACACTATCGCGTCTGTCCTGCCGTCGCGGAAGACGTCGATTATCCGCTCCAGGTAGCGGCCGTAATCGATCTGACCCATGACAATGAAGGGGTTCTCGGGGTTGTCGTTTCTCCAGTCTGAGAGTATGTACTGGCTCATTCGTGTCTCCTGTGGTCGTGGTGCCGGGTGGGTTGCCGGGGCGTGTGGGGTGGTCGGGCTGCCCGGGCCTGCCAGATCGTGGCCACTGGGGTTACTGGTGTGCTGTGTGGGGTAGTCCTTGGTGGTGCGTGTGGGGGAGGGTGAGGTGCCAGGTGGAGTAGAGGCCGTCGGTGAACACCTCGAGGGTCCACCTGTTGCTGAGGGTGATCCTGATGTCGGTGTCCTGGGCGCCGGTGGTCTCGAACCGTAGGGGCCTGGTTCCTGTCAGCCTGCCTATGGCGCTGCTGTCCTCCAGGTCGGAGGAGGTGACGGGGTTGTGGTCCTGGTCCAGCAGCCTCCAGGGGGCTATGGTCCGCAGGGACCAGGATCCGGCGACCAGCTCAGTGCACAGGCCGTACGCGGTGTTGTCGTCGTCCTCCACCGCTCCCTGGGGGATGGTGCGTCCCTGCCAGAAGGCCGCCCTGGGCAGGGAGTCACGGATACCGGTGATGACCCCGCCCTCCTGTGGGACCGGGGCCAGGGGCCTCCAGGACCGGCGGGAGGAGCCCAGGCGGACGACGCCCTCGGGTACCTTGAAGCCGGGTGGTGCGTCCGGGCCCTCCCTGCCGTTGACCCTGAGGATCCAGGCGTCGACGAAGAAGGTGTCGAGGACCTCGATCACCGTGCCGTCCGACAGCTCCACCCTGAGGTCACCCTCTGGGGTGGCGTCGTAGCAGGTCACTCCCACCACGTCCAGGCCGACCAGGCGACCGAGCACCTCCTGGTAACGCCCCGGGTCCCACAGGTCCGTGGTACCCAGCACCACCCTCCCGTCCCCGTCCAGCACCCGGACCAGGGTCTCCGGTGAGAAGTTCCAGTTCTCACCCCCCATCCAGATAAAACAACCAGCTATACTCTCAATCCTGCTCACCCGCAGAGGCGGCAGAGAACCCAGCCAGCGCGCGTACACGTCAGCCCACGTAGCATCCTCACCCATGACACCCTCCCTGTACGGAAACCGATTCCACCACCATAATAGCTCTTCGCCGCTAAGAATTCGACTGGAGATGCAGCATGCAGCGCCTTCCCGGTTATTCCGGGAACTGGGGCTGCGCTCGTTCTGTGTCCCTGTGTGGATTCAGTCTTCCTCGGGTCCTGTTCCGCGCCCGTCTCGGCCTTACGGCCTCAGCGAGGTGGGTCGCTAATAAGTCGGCGTCGCCTATTCTGGGGTCGTGGGTGGGTGTGTCTTGTTTCGTGTGCCTGTCTGGTTGGGGGGTGGTCTGAGGGTGACGGTCCTGCCCGGGACGCCCTTCCTGGGCCGGTATCCGTGACGCATTCCTTCTGCCATGAACTTCCTGACTTGGTCCAGGGGTATGTCCAGGAAGGTTTTGCGGTGGCTGAGTCGCAGGGTTCCGTCTGGCCAGGTCCCGAGGCGGCGGACCCGGATGGGCTGCCCCACGACGGGGTGGAAGTCGGTGGAGAAGAACATGCGGTCGAAGTCGACCAGGGACCACATGACCGTGCCGGTCTCGCCTGAGGCCAGGAGGAGCACGTCAAAGCCCCGCTCGCGTAAGGCTGTGATGACGCCCCACTCGGCCAGTCTCAGCCCTGAGGGCCACCCCGTCTTGCGTCTGCGGACCAGCTCCCAGGGCTCGGACCACTCGATAGCCGCCTGCTGGGCCGTCAGGCGCAGCTCCCCGCTGGGACGCACCTCCATACGACGCACCCGGATACGGTCCCCCACGTCCGGCCAGTACTCCTCGTTGGCGTGGAAACTGTTGTCATCGACCAGGATCCGGTCGACCACGCCCACGTCACCAGAGGCCTCCAGACGCACCTCCAGCCCGTACGGACGGTGCGCCACCACCACCCCCCACTCCACCGGACCCAGACCCATCTCCTCAACCCTACCCACAACCACTCACCCCTTCCCCAACAGACCCTACAGGACGCCACACACCGACCGCGGGAACGCCGCGTTACCGGCAGGGAACGCCTGCCGCGCCCGTTATTCCGCTTCTGCAGGACAGCGTCGTCAGTGGTCTCAGGCTGGCGTGCCGGGCGTGGGTACGTGTCGGCAGAAGGCCTCCATGCGGTTGAACACCTCGAACAGACCCCGGTTCCAGTGCAGTTCCGCGGCCCACCAGTCACCCGGGACGTTCACATCAGAGGATCTGCTCATTGTGCTTCTCCTTAAAGGGCTCGTGCTCCTGCCTGCGTACTCGCCTGGCCACTATCGCGAGTGTCCTGTCCCTGGGGCAGGGGGAGTGAGGCCGATTCTTATGGCATTTCTACGTGGCGTCAGCCCTGTCCCTGGGGGCAGGCGGTGGCGAGTTCAGGTCTTGTTCTGTTCCTGCTGTTCCTGTTGTTCTTCTTGTTGTCTCTTTCTTGCCCAGTGGGGGAGGAGTCTGGGGTCGTCTAGTGGTATGTCTGTCCCGATGGCCATGCCTGGTGGTGGGGGTGGTAGTGGTCCTGGTGGTGGGTCGTAGTCGGTGCGGTTGGGTGGGTCGCCCCCTCTTACGAAGCAGGCGCGGTGGCTGAGCCGTAGGGTGCCGTCTGGCCATACCCCCAGGCGGCAGACCCGGATGGGCTGCCCCACAACGGGGTGGAAGTCGATTTTGAACACCTTCCGGTCGGCCTCGACCAGGGACCACATGACCGTGCCGGTCTCACCCGAGGCAAGAAGGTAGACGTCAAAGCCCCGCTCGTGTACGGCTCTGATTACGCCCCACTCCGGTGCCCTCAGGCCTGAGGGCCACCCCGTCCTGCGTCTGCGGACCACCTCCCTGGGTGACCACTCGATAGCCGCCTGCTGGGCTGTCAGGCGCAGCTCCCCGCTGGGGCGCACCTCCATACGACGCACCCGGATACGGTCCCCCACGTCCGGCCAGTACTCCTCATTAGTCCGTATAGTGCTGTCGTTGACCCACGCCCTCTCGACCGTGCCTACCTCACCCGAGGAGTCCAGGAACACGTCCAGCCCGTACGGCCAGTGCGCCACCACCGTCCCCCACTCCACCGGACCCAGGCCTACGTCCTCAGGCCTGTCCACAGCTAATCACCCCTTCCCCGACGGATTCTACAGGATGCCGCACGCTGACTGCGGGATTCTGCGTTACTAGCTGGCTGTCGTGCCTGGACACGTTCAGGACGGTGTCGTCAGTGGTCTCAAGCTGGTGTGCCGGGTGTGCGTCGGTGGAAGGGCTTCATGTGGCTGAGCAGGCCGTACTGTGTCAGTATTCTGGCCTCGTAGGTGGGGTTCCAGGTCCTGGTGAGTAGTCCTTCTGGGGTGGTGGTGATCTCTATGCTGCACGGTCTGTTGGGGTGTCCGTGCGCGTGGAGGTCGAGTAGGTTCGATACCTGTATGCGTAGGCGTAGGGCGTTGTTGCCTCGGGCGGCCCACCTGGCAGGGAGGGGGTTGGGGGCGTCGGCCAGCTCCACTATCAGGTGGATGCTCTCGGGGATGTGGGAGAAGCAGGTGCGTAGGCACAGCGCTCCCCCCAGGGAGGCGGGGCGGCGGTTGAACACCTCGAACAGGCCCCGGCACCGCGAGAGGCCCGCGGCCCACCAGTCACCCGGGATACCCGCGTCAGATGACCTACCCATTATGTCCTCCTTAATGAATGCTCCGGTCCGGGCGCTAGCCGGGCCGTCTAGTAGGGGTTGTAGCCGTAGGCCTCGTAGTGGTCCAGTAGGCAGGTGCGGGCGCGTACGCGGATACTGTGCCCCTGGCGGGCCAGGCGCAGCTGGACGTGGTCGTCGCCCGTACCTCCCAGGTGGATCCCGTCGGGGCCCGTCCCGGTCCCGGTCTCGGTGGTGCCTGTGACCTCCACGTCCCCGCGGAGGGACAGGAAGAGGTCGATCATGCCGCAGCCCGGCCGCCAGCGGGCGGGCGGGTTGACGGGGACCTGGATAATACTCAGGCGCGCCCCGACTGTTCCCGTGGTGTGGTCCACGTCGATCATGTTGCCAATCAGGTTGGACGCGCACGGCCCCTGGGGCCCGTACATCTCGTAGACGACACCCCCACCCTCTATGACCGCATAGTCCACGCTAGCCGACGCCATCAATCCTGTCCCAGACATTGCCCCAGTCTCCGAACCCATACCAAGAACCCCCTCCACCATACCAGTATCCAGGTCATGCGGTGGCCGGACGCTGAAGCGCGGCCCCTGCCCCGCCCAGGAGTACCTTTCCCCACCCCGGCTGGCGCCCCAGGGGGGGTCAGGCGACAGGGACCCGGTCACCACACTTCAGTACCGGGTGGGTTCAGCAGGTCTTCGCTGTTACGACCGCACGGTCGGCTCCGGCACTGGGCGTGTCGTGGTCTTCGCGGCCGACCGCAGTTTTACGCCGTGCGGTTGTACAGCGACCTGGTGATGGTGCACGTGCGGGCCTCGACGTCCAGTGACAGGGACTGGCCGCGCATGACGAACCTGACGAGATCACCGTCGCGCGAGGTGGTCAGCTCTATGCGTACTGGCTCAAACGGTCTTGGTGTCCCGGACCAGTGAAGCTGTTCTATGTCGTCGACGTCGAGCTGTACGCGGTCTGTTGCGAGGCGCTCCGCGCAGGCGCGAGGAAGCCAGTAGTCGTGCCCCTGGTCGAGCCAGACACCGACCTGGGTGAACCCCGCCCCTGTGGAAAGAATCAGGTAGTCCAAGGTCGCGGGAGTATGGGTGAAGCTCGTGGGACTCAGGCGCGGCAGGGTACCGGGCATTGTGCTCCTCCTCCAGGAATCTGTTACCTTAAGAATACTCAGCGCGCGGCCCGTGCCAGCGCCTCACTCGAGCCAGTGGGGCGAGCAGCCGACGACCGCGACCGACCCGCATACGACGACCAGCTGGAGCCTGCTCTGACCGAGGCGGATCTCGTACCCCGACCCCGTGACCGGGGTCCTCATCGTAATTATTGTAGAGGCGTCCGGATCACGGTCCCGCGTGACACGTGAGTCCACCGCCGACACCTGTGCGAACTCAAGCCGGACGGTCACGGCGTTGTAGCTCCTCGCCGGGGTGTCGCTCTCGTTGCCGCATCCGGGTCCTATAGAGTACTCGAGGTTCATCCCTAGTACCGCTCGCACGGAGTTAAAGTCCACGCCCAGGAGGCCCTTGTATACCAGTCCCCGCTCGGAGTCGAACAGGTCCTCAGGAGACCTGACACCGAGGACCTCAGCCAGCCACGAGGCATCCATCCCTAGGCGCCTCCCGTTCGCGTCCGAGACGACTCCTCGCCTGCCCCGGCACCTGCCACCATCTGCTTCCTTCTTACGTGGGCTGACACCGCGCTCAGGAAGCAGTCCTTACCTGACAACGACCTTCTCAGGTCGTTCACGCTGGAGATGAGGAAAGAGCTGCGAGGAGGTCTCACGGAGACGGTCTCGAGCAGTCTGCGCCGCCTGGCGACGTCGACCTCCAGCCTCACGGACAGGTCCACGACTCCCTGCAGGACCCTCTCGTCGGTGCACGACTCCGCGACACGGTAGAAGCAGGGCAGGTGGTTGCAGATCACCTTGGTACAGCGCTCGTCAATCGTGTTGTCCCCGAGCATCTGCTCTGACTGCGCTGGGAACCCGTGGGCGATCTCGACGAGCAGGTCGAACCCGCACCTGAGGCCGTGGACCGTCGAGCACCCGTCGCAGATCCTGTCTGACACGACCAGGGCGGTGGGTTCCGCCGCCTGGTACAGCTCGCGCTGGAAGAACGCGTTCCCCTCTATCCTCCAGTACGCGCTATCAGCGTCGTCGTCATCCTCCGCCCCCATCATCTCGTCAATTGCCGACGGCAGGTCGCAGGGGTCACCCAGCGCACGCAGGTTGGACCAGTCAGTACTGTCACCCGTCACCCCAGGCACCTCCTTTCTGACCCTTGACGCCCGGCGGGAACTGCGACTTGTCAAATCTGGTCTGACACCTTACGCAGGGGTCAACCCCTTTTCCCGTCCTTGGTCTAACAGGTTCGACAAACCTAATATCTTTCCTGGTCAAATCGGGATCGACATCCTCTTTTAATCTGTAGTAAGCGTCGTCCTCTGCGCATCCAAACTTTGGCTCGCCGTTTTTTGTCGGTCCAAGTTCTTCTCGACTTCCGCTCCTTCCTACTCTGATGTCCTCTACCCCATGACCAGGAACGTAGGCTGCAACAACTGTGGCAGGCCGGCTATTAGATGAAAAAGATGCGGCATACTCATCCCGTAGTTGCCGGGCTGCGTCACGCAGTTCATCCTCGTCTGGCCCGCATCCGCCTGCGGGTGTTGTGTTGTGTACGAGTATTGCTTGTTTGGTGGTGGTGTGGACGTGGTAGTTGTGGGTGTGGCGTATGGTGAGGTTGTGGACGGTGGTGGTGTGTCCGGTGGCCTGGACGGAGACGACGTGGACGGGGGCGTGGTCGGGGGTGGTGAGGGTGTCGCCGGCCCTGAGGTGGCCGGCGGGGACGTAGCCGCGTCCGGCCACGTGGACGGGGTGGGTGGCGGTGGTGGTGACGGTGCCGCTGGTGGTGGTCAGGCGTATGGTGGGCACGCGCGCGTGGGTGTGGGTGCGGTCCACGGTGGCGGCCACCAGGCGGCCGGTGGCGGGGTCGCGGGAGGCCACCCGGTCCCCGGGGCGCACGTCCTTGATGGGCCTGGTGGTGCCGTCGGCCATGAGCACGGGGGTGGTGGGGGTGAAGCACCCGTAGCGGGCGGTGCCGGTGGCCTTCTCCAGGGCCGCGCTGCTGGCCCCGTCCAGGGCGCCGTCGAGGGCGCCCCCGCCCACGGCGCGGGCCAGGCCCCCGACCGTGACGGGCTCGCCGCTGGTCAGGTACTCCAGGCCGCTGCTCACCCCGTTCTCGGCGGCGCCCTCGGCGGCCCCGGAGAGCAGGTTGCGTCCCAGGCAGGAGCGCATGCCCCGCGTGGCGCGGTCCACCGCGGCCACGGCCCCGCCCCCGGCCAGGGACGAGGCCGCCCCGATGGCCCCGTCCACGGCGACCTGGCCCCAGTCCACCCGCCCCGTGGTCATCTTCTGGGTCCCGGCCGACATGCCCGCGCTGGTCAGGGCCCCGCTGATCACGGCCGCCCCCACCGGCCCGCCCACGCCGGTGCACATCACCGCCACCCCGGCCACCACCAGAGCCCCGGCGGCCAGGTACTCCCAGTTGCCGGCCAGCCAGGAGCCGGCCGCCCCCAGGGCGGCGCCCAGGGCACCATGGCTGGCCTGCTGGTAGGCCCTCAGGTCGGCCTCGCTGACCGGGGACAGGCCCGTGGGGTCACCCGCCCCCACCGGGTCCCCTCCCGCGTAGGAGTACCGCGCCCCGGCCCACCCCACCCCGGCCGGGGCCCCCAGGGGGTCAGGCGACAGGAACCCGGCCACCACCGGGTCGTACGCCCGCGCCCCCAGCAGACCCAGGCCGGCCACCACCAGGCCCCCCGAGGCCGACACACCCACACCACCAGGACCAGCACCACCCGGACCGGCCGGGCCAGCCGGGCCAGGCGCGCCGGCACCACCCGGCCCAGCACCACCCGGACCGGCGGGGCCAGGACCACCGGCACCGACGCCGGCGGGGACCCAGGGGGCGGGCCCGGCCACGCCCACCACACCGCCCAGCCCCCACACGCCACCAGCACCAGCACCGGCTGGCCCGGGACCACCGGCACCACCAGCACCAGCAGCGGGACCACCAGCACCACCGGCACCGGTAGGTGCCGCGGGCCCACCGGCACCGGTGGGGACGGCCGGGCCAGCCGGGCCGGTGGCGCCACCGGTACCGGCGGTGGCCCACTGCCCCGCCAGGGCGGTGGGCCCGTCGGTGTCGGGCACCAGCCAGGCCGTCCCCTCCTCCCCGCCGGTCAGGGCCGTCGCGGTCAGGGCGTCGGTGACCACCCTGGTACCTACCTGGGCCAGGGCCGGCAGCACGGCGGCGCTGTCCCAGAACACGTCCACGCCCCCCACACGGGCCGTCTCCCCGCCGGGATCGGTGACCAGCTCCTGACGACGCGCCCACAGGCGGTCACCCCGGCGCACCACGTCCGTGACCGAGGCCAGCTCACCCCTGGGCCCCCAGGACAGGCGCCGTTCCCCGCCCGGACCCGCCTGACGGGTACGCCGCCCCGCCGCGTCATAGGAGTAGGTGGTGACCGCACCCCCCACACGGGCGGTCACCAGCTGGCCCGCCGCGTCGTAGTCGTAGACTGTGGACGCCCCGTCCTCGACCCTGCGCACCAGACGCCCCGCCGCGTCCCAGGCCCAGGAGCAGGCCGTCCCCTCACTCGTGACGGCCCCCACCAGACGCCCCGCCGCGTCGTAGTCGTAGTCCGTACGCGCCCCGTCACGCACCTCGGCCACCACGCGCCCACCCGCGTCACGCTCCACGCCCGTCTCCTGGACCAGGCCGTGGCGGTCCACCCGGTGGCCCACCACGAACCCGTCCTCCCACCGCCAGCGGGCCTCCAGACCCGGGCCGCGCACACCCACCACGCGCCCCACCGGGTCACGCTCCACGTCCACCCGCCCCAGACCCTCCTGCTCCAGGACGGCCAGACGGTTGTTGGCGTCATAGGAGTACCTGGTCACCACCCCGTCAGGCCTGCGCATACCAGTACGCCGCCCCGCCACGTCATAGGTGTAGGACACCCCCACCCCGTCACGCAGACGCGAGACCAGACGCCCACAGGCGTCCCACGTCCAGGACACCGACCCGCCGGGCCCGTCCGCGCTCATGGTCCGGGCCGCAGGATCCCGCCTGAGACGGGCCAGCAGGTCCCCGTCAGCCCGGACCTCCTCCAGGCGTCCGGCCGTGTTGTAGGCCCACTCCAGCACCCGGCCCGTGGCCTCTGCCCGGCGTACCGGGCGCCCGGAGGCGTCCCAGGACCAGGAGGTGGTGCGTCCCAGCGGGTCGGTGTCCGCTACCAGGCGCCCCATGGCGTCCCAGGAGCGGGTGGTCCTGTTGCCGGCCGGGTCTGTCACCGCCACCTGGTGGGACAGGGCGTCGTACTCGTAGCGGGTCACCCCGCCCGCACCGTCCACGGCCGCCACCAGCTGGCCGGCCGCGTCGTAGCGCAGACGCCGCGTCCCGTGCCAGGGGTCCTGGATGGTGGTGATGCGCCCGCACTTGTCGTAGCTGAAACGCACCACCCCACGCCCCGGGGTACGCCGCTCCACAATCCGCCCCGCGGCGTCAAAGCGGGTGGACACCCGGCCGCCGTCGGGCCAGATCTCGCCGACCAAGCGCGAGTCGGCGTCGTAGAGGATCTCGTAGCGGTCCCCGCCGGTGGACACGGTCGCCGACCACCGGCCGCACCGGTCGTACTCGTAGCGGTAGACGCCCCCCGTAGGCTGGGTGACCGCTACCGCCCGGCCAGCGGCGTCACGCTCGTAGCGGGTGACCGCGCCGGTGGCGTCCACGGCCTCAACCACGCGCCCGCACCGGTCGTAGCGCACCGTCTGCTCGGTGCCGTCAGGCCCGGTGACGGCCACGACCCGCCCCAGGCGGTCGCAGCGGGCCTCCAGGTCCTCGCCCCCGTCGTGCACGGCCACGACCTCGCCCAGGGGGCCGCGCTCCACGTTGCGGCGCACGCCCGTGGGGTCCTGGGTGGCGGACACCAGGCCGTCGGCCCCGTAGCTGATCGACCACTGCCCGCCCGCGGCGTCCTTGACGTGCGTCAGGTGGGACAGGGCGTCGTAGCCCAGCTTCCACGTGGAGCCGTCCGGCAGCCTCATGCCGGCCAGGTTGCCCAGGTCGTCGTACCACTGGCCCACCACCCGGCCCAGGGGGTCGGTCGTCGTCTCGACCTGCCCGTCCTGCCCCCAGGACACCGTGGTGCGCCCGCCCATGGGGTCGACCCGGGCCGACATGCGCCCCGCGGCGGTGTACTCAAAGCTCCACCGGCCCCCCGTGGGGTCCGTGCGGGTGGCCAGCAGCCCCGTGTCCGGGTCGTACCGGTACTCGGTACGGTTCCCCAGAGGGGTGACGGCCGCCACCACCCGGCCTGCGGCGTCACGCTCCAGGCGCGCCACGGCCCCCTCGGCGTTGGTGACGGCCACCAGCTCACCGAAGTCGTCGTAGGCGAAGTCCACACCCACCCCGGTGGGATCCACCACCCGGGCCAGCAGGCCCCCCGGACCCCACAACAGTCGGGTGACCCCGCCCTCAGGATCCACCACACGACAGGGCTGCCGGGCCGGGCCCTCGTAGACGAACCGGGTCACGGCCTCCACCCCGGCCCCACCGGCCCCGTCGTCGGCACCGGTGACGGTGGCGGACACCAGGCGGTCGAGCTCGTCCCACTCCCAGGCCTGGCGCGCCCCCGAGGGCAGACGACGCAGGACTATGCGGCCCCGATCGTCGAAGACGCACGCCGTGGCCTGCCCGTCCCGGGTACGCACCATGACCTTGTTGCCCCACCGGTCGTACCCCATGGACTGGCGCCGCCCCTGGGCGTCCACGACCCCCACCAGGCGGCCGCGCCGGTCGTGGATCCAGGTGTTGCCCCTCGAACCGTCCTCGTCGCTGGTGGCCGTCACCCCGCCAGCCAGGTAGGAGTAGCGGGTGGTACGCCCGAACGGGGAGCGCTGCGTGGTCACGCGCCCCGTCTGGTCGAACGTGTTAGTCACCTCCACCACGCCGTCAGCGTCCACGACCTGGGCCAGCAGGCTCGCCTCGTCCCACCGGTAGGTCCGTGACCCCACCGGGCGCACCACCCCCACCAGGCGCCCAACCTCGTCGTAGTCGTAGACCACGCGGCGCCCGTCCGAGGAGACGGCCCCCACCACGCGGCCGCCCTCCCAGGACAGGTCCACGAACCGGCCCCGCTCGTGGGTCAGGCGCACCAGGCGCTCACCCTCCCAGGACAGGGTCACGCCCGTCCCCGGCCCCGCGCCCGCGTGCACCACCCGGCCCACAGAGTCAATGCGCCACCGCAGGCCCCACGAGGAGGAGACCACGTAGCCCCCACTCTGCGCGACGTCCTCATCACCGTCCGGGCGGGCACTGTCCGGGCGGGCCCCGCCGGGACCGTCAGCCTGGTCAGCACCGTCCTGGCTGGCACCGTCCTGGCCGGCCGGGGCGCGCTCCAGCCACAGGCTCTCGCCCTCGGCCCGCCCCCAGCCCTGCCCGGCGCGGGGGAAGACCACCACGCGCCCGTCGGGCAGCGTCAGCCGGGCGGCGTCCCCGGTAAGGACCAGGCCCACCTCGGCCCACGAGGACCAGCCCCGCCCGAAGGCACCCACCACCGGGTTCAACGAGCTGTAGGAGCGCGTCCACGCCAGGGACCCGCTCGCCCCGGCGAAGCCCAGATCCTCCTCGACCTCCAGGAAGGCGCCCGTACTGGTGTTGACCGGGTCGTCGCTGTAGCCCGTGGTGGGCGGGGACCCGTAGGCCGTGGGCGGGTCGATCACGATGTCCGCACGCTGGCTGGACACGCCCGCACCGGCCAGGACCGCCTCCACGGCACTGTCCGGCAGGGCGGACACCTCACCGCTGCCTCCCGCGTCCTCAAAGGCCTGTCCCACGGTCTGGGCCCACTTGGCATCCTCTTCGTTGGCCAGCAGCCACTGCCGGTAGCCTGACAGCACGCTCGAGGCGTCCAGGGTGGCCCACGAGCAGGAGGTGGCGAAGTCCAGGCAGTAGCCCTCGAGCTGCCCCGGGACCGCCCTTAGCGCCTCGTCGGCCGCCCGCGACTTCGTGGCGAAGTCCTTCAGGTCACCGGGTCTGGCCGACGACGTCCCGTTCGAGTTCCCCACGCTCCCCGGCTGGGGCGTCTGACGTGCCTGGGGTGCACCCGCGGTCACCGACTCCGAGGGTCCCTCGTCGTCGTCGGCGATCTCCTTGTAGGGCGGTTCCTCACCTCCACCTACGCGGTCCAAGGTCCTCTCCCAGAAACCGCGCTTTGCACGCCGCTCGGCCCACTCCCGCGCGGCCCGACGCCGTGCGTTCTCCGCACGGGCCTTGGCCGTCACGGCCTCGACCTTCGTGGCCACCAGATCCAGGTTACGTACGATCTCGTCCAGGTCAGACAGCTGAGTGGTCCCGTTGGTCCTAAAGACCACCGAGAAGTGCCCCTTGAAGTCCTTACGGGCATTAAGTCGGTAACTAGCCCGCTCAGGGTGCTGGTCCCGCAGGTTACGGGCTGCCAGACGGAACATCGCGGCCAGGGAGTTCGCCACACTGAAGTCGTAGGCGACGTCAGGCATTCCCTTGAGGTTGTCAAGGTTTGCGTCATTGACCTCCACGGACCGCCTCACCTCCCTGCCTGATCATGTCCCTGCCCGGTCGCGGCCGTAACCGTTCTGTGACCAGGAACATACCGCACATCCTGTAGCGCCAACAGGGGCAGCCCACACCTGTTCACCCACAGCAGAATAAGGGTGGTCGTAGCTGCCCGTCGGTCCTGGTAGGCCCGCTGGCCCGGGTGGTTCTGGGGCCCCGCTGGCCCAGTTGGTGCTGGTGGTGCGGGTGTGCTGGCTGCCGGGGCCTGGTGGTGGCCGGCCTGCTGGGGATGCGGGCGTACGACCCGGCGGTGGTCGGGCTCCTCGTCGCCCCGCACAGGACATACTGATAACGGCAAGGTGGAGGGAACCCTTGACCACTACGGATTCGGAGACTGGAGCAATGTCACCTGGAACAGACCCGACGGCGTCGGCTAGTGACGTGGACTACGCGGTCATAGAGGGCGGGGAAGTCGTCTACGAGATGTATGGGCCCCAGGGCCCGTGCGCGTCCAACCTGATCGGCGACGAGCTCATCATCTACCACAGCACGGGCACTCTGAAAGTGTGCCTGAGTATTGTCCAGACTCCCGTCAACCCGCCCGCCTGCTGGAGACCGGGCTGCGACATGATCTGCCTGTTCCTGTCCCTCCACGGGGACGTGGAGGTAGCGGGCACCACCAGGGCCGGGGCTGGCCCCGACGAGGTCTACCTGGGGGCCCTAGGCGACGACCACGTCGAGCTGCGCCTGGCCCGCCAGGGACACAGCATCCGCGTACGCGCCCGCACCTGCCTACTGGACTACTACGAGGCCTACGGCTACAACCCCTACTAGACACCAGCCCGACTAGCAGACGGACAGGACGACAGCCCCGACGTCGGGCCCACCGCACCCTCCAATCCGAGCACACGGGCAGGAGCACGAGACCTTAATTAGGGAGGACATAATGGGTAGGTCATCTGACGTGGGTATCCCGACTGGCTGGTGGGCCGCGGGCCTCTCGGGGTGCCGGGGGCTGTTCGAGGTGTTCAACCGCCGCCCGGCCTCCCTGGAGGGGGCGGTGTGCCTGCGTGTCCGCTTCGTCAACTTTGACGACGTCCGCCTGGTTGTGGAGCTGGGCGACGCCCCCGACCCCCTCCCGGCCAGGTGGGCCGCCCGAGGCAACAACGCCCTACGCCTGCGCATGCAGTTAGCGGACGTGCTCGACCTCCACGTCCACGGGCACCTTACTGGCGGGCTGTGCAGCATAGAGGTCGCCACCACCTCGGAGGGAGTACTCACCAGGACCTGGAACCCCACCTACGAGGCCAGGATACTGTCACACTACGCCTCACTTAACCACATGGAACCCTTCCACCGACACGCATCCGGTACACTAGGTAGGGAGGAGGGAGGATCCTGGGATGGGTGGTGACTACGGGGTTGAGTGGGGTTCTCTGCGTACCAGGGACGGGGTGGGTATGGATCCTGCTCCGATCGGGGTGATGCTGAGTGCCCCGGACTCCAGGACGGCTAATGAGGCCTACTGGGGTATCGAGGGTACCGCGTTCTACTCCCGGCAGCTTGAGGAGGCGGCGTTGCCGGTGACGCGGGTGCTGGTGGACGCGGTGTGCGAGGGGGAGTGCACGTACTGGGGGACGGTGTACGCCACGGACGCCCTGGTGGAGATCACCTGCGGTGAGATCTCCTTCGGCGAGATGCAGCACGGCAACGAGGACCTGGACAGCAGGTGCCTCGCCGTCGTGAGAGCCCGCCTGCCCCGCCTCTACCAGATGCTCGAGCAGGCGACCGACGACACGATCCTGTCCAACCTCATCACCATCGTGCACAACACCGAGGACGACACCCCCACCAGACGGGCCCTCCTGGAGAAGCTCTCACACCAGGACCTTCCCGGACCGAGCGACAACGCACTGCACTGGAACCTGGTAGAGGAGTACGGAGAGGACAGAAGAACACAGGAACAGAACAGGAAGAAACACTAGGAGCAGACTCGGACTCCTATCACCAGGCCCGACCCGCACCCAGGGGCAGGACCTCATATACACTCTTCTGGACGGGAACAAGGCCCGGGGAAGAGGCGGTCAGCTGTGGACAGGCCTGAGGACACCGGCTGGGGTCCGGTGGAGTGGGGGATCGTGGTGGGGTGTCACCAGTGCGGCCTGGATGTGCGTCTGGAGGCCTCGGGCGAGGTCGGCATGCTGGACAGGATGCAGAGTCACGACAGTTACATGCGTCGTAACCCGGAGTATCTGCCTGACGTGGGGGACCGTATCCGGGTGCGTCGTATGGAGGCGCGTCCTGGTGGGGAGGTGCGTCTGGTCTCCTTCCAGACCGCGCTCAACGGTTGGTCTGAGCCCGAGGAGGTGGTCCGCAGGCGTATGTACGAGTGGCCTGCCGGCCTGGGAGAAACGGAGCAGGGCGTGGTCACGGCCGTGCACGAGCGGGGCTTCGACGTCCGCCTGGACGCCTCGGGGGATGTCGGCACGGTCATGTGGTCCCTGGTGGAGGCCGACCGCGCGTTCTTCTCCACCGACTTCCACCCCCGCATGGGGCAGCCCATCCGGGTCCGCCGCCTGGGGGTCTGGCCAGACGGAACCCTACGGCTCAGCCACCGCAAGGCCTTCCTGGACATACCCCTGGACCTCGTCAGAAGACGTTGGGACGAGGAGCGGCGTCACGGCTACCGGCCCAGGAAGGGCGTCCCGGGCAGGACCGTCACCCTCAGACCACCCCCCAACCAGACAGACACACGAAACAAAACACACCCACCCACAAGCACACAAAACCCCTAGACCAGACGGCCCACGGATAGTAATCTGATCCGAGTCTGCCGAAACGTTCTCAGGGGCCGCTTTCCCGAGAACGTCAAGTTTGAGAAGGGGGGAGCCTGGAGTGAGTAGTGACTACGGGGTTGACTGGGGTTCTCTGCGTACCAGTCACGGCGTGGGTGTGGATCCTGGGCTGATCAGGGCCCTGCTGTACGCGCCGGACGCGGGGTCGGGTGGTAAGGCCTCTGACCAGCTTGAGGGTCTAGCCTTCTACTCCCGCTACCTTGAGGAGGCGGCGTTGCCGGTGACGCGGGTGCTGGTGGACGCGGTGTGCAAGGGGGAGTGCACGTACTGGGGGACGGTGTACGCCACGGACGCCCTGGTGGAGATCACCTGTAGTCACACCTCGGCCGGGCGCACCGACCTGCCCGACAGGTGCCGGGCCGTCGTAAGAGCCCACCTGCCCCGCCTCTACCAAATGCTCGACGAGACAACCGACGACATGGTCCTGTCCAACCTCATCACCATCGTGCACAACGCCGAGGACGACACCCCCACCAGACGAGCCCTCCTGGAGAAGCTCTCACACCGCGACCTGGAAGGGGCCAGCGAGCTGGCACTCCAATGGGCCCAGGACGACGAGCAGGAAAGACTGGATCTACCTGGAACGGGACGGCAGGTTTAACAGACACGCTTCCTTCTGAGTCCCTAGAAGGGAGCCGTAATGGTACTTACGCTTAAGAAGACGCCATGATTAGCAGCGCCGCCTGGGTCAACGCCTACTCGCGTTGGTTGGAGTCCTTACTGCCTCTGCGGGTGGGTGGCGCGGAGAGCATATCCGATTTCTTTCTCTGGGTGGGGGGTGAGAACTGGTACCTGACGTCGAAGACATCGAGCCGGGTGCTGGACGGGGACGGGAGGGTGGTGCTGGGGGCCGCGGACCTGTGGGACCCTGGGCGCTACCGGGGGGTGCTCGAGGGCCTGGTAGGCCTGGACGTGGTGGGGGTGACCTGCTACGACGTCACCCCGGTAACCCACCCGGCACCACACCACAGGAGACACGAATGAGTCAGTACATACTCTCAGACTGGAGGAGCGACGACCCCGAGAACCCCTTTATCGTGTTCGTCCAGATCGACAGCGAACGCTACCTGGAGCGGATTATCAATGTCTTCCGCGACGGCAGGGTGGAGATAGAGAGTCTCTGGGAAGAGGACCCGATAAACATCTCACCCCCAGTCCCGGAACTCCAGTTCATAAACGACCAGGACGAGTTCACCGCCTGCTACACCACTGCCAGCCTCTTCGAGACGACCTGGAAGGAGGCCACCGACACGAGACGACTCTCCCCGACGTCGGTCAACAACCTCATGCAGACCCTCCACAACCCGGACCAGGGGTCCGGGAGCGCGTAGCCCGTTGTAGGATCTGCTAAGGAAGAGGCGATCAACTATGCGTAAGCCTGAGGACGTAGGCCTGGGTCCGGTGGAGTGGGGGACGGTGGTGGCGCACTGGCCGTACGGGCTGGACGTGTTCCTGGACTCCTCGGGTGAGGTAGGCACGGTCGAGAGGGCGTGGGTCAACGACAGCACTATACGGACTAATGAGGAGTACTGGCCGGACGTGGGGGACCGTATCCGGGTGCGTCGTATGGAGGTGCGCTCAGACGGGGAGCTGCGCCCCGGCGGGGAGGTGCGCCTGACGGCCCAGCAGGCGGCTATCGAGTGGTCACCCAGGGAGGTGGTCCGCAGACGCAGGACGGGGTGGCCCTCAGGCCTGAGGGCACCGGAGTGGGGCGTAATCAGAGCCGTACACGAGCGGGGCTTTGACGTCTACCTTCTTGCCTCGGGTGAGACCGGCACGGTCATGTGGTCCCTGGTCGAGGCCGACCGGAAGGTGTTCAAGACCGACTTCCACCCCGTTGTGGGGCAGCCCATCCGGGTCTGCCGCCTGGGGGTGTGGCCAGACGGCACCCTGCGGCTCAGCCACCGCGCCTGCTTCGTAAGCGGGGGCGACCCGCCCAACCGCACCGACTACGACCCACCACCAGGACCACTACCACCCCCACCCCCATCAGGCATGGCCATCGGGACAGACATACCACTAGGCGACCCCAGACTCCTCCCCCACTGGGCCAGACAGAGGCAACAAGAAGAACAACAGGACCAGGCCTGACGCACCCACTTGTAGAACACAGTGCACCAGGTCAGGTGGTACCTGTCTGCCCTGACCGTACGGACCTAGGGATTTATGCAAGGCATTCTGTCGAGGAGATTAAGATGGCGAGTCAGGACTTGCGCAAGAGGGTGATCGACGTCGCGGTGAGACTGCTTCAGGGCAACGCGGTCTGCATGAGCGTGGCGTGCCCGTTGAGGCACAGGTAGCCGCGCCCGGTGGTCATGGGCACTGAGGCCCGCCGGGGCACGTTCACCCCCAGCAGGTCGCCGTCGAGGTCGATATTGGGACGCAGCAGGATCCCGCACCGGGAGCGCCGCAGGGTCTTGGTCCAGTGGCTGTACAGGGTCCGGACGTCGTCATTGCGCCCCGCCGCGGCAATACGCAGGTGAGACGGTCCGGAGGCCAGGAGCCCGCTGAGGACGCCGTCAGGGTCCTCCACCCGCTCGGCGTCGTCGACCAGGAGCAGGGCCGGCCCCTCATGGACCGTGATGGCCGAGCTCAGGACGGCCAGCTCCGAGACCTCGGTGACCACCTTGTCCAGCCCCGCCTCAGGGCCGGCCGCGGCCAGGGGCGAGCGGCGTGAGGCGAGCGCCCCCACCCAGATCTCGGCTCCGGCCGCCTGCGCCGCCTGCCGGGCGGAGGCCGCCAGGGCCAGGAGCGTCATGGACTTGCCCGAGCGCGGGGGCCCGGCCACCATGAGGTGCTCGCCCTCGTAGCTCTCCAGCACCGCCGTGGACAGGTCGGAGGCCAGGATCCCCACGGGCAGGCGCCAGGGCTCACCGGACACGTCCCCGGACCCCTCCAGCGCCGCCACTGCCACCTCACTGGGCAGCTCCCCCACCACCGGCCGCTTGGGCTCCGCCCCGACCCAGCGGTCACGCAGCAGGTCCACGGCCTCAGCCAGGGTGCAGGCGGGGGTGGCCACATGCGTCTGGAGCCGGGTGCGTGAGACCACCGCCCGGCCGGGCACCTCCGGGGGGCCCTCAGTGGGCTTGAGCCCGGCCTGGGCGTAGTCGTAGCGGTCCACCAGGTGGAAGAGCCACTTCTGGGTGGTGACCTCCTCGATCGCCGAGGGGATGACCTTGACCCGGGAGGTGCTGACGGCCACGTGGATCCCCAGGTCAGGGCCGTCCGCGTAGACGCGGTAGAAGCTGTCCAGCAGCTCCAGGCCCTCGGTGTCCTGGTACTCGTCGCGCAGGGCCGCCAGGCCGTCCACGAGCACGACCGTCACGCGGCCGACGGCCCCCGCCCGACGGCGCTCGAGCTCAGCGCGCAGGTAGTTGATAAGACGCCCCTGCCGCTCCCGCCCTCCCGGGCCGGTACCCGCGTAGGCGAGCGTGTGCGGCAGCCTCTCGAGGGCCGTGAGCTCACCGGTGCCCATGTCCAGCACCACCAGGTCCATCTCCTGGGGCGCCCACTGGGTGGCGGCCGCCAGGGCGACAGAGGCCAGGGCCGTCGTCGTCCCGTACCCGGGCACGCCACCCAGGAGGAGGTTGCCCTCAGCCAGGTTCCAGCCCTCCACCACCTGGCGCTGGCGGTCCGGGTCGTCGGAGAGGGCGAACAGGATGCGGTCCCCCTCACGCCCTCCCACCTGCGGGACGGCCCTGCGCGGGTCGTCGGGCACCGGCGACGCCGGGAAGCCCTCCAGATCCACCCGGGGCCCCAGCGGCTCGGGCCACACGGGGCGCGGCGGGGCGATCCCCGCCTGCTCGCTGGCCACCACAATGGCGTCAATGAGCAGGTCCAGGTCCGTCTCCGGCTCGCCCGGCCCCGGCGCCTGGCCTGGCGTCGGCGCTCCCGCTGGCCCCGGCACCTGGCCCGGCGCGGCGACCAGTACCCGCCCGTCCTCGTCCCGCAGGGTGACCGGGGCCCGGTCGTCCTCCTGGAGGGCGCCGGTGACCAGAGCCGTCTGGACGGGGGTGATGTCGTCCTGGCCGAGCTTGATCAGGGCCCGCCCCTTCTGGTGGCGTCCGATCGCGGCGGCGTCGGGCACGTCAATGACGTTGGAGGAGTCCTCACGGCTCTGGACGCGCAGGGCCACCCGCAGGTTCGTATTGGCCAGGATGTCGTCGTTGACCACGCCCGCGGGCCGCTGGGTGGCCAGCACCATGTGGACCCCCAGGGTGCGTCCCACGGCGGCCACGCTCACCAGGGAGGAGAGCACGTCAGGGTACTCCTTGGCGAGCATCGCGAACTCGTCGACCACCAGCAGCAGGCGCGGCACGGGCTCGGAGGGGCTGGTGGCCAGGTAGGCGTCCAGGTTGTCCACGCCGTCGCCCGCGGACGCGAAGAGCCGCTGGCGGTAGGTCATCTCGGCCTCCAGGGCGCGCAGGGCCCGGTCGGCCATCTGGGCGTCGAGGTTGGAGATGGTGCCGATCGTGTGGGGCAGGCGCTCACAGGTCTTGAACGCCGCCCCGCCCTTGAAGTCAATGAGGATGAAGGTCAGGCGCGTGGGGTCGTTGCGTGCGGCCAGCCCGGCCACCAGGGAGCGGAGGAACTCGCTCTTGCCCGACCCCGTGGTCCCGCCCACCAGGCCGTGGGGGCCGTCACGTACGACGTCGAGCTCCATGACACCCCGCTCCCCCACGCCGATGGGGGTGGAGACCCCCGGGCTGCCCCACAGGCGCCGCACCTGGGAGGCGGTGACCTCCTCCAGCCCCAGGAGGGGGCCGAGCCGGACCAGGCCGGGCAGGGAGGCGCCGGGGACCTCCAGCTCAGGATCCTCCAGGCGGGCCAGGGCGCGGGCGGCCTGCTCCGCCTCCGCCACGCTGGCCCCGCACAGGGCCACGTCCTCCACTCGCTCACGCCTCTGGGGGTGCTCCAGGACCCCGGTGGAGTCCTCGCCGACCTCGATGACGGTGGTGCAGGCGGCGGGCAGGTGCTCGCGCACGGCCGCGACCACGATGCCGCTGACCCGCCGCGGCACGTGGTCACGTGAGGGGCTGGCCGCGCGCCCCCGGCCCAGCAGGGCGCGGGCGGGGGAGTCCCGGCCCTCGGTGAGCACGTCGGAGTCCAGCAGCAGGAGCACGTGGGGCGTGGGCAGGGACTCCACGCCGTCGCGCAGCCGACCCAGGAGGGAGTCGCTGACGGTCCGCTGCCCTCCCAGCCAGCGACCGGCCTCGGGGCCCAGGCGGCGGGTGTGGGGCAGCCAGGAGGCCCACTCCCACTCCTGGGCCCGACCGGGGTCGTGGAAGACGCCCACGGTCAGGTCGGCGGGACCGCAGTGGGTGGCCGCCTGGACAAGGAGGCTGCGGGCCAGGGCGACCGCCCCGGCCCGGTCCCCCACGATCCCCACCACGCCGGCCCCCGTGAGGTCCACCTGGGCGGGGGCGCCGGGCACCGAGGCGCGCGCCAGCAGCGCGGACACCTCGTCCTCCTGACGCTGGCCGGGGCGGGCGTCCACCTCCGGGACCCAGTGGACGTCGGCCGTGCCCGCGGTCAGCAGGAGCACGTCGGGATCCTCGGCACGCCGCTGCCACAGGGTGGTGGTCGGCACCAGCGCACGGCGGCGCATGAGCTGGACGTCGGGGGTGTCGGCCCGCATGACCAGGCGACGGGCCCTGGCGGCCCCCAGGAGGTCCTTGGTGAGGGTCTCCAGGCCCGTGGCGAAGGCGGCGTCGGCCTCCTTGACCTCCTGGGCGCGGCGACGGCGCTGCTCCGCCCAGGTCCCCACGGCCAGCAGGGGGCTCATGAGGGAGACCAGGGCGTAGCGCAGGTCGCGCATCATAATGATCATGACCAGTGCCAGGGCCAGGGGCGCCAGGACCGTGATGAGGGAGAACTTGGTGGCCGGCGGGATGCTCTTGCGCTGGGGGAGGGCCAGGGGGCGGGGCGGGGCCGGACGCCCGGGGCGGGGTGGGCGGTTGAAGGGGACGGTGCCGGCGGCGGTGACGTTGTGGAGGCTGCCCGGGCGAGGCGCGGCCGGTTCTGCCACGTCCTTGCGCACCGCCACCGTGCACCCGCCCACGCGCACGACGGCGTCGTCGCTCAGCACGGTCCCCTCGGCGTCCAGGGGCGTGCCGTCCACCGTGGACCCGTTGGTGGAGTCCCGGTCCTCAAGACGCAGGCCCTCCTCCTCCAGGGTGGCGGTGGCGTGGAGCCAGGAGGCGCTGGGTGAGTCCGTCGTCAGGTCCGCCCGGGGGGAGCGGCCGATGCTGACCGGCTCCCCCGGGGCGGGCGCGCAGTGGCCCTGCGTGCCAGTGCCGCCCAGGACGGTCAGGGTCCAGCCCTCCAGGAGCTCCAGCGCCTGCGGTCGCTTAGAGCCGATGGTGCTGCCCTCCATGAGGGTCAGGGACTCCAGGGGCGCGTCCAGCTCGTAGGAGGCGTCGTCCACCCACAACGGGCCCCTCAGGTCGTGGACGGGGCCGTAGGCGGCGTCCAGGAGGTCCGCGAGCGTCGCGGCCTCGGTGTGGTCAACCAGGTCCACGGTGCGGGGGTTGTCGAACAGGGTCAGGACAAGACGCACTCAACGACTCCTTACACTCACGTACACGGTCTGTTTGGTCGCTTTCCCTACCCTTTAGGTGTGAACCAGTACAGGAGCGGGTGGGCCTTTGAGGTGGCGCGCAGGCCCGGGTCCTGGTTCGTGGAGACCAGGGTGACCACCGCGTCGGTGGACAGCGCCACGTAGCCGGTCAGGTCCAGGTCCCCTCCGGCCAGGCCGTCACCGTGGTCCAGGCGGAGGGTGGCCAGGGCCCTGCCCACGGCGGCCGGGTCCGTGCTCCCGGCCTGTGCGGCGGCCCGCACCAGGGCCACGACGGCGTCGTGACTGGCCACGTCCGCGCCTCCCGCCGCGGCGTCGCCGAAGGGCTGCCCGTCCAGGATGTCCACGGCGGCCGGGTCCTCGCTCATAATGCGCACGGCGGCGAGGTAGGCGGACAGGGCGGCGCCGTCCTCAGTGGGGGTCAGGGCGCTGGGGTCGTGGTCCGCGACGCCCACGGTGGTCAGCGGGGTCGACAGGCTCCCGCCCGCCTCGGCCAGGGCCGCGGGGAAGGCGGGGCTGAGTGCCTCGGGGGTCAGCACGATCGGGAGCGTGGTCCCGGTGCCCTGGAGGGCGTGGACCACGGTGGCCTGGGCGTGGGCGGGACCGGAGACGAGCACGGCGTCAACGGCCTGGCTGCTGGCCGCCGCGGTGACCGCTGCGACCAGCTCGGCGGTGTCCTGCCCGTCGGTGTAGGTCAGCACCTGCGCCGGTGCCACCTCGGTGGGGTTGGCGCCACCGGCGTCAATGAGCAGGGGCGCGGCGGAGCCGACGTCCTTGAGGGCCTTGGCCAGGGCGATCGCCGTCCGGTTGCGGGTCAGGCCGGTCAGCCAGGCCCCGCTGCCGCCGGCGACCAGCTCGTTGGAGGTCTCGTAGGGCATGAGCACGGGGACCGAGTGGCTGGCCGCGGCGCTCAGGGCGGCCTGGACGTGGCTGCCGCCGGTGGCCAGGACAATGCCGGAGACGGACTGCGCCGCGAGCTGCTCGACGGCGGCCTGCGCGCCCTCCGCGGTACCGTGGTCGTCGGCGGTCACCAGGGTCACGGTGGTCCCGCCGAGCCGGTAGCGGTAGGCGGCCACGGCGGCGCCCTGGGCCGGGCCCACCCAGGTGGAGCCCTCCGCCTCCGGGGCGCCGGGGCTGACCACGACCCCCAGGGTGATGGTCGCCGGGGCGCCGTCGGCGACCAGCTCCACCGGGGTGGGGGCGGCCGGCGTTCCCACCCCGGACGTGGCGCCCGGGACGGGGGAGGCGGAGGCGACGGCAGACCCCGGGGCGGCTGGCGTGGGGCTGCTCGCGGGGCCGGCGGAGCAGCCCGCGACCACTAGGAGGGCGGGGGTCAGGGCGCCTACCAGCACCGTCCTGACGCGGCGGGTGCCCGCCGGGCGGGCTGCGGGAAGCTCGTGGCTCGTGCCAGGAAGCTGGTGGCCCGTGCCGTGAAGCCCGAGCTGACGTACGCGGTCCCGGGCAACCCGGTGCTGACGACGGCCCGCGCCGGGAAGCCCGGGCAGTGCCCGGAGGACGGCGTCCTGGATACTCACTGGTGGTCTCCGATGCGGATGCTGTACAGGGTCGTGACCCGGCCGGTGGGGTCCTCAATGTGGAAGGGGCTCATCCGGGCCTGGGCGATCAGGCTGGCCTTGACCTGTGCCTGCGTCAGCAGGGCGGCCGCCAGGTCCTGCCCCCTGACGGCGGCGTGGGCGGAGCTGGCCTGCGCGGCGAGGGCCACCTGGTAGTTGGCGCTGCCCACCAGGGCGGAGGAGGAGGACATGAGCCCGATGAGGCCGGTCCCGTTGCCGTCCTTGCCGCCCAGGTCGGTCAGGACCGTGGTGAGGTCCGCGCTCAGCAGGGTGCGGGCCGCCTCAATGTCGGTGACCGAGGAGGTCATGGCGTCGGACATGGTGCTCAGGCTCGCCTGGGCCTGGTCGTGCACGTGGGCGGCGGCCTGTGCGGCGGCCGTCTGTACCTGGGCGTTCTGGCCGGTGACCACCTGGGCGCCGGTGTCCGTGATCGCCTTGGCCTGCCCGCCCAGGGCGCTCGTGGACCGCTCGAACATGCTGCCCAGGGTCGCCGTGTCCAGCTGGGCCTGGGCGGACACCAGGCGGACCTGGGTGCCCACGGTGGTGCGGGCGGCGTCGGCGCTGGCGGCGGCGGAGTCGAAGGCGGTGGTCACGGTGGTGGACAGGGTGTCCTGCTGGGTCTTGAGGGCGCTGACGGCGCTGGTCAGGGTGGTGCGGTCGGTCGTGAGCTGGCTGACGCTGGTGCTCAAGGTGCTCAGCGCCGTCGTCAGGCTCACGGCGTCGGGGTCGTCCGGGTCCCCCGACAGGGCCTTCTTGGCCTGGCTGACGGCGTTCGTCACGTCGGTCACGGCGGTGCGCAGGCTGGTGACGGCCGTGGCGGTGGCGGCGCCCTCGGTCTTGGTGTCCGACAGGGTCGAGGCGTCGGCCAGGGTCGTGGCCTGGCTGGTGAGGGTGTCGCTCAGGGTAGCGGTGGCGTCTGCCGGCAGGGGCAGGCTGGCCTGCGCCGAGCCGGGGCAGGGGGTGCTGGTGAGGTAGGCGCGCATGGTGTTGGCGTGCTCCAGGTTGGCCGCCTCGGTGGCGCCGGGGACCTGCGCGTGGCACAGCTGGTCCGCCAGGGCGGTCACCTGACCCGTAGCGGTGGTGTTGTGGGTGGTGGCGTTGGCGACGTCGGAGTGGACGGCGTCGAGCTTGGACACCAGGGTGTCGACCTGGGTCGAGAGCGTGGAGGCGGCGGTGGACAGGGTGTCCAGGTCGGTGGACAAGGTGGTGGAGGAGGTGGTCAGGTTCGCGGCGGCCTGGGAGACCGTGTCCACGGTGGTGGACAGGGTGGTGGCCGCGCTGCCCACGTTGCTGGCGACCTCGGGCTGGAGGCTGGCGGCGGCGTCGCTCCCCTTCTGGCGCAGGTCCTGGGCGACGGAGGCCAGGGCCGTCTGGGTGGAGAACAGGGCGCAGGTGGTGGAGGTCTGGCCCACACAGGTGGTGGCGTCCGGCTCGGCGGGGCCTATGGAGGCCAGGAGGCTGGACTGGATCTGTGTCTTGCAGTCGTCGGTGGCACCGGCGTAGGCCTGGAGCTGGGCGGAGACCTGGGCGAGGCTGCCGTACAGGCCCCGGGAGGCGACGGCGGGGGCCGGGGCGGCGGGTGTGGCGGTGGCGCCCGGCTGGGACGCGGTGTCCTCGCCGCCGGCGGTCGGGGTGGGGCCGGGCAGGGCGGCCTGGCACCCGGTGCCCTCCAGGGTGGGGGTCGGGACCTGCTGGGTGGTGTCGCCCATGAGCGCCGACACGGTGTTGACCACCTGGAGCAGCTGGGCGGTGGAGGTTGACTCCGTGGACGCCAGGGAGCTGCTCAGGGAGGAGCGGAGGGAGGACAGCGTGGAGCCCACGGACCTCATGGTGCTGGTCAGGGCGGCACTGGAGGAGGCCAGGTCCGCGGCGGTGGTGCTGGCCAGCGTGGTGGCGTTGGTGTCGAGGTTGGTACGGACCTTGGTGACAATGGCGTTGGCGTTCGCCAGCACCCCGTTGACCTGGCCCAGGACCTCGATGGTGGTGCTGGTCTGGGCCAGGGCGGAGCCGGGGTCGGTGCGGAAGGCGCTGTCCAGGAGGGACTGGACGGAGGGGTCGGTGACCAGGCCGGGGTAGACGGCCATGCTGATCTCCGGGACCGTCAGGTTAGTGGCGTCCATCACGAGCCGCAGGTGGGCGGTGGCGCCCAGGCGGGGCGGGGCCATGAGCATGGCCCACTGGACCTGGGCGGTGCCGTCGGGGCCCTGGCTCAGGACGCCGTTGGTGGTCTGGGCCGGGTCGTCGGCGGCGGTAATGACCTGCTGGGGTGCGGCGCCCAGCGAGGTCGAGGCCACCAGGGTCAGGGGGACGCCGACCAGGGCGGTCTGGGTGCGGGCGGTCCCGGCGACGTCGTAGGTCAGGGACTGGGGGCTCACGGTCAGGTTCTCGACGGTGACGTCAATGGTGACCCGGCCGGTGTAGCCGGCCAGGTCCGCCAGGTCGGTGCCCGAGGAGTCCTGGGTGCGGTAGGCGGTGCGCACGCGCACGGGCAGGTCGGCGGCCGCCTTGGAGGGGTCGTAGGAGTGCCTGTCGCCGGAGCTCCCGTCGCTGGCGACCGTGGTGCTGGTGATGGAGGTGACCGTGCCGTCCTGGCCCACCTGGACCTGGACGGTCTGGAGGGTGCGGAGCTCCTCGGCGTGGGTGGGGGCGGAGACCAGGGAGGAGACCACGGCCAGGACGCCGACCAGGACCGTTGCGACGACGCCGGGGTGCCGACGGGGCCAGCGGGCCGCGGTGCGCAGGGTCCCCGGGAGCCGGGAGGGGGTCAGGGCGCCCGGCAGGAAGAGGAGCGGGCGCAGCCCGGACGCCGCGCGGGCACGCAGCCGGGAGGGTGCCAGGCGCAGCCGGTGCCGGTTGCACCACCGGGGCCGGTGGACGTGGATCACGGGATCTCCTTCAGACGCTGGGTGACGTCGGTGGTCTGGTCATCCTAGGCACACACCACCCCGATAGGTGTGAGTCATTACATAACCGAGTTGGTCCCGTGGGGCTGCGGCGCCGGGACCGCCGACGGCGTCTCCCGGCTGACAGGGCTTCTGACCTGCGGAGACGGTGTGCGCCCAGCGGCATGCCCTGCGTGTTTGCGTATCGGGTCACAACCAGGTCACGGCGCGTCGGGGGCGGCTCACCTACTACACCTACCTGCCCGGCAGGGTGACCGTGGTCGCCGACGAGGACGGCACCCGTGCCAATACCTGGGTCCACGACGACCGGGGCCGCCTGGTCCGCGTGACGGACAGCGACGGCAGGTCACAGAGGTCGGGCTGGGACCGGTGGGGCACAACCAGGTCATGGTGGTGGAACGCGACGGCGGCCGCACTGCGCGTCTCTTTGACGACCGGGGTCGTCTCACCCTGGAGCAGGGCCCCACCGGCGCGCGTGCTGAGTCCGTGTGGGACGAGCGGGACAGGCTCACCCAGGTCCGGCTCACGCCCGCCGCCCGGTCGGGCAGGACGGGAGGGCCCCGGGACGCCCAGGGCCGGGACGCCGTGAGCGTCACCCGCTACGAGTACGAGGGCGAGGACCGCAACCCGAGCGTCATCACCGACCCCGAGGGCGGGGTCACCCGCCTGTGGTGGGACGGCTCCCTCCTGACCCGGCTGGAGGATCCCACCGGGGTCACCGTGAGCCTGGCCTATGACGCCCACGGTGACCTGACGAGCGTGACCGACGCCGCCGGAGGGGTGCACCGCCTGGTCCGGGACGAGGCCGGGCGCATTGTCTCCGCCGTCACGCCCCTGGGGCACACCACCTCCTTCCGTTACGACGACTCCGGCCTGTGCGTGTCCCGCACCGACCCCGAGGGCGGGGTGTGGCGCATGGAGTACACGGCGGCGGGGCGCCTGGCCGCCCGCGTGGACCCCCTGGGCGGGCGTACCGAGGTCACCTACGACTCCGCGGGCCAGGAGGCCTGCACCGTTGACGAGCTGGGGCGTGAGCTGCGTCAGACCTGGGACGACCTGGGGAACCTGGCCAGTGTCACCCTCCCGGACGGCTCCCACTGGGACCTGGGGCACGACGCGCTCTCACGCCTGACCAGCGTGCGTGACGCGAGCGGGGGCCGGTGGAGCATCCGGTACGACTCCCAGGGGCGGATCCGCTCCACCACGGACGCCGTGGGCACCACTCGTCACGTCACCCGGGAGGAGGGCGGTGCTCCGAGCCTCCTGAGCGACCCGCTCGGGGCCTGGGAGTCCACCTACGACGGCCTAGGGCGGCCGGTCGGGCTGCGCACCCCCGCCGGCACGGGTGAGGACGTCACCTACGACCGGTGCGGCCGGGTCCTGACCGCCACTGACGTGACCGGGGCCACGACGTCGTACGCCTATGACGCCGCCGGGCGCCTCACCCGCGTGAGGCTGCCGGGTGGGGACTCCTACGGCTACGAGTACGATGAGCTGGGACGCTGGTGCACCACGGTCTCCACGGCGGGGGCCCGCTACGAGGTCTCCTACGACGCCGACTCCCGTCTCACCGGTGAGCGCTGGCCCACCGGTGAGCGCGTCACCACGGAGTTCGACGCCTGCGGCCGGCCCGTCTGCCGGCGGGAGCCCGGTGCGGGGACGCGCCACCTCACCTACGACAGGGCGGGGCGGGTGGTGCGCACCCAGGACACCCAGTTCGGGACGCGCCGCTTCCGCTACGACGCCGCGGGCCAGCTCGTCGGGGTCGTCAACGCCCTGGGGGGCCTGACCACCCTGGAGTACGACGGCAACGGGCGCGTGGTGGCCCAGGTGGATCCGGCGGGCGGGGTGACCCGCTACGAGCACGACGGCATGGGGCGGGTCGTCTCGGTCACGGACCCGCTGGGGCGCCTCACCCGCCGCCTGGAGCCCACCGGTGAGGCGGTCCTGTGGGAGCGCGACCCGGCCGGGCGCGTGGTCTCCGAGGTCCTGGCCACCGCAGGCGGCTCGCGGAGGACCCGCCGGAGCGTGCTCTACGACGTGGCCGGGCGCCAGGTGAGCGTGAGCTCCGGGCCCGCCCCCGGTGCTAGCGAGGACGGCCCCGCGGCCGGTAGCACGCGGCAGGTGTGGGACGCCCGCGGCTTCCTGACTGAGTCCTGGGTGGGGACCGAGCGCACCACCTGGACCTATGACGAGGCGGGGCGCCGCACCTCCATGACACGCCCCGACGGCGTGGGCACCACCTACGAGTACGACGCCGAGTGGCGGCTCGCCGCCCTGGTCACCGACGCCGGCGCAGGGGCGGGCGCGGGCCGTGTCAGCGTGGAGCGGGACCTCATCGGCCGACCGGTGAGCGCGCACGCCCCCGGCCTGTACGTCTCCTGGACCTGGGAGGACTGCTACCTGGCCCGGGAGGAGACCCGGCGCGAGGGCGCCAGGAGCGTCACCGTCTTCGAGCGCGACGACCAGGGGCGGGTGCTCGCCCGGACCACGAACGGGGTGACCACGCGCTTCGGCTACGACGCCGCCGGCCAGCTCACGCACCTGGTGGGACCTGACGGGGTAGGTACCACCTACACGTGGGATGCCGCCGGACGCCTGCTGAGGGAGACCAGCACCGGGGCGGACGGGCTCGGCTCCTCCACGGTGGAGTACACCTACGACGCCGCTGACCAGCTGGTGACCAGGACGGACGCCCTGGGCACCACTCGCTACACCTACGACCTCCTGGGGCGTCGCACCCGGGAGGAGGGGCCCGCCGGTGAGCGCCGCTACTCGTGGAACACCGACGGCGAGCTGACCCGCGTGGTGCGCGTGCACCGTGAGGGGGACCGACGGCGGGCCGAGCGGGCCTGGGACATTGAGCGCGACGCCTCCGGCACCGTGACGAGCGTGGGTGAGGTGCCCCTGACCTGGGACGCCGCCAGCGGGGCCACCGCGCCGGTCACGGTGGGCGCCCTGAGCCTGGACACCACCTCCGGGGTGAGCATGACCAGCGGGCCAGCCGGTGCCGGGGCGCGGGCGTGGCCCACCTGGTCGGCGTGGGACGTGCCCACGGAGGGGGCTGGCACAGGGAGGACTGGCGCAGGGCCCGGCGCGGAGGGGGATGGCGCCGGGCCCGGGCCGTCAGGGGGCGGGGGCCGGGCTGCTCAGATTGGTGACCCCTGGGCCCAGGTCGGGGCCGCCTCCCTGGGGGAGGACCTGGTCCTGGAGACCAGCGGCGCCCTGGGCCTGGACGGCCTGAGCCTCATGGGCGCGCGCGTCTACGACACGGCGACCCGCTCCTTCCTCACCACGGACCCCCTCCTGGCCCCTCCCGGGGCGGCCTGGGGGCCGAACCCCTACTCCTTCGCTGGTAACGACCCGGTCAACCTCGCCGACCCCACGGGGATGGCACCGGTGTCCGACGAGCAGCTGCGGGCCTACAACCAGGCGCACTCGGGGATGCTGGCCAGCGCCTGGGACGCGGCGACGTCCTGGGTGGCGGACAACTGGCAGTACGTTGCCGCCGCCGCGGTGGTGGTCGCGGGCGTGGCGATGGTGGCCACCGGGGTGGGCACCGGGGTCGGGGCCAGCATCCTGGTGGGCGCCGCCAGCTCGGGGGTGTTCTCAGCAGGCTCCCAGTACATCACCACGGGCCACATTGACTGGCGCCAGGTGGCCCTGGACACCGCCATCGGCGGTGCCAGCGGGGCCGCGGGCGGGGGAGCGGCGGCGGGACTGACCCGGGCGACGGCACGCACCTCCATGTCCTGCATGGGACGCAACATCCTGGTGGGTGCCGCTGAGGAGGCTGCCGACAACGGCGTGTCCAACG
Organism: Actinomyces sp. HMT897; assembly: GCF_016626125.1. Classification (NCBI taxonomy): domain Bacteria; kingdom Bacillati; phylum Actinomycetota; class Actinomycetes; order Actinomycetales; family Actinomycetaceae; genus Actinomyces; species Actinomyces sp. HMT897. Next base: position 2,143,293 of record NZ_CP067336.1, read on the forward strand.
CGTTGAACTACCTGACGGGACCGGGGCCGCACACGTTGGGTGGCCTGGCCTCGAGCACCGGTGAGGGCCTGCTGGAGGGAACCATCTCCGGCGGTGCCGGCGGGGCCCTGGCCAAGGTGACGGGCACCAGCGACATTGGCTGCTTTGTCGCCAGCACGCCCGTGGTGATGGCGGACGGCAGCCGCAAGCCCATTGAGCAGGTGACCGTTGGTGAGGAGGTGCTGGCCCACAACCCGGCGACCGGCTCCGAGGAGCCCCGCGTGGTGGTGGAGGCCCTGGTCCACGAGGAGGTGGGGACCTGGCGGGTCTCCACCAGCGACGGCGGCAGCGTCACCACCACCGCCACCCACCCCTTCCTGGTGGAGGACGGGGGCTGGGTGGCGGCCCGGGACCTGCGCCCGGGGGACCGGCTCCACCAGGCCACTTCGGGTGCAGGCGGTACCCCTGAGGGGCGTGGCGCCCTGGGAGCGGCTGCTCAGGGCGTGGCCGCCCCGGACGGCGCCCCGGTAACCGTGGTCTCGGTGATCCCCACCGGGCAGGAGGCCACCGTCCACAACCTGCACGTCGCCGGGCTCCACAGCTACTATGTGGTCACCACCAGCGGCATTCCCGTCGCCGTCCACAATAAGTGCACGGATCCAAGGAAGGAGATTGAGGAAATCGCTCAGGAGGAGGCCAAGAAGGGGCGCGAGGCGCTGCTATCGACGCTCACGGTAGACCAGCAGAAAGCTGCTGAAAAGAAGTCATGGCTTGAGGACGTCTTTACCGGTCATGCTGTACATAACCAAACTAACGCGGTTCTCCAGGATCGTTATCCTAAGGAGTTTAAGTACAACCCCAGTAATGGCGTTGACTTTACGCACACAGATCCGGACACCAAGGTTGTGACCAGGATCGAGTTGACTACCTCGGGGCAGGTAGAAAAGCATATCGCGCGAGGTGGAGAATGCGAGACAGCGCAGTACGCGACGTATGAACTACCTCGACCTGGCACGTAGCGATAGTGGCGGATAGTAGTTCGCGAGAATATGTCTTTAGGAGGTCTTGGTATGAGGGGTGTGAGGCGGAGGAGCGCTGAGGAGATGGCGCTTCTTGGGGGGCTCGTTGTAGAGGAGAATCATTTTGGTCCGAATCGGAAGCCTCATGGGTCTGCTGGTGGATTGAGGGTGTGCGGCGCCGACTGGTCTCGGCTGGATCTGGACAACTTCAGTGTGTGGGACTGCGTGTTCGAAGGGTGTGACTTCAGTGACTCCCAGGTCAAGGTGTTCCACATGGGTGGAGGGATGGTGTTCTCTGAGTACCGGGGTTGTGACTTCGGTGGGCTGCGGGGTGCGAATCTGGCCTCGGGGAGAGGGCGTTTCGTGGGGTGCTCGTTCCGTGGGGCGCGCCTCAGGGGTTTCAACGCGCGTAGTATGAGCATGGTCGACTGTGACTTTACCGAGGCGGTGGTCAGGAGCTGCGTGTTCTGGGGTGCGCCGCTGGTCATGGACCTGGAGAGGGACCCGAGTCTGCCTGTCGCCAATGAGTTCAGGGGTAATGACTTCTCCGGTGCCGACCTGGTGTCATGCTCGTTCCGTCGTGGTGTGGACCTGGACGCGCAGAAGCTCCCCGAGGCCGACTACTACGCCCGCGTCCGTCACGCGCCGGCCGCTCTTGAGCGCGGCCGGGAGCTGGTGGCATCCTGGGACGGACTCGGCGACCAGGAATCTGGGCAGAATGTTTTAAATGCAATTGCGCGAGATATTGAAGTAGATCAGCTAGACCAGTTTATTGACGTTCGTAGGTGCAAGTTCACTGACCCTGACCGCTGGCAGCAGCTCAAGCAGGTCCTCGAGCAGGCCTAGACAGCCCTCGTACCTTAGCCCCCTGGAGGATTACGGCATGGAAGACAAGACAGATCTCCTGATTCAGATTGCTCCACCGCCACCGTGTCCTCATGTTAGTGAGTCAGAATCCGAGGACGTCGTCGCCTGGCCGCAAGATCTTATTCATCTCTACAGTGTCTACGGGCAGGGTTCCTTCGATATCTTCCTGTCTGTCTTGGCCAGGGTTGACGACAACCCGTATGTCAGTTCTTCCGCGGTTACGCCCGCATTTCTTGACGAGCTTAGGGAGGCGGTCTCATTTGAGGAGTCGATGATTCCTTTGCTCCAAGCAATTAAGGACGCTGAGGCGTGGGCAGTGTGGGGTTCCACTGACAATGGAGACCGGTGCTTGTGGCTGTCTCCTTCAGGAGATCTTCCAGAGCGTGTGGTTGTCGTTGATCTCAGGGGCCTGGAATGGCTTTCCTATGAGATGAGTGTCACCAGCTTCCTGTACGGTATTCTCGCTCGTAGCGTCGATTGCCCTATTCTTGTGTACAGCGAGAGTTTCCCTACTCGCTACTCTGACATGCAGGGTGTCAGCAGGATCCTGGGACGCACCGTGTCCACTACCGAGCACTTCTTTCTCACGCCCGAGGACGAGGTAAAGGTTTTTGACAGCTGGGATGATATTGGCCCCGAGCGGAGGAGGGTCTAATCGTGACCGGACGTTACTATAACTGCTCGCACAAACTTATTGACCTTGATTGCTGGCAGTTCAAGCAGGTCCTCGAACAGGCGTAGACAGCCCCTGCGCTTTAGCCTCCTGAAGGATTACGGCATGGAAGACAAGACAGACCTCCTGATTCAGATCGCACCACCGCCACCGCTCCCTCATATAAGCGCCGTTCCTCCTGGTATCAAGGTCGTCACCTGGCCGCAGGATCTTATTCATCTCTATAGTGTCTACGGGCAGGGCTCCTTCGATATCTTCCTGTTCATTTTCGCAAGGACTGACGATAACCCTTACGCTAGTTCTACGGCGGAGACGCCCTCGTTCCTAGAGGTGCTGGAGGAGATCGCCTCCCATGATGATTCGGTCACTCCACTTCTTAAGACCATTCGTTCTGTAGAAGCGTGGGCGGTGTGGGGAGGTACCGATGATGGTGATCGGTGTCTGTGGTTGGCTCCCACGGGGGACCTTCCGGAGCGTGTTGTCTGCGTTGACAGTAAGTGCTTTGAATGGTCCTTCCACGAGATGAGTGTCACCAGCTTCCTGTACAGTCTGCTCACTCGTACTGTCGATTGCCCTGTCCTCGTGTCCGGGGAGGGCTTCCCTACTTGTTATGCTGATATGCAGGGCGTCAGCAGGATCCTGGGGCGCACCGTGTCCACTACCGAGCACTTCTTCCTCACGCCCGAGGACTCCGTCAAGATCTCTGAAAACTGGAATGATATTGGCCCCGAATGGAGGAGAGCCTAATCATGGAGGTCGGAAGCGGTCTGCCGTACCTCACGATCCGTCAGGCCCACTGTCTTTGGGAAGGCAGCATCCCTGACGGCGCCGGTACGGCCGACCTGGGTGCCAGACCACTACCTTTAGGGAGGCGGCACCTCGAGAAGCCGGTGTGCCTGAGGTAAGGAAGGGGCGTCCCGGATGGGTGGCACTCTGGTAGCCCTAGCCTGAGCGGTAACCGCAGGTCAGAGGACGGATCTGTCTGTCGCCTGTGCGTCGTCGGGCTTGCGGTGGGAGGGCGGTGGAGGGGGACAGCCAGACCACAACCTCTGTACGCCGTCGGGCACCACGGTTATTATGTGACCACTACCGCCGACGTCCTCCAGACGCTTGCATCTGTACTCGATTCAAAGACTATGAAACATATTTTATGCTACTTTAATGATTGCTAGACTGGGCAACGATCGGGGAAAGAGTTCGCTCGAGAGGTTCCTAGGCGACGATGGTGGGCTCGTTAAGAAGCTCTTTAAGAGTTTTAACGGTGTTCCATGAGATATTAATGGGGGCGAGGTCATGGCGTACTCTACAGGAGAGCTACTCGGGTCGATCAAGGCGCGAGGACCTGCGAGCCGGGCTCACATTATGTCGACGGCGGTCACCCAGTACCTAGAGCCGCTTAGACGGGCGATGTGAGTGGCTCTTTCATCTGCTGGTTCAGCATTTGTGGCAGGACTACTCAGCCCGCAGGTGCGGGAAAGGCTGGCGGAACGTGTCAGCCAACTTCCTCTTGAACGCCTACCACACTTCACGTGCGCGACGGCCTTCACCATGCTCACCCGCTTAGGGGCGTACCTGGGTTCGTGGGAGACCCGAGAAGCGTAGGAGGTGCCACGGACGACTCAGTAAGGTGGCTCCTGGACGTGCGGCACGCCCAAACAGAATGTATAATAATGATGTCAGGTTCGGAAGAAGGACGACACAGGGAGGATTGGTCATGGAAGGGACCGGGCTGAAGAGCGTCAAGGAGATGGCGGCGATCAGGGGCCTGAGGGTGAGGGAGAACAACTTCCCGGACATGGATCGAGAGATCCTTGGCTCCGCTGGCAGGGTAAAGGCGGTTGGCGCTGACTGGTCCCGGCTGGATCTGGACAAGTTCAGCGTGTGGAAAAGCGTCTTCGAGGGCTGTGACTTCAGTGGCTCTCGGATCGGCCTGTTCGGCATAGGCGGAGGCGCGTCCTTCTCCGAGTACCGAGGCTGTAACTTTAACGGCCTGAGGGGCGCGATGATGGCATCGGGAAGGGCCCACTTCGTGGGCTGCTCATTTCGGGGTGCGCACATTAAGGGAATTAACTCGAGCACAATGAGCCTGGTGGACTGCGATTTCTCCGGGGCAGTGCTCAAGGACTGCGTGTTCTGGGGGTCCCCACTGAGGAGCGACCTCAAGAACGGCTCGACCCTGCCTGCCGTCAACGAGTTCAGGGGCAACGACTTCTCCACTGCCGACCTGGTCTCCTGCTCCTTCCGTTACGGCGTCGATCTGGACGCGCAGAGGCTGCCGGAGGCCGACTACTACGCCCGTGTGCGTCATGCGCCTACTGCCCTTGAGCATGGTCGGGAAGTGGTGAAGTCATGGGCCGGGCTCGTCGAGTGCAGGGTCGGTGAGCGTATCCTGGACGCAATTGAGAGAGAGATACAGACATATCAGTTCGACCAGTTCTTCGACAGTCGTCCGTACGAGTTCACAGACATTAGCCTCTGGCAGCACCTTAAGAAGGTCCTCGAGCAGGCGTAAGCGCCCTCGTCTTCGATTTATTGACGACGGTGAGGACGTCATTGGGGCTCGCTGGGTGGAGTTGACTCCGGGTATGTTTCTAGGAGGTCTTGCTCGTGGTGGCGCGTGTTCGTCGTGACTGGTCTGCTGTGAGGTCTGACGTGATTGAGTGCGTGGTGGCTGCTGAGGGGCTGTCGCCCCGGGGTGTGGCCAGCGTGCTGGAGCTCGTGGGGCCGGGGGAGCTCGAGCTGGCGGTGGACCAGTTCCTGCGGTGCACGGGGTGGAGGCCGGACGAGCCCCTGCTGGGCAGGCTGCTGGGCCTGGCCCGGGAGCTGGGCGTCGACACCGAGAAATACCTCAGGCGCTGGGACGAGAGGGAGGCCTCGGGGGAGCCGCGTGGGGAGGGGTGGTGGGATCCGCTGGCCTGCCGCAACACCGAGCTCCCCCTGGACTGGTCGCAGGAGGAGGTCGACGCCTACGTGTCCGGGATGCTGGAGGACCCGCGGGCCTCCCGCTACCTGCTCACCGGCGCCCCCGGCAGGCCCTGTGCCAGGAACGGCACGCCCGTGCTGTGCTGGGTCAGCGCCTACCCGCCCGGGGTGTGCGTCGTGGCGGAGCTGGCCACGGGCCGGGTCGACAGCCGCAACCAGGTGGTCGTCGACACCTCCCCGACCGGCACGCGACTACGCAACCAGCTCCTCAGGGCCGTCGACAACCCCGACCTGCCCGTATTCGACTTCGCCGGGGTCCTGGACCTCATCTCAATGGGCGAGTGGGCCCTCGCCCTGAGAGTGCTCTGCACCCAGGTGTGCGAGACGGGCACGCACCTCACCCCCACCAACCTCACCAACATCCAACAGGCAGGGCACACGCTCAACATCGACACCACCACCCTCCTACAAAAGAACCCGCCAGACGTCATGAGTAAATGTAGTGCTATAGTTACGGGATTGAGGCGGAGAGTGAAGATGCTGTGTCGCAGCGGGAGGTCAGGGGGGTCAGAATGCTGACTGTTGACGAGATCCTGTCAAGGCTTGTAGAACTCCTGTCGCAAGAGGGCGAGACATACTATGCGCGCGTGCTGGAGATCCGTAGGCTCCAGTTCGTCAAGGCCCCTGGCGAGGCCGAGCGCAGGGACGTGGCGATTGACATACTGAGGATGTACGGAGGCATGGGGAGCTTCAATGACCTCGTCCTGCAGGACGGTGTGCGGACGCCGTCAGGCAGCAACCGCAGGCTGAACTCCCTGAGGAATGCCCTGTACGAGGCTGCCAGCAGGCTCGCAACGACACGGTAGCGGATTCAGGTGCGTGTTATTTGCGCGCTCCGGTCTGGGGGCTGCGCGCCGCTGGTGTCAACGGCGTCAAGGCCGCCGTCTACCAGCCGCCTTCCGGGAGACCTTGACGGTTGTCGCGGGTCAGACCCGACTCGGCGTCGTGCCCGTGCTCTGTGAGAACTGGACGGTATTGGCACCGACCGCGCCCTGAGCTGGGAGCTGCGTGCCCTATCCTGTGCCGTACGGTATCCTTCAGGGATCGGAGTAGCCGTACCCTTAGGAGGTCCAGGACAGTTATGCTACCCCCTGTCCCCGACGATATTCCTGCGCGCCAGGTGCGCGCGCTCTACGACGATGACACGATCACGGTCTACCAGGCGTACTCGTCCAGTATCGCTGAACCGGCCCTGCGTGCGGGTCGATTCGTGCCACCTTTTAGCCGTACCAGAATGACGTGGATCAAGCCGTCGTTCCTGTGGATGATGTACCGCAGCGGTTGGGCCACCAAACCCGGGCAGGAGCAGGTGCTCGCTATCCGCCTGCTGCGCTCAGGATTTGACGAGGCCCTGGCCAGTGCGTGCCTGAGCAGTTTCGACCCCGCCGTGTACCCCACCTACGAGGCCTGGCGCTCGGCCAAGACCACCAGCTCGGTCCGGGTCCAGTGGGATCCTGAGCGTAATGTCCGCTCCGCCCCCCTGCGGCACCGGTCGATCCAGGTGGGGATCGGCCCGCGCATGGTCCCGAGCTACGTTGATGACTGGATTGTCGATATTACTGACGTGACAGACCTGGTCAGCGAGCTGCGTAACTCTGAGCGCATCGACCTCAGCCGCCTGCCCCGCGAGGTCCCCTACCCTCTGGCCGCTGCGACTGCCGTCCGGCTCGGCGCCTCCGAGGCACCCACCTCTGGGCCCGGGAACGACTGACCAGCCCGAGCGCCACTGTGTCGCCGCCCAGGCACCCACCTCTGGGCCTGGGAGCGGCTGAGGCACACGACCAGCATGACCTGGACCACGCGCTACCCGCCTCTGGGCCCGGGAACGGCTGTCCCAATAGAGGCCCCGGTTCCTCCGCCGGGTCCGGGCCAGGCGACGCGGGCGAGCGGGTCGGTTTCCTCGTGCTGGCAGGCGAGCTGAGCGGGGCGGGGGCCAGCTGGACGCGGTGGCGGCTCGGGCCCGCGGACGTGCGGCCGGGTACAGGAGCTGGGCTGGAGGAGTTGGGCTGGGTGCCTGCTTCACCGGCCTCGGGCCCGCGGACGTGCGGCCAGGTAGGTGGGCACAGGTGCGGGGACCGGGGACCGATGAGATCCAGATAGACGGGCCTGCAGGCGCGGTGAGGTAATAGGAAGACCTTATCGGTCGAACATGTTCAATCGTGGGCTTTCAGACTTTGGTGGGTTCTGAGTGTCTTAGGAGTTGTTTTCTCGCACGGAGTGCGCGATGGCTTTGAGTGCTTGACGAGCCTTCGTGTTGCGGGCGAGTTCAATGGGTGTACAAAGTGACCTCATCGTTATTTTGTTCGAGTTTCATAACAATATGATGACAAATGCGGTGGTTTATTGCCGTCGCGGTGTACCAGGGTGTATCCCAGGGGTGTTGTTCCGCTCCCGTCACCTAAGGATCCCACCGTGTCCGCTCCCCAGTCCGTCTCACCGCGTCGCCGCAGTAGGCTGCTGTCCGCCAGTAGCTGGTTCGTCGCCCTTGTCCTCGTCCTGACGCCGGCACTTGCCGGGTGCGACCAGGCGTCGGCCAAGAAGACCGCGTCGTCGGAAGCCACCACCGCCCAGACCACGATCGAGGTGCCTGACGTCGTCGGCCTGAAGGGCGACGCCGCCGTCGACGCCCTTGAGAAGGCCGGTCTCACCGAGGACCCCACCTTCAAGGACGTTGACGGCAAGGAGTCCGTGTGGAAGAAGAGCAACTGGTCCGTGACAGCCCAGGACCCCGCGGCTGGTGAGCAGGTTGCGGCAGACCGGGAGATCACCCTGACGGTCACCCACGACTCCGCCCACGCGGAGGCGTCAGCCAAGGCCTCGGCATCTGCTGCGGCAGCTGCGGAGGCGGCGGAGAAGGCGGCGCAGGAGAAGGCGGCCCAGGAGGCGCAGCAGGCCGAGGAAGCAGCGCAGGAGCAGGCGCAGGAGCCGGAGGAGCCGGCACAGCCTGCGCAGAAGCCGCAGGCCTACTACAGGAACTGTGCCGAGGCAAAGGCCGCAGGTGCGGCCCCGTTGTACCAGGGCGACCCAGGTTACCGTTCTGCTCTGGACCGCGACCATGACGGGGTTGCCTGCGAGAAGTGAGTACGCCGCCCGCGGGCCCTGTGGGACATGGCCTCTGCGCGCATCGAGGGTTCTGGCCGCGATCGTGAGCGTGGTGTCCCGCAGGTGAACGCGCTTTCGGGTGCGTGAACGCTATGTAGAGCGGCGTTCATATACCCTTAAGCGCGTCCACCTACGGGACAGTGCGTTCATCCGCAGGCCAGTGCGTTCATCCACAGGACGGCGCGTCCACCCGTGGGGGCCGACGTCGGCCCAGCTCAGAGTCAGGGCGTCCTCCGGCGTCGTGGCAGGATGAGCCCATGGACTGGAACCAGCTGTCGACGGGAACGTGGGTGGTGCTGGAGTACGCGATCAAGATCGTGGCCCTGGGCGTCATCCCGGAGAACCGCCGCCCCTCCAGCTCCACCGCCTGGCTCGTCCTCATCTTCTTCCTGCCGCTCGTGGGCCTGCCGCTGTACCTCTTCCTGGGCAGCCCCTGGGTCCAGGGCAAGCGCTACCAGCAGCAGGTCGCCGCCACCAGGACCACACTGGCCTACACGCGCAACCTGCCCGACGCCCCCGAGGGCGCGACCCCCAGCCGCTCCCTGGGCTCGCTGCTGCGGATGAACCGGCGCCTGACCGGCCTGCCCTGCGTCACCGGGGAGGTCGTGGCCCTGCACTCGGACTCCCCGTCCACCTACGCCGCCATGGTGCGTGCGATCGACGCCGCTACCGGCCACGTCCACGTGGAGTTCTACATCCAGAGCTGGGACGAGGTCACCGACCCCTTCTACTCGGCCCTGGCGCGCGCGGTCCAGCGAGGCGTGACCGTCCGCCTTCTCCTGGACCACCTGGGAAGCCGCAAGTACCCCGGCTGGAACCAGCTCGGGCGTCGCCTGACCGCGGCGGGTATCCAGTGGTACCTCACAATGCCGCTGCTGCCCCTGCGTCGCCGCTGGCGGCGTCCGGACCTGCGCAACCACCGCAAGATCCTTGTGGTCGACGGTGAGCGCGCCTTTATCGGCAGCCACAATATTATTGACCCCACCTACCGGCTGCGCCGCAATATCCGTGCCGGGCGCACGTGGGAGGATCTGACCGTGGAGGTCACCGGCTCGGTCGTGGTGGAGGCGCAGGCAGTCTTCGCCATGGACTGGTACTTCGAGTCCGGGGAGACCCTGGACCTGCTCGACGCCGTTCCCGGCGCCGCCGAGGCCCTCATGAGGTCGCGGGGCAGGCGCGCTGACCCGGGGCTGGTGCGCACACTGGCACAGGTGACGGAGTCGGGACTGGCCGCTGAGCTGGGGGTGGGGTCCGGGCTCGTCAGGGGGGTGCCCAGGCACCGGCTCGGGGGCAGGCACGTGCTCAGGGGTGGTTATGCCCAGAGCGGGCGAGCGACCGTGGACGGGCACGTGACCGGGGGAGGGCCTCGTCCTCGAGGCCGGCACGCCCTCGGGAACAGCTACGCGATCGGGAACGGCTACGCGGCTGCTGGCGGGTACACCACCGCGGACGGCTACACGGTCGGAGGAAGGCACCGGCTCAAGGGCGGCAGGCACCGGGCCAAGGGGGAGCCCGACCGCGCGACCAGGCGTGACCAGAGGATCTCGGGGCAGGGGTCCCGAAGCGGATCCGCTGTTCCCACCCCGGTTGGTCCTGGCGGGGTCGGTCCTGCCTCGGTTGGTTCTGCCACGGCAGGTTTTGCCGGGGCTGGTCCGGTTGGTCCTGGTGGGGCTGGTCCTGCTGGGGCAGGTAGGCCGCCTGCTGGCCGCGCACCGACCCGTCTCGCGCCGGATGGCCGCGCACCGGCTGGTCCTCGCCTCGCTAACCGGGGCCCGGCCGACGGGCTGCCTGCTGGCCGCGGCAGCGCCACGCCACCCCGGCCCGGGTACCTCGCTCCCTTCCACGACATGGACGACTCCTCGCTGAGTCCTCTCGTCGTCGCCTCCGCCTCCGTCACCGCCCCGGCGCCCTTGGTTAACGGTGCGATACCGCAGGTGGACGACTCCATAATCCTCCCTGAGCTCACCGCGCAGATTCTCGATACCGCCCCCGTGGGGACTCCCGCGCCCCAGCCGGGACGTCCTGACGCCGTCGTCAACGCGATGCAGCTCGTCCCCTCCGGCCCCGGCTACCCCACGGAGCCGAACCTACGGCTGTTCCTCTCCCTTATCCAGAACGCCACCAGGCGGGTCTCTATTACCAGTCCCTACTTTATTCCTGATGAGGCGCTCCTGTCCGCCATGACCACGGCCGCCTACCGGGGGGTGGAGGTGGAGCTCTTTGTGGGACAGGAGTCCGACCAGTTTATTGTCAACCACGCCCAGCGCTCCTACTACTCGGCGCTGCTCGCGTCGGGGGTTCGTATCTACCGCTACCCGGCGCCCACGGTGCTGCACGCCAAGTACATGACCGTGGACGGGGAGGCCTGCGTTATCGGCAGCGCCAATATGGACTTCCGCAGCTTTGCGCTGAACTACGAGGTCATGCTGCTGGCGTTCGGCGGAGACCTGGACGACCTCCTGCGGGAGAACGACGCCCACTACCGGGAGATCTCCACCGAGCTCACCGCGGCGCAGTGGGCGCGCGAGCCGTGGTGGAACAAGTACATTGACAATGTGTGCCGGCTCATGTCGTCGGTGCTGTGAGGAGTGGCTCAGGCCGTGCCTCGGGGCCGGGTGGGGCAGTGCGGCAAAGGGCGGACCTGGTCCTCTCCGGCTCCGGTGGGGTGGACCTGCCCGTGGGTCCTGCGGTCCTGGTACGCCGGTGTCCTGGCTGCGTGGGCACGGTCTCCCGGGTGCCGCGGGCCGCGGTCCTGGTGCGCCGGTGTCCCGTGGGTCGCGCTGGGGCTGGCGCGCCCTGCTGGCTCCGTGAACCTGAGACGTCCCTGTCGTCCTTCGCCCTCTGCCCCGCCCGGTGGCCTAGACTCAGGGCGTGGCTCTCACTATCGGAATCGTCGGACTGCCCAACGTCGGCAAGTCCACCCTGTTCAACGCCCTGACCCGCGCGAGCGTCCTCGCGGCGAACTACCCCTTCGCCACGATCGAGCCGAATGTCGGCGTCGTCCCCCTGCCTGACGCGCGACTGGGGCGCCTGGCCGAGATGTTCCACAGCGCCAAGGTGGTGCCTGCCACAGTGTCGTTCGTGGATATTGCCGGGATCGTGCGCGGGGCGAGTGAGGGCGAGGGTCTGGGAAACCAGTTCCTGGCCAATATCCGCGAGGCTGACGCCATCTGCGTGGTCACGCGCGCATTTGACGACCCCGATGTGGTCCACGTGGACGGTGTCGTCAACCCCGCCTCCGATATTGAGACTATTGCCACCGAGCTCGTTCTGGCTGACATCCAGACCCTGGAGAAGGCCGTTCCGCGCCTGGAGAAGGAGGTGCGCGGCAGGAAGACGGACGCCTCAGTGCTGGAGACGGCGCGGGCGGCGCTGGCTGTCCTGGGGGAGGGCACCCTGCTCTCCGCGGCAGTGGCCTCTGGCGACGCCGCCCGGGCCGGGATCGAGCCCGAGGTCCTGCGCACCTTCCAGCTCATGACCACCAAGCCCGTTATCTACGTGTTCAATATGGACGACGCCGGAATGGGAGACGAGAAGAAGCAGGCCGAGCTGCGCGAGCTCGTGGCACCGGCTGAGGCGATCTTCCTGGACGCCCAGTTCGAGGCCGAGCTGGTGGAGCTGGAACCTGATGAGGCTGCTGAGATGCTGCACGACAGCGGGCAGGAGGAGTCGGGGCTGGACAAGCTGGCGCGGGTCGGCTTTGACACCCTGGGCCTGCAGACCTACCTGACGGCGGGGGAGAAGGAGTCGCGCGCCTGGACCATCCGCAAGGGGGCGACGGCGCCGCAGGCCGCCGGGGTCATCCACACCGACTTTGAGCGCGGCTTTATTAAGGCCGAGATCATCTCCTTCGACGACCTCATGAGGTACGGCTCCGTGGCCGAGGCCCGCGCCCACGGCCGGGTGCGAATGGAGGGAAAGGACTACATTATGGCCGACGGAGACGTGGTCGAGTTCCGCTTTAATGTGTGAGATGCTTTTAATGAGCGGTCGCTCGTTGTTCCCGGCGTCTGCTACTTTGAATGGGGTCTGCGGTGACGCGGTCGCGTGGTCATTTGTGTGTTGACGTCGTTCTCAGTCCCTTGTGGAGGTCTGCCGAGTATCTCCCGAAGGTGGGCGGCTCCGACTACGATGTGCCACTGTGCATGGGTGGAGGCCGTAAAAGAGTGATGAGCATCTCATATGCCTCGTTCGGGCGCCGAGCCCCTCGCCGTCGACCGTGGCCTGATGCGCGTCCGCAGGCCCCGGGGTTCGTTCCTCGCGAGACGTCGCCCGCCGGGGCTCGCGTCGAGCCGGTCCTGGTGGGAGGCTTGGGGCCACAGCGTCAACGACAGGAGGGCTCCCATGATCAGAGTCGCAATCAACGGGTACGGCAACCTCGGGCGAGGTGCTGAGCGGGCGATCGCCCGGAACGACGACATGGAGCTTGTCGTCGTCTTTACCCGGCGTGATCCGGGCACGGTCGCCACGCAAGGGGCCCCGGTGGCCCACGTCGACGACATGCCGGACTGGGAAGGCAAGATCGACGTCTGCCTCGACTGCGGCGGATCCGCGACGGACCTGGCCGAGCAGGGCCCGGCGGCGGCCGCCTTCTTCAACACGGTCGACTCCTATGACACGCATGCCAAGATCCCGGCCTACTTCGCGTCCGTCGACGCCGCTGCCAGGAAGGCCGGCCACCTCGCCATCATCTCCACCGGGTGGGACCCGGGCCTGTTCTCCATGCTCCGGGTCCTCGGGGACGCGGTCCTGCCCGACGGCACGACGACGACCTTCTGGGGGCCGGGTGTCTCGCAGGGGCACTCGGACGCGATCCGCCGCATCCCCGGGGTGGTGGACGCGAGGCAGTACACGCTGCCGGTGCAGGAGACCGTCGACGCGGTCAAGGCCGGCGACGACGTCGAGCTGACGACCCGCTCGATGCACCGGCGTGACTGCTACGTGGTGGCCGACGACGGCGCCGATCTCGCTCGCATTGAGAAGGAGATCGTGGAGATGCCGAACTACTTCGCGGACTATGACACCACTGTGACCTTCATCTCCGCCGAGGAGATGGCCGCGAGGCACAGCGGCATCCCGCACGGGGGCACGGTGATCCGTCGCGGCGAGACCTCCCCGGGGGTCGCTGCGCGCATTGGCTTCGAGCTCGACCTGGGATCGAACCCCGAGTTCACCGGCTCCGTCGTGGTCGCAATGGGCCGGGCGGCTGTAAGGATGGCGGCACGCGGCGAGACCGGGGCGCGCACGGTCTTCGACGTGACACTGGCCGACCTGTCGGCGAAGGACCCGGCCGACCTGCGCGCGTCGTACCTCTGACTGGCTGCCGGAGTCCACGGGCGTGACCGATATGGCCCGCGCCCTTAACGGTATCGCGCCGATGACCGTTCGCTATTACGAGCCGATGCGCCAGGCTGCTCCCGACCTCGCTGTACGAGCGTAGGGGCCGGTCTTCCCGAGGAATGCGAGGAGGCCGTCCCCGGTCTCGTCTACAGCGCTTTCTGCCCGCGAGGTTGGCAGAGGCAGGTTCAGGGACTGGGGCACGTGCTCGAGAGCCCGGGTCCGTCAGTGTGGCGCTCGTCAAGGGCGTAGTGGCCGGGTGGGTGCGCACGCGCATTCACTCGGAGGGCTCAGTGGGTAAGGTCGATGTTCTCGCTGTGGATTCCGGCTTCCAGCGCCGGAGGGATCGGCCGGGCTGTCAAGCACGGCCGGGGGCATACTCTGGGCGCGGGAATGGCCATAATGACGGTGGAGACCGGAGGTGGTCCGGGGTAAGGGGCCAGGTGGTGGGGTGCCTGCCGAGTTCTCCCGGCGTGGGTCCGGGTGAATCGGGGCGGATTTATCTGGCGAACCGGATAATCTGCCGTCTGTCTGCTGGCCCGGTTCGTACGTGTGTCGCAATCTGAGGATCAGGGCGGTGGGCACTCTCTGCCGCGCTGGGGTCCGGGCTCCTGACCTGCGTGGACATTGAGTGTACAAAGAGTTGTGCGGGGTGGGGTCGGCTCTGATCCTCAGATTGCGACAGAACCGTCCGCCCACCACCGCCGGGGCCGTGCATAGCCCCCTTATCCTAGGGCCGCCTCTGTGCTCCTGCCTGAATCTAGGTGTCCGCGCGAGCGTGTAGGGCGGGTTGCCGGCGGCGGCGCCACCGGGTGCCCAGCCGTAGAGGTGTTCGCGCGATTGCGTGGGGCGGGAGAACCGGATGGTCCTCCCGCCCCACACGTGCAGGTCCTCATCGGTCCCGCCTGTTCCAGGGGTCCTGGTGGCATCCTTATAGGAGACAGATGACGGTAGGAGAGACGATACAGTTGGCTACTGGTCTGCTGGCCTGAGGAGAATGGGGGGCGGTCACCGCTTGGCGGCCCGGTATCCCGCGGCCTCCGCGTCCGACGCGTAGGCGAAGCACTCCTCGGCCTTGGTGACGTTGTAGGACTGCTGTCCTGGCCTGTGGTAGATCATACTGTCCTGGTTCCCCTTAATGGGGTGCGAGCTGGGGCAGGTGTAGGTGCCCGAGTAGATGCTGACCCACCGGCCGCTCCCGTTGAAGCGGTAACGGTTCCCGCCGGTGTACACCCACCCGGTGGACATGACCCCACTGCTGCCAAAGTAGTACCAGGACCCTCCAATCTGAGCCCAGCCGGTAGTCATGACCCCGCTAGTGCCGAAGTAGTACCAGACCCCTCCGATCTTGGCCCAGTCGGTAAGCATGGCGCCATTGGTGTTGAAGTAGTACCAGGCGCCTCCCTGGGGCAGCCAGGTGCTGCTGAGCATAGCACCTGAGTCGTTAAGGTAGAGCCAGTTCCCGCCTGAGGGGACCCACCTGCTGTGCTGCATGACGCCGTCGGTGCCGAAGTAGTACCAGGACCCTCCGATCTGGGCCCACCCCGTGGTCATGGAGCCGTTTGCGTCAAAGTGGTACCACCATCCTCTTACCTGCATCCAGCCCGTGGACATGACCCCTTCACGGCTGAAGTAGTACCAGGTCCCTCCGAGCTGCGCCCATCCCGTAGTCGCGGCTCCGCTGGGACCGAAGTAGTACCAGGACCCTCCCTGTGAGACCCACGTGCTGGTGGCCATGGTTCCGTTTGAGTTAAAGTAGTACGATGCTCCATCGACCCGGATCTGGCCCGTGGCCATGAAACCGTTTGCGTCAACGTAGTACCAGTAACCTCCCTGGGGGATCCACTTGTTGGTGGCCACCGTCCCTGAATCGGTCAGGTAGAGCCAGTTCCCGCCCGAGGAGATCCACTTGCTGCGCTGCATGACGCCGTCGGTACCGAAATAGTAGGAGATTCCTCCGATACGCGCCCAGCCCGTGACCATGGAGCCGTCGACGTTGAGGTAGTACCGTGCCTCTCCCAGGAAGAGCCATCCGGTCTTCTTCACGCCCTGGTCATAGTAGTACCAGACCCCGCCTTCAATATGCCATCCCTGAAGAGCGGGGGCGACAGGCGGATCCGGGGGGACGGAAGGTGCGTCCGTCGGTCCGGCCTGAGGGCTCGGGGCGGCCGGTGCCTCGACCCCGGGGCTGGCCGTCTGCCCGACGTCGGGGTCGTCGGCCGCGGCTGCGGGGACAACGGCCCACATGAACGACATTGCCGCGAGCGTCCCGACCGCGGATCGGTAGAGGTGGCTCATTGAATTCCTTTCTAGAGATATTGTGTGCCCGTGTCTTACCGCTGCTCCCGACAAGGAGGACCAGGAGATCCGCTTGCCTGCTGGCGGCGTCGGGCACATGGCTGCTGGTAGTACCTGCGAGGCTGGCGCGCAGTACGACTGACCCCAAGGCCGCCGAGCCGAGGGCCTGCACAGGTCAGGGCAGGCAGGGTAGGCGTGTTGGCGACCTTTTTATATCGATAAAGTAACGTTGCTGCGTGGAGGCCTCGCATGTCGCCCTATCGTATCTCCTGACCGTGCCTGAGGCCACTGACCGAATCGTCAGCTCGTGGCCGTAGGGCGCCGTCTCCTGGGGTGGTGGCTCCCGGACGGTTCCCGCCGGTGGGGGAGGCCCGATGGCGCCGTCCGTGGGTACGCCGCGCCGCGGCAGGATAGTCCCTGTGCGCTTGCGGTGCTCCCTGTCCACCGAGCTGACCTGGACGGGGGAGCCAGACGGTCCCTGCGCGTTCATGGCGCCCTCGCCGTGGCCTTGCCTGCTGTCCGTGCGGGGAGGGCTCCGGCGTTGGGCCCAGACGGTGTCCCGGAAGCTGCTGCTGTCCGGGGTGCGGGGAGGGTCCTCTCGGGCGGGTGCCGGGAGTCCGCGCTGGACGTGGCCTGAACCGGACGACGGGGTGTGGGTCGCCTTCGATGACGCGGGAGTCCGTGCTGAGCGTGGCCTGAACGACTGCGTCGTCTTAGGTGAGCACCCGGGGTGCGGGTTCGCGGCCTGGCCGGGTTTCACGTGGAACAGGTCCGCGGGTGGTGTGTGGGGTGCGGGTGGTGCGCCTAGGGCGGCAGGTCCGTTGGTGACGGGTGCGGGCGACGTCCTGGGTCGGGGTAGGCAGGTCCGTAGGGTGGCGGGCTCGAGTGGCGTGTGGGGGCAGTCGGATCGGTGCTGGGCGGTAGGGACTGGGCGGTGGTGCCGTGCCCGTGGGCATGAGGGGTCGGCGGGGCGGGAGCGCAGTACGCACAATATGGGCGAGCCGCGCCCGCGGATATGAAGGGTCGGCCCGGGCGCTATATGCTGTGAGCACGACAGGGGAGCGCGTACGCGCTGAGAGTGCGGGAGCCGCGAGGCGCCGTCGGGACCTGGGGCCAGCGCCCGCCGTCCCGGGCGTCCGGGCCGACGCAGACCCTCGAACCTGCTCCGGCTAGTACCGGCGAAGGAAGTCGAGACTTCTCCCTGGGCGCGCGCGTGCCCAGGCCCTCCGAGACACCACGGAGGTACACCCATGGCTGTTCCCACGGCCCCCACCCTTTCCCGCCGCACCCTCCTGGGCGGCTCCCTGGCCGGAGTGCTGGCCCTGACGCTGGCGGCCTGCTCCGGCAAGGGCGACGACGCCGGCCCCGCCGCCTCAGGGACGTCCGGCACCGGCTCCCAGACCGTCACCGTCGTCACCCACGACTCCTTCCAGGTACCCGAGGACCTGGTGGCCGCCTTTGAGAAGGACACCGGCTACCACCTCCAGACCGTGGCCTCCGGCGACAGCGGCGAGCTGGTCAACAAGCTCATCCTGACCAAGGACGCCCCCCTGGGCGACGCCGTCTTCGGTGTGGACAACACCTTCGCCAGCCGCGTCCTGGACGAGGGCGTCATCGACACCTCCGTGTCCGTGACCCTGCCCACCGGCGCCGACCAGTACGTGGTGGGCGCCACCCCGGCCCTGGTGCCCATTGACTTCGGCGAGGTGAGCGTCAATATCGACACCACCTACTTCGCCTCCAAGGGCCTGACCGCCCCCGCCACCTTCGAGGACCTGGTCAAGCCCGACTACAAGGACCTCTTCGTGGCCATCAACCCCTCTACCTCCTCCCCGGGCCTGGCCTTCCTGCTGGCCACCATCGGCCACTTCGGCACCGCCCAGTCCGGGGGCTTCGCCGACTACTGGAGGCAGCTGGTGGCCAACGGCACCAGGATCGACTCGGGCTGGACCCAGGCCTACGAGACGGACTTCTCCGGCGGCGGCAACCAGGGGGCCTACCCGATCGTGGTGTCCTACTCCTCCTCCCCCGCGGCCACGGTCAGCCCCGACGGCCAGAGCTCCACCACCGCCTCGCTGCCGGCCACCGCCTTCCGCCAGGTGGAGTACGCCGGGGTGCTGACCGGGGCCGCCAACCCCGCGGGCGCCAAGGCCTTCATTGAGTGGATGCTCACCAAGGACGTCCAGGAGTCCATCCCGCAGAACATGTACATGTACCCGGTCAGCCCCGACGCCTCCCTGGGCGACGCCCTGACCAGGTTCGGCACCCTGTCCACCACGCCGGTCTCGGTGCCCGCCGCCGACATCGCCGCCAACCGCGAGTCCTGGCTGACAACCTGGTCCGAGGCCGTCGGCCAGTGAGGGGACGCACCCCGCCCGGCGGCGCGTGCGCTACCGCCCCGGCGTCGGGCCCGCGCACCGGCTGGGGCGAGCGCGCCGGCTGGGCCCTGGCGGTGGCGGCCCCCCTGGTCTTCCTGGGGATCTTCTTCGCCTGGCCGGTGGCCACCCTGGTGGGCCGGGGCCTGGCGCCCGAGGGGAGCCCGGACCTGTCGGGCTTCGCCGAGGTCCTCACCCGGCCGCGGACCTGGAGGGTCGTGCGCCAGACCCTGACCCAGGCCACCCTGGCCACGGTGGTCTGCGTGGTCCTGGGCGTGCCCGGGGCCCTGGTGCTCTACCGGCGTCGCTTCCCCGGGCGCGACCTGCTGCGGACCCTGGTCCTGGTGCCCTTCGTCCTGCCCAGCGTCGTGGTGGGCGTGGCCTTCCACGCCCTGGTCACCAAGGGCGGGCCGCTGGGGGGCTGGGGGCTGGACGGGTCCCTGACCGCCGTCGTCGCCGCCCTGGTCTTCTTCAACTACGGGCTGGTGGTGCGCACGGTGGGCACCATGTGGTGCCGCCTGGACCCGCGCGCCGAGGAGGCCGCCCGGGCCCTGGGCGCCTCGCCGTGGCGGGCGTGGCGCACCGTCACCCTGCCCAGCCTCGTGCCCGCCATCGCCTCGGCCGCCTCCCTGACCTTCCTGTTCTGCGCCACCGCCTACGGGGTGGTCCTGGTCCTGGGCGGCACCGGGGTGGGCACCATTGAGACCGAGATCTACACCCTGACCGCCCAGTACCTTCAGCTGCGGGACGCGGCCGTGCTCAGCGTCCTCCAGCTCGCGGTCATCGCAGCCTGCCTGGGGGCCACCGAGCGTGCCCGGCGTGCCAGCCAGGCGCGGCTGGCCCTGCGCGTGGACGTGCCCGCCACCCGCCTGTGTCCGGGCGACGTCCCCGCCCTGGTCCTGACCCTGGCGGTGGTGGCCGTCCTCCTGGTGGGGCCGGTGGCCACCCTGGTGACCAGGTCCCTGCGCCGGGGCGGGCAGTGGACCCTGGCGAACTACACCGACCTGTCCACCACCGGCGGGCGCAACGCCCTGACGGTCACCGTCTGGCAGGCCGCTGGGAGCTCCCTGCGCGTGGCCGTGGTGGCTGCCGCCATCTCCCTGGGGGTCGGGGTGGCGTTGAGCCTGGTCATCTCCCGCTCCCCGCGCTCGGCCTGGCTGCGTCGGGGGCTGGCGGTGCTCGACGCCGTCGTCATGCTGCCCCTGGGGGTCTCGGCGGTGACCGTGGGCTTCGGCTTCCTCGTCACCCTGGCCCGCCCGCCGCTGGCCCTGACCCGCTCCTGGTGGATCCTGCCCCTGGCCCAGGCGGTGGTGGCCGTCCCCCTGGTGGTACGCACCCTGCTGCCGGCCCTGCGTGCCATTGACCCCCGTCAGCGCGAGGTCGCCGCCGCCCTGGGGGCCGGGCCGGGGCGCGTGCTGGCCACCGTGGACGGCCCCCACCTGGTGCGCGCCGGGGGCCTGGCCGCGGGCTTCGCCCTGGCCACCAGCCTGGGGGAGTTCGGGGCGACGTCGTTCCTCGCCCGCCCCGCCGAGCCCACCCTCCCCGTGGTCCTCTACCGGCTCATCGGCAGGCCCGGCGCCCAGAACCAGGGCATGGGCCTGGCTGCCGGGGTCGTCCTGGCGGGCGGGACCGCCGTCCTCATGCTTGTCTGCGAGTGGCTCCAGACCGCGGGCCACGGGAAGGAGGCTCCGTGGATGACCTGACTGGTGCTTCGGCCAGCCCGGGGGCGGGTGCGCCCGATGGTGCTCCGGCTGGTCCGGTGGGCGCGCTCGGTGCACCTGGTGCGGGGGTGCCGCACCCGGCTGGTCCGGCGGGTGCACCTGGTCCGAGACGGCCACCGGCGTCGGGCACACCCCCGACGGGCCTGAGCCTGACCGGGCTGCGCGTGACCTACCCGGCGCCCCGCCCCGCCCCGCCCGTGGCCGCCGTGGACGGGGTGGACCTGGAGGTCGGCGTCGGCGAGGTGGTGGCGCTGCTGGGGGCCAGCGGCTCGGGCAAGTCCTCCCTCCTGCGTGCCGTGGCCGGGCTGGAGCCGGTGAGCGGGGGGGACGTCGCCTGGGCGGGGCGCTCGGTGGTGCGCACCCCCGTGCACCGGCGCGGCTTCGGTCTCATGTTCCAGGACGGCCAGCTCTTCCCCTTCCGGGACGTGGCCGGGAACGTGGCCTACGGTCTGACGGGGATGACGCGGCCTGAGCGGGACCGGCGCGTGGCGCAGGTCCTTGACCTCGTCGGCCTGGGCGGGTACGGGGGGCGGGCGGTGACGACCCTGTCGGGTGGCCAGGCCCAGCGGGTGGCCCTCGCCCGGGCCCTGGCCCCCCGGCCCCGCCTCCTGCTCCTGGACGAGCCGCTCTCCGCCCTGGACCGCGCCCTGCGTGAGCAGCTGAGCCTGGACCTGCGGACCATCCTGCGCGAGCAGGGCATGACCGCCCTCTACGTCACCCACGACCAGGACGAGGCCATGACCGTGGCCGACCGCGTAGGCGTCATGGCCGACGGGCGGCTGGCGCGCCTGGACGTCCCCGAGCGGCTCTGGGGCGACCCCGGCAGCCGGCAGGTCGCCGAGTTCCTCGGGTACTCCCCGGTCCTGGGTGCCGACGACGTCGCCTGCCTGGGGTGGGAGGGCGCGCTCGCGGCTGGTGGCGCCACGGACGGTGGCTCCCCGGCACTGGCCCTGGCACCCGGCGCGCTGAGCGTGGTGGGTCATGGTGACCCGGTGGGTGGGGCGTTCTCAGCCACCGGGGCGCCGCCAATGAGTAGTGTGCTGGTGGGCGGGGCCGCGTCGGGCGGGATGCCCTCGGTGGGCGGGGCCCTGGGTGCGCGTGGAGGGGCGTCTGCGGTGCCTGGGCCCGGGCAGGTGCGGGCCCTCACGGCCACAGCGCGGGTGACAGGTCTGCGTGCCCGTCGTGGTGAGCGCTGGGCCGAGGTCCAGCTCCTGGGCGCCGGTGGTCCTGTGGGTGCCGCGGCCGCCCTGATCCCGGACGGCGTCGTCGTGGGGCACGGGCAGGAGGTCAGGGTTCGGCTGGATCCGTCCCGCGCGGCCGGTGTTCGCGACAGTAACCGGTGAATGGGGTGGCAGCCGGTAATGGGGTGGTGGTTGGCGTTCGCGACGGTGGCCGGTGACTGTGCCCGGGATGGTTGCGTGCTGTCGGCCCCGCCCCTGGATACCTGCGCCAGCAGGTGGGCGGCAGCTGCGTGAGCTGGCGGAGGTCCCGCCCCTGGATGCTGCGCGGCGTCGAGGGGCCTCTGGTGGGGACACGCTGGGCTGATTCGAGGTGGACGCGCCTTCGTGCGCGTGAACGCCGTTTCATACATGTGAACGCCGTCCTGGGTGGCGTTCGTATGCCCAGGAGCGCGTTCATCAAGGCTAAAGCGCGTTCAATGGCGTGGGAAGACGTACATCGAGGTCAAGGCGCGTTCAGGGGCGCGGGAGCGCGTTCACCTGGGCTGGGGTGTATCCAGGTTGCACTAGTTCTTGCATATCTCATCAGTTTCTGTACCGGCCCCCTGCAGGACCCCGGGATATCCGCATGATTCCGTAGGCCCCGGGCGCCTCCTGCAAGAACTGGTGCGGTCTGTGGGGGCGTGCTGTGTGGCCGGTCCCGTTCTCACGACGAACAAGTACCGTTCTCGCGAGCAACAAGTACCGTTCTCACGGCGAATAAGTACCGTTCTCGCGGTGGGGGTGGGGAGGGGGTTGTGCGGCTGGGACCGGGACGGCGCGCCCCGCGTGTCCGGCAGGCCGGGGCACCCGGCTGACGCGGGCCGGTGGGACCATCGGCCCGGGAGCCTGGGGCCCACCCGTGTTACCGGATGAGCCCGGCGGTATCGGGATACCATGCGGGGGATGGCTGACCTTCCCTCCGTGACTAGTGACCGCTTAGGGGCCTGGGCCCGGCGCCGTGGCCCCGGCTTCTCCTTTGACGGCAACGGGGGCCTCGACGTCCCCGGGCACCGCTTCCTCGCCTTCGTCTACCGGGGCTACGGGCTGGTGCTACGAGCCCGGTTCTCCGCCGAGATGACCCCGGCGCGCCGTGCCGAGGCCGTCGCCCTGTGCACCCGCCTCCTCCAGGAGCCCACCTGCCCCGCACTCGCGGTCTACGACGACCCCGAGGCCCCGCCGGCACCCGACCAGGACCCCTCTGCCGACCTGCCCCGCCGTGTCATTGTCAACGCGCAGGTCGTCACCACCGTCGGTGAG
Source organism: Actinomyces sp. HMT897 (assembly GCF_016626125.1). Taxonomy (NCBI): domain Bacteria; kingdom Bacillati; phylum Actinomycetota; class Actinomycetes; order Actinomycetales; family Actinomycetaceae; genus Actinomyces; species Actinomyces sp. HMT897. The sequence goes on from NZ_CP067336.1 coordinate 2,166,123, forward strand.
GGCATGAACGACCCCCAGCTCGCCACCGTCATGGACGACGCCGTGGCCGCCCTCGGCGTCGCCGTCGCCGCCCTGCGCCAGACCCTTGACGAGCTCGTCCCTGACATGGAGGAGGACTGACGTGCCCTGGTGGAACACGCCCCCCGAGGTCGCAGCGCCCCTGGTGACCCTGGAGCGGGTCTGCGCGGCCCTGCGGCGCCTGGGCCTGGACCCGGTCGTGCGGGACGGCCGCACTCAGGTCGTTCTCTACCGCTACCCCTGCACCCTCCGCCTCCTGAGCCCGGCCCCACCGGCCCCGGAGCCGGTCTCGACCCAGGCGGACAAGGCGGCCCCGGACCGGCTGAGCGGCGCCCTTGTGCCGGAGCCCGCCCAGGTGAGGCTGCTCATGGAGTCGCGCTACACCGTCGGCCTGACGCAGGAGGCGGCTGCCCGCCTGGCCGCCCACCTCCTGGAGAAGAACTCCGGCCGGGTCTCGCCCACCCTGCTCACGGCCCCCGGGCCGGACGGCATCGACGTGGTCGGGCGGGCCTGGTGCACCGTCACCGCGGGCATGAGCGACCCCCAGCTGCGCACGACGCTGCGGGTGTGGTGCGAGAGCACCCTGCACGCCCTGGACGAGCTCAGTGAGAGCCAGGGGCTCCCGCTGCCCCCCGACCCGACCGGGCCAGCCAGCCCGGGCCCCACCGACCCGGCCCCCGCGGCCCCGACCGTCTGAAGGCAGGACCATGGCAACCTTCCAGGTGGATCTGCGCGGGATGGTGGACCTCCTCGCCCGCAACCTCTACTCCGGGCCCCGCGTCTACGTGCGTGAGCTCCTCCAGAACGCCGTCGATGCCATTGCCGCGCGCGCCCACGACGAGCCCGACTGCCCGCGCCGCGTCACCCTCACCCTCGACGGGCCCCGCCTGACCTGCCACGACACCGGTATCGGCCTGGACGAGGAGGAGATGAGGACCTTCCTGTCCACCATTGGCGCCTCCTCCAAGCGCGACGAGCTGGGCCTGGAGCGCGTGGGCTACCTGGGGCAGTTCGGCATCGGGCTGCTGTCCTGCTTCATGGTCAGCGAGGAGATCACGGTGGCCTCCCGCTCCGCCCGCACCCCTGACGCCCCCACGGTCGGCTGGAGGGGCAGCACGGACGGCACCTACGCCGTCCTGCCCCCGGGCGAGGACGTCCCCGCCCTGGACGCCCCCGGCACCACCGTGGTCCTCAACGCCCGCCTCGGGGAGTCCTGGGTGGAGCCGGGCACGGTGCGCGCGCTGGTGGACGAGTTCGGCTCCCTGCTGCCCGTGCGCATCGAGGTACGCAGCCCGGGCGCCACCACCTACCACGGCAGCGAGCCCGCGCCCTGGGAGATGAGCCGTCACGAGGCCCGCGAGTGGTGCCGCACCCACCTGGGCGTGACGCCCTTCGACCTGGTGGACCTGGACGTGCCCGCCGCGGGCCTGAGGGGCCTGGCCGTCATTATGCCCACGGCCTCACCCACCCAGCAGGCCCACCACACCGTCAGCGTCAAGCGGATGCTGGTCTCCCGCTCGGCCCAGAAGCTCACCCCCGAGTGGGCCTACTTCGCCCGGGTCGTGGCCGACGCCCGCCACCTGCGCCTGACGGCGTCCCGGGAGACCCTGGTGGACGACGAGCTCCTGGGGGCCACCCGCGAGGCGATCGGCACCGCCGTGCGCGACTGGCTGGAGCGGCTGCGGCACACCGCCCCCACCCGCATGGAGGAGTTCGTCCGCTCCCACGCCGTCGGGCTGTGCGCGGTGGCCGTCCACGACCCCATGATGCTCGACCTCGTGGCCCACCACGTGCCCCTGGAGACGACCGAGGGCCCGCGCAGCCTCACCGCCCTGGCCGACCTGGTCCGCCTCGGGCGCCAGGTGCGCTACACCCGCACCGTGGACCAGTACCGGGCCCTGGCCGACGTCGCCTCCGCCCAGGGGATCGTGCTGGTCGACGCCGGGCACTCCTACGAGGAGGAGCTCCTCCAGGCGGTGCGCACCCACCCCGGGGTCCTGGGGGGCGTGGTCTTCGACCTGGTGGACCCCGGTGAGCTCCTCGACGTCCTGGAGCCGTGCACCCCGGCGGAGGAGGCGCAGGCCGCCGACCTGCTGCTGGTGGCCGCCCGCGCCCTGGGCTCCCAGGGCTGCCAGGTGGTCCTACGGCGCTTCGCCCCCGCCGCCCTGCCCGCCCTCTACCTGCCCGACCCGGACCTGGCCGGCCAGCAGGTCGCCAGGAGCGGGGCCGAGGCGGCCCGGACCGTGGGCAGTGTCTGGTCCGACCTGCTGGGCGTGGCCGACCCCTTCGCCACCTCCTCCCCGCCGCGCCTGGTGCTCAACCGCTCCAACCCGCTGGTGGCCAGGCTCGTGACCTCCGTGGACGAGGTCGTCCTCACCCAGGTCCTGCGCGGGCTCTACGTGCAGAGCCTGCTGTCGGGCCACCAGGTGCTCGGCCCCACCGAGCGCGCCTGGGCGGCCCAGACTCTCCACACCCTCCTGGAACGCGCCGTCGGCCCGGGCGGCCGGGGCGACGAGCAGGAGCCGCCCCCTCCCGCTGCCTGCTGAACGGTGGCGTCCCCCGACGTCGTCCCACCTGCCGGTAGGCAGTCGGGCCCCCACCCTCTACCACCTTCCCCTACCCGGCGTCGTGCCAAAGGAGAGCGTCCATGACCACTCGCGAGGACATCTGGGACCGCCTGGACCAGGCCCACGCCCTGCCCTACGGCCCGGCCCGCTCCGCCCTGGTGGCCGAGGCGGTGACCTGGGCGGACGCCATCGAGGACGAGGAGGCCGCGGTGGTCACCCGCCTGGAGCTCATCCACGCCTACCAGTGGGGGCGGGAGCACTGGAAGGGTGTGGCCCCCTTCGTGTGGTGCCTGGCCCGGCAGGCCGAGCGCCCCGACCTCTTCCACCACAACCGCCTGTACCACCTCATGTGGAACTACAAGTGGGTCGTGACCGCGGCGGCCGCCAACCCCCGGGTGAGCCTGGAGCAGGTGCGTCTCCTGGAGGACGGCATGGAGTCCTTCTTCCGCTCCCAGGGGGCCTCCATGCACACGGTCCACGGGCAGCGCTACTACGTCGCCGTGGACCTGGGCCTGCCCGACGAGGCGCGCGCCGAGCTCGCCGCCTGGCGCGCCACCCCCCGCGACGAGAACTCCGACTGCGTGGCCTGCGACCCCGAGCGCCAGGTGGGCGCCGCCCGCCGCGCCGAGGACTGGGAGCTGGCCGTGGCCACCGCGGTGCCCGTGCTGCGCGAGGACGTGGGCTGCGGGGAGCAGCCCGCCGGTATGCAGAACCTCGTGCTCCTGCCGCTGCTGGCCTCCGGGCGCCCCCGGGCCGCCTGGGAGGCCCACCTGCGCTCCTACCGCAAGCACCGCGTCAACCCCCGCTACACCGCCCCCATGGGGCGCCACCTGGAGTACCTGGCCCTGTCCGGGCACCTGGTCCGCGGCCTGGAGATCCTGCGCCGCCACGCCTCCTGGACGGCCGACGCCGACGAGGCCGACAGCCTCCAGGTCCTCCTGATCGGCATCGCCCTGGTCCTGCGGGAGGCGGAGCGGGCGGGCCTGGGGCAGGAGCCCCTGGGGGTGGACCTGCCGTCCCACGCCGTGTGGGGCCCGGAGGCGGGGGTCGGCGCCGAGGCCACCGTGAGCCGGGCCCGCCAGCAGATCCTAGCCTGGGTGCGCAGCCTGACGGCGGCCTACGACGCCCGTAACGGCAACCCCGTGCTGGGCCGGGACCTGGAGCAGGCCCTGGCCCGTGAGCCCTTCGCCGTGGCCGACTTCACCAGGATCCTGGAGCTCATTAGCCCCTCCGAGCCCCTGCCCGAGGCCGCACCCGTCTCCGACCTGCCCGAGGCCGGTGCCGGTCCCCACGCCAGCTCCGACGCCGGCGGCTCCGGCGGCTCTGCTGGTGGCGGCTCTGCTGGTGGCGGCTCTGCCAGTCCCGACGCCGGCGGCTCCGACCCCGGTGCCAGTCCCGACGCCGGTCCCGGGGCCCCCGGCGGTGCCGGCCAGGTCCCCGGCGGTGCCGGCCAGGCCCCCACCAGCCCGGCCAGCCCGGCCCCCGCCCCCCGCCAGGAGCCCGCCGAGCCCTACCCGCCCCTGAGCCTGCCCGTCCTGACCCCGCCCGCCGACGGGCTGGAGGCGGCCACGCGCATCCAGCGCCTCCCCGCCGCCATGACCCTGGAGGCGACCTTCCTCCACCAGCAGGTGCGTGAGCGCGGCCTGCTGCCCGTGGACGAGGAGGGGCTGACGCTCAGGCAGCGGTGCGACCTGGCGATGACGGCGGGGGCCGCGGCCTTCCGGCTGGACGACCCCTACCAGGCCATGGAACGGCGTCGGCAGGCCCTGGTGCTGGCCCAGCAGGAGGCCGAGCAGGATCCGGGGGTAGACACCCGCCTGCACGTCACCTGCGTCGCCCTGTCCTGCCTGCGTTCCGAGAACGCCGCCGCCGAGAGGACCGAGATCACCGGGGTGGACCAGGACGAGGCCCAGAGGATGCAGTACCAGGCCTGGCAGGGCCGGGTGGGGCGCCTCCACCACCTCGCCTCGCGGCTGCGCGCCGACGTCGCCGAGCTGGCCCAGGGCACGCCCCAGGACCGCAGGACCGCAATGAGCGGGCTGGACCACCTCGTCCGGTGCTCCTACCTCCTCAACGACCTCGACCTGGCCGCCGAGGTCCTCCAGCAGGCCGAGGAGCTGGTCCGGGACGTCGAGAGCCGCGGCGAGGACCCCGACGGGATCCTGCGCGACATCCTGGACCTGGACCGGGTGGCCGTGAGCGCAATGCGCGGTGAGCCCTACCAGGCCTGCGTGCTCGCGGACTCCCTCCTACGCCGCCACGACCCCTGCCCGGCCTGGCTGGCCCTGGCCGCCCGCGACTCCCTGGGCTGGACCTGCGGCATGTACGGGATGCAGGAGGAGGCCGCCCGCCAGCTCCAGGAGTCGGCCAATATCTCCCTGGCGCTGGACGTGCGGGACTGGGCGACCGAGACCATGGCCAACCTGGCCAACGCGCTCGGCGCCACCGGACGCTTCCTGGAGGCCGCCGAGGTCCTGGAGACGGCCATCGGGCTGCTGCGCGGGCCGGGACTCCAACGGCGCCGCATGAGGCTCCTGTGGGTCCTGACCCACGTGCTGGACGACCTCGACGAGTACGCGCGCCTGCGGGAGACCAGCCAGGAGCTGGCCGAGCTGGAGCTCGCCACGGGCAACGACAAGGGTGCGCTGGCCGCCTTCGAGCGGGCGGCGCGGGCCTCCTACGAGCTCAAGGAGGCCCACACGGCCGCCGCCCTCTACCAGCGCTGCGCCGACCTGGAGGACCCGGACAGCCCCGGCGGGGCCCTGCGCCGCTCCCGCCTCCTGCGTCGGGCCGCCTTCGCCCTGACCCGCCAGCCCACCACCGCCATGACCCGGGCCCAGCTGCCCCGGGCCCGTGACCTGTGGCAGCTGGGCGCCGACCTGCTGGACCAGGCCTGGGAGCGGCCCTGTGAGGAGGCCGTCCAGGAGCGCGCCGACGCCTACGAGCAGCTCGGGGAGATCCTGTGGTCCGGCACCGAGCTCCAGGAGGCCGGCAGGCACTTCGCGACGTCGGCCAGGCTGTACGCCGAGGCGGGCCGGAGCGAGGACCAGGCCCGGGTGACGGCGCACGTCGCACGGATCCACGCGATCCTCATCCGGGAGGATCCCGCCGCGCACCTGCCCCTGGCCCGCCAGGGGGTCGCCCAGGTGCGCGCCCTGCTGGCCCACCCCCGGTGGGAGGGCAACCCGGCGCTGGAGGACGTGGGCAAGGTCGAGCAGTACCTCGACTCCCTGGGGCCCGCCGGGGCGGGGTCCGCCGGGTGAGGCCCGGCTCCGGGCTCCTGCGGCTTAGGGCTCCTGCGGCCCGGGCGGGGGGCCTGCGGCCCGGGCGGGGGTCCTGCGGACCGGCACCGGGCTCCGGGGGCCTGCCTGGTCGGCTGGCTGCCCGGTCCCGGCTGGCTGTCCGGTCCCGGCTGGCGCCGGAATCGGGGACGGGCCCGGTAACGGGCTCCCGTCCCCGCGCGCACCCCTGGCAGTGACCCTGGTCTCAGAAGTGGGTTACGGCTTGGCGACGGTCCTGGTCGCCGGTAGCGTTCAGCGACGTCAAGGCGTTGACCGACGCCCGGGCCACCGGCCCGGTACCCGAACGTGAGGATCACGAGCCCATGCTCAAGCGAATGTGCTGTCGCCGCTGTCTGTGAGACAGCCGCACACCACGTTCGCCCTGCGCGCCCTGACGCGCGCCTGATCCCCCGAGAGGTGCCCCGTGCACACGTCCACCCCGGACGCCCCTGTACCCGTCGACCGTCCTGCGGGCGCCGACCACCCGGACGCCCCCGCCGTCGCCCCGCCGGCCCCTGCCGCCCTGCCCGCTCGGGGTACCGGGACACCCGGCGAGGCTCCTGAGGCCCTTGCCGACGCCGCCCCGCACGACCACACTCCAGACGGGCGTGGCGCCCCCCGCTCCGTGGCCCGCCGCCTGGCCTCCGACCGCTGGGCCGTGGCCGGCGGGGCCGTGATGGTCCTCACCGCCGTCGTGGCCCTCCTCGCCCCCTGGGTCACCCGGCTCCTGGGCGTGGACCCCTACACCTACCACCTCGACCTCCTGGCGCCCTCGGGCCTTCCCGCGGGGGCGCTGGGGGGCGTGAGCACCGCCCACCCCCTGGGCGTGGAGCCCCAGACCGGGCGCGACCTGCTGGCCATTGTCGTCGAGGGCACCCGCACCTCCTTCACCATAGGCATGGGCGCCACCGCCCTGGCCACGGCCGTGGCCGTCGTCCTGGGTACCTCCGCGGGGTACTTCGGCGGCTGGTGGGACGTCCTGGTGTCGCGCACCACCGACGTCGTCCTGGGGTTCCCCAGCCTGGTGTTCATGGTCGCCGTCTCCGCGGTGGTCCCGCCCACCGCCAACCGGATCCTGGTCATGGTCCTCATAATCGGCCTCCTGGGGTGGCCGTCGACCGCCCGCGTCCTGCGTGCCCGCACCCTGGGCACCCGCTCCCGGACCTTCGTGCGGGCCTCCCGGGCCATGGGCGCCTGCGAGCTGCACGTCCTGGGCACCCAGGTCCTGCCCAACCTGGTGGCCACCGTCATCGTCCTCACCACCGTCTCCGTGCCCGGCCGGATCACCGCCGAGGCCGCCCTGTCCTTCCTGGGAGTGGGCGTGCCCCCGCCCACACCCTCCTGGGGACGGTCCATAGGCAGCGCCGTGACCTGGGTGAGCACCGACCCCTGGTACCTCCTGGTCCCCGGGACGGCCCTGTTCGTGGTCACCCTGGCCTTCAACCTGTTCGGCGACGGCCTGCGCGACGCCCTGGACCCCAGGACCGGTGAGTCCCGGTGAGCCGCCTGCGTCCCCTGCTGCGCTCCGTGGCCCAGACCCTCCTGGTCCTGGTCGTCGTCACCTTCCTCACCTTCGCGGTCTTCAGCCTGTGGCCCTCCGACCCGGCCGCCCTGGCCTGCGGACGGCCCTGCACCCCGGCCAACCTGGAGCGCGCCCGCGCCTTCATGGGCTACGACCTGCCCTGGTACACCCAGTTCTGGGACTACCTGCGCGGGGTCGTGGCGGGGCGCTCCTTCGGGCAGGGGCCCGGCGCCGTCGTCTGCGCCGCCCCCTGCCTGGGCTACTCCTTCCGCCTGTCCGCCCCGGTGACCGACCTCATTGCCGCCCGCCTGCCCGTGACCGCCTCCGTGGCGGTGGGGGCCTCCCTCCTGTGGCTCGTGATCGGCGTGGCCGCGGGCGTCGTCTCCGCCCTGAGGCGGGGCAGCCGCTGGGACCGGGCCATTATGGGCGGCACCGTCCTGGGGGTGTCCGCACCCTCCTACCTGCTGGGGCTGCTGGGCATACTCCTGCTCGGCTTCACCCTGGACGTGGTCCCCGTCTCCGGCTACGTGCCCCTGGCCGACTCCCCCCTGGACTGGGCCTGGCACCTGGTCCTGCCCTGGTGCGTCCTGGCCCTCGTCTCCGCGGCCGTCTACGCCCGCATGGTGCGCGGGGAGGTGCTGGAGAACCTGGGGGAGGACTACGTGCGCACCGCCCGGGCCGTGGGCCTGCCCGAGCGGCAGGTCATAGGCCGGCACGTCATGCGCAACGTCTGCCTGCCGGTGGCCACCTACTTCGCCCTGGACCTGGGCGGCATGCTCGGCGGCGCCGTCATTACCGAGCGGGTCTTCTCCATGCCGGGGCTGGGCGCCCTGCTCATGGACGCCGTCGGCAGCACGGACGTGCCCGTGGTCATGGGCACCACCCTGGTGGCTGCCGCCTTCGTGGTCGTGGCCAACCTGGTGGTGGACGCCCTGGCCGTCCTCATTGACCCCCGCACCGCCTGAGCGGGCCCCGGCGGCGCGACGGCGGCGCGACGGCGGCCCCGCCCGCCTGCTGCTGGCCCCCGTCCGCGGCCCGCCACCGCCAGCCCGCCGTCCGCCCCCACCCGCACCTCTTAGAAGGAGCCGGGCCCCGCCTGCTGCTGGCCCCGCCCTCCCGGGCCCGCCCCCGGGGCCGGGCCCCGCCGACCTGTCGGGCCGCCACCGGCCCGCCCCACCACAAGGAAAGTTAAGGAGACCGACATGTCCCGTCCCGCACCCTCCCGCCGCGCCTTCCTCACCGGCCTGACCTCCCTGACCCTGACCCTGGCCGCCTGCGGCGCGAACTCCCGGGGGGCCGCGTCCGCCTCGGGCACCCCCAGCGCGGGCGGCACCCTCTACGTGCTCAGCTCCGACACGGACGTCAACTGGGACCCCGCCCGGAGCCAGTCCCTGGCGGTCACCTCCCTGGGCCTGGTCCACCGCCGCCTGACCACCTGGGAGCTCAGCCCCGGCGGGGAGCCGAGGGTGGTGCCCGACCTGGCCACCGACACCGGCACGGTCTCCGCCGACGGCCTGACCTGGACCTACACCCTCAAGGAGGGGCTGGTCCTGTCCGACGGGACCCCCATCACCTCCGCCCACGTCAAGCACGGCCTGGAGCGCTCCTTCGCCCCGGCCCTGTCCGGCGGCCTGGGCTACCACAAGACCCTGCTGGCGGGCACCAGCGGCTACACCGGGCCCTACGAGGGCGCCCACCTGGACTCCGTCGCCACCCCGGACGAGCGGACTGTCGTCCTCACCCTGGCCCGCCCCTACGGGGACTGGCCCTGGATCGTCTCCACCCCGGCCTTCGCCCCCGTCCCCGAGGGCGACGACCCGGCCACCTACACGCGCAACCCTCTCGCATCGGGTCCCTACGTGGTCAGCGAGTACAAGCAGGGGGTCTCGGTGACGTTGAAGCGCAATGAGCACTGGTCGACCGCTACCGACACGGTCCGGCTCGGCCTGCCCGACACGGTCGTCTTCTCCCTGGGGCAGGACGAGGACACCGTCAGCCAGCGCCTTATCGCCGACTCCGGGGACGACCGCCACGCCTTCAGCGCCCAGCTGCTCACCGCCTCCAAGCTCGCCCAGGTCAGCGCGGACCCCTCCGCCTCCGCCCGCCTGGCCACCTCCGACCCCGGACCGCTGCTCTACCTGGCGGTCAACACCGAGCGGGTCACCGACCCGGACGTGCGCCGGGCCATTGCCTACGCGGTGGACAAGGCCGCCGTGCAGCAGGCCCTGGGCGGCGAGCTCGGCGCCGGCGTCGCCACGACCTACATCACCCCCGGTATCCCCGGGCGCGAGGAGTACGACCTCTACCCGCGGGACACCACCCGGGCCACCTCGCTCCTGGCCGGCAAGCAGCTGCCCGAGCTGGTGCTCCTGACGCAGAACAACGAGGCCCGCCTGGCGGTCGCCCAGGCCGTGCAGCAGGCCCTGAGCGAGGTGGGCCTGACGGTGCGGCTGGACCCGCAGTCCTCGGACGCCTACTCCCAGCGCGCCACCCAGGGGGACGGCTCCTCCTACGACCTGGCCGTCGTCTCCTGGAACCCCGACTACCCCAGCGCCAACGCCAATATCCAGCCCCTGTACGCCTCCTCGGAGATCGGCGGCGGCGGGTACAACGTCTCGCGCTACTCCGACGCCGAGGTGGACCAGCTCATTGCGGAGGCCACCGCGGAGCCCGACGCCGTCGAGGCCGGTCGGAAGTGGGCGGCCCTGGACCGGCGCATCGCCCAGGACGTGCCCGCGGTGCCGCTCGTCAACCGCCGCAACTCCTTCCTGCGCGGCTCACAGGTCGCCGGCTTCTTCGTCAACCCCTTCCCGGCCTACCCCGACTACCTCGTGGTGGGGGTGGGGGCCTGATGGGCCGGGGGACCGGCGCCCCGGCGCTGAGCCTGCGCGGCCTGGGGGTCACCTTCGCGGGCGCCAGCGCCCCGGCCAGCGCGGACGTGGACCTGGACCTGGTGCCCGGCCGCGTGCTGGCCCTGGTAGGGGAGTCCGGGTCGGGCAAGTCCGTCACCGCCATGGGCGCCCTCGGGCTCCTGGCCCCCACCGCCCACGTCACCGGCTCCGCCGTCCTGTACGGGCCCGGGTCCCCCGGCTCGGCCGGGTACGGGCACCAGGATCCGTCCGGGTCTGGGGCCGGGCGCGGGGCGGGTACCGAGCTGGTCGGGGCACCGCGCCACGTCCTTGACGACGTGCGCGGGCGCCTGGTGGGCACGGTCTTCCAGGAGCTGGCCACCGCCCTGGACCCCCTGGGGACCATAGCCTCCCAGATCGGGGAGGCGGTGCGCGCCCACACCCGCGCCACCCGCCACCAGGTGGGCCAGCGGGTCCGCTCCCTGCTGGGGCGCGTGGGCCTGGGGGCGGGGGAGCAGGTCGAGCGGATCGCCCGCTCCTACCCCCACCAGCTCTCCGGCGGCCAGCTCCAGCGTGCCTGCATCGCCCTGGCCATGGCCTGCGACCCCCCGGTCCTGGTCGCCGACGAGCCCACCACGGCCCTGGACGTCACCGTGCAGGCCGGGATCCTGGACCTGCTGCGCTCCCTGACCAAGGAGGGCACCGCCGTCCTGCTCATTACCCACGACATGGGGGTGGTGGCCGACGTGGCCGACACGGTCGTCGTCATGCGCCACGGCCGCGTGGTCGAGCGCGGCGGCGTGCGCCAGCTGTTCGCCTCCCCCCGCCACCCCTACACCCGTGAGCTGCTGGCGGCCGTGCCCCGCCTGGACTCCCTGCGTCAGGAGGGGCCCGGCGCGGCGGCCCGTGCGCCCCGTCCGGTCGTGTCGGCGGGCTGCCAGGTGCGCTCGCCCGGGTCGGGGCCGGCGTCCGGGTCCGGCTCGGGGTCGGTATCCGGGTCCGGGCCGTCACCGGCGCCCGAGCCGCTGGTGCGCGTCCGGGACCTGGACGTGGTCTACCGCAGCGGGAGGCGCCGCGTGCACGCGGTGCGCGGCGTCAGCCTGAGCATCGCCCCCGGGGAGGTCCTGGGGCTGGTAGGGGAGTCGGGGTCGGGCAAGTCCACGCTCGCCGGGACCCTGACCGGGCTGGTGCCCGTGGCCGCGGGCAGCGTGCGGGTGGGCGGCACCGAGGTGGCCGGGGCCCGGCGTCGGGTCCTGGCACCGGTGCGCCGGACCACCGGCGTGGTCTACCAGGACCCCGCCTCGTCCCTGAACCCGCGCCGTCGGGTGGGGGCCTCCGTGGCCGAGCCCCTGGTGGTGCACGGAGGCTACGACGCCGCGGCCCGGCGCGCCCGGGTGCGTGAGCTGCTGGAGGCGGTGCGCCTGCCGGCCGCCTACGCGCAGCGCTACCCCCACGAGATGAGCGGCGGGCAGCGTCAGCGCGTGGCCATAGCCCGGGCCCTGGCCCTGGGACCGCGCCTGGTCGTCGCCGACGAGCCCACCAGCGCCCTGGACGTCTCGGTGCAGGCGGTGGTCCTGGACCTCCTGCGCCACCTGCAGCAGGAGCTGGGCTTCGCCTGCCTGTTCGTCTCCCACGACCTGGCCGTGGTGGACGCGGTGGCCGGGCGCACAGTGGTCCTCCAGGCCGGGAGGGTGGTGGAGGAGGGGGCGACGGCGCAGGTCCTGGCCGCGCCCCGCCAGGAGTACACCCGCCGCCTGGTGGCGGCCGTCCCGCTGCCCGACCCGGTCCTCCAGGCCGGACGCCGCGAGCGCCGCCTGGCCGCCACCCGCTGAGCGCGTCTCAGCTCCGTCTCGACGGCTCGGGGGCCGGCGGGCGCCCGCTCACCACCAGCTCCTCCTGCAGAGCGGTCACCTGGGCGCTCAGAGCCGCGACCTGGGCGCTCAGGGCCGCAACCTGCGCCCGTGTGGCCGCCTCCTCCTCGGCGTTCTCCTCGGTCACCAGGGAGACCACCCAGGAGGCCAGGGTCGCCGTGACCACGCCAATGAGGGCGACCCCGGCCACCATGAGGACCGTGGCGATACCGCGCCCCGTGGTCGTCAGCGGGGACAGATCCCCGTAGCCCACCGTGGAGACCGTCGCCAGGGACCACCAACAGGCGTCCTCGAAGGTGGTGATGGACGCCCCCGGGGCCTTCCGCTCGGTGTCCAGCACCGCCAGGGCCGAGACGAGTACCAGCAGCAGGACGCTGCCGGCGGTGTAGGTGGTGATCCGCCCCCGCAGGGCCGTCCCGGGGCCGCGGTGCAGGACGCTGACCAGGGCGATGAGCCGCAGCAGGCGCAGGGGGCGCAGCACCGGCAGCAGGACCGCGGCCAGGTCCAGCAGGTGGTGGAGGAACCAGCGCCCCCGCTCCGGGGCCAGGTACAGGCGGGCGGCGTAGTCGACGGCGAACAGGGCCCACACGACGTCCATGACCACCTCGGCGTACAGGCGCCGGGTCCCGTGCAGGTCGGCCAGCACCTCCCAGGCGTAGGCGGCCAGGAAGAGCAGGGCCGCGGCCGCCATCGGCCACTCGGTCAGGTGCTCCCAGCTGCGCAGACGCTCTGAGGCAGGACGGACGGACATAACACGGATCCTACGGGCCCGTCCCGGTCACGTGCAGCCAGGGGCACCCTGTGCGGTCCGGGGACGACGCGGGCCGCGGCCGTCCCCACGTCCGTGGCGGGGCGCGAGGCCGGCGTCTGCTCCCGGCTGATCGCCGACGCCGGTCCTCACGTCCGTGGCGGGGCGCGAGGCCCAGGGTGCCCGTCAGGAGCCGGGTTCCACCTGGTGGCGGCCCACGCCCAGGGCGTCTGTCAGATGCTCGCCAGGAGCCGGGAGATCCGCTGGAGGCTGACCTTGCGGCTGGTCCCCAGGGTCTGGGCGAACAGGCTCACCCGCAGCTCCTCGACCATCCACCGGGCCTCCTCCAGCACCTCCTGGCGGTGGGCGTCCGGGGGCAGCGCGGACGCCCGCGCCCGGGCGGCCTCCACCAGGTCCACGGCCTGGCCCACCTGGTAGGACAGGGCCGCGTCCTGGGCGGCGGCGCCCGGGGAGGAGGCCGCCCGTTCCACCCGCACGGCCAGGGCGGACAGGAACCGCGGCAGGTGCGCCAGCTCCTCGGTGGGCGTGGAGACCACGAACCCCGGGTACACCAGCTCGGCCACGTGCTCGCGCACCTCCTGGAGGGTGGCGAGCAGGGTCAGGGAGGTGTGCTCCCCCACCGCCTGCTCCACCCGGCGCACCGCCTGGAGGGTGCGCACCACCATGACCGCGAGCCGGTAGACCTCGTCCTCCAGGTGCTGACGTACCCAGGCCACGAGGTCCTCGAAGACCGCCTGCTCGCGCACCTGCGCCAGGGGGCGGCCGGCCTGGTCGGCCCACCGGGAGGCTACGCTGCGGGCCGCCGCGAGCTGGAGGTCGGCCACCAGCTCCGGGGTGCTGCGGTACGGGGAGGCGGCCAGGACCAGGGCCTCGTCCCCGCTCCACCGGCTGCTCACCCGCCCGGGTGGCAGGACCGTGCGCGCCAGTGCCAGGGCCGTCACCCCCGCCCCGTGCTCCCGCTCCTGGGACCCGGCGTCGGGCAGGATAGTCAGGTCCGCACCCAGAGGCGCCTGCCCGGTACGGCTACCCGGTGCCGACCCGGTGGCGCCCACCGTCCTCCCGGGCCCCGGGTTCTTCCCAGGTCCCTTCCCGGGATCCGGGTCTCTCCCGGGCCCGGATCCCTTCTTGGGGCTCTGGGGGCCGGGCCCCTTCCCCGGGCCGGGTCCGCCCGTGGAGCCCGCGTCCGGTCCCGGGATGCCGGCGCGACGCTCCTGGGCGTCGGGGCGCAGACGAGCCGCCCCGCCGCAGGCCACCAGCGTGGGGTAGCCGCGCACCACCAGGCCCGCCGCCCCCGTGGACTCCACGGTGGCCGGGATGGTGGAGGCCTGCGGGCCCTCCAGCCCCGGTACCCCGGTGGGCCAGTTGGTCAGCCCCGCGCGCTCGGCCAGGCCCGTGCGCAGGCCGGCTCCCGCGCCCCGCCCCGCACCGGGGACGTCCCCGGGGCCCACCTGCCCCGGCCGCCCGGCCCCGTGCCCGCCCCGGCCCGCCCCGGTGGCCCCGGCCGACCCACCGGGGCGTGCGGCCCGGACGCCCTCACCCCGGGCCGCACGCCCCTCCCGGCCCTGTCCGGCCTGGCGGCCCTGTCCGGCCTGGCGGGAGGAGTCGCGCTCGCGGGCCTCGGCCATGGCCTGGGCCAGGGCCCCGCGTACCACCGAGCGCACGGCGGCCTCGGTGCGCTCCGCCAGCCGCCTCTGGAGGGCCACCAGGTCCCTGCCACGGGCCAGCACCTGCCCCTCGGGTCCCAGGCCCACGAAGCCCATGCGCAGGTGGTCGGGCAGGTTCTCCTCCACCGCCTCCCAGTCGGCGTCACCGACCTCCACGTCGCGCAGCCGCGCCACGGCCGCGGTGAAGGCCTGACGGAAGGGCAGCGGCGGGGCACTGACGTCCCCGGCGCCGTCGGCCCCCGGGACCTGCGCGCGTATCTCCGCCCATACCTGGGCGCCCACGTCCGGGGCGGGCACCAGCTGGCGGCGCACCCGCTTGGGCAGGGCCCGGATGGTGGCCACGCACAGCTCGGGGCGCATGCCCGCCACCAGCCAGTCGAACCCCTCAGGCTCCAGCCGTCCCAGCACCTCCACCGGCACCTGCACGCTCACGCCGTCGTCGCCGCGGCCGGGCTCGAAGACGTAGTCCAGCCCCAGGGTCAGGTCCCCCTGCACCCAGGTGTCGGGGTAGCCGCTGGCGTCGCCCCCGCCGGGCAGCAGCAGGTCGCGGGTGAAGTCCAGCAGGTCGGGGCGACGCCGCCGCTCCCGCTTCCACCAGGCGTCAAAGTCGGCGGCCCCGTACACGTCCTCGGGCAGGCGGTCCTCGTAGAAGCGGACCAGGACCTCGTCGTCGGCCAGCAGCCCGTGGACCCGACGCCGCCGCTCCACGTCCCCCAGCTCCTCGACCAGCTCCCGGTTGCGTTCCACGAAGGCGTGGCGGGCGTGCCAGCCGCCCTCGACCAGGCCGGAGCGGATGAACATCTCCCGGGCCACCTCGCGGGCCGCCTGCGTGCCCACGCTCGCCAGGGTGGCGGGGCGGTCGGCCACCAGGGTCATGCCGTACAGGAGGACCTTCTCGTGGACCATGGCCGCCCCGTGGCGGGTGGACCAGTACGGCTCGCCGTAGACGCGCCTGAGCAGCCCGGCCGCCCCGGCCGCCTCCTCCACCCAGCGGGCGTCCACCTTGGCCACGGTGCGGGCGAACAGCCGGCTCGTCTCCACCAGCTCGGCGGTCATGACCCAGTCGTAGGTCTTGCGACGCAGCCCCGAGCCGGGCCAGATGGTGAAGCGGGTGCCGCGCGCCCCCGCGTACTCGCGCCGCCGCTCGTCCCAGCTGCCCACGTTGGACAGCAGCCCCACCAGCAGGGAGCGGTGGATGGCGTCGGCGTCGGGGGTGTCCGCGCTGCGGCCCAGGGCCACGACGGCCGCGGCCACGTCCCCGTGGGCGATGGTGGCCGCCTGGGTGCCCGCCTCCAGGGCGTCGCCGGCGGCCCGGATGGCGCGGGCGGTGGGCAGCTCCACGGGGGCCGCGTCCAGGCCCAGGGGGCGGGCCATCTGCCGCAGCTGGGCGTGGACGTCAAACCACTCACGCACCCGCAGGTAGTGGATGAACTCGGTGCGGCACATGCGCCGGAAGGCGCTTCCGGACAGCTCCCGGGCCTGGGTGCGCAGGTAGCGCCACAGGTTGAGGTAGGTCAGGAAGTCGCTGGTGGGGTCGGCGAAGCGCCGGTGCAGGGCGTCGGAGGCCTCCTGCCTGTCCACGGGCCGCTCGCGCACGTCCTGGATGGACAGGGCCGCCACCACCACCAGGACCTCCCCGGCGCAGCCGCGCTCCCCGGCCTCCAGCAGCATGCGCCCCAGGCGCGGGTCAATGGGCAGACGCGCCAGGCGTCGGCCGACCGGCGTCAGGCGCGGGCCCCGCCGCGGGGTGGCGCCGCGGCCGGTGCCGCTGGCACCGTGACCGGCATTGTGGCCGGTACTGTGGCCGCCGTCGTGGTCGGCATTGTGGCCGGTACTGTGGCCGCCGTCGTGGTCGGCATTGTGGCCCCCGGTGGCCTCGTCCTGTGGGCCGGTGCCGTGACCCCGGGCGTCGCGGCCCTCGGCCTCAATGGCCCCGATCTCGGTGAGCAGCTGGACGCCGCTGCGCACCTGGCGGGGGTCGGGGGCGTCCAGGAAGGGGAAGTCCTCCACCGCCCCCAGGCCCAGGGCCGCCATCTGCAGGATGACGGACGCCAGGGAGGTGCGCAGGATCTCCGGCTCGGTGTACTGCGGGCGGGAGTCGAAGTCGGAGCGGGAGTACAGGCGGATGGCGACGCCGTCGGCCACGCGCCCGCAGCGGCCCGCCCTCTGGTCGGCGCTGGCCCGGCTGACCGGCTCAATGGGCAGGCGCTGGACCTTGGTGCGGTTGGAGTATCGGGAGATACGCGCCAGGCCCGGGTCGATGACGTAGCGGATGCCCGGGACCGTCAGGGAGGTCTCGGCCACGTTGGTGGCCAGGACGATGCGGCGGCACGAGTGCGCCTCGAAGACCCGGTGCTGCTCAGCAGCGCTCAGGCGCGAGTACAGGGGGACGACCTCCACCGCCCCGGGGGTGCGGGCGCGCCCGTCGGCGGTGTAGCGGGGGCCCAGGTGGTCGGCCAGGGCCGCCTCGGTGTCACGGATGTCCCGCTCACCGGCCAGGAAGACGAGGATGTCGCCGCTGCCCGTCCCCATGAGCTCGTCGACGGCGTCGAGGATCCCGGTGACCTGGTCGCGGGGTTCACCGGGGTCACCGGCGCCTGTCCGCCCCCCGGCGCCCGTCTGGCTCCCGGCGCCCGCCTGCCCCCTGCCGCGGGCTCCCCCTCCCCGCGGGGAGGCGGCGGAGCGGACGGCGGAGCGTGCGGCCTGGCGCCGGGCCCGGGCGGCGGAGCGGACGGCCGGGTCGGGTGAGGTCAGGGCCTCCAGCTCGGCGTCGGTCAGCTCCCCGGGGGCGGCCGGTGGGCCGGGGGCGGGGGAGCCCGGGGCCGCGCCTGTCGAGCCTGTACCTGTCAGGGACGTGCCCGTCGGGGACGTGCCTGCCCCGCCCGCCTCCTCCCGGGAGCCCTCGGCACCCTGAGGGGGCGCGCCGTCAGTGCCGGGGGCGCCGTCGTCCTCGGCCTCCGGGGTAAGGGGCCGGTAGCGGATCTCCACGGGGTAGGTGCGCCCCGAGACCTCAATGACGGGGGCCGGCGCGGTGAGGGGCTCGCCGTCCCCGCCTACCCCGCGGTGCCCGAAGTGCTCGGCGAAGCGCGCCGAGTCAATGGTGGCGGAGGTGATAATGACCTTCAAATCCGGGCGGCTCGGCAGCAGGCGGGCCAGGTAGCCCAGGATGAAGTCGATATTGAGGCTGCGCTCGTGGGCCTCGTCCACAATGACCGTGTCGTAGCGGCGCAGCATGGGGTCGGTCTGGATCTCGGCCAGCAGGATGCCGTCGGTCATGAGCTTGACCAGGGTGGTGGGGCCGACCTCGTCGGTGAAGCGTACCTGGTAGCCCACCACCCCCTCACGGCCGATCGGCGTGCCCAGCTCGTGGGCGATGCGCTCGGCCACGCTTCTGGCGGCGATACGCCGCGGCTGGGTATGACCGATCATCCCCGTGACGCCACGGCCCAGCTCCAGGCAGATCTTGGGGATCTGGGTGGTCTTGCCCGACCCGGTCTCCCCGGCCACGATGACCACCTGGTGGTCCCGCACGGCCGCCGCAATGTCCTCACGCCGGGCGCTGACCGGCAGCTCGGCGGGGTAGGTCAGGGTGGGGACGGCCGCGGCGCGCGCGGCCAGCTGCTCGGGGGTGAACCCGGGCCAGGGGCCGCGGCGGGGGCGGCCTGGGCGGTCCGGGCGGCGGGGACGCCCTGAGCGCTCCGCGCGGCGGCCCTCGCCCCGGCCGCCGCGGTGCGGTGGGTGCTCACGCTGGTGGTCCTGTCCCCGTGGGGCCTGAGCGTGCTGGCCCGGGTCAGAGCCGGGGGGACGGCTGGTGCCGGTGGCGTCCTGCGTCTTCGGGGCGGGGCCGGTGACGCCCGCGGCTGCTGGTGTGGTGGCGTCCTCGGTGCGCTGCGTCTGACTCTCCATAGGTGCCCCATTGTCCCCCACGGGCGGTGCGGCCCCCGAGTGTGGGCGCGTGCTTCGCCTGACAGCGGCAGGCGGCCACCAGCCCGAGGCGCCGGGCCGGCCACGCGACCAGGTGCGATCGGGTGGTGCGGGGTGCGGGCCCGGTGGTCGCACCCGGCTGCTGGCGGGCGGCCTACCAGGTGGGGGCGGCGGGCGGCCTACCAGGTGGGAGCTGCTGGCAGATGACCTATTAGCGGTAGGCGGCCACCAGCCCGGCCTCAGGCGGGCCGGTGGGCGGTGAGGACGAACTGGAGGGGCAGGCGCTCAGGGTTCTCGCGCAGCCGCCAGCCCTGCTCGTCAAGGACCATGAGGTCGGGCCACGGGCACCACGCCGCGTGCCGGGTCTCCTCAAAGGAGTCCAGGACCAGCCCAGCCCCCAGCAGCGAGGTGAGGATCTCGCCCACGGAGTGGTTCCACTGGTGGTTCACTCCGTGGGAGACCACCGGGCCGTCCTCGGGGCCGGTGACGTAGCTGCCGGCGTCGTCCCAGGTCAGGGGCTCAGCCTGCTCGAAGTAGGGCTGCTCCACGCGCAGGCCGTCGGAGACGTCCTCGCCAATGGTCATGAACACGGGGTGGTCGTCGCGCAGCAGGAGGCGCCCGCCGGGGCGCAGCAGCGAGGCCACCACCTGCCCCCAGGCGACGACGTCCGGCAGCCAGCACAGCACGCCCAGCGAGGTGTACACCAGGTCGAAGTCCCCGGTCACCGCCTGGCGGGCGTCGTAGACGTTGGCCTCCACGTACTCGATGCCCGTGGCAGGCCCTGCGCAGCGGCGGGCGATGTCCCGGGCCCTGCGCAGCGACTCCCCGGACAGGTCGACGCCGACCACGCGCCGCGCCCCCAGCCGGGCCAGGCCCACCGTGTCGGTGCCCAGGTGGCACTGGAGGTGGATGACGTCCCTGCCAGCCAGGTCGCCCAGGCGCTCGCGGTCCTGGGCGAGCTCGTCGCTCATGGCCGCCGGGTCGGACACGAGGCGCTGGATGCCGTAGCCGGAGGCCTCGTGAAGGGCGGCCCGGTCGTCCCAGTTGGCACGGTTGTCCGCGAACCAGGCGGCCGGGGTCGAGGGGCTGCTCACGGGCGCGAGTATATGGGCCCGGTGTCGGGGGACCGGGCGGCCTCGATGACGTCCGTGTCGTAGCCGCCGGGTATGGGCCCGGTGGCGGCAGGCCGGGGGATGGCGCGGTACTGACGTCCTGTCCCCGGGGGTGCTCCCGGCGGGGGACGACGCCGGGGGCGGGCTGGAGGTAGCGCTATTGCCTCCAGCGAGGCTTTCCCGCAGAGGCCGACGCCGGTACTTACTCGGGCGCAGCTTACCCCGCGCGTCAGCGCCCGGCCCCGGCCGGTCCAGCCCGGTCCAGTTCGTCCTGGGCGCCTCGGCGGGCGGTACGGCGGCAATCCGCTTCGCCCTGGACCACCCCGAGCGCACCCGGGGACTCATCCTCTACTCCTCCGCCATGCCGTGCCCGCAGCGGCCCCGCAAGATCGCCGGTTACGTGGGACCGCCCAGACTCCTGCACAACGACCTGGTGATGTTCCTGCTCAGTGAGGAGCAGGCCGTCGCCGCCCAGCAGGTGCACGCCCGCTGCGCGCCAGGATCTGGGAGGATCCGGGTATGCGAATTGTCATTGGCGCACCTGACAACGGAGCGGTCCTCAAGGACGCGCTCAAGGCCCACCTGGAGGACGACGCGCGCGTCAGCGCCGTCACCGACCTGTCCGAGGCTGGCATCACCTACCCACAGGTCTCCTTCCTCGCTGGCCAGGCCGTTACCGAGGGGCGGGCCGACCGCGGCATCCTGGTGTGCGGCACCGGCGTGGGCACCGCCATCGCCGCCAGCAAGGTCAGGGGCGTGCGTGCCGCCACCGCCCACGACCTGCTCACCGTCCGCGGCTCGGTGGAGAACTACGACGCCCAGATCCTGTGCATGGGACAGAACGTCATTGCCGCCCCTGCCGCCTGGGCCCTGGTCGACCTCTGGCTCGACCTGCGCCACGACCCCGCCAGCGCCTACGGCCCCAAGGTCGGTGAGATCGAGGCCTACGAGGCCGCCCACTGAGCTGGCGTGCACCTGCTGAGCGACGACAGCCCGGTCTCCCCCTCCGCCTCAGGTCCCACTGGCCAGGCCCCGGCTCCCGTGCCCACCCGGGTGCGCCCGCGCTACCGCTCGGTCAGGTCATTGAGCCTGCCGGGGCCGCCCCGGCGACCCCGGCGGGGCGGGGCCGCGGCTGGCTGCTTGTCGGCGCCGGGCTCGTGGACTACCGTGGAAGGCCCCTGTCCTCTGCCCCTTCCCAGGAGTGGTGATGAGCGAGTCCCCCGACCCCGACCCCGACCCGCAGGACGCCGGGCGGCACCTGGGCAGCCTGTACGTCCTCGAGGAGCGTATCGGGGCCGGCGCCCAGGGCGAGGTCTGGAAGGGCCGTGCCCGGGGCTCCTCGGAGCCGCTGGCCTTCAAGATCCTGAGCTACGACCTGAGCCTGGAGCACACCGTGGTGGAGGCCTTCCTGCGGGAGCGCAAGGTCCTCCAGAAGGTGTCGAGCCCCCTGGTCGTGCGGTTCCGCGACCTGGTCGTCGAGGGCGCCCGCCTGGCCCTGGTCATGGACTACGTCGGCGGCGGGGACCTGCGCGGGCTCATGGGCACGCAGGGCCCCTTCGAGCCGGCCATGGCCGCCTGGATCGGCACCTGCGTCGCCACGGGCCTGGCCGCCATCCACCAGGCCGGGGTCATCCACCGGGACATTAAGCCCGCGAACATCCTCATTGACGCCTCGACGACCCCGGGCACGCCCCGGGTGGCGGACTTCGGCATCGCCCGGATCTGCGACGCGGCCGCCTCCACGCGCTCGACCCTGAGCGGCGGCACCCCGCTGTACATGGCCCCCGAGGTGTACGAGGGCGGCCCCCAGACGCCGGCCGTGGACGTCTACTCCCTGGGCGTGGTGCTCTACCAGATGTGCTGCGGGGTACCGCCCTTCGTCGGCAACCCGATGCAGGTGATGCGGGCGCAGGCCACCCAGGCGCCGGGCCGCCCGGAGGGCATCCCCGACCCCCTCTGGGAGCTGCTCGCCGCCATGCTCGCCCGGGCCCCCCAGGAGCGCCCCGGTGTCCTGGAGGTGCAGCGCCGTCTGAGCGAGATGGTGACCTCCCTGGCCGGCCTGCCAGCTGCCCCCGCGCTCACCCAGCCCCCACCGGGTCAGGCGCTGCCCCACAGCGGCCCCGCCGGGACCGCGGGTGCCGTGGCGGGCCCGGTCTCACCCCCGGTGGCCGGTGTCCTGGGGCCGGTCGACGCCGACGCCACGGATCCCTCGACGGCGCGCACGCTCGTCGGCACGCTCCCCAAGGGGGCGGAGGCTGTCCTGGCCGGGGTCACGCTCTCGCCCGGCGCAGGCGCCGCCCAGGCCCCCGACGCCCTGGTCTCCGGGGACCTGGCCTCCGGAGCCCTCCCGCCCGGGACGCCGCCAGAGCTCCTGCCCGCGCCCAGGCGGCGGCGCGTCGTGCTCCTCGTCGTCCTCGTCCTGCTGGTCCTGGGCTGCGGTGGTGGGGTAGTGGCCCTGTCCGTCCTCGGCCAGGACGACGACCCCGCCCCGACCCAGGCCGCGGGCAGCCCGTCCACGAGCCCGGCCACGAGCCCGGACGCCGGGCAGGCCACCTACGACCCCCAGGGCACTGCGAGCCCGGGCGGCGGCCAGACCCCCGCCACCGACGCCGCCGGCGACCAGGAGGCCACCGGCGTCGCGAACTCCCTGCTGACGGCCCTGGCCGCCAATGACGAGCAGGCCGTCTGGAACACCACGACCCAGCAGGCCCGGCTCCAGCTCGAGGACACGCTCCCCGGCTCCGGTACCGCGGTGCGCTCCTACCTGGTCAGCTCCACGTCCGCGTCCGTGCACTGCTCGCAGGCCGACGCCGACCCCCGTGTCCCCCTGGGTCCCGGGCAGGTGCCCTGCACGGTCCCCGTGACGTGCGCGGGCCCGGAGTCCACGACCTGCCCCCGTCCGGTGCTCGTGGTCGACGCCTCCTCGGGCACCGCCCGGGTCGCCCTCGTCGCCCTGCCCGCCAAGGGCGCCGTCCCCGCCGTCGCCTCCCCCGACCTGCCCCGCACGCAGATACCCGTGCAGGACGCCCCCGGCGTCCCCGACCTGGGCGACGCCACGCTGCCCCTGCCCGAGGGCTGCGCGGTGGCCGCCACGGCGTCGTTCCGCTCCGGCTCCGCCCTGGTGTCCAGCGGGAGCGAGGCCTCCCTGGTCTACCTGCGCCACCCGGTCACGACCATGTCCACCGCGCAGGGGCAGGTCACCCTGGTACCCCTGGAGTGCCATCGGGGCGGCAACAGGGACCTCTTCCACACGCGCCTGGCGGTCTACTCCTCCGACCGCGCCCTGCTCGGGGACTTCGCCCTCAGGGAGGCGCACAGCGGCGCCGAGGCCGGTATGGTCACCCGGGTCACGGTCTCCGGTAGCACCGTCCACCTGGAGTGGGTGAACCAGGAGACCGCGGGCGACCGCTCCTGCCACCTGTGCTCCACGGGCTCGGGCAGCATCGACCTGACCTGGACGGGCACGGGGCTCACGCCCAGCGGTCTGAGGACGGGCAACGGATCCTGAGACGGACTTGGCGTGGGAGCGTTCTGCGCAGACTGCCTCCTGCGCTACGGTCGTAGTGGGAGTGGTGTGTGGGGACGTTTTGTGCACAGGGTGACGTTTTGTGCGTAGGGTAACGTTTTGTGCAGAAAGTGACGAATCTAGGTCGCTTTGTGCGCAATCGGTTACCTTCTGCACAAAATGTTCCGCTGTGTGCCGTACAGCGCGGGCGGGGCGGGGCCTGGTTGCGGGGGTCGGGGGGCTGCTGGTGGTGCGGGGGGCGGGGCCCTCCCGGGGATCCTGCCGAGTGCGACAGTGGTTGGCCGGAGCGGTGTCTGCTGGTGGTGCGGTCTGTCGGGACCGGGGTGGTGTTGCACATTCATCCTGGGGTGCTGGCAGGGGTGGTGGCGTAGTTCCAGCGGTTCCCCGCCCTCGGGGACGTCCGGGAACAGGATGAATGTGCAACGGCGCCCGCGTTGCACATTCATCCTGCCTCCCGGGTCCGGGCCGATAGGCGAATCCGCGTGGTCCTGCCATTTACTGATCGCGGTTTGTAGAAAGAATGTGCAACTCCTACTGGATGAGCCCGAGGCTCCTGAGGAGGTAGGGCATTGTCGTTGAGGGACACTCTCCCTGGGTGTCCGGCTCGGGGAGGGAGCCCGGCGGCAGGTAGCAGCGCCCGGCCGCCTCCGCCATGGCGTCCCAGGGGAAGTCCTCGGGGATCTCCTTGCACTGCTTCTTGGGCAGTTTGGTCAGCTCCTGGTAGTGACGACCTGCCTCGGCCTGGTCCTGGTAGCGGCGGACAGGTCCATAGTGCGCGTTGAGCCAGACCTCGAAGCAGGGGACGGACACGATAGCGTGGACCGAGGTCCGCCTGTGGTTCCTGTCCAGCTTCTGGCACTGGTCGAGAAAAGGGCGGCGGTCAGTGCCGTCATGGTCGACGACGACCCAGACCTCGGCGAAGCAGCTAATGTCAGGGCGTTTTCTTCTCAGCTCCTTGACGACGGTCTCGGGAGGCCCATTGACAGAGCGGACGGTTATCGTTATATCGTTTCCGACCATCCTCTTGAGGCGGGTGAGGTAGGACTTCTCCGTCTTCTTCCCGTTGGTGACGAGGAGAACGGTGCGCCGCTCGGTGCGCCGCGGGCGCCGTGAGGCCATGTCAGTCCTCCTCCAGGCCCTCTGTCAGGATGCGGCGGATGCCTGACGTATCGACCCGCGGAACCGCGCCAAAGGCGCCGACGAGGTAGCGGCGCTGCTTGTTGGTGCCCTTGCGGGTGCTGGTGAAGTCCGCCAGGGAGAAGAGCTCGCTGGAGCCGTCCGCGTGCTTCTCGCACATCCAGATCTCGTCCCTCTCCAGGAGCTGGGTGGGGGAGTTGTCCATGAGGGAGGTGTCGTGGGTGGTGAAGACGATCTGCGCGCCGGAGCGGTTGAGGTCGGTATCCTTGAACATCTCCACGATCTCGGCGGTCAGCGCGGGGTGCAGGCTGGCGTCGAGCTCGTCGACCAGGAGGACCTGTCCGAGTCGGAGCGCCTCGATCGCCGGGCCGATGGTGGTGAACCAGGTGAGCGTGCCCTGGCTCTGGTCGCTTATGTCCAGGCGGTGCTCCTGGCCGTCCGCACCCGTGTGGGCGAATACGAGTGAGCGTTGAAAATCCCGGAGCATCTCCTCGGGGATCCTGGTCTCGCCTTTGTCGTCCTTCCCCATGAGGCGTCTCAGGTTCTCCAGTAGTTGCGGAGCGAGTTCCAGCTCCTCCAATTCGACGCGGGTAATGCCCAGGTCGGCGGCGTGCGCTATGGCATTACTGAGCTCGCTCCACTGGGTGGGCCTGTTGTCCAGGTGCCGCATGATCCACCGCAGCCATCTTTCGCGCTCCATGTCACTGTGGTGGATAGAATGCATGGCGCGCAGGCTGCGGGCGACCGGGGCCAGGGTCTCGTGACGGTAGCGCAGGGCGACGGCGAGGAACAGGTCCTCGACGGTGGTGATGCGCCGGACCTCGGCGGTGGCGCCCCGGAGCGTGGGACCGGCGTCAATGACCGGGGTGTCGTCCTCGGGGCCCTGCGTGCGGGCAAAGAGCCTCCTCCAGCGGGGGCCTGCCGTCCACAGCTCCTCGCGGGCCACGCCCCAGGAGTGGGCCTTGACGCTGTAGCGGAACCGCTGGTCGGCGTGGGTGAAGCCAATGGTGTAGGAGGTGGGGGCGGTAGTGTGCTTGGTGTCCAGCAGGTAGGGCTGGTGCAGGAGGCCACGGTGGCCGCCCACGGCGTCGCATAGGCACTCGACGGCGTCGAGCAGGGTGGACTTGCCGGAGGCGTTGGCGCCGTAGAGGGCGGCGACGCGCCAGGTCTCGTCCTCCCAGGAGGAGCCGGGGCGGGGGGTGAGGGTCTTGAGGCTGCTGCGGGTCAGGTCCAGGACGGCCTCGTCGGCGAAGCAGCGGTAGTTGACCACGGAGAAGTCCAACAACATGGTCACATAGTAGCATATAGGGCAAAATCAGGAAAAAATTTCCTCATTGGGTGTCTCGTGGGCCTGTCGAGGCCCTCTGGCTCGAGCGGACTCAGACCGCGGTGCGTCCTGGGGCGGCCTCGCCCGGACTGGGTGCGGACTGCGGGGTGAGGACCACGTGCGGCGTCCTCGGGCCCTGCCCGGCCTGCTCGGGCCGGGGCCGGTGGACCACGGCCGTGAACGCCACCCCCGTGTCGTAGAAGTCAGGCGCCTCCAGCCCGTGCCCGCGCAGGGCCTCGCGGACCTCCGTAATACCTCCGCCCTCGCCCTCGACGACGCGGATCCCGTCGGGGCCACGCAGGTGCTGGCAGATAGCGTAGAGGAACTCGTTGGGGGCGGACCGTCCCTCGGGGTGCCCCAGCTGGGAGGTGGTGAGGGCGTACAGGCCACCGGGGTTGGTGATGACCAGCCGGTCCCGGCTGAGCCGGATGTCCACCTGCTTGCCGCGGGTCGTGGGGCTGAGGCTGCGGTGGACCAGCGCGTTGGCAGTGAGCTCGCGTACCGCGGGCAGGGGGATCTCGGGGACGTCGACGGCGTGGCCGTCGTCCCGGTACGCCACCGCGCTGCTGGTGTTCCGCTCGACCCAGGCCATGGCGTCCTCCAGCAGCACGGGCAGCGGCCCGCTCAGGTGCACCAGGTCGCGTAGCCTGGGGCCGCCGTCGCGCGGCAGGTGGACGGCTGCTGTCACGCTCAGGGACGGGATGAACTGCTGCGGGTACTCGCCCAGCGCGTAGACCCCCGCCAGCGTCAGCCTGTCGCCGTGCGGCTCCAGGACACCAGTGCGGCGCAGCAGGGTCTCCTCGTCAATACCCTGGAGGCGCCTCGAGGTGCGTCGGACCAGGTCGGTATAGGTCGCACGAAGATCCGGATCCAGGTCGGCAAGGCCTGAGCCGTCAACCGGGGTGGCGTCATCGTGTACGCGGGTACGGCTGGTGAGCCTGAGGATCTCGACCTGCGTGCGCTCCTGCTGGCTCATCTCGTAGTCGCCGTCGGCCTGGCGCAGGTAGGCGCGTCCCTGGTAGGTGCAGGGGCGGTCGGCCAGCGGCAGCCCGGCGACGTCCACGAAAAGCGTGGCGGAGCCGTCAACCTCCATCTGGGTGAAGCTGACCTGGACCGGTGGGACGACGCCGGAGCGGGCCTGGGCGGCCACGGCCTGCTCCAGGGCCGAGACCTCGGTCAGGCCGGTGGGTGCGAAACCGCGGGACTCGTCCAGCCCCAGGATGATCGTCCCGCCCTCGGGCATATTGCCGAAGGCGCACAGCGTGGGCCCCAGTGCGGGGACGCCAGCGGCAGCACTCTTGACCTCCACCTCGGTGAGGTCGTGGTGCCTGCGTCTCAGAGCGGTAATGAGCGCGGCTGCTGACCGGGCGTCCCAGGACATAGGAGGAGTCTAGACGAGGCCGAGGCACGGCTCCGCCCTCCCCGCCCCGCCCCTCTTCGCGAGAACGGTACTTATTTCTCGTGAGAACGGTACTTGTTCGTGGGGGTGGTGTTTGTGGTGCGAGTGGGGTGGGGGGGCTGGTTGTGTGTCGTGTTTTTGGGGTTGGTCTGAGGTTCTTGAGGGAGTTAAGGCGTGGATGAGGTGGGGTCTGTCTGTGGAGGGTTGGGGTTCCTGGTCGTGTGGGTGGGGGTGGTGTGTGGGGACGTTTTGTGTATAAGGTAATGTTTTGTGTAGAAAGCGACGAATCTAGGTTACTTTGTGCGCAATCGGTTATCTTCTGCACAAAGTGTTCCGCTGTGTGCCGTACGGCGCGGGTGGGGCGGGGCCTGGTTGCGGTGGGCGGGGTGTCTGCTGGTGGGGTGGGGGCGGGGTCCTGCCGGGGATCCTCCCGGGTACGACAGTGGCTGGTCCCGCCATTATGACCGCAGCCAGCGTCATTGCGTGGTCCTCTCAGGTGCGACAGTGGTTGGCCGGAGCGGTGTCTGCTGGTGGTGCGGTCTGTCGGGACCGGGGTGGTGTTGCACATTCTTTCTGGGGTGCTGGCAGGGGTGGTGGCGTGGTTCCAACGGTTTCCCGGCCCGGGGGACGTCCTGAGGCAGGATGAATGTGCAACGCGGGCACCGTTGCACATTCATCCTGCCCCCGGGGCCCGCACCGTTTGGCGGATTCGCGTGGTCCCGCCGTTTACTGATCGCGGTTTGTAGAAAGAATGTGCAACTCCGCCGTCCGGGCCAGCCGACGGCCTGACCGCGGCCCCGGCCCGGCCTGCCAGCGGGTCAGCGGCCCCCGGCTCGGCCCTCGGAGGCCGCGGGCCACCCGAACGCACAGGTCCTGGGCAGCTACCCTGCTCCCGCAGTGCCGCGACCTGCTCCCACCGCTCTGGTACAGGGCGTTTCGTCGTGGGGCTCGCAGCGGGACAATCCTCCTGTGCGTATTACCGGCATTGACCACCTCGTCCTCACCGTCGCCTCCATCGAGGCCGCTGTCGACTTCTACTCGCGCGTCCTGGGGATGGAGGTCATCACCTTCGGTCAGGGGCGCACCGCGCTGCGGCTGGGCGACCAGAAGATCAACCTCCACGATGCCCGGGCCCCGATCGTCCCGCACGCCGCCCGCCCCGAGCCCGGCAGCGCGGACCTGTGCCTGGTTGCCGTCGGCGGGATCGACGTCGCGGCCGCGCACCTGGAGGCCTGCGGCACGCCCGTCGAACTCGGGCCCGTGGACCGCGCGGGCGCACTCGGCCCCGTCCGGAGCCTGTACGTGCGCGACCCCGACCGCAACCTCGTCGAGCTCGCCTTCTACGGCGAGGCCAATGAGACCTGAGGCGGCCAGCCCGAATGGGCCCGCCCCGTGAGGAGGGGGCCCGTGGCGGGGGGTGACGAGCCCGAGGGAGGGGCCGGGCTGGCCCCATAGGGAGGGGGCACGGCTCGGCGTCGAACCTGGGTGCATCCGCTCGCGGCCCACCCCCGCGCGGAAGGGGGCAGCTGCACAGTCTTGGCTACATCTCCTCCGCCGGCCCGCCCACCCCCGCGCGGAAGGGGGCAGCTGGGACGGGATGCCGCCGGAGACTGACGTGCGACCCGCCCCCTGACGCCAGGCCCGCCCCGCGCAAAAAAGTCAGTCGTCAATGGCGTCCTGGACGGCGGCCGTCACCACGTGCTGGCGGACGGTGAGGTCCTCCGGCGGGAACGACGGGTCAATGCAACGCCTCCAGTAGTCGAGGTGGGCCCGGTCGAGCCAGTGCCCGCTGGAGGTGACGTCGTCGCCACCCTCACCCTGGACCGAGTACCAGTACAGGTACTCGACGCTGTCGACCGTCTCGGAGAAGATCGTCTCGACGTGCATGTGCTCCGGCCCGAGGGTCTGGCGGACGGCCTGCTCGTGATCGCGCAGAAAGGCCATCCACTCCTCGACGACGCCGCCTCGCCCGGGTAGCACCCGGAATCGCGTGAGCTCCACTCGCACGGCCACGACCCCAGTATGGCACACCCGCAAGAGTTGGCACACCCCCAGCGAAGCCGCTGGTACGCACGGCAGCACCTGTCGCACCCGCGAGGGGCGGTGGTCCCCGGTGCCTGGTGCTCCGGACTGGCCCGCCCCCTCACCGCAGCACTCGCCCTCACCGCAAGAGGCCCCCGGCGCCCGGCATGCGGGCTGGCATTCCCCGCACGCTTGGCACCGAAATGGAAGAGGCCCCGGGCCCGGTCGAGCCCGGGGCCGGGAGCTCCTGGTCCTGCCTGGCTACCACCCCGGCCCCCGGCGTGCGGGCTGGCATTCCCCGCACGCTCGGCACCGAAATGGAAGAGGCGCCCGGGCCCGGTCAGTCGGTAATGACCGCGTCCCGGCGGATCCAGGCGGAGTCGTGCGCCGCCTTGTGTATAAAGGCGCCGACGTCGGCACGGCTGATGCGCGGCATCCCCCGCATCTTCATGCTCTCGGCCACACGGTAGGTGCCCCGTGCCGGGTTGTTCGTCAGGACGGTGGGGTAGACGATCGTCCACTCCAGTCCGCTGGCGCGCAGGATCCGCTCGGACGCGGCCTTGTCGGCGTAGATCCTGCGCACAAGGGTGCGATACGCGAGGCGCTGGAGCAGCGAGGCGGTGCGGATCGTCTCTCCCACGCCGTAGGCGGACAGCCAGACCAGGCGCTTGACGTCCGTACGCTGCATCGCCTCGACGACGGCCGTGGCGGCCCCCGTGAACAGGCCCTCCGGCTTCAGCGACCTGCCGCGCCCGAGGGTGACGATGACCACGTCCTGCCCCTCCGCGGCCCGGGCGACGTCGTCGGCCAGGGTGGCGTCCCCCTGGAAGACTGTGACCCGGTCCTCGACGTCGGCCAGCGCCTCAGGATGACGAGCGAGGACGGAGACGGTGTCGCCGGCCTTGAGCGCGTTCGCCAGGACGTGGCGGCCGGTCGGGCCGGTGGCGCCGAGGATCAGTATCTTCACGTTCGTATTCCTTGCCGGGTGCGAACTTCGCCAGCCAGTCTAGGTGACCGGCTTCGGGGACGGTGACGGTACGTCCGCGGGAGAGCGGTCCCGGCAGGCGGTCCGGGAGCTACTAGGTAGGCGATGCCGGTACGTCCATGAGAGGCGGGGCGCCCGGGCTTCCCAACGGCCACCGCCGGGTGCCCGCGTCTCCGCGCCGGGTACCTGAGCCTCCGCGGCCGCCATGCGCTCCGGACGCTCCCTTACGAGGTCGTCGTCGACTTCCTCTGCCTCTGAGGCATGCGGCTAGCCCGGTCGACACCGTGGTACGTCTCCGGGCCCAGCCTGGCCGGGGCGGGCAGGCGGGCGGCGGCGAGCTTCCTCTCCAGCCGGCTGTCCACCCACGTGATCGCCTTCACCACGCTGGGGGCTGTGTAGGCCCGCAGGCGCGAGCCGACCTTCTCCGTGGTCAGGATGCCGGCGGTCACCAGGGTCTCCAGCCCCCGGGCGGCCGCGGTGCGCGTGACCCCGTAGGTCTTTGCCGCCGTGCCGATCGTCAGCATCGGGGTCCCCGGCAGGTCGGGCAGGATGCGGGAGGCGGCCGAGCCCTCGCGCAGCGCGCGGTTGTCATTGTTCTGCTCGGACCAGTGCTGGAGCCGCTCCTCCCAGTCGGCCCGGATGTCCGCTATCTCGGCGGCGATCCGCTTGGCCTCGTCGCAGGCCAGGATCACCAGTGTCAGGAAGAGGATGATCCACTTCTCGTGGCCCGCGCCGAGGTCCTCCGTCCCGGTCTCCTCGGCCTGGCCGGGCTCGTAGGTCGGGTACAGCTCCTCGACGTACCTGTAGCGCATGGTCTCCATGACCAGGCTCATGGGCAGCGCGGCGCCGGTGAGGAGCCCACGGCGCGCCAGCACCATCTGGATGAGCATCCGCCCCACCCGGCTGTTGTCGACCACGAAGGGCTGGAGCGTCTCGAACTGGGCGTGGACCAGGGCCGCCTGGATGAGCGGGGCGTGGACGGCGCCGTTGAGGTAGGACAGCAGGTCCTCCGTCAGCTCCGGCACCAGCTCGGGGGGCGGCGAGACGAACCGGGCGTCCAGCGGGTTGCGGGAGGTGCCTCCGCGCCAGCTCTGCGTCAGCCTCAGGCCGTGGTGGTCCGGCGAGGTGGGCATTAGGCCGTCGTGGAGCTCCAGCAGGTCGGCCATGGTCACCAGCGGCGTGCGGGCCAGCCGCGTCGTGGCGCCCTTGAGCAGCATAATGTGGCGGACGGTGTCGTGGGCCTCCGGGGTCACCCCCTTGACCCTCTCGTGGCGGCCCAGCTCGGCCAGGACCACGTTGTGGGCCGTGGGGGTGATCCCCTCGATCCGCGAGGAGGTAATGGCCTCGCTGCGCAGGAGGAACTGCCCGGCCGCCGCCACGTCCGGCGACGCGTTGAGGTGGTTCACGCGCGCCTCCGCCTGGGCCGCCAGTAGCTGCGTGGTCGCGCTCAAGGTCAGGGAGGCCTCGCTCAGGGACCCTGGCACGTAGGCGTTGTACGTGCCCCGACGGCGGTCGCGGTCCCGGTACGTGGGCGCGAACGCGGTCATCTGCCCCTTCCAGAATTGGTCGACCCAGTGCCCCATGGTTCCCCTCCGTTTTATGCATAGGTTTATGCATGCTCTGTTGCAATCCTGGTGTCACTTTAGCCTTGAAGGTGTTGTGGCGCCATAACCGGCGTGTTGGGGCGTGGCGCGGCCCGGGACTGCACGTCGGCCGCCCGACTGTCCCGGGCCTCTCTTGGGCCCCTGACCCCGGGCCCCGGCACGGCCGCCCGTGGGCAGGCGCTCCTCGGGTCCCCTCCGGCGCCTCCGGCCCCGGCATGGCTGCCCCGCTCCGCCGTCGCCCCGGCCTCCCCCGGACCAGGGTGTGCCTGGTCTCACCCTGTCTCCTCTGTGGCCCTGGATATGATGACCCCCATCTCACCTACCTGAAAGGTCGTTATGGGCAAGGGATTCCAGGGCGCTGTGCTGCGCCTCCTCGGCGCCAAGGAGCACGTCGTCGCCGTCACCGGCAGGACCCAGCTGGCTGAGCACTTCGTGCGCATCCACTTCCGCTCCGACACCCTGCTGTCCGACGGCGACCTCTACCCCAGCGCCTGGATCCGCCTGTGGTTCCCCAACCCCGACGCCCCCTCCACCCTCCACCAGCGCGGCTACACCCTGGTGGACCCCGACCCGCGGGCCGGCACCTTCGCCATCGACTTCGTCCTCCACCACCCCATGGGCCCGGCCTCCTACTGGGCCTCGGGCTGCGAGGCGGGCGAGCAGCTCGTGGCCCAGCGCTTCGGCGCCCGGCCCTTCGCCCTCATGGACCCGCCCCCGGCTGGCTACCTCCTCCTGGGTGACCTCACCTCCTACCCGGCCATCACCTCGATCGCGGCCACCGTGCCCGACGACGTCCCCCTGGTGGCCTACCTGGAGCGCCACCACCCGCTCGACGAGACCCTCCCGCTGCCCGACGGCCCGGTGGTCACGGCCGCTTGGGTCGACGAGCTCCCCGACGGCCGGGGCCTGGTCCAGGCCGTCACCGGGCGCGACTGGTCCGGCTGGTTCGCCTGGATCGGCGCCGAGTCCCGCGCCACCCGGCGCGCCAAGTCCTTCCTGAAGCGCGAGCACGGCCTGGGCAAGGACTCCCTCCACGCCCAGGCCTACTGGATGCGTGGCAGGGCACTGGGGAGGTCCCGGACCCTCGACGAGCTCAACGCCGCCCACGAGTCCGAGCAGTAGGGCCCGGGGCCCACCGGGGTGCCTCGCGCCTCGGCGTGCCGGGCGTGTTCACGGTCATGGGGTGGCCCGCCGGGGCGCGTGCCCGGCTGGGAGGAGACGCGCTCACGGACTGCCTAGGGCGGCTGGCCGCGCGCCCGCCCCTTCGTGCCCTGGCCGTCGACGCGCTCGCGACCGCCAGGGCGGCTGGCTCACCGACGGGTGACTGATCTCGCACTTTCTGCATGGAGTGCAACTCTGCACTGAGTGCATTATTGGTGTCGTGACTCGGACCGACCTGCGCGCTGCCCACGCGCGACGCACCCGCGCCGCCATTCGGGCGGCCGCCCTGGCGCTGACCCGCGAGCGCGGTTACGCGGCCATGACGGTCGACGACGTCGCCGCTCTCGCTGGGGTCTCCCGCCGCACGGTCTTCAACCACTTCTCCTCCAAGGCCGAGCTCCTCGTCGTCGGCCCGGAGCCCCCCGAGCCCGAGGCGGTCGAGGCCTTCGTGACCGGCAAGGGGCCCCTCCTGGAGGATCTCGGGACGCTGCTGGTCTCCGGCGCGCAGGCCCTGGGGCCCGAGCGCGCCTGGCTCATGGCCTTCCCGCAGGTCGTCCGGGACAACCCGGAGGTCGAGCGCGCCGTGCACGAGCGCTTCCAGGCCGTCGAGCGGGTGCTGGAGGACGCCGCGTCCAGGCGCCTGGGGCTTCCGGCCTCCGCCCCCCGGGTGAGAGCCGTCCTGGCGCTGGCCGACGCGGTGCAGAGGGCCTCGATCCGCATGTGGGCCTCCTCCTGCGGGGCGGACGACTCCGCCCCCGGCCCGGCCAGCGGCCCCGCCCCCAGCCCGGGAGGAGCCAGCACGGGCGGCCCGGTCCCCGGCCCGACACCCGAAACCAGCGACCCGGCCCCCGACACGGCTAGCTGCCAGGGGAGGGCCGACGCGGGCACTGACCGGCCCCGGGCTGGCCAGGGGCGGGCTGCCGGGCCCGGTGGTCAGCCCGACCCGGTCCTCAGCCTGGCCGACGCCGTGCGCACCGTGGCCGCCGCTATTGACGAGGTCCTCGCACCTGCCGCCCCGCGGCGGCCGGCAGGCCCCGGCTCGCCACCCGGTCCGGCGCAGGCCCGGCCGGTCGCGGCGGCGTCGTGCCCGCCCCCGGGCCTCTCAGACCACTCTGTACCCTCAACACGTAAAGGCACTACTCGTGACTCAGTCCGCTACGGCGTCGCAGCCCCCCGGCACCAACCCTGCCGAGGCCGGGGGCGACTTCCGCCCCGACCGCCGCTTCTGGGCGGTCTACGCCTCCCTGCTGGTGGTCATGTTCCTGTCCGCCATGGATCAGACGATCGTCGGTACCGCCTTGCCCACCATTGTGGGGGACCTCGGCGGCGCCGCGCACATGGCCTGGATCCTGACCGCCTACATCCTGGCCATTACCGTGGCCATGCCGGTCTACGGCAAGCTCGGCGACCTGGTGGGGCGCAAGAACCTGTTCCTGGTGGCTATCGGCTTGTTCCTGATCGGTTCGGCATTGTGCGGCACCGCTACCTCGATGATGCAGCTCATCATCTACCGGGCCATCCAGGGACTGGGCGGCGGCGGTCTCATGATCTCCTCCCAGGCGATCACCGGTGACCTCATCCCGCCGCGCGTGCGCGGCACCTACATGGCCCCCATGGGCGCCATGTTCGGTATCGCCTCCATCCTGGGGCCGATCGTGGGCGGTCGGCTGACCGACTCGGTCTCCTGGCGCTGGACCTTCTGGATCAACCTGCCGCTGGGCATCCTGGCCTTCATCGCAGTCGCCATCGTGCTGCGCCTGCCCACCCGCCCGCTGACCGAGAAGATCGACTGGTGGGGCCTGATTCTCATGAATGCCGGGGCTGTGGCGATTGTCCTCATGGCGACTTGGGGAGGCAACGAGTACGCCTGGAGCAGCCCTGTCATCATCGTCCTGGGGGTTGCGGGTCTGATCTGCTGGGGGCTCTTCGCCTTCGTGGAATCGCGCGCCGCCGACCCGATTCTGCCGTGGTCGATCCTGATCAACCGCACCTTCGTCATCTCAACCATTGTGGGCATGCTCGCCATGGGCGGGATGATCGGCGTGTTGAGCTATCTGCCCACCTACCTGCAGATGGTCTACGGGTACTCGGCCACCGCCTCCGGTCTCCTCCTGGTGCCCATCACCCTGGGCATGCTCTCCTCCTCGATCCTCTCCGGCGTCCTGGTGGCCCGCAGCGACCGTTACAAGGTCTACCCGGTCCTGGGCCCGCTGGTCGCCGCCGGCGCCTCCTTCTGGCTCTCGCGCCTGTCGACGACGTCGCCCGTCTGGGAGGTCTCGGCCGCCACCTTCGTCATGGGCGCGGGCATCGGCCTGTTCTTCCAGCTCCTGGTCACCGTGGTGCAGAACGCCGTCCCTGCCCGGCACCTGGGCACGGCCACCAGCGGCAACAACTTCTTCCGCGAGGTCGGCGTCTCCCTGGGGGCCTCGCTCATCGGCGCGGCCTTCTCCTCCGGTCTGACCTCCAGCCTGGCCGATCGGATCGGGGCGCTGGCCGCCGGCTCTGATCCGACGGTGCTGGACTCGCTGGCTCGGTTCGGCGACGCCGATACCTCCTCGCTCACGCCTGCCCTCGTCAACCAGTTGCCCGCAGCCCTGCGCGACGCCGTTGCGAGCTCCTACGCCGATGCGCTCCTGCCGATCTTCGGCTGGATGATCCCGTTGTTCGCGGCCACGGCCGTCATCGCCCTCTTCCTGCCGGAGGTGCCCCTGTCCCGCAAGAACGGAATGGAGCAGGTCGCCGATGCCGAGGGGGCCGTGGCCGGGGAGGCCGATGGGGCTGGGGCGGCCGAGGGCGCCGATGGTCATGCCGCTGAACGCGTGGGCGAGCAGTAGAGGCGGGCAAGGATCCGCATTCCGGCACGCGAAGAGCCCGACGGCCGATCGCTCACGCGACGCGCGCGGTGATGCCTCGATATGCCGATGTGGAGTCCTTCGCGCATGGGGAGAATGATCCTTGACGCCTCGGCTCTCCGATTCATAGTGTGATCGAATCCGGGCGGAAATTCTCCCCGATGGCACGATATCCGCGGCGAGCAGGGGGAGGGCGATCGTGAGCGGTCGTCGAGGTCGGCGTCCAGTACTGATCTGCCTCATTGTGCTCTGCCTCGCCTGCGTCGCTCTTATGACGAAGGCGGTTATCTCCTTCGTCTCATTCTCCCCCCGATACGATCCGGTCGCAGACGAGCCGGAGGTCCTGTTCGATCTCAACGCCTCGGATTATGGGGAGAGGATGCGGATCGTGCCCTTGTCGGGTGACGCCGAGCGGAGCACGCTTCATGAGCCCGGGTCGTCGGTGACCTACGTCGGGATGAGTGATGGGGCGTCATCCGTGATCGTCGCCCTGGATGCTGCGACGGCCGAGGTGCGGTGGGACGCGCGGTTGACCGACTCCCGACCGCGTTGTGTGCCGTACGATCCGGAGCTCCGGTGCTCGACGGGTGGAGAGCTCGTGGGCATCTCGGAGAGCGATGGGACTACGACCGTGCTGACGGCGCTTCCGTCCGATGACTACCGGGTGAGCAAGAATCAGGAGGAGCGCATCACGTATCTCCTGCCACCGGTGGACGGCCGGTTCCAGGACTACCAGGTGATGTGGATCGATGAGAGGGATCGCGTCGTGATCCTGCCGTGGTCGCCGCCCCCGACTCCGTGCGCCGAGGCCTCCGGGACGAGCTTCAAGGATGTGGACCCCCACACCGGTGTGGGCGACCACGATCTGCTGGCCGCGGTGGTTGTTGACGGGTGGATGGTCCTGTCGGCGGTGGACACCGGGGAGATCGTCGACCAGCGCTTCGGCGATCTTCGGGAGAGGACTGGCGAGAGCGGCCCGCTGCTGTCGGGCGACGAGGCGTGCGGGTCGGAGTGGAGTCAGGTGGACGTGTCCTACCCTCCTCCTCATCGAACAGTCTTCAGCGTGGTCCCGCTTCCGGCGGAGAAGGTGCCGACGTCTCCGCCCGCGGACGAAGCGAGGCCGGTCCTCTGGAGAAATGGGGGGCGCACTCGATGGTGCGTCACTCCGGACGGCGAGTTCGGGGAATGGCGTGAGGGGTCGATGTGGACCTATGACGTCGTCGATCTGCGCGGTTCTCGTGTGGAGAACGCCTTCACGGACGGAATCGAAGTGGGCAAGGGCGCCGTGGCGGGGACGACGATGGGAGGGCTCTCGGAGAAGAGTGATGAATACTGGGTCATGGTCTCCGGGGGCGGCATGGTCTCCGTTCGGAAGAATGGTGAGGGCGAGGATCGTCATAAGATCGTGTGGAGTGCGGATATTGGGGACGACGAGTGGGAGGCGAGAGGCGGTGCCGTCATGACCCGCGACTCCGATGGGCGGGTGACCGCTAGGAGCATTGATAGCGGAAGAAGGCTGTGGGACCTGGATACTCCGGGAGAGATGCACTGGGAGGAGAACTCGGGGGAGCCCCGAGGATCAGTCGATAGCAATCCCGTCCTCATCCTGACCGCGGATTCCCGCATTCTCATGTACGGGCACCGGGGCTGACGGGTCCGACGGGGACTGGCGCGGAGGGGATCGGGAGCGGATCGGCGGAGCCTCGCGGGGCGCCATCGGCTCAGGACCGGGCCAACGGCCCCTCCGCCCAGGCGATCTCATCATCCGCCAGCCCGGGCAGGGCCTGACCGGAGACGATGAAGCGGGCGCGCTCCCACGGTCGATCGGCGGCGAAGAACGGGCGCTCGCTGCGCGCCCACCAGTGCCAGAACTCCACGGACTCCTGCTCGTCGCCGTTCGTGCCCTCGTCGATGTCCCGCGCGATGCCGCGCCGCTCGGCGACCTCGTCGTCGGTCTGCATCCAGATGTGGATATCGACGAGGTCGGCCACCGCGCGCATCCCCGAGCCCGTGCCCTCCACGATCACGAGCGGTGCGCCCGCGGTGATGGTGATGGAACCCTCGCGTCCGTGGCGCTGCCATGCCGGGGGCCTGAGATCGAGGGATC
Organism: Actinomyces sp. HMT897; assembly: GCF_016626125.1. Lineage (NCBI taxonomy): Bacteria > Bacillati > Actinomycetota > Actinomycetes > Actinomycetales > Actinomycetaceae > Actinomyces > Actinomyces sp. HMT897. Next base: position 2,203,820 of record NZ_CP067336.1, read on the forward strand.
CGTTCCGGCGCAGCTCGGTGAGTGCGGCGACGAGCAGGTGATCCCACTGGAACAGGGGCTCGTTCCAGTCGAGGTCGTCGATGTGCAGCACCTGCGCGTCGGGGACGACGGAGGTCAGTCGTGAGGTGACGGTGGTCTTGCCGGAGCCGCTGCGCCCGTCCACCGCGATGATTCCCGGACGACCGGCGGGTTGGATCACTCGGTTGAGGACGGCCAGGACATGGTCGGCGAATGCGCGCTCATCGCTGGCGTACCAGTCGGGGACCGGCGGCTCCTCCGGCTGGAGCACCGCCCGATCCTGAACCGGCAGAGCGCGCCGTGTGATGGCCGGGACGCCCGAGCGGGGCTGCGTCGTGTCGTTGGAGCACATGGGTCGATGCTACTAACTCAACCGCGGATGCGGGTCGGTCCGGCGGGCGCTCACGCCGCCGGTCGGGGCTTCTCGGGGGAGAGGAGACCGGGCGACATGGAGATGATGACGAGACCGAGGACCGGGGGGACGGAGATGGCGTCCCGGAACATCGTCGCGGCCAGGACCATGCAGATCAGCCCCAGGCCGATGCCTCCGACGATCCGTGACGCCAGGTTGAGGGAGAACCAGGCGAGTACCACCCAGATGAGAGCCGCCCCGCAGCACGACGCCACCGCCGCATGGGCCGGGAACGTCGAGACGGCACCCGTGCCCGATGCCTCCAGACGGTACAGAACCGCGAGTCCGATCGCGGAGGCGCTCCCCAGCGCGACCGGTCCCCAGACGTGCACCGCGGGGCGGGAGAAGCGCCCGGACACCCACAGGCCGAGCGCCATCAGCAGGGGGATGAAGGCGATGAGGCCGACCGGAACTCCGAGCGTCAGGAGCACCTCCCGTGGGGCGACGGCGGAAATCCCAATGATCCTCATGATGACGCACGCGGCCGCCACTGCTCCGAGCGCCGTGGCGCAGGCGCCGAGGAGCCGTATCGACCGGACTCTCCATCGGGGCAGGTCCATCTGCGGCAGGTCCCTCATGATCCTCCTGGTCGTCACGGCCCGCGGCGCTGCCGCGACCCGCGGTGCTGCGGCCCACGGCGCTGCCGCGGCCGGTGGCCGTGCCGGCTTCTTATCAGCGGTCGAGACGACCAGGAGCACCACCGGAGCGGCCATGGCGTACATCCAGAGGAATGAGAAGGCGATCCAGACTGCCGGTGCCAGCAGCGCGCCCACTGCGATCCCGGCGACGGCGCGCAGTCCCGGGTCCAGCCGCCTGCTGACGGTCAGACCGCTGACGGCGATCGCCACGGCGGCGGCGAGCACGACCCAGGAGGCACGATTGAGTGTCATGTCGAGGTGACCGAGCAGCGGCTCGGGGGCGCCGAGGTTCTTGGCGTCGTAGCTGAACGTCATGGCGATATTCGCGACGGCCCCGATGACGCCGGATATGACGGAGGTGATTGCGGCGGCAAGAGCGTGCCGTGGGGCCAGCCAGCCGCGCTCGCGGGCGAGGCTGAGAAGCCCGATGGCCAGGAAGGCGGCGCTGAGGGAGGCGGATGCGCCTGTCACCCAGCGGAGGAGGTGATCATCGGCGTCGGCCTGCACGAGTGACGTGCCGGCCAGGAAGACGGCGAGGGACACGGGGGTCAGGGCGAGCAGGAGAAGCGAAGTGATGCTGCATCCCATTGCCGTCTTCCTGCCGAGCCTCATCCCCATGCGATAGGCGGGGGAGGCGCTCGTCGCGTCCCCGTTGCTGCTGCTATCGGTGGCGGGGCTGCCGGCGCTGTCGTCGCTGGGGCCGGGGCGAGGATACTGAGGAGACATGAAGTAGCTCATTCCGGGCTCACTGTGCTGGAAGTACGCGATGATGGTCCTGGAGTTCAAGCGTAACGAGGATTCCCGCCTGTGCCGAGGGCGGGACGCGGAGCCCGGTGCAGGTCATGCCCTCTGCGCGGATGTCGTGCGGGGGCGCTGGCACGCGAGGATGAGCCCGCCGACGAGGGGGATGGCGGGCGCGGCATGGGTTGTCAGGGAGGGAATTCCCAGTGCCAGCAGCTGCGTGTAGAGCAGTCCCGCGGCGACTGCCAGAATGGCGCGTCGCACTGCGGACATGCGCGCTCTGCGGATGATGGTCCAGCCGATCGCGGTGCCGCCGCAAGCGGCCGAGACGACCATGGCCAGGGCGATCCAGTCGAGATCGGGTGAGTCCAGGAGTTCCGCGATCGCCATCGCCACCACCGACAGACTCGCCAGCGCGATCGGACCCCAGGTGTGGATCGGGGCATACGGCGAATGGTCCGAGAACCGCAGACCGATCGCGGCGAGCAGGGGGAGGATGGCGAATAGTCCGACCTGGACGCCTGCGACCATGAGATCGGGCGCCATCGACGACGGAAGCATCGCGCGCACGGCCGCGCAGCCGATTCCCACCAGCCCCACCAGTCCGAGAAGGGCGGCGCAGGCGCCGAGCGGCCGCACCCATCGGGTTCTCGTGAGAGTCCTCGCGGGAGACGGGGCGGCGGTCGCCCGTGGCTGAACCGGCGTCTGCGGCGGATCGGTCGATTCGGATGGTTCGGTCACGGGCTGGACTCCCCGCCCGCGGGAAAATGCGAGGACCATGAGCACGATGGAGGCTCCGGCGATCGTGAACAAGGACATCGTCAGGGCCAGTCCGCCCACGGGCGCTAGGAACGCGCCCGTCCCGATTCCGATGATCATGCGCGGCCTCGGGCGCAGCCGTTCCGCGATGACGCCGTCGAGAACGATCGCGATCGCCGCGGCTCCCAGTCCCCAGGCCGCAAGGCCCAGCGGTACGTAGAGACGCCCGGAGACCGGGATGGGATCGCCGACGTCGGCGGCGGTGAACGCCGCCGTCCACGAGACCTGCGCAATGGCAGCGAGAATCAGCGATAGCGTTGAGATGGCGGCGGCCCATGACGTATGGCTCGGTGGCAGCAGGTCGCGCTGGCATGCCAGTCCGAGGGCGCCGATCACCAGGGGCAGCGGTGCGAGGGCCATCGACGCGGTCGGTGCCCACATGAGGAGGCCGTTATCGAAGACCTCCAGGGGGATGACGATCAAGGCGATGCTCATCGCGCTCAGGAGAAGCGCGGTGATCCCGCACCACAGGACTTGCTTCGTGGTGAGCTGCATCGTCTCATCCTCCGTCGACGGGGGCGCTGATGCCGGAAACCGTAGCAGTGGGGCGGGCAGTCGTGCAGGGGCGCCAGTGCTTTCGCGTCGGCCCGCCGGCCGAGGACGGGCGGGCCGGTCGAGCCGCTAGGCTTCAACGGTGAGAGAGAGCGGGCCAATGGGTACGACCGACTTGTCCTCGCCGATCGTCGGCAGCAGACCGCTGTTCATCACCACTGGGAGTCGCGGTGACGTTCAGCCGTTCCTGGCGCTGGCCCGCGCCCTCGCCGAGTCCGGGGCCGGCCCCGTCGTCGCCGCGCCGAGGCGCTTCGGCGACCTGGCCACGCGCTTCGGCGTCGAGTTCGTCGGCCTGGACGACAGCATCCTCGATCTCCAGGACGACCTCGTGGGGGCGGGGCCGGTCCGGGCCGCGCTCTCGCTGGGTCGCATACGGCCGCTGATGCGGCGGTGGCTGGACGATCTCGCTGAGCTCGCGAACAAGGAGGCCGGTCGGGCCGACGTCGTCGTCTTCACCCAGAAGGCCCTGGGCGGAGCGAGCATCGCGGAGAGACTCGGAACCCCCGGGCTGCCCGCTCAACTCATCCCCACCGGGCCGCCGACGAGCGACTTCCAGGTTCCGTTCGCCCCGGCCGGGACGCCGCGGTCCCTGCGCCGCGCCTCCTGGTCGCTGGTCGGGGCGTCCGAGGCGCCATGGCGAAGGATGGTGGCTCAGTGGCGGTCGACGCGTCTCGGTCTCACGACGCGCCCGATCCCCTTCTCCAGGATCATCGCCTCGCGGGGGATTCTCAGCGCCTGGAGCCCCCGTCTGCTGGTGGCGCCGCCCGAGTGGCGCCCCTCCCAGGGCCCCCTCGGGTTCTGGCGGTCGCGTGCGACCGGGACTCTTCCGGCGGACGTCGAGCGCTTCCTGGCCGCCGGGCCGCCACCCGTGGTCGTCGGCTTCGGAAGCATGATGCACGGCGACCCGGCGCGGCTCGCCCGAGAGGTGGTGGACGGCCTGCGCCGTGCGGGGCGCAGGGGGATCCTCCTGGCCGGATGGGCGGGGTTGAACGCGTCGGGGGGGTGATGACGTCCTCGCCATCGAGGAGGCTCCTTTGGATGGGCTCCTGCCGAGGGCCGCGGCCGTCGTCCACCACGGCGGAGTGGGAACCGTGGGCGCCGCGCTCCATGCGGGGACTCCGCAGATCATCCGCCCCTTCTTCGGCGATCAGCCCTTCTGGGCCGGCCGTCTCCGCGAGTTGGGGGTGGCGCCGCGTCCGCTCAAGCGCGTGACCGGGGAGGCCCTTGCTGAGCGCCTGCGCGTCATCGACGACCTGGCCGCCGTCGGCACCACCGCACTCGTCATGGCGCTCCACGTGTACGACGCCGCCTTCTCCGCCTCCCTGCGCCGTCGGCTCATGGACAAGCTCGCCCGACTGCCGCTGGGCTGGTTCGCCTCCCGCGGCTCCGGAGAGGTCAAGAAGATCGTGGGCGACGACGTGAACTCCCTCCACTACGTAGTCACCCATGCCGAGACCGATTGCGTGGGGGCCGTCGCCACCCCGCTCATCGTCCTGATCTACCTCTTCAGCGTCCAATGGCGGCTGGCGCTCGTTCTCCTTCTGCCGGTCCTCGCCTATGTCATCGTCATGGTCCGCATCATGAGGCGCGACGCCGACAACGTCGCCCGCTCCCAGCGCTACACCTCCCGGATCAGCGCACAGACCCAGACCTTCATCTCCTCGCGCCAGGAGGCGCGGGTACTTGGAACCTCCTCCGTCGTGGACCTCCCCGGCACCCTGTCCGAGGCGGGCGATTTCATCGCCGACTGGCAGATGCGCACCGGTCCCGTCAAGATCATCGCCGTCATGCTCAACCGTCCCACCACGGTTCTCGGGCTGCTGCTGGTAAGCGCTTATCTCATGATGATCCCCGGTTGGGTGAACGCGGCCGAGCTGCTGCCCTTCCTCATCCTGGGAACCTCCTTCGGGGGACAGCTGCTGGGCATCTCCACCAGCATCGGAGCGCTCATGGCGAGCCTCCAAGCGCGCGACGCCCTCGAGACCTTCCTCGGCACCCCGGAGCTCGCCGCGGCGCCCGCCCCCTCGCCCTCCCAGAGCGGCGTCGGCCCGCCCTCCGATTCCCGATCTTCCCGATCGAGTCCCGGCCGCCTCGCCCTGGAGAGCGTCACCTTCGCCTACGACGCCGGCCACCCCGTGCTGAGCGATGTCAGCCTGAGCCTGGAGCCCGGCGTCGTCACGGCGCTGGTCGGTCCCTCGGGGTCGGGCAAGTCCACGGTCGCCGCCCTCCTGGCCCGGCTGTGGGACCCCCAGGGCGGGCGCGTCACCCTCGACGGCGTCGATCTGCGCAGCCTGACTCAGGATGAGCTCTACGCCCGAGTCAGCATCCTTCTCCAGGACGTCCAACTCATTCGCGCCACGGTCCGCGACAACATCGCCCTCACCCGTCCCGACGCCACCGGCCCCGAGATCGAGGCCGCCGCCCGTGCCGCCCGCCTCCACGACACCATCACCGCCCTGCCCCAGGGCTACGACACGATCGTGGACTCCTCCCGCCTGTCCGGCGGGGAGCGTCAGCGTCTCGGGATCGCCCGGGCCCTCCTGGCCGACACCCCGGTCGTCATCCTCGACGAGGCCACCGCCTCCGCCGACCCCGACTCCGAACTCCAGATCCGTCAGGCCCTGAGCACCCTTCTGAAGGGGCGCACCGTTCTCATGATCGCGCATCGACTCCACACCATCCGCGATGCCGGGAGGATCGTCGTCATGCAGCACGGGCGGGTCGTCGAGACGGGGACGCACGACTCGCTCATGGCCGACGACGGCCCCTATGCCGCCCTATGGGCCGCTGCTGTCGGTCCTGACGGCCCTGACGGCCCCAGCGCCGTCGGCACCGTCGGCGCCGTCGGCCCTACCGTTCCCGACCGCGACCCTGACCAGCGTCACGAGGGGCAGGAGGATCCCGCATGCTGAGGAATCTGCACGCGGTGGTCGGCGGAGGCGCCCGTTTCTGAGCCTTCGTCGTTCTGACCGCCGCATCGGCCGTGATTCAGGCCGCCGCCGTCCTGTCCCTCCTGCCCATTCTCTCTCGACTCCTCGGTCCCGATCCGGCCTCCGCCGGCGGCTGGCTGCTCGTCCTCGTGGCGCTCATCGCCGTGGCCTGGTGCCTCGACGTCGTCAATGCCCGAGTGGGACTGCGGTTGGGAATTCGCGTGATGCGGACCATTCATGGCAGCGCGCCCCGGGCCATCATGACCTGGCCCGCCTCCATCCTGACCTCGGCCAAGATCGCACGGCTGCGCACCCTCGTCTCCTCGGGCGCCATCGAGGCCACCTCGGCACTCCTCCTGCTCATCAGCCCCCTGGTGGGCGCGGTCGTCTTCATAGGCGCTCTCGGAATCGGCCTGCTGCCGATCAGTCCCGCCCTGAGCGCCGTCACCGTCGGCGGAGGAGCGATTGTCCTGGGCGCCCTGTGGCTGTCCACCACCTGGGAGGCGCGCGCTCAGGAGGTCTTCTCCGACGCCATGGAGGAGCTCGACTCGCGCCTCTTCGAATTCGCCTGGGCGCAGCCCTCCCTGCGCACCGCCCGCCGCATCAGCCTCGGACGGCGAGCGGTGGACCGGGCGATGGAGGAGAGCCGATCGGGCGCACTGCGGGTCCTGGGTCGCCAGGTGCCCGGGCAGCTCGTGCTGAGTATCGCCATGCAGATGGTGATGGGCGGCTTCGCGTTCGCCGCCTGGAGGGCCTATGCCGATGGCCGGGTCGATGGCGCGGGGGCGGCTGCTCTGGTCATCATCCTGCTGCGCGTGATCGAGCAGGTCACGGTCGTCTCCGGGGCTGTCGGCGGACTGCTGGCCCTGCGACGCTCCCTGGCCGAGGTGCGCGAACTGGTCGAGGCCCCGGCCATGAACAGGGGCGAGCCCCTGGATCACGCGCCCTTGATCACGGTGCGGGATCTGCGCGTCACCTACCCCGACGGGACGGTGGGCCTGGGGAACGCCGATGATGACAGAGGTGTTGACCTGAACCTGCAGCCCGGGACCGTCACCGCGATCGTCGGTCGCTCCGGCTCGGGCAAGACCACCCTCTTGCGAGCGCTCGCGGGCGTACTGCCCTACGCGGGCGGAACCGTGGCGCTCGATGGCGCGGCCGCCACCGCCGATGAGCTGACCGCCAATGCCACCATGGTCTTCCAGACCACCGTGCTCGGCGCCGGCACCGTGCGAGACAACATCCTGGCCGTCAACCCCGCTCTGACGGATGAGGACCTGGAACGGATAGCCGAAGACTCGCAGGTCGGCGAACTCGTCGCCCGCCTGCCGCACGGGTGGGAGGCGCCCGCGGGGGAGTGGGACTCCCAGTTGTCGGGCGGTGAGCGCCAGCGCGTGGGGATCGCCCGCGCCCTGGCCAAGCCCGCTCACCTGCTCCTCGTGGACGAGGCCACCTCCGCCTTGGATCTTCAGGCCGAGCGGTCCGTGGTCCAGGCCCTGGGGCGCGTGCGCAGTGACTACACGACCGTCGTCGTCACCCACCGTCCGGCCACAATCGCCGTGGCCGATACCGTGGTGGTCATGGAGGGCGGGCGCGTGGCCGAAGTCGGGACGCGTGCGGAGCTCGAGGCCGCGGGCGGCCTGCTTGCGCGCTTCATGGAGGAGTGGCGGACGGCCTCGTCCTGGCGCGTGTGAGCCGCGGGCGGCGATCTCCGACGGATCGACGGGGCCCCTGCCGGGTCGCCAGCGCGTGATGAACCTCGCGCATTTCTGCATGGAGTGCAACTCTGCACTGAGTGCATGATTGGGGTCGTGACTCGAACCGACCTGCGCGCCGCCCACACGCGGCGGACTCGTGCCGCCATCCGGGCGGCCGCCCTGGCGCTGACCCGTGAGCGCGGCTACACCGCCATGACGATCGACGACGTCGCCGCTCTCGCCGGAGTCTCGCGGCGCACCGTCTTCAACCACTTCTCCTCCAAGGTCGAGCTCCTCGTCATCGGCCCTGAGACCCCTGAGCCCGAGGCGGTCGAGGCCTTCGTCGCCGGCAGCGGCCCCCTCCTGGAGGACCTCGGCACGCTGCTGGTCTCCGGCGCGCAGGCCCTGGAGCCCGAGCGCGCCTGGCTCATGTCCTTCCCCCAGATCGTGCGCGACAACCCCGAGGTGGAGCGCGCCGTGCACGAGCGCTTCCAGGCTGTCGAGCGTGTTCTGGAGGACGCCGCCTCCAGGCGCTTAGGACTGCCCTCCTCCGCCCCCCAGGTGAGGGCCGTGCTGGCGCTGTCCAGTGCGGTGCAGAAGGCCGCGATCCGCATGTGGGCCGCCTCCTGCGACGCCGACGATGGCGCCAACGGCCCGGCGGATGACCGGCAGGCCGGCATCCCGGACGGGCCCGGCACTGGAAGCGGTCGGACCGGGGGGCGTCATGAGCCGGCCACCGTATCGGTCGGCGAGCAGCCCGACCCGGTCCTCAGTCTGGCCGACGCCGTGCGCGCCGTGACTGGTGCCATCGGCGAGATCATCGCCCCGACCTCCCAGTAGCCGCTCATTGGGCAGCCGGCGGGCAGCCGGCGGCCAGTCACCAGCCACTGACTCGCCGCTCCATTCGGCACCATCCGGTCCCGGCCGGTCCCGTCTAGTCCCGGCCGCTCAGCCGCCCCGCCCCGGTCAGCGGGCCACCGGGACAGCTCCAGATTTCTCAAACCATTCCGCCCATTCAACACGTAAAGGCACTACTCGTGACTCAGTCCGCTACGGCGTCGCAGCCCCCCGGCACCAACCCTGCCGAGGCCGGGGGCGACTTCCGCCCCGACCGCCGCTTCTGGGCGGTCTACGCCTCCCTGCTGGTGGTCATGTTCCTGTCCGCCATGGACCAGACGATCGTCGGCACCGCCTTGCCCACCATCGTGGGGGACCTCGGCGGCGCCGCGCACATGGCCTGGATCCTGACCGCCTACACCCTGGCCATCACCGTGGCCATGCCGGTCTACGGCAAGCTCGGCGACCTGGTGGGGCGCAAGAACCTGTTCCTGGTGGCCATCGGCCTGTTCCTGGCGGGCTCGGCCTTGTGCGGGACCGCCACGGACATGACCCAGCTCATTGCCTACCGCTTCATCCAGGGCCTGGGCGGCGGCGGCCTCATGATCTCCTCCCAGGCCATTACCGGTGATCTCATCCCGCCACGGGTGCGCGGCACCTACATGGCCCCCATGGGCGCCATGTTCGGTATCGCCTCCATCCTGGGCCCGATCGTCGGCGGTTGGCTGACCGACTCCGTGTCCTGGCGCTGGACCTTCTGGATCAACCTGCCGCTGGGCGTCCTGGCCTTCATCGCAGTCGCCATCGTGCTGCACCTGCCCAAGCACCCCCTGAGCGAGCCCATTGACTGGTGGGGCCTGGCCCTCATGGACGCCGGCGCGGTGGCGCTGGTCCTGGTGGCCACCTGGGGCGGCACCCAGTACGACTGGACCAGCCCCGTCATTGTCTGTCTGGCGGTGGCGGGCGTGGCCTGCTGGGTGGCGTTCGTGGTGGTGGAGTCGCACGTGGCCGACCCGATCCTGCCCACCGCCATCCTGGCCAACCGCACCTTTATTATCTCCACCCTGGTGGGCATGCTCGCCATGGGCGGGATGGTGGGTGTCATGAGCTACCTGCCCACCTACCTGCAGATGGTCTACGGGTACTCGGCCACCGTCTCCGGCCTGCTGCTGGTGCCCATGACCCTGGGTATGCTCGGTGGCGGCATCGGCTCGGGGGTGCTCATGACCCGTAACGGTCGCTACAAGGTCTACCCGGTGGTGGGTCCGCTGGTGTCCGCCCTGGCCGCCTTCTGCCTGTGGCGGGTCACGACGGCCTCGCCCGTGTGGCAGGTCTCGGGGGCGACCTTCCTCATGGGGCTGGGGATCGGCCTGTTCTTCCAGCTCCTGGTCACCATCGTCCAGAACGACGTGCCCGCCCGGCACCTGGGCACGGCCACCAGCGGCAACAACTTCTTCCGGGAGGTGGCGGTCTCCCTGGGGGCCTCACTCATCGGGGTGGCCTTCTCCAGCAACCTCACCAGCCAGCTCTCCACCAGGATGGCCGCCCTGGCCGCCAGCGACGACCCGGCGGTGGCCGGTGCCCTGGCCCGCTTCCAGGGCGGAGGCGCCGACACGTCCTCCCTGACCCCGGCCCTGGTGGAGTCCCTGCCTCAGGTGCTGCACGACGCCGTCGCGAGCTCCTACGCCCAGGCGCTCAGCCCGATCTTCGCCTGGATGATCCCGCTGTTCATAACCACGAGCCTGGTGGCGCTGCTCCTCAAGGAGAAGCCCCTGTCGCGCAAGACCGGCATGGAGCAGCTCGCCGAGGCCGAGGACTCACCTGCTTAAACGCGCCCCTGACGCCTCCGGTGCGGCGGCCGTCCTCCCCGGTGCGAGCGGGCCGCGGGATCTGGTACGAGCGGGCCCGGTGCGTGCCGGTAAGCGGGCCCAGCACGGTCAGCCCCAGTGCGAGTGCGGGACGGTGCGGCCAGGCCCGGTACGTGTTGGGGCCGGTCGGTGCGGCGAGGGGCTAGCGCAGGCGGCGTTGGACCCACTCCACCCCCAGGCGTGCGACCTCCTCCTGGGCCTCGTTGACGTTCCCGGCGTGGACCTGCACCAGCTGGCTGCCGTCGGGGAGCAGGGAGAAGCCCTCGGCGGCGGTGTCGGCCGTGTCCGGGAACTCGTCGGTCAGGGCGCCGTGGAGCATGAGCACGGGCCAGGGCAGGTCGCCCATGGTGCGCTCCGGGGTCTGGAGGGAGACGTCGGCCAGGGTCTCCTTGCTGAGCAGGTTCCACTGGCGGCTGTTGGGGTTGTCGTCACGCAGCCGCGTCAGGCCGTGTCTTTCCAGCTCGTCGAGCTGGACGGAGGAGAAGACCTGGTCCCACAGGATCGACTGCGGCCCGGTGATCGCCCCCACCGCTACCGCCGTGCGCACCAGGTCCGGGCGTGCCAGGAGCGTGGCCGTGGCCCCGAAGCCGTTGGCGTGGATGGCAATGCGTCGGAACCCCCGCAGGGACAGCCAGCCGACCACCGCCTGGAGGTCCTCGGTCTCGCTGGACAGGGTGACGACGTCGTCGTCCGACTCGCCCTGCCCGGAGAAGTCGAAAGCGAGCGTGGCCAGGCCCGCTTCCCGGTAGGCCGCCGCCATGCGGTCCAGGCGGTGGTCCAGGCCGTGCCGGTCGGTCAGGAAGTCGTGGGCCAGGACGACCACGCCCTCCTGGCGTCTGGGGGCGGGCCGACCGGCTTCGAGGTCGGCCTCCAGCAGCTCCAGGTCCAGGGGGACGGCGTCCTTGGGCAGCATGAGCGTGCCCGCCAGGGTAACCCCTCGAGCAGTGTCCATGCGGATGTCAGTCATGAGATCCAACCTAGGTGAGGTCAAAGAACGGGTCATAGGGTCGTGGATCCCATTGCGCTGGCAGCGTGACCCTGACAAGGTGTCGTGGCCGTGGGGGCTGCTCGCCGGTGGTACGCAAGACGCCCCCGCGCGGGGATCGTGGGGTGGGGTGAGGCGGACGGGGTCAGTCAGGCAGGGGGAGGGCCCGGGCGGCCTCGACGGCGGCACGCACCTGGGCCTGCTCCGTGCGGTGCGGTCCTGGTCGGCCGTCCGCCGGTGCCGGACAGCACAGGTGCAGCTCGCGCACGCCGCTGGCCGCGATCAGTGCCGCCATGGTCTGGGGCCGTACGCCGCCCGCGGCAATGACCCGGGGCGCCGGCTCGCCCGCCCGGGCCGCCCGGCGCTCCAGGGCCGTGAGCCGGGCCAGGCCGGTGCCCTCGGCGCCCCCGGACGTCGTCAGTCAGGACGTGGGTCAGCCCGAGGCGGGCGGCGGAGCGGTAGGCCCGCTCCAGGTCCGCGGCGTGGTCAATGGCGCGGTTGAGGGTGACGGGGGCGCCGTCGCCCATGTCCACCAGGAGGCGCACCAGCCCGCGGTCCAGCTCCCCGTCCTCGGTCAGGGCCCCGGTGACGAAGCCGAGCTCGACGGCGGGGGGCAGGGTGCGGCCCACCACCCCGGTGGCCTGGGGGCGGGTGTGCTCGGCCAGCTGGGCGGCCAGGGAGGCGATCCGGCGTACGTCGGCGATCATGGCCCGGCCCTCGTCGGCGTCGAACACGTAGGAGCCGCCCCGTGGGCGGACCATGACGCGCAGGCCGAAGGGCTCGGCCTCCGGGGTGTCCGCCCAGTGCGCGCCGGCCCGGGCCCGGCGCTCGGCCTTGACCTCCGCGGCCGCGATAATGGCGGCCTCGACCACGCCGATCGACGGCGTCGTGCCCCCGACGGCGACGTTGTCGCACAGCTCGGCACGGTCCGCCCCGGCCTGGGCCGAGACGCGCACGCCGTCAATGTTCTCCATGCAGGTCTCGACGACCACGTGGTCAGGTGCGCGCCAGGGTGCGGGGGAGGGGTGGCGTAAGGGCAGCATCCTGGGGAGCCTCGTCGCGTTCATGGGTGAATTGTGTCACGCATGAGCACGCTTCCGGGGGCGGCACGCGGAAGGTCGCGGCCGTGTCGCGTGTGGGGTTCATGACGGCGACGCGGGGTTGATACCCCCTTACCTGGTGCGTCTGTAAGCGTGACTGCGCTGGTCAGAGCCGGTTAGCCCGGGTCGGGAGAGGGGGACGGGGCCAGGTGTCGTCAGGCTGGTCGGGTGCGGGCCCGCGGTCGGGGCGCACACCCGGTCGGGCTGCCGGGTGCGCACCCGGTCAACATGCGCCGAGGCGGGACGTGTGGTAAGGCACGTCGGCCCGGTCGGTGCGAGGTCAGGCGGGGGTGGGCGCTGTTGGGTAGGGCGTGCGGTCAGGCGGGGGCGCGCAGGCGCGGTCAGGTGAGGAGTGCGAGCGCGCGGTCAGACGTCCGCCACGTCCTCGTAGCTCTTGGGATCCTCGATCGGCTCCAGGTGGGCCGAGACGCGCAGGTCGGGGTCGGCGGCCACGAGGTCGTCAATGAGGGACTCGGTGAAGTCGTGGCCCTCCTTGACGTTCCACGCCCCCGGGACCAGGACGTGCAGGTCCATGAAACGGCGGTTTCCCGCCTCGCGCACCCGTACGGCGTGGAAGTCGATGACCCCGGGGCTGCGGTGCTGCTCGAGGACGGACTCCACCCGGGCCAGCAGCTCGGCGTCAGGGGCCGCGTCCATGAGGCCGGCGACCGACTCGTGGATGAGCCGGTAGCCCGTCCACATAATGTTCAGCCCGGCCCCCAGGGCCACGACGGCGTCGAGCACGGGGGAGTCGAAGACCACCACGAGCCCCACCCCGACCAGGACCGCCGCGGAGGTGATGACGTCGGTGGCCAGGTGCTTGGCGTCGGCCACCAGCGTGGTCGAGTGCGCCTGGCGGCCGACGCGGTAGAGCACCCACGCCACGGCGCCGTTGACGAGGGAGGCGATTACCGACACCACCAGGCCAATCCCCAGCTGCTCGGGCATGACCGGGGTGATCATGCGGTCCACCGCGGAGACGATAATGAAGGTGGCCGCCACGAAGATCATGACGCCCTCGGTCACCGCGGAGAAGTACTCGGCCTTGGAGTGGCCGAACTGGTGGTCCTCGTCGGCGGGCCTGATGGAGATCCTCAGGACGACGAGGGCCACGACGGCGGCCACGAGGTTGACCACCGACTCCGCCGCGTCCGAGAGCAGGCCCACCGAGCCGGTCACCCAGGCCGCCGTGCCCTTGAGCGCGATGGTCGCCAGGGCGGCGCCAATGGACAGCCAGGCGTAGCGGGAGAGGTCGGTGGGCGGGGGGTAGCGCTTGGAGGGGCATGGGGCTGGGCGGACGGCGGCAGGAGTTACGCGGGTCACAACCACTATGCTCTACTCAGGGCGGGGCGACGGCGAATCAAGGTTTCGGCTGCCCGTCGGGTACCGGGGGCGGGCTTCCAGAAGTAGCGTGAGTGGGGGGCGCGGTACCCGTACTGCGCCCACCCGGCCAGGCCCGAGCGCCTGACGGCGGGTCGGGAGCGGGCGCACTCGACGGGTGTGGAGTCGGCCAACCGGGTTCTATCAGCACCGATACTGCGAGGCCCTTACCCCTACCACCCTGCTCCCACGCCGCACCACACCCCCTGGAATCAATCATCTAGGGATCTGGGACGTACCTTAGTCGGCGGGGACGTATGACTAAGGTACGTCGCCGGTGGCTTAGGTACGTCGCCGACGGCTTGGGTGTGGGTCCGGCAGGGGGAGTAGGCCGGGGGTGCCCTGGCCCCGCCCGCGCTATAGGGTGTGGGTCGTGCTGGACCTCCTGCCCGCCGCGCTCACCCACGCCTCCTCTACGGCCCTGCCCGCCACGCCGTCGACCCTGTCGGTCCTGTCCCTGCCAGCCCTGTCCCTGCCGTCCCTTCCTGGCCCGCTGGCCCTGCCCGTCCCCGACACCCTCCCGGAGACCTTCCGCCTCCTGGACCTGTGCGGCGTCCTGCTCAACGGCATCCTGGGCGGGCTCATTGCCCGACGCAAGAACTTCGACCTGGTGGGCTTCGTGGTCCTGGCCATCCTGACGGCCACCGGCGGCGGCATCCTGCGTGACGTCATGATCCAGGCTGGCCCGCCCTTCGCCCTGACGGACCCCTACTACCTCTACACCGCCTGCGCCGGGGCCCTGGTGGCCTGGTTCGTCCCCTTCACCTCCCGGCTCGCCCGCCGCTTCCTGGTGGTGGCCGACGCCGTCGTCCTGGGCACCTGGGCGGCCACCGGGGCCTCCAAGGCCCTGTCCAACGGCCTGGGGGTGATGCCCGCCCTCCTCCTGGGCTCCCTGACGGCGGTGGGCGGCTCCATGGTCCGCGACGTCTCGGTGGGTGAGACCCCCAGCGTCTTCGGCGGCAACCGGCTCTACGCCGTCCCGGCCCTGTGCTCGGCCGCCACCATGGTGGCCCTGGTGGCCGCGGGCCTGCCCGACGCCTACGCCATGCTGGTGGCTACCGTGGTGGGAGCCGGTACCTGTCTCATGGCCTACTGGCGTTCCTGGCAGCTGCCGGTGGCCGGGGACCGGGAGCGCCGCCTGGCCCGACGTCGCACCGGGGAGGTCGGCGGCCCGCCGTCCCGCGGGGGTGGCCCCAGCTCCGGGTGGCGCCGGGCTCTCATGCGCCGTCCGTACGGCGAGCCCAGCCGGTGGGGCAGACGGCCTGGGGCGGGGCGGCAGGAGACGAGACGACGCCGGTACCGGCCCCTTGACCCCGAGGACCTGTGACTGCCCCGGGTCGGCCTCGGCAACGGCCACACCGGCCCCCTGACCCCGAGGACCTGTGAGCAGGCGGCGTCAGGACCGGGCGGACACGGCCTGTCGCGCTCGGAAACATGATGAGATGGGACACATGAGCGGAAACGACCAGCAGTCCTTCGAGCCCGACCACCTGCTCGCCGAGGTGATTGCGAGCCACTTCCACGGCGCGCGCGTGGTGGAGGCCGACGGCGCGCAGGTCGTCGAGCTGGGGGAGGGGATGCCCAGCATCCAGTGCGTCGTCGACGACATGCGCCCGGACCCGCCCTACGGCGCGTTCATCTTCCTGGAGGTCAAGGGCGGGCGGTTGGGGGAGACGGGCGCCCTGGTGACTGCCAGCGGGTACGGCCCCGGCGCGCAGGGGTCCGTGGTCACCGCGGGCTGCAACTGGGCCTGCGCCTTCGGTCCCGTCCTGCTGACCGCTATCGGCCGTCCCGACCTGATCAGGACGCAGGACCCCGAGGTCGAGCAGTTCGAGGCCCGCGTGGGCGCTCGCCGCTACCGGGTGACCGTGAGCCGGCTCGACCGCAGCATGGGGGTGGGCATGGAGGAGGTGGAGGGCCTGCGGCGGGCCCTCGGCGGGTACTCGGCGCTGACCCGGGCCGTGCTGGAGAGCGGGACGGTCCCGGCCACACGCTCGGACGACCTCGTCGCCCTGGGCTGCTTCCTGGGCACCGGGCGGTCGACGACGAGCGAGACCAAGCTCGGCATGGGCGACTGGCCGGCCGCGGCCGCCGTGCTGGAGGCCCTGGCCCGGAGGCACGCCGGGGGCTCGGGCATGCGCATGCTGCGCGAGTGGGCGGTCCTGGAGCCGCTTGAGCCAGCGCCCGTCCTCACCCGCGACAGCCTGCAGCACACGCTCAATATGCTGCGTGCCTGCGCCGACAACCCGCGCAGCGAGGCCGGCTGGTGCGGCGCCCGCCACCACGGCATGCGTCTGGGGGCTCCTGGCGGCGTCGTCCCCGGGCTGCCGGGGGACATGTCCTGGTTCCTGGGCACGATCGCCGCCAGCGGGGCGGGCCCCGGCTACGGCCTGGCGCCCCGGCCCCTCTCCGACAGGTGGTGGCAGCTGGCCGACGCCGGCTGCGGGGCCCGGTGGGTGCTCAAGCTCGCCGACGGCACCGTGTGGCTGGACTCGGTCGCCTGCGACGACGGCTTCCAGCTCGTGGCCCCCGGCTTCCTGGCCTGGTACGAGGCCTGGCTGGACAACGCGGTCCGCCAGGGCGGCCCCTTCGGCCGCTGGGAGTACCGGGTCGACTCCGTCTACAAGCTGCTCGTCAACGCCGCGCAGGAGAAGGGGGTCGACCGTCTGCCCGAGACCGTGACCAGGGTGAGGACCCACTCACCCGAGGGCAAGCCCATTGGCCCCTGCCACGCCTGCGAGGAGACCTATGCCCGCTACGGGGTGCCCCCCACGGTGTTCGTCACCGCCCCGTAAGGTGCGGCTGGTGCCCGCCCGCCCCGGCTGGCGGTGGTTGGCCAGAGGCCGAGACCCCACGCCCAGGACAACCCGCCCGCCCCGGCTGGCGGTGGCCGGGGCCGCGTCCACCCGCCCCCGCCCCTCCGAAGGCGCTCGCCCCGGTTGGTGGGGTGGCCCTGGTGCGGTCGTCCGCGGCAGGCGGCCCGGGGACTGGTCGGCCTGAGCCTTTGCGGTTCCACAAAGTCGCGCCCCGACGGCGTCGATCTCCGATATCCTCGACCCGTACCGACCGACGAGTCTCAGGAGACGGGCGATGACCCAAGTGGCATGCGGGATCGACATTGGCGGATCAGGCGTCAAGGGCGCCCTGGTCGACCTCGGGACCGGTGAGTTCATCGGTGAGCGCGTACGCATTGAGACCCCCCAGCCGTCCACGCCCGAGGCGGTCGCCCAGGTCTGCCGCGCGATTATCGACAGGCTCGGCGTCGGGCCGGACGTGCCCGTGGGAATCACCTTCCCCGCCCCGATCGTGCGCGGCACCGTCGTGTTCATGGCCAACCTCGACAAGTCCTGGGAGGGGGTCAACGTGGACGAGCTCATGACCCGGGTCCTGGGGCGCCCCTCCCACGCCCTCAACGACGCCGACGCCGCCGGGCTGGCCGAGGTCGCCTACGGTGCCGCCAAGGACGTGCCCGGCACCACTATCGTCACCACCCTGGGGACGGGTATCGGCTCGGCCGTCATCGTCGACGGCACCCTGGTGCCCAACACCGAGCTCGGCCACCTGGAGATCGACGGCCACGACGCCGAGAGCCGCGCCTCCACCCACTGCAAGGAGCTCCTGGACCTGAGCTGGAAGAAGTGGGCCAAGCGCCTCCAGCGCTACTACAGCCACGTGGAGATGCTCTTCAGCCCGGACCTGTTCGTCGTCGGCGGAGGCGTGTCGAGGAAGCACGAGAAGTTCCTGCCCCTGCTCAACCTGCGCACCCCCATTGTGCCCGCCAGGCTGCTCAACACCGCGGGCATTGTCGGCGCCGCCTACGAGGCGGCCCGTACCGCACGGTAGGCCCTTTCGACCGCCACCGAGCCGGTGGTCGCGAGAACCCGTGGCCTCGCCCACCGGTTCCGCGGCTTCTGCCCCTCGTTCCTGTCTGTCTTGACGCCGTGGCCCCGCCCACCGGTTCCGCGGAGCAGGCCACCGAGCCGGTGGTCGCGGGGAGGCCCCTGTCGCCGGGCCGTCGATGAACGCTACCTCAGGTAGGTGAACGCCCTTCAGGTGAGGTGAACGCTATCTTGGGGTTGTGAACGCTGTTTCAGAGAGGTGAACGCCGTCTAGGTGTGCGTTCACCTCCTCAAAATGGCGTTTACCCGCCCAAAATAGCGTTCATCTGCCCGAGACGGCGTTTACCTCCCTGAGGTGGCGTTTTACGACGACGGCTAGCAGCCCCAGGGCCCGGCGCAGCGACCAGCGGCAGCCAGTGGCAGCCAGCAGCCCCAGGCGACGAGGCAACCAACAGCCCCAGGCTCCAGGGCCCGGCGGGTGCCCGCCGCCTGGGGCCACGCGGGAGGCGAACACCACCCGCCAGGCCGTGGGGCGGCTCGCGACCTCAGGCCGACTACGCTGGGCAGTCCCGCCGCCCCGCCGCAGTGGGCGACCAACCACCAGGAGGCCTCATGGCTGGAAAACTCATCTTCGCCCTCGGGCTCGGTACCGGCTACGTCCTGGGCACCCGTGCGGGCCGTGCCCGGTACGAGCGCATGAAGGCCAGGGCCGTCCGGGTCATGGAGCAGCCCTTCGTCCGCTCCCGCGTGGACGCCGTCAGCACCAGGATCGTCAATGCCGTGCGCTCCCAGGGCGAGGCGGTCA
Source organism: Actinomyces sp. HMT897 (assembly GCF_016626125.1). Taxonomy (NCBI): domain Bacteria; kingdom Bacillati; phylum Actinomycetota; class Actinomycetes; order Actinomycetales; family Actinomycetaceae; genus Actinomyces; species Actinomyces sp. HMT897. The sequence goes on from NZ_CP067336.1 coordinate 2,222,441, forward strand.
CCGACAAGGTCGCCGACGCGGTCAAGGAGCGCCTGTTCTCTTCCCGCCCGGCGCAGCCCGCGGCCTCGGAGCCGGTCAGCGTCCCCGCCACCATCCGCCCCACATCCTGAGCGCCTGCACATTCTTTTTACAATCAGCGATCATAGAACGGCAGGATCATGCGGATCCGTAGTGTGCCACGGGCTCCAGGATCCGGGATGAATGTGCAACGGCGTCAGAGTTGCACATTCATCCTGTTCCCAGTCCCCGCCCCGGCCCGCGATTCCGCGTGATCCTGCCACTTTATGATCGTGGAACGTAAAAAGAATGTGCAACTTGCCCCTGCACCTCACCCCGGCAGGATCTCGGGGGGCAGGAGGCACGCCAGCTCGTAGCCGTTGTCCCCGAAGACCACCGGGACCCCGGCCTCGTCAAGGATCTGCGCCTCCGGGCCCTGGCCCAGGGGGTGGGCAGACAGGGAGCCCGCGAGCACCTGTTGGGCGGGGGTGAGCTGGCGGATGGCGATGGCGGCGACCCGGTTGCGGTGCTCGCGCGCCAGCTCCCCGTAGAGCAGGAGATCATGCTGGCCGTCGTCGCCCACGAGCAGCCAGACCACCTCCGGCAAGTCAATGAGCAGGCGTCGGAACTGGGTGCGCTTGTGCTCGATCCCGCTGCGGAACCAGCCCGTGTTGGTCGGCCCCCAGGCGGTCAGGAGCTTGGGGCCGGCGGGGAAGCCGTGGCGCTCGAAGAACGCCCGCAGCGTGGGCAGCACGTTCCAGGCACCGGTGGAGACGTAGAAGACCGGCGCGCCCGGGTGGGCGGTCTGCACGTCGGTGAGCATCCGCGCCATCCCGGGAACCGGCTGGCGGGCCGAGGTGTACTTGACCATGGAGTTCCACGTGGCCAGCAGGGCGCGGGGGATGTGGGTGATCATGACGGTGTCGTCCACGTCGGCGATGACGCCCAGGCGCGGCCCCGGCGCCACCACGAGCACGGCGGCGGTCACCGTGCTGCCCGCCGCCTGGATGGTGGCCTGGTGCCATCCCGGGGGCAGGCCGTGGCCCCGCAGGACGACGTCCACGCAGCCCGAGCGGTCGGCCCGGGTGCGCACGCTCGCTGCCCCCAGCGTGACGGTCACCGGGATAAAGGGGACCGGCAGGTCGATAAAGAGCCGCCACCCGCGCTGGACCTCCAGCAGGCTGGTCAGTGCCAGGTCGCGGGCCTCCGCCATGTTCCCGGGCAGGGAGCGGAAGAGCGGGCCCTCGGCCGGGGCCCCAGGGTCGCGCATGACGACCCGGGCCAGGACCCGGGCCATGTCCGACGGCGGTGTGCCTGTGCTCCGTCGCCCGGGGTCGTCAGGGGTGACACCAGGGGCGCTGTCGGGGCCGTCGGGGGTGCCGCCGGTGGCGGGGCCGTGCCGAGCGCCGCCCGCGGCCTGCGGCCCGTCCTCCAGGGGGTGGACCGAGGAGCCGTAGCCGTCGTAGGGCACGATGCGGGGCCGCCAGCCATGACGCCGTAGCACGGGGATAATGTCCCGGCGGAAGCGGTTCTCTACGGCGCGGGGGATGTCGGAGATCGGCACGCCGTCAAGTCTAGGGGGCTTGCCGACGACGCCCCTGAGGCGCGGTGACCACGCAGTTCAGGGCGTGTCCTGGGGACGCCCGCACAAGGGCTCCCGAGGTGGTACCGGGTCTGCCTCGCCGCGGTCCGGCCGGGTCGGGACAGGGCGGGCACCGCGGTCCGTCGCGGCCCGACGCCTCACCTCCCAGGCCAGGGCGGCCCCGGTCACCAGGGCCCACAGGGTGTAGGAGGACCCGGCCCAGCGCTGGAGCGCGGTCCAGCCCGCCTCCAGGTGGTTCTGGTTGGGGAACCACCACTGCATCGCCAGGGCGAACACCGCCCAGCCCGTGGCCGCGCACAGGCCCAGCACGCCGCTGCGCCAGCGCCAGGCCGCCGCCGTCAGGCCCATGACCATGGGCAGGCACCACACCCAGTGGTGGGACCAGGAGATGGGGGAGACCAGCAGCCCCAGGCCCATGACCACCCCTAACTGGAGCAGCAGGACCGTACCCTCGGCGTCGGGCAGTCGGGGACCACCCGGGGCGGGGTGGTGCTCACGCCCGGTACGCGCACAGGGGTCACCCGGTGCCGGCGCCGCACTGCCTGGGGCTGGCGTGCCAGGAACCGGCGCCGCACCACCCGGGACCAGCCCCGTCTGGCGCGACGGCCGCAGGGCGTCCGTCCTGACGGCCAGGAGCACCGCCAGTACCGTGACCGCCACGACCGACACCGCCCACAGGGGCGTCCACAGCCTCTCGTCGCCCACCAGGGCTCGGGCCACCATCCCCTTGAGGTTCTGGTTGCCCGCGTACTCGGCAAAGCCCGCGCGCGTGGGATCCCAGGCCGCCTGGAGGAAGAACCGGGCGGACTCCCGGGGACTGAGGGCCCAGCACGCCAGGGTCACGCCCGACGCCGTCGCGACCATGGTCGCGGCCGCCCGCCACTGCCTGCGCACCAGGAGCACCACGACCGCGATGGCCGGGGTCAGCTTGAAGGCGGCCGCCAGGCCGCACAGGACCCCGCGCCAGCGTGAGCTGGCGGGCACGGCCAGCAGGTCCACCGCCACCAGGGCCGCCAGGACGGCGTTGACCTGGGCGTACTCCATGGTCTTGTAGACCGGTTCCAGGGTGAGCACGCCGATCAGGCCCAGCCAGGGCGCCGCCGCCCCGGCCCACCGCCGCACTCCCAGGGCCCGCAGGCAGGCCCAGGCCGTCACGGCCATGCACACGGGCGTGGCCAGCAGCATGACCACCTGGAAGGCGTGGTCCTGCGTCACCGTGGTCAGGGGCGTCAGGGCCCACGCGGCAAAGGGAGGGTAGGTAAAGGGCCACAGGTGGTCGGCGGGGTTGGCGTACCAGTCGTACAGGCTGCCGCCGGCGTGCCACTGCTCCACGGCGTGGCGGTAGATCCAGGCGTCCAGCATAAAACGTGGTGAGCCGTCGGTGTTCCACGCCCACCGGTAGGCCGACGCCAGCAGCCCCACCCACCCCAGGGTCGTAGCCAGCAGGCGGATAAGGCCCGACGCCGGGGCTGCCGCCGGGCTCAGTGCCGGTGCGGACGGCGGTGTCAGGGCGGGCGCCGAGATGGGCGCCAGTGCCGGGCCCGCTGCCGGGGCTGCCGCCGCTGCCCCCGGTGCCGGTGCGGGCGCCGCGCCCTCTGCCGGGGCGGCCGCTGGGTCCGACGCCGTCGGGTCCGGGCGGGTGGCCCTGGGCCGCCGGGAGGGTGTTCCGGGCATCTCTACGCCTCCGGCAGGTGGTGGTGGACCCGGGCCCGGCGTACGACGCCAATGGTGGCCAGGGCCACGAGCACCGACAGCCAGGCGAAGACGGTCACGAGCACGTACCCGCCGCGGGAGCCGTGGGTGTCCACCAGGCGGCCGGCCAGCAGCGAGCCCAGGGAGACGCCCACGTTCATGGCGGTACCCACCCAGGTCAGGCCCTCGGTGAGCTGGTCACGGGGGGTGACCGCCTGGACGATGTGGTTGCCCACGGTAACGGTCGGGGCGATGGACATGCCCGTGACCAGCATGAGGACCATGAGCACCGGGACCGAGCCGGCCAGGATGAAGGTGGAGGCGCCCAGCGCCAGGGCGAGGACTCCCACGAGGAACTGCCTCCACATGGGCCAGGCCCAGGTCCGTGAGCCGTAGACGAGCGCGGCGCTCAGGGAACCCAGCGCCCAGGCCGCCAGCACCAGGCCGGAGGAGGAGGGACGCCCCTGCTCGGTGGCGAAGGCCACCGCGGTGACGTCATTGGCGCCGAACAGGGCGCCGCTGCCCAGGAACACGGCCACCACCGCCAGGACCGCGCCGTGCCTCAGGGCCGACGTCGCCGTGCGGGCCGGCCCCGGGTGGAGGGCGGTCGCGTCGGGCCCGGGGCCTGCCCTGTCCGCCCGGCTCCGCCCGTTCGCGGGGTCGGCCGCCTGGCTCCGCCCGGCCGAGCGGTCCTGCGCATCCGCCTGGTCCCGCCCGGCCGCCCGGCCCTGCGAGCGCCTGGGTCTGCTCAAGGCGGACGCCGGTCCCGGGCCGTGGGCCGGGGGCTCGGTAGCACGCTGGGAGAGGAGCCACAGCCCGCCTCCCAGGTGCAGGCACAGGGCGGCGACCCACCCGGAGGTCACCGGCAGCGCCGCGGAGGTGCACAGGGCGGTGGCCGCCACCGGCCCCACCACGAAGACGACCTCGTCCAGGGCCGCCTCCAGGGAGAAGGCCGTGTGGATGTCGTCGGGGCTGTCCAGCACCGTGGTCCAGCGGGAGCGGACCAGGGAACCCATGGACCCGCCCAGGCCCCCGGCCACCAACGCCAGGGCCACCAGGACCCACAGCGGGGCCCGGAGGCCGGCTGCAGTGATCATCCCCACCATTCCCAGGGCCGAGCCGAGCACGGCGGGCAGCATGACCCGGGACTGTCCGCGGGCGTCCACCAGGCGCGCCAGGACCGGGGCCCCGACGGCGGTGGCGACGACCAGGGCGGCGCTCACCCCGCCGGCGGAGGTGTAGTTCCCGTAGAGGGACTGGACGGTCAGGATGGTGGAGATACCCACCATGGACATGGGGAAGCGGGCCAGGAAGCCGGCGGCCGAGAACTGGAGGGCGCCGGGCCTGCTCAGGATCCGGGCATAGCTCGAGGTCACCGGGCTCACCGGTGGGTGGAGTTGGCGCCGTTGCGCGCCATGGTGAAGCCCTCCCCGGTGATCTGGCTCCAGCAGGTGATCCCGGACTCGTCGGACGTGCAGGCCACGGTCCCGTTCTTGGCGCTGGCCCCGTAGTCCAGGGTCACCCCCACCGGGGAGAAGGACTGGGAGCACGAGCCCGTGGCCTGGCCGGACTTGCCCACCGAGCTGGTGAAGGGCTTGGAGCTGGCCGAGCAGGAGGCTCCCTGGGCGGTGAAGTTGTACTCCTTAATGGTGCACGAGGCCGTGTCCCCGTCCAGGCGGCAGGTGATGTTGCCGCTGGGGGCGGTGAAGCTCGACAGCTGCTGGGCGGTGGCGGGGGCCGGGTAGCGCAGCGCGGTGGGGGTGGCGGTGGGCGTGGGCGTGGGCGTGGCACTGGGGGTCGGGGTGGGCTTGCCCGCACCGGTCGTAGCGGTCGTCTGGGGGACGGAGGCCTCCTGGGTGGTGCTGGAGGTGGTCTGGACGGCCGTGGGCTTGCGGTTGTTGGCGGTGAGGAACCACGTCAGGGTGCCTGCCACGAGTACCACGACGACGCCGGTGAGGACCCACAGGACGGCGTTGGACTGGTGGTGCTCCTCCAGTATGTCCTGCTGGCCGCTCAGGAGGTCGGCCTGCGGGCCCATGGCCCCCGTCCCGGCCCCCGGAACGGCGCCCGCCCCGGGGCTGATCGGTACGGCGGGGCCCACCGGGACGACGGAGGAGGTGGGGCGGGTGTAGGTCCGGCTGTAGTGGACCGGCTCCGGGGTGCCGACCGCGCCCATGCTGGTGGTGGCTGCCGCGGCGGACTGGGCGGACTGGGCCGCCCACTGGTCCTGGGCGAGCTGGGCCGAGTCCTGGGCGGGGATGACCTTGGTGTCCCGGCCGGGGGGGCCGGGCCTGATGGCGGTGTCCGTGCCCACGCCCGGCTGGGCGGTCGGCCTGGGGCTCTGTATCGCCATGGTGGCCGCCTCCGAGGGGTCCGCGCCGCCGAAGCGGGCGGCCAGGGCGGCGTTGACCGCCGGGTCGCCGAGGCTGCCGAGCCACTCCAGCAGCGCCGGGTAGGTACTCGGGTTAGCGGCGATGGCTGGCCGCAGTCCCGGGTAGTCCTGCGCCAGCCGGTGGAGATCCTCCAGGGGGGCGTTGGGGTCTGAGGCACGTGCAAGGAGGTCAGCCTGAGACTGGGACATGATTGAGGTCCTTATGTGGGTGGGGTGTACCGCGGCCCGGCCACTTCCAGGGGTGGCGCGGTACCACTGGGATCTGGCCTATATCGTAGCCGAGGTGCGTGTGGAGGTGCCCCGGCGCCTGTGACAGGTTAGTCTCTGGCAGACACCAAGGAGACCGTATATGACCACCCCCGATCCCCGGCGCCGTGCTGGCAGCCACGCCGCGCCGAGCTTCCCGCCCGCGGCGGCCACCTCACCGGCCCCCACCCCCTCTTCCTCCCACTCCACCCTGTCGGCCTCGGACCTGGACCGGGCCGACGACCTGCTGTCCAAGGTCGCCAGCGTCTACTCCGAGCGGGTGGTGGGACAGCAGCGCCTGCGGGTGGCCCTGCTCTCCTCCCTCATTGCCGGGGGGCACGTGCTGCTGGAGTCCGTGCCCGGCCTGGCCAAGACCACGGCGGCCCAGGCCCTGGCCGCCGCCGTCTCGGGGTCGTTCCGGCGTATCCAGTGCACCCCCGACCTCATGCCGAACGACATTATCGGCACCCAGGTCCTCAATGTCTCCACCGGTGAGATGAGTACCCAGCTGGGGCCGGTGCACGCCAATATTGTCCTCCTGGACGAGATCAACCGCTCCAGCGCCAAGACCCAGTCAGCCATGCTGGAGGCCATGCAGGAGCGTCAGACGTCTATCGGCGGTGTTGTCTACCCTCTCCCCACCCCCTTCATGGTCCTGGCCACGCAGAACCCCATTGAGGAGGAAGGGACCTACGTCCTACCTGAGGCCCAGATGGACCGCTTCCTCATGAAGGAGGTCCTGACCTACCCCAGCCCTGCCGACGAGGCCGACATCCTGGAGCGCGTCGCCAGCGGCGCGTTCGAGAGGCGGATCAAGCACCCCCCGATCTCCATCCGTGACGTCATGTGGCTCCAGGAGGCGGTCAACGCCGTCTACGTGGCCCCCGTCATCCGCCAGTACATTGTGGCCCTGGTGGGGACCACCCGGGGCTCGGGGCCCCGCCCGGTGGCCGGTATCGAGCGGCACGTGCGGGTGGGCGCCTCCCCGCGCGGGGCCATCGCCCTCATGAAGGTGGCCCAGTCCATCGCCCTCCAGGACGGCCGCGGCTACGTCACCCCCGACGACGTGCGCCTCCTGCGCCACCCCGTCCTGCGCCACCGCCTGGTCCTGACCTATGACGCCCTGGCCGACGACGTCGCCCCCGAGTCCATTATCGACGCGGTCTTCCAGGCCGTCCCCACGCCCTGAGAACAGGACCGCCAGCCGCCCATGTCAGCTCCCAGCCCCTCCGGCGCCTCCTCGCTCTACCCGCCCCAGGAGCAGTCCGTCCCCCGGCCCAGCCGCGGCTCGCGGCTGGCGGGCGTGCGACGTCGTATGAGCCTGCCCGTGGTCCGGCGTGCCTCCGGGCTGCTGGACGGGCGCAACCGCTCCATCTTCGTGGGGCACGGCCAGGACTTCTCCGACCTGAGCCTCTACCGGCCCGGGGACGATGTGGAGGACATCGACTGGAAGGCCACCGCCCGCAACGGCAAGCCGGTCATCAAGCGCTTCCAGAGGGAGTCCAACCTGCCCCTGGTCCTGGCCCTGGACACCGGGCGCACCATGGGCGCCCAGGCCCCCAGCGGGGAGGACAAGCGCGACCTGGCCCTCTTCACCGCCGAGATCCTGGCCTACCTGGCCCGGATGCGCGGGGACACCGTGGCCGTGGTGGCCGGGGACGCCCAGCGGCTGGTCTCCCGCCCCCCGCGCTCGGGCAGCGAGCACGCCGAGATGATCCTGACCCTTATGGCCCGCCAGCTGTGGCACCTGGATGAGCTCGACCCCCTGGCCGCCCCCGCCTCGGACGTCTCGCGCGTCCTGGAGCGGGTCTCCACGACCTTCCGACGCCGCAGCCTGGTGGCGCTGGTCACCGACACCTCCCACCCGGACGCCTCCGCCAGCGACTGGCTGCGCCGCCTGAGCGTCCAGCACGAGCTCATGGTCGTCCAGGTGGCCGACGACCTGCCGGTGGCCCCCGGCAAGGGCCGCAGCCGCGACGTGGAGATGGTCCACGAGCTGCCCGCCTTCCTGCGTGAGGACGCCTCCCTGGCCGCCGAGATGGCCGGGGCCGACGCCTCCCGCCGCGGCCAGGTCTCCGCCCTCCTCGACTCCCGACACCTGGAGCACACCACCGTGACCTCCTCATCGACCCTCGTACCCGCCCTGGCCGAGCTCCTGCGCCGTCAGCGCCTGGCCTCCTCCCGCAGGCGGCGGGTGATCTGAGTGACGCTCAACTCCCCCGTCCTCATGCCCCTGTGGTGGATCATGGCCGCCATCGTGGGCCTGCTGCTGGTGACGGCCTGGCTGGTCTGGGTGTTCGTGAGCACCGCCCGGGACACCTCCTCCCGGGTCGGTGACATCCCCCTGGCGCCCGGGGACCGGAGCCGGTGGCTGGGCTGCGTGCAGGACGCCGCTGCCGCCTACGAGGCCGGTGAGCTCAGCGTGCGCGACCTCCACCTGGAGCTGGCCGCCGTCCTGCGGGGCTTCGCCACCCAGCGCACCGGAACCCCCATGGAGTCGCTCACGGTGGCCGAGATCCTCGACCTGGCCCAGGGGGCCGACCGGCGCAGCGTGATCGACCGTATCCGCTTCCTGCGCTCCCGGCGTCGCCCCGTGGACCGCAACCCCCTGGGGTACGTCGGGGAGCTGCTGACCGTGTGGGAGCAGCCCTCCTTTGACGCGGTCACCCGCGCCGACGCCCTGGAGGCCGTCCACGAGACCATGGAGGTGGTGACACGATGGTAATGAGCTGGCTGGCATGGGCCCTGGTCCTGGCGGGCCTGGTCCTGGCGGGCCTGGCCGTCGCCGGGGTGCTGGGGAGCCAGGCCGTGCGCCTGGCCGCGAGCCGGGGCCTGCGGCGGGTGGCCAACTCCGCCGGGCTCCTGACCGCCCCCGCGGTCCGACGTCGGATCAGGCTCCGGCGCTGGACCTACGCGGCCCTGGGCGGGGTGGTGGCGGTGGCCCTGGTGGCGGCGGCCGGGATCGCGGGACGGCCCGTGCACCGCACGGTGCGCAACGACCAGCTGGCCAACCGCGACATTATGCTCTGCCTGGACGTGTCGCTCTCCATGATCGGGGTGGACGCCAAGGTCCTGAAGACCTTCAGCACGCTCGTGGACTCCTTCGAGGGGGAGAGGGTGGGGCTGACGGCCTGGAACAACACGGCGCAGACGATCGTCCCCCTCACCGACGACTACGACACCCTGCGCAACCAGCTCACCGAGGTGGCCAACGCGCTGGACTTCGACACCAGCACCGCCACGTACCACGACCCCGCCTACCAGCGCTACGCGCGGACCTTCGCGGGCACCACCAACAGGGACATCAAGGCCTCCTCCCTGGACGGGGACGGGCTGGCCTCGTGCGCGGCCGCCATGGGCAACCAGAGCGTCAAGGACCGGCCCCGGATCCTCATCCTGGCCACCGACAACCAGGTCTACGACGACTACCACCTCCAGATCTACTCCCTGCAGGCCGCCGCGGACTTCGCCACCCAGAACAATATCAAGCTCATTACCCTGTTCGGCGTGGACGCCAAGAACCTGGACCCCGGTATCACCCAGGCCGATATCGACGCCGCCCGCACCGAGATCAAGAACGTCACCCTCGAGCACAACGGGCTCTTCTACGAGGTCGACGACCCCAACGCCACTTCCACCATTGTCAACGAGGTGGAGAGCACCCAGGTCAAGGAGGCCCGGGAGAACACCCAGGTCCGCACCACCGACGTCCCCGAGGTCTGGGCGGTCGTGCTCGCCGGGGCGGTCCTGGTCCTGCTCGCCGGAGCCGTCTGGAGGCGCGCATGACCTTCGTACCCATGGTCCCCGTGGCCGTCATCGTCCTGCTGGTCGTGGCCTACGCCGTCCTGCTGTGGCTCGGCGCCAGGTGGATCCGCCACGGCGGCGCCGAGCCGGGGGCCTGGCGGCGCTGGTGGCGCCGTGGCGCCCTGGCCGCCCTGGTCCCGGTCATCCTGGCGGGGCCCTCCGTGGAGCTCAAGGAGAAGGTCCCCGTCTCCAGCATCGAGGTCTACCTGGTGGTGGACCGCACCGGCTCCATGGCCGCCCAGGACTGGGACGGGGGCAAGGGGACCCGTCTGGACGGGGTGCGCGCCGACCTGACCGCCATCCGTGACGCCTACGCCGACGCCCGCTTCTCCGTCATCGCCCTGGACTCCACGGCGGCCCGCGAGCTGCCCCTGACCAGCGACGTCGAGGCCCTCACCACCTGGATCGCCAACCTGACCCCGGAGATCTCCTCCCGCTCCTCCGGCTCCTCCGTGGACCGCGCCCTGCCCCTGGTCACCCAGATCCTCTCCGACGCCAAGGAGCACCGTCCCGGTGGCTCGCGGATCCTCTACGTCCTGTCCGACGGGGAGTCCACCGAGGACGGCGCCACCCCGGGCACCATTAACCCCAGCTGGTCCACGGTGGCCGGCTACATCCAGGGCGGCGCCGTCCTGGGCTACGGCACCAAGGAGGGGGGCACCATGCGGCAGAACACCGGCACCGGTGCCACCGACGCCCCCCTCATCCAGGACCCCAGCGGCAAGGACGCTGTCTCCGTGCCCGACACCCAGGCGCTCTCGGCCCTCGCCTCGGCCCTGGGCGTGACCTATATCCAGCGTACCGGCACCAATGACGAGCCCACGAGCAAGTTCACCGACCTGAACGTGGAGGGCAAGACCACCGAGGAGGACCGCACCCGTCGCTCCAGCCGCTACGTCGTGTGGCCCCTGGGGGTCGTGGCCGCCGGGCTGCTCATCTGGGAGGTCGGCAGCCTGGGCCGGGCGGACGTGGCCGCCCGCCGCCTGGTGTCCCGCTCCTCACTGACCCCCACGCAGACAGGAGGCCGCCGATGAGGCTGCACCGGGCGAGCAGGCACCGCACCGCGCAGGACGACGGCCAGGGGCCCCGGGCGCGTGAGCCCCGGGCGGACCCGGGCCCGGAGGATCCCCGGGCGCGTCAGGCCCGCCTGACCCGACGCCGCCACCGCTTCGTCATCGGCGTCCTGCCCGCCCTGCTGGCCCTGGCGCTGTCCCTGTGGCTGGCCGCGGTGTGGGGGTGGACCTTTGCCGGGCACCGGGCGGCCATTGCCAAGGACTCCGCCCACGCGGTGCGCTACTACCGCACGGTGGAGCGGCTCAACCCCTGGTTCGAGCAGTGGCGGGTGCGCTACAACCTGGGTACGGCCGAGCTCGTGGACGACCAGGTCGACGCCGCGGTCAAGGACCTGGAGCGGGCCCTGAAGGTGGTGCCGAGGGCCCCGCGCAAGACCGGGACCACCTCGGACGGCACCCAGGTGCAGGTGGCCAAGCCGGACAGCCCGGAGTGCCTGGTACGGGGCAACCTGGCGGTGGCGCACGTCCTGCTGGCCGCCAAGGCGCAGGAGGCCGGCGACTCCGCCGCCGTGGAGGAGCAGAAGCAGGCCGCCGTCACGGCGCTCGACGACTGCTCCATGCCCTCGGGCCAGGACGGCAGCGACTCCACGCCGGATCCCAGTACCAGTCCGGACCCCAGCGCCAGCCCGGATCCCACCGCGAGCCCGGACCCGAGCGCCAGCCCGAGCCCGGACCCCAGTGCCAGTCCGGACCCCAGTGCCAGCCCGGATCCGAGTGCCAGCCCGAGCCCGGGCTCTACGCCGACTCCGTCTGCCAGTGCCAGCCCGTCGCCCACCCCCAGGCCCGGTGGGCCGACCCTCGACCCGCGCCTGCAGACCCGTAACCCCCAGCAGCCCGGCGGGGGCGGAGCCAGGCGCCCCTGGTAGGTCGCCGCTACCCCGGCTGCCGCCTACCGCGGCTTGAGGTGCGGGGGCAGCTTGTGCGGTCCCGTGGCGTCCGGTCCGTGGTCGCCGGGCTCAGGCCACGTGGGCCACCGGGCAGCGAGCACCTGCTGGTGGCACCGGGGTGGCGGGCTCCTCGACGTGCGAGGGCGGCACCGTCGGGACGGCGTGGTCCGGCACCGCGGCGCCGACCGCGCGCAGGACGAAGGTGTCCAGGGCCGCCAGGTAGGCCTCGCGGGCCGCGGGCTCGGTGGGGGTGGGCCGGCCCCCCATGACGCAGGCGTGGACCAGGGAGACGAGCGTGCGGGGGTCCTGGGGTGGGATGGCGCCCGAGTCCATGGCGTCGGTGAGGACTGCGGCGAGGGTCTGGACGAGCAGCTCGCCGTGGGCGCGCAGGCGCCCGGCGGTCGCCCGGGAGACCGAGGTGTTCAGCGGGCCGGTCGCGGGGAAGTGGTAGTCGCGCTTAATGAGGGCCTGCTGGCGCACGTAGACGCGCAGACGGTCAACGGGGTCCTGGATGCCCTCGAGCGCCTGGGACAGCTCCTGGGAGTACCGGGCGGCCTCGTGCTCCATAAAGGCCAGGAGGAGGTCCTCCTTGTTCGCGAAGTGGTTGTAGACCGCCGTGCGTCCGACCCCGGCCTGGGCGGCGACGTCGGACAGGGTGATCTTGTCGAAGGGTTGGCGGCTCATGAGCCTGCCCAGGGCGTCAAAGAGAGCACTGCGTGTGCGCTCACGGTGCTCGGCCAGTGAGTGACCCAGTATCTTCGGCATAAGGACAGCCTAATCCATAAGGCCTTGGTGACACCTGTGAGGTCTTCGTCAGTATCCGGGGGTCTCCGCAGGGGCCGGACTGTGCTGCGGGCCTCGGCCAGGACCCGGTCCACGTGGGGCCCGGGGTCCCGGGCGGGGTCATCCTGACTGAGACTGCGACAGGACCCGGTCCACGTGGGGCCCGGTCCACGGGCCGGACGGCGTCGGTGGCCCCGCTGGCTCGGCGTTGGTGGCCCCGCTGGCTCGGCCCCGGCTACGCCCCGGTGCGCGGGTGCGCGACGGCCTTACGCAGGGCTGACACGACAGGCAGGTCCGCCGGCAGCCAGGGGAGGGCCGCGACCTCCTCCAGGGGCACCCAGTCCAGGCTCTGGTGGGCGTCGCCCAGCACCGGGGCCAGGCCGTGGGCCACCTCGGCCAGCCACACCCGCATGCGGTACCCGTGCATGGCGGGCCAGGTGGGGGAGCCGTCGGTGGGAGGCAGCTCGGGCCCGAGCCTGACCGGGACTCCGATCTCCTCGCGCAGCTCCCGCACCAGGGCCTCGTGCGGGGTCTCGCCGGCCTCGACCTTCCCTCCGGGGAACTCGTACTGCCCGGCGTGCTCGGCCGGGTAGGAGCGGGCGGCGCACAGCAGGGCGCCCGGGGCGGACAGGGAGTCGAGGACGGCGGCGGCCACGACCAGCCGGGAAGAGGTAGAGGTCATGGGCCGGACCCTACCGTCCTGCCGCGTGCCACGACGGCGCAGGCGGGTGGGTCCAGGGGCTGTCGAGGCTCCCCTCTGAGCCCGGGGCGGTGACGTGGAGGAGGCGGCCTACCCGACGGCGATCCCATCTGAGCTAGGCGGGTCCAGGGTGTGAGGCAGGGGCCGGGAGGCGGGCCCGGCGGCCTCGTGGAGCGGGTGACGGGAATCGAACCCGCGCTGTCAGCTTGGGAAGCTGAAGTTCTACCATTGAACTACACCCGCGAGCGCCTACCACGTAGGCCGTGGCCGGCGGCGCCAGATGAGCATAGCGCACCCTGGGCCCGGGTACGCAAGTCGCCTCGTGGCGGCGTGTGGTGGTACCGGTCATAGCTGACGTGGCGCGGGCGCCCGGTCCGGGCGGCAGCAGGCACCCGGTGTCCTCACGTGAGGGTCGTAGGCCCTTTTCACCCGTGTCAGTATGGTGATACTGGGCACAGGAGGTCCGGTGGCACCCGGGGCCGCTGGGCGCGGTGCGCGGCGGGCGGGCCGCCTGCGCGGTGTACGGGCGCCGGGTAGGCCAGGGCGCGCGCGCCAGCAGGGGCGTGCGGCACGCGCCCCCGGCGGGGCGGTATAGGACGTCCTGCCCTGGCGCCGGGCCCGGCGCACGGCGTACCCGCCCCCGGTGGTGGCACAATTCGGGGCGTGCTGCTCTCCGACCGTGATATCCGTGCCGAGCTTGACGCCGGCCGGGTCGCCCTGGACCCGTATGACGCGCAGATGGTTCAGCCTGCCAGCATTGACGTGCGTCTGGACAGGTGGTTCCGCCTCTTTGACAACCACCGCTACTCGGTGATCGACCCCTCCCAGGCCCAGGAGGACCTCACCCACCTGGTGGACGTGGGGCCGGACGAGGCGTTCGTCCTCCACCCGGGGGAGTTCGTCCTGGGGTCCACCTACGAGCGGGTCACCCTGCCTGACGACGTCGCCGCCCGGTTAGAGGGCAAGTCCTCCCTGGGCCGCCTGGGCCTGCTGACCCACACCACGGCGGGCTTTATCGACCCCGGCTTCACGGGGCACGTCACCCTGGAGCTGTCCAACACCGCCACCATGCCGATCCTGCTGTGGCCGGGTATGAAGGTGGGGCAGCTGTGCTTCTTCCGGCTCTCCTCCCCGGCACTGGCCCCCTACGGCCAGGGCGCCTCCGGCTCGCGCTACCAGGGGCAGCGCGGTCCCACGGCGTCGCGCTCCTACCAGGGCTTCCACCGGATCCGGGTGCCTGAGACCCTCGGCCCGGACGCTCCCGCGGCCCCTGACACCGCGCCCGGTCCGGCTGCCGCACCGGCCCCTGACGCTGGCCCCGACGCAGCGCCTGAGCCCAGCCCCTGCCCGGCTGCCGCACCCGGCCCGGGGCCCGAGGCCGCCCAGCCTCCCGGCCCTGGTGCCGGCCCTGGGGCCGCGCCCGGCCCCGGATCCGGCCCCGACGCCGCGCCCGGCCACACCGCTTGTCCCGCCCTGACGAAGACCGAGGAGGAACGCCCGTGAACGACCTTGCTATATCCCTTCCCACCGACACCACCACCTTCACGGCCTCCTCCATGCTGCCGGTGGGGCTCGTGGACGACCACCACCTCCTTGTCCTGGCCGACGACGTCAGCCCCGACGAGGTCGAGTCCCTGGCCGTCTCCCTGGACCCGCAGGCGGGGTGGGTCGGCGCCTCCCGCCTCCAGCTGACCCCCGGGGCCGAGCTCCAGGGCCCCTGGAGGCTGGACGTGCAGATACGCAGGCTCCTGCGCCTGCCTGAGTGGGTCAGCCAGGTCATGCTCCTGCACTGCCGTGCCCAGCGCTCGGGCCCCCTGCCCCCTGAGCTGACCGGGGTGGACCCGCTCTCGGACGCCTTCCCCCTGGGGCAGCCCGAGGGCCTGGAGCTGGTGGCCCTGACCCGCCTGCGCGCTATCGCCCGGCGCCTGGCCGGGGGGCTGCGCCTGGCCGCCCCGGGCCCGGACGGTGAGAACCACGCCACCCTGGTGGTCCCGGACCCGCAGTCCTCGGTGGATCTGACGGTCTACTCCCCGCTGTGGCTCGACCCCGACGGCGCCCAGGCGGTCCTGTCCGCCGTGGCCCCCTCGATCCGCGCGGTCATGGACGTGGTCCCCGTCGAGGGGCCCACGGGCCTGGCGACCCTGACCCCGGAGGCCCTGGAGCGGGTGGCGAGCACCCTGGGGGCGGACCGGCTCGACGACGCCTGGCGCAAGGCCCAGGACGCCCGGGCCGCCGCCGGGCGCGCCGAGATGGAGGCGCGTCGCTCCGGGCAGCCGCTGACCCAGGTCCTGGACGGCTACGCCCTGGCGACGCCGGTGGAGGAGGGCCACGACGACTGGGGCTCGGTGGAGGTGCGTATCGGGGAGGCCCAGAGCCTGCCCCTGGCGGTGACCGGTGAGCCCTGGGCCCGTGGCGGCGTCGTGCAGTACTTCCTGCGGTGGCGGCCCCGGGACGCCTCGGAGGCCTACCGGCCCCCGTCCTCGCGCAGCCGGCGCCGGGAGCGGGCCCGGGCCCGGGACCTCATTGAGGAGCTCGTGGTGGCGATCCTGGGCGCCGTCAACGGGGTGGCGGCGGACGAGGACGGCTTTCTCGTGGATCTCGGCGTCGGACAGGCCTCTTAAGCGATCCTGAGCGTTCGGCCTCGAAAAGATCAGAATCCTTCGATACACTGCCTCCTGCCAGACCTTGCGCGGGTGAGGGGGCGACGTGGCCCCGTGCCCGCCGGTGCGTAATCACTGACGAATCGGAGCACCATGAGACCCATCCCACGGGCCCTGACTGCCGTCGCCGGCCTGAGCCTCCTGGCGGGGGCCCTCGGCCCGGTGGCGGCGGCGGACCCCGCCCCACCGGACGCCCCCGTTACCCTGCCCGCCACCGTACCGAGCCTGACCAGCTGGGAGGCGGCGTCGGGTACCTGGTCCATGACCTCGGCCACGCGCGTCGTCGGCTCTGAGGACCTGGCCCGTACCCGGGACCTGCTGGCCAGCGAGCTGCGTGCCGTCACCGGCGAGGCCGTGCCCACCGCACCCCAGGACCCCGACGCGGGCGACATCTCCCTGAGCCTGGACCCCGACCGCCTGACCGAGCTCGGGGTCGAGGGCTACGAGCTGCGCGTGAGCGCCGACGGCATCGCCGTCACCGGGGCGGACGCGCGGGGCGTGTTCTACGGCACGCGCACGGTGGGGCAGATGCTCCGCCAGCAGCGGGTCCTGCCCGCGGGCAGCGCGGTGGACGTGCCCAGGTACGCCGAGCGCGGGGTCACCGCCTGCGCCTGCCAGATCAATATCCAGGGCGACTGGATCGACCGGCTCCTGACCGACATGGCCGACCTCAAGCTCAACCACCTCCTGCTGGAGATGAAGCTCAAGAGCGACAGGCACCCCGAGGCCAACACCTGGTCCTACTACACCCGTGCGGACGTCTCCCGCCTGGTGTCCCGGGCCAGGGACCTGGGGATCGACGTCATCCCCGAGATCAACTCCCCGGGGCACATGGGGATCTGGCTGGAGAACCTCCCCGAGTACCAGCTCGTGGACCGCGACGGCAGGCGCCACCCCGAGATGCTGGACCTGTCCAACCCCCGGGCCGTCCAGTACTACCTGGACCTGGTGGACGAGTACGACGGGGTCTTCACCACCAGGTACTGGCACATGGGCGCCGACGAGTACATGATCGGCACCAGCCCGGCCAACTTCCCCGCCCTGGCCCGGTGGGCCGAGCAGACCTACGGGGCCGGGGCCACCGTCAACGACGCCTTCATCGCCTTCGTCAACCAGGTCAACGCCCACGTCAAGGCCAGGGGCAAGAGCCTGCGCATGTGGAACGACGGCGTCGTGTCCACCAACGTGGTCAGCCTGGACCGGGACATTACCGTGGAGTTCTGGTACGCCTCGGGGGTCAGGGCGGACGTCCTGGCCGGGCGGGGCTACCGCGTCATGAACGCCAGCGACGCCCTGTACTGGTCGCGCTCGGCCACGTTCTACAAGATGGACTCCGAGCGGCTGTGGAACAGCGACTGGGACGTCGGCAGGTTCCCCGGGGCGGGTATCGACCCCGGCAACCCCATGGTGACCGGGGCGAAGCTCTCCATCTGGCCCGACGACTCCGTCTACCAGACGGAGAACGAGGTCGAGGAGGAGGTGTTCGACAGCCTGCGCTTTGTCTCCCAGATGACCTGGACCGCCTCCCACGGCGGCATGGACTGGGCGCAGTTCAAGGGCTCGGTCGACGCCGTCGGGCGCAACCCCCTGTGGGACAACGTGGCGCGCAGGCCGGTGGAGGCCGGTACCTACACCCTCACCGCCACCGGCTCTGACGCCGTCCTGGGGGCGGGCGCGGACGGGGCGGGCGCGGATCCCGCGGGCTCCGACGCCTGGACGCTGACCCCCACCGCGGACCACTACTACCAGCTGCGCTCCCAGGCCACCGGCGCCTGCCTGGCGGTCACCGAGGGCACCCGGCACCTGTCCGTGGTCACCCAGGTGGGGGCCTCCACCTCCATGGTCCCCTGCGCGGACGTGGGCGTCAGGTGGTCCGACCCCGGCAGCCGGGAGACCGCCCGCGAGCGCAACACCCAGAAGTGGCAGCTCCTGCCTGCCGGGGACGCCTACGTGCTGCGCAACGCCCTGACCAACCAGGACCTGGCCGTCGCCACCGGCTCCGAGCAGCACGTGGACCTGACCAGGCCCCTGGACCCCGGCGCCCTGGTCCAGCTCCCCGCCGACATGACCGCCACCACCTGGCGCCTGAGCGCGGGCGCCCTCACCCCGGGGACCACGGTGGACGTGGAGCCGGCGCCGGCCGCCCCCGGCCAGCCCTCCACGGTCAGCGTGACGGTGACCAACCACACCGCGAACGCGGTCAGCGCCCTGAGCGTGTCCGCCGGGTCGCTGCCGGGCTGGAGCGTGGGGCAGGCCGGTGGCGGCAGGAGCGAGCTGGCGGTCGGGGAGAGCACCACCTTCACCCTGACCGCTGAGCCGACCACCGCCGCGGGTCCCGCCACGCTGCCGCTCACCGTGAGGTGGGACGGCGGCGAGCGCGTCCTCCAGGCGTCCCTGGTCGCCACCTGCGGCACCCTGGTCACGCCCACCCCGGTGGCCACCAGCTCGCAGGAGACCAGCGGCGAGGGCCCGGTCAACGGGCACCTGGAGGCCGCCTTCGACGGTGACCCCGGCACGTTCTGGCACACCCGCTGGTCGGGTGCCCAGGACGCCTACCCGCACTGGGTGACCATGCGCCTGCCTGAGCGCCAGCGTGTCTGCGGCCTGGTCTACACCCCGCGCACCGGGTCGAGCTCAGGGGTGCGCAACGGGTGGATGGCCGGGTACGAGATCTACGTCTCTGACGACGGCGAGAACTGGGGCTCCCCGGTGGCCACCGGCACCCTGGGGGCCAGGGCCGAGCCGCAGACCATCACCTTTGACGCCACCGGGCAGTACGTCAGGCTCGTGGGTACCAGCCAGGTCGAGGGCATGCCCTTTATGAGCGCCGCCGAGATCGGGCTGCGGGCCTCCGCGCTCCCGCCCGCTCCCGGCCCCGACCCGAGTCCTGGGCCTGACCCGAGTCCTGGGCCTGACCCGAGCCCTGCTCCCGAGCCGAGTCCTGGGCCTGACCCGAGTCCTGGGCCTGACCCGAGCCCTGGGCCCGCGCCGTCCCCCGCCCCCACCGCGGGGCCCGCGCCCGGCTCCGAGCCCGCCTTCGTCACCGCCGCCCGGGCCAACGCGCAGGCCACCATCCTGCGCGGCGACTGGGACGGCGACGGGGCGGTCACCTACGGCGTGCGGGTGGGGAGCCGCGTGATCCTGTACAACGAGAACACGGTGCTGGCCTCGGCGGCGGTCGTCCTGTCCCTGGGGCGCAGGGGCGACCAGGTCCACGTCGGCGACTGGGACGGCGACGGGCGCGACACCCTGGCCCTGGTGCGCGGCTCCACGGTCCTCCTCCAGGTCAGCCCCGCCTCCTCGGAGACGGTGGCCGGTACGCGGGCCGACCTGGACCGGGCCCGTCCTCAAGGCTGAGGCCCGGCCCCCGTCGGGTGGGCCCGGGACCGGTTCCCACCGGCTGGACCCTGACGGGACCGCCGGCCCCCGCCGGGTGGGTGCCCGGCAGCCCCCGGGCACCCACCCGCCACCACCTGTAATCTGTAATATACTCAAGACGCAACTAAAGTAGAACGCCGTATGTGAGCACGTGTAAGGCGTGGTAGCTTGCTGCACCCTGTCGTCCGCCACACCCCTCCCCGGGACCCTGGGCCCACGGCCCGTGAGACCTGGCACATGAGGGGGGTGGGGGGGAGGGAGGGCCCGATAAGGGGCCCGTGCCTCGGCTATCCTGGCCTGGTTGTCAGACAACCAGGATCTGACTGCTGCTCGGGGCAGCGCCGCCTTACCGCAGAAGAACGGAGCATCCATGACAACGATGACGTCCACCCGGTTCAGGAGACTCAGGAGACTACCCGCCCTCCTGGGCGCGGCTGCGCTCGCGGTGACCGGACTCGCTGCCGCGCCGCTGGCGCAGGCGGCCCCCACCCCTGACGGCCGTATGGACATCACGATCACCCAGTCCGGTGCCCCCCAGGACGGCATCTACGCGGTCGGTGACGTCATGACCTTCGACATCTCCGTGACCAGCAACCTGTCTGACGCCGCCGCCTTCCGCGTCAGGAGCACCAACCTGGGCGGCGGCGTCTCGGCGTGCCGGTGGACCAACCTCCCCGCTGGCCAGACCCGGGAGTGCAACGGCCAGGCCACCCACGTGGTGACCCAGGAGGACCTCGCCTCCGGCGGCTTCACGCCGTCGGTGGCCTACGAGACCCTGGACGTGGGCTACAACGGCACCCCCACCGCCTCCGAGGCCGTCAGCGGGCCGGCCGTGCCCGTCACCGGTCCCATGCTCGACGTCGTGTCCTTCACCAACCAGACCCCCCAGGACACCTACGCCGTCGGGGACCAGGTCACCTACCAGATCCGGGTCAAGGGCCTGGCCAGCACGGTCATCACGGTCGAGGCCACCGGCTCCTCCTTCGACGACCTGGCCGACCAGTGCACCTGGAGGAACCTGCCCGTGGGGGCCGCGGGCGTCTACAACTGCAAGGACCTCAGCCACGTCATGACCGACGAGGACGGCCGCAACGGCGCGTGGACGCCGTCGATCACCCTCCAGGCCAAGGACCCCGCCACCGGCGCCGTCCTGCAGACCCGGACCCTGAGCGGCACCGCCCTGCCGGTGGCCTTTACGCCCCCGCCGGCCCAGCCCGCCACCGAGCCGGGCGTGGATCCCTCCCTGCCGTCGGAGTTCACCAGCTCCACGGTCCTGGCCGCCAACACCAGCGCCAACAACTACCGTATCCCGGCTATTACCTCCGCCCCCAACGGCGACCTGCTGGTCTCCTACGACGAGCGCCCCCGCACCGGCTGGGACGTCAGCGGCGGTGACGCCCCCAACCCCAACTCCATCGTGCAGCGCCGTTCCACGGACAACGGCGTGACCTGGGGCGAGCCCACCTACGTCCACCAGGGATCCAAGGACTCCCGGGACACCCGCGTGGGCTTCTCCGACCCCTCCTACGTGGTGGACTGGCAGACCGGCGCTATCTTCAACTTCCACGTCAAGTCCTACAACACCGGTTTCTTCGGCTCCCAGGCCGGTTCCGACGTCAATGACCGCAACGTCCTCCAGGCGGAGGTCTCGGTCTCCCGGGACAACGGCTACACCTGGGAGCACCAGGTCATCACCCCCCAGGTCACCCCGGACGCCTCCTGGATCTCCCGGTTCGCGGCCTCCGGCCAGGGCATCCAGCTCAAGTACGGCGCCTACGCCGGGCGGCTGGTCCAGCAGTTCACGATCAAGAAGGACGACGGCTCCATCCAGGCCGTCTCGGTCTACTCCGACGACCACGGCGCCACCTGGCAGGCCGGTGAGGCCTTCGGGACGCGCATGGACGAGAACAAGGTCGTGGAGCTCTCCGACGGCACCCTGCTGCTGAACTCCCGTGACAACGCCGGCGGCGGGTACCGCAAGATCGCCCGCTCCTCCGACGGCGGCCGCACCTGGGGCGAGGTCACCCCGGACTACCAGCTCAAGGACCCCACCAACAACGGCCAGGTCATCCGCGCCTACCCCTCGGCGCCGGCTGGCAGCCCCCAGTCCAAGGTGCTCCTGTTCACCAACTCCGCCACCTGGAGCGGGCGCACCTACGGGACCATTAAGATGTCCTGCGACGACGGGGCCACCTGGGCCTCGGCCAAGACCTACAACACCGGCCACGTGGGGTACACCACGATCGCGGTGCAGTCCGACGGGCACATTGGCCTGGCCACCGAGGAGGGTGGCAACACCATCTCCTACAACCGCCTCTCCATGTCCTGGCTCGGCGGGGTCTGCGCCCCCCTGTCCGCCAACGAGGTGAGCCTGAGCACGAAGGACACCCACGCGACCGTCTCCGTGTGGGTGACCAACCAGAGCGCCGACACCCTCTCCGGGGTGGTGAGCCTGGACCTGCCTACCGGGGTCACCGCCGAGGGCGCCACGGTCAGCGACCTCGCCCCCGGGGCCTACACCAAGGTGGACATCCCGCTGACCATTGCCGCCGGGGCCCTGAGCCAGGGCTACGTGGAGGTGACGGCCACCTTCACCACCTCCACGGGCGCCGCCTCCACGGGAACGGTCTGGCTGAAGGTGGACGATCCCGACCACGTGGACCGCAGCCACCTGTCCATCGGGGGCTTCTCCAGCCAGAACCTGGGAGGCGGGGAGTACTCCCCGGCCACCAACGTGATCGACGGCGACACCAGCACCTTCTGGCACTCCCAGTGGTCCGGGGCGGTGGCACAGCCCCCGCACTACGTGACCCTCAAGATCGACGCCCTCTACGACGTCACCCGCCTGGGCTACGTGCCGCGCACGGACAACCTCAACGGGGTCGCCGAGCAGTACGTCGTCAATGTGGCCCGCTCCACGGACGGTACCTGCCCCGCGGAGGACTCCGCGTGGCGTCAGGCGGCCTCCGGCACCCTGACCAAGCCCGTCCAGACCACTATCGACCTCCAGGGCGCCACCGGTGTGGACTGCGTGCAGTTCGTCATTAAGACCGACCAGGCCAAGGGGTCGGTGGAGTACGGGTCGGCGGCCGAGATCAACCTCTTTGGGACGCCGTCTTCTTCTCCGTCGCCTTCTCCTTCTTCTTCTCCGTCTGTGTCTTCTTCTCCTTCGCCGTCTGCGTCTGGGTCTTCGTCGTCTGGTGGTGGGGGTGTGGTTCCTGGGGTGATGCCTGTGTTTGTGGCTCGGGTTGCTGCTGATGGGACGGGGAGTGTTCTGGTGGGTGACTGGGATGGTGATGGTGTTCGGTCTTATGGTGTGCGTGTGGGTAGTCGGGTGGTGTTCTATTCTGAGAACTCGGTTCTGGCTGCTCCGGTGGCGTCGTTGTCTCTGGGGAGGGTGTCGGACCGGGTGTTCGTGGGTGACTGGGACGGTGATGGTCGGGACACGTTGGCCCTGGTGCGGGGTAGGAGTGTGTTCTACCAGCAGGTGATGGAGTCCAGTGCCACTACGGCGGGGCGGGTGCCTGAGGGGGAGCTGGTGGTGGCCCGTCAGGGCGACCACGACGTCCTCATAGCCAGGTAACAGCCCCCCCGCCTGGGGGGCGGCGGCCCACCCGCCCCCGCCCCACCGTGAGAACGGTACTTGTTCCCCGCGAGAACGGTACTTATTCGTCGCGAGAACGGTACTTATTTCCTATGGGGAACGAGTACCGTTCTCACGGCTGGGGGCGCCGCCCTGACCGTAGACACAGGGCGTCGCCGTCCCCCGTGGTGGAGGGGGCCCGTGCCGCCTCTACGACCGGGCCCTGGCTGGCGCCGTCCCCCGCGGTGGGGGAGGGAGCCGAGACACTCTGGGCCGACAAGGTCGGATCCCTGCCCACGTCGCCTAGGCCCTACGACTAGCGGCCAGGTCGGGGGCGCACCGGACCTCCCGCCCCCGGCGTCCAGGGTCATCACCTCCCGGCTACCTCACCTGGCTGCCGTTCCCGCTACGTCGCCCAAGGTCCTCACAAGCCGTCGGGACGTGCGGTGCGCGGCACCAGGATCCCGGCCCCCCGGCCAGCTCGCCCCTCGTCCCAGTGCCATCCGGTGAAGACGGCGGCCTCCATGAGCGCACGCGCCCAGACCACCGGCTCCTCGCCCCGTCGGCGTCCCACCCCCAGGTAGTGGCGTAGGAGACCAGCGGCCGCGTAGGCGTCGTCGAGCGCCGTGTGGTGCTGGCCGACCACGACCCCGGCCGCCTGGCAGCAGGCCGTCAGCCGTCGTGAGGGGGTGGTCATAAAGTGCCGGGCCCACTCCATGGTGCACACGCGCGGCACTCTGGCGCCGACGTCGAGCATGTGCCCCCCGCCCAGGGCCTGGGTGAGGAACCCGACGTCAAAACGTGCGTTGTGGGCGACGACGGCCCGCCCGGCCAGGTCACGCACCAGCAGGTCGGCGACGTCGTCCAGGGCGGGCGCCCCCACCAGGTCCTGGGCGCGCAGCCCGTGGACAGCCGTGGGGCCCACGCCCGTCAGGGGGCCGGGGTCAATGAGCGTGGACCAGCTGCGCTCGACCTGCCCGTCGGCGTCAGTGAGTACCACGCCGACCTCCAGGATGGCGTCAGCGGTGGGGGACAGGCCGGTGGTCTCCAGGTCGACGACGGCGTAGCCCACCTCCCGCCATCGCCGGGCGTCGGTGACGTCGGGTGCCGGGCGGCCGGGGGCCACCAGGGGACGCAACGGCTGACGGTCGTGGGGGGCGCGGTGGTAGAAAGGCATTAGCCGCATCGTAGCCAGGCGGGTCCTGCCCGGCGCCCCGCGCCTGCCTCAGCCTCGTGCCCGCCACCTGTCCGCCCGCCTGGCCCGCGCCTGCCCGCCTGGCTGGCCTGCCTGTCCTGCGCCCGGCCGTGCCGCACCCGCCGCGCACCCGTGCCTGCCCGGCGTCCGCCTATCTCAGTCTCATACCCGCCCGCCCTGAGCCTGCGTTGCACCCGCTCGCGCCCGCCGCGCGCCCGCCCACCCGTGCCTGGTCGCCTGGCCCGGCCGTGCCGCACCCGTGCCTGCCCGGCGTCCGCCTATCTCAGTCTCATACCCGCCCGCCCTGAGCCCGTGCTGCACCCGCTCGCGCCGCGCCGGGCCGTGCCGAGCCCGCCCTGCGCCCACCGCGCGCCCGCCGCGCACGCGCGCCCGCCCCCTCCCACCTCCCTGTGGACGTGGCGGAACCCCCAATGCACGGCTCAACCCGTGATTGATCGGCAGCGTTGCCGCCTTCAATCCATCACATTCGCGCATACCGCACCGTCCTGCGGGCACCGTCGCCCGCACCCTGTTCCCTAGACCCTCCCCGGGAGTGAGCATGACACCGTCGTCACGCCGTCGAGCCGCTGGCACTGTCCTGGCCACAGCCCTGGCCGTCAGCGGCGTGGGGCTCCTGGCGCCCGCCACCTCCGCCGCCCCGGTGAGCCACCCCGGCCTGGCCTCCGTCACCCGCTACGAGGCGGCCGACATCCTCTTCCCCGGCAACGACGGACGCGCGCACACCGTCACCTTCGACAAGAACTCCTTCATGGTGGACGGCACGCGCCTGAACATCTGGTCCGGGGAGATCCACTACTGGCGCCTGCCGGACGTCAACGGCTGGCGCGACGTCTTCCAGAAGATGCGCGCTAACGGCTACAACGCCGTCTCCCTGTACATGTTCTGGGGCATGCACCAGAGCGAGGAGGGCGGTGACTTCGACTTCACACCGGGAGGCGTCAAGGACATTGACCTGCTCCTGACCCTGGCCGAGCAGGAGGGCCTCTACGTCATCGCCCGCCCCGGCCCCTACGTCAACGCCGAGATCTCCATGGGCGGCCTGCCCGCCTACATGTCCAACTACGGTGGCGGCCTGCGCTCCACGGACGCCAGGGCCCTGACCGCCTCCAAGTCCTGGCTCAGCGCCGTCAACGCCATTATCAGGCGCCACCAGGTCACCGACGGCGGCGGCTCGGTCCTGCTCTACCAGGTAGAGAACGAGCTCACCGAGGCCAACAGCGCGGACACGGCCTTCCTGGCCGAGCTCACCCGGCACGTGCGGGCCGACGGCATCACCGTGCCGCTGTTCCACAACGACTGGGGCCTGGGCGGGCGCATGTCGGACACCTCCGCCACCGGCCTGGACCTCTACGCCTACGACTCCTACCCGGTAGGCTTCAACTGCTCCGCGCCCCGCAACGCCATCAGGGACTCCGAGGCCGCCTTCCACGCCTACGCCCCGAGCAGCCCCAACTTCATCACCGAGTCCCAGGGCGGGGCCTTCACCCCCTGGGGCGCCTCCTACAACGCCTCGGACTGCTACGGGTACACCGACCCGGACTTCACCCGCCAGTGGGGGGTCAACAATATCGGCAACGGGGTGACCGCCTTCAACTTCTACATGGGATTCGGCGGCACCAACTGGGGGTGGACCGGCTCCCCGGCGTCGGGCTTCACCTCCTACGACTACGGTGCGGGCATTACCGAGGACCGGGTCATGACCGAGAAGTCGGCCGTGCAGAAGGAGATCGGCTACTACGCCAGGGGCGTGCCCGCCCTGCCCTCCATGGACGCCGTGGAGGCCCCCGCGCCCGCCGACCACCAGGGCGACGCCGTGAGCCTCTACTCGCGCCAGGCCTCGGACACCTCCACCTCCGTCACCGGCCACGGTACCCGGACCATCGCGGCCCGCCTGAGGGACTCCAACTCCACCACCGAGACCACCTTCACCATCCCCCTGAGCCTGGGGACCGGCAGGACGGGCCCCACCCACTCCCTCACCCACGACGACCGCGACCCCGCCATCACCTACACCGGCTCCTGGCAGCAGGTGGAGGACACCACCGCCTCCAAGGCCACCCTGACCCGCTCCTCCACCCCGGGGGACACCGCCGCCCTCACCTTCACCGGCACCGGCGTGCGCCTGGTCACCAGCACCGGGACCGACCACGGCGAGTTCACCGTGAGGGTCGATGACGCCGACCCCGTCACCGTCTCCTCCACCAGGGTCGACACCGAGCAGAACAAGCCCACCCAGTTCGTGGCCTTCGAGGCCACCGACCTGGCCCAGGGCGAGCACACCGTGACAGTGACCAACACCTCCGGGGCGGTCCTGGGCCTGGACGCCTTCGACGTCGTGACCCCCCAGGCCACCCAGCCGGTGACCGTGGGCGACGACGACCCCGCCATCACCTTCGCCTTCTGCGTCTGTGTCTTCTTCTGTGTTGCCGTCTTCGTCTTCGTCGTCTGGTGGTGGGGGTGTGGTTCCTGGGGTGATGCCGGTGTTTGTGGCTCGGGTTGCTGCTGATGGGACGGGGAGTGTTCTGGTGGGTGATTGGGATGGTGATGGTGTTCGGTCTTATGGTGTGCGTGTGGGTAGTCGGGTGGTGTTCTATTCTGAGAACTCGGTTCTGGCTGCTCCTGTGGCGTCGTTGTCTCTGGGGAGGGTCTCGGATCGGGTGTTCGTGGGTGACTGGGATGGTGATGGTCGGGACACGTTGGCCCTGGTGCGGGGTAGGAGTGTGTTCTACCAGCAGGTGATGGAGTCCAGTGCTACCACGGCGGGGCGGGTGCCTGCCGGGGAGCTGGTCGTGGCCCGTCAGGGCGACCACGACGTCCTCATAGCCAGGTAGGCACCCCCCACCCCGGGGCGGGGGCCCCCACCACCCCACCGTGAGAACGGTACTTATTCCCCGCGAGAACGGTACTTGTTCGTCGTGAGAACGGTACTTGTTCGTCGCGAGAACGGTACTTATTCGTCGTGAGAACGGTACTTGTTCGTCGTGAGAACGGTACTTATTCGTCGCGAGAACGGAAGAGGGGCAGGGTCTTGGGACCGTCCGCCAACGAGGCCCGCCCAGGGTCCGCGAGGTGCCACGGTCAGGGAGCACGCGCACACAACATATTCCGGACCGGCCACATCCTGGACGGGCCACATCCCGGACCGGCCGTATCCCGGACGGGCCGTATCCTGGACGGGCCACATCCCGGGCCAGCTCGGACGTCCTGAGACGTGCCGAAGATATTAAATACAGTTAAAAACATTCGCCAATTTGTCCTCTCTGCAAAGGAGCATATGATGAGACCCCTTCCTGCGAGGCGCCGACGCCTCGCCCGAGCCGCCGCCCTCCTGGGCGCGACGGCGCTGGTCGCCACCGGTCTGGCGGCCACCGCCCCTACCCAGGCGCTCCCGGCGACCCCACCGGCCGTTGTCGCCGAGCCTGCCGCCACCGGGCACAACGTGGCCCTGGCCAGCGCCGGGGCGGACGTCACCTCCTCGGGCACCGAGCTGACCGACCGGTGGCTCGCGGACAAGGCGATCGACGGCGTCGCCAGCGGAGACTCCCGGTGGTCCTCGAACTACTCCGACCAGGCCTGGCTCGCCGTCCACCTGGCCCGTCCCACGACGATCGACCACGTCACCGTCAAGTGGGAGGCCGCGTGCGCGGCCGCCTACCACCTCGAGGTGTCCAAGGACGGCCAGACCTGGCAGCGGGCCTCGGAGACGATCCGCCCCACCTGCGCCACCACGGACACCCAGACCCTGTCGGCCGCACAGGCCTCTGAGCAGTGGAGCTACGTCAAGATGCAGGCCGAGGAGCGCACCCCCATTAACAACACCAAGTACGGCGTCTCCCTGTACGAGCTGGAGGTCTGGGACGACCCCCAGGCCGCCGACCCGCCCCAGGCGTCCCCGGGCCTCCACCTGGTCCCCCTGCCCGTCAGCCTCACCGACAACTCCGTCACGCAGGCGCCCTTCACCCTGAGCGCCGAGTCCCGAATCGTGCTCGACGGCGCGACGGCCTCCGCCGCCCACGGCGTCGCCGACATCCTGGCCACCGAGCTGCGCGCCTCCACCGGCTACCCCCTGGAGGTCGTGTCCTCCGCCACGCCGGGTGCGCACGACGTCGTCCTGCGCGACGGCGAGGTCCCGGGGCAGACCGGGGACGAGGCCTACGCCCTGACCACGGCCGACACCGGTGCGGTCGTGACCGCCACCAGCGCCCACGGCTTCTTCAACGGCACCCGCACGCTCCTCCAGCTGCTGCCGGCCGCCGCCGCCTCACCCACCGCCCTGTCCACCACCTGGGCGGCCCCGGCCGTGAGCATCGCCGACGCGCCCCGCTACGAGTACCGCGCCGTCATGATCGACCCGGCCCGCTCCTTCATTACCGTGGACGAGGTCAAGAAGATCATTGACGAGGTCTCCAACCTCAAGATGAGCTACGTGCACTTCCACGTGGCTGACGACCAGGGGTGGCGGGTCGAGATCACTAACGAGGGCCGTGAGGCCGGGGACACCATTGACTACACCCGGCTGACCGAGGTCTCCGGCAAGACGGCCATGAACACCCACGACCGTCAGGCCTCCCAGGAGCTGGGCCGTACCGGCTACTACACGCAGGCCGAGTTCCGTGACATCGTGGCCTACGCGAGCTCCCGCTTCGTGACCATGGTGCCCGAGGTGGACCTGCCCGGACACACCAACGCCGCCCTGCACGCCGTCTCCGAGCTCAACACGGCCGGCTCCTCCCACCCGGGCACGCCCGAGGAGCCCACCGCCCCGGCCAACGGGACCGGCAACGTCGGCTACTCCTACCTCGACCCCAACTCGGAGGTCAGCTTCACCTTTATGCGCCACGTCCTGGGGCAGCTCGCGGACATGACCACCGGACGCTTCCTCCACATCGGCGGTGACGAGCCCCACTCCATGCTGAGCCGCTACGGCCAGGCCACGTACAACGCGACCCTGAGCCGCATCCTGCAGACCGTGCGCGACACCGGTAAGAGCCCCATTGGCTGGTCAGAGGCCGCGGCCACGACCATGCAGGCCGGTGACGGCATCCAGTACTGGGTCGGGGACAAGACCACGGTGGCCCGCGCGGTCAACCAGGAGGGGGCCAAGGTCGTCGTCTCCAACGGCGCCACGTCCTACATCGACCAGAAGTACCACTCCTCCACCCCCATCGGCCTGACCTGGGCCTGCTCGGGCACCTGCGACGTGCGCCAGTACTACCAGTGGGACCCGGCCAGCATTATCCCGGGCGTGGGCGACTCGGGCATCCTGGGCAACGAGGCCGCCCTGTGGTCCGAGACGGTCCGCGGCGGGGACCAGAACGAGTTCCTCATGTGGGGCCGTGCGGCCGCCCACGCCGAGATCGGCTGGACCCCCCAGGCCCGGCGTGACGTGGACGACTTCGTGGGCCGGCTGAGCGGCATAGGGCCGCGCTGGACCATGGAGGGCACCAACTTCTACGACACCGCCCAGGTCACCTGGGAGGCGGACCTGGCCGCCACGGCGGGCCTGAGCGTGCGCCCGGGCCAGGAGGTGACCGTCCCCGTGGGCGCGCTCGCCGCCCCGGGCACCGTCACCGACTCCACCACCGTCTCCCCGGACTCCACCGCCGACGCCGACGGCGTCTCCGCCTCCCGCCTGAGCCCGGGCTCCACGGTGAGCGTCAACTGGGGTGACGGCACGGAGCCGACGACGGCCACGGTCACCACGGACCGGCCGCGTGACCCCTACTACGCCTCCGGGCTGTACCGGCTCCTGGGCAGCCACACCTACGCCGCCGCCGGGGACTACACCCTGACCCTGACCCTGGGGGAGAGGACGGCGACCACCACGGTCCACGTGGCCGACGACGCCACCAACCCGTCCCTGCCCCAGCCCTGGGACCCCTCGGTGACCCCGCAGGCCCAGGTCCCCGTCACCGACCTGGCCGTGGGCGGCCGCTACGCCATGGGGGTCACCGGGTTCGCCCCCGGCTCCTACGTGGACATTACCGTGGGTGAGACGCGCCTGGGGCAGTTCCGTATGGACGCCACCGGCGCGCGCACGGGCCAGTGGGTCAACGCCCCCGCCTCGCTGGTGAACGGGCCGCAGACCCTGCGCTTCGCCCAGGGGGACCGGCACGTGGACGTGGCGGTGAACGTCACCGGCGGCCGCGTGGCCCTGGAGAACCCGCTGCCCGCGGGCTCCCTGACCCTGACCGAGGCCGACTCCGAGGAGCGCACCGGTGAGACGCCTCCCAACGGCCCCGCCACCGCGGCGATCGACGGCGACCCCAGCACCTTCTGGCACACCCAGTGGCAGGGTGGTTCCCCCGGGTTCCCGCACCACATCACCCTGGGCCTGCCCCAGGGCCAGACCTGCCGGGTGACGGGATTTGAGTACACGGGGCGCTCCGGGAACCAGAACTCCCGGGCCAAGGACTACCGCCTGGAGGTCTCCGAGAACGGCCAGGACTGGAGCGTGGTCCACGAGGGCAGCCTCGCTGACACCGACGCGCCCCAGGCGGTCAACCTGGATCCCTCCCAGGTCCGTCAGGCGGCCTACGTGCGCATGGTCCAGCTGAGCTCCCAGGCGGGCAACGCCTTCGGCGGGGCCGCTGAGATCCGGGTGGGGGCCACCTGCTCCGCCTCTCCCACGCCCGAGCCCACGCCCTCCCCGAGCCCCGAGCCCGGGCCCAGTCCTGAGCCGACGCCCCAGCCGTCCCCGAGCCCTGAGCCCACGCCCGGGCCCCAGCCCACGCCGTCCCCGGAGCCGAGCCCGGGCCCCACGCCGGGTCCGTCCCCGGAGCCTGTGCAGCCGGCCTTCGTGTCGGCCATGGTGCGTCTGGACCGCGGCACCGCCTTCCTGGGCGACTGGGACGGCGACGGGACCAAGAGCTGGGCGGTGCGCGTAGGCAGCCGCACGGTCTTCTACAACGAGAACGCGGTCGCCGCGACCCCGGCTGGCTCGGTCTCCCTGGGGCGTGCCACCGACCGGGCCTACGTCGGTGACTGGGACGGCGACGGGCGTGACACCCTGGCCCTGGTGCGTGGTACCACGGCCTTCTACCAGACCTCCCTGACCTCCACGGAGACGACGTCGGGCCAGGTGCCCGCCGGCGAGCTGGTGGTGGTGCGCGAGGGCGGCCGCGACGTCCTCCGGGCCAAGTAGCCGCCGGGTGGCGGTCCGGCCGCGCCCGTAAAGGGCCAGGCCAAGGGGTGGGTCACCGGCGTGCCGGGCCTGGCTTCGGCCGCGCCCGTAGGGGACCGGGGCCAGCCTCACAGTCAGGCCCTATGGGGTGCGGACCCGGGCCGTGCCCGTAAAAGACCGGGACCGGCCACCTGTGGTGAGCAGGTGGCCGGTCCTGCTGCCCGGGGGCGCCCTGGGGGCACCCCCGGTCCCACGTGCGTGCCAGACGGAGCTCCCTGCTGCCCGGGGCACCCCGGGGGCACGGCCGTTCGTCGGCCTGTGGGAGTGCGGGCCGACCAGAGGCCCGGGGGCGCCTCGGGGGCACGGCCGTGCGTCTTCGCGCTGGCTCCCGGAATTCTGCCCCAAAGTACCCTGTGGGTCAGCGCGGGCGGCCTACACTCTGCCCATGGGAGCAGCTCTGACCACCCCCGAGACCACCGCCGTCACCAACAGCACGATCGCCACCCAGATGGCCCACCGCACCATCCGCGCCTTCACCTCCGAGCCGCTGGCCCCGGAGGTGGTGGACACCCTTCTGGACGTCGCCCGCCACAGCGCCACCTCCGGCTTCCAGCAGCAGCTGACCATTATCCGGGTGCTCGACCCCGCCGTCCGCGAGGAGGTCCACGCCGCCTCCGGCCAGCCCTACGTCGGGGGCTCACACGGTGAGCTGCTGGTCTTCGTCGTCGACCTGTACCGCAACGCCCTCATCCGCCAGCGCGCCGGGGCCGACCTGGAGCCCCTGGAGCGCACCAACCTGTTCCTGGCCGGCATGGAGGACGCCGTGATCGCCGCCCAGAACGTCGTCGTGGCCGCCGAGTCCCTGGGGCTGGGGACGGTCTACCTCGGCAGCGTCCTGGGCGACCCGCGCCGCCTCGTCCGGGCCCTGCGACTGCCTGAGCGCACCTTCCCCGTCCTGGGCCTCCTCGTGGGGCACCCGGACCAGGAGCCCCAGTACAAGCCGCGTCTGCCGCGTGCGGTGACCTGCGCCGTCGACTCCTACCCCGAGCTGGACGAGGCCGCCCTGGAGGAGTACGACGCCCGCGTGGAGGAGTACTACGACCTGCGGGACGCCAACCGCCGGGTGGACGCCTGGACCACCCAGATCGTGCGGGCCCTGGGCCAGGGTCCTGCCGCCCAGTCCCCGGTCCTGGAGGTCCTCCACGAGCAGCGCCTGGCCCTGCACTAGGACCCGCCGCTCAGGACGGGTGCCGGGTTCCGGGCGCACTCCGCCAGGACCCACCGCGCTGCCCACCTGCTTGCGTCATTACTCGCCGCCTGCTCCGGCCCGCCCACCTCGCGCCCGCCCGGGTGCCGCCTGGGGTCGTACCCGGCCCCTTGCGCCTTTGCGGCCCCGGGACTGTCCTCCGCCGAGTTCGTCGTCGTGCCTACGCGCCGCGGTTGGGTCCGACCGCATGGCTGGCTCGGTGCGCCCTGGCGCGGGCTAGCATCGCTCCATGACGGAGACGACGCCCACCGCCCCCGGTGCCCACCCGGACCGCCTCCCGGCGCTGTCAGCCTTCAGCCTCCCTACGGCCCTGGTCGTCGCTCAGGACGGACAGGTCATTGCCCGCGCCGGGGACGTGGACGCTGTCCACCCCCTGGCCTCCGTCACCAAGCCGCTGGTGGTCTGGTCGGCCCTGGTCGCCGTCGACCGCGGCCTGCTCGCCCTGGACGACCCGGCCGGCCCGGGGCTGCCCGGGGCCACCATTGCGCACCTCATGTCCCACTCCTCGGGCGTCGCCTTTGACTCCCCGGCCGTCCTGGCCGCCCCCGGCACCCGGCGCGTCTACTCCAACTTCGGTATTGAGATCCTGGGTCAGCGGCTCCAGGAGGCCACGGCCACGCCCCTGGAGGCCTGGGTGGAGACCACCGTCCTGGAGCCGCTGGGTATGGCCAGCGTCCTGGTGCCCGGCTCCCCGGCGTACTCGGGCAGCGGCACGGCGGCGGACCTGTCCGTCTTCGCCCGTGAGCTCGCCGCGCCCCGGCTGGTCTCGGCCGACCTGGCGGCGCTGGCCCGCACCCCCTTCCTCCCTCAGCTCGACGGCGTCCTGCCGGGCTACGGGCGCCAGGTGCCCAACGGCTTCGGCCTGGGGCTGGAGGTGCGCGGCCACAAGTCCCCCCACTGGACTGGTAGCCGCAACAGTCCGGCGACCTTCGGGCACTTCGGGCAGTCCGGGAGCTTTGTGTGGGTGGACCCGGTGGCCGGGCGGCAGGCCGTCTTCCTGGGCGAGCAGCCCTTCGGTGCCGTCCACAAGGCGAGCTGGCCAGCCCTGTGCGACCAAATCCTGGCCCTGTGATGCCCGCGCCCTCTCCGTGAGAACGGTACTTATTGCTCGCGAGAACGGTACTTGTTGGCCGTGAGAACGGTACTTGTTGTGTGGGGGACCTGGTTGTGGGGGGGGTGTGGCTGTTGGTGCCGGGGTCGTCAATGTCGGGACCGCCTCGTGTCCTGGGCCCCTCAGTCCAGCTCGATAATGACGGGCACGTGGTCCGAGGCCCCCTTGCCCTTGCGCTCGTCGCGGTCAATGGCTGCTCCTACCACCCGCGCGGCCAGGGCCGGTGAGGCGTAGGCAAAGTCAATGCGCATACCCTCGTTGCGGGGAAAACGCAGGCGCTGGTAGTCCCAGAAGGTGTAGTTGGTCACGTGTGGGCGAGTCACCTCGCTCATGCCCACCGACTCAAAGGCGGCGAACGCCTCCCGTTCGGGCGCCGAAACGTGCGTGGCTCCCGCAAAGGCCGACATGTCCCACACGTCCTCGTCGCGGGGGGCCACGTTCCAGTCGCCCACGAGGGCCAGGGGCAGGTCCGGGTCGGCCTCCAGCCAGGAGCCGACGGCGTCGCGCAGCCGGGCCAGCCACTCCAGCTTGTAGGCGTAGTGGGGGTGGGTGAGCTCGCGCCCGTTGGGGACGTACAGGCTCCACAGCCGTACCAGGCGTGGGACGCCGGTCGCCGTGGCGTCCCTGGCGGTCCCGCTGTCCCCACCGGTCCTGGCGTCCCCAGCGACCCCAGTGGTCCCGGTGCCTGATGCGCCCCCCACGGTGGCGCCTAGTGCGCGGGCCTCGACCACGGGCTCCTTCCCCTGGCCGGCGACCCAGGTGGGCTGTCCGGGGAAGGAGGTGACGACGTCGGACAGGCCGACGCGCGAGGCAATCGCCACCCCGTTCCACTGGTCCAGCCCGTGGACCGCCACCTCGTAGCCAGCGGCCTCAAAAGGTAGGTAGGGGAACTGCTCGGGGCGGCACTTGGTCTCCTGGATGGCCAGCACGTCTATGTCCTGGCGCTCCAGGAAGCGGATGACGCGCTCGGTGCGGGTGCGGACGGAGTTGACGTTCCAGGTTGCCAGGCGCATGAGGGCAGCCTAATGGTGTGGGACAGGTGTCGAGGACACGGCGCCCTGGAGGCAGGGGGCCGAGGTCCTAGGCTGCGTGAGGCCTCGCCCCTGGCTGACCCCGGCAGCGAGCCCGGTGCGGTGAGGCCCCAGGCTGCGTGAGGCCTCGTCGGTGGGGGCGCGGTGGTGGGGGCGCGGCGGCCCTGGGGACAGAGCTCGGCAACCTGTCCCGGTGCCGTCTCTCGGCCGCCCCTCGACGTCGCGCGGGCCGCCAGAAATCACGGTTTCGTCACGTGCGGGACGCCAGTACCCCCTGTGGCGTACCACACTGATGTGCTTTTGCCCAGGCAGGCGCGGTACGCGGCCAGATTCCCGGCAGGAGGTCAGACAACGCACTTGACGAGATGCCTGCCACTTCGTACTCTGTGCGTGGAGTCAAGCGCTTCACATGGCAATCGATCAAGACCGAGCACGGGAGCTCGGTCTTGCGTTTACAGAGAAGGGTTCCCATGAAGACCACCATGTACGCATCCCGCCGCCAGGTCCTGGCTGGCGGCATCGCTGCCGCCGCCCTGGCTACCCTGGCCGCCTGCGGCTCGGACAAGAAGGACACCTCCGCCACGGGCGGGTCTGACGCCGCGGGCAGCGGCGAGGTCGTGAAGATCACCTACTGGCACCGCCTGCCCGACAAGGAGGGCATGACCAAGGTCGACGACGTCGTCGCCCAGTGGAACCAGGCGAACCCCGGCATCCAGGTGACGGCCAAGAAGTTCGACGGCAAGGCCGACGAGTCCTACGCCAAGATCGCCCAGGCCGTGAAGTCCGGTGACGCCCCCGACCTGGCCCAGGTCGGCTACGGCGAGATCGCCGCCGAGTTCCTGGCCGGGGACCTGGAGGACGTGGCCGCCCAGTTCAAGGAGGGCGGCTACGAGAAGAACTACGCCGCCGGTCCCATGGCCCAGTGCAAGCTCGACTCGGTCGTCGTCGGCCTGCCCCAGGACACCGGCCCGCTGGTCTACATCTACGACAAGGCCGCCTTTGACGCCCTGGGCATCAAGGTACCCACCACCTGGGCGGAGCTCAAGGAGGCGGCCAAGACCGCCAAGGCCTCGGGCAAGTACATCGCCTCCTGGCAGGGCGACGAGGTCGGCTACCTCATGTCCGGCCAGGCCGCCGCCGCCGGCGCCTCCTGGTACACCCCGGAGGGCACCACCTGGAAGGTGGACTGCAACTCCGAGATCTCCAAGAAGGTCGCCACCGTCTACCAGGAGCTTCTTGACGAGGGCCTCATTTTCGTCCCCTCCGACGGCCGCTGGGGTGACGCCTTCGGTGCCGCCCTCAAGGACGGCAGCCTCATTGGCACCGTCGCCGCTGGCTGGGAGCCCGGCTTTATCCTCGGTGACCTCGGCGTGACGGAGACCAAGTGGCAGGTCGCCTACCTGCCCAAGTTCGACGGCGTCACCAAGGACGCCACCGGCGCCGACGGCGGCTCGGCCGTTGCCGTCATCAAGGGCTGCAAGCACCCCGCCGAGGCCCTCAAGTTCGCTGACTGGTTCAACCAGCAGATCCCGGCCCTCGTCTCCCAGGGCCTGGTGGTGGCCGCCACCACCGGCAAGCCCGAGACCCCCGAGGCCCTCAAGAAGCTCTGGGGTGGACAGGACGTCTTCGGCTTCCTCGCCGAGGCCAACGCCACCATGAACCCGAACTTCCCCTACGCCCCGACATGGCCTAAGGTCACCAGCGCCATGGCGGAGGTCGGTGGCAATGTCACCCTCGGCAGCGCCAAGGTCGCCGACATCTTCTCCAAGGCCCAGGAGACCTCGCTGACCACCCTCAAGGCCCAGGGGATCTCCGCCAAGGAGTGACCTACCACGGTGGGGAGGCGGGGCTCCTGCCTCCCCACCGGCGGCGGTTCGGGGCGGCCAGGGCGTCGCCCCGGACGCTGGCTGCCAGCCGGGCCCGACACCCGGGTCCAGGTCGTCCAGGACAACCCCGCGTCGGCCGACGCGACGGGCGGCTCCGACACCCGGGCCCAGGGCCCGGTCCGCAGGCTGAGGGCCTCCCCTCCCCGGCCCGCGGTTCGCGCGGCGACTCCATCCCCCAGCACCTAAGGACCTTCATGAGCACAGCACCTGCCGCGGCAAACGCCGCGAACATCAGGGCGATCAGGGCGCGCAGATTCCGTAACACCGTCTACGGGTGGATCTTCGCGGCCCCGTTCACCCTGTTCTTTGCCGTCACCTTCGTGGTGCCGATTATTGTCTCCATCTACCAGGCCTTCTTTACCACGAAGTCCGTGGGCGGCGGCCTCTACGGGGACGGGGAGCGTGTCACCTCCTTCTCCGGCCTGGACAACTTCGAGGCGGTGGTCACCAACGGGGACTTCTGGGTCGGGATGGGACGGGTCCTCCTGTTCGCGGCCTTCCAGATCCCGGTCATGATTATCTCCGCCCTGGTCCTGGCCCTGGTCCTGGACTCATACCTGATTAGGCGGGTCACGGTCTTCCGCCTGGGCTACTTCCTGCCCTACGCCATCCCCGGCGTCGTCGCCGCGATGGTCTGGCTCTACATCTACTCCCCGCATCTGGGACCCCTGACCGACCTGACCGGCATTAACTTCTTTGGGAAGAACATTATCCTGGCCTCAATGGCCAATATGACCACGTGGACCTTTACCGGTTACAACATGCTGGTCTTCCTGGCCGCTCTCCAGGCGATCCCCACCGACCTCTACGAGGCGGCCCGCCTGGACGGTGCGAGCGGTTTCCAGATCGCCACCCGCATTAAGATCCCGATGCTCTCCGGGGCGGCCCTGCTCACCGTGCTGCTGTCTATTATCGGCACCATCCAGCTCTTTAACGAGCCCACCATTATGGCCAGCTCCCAGGCCTGGATGGGGAAGAACTACACGCCGATGATGATGGCCTACAACACTATGATTACCTCTCCGGGCGACCCGCACATGGCCTCGGCGATCTCCATCGTCATGGCCCTGATTGCCGGGGGCCTGGCGGCTGTCTACGCCTTCGTCCAGACCCGTGTAGACAAGTGAGGACGACCATGAGCGACACCACTCAGAGTGACACTGTGACTGACGACGTGGAGGAGGATGCCACCGAGCTGGAGGAGGATGCCACCGGCGACGAGGGCACCGACGCCACGCCACGCCACGACCGGCGCGCGACGGCCGTCCTCCCTGACGGCCGGCGGTACCGGCCCAGCAAGGCGGACCACGCCCGTTCCCTGGAACCTTCCGAGGGGGCCAAGCTGATGACCTGGGTCGTCCTGGTCCTGGTCCTCCTGTACTTCCTCTTCCCGCTGTACTGGCTCATTGTCTCGGCGACGAAGACCAACGCCCAGCTGAGCGAGGGGAGCCTGGGCCTCAGCGATGACCCGCTGTCCACCATGAAGGCCAACTACAACGCCCTCATGGCCTGGACCGACGGCATGTTCTGGCGCTGGGTGGCCAACTCCGTGTTCTACTCCACCGTGGCCGGGGTGATCGGTACGCTGATCTCCGTCATGGCCGGCTACGGTATGAGCAAGTTCAAGTTCCGGGGGGCCAACGTCCTCCAGCTCGCGGTCCTGGGCGGACTGCTCCTGCCGATTGCGCTGCTGACGATCCCCCTGTACATTGTGATGCACTCCCTGGGTTTGACCGACACCATCTGGTCTATTATCATCCCCAGTTGCGTGAGCCCGTTCGGCGTCTTCCTGGGACGCATGTACGCTGCGACGTCAGTGCCTGACGAGCTGCTTGAGGCGGCCCGGATCGACGGCGCCGGGGAGTTCCGCATCTTCTTCACCATGGTGCTGCGGCTCCTGGCCCCAGCGATGGTGACGATCTTCCTGTTCATCTTCGTGGCGACCTGGAACAACTTCCTCCTGCCGCTCATGATGGTGACCAACAGCACCGAGCTCAAGCCGGTGACACTGGGCCTGTACGGCATGATGTCGTACTTCGACCCGACGTATGGCGCGGTCCTCCAGGGAGCCCTTCTCGGCGTGCTTCCGCTGGCCGTGATCTTTCTCTTCCTGCAGCGCTTCTGGCAGGCTGGTCTCGCAGCCGGCTCTGTCAAGGGCTGACAGGTTTGGGGTGGGGACCCCGACGGTGCCCGTCACCAGCAGTGGTGGCGGGCACCGTCATATCTACCGCCTGCTGCCCGCCCCGACCCTCCCACCCGCCCCTCTTCGCGAGAACGGTACTTGTTCGTCGTGAGAACGGTACTTGTTGCTCGTGAGAACGGTACTTGTTCGTCGTGAGAACGGTACTTGTTCGCTTCGGTAGGGGAGGGCGGCTGGGCTGTCACGGTCTGCGGATCCGGGCCCGGGGCCGTCGGACCACTCCCGTCCCGACCTCTGGTGACTGGTGCCCGTGCGGGTTGAGGTGGTCGTTCACGCACTGGTGGTGCGTGGAAGTGGCGGCTGGTGCCTACAGGTCGGGGCTGGCCGAGGGGCTCCATGAGGACTACGGCGTCGAGGAGGCCGGTGCCCGCAGGCCGGGGCTGACTGTTCTCGTCGTCCTCACGGAGGGCGTCGGTGACCTGGTGCTTTGTGGGGCAGGGTAGTGGGGCAGGCGCCCGCCAACGGGCACGTCGTCGGCCTGATTACCTGCGGGCAGGGGCTGGGTGGCCACAGCATTCGTCGAGAGCCAGACGGCCTGGTGACTGCGGGCCGGTGGCCCCGCTGCCGCTCCAGCGGGAGGCCGCAGCAATCGCCTGGTGCCCGCAGGCCGGGGTCCTGGCCCCAGGAGGCCCATAGTCCGCCCCGATCCACGCCGGGTACGTGACAGGCGCCCCGGCGCCCCGAACGCCACCCGTTCTCACGGCAAACAAGTACCGTTCTCACGGCAAACAAGTACCGTTCTCGCGACGAACAAGTACCGTTCTCACGGCAAACAAGTACCGTTCTCGCGACGAACAAGTACCGTTCTCACGGCGAACAAGTACCGTTCTCGCGAGTGGTGGCTGGGGGGTTCGCGGACGACGTCGTAGCCTTGGGACATGGGAACCGCACTCGTCACCGGCGCCACCTCAGGGATCGGGCTTGAGCTGGTCTGGCAGCTCGCCGCAGCCAGGCACGACCTGGTCCTGGTGGCCCGAGACCATCAGCGCCTGGCCGTCCTGGCCGAGGACCTGCACCAGGTAGCGGGCGTGGGGGCGCAGGTCCTGCCCGCCGACCTCTCCACTGCGCAGGGCCGCCAGAAGGTTGCCCAGCGCCTGCTGAGGACGGGAGCGGCAGGGGCCGGGAGCCCCAACCCTGCCGAGGCCGGAAGTACCACACGCCCCGGCCCCGCCGGGACAGGGAGCGGTACCGGTCCCCAGGGCTACGCCCGTCTGGATCCTGCTCGCCTCCGGGATCACGTGCGGCCCCAGGGCCCTGGTCGGCAAGGGGGCTCCCGGCTCCCTGCCCGCTCGGCCCGCGGGCCACGGACCGCCCAGGAGGTGGCCCGTCGTCCGGTGGACCTGCTGGTGAACAACGCGGGCTTCGGTCTGGGGCAGGCCTTCGTGGGCGGGGACGTAGACAGGGAGCGCCGCGCCCTGGAGGTCATGGTCGGCGCGGTCATGGAGCTCAGCCACGCGGCCCTGCCCGGCATGGTGGAGCGCGGTCACGGCGCGGTGCTCAATATCGCCTCGTTGGCCTCCCTGACGGCCATGGGCACCTACGCCGCCCACAAGGCCTGGGTGCGGACCTTCACCGAGGGGCTGGCCACCGAGCTGAAGGGTACCGGGGTGAGCGCCACCGTGGTGTGCCCGGGCCTGACCCGCACCGAGTTCCACGAGCGGGCCCACATGGAGGACGTGTGGCCATCCCTGGTCTGGACCGACTCCCAGGAGGTGGCCCGCCAGGCCCTGGACGCGGTGCGCCGGGGCCAGGTCATCTGCACCCCCACCCTGCGCTACCAGGCGGCGGCCGCTCTCCTGCGTCTGAGCCCCCGGTGGCTGGTGCGCCGGGTCGCCGGGCACGCCTCGTCAGCCACCCGCTACTGAGCCAGCCACCCACTACTGAAGCCACCCACCGGCCCGCCGCCCCTGGCACGCGGCCCTGAGCCTTAGGCATTGTCGGCGCGGCCCGAGTTGCACATTCTTTCTGCCGCCCTGGCTGCTGGAACCGCGGAATCATGCGGATCCGTGGCGCGGGTCAGGGCCTGGGACACGGATGAATGTGCAACACTGACGCCGTTGCACATTCATTAGTCCTCCCGACCGCCTCGGGGTCAGCGAATCGTTGCAATGGCGCCAACGACCTGCTGGCGCTCCATGGATGAATGTGCAACTGCCGGTGCTGTTGCCGCCGGGTCCTCGCGGCAGGCCCCAGGTCGGCGGCCTCGGCTGGGACACGCCACTGCCTGGGGGCTCACACCAGGGCCCGGACCATTGCGCATAGGACTAAAGGCCTGCCATTATGGGGTCATGGCTGAGATCACCTTCCACGGAGCCCCCGTCACGACCGTCGGGGAGCTGCCCGCCGTCGGCACCACCGCACCCGGCTTCGAGCTCGTCGGCGCCGACCTGTCGCCTGTGACCAGCGCGTCTCTGCGCGGCCAGCGGCTCGTCCTCAATATCTTCCCGTCCATTGACACCGGCGTGTGCGCCACCAGCGTGCGCCGGTTCAACCAGCGTGCCGCCGCCCTGGAGGGCACCACGGTCCTGTGCGTCTCGGCGGACCTGCCCTTTGCGCTGGGCCGCTTCTGCGGGGCTGAGGGGATTGACGACGTCGTCACCGCCTCCGTCTTCCGCTCCACCTTCGGGGCCGACTACGGCGTGACCATTGCCGACGGGCCGCTGGCAGGCCTGCTGTCGCGTGCCGTCGTGGTCCTTGACGCCGACGGCACGGTCCTCCACGCCGAACAGGTGCCCGAGATCGGTCAGGAGCCCGACTACGAGGCCGCTGTCGCAGCCCTGGCCTGAGGGCTGAGGTCTGGCGCCGCTACCGGGCCCCGTGCTGTGGTGGCGGCCGCCAGCC
The DNA here is from genome assembly GCF_016626125.1 of Actinomyces sp. HMT897. NCBI lineage: Bacteria > Bacillati > Actinomycetota > Actinomycetes > Actinomycetales > Actinomycetaceae > Actinomyces > Actinomyces sp. HMT897. The sequence goes on from NZ_CP067336.1 coordinate 2,263,914, forward strand.
TCCTGACGGGCCACTCCTCCCGAGCTGACTCCGTCAGGCCAGTTTCATCCTAGGCTGGCTCCGCCGGGCCGACTTCCCGTCAGGCCTCCGCCGGGCTGGCTTTCTGTCGTGCGCCCCTGGCCTCTGCAGCCGAACGCAGCGCAAACGCCCCCGGCGCATGCGGCCCGGCCTCTACGGCTGGCCGGGGGCGTGCCACTGCCCGAGAGCAGGCCACTGCCCAGGAGCAGGCCACTGCCGCAGACCACTGCCCGAGATCAGGTCGTTGGCCACGCGCTGGCCTGGAGCGAACCACTGCCCGAGAACAGACCGCTGCCTAAGAGCAGACCGCACCAAGGCCTCCGAGGTGCCACTGGGTGACGCCGTCGCCTAACCTAAAAGCCGTGAGTACCAACGATTCCCAGCGCGCCCGCCTCGCCCAGCTCGTTGAGGAGCTGGCCGTCGTGCGCGGCAAGGTCACCCTCGCCTCGGGCCTGGAGTCCGACTTCTACGTGGACATGCGCCGTGCCACCCTGCACCATGAGGCCGCCCCGCTCATTGGCCACGTCATGCTCGACATGCTGGAGGAGGCGGGCCTGGGGCCGGAGGATATTGACGCCGTCGGCGGCCTGACCATGGGTGCCGACCCGGTGGCTACCGCCATGCTCCACGCCGCCGCCTCCCGCGGCCTGGACCTGGACGCCTTCGTGGTGCGCAAGGCGGCCAAGGACCACGGTATGCGACGGCGTATCGAGGGCCCGGAGGTCGCTGGCAGGCGGGTGGTGGTCCTGGAGGACACCTCCACCACCGGCGGCTCCCCGTTGGAGGCGGTCGCCGCCCTGCGGGAGGCAGGAGCCGAGGTCCTGGCCGTGGCCGTGGTCGTGGACCGCGACACCGGTGCGCGCGAGCGCGTCGAGGCAGCGGGCCTGCCCTACCACGCCGCCCTGGGCCTGGACGACCTGGGACTGGGCTGAGGAAGACGTCCGACGGTGCGAACCACGTCCTCGTGATCACGCCTCGTACCCGGTTTTGATTTCGGAAACTTTGCTGTGCTGCGCATAGTTCTGCCGTCACGGAGTTGGCGGCCATTGGTGCCGAGCCGGTCCTTCGTGGCTGCCTTGGGTAGTGTCGACGTCCCGGCCTGGTTCGCCCGGGACGGGGCCCGCGGGCTCCTTGACCGGCTCCGCCTACTGAACCGCCGTGTCAGGACATCTGGCGCGCACGGTGACGACACACTCGTCGAGGGGTTTCTCAGGGGATCTCGTTACTCGCCCGGGGAAGCGCAGTGACCTGGTCGGCCCCGGCCTCTGACCTGCCCGAGGGTGGGTACCGGCCGCGTGCGTCGTACCCGGGGCGCCCGGAGGGGAATGCCCCCGCCGACCGTCAGCGCCCGGAAGGGAACCTCCCCGCCGACCGTCAACGTCTGGAGGAGGACGTCCCCGCCGACCGTCGCGAGGTGGGGGTGGGGCCCTGGCCCGGGGGAGAGGCCGCCTGGCCCACCGACCCCTGCTACGACCCGGCCCTGCTGGCTGCCGGGGACCGGCGTAACGTCGTGGACCGCTACCGGTACTGGTCGGTGGAGGCGATCCGTGCCGACCTGGCTGCCCGCGCCCACAGCCTGCACGTGGCCATTGAGAACGTCAGCCAGGACCTCAATATCGGCTCGATCGTGCGCAGTGCCAACGCCTTCAATGTGGGTGGGGTCCACGTTGTCGGCCGACGCCGCTGGAACAAGCGTGGCGCCATGGTCACCAACCGCTACCTCAGCGTCACCCACCACCCCCAGGCCGCCGAGCTCCTGGCGTGGGCGGAGCGTGAGGGCTACGAGGTGGTGGGTATTGACAACGTCCCGGGCGCCCGCCTCCTGGAGGGCGAGTCCCTGCCTGAGCGCTGCCTGATGGTCTTTGGCAGCGAGGGGGAGGGGATCAGCTCGGGTCTGCTGGCCAGCTGCTCCCGCGTCCTGCGTATCGGGCAGTACGGCTCGACCCGCTCTATTAACGTGGCGGCGGCGGCCGCGGTGGCAATGCACACCTGGATCCTCCAGCACGGCGGACCCGCCCCGGACTGACGTGCCCTGACGTCAGGACGGTCAGGGTCCTGACCGTGACCCCGGTTGACCGAGACCCCGGCTGACCGCGACCTGCGGGCCGCGCTGGCGTCGCTGCCTCAGGCGACCACGCCAGCGTCGCTGCCTCAGGCGGCCCACAGGCCGCGACGCCTGGGGTGGCGCGGGACTCGCTTCCTGGCGAGCCCCGAGGCTCAAGAGCCGCGAACGGCCTGTCAGCCCCACTGCGAGGCTGACAGGCCGTCAGAGGGCTCGGCTGCCCCGGGGCCTGGTGCTGGCCGCCTACCAGACCGAGCCCACCGGGCCCGGCTCGAAGTGCCGGCCAGCCCGCCAGGCCGGGCCCACCAGGTCGGGTTCACCAGGCCCGGGGTGCCGGACCGGCTCAGGCCTTCGGCTCGGCCTCGATAATGGGCTGGGCCGCCTTGGAGTGCACTACCTCGATCTTGCGGGGCTTGGCCTCCTCCGCCACGGGGATCGTCAGCGTGAGCACGCCGTCGGTGTAGGTGGCGGAGATGCGGTCCAGCGCCAGGCCGTAGCCCAGCGTGAGCTGGCGGGCGAAGGTGCCCGAGGGACGCTCGTGGGCGAGCCACTGGACCCCGTCCTCGTCTCGGGCGGGGCGCTCGGCGCGCACGGTGAGGGTCCGGTCCTCCACGTCCACGTCGATCGTGGCGGGGTCGACGCCGGGCAGGTCGATGTGGGCCACGAAGGACTCGCCCTTGCGGTACAGGTCCAGCGGCATGCCCACGGACGCGGGGGTGCGCACCAGGCCGTTGGTGAGCCAGCGGTCCAGGTCGCGGAAGGGATCGAAGGACGACGGTGTTGCCATGTCAACCACCTCCTGTGGTCACGGTCCCGGAGCCTCCGGGAACCGGGCGGGAGGGGCGCGCCTCGCGCCCTTCCCGGACACCTCGATTCTGGCACTCTCGACCCGAGAGTGCTAAGAGGCATCGCCCAGGGTGAAAAAATAGAGCATCGAAGTGTGACCTGGGACCATGATCCGCTTCCAGGATCGGCCGATCCGTGGAACAATGAGCCCTGCACCACTGACTCACCATTCTTCAGGAGGCATCTAGTGGCCATCGCAACCCCGGAGTCCTACGCGGACATGCTTGACCGCGCCAAGGCTGGCAAGTACGCCATCCCCGCGATCAACGTCACGAGCTCCCAGACCCTCTCCGCTGCCCTCAAGGGCTTCGCCGACGCCGAGTCTGACGGTATCGTCCAGATCTCCAACGGCGGCGCCGCCTACTGGTCCGGCTCCTCCCGCCTGGACCGCGTCACTGGTTCCCTCGCCTTCGCCGCCTACGCCCGCGCCGTCGGTGACCTCTACCCCGGCATCGTGGGCCTCCACACGGACCACTGCCCCAAGAAGTTCCTTGACTGCTGGATCCACCCGCTGCTGGAGATCGAGGCCGAGCAGGTCAAGCGCGGCGAGCTGCCGGTGTTCCAGTCCCACATGTGGGACGGCTCGGCGGAGTCCCTGGACGACAACATTGAGATCGCCGTGGACATGCTCAAGCGCTCCCGCGCGGCCCACACCGTCCTCGAGATCGAGATCGGCGCTGTCGGCGGCGAGGAGGACGGCATCAAGGGTGAGGAGAACGCCAGTCTCTACACCACTGCCGACGACGCCTACCGCGCCATCGAGGCCCTGGGCCTGGGCGAGAACGGCCGTTACATCACGGCGCTGACCTTCGGCAACGTGCACGGCTCCTACAAGCCCGGTCACGTCAAGCTGCGCCCGGAGATCCTGGGCGAGATCCAGGCGGACGTCGCCAAGCGCCTCGGCGACCGCCTCCAGACCAAGGTCGGGGTCAAGGACTCGCCGTTCGACCTGGTCATGCACGGCGGTTCCGGCTCCACCGACGAGGAGATCGCCACCGCGGTGCGCAACGGCGTCATCAAGATGAACGTCGACACCGACACCCAGTACGCCTTCACCCGCCCGATCGCGGACTGGATGTACCGCAACTACGACGGCGTCCTGAAGGTCGACGGCGAGGTCGGCTCCAAGAAGAAGTACGACCCCCGCGCCTGGGGCAAGGCTGCTGAGGAGGGCATGGCCGCCCGCGTGGTCGAGGCCTGTGAGCGCCTCGGCTCGGTCGGCTCCGCCAAGCGCTGAGCAGCTGCCCGCAAGGGGCGGTACCGCCGCGGCCCTAGGGGTCGCGAGCCACACGGTCGGCCCGGTCTCACGCTGGTGGGGCCGGGCCGACCTGATCCCGATCGTTACCAAACTGTGTCTTGTGCGGGAGCGTTCTGCATGAGATACTGAAATGGATGTATAGCTATCCCCGATAGAGGGTCTCATGACTTATAGGTACATCCACATCCCCTCCCTTTCCTCCCTTGTCTCCCTCGTCCTGGTCGTGCTCCTCACGGTTGGTGCCACCTCCCCGTCGTTGCCGGACGGTGAGGTCCCCCTGGGTGGAGGTGGGGCACTGACCTGCCGGTTCTTCCCCTGGCTGTGGTGGTGCCAGGTATGAGTGCCGGGCAGGTGCCTGGCATTGGTGGCCAGCTCCCTCTGCGGCGTCAGGCAGAGCGGATCCTCGCTCGTCGGGAGGTGGTCCCGGCGGGGGCGGCGCTGGCCCTCCTGGTCCTGGACTGGATTCCGCCAGGTGTCCAGAGGCCGTCAGGGCTCACTCTTCTCGCCTCAGTTGTTATAGCGGTCTGCGTGGGGCTCTCGGGCTGGTACCCACGGCTCGCGGGCGGTGCCGCCCTGGTGGTGACGGTGGTGGTGAACGCTCTTCCCAGTGACGTCGCCGTGCTGACGGCGCCGGCAATCGGCTCGGTCCTGGTGATCGGCGGCTGGGTGGCACGTCGCTGGAACCTGGCCGTACTCGTAGCGGGCACGGCCCTGCTGGCTGGCTCAGTCATAGGTGGTGACCCCGACCGTGTCAGGTCCTTCGTGGCGTGGTCCTTCCAGATCGTCGTGGGGGTCGGGGTCGGGCTGGTAGTTCGTCTTTATAAGGACCGCCTACAGGTGGCCGACGAGCAGGTCGGGTACTGGCGTCTCAGGGTGGAGGCCGAGGACTCCCGGGTGCGCTCGGTCCTGGCCGCGCAGCTCCATGACTCGGTGGTGGCCTGTCTGGCCCGGATCGTGGTGAACACGGAGTACCTGATCCGCGAGCCGTCTAGGGGCCGCACGCAGGTGTGCGAGGAGCAGATCCTGGCCGACGCCCAGAGCGCGATGCGGCAGATCCGCCAGATCATTCACGCGAGCACCCCGGCGGCTGAGGCGGTCCGAGACGACGGGTCCTGGGTGGCGGTCCTGAAGGAGTACAGGACGCTCCTGGCTGCTGCCGGCCTTGAGCTCCGCCCCTCAGTCCCCTCGGAGCAGGAGCTGGCTGAGGTGCTTGACGGTCCCCGCCTGTCGGTACTGGCGGTGGCGTTGAGGGAGGGCTGCCTCAACGCCCTGAAGTACGCCGGACGAGGGACGTCGGTGAGGGTCCAGGTGGTGCTTGACCCGGACCAGGTCGAGCTCATGGTCAGGTCTACGACGGCCCCGTCGGGCACGCCCGAGGAGGCCTGGCGCAGGGGGCTGGAAGGCGGCATGGGCCTGACCATGCTGACACGCCGGGCTGAGCAGGTCGGAGGCTACGTCAGCTACGGGCCCCTGAAGGACGACTGGCTGCTTGGAGTCGCCCTGCCGCACCCCGCGGCAGGGGTAGGAACAGATCACGGCACCGACGAGGTGCCGCTAGACAAGGAGGAAGAACATGACTGAGAACACTGGTGCTGCCTCGGAGAAGAAGGAGCCGGTCCGCGTACTCCTGGCTGATGATGACGAGGGGTACCGCCGTCAGCTCAGCAGTCTCCTCGGCACCGTCCCCTACATTGACGTGGTCGCTGTGGCTGGAGACGGTCGTGAGGCTCTTAATGCGCTGGAGAAGTGTCAGGTAGACGTGGCACTTGTAGATATTGCTATGCCATCTATGGATGGCGTTGAGGTGACCAAGGTCATAACTGAGTGTTATCCGGATACGAAGGTCGTCATCCTCTCGGGGCTGGTGCCTGAGGACTACATCGAGAAGGTCCTGGCCACCGAGACGATGGGGTTCCTGACCAAGGACATGGGAGTGGACGACATTGCCAGGGGTCTGCGTGCAGCCTCCCAGGGGCAGCAGGTGCTCGGCCCCGAGCCGACGAGGCTCCTGGTGGAGGGCTACCGGCGGCAGGCCCGCTTCCGGGAGGAGAACGCGGACTTCCTCGAGGGCGTGAGGAAGCTGCCGAAGCGCCAGCGAACAGTGTACGACATGCTGGTCCTCTCCTACCAGAACAAGGAGATCGCGAAGGCCATCGGGTACTCCGAGGAGAGTGTGCGCCGGGACCAGATGAAGATCCGGTGTCAGCTCGGCTGCAGCAGCCGTACGGAGCTCCTCCTCAAGGCCGCCAGGCTCACGCAGTACTGAAAACTGTAACGTTTGTGAAGAGCGGCGGAGCCAAAAAGGTGCGATCCTAAAGGAGGGGGTCGTGAGGCCGCGGCCCCCCGACCGTTTCTCACAGGAGGGTAACAATGTCTGTGCTGAAGAGAGTGAGCTCGATCCTCGCTGCCGGTGTCCTGATCGTTGCGGGAGTGATGCCGTCGACGGCGTCCGCAGCTGGGCTGCCGGAGTGTAACACTGGGTGGTCAGTCGCGGTCCGGGTCGTGGGTGGCTCCAGTGAACCGCGGGCCTACGTGCCCGGCTACTACTCAAGTGGTGGCTGGTCTACTCGGAGCTGCTGGCTTGATGAGGATGGTGTGCCGCGTCCGTGGAGGAAGGAGGTGGAAAGGCTTCAGGTTGGGCTGTACTACAGCAATGCTATTAGTAGCTGGGATGGGTACTTCGGGCCGGGCACTAGAAACGCTCTGGTTAACTTCCAGTCCGCAAGTGGGCTCTATCCTGACGGCGTGTATGGGCCGAATACGGGGAGCGTCATGACTTGGCGTGAGATCTACGGCGGAGCCAAGGGGCGGTGGATCTGGTGAACAGTCATAGGAGCATGATCAGTCATTTGATCGGACTAGGCAGCGTAGTTGTCCTGGTTCTTGTCTGTTCGGTGACTGGTTCCTGCTCTACCTCGGTGGATGGCGAGGTGGCGTCATCCACCGAGGGGGCTAGTTATGGCGCGGTGGAGCCTAGTTCGTCATCTGGTGGGGAGAATTCGCTGGGGGTTACTAAGGACATTAGTACCTGGGCTCTCCCTTTTGATGTGATCTTCGATCAGGAGCTCTCAAGGCTGCAGGTGCATCTGGTGCACGTGTGGACAGATGAGTGCATGCTAAAGCATGGGTTCCCGGACTACGAGATCCTGTCCTCGGTCGACGTCCCCTACCCGGAAACTAATCCGCATGGTTTCTCGGCTTTGTTCAATAGTGTGATTGCGCAGAAGTACGGTTACCGTAAGGCTCCGGATCCGGGTTATCGTTACAGTTCGGGTGGTGTCGAGAACAGGGATCGCTCCTATTTTGAGGACAAGTCGCAGGCATTTAAGGACCAGATGTATGCTTGCGTGAACGAGGCGACTGTGCGCGAGAAGGGTCCGGTTCCTACGGGTGAGCCGCCAATGAGTAAGCCTGGATCTTATGAGTCGGAGCTTAACCAGTTTGTGGTAAGTAGTTCTGATCCTGCCCTGGCTGCTCAAGCTAAGGCCTGGGTGGAGTGCATGGCACCACAGGGTATTAGTGACCTGCCCAGTGCTCCTTGGACGCTGCAGAACTATAAAGCTATGCCTGAGTCGCTCAGGGAGCGTTGGGACTGGTGGCCTCTGGGGGATGCCAGTGCTGATGAGATCCAGGTGGCGACCTTTGACGCCGGGTGTCGTGAGTCCTCGGGGTGGAACCAGGCCCTGTACGACCTGACCTGGGACCGCCAGGTTGCCTTCATTGCCGCTCATCACGCCGATGTGCAACGGGAGCTGGACGTTCAAGCTGCCGAGAAAGTCCGCTTGCGTGACTTGTTGTCTCAGGCCACTAACGGGGCAGAGGGTGGTTCGTGATTGCAGAGAGTGTCCGTGACGCCTCTAGATTTTTTGGGAACTCGCCGAAGATTCTGGGGCGTCACGGACATTGTCTGTACAATGGTTTTTAGATTTTCGGTAACTTGCCCTTAAGGAGGAGAGGAAGTGGTCGCATACCGTTTACGCGTGCGCTCCATTATTGTCATCACAGTAGGTTTGACCGCGCTCCTGGGGGCGTGCTCTCAGGAAGGAGAGACAAGCGGGCAGGGGTCCTCGGTGCCGCCTGGTGGGCAGGTCGCCTCCACGGGTAGTTCTGCTGCGGGGGGCGTTGGGGCCGAGGTCACGAAGGATCAGTCTCATTGGACTCTTCCCACTGACCCCTACTATGGTGGGCAAATTTCGGCTTTGACTTCTCAGGCCGAGGAGACCGTGGTCAAGAACTGCATGGTCAAGGCCGGGTTCTCTGACTATCGTGTGCGTATGGATGCTTCGGCGCCAGCGCCCGCCAACCTTGCTGGTGACGGTATCTCCGTTCTCTTTAACGAGACCACTGCGAAGCAGTTTGGATACCGTCGGGCTCCCGATCCGAGAGATCTTCTGGAGGTGGAGACCGAGGCTTCTGGGGGTGACCTTTTTAATGGAAAAAGCAATGAGTTCTTTGACCAATTGGACATCTGCAACCTAGAGGGGCAGGCCGTGGTGGCAGGGGTGAGCGTCGATGAGTTCAAGGCGAGCCATCAAGAGTCGGCAGGATCGGCAGATGCGGTTCAAGAGAATCCTGCGTCCATCGGATCCCAGCTCAATCGGCTTGCTGTGGACCTTAATTCGCCTGAGTTGAGTGCGGCGGCTGCGTCGTGGCGTGAGTGCATGGCGCCCCTGGGGATCTCTGACCTGCCGGACCGTCCCTGGGACGCGGGTTCCACGGGAGGACTTCCTGAGTCCCTTCGGGACAAGTGGAACTGGAGGCCGATCGCTACGCCGTCAGCTGATGAGATCGCTACGGCGAGCGCTGACGCCGCCTGTCGGGCCTCCTCGGGGTGGACCGACACCCTCTACCAGCAGGAGTGGGACACGCGCCAGGCCTTCGTGGACGCCCATCGCGCCGAGCTGGCACCTGTCCTAGCCGAGCACCAGGCCAAGGCCGCCCGCGCCCGGGAGATTATCGCCAAGGGAGGAGCATAAGGTTAGGCAGGAACGAGTAAGAGGACCCAGAGCTCCACCATGAGGTGCCCTAGGTGGCACCTCATGGTTGGTTGCTACGGAGTCGAGTCATTTCCGCGTATCTAGATGGGTCAGGAGGCTCGTCGAAAGTCGAGTCATCCTGGTGCGCTCACACGTAAGAGGTGTATGATTCTCTGTAGGAGGTACCGCATCGCGACCATCGCACACGTCGTAGTGCCCTAGCAACGAGGGCGACTGCGACTGCGGCGACGGGAAGCCCGGTGCAGATTCGGGGTTTCAGGAAGGTGCCTCGCAGTCTCGGATGTCATCTATAACGGTTTGCGTCCCAGAGAGCAATAGTATTGACAACCATAGCGCTTTATGTTCCTGAACCGTTCGACGTACTTATCCATGAGGAGAACAGACAATGACCGACAGTCGCTCGTCCCTACGTTCTATTAGTGCTGCCATGCTGGGTGTGATTATGGTCCTGGGGGCGTGCTCCCAGGGAGGGGAGACAAGCGGTCAGGGGGCTTCGGCGCCGCCTGGTGGGCAAACCTCGCCATCTACAGTTGCAGCTTCTAGCGCCGTCACGACGACAGGGGCCGAGGTGACGAAGGACCAGTCTCATTGGACCCTTCCCACTGATCCCTATTATGGTGGGCAGACTATGGCCTTGACCCTTCAAGCCGAAGGTACTGTAGCCAGGAACTGCATGGTCAAGGCCGGGTTCTCTGACTATCGTGTGCGTATGGATGCTTCGGCGCCAGCGCCCGCCAACCTTGCTGGTGACGGCATCTCCACCTTCTTTAATGAGACCACTGCCAGCCAGTTCGGATACCATCAGGCCCCTGATCCTCGGGATCTTCTGAGGGACGAGGTCGAGGCCGCTGGAGGCAGTCTTTACGCCGGAAGAGGTGACGGGTTCCTTGACCAGCTAAGTATCTGTAACCTGGAGGGGCAGGCTGCTGTGGCGGGGGTAAGCGTGGAGGAGTTTAAGGAGCGGTTCAATAAGTCGGTTGAGGGCGCTCAGGCTGATCCTTCCTCTATTAGTTCCCAGCTTAACCGGCTGGGAACAGACCGTACCTCTCCTGAGTTGAGTGCGGCGGCTGCGTCGTGGCGTGAGTGCATGGCGCCCCTGGGTATCTCTGACTTGCCGGACCGTCCCTGGGACGCGGGTTCCACGGGAGGACTTCCTGAGTCCCTTCGGGACAAGTGGAACTGGAGGCCGATCGCTACGCCGTCAGCTGATGAGATCGCTACGGCGAGCGCTGACGCCGCCTGTCGGGCCTCCTCGGGGTGGACCGACACCCTCTACCAGCAGGAGTGGGACACGCGCCAGGCCTTCGTGGACGCTCACCGCGCCGAGCTGGCACCTGTCCTAGCCGAGCACCAGGCCAAGGCCGCCCGCGCCCGCGAGATTATCGCCAAGGGAGGTGTCTGAGCTCCACCTGCCTACCGCCCCCGTAATCCCCGTGGAATTTCCCTTACCTCACCCCTAGGACCCAGTATGCGTCTCATCCGAACCTCTCGCTCCGATTCCTCAGCCACTCGTGAGAAAGGCGTCAGGGCGCGCTGGTGGTGGGCGGTACTGGCCGTGGTCGCCGCCGTCGGACTCGTTGCCGGGACCTGGGCACTGGCCTCCCGCTTCGAGTCCCCGGCACAGCGCGAGGCAGCCGCCGCACCGCCCTCCGCCAATGCCGTCGTGGTGGAGGTGACTCGTGGTGACCTGAAGGAGCAGACCACCGTCATGGCCTCTGCTGAGGCCAGCGGGGCCCGCAGCCTGCCCCTTCCACGCCCCAACGGGACCGCAGTGGTCACCGCTACCGGGGTGAACGTGGGCGAGGACCTCAGCAGCGGCCAGGTGGTGACCTGGGTCAATGACCGGCCGGTGTTCGCCCTGGCTGGTACCTTCCCCATGTACCGGGACATTGGTGAGGGGGACTCCGGTGCGGACGTGACCATGGTCCAGGAGGCCCTGAGGGACCTGGGCTACAACATCACGGCCACCGGCAGCTTTGGGCCGCTGACCGCCTCCTGCATCCAGAGCCTCTACCAGAAGGTCGGCTCCCAGGCCCCGACGCGCCCGGCTGCCTCTGGTGACGGCCCCGGGGACTCCTCCTCAGCACAAGGCGGGGCCGACAAGGACGACGGGACCCCCGCGCCTGCCGCGGCCCCGGCCACCAAGGCCGCCGCGCAGATCATGCTGCCGGCCTCAGAGGTCATGGTGCTCTCAGGCCTGCCCTCCAAGGTCGCACAGGTCCCCGACGTGGGTACGGTCCTGACGGACAGCAGCGCCACCCTGGGACTGTCCAGCTCCACCATGACCTTGACCGCGCCGGTCCCCGGTAACATGGCCGCCCGCCTGGGGAGCGGCAAGGTCTCGGGGACAGCCGTCCTGGACGGTACCAGCGTGCCGGTCAAGGTGGCCTCAGTGGACGAGAAGAAGCCGGACTCCACCGGTCAGGGCGGTGAGGGGGCAGGCAGCCCGGGCAAGGAGGGCTCCCGCGACTCCGGAGGAGGGGCAGGCGGCTCAGGATCCGTGGCCTCCCTGACGCCCACCAGCGGGGAGATCCCCGCCTCCTGGGCCGGACGCAAGGACGTGCTGGTCACCCTGAACCTGACCGCCCCCCTGACCGGTGTCCTCACCGTGCCCCAGCGTGCCATTGCCACAGACGCTCAAGGCTCCTCCAGCGTCCTGGTCCAAGGGGCCGACGGGGGCTTCACCCAGGTGACGGTGACCGTCTCCGGCTGCGTGGCCGGCACCTGCGCACTGGCTGAGCCCGAGGCCGGCAGCGTCCTGACTGAGGGCGCCAAGGTGAGGGTGGACCGCTAATGGCCACCCTCACCCTGGAGCACGTGTCTAGGACCTACCGGGGCGCCTCACCCGTGGAGGCCCTCAAGGACGTGTCCCTGACGATCAGCCAGGGGGAGTACGTCGCTATTGAGGGGCCCTCCGGCTCGGGCAAGTCCACCCTGCTCAACCAGCTCGCCCTGCTGGACGTACCCACCGAGGGGGAGTACCTCATTGACTCCCACCCCACCACCGGCCTGTCCGACGCCGGGCGGGCCCGCCTGCGCAGCGCCACCTTCGCCTTTATCTTCCAGTCCTTCCACCTGCTGGAGGGACGCAGCGTGCTGGACAACGTGGCCCTGGGCACCCTGTACCGGGGCCTGGCCGCCTCCCGCCGCCGGGAGCTGGCCCGTCAGGCCCTGGAGGTCGTAGGCCTGGCCGCCAAGGCCGGGGAGCGGGCCGCACGCCTGTCCGGGGGTGAGCGGCAGCGGGTGGCGATCGCCCGGGCCATTGCCTCGGGCGCCCCTGTGGTGGTGGCCGACGAGCCCACCGGCAACCTCGACTCCGCCAACTCCCTGACCGTGATGGAGACCCTGGAGGAGCTCAACACCAGGGGCTCCACCCTCATTGTGGTCACCCACGACCCTGCCCTGGCGTCCCGGGCCCGACGTCGCCTGAAGGTCCTGGACGGGGTCGTCACCGACACCACCGAGCCGGTCGCCCCCGCTGCTGCCGGTAGTGCCGCCGCCAGTCCGGCCAGCGTTGCCAGTCCCGCCAGCGCCACCAGCCCCGCGACCCCGGCCCGCAGCACCGGCCCGTCGCGCCGCCACGCCGCCCGACGCACCCGGGGCACCCCTGGCCGCCGGGCGGGCGCCGACCCGGGTGTCCACGAGCGCGACACGCTCCTGCTGCCCTCCGCTCAGGACGGCTGCCCGGACCGGCCCGCGGCCCCGCCCTGGGAGGTGCCCGTCCCGGAGGGGCGGGACTCACGGGTGCGGGTGGCTGACGCCCTGGCCGACGCCTGGCGGGGACTGTGGACCAAGACAGGGCGGACGCTGGCGCTCATGGCCGCCGTCGCCCTGGGCGTGGGCCTGGCCCTGACCACCATGGGACTCTCCCAGACGGCCTCAGGCCAGGTATCGGACATCTTTGACGCCCAGCGCAACCAGCGGGTGGCCATGACCTCACCTGACCTGATGCAGAACCCCGCGCCCGCGGCCGAGCTCCTGTCTACCACCGCCATGGACCGGGTGGGCTCCCTGGCCGGGGTCAGGGAGGTGCTCGTCTACTCCGTCTACGAGCAGGCCCCCGTCGCCACCACCCCCACGGACGCCGCCAACGAGGCGGGGAACCAGCGCTACGAGGTCGTCGGACTGGTGGGTGGGCGCGTCCCCGCCAGCATCCTCACCCTGGACAGCTCCGGACCCTCCGTGACCACGCTGGGGCCCGGCGAGGTGATCGTCGGCACCCAGGTGGCCACACAGATCCAGCTCGGGCCCCTGGCGGCCTCCCCGGCGATCTGGGTCGACGGCGTCCCCATGCGGGTGGTCGGGATCCTCAAGGACGCCGGGCTGCAGGTCACGCTCATTAACTCCGTCATTATGGCCTCCGACCAGGTCACCGGGAAGGCCCGGTACGCGGGTGCGGAGATCAAGGTGGCTCCCGGCGCCGCCCCGCAGGTGGCCGCCCAGGCGCCGGTGGCCTGGCTGCCCACCGCCCCGCAGGGCGTGACCGTGAACGCGCCGCCGGACCCCATGAGCCTGCGTGAGTCCATTGAGTCCAACGTCACCACCATGCTCCTGACCCTGACAGGTGTCACCCTCCTGGCCTCCGTGCTGTCGCTGACCAACTCCATGACCACCGCCGTCTTCCAACGCACAGGTGAGCTGGGGCTGCGCCGGGCCATTGGCGCCCGACGCACCCACCTCACGGCGCTCATTCTCAGCGAGTCCCTGACCATTGGGACCCTTGGCGGGCTCCTGGGTGCCTACGCCTCGGTCATGGTCATCCTCGCCGTCACGATCGTCCGGCACTGGCAGCCCGTCCTGGACCCGGTCCTGGTGCCCCTGGGAGTGGTTGGGGGCATCGTGGTGGGCACTCTGGGCGGGGCCCTGGCCACCAGCAGGGCCGGGCGCATCCAGCCCTCCGACGCCCTGCGGACCACCTAACGCCGGGTGGGTTGCGGTATCTGCGCAGGTCAGGCGCCTAAAAGGAGGCCGGGCGAAAACTTAAACGTTTGTGACGCCCTCTGACGGGCCCGGAGGGTGGACAATGGTTGCCAGGTGCCCCGCCCCTCCTGGGGGGCGAGGCCCTCGCTCCTGACCGGAGCCACTGAGACCACGGCGAGCAACTAGGGAGCCTGACGGTACGTCACCACTTCCAACGCCAGGCATGCTTCCTGGACCTGCGGGAGCCTGGAGTCACGTGTTAGACGGGGGCGCTGCATGAGCAGTAAAGATATGGATACCCGATCCAAGGCCTCTTGGTGGGTCGGGCGCGCGCCTATGGTGAGACGCGCGTTTTGGTGGGGCGGACTGGTACTGCTGTCTCCTGCTCCGATGTCATTTCTGGACATGACGGCAGTTCATGATTTCTTCTCAGTTTTCCCTTCCCCCCTCAAGGTGCCGCCATCGGGTTCGAGTCGTAGTGCCGCAACGGACCTAGCGGAAGTCATTGAAGAAGAACGTATCATTGCCACGCTCGTGGCTGGCCTCCTGCTTTGGCTTCTCTGCATTCTATTTAGTTCAGATGAAGCTAGCTATAAATATTATTCTAATATGCAGTCTGGCCCCATGTCGAAAAGCAGTATCGCACAACGTGTAGTTATTTGCGTTGTGTCCGCCGTATTTGCGCTCAGTGCTGCCGTGATCATCCTCCTATTCTCAATCTCTATCGATTTGTACTACAATCCAACTCCTTGATGACGTTGTAGTGCAGCCACGGGACGTAACCGTCTCTCTTGCGCTATACGGAACGTCGTTCCGGGACTCCTCGTTTGAGGAAGGGGATCTGCTCCACGGGTCCCCAGGGATGTGCCGGACCTGGGCAACTGAGCCTCAAGACGGGGAGCAGCGCTGCGTGCGAGACAGAAGAAGATCCAAGATCAGCATCCCGAGCGGACCGGACCCGCATCCAGAACATGCATGCAGAGCGGGCGTGTTTTGTGTGATCCTCTTTATTTTCAGCACAACCTAGTGTATGCTAGAGACCATGAACAGCGTCGAGAAGAATGTTCGCAACAAAATTGTGAAGGACGAAGATCACCTTATAGTTAGACTGGTTACGTACTTCATTGCGCTGACACTTGTAAAGTGTGTGAGCGATTTGTCTATTGGGTATCAGTGTTTGGTCCATGGTTCATTTTGCGTCGCTCCAGCGATTTTGACGTAGCTGCGTACTTCGGTATAACTGCTCTTATTGTACCTTTCATCCTAAACTTTATCGTGTACGTTGTAATTCTTTATGTTGACGGAAACTATCGTTTGCGTTCTCGTGAAGTTGTGATGTTTATGAGTCTCTCATATCCGTTAGGGTCGTATATTTGTCAACTTATATTTGACGGATTTCGTCTTACTCGAAGATTTTCCCTTTACTCGATGTATATTGCTTGGAACGGATGGGGGGACAGCTCTGCGGCGGTCTTTCGAGCGCCGATCATGTTTTTTGGTATCTGGGTGCTGGGTATGATATGGTTGGGCTTCGCGAGCGAAGTAACACGTCCACGTTATCCTCAGCGGAAAGCTCCGTCACGGACAGACAGTACTTCCGAGCCGACAGGAGCGACTCAGGCAACACGAGGGACGCTCAAGAAGCATTTTGAAGATTCTATCCAAATACTTCTTGGTCCGATCGTTGTGATGTTTGCGGTCATGCCTTTAAGCTCATGGTGGGTCAAGCGTGTCTCTGTGCTCAAGCGCGTCCTCTGGTGGGGCGGCCTGGTCCTGATGTCACCTGCAATAATGTCACTGTTTTACTGGCGTGCTGTCTGCCGCTTCTTTGCGTTTTCTTCCGCGCAGGTTTACGAGACTGGTGACTCGCTAAATCCGGAAGCATTCATCTTAGGACGCATACTCCTGTCGATCTTGGCGGGTGCCCTATGCTGGGTTCTCTGTGGCGTTTTCGGTACGCTCCTGCGTTGTGTGGAAACTGCAAACCTGCCGCGCCCTACAAAAAGTAATGATAATCGATTGGTGGTCGCGGCGGTGTCAACCGCGTTTGTCGTATCAGCCTGTCTCGTCGGACTGATCTGTCTGATCGGCATTAACCTTGATGGCGTCTCGAGCTCCTTTTGAAGATAGGTATTCCAAACTCTGCGAGGGCCGGAGTGAAGCCGTGGGCCGTCCTGGTGTACACTAGAAGCTTGCAGGGTATCGAGGAGAACGTGGGAGACAGGCGTGGAGGACAGTAGCTTCCGACCCGGTAAGCTCGTTGTTTGCTTCGTGGTGCTGACGTCCGCGGCGTGCTTGTATGGTGCTACCGTTGATCTTCATCCGATCTTTAAACTGTTGTATGACATAGGGCCAGGACTTTTCTACTTGGCCAGTCTGGTTTTCATGTTCTCGCCGAGCCTCATCGGTTGCATTCTGATTCGCCGGTTCGGCAAGGGCATATGGTTGGAGCGATGGGAGGCGAAGATGCTTATCGGGCTGTCGTTCCCAATGGGGATGTACTTGTGCGACATTTTGGTGTCATGCTCCCACGCCGAAGCTTCCTTCATGACGTCGCTGTACGCCGCATGGAAAAACTGGGACAATGACCCCAGGATATTCGTGCGGCCCCCGACCGTATTTCTGATCGCATGGGCTATGGGCTTTGTGTGGGCGGCGCTGGCAAACGTATTGGCTCATCCGCGTCGTACGTGGCACCGGATCGACTCGTGGATAAACAGTTTACCATATAGGTCGCAGATGTCAGCGTATCGTGAGAGCCATCAGAACGCCTTGCAATATGGTTTCGTGGTTCCTGTCAAAGAGAATCACGATTTGTCTGCCGTGGCACCTGCAGGCACCTTTGTAGGCTACTGGGGTGAACGTGCTTCCCTGATCAAGCGCACTCTCTGGTGGGTCGGTCTGATACTGCTGCTCCCAGCCCCTGTGTCACTGCTCTACCGACGTGCAGTGTTCAGGTTGGATAGTCCTGATGTGGAGGTGCTCGTCATGGAACGTATCCTCATGTCGATCTTGCTGGGGATCCTGTGCTGGATCCTCAGTGCTGTCTTCGACGTCCTCCTGCGCCGTCGTCCCGAGAGCACGACCCCACCGTACCCTGCAGCAAGCACCGACAGACAGGTAGCAGTCACCGCAGTGTCAACCGTACTCGTCTCATCTCAGCCTGTCTTGTCGCACTGCTGTGCCTGATTGGCATTAGCCTGCACGGGGTCTCAGTCACGTCCTGAGATATGGCGCGGACGAGGGTCAGGGCCCGGCTGTGGGCTCTGGTACTTGACTCGCTATCGGGTTGTGAATCATGTCGAGGAAACTTTGGATGGTGATCCTGTGAGAGATAATGACGACCGGGGACGCGGGCTGGCCCTGTGCTTCACCATAGTAGTGTCAGTTATCTATCTGGCCGGAGAGTATCATAACCGTGTTGCGCAGCTGTTCTATGGCACCTTAAACCTGGCTGTCGCTGCGTTCTTGGTCATCATGCAGTTTCTCCCGAGCGTCATGGGAGGAGCCGTGGTGCGCATATTCGGCAGAAGACTGAGGCTGGATCGGTGGGAGTCCAGGTTATTTATTGGGTTTTCTCACCCCCTGGCGGCTTATATCTACGAACTCGTGAGGGAGGGAGACGCTCGCGGTGGCCCGTTCCCGCAGTCGCTGTATGTTGCGTGGAAGGAATGGGGTAATGGGTCCATAATGAATGTCTGGACCTTGCTCGCGCTCTTATTGCTCTGGGTGTTAGGTGTTGTGTGGGTGAGCCTGGCGGACATACTGTGGCACCCGCTTCGCAGCTGGAGGTGGATTAGGTCGAGAATGGCCGACAGAGTATCTGAAGCACAGGCGACGGTGTTCTGTGAGAGCCCTCATGAAAGCATGGAATATGGTTCTGCGCCCCAACTTGAGGCAGGCTCTGGCCCAGCTGCCGCGGTACCTGTGGACGCCTTTCTGGGCTACTGGGGTGAACGTGCCTCCGTGCTCAAGCGCACTCTCTGGTGGGCTGGGCTGATGCTGCTGCTCCCAGCCCCGGTGTCACTGCTCTGCCAACGTGCAGTGCATCATCTCTTCACGCTCTTCCCCGTGCAGGCACTCGGTTCTGATGCCGCCGTGGAGGTGATAGTCCTGGAACGTGTTCTCATATCGGTCTCGCTGGGGATCCTGTGCTGGATCCTCTGCGCCGTCCTCGACGTCCTCCTGCGCCGTCGTCCCGAGAGTACGACCCCACCGTACCCTGTAGGGAGCGTCGACAGGCAGCTGATAGTCACCGCGGTGTCGACCGTACTCGTCATCTCAGCCTGCCTCGTCGCACTGCTGTGCCTTACCGGCATTAACCTGCACGGGACCACGGCTGCGTCTTGACGTATGGCGCGAGCGGGGCGAGGTTGATTTGCGGGGGGTGGGGGTTCCTGGTCTCTCGCGGCGCGGATTCGGGTGGCTCTATGCGGTCTCCTGGATGATCTTCCGCCTGTCTGCTGATCCGGTCCGTGTGCGTGTCGCAATCTGAGGATCAGAGCAGTGGGCACTCTCTGCCGCGTCGGGGCCCGGGCTCCTGATCTGCGTGGACATTGAGTGTACAAAGGTGAGGACGGGGTGGGGTCGGCTCTGATCCTCAGATTGCGACAGAACCGTCCGCCCACCACCGCCGTGGCCGTGTATAACCCCCCGTCCCCGCTCCAGGTGCGGGGCGAGGCGGGCTGACGGTGCCATAGCACCCCAGGTGCGGGGCAGGGAACCCCTAGTCCGGGCCACGGCTGGTGGCGACGGGCGGCTGCCGGGCGCCACCCCGGCCAAGTCACCGATTATGGCCGGAGTTAAGCAGGGCCGGTGCGTGGTGGCGTGCCTGGGGGGCGGGGTCGTGGTCGAGGGTGTGGTCGGTGGTGACTGGTCCCGGGCTGAGGACGGCCCGCTAGAGGGCGGGTTCGCCACCTGACGAGGACGCCCCGTTCCCCGTTCGTCACGTCAGCCCACACGAGGCCGTCCTCTACCAGACCCTCGCAGACACCAACCAGGAACCCCGAAGAAACCGCCCCAGAATACCATTTTGTTTAATTTCGACTATAAATAAATAGATGGCACACAATGATGTCTAGGAGCGTAATGACGGTAAGAACGGATGACACGGTGCTGACGGCTGCGCGCCTCAGGATAGTCTCTGCCGAGGGCCTCGCCAGTGTTGTGGCATCCCTGGACACGAAGACGGCAAAGCTGAGCACTGCGCAGACGCCCCAAAGGACGAGTCCGACCATGAGCGTGACCATGAGACGTTTCTCCTCGAGAACCTGCAGCGGGGATGTAGGGCCCTCATGACCTGAACCTGCATCTAATGCGTTAAGCGGAACGGGGAAGACCGCAAAGAAACTAAGGACCTCGTCTCTGTCCAGGAACGATAACGGGGCAGCGGACAGCAGCGTCAGACCGGACCACCAGAACGCGCGCTTCAGTGCCGACGCCCGCTTAGTCCACGAGAGGTCGTCCGCCCGGTCCTCTGTCGCTTCGTCGTTCATACTGGTGTCCTGTCTGGCCGGGTCGGGCCGATTGCTGCGCCTCGCTGAGCCTGAGCAGCGCCGCGCACGCCGAGACCGGGTAATGCGAGCACTATAACGCCGAGGCCTGCACCTCATCTGCCGGTTGAGGACGTACCTGGTGAGGGTCCGCGCTCCTGGCGGGACCCGAGCGGGACCCGGCTCGCCAGCCGTCTGCCCGCACCACCCGCTCCAGCCCCCGACGGGACCCGAGCGGGACTCAGGCTCGTCCTGGGCGACGGGGTGCCGAGCCGGCCGGGACGGGGTCCGCGTCTCAGGCGGTACCGCGTCCGCGATGTATGCGCGCTCATGACGTGTTTGTGAGCGAGCGGATCGCGTCCTCGCGCGACGAACTTGTTACGTCCGTCTCACGTTTCAGTAACGACAACGTAAAATACCTGGTATCACGCCAACTAATGATCGTTTTTTGTGCAATCTTGCAGATCTTGCAGG
Organism: Actinomyces sp. HMT897; assembly: GCF_016626125.1. Classification (NCBI taxonomy): domain Bacteria; kingdom Bacillati; phylum Actinomycetota; class Actinomycetes; order Actinomycetales; family Actinomycetaceae; genus Actinomyces; species Actinomyces sp. HMT897. The sequence continues at coordinate 2,283,981 of NZ_CP067336.1, forward strand.
AAACGGCCTCCCGGTGTGAGACGATTCGCCTGCTGCCGGGCGCGCCGCCGGTGCCCGCCCGGCACGCAGCCGCACCCGGCCGCCACCACACCCCCTGCGAACCACCTGGTCCGCCTCACCGTCCCTGTCCAAAGGAGGACTACATGCGACTCGTCTCCCGCCGCTCAGTGCTCGGCGGCTCCGCTGCCCTCGCCATCGCCGCCACCCTCGCCGCCTGCTCGAGCTCCGATTCTGGCTCCGGCTCGGACGACGCCAAGGGCAGCATCTACTTCCTCAACTTCAAGCCCGAGGCGGACGAGGCCTTCAAGTCGATCGCCTCCACCTACAAGGAGAAGACCGGCGTCGAGGTCAAGGTGGTGACCGCCGCAGCCGGAACCTATGAGGCGACCCTCACCTCTGAGGTCGCCAAGTCCGACCCACCCACCCTGTTCAACCTCAACGGCCCCGTAGGCTACTCCAACTGGTCGGACTACGCCTCCGACCTGTCCGACACGGACGTCGCCAAGGCCCTGACCGACGCCTCCCTGGCCCTGAAGGGCGACGGCCACGTCGTCGGCGTCCCGCTGGCCATCGAGGGCTACGGCATCATCTACAACGCCGCCATCCTCAACAAGTACTTCGCGCTGGAGGGCGCCAAGGCCAAGAGCGTGGACGAGATCAAGGGCTTCGACAAGCTCAAGGAGGTCGTCGAGGACATGCAGGCCAAGAAGGCCGACCTCGGCATCGACGGCGTCTTCGCCTCCACGTCCCTGGCCCCCGGGGAGGACTGGCGCTGGCAGACCCACCTGGCCAACTACCCGGTCTTCTACGAGTACCGTGACGACAAGGTCGACGACCTCAAGGAGATCAAGCTGACCTACTCGGACAACTACAAGCAGATCTTCGACCTCTACCTGGCCAACTCCACCGTCAGCCCCACCGAGGCCACCGCCAAGCAGGTGACCGACTCCATGAGCGAGTTCGCCCTGGGCAAGGCCGCCATGATCCAGAACGGCAACTGGGCCTGGTCGCAGATCGCCAAGGTGGACGGCAACTCCGTCAAGGAGGAGGACATCCACTTCCTGCCCATCTACATTGGCGTCAAGGGCGAGGAGAAGGCCGGTATCGCCATCGGCACGGAGAACTACCTCACCGTCAACTCCCAGGCCACGGAGGCCAACCAGAAGGCCACGCGGGACTTCCTCACCTGGCTCTTCACGGACCCCGAGGGGGCCAAGCTCGCCTCCGAGAAGCTCAGCATTATCGCGCCCTACAAGGCCTACGCCGACCTGGCCCCCAGCGACCCGCTGGGCAAGGAGGTCGTCACCTACATGGGCAACAGCGACCTCTACCCGGTCACCTGGGCCTTCCAGACCTTCCCCAGCCAGGACTTCAAGAAGCAGCTCGGCCAGCACCTGGCCCAGTACGCCTCCGGGAAGGAGGAGTGGAGCGCGGTCAAGGACTTCTTCACCAGCCAGTGGAAGACCGACAAGGCGGCCGCCTCCTGAGCCGCGCACCGGCCTAGCTCCAGGCGGCGGTGCCCGGCCAAGGCCAGCCGGGCACCGCCGCCCGCCACCACCCCTCCGCCCCCCGCTCCGACCCGCTGGCGCACCGAGGCGCCGGCCCCACCACGAGGCACCCATGACCAAGGCACTGAAGTACTACTTCCCGATATTCGCAGGACCAACTCTCCTGGCATTTCTCGTCGCATTCGTCGTCCCCTTCTTTATGGGACTCTACCTGTCGTTCACCAAGTTCAAGGCGCTGACGAACGCGAAGTGGGTCGGCGGCGACAACTACCTCAAGGCCCTGGACCCGGGCTCGGGCTTCATCCCAGCGCTCGGCTTCACCGCCCTGGTCTCCGCGATCTCCATTATCACGGTGAACCTGGGGGCCTTCGCCCTGGCCTACATGCTCACCCGCAGGCTGCGCGGCACCAACTTCTTCCGGGCCGTCTTCTTCATGCCCAACCTCATTGGCGGCCTGGTCCTGGGCTACACCTGGCAGGCCATGCTCAACGCCGTCCTCAAGTACTGGGGACAGACCATCACCAACGACTGGCGCCTGGGCCTGGCGGGCCTGGTCATGCTGGTGAACTGGCAGCTCATGGGCTACATGATGATCATCTACATTGCGGGCCTCCAGAACGTGCCGCCCGAGCTCATAGAGGCCGCCCAGATCGACGGCGCCTCCTCCTGGCAGACCCTGCGCAATGTCACCCTGCCGATGATCATGCCCTCCATTACCATCTGCCTCTTCCTCACGCTGACCAGCACCTTCAAGATGTACGACCAGAACCTCGCCCTGACCGACGGGAACCCGCTGGGGAGGACCCGTATGGTTGCCCTCAACATCGTCGACACCATGTACGTCAAGAGGAACCAGGCCGGAGTGGCCCAGGCGGAGGCGGTCATCTTCTTCATCATTGTGGCCGTCATGGCGCTCGTCCAGCTGCGCGCCACTCGTTCCAAGGAGGTCGACGCCTGATGAGCGCCCCCACCCAGACCGTCTCTACCAGCACGCTCGTCCACGACCGTCCTCCCCGGTACAGTCCCGGACGAGACGCCGCCGTCATTGTCCTGACCCTGCTGACACTGGTCTGGATCGTCCCCCTGGTCTTTATCCTCATTAACTCCTTCAAGGGTCGCTTCTACATCTCCGACGACCCCTTTGGAATCCCCCTCGGGGACACCTTCGCGGGCCTGCAGAACTATGCCACCGGCCTGCGGCTCTCCGGGTTCCTGCGCGCCATCGGCTGGTCCGTGTTCATCACGGTGGGGTCCGTGTCCGTCATTGTGCTGCTGACCGCCATGACCGCCTACTACATTACGCGCATCAGGAACTGGTTGACGTCCGCGATCTACTACGCCTTCGCCTTCTCCATGATCGCCCCCTTCCAGATGGTCATGTTCCCCACCTCCAAGGTGGCCGACATGCTCGGGCTGGCCACGCCCTGGGGCATGATCATCCTCTACCTGGGCTTTGGCGGGGGACTGAGCGTCTTCCTGTTCGCAGGGTTCATCAGGTCCATCCCCCTGGAGATCGAGGAGGCCGCCTACATTGACGGCTGCTCCCCGCTCCAGACCTACTTCCGGGTGGTCATGCCCCTGCTCAAGCCCACCGCCGTGACCGTGGCCATCCTCAACGCCATGTGGGTGTGGAACGACTTCCTCCTGCCCAACCTGGTCATTGGCCGCGACGACCGCTACAAGACCATCCCCATTGTCATCCAGATGCTCATCGGATCCAACGGGGACAAGGACACCGGCGCGCAGATGGCCATGCTGGTGCTGGCGGTCATCCCGATCGTGGCCTTCTACCTGGCGTGCCAGAAGTACATTATCGAGGGGGTGGCGGCCGGCGCCGTCAAGGGCTGAGCGCCCCGGTGCCACTGCCTGCCCCTGCCCGCCCCACCGACAAGGAACGCCGTGGCCTCCTTCATCCGCCCCGACTCGGCCTTCTACCAGGCCTGGTCCGCCGCCGCCGACCTGGTGGTTGTCAACCTGCTGACGCTCACGGCCTGCCTGCCGGTACTGACCGCCGGAGCCTCCCTGACGGCCTGCGCCCGCGTGACCGGGGACATGGCCCGCGGCCAGGACGGCGGCGTCGCAGCCTCCTGGTGGCGCACTTTCCGTGCCGAGCTGGGACGCTCCCTGGGATGGTGGGTGCCGACGGCGGGCCTGCTCGCCCTGGCCCTGTGGGAGCGCCTGGTCCTGGGGCGGGCCGGGCAGGGGGCGCTGTCCGGGCTGGTCCTGGTCGGCGTGCTCCTCCTGGTGGCCGTGCTCGTGTGGCTGGTGCCCCTCACGGCCTTCTTCGACGCGCCCCTGGGCCGCCACCTGGCCAACGCCGCCCGCCTGGCGGTGGGCGCCCTGGGCCTGACGGCGGCGAGCCTGGGCGTCCTGGCCGCGCCCCTCCTGCTGGCCTGGCTCGTGCCCGGCTCCTGGGCGGCGCTGGCCTGGTTCACGGTGCTGCTGGGGGTGGCCTTCCAGGCCTACCTCATCGCCCTCCTCCAACGCAGGACCATGAGCCGCCTCCGGCAGCGCGCCGCCCGGGCCTAGGGCCTGCGCGCCGCCCCTCCCGCCCCGCTCTCCGGTAGGCTCGAGGACGGCCTGCCCACCGGCACGCCGCACATGAGACCAGGGAGCATCCATGCCAGCCGTTGTCGTCGTTGGGACCCAGTGGGGGGACGAGGGAAAGGGCAAGGCGACTGACCAGCTCGGTCAGGACGTCGACTACGTCGTCAAGTTCAACGGCGGCAACAACGCCGGCCACACCGTGGTCATCGACGGGGAGAAGTTCGCCTTCCACCTGCTTCCCGCGGGCGTGCTCACCCCCGGGGTCACCTCGATTATCGGCAACGGCGTCGTGGTGGACCTGGAGGTCCTCTTCGCCGAGATCGCCGAGATCGAGAGCCGCGGCAAGGACGTCTCGGGTCTGCGCGTCAGCGCCGACGCCCACATTATCCCCTCCTACAACCGCGTCCTGGACCGCGCCACCGAGCGTTACCTCGGCGAGCGCCAGCTGGGCACCACCGGCCGGGGGATCGGCCCCACCTACGCGGACAAGATGAACCGCGTGGGCATCCGCATCCAGGACCTCTTCGACCCCTCTATCCTGCGCCAGAAGGTCCGCAGCGCCCTGGAGCAGAAGAACGGCCTGCTGGAGAAGGTCTTCGACCGCCGTCCCATTGACCCCCAGGCCGTGGCCGACGAGCTCCTGGCCTACGCCGAGCGGGTGCGCCCCATGGTCGTGGACTGCAGCCTCGTGCTCAACCGGGCCCTGGACGCCGGTCAGACCGTCCTGTTCGAGGCCGGCCAGGCCACCATGCTCGACATCGACCACGGCACCTACCCCTTTGTGACCTCCTCCAACCCCACCGCGGGCGGGGCCTGCACCGGCACCGGCGTAGGGCCCACCCGCATTGACCGCGTGGTGGGCGTGGTCAAGGCCTACACCACGCGGGTGGGGGAGGGGCCCTTCCCCACCGAGCTGACCGGGGCCGAGGGCGAGCGCCTGCGCGCCGAGGGCGGCGAGTACGGGGTGACCACCGGCCGCCCGCGCCGCTGCGGCTGGCACGACGCCGTGGTGACCCGCTACGCCGCCCGCGTCAACGGGCTCACCGACCTGGTCATGACCAAGCTCGACGTCCTGACCGGCCACAGGACCGTGCCCGTGTGCGTGGCCTACGACGTCGACGGCACACGCACCACCGAGATGCCCCTGACCCAGAGCGACCTCCACCACGCGGTGCCCGTCTACGAGGAGCTGGAGGGCTGGGACGAGGACATTACCGGGGTGCGCCGCTTCGAGGACCTGCCCCCGGCGGCCCGGGCCTACGTCCTGCGTATCGAGGAGCTGGCCTGCTGCCACGTCTCGGCCATCGGCGTGGGCCCCGGGCGGGAGGCCACCATTGTGCGGCGCAGCCTCATGGGCTGAGCCCTGCTGGCGCGGCAGGACGCAGACGGTGGGGCGCGGCCCAGCCGGGCCCGGTGCCGGCGCCCGGCCGGAGCTGGGACCCGGCAGCCTCGCCGGATCCGGTGTCCGGCGGTCTCCTGGGCGCGTGCGGGAGGCCGCCTGCCCGGTCGGGGCTACGCCGGGGACCCGTGCCGGGACCCGTCCTGGTCCTGGGGGGCGTCGTCCTGGGCGGGGGAGGACGTGCCCGGGGCGTCGTCGCCCCCCTGGACGGTGCCGGTCCTGGCTGCGGCCGCCTGGGCGGCCAGCACCTTCCTCCTGCGGATAACCACGAACCCGACCGCAGCCACGACCAGTACCAGGAGGCCGCCCACGAGCAGACGCCCGGAGGCGCCCGACAGGATGGTGGTGTCGGAGGCCTCCACGGCGACCGCCCGCAGGTCCTCGGGCTCGTCCAGGACGTTCTTCCACGTGGCCGTGTTGCCGTCCTTGGTGCCGTTGCCGGAGACCTCGGTGACCTTGCCCGGGAAGGTGGCGGAGATGGTCATCTCCAGGCCCTCGATCCCTGCCTCCGGGGCGATGTCCGCCTCCCTGCTCAGGACGTCCTTGGGGATGGTCAGGGTGTAGCTGCCGTCCGCGTGGGTGATGGAGCCGGACTTGCCGGTGGAGGCGAAGTTGGCCAGTGAGTCGCCGGACACCTTGATCTCGCAGGCGGGGAAGCCCTCGTACTCGGTGAAGGTGTAGGTCGCCTTGGTCCCCTCGGGCACGGTGCCCGTGCCCGCAAGCTTCTTGGTGCACTCGTCCTTGGTCAGGGCGCCCGAGCCCGTGTCGTCCCAGAGCGTCATGCCGTAGTCAACGGTGTCGTTGTCGTGGATCGTGAAGTCCGCGCGCACGCCGCAGGCAGACAGCAGGAGGACGCCGGGCAGGGCCAGGGCGAGGCCGAGGCGGCGCAGGTGGGGGGTAGTCATGGCAGAAGTCTACGAAGACGGGGGCGGGGCCCAGGACACCCGGGTCCCGCCCCTATCACCGGCAGCGGCTCGCGCGCCACCACGCCTCCTGCGCCAGCGCCCGCCCCGTGCGTCGGCAGCGGCTCGCTGCACGTGGGGGGTAGGTGACCAGCAGGTGCGGGCCCGCCCGTGCGCTGGCAGCGGCTCGCGCGCCGGGCTTCAGTGCCGGGCTTTAGTACTGCGGAGGCTGGTAGGCGGACTGGTCGGGCTGCTGGTAGTCGCCCTGGGACGCAGGCTGGGGGTAGCCCTGCTGGGGGGCGTAGCTCGAGGGGTAGGCCGCCTGGGCCGCCGCCTGCCTCTTGCTCCTCCTGCGGGAGGCCACGACGACGGCCACGATCACGCCGACCGCCACCAGGGCGCCGACGACGCCCAGGACGATCCACAGCGTGGAGGAGCTCCCGGAGCTGGTGGAGCTGGTCGAGGAGCTCCCGGCCGCGGAGGAGCCGTCCTTGTCGGCCGGGGCCGTGGGCTTGCCGTCCAGGCCCACGGCCTTGAGGTCGCCGGTCTCCTCAGCCATCTTGCTCCACACGGCGGTATTGCCCTCCTTGGTCCCGTTGCCGGAGACCTCGGTGACCTCACCGGGGAAGGTGACCCTCAGCTCCACGGGGAACAGGTTCAGGGCGGCGGCGGTCTGCGGGTCCTTCTTCATGTTCTCGATGGCGCTGTGGGACATGAGGAACGTGTACCTGCCGTCCGCGTGGGTAATGGTGAGGTCCTTGTTGCCCGAGCTGATAGGCGCCCTGGTCGTCTTTATCTCGCAGGCCGGGGCGCCGTTGTGGTCGGTGAAGGTGTAGGTGGGCTTGGTCCCCGAGGGGAGGCCGGACGAACCGCCCATTGCCGACTCGGTGCACGTGTCCTTGGTCAGGGTGCCCGATCCCGTGTCGTCCCACACCAGCATGGTGAGCTCGAAGGTGTCGTCGTCGTGGATGGTGAAGCCGATCTGCGCCCCGCAGGCGGACAGCAGCAGGACCAGGGGGGTAAGCAGGGCGACGCCCAGGCGCCGCGACCGTGAGGGGGTACTCATAGACGGGAGTCTACGGAAGAGCGCGGCAAAAGGGGGAGCCCCGGGAGCGGCAAAAATAAGGGGGAGCCCCGGGACGTGCTTCCCGGGGCTCCCTCAGGTACGCAGCTGATCGGGTGCCGGTCAGTACTGGGCCGGGGGCTGGGGGTAGCCACCGCTCTGGGGGTAGCCACCCTGACCTGGCTGGGGCTGACCTGGCTGGGGGTATCCGGGCTGACCTGGCTGGGCATAGCCACCCTGGCCGGGCTGGGGGTAGCCGCCGGGCTGACCTGGCTGGGGGTAGCCACCCTGGCCGGGCTGGGCGTAGACAGGTGCCCCGGGCTGCTGCTTCTTCTTGCGGGAGACCACGACGACGGTCACGATGACGCCGACGACGACCAGGGCGCCGACGACGCCCAGGACGATCCACAGCACGGCCGAGCCGCCCTTGTCCGCGCCCACGGCCCTGAGCTCACTGGTCTCCTTGTTCGCGGCCTTCCACACGGCGGTGTTGCCCTCCTTGGTCCCGTTGCCGGAGACCTCGGTGACCTCACCGGGGAAGGTGACCCTCACCTCCACGTCGAACGTGCTCGCGCTGGAGTTCTTATTGTCGCTCATATCCATGACGAAGGTGTACTTACCGTCCGCGTGGGTAATGGCGCTCTTGCCCCCGCTCTTGTCGCTGATGGGCGCGTTGAGGGCCTTTATCTCGCAGGCCGGGGAGCCGTTGTGGTCGGTCACCGTGTAGGTGGGGGTGACCCCTGAGGGCTTGCCGAACGTCTTCGTCATGGACTTCTCGTTGCAGTTCTCCTTGATCTGGGCCGCGCCCGTCTCGTCCCACACCAGTATGGTGGAGTCGACGGTGTCGTCGTCGTGGATGGTGAAGCTGATCTGCGCTCCGCAGGCGGACAGCAGCAGGGTCAGGGGGACAAGCAGGGCGGCGCCGAGGCGGCGTGCGTGTGAGGGGGTGCTCATGGGCACGAGTCTACGGAGACGGGCCACGAGCCTGGCAAGTCGTTCCCGCCGACTCGCGCCCCGGCCTTCTCTCATGGCGGATCCTTGAAGGGCACTCCCGGGCGCCCGCCGTACCCGTCTGCCCTCGCGCCTGCGCCCCGGTGCCGCAGCACTGCTGGACGCTCCCGGGCGCCTGCCCGGGCGGGTGTGTGGGGGAGAACACCGGGCTTCGGGGAGCCGAAGACCGGTCCTTAGGACCTAAGAACCTGCGCCGACCTGGCAGATGGGAGAGGATTGACCCGACCGTACGAGAGTCAAGCACCCCCAGGAAGGGACCACACATGACTGTGTCTGAGCAGGACGTCCGCGCTGCCGCACCGGCCAACGCCCCAGAGGACGTCGTCGCCTTCGCCGTCCGCCTCGCCGAGCTCGGCAAGCCCGAGAACGTCTACTTCTGCGACGGCTCCGACGCCGAGTGGGACCGGCTGACCAGCGAGATGGTCGAGTCGGGCATGTTCACCCGCCTCAACCCGGACAAGCGCCCCAACTCCTTCCTCGCACGCTCGCTACCCAGCGACGTCGCCCGCGTGGAGTCCCGCACCTTCATCTGCTCGCAGAAGGAGGAGGACGCCGGTCCCACCAACAACTGGTACGACCCGGCCGAGATGAAGAAGATCCTCCACGAGAAGTTCGACGGCACCTACAAGGGCCGCACGATGTACGTGATCCCCTTCTCCATGGGCCCCCTGGGCGGCCCTATCTCCCAGCTGGGCATTGAGATCACCGACTCGCCCTACGTGGTGGTCAACATGCGCATTATGACTCGCATGGGCGCCGCCGCCATGGACCTCATCAACGAGGGCCGCACCTGGGTCCCCTGCGCCCACTCCGTGGGCGCGCCCCTGGCCGAGCACGAGAAGGACACGGCCTGGCCCTGTAACGACGAGAAGTACATCACCCACTTCCCGGAGACCAACGAGATCTGGTCCTACGGCTCGGGCTACGGCGGCAACGCGCTGCTGGGCAAGAAGTGCTACGCGCTGCGCATCGCCTCCACCATGGCCCGCCGCGACGGCTGGATGGCCGAGCACATGCTCATCCTGCGCCTGACCGACGAGAAGACCGGCAAGCAGTACCACGTCACCGCCGCCTTCCCCTCGGCCTGCGGCAAGACCAACCTCGCCATGCTCCAGCCCACCATCCCGGGCTACAAGGTGGAGACCATCGGCGACGACATCGCCTGGATGCGCCCCGGCCCCGACGGCCGCCTGCGCGCCATCAACCCCGAGGCCGGGTTCTTCGGCGTCGCCCCGGGCACGTCCTACAAGACCAACCCGATGGCCATGGACACCATGAGGGCCAACTCCATCTTCACCAACGTCGCCCTGACCGACGACGGCGACGTGTGGTGGGAGGGCATTGACGCCCCGCTGCCCGAGCACCTCATTGACTGGCAGGGCAACGACTACACCCCGGCCGACGCCGCGGCCGGCAAGAAGGCCGCCCACCCCAACAGCCGCTTCACCACCCCGGCCTCGCAGTGCCCGATCATCTGCCCCGACTGGGAGGCCCCCGAGGGCGTGGCCGTGGACGCCATCCTCTTCGGCGGCCGCCGCGCCACCAACGTGCCGCTGGTGGCCGAGCAGTACGAGAACGCCCACGGCGTGTTCATCGGCGCCTCCGTGGCCAGTGAGGTCACCGCCGCCGCCCTGGACGCCAAGGTCGGCTCGCTGCGCCACGACCCCATGGCCATGCTGCCCTTCTGCGGCTACCACATGGCCGACTACTGGGCCCACTGGCTGACGATGCAGGACAAGCTCGGCGACAAGTTCCCCAAGGTCTACCAGGTCAACTGGTTCCGCAAGGACGAGGACGGCAAGTTCATCTGGCCCGGCTACGGGGAGAACTCCCGCGTGCTGGACTGGATCGTGCGTCGTGCCGCCGGCGAGGCGGGCGCCGTCGACGGCGTGACCGGCCGCTACCCCAAGCTCGAGGAGTTCAACCTCGAGGGCCTGGACCTGGGTGCCGAGGAGTGGGCCAAGATGTACGACATCGACCCCGACGCCTGGGCCGCCGAGATGGACGGGACCGAGGAGTACTTCGCCCAGTTCGGTGACAAGCTCCCCCAGGCCGTCAAGGACCAGCTCGCCGCCTTCCGCGAGCGCATCGCGGCCGCCAGGGCCTGAGCCGACGCCGGCCCGCCCTGGCGCTGGCCCGGAGCAGGCCGGTCTGGCTGGGCCGGGCCGCCCTGGACCAGGACGCCCTGGGCGGGCCCGGATCCCGGCAGGGCTCGTAGCCCGGAAGCCCGGAGGCGGGCCGGTAGGCCCCTGCCTGGACCGCCCTGTTGACGGCGCCCGGCCACCCCGAGAGGGTGGCCGGGCGCCGTCGTGCCGCGGCGGCCCGCGCTCCCGTGGCGGCCCGCGCTCCCGTGGCGGCCCGCGCTCCCGCGGGGGCTGGCGCGCGTGGACGCCGGCTCAGGCGTAGTTCCGGGCCAGGAAGTGCTCGAAGGAGCTGACCCCCACGGTGACCGTACCGGTCCCGGAGCTCACCTCGATACCCTGCCCACCCACCTGGAACAGGCGCCAGAACGCCCCGGTGCTGCTGGCCCGCAGCCCGAAGGGGGCGCCGTAGCGGTGCTCGATCGTCTTGGCCAGGTACCAGGCGTAGTTCGCCCGGTCCCGCACCGATATGCAGGTGCCTGCGGCGGGCTCCGGGGAGACGGCGACCTCCAGGCCGTCGGAGTGGGGTCGGGCGTACCACCCCTGCGCCCGGTACCCGGGCCCGTCGAGGACCGGGGCGGGGCGGGCGCCCGCCGCGGTGAGGACCTCGTCGGCGGGGGAGCCGGCCAGAATCTGCTCGACCATGTCCAGGACCTCGAGGATCGTCATCCCGGGCTGGAAGGGGACGACCGGGCCGAGCCGGGCAGGTCCGCCGACAGGCTCGTCGACGGCTCCGTCGTCAGTCCCGTCTGAGGAGCTGCCCGTGGCGATGCGCTGCCGCAGCTCCTCCAGGCTCATGCCCGTCCGAGGGGTGCTGACCGGGGACCCGGCGGGCGGGCCGCCTGGGGCGCCGTCGCTCCGGGACGGCTGGGTGAGGATCCCCTCGGTCCCAATGAGATCCATCTCACTGACGGCGGTGCCTCCGGCCATGCCTGCAATGACGTCCGTCATGGAGACCTCACCCCTCTCCAGGAGGGCGCGGGGGACCAGGAGGTCGCTCTTGCCGCCGGCGTGGGAGGTGGTGGTGACCCGGACCCCCTCAGGCTCGCCGGTGAAGGCGACCTGCGCCCAGGGGGCCTGGGGTCCCATGGTCCAGCGGTAGGCCAGCGGCCGGCGCCAGGTCGGCGGGGTCAGGGCGATGTCGGTGGGCAGCGTGTTGAGCAGGTCGCCGACGGTGTCGTCCAGGTCGTTCCAGGTGGTGATGACCGGGGTGTAGGGCAGCCAGTCCCTGGCCCTGCCGTCGAGCACCAGCAGCCACTGGTAGGGAAGCCCGCTGCCGGGGGTCCACAGCTTGAAGGCGCCGTGCTCGCGGCTGTCGATGACCGGGGCGCGGTCGAAGGAGGAGACGGTCACCGAGCAGCCGCCGGTGGACGGGTTCGCGGCGGCCCCGACCTCGATGACGCGCTCGTCCACGTACCAGCGGAAGCGGATACCCGGCCCCAGCATCTCGTGGGGAGGGGAGTCCAGCAGGGCGGCCGCCCCCAGGAGGAAGTGGTGCACGCCGGCCTCGGTCAGGGACTGGTCCAGCAGGGCCGCGACACGGTTGGCTAGCTCCAGCTCGGGGTCCATGCTCGTGAGTGTCCTTGCGGGGTGGGTAGGTGCCGGGCAGGGACACGCCTCCTGGCGGCGCGCCCTCCGGCTGTGAGGGTAGGAGGGAGGTGACAGGGGTAGATGGTATCCGCTCGCGCTGCCGGTGCCCGACCCGGCGGCGGCGTGTGGGCGGCCGTGCCGGTACGCTGGCCCCGACCAGGCGTCCCAGGCTCGACCCGGCGGCGTGTGGGGGGCCGGCGGCCGCGGTGAGTAACCGGTTGCCGCGGCGGGGGCCAGCGGCTGCGGTGGGCGCCCGCCGGGGCGGTGAGGGGCGGTGGGTGGCTGTGCGCCTGCCGGGAGCGCAGGGCCCCGGTAGGGTGGAGGAGTGAAGATCCTGCTGCTGGGGTCCGGCGCGCGAGAGCACGCCCTGGCCCGTGCCCTCGTCAACGCCCCCGAGACCACCGAGCTGGTCGTCGCCCCCGGCAACCCCGGGACCGCCATGATCGCCACCAACTTCGCCATTGACCCCACCAGCCCCGTCGAGGCCGTCGAGCTGGCCACCCAGATGGGGGCCGACCTCGTCGTCGTCGGCCCCGAGGCGCCCCTGGTGGCCGGTGTGGCCGACGCCGTCCGCCAGGCCGGTGTCCCCGTGTTCGGCCCCGGCGCCGCGGCCGCCCGCCTGGAGGGCTCCAAGGCGTTCGCCAAGGAGGTTATGGCCGCCGCGGGCGTGCCCACCGCCACCGCCGTCGTGTGCGCCACCCCGGAGGAGCTCTCCGCCGCCCTGGACCGGTTCGGCGCCCCCTACGTGGTCAAGGACGACGGCCTGGCCGCGGGAAAGGGGGTGGTCGTCACCTCCGAGCGCGACGCCGCCCTGGCCCACGGCCGCTCCTGCCTGGCCAGGCAGGGCGGGCGCGTCCTCGTCGAGGAGTACCTGGACGGCCCCGAGGTCTCCCTGTTCTGCGTGTGCGACAGCGCCACCGTCCGCCCGCTGGCCCCCGCCCAGGACTACAAGCGTGTCGGGGACGGCGACGTCGGCCCCAACACCGGCGGCATGGGCTCCTACTCGCCGCTGACCTGGGCCCCGGCCGACCTGACCGAGCAGGTGGTGCGTGAGGTCGCCCAGCCGGTCGTGGACGAGATGGCCCGCCGCGGCACCTCCTTCACCGGCCTGCTCTACTGCGGGCTGGCCCTGACCGGCAAGGGGCTGCGGGTGGTGGAGTTCAACGTCCGCTTCGGCGACCCCGAGACCCAGGTGGTCCTGGCCCGCCTGACCTCCTCCCTGGCCCAGCTCCTCCACGCCGCCGCCACTGGGCGCCTGGCCGAGGTCCCCGCCCCCACCTGGAGGCCCGAGGCCGCCGTCGACGTCGTCCTGGCCGCCCCCGGCTACCCCGGCGCCGTCACCACCGGTGGGCTCCTGACCGGCCTGGACGCCGCCGAGGAGGTGGAGGGCGTCCACGTCCTGCACGCTGGCACCGGTTTCAGTGACGACGGCGAGCTCGTGGCCACCGGCGGACGGGTCCTGTCCGTCGTGGCCCTGGGTGACGACGTCCAGGCCGCCCGGGAGCGCGCCTACCAGGCCGTGGGGCGCCTGGGCCTGCCCGGCTCCCACTACCGCACCGACATTGCCGCAGGGCGCTGACCCGTGGGCCGGTCAGCGCCCCGGGAGCTGTCGGAGGCTCCCGGGGCGACCCGCCCGAGGCCGCCGTGGGGCCGGGTCGCCGGTGCCGTGGTCGCCGTCCTGGCGGTCCTTCTCACCGCCCTCGTGGCCCCGGTCAACGGGGGCTGGTGGTGGGTGCAGCGGGCCGCCTTCATCCTGACTGCCACGCTGTGGTGCGTCCTGTTTGGCGCCGTGCTCTGGGTCGGACGGCGGGCGGCCGGCCCCGCCGGGTCCCGGCGCGGTCCGCGTTGGGCGAGGATCCTCATCGCGGTCGTGGCCGTGCTGTTCGGGACCGGGGCCCTCGCCGTCCTGGGCGCCACCGTGTCGTCGCTGGTGGCCGGCCCGCAGGAGCTGAGGATCTCCCAGTGCCTGTCGCTGGGCCGCCCCGGGGCGCGCAGCGAGTACACGGCGCACCTGCTCACCGAGGCGGGGGAGAAGCTGGACGTCAGCGTCTCGGGGGCTGTGCGCAGCGGCGTGGATAGCCAGCTGCGGTACCTGTGTGCCTCGCACGCCCCCTTCACCATGCGCTGGTACCCCTCCAAAGGCCCCGTCCTGGAGGTGCGCGAGGGCTAGCTCTTTGCTGGCGCGCTCCGGCCGGCGCGACGTCGCGCCCCTTGCGGCCCCCGCCGCGCCCCTCGTGGCGCCTCCCTGCGGCCTCGGAGGAACGGTAAGGGCCGGGAGCAGCGGGGCGCCCCTACGGCCCCGGAAGGTGTTCTTGGCCGTGCCGTGGGACGGGTGACATGATGCTGCCATGCGTCTAACCCGTCTGCTCAGGGTCAGCTCCTGGAGCGTGTCGCCGTGGAGGGTGGCAGGTGCGACGCTGCTTAGCGGGGTCCTCTGCTTCCTCGCCCCCGGCGTCCTCCCCGGTACGGGCCCCCTCGGCCTGGTACGGCTCGCCCTGTACCCCGTGGGGATGCTCCTGGTCTCGGTGACAGTCCTCCTGAGCGCCCCCCTGCTGGGGCGCGTCGCCCGGGCGGAGTCGGAGGCGGCGGACGCCCTGAGGGCCGCGGCGGCGGCCGGGACGGGAGGCTGGGACCGCGAGCACGCGCGGTTCCTCTACATGTTCAGGGTAAAGATGGTCAGGGTGCTGGCCGTCGGCCTGGGGTCGGTCCTCCTCCTGGTGAGCGTGCTGACCACTCTCCTGGCCCTCGGCAGGATCGGGGCCGACCTGCTGGAGGGCCCTGAGACGATTCACGTGGAACACTGCTACGGGCCCTGGGACAGGGGCCAGGCGCCTGACGGGGTGGTGGTCCACGACGACGGCCTCACCCTGGTGGGCCCGGACGGGTGGTCCAGGTACGTGAAGCTGGACGGACCAGCGAGGGAGGGCGTCCGGCGGGCCTGCTACGGGGGCGCCCCCGCGCAGGTCCGCATGTGGGCGCGCACCCGCGTCGTCGCCGCTGTCGAGGCCGGCTGAGCCGCGCCGCTACGCCCGTGCCCGGCCGGGCAGTCCTTCCACAGCCGCTCCAGGGGCCCAGCCCCCGCTCGGCGGAACCTCCCGGCGTCCCCGGAGGCGGTCGCCTAGCCGGGGGAAGGCCCCGGGGCCGGGGCCCGGCGTGCCGGCCCTGGTGGCAGGATGGGGCCATGCGGTGCCGGGGAGGCAGCCGGGCCGCCCGCCTGCGGCTCCCGGTGGCAGGATGGGGCCATGAGTGACACCCGCCTGCCTGAGGCCCCCGCCCTGCCCGGCTGGGAGCACCGCTCCAGCGGCAAGGTCCGTGACGTCTACGTCCCCGCCGACGACGGCCCCTGGGTGGGCCAGGACGTCCTGCTGGTCGTGGCCTCCGACCGCATTAGCGCCTACGACCACGTGCTGTCCACCCCCGTGCCGGACAAGGGCAGGGTGCTGACCGCCCTGAGCGTGTGGTGGTTCGAGCGCCTGGCCGACGTCGTACCGGGCCACCTGCTCAGCCTGGACGTGCCCGGGCCGGTCGCCGGACGCGCCATGGTCTGCCGCCGCCTGGACATGTACCCCGTGGAGTGCGTGGCCCGCGGCTACCTCACCGGCTCCGGCCTGGCGGAGTACCGGCAGCACGGGTCCGTCTGCGGCGTCGCCCTGCCCGACGGGCTCACCGAGGCCTCCCGCCTGCCCGAGCCGGTCTTCACCCCGGCCGCCAAGGCGGGGCTCGGTGAGCACGACGAGAACGTCACCTTTGAGCGCGTGGTCCAGATGGTGGGCCCGCACGCCGCCAGCGCCCTGCGCGAGACCACCCTGGCCCTGTACGCCCGGGCCGCGCTCCTCGCCCGGGAACGGGGCATTATCCTGGCCGACACCAAGTTCGAGCTCGGAACGGACGCCACCGGGGCCCTGGTCCTGGGCGACGAGGTCCTCACCCCCGACTCCTCCCGCTTCTGGCCCGCCGAGGCGTGGGTCCCGGGGCGGGCCACGCCCTCCTTCGACAAGCAGTACGTGCGTGACTGGCTCACCTCCCCGGCCTCGGGCTGGGACCGTGCCAGCGGGCAGGAGCCGCCCGCCCTGCCCGACGACGTGGTCGAGCGCACCCGGGAGCGCTACCTGGAGGCCTACGAGCGGCTCACCGGCAGGGCGCTGGCATGACCAAGCGGTCAGTGCCGCCGACGGCCTCGGGGCGGGGATCCCCCGGGCCCGCCAGCCCGCCCGGGCCGGGTGCCGACGCGGCAGGGCCCCCTGAGGCCGCCAGCCAACGCACCTTCCGCCCCGGTCCCGGGCTGGTCGTCGTCCTGGCCGGGACCGGGATGGTCGTGGTCCTCGCCCTGGGGGCGGCGGTCAGCAACGCCCTGGGCGCGCACGGGGTCGCCGCCCTGCTCGGCGGGGCCTCCCTGGTCGTGGTGGGCCTGGCCCTCCTGGCCGTCCTGCGGGTCCCGGCCCGTTCCCTGGTGGTCAACGCGCCGCGTCTGCGCCTGGCCCGGGTCCGTTCCCGGGCCGCCCGGCGTGACCGGCTCCGCCAGGACGACCCGGCACGCACCCGGCGCCGGTGGCGCAGGGGCCGGCAGGAGGCGGACGGGTCGCCCCAGGGGGCGTCCCGGGCCCGCGGGCATCACGAGGGCCGTGCCGCGGGGCACACCGCGGGCCAGCTGGTCCTGCGCACCGTCGCCGGTGAGCTCACCCTGCCCGAGGCGGATCCTGACCGCCGCGAGCTGACCACCCTGGACGTGGTCTCCGGGCCCGTGACCACCCTGGTGGCCGCCTCCGCCCCGGGCCGGTGGGCGGACGAGCACCTGGCTGGCACCACCACCGGGGAGAGCCTGGCGCGGCTGGTCCAGCTCCTGGCTGGCACGCTGGGGTTCGTCCTGCTGGCCCTGGGACTGGCCTCCGTCCTGGGGCAGGTGCTGTCGTGACCGCCCGCCAGCAGCGGCCCGCCCGCCGCCCCCGGGGCGAGCCCGCCTCCGGCGTGGACTGGGGCGGCCCCCGCCAGCCGGTCCACCAGGACGCCGTCGACCTCGACCAGGAGGGCGCCACGAGGTGGGGGAGTCCCGGTCTCGGCGCTCGCGGCCCGCAGGACGCCACCGACTGGGGCGGGCCCGCCGACGCCGCTGCCCCGCGCCGGGGCTCGCCCTGGGGCGCCACGGCCCGCCGCCAGCGTCTCATGGGGGTCGTCTTCGCCCTCCTGGGACTGGTCCTGGCCACCAGCGCCGCCATGAACCTGGCCCGCAGCGCCCAGGCCGGGCACCCCTGGATCCCGCCGTGGCTGGTGGCCGCCCTGGGAGGGGCGGGCCTGGTCGCTGCCGCCGGCTACCTCGCCTGGGCGGGAGGCACCCCGGTGCGCAGGGAGGCGGACCGCTGGACGCCGACCCTCGTAGACGCCGCCGCGGGCCTGACCAGCGGATCGGTGGAGGTCGCCGACCCTCGTCGGCTCCTGGGGGCGGGCCCCGCCGGTGCGGGCCGGCAGGACGCGGGCCGGCAGGACGGGGGGCCGCCGCGGGTACGTGTCGCCTCCGGGCCCACGCCCATCATGGGGACCTCGACGGTGGACCCCTCCAGGCACGCCCCCGCGGGCGTGGCCGGGGCCGTGGGCGGGTTCATGCTCGCCGCCGCCCTGGTGTGCGCGGTGGTCGCCCTGGTCCTGGGGCCCGCCTGGCTCCTGGCGACGGCGGCCCTGGCCGTCGGGGGGATCACCGCCACACGCCTGGCCGCTGACTGGCTGGGGGTGTACTGACTCACGCGGTTCGTTGTGAGAGTCACGTCACCTCTGGCGGTCAGCGGGCCTGTCCCTGCCTTCGGGGACGATAGAATCATGCTGCGTCGTGGCCTGTCCCACGCCACGTCCCTGGTCCTAGATCCCATATCCACCTGGAGGAACCAATGCGTCTCGGACGTACCGCCGCCATCCTGAGCGTTGGCGCGGCCCTGGCCGCCACCAGCGGCCCGCTAGCCTCCCCGGCCCTCGCCTACGACAACAGCACGGACGGGTTCACCGTCCACATCGGCAGCCAGGCGCTTGACCCCGCAAGCACCTCCGTGGTCCTCAACGGCTCCGGCTGCTCCAACGAGTTCTCCAAGACGACGGACCCGGACAAGCAGGAGTACGCCCCGCAGGTCCGCGTCTCCCTGCTCCACAACGGTCAGAGCGGCCTCCAGGACGTCTCCGCGTCCACGCGCCCTGACCCGGACGGCAACTGGTCCACGGAGCTCAATATCGCCGAGATGGTGACGGCCCACGGCGGCGACGTGAACGAGGACGGCTGGACCCTGTCCGTGGGCTGCTACGGCTACAACGACGCCACCCGGGCCGTGAGCGTGCCCATCTACTTCGACAACACCCACGTCACTGGTACCTACACCATTGAGGGGGCCTCCGTGGGCGCCCAGTCCTTTAACGTCGGGGGCAACGGCTTCACCCCTGGTGAGACCGTGTCCGTCAGCCTGGTGGACACCACTGACGAGTCCGTCACCTACCAGGTCGGCACCCTCACCGTGGACGCTGAGGGCAAGGTCCTCGGCTCCCTGGCCGCACCGGGAGGCGTCCCGGACGGCCGTTACAAGCTGGTGCTGACGGGGAGCCGCTACGGCGAGTCCGCCGCGAGCCTGACCCTCATTAAGGTCTCTGGCGGCCTGTTCAGCTTCGCCAACGGCGCCAGCGACGGCAATATGGCCGCGAGCAAGGACGACGACCCCGGAGTGCCCTCCGCCCAGCCCGCCAGCGGGACCAAGAAGCCCGGCGGCAGCGACCTGGCCAGGACCGGTGTCGACGCCACCCTGGCCCTGGGCGCCGCGGTCCTCGTCGGCGTGGGGGCAGTGACCGTCGCACGTCGGCGTCGGGCCTGACCCCTGGCTGCCCTCTCACCTGACTCCTCCGCCGGGGCCAGGACCTGTCCGCAGGCCCCGGCCCCGGCGGAGGGGCGTCCCCGGTCCGGCGGCGCCGCGGGCCCGACGCGCCGTCCACGGCTCCTCTCACGATGCGGCCTGCACCTGCGGGGCGGCCTGCGACGCTGGCGCCCGTCCCTGCGCTCGTGGCGGGGGCTCACCTCCCTCGTGGCGGTGGTCCTGGTCGTCCTCCTGGTGGCGCTGGGGGCGGATCTGGCTGTCCTGGCCTACCGGCCCGACTACGTGGATCTGGCCCTCCCCGCCGCTACCGGCTCAGGCGGGCCCCCGGAGACCTGGCTCCTCGTGGGCACCGACTCCCGCCAGGACCTGCCCGACGGCCCCGCACGCTACGGCACCTCCGAGGACGTGAGCGGCCAGAGGGCCGACGTCGTCCTGCTGCTCCAGCCCGGCAGCCAGGGGACCCGGATCCTGGGCCTGCCCCGTGACCTCATGCTGGTCGGGGCGGACGGGACCGTGGACCGCCTGGCCGCCAGCTACCTTCGCGGGCCCCAGGCCACCGTGGACCTGCTGTGCACCGGCCTGGGGGTCAGGGCCACCCACCTGGTGGTGGTGGACATGGCCCAGTTCGCGCGCCTCGTGGACGCCCTGGGAGGGGTGGACGTGGAGGTGGCCGAGCCGGTGCGTGACGCCCGCGCCGGGCTGGACCTGCCCGGCGGCACCCAGCACCTGAGCGGCGTGGACGCGCTGGCCCTGGTGCGCTCACGCCACCCGGAGGTGCTCCGGGACGGGGTGTGGACCGCCCTGCCCGCCCCGGAGGGGGCCCGACGTCGCAGCGAGTTCAGCGCGTCGGTCATGCGCTCCCTCCTGGCGGCCCTGGCCCGGCAGGTGCGCGACCCGCTGCGTGCCCACGCCCTGGCCCACGACATCGCCGGGGACCTCACCCTGGACACAGGCACCAGTGTGTGGGACCTGGTCTCCCTGGCCCGCTCGACCGCCACGGCCGGGCGCGAGGGGGCCCTGAGCAGCGTCACCGTGCCCGCACCGGACCTGGAGGGCACCTTCGTCGCCCCGCCGACCCCTCAGACCTTTGAGGCCCTGGCCGCCTACGGATACACCCGGGGCACCTGCACCCCGACGTCCTGAGGCGGGCCGAGGCCTGCTGGTGCAGGTCGGGGCGGCCCGGGGCGGGCTTCCTGAGCCCGGTCGGACCTGGTCGGGGACGGTTGGGCCCGGTGGTCGCCTGGACGGGCGGCGCCCCCGCGGAGCAGGTAGGCTGAATCGCGCAGACACCTACCTTCCCCCGAGGAGAGCCGATGGGACGCATTGTCGTCGAGGTCATGCCCAAACCCGAGATCCTGGACCCTCAGGGCAAGGCCGTCGTGGGCAGCCTGCCCCGCCTCGGGTTCGACCAGTTCACCGCCGTACGCCAGGGCCGCCGCTTTGAGCTGAGCGTGGACGGCCCGGTCACCCCGGCGCACCTGGAGGCCGCCCGCCAGGCCGCCGACAAGCTCCTGTCCAACCCGATCATTGAGGACGTCGTCTCCGTGCACGCCGAGGAGGCCTGAGCCATGAGCACCCCAGCGCCGACCGGCGCCCGCATTGGCGTGGTCACCTTCCCCGGCACCCTGGACGACGTCGACGCCCTGCGCGCGGTGCGCCTGGCCGGGGCCGAGCCGGTGACCCTGTGGCACAAGGACGCTGACCTCCACGGCGTGGACGCCGTCGTCGTCCCCGGGGGCTTCTCCTACGGCGACTACCTGCGCTGCGGGGCGATCGCCCGCTTCGCCCCCGTCATGGACGAGGTGGTGGCCGCCGCCAGGGCGGGTATGCCGGTGCTGGGCATCTGCAACGGCTTCCAGGTCCTCACCGAGGCCCACCTGCTGCCCGGGGCCCTCATCCGCAACGACCACCAGCGCTTTGTCTGTACCGAGCAGCGTCTGCGCGTGGAGTCCGTCACCACCGCCTGGACGGGGTCCTTTGACCAGGGTGAGGAGGTCGTCGTGCCCATGAAGAACGGCGAGGGGAACTTCATCGCCTCACCGGCCGAGCTCGACCGCCTCGAGGGCGAGGGCCTGGTGGTCTTCCGCTACCTGGGCTCCAACCCCAACGGCTCCGCCCGTGACATCGCCGGTGTGCGCAACCGGCGCGGCAACGTGGTGGGCCTCATGCCCCATCCCGAGCACGCTGTCGAGCCCGGGTTCGGCCCGGACAGCCCGGCGGGCATGCGCCGGGGCGTGGACGGCCTGCGCCTCTTCCAGTCCGTGATCAGCTGCCTCGTGGGCGCCTGACGCCCCACGTACCGGTGGGGGGCCAGGCCCGTGCCGGGCCCGCCGTACGCCGTGCCCGGCTCGCACCGTGCCCGGCCCTGGTGGGGGCCTGGCGGGGGCCAGGGGGCGGCCCTGCTGCCCTGCCTGCTCCTAGAACGGCAGGGGGCCGATGACGAGGTGCCAGTCCACCACCGCCACGGTGACGAGCAGGACGCAGGTCACCGTCCCCAGGGCGAAGGCGACCAGGTAGGAGAAGGTGAGGATCCCCTCCGACTGGGCGGCGGCGTTGCCCTTTATGAGCGGGACCAGGCCACCCGGACCCGTGAGGCAGGACACCCAGAAGGTGACCGACGGCGAGGGGAGCCGGTAGCGCGGGTCCTGGTCAGTGCCGGGGGATCCTTGCCGGAGGGGACCTCCGCCCAGGGTCCTCCAGACCGCGAGCGTGTCAGCCGTGGCGTGATAGGTCCTTGGTACCACCACCAGGCACCTGCCGGTGCGCGGGTCGCGCGGCCCGCCCGGCACCCCCCACAGCCCGCACAAGGCAGCGAGCATGAGGAAGACCGACAGGACGTGGGTGAGCCAGGTCCACTGGTTGTTGAACACGGACCCGTGTGCCAGCCAGTCACCCCACAGGACCTGGGCGGTGAGCAGCACGACGGCGACTGACAGCAGGGTCCGGATCCTGCGGATCCGGGCCCGGGACGGGTCCGCCTCGGGCAGGTCCCGGAACGCCCGGTGCAGGTCCAGGAGGGGCACCACCGCCAGGACGCCGAGGACGACCAGGATTGTGACGGAGGCTGGCAGGAGGGGGACGGGCCTGGCTGTCCCCAGAGGCGGGCCGAGGACGGTGCTCCACGTCATGCCGGTGGTCAGGGTGAGGATGGCGTCAGGGGACAGGCGGCCGTAGCGGGAGTAGTCCTCCCAGAGGGTGAGCGGACAGGCCAGGACCGTCCTGATGACGAGAAGACCGAGGGCCGTGGCCCCCGCCCGCAGGACCAGGATGTGGCGGGCAGGCGCGGGCGCGGTCCTCGTGGCCGGCAGCGCGACGAGGACCAGCAGGGCGTGGAGCACCAGGACCGCCTGGTGGCAGAGGGCGGTCAGGCCCAGACTGAGTACGTAGTACGGGGGGAGGAGGACGGTGAGCTCGTAGTAGAGGAAGAGGCATGTTGTCACGGCGTCGTACGTCCCCAGGATGCCGACGGCCAGGGCCAGTCACGGTGCCCGGCCCTGTCGTGCCTGGTAGAGCGAGACGGCGAGCGTCACCGCGGAGTACAGGGGCATGAGCCTGAGGTGCAACGAGTACTCGGTGAAGGCCGATGCGAGGACCAGCCACGTGCAGGTGGTCGCCAGGCAGGCGAGCACGAGGACCCTGGTGGCGGCCAGGGGGCGGAGTCGTCCTGGTACGGTAACCGGGTTCATGGGGCTAGGCCGCCTGGGGCCTGCCCACCGGCCGGCCCGCGGGCCCCTCAGGCGATGTCGATGGCCTGGGCCAGGACGTCAATGAGCTGGAGCATGTGGCGGTCAGGCAGGAAGGAGCGGCGCACCGACTCGTGGGCCGCCTGCCCCATCTCGCCAGCCCGCTCCGGGAACAGCAGGAGGCTGGAGACCGCGGACGCCCAGGCGGCGCCGTCGCCGGGATCCACGAGGCACCCGGTGAGGCCGTCCTCCACCTGGTCCCTGATACCGCCCACGGCCGAGGCCACCACGGGCGCCTTCTTCCACATGGCCTCGGCCACCGTCAGGCCGAAGGCCTCCACCAGGGAGCGCTGGGTGACCACCGTGCTCACCCGCTGGAGGGCGTTGACCGTCACGGCGTTGACCTCCCGGTCCCGCGCGGGGATGGCCGCCACGTGGACGCGACGGGCCGCCGAGCGGGGCAGGAGATCCACCGCCTCCAGCACCTCCTCCAGGACCCGCTGCGCCTGCGCCTCCCGGTCCGGGTCGGGCTGCGGGCCCACCAGGAGCAGGTGGGTGTCCTCGGGCAGGTCGGCCAGGTGGGCGGCGAAGACCTCCACGAGCTCCTCCATGCCCTTGAGCGGGTCCCAGCGGGAGACCTGAGTGACCACGCGCGAGCCCAGCGGGACCGGCAGGTTGACGCCGGTGACCTGACCGGCGGCGTCGGCGGTGGCCCGGATGGCGTCCGGACGGCCGTCCTCGCGCACGAAGGGCACCGCCTCGAAGGGCGGCTCACCGGCGAACACCCCCGAGAGGCGGGCCACCGACCAGGCCTCGTCCAGGCCCAGGACCTGGTTCTTGGGGCTGTCGGGGTTGATCGACGGCGGGATGACGGCGCAGCGCTCGACCTCGGTGAAGGGCGGGCGGTACTCCTCGCAGGAGACGACCGTGAGGTCGGTGTCCTCCAGGTAGCGGTCCAGGAAGGCCCAGGCGTGCTGGCCGGCCTCGCCGGCGTCCTGCGTGCCCAGGTGGCAGCGCCACACGACGGTGGCGCCGGCCGCCTTGAAGAACCGCGCCAGGCCCGCTGTGGGCGGGTCGTGGAGGATGACGACGTCGCCGTCGCGCACCCCCTCGACGTTCTCGGCGTTGGAGCTCAGGACGTGCTCGTAGATGTCGCGCTGCTTCTCCCCCAGCCGGCCGCCGTCGCCGCGGTCGCCGTGGATGCCGGCGTGGAGCCGGGCCGAGATGGTGAGGAACTCGGCGGGGGCGTCCAGGATGAGCCAGCGGGCGTCAATGCCCTGCTCAATGGCGTATCCCACAATGGGGGCGACGATCTCCGCCGGGCCGCTGCCCGCGGAGGCGTTGGGGGTGACGGTCCACACGGTACGGCCGTCAAGGAGGCCGTGGGCGGCCTCGACCCCGTCACGCAGGCGGCGGGTGGCGACCTCGTCCAGGTGCGAGGCGAGGTCGGCCAGGTGCAGGGGGGCGACGTCAATGGTTCTCATAGTCCAAATCCTGCCTCTTTTTCTTGTGATGCGCAGCACTGCGGGGGTCGTGTCTCGTTTTGTGCCAGGATAGCGGGTGCCGGGGGCTGCCAGAATGGTGCCCTGAACCGTGCGTCCGTCCCTATCTCCCCCAGGAGGAACCGTGGGCCAGAACCCCTACGCTCCCCAGCCCTACGACCCCTCGGGCGCCTCGCCCTACGCGCCCTCCGCACCGCAGGCGGGCGCCCCCTACGCGCCCTCGGCGCAGGATCCCTACGCGGGCCAGGCCTACGCGGGCCAGGCCTATGCCGGTCAGGCATACGCCGCCCAGCCCTACGCGGGCCAGGCCGTCATGTACGCCGACCCCCAGTACGCCGTGCCCAAGTCCAAGGCGGCCGCGGCCGTCCTGGCCTTCTTCCTGGGCTGGGCCGGGGCCCACAACTTCTACCAGAGGCAGACCGGCCGGGCGATCGGCCACCTCGTCATGGCGGTGCTGGCCATTGCCCTGTTCGTGACCGCCCTTGTCATGGTGGCGAATGACCCCTACATCCCGAATGGGAGTGACAAGGAGTTTACCGTCGGGCTCCTGACGCTCGGCTCCCTGTTTGTCTTGGGGGTCAACGCCCTGTGGGCTTTTATCGAGTTCATTATTGTCCTGGTGTCCGACGACGGCAGGCTCACCTGAACCCGCCCTGACCGGGCGCGTCCCCGTGCCGACGGCCGGGTCCTAAAGGCGCCGTCCTCCGGGGCGCCGGGCCTGCGCCGCCGCCCTTGCACCAACCGTCTTTCACCGTCCACGACCCTGAGGAGAGGCTATGAGCCAGGATCCCTTCTACCAGCCCAACTATCCCGCCCAGCCGGGCTACGCGCCCCAGGGCTACGTCCCCCAGCCCGGGTACGCTCCTCAGCCCGGCTATCCCGCCCAGCCGGGCTACGCGCCCCAGGGCTACGTCCCCCAGCCCGGGTACGCGCAGCCCTACCTGTACCCGCAGAACCCGAACGCCAGGGCCAAGTCGACCGCGGCCCTCCTGGCCTTCTTCCTGGGCTGGTTCGGGGCCCACAACTTCTACCGGAAGCAGACCGCCCAGGCGATCGGGCACATTGTCCTCTTCGCCATCGGGCTCATCCTCCTTATTATCAGCATTGCCACCTACGAGCCCTCGTACGTCGTCAGCCCCTACTCGTACCCGTACTCGTACTCGTATGTTGAGGACAGCATCACGACGACCGTCCCCTTCATCATCGCCTGGATCGTCTACTCGGTCAACGGCCTCTGGACCTTTGTCGAGTTCATTATGATCCTCGCCTCCAAGGACGGCAGCCTCGTCTGAGAGGGCGCCCGGGGCCGTGCGTCTCGCGCCGCGGGTGCGCCCTGCGCCACGCCGTCGGCCCTGACCTGGTGCTGCCGGGGCCGACGGTATCCTCAGGGCCTGGCTCTACCCTCCACGTTCAGGAGCACCTATGGCGCCCACCACCCAGACCACTGCCGTCGTCCCCCCGGACACCGTCCAGGACGCCGCGGCCACCCCCGAGCGGGAGATGCCGTGGAAGGACCTGGGGCTCAAGCAGCAGGAGTACGAGGACATCAGGAGGCTCCTGGGGCGTCGTCCCACGGCCGCCGAGCTGGCCATGTACTCGGTCATGTGGTCTGAGCACTGCTCCTACAAGTCCTCCAAGATCCACCTGCGCCAGTTCGCGGACAAGACCACCCCCCAGATGCGCGCCCACCTGCTGGTGGGCATGGGGCAGAACGCCGGGGTGGTCGACATTGGCGACGGCTGGGCGGTGACCTACAAGGTCGAGTCCCACAACCACCCCAGCTACGTGGAGCCCTACCAGGGGGCCGCCACCGGCGTGGGCGGGATCGTGCGCGACATTATCTCCATGGGCGCCCGGCCCGTGGCCGTCATGGACCAGCTGCGCTTCGGCGCCCCCGACCACCCCGACACCGCCCGCGTGGTCCACGGCGTGGTGGCCGGGGTGGGCGGCTACGGCAACTGCCTGGGCCTGCCCAATATCGGCGGTGAGACCGAGTTCGACCCCTCCTACCAGGGCAACCCGCTGGTCAACGCCCTGTGCGTGGGCGTGCTGCGCCACGAGGACATCCACCTGGCCAACGCCAGCGGGGCGGGCAACAAGGTGGTGCTCTTCGGGGCGCGCACCGGCGGGGACGGCATCGGCGGGGCCTCCGTCCTGGCCTCGGAGTCCTTCGAGGACGGCGTGCCCGCCAAGCGGCCATCCGTCCAGGTGGGCGACCCCTTTATGGAGAAGGTCCTCATTGAGTGCTGCCTGGAGCTCTTCGCCGCCGGGCTCGTCCTGGGCATCCAGGACCTGGGGGCCGCCGGCATCTCCTGCGCCACGTCCGAGCTGGCCTCCAACGGCGACGGCGGCATGCACGTGGACCTGGAGAAGGTCCTCCTGCGCGACCCCAGCCTGAGTGCCGGGGAGATCCTCATGAGCGAGTCCCAGGAGCGCATGATGGCCGTCGTCGCCCCCGAGAGGCTGGGGGAGTTCATGGCGGTGATCGACAAGTGGGACGTCGAGGCGAGCGTCATCGGGGAGGTCAACGCCTCAGGGCGGCTGACCATCGACCACTTCGGGGAGCGGATCGTGGACGTGGACCCGCGCACCGTGGCCCACGAGGGGCCCACCTACGAGCGCCCTTACGCCCGCCCCTCCTGGCAGGACGCCCTCAACGCCGACACCACCGACCGCCTGGAGCGTCCCGCCACCGCCGCGGCGCTCGGTGAGCAGGTGCGCGCCGTGGTCACCAGCCCCAACCAGGCCTCCACCACCTGGGTCACCAGCCAGTACGACCGGTTCGTGCGGGGCAACACCGCCCTGTCCCAGCCCGATGACGCCGGCGTGGTCCGCGTGGACGAGGCCACCTGCCGCGGGGTGGCCATCTCCACCGACGCCAACGGGCGCTTCACCAAGCTCGACCCCGCCGCCGGGGCGGCCCAGGCCCTGGCCGAGTCCTACCGCAACGTGTGCACCGTGGGCGCCCGCCCCCTGGCGGTCTCCGACTGCCTCAACTTCGGCTCCCCGGAGGACCCCGACGCCATGTGGCAGCTGGTGGAGGCCGTCACCGGCCTGGCCGACGCCTGCCGGGCCATGGGCGTGCCCGTCACCGGCGGCAACGTCTCCCTGTACAACTCCCACGGGGTGGTCAAGGGCCTGCCCGACTCCTCCATCAACCCCACCCCGGTGGTGTGCGTCCTGGGGGTCATGGACGACGTGCGCCGCGCCAACCCCTCGGGCTGGCGCCAGGAGGGCCTGGCCGTCGTGGCGCTGGGGACCACGCGCGCGGAGCTGGACGGCTCGGCCTGGGCCCGCGTGGTCCACGACCACCTCGGCGGCCTGCCCCCGCAGGTGGACCTGGATGCCGAGGCGGCCCTGGGGCGGGTGCTCACGGCCCTGTCCGGGGCCAGCGCCCCGGACGGCTCCCCGCTCCTGCGCGCCGCCCACGACTGCTCCGACGGCGGGCTCATCCAGACCCTCGTGGACGCCTGCCTGCGCTTCGGGGTGGGGGCCAGCGTGGACCTCACCGGCGTGGAGTCCGAGGAGGTGGACGACTTCACCGCCCTGTTCTCCGAGTCCGGGGCGCGGGCGGTCGTGGCCGTCCCCGAGGCCCTGCTGCCCGCCGTCCAGGCGGCCGCCGACGCCGAGGACGTGGCCTGGGCCCGCCTGGGCACCACCGGGGGGGACCTGCTCGTGGTCACCGGCACCGACCTGCTGGCCGACGGAGGGGCCGGGCGCCCGCTGGTACTGGACCTGGCCGAGCTGCGCGAGAGCGTGGAGGCCACCCTGCCCGCGCTGTTCGGGTGAGCGGTGCCGGGGGCGGCCAGGGCGGGCCCGATGCCGTCGCGCCTGCTGGGCCCGACGCCGGGGCCAGCCAGCGTAATGGCGCCGGGCCCAGCCGGGAGAGCCGCGCCCCTGCGCGGCCGCGCGAGACCCTGGAGGCGTTCTTCGAGGCCGAGAACGGCAGGGACTGGGAGGTCTACGCGGGCTTCCTCCACCCGGACGTGGAGTGGACGGTCGGCGGGCGCACGATCACCGGGCGCGAGGACTACGTGCGCGCCATGAGAGCGGCCTACGCCGGGTCCGACGTGCGCTTCCGCGTGCACCAGTCCATTGAGTCCGCGGACGGCCGGGTGGTCGCCACCCTGCTCGTCGACTCCGAGGGGCGCCGCTCCCTGGACGTCTTCGAGCTCTCCGGGGGAGTGGTCGTGCGCGAGTGGGAGTTCCTGCTCGGAGCCGGGCCGGACTGGGACGGCGAGGCCGTTCCGGCGGCGTGAGGCGCGGCGCCTAAGGCGCGACCCGGTGAGCGCGGACGTATCGGGCCGCCACGCCGAGGACCCAGCTCGGTTGCCGTCACGGGCGCGACCGCGCGCACGGCAGATGGCCCGGCCTCAGCTCTGCCGTATCAGTCCCCGTCACGGGCGCGACCGCGCGGGCGCGTCGAGCCGCTCACGCAGGAGGCGGCGGGCGGCCTCCAGGTGCTCGATCCGCTCCTCGACGGCGGCGAGCTGGGCGGCCAGGGCGGCCCTGGTGGCCGGGCAGGCGGCGGCCTCGTCGCTGCCCAGGCAGCCGACCAGCGGCAGCACCTGCTCACAGCTCAGCCCCACCGCGATGAGGGCGTGCACGCGGCGGGCCCGCCCCACGTCGGCCGGGTCGTAGTCGCGGTAGCCGTTGCCCAGCCGTGCCGCCGGCAGCAGGCCGACGTCGCTGTAGTGGCGGACCTGGCGCGCCGTCAGGCTGGCGTGGGCCGCGAAGTCCCCGATCCTCATGCGCCCTCCCTCGTCACCTTGTCCTCTCGTCCCCTTGTCCCCGCCGCGGCTTGTCGCCGCGGTCTTGACCTTGACACTAGTGTCAGAGTTTAACGTCCTTCCGCACGGGCCGCCCGATCCGTGCGGAAAGGCTCCCATGAGACGTGTTCCCGCACTGTCCTTCGCCGTAATGCTCCTGGTGGGGACGGACACCTTCCTGGTCGCCCCGCTGCTGCCCGCCCTGTCCGCGCGCTTCGCCGTCCCGCCCGCGCGCGCCGGCTGGATGGTCTCGGCCTACGCGGTCGGCTACTGCCTGACGGCCCTGGTGGCCGGGCCGGTGTCGGACCGGCTCGACCGCCGCCGCGTCCTGGTGGCCGGGATGGCGGCGTTCTCGGTGTCCACCGCCGCGACCGGGCTGGCCTGGTCCTTCACCTCCATGCTGGGGCTGCGCCTGGCGGCCAGCGTCGCCGCCGCGGTCGCCTCCCCGCAGATCTGGGCCACGATCGCCCAGGTCATGCCCAGGGAGCGGGTCGTCCCGGCCATGGCGACGGCGACGGCGGGCCTGACCATCGCCCAGCTCCTGGGCGTACCGGCCGGGAGCCTGCTGGCGGTGCGCTCGACCTCCGACCCGTTCGTCGTCGTCGGGGCCGGCGGCGCCCTGGTCACCGCGGCGCTGTGGCGGTGGTTCCCGGCTGTGCCCCCGCACGGCGGCACGGTGCGCGTAGGGCTCCTAGCCCAGTACGCGGCCCTGGCCCGCACGCCGCGCGCCCTGGGGCGCTTCGGGGCCTACCTCGTGTTCCAGGTGGGCAACTTCGCCGTCCTGTCCTTTGCCGCCACCTGGTTCGCCCGCGACTTCCACCTGGACCAGGCCGGTATCGCCAGGGCCATGATCGTGCTCGGGGCCGGCAACACCGTCGGCGCCCTGATCGGGCCGCGGGTCGTGCGGCGAGCGGGCCAGGGGCGCGCCCTGCTGGGCGGCTCGGTCTGCTACCTCCTCATCTACGCGGTGGTCGCGGCCAGCCCGACCCGCTGGGTGGGCGTCGCCCTGCTCGCCGGGGCCTTCACCGTGGGCGGCGTGCTCTTCCCCGTCATGATGAACCTGCTCCAGGCCCTGACCACCTCGGCGCGTGGGACGGTCTCGGCGCTGGCCAGCGTGCTCATGTACGCTGGCTCGACCCTCGCGGGCATTGTCGGCGGCCCGCTGCTGGCGGCTCTGCCCTCCTTCTGGGGGGTGAGCCTGCTGGCGCTGGCGACCACCAGCGGCGCGCTCGGGCTGTGGGCGACCTCGGGCTGCCTGCGGGCCGAGCCGGGTGCGGGCGGGAGAGGCTGAGCTGCCTTGAGGCGGTGAGACGGTCTTGGCAAGGGTGAGGCCGAGCCGGGCGCGGGCGGGGGTACCGAGCCCCCGCGTCGTGGTCAGAGCCCCAGGACCAGCCACAGCCCGTCATCGACCTGTACCAGGAGGTGGGCGGGCAGGGTGCCAATGGGGTCGACCAGCCTGGAACGGTCCACGACGAGCGTCTGCGACACGTTCACGACGCAGTCCTTCGGCACACCTCCTTCTCCCCGCTCGAGTTCGATATTGCCCGGTGCTGCGGCCAGGCGCATGTTGCTGGTGATCGCAGACACAATAACCGTGGAAATGTGTGACTGGTTAAAGCGGTCGGAGGAGATAATGAGGGCTGGACGTAGGTATTCGGGTTCTGAGCCCACCGGCTCGCTGAAGTCGGCCCACCAGATCTCGCCCCGGGCTACCACTCCCACGCTCCTGCCTGGATGAGCGCGCGCCCGGTCGAGGGCGGTGTCTCGGCGCCCATCTCGTCTGCCAGGTCATTGAGCGCCGCGGTCACCGGGTCGTCACCCTGACGGGCAATGAGCTCACGGACCGCTTGAGCGTAGAGCTGCGACCTGCTCCACCCCAGGCGGCGTGCGAGCTGTTCAGCCTTGTGGAAAAGCGGGTCGGGAACGGAGATCGCGGTCTTCACGCTGGGAGTATAACCGGTATTACCGTTTCTAGGGCGGGTTGTGCCAAGCTGCTGGCGGCCCTGCCCTCCTTGTCGGTGGTGAGCCTGCCTCCTGGTCCAGCCCCCGCGACCGGCTGGCGTCCTGCCTTCCTTGTCGGTGGTGAGCCTGCTGGGTGGCCCCGGCCCGACGTCGCGCCCCTCCTCTCGGGTGAACGCGCTGTCCCGCGGGTGAACGCGCTTAAAGCTATATGAGCGCCACCCTAAGTGGCGTTCATATAACCGAAAGCGCGTTCACCTACTGAAGAGAGCGTTCACCTACTGAGTAAGGCGTTCACCTACGGATGGAGGAGTCGTGGTACTGGCGAGCCCAGGTCAGGCGGAAGGAGGTGTCCAGGGATGCCTGCGGGTCGAGCCGGGCGCCGGCGGGAGAGGCTGAGCCGTCTTGAGACGGTGAGACGGTCTTGGCAGGGGTGAAGCTGAGCCGGGCCGACGCCGCCGGGCAGTCCACATCCTGTCCACCCTGGGCCAAGCCGGGTACGGGCGCGGGCGCCGGTCACGCCGCCCCAGGTGGAGGCGCAGCGGACGGCCGAGCCGGGTGCGGGCGGGGGCGCCCACTGAGGGACTCACTTCGTGCAATGAGGGCGCGGCCGAGCCGGGCGCCCCTTGCACCGCTGGGAAGCAATTAGTGCCTCGCGGGCCGAGCCGGGTAGCAAGGGGTCGCATTGGCGGGGTCCCGGGTCCGCGACCGTGTGCGAGCCGGGTGCCCGACAGCAGGGTGCCGCCCGTGGCGGCCTGGGCGGGGTGGCGGAGGGGGCAGCTCCGCCACGTAGGAGATGGTGCCGCCCGTGGCGTCCCGGGCGAGGTCAACTGCGTCCCAGAGCCGTGGTGAGCCGACGGGGTGAGGGGCCAGTGCGTCTTGTCCCGTACTGGCGGTATTCGCATGCTCGGCCGCGTGGAGAAGCTGGTCGATGCTCCGCGTGTGGTCGAGCTGTATTGACGCTATGGTGTCGCGCGCCTGGAGGTCTAATGCGCACGCTGAGGCCGGGGTGCGCTCTTAGCTGGGTGGTCGAGGATCTTGCCGACTGTCTGGGGGAGGTCTTCCACAGGCCAGTTGACCTGGTCTTGCGACACTCGCGAGAACGGTACTTATTCGTCGTGAGAACGGTACTTGTTTCTCGCGAGAACGGGCGTCTGTGGCTAGCTCCCGCAGGAGGGACGCGATCACGTACGGTGTGAACGGAACGCGATCTAGTTGTGGGGACCGGGGCGTCTCCTGGTTGCGCTGGTGTGGGTGGGGGTCGCGTGCTACTATTTTGTTCGTGGGGGCAGGGGCGGCACAGAGTGGTATAGGAGGTCGCCTTTGAGTCATATGCTGAGGGGTCTCTCCTGCTGTCTAATCTGCCCCGTATAAGTGGGTCCACGATGAGGGTTTGTTCTGGTCCTGTGCTGAGGATCCTAATGACGTGGTCCGTCTCTGTCTTGTGTCCTGTTCGGGAGGGAGTGGGGCTCCGTCCCCTGGCGGTCGGGTACGGGAAGGTGCGTGTCCTGTGCGGGATGGGTGGAGGTCTGCGGCGCGGTGCTCGCGCTCGACGACGGGGGTCTGCGCCGGGAGGATCTGGCGAGGGAAGGGGGTGCACGTGCGGGTGCTCGCGGGGTCGAGACCAGCCGGGCTTGTGGTATTGGTCACCACCGATGTGGTGCGGGACACCCCGCCCGACTGCCACTTTTCCGCATGGTCTCGTCCAAAGCCGGCGCCGGATCCGCTCCCGGGGCCGTCGGTGGCGAGTGGCGTCATACCAACGAAAGGTGGTAGAAATGGACCCGTTCCGGCCACCTCCGGAAGGGCCTCCACAGGCCGGTGGCGATCCAGCCCCTGGAAACGTTGCAACCACGCGCCTCCCAGGGGCAGGGGTCAGGGAGCACCCCGCACCGCTAGGTGCATTAAGACTTGGCTACTCTTTCTTCTCATCCTCCTCTGCCATGAGTCAGGGAGCACCCCGCACCGCTATGGCGTGAGTGGAGTGCGATTGGTTTGCGGGGGCGGGGGTCCCTGGTTGCTCGTGGCGTGGACTCGGATGGTTCTATGCACTCCTCTGGGTGGTCTGCCGCTTGTCTGCTGGCCCGGTTTCGTGCGCGTGTCGCAATCTGAGGATCAGAGCCGGCCCCACCTCGCCCAGCACTTTGTACACCCAATGTCCACGCAGGTCAGGGGCCTGGACCCTGACGCGGCCGAGGGTGGCCCTCGTTCTGATCCTCAGATTGCGACAGAACCGTCCGCCCGCCACCGCCGGGGCCGTGCATAACCCCCTGTCCTCACCCCAAGGCAGGTCCCGGACCAGGTGGCGAGGCAGCGCGGGGCGCAGAAGTCGTGGTGGTGGCCTTGCGCAGATCCCGGACCGGGCACAGGGACGTACGTACCGCAGCTGGCCTGCTCGAGGTGACCTCGCGCAGGTCCCGGACCGGGCGACAACGCGGCTCGCACCCGCCCCAGGGAGCATTCGGTCGCGCTAGTACGGGCCTGGGAGTATGGGCCCGGGCCAAGTGGCCCGAGGCTGGTAGGCCCGGGCCAGCTGCGCCCCTGTTCGCGCTATAAGCACCCGACCGGAACCTCGTAGAACACGTACGGGGACCGGGTCCAGCACCGGAGAGCCTCCTTCCGGCCCTGGACCGAGATCCGTAGGCCAGCTGGCGCCCCGGCAGAGTGCACCGACGTTGGGCGCCATCGGGTGCAGGCGCCTACGATGCGGCCATGCCCCCATCCTTCCCGCACCCCCCACGCCGACCCGTCCGCCCCATGACAGGCCGGGACAGGCGCCCGACCCAGGCGCGCACCGACCACACCCCGGAGCCGACCACCTCAGAGATGACCGCCCCGGAGCCGACCACCCCGGGCGACGACCGGCCGGCAGGGCAGACGGGCCGTCGCCCCTGGTCCTGGCCCCGGGCGCTCCTCGTCCTTACGGTGCTCCTGGCTGTCGTCGCGCTCGTCGGCCTCAGCGTGCACGCCTGGGGCGGAGACGACGGGGACACCCAGGCCACCGTCCCCGCCGACCCCGGCACCACGGCACAGGCCCAGGCGGACGCGGTCGGCACCCCGGCTCCCGCCACGGCCGACGTCGCGCCCTCCTCCGCACCCGACCCCGGGCCCACGCCGAGCCCCGGCCCCCGGACCGACGACAAGGGATTCGCCCACAGTGACGTCGTCGGGGACGGGACCTGGGCCCTCACCGACCCGGTACCCCCCTCCCAGCCGGGGGCCGCCACGGTCTACCGCTACGTGCTGCGGGTCGAGGGCGGCACCGGGGTGGACGGCGCGGCGGCGGCCGCCACCATCCAGGGCGTCCTCAACGACGACCGCGGCTGGCGCACTGTGGAGGGGGTCTCCTTCGAGCAGGTCAGTGACCCCGACGCGGCGGACTTCACCCTGTCCATCGCCTCCCCGCCGATGGTGGACACCTTGTGCGCTCCCCTGCAGACGATCAGCATGTGGAACTGCCGCAACGGCGACAACGTGGTCCTCAACTCCGACCGCTGGAGCTACGGGTCCCCCACCTTCCCGGACGTGGACTCCTACCGTATCTACGTCATTAACCACGAGGTCGGTCACTTCCTGGGCCACGAGCACGAGTTCTGTGCCGGGCCCGGCCTGAAGTCGCCCACCATGGCCCAGCAGAGCCGCACCCGTGAGGGAGGCTGCACGGCCAACGGCTGGCCCACCCAGGACAATCAGGCCTCCTGAGCGCGCCCTGGGGCGGCCGAGGCCCTCCTGGGGGTGGGGGTGCGGCACGCCCCCGGCGGCGATTCCGGCGTGCCCGCGCGAGGCCCTCCTGGGGGTGCGGCACGGACCGCCCACCCGGCACCGGCACCGGCACCGGCACCGGCACCGGAGGATGCCCTCCCGGGGTGAGGCTGTGGCCCGCCTGCCGCCCGGGAGACCGGACCGGCTGCTCCTGGCCGCCGCTGCGCCACGTAGACTGCCCGCCCTGCCTAGGCGGACCTGTGCTCCTTGCGCGGGGCGGTGGCTCGGGAGGAACCCGGGTACCCCAGGGGCCAGGCTGGCTCCCGGCCAGGGCGCGCCTCCCGGCCGGGGTGTGTCCTCGGGCGTGCCTCCGGGGTGGTGCGCTCCCAGGGCGTGCTTCTGGGGCACCGGTCCGGGAGGAACCCGGGTACCCCAGGGGCCAGGCTGGCTCCCGGCCAGGGCGCGCCTCCCGGCCGGGGCGAAGGCTCCCGGACTACGCCTTGCTGGCGCCTCGACCTTCGCGACGTGCTTTGGGGCGGTTGTCCCGGGCCCCGCCGACGGAGTCCTGGTCGGGCGGTGCGTCGCCCGGGGCTCACGGCCCCGTGGCCGAGGCTGTGAATATGCTTAGAGCGTGGGGCCGCATCCCGCGGACCGGCTCCGGGTGCGGCTCCCTCGTGGGGTAGCGCCGTCGGGGAGCCCCTGCCCTTATATTCCCATCGCTTCTTAAGAAGGTTGATCGTGCCTCCCACCCCTGAATCCCCCCTGCCCACCGCCCCGGCCCCCCTGTCACAACGGCTCCTCGCCTGGGGGGTGCACGCCTTCACCATGTCCGGGCTGGCCTTCGCGACCCTGGCGCTGCTGGCCATGAACCACGACCAGATCGCCTGGATGTGGCTGTGGCTCGCCTTCGCCCTGGTCGTCGACGGCGTTGACGGGACCCTCGCCCGCCGCGTGCGGGTCAAGGAGGTCGTCCCCTGGTTCGACGGCAGTGTGCTGGACATCATTATCGACTACCTCACCTGGACCTTTATCCCGGCGCTGTTTATGTACCTCAAGCTGCCCATGGGGCCCAGGCCGGTGGCTGGCACCCTCCTTATCGTGATCCTGGTCTCCTCAATGTTCTGCTACGCCAACGAGGGGGAGAAGTCCGGCGACAACTACTTCGTGGGCTTCCCCGCGGCCTGGAACATTGTCGCCGTCATGATGTGGGTGCTGGGGAGCCCCGGCTGGCTCAACGTGGCCGGGACGGTGGTCCTGGTGGTCCTCACCCTCATCCCGACCTACTACGTCCACCCCGCCCGCGTGAGGCGCTTCCGGGCGCTCAACCTCCTCGCGGTGCTCGGGTGGATGGTCGGGACCGCCTGGCTGGTCGCCGTCCACCCGCAGCGGCCGGCGGTGGCGTTGGCGTTGTCCGTGGGGGGCGGGCTGTGGCTCCTGATCGTCGGCGTGCTGCGCTCGGTCCGGGGGCGGCAGGACGAGGACTAGCCTGACCGTCCGGCCTCTCCTGGTAGGGGCAGGGTGGGGGCTGGTAGGGGCCGCTGCCCGCCCTTCCGTGAGAACGGTACTTATTGCTCGCGAGAACGGTACTTGTTCGTCGTGAGAACGGGCGGTGCTCGCTGTCGGGCCCGTGTCCGTGGGCGATGCGTCCTGGTTGTGCTTTCCTGGGCGGCTGGGTTGGGGGTCCTCGACCTGGTGTCTGGCGTGTCTCGTCGTGGACGTTGTGGGTGGTTGGGTTGAGGGGGGTCTTCGGCCGGGGTGTGGGTTGGCGCGTCTGCGTCGCCTTCCTGGAGGTCCTCGTGACCTGTGCTGACGTGCTGCTGGCCCCTGGGGGACGCCGCCGCCTGGCCGCCTGCGTCGTCGACGGTGGCTGGCCGCTATGGTGGGTCCCACGCCTCAGGCCGCCCCCGCCGGGATGGTGGGTCGGGTTGCTGCCGGACCGGCCTGCCCGTGACCGACCGTTCTAGCCGCCCTCCCCACGGTCCCGACCGTACTGCGGGCGTTGGCACCGGATAACTGGGCTCGCGCGCCCTCAGGTGAACGCGCTCTGGGTCGGGTGGACGTGCTCTTGGTCGGGTGGACGCCGTTCTAACTAGTGTTTACCAGGACGGAAGCGCGTTTGTTCCCGTGATATGGCGTCTACCTGCCCCAGAGCGCGTTCACCTCAACCCAGTCCGACGCGCGGGCAGACCCCCCGGGGTGCCCTGGGGCCGTGTGGGGACAGACCCGTACTTGGACCCTGGCGGTGACATACACCCCTTGGACGCCCTGGAGCTGCCTGCCAGAACGTCCTCGGCGCGCCCCAGGGGTCTGTTGGCGAGGTCACGCCTTGGAGCCGCCCGCCAGAGCCTCCAGGTCAGCCCGACGCGCGGGCGCACCGGCAGAGCAGGCGGGGCCCGGCGTCTCCCGGGACGAGCTGCCGCGAGCGCCTGGCCGGGGGTGGTGGCGGCCCGGGCCCCGGCGCCTCCCGGGACGAGCCCGCCCCCATCGGCACCGCGCGGACAGCACGCCCAAGGACGAGCACACCAAGAAGACCACCCGGCACCCGGCGCACCCACCCCGACCCGCACCCACCAACCAGCCCAGACAGGACCACTGCAAGCACCCCCCGTTCTCACGAGCAATAAGTACCGTTCTCACGACAAACAAGTACCGTTCTCGCGACGAATAAGTACCGTTCTCGCGAACAGAGAGGGGCGGGTGTCGGTGGGTGGCCCGCCGCGCGGCTAGGTGAGTGCGTTCTCGGGCCTGTGGGCGCCGCCCGGGGCGGGGTTGAGGTCGGTGAGCGGGGCGGGGTTGAGGTCGGTGAGCGGGGCGGGGTTGAGGTCGGTGAGCGGGGCCCGGACCGGCAGGGTCACCCGGCTTGCGCCCGCCCGCTCCGCCCCTTCCAGGCCCTGGACAATGAGGTGGTCACGCCACCACCGCGCCCCCTCCAGGGCGATCGTGCCCAGGACCATGGCCACGATGGTCACGATCACGCCCGTCGGGTAGTCGCGGCCCGTGGACCAGAAGTACACATAAGGAATGACAAAGGTCACTATCGTGACCGCTAGCCCCAGGAGCCGGTGACGGATCCGGCGCCCGGCCACCATCTCCACAATGCCCCAGGTGTAGGGCACGGCGGTGAGGACGTCGAGCAGCCACAGCACCCACACCCGCCCCTGGAAGCCGGGGACGAAGGCCACCGGCAGGGCCCGCAGGGAGGAGTACACGAACACCACCAGGTAGGCTAGCGCCACCGGGTTGCGCACCAGGCGCAGCGCCTGCGGTCGCTGGACCACCCCCACGCCCACGCGCTCCAGCGCCCGGACCGCACGGGCCGGGCAGCGCAGGGTGTCCAGGCCCACCAGCACCGTGCGCAGGTAGCGGTGCGACTCGACCCCTCCGTCGGCCAGCGCCAGGAGCAGCGCCAGGGGGCTTAAGGCGATGACCACTGTTCCGTCGGGCGCGGGGGCGGCCGCGGCGGGCACGTCACCGAGCTCGACGCCGACGCCGTCGGGCTCGGGCAGCGACACCAGGTGGACCAGCCCCTCCCCGAGCGTGCGCTCAATCAGGGGCACCGCCTCGGCCGGCACCTCGCACAGCCATAGTCGCACCCCCTGCTCCAGGGCGTGCCCGAGCGCCTGGCCCAGCCTCCACCCGGCGCCGTCGGGCAGACGCAGCTGGGAGGCCGTCGTCGCGGCCAGGTCGGCCAGTGCGGGTAGTTCGAGCACCTTGCGCGCCCCCAGGTCCCCGCAGCGGGCCACGCCCGCGAGGGTACGGAGCTGGGAGGCGTCGATACGGTGACGGCGGGTGAGCGGTCGGTCCAGGACAGAGCGTGCGGTCAGGGTGCGCGCCAGGGCGGCGTGGAGAGAGGAAGGCACACCGGCAGGGTGCCAGATCGCGGCGCTCCAGGTGGCCAGTTGGCGGTGCGTCCCGGGTGTGATGGTGGTCGACACGCGCCAGGACGTCCGGCAGGCCGCCCTGCGGGCCAACCCAGCCGGTTGCGTAGCCGTGGCAGGGCGATGTGCGTCCGTTCGCCGCCCTGCGGGCCAATCCCCAGGCAATGTGGTGGTCGACGTACGCCAGGACGTCCGGCAGGCCGGCCTCGCGTACGCGGTGCGAGACGGTGGTGGTCGACGCGCGCCAGGACGTCCGGCCCTGGCCCAGGAGCCGGGGACGGTCCTAACCTGGCAGGGCACGCGGGACCGCCACGACGGCGTCGTACCCGCGCGACGGCGTCGTGCCCGCCGCACGCACAGCCTTAAGGAGCCTGACCACCATGACCGCCACCGCTGACGAGTCCGTCTTCGCCGCCGAGAACGTCTTCGGCAAGGGCGAGCCCAACACCGCCTACGCCCGGTACTTCACCGGGAACAGCTTCCTGAGGAACCTGGTGACCGATCCCGAGTGCGCCGTCAGTGTGCACAACGTCACCTTTGAGCCGGGCTGCCGCAACAACTGGCACATCCACCACGCCACTAGCGGCGGCGGCCAGGTGCTCATCTGCACGGCCGGCTCCGGCTGGTACCAGGAGGAGGGCAAGGACGCCGTCTCGCTGGTACCCGGCGACGTCGTGTTCACCCGCGCCGGCGTCAAGCACTGGCACGGCGCTAAGGCCGACTCCTGGTTCGCCCACATCGCGCTCGCGGTCCCGGGGGAGAACACCTCCAACGAGTGGCTCGAGCCGGTCGACGACGCCGACTACGCGGCCCTGTGAGCGGGGGCCGGTCACCCTCGGACGGGCCGTTAGTGATCTGGACGTACGCGGCCCTGTGAGCCGCGGGCTGGCGCAGCAGGGTGCCCGGCCCGCAGAGTGCCCGGCCCCGTCAGCCAGGAGGTCGCCCCGCCGTGGCCGTCCTTGACCGGGGCGGGGGGGGGCGTGAGGTGGCCGGTGCCCACTACGGGGCGCGAGGGACGACGGCACCCTCGGTGGTCTTGCGGTGATCTTGGCACGGACGGCTGGCCCCCACGCCACGGGGTGTGATTGGGCGTCCACCGTCTGAGGGGCCTGAGGGCCCGCCTGGCCCCACGCCACAGGGCGCAGTGCCGGGGCCTGCTGGCCAAGGCGCTGGCCGTCCCGCTACTGGCGGGCATCCCGCTACCGGCGGGGACGGGGCGCCCCGCTCGGCGGCCATCCCACTACCGCCAGCCGCCCCGCTACCGGCGGGGGCCAGCCGCCCCGATACCGCCGACCGTCCCGCTACCGGTGGGCCAGGACCTCGCCGTGGACCACCACGAACCAGCCGTCGTCCGCCTCGGCCCACTGCTGCCAGGCGCACGCCATCTCCTCCAGCTCATCGGGGTCGGTCAGCCCCAGCTCGACCGCCCGCGGGCCGAAGGAGGAGCGGCAGCGCTCCGCCCAGGTCCCGCCCCACCAGGCCCGCAGCTCAGGCGTCGCGTAGCACCAGGTCGACGCCGAGGCCCGCACCTGGCTGAACCCCGCGGCGCGGGACCAGGACAGCAGGCGGCTGCCGGCGTCGGGCTCCCCGCCGTTGGCCCGCGCCGTAGCCATGTAGACCTGGCGCCAGCGCTCCAGGGCGGGCGGCTGCGGGTACCAGGCCTTGGCCGAGTACACCGAGTCGCGCACCGCCACCACCCCGCCCGCCCGCACCACCCGGCGCATCTCCCTCAGGGCGGCCACGGGGTCGGCCACGTGCTGGAGCAGCTGGTGGGCGTGGACGACGTCGAAGGAGGCGTCCGCCAGGGGCAGGTCGTGCACGTCACCGCCGACCAGCTCCACGCGGTCCGCCAGGCCCCGCGCCGCAAGGGTGGCCCGCGCCGCGTGAAGCGCCGCCGGCGCGCCGTCGAGCGCGACGACACGCCCGGGCGCGACCGCCTCGGCCAGGTCCGCGGTAACGGTCGCGGGCCCGCAGCCGACGTCGAGCAGACTCATCCCGGGGCGCAGGTGGGGCAGGAGGTAGGCGGCGGAGTCGGCCGCGGTGCGGTGGGAGTGGCTGGCCAGGACGGCGGGGGAGTGACCGTGGGTGTAGCGGTGGGTGGCGGTCATGGCAGGGAGTATAGGAGCGGGCCGGTCCCCGGTATCCCGGCGCCCGTAAGGCTGCTGGGGTCGGTGGGCTCGGTCCCCGGTATCCCGGCGCCTGGACGTCGCGGGGCCCGCTAGGGTGCCGGGGCCGTCGGCCCCATACGCTGCGGGACCAGTGGGCGGGATATTTCGTCTCAGTAAACGGCTGGGTGGGATGCTCGGGTCAGGCGCGGGAGACCGCCTGCCCGACGACGTGCTCCTGCGCGGACCGTTCCGGTACACGAAGGAGCCCCCATGCAGGACGTTGTTGAGAAGGTCTACGAGCAGGTCGTCGCGCGCAACCGTGGCGAGGCCGAGTTCCACCAGGCGGTGCGCGAGGTGCTGGAGTCCCTCGACCCGGTGATCGCCAAGCACCCCCACTACGCTGACGACGCGCTCCTGGAGCGCATTGTCGAGCCCGAGCGCCAGGTCATCTTCCGCGTGCCGTGGGTCGACGACGCCGGGGCCGTCCACGTCAACCGCGGCTTCCGCGTCGAGTTCAACTCGGCCCTGGGCCCCTACAAGGGCGGCCTGCGCTTCCACCCGAGCGTCAACGTCGGCATTATCAAGTTCCTCGGCTTTGAGCAGGTCTTCAAGAACGCGCTGACCGCCCAGGGCATCGGCGGCGGCAAGGGCGGCTCCGACTTCGACCCCCACGGCCGCTCCGACGCCGAGGTCATGCGCTTCTGTCAGTCCTTTATGACCGAGCTCTCCCGCCACATCGGCCCGTCCACGGACGTGCCCGCCGGTGACATCGGCGTGGGCGGCCGCGAGATCGGCTACCTGTTCGGCCAGTACAAGCGCCTGCGCAACGCCTACGACGCCGGGGTCCTCACCGGCAAGGGCCTGGCCTGGGGCGGATCCCTGGTGCGTACCGAGGCCACCGGCTACGGCACGGTCCTGTTCGCCCAGTCCATGCTGGCCACCAGGGGCCAGACCCTGGAGGGCAAGACCGTCGCGGTCTCCGGTGCCGGGAACGTGGCCATCTACGCGATCGAGAAGGCCCAGAAGCTGGGTGCCAAGCCCATCACCTTCTCCGACTCCTCCGGCTACGTCGTCGACGAGGCCGGGGTGGACCTGGAGCTGCTCAAGCAGGTCAAGGAGGTCGAGCGTGGCCGCGTCAAGGACTACGTCGAGCGCCGTCCCGGCGCCCGCCTGGTGACCCAGGGCCGGGTGTGGGACGTGCCCGTGGACGTCGCCCTGCCCTGCGCCACCCAGAACGAGCTCGACGGCGCCAACGCCGCCACCCTGCTGAAGAACGGCTGCACCGTGGTCTCCGAGGGCGCCAACATGCCCTCCACCCCCGAGGCCGTCGAGGCCTTCCAGTCCGCCGGGATCCTCTACGCCCCCGGCAAGGCCTCCAACGCCGGCGGCGTGGCCACCTCCGCCCTGGAGATGGAGCAGAACGCCGGGCGCACCCGCTGGGACTTCGCCACCGCCGAGGCCAAGCTCGACGCCATTATGACCGACATCCACGACTCCTGCGTGGCCGCGGCCGAGGAGTACGGCCGTCCCGGCGACTACGTGCTGGGTGCCAACGCCGCCGGCTTCACCCGGGTCGCCGACGTCATGATCGCCCACGGCATCGTCTGACGTCCTGCCGCTGGCGTCCTGCCGTTGAGGTCTGCCGCCTCGCCCGCCCCGGCAGCCCGCCCCGCGAGAACGGTACTTGTTTGCCGTGAGAACGGGCCCTGTGCCTGACCCGTGACCGGCTGAGGCGGTCCTGCTGCGGCCTGGGCCCGGACGGCGTCTCCGTTCTCGCTGGTCGCCTCGACCTGACCGGGCGGCTCTCCGTAACCCTGCGGAGGGTCGCCCGGTCTTCGTGCGTCCAGGCAGCGTCGCGTCCGTGCCCACGGTGATGGCTGTGCACCGCGCGGACCGTACGGCGGCGGGACGCTCGCGCCCGTGCCCACGGTGGGCTGGCCTGCGGCCGGTCCGCACGTACCCCGGAAGCGGACCGACGTCGTCAAGGTACCCAAGACCGTGAGGGGCTGGTTCGCGCGTCCAGGTGGCGGCCCGGCCAGGTCAGCTCACAGGACGGCCACCTGGCAGGCCGGTCCGCGTGTCCAGGTGGAGGCCCCGGCTGGGGAGGGTGCTCCCGGGGCTGCGAGGGCGCGGTGGCGGCTGGCTACCTCGTCCGTTCTCACGAGCAACAAGTACCGTTCTCGCGAGCAATAAGTACCGTTCTCACGGATCTGGGGGTGCTGCGAGGGCTCTGGCCACGCCGTCGGCGTAAGAGGTGAACAATCGCCGCGCTACCACTATGATAGTGGTGCAAATCACCTGCCGAGAGGCCGGAATGTCCGAAATCGTGTGGCCACATGTCCGATCGGGCGCTATAGTCCTCTTATCGGCGTCCGATCGGGCGATGATCCAAGGGAGGAGGAGTCGTGGGGCAGATGAGCGCTGAGGCGCGGCAGGAGTCCATCGTCGACGAGGTCCTCGTCAACGGCCGCGTCAGCGTCACCGCGCTCGCCGAGCGCCACAGCGTCACCGTCGAGACCATCCGCCGGGACCTGACCGCCCTGGACAGGCGCGGCGCCCTGCGCAAGGTCCACGGCGGGGCGGTGGCCACCTCCGCCGTCGCCGCCCCCGAGACCGCCGTCATTGAACGTGAGCAGTCTCACGCTCAGGCCAAGCGGGCCATGGCCCGGGTCGCCGTGGGCGCCCTGGACCTGGGGGCGGGCGACCGCCTCATCCTGGACGCGGGCACCTCCGTGGCCGCACTCGTCCCCCTCCTGCCGCCCGGGACGCCCCTGACCATTATCACCTCCTCGGTCCTGACCGCCTCGGCACTGGCCCCGCAGGAGCACCTCAGCGTGCGGATCCTGGGCGGTCAGGTCCGCGGCCTCACCCAGGCCGCCGTCGGCCCCGAGGCCCTGGCCACCCTGGCCACCCTGCGCGTGGACACCGCCGTCATCGGGGCCAACGGGCTCAGCGCCCGTCACGGCCTGTCCACCCCCGACCCGGAGGAGGCCGCCACCAAGCGGGCCATGGTCGCGGCCGCCGACAGGGTCGTGGTCCTGCTCGACTCCTCCAAAGTCGGCCAGGAGCACCTGGTCTCCTTCGCCCCCCTGGACGCCATCGACGTCCTGGTCACCGACCGCCCCCTACCCACCAGCCTCCACACCGCCATCACCACTACCGGAGCAGAGGTCCTCACCACATGATCACCACACTCACGCCCAACCCCTCGCTCGACCGCACCGTCACCCTGCCCGGCCCGCTGCTGCGCGGCGCCGTCAACCGCCTGGCCTCCGTCACCGTGGAGCCCGGCGGCAAGGGGGTCAACGTCGCCCGCGTGCTGGCCGCCTCCGGACAGCCCGTCACCACCGTCCTGCCCGCCGCCACGCACGACCCGCTCCTGGCCGCCATCGCCGCCCTGGGCCTGCCCGGCCTGACCGCCCTGCCCGTGCCCGTGGCCGGGGCTGCCCGCGTCAACACCGCCGTCACCGAGCCCGACGGCACCACCACCAAGCTCAACGAGCCCGGCGCGGGCCTGAGCGCGGAGGAGGTCGACGCCGTCGAGCACGCCCTGCTGGAGGCCCTCGCCTCCGCCCCGCCCACCGCCACGGACGAGCACCACTGGGCGGTCCTGTCCGGCTCCCTGCCGCCCGGCGCCCCGGTGGACTGGTACGTGCGCCTGGTGGGGCTCCTGCGCCCCCTGGGGGTGCGCATTGCCGTGGACACCTCCGACGCCCCCCTGGCCGCCCTGGCCGCCGCCCTGCCCGGCTCCGCCCCGGACCTGATCA
This sequence comes from Actinomyces sp. HMT897, assembly GCF_016626125.1. Taxonomy (NCBI): domain Bacteria; kingdom Bacillati; phylum Actinomycetota; class Actinomycetes; order Actinomycetales; family Actinomycetaceae; genus Actinomyces; species Actinomyces sp. HMT897. Next base: position 2,328,349 of record NZ_CP067336.1, read on the forward strand.
AGCCCAACGGCGAGGAGCTCGCCCAGCTGGCCGGGGTGGGCGCCACCGACCTGGAGGAGGGGGCCATGGCCGGGGACCTGGAGCCCGTGGCCGCCGCCGCCCGCGTCCTGGTGGACCTGGGGATCGGCGCCGTCATGGCCACCCTGGGCGCGGCGGGAGCCGTGCTCGTCACCCCCGACGGCGCCTGGCACGCCACCGCCCCGCGGGTGCCGGTGGTCTCCACGGTCGGCGCCGGGGACTCCTCCGTGGCCGGCTACGTCCTGGCCGACGTGCGCGGCGGGGACGAGTCCCGGCGCCTGTCCACCGCCATGGCCTACGGCTCGGCCGCCGCCAGCCTGCCCGGCACCACCCTGCCCACGCCCGCCGACCTGCCCTCGCTGGCCTCCGTCGTCACCGCGCTGTGAGCGCCCGCCGCGCCCGGCTCCGGGCCGCGGCCGTCCCGGCGGCTGCGCCCCCGCGTCGCCAGCACCACTGAGCCGCCGCTCATTATCGATCGTCAGCACTCATTACCACCCCACCCCGAGCGCCTCGTCGCCCGACCCACAAGGAAAGAACAATGTCACCAGCACCGCAGCAGGTACCACTGATTGTGCCTGAGCTCGTCGCCCTCGACGCCTCACCCGGGAAGGAGAAGAAGGACGTCATCGAGTTCCTGGCCTCCGTCGTGGCCGGCGCCGGCCGCGCCAGCTCGCCCGACGGCCTGGCCACCGACGCCCTGGCCCGTGAGGCCACCGCGCCCACCGGCATCCCCGGGGGCATCGCCATCCCGCACTGCCGCAGCCCCCACGTGCTCGCCCCCTCCCTGGGCTTCGCCCGCCTGGCTGAGCCCGTGAGCTTCGGCGCCGCCGACGACCGGGACGCCGACCTCATCTTCATGATCGCCGCTCCCGCCGGGGCCGACGACTTCCACCTCCAGCTGCTGGCCAAGCTCGCCCGCGGCCTCATGCGCACCGACTTCACCGACGCCCTGCGCGCCGCCCCCACCGCCCAGGACGTCGTCCGCCTGGTCACCCAGCAGGTCCAGCCCGAGCTGCTGGAGGACGCCCCCGCCGACGCGGCCCCCGCCTCCACGGCGGCGCCCACCTCGCACGCGGCCCCCGCGGGCAGCAAGGGGACCGTCATCGTGGGCGTCTCCTCCTGCCCCACCGGCATCGCCCACACCTTCATGGCCGCCGAGGCCCTGGAGCAGGCCGGCAAGGAGCGTGGCGTCGAGGTCCACATCGAGGGCCAGGGCTCGGGCAAGATCGACTGGCTCGACCCCGCCCTCATTGAGAAGGCCGACGCCGTCATCTTCGCCCACGCCCTGCCCGTCAAGGGCCGTGAGCGCTTCGCCGGTAAGCCGGTGATCGACGTCGGGGTCAAGGCCGCCGTCAACGACGCGGGCAAGCTCGTGGACCAGGCCCTGGCCGCCATGAAGGACCCCGACGCCGCCCGGGTCCCCGCAGGCGGCGAGGGTGGCGAGGCCGCCGCCGAGGAGGAGGACGAGCACTGGGCGCGGCGCCTCCAGGGCGCCGTCATGACCGGCGTGTCCTACATGATCCCCTTCGTGGCCGCCGGTGGTCTGCTCATTGCCCTGGGCTTCCTGCTCGGCGGCTACGACATCGCCCTGACCCCTGAGGGGAAGACGCAGTCGGTGGCCCAGACGGTGTTCAAGGAGTACACCCTGTGGAACCCGCCCGGCGAGGTGGAGGGGGCTGCGCACTCCAGCGGTCTCCTGCTCTACGTGGGCTCGATCTTCCTGCTGCTGGGGCAGGCCGCCATGGGCTTCCTGGTCCCGGCGCTGGCCGGCTACATCGCCTTCGGCCTGGCCGGGCGCCCCGGCATCGCCCCCGGCTTCGCCATGGGCACAGTGGCCCTGGCCGTGAACTCGGGCTTTATCGGCGGCCTGATCGGCGGTATCCTCGCTGGCTACTTCGCGGCCTGGCTGGCCGGGCTCAATGTGCCCAAGTGGCTGCGCGGGCTCATGCCCGTGGTCATTATCCCGCTGGGCACCACCCTGGTGGTCGGCTCGGTCATGTACATGTTCCTGGGCAAGCCCCTGGCGGCTCTCATGACCAGTCTGCAGAACGGCCTGACCTCCATGTCCAGTGGCGGCTCGGCCATGATCCTGGGCGTTATCCTGGGTCTTATGATGTGCTTTGACATGGGTGGTCCGGTCAATAAGGCCGCCTACCTCTTCGCCACCGCGGGGTTGAACCCGGACTCCCCTCCCACGATGGAGATCATGGCCGCCGTTATGGCCGCCGGTATGGTGCCCCCGCTGGCGATCTCCGTGGCGACCTTCCTGCGTCCGCGCCTGTTCACCAAGGCCGAGGTCGAGAACGGGCGCAGCGCCTGGCTGCTGGGGCTGTCCTTCATTACCGAGGGCGTCATCCCCTTCGCCGCGGCCGACCCGCTGCGCATTATCCCGGCCACCATGGCCGGCGGGGCCGTCACCGGCGCCCTGTCTATGGCCATGCACGTGGGGTCGCGCGCACCTCACGGCGGGGTGTTCGTGTTCTTCGCCATTGAGAACTTCCTCGGCTTCGTCCTGGCGATCCTGGCCGGGATGGTGGTGTCCGCCGCCCTGGTGGTGGTCCTGAAGTCCGCCAAGAAGAAGAGCCCGGCCCCTGCGGCCGCGTAGGGTCGCTGACCCCGGTGGCCCCCGCCTCCGTGGCGGGGGCCCGGCCCCTGCGGCTGCGTAGGGTCGGCTCCTCGCCGGGGGCCTGGTCGCCCGGGGCGGCGGGCTGGCTCCCGCGGCCGTGTGAGGGTCACCGTGCTAGCAGGTTGGGAAGCTCGCGTTGGGACCTGGCCCCGTGGCTGCGTGAGGGTCGGTAGCCGCCGCCCTGGGGACTACTGGGGTGGCGGCCTGGCTCCCGCGAGTGCGTGAAGGTCGCCCCCGAGCAGTCTGTAACGCCAGAGTTCTCGGGGCTGGCTCCCGCGAGTGCGTGAGGGTCGCCGCAATGACGTGGTCCGCCGGGGTGTCTCCGGCACTGGCCCCCGCGGCCGCGTGAGGGCCACCGTGCTGACTAGTTCGGGCCGTCCTCGACCCCTGGCCCCGCGGCCGCGTGAGAAGTCCCTGGACGGTGCGCACCGCGCGCGATCCCGCCGCCCCGGTCCCCGTGTGTCCACGTGAGGGTCGAGCTGTGTTTCGGGGTGCGCAAGGACCAGCCCGGCCCGGTCCCCGTGTCCACGTGAGGGTCGAGTCCGCGGTCACCGACTATGAGCTCGTCGGTGCCCGCCCCATGGCCGCTTCCGGTCGGGCTTTCCCCACCCGGCCCGACCGGGGCTGCAATACCGCCCGGTGACCGTCAGGTACGGTCACCGGGCGGCGTCGTGCCTGAGTAGTTGCGGGGGTCGTGTGCTGCTGCCCGACTGGGCCCAGGTGCCTCGACCCCAGCCCCCTGCGGGGATCCTCCGCTGGTGCGCCGGACCATTCGGTAGCCTTCACCGGCCCCCTGCGGGCATCGCAGGGTCCGGCGCGCCGGACCATCGGTAGTCCCTCACCCAGTCCCTTGCGGGGTTCTCGTCACCCAGGCCCTAAGAGCTGATAGCTGCTCGTCCCCAGTCCCCTGCGGGAGTCCTCGGTAGTTGTGGCGTCCGCACCGTCGCAGCCTGTGCCCGGATCCTTAAGTCTCAGGCTGCGCTACACGTAAGTCTTAGGCTGCGCCAAACAGCCGCCCGATGCTGCCGGGAGCGTGCGGCCTGGGCCAAGGTGTCCAGGGGCCGGTCGGCTCGGTGCTGCCAAGGCGTGAGGCGGCGCTGCCGCCCCTCACCAGAGGCCGCACGGCCGCCCGGTGTTGCTGGGAGCGTGAGACCCCTCCGGTACCAGCCGCTCGTGAGGCCGGGGTGCCCGACCAGGAGCGCCAGGCCGCCACCAGCCGCTCCCGGCGGGGTCTTACGGGTGCGACGTCGATGGACGCCATGGTCGGGGACAAGCCGCTCCTGGCGAGGTCTTGCGGGGCCTGTCGTGGGCAAGGCTAGCCTGGGGCCATGGCAGCACGACGACGAGTCAGCCCTCAGGACGGGGCCCGCGCGGCTCGGCAGTGGGCAGCGGCCCAGAAGGGCCAGTCCCTGCCCCGGCAGGTCACGGCCACGGCCGTGCGTTTTACCCTGGAGGAGCTGGCCGCCTGCGCGCCCGGGCGGAGCGTGGAGGTCCGCGTGCCACCTTTTGGCGCTGTCCAGGCCGTGGCTGGGACGGTGCACCGCCGAGGGACCCCGCCCAGCGTCGTCGAGACCGACGCCGCCACCTGGCTCGCCCTGGCCACAGGACGCCTGGGCTGGCAGGAGGCGATGGCGTCAGGCGCCCTGGCCGCCTCCGGCGAGCGCTGCGACCTCAGCCCCTACCTGCCGCTCCTGCGTGCCTGAGGGCCGCGGGCTCGTAGACCACACGCACCACGGACCGCTGCCGCCGCTCCTGCGTGCCTGAGGGTGGGCCGGTCCCGCCGGGCCACCAGGGCCACAGCCCGCACCGCCTCCTGTGTGCCTGAGGGCCGAAGGTCACCGTGGCCACTGGGCGAGGCATGGACGAGGGCCTCTCCTGCATGCCGAAGGGTGGGCCTGCGTGGCTTCCAGGAGCAGGGGTGAGGGAGCGCTGCTGCTATGTGCCTGAGGGGTGGGTATTGACGGGGGTAACCGGAGACGAGCGGGTCCCATCAGGTCGAGAAGCTTGCTGGCGGCGAGGGCGGCGGGCCAACCGGAGACGAGCGGGTCCCATGGGCTGAATGTGCTCTTAGGCGGGTGAACGCTCTCTCAGTAGGTTGGGCGTCCTTCTGGGCAGGTGAACGCCATCTTGGGGGGATAGGCGCGCTCGCGGGTTAGTGAACGCCACATTAGGCGGCGTTCATCCGCGTAAAAGCGCGTTCACCTGCTTAGAAGCGCGCCTATCTACCTAAGAGCGCGTTCACCGGCCTGAGAGCGCGTTCAGGTGGGTGGGGTACCTGGGCGTGGAGTCAGCTGTGCGGGCGGGGCGGGCCCGGACCTGGGCGCGGTTGAACCCGTCGTAGGCGTGTCCGACCCTCTCGGGTAAGTCTTGGGGGCGGGCGCAGGGTCAGTGTGAGCCCTCCGTCTGGGAGCGGCACAGGACCAGCGTGGGCCCGCCGTCTAGGGGCGGGTGATGGGCGCAGGATCAGCGCATCCAGGCCCGGGGCGTGAGCTCGAACGCCGTCCCGGGTGGCAGGCACTGGAGCAGACGGGTCGTGAGCGCCGCGTCGTCGCCGCGCAGGTCGTTCCAGCCCACACGTACCAGCCTCCAGCCTGTTCCGGCCAGGTGCTCCTGACGGAGCTTCTCCTGGTACAGGGTGCCCGGATCCGTGTACTTTACGGCGCCGTCGAACTCTACCCCCAGGCAGAGCGCGGGCCAGGCGAGGTCCGGGAAGTACCACTTTCCCCGGACCTGGACCGGGTGCTGGGCCACCGGCTCGGGGCGCCCGCCCGTAGCAGGGCCAGCCGCAGCACGCTCTCACCGGGCGACTCCGCCCAGGGGCTGAGGAAGGGGAGCAGGCGGCGTGCACGCAACCGGCGCCGTCGGCAGGACGCCTGCTCTATGCGTGTGGACACCTCCCGGAGCAGGTCGCGCACCCGCTGTCGCTCCGGGCCCGGGTGGAAGCGGTCAGGGCGAGCGGCGATGCGCAGCAGGGAGTCGGCAATGACGAGGGCGTCAGGGCAGGGGAGGTCCAGGAGGCAGTCCGCCATTGTGCGTGGGAGCGTCGTGACCGGCAGGCCGTAGACGTGGGTGACGTCGGAGTCCGGGACCGCCAGGGCGTGCCGCCGGTGCCGCACCTCACGGCCCCTCAGGAGGGAGGAGCCCTGAGGCGTGCCCGGGGTCTGCCCCTGAGGGCGCTCCCGAGTCAGGGGGCCGCCGTAGACCATGCTTGGCAGTCGGGCAGAGGTCCGGGCGGAGGAGGTGGGGCGAGTGGTGTGGACGTCAGGCTCCTGGCGGTAGAGGCAGGCGCCGTGCAGGAGGGCGGCGGACTCGTGGGAGAAGCACACCGGTGTGCGGGCGGCGCGACTGACTGCCAGGAGGCGTGCCAGGCTGACCTCCCGCTGCTGCGCCCAGGCGGGAGGGGGAACGGTGGCAAGAAGGTACTGGCCCCGCGCGAGACGGACAGCATGTGCTGGTAGCGCGTCTGGAAGGTCGGTGCTAGAGACGACCGTTGGTATCGTTAAAGGTTGTCGTAGGTCCATGTCTTATGATGACCAACATATGCTCATATTGTCAAGCGATGGCTACGTGACTGTAGAGAGCTCTACGCTGGTTGGGCATCGGTGTGCCGGACGGCGGTGGGTCGCCTGCCGGGTGGACGTGTTCTTGGAGGAGTGAACGCGCTTTCAGGTGGGTGAACGCCGCCTGAAGTAGCGTTCACCCACCCGAAAGCGCGCCCATCCGCTTGAAAGCGCGTCCACCTGCCCGAGAGCACGTTCACTTTGGGTGGGGGTGTGGCAGCTGGGGGAGCGGGAGAGTGATTGGGCGGCCCGGCAGCCATCCCGCAGGTGTGCAAGACTGGGCAGGTGCGAGAAGGCGATACCCTCACCACCCTCGGCGCGCGCGACCCCCTGGGGCCGGTGGCGCCGTCGGACCCCGCCAACGTCCTGGAGGACGTCTCGGACCCCGCCAGAGCCTCCGGTCCCACCAGGGCCCCGGACCTCACCAACCGTGTGGTGCGGCCTCCGGACTGCACGAGCTCCGGTCCCACCAGGGCCCCGGACCCCGCCGACGTCCTGCACGACCCCGAGCCCCGCGAGGAGTGCGGCGTGTTCGGCGTGTGGGCCCCGGGTGAGGAGGTCAGCCGCCTGACCTACTTCGGCCTGTACGCCCTCCAGCACCGCGGGCAGGAGTCCGCCGGGATCGCCACCACGGACGGGGCCAGCATCCGGGTCTACAAGGACCTGGGCCTGGTCTCCCAGGTGTTCGACGACAACACCCTGACCGGCCTGACCGGCCACCAGGCGGTAGGCCACGTGCGCTACGCCACTACCGGCGCCACCACCTGGGAGAACGCCCAGCCCATGCTCGGGCCTGTCTCCTCCTCCACCCTGGCCCTGACCCACAACGGCAACCTCACCAACACCCGCGAGCTCATGGAGGCGGTCTTCCGCACCTCCGGGGAGGACCTCACCGGTGAGCTCGGCCGCGGCTCCTCCACCGACACCGCCGTCCTGGCCTCCCTCATGAGCCTGGTGGCCGAGCGCGGGGAGGTGGACGGCTGGGACACCGCCGCCGACGTCGCCGAGGCCGGCATGGAACCGCCCGAGGACGTCGCCCGGGCGCAGGCCCCGCTGAGCGTGGAGCAGGCCGCCCGTCGCGTCCTGCCCATGCTGCGGGGCGCCTACAGCCTGGTCTTCATGGACGAGCGCACCCTCTACGCCGCCCGCGACCCCCACGGGGTGCGCCCCCTGGTCCTGGGGCGCCTCGAGCGCGGCTGGGTGGTGGCCTCCGAGACCGCCGCCCTGGACATTGTGGGCGCCGCCTTCGTGCGTGAGGTCGAGCCCGGGGAGTTCCTCCGCATTGACGCCGACGGCGTGCGCTCCTGCCGGTTCGCCGTGGCCAAGCGGGCCGGCTGCGTGTTCGAGTACGTCTACCTGGCCCGCCCCGACACCCGTATCGCCGGGCGGAGCATTATCGCCGCCCGCAACGCCATGGGCGCCGCCCTGGCCCGGGAGTACCCGGTAGCGGCCGACCTGGTCATCGCCACACCCGAGTCCGGCACCCCCGCCGCCATCGGCTACGCCCAGGCCTCCGGCATCCCCTACGCCCAGGGGCTGGTCAAGAACGCCTACGTGGGCCGGACCTTCATCCAGCCCACCCAGACCCTGCGCCAGCTCGGCATCCGCCTCAAGCTCAACCCGGTGCGCGAGGTCATTGAGGGCCAGCGCCTGGTGGTGGTGGACGACTCCATTGTGCGCGGCAACACCCAGCGGGCCCTGGTGCGCATGCTGCGCGAGGCCGGGGCCGCCGAGATCCACGTCCGCATCTCCTCCCCGCCGGTGACCTGGCCCTGCTTCTACGGCATCGACTTCGCCACCCGCGCCGAGCTCATTGCCACCTCCATGAGCGTGGAGGAGGTCTGCCGGTCCATCGGCGCCGACTCCCTGGGCTACCTCTCCGTGGAGGGCATGGTCCGGGCCACCGGGCAGGCGGCCTCCGAGCTGTGCATGGCCTGCTTCACCGGCTCCTACCCCACGACCGTCCCCACCGGCGGCCCCCCGGTCAGCTCCCTGCCCGTCTCCCACGTCCCCAGCGCGTACCGCCGTCGTCCTGACGGCACCCCCGGCAGGGGCGGCACCAGCCGGGAGGTGAGCCGCCCCGACCTGGCCGCCGGCAGCCCCACGACCATCCCTCCGACCTCCTAAGGAGCCCCCATGAGCCAGACCTCCTCCGAGACGCCCGACCGTCCTGGCCAGGGCATCACCTACGCCTCCGCCGGGGTGGACACCGCCGCCGGGGACCGCGCCGTCGAGCTCATGAGGGCGAGCGTGGCCGCCACCATGACCCCGGCCGTCGTCGGGGGAGTGGGCGGGTTCGCCGGCATGGTGGACGTCAGCGCCCTGCGCGACTACCGCCGTCCCCTGCTGGCCACCTCCACCGACGGCGTGGGCACCAAGGTCGCCATCGCCCAGGCCCTGGGCGTCCACCACACCATCGGGGCGGACCTGGTGGGCATGGTGGTGGACGACATCGTGGTGGTCGGGGCCCGCCCCCTGCTCATGACCGACTACATCGCCTGCGGCCACGTGGTCCCCGAGCGGGTCGCCGACATCGTCCGCGGCGTGGCCACCGCCTGCGCCGCCGTGGGCACCCCCCTGCTGGGTGGGGAGACCGCCGAGCACCCCGGGCTCATGAGCCCTGAGGAGTACGACGTCGCCGGCGCCGCCACCGGCGTGGTGGAGGCCGACCGCGTGCTCGGCGCCGAGCGTGTGCGCCCCGGTGACGTCCTGGTGGCCATGGCCTCCTCCGGCCTGCACTCCAACGGCTACTCCCTGGTGCGGCGCGTCATCGAGCACGCCGGCTGGCAGCTGGGGCGGGTGGTCCCCGAGCTCGGACGCACCCTGGGCGAGGAGCTGCTGGAGCCCACCCGCCTGTACACCACCGCCTGCCTGGGCATGATCCAGGCCCTGTACGACCCCGGTGCCGAGCCGGGGCTCGGCGAGGGGGTGCGGGCCCTGAGCCACGTCACCGGCGGGGGCCTGGCCGCCAACCTCGCCCGGGTCCTGCCTGCCGGGACGGTAGCCGACGTGGACCGGGGGTCCTGGACGGTACCACCGGTCTTCGACGTGGTCCGGGCTGCGGGCTCGGTGCCGTGGGACGACCTGGAGGGGACCCTCAACCTGGGGGTCGGCATGGTCGCCGTCGTCGCGCCCGAGGCGGTCGATGACGCCCTGGCCGCCTCGCGGGCCGCCGGGATCCCCGCCTGGACCCTGGGGGCCGTCCACGCCGGGACGGACTACGTACCCCGGGGCCGGGTGGTGTCGGGCACCAAGGGGGTGGACGGCGGGGCCGTGGACGTCCACGGCGCCTACCGCACCACCTGAGGGCTCTTTCGGGGACGGGGCCCGCCCCCGGGCTCCGTCCCGGCCCCGAGACGCGGGTCTAGAGGGCTCTCCGAGGCAGGGGCCCGCCCGGGCAGGGTCCTGGGACGCCTCCTCGGGACGGGGCCTCGGGTACACGGGAGCCGGGGACGCCTCCAGGGCGACGGCGCACCCCGCCATGCCATGGTGGGCCCTGGTGCCCTGGGGGCAGCCCGGGGGCCGGCACATGGTGCCAGGCCCCTACCCGGGCTTAACCCGGCGCAGGCGCGCGGTACCCCACGGCCCTCGTCGTGCGAGACGGCCTAGGAGAGGGTGCTAGCGTTTGCCCTGGTCGCCCCAGTCATCGTCGTCGACGTTATACTTGGAGGCCAGCTCCTCGTAGTCGACCTCGTCAGTGTCCGGACCGGAGGACGCGGACGAGGTCGAGAGCTCGCGCTCCAGCGCCGCGTAGTCAGTCTGGGGACTGAAGTACTTGAGCTTGCGGGCGACCTTGGTCGCCTTGGCCTTCTGACGGCCGCGCCCCATAGGCTCGACCCCCTCCAACGTATCTCTTGGCGCACACGTGGGCGCGCTCTCACTGGGCAAATGTGTCGTGGGGCTACCGTACATCGTTGGCCCCGGAATGCACCATTCAATGGGCCCCGGCGTGGACGTGTCGCGCGGCACGCACGGGCCCCGACGGCGAGACCGCCCTGCCCGACGACCCGTGGGCCGCCGGGCCCGGTGGCCGCCACCGGACGAAGGTCCTAGCGGCGCAGGGCCTTGACCAGGGCGACGGTGCTCAGGATCGCCAGGCCCGCGGCCAGGCCGGTCAGGAGCGACAGGGAGGCCGGGTCGCCGTCGCGCGCGTCGTCGACCAGGCGGGTGGCCCTGGCCTTGAGACGCTGCGGGCTCAGGGCCTCGGTGACGCGGGTGCGGATCCGGGTGACCCGGCTGCTGACGGCCTCGCTGGCCATGGCCTTGACATGGGCGGGGGCGATGAACTCGCCCAGGGCCTGGGCGTCGGCCACCAGGGCGGCCCGGCGCCTGGCCAGGTCGGCCTCGACGTCCTGGGGGCCCGAGGGCGGTCCGGCTGGGGTGGTGCTCATGAGTCGCTCTCCTTGTCCCTGGTCAGGCCCGTGGTCACGGCCGTCCTGACGGCCTGGAGGTCGTCGCGCAGCTGGGCCGGCGTGTCCTTGAGGCCGTCGGCCTGGGCCTTGGCCTGCTGCAGGCGCTTGAGACCGGTGACGGCCAGGGGGATGGCGACCAGGAGCAGGACCAGTACCACAATGAGGGAGGCGGCCCACGCGGGCAGCACCAGGCTCAGGGCCTGGGCGGCCGCGGTCAGCAGGAAGCCCAGGGCGAACAGGAACAGGATCCCGGCGACGCTCAGGAGGGTGGCACCGAGCCCGCCCACCTTGGCCAGGCGCTGGAGCCTGGCCTTGGCCAGGGAGATCTCACCGCGGAGGATCCCCATCATGTTGTCTGACATCCGGGCGAGGAGCTCGCCGAGCCCGGGCTGGGGCGCAGTGTCCTGTGGCGGGTGCGGGGGTGCGGGGGACTGCTGACTCATCTGCGAACCTTTGACGTGACGGTGGTCGGCCGCGGGGCGGCCGGGCGCGTGATGGGCACAAGGTTCTCACGAACAGGTCCCTACGTGCAGCCCCGTCCCCGGCCGGGCCGGGCGGAGACCGGGACACGCCGGGGGCGGGCCGGGGGCGGGCCGGGCGCCTACCCCTGGTTCCAGGCCCGCCACAGGGAGGCGTACTCCCCGCCCGCCGCCACGAGCTCGTCGTGGGTGCCCAGCTCCACGATCCGCCCGTCCATGACCACGGCCACACGGTCGGCGTCGGCGGCGGTGTAGAGGCGGTGCGCCACCTCCACCACCGTGCGCCCGGCCAGGGTCGTGGACAGGGTCCGCTCCAGGACGCGGGCGGCCCGGGGATCCAGCAGGCTGGTCGCCTCGTCCAGGACCAGGGTGTGGGGGTCCAGGAGGACCAGGCGGGCCAGGGCGAGCTCCTGGGCCTGGGCGGGGGAGAGCGCGAGGTGCCCTGAGCCCACGAGGGTGTCCACGCCCTCGGGCAGGGCCCGCACCCAGTCCATGGCACCAATGGCCTCCAGGGCGCCGGTGACCGTGGCCGCGTCGGCCTGGGGGCGGGCCAGGCGCACGTTGTCCGCCACGGAGCCGGAGAACACGTGGTGCTCCTGGGTGATGAGGGCCACGTTGCGTCGCAGCTCGGCCTCGGACAGGTCGGTCAGGCTCACCCCGCCCACGCTCACGGTCCCGGACGTCGGCGGGTTGATGCCGGCGAGCATGCGTCCCAGGGTGGACTTCCCGCTCCCGGAGGGGCCGACGACGGCGAGCCGCTCCCCGGGCACGAGGTCCAGGCTCACGTCGTGGAGGACCTCGTGGCCCTCCCGGTAGGAGAAGCACACGCCCTCCAGGCGCACCTGCGTGCCCTGGGGCACCTGACCGGTGGGGACCCGGTCCGGTGCCACCTCCTCCACCCCCAGGATGCGTGACAGGGAGGCCTGGGCCACCTGGACCAGGTCGATCCAGAACATGAGCTGGCCGATCGGCTTGCGCAGCTCCATGGCGTAGAGGGCCACCGTGGTGATGGCGCCCAGGCCCACCACGCCCCGGGAGGCCAGGAAGGCGCCCCACAGGAGGATGACCACCACCGGGGCGCGCCACGCCACGTCCAGGACCAGGTACAGCCGACGACGCAGCCAGACCCCCAGGTGCTCCAGGGACCACGCCTCGGCCACGGCCCTCTGCACGGCCTCCTGACGGCGCTGGCCCAGGGCCAGGGCGTCCACCGTCTGGGCGTGCTCGACGGTCTCGGTCACCGTGCCGTTGATACGGGCCGTCGCGGCGGAGCCCGCCCGGTAGGTGGGGATGGCCACGGGCAGGTACCAGCGCATCATCCCCCACACCGGTGGCGCCACCACGAGCAGCCCCAGGGCCAGGAGGGGGCTGGAGACGGTGGCCGCCACGATGGTGAGCACGATGGTGACCACGCAGACCAGGATCTGCGGCACGCCGGTGCGCACCAGGAACTCGATACGGGAGATGTCCGTGGTGGTGCGACCCACCAGGTCCCCGGTGCCCGCGGACTCCACGGCGCTCAGGGGCAGGTGGACCACCCGGTTCATCATGCGCTCGCGCAGGTCGGCGAACACCGACTCGCCCAGGACGCGCGCCCGCATCTGGGCGTAGCGGTTGACGACCGCGCCCGCCACCGTGACCACCACAATGGCCCCCACCACCCGGTCCACGTAGCCGGTGGTGGCGGTCCCGCCCGAGACGCGGGTGACGAGCCGCCCCAGGAGCTGGGGGGCCACCAGGGTGGACAGGACCGCGACGACCTGCAGGGTGAGGACCCCCACGAGGCGCCACCGGTAGGAGAGCATGATGCCCAGGGTCTTGCGCAGGGCCACCGGGCCGGGGGCGACGGGCAGCATTAGGCCTCCACCTCCCTGCCGGGGGCCTGCTCGGGCTGGCCGGCGCCCTCCCCGGGCTGGCCGGGGGCCTGCTTGAGAGCCGCACCAGGTGGTGGGGTGCCGGGCCGGGTGGTGGTCGGTGGGGTGCCGGGCCGGGCGCTGCCCACGTCGCCGGGCTCGGTGCCCCCGGCGTCCCTGGGGTCCCCGGGCGGTGGCCCCCCGGGGTGGGGGTCGCCGGCCTCCTGGCCGGTGGCCCGGGCGACGACGGCGCGGTAGGCCAGGGCGTCCGGGTCGCCGCGTCGGGCCTGGGCCAGCAGGTCCCGGTGGGTCCCCGTGGTCCTCACGGTGCCGTCCTCCCTCAGGAGAGCGACGGCGTCGCAGGCCTCCAGCACCAGGGGGGACTCGGTGACGACCACCGTGGTGCGTCCGCAGCGGGCCCGGCGGAGGCGTCGGGCGACCCGGGACTCCGTGTGGGAGTCCAGGGCGCTGGTGGGCTCCACCAGGACGAGGGTGGGGGCCTCGGTCAGGAGGGCCCGCGCCAGGGCCACGCGCTGGCGCTGGCCCCCCGAGAGCGACCGGCCCTTCTCCGTGATCATGCCCGCCAGGCCCGCCTCCAGGGAGGACAGGACGTCCCCGGCGTCGGCCACCTCCAGGGCGGCCAGGAGGCGCTCGTCGCCCTCGGCGTGGGCGGGGGCCTGGTGGACCTGCTGGTCCGCGGCCGCCACCCCGACGCGGGAGGCCTCGGCGCGGACGAGGTCCAGGAGGCTTGAGGGTCGGGCCCCCAGGGGGCGGCGGGCGTCGAGGGCCTCGCGCAGGGTCCCGGTGAAGAGCTCGGCGGTGGCCCCGGACACCACCACGGAGGCCCGCACCTGCGCCAGGGGCATGTCGGTCAGGGGCCGCCCGGCCAGCGTGACCCGGCCCTGGCCGTCGTCGAAGCGGCCCAGGCGGGTGGCCAGGGCGGCGGAGGCGTCCGGGTCCGCGCACACCACGGCGGTCATGGCCCCGGGGGCCAGGACCAGTCCCGAGGTCTCGTCCACGATCGTCCCGGTGAGAGGGTCGGCGCAGGTCGCGTCGAGGTCCTCACGCTCGGCCGCGCTGCCCGCGGCCGGGGCCACCGCCAGGACCCGGGCGAGCTTGCGCAGCCCCACGCGGGCGCGGGCCAGCTCCTGGACCGTCTCGGAGAACACCCACAGGGGCCAGGACAGGTAGGCGGTGTAGCCGTAGAAGGTGACCAGCCCGCCCGCGCTCAGGTGACCCGCCAGGGCCTGGCGCGCGGAGGCCCAGATGACCACCGCCACGAAGAGGCCCGGCAGGAGCACCTGGAGGCTCATGAGCACGGACTGGACCCCGGCCACCTCGACGCCCCGGCGGCGCAGCTCCTGGGAGGCGTCCCGGTAGCGGCGGGCGAAGACCTCCTCGCCGCCGATCCCCCGCAGGATGCGCAGGCCCGCGACGGCGTCGGTGGTGATGGTGGTGAGGGCGGACTGGGCCTCGCGCTGGACGTTCTGGCGCCTCTGGAGGGGGCTGACCAGGCGGGTGGTGATCCAGGCGGTCAGGGGCATGCCCACCAGGACGACGAGCCCCAGGGTCACCGAGGTACGCAGCATGAGGACCGCCACCACCAGGAAGGAGAGGGCCGCCCCGATCAGCTGGGGGAGGCGTTCGTAGAACACGCCGATGGACTCGGCGTCGGCGGCCACGACGGCGGCGACCTCCCCGGTGGAGACCTGGCGGGGCAGGGCGGCGCCCACGTGGGCGGCATGGCGCTCCACGAGGCGCTGGACGTCGAAGGCCGTCCGCATCCACACGTGGGCGGCCAGGTACATGGCCATGGTGTCGGCGACGGCGTAGAGGCAGAACAGCCCCAGGAGGGTGAGGCTGAGCAGCCACACGCGCCGGCTCAGCCCGTCACCGACCCCGGAGTCCAGGGCCAGGCCCAGGAAGGTGGGGACGGTGGCCTGGATGACGGCGGCGACGGTGGCGGCCAGGGTGGCGGCCAGGAGGATGCCGGTGCTGCGGCGGGCCAGCCAGGCCAGGAGGTGGCGGGTGGCGCGGGTGGCGGCGTCGGGCCCCGCGGGGTCGGCCGGGGGCTCGGGCAGGGGTGCGTCGGCCTGGGGCAGGTAGCGCGGCGAGGTCTGCGGGACGCGGAGGCGCTCGTAACGCCTGGAGGGCGTCAGGCGCGGCGCCCTGGGCGGGGTCGGGCGTGGTGGCGGGGTGGTACAAGACGGCGTCATCGTGGTCGGCAGGCTACTCCGGGGCACGTCCCTGCGTCGCCCCGGCCCGCCCTGTCCCGCCCGGCCAGCGGCCTTGGGCCCGGTAACGGCCCCGGCCCTCCCCGGGCCCGGTCGCAGCGGTCCCGTCCCGCCCGAGGCGGGCCGTGAGCGGTGTCACGTGAGATCGATTTGCGCTTCCCGATTCCGGACCCTTAGTGTTCTACCCGTTCGAGGCGCGGCAACGCCAAGGGCTTCTGGCCCCCATCGTCTAGCGGCCCAGGACCCCGCCCTTTCACGGCGGTAGCACGGGTTCGAATCCCGTTGGGGGTACCATCCGTGCCAGTGGAGCACAGTTTCATATCAATGGCCTCGTGGCGCAGTTGGTTAGCGCGCCGCCCTGTCACGGCGGAGGTCGCGGGTTCAAGTCCCGTCGAGGTCGCGGATTGGTCGGCCCGGTCAGCAGTGATCGGGCCGGTCTCGTCCCACGGCTCTGTAGCTCAGTTGGTAGAGCGTTCGACTGAAAATCGAAAGGTCACCGGATCGACGCCGGTCGGAGCCACCAGGCCCCTGGAACCCACAAGGATCCAGGGGCCTTGCACTGCGTGGCGCGTGCGCCGGGGCGCGGTGGGGTGTGCGCCGGGGCACGCACCGGCCCGGTGTGTCCTAGACCCGGGCGAGGCCTGCGCCAAGGGCAGGCCCCCGGCCCCTAGGGTGAGCCCATGGTCGCCAGCCTGCTGTCCGCCGTCCCACCCTCCTGGTCCGTTCCTCTTCTCCTGACCGCCACCCCCACACCCGGATCGGGCACGGACGGATCCAGTCCCGTGCCCGCGCCGACCCCCACACCCACCAGCAACGCGGTCAAGACGGTCGCGGAGGTGGCCGAGGTGACGGTGGACGCCCTCACCCTGGCCTGGCACCTGCTGGTAGGGGCGCTCATCGGCCTGGTCGTCGGGATCCTGGTGCTCATTGTCGCCCGCAGGATGGGACGGCGTCAGCCTATGTGGCTGAGCTTCTCCCACCACTGCCACCTGCCCCTGTACGCCACCGGCGCCACCAGCGGCGCCTACATCGCCGCCCAGGTCTGGATCGCCGGCCTGGAGGCCGAGGTGGCCACCCCCAAGTGGGCCTCCATGGTCACCCACTCCCTCCTGCTGGCCGTCGTGGCCTCCTTCGCCTGGCTGGGCACCGGGATCGTGCGGGTGGTGGAGGACACCACCGTCAGCCACGCCCGTGAGAACAGCGACCAGGGCCGGGCCCGGCGCGTGACCACCCAGGCGCAGATCCTGCGGCGCGTGGCCGAGGTCATTATCGTCATCTGCGGGATCGTCGGCGCCATCATGACCTTCCCGGCCGCCCGCGTGGCCATGGGAAGCCTCCTGGCCTCCGCCGGACTCATCTCCGTCATCGCCGGACTGGCGGCCCAGTCCATGCTCGGCAACGTCTTCGCCGGCATCCAGCTGGCCATGACCGACGCCATCCGCGTGGACGACATCGTCGTGGTGGAGGGGGAGAACGGCAATATCGAGGAGATCACCCTGACCTACGTGGTGGTCCACATCTGGGACGACCGCCGGCTCATCCTGCCCTCCAAGTACTTCACCGAGCACCCCTTCGCCAACTGGTCGCGCCGCGGCAACCAGGTCACCGGGTCGCTGACCATGTCCCTGGACTGGAGGGTGCCGGTCTCCGCGCTGCGCTCTCAGCTCCACCAGGTCCTGGCGGCGACCCCGGGCTGGGACGGGCGGGAGGCCAGCCTCGACGTCATTGACACCTCCACCCAGTACGTCACCGTGCGCGTAGCCGTCTCCGGCCCCAACCCGGGTGCGGTGGCGAGCCTGAAGAACCACGTCCGCGAGGAGCTGGTGGCCTGGCTCCAGACCGAGGCCGCCTACGCCCTGCCCCGCACCCGCGTGGAGGTGGACACCGTGCAGGTCTCCGCCGACCCCACCCCCGAGAAGGTCGCCCGACTGGCCGAGGAGCTCGCCCACCTGTCCTCCCCGGGCGGCGGCGGCCCGGTCCCGCAGATCCTCCCCGAACCGGAGGACGCGGCGGCCCCCGCCAGCGAGGATCCCATTGAGGCCGCCCGGGTGCGCGCCTCCTCCTGGCGCGCCTCCCTGGCGCGCAAGCAGCGTCGTGACGCCAAGCGCCGCCGCAGCGCCTTCCAGCGCCTCATCCGCCCGGGGGCGGAGGAGGACGGCCCGGACGACGTCCTCCAGGAGACCGAGGTCATGAGCGGGGCGGAGAGCAAGGCGCTCCTGGAACAGGCCAGGACCCGGGAGATGCCCGCCGTCACCACCTCCCCGACCGACGCCGTCGCGCACGGCACGGCACGTCCCGCCTCCCCGGGGGACAGCGCCTCCCCGGCCGACACCGGGACCAGCCCGCACGACGCGCAGCCGACCACCGGCCAGGACGCCGACCAGCAGGGTGCCAGGCCGCAGGAGGCCCAGGACGCCACCAGCCCGCAGGCTGCTGCCAGCCGGGGGGAGGACGACACCATTATCACCACCCCCGTCCCCGCCGCCCCCAGCGCCGCCACCCCGCCAGCCGCGGCCCACCCCGGCGGCACGACGCAGCCGCGCAGGGGTGCCGAGGAGCCCCGCCGCACCTCCATCCTGCCCAGGGGGGACGGGCGCCCGGCCCGGAGGTGGGGAGCAGGCCGGGACCCCGAGTCCTGAGCCTGTGGCTGTCGACTCGCGCGCGGCAGGCCCGTCACGCCACTATGGGACCGTGACAGACAACCAGTCCGCCCTGGACCCAGCCGCGATCGCCCGTACCGACGCCCAGTGGAGGCGCCTGCTGAGCCCCCTGGAGTACCACGTGCTCCGTGAGGCCGGTACCGAGCGGCCCTTCACCGGGGACCTCCTGGACGAGCACCGCGAGGGCGTCTACCGCTGCCGCGGCTGCGGCGCCGAGCTCTTCCGCTCCACCACCAAGTTCGACTCCCACTGCGGCTGGCCCTCCTTCTACGACCCGGCCGCCTCCAGCGCCGTCACCCTGACCCGGGACACCTCCCACGGCATGGTACGCACCGAGGTGCGCTGTGCTGCCTGCGGCAGCCACCTGGGCCATGTGTTCGACGACGCCCCCCACACCCCCACCGGCCAGCGCTACTGCATGAACTCCGTGAGCCTGACCTTCCAGGAGGCAGGGGCCCGGCCCGACGACGCCCCGCGCCGTTCCCCCGGCCCCCGGCCCGCCAGCCCGCCCGCCGCCCAGGATGTGGGCCAGGCCTGAGGGACGACGTGCTGCGCCTGCTGACCCTCAACCTCCAGCACGCCCAGCTCGGTGCGCTCGCCCCGGCCCCCGCAGGCCCGGGTGCCGACCCCCGGGACCCCCGGGCGGCCCGCGAGGTCCTGGTCGCCCTGGCCGGGCAGCTGGCCGCCCTGGGGCCTGACGTCATCGCCCTCCAGGAGGTGGACCTGGGGCAGGCCCGCTCGGGTCGCCTCAACCAGGTCGCCGAGCTCGCCTCGGCCCTGGGGTGGCCCCACCACCGCCTCGCCGCCACCTACGCCGGCGGCGTCACCGGGCTGCGCCGTCGCCCCCGGCGCTCCGGCCTTACGAGACGCGGTGACGACGTCCTGGGCCCGGCGCTCGCGGCCGCCGGACGCCCCCTGGCCGGTTTCGGCAACGCCCTGATCAGCCGTTACCCCGTGGCCGCCTGGCACGTGCGCAGGCTCGGACGGGGACCCGCCCTGCTCACGCGCCGCGGTGGGGCGGCGGGCCGGGGCCGGCTCCGTGCGGCCCTGGACCCGCGTTCCTACCGCCTGGAGACATCGACCGCCCGGGTCCTGCTCGCCGCGCAGGTGAGCCTGCCGACGGGGGTCCTGCCCGGGGCCGGTGGTCTCGCCGTCGGCAGCACCCACCTGGCCACCCGCCCGGACGTGGCCGCCGCCCAGCTCGCCGGCGCCTGGGCCGCGCTGACCCGCCTGCCGGGTCCCCACGCCCTGGCGGGGGACCTCAACCTGCGTCCTGAGGAGGTCCGCTCCCTGGGCGTGGGCCGCCTCCTGGGGGAGGGCCCCACCTACCCTGCTGACGGCCCCCGCTACCGTATCGACCAGGTCCTCACCGACCCCTGGCCGCTGGACGCCCACGGCCGGCCCCTGGCGCCGGGGCCCCGGGACGCGGGTGGTGCGGGCTGGTCGGGCGTGGGTGGTGTGGTGCCGGGTGCCGCGGGCTGGTCGGACGTGGGCGGTGCGGTGCCGGGTGCCGCGGGTGCGGTGCCAGGCGTGGATGGTGCGCCCGCTGGCGCCCCGTCCCCCGGGGTGCACCTGGTCGCCCGGGACTGGGGGAGTACGACCCTCCTGGTCTCCGACCACGCCGCCACCTGGGTGGACCTGGAGACGGTGGGGGCCTGAGCCGTGGGGAGGCCGGGCCGTGGGTGAGGTCCTGGGCGGGCTGGGCGTCTTCGGCGTGGTCATTGCCGTGGGCTGGGTGCTGGGACGCACGGGCGCCGTGCCCGTCGGCTCGGACCGCGTCCTGACCCGGATCGCCTTCTGGGCCGCTACCCCCGCCCTCCTGGCCACCACCCTAGGACGCGCCGACCTGGGCGCGGTGGCCTCGGGGCGGACGGCCGCGGTCGTCTGCACCGAGCTGGTGGCCGTGGCCGGGGCCGCCCTCCTCCAGCGGCTGGTCCTGCGGCGTCCGGCCGCCGACGCGGTCATTGGGGCCCTGGCCTGCTCCTACGTCAACGCCGCGAACCTCGGCATCCCCGTGGCCCTCCTGGTCCTGGGCGACACCACGCCCGTGGCCGCCGTCCTGCTCCTCCAGCTCCTGGTGATCACGCCGGTGTCCTTCGCCCTCCTGGACTGGGTCACCGCCAGCCCCGGCCAGGGCGGGACGACGGCGCCGGGCGTGGTACCGGGCGCGCCGGGATCCGGGCAGGACGAGGCGAGTGGTGGACGCCGTGCGCCGGGTGCGGCGCCGGGTGCGGTGGGGTCCGGGGGAGCCCTGGGCGGCACGCAGCCGGGTGAAAGACGGTCCTCACGCCCGGGCGCGTGGTCCTCACGCCGGGCCCGCCTGACGGCTCCGGCGCGCAACCCGCTCCTGGTCGGGGTCCTGTCCGGGGTACTGGTCAATGTCGCGGGCGTGGACCTGGAGCACCTGGGGGGAGGGCACGTCCAGGCGGTCCTCGACCTCCTGGGCCGTACGGCCGTGCCCCTCATGATGCTGGCGCTAGGTCTGTCCCTGGCCGACTCCCGGGCCTCGCGCCGCGGCGGGGTGGTGGTGCCCCCGGCCCCTCCCGGCCCAGCCCGGGAGCCCGGGCCCGACGCCGCCGGGCTCCCCGGGGCAGCACCGGCACCTGCGCCAGCCCCTCCGGCCCCGGGGCAGGCGGGCGACGGGGGTGGAGCGGCGTACTCAGGCAGGCGCGGCAGGCACGGGACGTCGTCGGGGGAGCTGGAGGGGCGCCGGACAGGGCCCGGCAGGCCGGACGGGTACGGGCGGCCGGTGCGCGACCCCGAGGAGCTGGCCCTGTGGTGCGCCGTGGGCTGGAAGCTTCTCGTCTGCCCGCTTCTAGCGGTGCTGGTCGGCAGCCTCCTGGGGCTGCGTGGGGCGGAGCTGCTGGTTCCTGTGACGACCGCGAGCCTGCCTACCGCCCAGAACGTCTTTATGTACGCCTCCCGCTACGAGCGCGGCGTGTCCCTGGCGCGCGATGCCGTCCTGCTGACTACTGCCGGGTTCGTCCCCGTGGTGCTCCTGGCGACGGCGCTCCTGCGGTGAGACGGCCGGGGCGCGGGGCCCGCCGAGGACGTGTCGCCAGCTGCCCCGGGGACTGCGTGTTCTGGCAGGTGAGGGCCTCGCGCCCATGATCGGCCGCCTATCCCGACGGCTTGCCACCCCCCGAGGACGGCCGAGGGCCCCGCGCCCGGGATCATCCGCACCCTAATGCGGGGGCCAGCACCCGCTACGTCTCGGGGGCTCCTCGCGCCCGTGATCGCCCGCCCCCTCGGTCCGCGCCTCGGCACGGGGTCTTACCTGCGAGGACGCAGGCTCTTGGGACCTATAGGGAAAGCCTCTTGACCTTGTGTCCCAGGACGACGGAATCAATTTTTTCCGTCCCTGGACGCCCTCCCCGGGAAGGCGGCGGCCGTGAGGGCGCGACACGTTATAAAAACGTGACTACAGGAGGCTCCTGCGACGCCGGAAGACCCCAAAAAAGACTTGCGCAGGACGGCTGGGGGGGGGGATCGTTCAGCGCATCCCTCCCCGGCGGCTCACAGTGACAAGGAGTATGTCATGGCCCAGCCCACCCAGCCCGACTCGTCTCAGCAGCCACAGGTCGTCTACGTCCAGGCGCCTCCTGAGAAGAAGCCCTTCTGGAAGAAGAAATGGTTCATTGTCCTCGCTGTGATCATCGTCCTGGTCATCGCCGTCCAGGCCACGGGCGACGGCTCCAAGAAGTCTGATCCCGCCGCCGACGCCGGTACGTCGGCCGGTGCGGGGTCCGCTGCGGACGGCGACTCCAAGAAGCCCGAGTCCGGCAGCAAGGGCGGCTCAGGCGACCCTCAGTCCACGACCACCTACAACGGGATCAAGAAGGGCGACGTGGCGGTGAACGCGGGCGAGTCCATCACCGCCAAGGGCGTGACCATTACGTCCACCCCGCTGGAGGCCGGTGACTCGACCTTTAAGCAGACTGCCTGCACCACCGTCACCATTCAGAACTCCTCCGGCAAGGAGATCGACTTCAACCTCCTTGAGCTCAGCATGCTGCTCCCCTCCGGGACTATTGACAACAGCTCGTTGTTTGGCAGCGACAACATGCTGTCGGCTGGCAAGCTCATTGACGGCGGTAGTACGACCGGTGACGTCTGCTTTGAAGCCGACATCGCCGCTGGCGGGCAGTTCGTGGTCATCTACGAGCCCCTGAGCTTCTTCTCCCAGCATCGTGAGGCCTGGGTCAACAACTTCTGACCAAGAAGCTAGAGGGCCTACACCCTTCCGCGGGGCCTCCCGGCCTGCGCGGGCGCGTATAACGACGATCATGTAGGCAGAAGCTATTGCCCACCTGGTCCTCGTGGTGTGTGCCCGGGCGGGTCGGGAGGCCCCTGCGTGGTCGTGAGTGCGGTCTCCCGACGGCCTGCCTGCTGGGCGTGACATCTGGCACCACTGGTGGTACCCCGGTGCGGTGCGGGGGACAATAGGGTACCGATGACATCTCAGACTTTTGCCGACCTGGGCGTGGACGCCGACCTCAGCGCCTCCCTGGCGGCCCGCGGCTTCACCGCTCCCTTCCCTATCCAGACCGCCACCCTGCCCGACACCCTCGCCGGGCGCGACGTCCTGGGGCGCGGACGTACCGGCAGCGGTAAGACCCTGGCCTTCGCCCTGCCCCTGGTCCAGCGCCTGGCGCAGCAAGACAAAGCCCGCCCCGGTCACCCCATTGGCCTGGTCCTGGCCCCCACCCGTGAGCTCGCCCTCCAGATCGCCGAGGTCATTGAGCCCCTGGCCCGCGTGGTGGATATGGGAGTCACCACCGTCTTCGGGGGCGTGAGCCAGAAGCCCCAGGAGAGGGCCCTGGCCAAGGGGGTCGACGTCGTCGTGGCCTGTCCCGGCAGGCTCCTGGACCTCATGGGCCAGGGGCTGGTCCACCTTGACGAGGTGGAGACCACCGTCATTGACGAGGCCGACCTCATGGCGGACCTCGGCTTCCTGCCCAGCGTGCGCCGTATCCTGCGTGCCACCCCGGCCGGCGGCCAGCGTCTCCTGTTCTCGGCCACCCTGGACAACGGGGTGGACACCCTGGTCAAGGAGTTCCTCCACGACCCGCTCCACCACGCCGTCGACCCGGCCTCCAGCCCGGTGGCGGCCATGGAGCACCGCGTGTGGCAGGTGGCGGACAAGGCCGCCAAGGACGCCCTGGTGCACCGCCTGGCCTCCGGGACCGGTCAGCGCATCCTGTTCACCCGCACCAAGCACCTGGCGCGCCGCCTGGCCCGCAAGCTCGTCCAGACGGGCGTGCCCGCCGTCGAGCTCCAGGGCAATATGAGCCAGAACGCGCGTGAGCGGGCTATGCGGGCCTTCTCCAGCGGGGACGTCCACGTCATGGTGGCCACCGACATCGCCGCGCGCGGCATTGACGTCAGCGGCGTCGAGCTCGTGGTCCACGTGGACCCGCCCGCCGAGCACAAGGCCTACCTGCACCGCTCCGGGCGCACCGCCCGCGCCGGGGCGGAGGGGACCGTGGTCACCCTGGTCCTGCCCGAGCAGAGGCACGACGTCCAGGTCCTGCTCAACAGGGCCCGCATCCGCGCCGAGATCGAGCGCGTCCGCCCCGAGGACGAGACCGTGTCCCGGCTCGTGGGGCAGGTCGCCCCGACACTGGCCGTCGCCGACATGCCCCAGGGCGTGGCCGTCAAGGGCCCCGGCGGTGGTACGCGCGCGGGCAAGGGGGCGCACGCCCCATCCGGTCGGGGCCCGCGTGCTGCGGGCCGGGGCGCCCACCACGCGGGCCCGGGGCACGGCCAGCGCCCGGCCGGCGGCGCTCCCCGCTCCCAGGACGGTCCTCAGGCAGCCGGGCCCGCCAAGGGCCGGACCCATCCCGGGGGACGGTCCGGCTCCGGGACGGGAGCCTCACGCGCGGGCGGTCGTGCCGGTGGGGGGCGTACCTCCTGGCACGGGCGGGCAGGGGCCAACCAGGCTGGTGCCAGCCGGGGTGAGGCCGGTCGCCGGGGTGGGGCCAGGCAGGGCGGTGCGCGCCCCCAGTACCACAGCCGGCGCGGCGGACGCTGAGCCGCCCGCCCCGCGCTGACCCGCCGCCTGGACGGCCTGCTCGTCGGCAGGGGTGACGCCCGCCCTGCGCGCTGAGCCGCCCGCCCCCGCCAGCCGCGTGCGGGCCGTCAGGCCCGGCGGGTCAGGGCCCGCAGGGTGATAGCGAGTCCGACCGTCGTCCACACCAGCAGGACCACCAGGTCACGTGCAGAGGCCACGTAGGCCTGTGAGGCCAGGCCGGAGCGCAGCAGGTCGGCAGCAGGGCGCACCGGCAGCCAGTCGTGCACCGTCTGGAACCAGCCCGGTAGCTGGGAGACGGGGAAGGTGACGGGGGAGAAGAGCATGACGAAGAAGACCAGGATCTGCGTGAGCAGCTGCGCCAGCGTGGGGGCCAGGCTCACCGCGATCGCGTAGCCCACCGACGTCGCCATGAGGGCGACCAGGAACGAGGTGGATACGAGCAGCGGCCAGTTGACGTCCAGCGTCAGGTCAAAGCGCAGCCGGGCCACCACCACGGCCACCGCCACCCCGGGCAGCGCCACCGCCAGCCACATGGTCAGGTCGGCGGCCAGCAGGATCCCCCGGTGGACGGGCAGGGAGCGCAGGTAGGTGAAGGTGCCGTTGGCCCGCGCCATGCTCACGGCCTGGGGCACAATGACCAGCCCCACCGTCATGAGCAGTACCGTGGGGGCGCCGGTGGACAGGAACAGGGCGGTCCCGCTGGTGTCGGCGTCGATATTGGGGATGAGCATGCCGAAGCCGATGACGACCCCCGCGGCCAGGAGGGCCTGGACGACGACGACCAGGGGCAGCATGGGGCCCAGCGACCCCAGGTTCCAGCGCAGGATCATGGTGTAGCAGGTCCAGGTGCTAACACGGAGAGGATGGAGGGTGCTGCTGGGTACTGCGACGGGTTGTGCGGACATGAAGATTCTCCTTTTGATTGTGGTGGTATGTATGGAGGTAGCGGTCGGCCGTGGCCGACGCCAGCGCCCTTAAGCGGCCCTGCGCCCCGGTCCTGCCGCCTCGTCGTCCTCGGCACCGTCCTCGGAGGTCAGGGCCAGGTAGGCGTCCTCCAGGGTGGCGGGGCTGATCGCGTAGGTCTCAATGACCCCCTCCTCGCGCAGGGCCGTGGCCCAGGTGACGCAGGCCGCGGCGGCGTCGGGGACGATAGTCAGCAGGATCCGCCGTCCGGCACGCACCGTACGCAGGGGCGTCGTGGGGACGGGGGGCGTGGCGGGGGCCGCAGCCGTCTCGCCGAGGCTGGTCGGGTCGGCCGAGCCGGGGGCCAGGTGGAGCTCCAGGCGCAGGCCGGTGGCCTCCCCGCGCAGACGTGCCGGTGAGCCGCTGGCCACCACCCGACCGTGGTCGAGGATGACCAGCTCGTCGATAATGGACTCGGCCTCGACGACATTGTGGGTGACCAGCAGCACGCCCGCCCCGGCGTCGGCCCGACGGCGTACCGCGTCCCACAGCAGGCGACGGCGGGCGGCATCGACGTCGTTGGTGGGCTCGTCCAGGACCAGCAGGGGCGTGGGGGCGACGGCGGCCATGGCGAAGCCGACCAGGCGCCGGATCCCGCCGGACAGCCCCCCGCCCTCGGGCAGCGCCCGGCGGGTGAGCCAGGGGGTGTAGCCGAGCTCCTCGGCCACCGTCAGGGACGCGGCACGGGCCTGCGCCGGGCTCAGGCCTCGCAGACGCGCGGTGATCTCGACGGCGTTCCTGGGGGTGAGGCCGTCGATGGGGGTCTGGGTCTGCGGCTGGATGGCCACGGCCCGGCGGGCGGCGGCGGGGTCGGCCACGGCGTCGACGCCACCCACGTGGATGGACCCGGCGTGGGGGCGCAGCAGGCCCACGACCTGGGAGACGAGCGTGGTCTTGCCCGCGCCGTTGTGACCCAGCAGGCCCAGGACGGTGCCTGGCTCAATGGTCAGGGTGATGTCGTTGTTGGCCACGACGTCGCCGAAACGGCGCGTCAGGCCGGTGATGCTCAGGGCGGGTGAGGACACGGGGCCACCTTTCAGATACTCTCGGTATGTGGATACCGAGAGTATCTGAATCTGGGAGGGGGCGCAACCGGTGGACCTGCCCCTACGATCAAGAGGTGACCGACCTTCCCGATCCGATCAGCAGGCGCGACCGGCAGAGGCAGACCCGCGAGGCCATCGTCTTCGCCGCACGCGCGGCCTTCGCCGAGGACGGCTACCACGGGGCCCGGCTCGACCAGATCGCCCGGGCCGCAGGCTTCTCCAAGGGAGCCGTGTACTCCAACTTCGCAGGCAAGGCCGAGCTGTTCCTGGCGGTCCTGGACAAGAACATCGAGGACTCCATGACCCGTGGCTGGAACGCCTACGACCAGGCCCCGGTGGACATCTCCGGCAATGACGAGATCGCCGCGGCCATTAAGGGCTTCGCCCTGGCCACCCTGGAGTTCATTGCGGTGGCCGCCCGCGACGAGCACCTCAGCGAGCAGGTCGCGCAGCGGCTCGACCGGGTGGTCGGCGTCTACTCCGCCGTCGTGGAGTCCTCGCGCCGCGCCTCGGCCGACCAGGCGGCAGACGCCTCGGACGCCGGGACCGGGGAGGCTGAGGCCACGGAGGCGAGGACTGGGGAGGCCGGGCCCGGGGCCGGTGGGGCCAGGCCCGGGAAGGCTAGGCCCGGGGAGGCCGGGCCCGGGGCCGGTAGGGCCAGACCCGAGGCCAGCAGTGCCAGCGGTGCCGGGCCCGGGGAGGCCGGGCCTGGGCCCGGGGAGGCCAGGCCCGGGGAGGCCGGTGCCAGGACCAGGGACTCGGCAGAGGGCGTGGGAAGCGGGAAGACGGAGGACCCCCTCACCAGCGAGCAGCTCGGGGCGCTCCTGGCCGCCCTGGACCAGGGGGCAGCCGTCCTGTCCCTGGCCGGCAGCACCGCCCTCGACCAGTCCCTCCTGCAGGCGGGGATACTCAGGCTGCTGGAGCCGGGGCGGGCGGCGGGGGCGGAACCCGCCTCCGACGGGGAGGGGGAGACGGCCCTCCACCACCGGGTCATCCGCGAGCGCGTCGCCCAGGCGCTCGCGGTCCGGGCGGCCGGGGAGGAGGAGCGCGGCGGACGGCCCTGAGGCCTGCGCGGCTGCTGGGTCGGGGCACCGGGCCCGACGGCGACCCGTGCGCCCCAGGCGTCCTGAGCGTGAGTTAGCTTTGGGGCTGGGTGTGAGACCGCACCTGGTGCGCCTCAGGCGCCCTGAGTGAGTCGGCAGCCCCGAACGGCCTCTGGGCTGCGTACGGCACCACTGAGGCTCTCCGGGTACGCACATAATGCTTGAGCTCTAAAGAGTCTTTTTAGTACATGTTTAGACTCTTCCGAGTGGGCGCACGTGGTGCGGTACGCTCGCTGCGAGGAGGACCGCCCGTGAGTGACCCGTACTTCCCCTTCCGTCCCGACCTGTGGTGGCCTGACCTGTTCGAGCCGCTGAGCCCGGCCGAGCGCGAGGAGCTCATTGAGGGCCTGGCCGTCAACTGGCACGAGGGTTGGGTGCCCAACCGCGCCGACGTCGAGGACTACCTGGCCCTCACGGCCGGCACCACCACCCTGGACGAGCTCGTCCAACGCTACCGCGACCAGGCCACCGCCCGACGTGCGGCCGACCGCGCCTCGGCGCCTGCCGCTCGTGGCTGAGCAGTCCGGCTGGCGTGAGTACTTCTACCCCGAGACGCTCGAGCACGCCGACGGCGTCGTCCAGGGGACGCTGCGCAACCTACTGGGTGAGCGCGACGACGAGCGCCTGGCCGCTGCCGAGTACCCCCTGGCCTGCTACCGCGCCCACCAGCTGCGCCTCGACCCCGCCCTGGTCACGCCCCCACCCGACCAGCGGCGCCCGGGCCCCCCGGGGCACCCCGCCAGCTGCCGGGTCACCCGGCCCCGGTGCACGTCGCACCGGCCGAGGCCCGACCCTGTAGGACGGGTGCTCCTGTCCTGGTCATCGAGTCCTGGGTGCGTGCCATGCACGCCCAGGGCCTGTCCGAGCGCGCCATCACCGAGCACGCCCGTCCCCGCCGGAGGCCGGTATAAGACCGGCCCCCACGACGTGGCATACTCAGGGGGCCTTCTCCGGCACCTCCTCCCGGAACACCCAGTGTCCTTGCCGGGGAGGCCTAGGAGCCAGGGAGGAGGTGGGGGCCGTGTCCAAGTCGCGAGGCAGGAGCCGCAGGGGCAAGGGAACGGCCCGGAAGGTGAGCGAGATCCTGAACAGTATCGCTCGCCTGGTCCGGGCCGTCAGTGTCCTTGTGGATGCCCTCGGCAGGTGGCTCAGCTGAAACCGCCCGCCAGGGGACCCATCCGGTTGCCGCCGGGTGGGTCCCCACCATTATGTCCCACCATGGTCACACGCGTCCACTACCCGGTTACCGGCGGCCACGGTCTGGGGCCTGCTACAGGGTCGGGCCCCGGCGGAGGCACTCGTCCGTGCTGACCACGTCCCGCCCAGCGCCACTACCACGTAGGCCACGGGCACCACGGCCCCGTGCGATGATGGGCAGGCCTTCCTTGAGGCGGATCACCCCCGACACCTCCCGTTTGTTCGACGGGGTGTCGATCCACCGGAAGGAGGTGAGGGGACTGTGCGCCAGCGTCCGCCGCGCCACGCGGCTCCCAGGGGCCCAGGACAGCGCAGGACCCCGACGTGGTGCGAGATCGTTAGCGCGCTCGCAGCCGTCGCCGGGGTCCTGATCCGTTTGTTCGAGATCCTCGGGGCCTGAGCCCCTCGGGACCCATCCGGTTGCCGCCGGGTGGGTCCCCACCATTATGTCCCACCCTCCCACCGGTGTCCACCACCGTCTACCGGTCCCATGGGGCGGCGCCCAGGGACTCGCGCACCGCCCTGCGCTCCAGGGCCTCGAAGACCGCCTCGGCCCGGGCCTCCTCGGCCAGGGCTACCCGCGCCCCGGCCAGGCGGGCGGCGTCCACCACACCCAGCCCCCCGGGGCACGACCCCAGCAGCCCGACCAGGCCCGCCACGTCCTCCACCGCGCCCCATGCCTCGGCCCGCTCCACCGGTGGCACCACCACCGGCGGGCCCGACAGGACCCCCCACAGGACCCGGGACAGGACCGCGGCCCGTCCCGCACGCTCCCGGTCCTGCCCGTCCCACCCCGTGACCAGGACGGTGGCGATCAGCCCCCGCACCCACGGGCACGCCCCCGCCGTCACCAGGTCCTCATCCTCGACACCCATACCAGCCTCCTCGGAAACTCCCCGGGCCCGCCCCCACGGGCGGACACCACCATCCTCACCCACCCCGCCCCCGGGCCACCACTCCCTGTGGACAAGCCAGGCCCACGGGACCAGGCGCTCCACAGGCAGGTGGCCACCACTCGCCCCAAGACGACTCACAGGGCTACACTGCCCACCCCCACCACCCGGCGGGCGTGCGCCGCTGGCTGGGTGGGGTATGTGGCAGCGGGCCCGTCAGGTACGGGCGGCCTGGGCCCTCTCGGCGACCTCGTAGGCGATGTACCGGTGGCGGGGCAGGAGCAGGCGTGCGGGGTAGGTGCGCTCTAGGAGCTCAATGACCTGCTCGACGGAGGTGTACCCCGCGGCGTCGAACAGGCGGACGGCGTCCTCGGTGTCGCGCTGGCCGCGTCCTGAGAAGATCTTCATAGCCAGCAGGTACTCCGGTGAGGGGACCTGGACCAGGAGCGACTCGGACCTGAGGACGGTGCGTGGGGACTTGTCGGTGCCGGGCATGAACCCCTTAGCGGCGTCGTTGAGCCAGTCTCTCTGGAGCCCGTGCGCCAGGGCGATGACCTCGGCGGTCTCGCGTACGACGGAGCCGGGCCTGAAGACCGCGTCCAGGTCGCGGGTGGTGCGGGTGGTGTCGTAGGCCAGGGCCATGGCCGCCCCGCCCACGACGAACAGCTGGGCCCTCTGACCCCGGGCGGCCAGGCGGTCGGACAGCTCGGTCAGGAGGGCGCGGATGTCGTCGGTGGTCAGGTCCGGCCCGGTGCGGGTGGTCATGCTCGCCCCAGGGCCCGGTGGGTAATGAACACGCCGTGGCGGCGGAAGGCCTTAGGGCCGTGGTGCGTGGCCTCGTGGCGATCCATCTCGAGCAGGTCGGGGTACCAGGTGGTGGTACGCGCGGGGTCCCCGGCCCAGGCGGGGGCCTCCCAGCCGTCGCGCTCGGCGAGGTGCTCGGCCAGGGCCGCCAGGGCGGCGTCGACCTGCTGGGCGCCGGTGGGGGCCGGTTCCTCGGCGAAGACCCGAGCGGCCTCCTGGGCCCCGCCCCAGCGCAGGGTGGAGGCGTAGTCGTCCAGGGTCTGCAGGACGCAGAAGCGCCACAGGTCGTCCAGAGTGTCGCCACGGGCCAGTATGGCCGGGCACCAGGCCGCGTTGCTGGCGGCGGTGTGGACCACACCCCGCTTGTCCGGGACGAGCCGGGGCTCAGGGGCGGTCCTGGCCAGGGCGATGAGCTCACCGACACCGAGGAACCCTCCCCGGTCACCCTCTGCCACTCCCACGATCTCCTCCTGGTGGTTACGGTCCCGACGCTCTCCTGGTCCCCGAGGGTACCCGAGGCAGAGCACCCGTCGGGGTCTCAGGACGCCGGGGTCTCTACCTAGTCCTCGAGGGTACCCGAGGCAGGTTATTGCGGGCTTCTCGGCCTGGTCCCGAGGGTACCTGGGGTAGGGACCGCCCTCGACCAGGTCCTGGGCGCTGGCCAGGGCGTCGGTGTAGCTGGCGGGCGGGTGCGCGGAGACATAGGTGTCAGCCGCCTCCGGGGTCGTAATCGCCTCGAAGCCGGTCAGACGCCGAATATTGCGACAGCCTCGGCGGTCGGGGGAGGGATACTCGGATCGATGATGTCCTCGATGGTGATCTCATTCTCGATCGGGACCCTGAGGCGCTCTGCCAGAACAGCTCGCGTCGCCTTGGGGCCGGGGTAGCCATCGACATCGACCACGAGCGGGTAGCCCAGAGCGGCGACCTTGGGGAAGTTGTCCTCGACGTCCCACCAGGCGGTGATGTCACCGTCTCGTGTGAAGTGGCCCTCAAGGACGCTGGCGACCTGGGCGCGCGTGGGGCCGGAGCCGATGTACAGCGTGTACTCGGTGCCGGTATCCCAGTCATCGGCGTCCATGTCACTCGTCACGTCTCCAGCGTAGCTCCTGGTCGTCCGGGAGGAGAACCATGACCTCGTCTACCTGGTCTCCGCTCTGGGAGAGCACAGGCCAAAGCACCGGATCATCCCCGCTTGCTCAAGGTCAGTGAAGCGGGGCCCATTCCCGGGCGTTCTGGACGTCTACCAAGGACGTCGGCCTCTTATTTCAAGGCTAGCCCAGGGGAAATCCCCGCTTCGTAGCTGATTCTACACCGGATCATCCCCGTTTGTACAGGGTTAGGCATGCGTGTCACCGTCGCGCTCGACGGCCGGGGGCCATCCCCGCGCAAGCAGGGTTAGCTGGCTCCGCAAGATGGTCGCCTGGCTCTTCGTCGGATCATCCCCGCTTACGCGGGGTTAGCTCCGGGACTGGGTTGCGGCCCTGCTCCCAGCTCGGATCATCCCCGCCGCGGGGTTAGCCCCAGGGCCGTACCAGGGCTACGTAGTTGGGCCGATTATCCCAGCTCGCGCGGGGTTATCGCCGAGGCGGGCACGACCCAGTTGCGGCCGATCGGATTATCCCAGCTGGCGCGGGGTTATCCTTGGGGATCCTTGGGATTCCAACGGTCCTGAAGTCTACCAGACCCCGGTTTCCCTCACTGCCGACCCGGCGCCCGCTCGGTGGCACTGCGGTCGCACCGCCGACTGGCCGCGACAGATCGTGACTGCCTCGGCAGCCTGATTGGTGACCTGGTCGGGGTGGCGCCCGGCAGCCGCCCGTCGTCACCAGCCGTGGCCCGGACTAGGGGTTCCCTGCTCCGCACCTGGGGTGCTATGGCACCGTCAGCCCGCCTCGCCCCGCACCTGGAGCGGGGACGGGGGGTTATACACGGCCACGGCGGTGGTGGGCGGACGGTTCTGTCGCAATCTGAGGATCAGAGCCGACCCCACCCCGTTCCCAGCTTTGTACACTCAATGTCCACGCAGGTCAGGAGCCTGGGCCCCGACGCGGCCGAGGGTGGCCCTCGTTCTGATCCTCAGATTGCGACAGGCACATGAACCGGGCCAGCAGACAGGCGGAAGATCATCCGAGGGACTGCATAGAACCACCCGAGTCCGCGCCACGAGAGACCGGGAACCCTCGCCCCCGCAAATCAATCTCGTCCTGCTCGCGCTACAGGCGAGGGAGAAGTCGCAAGAGGGCGTGTGACCTGTTTCGCTGTCGCCTGTGTCCGGTAGGTCAGGGAGGCGTACGCGCCCGACATGACCGTGCCCTGCCCGTAGAGGATGTCGTAGCGCACCGCGGTATCTACCCGCCAGGGGTTGTGCCGTACTGTCCGGGGCGCCGCGGCCGCCATCCCCGGGTTCCGGGTGGTGCCCCCCGTGGGGCTCGAACCCACGACCTTCGGATTAAAAGTCCGCAGCTCTGACCGACTGAGCTAGAGGGGCGTACGGGGTCGGAGGTGGGCCGACGCCGGTGCGGGCCCAGCATAGCGAGCTTGACGTAGTGCCGATAGTGGTCCGTTGGTGAGCTCACCATCCGGCCAGCAGGCTTACCACCCAGCCGGTGAGCTGGCGGCGGCTGGTGTCGGCGACCTGGGCGGCCGCGCGCTCCAGACCGTCACACGGGTGGCGTCGGTATGGGAGTCTACCCTACGCGGTCTCATAAAGTGAGACGTTGTGCGAGGTGCTGTACAGGTACTCACTCCTCTAGTAGCGTGACCTGTGACCTATTCGTCGCACTACGTCGCCGCTGGTTGAGGGAGTTAATGCCATAAGAAGAGTCGTCATTGCTGCTGCTGTGGCCGTCCTGGGTGTGGTCGGATGCGTCGGTGTCGGTGCCAGCGTCGGTGTCGCAGCGGCTACGCCGACGCACCCGGATGTCGTGTCCGGCTGGTGGCAGCCCGGAGGGGAGCCCAGGCCGCGTAACTGCTGGTACGTGGACCGCTTCCACAGGGCCTGCCTGCTGGGCGACGGCGGATCGGTCCCCGCGTGAGCCTGCTGTCCCGCCTCGCCCCAGGGGCCCTGGTAGGGGCCGCGCTGCTGGCCTCCTCCTTCCTGGGCTCGAGCGTGTCGGTCTCTGTCAGGGACCGGCTGGAGGGGGTGCGGGACACTCCTGTCGATATCGTCGTGACCTCCCGGGACCCGGTGACGGTCCTGGGGGGTCACCGGTACCTGGCCCCGGACGCCTGGATGACCCAGGGGAGCGTGACCCCTGACCAGGTCCGGGCCCTGCGAGACATCCCGGGGGTGGAGGTCGCCGCCCCGGTCACCGTGGTCGACCTGGCCGACCAGGACACGGAGCAGGTCGTGAGCGCCTGGGTGCCCCGGCCCGCCGCCGACCAGGACGGCGACCACCTGCGGGCCTGGCGCGTCCAGGTCACCGTGTCGGTCACGGACGGCACCGGTACCAGGGCCTCCGCCCCCTCCACCCTCCTTCTCGCAGCCCAGGGCAGGAACATGCTCCTCGCCCCTGGCACGCGGTCCGCCATCAACCTCCTGTCAGGAGACGAGCTGGGGCAACCGGTCCCCGTGGTCACCGACCAGGGCGTAGCCCTTGAGCCGCTGACGGCCCCGGGCCTCTCCTCGGCCGCGATGACGGACGTGAGCCGGGCATCCATCGTCGCCCTGGACCCGGCCTCCGAGGCCGCGCTCGCCAGGGCCAGCGGCGACGAGGCCCTGGCGGCCTCCATGGACTCCCTTGCCAGGGCCGCTGCTGACCCCGGTGCCTTCGTACAGTGGGCACGGGACACCTGGCGGGGCGGTTCGGGCCCGAGGGCGGACGACCCCCTGAGCCTGGACGGTCCCTGGCTCCTGTCCTACGGGTACCCCGTGCCGGCCCTGGTCGCGGACTCGGGCCTGCCCGACATGACGGTGAGCGGGCAGGCCACCGAGCTCGACACCACCGGGACCTCCCTCACCGAGGACGACACGGACAGGGCCTACCGCTGCCCACCGGTCGCGGGTGAGGACTGCCGCTACCTGACCGAGTCCGCAGCCGACCGGCTCCTGGCCCTGCCGGGGCACGATGTCGCCACGGTGCCCACGACGTCGCCCGCCTACTTCTGGCTCGCCCCCGCACACCCCCTGGGGGTCGGCGCCCCGTCCCAGGTCGTGACCTACGGGACCATGTCCTACGGGGACGTCACCACCGACTCCTCAAGGACCGCCACCCGCAAGGAGCCGGCGCCCCTGTCCGCCGTCGACACCACCAGCCCCGGCGGCGACCCCAGCCTGCGCTACACGGCCGTCGCCGGGATCACCTCCTCGGAGTGGCGGGAGGAGATCTACCGGGTCCGGGGGCTGGTCGGGGGCGCCTACCGCAAGCCGGGCATGATCTCAACGGGCCTGTACCCGGTGACCTCGGGGTCCCTGCCGGGCACGGATCCGCTGGCGGCCTCCACCCTGAGGACCAGCCGGGGGCCGGTCGCCCAGGACGTGTCGGGTACCGGGGCCGCCACCTCACCGGCGGGCGCGGTCATCCCCGACACCGCCCTGGACGACCTGGCCCTGGACGGGACCCGGCTGCCCGCCGGCATGGTGCGCCTGCGCCTGGAGCGGCCCGACGGCGGGGCGGCCAGCGAGGACGACCTAGAGCGCGTGGCCGCCCGGGTCGCCGACATGGGCCTGACGCCGACGGTCGTGACAGGCTCCTCGCCGGTGGAGGTGTCCGTGGAGCTGACCGGTTCCATGACCGGCGCCTGGCACGGCACCGCCACCCAGCAGTGGACCGAGCTGGGGGCGGTGGCCCGCGTGGAGGCCGCCTCGTCGTGGACCACCAGGATGCTGACCGTCGTGTCAATGCTCACCTGTGGCCTGCTGGCCCTGGTCGTCGAGGGGCAGGCCTCCGCGGCGCGGGTCCTCCGGGCCCGGGTCCTGGTCCAGTCCGGCTGGTCCGGGCCCCGTCTGCGAGCCCGGCTCCTGGGCGCTCGTCTGCCCGCCCTAGCAGCCGTGCTCCTGGGCGCGGCGGCGGCCTGTGCCGTGAGCGCGACGCAGGGGAGCAACCCGGTGGTCCTCGTCCTGGCCCCCGCGGTCGGGCTCGTCTACGTGCTGGGGGTGGTGGTGTAGGTCCTGTGGGACGCCGCCGCCGCCCTGCGTCCCCAGCGCACCAGGGCCCGGGTCCGGGGGAGCCTGCCGGGGCAGGGCGATACCGACGCCACCGGAAGGTCTCCGCAGGGGTCTGCGCAGGCGGGCCGGCCGCGACTGCCCAGGTGGGGGTCTCGCGCCGTCCGCGCGCAGGCCCGGTCACGGTGGAGGGTCGCCAGGCTCCGGGCGCCTCGTGCCGTCCGCGCGCGGGTCCGGCGGACGGTGCCGGGGCCCGTGGGCGTGGGCTACCGCCTTGCAGGCGCCTCGGGTGGGCTCGCCACCGGGGCCGGCGTCGTCCTGACCGGGCTGGCGGCCGGGGCGGGCCTGACGGTCCTGTCCCAGTACACGTCCCAGGCGGGCACCTCCCAGGCCGCCGGGGTCGGCCTGTCCCTGGCCCGGTTGGCCACGACGGTGCTGGTGGCCCTGACCAGCGTGGCCGCCCTGGCGCTGCTGCTCACGGGCCTGCGCGCCGTGCGCGCACCGCTCACCGGGAGGCACCAGGTCCTGGCGGCGGCCGGCTGGTCCCGCGTCGCCCGTGTCCGGGTGGAGGCCGTGTCCTGGGGGCGCCGGTACGTGCCGGTCGTGCTGCTCCTGGCCTGCCTCACCCCGGTAGTGAGTCTGTGGGTGCCTCAGGTCCCTGCCGCCGCCACCGTCCTGGCCCTGGCGGTCTGCGCCCTGGCCCTGGTCCTTACCGCCGCCGTCCACCTGCTGCCCGCCGTCAGGGCCTCGCGGCCCCAGCGCGCACCGGATAGCGGCTGGCGGCCCGGCCTGTCGCGTCAGGGACGGCGCCTTTGGCAGGGACACCTTTCGCAGGAGGATGTATGAGTGCTCACGCAGCTGACGGCGAGCTTGCCCGTCCGGCAGGGAAGGTTGCTGCAACAGGGACAGTGCCCGGTGACGGCCTCGATCCTGGGACTGGGCCCAGGTCCGGTGATGGCTCCGATCCTGGAGCTGGCCCCGATCCAGGGACTGGTCCCGGCCCAGGAGCTGGTTCCGGGCCCGGTGACGGCCCCGGAGCCGGGTTCGGGGCCCAGGCCGCCTCCGCCTGCTGCCTGGAGACCGACGGCGGATCCGGGGCCCAGGCTCCCCGCTCAGGGCGGATCCCCGGTGGTGCACGTGGTCAGGGCGACGTCGCAGACGAGGCGTCCACCTGGGCGGGCGACGTCGTCGCCTCCCTGGAGGGTGTTTCCATCACGTACGTTACCCGGGGCTCCGCCCGTACGGTGGTCAGCTCCTACGACCTGGTCCTGCGCGCAGGAGCGGTGACCTGCCTGGCCGGTCGCACCGGCTGCGGGAAGACCAGCCTGCTGCGGGTCGTGGCCGGGCTCCTCCAGCCCAGTACCGGTAGCGTCACCTGGGCCGGGGAGCCGGTGCCCTGGCGCCGGCCCGAGCGGGTCGCCGCCGCCCGGGCCGGGTTCCTGGGCTACGCCGGGCAGGACAGTCCCGTCCTGCCCGGGCTGAGTGTTCTGGGGAACATCCTCCTGGGCTGCCCACCAGGCCGTGCCTCCCGCGCCGTGCGGGCCGGCCTCAGGCAGCGGGCCGTCGACCTGGCTGAGGAGCTCGACCTCCACGAGGTCCTGGACCAGGACGCGGCCACGCTCTCCGGCGGTGAGCGTCAGAGGACCGCCGTGGCCCGGGCCCTGGTCGGCGCCCCGCGGCTGCTGTGCCTGGACGAGCCCACCGCCGCCCTTGACGAGGAGACCGCCCGTCATCTCGTCGCCCTCCTGCGGGCGCAGGCCGGTCGGGGCGCGGCGGTCCTGGTCACCTCCCACGACCCGCTCGTCCTGGAGGTCGCCGACGAGCTCCACCACCTCACGCCCCGGCCTGCTGTGCCCGGCCCCTCCCCGACCGCACCCACCTGACGGGCCGCCACCTGCCCCGGCCCGCTGTGCCCGGCCCCTCCCCGACCACCCGTCAGACCGGGTGACACGGTACCGGGCCTGACGGGGCTGGTGGGGACGCGGTTCGGGCTGGGTGAGGACTCAGGCGTCGTGGACGGGTCTGACGGGGTCGGTGGGGACGTGGACTGGTCTCGGGGGTGCTGGCAGTGCGGTACCGGGCCCGCTGGAGCACTGGCCCGGCGAGCCCGGTACCGCTCGCAGGCACCGGGGGGCCCGCACGCAGCGGTGCCAGTGACCTACGTCCCGCGGCCTGTGGTGTGGGCGTCCAGGTCGATAGGGTAGGCTCACGTCCACCATCCAGAGCGGCCGAGAGACCTGGCTCCTTGACGCCGCAGCAACCCGGTAGGCGGGTGCTTCAGCCAGGACCGATGGAGAGATCATGACGTCACCAGCACCGACCCGCCCCACGCTGAGCCTGGAGCTCTTCCCGCCGCGCTCCTCGGCGGCCTGGGGGCGCATTGACCGGCTCCTGGCCACCGCCCCGGACTTCGTGTCGGTGACCTACCGCCCCCGTTTCCTCGCCCCGGGCGGGGCAGGGGAGGGGGCCGACGCCGCCCCTGCCCGCCCGGACACCGCAGGCTCCCGCCCGGACCCTGCTCCCGCCAGCCCCTGCCCGGACCTCACCGCTCCGGCCCGCTCGGACACCGCTCCTGCGGACCCCGTCCCCCGCGTCCGCGTCGTCAGGGAGCGCAATGCCGCCGAGGACGTCGCCGCCCACGTCATCTCCTCCTCCCAGGTGCCTCTCATGGCGCACCTGACCTGCATCGGCTACACCCGGCGTGACACCGTCGAGATCGTCTCCCACTTCCTGGCCATGGGCGTGCGCCGCTTCCTGGCCCTGCGCGGTGACCCGCCCCCCGGCTTCTCCCCCCAGGACGTCCACGGTGAGCTGCGCTACGCCACCGACCTGGTCCAGGTCATCCGCGAGGTCGAGGCCAGTTACTTCGGTGACGACCGGCGCCACGTCACCATCGCGGTGGCCGCCTACCCGGCCGCCGCCGACCACCTCCGGGAGGTCGAGGTCCTGGCCGCCAAACAGGCCGCCGGGGCCGACCTGGCCATCACCCAGGTCTTCTACGAGCCCGAGGACTACGTGGCCCTGGTCCGCGCCTGCACCTACGCCGGGGTGACCATCCCCATCCTGCCCGGCGTCATCCCCCTGACGGACCTGACCCGTCTGACCCGTCTGGAGTCCCTCACCGGCGTCGCAGTGCCCCGCAGGCTGCGCGACTCCCTGTCCACCGCGACCGGGGCCTCCCTGGTGGCCCGCGGCGTGGACGCCACCCTGGGACTGTCAACCGCGCTCCTGGAGGCTGGCGCCCCAGGACTGCACCTGTACACCTTCAACCGCACCCGACCAGCCCTGGACATTATCAGCCATTTGCGTCTAGGGCGGATCCTCGACGGCGCCGCCCCGGACCGGGAGGTGCGTGACGCCGTCGACCGCGGCTACCTCCAGGCCACGCCCGGCCGCGGCCCCTCCTTCCTGCGCCGCGGGGGCCGGGCCGCCGCGGGCGCGCCCCTCCAGCCAGCCCAGCCACACACCACTAAGACCACCATCAAGGAGAACGCATGAGCGCCGCCCCCGACCAGCCCACGTCCGGCTCCCTGCCCCCCCTGCCGGGGGCCACGATCCTGGGCTACCCGCGCATTGGCGCTGACCGGGAGCTCAAGAAGGCCCTGGAGTCGGCCTGGCGCGGTTCCACCACCCTGGCTGACCTGCGTGCCTCCGCCGCCGACCTGCGTGCGGCCACCCGCTCGCACCTGGCCGCCCTGGGCCTGGGCGGGCCCGCCTCCGTACCGGCCGACTTCACCTACTACGACCAGGTCCACCAGGTCACCACCGCCCTGGGGGCCGTCCCCGAGCGCTTTGCCGACCTGCGCGGCACCGCCGGCCAGGGCTTTCCCGGACTGGGCCTGGAGGAGTACTTCACCGTGGCCCGCGGCGAGGGCGAGCGTGCCGCCGCCGAGATGACCAAGTGGCTGGACTCCAACTACCACTACCTGGTGCCCGAGCTGGACGAGACCACCCCGGTGCGCTACGCCCTCGGCTTCGGCGCCGTGGACCCCACCGACGGCCCGGTGGCCCAGGTCCTGGAGGCCGCCCGCGCCGGGACGGACGTGCGGCCCGTGGTGGTGGGCCCCGTCACCTACCTCCTCCTGGCCAAGGCCTCCGACGCCGCCGGCCGGGACTTCCACCCCCTGGACCGCCTGGGTGACGTCCTGGACGCCTACGCCCACCTCCTGGTCGACCTGTGGGCCGCGGGCGCCACCTGGGTCCAGCTCGACGAGCCCGCCCTGGCCTGCGACGCCTGGGACGTGCCGGAGGAGCGGATCCTCGCGGCCGTCCACCAGGCCTACACGCTGCTGTCCGCCGTGACCGAGCGCCCCCGGATCCTCGTGGCCG
Source organism: Actinomyces sp. HMT897 (assembly GCF_016626125.1). NCBI lineage: Bacteria > Bacillati > Actinomycetota > Actinomycetes > Actinomycetales > Actinomycetaceae > Actinomyces > Actinomyces sp. HMT897. The sequence goes on from NZ_CP067336.1 coordinate 2,367,667, forward strand.
GCACCTACGGCCCGCTCGGCGCGGCCCTGCCCGTCCTGGGCGCCACCGGGGTGGAGGCCGTCGGCCTGGACCTGGTGGCCGGCCGCCTGCCCAATGCCGAGGACCTGGCCACCCTGGAGGGTAAGACCGTGGTGGCCGGGGTGGTCTCGGGGCGCAATATCTGGCGCACCGACCTCAGTGCTGCGCTGTCCACCCTGGAGGCGCTGCGTGACGCGCTGCCCGCGGGCACGCCCGTCACCGTGGCCACCTCCACCTCCCTCCAGCACGTGCCCCACGACGTGGGGCGTGAGACCGGCATCGACCCCGAGATCCGCTCCTGGCTGGCCTTCGCCGACCAGAAGGTGGGTGAGGTCCTCACCCTGGCCAGGGGACTGGCCCAGGGTCGTGAGGCGGTCGCCGACGAGCTGGCCCGCGACGCGGAGCTGCGGGCCCGGCGCGCCGCCCACCCCGGCGTGCGCCGGGACGAGGTGCGCGACGCCGTGGCCTCCGTCACCCAGGCCGACCGCACCCGGGCCCCCTACCCCGAGCGCAAGGCCGCCCAGGACGCGCGGCTGGGCCTGCCGCTCATCCCCACCACCACCATCGGCTCCTTCCCGCAGACCGCCGAGATCCGCAGGGCCCGGGCCGCCCACCGCCGCGGTGAGCTGGGCGCGGCCGGCTACGAGGACGCCATGCGCGCCGAGATCGCCCGCGTGGTGGCGCTCCAGGAGGAGATCGGCCTGGACGTGCTGGTGCACGGCGAGGCCGAGCGTAACGACATGGTCCAGTACTTCGCCGAGCTCCTGGACGGCTTCGCCGCCACCGAGCACGGCTGGGTGCAGTCCTACGGCTCACGCTGCACCCGCCCCTCCATCCTGTGGGGTGACGTCGCCCGGCCCGCGCCCATGACGGTGGCCTGGTCCGCCTACGCCCAGTCCCTGACCGACAAGCCCATGAAGGGCATGCTCACCGGCCCGGTGACGATTATGGCCTGGAGCTTCGTGCGCGACGACATCCCGCGCGCCCAGGTGGCCGACCAGCTGGGCCTGGCCCTGCGCGCCGAGGTGGCCGACCTGGAGGCGGCCGGGATCGGCGTCGTCCAGGTCGACGAGCCCGCCATCCGCGAGACCCTGCCGCTGCGGCGCGCCGACCGCCCCGCCTACCTTCAGTGGTCGGTGGGCTCCTTCCGCCTGGCCACCGGCGGGGCGGCTCCGGCCACCCAGGTCCACACCCACCTGTGCTACTCCGAGTTCGACGTCGTCATTGACGCCGTGGACCACCTGGACGCCGACGTGACCAGTATCGAGGCCTCCCGCTCGCGCATGGACATCCTCCCGGCGGTGGCCGCCCACGGCTTCGAGCGCCAGCTCGGCCCCGGGATCTGGGATATCCACTCACCGCGCGTACCCAGCGTGGAGGAGTGCACCGAGCTGCTCCGGCGGGCCGTGGACGCCCTGGGAGCGGGCAGGGTCTGGGCCAACCCGGACTGCGGGCTCAAGACCCGCGCCTACGCCGAGACCGAGGCGAGCCTGCGCAATCTTGTGGATGCCGCCAAAGCTGTCCGCGAAAGCCTCTAACCACTCGTCAAGACCCCACTTTCCATGAGATCATGGGCGCATGACGCTCTTCGCTCTCGACGACGACCGCCTCACCCCCGTCATCTGGGGGCGTGAGGCGTCGTCACAGGTACGGGCCCAGGTGAGGGCGGCCCTGGCGACCCAGACGACCGCCCCCGTGTTCGAGTTCCTGGACGCCGACGCCCTGGTGTCCGCCATCGCCGAGATGTCGGACACCGGGCTGACCATCCTGACCGAGGGCGTCAGCGATGACGTGCGCGCGAGCGTACGACGCCTGTCCGAGGCCGGGGTACATATCCGTATCGTGAGTGTGCGCAGCTACGGGGGCACCGTCCTGGTGAGCGTCGAGTCCGTGGAGGACGCCGCCCTGGCGAGTATCCGCCAGGCCACGCCCATCCAGATGGTCGAGGAGACCAGCGGGAGCACCGGCGACGAGAGCGTGTGGGCCGCCTCCCGTACCACCGGGGACTCCCGTACCACCGGGGAGACGGCGGGGACGACGGGGCGGACCTCCCACGCCGCCCCGGACAGCCCCTGGGCGGCCCGTAGCGCCGCGGAGGAGGCGTGGGCCAGCAGGCGTGAGGCGCCCTCGGAGTCCAGGTCGAGCCGGGGGAGCACGGACTGGAGGTCCAACGAGTTCGAGACCACCCCCATGCCCCGTATTACGGTCCCGACCTGGGAGGGCGACGACGTCACCGTCGAGGAGCTGCCCGGCCTGCGTCGCGGGCACCGCAGCACCGGCCCTGTCCTGGGGGCCCAGCCCACGGTCACCTCGGGCAACGAGGCCGCGCAGGCGCTGGCCCTGGTCGCCGCCAGCCTCCAGACCCCCGCCCGCCTGGTGTGGGACCGGCCGCGTCGGGGGATCCACCACGAGGCCATCCTGGACCGCAGCGGTCGGATGACCCTGTCCACGGGGGAGTCCTTCGTGGATCCCTCAGCCGCCGCCAACGCCGCCCAGCACACGCAGGACATTGACGGCTGGCGGGTGTGGCGCCTGGGTGTCACGGGCCCGAGCCTGGCCGAGCTCCTGACCCGCTAGGCCTGCTGGCTCCGGGAGTCAGGCCGCCCGTGTGGCTGCCCGGCTCCGGGTGTCTGCTTAAGTCGTCTGGCTCCGGAGTCTTCTCAGGCCGCCCTGGGGATCTACCCAGGCTGCCCGGCTCCAAGCGTCTTCCGACGTGTCTCGGTTTTCTGGAGTCTTCTGGTATTTTCGAGCGTCTCCTGAAGTCTCTTAGCTTTTTCTGGTGTCTTCTGGTGCTTTCTAGCGTCCCCTTGTGTCTTCGAGCGTCTCCTGGCGCGGGGCCGTCCTGGTCCCGCGCCATTCTCTTGCCCCCCTTCCGCGAGAACGGTACTTGTTCTTCGCGAGAACGGTACTTGTTCGTCGCGAGAACGGTACTTGTTGGCCGTGAGAACGGTACTTGTTGGCCGTGAGAACGGTACTTGTTGGCCGTGAGAACGGTACTTGTTCGACACGGACGTGCCTTGGTCGCCGGGGACGTACCTCTACGGTACGTCCCCGGCGACCAAGGTACGTTGCCAGCGAGGTCGGGGTCGCCAGGTCGGGACAGGGCTGTACTTGGGGCCCTGCTCCCTACAGGATCGGCGGGTACCCCTAGTGGAGGGCTGGGTACAGGGACCTGAGTCCTACTCCGCCCTCAGGATGGAGTGTGCCGAGAAGCGGAGGGAGGGCTGGTACAGGACCCGAGATCTGCGGGAGCTCGTACGGGCGGCACGTGGACGACGGGACCCGTCTGTCCCCCAGGTGCAGTGGGGCAGACGGGTCCCGTCAGGTCTAGGTACCGGCACGTCCGTTCTCGCGAAGAATAAGTACCGTTCTCGCGGAAGGGGGCGGGTGTCAGAAGCGCACGGCGTAGGGCATGGCCCCTGAGTAGCGCATGGCGGTCACCCGCACGGTCATGCCGAAGGTCGGGGCCTCGATCATCTGGTCGTCACCCAGGTACATGGCCACGTGGTAGATGCCGGACTGGGTACCGTTGTCCGACCAGAAGACCAGGTCACCGGGCTGGACGCTGCCCAGGGGCACCAGCGTTCCCTCGCCGTACTGCACACGTGAGGAGTGGGTGAGGTACACCCCGGCACTGCGCCAGGACAGCATGGTCAGGCCCGAGCAGTCCACGCCACCGTAGGACTCCCCGCCCCAGACGTAGGGCGTGCCCAGGAAGGAGTAGGCCGAGTTGATCGCGGTCGAGGCCCCGCCGTAGGAGGGCGCGGGCTCGGGGTCCGGCTCAGGCTCTGGCTCGGGCGCAGGTGCCGGCTCGGGCTCGGGCTCCGGGTCGGGCTCAGGTGCCGGGGCCGGTGCGGGCTCGGGGGCCGGTGCGGGCTCAGGCTCAGGGTCGGGTGCGGGCGCTGGTGCTGGCTCCGGGTCGGGTGCCGGTGTGGTCGGGTCAGGTCCCGGGGCGGTGGGGGCGGGGGCCGCGGGCTGGCTGGCAGCAGCCTGGTCCCGGGCGGCCTGGTCGGCAGCCGCCCGCGCGGCAGCAGCCTGGGCGGCCGCCTCAGCCGCCGCCTTGGCAGCGGCCTCCTCCTTGGCCTTGCGCTCGGCCTCCCGCTGGTTCTGGTACTGGGTCTCCAGCTCGACGGTGGTGTTGCGCTGGGTGGCGAGCTGGCTAATGAGGTTGGTGCGCTTGGTCTCGGCGTCGGTCACCGCCGCCTGGGCCTGCGCGGCCGCGGTGTCGGCGGTGGCCTTGGCGCTCTGGGCGGTGTCGGCGGCAGTCTGCTTGGCCACGACCTTGCTGTCCGCGATGGACTGCATGGTGTCGGCCACGGCCTGGAGGGCCTCCACCCCCTGGACCTTGGCGTCAGAGTTCTCCCCGGCGCGCATGAGGGCCACGTTCTGGTCGGCGAGGTCCGCCAGCGACTCGCTGGTCAGGTAGGGGGTGAGCATGTCCAGGGGGTTGCCACCCTCCTGGTAGGTCTGCACCACCACGGAACCCAGCGCGGTGCGGGCCTCGGTGGTCTCCTGCTTGGCGTTGTCCGCGTTGGTCTGGGCGGTCTGCGCGCTGGTGGTGGCCTGGTCGAGGTCGTCCAGGGCGACCAGGTAGTCCTCGTTGGCCTTCTCGGCGCTGATCTGGGCGGCGTTGAGACTGGCGTTGAGCTGGGAGAGCTGGGCCTCAAGGGTCGCGATGGAGGCCGACGTCGAGCTCTCGGCCGCCTTGGACTTGTCAATGTCGTCCTGGGAGACATCGTCCGCGACCGCTATGGGGCCCAGTCCGGCTGCCAGGGCGAGAGCGGTCGCCGCGAGGACGGCTCTGGTCGTCCTGCGGTGAAGGATGCTGCTCACGGGTCCTCCGTTCCTCGGCGCGCCACCTTGACGGACGCGCCTGGCTCACTACTGAGAACACTAGCGGGACGTGGGGCCGCAAGAAACACTGTTCCCACAAATCACAGGTGTCACACGCTCACCATCTGTCCCGTCAGGGCGGGAATCGCGCGCCAGGACACGGCAGAACGACGTCGGTGAGACTGCTCACACGGACGCGCTGTTCGCCCCCAGGAGACGTGCCTGTATCACTTGGTGGTCGCGGGTGCCCGCTATCCGGACGGCCGGGTGCTCCCGGCCCCGGCGCCGCCCCCCGAGAAAGGAACCGGCGCCACCCGGACCTGGTCCCTTGAGTTTGCGCGCCCCGCGGACCCGTGCCTACGGTGGCCCCATGTGCTGCACCCGCCGAATGCGCAGCTGACGCGCACGCCGCCACCGGCCCACAGGCCCTGGCCCTCGTGCACGTCAAGTCCTGCGGTCCCGCCGTGCGCGGGCCGTGACCCTCGCGGACGGGGCGCCGCCCCACGCCGGAGGGCGTAGGCGCGCAGGTTGCCCCCGTGACCCTCGCGGACGGGGCACCGCCAGGATCCTCCCTCCTGGGTGCCGCAGTCCTCCCGGCCTGGCCACGCCGTCGTCCGCCCCTGAAGACCCCCGCGACGTACCGCACCAGGAGCGAACCATGAGCACCCCGACCCCCAGCCACCACACCGACACCGCCCACGCCGACGCCGCCCGAGCCGAGGCCCCCGCGACGGGCCGCCCCGCCGGTGGGCCGGCTGGTGCCGCCGACGCACCCCCTCAGGCGCCCGCGGCGTCGGCCCCGCCCAGCGCCGCCGACCCCGCTGGCTGGCACTTCGAGACCAAGCAGGTCCAGGCCGGTCACACCCCCGACTGCGCCACCGGGGCCCGGGCCGTCCCCGTCTACCAGTCCACCTCCTTCGTCTTCCCCTCCGCCCAGGAGGCCGCCGACCGCTTCGCCCTGCGCAGCCTCGGCCCTATCTACACCCGCCTGGACAACCCCACCAACGCCATTGTGGCCGCCCGGGTCAACGCCCTGGAGGGCGGGGTCGGCGCCCACCTGGTGTCCTCCGGCATCGCCGCCGAGACCCTGACCTTCCTGACCCTGGGGCAGGCGGGCAGCAATATCGTCGCCTCCCCCTCCCTGTACGGGGGGACCACCAACCTCCTGACCCACACCCTGCCCAAGTTCGGCATCACCACGCGCTTCGTGGAGGACCCCGCCGACCCCGCCTCCTGGGCGGCCCAGGCCGACGAGGGCACCGTGGCCTTCTTCGGGGAGACCATCCCCAACCCCAAGGGCGACATCCTGGACATTGAGCCCGTTGCCGCCGCCGCCCACGCCCTAGGCATCCCGCTGGTGGTGGACAACACCATTGCCTCCCCCTACCTGACCCGGCCCATTGAGTGGGGTGCCGACATCGTGGTGGAGTCGGCCACCAAGTACCTGGGCGGGCACGGCTCGTCCGTGGGCGGGATCCTGGTCGACTCCGGGAACTTCGACTTCGCCTCCGTCCCCGAGCGCTTCCCCGGCTTCAACACCCCCGACCCCTCCTACAACGGCCTGGTCTACGCCCGTGACCTGGGGGTGGGCAGCGAGATGGGCAACGTCGCCTTTATCCTCAAGGCCCACACCGAGGGCCAGCGCGACCTCGGCTTCGCCGCCAGCCCGTTCAACGCCTTCCTCATCGCCCAGGGCGTGGAGACCCTCTCCCTGCGCATGGAGCGGCACGTGGACAACGCCCTGGCGGTCGCGCGCTTCCTGGAGGGGCACGACGGCGTGGCGCGGGTGGGCTACTCCGGCCTGCCCTCCAGCCCCTACTACGAGCTGCACCGCAAGTACTGTCCGCGCGGGGCCGGGGCCGTGCTGTCCTTCGACCTGCCCGGGGGGCGGGCGGCGGGCGCCGCCTTCGTGGACTCCCTGAGCCTGTTCTCCCACCTGGCCAATATCGGCGACGTGCGCTCCCTGGTGGTCCACCCCGCTACCACCACCCACTCCCAGGTCGACGACGCCGGCCTGGCCCGGGCCGGGATCAGCGCCGGGACCGTGCGCCTGAGCGTGGGGATCGAGCACATTGACGACATCCTCGCCGACCTGGAGCGGGGCCTGGACGCCGTCGGCGCCTGAGCCCCGGCAGCGGATCCCGAGGAGGGACACCATGACGATCCCCGAGAGCGTTCCCTACGGCGTGGGTACCGCCCGAGCCAAGCTCGTGGACCGCAAGGCCGGGTCCCCCACCGGGGCCTGGCGTCCCGGTGACGACCCCGGCCACCGCCGCTTCCTGGAGATCGGCGACCTGCCCCTGGACTCCGGGGAGGTGCTGCCGGACACGGTCCTGGCCTTCGAGACCTGGGGGGAGCTCGCCCCGGGGCGCGACAACGCCGTCCTGGTCCTGCACGCCCTGACCGGGGACTCCCACGTCACCGGCCGGGCCGGGCCGGGGCACCGCAGCGCTGGGTGGTGGGGCGACGTCGTGGGGCCGGGGCGGGCTGTCGACACCGGGCGCTACTACGTGGTGGCCGCCAATATCCTGGGCGGCTGCCAGGGCTCCACCGGGCCGTCGTCCACCGCCCCCGACGGGCGGCCCTGGGGCTCCCGCTTCCCCTGGCTGACCACCCGCGACGCCGTCCGTGCCGAGGCCCTCCTGGCCGACGCCCTGGGGATCGACACCTTCCACCTGGTCATCGGGGCCTCCCTGGGCGGGCACCGCGCCGTCGAGTGGGCCGTGACCTACCCCGAGCGGGTGAGCAACCTGGCCCTGGTGGCCACCGGGGCCTCCACCACGGCCGACCAGCTCGCCTGGTGCCACCTCCAGGAGCTCGCCATCGTGGCGGACCCCTACTTCCTGGACGGCGACTACTACTCCCACCCCATCGGGCCGGTGCGGGGGCTGGGGCTGGCACGGGCGATCGCCCACACCACCTACCGCAGCGCCGCCGAGCTCGACGCGCGTTTCGGGCGCGCCCCCCAGGGGGAGGAGGACCCGGCTGTGGGCGGGCGCTACCAGGTGGAGTCCTACCTGGACCACCACTCCGGCAAGCTCCTGGCCAGGTTCGACGCCAACAGCTACCTGATCGTCACCCACTCCATGATGGTCCACGACGTGGGCGCCGGGCGCGGGGGGACCCAGGCGGCCCTGGGGACGGTCACCGCCCGGACCCTGGTGGTGGACGTGGACTCCGACCGGCTCTTCCTGCCGCCCCAGGCCGAGGAGCTCACCCGGTGCATCCCCCGCACGGTACGTCGCACCGTGCACTCCCTGCACGGGCACGACGGCTTCCTCATTGAGCACCAGCAGGTGGGCGCCATCCTGCGCGAGTTCCTGGCGGGGCCTGACGACGTCGCACATTCTTCCGACGGGGTCCGGTAGGGCGGTGGCGTAGTTCCAACGATTTCCCGACCTGGGAGGCGGCCGGGGCCAGGATGAATGTGCAACAGCGCCTCCGTTGCACATTCATCCTTGTGCCGGACGCTGGACCACGTCGCAGATCCGCGTGATTCCGCGGTTCCTTGATCGAGGTCTGAAAGAAGAATGTGCGGTCCCGCCAGGTGGGCCTGCTGGTCGGCCGCCGCGCCCCTGACATAATGGGGTCGTGAGCACCTCCACCACGACCCCTGGTGCCCCTCAGGCTCCCGTGGGCTCCTGGGGCCCCGACATCCTGGGGCCCGGCTTCCAGGCCCGGACCCTGCCGCTCCTGCCCGACGAGGAGGACGACGGCGCCGTGGCCACCCTGGTGCGCCACGTGCCCGCCCTCGACCCGCATGCCCTGGCCGCCACCCCCACGACGCCGTCGTTCTCCTGGCTGTACCTCCACGGCTGGAACGACTACTTCTTCAACACCACGCTGGCCCGCGAGGTCGCCCGGATCGGCGGGGCCTTCTACGCCGTGGACCTGCGCCGCTACGGCCGGAGCCTGCGCGAGGGCCAGATGCTGGGCTGGACCGCCAACCTGACCGACTACGACGAGGAGATCGGGCAGGCCCTGGCGGTGGTGCGCGCCGAGACGGGCATGGACACCCCGGTGGTGCTCTGCGGGCACTCCACCGGCGGGCTGACCGCCTCCCTGTGGGCCGACCGCCACCCCGGGGCCCTGGCGGCCCTGGTCCTGAACTCCCCCTGGCTGGTGATCCAGGGCGCTGACCCGGTGCGCCTCGTGGGCGAGCCGGTGGTCAACACCCTGGCCCGTCGGGATCCGCGCCGTCCCGTCCCCCTGCCCAGCTTCCCCGAGGAGAGCCTCTTTACGGTCCTGTCGGGCTGGGACGTGGAGCGCGACGGCGAGCTGCCGGACCCCGCCTGGGAGGGTGACGAGTACGTGCGCGGCTGGCAGGTGGAGCACCGGTGGAAGGTGCTCCCGACGGCGCCGGTGCGGCCCGGCTGGCTCCAGGCCATCCTCGCGGGGCAGGCGCGGGTGTCCGCGGGGCTGGACGTGCGCTGCCCCGTCCTGTGCCTGGCCAGCGCCCGCAGCCGCCTGGGGGTGACCTGGAACGAGGACGCCCGCCACGTGGACACGGTCCTGGAGGTCGACGAGGTCGTCGCCCGGGCGGTGCGGCTCGGGGCCCTGGTGACGGTGGCACGCTTTGAGGGCGGGGTCCACGACCTCATGCTGTCGGCCCCGCCCGTGCGCGAGCAGGTGCTCAGCGTGGTGCGCCGCTGGGTCGCCGCCTACGTCCTGCACTGACTACGTCCCGGCAGAGCGGCCGCACCGACGGCGCGCAAGGTGGCCACCGCCCCTCCGCGAGAACGGTACTTATTCCTCGCAAGAACGGTACTTATTGCTCGTGAGAACGGGTCGTGCCTGCCGGTGGGCCGGCCCCGGGCCCCCGGTCCTGCCGATGCCGCTGGGACGGGCCAGCACCAGCCCGGCAGCCGGCGACACGGCTGGCACCCGGCGACGTCGCCAGCGGCTGGCTGGCGGCACCCGGCGATACGGCTGGCACCCGGCTTCCGGCGCCCGACAATATGGTGGGTGACCAGCAGGCGTCAGGCTCCCGGCGACGCGCCAGGCTCAGTGGCCCTCGCGCGCCACCCGCTCGGCCTCACGGGCGTAGGAGACGCGGATCTCGGCCTCGGCCTCCTCGCGTCCCACCCAGTGGGCGCCCTCGACGCTCTTGCCCGGCTCCAGGTCCTTGTACACCTCGAAGAAGTGCTGGATCTCCAGACGGTGGAACTCCGAGACGTCCTCGATGTCGGTACGCCAGGAGGCGCGCTGGTCGGCGGCCGGCACGCACAGGACCTTGTCGTCCCCGCCCTTCTCGTCGCGCATACGGAACATGCCCAGGGCGCGGCAGCGGATGAGACAGCCGGGGAAGGTGGGCTCCTCCAGGAGAACCAGGGCGTCCAGGGGGTCCCCGTCCTCGCCCAGGGTGCCGTCAATGAATCCGTAGTCGTCGGGGTAGCGGGTGGAGGTGAAGAGCATCCGGTCCAGGCGGATGCGGCCGGACTCGTGGTCCACCTCGTACTTGTTGCGGTTACCCTTAGGGATCTCAATAGTGACGTCGAACTCCACCGGTGCTCTCCTTCGCGTGACGCGCCCCTGGCGGTGCCCGCGTGGACGGGCGTCGTGTCGGGACGGCTGGCAGTGTTGGCACTAGTGTGACCCACGACGGCGCCTCGCACGAGGCTGCCGCGCGGTACCGTTCCAGTCAGGCGCCCTCGGCCGTTCCGCCACGGAGGCGGACGACGGCGTCTCCCGACCAGATCCTGACCGTCCCGACCCTACTGGAGGACTCGTGCGCAAGGCCACCACCGCAGCCCTTACCGCTGCCACGCTGCTCGTGGTCGGCGGCTACTACGGGCTGGCTGACGCCCTCGACCTCGTCCCGGGGCCCCTGACGGTCGCCGCCGCGGACTACCCGATCCAGCCCTTCCCAACCCCGGCAGCGGGCACCCTCGTGAGCGCGCAGGCGGCTGGTCTGTCGCCGGACGCGCCGGTGCCCTCCGACGGCGTCCTGACCAGGTACGCCGACGCCCTGGCCGCGGACTCCCTGGTGGGCACGGGCAAGGTGGGGGTCAGCGTCATTGACGTGGCCACCGGGGAGGTGCTGGTGGACCGGGGTGCCGACACGCCCCTGACCCCGGCCTCCTCCAACAAGGTCCTCACCGCCTGGTCGGTGCTCTCCGTCCTGGGCGCGGACCACAGGGTGTCGACCACGGCGACCCTGTCAGGCTCCACGGTGACCCTGGTCGGTGGCGGGGACGTCCTCCTGTCCGCCGACGCCGGGAAGCCCGGTGACACCGTCGGCCACGCGGGCCTGGGTGACCTGGCCCGGGCCACCGCCGAGCAGCTGACGGCCAAGGGGGTCACCAGCGTGAGCGTGGCCCTGGACGACACCCTGTTCACGGGTCCTGCCTGGAATTCGGCCTGGGAGGCCGGTAATGAGGCCTTCGTGGCCCAGATCCAGCCTCTCATGCTGGACGTCACCGCCCACCACAACAGCGGTAGCTACCCCGCCGACCCGGCCATGGAGGCCGCCCAGACCTTCGTCACCCGTCTGGGCGAGGCCGGTATCACGGTCACCGGCACGGTGGCCCGGGCCGCCTCGCCCGCTGACGCCGTCGAGCTCGCCAAGGTCGAGTCCGCGCCCCTGGAGGACATTCTCAAGGTCTCGCTCAAGTCCTCGGACAATACGATGACCGAGGTGGAGGGGCGGTTACTGGCCTCCGCCGTCCACCAGGAGGCCAGTTTCGAGGGGGCTGCCGCCGCCGTCATGAGCCAGCTCACCAAGGACGGCTTCGACGTCACCCGCACCGTCCTGCTGGACTCCTCCGGACTGGCCGTGGGCAACAAGGTTCCTCCCCGGCTCCTGGCCCAGGTCATTGCCCGCGCGGCCGGGGACTCGGGCGGCACGACGGGGCGGACCCTCCTGGCGGACCTGCCGGTAGGCGGCCTGGACGGCACCCTGAACGAGCGTTTTGTGGGGGCTGCCGGTGAGGGGACGCTGCGGGCCAAGACCGGCTCACTGGACCAGAGCGCCTCCCTGACGGGCACGGTGGTCACCCAGGACGGGCGGCTCCTGGCCTTTGCCGTGGTCGTGGACGGCTTTGAGTCCGGGGGGCTGACCGCGGCCCGCACGGCGATCGACAAGGACCTGGCGGGGCCGCTGGCAGCCTGCGGGTGCCAGGGCTGAGGCGCCGCCACCGGGGCCGGTGCACCCGGGACGCCTGGGGTGGTCCCCTGCATGCGTGGGGATGATCCCTGAGCCCCCACCGTCAAGCCCTTGATCGACGGGTAAACCCCGCACGCGCGGGGATAATCCCAGGACCTCGCGGTGCAGGTGACTTGGGGCGATCCGTCCGGGGCGTCGGCGGTTGGGCCTACGCCGCCTGTCACCTGGCGGACGTTGCCTGCCACCTGGTGCACGCCGCCCGATCCGTCCGGGACGCCGGGCGGGTGGTCCCCGGCCTGCGGGCCTGCCCCGCGTAGGCTGACGACGTGACTGAGCCGACCGGCATACCCCCAGCCTCGAGCGCCGCCGACCTGGTGGACTGGCGCACCGCCACTACCCTGGCGCGCCTGGGGACCCCCGCGGGGCCGGTCGTGCCCGCACCCGTGCGCCGCTCCACGGTCGAGCTCCTGCGCCGCAGCGCCATTGAGGCCCCCTCCTGGGTCGGACGGATCACCGGCCTGCGGCGTGCGGCCCAGCTGGCGGCAGACAGGACGGAGGTCCTGGTGGTGGACCGCGCCGGGCTCCAACGAGCCTCGGCGGAGGCGCTTCAGGGCATCCTGACGCGGGTGGACGCCCCGTGCCTGTCCGGCAGGCTCGCACGGGCGGGGTGCCTGCCCGCCACCGTCCAGCTCGCCGGGGCCCTGGGCGCCGTCTCCACCCGTCTCCTGGGCCAGGTCGTCCCGGTCATGGCCGGGCAGCGGCCTGCTGGCCGACGGCGGCCGGGACCCGCCACCGCGGAGGCCGACCTGGTGACCTCCCGGATCCTCCTGGTGGCCCCCAACGTCCTGGCGCTCCAGCGTCGCCTTGACCTGGACCTCCTGGACCTGCCCGCCTGGATCTGCCTGCACGAGACCGCTCATGCCGTCCAGCTCGCCGTCGCCCCCTGGCTGGCCGAGCAGATCGTCTCCGACCTGGCCGCCGTCCTCGGTGCCGTTAGCCAGGTCGGTACCAGCCAGGCCGCCAGTCCGGCTGGTACCACCGGGCAGGCCGCTGACCAGGCCGCTGGTCAGGCCGGCACCGGGCAGGTCGCCAGCCCGACTGGTGCCGCTGGTCAGGCCTCTGGCCAGGTCTCCTCTGACCACGGTGGCGCGGAGCCCGGGCCGTCCCCGGTGTCCACGGTCCTGGGACGTCTGACCCGTATCGCGGCCGTGGCCCGCCTGGACGGCCCCACGCCCGCCAGGCTGGGTGGCGTACTCAGTGAGGAGGGGCGGGAACGACTGGCACGGCTGGTGGCGACCCTAACCTTCCTGGAGGGGCACGCCGAGGTGGTGCTCGACGCCGTCGAACCTGCCCAGATGCCCTCGGTGTACCGTCTGCGCTCGCTCCTGGCGCACTCACGCCGACGTGAGCAGGGGGTCGGACCTGGGCTCGGGCTGGGGTCCCTGATCTACCGGCTGGCAGGGCTGGAGGCCAAGAGGGCGCAGTACGCCACCGGGGCCGCCTTCGCCCGTGCGGTCGTGGAGCGGGTGGGGCACACGGGCCTCAACGCCGCCTGGGCCGGTCCTGAGATGATGCCCCGCCCCGAGGAGCTGGAGCACCCCCGCGCCTGGATGGACCGCGTCCTGGGGTAGGGCGCGTCCCTGCCCGTCCCACCCTTGTGCGTGGCGTGCACCTGCCCCGCGGCGCGCAGGCGACGCAGCCGGGAGCTCGCGGCCGACGGCAGCCGGGAGCGCCTGTCCGGCACGCGGGCGACGCCTTCGAGGGCTCCCGTCCTTGCCTGGGGAAGTACTGACCCCGTCCTGGTGCGGGTCATCCTCCCGTCCTCGCCCGGGCAGATCCCGGACCAGGTGGTGAGGATGCGCCGAGGCCAGCCTGTGGCAGGCTTGGGGTGTCGGCGCGGAACCGGCCCCCAGCCGTCGGGCCCTGCTGGCGGCGTCGGCCACTGGTCCTCACCGGGACCGGCTGGTCGGCTGGAACCTGCACGGCGGGAGCTGGGCCTCACGCACCCGCAGGCACCTGCCCGCCGTCGGGCAATGCGCGGCAGGACCTTGCGGCAGGACCCTGCGACGGGAGCCAGCCGTTGCCGACACCGTACCGGCGCCAGATGCCACACAGTGAAGGACTGAAGTGATGGACGCAGGAGACATGGACGGCGACCTCGCACAGGTGCTCATTACCGAGGAGGAGATCGCCTCCCGCCTGGACGCCATGGCGGCCCAGATCGAGGCCGACTACGTCGACAAGGACGTGCTGCTCGTAGGCGTGCTCAAGGGCGCCGTCTACGTCATGGCGGACCTTTCCCGCCGCCTGCACCGTAGCGTGCCCATGGACTGGATGGCGGTGTCCTCCTACGGGTCGGGCACCAAGTCCTCCGGTGTGGTACGTATCCTCAAGGACCTCGACGCCGACCTGACCGGCAGGCACGTCCTGATCGTGGAGGACATTATCGACTCCGGGCTGACCCTGTCGTGGCTGGCGGGTAACCTGTCCTCACGCGGGGCCGCCAGCGTGCGTATTGCGACCCTTCTGCGCAAGCCTGAGGCCCTGAAGGTGGAGGTGGACGTGTCCTACGTCGGCTTTGACATTCCCAATGAGTTCGTGGTCGGTTACGGCCTGGACTATGCCGAGCGCTACCGCAACCTGTCGTTCATTGGCACCCTGCGGCCTGAGGTGTACCACCACTGAGGGGGACGCGGGCGACAGGTGCGCACCCGCGCGTGGCTGGTCGCAGGCTCCTCTGCCAGCGCCTTCAGGGGTAGGGCATGATAGGCCCATGAGCAAGACCGTCCGCCTGTATGACGCCCTTGATCCGCCTCAGGGGCGGCGCTGTCCGTTGTACTGGAGGCGACGGCGTCGTATTGTCGTTCCCGCGGTCAGGCAGCCGAGCATGCTGCTGGGGTGCCTGCTCTTTTTCCTTACCTTTGGGGTCGGCGGCTCCTGCTATTTTGTCAGCCAGGTCCCGGAATGGCTGCACGACTGGCGTTCGCACGTGGGGTCGGTAGTCCTCTCTGCCCTGATCGGGATACTCACGGCCGCGGTCTGCGCGGTCGTCGTCTTCTACTCCGTACTGTTCGGTACGTCCGCCACCTGGTTCGACCGCGAGGGGGCGCACGTCTTCTACCTCTGGAGGCCGAATGTGCTGGTGCCCTGGGAGACGGTTCTGGCGGAGGGGAGCCTACGGCAGGAGAACGTCCACACCACCGTCTCAAGCTCCCTGCCGTTCGTCTTCGTCACGGTGAGCGACGACCCCCGGATCTGGCTACCGGGGTTCGCCCGCCTGGGGGTGCGGGCGCGCGCCCGGGGGCCGCTCATGCGGCGTATGCGCCGCGTCCTGCGCTGGGCCGACTGGGCAGGCTACCTGGAGGAGGCCAAGCGCCACCTGGGTGACGACCCCGACACCCGCAAGGAGGAGCGCTACACCTGGTACCAGTCCTCGTCCCGGGCCTCCAGGAGGGGCAGGGTACGTCGGCCGGGCAGGCACGCGGCCACCCGGCTGGGCCCTGAGGACGACACCCCGTAGTCCCGGTCGACTGCCAACGCCAGTCGGCTCCTGACCCAGGCCGCCTTCTGCGAGGACGACACCCGGTGTCTGCCACTGGCACGTGCTATTGTCCGCGCCAAGCTCCGCCACCAGACGAATGTGCTGCGCCGTGTGGGACGGCGGGGGCTGGCCGAGACCGTGACCGAGACCTGCTCCGCCCTGCGCGACGCCGTCCGAGAGGCTGGTGCCGCTGCAGACGTCCAGGAGCTCATGGGCGTGGAGGGGGCGGCGTCAGCACGGTACTTTGCCTGCGTCTCCGCGCTGTTGCCTGAGGAGATGCGTTTTACCGCCCGGAGCCGTCGCCCGCCTCTGGATCTTCCTAACGCGGCGCTGTCATACGCCTACGCGATCCTCCTGGGAGAGTGCGTGGGGGCGTTGCTGGCGGCTGGGCTGGAGCCCTCTCTCGGCGTGCTGCACTCCTCCACGGACAAACGCCCCAGCCTCGCCCTGGATCTGATGGAGGAGTTCCGGCCGCTGTTGGTGGACAGAACTGTTGTCGCGCTGCTGCGCACCGGGCGTTTGAGGGTGGAGCACGCGGTTCCCTCACCGGATGGTGAGGGTGTGTGGCTGAGCCGTGATGGTAAGAAGGCGTTGGTGGACGGTTACGAGGCTACTATGCAACGTCAGGTCAAGGGGGCGCTGCCGGGTTTCTCCGGGACGTGGCGGCGTCACCTGCACCACGAGGCCCAGTTGCTGGGGCGGGCGATTGTGGAACCTGGTTATGAGTGGGTGGGGGCGTCGTGGCGGTGACCGTGATAGCGGCCTATGACATCTCCTCTGACCACCGGCGGGGACGTCTGGCTGCTGAGTTCCAGGGGTGGGGGTACCGTCTGCAGGAGTCAGTATTCCAGCTGCGGATCGAGCCCGCTGACCTTGAGGTACTGCGTGGTAGGATCAGGGACATTATGGCCGGAATTAAACAAAACGGTATTCTGGGGTGGCTTCTGCGGGGTTCCTGGTTGACGTCTTCGGAGTATCTCGTGTAGGATTGTCTCGTGCAGATCGACATGACGAACGAGGAGCGGGACGTCCTCATCAGGTGGAAGAAGCGTTCGGACACCTACAAGCTGGTTCGGATGAAGGCGGAGGCGATTGTGTACGCCGCCCGTGGCGTCGGCCTGGACACCGTCGCGGAGATGGTCGAGCGGACCGAGAGGACGGTACGCGAGTGGCTCTCGGAATGGCGGAGGTACAGGCTGGGATCCGTGGTGACCGGTCACGCCGGAAACGAGAACGCGGCGAAGCTCAAGAGGGCGCAGAAGGAGGAGCTGGAGGAGATTCTCAGTAAGCCGCCCTCGGAGTCGGGAGTCAAGGCCGCCTTCTGGGACGTCCCGGCCCTCAAGGACGTCGTGCAGATAAGATTCGGAGTCGAGTACAGGTCGGACTCCTCCTACCGGCTGCTCATGCGCTTCCTGGGAATGAGTTTCAAGCTCCCCGACCCCTTCGACAAGCGCCGCGACGAGGAGGCCGTCACCAGGCGGATGACCGGGACCCGGCACCAGGTCGCAGGCCTCCTGAAAGAAGGCTGGGAGGTCTACACCGTCGACGAGGTCCGCGTCGAGCACGAGGCCGAGACAAGACGCATGTGGCTCCCCAGAGGAAGGAGGACAAAACTGTACGTGGACCGCGAGAAGGCGAGCCAGTCGTTCTTCGGGGCACTGAGCCTGACGACCAAGAAGATGAGGATCTACCCCATCGAGGGAAACCAGAACACCGAGCAGACCATCCTCATGATGGACCGTCTTCAGCGCGAGACCGACGAGGGAAAGAAGATCGCCGTCGTCCTGGACAACGCCAGGTTCCACCACGCCAGGGCCCTGACCGACCTGTACGCCCCCGGCCAGGCCCTGGAACGCATAACACCCATCTACCTTCCCCCCTACGCCCCCGACCACAACCCCACGGAACACGTGTGGAACGCCGCCAAGAACAACATCGCCAACCTCCAACGCGACACCCCGGAGAAAACCTTCACGGCCTTCACCACCTACATCACCAACCGCACCTTCGACTACGACCTCGAGCACCTCCCAGTCACACCACCACACACCGATCTTGTTTAATTCCAGCCATATTAAGGAGTCCGACGACGTGGTCCACCTCTGTCTGTTGTGCACGTCCTGTGCGGGACGGATGGAGGTCTACGGCACGGCGCCCGCGCTCGACGACGGGGGCCTGTACCGGGGGATCTGGTGAGGGGGCGTGGTGCGGTGCCCGCGGGGTTGAGGCCGGTCGAGTCTGTGGTCTTGGTCACTACCGATGTGGTGCGGGACACCCCTCCCGACCGCCACTTTTCCGCATGGTCTCGTCCAAAGCCGGCGCCGGATCCGCTCCCGGGGTCGTCGGTGGCGAGTGGCGTCATACCAACGAAAGGTGGTAGAAATGGCCCCGTTCTGGCCACCTCCGGAAGGGCCTCCACAGGCCGGTGGCGATCCAGCCCCTGGAAACGTTGCAATCACGCGGCTCCCAGAGGCAGGGTCAGGGAGCACCCCGCACCGCTAGGTGCATTAAGACGCAGTAGCAGGTGTCCACGGTCTCACCCGCGTCCCACGTCAGGGAGCACCCCGCACCGCTAGGTGCATTAAGACCCACGATGGCTGGTTGCTGGCGATCACCTCCAGCCAGTCAGGGAGCACCCCGCACCGTTAGGTGCATTAAGACCCACGATGGCTGGTTGCTGGCGATCACCTCCAGCCAGTCAGGGAGCACCCCGCACCGTTAGGTGCATTAAGACACGGCATCCACCGTGCCGGAATACGCTTCCATTTTAGGTCAGGGAGCACCCCGCATCCCTTTAGCCCTCTTGGTGCGGACGGGGCAGGGTCTGCTTGCGGGGGTCGGGGCTCCTGGTCACGCGGGTGAGGGTGGTGTGGGGGGACGTTTTGTGCGGGGCGGGACATTTTGTGCACAGGGTGACGTTTTGCGCAGAAGGTAACGAATCTGGGTTGTTTTCTGCGCAATCGGTTACCTTGTGCACAAAATGTTCCCCTAGGCGGCCGCACTGGTCCTCTTTGCCGGGAGGGCCGTCTCTGGCCTGGTCTCATGAGGTGGCCTCCTGTGGCGTGGTCAGGGTAAGGGGCCTGGTTGTGGGGGTGGGGTCGGAGGTGGGCCGTCGGGGTTGGCTTCCTTGTCGGGGTATCTGCTGGTTGTGTCGTCCTGTAGGGGTCGGGGCGCGGGGTGTTTGCTTCCGGGTTGAGGTAGCGTGCAGGTCGTGTGGGGGCGGGGGTGGTCGCCGGTGGGAGGTCGTGGTGCCTGCTGGTGGCGTGGGGCCGTGTTGCACATTCATTCTGGGGTCCTGGTGGGGTCGGTGGCGTGGTTCCAACGTTTTCTCGCCCTGGGGGGTGTCCGGGGACAGGATGAATGTGCAACTCGGGCGCTGTTGCACATTCATCCTGTTTCCGGGCCCTGGTTTGCCGGGAAGATCCGCGTGATCCCGCCGTTTACTGATCGCGGTTTGTAAAAAGAATGTGCAACTCCGGCTGACGGCCGCTCGCGAGCGCCGCCTGAGCCACTATGGCCTGTCTGTGGGCGCCGCCCGAGCTGTCCGCGAGCCACCCGAGCGCCGCTTAAGCTGCTATGGCCTGCCTGTAGGTGCCACCTGAGCCGCCATGGCCCATCCGGGACCCGCCGTGGCCCGCCCGTGAACCGCCATGGCCTGCCTGTGGGCGCCGCCCGAGCCGTCCGCGAGCCACCCGAGCGCCGCCTGAGCCGTCGTGGCCCGTCCGTGAACCGCCTGAGCCACCCGGGTGCAACCTGAGCCACTATGCCTGCCTGTGGGTGCCATCTGAGCCGCCGTGGCCTGCTTGCGAGCCGTCCGCGGCTGCCATGGCCCGTCCGCGAGCCGCTTGAGTCGCCGTGGAGACGCCGCTCTGCGACCATCGGGGCTGAGTGGCGTATAGGAGCCACCCGGGACCTGCCCGGGCGCCACCCGAGCCACCGTGGAGGTGCCTCACGCCGAGCCACCTCCTTAACAGTGTGCGCTCCGACACGCTCGAGGGTGAGAGACAGACCGCCCTCCCGTGTGGCAGGATGACCCATGTCACAGCCCACCGGAGGACGTCCCCATGCACCTGGTCATGCTTGAGACGAACGGTAACCAGCGGTTCGTCTTCACCTCCCCGCGCCAGCGCGAGAACATTGGCGCCTCCTACCTGCTGACCATGCTCGCCCCCTGGACGCTCGCCGCGGCCCAGGACCTGGGGATCGACGCCACCCCCGTCTCGGTGTCCTCCGGCAAGATCATCCTCACGGTCCCCGACGAGCCCAGCGCCAGGCGGCTCATTGGCGCCGTCACCCGCCAGGTCCTGGCCCTCGCCCCCGGCATGGACGTCAGCGGCGTCTTCAAGGAGATCACGTCCCTGACCGAGGACGAGCTCAGGGACATCCACGTCGTCGCCAACCGCTACAACCTCGCCCGGCCCCCGGCCGAGGCGCGCTTCGCCCAGATCCCCTACCTGGTGCGTGCCGACGACTCCTCCCTGCCCGCCGCACCCGCCTCAAGAATCCTCGGTGGCATGCCGCCGGAGGAGCGCGCCTACTCCCTGCCCAGCCAGGTCAAGCGCGCCTGCTCCCTCAAGGCCCGTAACCGGCTCGTGGCCCAGGCCCGGGAGAGCACGAGCTTCAGGCACGACGACGAGTTCATTGAACGCCTGGCCAAGAGCCTGAAGACCCTGGAGGACGCCTTCGACCCCGACCCCTTGGCGCAGGGTGCCGGTGACGCGCCAGGAGAGGACGCGGCCACCACGCGGCCCGCGATCGACCTGTCCAAGATCGCCGTCATCCACATTGACGGCAACGGCGTGGGCGCCATTATGCGGGACATTAAGGCGAGCATGGACAGCATTCCCGCGGACGACCTCGACACCGTCCTGTCCCCGCCCCCACCGCGGTCCGCCAGCACGGGCGGGGCCGTGCCGCCCGGCGGGCCCGACGCGCCGCCCAGCGAGCCCGAGAGGCTGCGCCGCTTCCTCCTGGCCGTCAACGAACGCCTTGACTACGTGGTCAGGGAGTCGTTCTTCCGGGCCTGGCGCGAGATCGCCCAGTGGTGGGCCCTGGAGCAGGAGGGCAGGCCGGGTCGCGAGGACGTGCAGGAGGGCGGGCCCCTGCTCACCGGCGTCATCCCCGTGGTGCCCATCCTCCTGGGCGGGGACGACCTCACGGTCCTCACCGAGGGGCGGTACGCCCTGCCCTTCATGGCCTCCTACCTGACCGCCTACGAGAAGCTGACCAGCCAGGACACGATCCTCCGTCACCTGAGCCCTCGGGCCCGGCGCGACGGCGTCCCCACCCCCATGACGGCCGCCGCCGGGGCCGCCGTCGTCCCGCGTCCCTTCCCCTTCCACCTGGCCTACACCCTGGCCGAGCGCCTGGTGGCCGAGGCCAAGAAGGTCGGCAAGGCCGAGAGGCAGGAGTGCTCCACCCTGACCTACCACGCTCTGTTCGACTCCACCGTGGCCGACGCCGGGGAGCTGCTCAAGGGCTACGAGACCTTCACCGCCCGCCCCTACCGCCTGGACGCCACCGTGGCCGGGACGTCTGCGCCTGACGCCGGGGACGACCACGCGACGGCCCTCCCGCCCCACCCCGGGCCGCAGGCGCCGTCCGGGCCCGCCAGCCCCGACGCCCTCCCCGAGCCTGCCGCATCCCAGAGCGTCGAGCCCGACCTGGTCGAGCCCGACCTGAGGGGCACCTCGTGGGCGCACATGTGCGACCTCAGCCGCCGCTTCCGGGGCCTGGGTGCGTACACCGGGGACGGCCCCGCCCCCGCGGACGCCCCGGGCGCCGGACCTGACGCCGGCACCACCTCCTTCCCCAAGACCCGCGCCGCCCGTATACGCAAGCTCCTCTCCGACCGCGCCGCCACTGACAGGCAGGAGGAGCAGGAGGAGCTGACCGGGAGGATCGCCGACGAGTGGGCGGACGCCCGCCGGGTCCTGGGCGAGGACCTCGTTGACACGATCGGCGACCCCCGTTACGTCTTCGACCTCATTGAGCTCACCGACCTCCTCCCAGCGTCCTACCTGACGGGGGCCGACTCCGCCAGGCCGGCCGCCGCACCCGGGGCCGGTCGGGAGCGCACCACCTCAGCGACCGCCCAGGAGGACCAGTGACGCCGGAGCCGAGCACAGATCTCATCCTCCGCCTGACCCTGACCTCCGACTGGGGCGTGGCCACGGGCGCCGGCGTGGCCGGGGGAGTGGACGCCGTCATCGAGAGGGGAGGGGACGGCCGCCCCGTCGTCCGCGGCACGGTAATCACCGGGCTCATGCGCGAGCAGGCCCTCAACGCCGCCCACGCCCTGGACGGCGCCCGCCCGGACGGCCCCTGGGCGGCCCTGGCCACCACCCTGTTCGGCACCCCCACCCAGCCGCGCCTGGTCGCCTTCTCCGACGCCCCGGTCAGCGTCACCCCCGCCACCGCGCCCGACGGCCGCCCGCGCCCCGCCACCCACGAGGTCGTCGGCGTCTCCATTGACGCGGAGACCGGGACCGCCAAGGACGACTTCCTGCGCTTCCTGGAGCGCGCCGGCTCCGGTGTCGGCGAGTCCGCCGTCACCCTCCTGACCGAGACCCTGGACCGCACCCCCGTCACCTGGAGCCCGCGGCAGTACGCGGACGCCCGGCTCCTGCTGGCCCTGGCCGCCCAGCTCGTCACCGCCGTCGGCTCGGACCGCTCCAACGGCGACGGCGCCTGCCAGGCCCTCCTGTGCGACGACGACGCCGAGCTGGGACGGCAGTGGTGCGCTGAGGTCGTGCGCCGGCTCCGGGCCCCGGGGGCGGTCCGCGCACCCCACCTGCCCACGCTGGCCACCAGCGAGCCCGCCCGCCTGGCCTCCCCGGCTCCCGCCAGGACCGGTGGGGGTGCCCCCGCCCCGGCTGGCGCAGCCCGGAGCGGTGCCCCGGGTGCCGTCGGCCGCCCTGCCATGGCGGCCCGGCCCGGCCCTGCCACGGCAGCTGAGCCCGGCCCTGCCATGGCGGCCGAGCTCGCCCTCACCATTGTCCTGACCACCCCGCTGGTCTCCTACGACGTGCCCTACTCCAACGAAGTCCGCTCCCTGGACTTCCTGCGCGGCACCGTCCTGCTGCCCTGGGTCCACTCCCGCCTGCGCCACGCCTTCGCGGGCTCGGACCTGGTGCGCGACGCGGTGGTCACCGGGCGCCTGCGCGTCAGCGACGCCACCCCGGTGGTGGGCGGGGTGCGGGGCCTGCCCGTACCCCTGGTGCTCTCCCGCCCCAAGGTCCCCGGGGCGCGCCAGGAGACCCTGGAGATCTGGAACCGACTGCTCCGCGGCGAGCCGTCGGAGGTCCACGTCCCCCTGCGCTCCGGCTACGTCTTCTACCCCGGCCCCAGGGCGGACGCCGCCACCGGCGCACCCGGCGGCACGGCCCCCGGAAGCGCGACCGCCTCCGGCCCCACCGTCTGCCTGGGCGCCCCCGTCCTGACCGGGCGGCAGTCCACCGCCATGGACGCCGCCACCGGCACCGTCGCCACCGGACAGCTCTTTATGGTCCGCGCCATCCCCGCCGGGGTCACGCTCCAGGCCCAGGTGAGCCTGTCGGCGGACCTGTACGACGCCGTCGGGTCCCGCCTGGCCGAGCTCCTGTCCGTCCCCGCCCGACTCGGCTCGCGGCGGTTCTCCGGGAGCTACGGGCAGGTCGTCTGCCAGGCCGGGCGGGCTGACACCGGTCTTAGGGCCGGGGGCCACCCTGAGGCCGGGGGCCACCCCGAGGGCGGGCGGGCCACCAGCCGCTCGGGTCCCGGTGGCGCCCCCGGAGGTGCGGGTGGCGCTGGAGGTGCGGGTGACGCCAGAGGCGCGGATGACGCCGCCGGGGACGCCGTGACCGTCTGGTGCACCTCGGACCTGCTGCTGCGCTCGCCCCGCCTGGGCCCGGTGGACGGGATGACGGGCCTGCTGCGCGCCCTGGGAGGGGGCATCGAGCTGGAGCTCGTCGGCTCCTCGGGCCCCCTCGCCCCTGGCCCCCACCTCACCCCGGCCCCTCGGGGCCCCGGGGGTGCCCGCGCCCTTCGCCCCGGCGGCTCCCCGGGCCTGCCCGCGGTGGTCGGCCGGGCCCAGGACGCCCGCTACTCGGCGGGCCTGCGCTACCGGCGGGTGGACGGCTGGTCGGCAGCCGACCAGCAGCCCCGTGCCAGCCGCGTCGCCGTCCAGGCGGGCTCCACCCTCCGCGTGCGCCCCACCGACCCCGGTGCCATGGGCTCGCTGCGCCGCCGCCTGGCCCGCCTGGAGCGTGACGGCGTCGGGCTGCTGCGGGAGCAGGGCTACGGGCGTATCGCCGTGGGGCACCCGTTCCTGGGGCCGGGCCCGGACGTCATCCGGGCGCGCGTCCTCCAGCAGTCCGACTTCACCACGGAAGGGCAGGGACAATGAGCGTGACCCGCTACGAGGTGGACCTGCGTCTGGTCACCACCTCGCCCCTGCACTCCGGCGGGGCCGAGCACCAGGTCGACCGCTCCCCGTCCCGCCGCTCCCGGCCGGGACCGGGCCAGGAGGCGCCCCGGCGCGAGAGCGAGCCGCGGCGTTTCGTCCGCGACGGCTGCGGTCGTCCGGTCCTTCCCGGGCGCTCGGTCAAGGGCGCCCTGCGGGCCGCCTGGGTGAGGGCCTACGGCGGGCGGGCCGGTGGGGACGACACGGAGCCAGCCGGTTCTGACCGGCTCCTGCCCCTGTGGGGCGGCCCGGAGCGTGCCGGTTCCCTGAGGGTCCACACGATCGCGCTCGACGGCGTGGAGATGGTGGAGCGGATGGGCAACGCCGTAGACCGCTACTGGGGCAGCGCCGGGGACACCGCCCTGTTCAGCCACGAGATCGTGCCCGCCGGCGTAGCGCTCAGGCTGCACCTGTCCGGCCAGGTCGGCAGCGTCCACGACGACGGCGACCCCCAGGGCCTGGAGAGGCTGCTGGGCCAGGTCCTGGGGCTGCTCCAGGCCGGGCGCGTCAGCCTGGGCGGGCGCCAGAACGCCGGGTGGGGCGGGGTGCGGCTCAGTGACGCCGGGACGAGGAGCGTGGACGTCGCCCGCTACCGCCTGGACGGCCCCGACGGCCTGCTCGCCCTCCTTGACGGCAGGGGCAGTACCGTGGCCGTCCCCCTGGTGGCGCCGCCCGACCCGGGGCAGCTCACCGTGACCGTGACCTGGGACAGCCCCACCGGCATCCTGGTGGCCGAGCCCCGGGACAAGGAGCAGAGGGGCGACCAGGAGACCGTGGACACCCTCCCTCTGCGGACACGCTCCCGCAAGGGCCGCGACCCCCAGGACGCCGGCACCCTGGTCCTGCCCGGCAGCTCCGTGCGCGGCGCCCTGCGCAGCCGGGCCAGCCGGATCGCACGCACCGTCCTGCTGGCCGGTCAGCAGCTCCCGGGGCAGGCGGACTGGTCCACCACCGGCGTCCACGACCAGCTGGCCGAGGACCCGCCGCTGGTGCACGCCCTCTTTGGCAGCACCGAGCGCCGCGGTGCGCTGCGCGTCCTGGACACCCTCGCCCTGGGGCGGACGCAGACGCTCAAGCGCACCCACAACGCCGGGGACAGGTGGACCGGGGGCGTGGTCGACGGCGGCCTGTACGCCGAGCAGGTGCCCGCCCCCACCACGCGGTGGGACAGCATCACCCTGGTAGTGGACCTGGCGCGCCTGGGGGGCCCGGGCCAGCGTCGGGCTGCACTGTGCCTGCTGGGGCTGGTCCTGGCCGAGCTGGCCACCGGCACCCTGCCCCTGGGCAGCCGGGGCACGCGCGGACTGGGGGAGGTCAGCGTCAGGGCCCTGAGCCTGACCGGTGACACCAGCCTGCTGGGCGGGCCCTGGGAGATCCGCGCGGGGGCCGAGGGCGGCACCGGCGTCGCCCGCGACCTCCTGGCCCGCCTGCGCACCCTGAACGACGACGTCGGCGGCGCGGGCTGGACGGACTACCTCGTGGACGCGCCGCGCACGGCACAGGACGGTGAGTGAGATGACGCAGGAGCAGGATGCCGGGCACACCGGCCTGTTCGCCCAGGACATTAGACAGGCCCGGGACCTGGCCCAGGAGCTGGGCAGGTCCGGGGACCTTCCCGCCCTGGAGGAGGGCGCCTGGGGCGTGGAGGTGGACGAGGCCGCCACCTTGGACCACGTACTGGGACGCCTGGGGACCGGGGAGTGGACGGGACTGGCGTTCACCACCCGGGGCACCCGCGTCCTGGGGACCGTGGCGCTGGACGGCCTGAGGGACACCGCCAGTGCCGTGGTGGAGCTGGACACCGTCTACGAGCTGCGGCTCTGGCAGCCCGACGGCGGGCCGGAGCCGGGGGTGGCGGCCCACGAGCTGCGCTGGCTCAACGGGTCGGGGTGCGCCGAGATCCGGGTGTACACCTCCCCCAGGGCCGACGGCGCCCCTGCCGGGGCGGGTACCGGCGCGAGGGAGGGCGCGAGGGAGGCGGCGCCCCCCGGCCTGCCCCTGGAGAGCTGCTGGTACCGCCGGAACCGCTACCTGGAGCACCGCAGCGCCTCCCGCTCCGGCGCAGCCGGCCGTATGACGGCCCTGGAGGTCTTTACCAGGGAGCCGGTCTACGGGAACACAGTCTTTACCGACGAGATCCTGACAGGAAGGTGGACGTGAGATGGGTGAGTTCCACTCCGCCGTCAACCGGATCCCGGTCCTGCGGCGGGCGGCGGCACGGCTCGTTGACGGCGGCAGGCTCCCCGCCGCCCTCTTTACCGACCACGAGGCGGCTGGGCACGACCGCCTCCACCCCCGCAGGTGGTCGGGGACCATCGACCTGCGTATGACGCTCATGACCCCGCTCGTCCTGGGTGAGCAGGATGCGTCACCCGACGGCAGGCAGGCGGGCACCGTCCGCCTCCCCCGGGACACCAGCGGGGGCGTCGTGGTCCCGCCGACCATGGTCAAGGGCATGCTGTCGCGCGCCTACGAGGCCCTGACCGCCTCACGGTTCCGTGCCCTCCAGCCGCGTGCCGACCGCCTCACCTACCGCTCCGACGCCGCCGACTCCCTGCGGCTCGTGCCCCTGCGGGTGACCAGGGTCAACGAGGACGGCAGCCTGGAGGCCGAGCTGCTGGCCGGGTCGTCCACACAGACCGTCAGCCACGACGGCAAGAGGATCCCGGTCATGCGGGCGGCGGCCATGCAGACCGGCTACAAGGGCAGCGCGACCCTGGTCCTGGATGGCAGGGGGCGCAGGCTCACGGCCATGACCCACCACGGCAAGCAGCTGCGCTGCCACCTGGCCCTGTACGTGCACGGCAGCGGCAGGTACGCCTTCTGGCACGTGACCCACCTGGGGGTCGGGGAGGCGGAGCCGGAGGAGGCCTTTACCGTCGGCGGGGAGTCCGCGATTCCCAAGTACATGAACGAGTACGACGTGACCGGGTACGTCTACCGGACCGCGAGCGACCAGGACGCGGAGCAGCCCTGGCTGCTGTACGAGAAGAAACGCTACGAACGGGTGTTCTTCACCACCGAGAAGGAGCCGCTGACCGTCACCATTACCCCCGAGGTGGCCAGGGGCTACACCATTGTGGCCAACAGCTACCGTGAGCAGCGCGAGGAGGAGGAACGCCGGCAGGTCAGGGCGGGCCGGACCCAGAGGGCCAACCGGGTGACCGAGAAGGCCCTCGCCGGCAAGGAGGCGGGGCACCCGGGGCTCGCCGAGGGCGACCTCGCCTACGCGCTGCTGGGAGAGGAGAGCTACCGGGAGGACAACACCCTTATCAGGGGCGTGGCGCACAAGGTGGTCCAGCTCGTCCCCACCATGATCGGACGACGCGCCTACGACTTCTCCCCCCAGGACCTGGGACGCGCCCAGGGGGTCCTCCCCCTGGCCTCCCGCTGTGAGGCCAGCGCGGCGGACCGGCTCTTTGGCTATGTCGTCCAGGACGCCCCGGAGGGGGCCGTCGGGGGCGACGTGGCCGCCAGGGGGCGGGTCGCCGTCGGGGTCGTGGACACGAGTCAGGCCCAGGTCACGCGCGGCAGGGGTGAGCTCCTGGCGCCTCTCCTCAGCCCCAAGCCCGCCTCGGCACGGCGGTTCCTGACCGACTCCGAGACCGGCCGGACACCGGCCGACGGTGGCCGTCCCCTGCCGCGCCCCAGGCTCTTCTTTATCCCGGGTCAGTACCTGGGCCTGGCCGCCTACCCGGTCCACCGGGGCGTCCTGGGGAGGAAGGGACTGCCGCGGGAGGCCACGAGCGTGCCGCCCCAGGAGGGGCTGGACGTCCCCGCGGACACGGTGCGCCTGCGCGTGCGCGACTGGCTGGAGACGGGCAGCGTCCTGACCTGCCGGCTGCGGGTGGACGACGTCGAGCCCGAGGAGCTCGCAGCGCTCCTGTGGCTGCTGGACCCCAGAAACCTCGTCCCGGCCTCCGAGCGCACCGGGCAGGCCGTGGGCTTTATGCGCATGGGCCTGGGCAAGCCGCTGGGGCTGGGGGTGGTCAAGGTGGAGGTCCCCGAGGGCGGCGTGCGCGTCCACACCGGGCAGGCCCTGGCGGACGGCTACCGCAGCCTGGAGGGGTGCCTGGGGGTGGTGCCCACGACTCCGCCTCCCACCCTGTCCGACGGCGTCCTGGACGTCCTGGACCGGCGCCCCTGGGTCAGGGCCATGCAGCGTGCGGCCTACGGCTACACCGACGGGGTCCCCGTACGCTACATGAGCCTGAAGGAGAACCGGGCCAACAACCAGACCGAGGAGGGCAGGCCCAAGAAAGGACGCGGGCAGTCCCCCACACCACTGGCGGACCCCCCGAGGCCGCTCAGTATTGAGAACCCGGCCCGGCGACAGGGCAGGCAGGTCCCGGGCCCGCCGCAGCGGCGCGGAGGCTACGGGGGCCGTGGGGGCCACGGGGGCCGTCGATGGTGAGCTACAGACTGGTCAACCTCAACCCGCACGAGGTGGTGCTCATAGGCGACGGGCAGCAGCTGGTCCTGCCGCCGTCGGGCACGGTCCCCCGCCTGGTGCTGGGCGGTGGCACCACGGTCACCGTGGGCGCCCTCGGTGCCGGGGACGGTACCGGGGAGGAGACGCCGGTGACGCTGTCCCTCACCTACGGGGAGGGCCTGGTAGGGCTCGACCCGCCCCTGCCCGACCCGCAACCAGGAGTGTTGTACGTCACCAGCAGGGTCGTCGCTGAGCACTGCCCGCAGCGGGACGACCTGGCCTGGCCCCACGAGCTCGTCCGCGATACGGCCGGGCGCCCCGTCGGCGCTCGCGGCCTGGCCACGGTGGGACCCCCTCCCGGCCAGAGCGGGAGGAAGAGCTTGCCATGACCATGCTCATTCACGTCGTCGGCCGCTCGGACCTTGGCGTCGGCACTGGCAGGAACGCCGGTGAGCTGGACCTGTACGCCCTGCGCAGGGCAGAGAAGCTGAGGGCCCTGGCGGGGCGCCTCCGGTCGTCCCGCGAGCCGGCCGGTGACGGCCCGGGCCCCCGGCGCCCGGACGGTAGGGCTGCCGTCGGCGACGCGGTCATGAGCCCAAGCCCCCGGCGTCCGGACGGTAGGCCAGCCCCTGGGACGGAGCCCCCCACCGAGCAGACCCTTCCTGAGGAGGCTGTCCGGCGCGTGGTGCAGGCGCTCCTTGACGGCGTCCACCCCGACGCCAAGACCGCGGAGCAGGCCGACCGGGTCGAGATCGTCCGCCCTCACGAGGGGACGCCGCTGTACAAGTACCTTAAGGCGCTCGTCCAGTGCGGGCGCGCGGACATTGACCTGCTGCTCGTGGCCACCCGTAAGGGACGCGGGGCCACCGAGCCGTACCTGAGGGCCGTGCACGAGTGCCTCAGTGAGCCCGGGGTGCGTGCCGGGCTGCGCGACCGCACCGGCGCCACGCTCCGGCTCCGGGAGCCGGTCCTGGTAGCGGACCTGGGGGAGCTGGAGGACCTCATGAGCCAGGTCGACCACCGCCTGACCGACTACTGCGGCCACGTGGCGCTCGCCTTCGGCTCGGGCGCGACCGCCTTCTCACTGTCCCTCGCGGGGACCGTGGCCGCCGCCCAGGCCGACGAGTGGTCCCTGATCCTGGCCGGTGAGAGCGGGCCCGCCCGTATCGAGGACATGTCCGTCACCGGGGTGACGGCACACCACCCGGAGCGGGGCTGGTTCCTGGGCCTGGGGCTGCCCACCTGCCTGGAGGACCGCGACAACGACGACGTCGTCAAGGCCGCCGTCCAGGTAGCGCGCCGGGCGGCAGGGGATAGAGGCCACCCGACGTCGCACGACCTCGGTGAGCTCCTGCTGTGCGACCTCGCCCGGGGGGACCAGGCAGCGGGGATGGCGGCCAGGGCCTGGCTGGTGGCCGAGTACCGCAGTCGCAGGGAGCAGTACATGAGGGACTCCGGGGAGGCCCCCGAGCAGGTTACCGACCAGGTGAGGCAGGGAAACCGAGACCGCATGCTCGGCCGCGTCCTGGGGAACCTGGAGAAGAAACGGAGCCGGGGCAGGGTGCTCCTGCCGCACGACGAGTGGCTGCGCACCAAGGGCTGGCTCAATGATATCGGCAAGCGCGCCACCCACGAGCTCGGTGTCATTGGGGCGGGAACCGGTTCCAGGACCAGCCCGGGCACCGAAGGCGACCAGGAAGACCTTAAGGATCAGGCGGAGGCCGGGGTGGATGCCGGGACCAGCCCGGACAATAAGACCGGCCCGGACAATGGGACAGACCCGGGCGCCGGGCCCCGGTCCGGGGGCTACCCTGGGGCGGCCGTGAGCCCGGTGGACCGCGTGGCCGACCTGCTGAGCAGCTGCGGGATCGAGCGGCCCGACTGGCTGTCGTGGCCGGGCGGGGACATTGCCATGGTCTGCGCGCAGTCCCGCCCCCAGAGCGACCGCGGTACCGGGTGGACCCGCCCCTCCCCGGCGGAGCAGATTCTCCACGGCCTGCCTCACGCAGAGGATCTGGCCCAGGTGCGCCAGGCGACGGGTAGCGGCGGGCCGTTCACGCTCCACCTCATGCTCCTGGCCTCCCAGGACATGGAGGACTACGCCCAGAAGGAGAGGCAGAAGATCAGGTGCCTGACCGCCAGGCCAGAGGGCCACCCGGCGGGTGAGGGTTCCGGGCCCGACGGCCTGGCCGGGAGGGGCCCGGGTACGTGGCCCTCCGGCCAGGACCAGGGCTCTTCGACGGCACCGGCAGCGTCGACCTGGTGTAGGTGGTCCTCTAGCCAGGACCAGGGGCTGGCTGCCCACTGGGAGCCCGCTGACGTGCGGGTGACCCCTTACGGGACGGCTTTTAGTCGGTATAAGGACGGCAGACGCCAGATGGCGGCCTTTAACGGCCTGCGTGAGGGTGTCAAGGACTGGCTCGACTCCCTGGACCCCCGGCCGCGGGCGGTGGTCGTCTACGCGGCGGGGGAGAAGCAGGCCCTGCTCGCGGCACTGCGGGTCGCCCAGGAGTACGGGGCTGGGCACGGGGTGCCGGTCTTCCTGGTCTCGGGCACCACGCGCCCGCCTGCCAGCTCGCAGTCCTCCCAGGGGCGTGAGCACCTGACGACCCACCAGTTCGGGCTCGATAAGGACGCGCGCCAGGTCCTGATCGAGGCTGCGCATTTCTGCCTGCGGCGTCTGGACCTGCTCACCGCCGCGCGCCTCCTGCGCCTGGGATCCCCCGAGGCGGCCTCGCTGGCCGACCAGGCCCAGGACCTGGCCCGTGGGCTCGCGGAGCCAGCGGGTGCTGACGACATTGACGTCTACGCCCCCCGGCTGCTCTCGGTCATGTGCGGTGTGGCCCGGATGTGGCCTTCTGTCACCAAGCCCGATGCCCGGGCACGCCTTATGACCATAGTCGGCGAGCTTATTGCCGACCCCCCGAGACGCCACGCTTGTGTCCTCCAGAAGTCCAACGTGGACAACCTGGAATCCTGGAAGAGAGCAAAGGCGGCGGACCTTCTCCGTGTAGTGGTGCGCGTGCGCGATAACACCACGGTCACCCACGGGCCGGGCGATAAGGATCCGTTCGCCGTCGCCTGCGCTATTACCTTCGCAGGCTGGGGCCGTGAGAACGTCCCGCCCGGGGACACCTTTGAGGGGGTTGACTACCCGGAGCTGCTGGAGCGCGCCGTCGCGGCGGTGCGTGACAAGCACGGCGTCGAGCCTGACGACTGGGCGCAGCGGCTTGCTGACCTCGATGAGAAGATGGGTCAGCTGGTGAGCGCGTCCCCGTCGGGCTGCGCGCCCGCCTCCACGTCCACCACCCCCATGCCGTAGGCGGTGTGCGATCCGGCGTTGGTAAAGCAGGCCAGGGCCATGAGCCGGGAGAGGACCTGCGCTGTCGCCCCGGGGCGTGCGCTAATACGCAGCTCGCCCTCGTAGGCCACGATCCGGTTCGCGG
The DNA here is from genome assembly GCF_016626125.1 of Actinomyces sp. HMT897. NCBI lineage: Bacteria > Bacillati > Actinomycetota > Actinomycetes > Actinomycetales > Actinomycetaceae > Actinomyces > Actinomyces sp. HMT897. Next base: position 2,399,485 of record NZ_CP067336.1, read on the forward strand.
AGAGCCTGCCCCGGCCGTCACCGCGCGGCATGGCCAGGCCCACCTCCACGGGCTCGGTACGGTCCACGGTGGTGAGCGCCTCCGCCAGGGCCTGGCGGTCGGGCAGGCGCAGCGGTCCCGTCGGGCTGTAGGCGCACCAGCGGGCGTGCAGGCTCGCCGCCAGGGAGGCTGGTGAGACGCCGGGCACGTGCCTGCCCCGGCTCGAGAACACCGTGGGGGTGAGCAGTCGCACCACCCATGACGTGTCGGTGTCCTGCGCCTCCAGCTCGGCCCAGGTGCGATGCTCCACCACCTGGGCACTGCGCGCCGCCAGGGCCACGGTGCCCCGGCCCCCGTCACCTACCGGCAGCACGCCGCCCCAGGTGAGCCAGCCGTCGAGGGTGTCCACCAGGCGGTCGTCCAGGAACCGCAGCTCGAACCCGTACGTCCTGCCCGACGCCGTCGTCTGCCCCACGCAGTACGGCTTGGGGCCGCCCAGGGCGTGCGGGGGCCGGGGCGCCAGGGCCGGCAGGGACCGGGCCCGCTCGGGGCTGACGCCCTCAGGCAGGTCCAGCACCCGACCCCAGGCCGCGTGCAGGCGGCGGGGCGTGGCCTCCACGGGGGCGGGGGAGTCGAACTCGATAAAGACGGTGGTGGGCATGACTGACCTTCCTGGCCCGTGAGGGCCGGACCGCTGCCGGGGTGAGGGCCGGACCGCTGCCAGGCCACCGTGTCACACGACGTGCGCGGTACCTGGCATGTGACACAGTAGACCCATGAGCCCTGAGCCTGCCGTGACAGCCTTTATGAATGTCGGTGGCCCCGGTGACGCACGCCTGGTGATCGTTATCGAGGGGCACGCAGACCGGTGCTGGGACGAGGCCTTCCCAGCCGGCCCGGGCCGTCCGTGGCACACGGGGACCGCCACCTTCCGCACCCGGGCCGGGGCCAAGAGCCCCCGTGACGTCAGGCGGCAGGTGCTCCACCGGGAGGTCGCCGAGAGGCTGCTGGACAACGACGTCCGCCACCACGTCGTCCTCAACGCGCAGGAGGCTCCTGAGCTAATGCTGCCTGACGGGTGCGTCCTGGTTCTCGGCGCCCTCGAGGTGCTCCATATCGGTACGCAGTCGGTGCCGGGGACGGCCTTTATGGTGGTGGTCCACGCACGTGCGGCCAGCCTGCCGCAGCGGGCGCTCCACGACCTCTTCCAGAGCAGGTACCGGGAGAACTTCCTTGCCGTGGTCGGGGACCTGCTGGGTGCGCACACCACGCACGACGTCGGTTTCAGGCTCCAGTACAACGCCATGAGCGACCGCACGGTCCCGCTGTTCACCGTGGTCTGGGTCCCCTACCGCGACGCCGTGGCGGCGGTGGAGGGGGCGTCCGCGCGCCTCCCCCTGGGCCAGGAGGTCCTCGCCGGGATGAGGCCGCTGCCGGCGGGGGCGCGGCTGGGCGTGCATGAGTGCGTCGTCGTCGGGTGGCAGATGGCGTGGCTGCCCACGCCGATCTCCACGGAGCTGGGGGAGGAGAAGCTGGCCGAGGTGCGCGGCGCCACCCACCTGCTCTCGCAGAGCTGGTCGGTGACCATGAACGAGAACGTCGTCGCCTACGTACAGCGCCAGGAGGACGCCTGGGGGCCGCGCGGGCGCCTGGCCATGGTCACCACCCACCTGGACATCTACCTCCTGGTGCTGCTGGGCCGGGCGCGGGTCAAGGAGCTCTCCAGCCGTCTGGGGCAGGCCGCCGCCGAGCTGCGCTCCCTGGTGGGCTCGACCGCTGAGGGGGTTACCACGGGTGCGCGCCACCGGCCGCATGCCGATGTCGGGGACGCGGACCAGGCGGCACGAGGGCGGGGAGCAGACCCGGCCCCCGGGGAGCAGGCCGTGCCGACGCTCGACGCGGCTATCGACAAGGCCATTACGCTGGACAGCGAGGCCGTGGTCTTCCTGGCCGGGGAGTGGTGGACCGACGTCACCGACGCGCCCCTGGGCGACCGGCTCCTGCGGTGGATGCAGGCCACCGGCGGGCTGGAGCGCTCCGTCCAGCAGGTCGTGGAGCAGGTCCACCAGCTCCGTGAGAGCGTCCAGAACCTGCTGGGGCGTCAGGAGCAGCGCATTGAGCTCGAGCGCCAGCGCTCCAGCCGGGTGATGGAGAAGGCCCTGGCCGTCCTGGCGTTCGTGGGGGTGCCGCTGAGCGTCGTGCTGGAGCTGTGGGTCAACTGGGACCCGGACCGCGGCGTGGGGGACCGGGGGTGGCTGGCCTGGCTCCTCCTGGCGGGCATGATCCTGGCCAGTATCGGCGTGGGGCTGGCGCTCACCGTGCTCATTGGGGGCCGGTCATGGTCGGATCACCGGTCCCGGTCGGACCGGGGGTCCCGGTTGGATCGAGGGTCCGCCGAGTCCTGAGCCGCGGGGCCCGACCTGAGCCGCGGGGCCCGACCTGAGTCCCACGCCGACCTGAGCCGCAGGGCCCGTCCCCGAGCTGCGGGACCCGTCCCTGACGGGAGGCGCGCCAATGCCCCGGAGGGCGGGGCCGGCGCCCAGGCGGCCCGTTTCCGACGGGAGGTGCACACCGCCGTCGTCTGTTACGATACGGTTACGTCTTGATCGTCCCGACGACAGGAGATGACGAGCGTGACCACGCCTGAGACCGCGTCCCAGACCACACGCAGACGTGTGGTCGGCTCCCTCAGCGCCCTCGTCCTCATCCTCATACTGGCCGCCTCCGCCGTCATATCGCCGGTCATGCACCCGGGCCCGGGCGCCTCGGGCGGTCCCCGGCTCAACAGCACCGCGGACCTGCTGCGGGTCAGGGGCCTGTCCGGCACCGTGGCCACCCTGGGGACCGTGAGCGCCGGTGACGGGGGCGCCATGTCCTACTCGGTCACCGACTCGTTGCCTGCCGGTGACCTGGGGGACATTGCGGTGCCCCTGGCCGACGGGCGGTGGGCGGTGCCCGAGGGCCTGCCCACCGCGCCGCGGACCGTGCCCGACCCGGCCGCCGTCGAGGACACCGTGGCCCGTGCCATGACCTTTGCCGCCGCCGGGGAGGCCCTGCACTGGGACTCCGGGCGCGCAACACCCCTGTCCGACCAGGTCGTCCACGACACCCAGACCCGCCCCTACGCCGTGACCGCCTCCGCGTTCGTCGGCATGGTCCTACGGGGCTGGGACTACGAGCACACCACCTACGTGGCGGGTGGGAACACGCAGGTGGGCCAGGCGGTGGACTTCGGGACGACGTCGGGGGCGGAGCTGGGGCAGGCGAGCAGACTGGCCCGGTGGTTCTACGCCCACGGGGACCTGTGGCTCGACACGGACGGGCAGTACCAGCGCGGGGACGTCCTGTTCTTCTCCAACCAGGAGCACGCCGGGACCCAGCCCGGTGGCGCCCCCTACTTCGGCAACGTCTACCACACCGCCGTCTACCTGGGGGACGGCAGGCTCGTCCACGCCACCGGTCCCACCACGTCCGCCGGGGTCCACGTGGACGCCCTCTCACCCAGCCTGCAGGCGGACTTGACCTTCGTGGCCCGGCCCCACGGCGTCACCGTCTCCACCGGCCTGCCGGCCCAGGGTAACGGGCAGCCGGACCAGGGTGACGGGCAGCATCCCCAGGGTAACGGGCAGCCGGACCAGGGTGACGGGCAGCATCCCCAGGGCGACGGGGCCCCGGGCGGGGCCGCGTCTGCGCAGGGCGACGGGACCCAGGCCAACCGCACCGCCTCCCCGGACGGGGCGCGGGGCCGGGGCGCCTCCTCAGCACGGGCCTCCCAGGACGGCCCGACGTCGCAGGGCACGCCCCTGGAGGCCGACCCCGCCGAGGGCACCGTGCCGTCCACGCCGACGGCGGCGTCCACATCCCACGGCACCGACCAGATCCGGGGCGGCGTGTCCCTGGCGGCCATGATCGAGGAGCGCCGCCGTCACCACCGGCTGGTCAGGAACGTGACCGGGACGGGGGTGGCGACCATGGCCGCCTCCGCCAGCGGCCTGATCCTGGCCCGGTACCGACGGCACCCGGGGCAGCAGGACGATGACGGCTGAGGGGCTTCAGGCACCCTACGCGGATACCGTCCAGGACGGCTTTCACACACCCCCGAGCGCGTTCATCGCGCACACCGGGCCCGGCCGGGGGCGAGCGGGGCCGGGGCGCCTTGAGGCCACGCCGGGCGCGAACGAGGGGGCAGCGGGGGCGAACGCGGGTCGCCGTATCGGCTACCGTCGGGTCAGCAACGCGTGAAGGGATACCTCGCATGAACCACACTGGTCGGCCTCGTCAGAGCCGCCCCTCCGGCCACCCGGACAAGGGGGGCGCCAAGGGCCAGGGCCCCAAGGGCCGTAAGAAGGGTCTGGCGAGCGGCCCCCTGGGCAACCCGCTGACCTGGGTCCTGCCCTTCGTCCTGCTGGCCGTCCTGGCCTGGAGCCTGCTGAGCGCCATGAGCGGCTACCGCAGCGTGGACACCTCCGACGGCCTGGATATCCTCAAGAACAGCGCCTCCACCGTCAAGTCCGTGACCGTCATCGACGGCACCCAGCGCGTGGAGCTGGATCTCACCGAGCCCTACACCCTCAAGGCCAAGAAGGAAGGGCAGGCCGACCAGGAGATCGGTACCAAGGTCCAGTTCGTCTACACCTCCGCCCAGGCCAAGCAGGTCGATGAGCTCGTCCAGGCCGCCAACCCGTCCGGTGGCTACAACTCGGTGGTGCCCACCTCCAGCTGGTGGGGCTCCACGCTCCAGCTCCTGCTGCCCATGGTCCTGTTCCTGGGCCTCATGTGGTGGCTCCTGGGACGCATGCAGGGCGGCGCCGGGGGAGCCCTGGGCTTCGGCCGCTCCAAGGCCAAGGTGGGGGAGAAGGAGATGCCCGACGTCACCTTCGCGGACGTCGCCGGGGAGGACGAGGCCGTCGAGGAGCTCCAGGAGATCCGTGAGTTCCTCTCCGAGCCGGAGAAGTTCCAGGCCGTGGGCGCCAAGATCCCCAAGGGCGTCCTGCTCTACGGGCCTCCCGGCACCGGTAAGACCCTCCTGGCGCGGGCCGTGGCCGGGGAGGCCAGCGTGCCCTTCTTCTCCATGAGCGGCTCGGAGTTCGTGGAGATGTTCGTGGGCGTGGGGGCCTCGCGCGTGCGCGACCTGTTCGAGCAGGCCAAGGAGAACGCCCCCGCGATTATCTTCGTGGACGAGATTGACGCCGTCGGGCGCCACCGCGGATCCGGCATGGGCGGGGGCCACGACGAGCGCGAGCAGACCCTCAACCAGCTCCTGGTGGAGATGGACGGCTTTGACGCCACCACCAACGTCATCCTCATTGCCGCCACCAACCGCCCCGACGTGCTGGACCAGGCCCTGCTGCGCCCCGGGCGCTTTGACCGGCAGATCTCCGTCGAGGCCCCGGACATGGCCGGGCGCGCCGCCATCCTGCGCGTCCACGCCAAGGGCAAGCCCATGACCCGCGACGTCGACCTGGACCTGGTGGCCAAGCGCACCCCCGGCTTCACCGGCGCGGACCTGGCCAACGTCCTCAACGAGGCGGCCCTGCTCACCGCCCGCTCCAACGCCCAGCTCATTGACAACCGGGCCCTGGACGAGGCCATTGACCGGGTCATTGCCGGCCCCCAGAAGCGCACCCGGGTCATGAACGAGCACGAGAAGGCGGTCACCGCCTACCACGAGGCCGGGCACGCCCTGTGCGCGGCCGCCGGCGCCTACTCCGACCCGGTCACCAAGGTCACCATCCTGCCGCGCGGCAAGGCCCTGGGCTACACCATGGTCATGCCCAGCGACGACAAGTACTCCACCACCCGCAACGAGCTGCTGGACCAGCTGGTGTACGCCATGGGCGGGCGGGCCGCGGAGGAGATCGTCTTCCGTGACCCCACCACGGGGGCCTCCAACGACATTGAGAAGGCCACCGCCACTGCCCGCAAGATGGTCACTGACTACGGCATGAGCGCCAGCGTGGGAGCGGTCCGCCTGGGTACCACCGAGCCGGACAACCCCTACGGCCTGGGCTCGGGCGGGCGTGACTACTCCGAGGCCGTGGCCGGGAGGGTCGACGCCGAGGTGCGCGCCCTGCTGGACGCCGCCCACCGGGAGGCCTGGGAGATCCTCACCCGCAACCGCGCCGTCCTGGAGGAGCTGGCCAGCCAGCTCCTGGCCAAGGAGACCCTCCTGGAGAAGGACCTGGAGGCGATCTTCGCCCCCGTGGTCAGGCAGCCGCCCCGGCCCCTGTGGAGCGCCGACGAGGAGCTGGTGGCCGGTGAGGAGCTGACCGGCTCCTTCACCGCCGCCCGCCAGGCCGACGCGGCCTCACCGAGGCGTCCTGCTGGCAGCGGGCTCGGTTACGCTGTCCCCGCTGCCGGCTCCCTGGCTGGCGAGGCCGACTCCCCGCGTAACGTCGCCGCCGCCCCGGAGCAGGCATGACCTATGACGCCGAGGGCGTGCGCCGGGCCGTGTACGACCTCCTGGTGGCCATTGGCGAGGACCCGGAGCGTGACGGGCTGCGCGAGACCCCCGAGCGCATGGCCCGCGCCTACGCGGAGATGTTCTCTGGCCTGGGGCAGGACCCGGCCGCGCACCTGGAGCGGGTGTTCGACGTCGGCCACGAGGAGATGGTCCTGGTGCGCGACGTCCCCATGTACTCGGTGTGCGAGCACCACCTCCTGCCCTTCCACGGGATGGCCCACCTGGCCTACATCCCCGGGGAGGACGGGCGCGTCACCGGCCTGAGCAAGCTCGCCCGGCTCGTGGACGGCTACGCCCGCCGGCCCCAGGTGCAGGAGCGCCTGACCGCCCAGGTGGCTGACGCCCTGGTGGGACGCCTGGGGTGCCGGGGGGCCCTGGTGGTGGTGGAGGCCGAGCACCTGTGCATGTCCATGCGGGGTGTACGCAAGCCCGGCGCCAATACGGTGACCTCCGCCGTGCGTGGGATTATGCGTAAGTCCGCTACCCGCGCGGAGGCCATGAGCCTCATTATGGGGAGGCGGTCCTGAGTCTCGCGCTCCTGAGTCGCGTTGTGGGGTGGTCGCCCTGGGTGCGGGGCTGGGGGCCTGGTCCGGGGCTGGCTCCCGGCGGACGTGATGGGCAGGGATGTTCTGTGGGCGAGGATGTTCTTGTGTGGGGAGGCGTCCTGCGCACAGAGGAACATTTTGCGCGTGGGGGAACACTTTGTGCACAGGGTAACCGATTGTACAGAAGGTAACCAATCCAGGTTGCTTTCTGCGCAAAACGTCCCCCTGCGCACAAAATGTCCCGTTACGTGTGACAGGCCTTGGGGGGCGACGGGGCAGGTCGTGGTGCCGGGGCGGGTTTCGTGCGGCCGCCTGGGCTACCTGTGGGCTACCTGGGCCGCACACGCAGGCAGAACGGAGGACGACACGGCCTGCACAGGCTACGCGCCCAGGCGATCCGGGCCGTACACGCAGGCGCGGGGGACGGGGTCACCGGCGCTAATGGTGGGGTCGTAAGGGACGGCCGCCGCACACGCAGGCAGAAAGCGGGGGATGGTCAGGTACACCTCCTGCCGGGGGCGCCTGAGGAGAGCCGCACACGCAGGCAGAACGAGGGACGGGGATATTCTTCTGGTTTGTGCTACTGCTGGCGGGGCATGGTCCCAGGTCCCCCGTCAGGCGGGCACACCACTCCGTTGCGCTGGTGCTGGCAGGGGTGCAGCGGCGGCGTGGGCGGCCATGTGCGTGGCCTGCGTTGTACCGGTGCTGGTGGGGATATGGTTCCGGGTCCCTGCGCCAGGTGGGCCCACTGTGCCGGCGCGGGCGGGGGCGCGGTGACCGAACTTGTCCTCAGGTGGCCAGGACGGTGGGGATGGCCTTGTCGAGGTACCAGGTCCAGAAGGCGCGGCGTGCTGGGACGTCGGTCTGCTCGAGCGGCTGCCAGTTCAGGGCGCCAGCAGCTGCGCTCGCGCAGCTGTAGCTGGACTCGAGGGTGTCGGGAAGCATCTCGTCGTCGTCGACCATGTCGTCGTACTCCTCCCACAGGTCCATGTCAGGATCACGATAACAGGCCGAGATAGTCATCATAGAGGCGGCGTCGGCGACAAAGGAAGAAGCTTCCTTGGTAGCATCTGGCTTCAGTAGTCCGGGTTCCACCTCTGTAGCACTTGCGTTTACGTTATCGATTACGCCAACAAGCAGGCTCTCGGCGTCCTCCTGGGCCTGGTCCGTGTCTGTTTCCCTCCTGTCCATGAGGTCCTGGGTGAGGGTGATCATCTCCTCGACCCGCTGGTCGCCGGGGAATCCGCGGTACCAGACGGGTAGGACGTGTCGGACGCAGGCGATCTTGAGCCTGATACGGTGCTGGTAGGAGACCTCGTCGTCATCGGGGTCGAGCATAGCCCGCCAGATCCGCTTGCGCGTGGGCAGGGACAGGATGCCCTTGGCATTCCCGGGGTCGGCCAGCTCGGCCCGCGCCGCCCGGATCTCACGGTCCACGGCCTCCATGTCGATCATGAGGGGATTGTCCCCCACGTTCCTGGTGGGGTCAAGGTCTTCCTTCCTGGGGCCTGGTACCAGCGAAGATGCTCGTCTAACGCAGGCACATAAAGCGCAAGTTCTGGATAGTCCTAGTTGAAGTAGTCGGGGTACTCGGTGTAGGGGTCGTGCTCGGAGTGGTCGACCCAGTTCGTGGTGATCTGCTCCGGGGTGATACCGGGGTACAGGACGGTGTGCCCGGAGAAGGAGTCGTCTACGAACCACAGGACGAGGCCCGGGTCCGGGTTCGCCTGACGCACCCAGGCCGCCACCTCGGCCGCCTGGTCAGGTGTCCCGTCAGTCGAGACCATTCGATTGTTAGGGAAGTGATCTATAGAGAATGAGGGTTCGTCTTGCGGCTCCATCTGAACAAGCGTAGTCTGACTATCTTTACTTCGATTTGCGTCGAAGACCTCGCATCCTGGCCACCTCTCCTGCGCCTCGCGCACGAAGATGTCGGCGCCAAAGATGAAGTCCTCGGACCTGACGGCAAGGACCACGTAGTTCACGCCCATAACAGTTATCCTTTCTCGCTATGGTGTAAATCGTACCTCAAAAGGTATCTTACCGTCCAGAGCCTCTAGTGCTCGCTGGTAGAGATATGCTTGTGCTTCGGGCGTGTTGGTGGCTAGCATGAGGCGGTTCGCAGGGTTGCCGCTAGATTCGACTATCGCTCGATATCTTTTCGTCTCTTTATCGAAGCCGGACATAAGTATGTTTTGAAGTTTGGGCGAGGTATTCCCCTCATACAGGGATCCGCGCCCGCTGCCGGAGCGCTTAGCGGCCCAGGCGATGTAGGTGCTCCCGTCCGGAGTGACGGCATCGGCAAAGATCTCCTTACCGTCATCGGAGACGGGCCTCCGCTCAACGGCTGTTGGGAGATTTTATGCACGTCACGCAGAGCGGCAATTGTCTATCGCGGCAAAAATACCTGCCATTGGAGTGTTAAAAATGTCTGTAACGACTGCCAAGAGTACTTTTCTAAACTTGCTCAGTATCAGGGGGGAGACTGGTATGTTGCTGACCCTAGTTGGACCTGGATCTTCCACTCTGACGGGGTCGTAACAAAGCTGCCCAGGTCGTAGACGGACCCTGGGCGGACGTGTTACGGTAGAGCTGTCACGCCTGACTGAAGACAAGACTAAGGAGAGTTCAATCATGATCGATATGGAGGCCGTGGACCGTGAGATCCGGGCGGCGCGGGCCGAGCTGGCCGACCCCGGGAATGCCAAGGGCATCCTGTCCCTGCCCACGCGCAAGCGGATCTGGCGGGCTATGCTCGACCCCGATGACGACGAGGTCTCCTACCAGCACCGTATCAGGCTGAAGATCGCCTGCGTCCGGCACGTCCTACCCGTCTGGTACCGCGGATTCCCCGGCGACCAGAGGGTCGAGGAGATGATCACCCTCACCCAGGACCTCATGGACCGACGCACAACGGATATAGACCAGGCAAGAATGACGGCCGGAACATTCCTCTCCAACGCCATCAGCGACGCAGAACCAGACACAACCGAACCAGAACCGGGCGAAAGCGTGATCTACCCGGACCCGGTCAAAGACGTCTCAGCTCTCGTCGCCAACGCCGCCTCGCTCATGGTCGTCTCGGCCTGTCACCGTGATCCTGACATGGACCTGTGGGAGGATTTTGACGACATGGTCGACGACGACGAGCTCCTCCCGGACTCGCTTGAGTCCAGCTACAGCTGCGCCAGCGCCGCCGCTGGCGCCCTGAACTGGATGCCGGTCGAGCAGACCGACGTCCCCGCCCGCAGGGCCTTCTGGACCTGGTACCTCAACGAGGCCATCCCCACCACCCTGACCACCTGAGACCTGGTTACCTCTTACCCAGCAGCTGCACTCCCGGTCGTGGTGCCGGGCGGCTAAACCGCTTGGTACCATGACCTGCCTTGTTGACCCTTCTCAGGTAACGGGGGACAATCCCCCCATGATCGATATGGAGACCGTGGACCGTGAGATCCGGGCCGCTCGGGCCGAGCTGACAAACTCCGGTAACGCCAAGGGGATCCTGTCCCTGCCCACGCGCAAGCGCATCTGGCGGGCCATGCTCGACCCCGATGACGACGAGGTCTCCTACCAGCACCGCATCAGACTGAAGATGGCCTGCGTCCGGCACGTCCTACCCGTCTGGTACCAAGGCTTCCCCGACGACCAGAGGGTCGAGGACATGCTCGCCCTCGCCCAGGACCTCATGGACCGACGCACAACGGATATTGATCAGGCCCAGGAGGACGCCGAGACCTTCCTCTCCAGTGCTATCAGCGCCGCGGAGTCAGACGAGCTGGAGCCGGGAACCGATGTCACGAGGACAGACCCGGTCAAAGACATCTCATCGCTTGTCGCCGACGGCGCTTCTCATGCCGTATTTTCGGCTTGTTATCGTGACGCTGACATGGACCTGTGGAAGGAGTTTGACGACATGGTCGACGACGACGAGATGCTTCCCGATACCCTCGAGTCCAGCTACAGCTGCGCCAGCGCTGCCGCTGGCGCCCTGAACTGGCAGCCGCTCGAGCAGACCGACGTCCCCGCCCGCAGGGCCTTCTGGACCTGGTACCTCAACGAGGCCATCCCCACCGTCCTGGCCACCTGAGGACCAGTCGGTCACCGCGCCCCCACCCGCGTCGGCACAGTGGTGCGCCCGCCTAGCGCGGAGACCCGGAACCATGTCCCCGCCCGCACCAGCACAAATCAGGAGGTGGGGTCCGTTCTCCGTTCTGCCTGCGTGTGTACCACCTACGAGCCGGTAGGGCCCTGCGGTCCGCCCCCGTTTTGCCTGCGTATGTGGCCTGAGTGGCTCCAGGTGGCCGTACCAAGACCGGTTCGGGCCCATGGGACAGTTCTTGACCCTGCCTTGGGCTGTGGTGGACAATTGTCCTTGTGATTGACATGGATGCTGTGGACCGTGAGATCCGGGCGGCACGGGCCGAGTTGGCTGATGCCGGAAACACTAAGGGGATTCTGTCGTTGCCGACCAGGGTGAGGATCTGGCGTGCCATGCTCGACCCCGCAGACGACGAGACCTCCTACCAGCACCGCGTCAAGCTCAAGATCGCCTGCGTCCAACACGTCCACCATCTTTGGTACCGGGCCTTTCCTGAAGACCAACGGGTCGAAGAGATGCTCACCCTTGCCCAGCAGCTCATGTACGGTCAAGTAGATCCGAATCAGACAATGGAAGATGCGGAGAGCTTCTTTGCCAGCATCTACGAAGAGATAGAGGATTTTAACAGCATTACCCAGCCTGCAGTCTATGTTGCTGATGCCTCTGTGCACATGGTCACGTCGACCTGCCATCTCTCTCCCAATTACGACACCGTAGGCAGAGCGGTAGATGACGACGACTTGCTCCCGGACTCGCTTGAGTCGAGCTACAGCTGCGCCAGTGCAGCTGCTGGTGCCCTGAACTGGATGCCGGTCGAGCAGACCGACGTCCCCGCGCGCCGTGCCTTCTGGGCCTGGTACCTCGACGAGGCCATCCCCGCCGTCCTGGCCACCTGAGGACCAGTCGGTCGCTGCGTCCCTCGCCCGCGCCGGTACAGTGGTGCGCCCGCCTGGCGCAGGGACTCGGAACCATATCCCCACCAGCATTAGCACAACCAGAGGGGGTCCGTCCCCTGTGCCTGCGTGTGCGGCCTGGGTGCTTCCGGGCAACCGCACGAGGAGCGCCCGGGCCATGGGACAGTCCTTGACCTCGCCTTGGGATGTGGGGGACAATTGTTCCTATGATCGACATGGAGGCCGTGGACCGTGAGATCCGGGCGGCGCGGGCTGAGCTGGCTGATGCTGGGAACACCAAGGGGATTCTGTCGTTGCCGACCAGGGTGAGGATCTGGCGGGCTATGCTCGACCCCGATGACGACGAGGTCTCCTATCGGCACCGCGTCAGGCTCAAGATGGCCTGCGTCCGGCACGTCCTACCCGTCTGGTACCAGGCCTACCCCGAGGACCAGAGGGTCGAGGAGATGCTCACCCTCGCACAGGACCTCATAGACCAAAAAGAGGTGGACACGGACTGGTTGCAGGATTATGCGGAGGAGTTTATCTCCAATGCCATTAGCGATGCAGAACTGGACACTACCGAACCAGGGCCGGGCGAAAGCGTGATCCATCCGGACCCCGTCAAGGAGATCGCCTCTTTTGTTGCCAGCGGAGCCGCTGGCACGGCTATTTCTGCGTGCTACCGCGACTCCGATTACGACACCGCCGAGGAGAGTGACGACATCGCTGATGACGACGAATTGCTGCCAGACTCTATTGACGAAAGCTACAGCTGCGCCAGCGCCGCCGCTGGCGCCCTGAACTGGATGCCGGCCGAGCTGACCGACGTCCCCGCGCGCCGCGCCTTCTGGACCTGGTACCTCGACGAGGCCATCCCCGCCGTCCTGGCCACCTGAGGACCAGTCGGTCGCTGCGTCCCTCGCCCGCGCCGGTACAGTGGCGCGCCCGCCTGGCGCAGGGACTTGGAACCATGTCCCCGCCCGCGCCGGTACAACGCAGGCCGCGAACGTGGCCGCCCACGCCGCCGCTGCGCCCCCGCCAGCACCGGTGCAACGGAGTGGTGCTCCCGCCTGGCGGGGGACCTGGGGTCATGTCCCCGCTAGCAGTAGCACAAACCAGGAGGAGGTCTCCGTTCTCTGTTCCTGGGTGTGCGGCTCCGTACCACCTACGAGCCGGTAGGGCCCTGCGGTCCGTCCCCGTTCTGCCTGCGTGTGCGACGCGGGTGGCTCCAGGTGACCGCACAAAGACCGGTTCGGGCCGTGGGACAGTCCTTGCCCTACCCGGGAGCGTGGGGGACAATCCCTCCATGATCGACATGGAGGCCGTGGACCAAGAGATCCGGGCGGCGCGAGCTGAGCTGGCCGACCCCGGTAACGCCAAGGGGATCCTGTCCCTGCCCACGCGCAAGCGCATCTGGCGGACCATGCTCGACCCCGTAGACGACGAGGTCTCCTACCAGCACCGTATCAGGCTCAAGATCACCTGCGTCCGACACGTCCTACCCGTCTGCTACCGCGGATTCCCCGGCGACCAGAGGGTCGAGGAGATGCTCGCCCTCACCCAGGACCTCATGGACAGGAGAGCAGCAGACACGCATCAAGTTATGGTCTCCACCCAACATCTCTTTGTACAGGTAATGGACGACGTTAACTCGAGCGCCACAGAGGTGGAACCCGATGTGCTGAAGCCGGAGGTCACCAAGGAAGTAGCCTCCTTCGTTGCCGACGCTATTATGCACACTGTAACCTCGGCCTGTCACCGTGACCCCGACATGGACCTGTGGGAGGAGTTTGACGACATGGTCGACGACGACGAGCTCCTCCCCGACACCCTCGAGTCCAGCTACAGCTGCGCCAGCGCCGCCGCCGGCGCCCTGAACTGGCAGCCGCTCGAGCAGACCGACGTCCCAGCACGCCGCGCCTTCTGGACCTGGTACCTCGACAAGGCCATCCCCACCACCCTAGCCACCTGAGGACAAGTTCGGTCACCGCGCCCCCGCCCGCGCCGATACAACCTCATGCGGGTTAAGTTACAACAATGCGTTGTACCGCGCCTCTCCGCCCCCGCCAGCACCAGCGCAACCGGACTAGTGCGCCCACCTGGCGCAAAGACCTGGCTGAGTGTGGTGGGTGCGCGTGTTTAGGAGTAGGTGCGCCCATGGCGCGGGAGCCTGGGGCCGTGTCCCACCAGCATCAGCACAACAAAGAGGAGGTCCCCGTTCCCTGTGCCTGCGCGTGCGGCGGCCGTCCCCTACGCCCCCGCCAGCGCCAGTGACCCTGTCCCCCGTGCCTGCGTGTGCGGCCCGGGTGGCTCCAGGCAACCGCACGAAGACCGGTTCGGGCCCATGGGATACTCCTTGACCACGTCTTGGGCTATGGGGGACAATTGTCCCTGTGATCGACATGGAGGCCGTGGGCCGTGAGATCCGGGCCGCTCGGGCTGAGCTGGCCGATGCCGGTAACGTGAAGGGGATCCTGTCCCTGCCCACGCGCAAGCGGATCTGGCAGGCCATGCTCGACCCCGATGACGACGAGGTCTCCTACCAGCACCGTATCAGGCTCAAGATCGCCTGCGTCCGACACGTCCTACCCGTCTGGTACCGCGGATTCCCCGGCGACCAGCGGGTCGAGGACATGCTCGCCCTCGCCCAGGACCTCATGGACAGGAGAGAAACAGACATAAACCAGGCAAGAATGACAGCTGGAACACTCCTTGCTGACGTGATTGACGAGGCCGCTTCAGACGACGTCGAGCCGGAAGTGGACGTTAACACCACCGAACCGAACTCGATCAAGAATGTCGCGTCACTTGTCGCCGATGCTGCCTCTCTCATGGTCGTCTCGGCCTGTCACCGTGACCCCGATATGGACCTGTGGGAGGAGTACGATGATATGGTCGATGATGACGAGCTTCTCCCGGACACACTCGAGTCGAGCTACAGCTGCGCCAGCGCCGCTGCCGGTGCCCTGAACTGGCAGCCGCGCGAGCAGACCGACGTCCCAGCACGCCGCGCCTTCTGGACCTGGTACTTAGACGAGGCCATCCCCACCGTCCTAACCACCTGAGAACCAACCCAATGACCCAGCCGGGTGACAAGAGACCAGCACCCGTAAACACTCCACCGCCCCGACCTCACGACCCGACCCGCCGCCCCCAGCAGGCCACACCCCGTACCCACCGCGACCCCGGACGACCGCCCGGAGCCACCTGGAACACGGCCCCTGGTTGCGGGGAATAGGCCACCTCCTGGTTACGCCAGCGCGGACGGGGCCATTACGCGGGGGCGCGCATAGAGTAATTCTCTAGCGCAAGTGAAACGAGGGAGGCAGCGCCGGTGTCTCTCGCGCGCGGCACGGATCTGGGTACTCGTGGTACAGATTTGGATGCTCGTGGTATGGACCGGGTGCTCGCGGCGCAAATCTGAGTGCTTAATGCGACATCCTGGATGATCTTCCGACCGTCCGGTGGACTGGATCCGTGTGCGTGTCGCAATCTGAGGATCAGAGCAGTAGGCACTCATGGCCGTCCTGAGGTCCGAGGCTCTGACCTGCATGGACATTAAGTGTACAAAGATGAGAGTGGGGTGGGTCCGGTTCTGATCCTCAGATTGCGACAGAACCAGACTCCGGTGCCTCAAGGCCGTGCATAACCTCCGGTCCTCCCGCAAGCAGGACAGGCCGCCGCCTCCTGACAGACAGTATTTGTAGGAGCACCAGTCCGCCGCGGAGCACCTGTAGATGGCGACGACATGCCGGGGGCGGTTGGGCGGAGCAACAGCTCACCCAGGGGCACCTGGTGGGGGAGGGGGCTGGCGCGGCGGCCGGCGGGGAGCACCAGCCCGCCCAGGGAGCAAGGGAGCACCTCCTAACCACCCGCCCGCGCCACAGGTGCGCCAATAGCAGGAGCCACGAATGCACCAACAGCAGAATACTGCGAAGGTCGTGGCGCTAGCGAGCCGTAGCCTCCCGCCACGAGTGCACCAACAGCCCGCGCCACGGGTGCACCAACAGCAGGCCGGTGGGCCCCTACTAGGCCTGTCCCTACCGGGCCTGTAGCGGCACGCTCAGGATCACCGTCCAGCGCCCGGCCCCGCCCGAGGCGCTCAGGGTGCCCCCCAGCGCCTCTACCCGGCGTCGGGCCCCCTCCAGGCCCAGGCCGGAGGACAGCGCCGCCTCCCGGCCGTCCGCCACGTCCTCGGCCACGGCGTTGGTGACCATGGCCTCCAGGCTGTGGCCGTCGCTGTCCAGCTCCAGGCGGGCGGTGCTCGACGCCGCCGCGTACTTGGTCATATTGCTCACCAGCTCGTTGAGCACCCGTACCAGCTGCTGACGGACCCCGGGGCTGACCTCCTGACGCTCCAGGAACTCCAGGCCGCGGACCTCCAGCACCGTCCCCCGCCCGGCCAGGACCTGCACGGCCTGGACCAGGGACTCCTCCAGGGGCCGGGGGGCCGAGGACGCCAGGACGTCGAGCCCGCCCCCGCCGGCGTCGTTCATGGCCCGCAGGCTGGACCTCAGCTGCTCGACGGCCGTGCGCACCGCCAGCGTCATGGCTCCCAGCTCGTCGGCCAGCGGGCTCTGCCCGGGGTGGGCCAGGCGGGCCTGCTCAGCGGTCATGACCGCCCGGGTCAGGTCACGCACCACCGTGTCGTGCAGCTCGGAGACCACCAGCAGACGCTGACGCTCCAGGTCGGCCTGGTAGCGCGCGGCCACCGTGTCAGCCTGCTCGCGCGGGCGGCGAATGAGCTCAGCCACAATGAGGAAGGCAGCTCCTATGAGGTACACCATGAACGGGACCTCTGTGTAGTTCTCCGTCCCCGCCAGGCGGAGCGAGAGGAAGAGGACCACAATGGTCATGACCACCAGGCCGTAGGCCGCCAGACGGTTGAAGCCGCGGGTCAGGAGCACGCTGGCGCACAGCCACGGCCCCAGGACGAGGGCGATCCCGACGGGCTCGTCGGTGACCATGGTGACGCAGAAGCCGCAGGCCGCCAGGAGCTCCACCGCGCTGCCCACCAGGGGGCACGTGCTCAGCAGCGCCAGCCCCACGCCCCCGGCCAGCTCGTAGGGGATTGCCCGTGAGCCCAGCGGGTGCATGGACATCATGCTGAACAGCGTGAACAGGGCCGCGCAGGCCAGGCACAGCAGGTGGGTGCGGCCCCTGGGGGACCAGGTGTCGAAGCAGGAGCTGCGCAGGAGCATGCCGAGGCCCCGGACGACGCCGGTGCGGTCTGGGCCCTGGGACTGGGAGCCACTGACGCCGTAGGCGGCAGGACCGCTCGTGGCCCGGGAGCCGGTGACGGCCTGCAAGGCGGCTGTGGTCCGTGCAGCCCAGGGGCAGGGGGTACGGGCCGGGCCCCGGGGCGCTCGTCGCACGGTCCCCTCCTTCCTGCTCAGAGTCGGTAGCATCCTGCCATGTTCCCCACGTCCCCACCTGAGTCCCCTCCCGGGGCCGTGCCCTCTGACGTCCCTGCCGCTCAGGTTGTCCGGGTGGCACTCGTCGACGACGACCCCTTCGTGCTCACCGCCCTGCGCGCCTACCTGTCCTCCTCCCCCCGCATCGAGGTCGCCTCCACCTTCAACCGGGCCGCCGACGCCCTCGCCTTCCTGCGCACGGTGCCCGTGCACGTCCTGCTCACCGACGTGCGCATGCCCGGCATGGACGGGCTGGAGCTGCTCACGCGCGTGC
Organism: Actinomyces sp. HMT897; assembly: GCF_016626125.1. Lineage (NCBI taxonomy): Bacteria > Bacillati > Actinomycetota > Actinomycetes > Actinomycetales > Actinomycetaceae > Actinomyces > Actinomyces sp. HMT897. The sequence goes on from NZ_CP067336.1 coordinate 2,417,158, forward strand.
GCTCCCGCCACCCCAGGACGGCCGTGGTCATGCTCACCTCCTTCGACGACGACGAGGCCATGCTCACCGCCCTGTCCCAGGCCGCCAACGGCTTCCTCCTGAAGGACTCCGCCCCCGAGGAGATCGTCCGGGCGGTCCTGGCCGCCGCCGACGGCGGCACCACCATCTCCCCGGCCACCGCCTCCCGGCTCGTGGCCCACCACCTGCGCCCGGTACGCACCAGCCGACGCACCGACCTGACCCAGGCCGAGCAGTCCGTCCTGGCCCTGCTGTGCGAGGGCTACTCCAACGCCGAGATCGCCGCCCAGCTCTTTGTGGCCGAGTCCACCGTCAAGACCCACGTCTCCCACCTCATGCGCAAGTACGGCACGACCTCCCGCCTCAAGCTGGTGGTGGCCGTCCACCGGGAGCGGGAGGCCGCCTGAGCCGGTGGTGCCCTGCCCACCAGGGCCTGCGGTGCCCCGTTCACCAGGGTTGGCGTCACCCTGCCTAGCAAGCCCGGCACCTTCCCGCCTACCAGGCCCGGTACCGCCCTGCCCACCACCTGGCTGCGTACCGGGTGCCGGCACGAGGACAGGGCGGTGCGGGCCCTGAGCGCCCCTACCCACCATCACTCCACCGCCAGGGCGGCCAGGGCTGCGACGTCCGTCTGGCATGTCGGTCGGGTGAGCTGCCACTGCCAGGGCGACGGTGCGGCGCATATCGAGCAGGCGGGGCACGGTCTTCTCTCCCTCAGTCGGCCGCCAGGGCGGTCACCGGGGTCACGGCGGCGGCGCGTCCGGCGGGCCGCAGGGAGGCCAGCACGCCGACTGCCAGCGTGACGGCCAGGATCCCGGCCAGAGGCAGGTAGGGGACGGCGACGCTGACCCCGCCGTCGCCCAGGGCCGCGAGCGTGCACGCCGCGCCCAGGGCGGTCCCGGTCACCATCCCCAGGACGCCGCCGACACCGGCCAGGAGCGTGGCCTCGGTGGTGATCAGGCGCCGGATCCCGCCGCGCCGGGTGCCGGTGGCGCGCAGGACGCCGATCTCGCGGGTGCGCTCCAGGACGCTCACGTCCGTGGTGTTGGCCAGGCCACTCAGGGCGATCACCAGGGCCGAGCCCATGACCAGGGCGGTGACGGCCACGATCTGGTTGAGCGTGGCGCTGAAGGTACTGCGTCCCGCGGCGCTCCCGTTGACCATGAGGTCCTGGCCGCGCACGGCCTGGCGGACGGCGGTCTCGACCGCCTGCGCCTGGGCGGAGCCCTCGTCGGTGGTGCGTACCCACATAATGGCGTCGGTGGCCTGGCCGCCGGTCAGGCGCGCGGCGGTGGCGGTGGTGACGGCCGCGCCCCAGCCCTCCCGCACCCGGGCGGTCAGCTCCACGCTGCCACCCGGCCCGGTGAGGGTGACCCTGGTGCCGTCGGGGACGTCGTAGATCTGGCCGACGATGAGGGTGGAGTCGTCCAGGTCCTCCAGGCCCTTGGCGGAGCGCACCACGGGGGTGACCGCCTTGGTGTCCACGGCGATGACCTGGGTCTGCGCGCTCCGGCCGTCCGCGGTCTGGGTGAGGTCCATCACGGGTACCACGGTGGTGGACTGCACGCCGTCGATCCCCCGGATGGTGGAGGTCAGTGCGGCGGTGTCCGTCTGCGGGGTCACCCCGAGGACCGTGATATCGACCGGTGAGCTCTGGGCCAGGACGGCCTGGAAGGAGGAGCTGAAGGAGAACAGGCCGACCGCCAGGGCCGAGCCCACCATGACCCCGATGAGGAGGGTGGCGGCGGTGGCCGTGGAGCGGCCGGGGTTGCGGACCAGGTTGCGGGCGGCCAGGTGGAGGACGGGGTAGCGGCTCCAGGCGCCCAGGCGCCCGATAAGGCCCACGACGGCGGTCATGAGCAGGGGCAGGGCCGCCAGGACCCCGAGGGCGACCAGCACGCCGCCCCCGACCGTCAGGTAGAGGTCGTGGGCGAGGGTCCCCATGACGGTGACGGCGGCGCCGCCGACCATCACGACCAGGCCGGTGACGGCGGCCCACCTGTGGGCGCGACCGGTCCGCCCGGGGGCCGCGGTGGTGCCGGTCAGGGCGATCAGCGGGGAGACGCGGGTGGCCCGGCCCGCGGGTCGCAGGACGGATACGAGGGTCACCAGCGTGCCGGCTGCCACGGCGGCGAGCAGGGAGGTGGGGGAGACGGTGAGGTTGTCGGCCTTCAGCCCCGGCACAACCCCCGAGTGGATGAGGGCTGCGGCTCCGGCGGCCCCGGCCGCGGTGCCGGTGGTGGAGCCGACCAGGCCGGTGAGCAGGGCCGTGCGCAGGACGGCCAGGCGTACCTGGCGCCTGCTGGCGCCCACGCAGCGCAGCAGGCCGATTACCCGGTTCTGGCGGGCCACCAGGGTGGTGAAGGTGGTGGCGATGACGATCCCGGCCACCAGGGCGCACACCGGCGCCAGCAGGTTGAGGACCACGACGATCGTGGTGCCGCCCCCGGTGGAGGAGACGGCGCGCCGGGCGATGACCTCGTCGGCGTCCTGCACAATGGCGTCGGACTGGACGGCGTGGACGGTCCGGGCGACCTCCTCGTGCAGGTCGCTGGTGTCCGTCCCCGGCCGGCTGGTCACGTACAGCCTGTCGTAGTCGGTCCTCGCGCCCATGGCCGCCAGCTGGTCGGCGGTGGCGTAGACCTTGGGGAGGTCCTCCAGGCCCGTGTCGGCCCCGGGGGAGATAATGCCGACGACGGTCGGGCTGGAGTGGACGGCGCTGCTGGGGCTGCCGGCGTCGTCGGTGCCCTTGGTGCTGCTGGCGCCGTGGCGGTCCGCGGACCTGCTCCTGAGGCGGATGGTGTCCCCCACGCCCAGCCCCTGCTGCTCGGCCAGGGTGGCGTCAATGGCGACCTCGCCGGTGGCGGTGGGCAGGCGGCCGGAGACCAGGGTGGTGTAGGCACTGAGGGTGGGCACGTCCTGGGCGGCCAACGTCGCCCCCACGGCGTTCGCGAGCTGGCTGGGCAGGTCCAGCTCAATGACCTCCCAGTGGGTGCCGCGCACGGAGGCGACGCCGTCCAGGGCGGAGACCCTCGCCGCCAGGGCGTCGTCGAGCGGGCCCTGGGACGGGTCCGACCCGCGGTGGCTGGCGACCACGACGTCGGCCCCGCCCACGGACAGGCGGGCGCTGGCCTGCATCTGGGTGCGCATGGAGCCGGAGACCACCAGGGCGAGGGCAATGAGGGCGGTGCTCATGGCCACGGCCACTAGGGCGGCGGCGGTGCGGCGCACATCGAGCAGGGCGGGCATTAGCGGGCCCCCGTCCCGCTGGCGCGCCCGGTCCCCGGGCGGGTGGGCAGAGGCCCTGGGGACGCCGGGGCGTCCGGGGCGGTCCCAGGGGCGGCGTGGGTGCCGGCCGGGTGGTGCACGGGGGCGTCGCCCACGACGTGCCCGTCGCGCAGGCGGATAACACGGCTGGTGGCGGCCGCGGCGTTCTCGTCGTGGGTGACCATGACGACGGTCTGGCCGAGCTCGGCGCACATGCGGGCCAGGGTCTCCAGCAGGGAGGCGGCCGAGGCGGTGTCCAGGGCGCCGGTGGGCTCGTCGGCGAAGACCACCGCCGGGCGGCCGATGAGGGCGCGGGCCACGGCGACCCGCTGCTGCTGGCCGCCGGAGAGCTCGGTGGGGCGGTGGGTCAGGCGGTCCCCGATCCCCAGGGCGGAGACGACGGCGTCCCACCACTGAGGCTGCGGCCTGCGGTGGGCCAGGCGCAGGGGCAGGAGGATGTTCTCCTCGGCGGTCAGGGTGGGCAGGAGGTTGAAGGACTGGAAGACGAACCCCAGCTGGTCACGGCGCACGTCGGTCAGCTGCCTGTCGTCCATGCCCGTCAGGTCGGCCCCGGCGATGAGGACGCGCCCGGAGGTGGGGGCGTCCAGGCCGGCCAGGCAGTGCAGGAGGGTGGACTTGCCGCTCCCCGAGGGCCCCATGACGGCGACGAACTGGCCGGTGGGAACGCTCAGGCTCACCCCGTCCAGGGCGGTCACGCGGGCCTGTCCCGAGCCGTAGACCTTGGTCAGCCCAATGGCGGCCACGGCGGGCGTGCCCGGGACGGCGGGGACCGGGGTGACGGGGCCCGGGGCGGACGGGGCGGCGGGCGCCGTCCCCGGGACGGGCGGTGCGGCAGGGGCCGGTACGCCCCTCGCGGCGTCTGCCGCGGGTGCGGCGGGGTACTGGTCGTGGCGGACCATGCGTGGCCTCCTTAAGGCTCTGGGCTGGTTGCGGGTGCTCCCCACGCCCCTGACGCTAGGGGCGCCGCCCCGGGGCGGGAACGCTCCGAACGTCGTCGTTCCCGCCCGTGCGTCCCCCTAAAGGCGGAGGCTCCCGGCCGTCTCCACCTCGGGACGACGAATAAGACAGCGTCAAACAATGACCTTGTTCTATGTTAGATTATTTTACAATGTGTTTATAGCTCCTGTTTCCTTGCTCCTGGCGAGGAGACGGAAGACCAGTCTCAGCATTCCTTCAGGCATCCCGATAGTCTGGGTACGTGACTGTGCCCGCCCCCCCACGCCCGGCGCCGCTGCCGAGCACGCTGCCCACCGACCGCACCCTGGTCATGGGCGTCATTAACGTCACCCCGGACTCCTTCTCCGACGGCGGCCGCTGGCTGGCCCCCGACGCCGCCCTCGCCCACGCCCGCACCCTGCTGGACCAGGGCGCCGACCTGCTCGACGTCGGGGGCGAGTCCACCCGGCCGGGTGCCGAGCGCGTCACCCCCGACACCGAGCAGGAGCGCGTCCTCCCCGTCGTCGAGGCCCTGGCCGCCCAGGGCGTCGTGGTGAGCGTGGACACCGTCCACGCCGCCACCGCCGCGGCCGCCGCGGCCGCCGGGGCCCTGGTGGTCAACGACGTCTCGGGGGGCCTGGCCGACCCGGGCATGTACGACGTCGTGGCCTCCACCGGCGTGGTCTACGTCTGCCAGCACTGGCGCGGCGACCCCGGGACCATGGACCGCCTCACCGACTACCCCCGGGGCGTCCTGGCCGGGGTGGAGGCCGAGCTGGCCCAACGCCTGGACGGGCTTATGTCCGCCGGGGTGGCCCGTCACCAGGTCGTCATCGACCCCGGGCTCGGCTTCGCCAAGACCCACCCCCAGTCCTGGGAGCTGCTGCGATCCACCGGCCGCCTCGTCCAGGACCTGGGCCTGCCGGTCCTCGTGGGGGCCTCCCGCAAGCGCTTCCTGGCCCTGGCCGCCGACCCGGCCCGGGCCACCGACCCCCTGGCGCGTGACTCCGTCACCGCCGCAACCACCGCCCTGGCCGCCAGCGCGGGCGCGTGGGCCGTCAGGGTCCACGAGATCCCGTCCAACCTGGACGCCGTCCGCACCGCCTCCCTATGGAAGGACCACCGATGAGCAGCACCACCGCCCCTGACCGGATCCGCCTGACCGGTCTGTCAGCCCGTGGTTTCCACGGTGTCCTGCCCTTTGAGAAGGAGGAGGGGCAGCTCTTCCTGGCCGACGTCACCATGGACCTGGGCCCGCGCGGGACCGTCGTGGCCTCCGTGACCGACGACCTGGACGACGCCGTGGACTACGCCGCCGTGGCTGACGCCGTCGTGGAGGTCATTACCGGGGAGAGCGTCAACCTCGTCGAGACCCTGGCCGAACGCATTGCCGACGTGGTCCTGGCCTTCCCCCGCGTGCTCCAGGTGGAGGTCAGCGTCCACAAGCCCCAGGCGCCCCTGGACGTGGCCTTCGACGACGTCTGCGTCACCATTACCCGCCAGGGCGTGACCAGCGAGCCCCGCTCCGAGGGTCCGGGCGCCCTGGGCGGGCGCGAGGCCCTGCCGGCACGCGGGCAGGCCGGGCGCCCGGCCCCGGCAGGACGTGAGGAGCCGGTGGGGCGTGCGGACGCACCGGCCTCCCGGCCCGCCTCGGGGCGTGAGGACGACCTGGTCGCCCCCTTCGTCGACCCCGCCCACTCCGTGGTCGCGGCCGCGGACTCCGCCGCTGACATCCTCCCCGGGGGCTCGTCCTCCGTCGCGGCCACCGGCCCGCGCTCCCTGGCCGGGGGCGCCGACGCCGGCCGGTCGCGGGGGCTGGACCAGGAGCCGGCGTCCTCGGCACCGGCACCTGACTCCTGGGACGACCAGAGCCCCGCCTGGGCCCTGTTCGCCTCCTCCACCCAGGAGCCCACCACCAGCGCGGCCGCGGCGGACGGCATTGTGCCGCCCATGTTCCGTGAGGACCACCTGGTGGCCACCGAGCCCGCCTCGGCCTCCTCCGCCGAGCTGCCCTGGCAGGCCGGGCTCTCCCCGGTCACCCCCTCCCCGGCGACGGGGGGCGCGCACCCGGGTGCCTCGGACGTCCTGGGGCGCGCCCCGTCCCCGGGGCGTCCCGAGCAGGACCGGGCCGGGGACCCGGCCCCGACCGCCTCCGAGGAGCCCGTGGACCAGGGCCCCCACCAGCACTCCTACACCCCGGCGTCCTCTGCCTCGGTCTCCGCCTCCTCCGCCGAGCCGGTCGGGTGGTCCGAGCACCCCCAGGAGGCCGGGGGCACCCCGGTCCCTGAGCGGGCTGGCCGCGTCAGGGACGAGGTCGCCCTGGACGCCGTCCTGGGCGAGGGCACCCCGGCCCGGGCGGTGACGCCCGACGAGCCCCTCGGAGCGGGCCCCGCCGGGACCCCTGGCGGGACCCTTGGCGGGACCTCTGGCGGCGAGCCCCGGCCGCAGACGGCCGCGTCCGCCCCCAGCGGGCCGCAGGCCTCCGGGTCCCACCGCGGCGGGGAGCCCTGGGACGCAGAGCCCTGGGAGCCCGAGCCCCAGGCCCTCCCCGAGCCCGTCGCGCAGGACGTCCCCCGCCCCGGGGCCCACGCCCTGGAGCCGACGCCGCAGCAGGACGCCTCGGTCCCGGTGGTGCTGGGCCCGGAGATGGTCCCCACCCCACAGCCTGACGCCCCGGCCCACAGGCCGTGGAGCCCCTCGGCGCCCTCCGCCGTGGACTCCATGGCGGCCCCGACCGACCCGGCCGCGGCAGTCGAGCCCCTCGCGGCCTCCGGGGACCTGCCCCAGCGCCCCGTGGAGCCCTTTGACTCCCCGACCGACCTGGCGGAGGCGTCCATTGACGTCCTGGGACAGGCCCCTGCGCGCCCCGTCCCCGTCGTCATCGGCCTGGGCGGTAACGTCGGCACCGTCGTGATCGCCCTGAGGACCGCCGTCGCCACCCTGCGCAACACCCCGGGTATCACCGTCACCCAGGTGGCGCCCCTGGCGCGCTCGGCCGCGGTGCTGGAGGAGGGCAGCCCCTCCCAGCCCGACTTCCTCAACACGGTGGTCCTGGCGGACACCACCCTGTCCCCGCGCGACCTCCTGCAGGTCTGCCACCAGCTGGAGGACGCCGCCGGGAGGCTGCGCACCGAGCCCAAGGGGCCGCGCACCCTGGACGCGGACATTATCACCTACGGCGAGATGACCTCCGACGACCCCGAGTTGACGATCCCGCACCCGCTGGCCGCCCAGCGGGCCTTCGTCCTGGCCCCCTGGGCCGAGGCCGACCCCTTCGGCGAGATCAACGGCCAGTCCGTCGCCGCCCTGGCCGACGTCGCCCCCGACCGGGACGGCCTGCGCTGGCTGGCCCTGGACTGGCTGGAGTCCGACCACCTCCCGGCCCTGCCCACGGGCCAGTACGTGGCCCCGCCCACCGGCTCCGCGGAGCAGGCCCCGGAGGAGTCCGCCCCTGACGCCGGGCACCCGCTGCCTGAGGCGGCTCCACAGGACGCCGGGGCGCAGGAGCCCTGGCAGGAGGAGCCCGCCGCGCCCGCCGAGCCGTGGAGCACCTCCGCCTCCCTGCCCCCCGTCGCCCAGTCCTCCTCCCGCTCCGCCCGTAGCCCCCGCTCCGCCCACAGCGCCGAGCTCGCCCCCGGGGCCGAGTTCGCCCCCGGGGCCGAGCCCGCGCCCGCTGACGGGCCTGGTGCCCCTGGCGCCGCCGGCGTCGCGGAGGCCGCCCCCCAGGGGCGTGCCCAGGAGCGGCGTGACGGCATCGGCTCCCTGTTCCCCGACAGCCGGTCCGGCTCGTGGTCCGAGCCCCTGGGGTGGAACGACGTCCTGGGCCGGGACGGGCGGTCGTCCTGATGCACCGCACGCGGTGGACTACCCTCCTCGCGTGCTTCCTCCTCCTGGCGGTCCTCTCCGGCGCCGGGTACGACCTGAGCCTGCGCCACCACGGGTGGGTCCCGGCCGTCAGCCTCTGGGGCGGGGCGGCGGTCCTCGTCATGACGCTCCTCGTCCTGGTGGCAGGGCGTGGCGTCAGGAGGCTGCGTGCGCACGAGCCCACCTGGATGACCCCGACGGGCGCCGCCATGACCGCCCTGGCGGCCCAGTCCTCCAGCCTGGGCGCGGCCGCGCTCGGCGGGCTCTACGCCGGGGCACTGGTGTGTGCTCTGGTCCACCGCGGGACGCCCGCCATGACGGGCCTGACGTGGAGCGCGGGCGGCTGCGTGGCGGCCTGCGTCCTGTGGCTGGGCACCGGTCTGCTCGTGGAGCACTGGTGCGCCATTGACGAGTCCGACGACGACACCCAGGACCACGGCCCGCACTCCCTCCCGCCCGGGAGCGCCGCCGCCTGACCCGTCCCCCCGTGAGGGAAGAGAAGAGGTCCTATGAGCCAGACCACTACAGCGACGTCGCCTGACCCCTTTGCGCCCCCGGGCGTCACCTTCTTCCCCGTCTCACCCCGGCTCGTGACCGTCAGGCTCATTGGCGCCTGGGCCGGTGGCGTGGTCCTCGCGGCTGGCCTGGCGGTGCCCGGCGTGCTCCTGAGCCCCTGGTTCCACCTGGGGGGCGTGGCCGCGCTCGCCGGGTCCGCGTGGCTGACCTGGCTCGTCCCCCGCCAGGTCAGGGCCATGGGCTACGCCCTGGACGAGGACCACCTCCTGTGGCGTCACGGCGTCATGTTCCGCACCCTGTCGGTCGTCCCCTACGGACGCATGCAGTTCGTGGACACCAGCCAGGGGCCCCTGGCCGCCCACTACGGGATCGCCAAGGTCCGCCTCCACACGGCCTCGGTGTCCACTGACGCCACCATTAACGGGCTCCCGGCCGCCGAGGCCGAGCACCTGCGCCGGATCCTGGCCGAGCGCGGCGAGCAGCGGATGGCCGGGCTGTGAACGACCCAGCAGCCCCCGACGCCGTCGTGCCGGCGCACGGACAGTCCGGGCGGACCAGCCGGTTCGCACGGCAGATCCACCTGCCTGGGCACCTGACCTGGCATCGGGTCCACCCCGTGAGCCTCCTGCTGGAGACCTGGCACACGCTCGTGGCCGTTGTCGCCGTGGGCGCTGTGAACAACCTCGACCAGGTCCGGGACATCTACCACGCCGCCCGCGAGCACGGCCTCAACCTCCTGGACGACGGGGTGCTGACCAGGGCCGTCATAGTAACCGGGGTCGTCCTGCTGGCCTGGACCGGTTTCCAGGTCGCCGTGTGGTGGACCCGCCGCTACGCCGTGGACGCCGACGCCGTCTACTACCGCACCGGCGTCCTCGTGCGCCGCCTGCGCGTGGCCCGCCTGGTACGGATCCAGTCCGTCGACGTGGTCCACCCTCTGGCCGGACGCCTCCTGGGCCTGGGCAGGCTCACCCTGGAGGTCGTCGGCGGCGCGGACTCCCACGTCACCATTGGCTACCTGCCCTCACGTGAGCTGACGGCCCTGCGTGAGGAGATACTGCGCCTGGCTGCCGGTGGGCCTGTTGCTGTTGGTGGGGCTGTTACTGCTGGTGGAGGTGTTGCCGCTGCTGGTGGGGGTGTGACCGCCAGCGAGCCCGTGACCACTGACGGGGCTGTGACCGCTAGTGGGTCCGTGCCCGCTGACGGAGCCCTTGCCGAGGTGCCCGGAGCTCCCGAGGTCCCTACCCTCGCTGTCTCACCCGCCCCATCCACCTCGTCTACCTCACCCATCTCACCTGTAACGTCAGCCTCCTCCACCCCGTCCGCCTTACCCACCCCGCCCGCTCCGCTCGGCTTTGCCGACGCGCTCGCGGCCCCGGTGCGCCCCGACGGTATAGGGAGGGTGGAGGAGCACGACCTCTACCACGTCGAGCCCAGGATCCTCATTGGCTCCCTCCTGCGCAGCATCGGCGTCCTCTCAGGCGCTGTCGGTGGCCTCCTCCTGGTGGCCGTCAGCGTGATCGAGTCCGCGACCGGCCACGCTGGCGCCCCAGGAGGCGGGATCGGGCAGGTACTCGTCATTGTCTCCGGGCTCGTGGGGTACCTCTCCTACGCCTGGAACCGCCTGCGCTCAGGCTGGGGCTTCCGCGCCTGCGCCACCCCCGCCGGGATCCGCCTGCGCTACGGGCTGACCGACGCCGTCTCGGTCACCCTGCCGCCCGGGCGCGTCCACGCCGTCGAGCTCTCACGCAATATCCTGTGGCGGTCCAGGGACTGGTGGGGTGTACGGGTCATGCTCGCCGGGCGGGAGGGCGAGGGCGGTGACGACGTGCGCTCCCAGGCCAGCCGCCTGCTCCCCGTCGGTACCCGCACCGACGCCCTGCGGGCCCTGTGGCTCGTGGTCCCCGACCTGGGAGTGGACTGTCCGGACCGCCTGCTCGCCTCCGCCCTGGACGGCCGGGGCTCACCCACAGGCACCCCGGAGCCCGGGTGGACCGCCTGCGCCCCCCGCCGCTCCCGCTGGCTGGCGCCCCTGGGGTGGAGGTGCCAGGCGGTGGCGCTCACCAGCACCTGCGTCGTCATCCGCCGGGGCCGCTGGCGACGCCGCGTCACGGTGGTGCCCTACCCGCGGATCCAGTCCCTGCGCCTGCGTCAGGGGCCGGTTGCCCGCCGCCTGGGGCTGGCGGGGGTGCTACTCAATATGGTCGACGCGACCAGCCTCATGGGCTGCCTGGTGCGCAGGATGGACCAGGCCGACGCCGCCCGCACGGGTGAGATGGTGGCGCGCCGTGCCCTGGAGCGCCGCGAGCAGGAGCATCTTGACCGCTGGCTGGAGCGCGCCGCCGGGACCGCGCCCTGGACCGGTGAGGTGGGCGGGAGTGTCCCGGAGCCCAGGACGTGAGACGATCACGCCGTGAGCGAGCCCGACCACCGTCCTGACCGTCCTGACCGGCCCGCCGCCAACCCGGCCCGGCCCGCTGACCTGGGTCGCCCTGCTCCTGCCAATCTGGGCCGCCCTGCTGACCGTCCCGCCTCCGCCGCTCCGGGCCGTCCCGGTCCCGCCGCCCCGGGCAGGCGACCGGGTCGTCTGGGGGTGGGGGTCGTGAGCGCGGGCAGGGTGGGCGCCGTCCTCGGCTCCGCCCTGCGCGCCGTGGACCACCAGGTCATTGGCGTCCACGCCGTCTCCCAGGCCTCCCGCGAGCGCGCCGAGACGCTCCTGCCCGGTGTCCCCCGACTTGAGGTCGAGGAGATCCTCGAGCGCTGTGAGCTGGTGCTCCTGGCCGTCCCCGACGACGCCCTGGCGCCGCTGGTGCGGGGGCTGGCCGACCTGGGGCGCTGGCAGGCCGGGCAGATCGTGGTCCACACCTCCGGACGCTACGGCGTCAGGGTGCTGGAGCCCGCCGCGCGCTGCGGAGCCATCCCGCTCGCCGTCCACCCGGCCATGACCTTCTCGGGGATGAGCATGGACCTGCCCCGGCTGGTCGGCTGCCCCATGGCCGTCACGGCCCCCGCCGTCGCCCTGCCCATAGCCCAGGCCCTGGCCGTCGAGCTCGGGGGAGAGCCCTTCGTCCTGGAGGAGTCCGCCCGCCCGGCCTACCACGCCGCCCTGACCCACGGGGCCAACCACCTGGTCACCCTCGTGGGCCAGGCGGCGCGGGTGCTCGCGGCCGCCGGGGTGGACGACGGCGGGCAGGTGCTGCGCCCCCTGCTGACCGCCGCCCTGGAGCGGGCGCTGTCGGAGGGGGCCGACGCCGCCCTGACCGGCCCGGTGGCTCGGGGGGACGCGGGGACGGTGCGCGTGCACCTGGATACCCTGGCAGGGCTGGACGACGGGACGGGGGCGGGGTTGGGCGACGTCGTGGAGTCCTACCGGGTGCTGGCGCGCGCCACCCTGGAACGGCGCGTGGGGCGCCTGGGTCCCGAGCAGGCCGCCGCCCTGCGTGAGGTACTGGGGGACTGATAATGCCGGGGTGGGGTGCTGTCCGCCCTGACTGCTGCCCTGCGCGAGGTGCTGGGGGACTGCTGAGGGGCTGTTCCCGAGGCCTGCTGGCCGGGGCAGGGCAGCCTCGAGAGGGCCGGGCGTGCCTGGGACAGGACTAGCGTTGGGGCCATGGCCTCCACCTGCGTCCCCGTCCTGACCCGTTCCCGCCCTGAGCTCGCCGACGCGCTCGCCGCGGCCCCCGGCCCCCGCGCCGTCGTCATGACCATGGGGGCCCTCCACCAGGGGCATCTCGACCTGGTGGCCGAGGCCGCCCGCCGTGTCGGCGCCCACGGCACCGTGGTCGTGACCATCTTCGTCAACCCGCTCCAGTTCGCCGCCGGGGAGGACCTGGACGCCTACCCGCGCACCCTCCGGGCCGACGTCCAGGCCCTCGGCGACGCCCTGACCGGCCCGGACGGCGCGCTGGTGGTGGGACGCCTGGTCGTGTTCGCCCCCACCCCCGAGGTCATGTACCCCGGTGGCCAGCCGGCTGTGCGCATTGACCCCGGCCCCGTGGCCACCGTCCTGGAGGGCCGCACCCGCCCCACCCACTTCGCCGGCGTGTGCCAGGTGGTGCTCGCCCTGCTGCACCTGACGGCCCCCAGGTGGGCCCTGTTCGGCCGCAAGGACGCCCAGCAGCTCGCCATTGTGCGTGCCATGGTGCGCGACCTCGCCGTCCCGGTCGAGGTCGTCCCGGTGGACATCCGCCGTGAGGCCGACGGCCTGGCCATGAGCTCGCGCAACGTCTACCTCAGCGGCACCCAGCGTCAGCAGGCCCTCGCCCTGTCCCGGGCGCTGGCGGCCGGCAGCCGGGCGGCGGCGGGCGGGGCCGACGGCGCCGGGGTCCGTCAGGCGGCGCTGGCCGTCCTGGGCGGTGCCGACGGGGTGGAGGTCGACTACGTGGCCCTGGTGGACCCGGACTCCTTCGTGGATCTTGCCGACGCCGGGTTGGGACTGCCCGCGGCCCCCCAGGTCGCGCCGGCAGAGCTGGGGGCTGGTACCGGACAGACCGGGGACGAGCCGGGGGCTGGCGCCGGGCCGGAGACCGGAACAGGGCCGCAGGCCGGGGACGACCCTGGGCGGGAGGTCAGTGCCGGCGCCGGGCGCACCGCCCTGGATGGTGGCCTCCGCCAGGACGACCGGGGCCGCGGGCAGACCGGGGTAGGTCCGGAGGCCGGGGACGACCCTGGGCGGGAGGTCAGTGCTGGTGCAGGGCGCACCGCCCTCCTGGCGCTGGCCGCCCGGGTCGGCAGCACCCGCCTCATTGACAACGCCCTGGTGGTGCTGCACTGAGTGCCCTCTCACGTTGCCGTGGGTCAGGGGCCTGCCTACCCTGGGCCGCGATGAGCTCACGACTGCGGACGATGATGACGTCCAAGATCCACCGTGCCACTGTGACCCAGGCCGACCTGCACTACGTCGGTTCCATCACCGTGGACGCCGACCTCCTCGACGCCGCCGACCTCCTGCCGGGTGAGCGCGTCGATATCTGCGACTGCACCAACGGCAGCCGCCTGTCCACCTATGTCATCCCCGGTGAGCGCGGGTCGGGGCGGATCTGCGTCAACGGCGCCGCCGCGCACCTGGTGAGCCCGGGCGACGTCGTCATCCTCATTGCCTACTCCCAGATGTCGGACGCCGAGGCCCGCACCTACCGGCCCCACGTGGTCTTCGTGGACGCGGACAACCGGGTCGTGGAACGGGGCAGCGAGCCCGGTCAGGTCCCCCTGGGCTCCGACGCCGCCCGTCTTCAGGGGCTGCGGTCCTCCGGACTGCCCCTGGGCGGCTGAGTTGCACATTCTTTTTACAATCCTCGATCATAAAATGGCGGAATCATGCGGATCTGCGATTGGAGGGCGGGCTCTCTGACAGGATGAATGTGCAACGGCGTCCTCGTTGCACATTCATCTGCGTGCGGTGGGCCCCGCATGGGGACTGCGCCGGGGCCTTCCGCTCAGGGACGCCACCGTGCCTAGACTGCTCCCGGGGGCGTCCGCCACTGCCTCCGCAACCCCCCTGACCGTGACACTCCGGAGGAACCGCGATGACGCACAGGAAACACACCGCGTTGCGGACCGCTCTGCTCCTGGTCGTCGTGTTCGGCCCGCTGGTGCTCGTGGCCGTGGGCCTGCGCTACCTCGTGGTCCGGGTGGAGAGGGGTGAGATGGTCGGTGTCTCCCAGGCGATCGTCCTGGGGGTGCTGGCGGTCGTCGTGCTGGCCCTGGCCGTCTGGGTGTACCGGAGCGCCTCGAAACTCCGTGCCGGTTCCATGACCCCGGCACAGCGCCTCATGCTCAGGCAGCTTAACGAGGACACCACCCTGACCTTCCCCGCCTTCTACCTGGGGCCCCAGCCGGTGGGGACCGACGGCGCCCCCATGACGGACAAGGTGTCCCTCATTGTCACGCGCCACACCGTGAGCGTGCGTCCCGGTCCCGGTGCCGGCGTGGGGACCGTCCTGTGCGACGCCGACGGCGCCCGGGTCCGTTCCCGCCTCCTGCCCGACCCCCGCCTCGGCGGCCCCCGCGTCGGCGAGCGGCAGCCGGGGCCGACGGTGCCCGGCCTGGCAGTCGCCCACCCCAGCCTCCTGTACCCTCAGGCCGTCGGGAGCCTGGAGGCCGAACGGCGCTGGGAGGACGGTCCCGAGGCTCTGACCGCCTACGCCCAGCAGGTCGCGCTCGAGACGGGGCTGGATGCCGGGGAGCTGGCCGACGCGCTCCTGAGCGGGGACGCCCGGCGCGTGGCCGCCCTGGACGCCGCCGCCGGCGGCTACCTGGGGCAGATGGTTCCCGGTCCCGGGGGAGGGGTGGTGTTCCGGGCCCCTGAGATGCGCCTGGTCGTCGCCGACCCGGAGCGCCCCAGCGTTCCGGCCGACGAGGTCGTGGTCGGCAAGGCGGCGCTCGCGGTGCGGCAGACCCTGGAGGGGCCGGGTGCGCCGTCGCAGGGTGGGCCCGGCACTGGGTGAGCCCCCACCGCCCGGGGCCGAGCTGCGCGGTCCCCTGCCCCTGAGCTGACCCGACCGTCCCCACCGCCCGGGGCCGGGGCGCTCGCGGAGGTGGCCAGTGCCGACGTCGACAGGGACCGTCCCCAGCGTCCGGGGCCGTGCAGGGGCCCGCAGCGGTGACGAGGTTGTGGCCACTGGAGGCCGGGACCTGCCCGGCCCCATGAGGTGAGGAGCACCCTGCGCCCCGCCTCCCGACCACCGGGGGAGGCGCGGATAGACTCGCGCGCGTGACTCATGCACCCGTTCCCGCTCCCGACACCGTCAACCAGGGCCCTGCCCCCGAGCCCCCGAGCACCGCCAGGACACCCAAGGCTGACCCGGGCCCGGGTGAGCAGTTCCAGGTACGTGCGGACAAGCGTCAGCGCCTGCGCGACGAGGGCTGGGACCCCTACCCCGTATCCGTCCCCGTCACCACCACGATCTCCGCGGTCCGCGAGGCCTACGGCCACCTTCAGGCCGGCCAGGAGACCGACGACGTCGCCGGCGTGGCCGGGCGCGTGGTCTTCCTGCGCAACACCGGCCGCCTGTGCTTCGTCACCCTGGCCGACGGCGCGGGCACCACCCTCCAGGCCATGCTGTCGGCCAAGGCCCTGCCCGCCAGCGGCCACACCGCGCTGGCCGCCTTCAAGACGGACGTGGACCTGGGCGACCACCTCTTCGTCCACGGCCGCGTCATCTGCTCACGCCGCGGGGAGCTGTCGGTCATGGCCGAGCCCGTCCTGCGCCAGGGCGTGGCCCCCGCCGACGCCGGGGACGACGACGTCGCCGTCCCTGCCTGGCGCATTGCCTCCAAGGCCCTGCGCCCCCTGCCCAAGACCTGGACCAACGAGGCCGGTGAGGCGGTGACGCTCTCGGAGGAGGCGCGCGTGCGCCGTCGTGAGCTGGACCTGCTCACCCGCCCGGCCGCCCGCGACATGGTGCGCACCCGCGCCGCCGTCGTACGCTCCCTGCGCGACAACTTCCACCGCCGTGACTACCTGGAGCTGGAGACCCCCATGCTCCAGGTCATCCACGGCGGGGCCGCCGCCCGCCCGTTCATCACCCACATGAACGCCTTCGACATGGACCTCTACCTGCGCATTGCCACGGAGATCTACCTCAAGCGCGCCGTGGTGGGGGGCGTGGACCGCGTCTTCGAGATCAACCGCAACTTCCGCAACGAGGGCGCCGACTCCTCCCACTCCCCGGAGTTCACCGCCCTGGAGGCCTACGAGGCCTACTCCGACTACGACGGCATGGCCGAGCTGACCCGCGACCTGGTCCAGCAGGCCGCGCGCGACGCCTTCGGCCTGCCCGAGGGCGGCGAGGTGGTGACCCTGGCCGACGGCACCGAGTACGACCTGTCCGGGCAGTGGGACAAGATCGACCTCTACACCTCCGTCTCCCAGGCCCTGGGGGAGGAGGTCACGGTGGACACCCCACGCGAGCAGCTGGTGGCCCATGCCGAGCGGATCGGCCTGGAGGTGGACGACTACGCCGTGGCTGGCAAGGTCGTGGAGGACATCTTCGAGGAGCTGGTGGGCAACAAGCTCTGGGCCCCGACCTTCGTCTACGACTTCCCCGAGGACACCTCGCCCCTGACCCGCTACCACCGCTCGCGCCCGGGGCTGACCGAGAAGTGGGACCTGTACGTGCGCGGCTTCGAGACGGCCACCGCATACTCCGAGCTGGCCGACCCCGTGGTCCAGCGCGAGCGCTTCGAGGCCCAGGCCCTGGCGGCCGCCAACGGCGACCCCGAGGCCATGGTGCTGGACGAGGACTTCCTGGTGGCCATGGAGCAGGGCTTCCCGCCCTGCGGCGGCATGGGCATGGGCATTGACCGCCTGCTCATGGCCCTCACCGGCCAGGGCATCCGCGAGACCATCACCTTCCCGCTGGTCAAGCGCTCCTGAGACGACGGCGCGGCACCGGGATCCGGGGCCCGTAGCATAGTGAACGAGGCCTGAATAAACAAGGCTTGAACCGGAAGAAAGCGTGGGCTATGTTCACCCTGCCGGGCGGGAGCGTCCGGCGGGGTGAACCGTGCTACGTGAGGAGACAGCGGTATGACCATTAGCGAGACCACGAGTTCCGCGCGCGACTCCAGCGTCCACACCGGCCTGTCTGCCGACTTCCCGATGACCACGGGTGAGAAGAAGGTCCGTGAGGTCGTCAACAACGAGCTGCTCGTCGTCGTCGAGTTCGTCCTCGGCGCCGACCAGCTGATCCACGAGGAGGAGCCCTCGCCCATGCCGACGGTCCTGCACGTGCTCGAGGGAACGATCCGGTTCTTTATCGACGGCATCGAGCACGAGCTGAGCGCCGGCGACGTGGCCTACATGGCGACCGGCGCCAGGCACGGCGGCCGCTCGGTGAGTGCTGCACGGTTCAGCCTCGTCGGGCTGAAGCAGGGTGGTGCCAGCGTGTGACCGGACCCGGTGGGGGGCGATCCCGTCGGACGTCCCCCACCGCACCGGGGCCGCTCGGGCCAGGTCGGCCTCGATCCCGGCCCAGCGGGGACGTCTTGGGCTCCGTGGCTCAGGCCACTGAACCCAGCCCTCGATCCCGGCCCAGCGGGGACGTCCCCCACCGCACCGGGGCCGAGCGGCTCGCCATGCGGTCCCTGCCGTGACTCGGTAGGATCGGCTGCCATGGATGAACGCAGGCTCACCGGGATCAGTCGGGTGCTGTCGCACGCGCTCCGCCACGACCCGGGCTACTACGGGCTGACGCTCGACCCCGAGGGGTGGGTGGACCTCAAGGACATGGTGGCCGCCCTGCGGCGCACCCGTGGGCGGCGTGACGTCACCGCCGCCGACGTCGAGCAGGCTGTCGCCACGGCGAGCAAGCAGCGCCACGAGATCCGCGACGGCCGTATCCGGGCGCTGTACGGCCACACGGTCGACGTGCGGATCGAGTACCGGGCCGCCGTCCCGCCCGACGTCCTCTACCACGGCACCTCCCCGGCCAAGGTCGGCCTGGTGCTGGCCAGGGGCCTGCTGCCCATGGCCCGCCAGAAGGTGCACATGTCCGCCGACGTGGAGATGGCCACCGCCGTCGGGTCACGTCACTCCCCCACCCCCATGATCCTGCAGGTGGACGCCGCGGCCGCGCACGCCCACGGGATCGAGTTCTACCCGGGCAGCGAGCGCATCTGGATGGCCGACGAGGTACCGCCCGCCTACCTGAGCGTCTTCGTCCAGGAGTGAGCCAGACGGGTGAGGTGGGGGGCAGGGCCCGCCCACCAGCAGCCCTCCCCACCTACCCACCCACCGCGAGAACGGTACTTATTCGCCGCGAGAACGGTACTTATTGTTCGTGAGAACGGTACTTATTGTTCGTGAGAACGGGCACGCGACCGCCGCGGGCACCGGGATCCGGGTGGCGGCCGCCGTGCTGGGGTCGGACGCGGACAGTGCCCACCGCGGGCACCGGGATCCGGGGCGCGCACCTCCCGGCGTCAGGCACCGGGCGGGAGCCGGGGCGCGCACCAGGGGCGTGCGCACCTCCCGGCGGGTCCTTCAGGCCCCGGGGACGGTGGGACGGTTGCCGAGCCGTCCTGGGAGAGCGGGTGCGAGCCGCCTCAGACCCGGGGACGCTTGCCGGGCCGGGCGGCCCCGGGGCCTTAAAGACCGGCCTGCGCCAGGCGCTGCCGGGCGGCGGCGAGCTCGTTGCGCAGGCGGGCGTTCTCCTGCTCCAGCCCGGCAACGTACTGGTCGTGCTCGCCCCCCGGGGCCACCGCGGCCCCCGGTGCCGTCGCGGCCCCGGCCTGGGCGCCGCCCCCGTCACCGCTGAGGTTGCTGGCGGCCCACTTCTCCCAGGTGTACAGGGTCTCGGCCAGGTCGTCGAGGAAGGTGTCTACCTCCGGCTGGGAGTACCCCTCGTGGCGTCGGGTCGCCCGGAAGCGGCTGCCGGTGACCATGGCCGAGGTGACCTGCCCCTGGGACCAGGCCGTCCGCACGTCCACGCTCTTCCCGGAGGCCAGCGCGTCGGACAGGCTCTCCCAGGTGCGCAGGGTGCCGGTCACCTCCTCCAGGAACTCGTCGACCTCGTCCTGGTCGTAGCCCTCGCGGAACCTGGTCGCCTTGAATTTCTGGCTCGTCACGTCCTCAGCGCTCAGCTGTGCCATTGTCTGCACCTTTCCTCTCTGTCGGCGTCGTGGCGCCGGTTACACCAGGGTAACTCAGGTGCTGACCGATACGGTGGAGACGGCCCGCTGGGCGTCCTGACGCGCCCGTCCCACCGACGTCGAGCTCAGCGCCGGTGGGACGGGCGTGAGGCTAATCCCGCGGGCGTCGGGCTCGGCGCCAGGAGGCTTCTGACGCCCTGACGAGAACGGGCGCCGCCACCAGAGGTCGGGCTCGGCGCGGGGGCTACCGGCTGGCGTTAATGTCAGCCATCTGCCTCTGCGTCCAGGGGGCGACGGCGAACACGCCGAGCGCCACCACGATGGTGGCCGCGCCCAGGCCGTAGAAGTACACCGCGTCGCTGACCTCCTTGGTGTTGGCGATGACGACGCCGGCCAGCCCCTGGCCCGTGGAGATGGCCAGCAGCCACAGCACCATTGCCTGGGAGGCGAACTGCTTGGGGGCCAGCGCGGTGGTGGTGGCCAGGCCCACCGGGGAGAGGAACAGCTCGCCCACGGTCTGGATCACGAACACCAGCGCCAGGAACCACCACGGCGCCAGGTTCTCCCCGCCCGTCCAGAGCTGGAAGCCGTAGCCGGTGACCAGGGCGGAGACGCCCACAATGAGCACGGCGGTGGCGAACTTGACCACCGTGGGGATGGAGCGGCCGAGGCGTCGGGCGAAGAACCACCCGACCAGCGGGGCCAGCACGATAATCGCGGCCGGGTTGACGGACTGGTAGGCCTCCGGGCTGAGGACCCAGCCGAAGGGAGTGGTCCCGTCGGTGTTCTTCTGGGCGAATACCGCCATCTTGCCCGAGGCCTGCTCGAAGATGGTGAAGAACAGCACCGCGCCGACCCACAGGGCGATATAGGCGCGCAGGTGGACGCGCTCGGTGCTGGTGACCTTGGGGGAGCGGAACATGAGGGTGAAGTAGGCGATCGAGGCCCCCAGGGCGATTGCGAAGACAATGTAGGTAATGGCGTCCGGCAGGGAGTGGAGGAAGATGTTCAGGACCCAGGTCACCAGGACGACCGCCGCGATCCCGGCCCCGCTCATGACGAGCAGGCGGTTGCGCTCCTCGGGGCGGAGCGGGTTGGGTACGTTAAAGGCGAAGGCGGAGAGCTTGCTGCGCCCGTAGACGAAGGCGACCAGGGCCAGGGCCATGCCGACGGCGGCCGCCATGAATCCCGCGTGGTAGCCGTAGTGGTTCTTGAGCCAGCTGGTGACCAGCGGCGATGCGAAGGAGCCAATGTTGACGGACATGTAAAACAGCTGGAATCCCGCGTCGCGGCGCGGGTCGTCGGAGTCGTACAGGCCTCCGACGATCGTGGAGAGGTTGGGTTTGATAAAGCCGGTGCCAATGGCCACCAGGACAATGCCTACCCAGGCCATGGCATTGACCGGGACGGACAGACACACGTGCCCCGCCATAATTACGACGCCGCCGTACAGGGTGGAGGGCCAGGGGCCGATCACGCGGTCGGCGAATATTCCGCCAGGAATTGCCAGGAGGAATACGGCGGCCCCGTATACCGCCATAATAATGGTCCCGGTGTTGTCGTCGATACCCAGCCCGCCGTCCTCGACCGCGGCGGTAATGAAGTACAGCAGGATGGCGCGCATCCCGTAGTAGGAGAAACGCTCCCACATCTCGACGTTGAGCATCCAGGGCAGGCCCCTGGGGTGGCCCAGCAGCCCGCGGTCCTCCTTGGAGGGGGTGGTGCGCAGGGTGGCGGGTTTCCACATACTGGTTCTGACAGGTTCGTCATCGGTACTGTTGACGGTGGTTGGGGTGCGCCTCATGGGTCCCTCTTCCTGCTAGAGCGTCTGCTAGAGCATGCCTGTTGATTCAGGCCAGCGACGTTAGGGAAGCCTACCCTGGAGACGCTGGGCGCGCCCCCCTCCTCCCGTCTGGGGCGTGCCTCGTCCCGTCCAGGGCGCGGCAGGGCGTGACAGGGCGTGGTGAGTCTGAGGGCGCCCCCTGCCTCCGCGCCCTGGCGGGTCGGTGGGTTGTCCCCTCGGGCAGGACGGGCTCGGTCGCCTGCCTTTGTGCCCTGGCGGGTCGGTGGCCGACGTCGGCCCGCCAGGACACGGCCGGGGGACGCGCTGGGGGACACGGCCCGGGGGCGCGGCCGTCGGCCCACTGGCTCAGGCGCGCCCGGCCGGGGCTCCCCGGAGCCCGCCCCGTCCCCGCCAGCTCAGGCCTACTCGGCCAGGGCCCTCAGGCGCGCCCGCACCCCCTGCTCGCGCAGGGCCGCCAGCTCCTGGGCGTAGGTGGAAGCAAAGCGCTCGTCGTCCGCCAGGTCCCCGAAGACCTCCTTGTTGCCGATAAAGCCGGTGGCCTCGCCGTCGGCCTGGGCCCGCGCGAAGGGGCGCAGGTCGTCCACCACGGGGATGGCCGCGCCGTTCTCGTCGGTGCCGAGCACGCCCAGCGACCAGGCGGCGCACATGGCCGTCCCCAGGCGGATGGGGCCGTCCGCCTCCAGGTTGGCGCGCACGGTCGGCAGGACGAACTTGGGCATGCCGGAGGGGGCGAAGAAGGCCAGGCGCGCCAGGGTGTCGGCGATCGCGGCGTTGGTAAAGCGCTCAAAGAGCGTGTCCACGTACCGGTCGAGGTCGATGCCGGGCACCGCCAGCAGCCGCGGGCGCGCCTCCCGGGTGAGGAAGGCGCGGGTCCAGGCGGCGATCTCGGGGTCGGCGGCCGCCTCGTGGGCGTACTCAATGCCCAGCAGCCGCCCCCAGTGGGCCAGGGCCTGGTGGGAGGCGTTGAGCAGCCGCAGCTTCATGAGCTCGTAGGGGACGACGTCGTCGACCATCTGCACCCCGACCTCCTCCAGGGGCGGGCGCCCGGTGGGGAAGGCGTCCTCGAGCACCCACTGGGTGAAGGGCTCGCACACCACCGGCCAGGCGTCCTCCACCCCGAGCTCGGCGGTGACCTGCTCGACGTCCGCCGGGGTCGTCACCGGGGTGATGCGGTCCACCATGCAGTTGGGGAAGGAGACGTTGGCCTCGATCCAGTCGGCCAGCTCGGGGTCGCTCATGCGGGCCTGGCCCACGACGGCGGTGCGGGCGACCTTCCCGTTGCCCGGCAGGTTGTCGCAGCTCATGACCGTGAAGGGGGCGGTGCCCTCCGCCCGGCGCCGCCTCAGGGCCTCGACGATGTAGCCGAAGGCGGTGGTGGGCTCGTGGGGGCTGGCGGCGTCGTGGCGGGCGCCGTCGGAGCCGGTGCGGAAGGCCCCGGTGGCGTCGTCGGTGTTGTAGCCGCCCTCGGTGACGGTCAGGGAGACAATGCGGGTGGTCGGGGCGGTCATGACCTCCAGCACGCCCTGGCGGTCCTCGGGGGCGAAGCGGTAGTCGTGGATGGAGCCGATGACCGTGGTCTCGTGGTGGCCGTCGGGGTGCTTGAGGGTCAGGGAGTAGAGGTGGTCCTGGCCTGCCAGGGCGTCGCGCATGCGCGCGTCCCCGGGCATGAGGCCGACGCCGCAGATGCCCCAGTCCAGGGCCTTGCCGTCACGCATGAGGCGGTCAAGGTACATGGCCTGGTGGGCGCGGTGGAAGCCGCCGACCCCCATGTGGACGATGCCGGTGGTCATGGCGGAGCGGTCGTAGGTGGGGGCCAGGGGGGAGCTGGCCAGTGAGGTGGTCATGGTCAGGCCTTTCAGCTGCGTCGGGGGGCGTGGACACGGCAGCCGTGACGACTGTCATATCTATTGTGCGCCACCTGTCCCACAGCCGTCGAGACCCGGACTCCTTGGGCTGAGGCGCCCTGGGGGCCGGGGGCGGCCCTACAAGGTCGTCGGCGGCACCTGCCTTTGGGGCGAGGCGCCCCGGGGGGCCGGGGCTGGCACGGGCGATTGCCCGCACCGGACTCTTTGGGCCGGAACCCCCCGGCCCGCGGCGCCCCGGCCCGGTCCCACCACTGCGCCTCCCGTTCCTACCACCGCGCCGCCCGGTTCACCCCTCACGGTCGGCAGTCGCACCCGCAACCGGGCGTAGTCCGTTCTCACGGCGAACAAGTACCGTTCTCGCGACGAACAAGTACCGTTCTCGCGAGGAATAAGTACCGTTCTCGCGGTGGGTGGGGAGGAGGTGGTGGGGCTAGTGGGCGACGACCACGCCCAGGTGGCGCGGGCCGTGCACGCCGTTGACGCGCACGAGCTCAATGTCGCTGGTGGCCGAGGGGCCCGCCACCCAGGTCATGGGGCGTGTGGGGTGCGCCCCGAGCACGTCCACCGCCTGGGGGACGGTGGGGACCACCATCTGACGCTCCAGGACCACCACGTGCCTGTCGGGCACCAGGCTAATGGCCCGACGCCCCTGGTCGGGCTCGCCGTCGAGCACGATCGTGCCCGAGATGGAGATACCGACCCGTGAGCAGGTCACCACGGCGTCGACCTGGTCCAGCTCCAGGGTGGGCACAGGCGCCTCACGGGAGTCCTGGCGCAGGGTGCGCCCGCCCCGGGCGGCGGCGTCCTTGTAGGCCTGGGGCAGCCCGGAGGGCACCACCACGACCCGGGCGCTACCCAGGAGGGCGTCAATGGCGTCCAGGACGCCCTGCTCCGTGGGCTCCACCCTCACGACGGCGTCGTAGTCCTCCAGCTTGTCCACCATGTCGGCCACGACGGCCTCAGAGCCCGGGGCGTGGGCGCCCACGCGGATGTAGTTACGCGGCACGGGGCGGGCGGGTCCCCGCTGGGAGCGGGAGATCGCGTCACGGGCACGGGCCAGGACGGCGGTACGGGCGTCCATCAGTCCTCCTTCTTGGTGCGGGTGGTGGCGGTCGCGCCCTTGGCGCCCCCAGCGCCGGTGGGGGTGGTGGTGGGAGCGCCAGTGCTGGCCCCCGGCGCGGTCCCGGAGGTGGTACCGCCAGCGGCCGCCGGTACGGTCCCGGCCCCTGCCGGTGCGGCCCCGGCCCCCGGTGCGGCCCCGGAGGCGGTACTACCAGCGGCCCCGGGGCCGTGGGTGCGCCTCCACCAGTCACGGAAGTTCTCCGCCGGGGGCGCCGGGATGTCGCGTGACACCGTCCACATGGAGGCGGGGAAGGGCAGGGCCCCGATCCGGCCGCTGCGGCCCACCAGGCGGGTGGCCTTGACGGCCTGGGCGGCGGCGGACCACAGCCGCCCGCTGCTCATGACCGGGGCGGTGGTGCCCATGGCCAGGTCCCACATGTCCGGGACCACCTTGCGCTTGACGTCCACGCTGCGGGCACGCAGGTGGATGAGGATGGTGGGGATGTCGATCTTGACCGGGCAGGCCTCCCCGCAGGCCCCGCACAGGGAGGAGGCGAAGGGCAGGGTGTGGACCGGGTCGTCGTCGGCCAGCCCCTGGGTGAGCTGGGGGGTCAGGGCGGCCCCGATGGGCCCGGGGTAGACCGAGCCGTAGGCGTGCCCGCCGGTGTGCTGGTAGACGGGGCAGATGTTCATGCAGGCCCCGCAGCGGATGCAGTGCAGGGCCTCGCGTCCGATGGGGTCGGCCAGGGCCTTGGTGCGCCCGTTGTCCATGAGGATCAGGTGGAACTCCTGGGGGCCGTCACCGGGGGTGACGCCGGTCCACATGGAGGTGTAGGGGTTCATACGCTCCCCGGTGGCGCTGCGCGGCAGGAGCTGGGAGAAGATCTCCACGTCCTGGAAGCGGGGCACCAGCTTCTCGATCCCCATGAGGGTGATGAGCGTGTCCGGCAGGGTCAGGCACATGCGCCCGTTGCCCTCGGACTCGAAGATCGAGACGGTCCCGGTCTCGGCCACGCCCATGTTGGTGCCCGAGACGGCCACGGAGGCGTGGAGGAACTTGTGGCGTAGGTGGGCGCGGGCGGTGGCGGTGAGCTCGCGGGGGTCCTCGGACAGGTCCGCGGGGGCGTCGTCCATGCGGTCCAGGAAGATGCCCCGCACCTCGGCGCGGTTGCGGTGGATGGCGGGGACCACGATGTGGGAGGGCATGTCGTCGGCGAGCTGGACGATCATCTCGGCCAGGTCGGTCTCGTGGGCGTGGACGCCCCGGTCGGCCAGGTACTCGTTGAGGTTGGTCTCCTGGGTGGCCATGGACTTGATCTTGACGACCTCGTCCACGCCCTTGGACTCAATGATCGAGGCCACGATCCGGTTGGCCTCGGCGGCGTCGCGGGCCCAGTGGACGATCCCGCCGCGGGCCGTGACATTGGCCTCGAAGCGCTCCAGCAGCTCGGGCAGGTTGCTCATGACCTCGTTCTTCACGGCGCTGGCCGCCTCGCGCAGGTCCTCCCAGTCCGGCATCTCGGCCACGCGCAGGTCGCGCTTGGCCCGGATGGTGCGGGTGGCGTGGCCCAGGTTGCGGCGCATCTGGGTGTTGGCCAGGGTCTTGTGGGCGCCCTGGGGGAAGGTGTGGCCCCAGCGCAGGGTGTCGCGGGGCTGGACCACGGTGGTGCGCCAGCCCCCGGTGTGGGCGGCGGGGTCCAGGGCCTCGGTCTTGGCGGCGGGGCGGGGCATGCCCAGGAATGTCAGGCTCATCGGATGACCGCCTCCTGGGCGGAGGGCGCGAAGGACTGGAAGCCGTTGAAGGGGGCGTCCTTGGTCGAGGCCAGGATCTCGGCCAGGTGCATAATGCGCACCCCGGAGTTGAGCCGGGACAGGCCTCCGCCAATGTGCATGAGGCAGGAGTAGTCGCCGGTCACCAGGACCTCGGCGCGGGTGGACATGACGTTGGACACCTTGTCGGCCAGCATGGCGGTGGAGGTCTCGGAGTTCTTCATGGAGAAGGTCCCGCCGAACCCGCAGCAGACCTTCTCCTCGGGCAGCGGGGCCAGGTCGATGCCCTCCACGGCCTCAAGCAGCCGGTAGGGGCGGTCGCCCACCTTGGTAATGCGCAGGGAGTGGCAGGTCGGGTGGTAGGTGACCCGGTGGGGGAAGTAGGCGCCGACGTCGACCACCCCCAGGACGTCCACCAGGAGCTCGGTGAGGTCGTAGGTACGGGCCGCCACCTGGGTGGCGCGGCGGGCCAGGGCGGTGTCGCCCACGTGCTCGGCCACCAGGGCCTGCTCGTGGCGGGTGGCGCCGGTGCACGAGCCCGAGGGGACCACAATGGCGTCCCACTGCCCGTCGAGCACGGGGGAGAAGGTCCGCACGTGGTTGCGGATGAGCTGGGCGGCCTTCTCGAAGTACCCGGTGTTGGCATGCATCTGGCCGCAGCACACCTGCCCCTCGGGGAAGACGACCTCGTGGCCGAGCCTCTCCAGGAGGGTCACGGTGGCCTGCGGCGCCTGCGGGAACATGGTGTCCCCGATACAGGTCGCGAAGAGTGCGATTCGCACGGTCGAGCCTCATTTCAACGACGGCGTTGCAGGTCTGGTGCCAGCACGGTACCGATGCCGGCCGCCGGGTCCTGGCGCGCCTCGACCCCGCCCGCGCCCCGGGGGCCGTTGACCAGCGGGATCGCGGGGATCCGGGGGCTCGGTCACCAGGGCGGGCCTACAGGCTCCGGGGCGGTGTGCGACCGGTTTTGCGTCACGACGTCGTGTGCTTTTGCGTCCCGTCCCCCGCGCCGGGGACCTGGCCCGGCGCAGCCGTCACGCAGGGCCGTCGTGTGGGCCGCCGTCCCCCGCGGCGGGGACCGGGCCCGGTACCGGCAGGGCCAGGACGGCCGTCAGCCCCCCGCCCGGGTTGGCACGCAGCTCCAGGGTCCCGTGGTGGGCCAGGGCGACGGCCGAGACAATGGCCAGGCCCAGGCCGTGGCCCGACCCGCGGGTCCGCCCCCGGCCCTCCCCGCGCACGAAGGGCTCGCGCAGGGAGTCCAGCTTGTCGGCGGGCACTACCGGGCCGTCGTTGCGTATGGTCAGGCGCACGGCGTCCGTCTCCTGGGCAAGGGCGACCTCGACCCGGCCGCCGGGGGTGTTGTAGCGCACCGCGTTGCGCAGCAGGTTGGAGACGGCCTGGCGCAGCAGCACCGGGTCGCCGTGGAGGACGGCGGCGCCCAGGTGGTGGTGCACGCTCACGTCGTGCTCGTCGGCCTGGGGGGCGAGCGCCGCCAGCTCGGCGAGCACCACGGCCTCCAGGTCCACCTCCTCGTGGGCCAGGTTCCCGGACTGGGCGTCGGCCAGGTCCAGCAGGGCGTCGATCGTCTCCACGTTGGCGTGGTTGGTCCTCCACACGCGCCTCATGAGGGCCCGCAGGTCCTCCACCGAGGCGTCGGGGTCGGCCAGGGCCACGTCGATCATGGTCTGGGTGGTGGCCAGGGGTGTGCGCAGCTCGTGGGAGGCGTTGGCGGCGAACCGGCGGTGCGCGGCGAAGGAGCGCTCCAGGGAGTCCAGCATGCGGTCAAAGGTGTCCGCCAGGTCGTGGATCTCGTCACGCGGCCCGGACAGGGCCAGGCGCTGGCTGAGGTCGCCCGAGGCGGCACGGTTGGCCACGGCGTTCATGGAGGACAGGGGCCGCAGCATGCGGCCGGCCAGCACCCAGCCCACCGTCCCCGAGACGACCGCCAGCAGCACCAGGGCCACGACGGCCGAGCGCAGCACGCTGGTCAGCAGGTCGAGCAGGTTGGTGTCCACCCGGGTCGCCTCGCTGGGGACCTTGATCTGCATGCCCGACGTCGGGGCGGTGCCCGTGCCCTGGGGGGGCAGGTCGAACTGGATATTGAAGGTGACCAGGCGGGTGTAGAGGTAGACCATGGCGATGAGCACGGTCCCCGAGGTGGTCACCAGGCCGGCGTAGGTCAGGGTCAGGCGCATGCGGATCCCCAGGCGGCGCGGCCGGTGCAGCCCGGCGTCGGGCTGGGTGCGCCCGGTGCGGCGGCGCGTCGTGGCCCCGGCGTCCCTCACGCGCTGAACCTGTAGCCGGCACCGGGGACCGTCTGGATCACCCAGGGCTCACCGAGCTTGCGGCGCAGGTGGGAGATGGTCACCCGGGTGGAGTTGGTGAACGGGTCGGCGTTGGCGTCCCAGGCCTTCTCCAGCAGGGTCTCGGCGCTGAGGACCCCGCCGTCGGCCTCCATGAGCACCTGGAGGACGGCGAACTCCTTGGGGCTGAGCCGGACGAACCGCCCGTTGCGGTACACCTCCCGCCTGAAGGGGTCCAGGCGCACCCCGTGGGCCTCGATCACCGGGGTCCGGGCGGGCTGGCTGCGCCGCCCCAGGGCCCGCAGCCGGGCCACCAGCTCAGGGAACTCGAAGGGCTTGGTCAGGTAGTCGTCCGCCCCCAGCTCGAAGCCGTCCACACGGGCGTCCAAGGTCCGGGAGGCAGTGAGCATGAGCACTCGCGTATGGGGATAATCACGTACTATGGTGCGGCACACCTCGTCGCCGTGGACGACCGGCAGATCCCGGTCCAGCACCACGATGTCGTAGTCGTTGGTGGTGATCTGCTCCAGGGCGCTGGCCCCGTCCCCCACGGTGTCCACCGCCATCGCCTCGCGCCGCAGCCCGGTGGCGATCGCCTCGGCAAGGTACTCCTCATCCTCCACGACCAGCACCCGCACGCCCTCGTCCCCCTTGCTGCCACAGGCCCGAGGCCGTCCCGGACCGTCCGGGAAGGATACACCCTGGACCTCGACGATGTTGCTGAAACATAAGCGAATTCCTGAACGCTCCGGCAACACCGGCTCCGGTTGCCTGGTGCCCAACACCAGGGGGTGCGTCCGCGCCCCACCGGATTCTGAGAGGAACACACACTGTGAAGAAGACCCAGGGCACCAAGGTCGTGGCTCTCCTGGCCTCCGCGGTCTGCGCCGTCGGCCTGCTGGCCGGCTGCTCGGACTCCTCGGACAAGGCCTCCGGCCAGGCCTCGGCGTCGGCCACCGTCAAGGCCGACGAGTACCTGCTCAAGATCGCCCAGTGCATGCGGGACAAGGGCGTGGACGTCCCCGACCCTGACAGCACCGGCAGCATCAGGATCCCCGACGGCTCCGAGTCGGTGGCCAAGGAGTGCGAGAAGACGGTCGGCCTGCCCGGCGGCGACGGCGGCAACGACCTGGCCCAGCCCGGGGTCCAGGACGAGCTGGTCAAGGCCGCCCAGTGCCTGCGCAAGGAGGGCTACGACGTGCCCGACCCCAGCGCCGGCCAGGGGATCCAGCTCAACGGCAACATCCCCCAGGCCACCATGCAGAAGTGCTTCTCCTCCCTGAACGGGGGCAAGTGATGAGGCTGCGCAGGAAGCACGCAACGACCCCGGAAGCACACCACACCGGAACAGGTACCAAGATGGACGAGATCACTGCCTCCTCGCTGGAGGACGACGGCGCCGTGGCCCTGGCCCGCCCCACCTCGCGCCGCTCCTTCCTGGCCGTCGGGGCCGCGGCCGTCCTGGCCGCGGGCGCGGGAGCCACCGTCTTCGTGACCCAGGCAGGCCCGTTCGCCGCCAAGCAGGCTCCTACGACGGCGGCCTTCACCGGTGCCACGGACACCATTACCCGCGGCACCCTCCAGGGGGAGACCACCGTGTCGGGGACCCTGCGCTTCTCCGACGCCCACAAGCTCAAGGCGGGCTTTGACGGCATCCTCATCCAGCTGCCCGCCTCCGGCACCGTCCT
This sequence comes from Actinomyces sp. HMT897, assembly GCF_016626125.1. Lineage (NCBI taxonomy): Bacteria > Bacillati > Actinomycetota > Actinomycetes > Actinomycetales > Actinomycetaceae > Actinomyces > Actinomyces sp. HMT897. The sequence continues at coordinate 2,446,868 of NZ_CP067336.1, forward strand.
GACACAGGGTGACGTGCTCTACCGCACCGGTGACCGCGTCGCCTACCTCATGCACGGCTCCCTGCCGGCCTGGAGGACCTTCGAGATCGGCATGGAGCGGGGCGAGGACGTCCGCCAGCTGGAGACCCTCCTGAAGGGCATGGGCTACTTCGACTACGAGCCCGACGACCGCTTCACCTGGGCCACCACCAGCGCCATCGTCAAGTGGCAGAAGGACGTCGGCCTGGCCCGCACCGGGACCATCCCCCTGGGCCAGATGGTCTTCTCCCCCGGGGACCTGCGCGTGGGCTCGGTCGCGGCACGGGTCGGGGACCGCGTGGCCGACGGCACCGACCTCTACGACGTCACCAGCACCACCCAGGTCATTGACGCCAACGTCAAGCTCGGCGACCAGAAGCTCGCCGTCGTCGGCTCGACCGTCACCGTCAAGCTGCCCGACGCCACCACCACCCCCGGCACCATCACGGCCGTGGGCACCCCCACCGAGAAGTCCACCGGCTCGAGCGAGACCAAGGAGCGGGTCATCCCCATTACGATCACCCTCACCGACGCCTCCGCCGCCGCCAACTTCCAGGAGGCCTCGGTCACCGTGGCCCTGCCCAGCGAGAAGCGCGAGAACGTGCTCTCGGTACCGGTGGGGGCGCTCCTGGCCCTGAGCCCCGACCAGTACGGCGTCGAGGTCGTGGAGGACGACGGGACCACCCGCAAGGTGCCCGTGACCCTCGGGCTGTTCGCCGGCGGACGTGTGGAGATCTCCGGGGAGGGCCTCTCCGAGGGCCAGCGAGTGGTGGTGCCGCAGACATGAGCCGCATCCTGTCTCTGCGCGACGTGCGCCGCACCTACGGCCAGCCGCCGGTGGCCGCCTGCGCCGGCGTGAGCCTGGACGTGGACTACGGGGAGTTCGTCGCCATCGTGGGGCCCTCGGGGAGCGGCAAGTCCACGCTCCTCAACCTCATTGGCACCCTGGACCGCCCCAGCTCGGGTACCGTCGAGATCGACGGCGTGGACGTGGGCAGCCTGGGCGACACCCGGCTCTCGGCCCTGCGCGCCAACCGCATCGGCTTCGTCTTCCAGCAGTTCCACCTGGCCGACGGCGTCAACGCGGTGGACAACGTGGCCGACGGCCTGCTCTACAACGGGGTACCCCGCTCCGAGCGGAGGCGGCGCGCCCGCTCCGCCCTGGAACGGGTGGGCCTGGGGCACCGCCTGGACCACCGCCCCCACCAGATGAGCGGTGGTGAGCGACAGCGCGTGGCCATTGCCCGGGCGGTGGTGGGCGACCCCCCGCTGCTGCTGGCCGACGAGCCCACGGGCAACCTGGACTCGGCCTCCGGGGCCTCGATCGTCGAGCTCCTCCACGAGCTCCACCGCCAGGGGACCACCGTTATCGTCATCACCCACGACAATGAGCTCGCCGCCAAGCTGCCCCGGCAGATCGCCATCCGTGACGGGCGCGTTGTCGGTGACTCCCGTGAGGAGGAGATCGTCCATGACGACGTCTACGCCAGCGTCTGACAAGGGGAAGGAGTCCACGGCGGCCCAGCGGGCGGCGTCGGCCCGACGCCGGGGCGGGGCGCTGCGGCGCTCGCGGCTGCGGCTGGGGGACGTGCTGCGCCTGGGGGCCACCGGCATCAGGGCCCGGCCCACCCGCGCCTTCCTGTCCGCCCTGGGGATCGCCATCGGCATTGCCGCCATGATCGCGGTGGTGGGGATCTCCGCCTCCAGCCGGGCCCAGCTCTCCGCCCAGCTGGACTCCCTGGGCACCAACCTGCTGACGGCCAGCGCAGGGCAGGACCTGTTCGGCAACAAGAGCTCCCTGCCCGAGGACTCCGTGGGCAAGGTGCGTCTCATTAACCAGGTGGAGCAGGCCTCCAGCACCGGGCTGATCAAGAACTCCCTGGTGTACCGCACCCCGCTCATTGACAAGAACGCCTCCGGGGGCCTGTCCACCATGGTGGCCGACCAGTCGCTCCTGGACGTCGTGGCGGGCGAGGTGGACAAGGGGACGTGGCTCAACCAGGCCACCAGCCAGTACCCGGCCACCGTGCTCGGTGCCGCCGCCGCCCAGCGCCTGGGCGTGGTCTCGCCGGGGACGCAGGTGTGGATCGGCGGGAAGTGGTTCACCGTGGTGGGCATCCTCAAGCCGGTGGTCCTGGCCCCCGAACTGGACTCGGCCGCACTGGTCGGCAAGCAGGCGGCCACCTCGCTGCTGGGCTACGACTCCAAGCCGACCACCGTGTACACGCGCATCCAGGACAAGTCGGTGGCCTCCGTGCGCGACCTCCTGGCGCCGTCGATCTCACCGCAGGCCCCTAACGAGGTCAAGGTCTCGCGTCCCTCCGACGCGCTGGAGGCCAAGAACGCCGCCGACAAGGCCTTTACCACCCTGCTGCTGGGGGTGGGCTCGATCGCCCTGCTCGTGGGTGGTATCGGGGTGGCCAACACCATGATCATCTCGGTGCTGGAGCGCCGGCGGGAGATCGGCCTGCGCCGCTCCCTGGGGGCGATGCGCCGCCACATCCTGGTGCAGTTCATGAGTGAGGCCCTGCTGCTGGCCTCCCTGGGAGGGGCCCTGGGCTGCGTCATCGGCATCGGGGTGACGGCCGGGATGTCGGCCGCCAACGACTGGCCGTTTACCGTGCCCGTGATAGCCGTCGCGGGGGGCTTGGGGGTGACGATCGTCATTGGTGCCCTGGCCGGGGTGTACCCGGCGGTGCGGGCCTCGCGTACCCCGCCCACCGCGGCGCTCAACGCCCAGTAGGGCAGGGGCGCCGGAGCCGGTAGCGTCCTGGGGCTGGCAGCAGGTGGTGGATCCCAGGACCAGGTGGTGGGGCGTGGGGCCGGGACCGGGCCGGTGGGGCCCGGGACCGAGGTGGTGGGCTGGCCCCAGGTGGCGCCGGGCAGCGCCCGGACGATCGGCGTCGGCCAGGTCATGGTCAGCCCCAGGTGGCGCCGGGCAGCGCGCGGGGCCCCGTACTGTGGGTGGTACGGGGCCCCGCCGTCGTGCTCCACCGCCCCACCCCTCGCCCGCCCACCCCAACCGTGAGAACGGTACTTATTGGTCGCGAGAACGGTACTTGTTGTTCGCGAGAACGGTACTTATTGCCCGTGAGAACGGGGGCGTGCCCGCTGGCGCTGACTGGTGGTGGCCCACCTGCCGGCCCGGGCCAGTTTGGCCGGGCTGCTCGGCGGTGGGGAGGGGGCGTGGCAGTACCCTGCCCGCCCGGTCCAGTTACGGCAGGTAGTTGCCCAGCCAGCCCTGGGAGGCGACCAGGACCAGGCTGCACAGGGCCAGCAGCAGGCCGAGGGAGTACGGGGCGGCCCGGCGCAGCAGCTCGGCGTCCTGCCCCGGGGCGTCCACGGCGGTGGTGGCAATGGCCAGGTTCTGCGGGGAGACGATCTTGCCGATGCCGCCGCCGATGGTGTTGGCCGCCAGGAGCACATTGGGGTCGAGCCCGGCCCCGGCGGCCGCCGTCGCCTGGAGGTTGGCGAACAGGGCGCCCGCGCTCGTGGCCGACCCGGCCACCGCCGTCCCGATCCACCCCAGGACCGGGGAGAGGAAGGCGTAGGCGGCGCCCGTGGCCGCCAGGGCCGCACCGATGGCGCTGGTCTGCCCGGAGAAGTTCATGACGTAGGCCAGCGCCATGACACTGACAATCGTCAGCACCGCCAGGCGCAGGTTGTAGCAGGTACTGGCCAGGGTCCGCAGCCCTTGTCCCAGGCTCATCTCGAACCTCCCGGGCACCGAGCGTGCCGCGTACACCACGGTGACGACCACCCCGGTGGCAAAGATCCAGGTGCCCGGGTTGGACAGGATCTGGAGGGTGTAGACCGCGCTGGCGGAGGGCTCGCCCCCGGCGTTGAGCAGGTCGCCGTAGACGCCGGGCCACCGGATCTTGACGTCCGTGCCGCTGAGGACCTGACTGAGGTCGAACCCCACCTTCCACAGCTTGGTGACGGCGATCATGGCCACCACCAGCACGTAGGGCAGCAGGGCCAGGACCACGCGCTCGGGGGTGGGCACGTCCGCGGCGTCCACCTGGGAGCGGTACTCCCGGGGCGTGGTCGGGGTCCACACCAGCAGGAAGACGTAGCTGGCGGCCAGGCCCAGCAGGGAGGCCAGCACCGCGGTGAGCTCGTAGGAGACCGACGGCGTCACGAAGTGCCCGGCCCCCGTGGCCAGGCCCGACACCACCGCCAGCGGCCACAGCTGCCTCACGCCGCGCAGGCCGTCGAGGACGAACAGCAGCACCAGCGGGATAAAGGCGCAGAAGACCCAGGTCAGGTGCCCCATGGTGGCCGCGACCGTCACCGGCTCGGCCCCGCCGAGCCTGGCGGCGGTGGTGACGGGGATGGACATGGCGCCGAAGCCCACGTTGATCGCGTTGCCCACCATGACCACGACGGCGGACTTGATCCTGGGCAGCCCCAGGGCCGCGACCATGGCGGCGGCGATCGCCACCGGCGCCCCGAAGCCGGCCAGCCCCTCCAGCAGGCCGCAGAAGGAGAAGGCCACCATGAGGGCCTGGGCGCGCACGTCGCCCTTGCCGATCACGTTGAACACCGCCCGCAGGTCGGCGCTGCGTCCGGAGACGTCGGTGAGGTTGTACAGCCACACCGCCGCGACAATGATGTAGACGATCGGGACCAGGCCCATGACGGCGCCCTGGGCCCCGCTCATGACGGTCATGCCCACCGGCATGCGGAACAGGGCCACCGCCAGGACCGCGGCCAGGCCCAGGCTGACCAGGGAGCACCAGTGCGTCTTGAGCTTGACCACCCCCATGAGCACGAAGAAGGCCACCAGGGGGGCCAGGCCCACCAGGGCGGTGAGGTAGACGTTTCCGCCGACGGCGGTCGTGGAGGGGGTGAAGGAGGTGGCGGGGGCCGTCAGGGCCAGCAACGGCGTCATCGGCGTCAGAGGCATGGGTCAGGGGCGTCCTTGCTCAGCGGGTCGAGTGTGCGAGGCACATCATGACACAGTGTAAGCACGTCTGCTGACACGGTAGGGCCGACGCGGTAGGACCGGGGTGGGCGTCCGGAGCGGCTGGCGGTCCCGGCCTGGCCGTCGGTGCCGTCGTGCCCGACCCGGCTGCGGGTACGCTCAGGCGGGTCCGGGACGGCGTGTGTGAGTCCCTATTTCTCATTGCGGGGACACGGTGCCGGGTGCGGGAAAGTGGGACCATCGGAGGTATGGACGTTGCTCTTCTGGTCAAGGCCCTGACGGCCTTCTTCGCGATTATGAACCCCTTTGTGAACCTGCCGCTCTTCCTGAGCCTGACCGCCAACCAGGAGGCTGCCACCCAGCGTCGCACCGCTATGCGCGTGGTCATGTTCTGCGCCATTATGTGCATTGTTATCCTCGGCACTGGGAGCGCTTTTCTGAAGATGTTCGGTGTGAGCGTGGACGACTTCCGGGTGGCTGGCGGCCTGGTGCTCCTTATTATCTCCTTAGGTATGCTCTCCGGCAAGGGCTCCACCGCCCACGAGGGCACCAAGGGGGAGAAGCGGCAGCAGTCCGACCGCGCCGCTGCCAACGACGTCGCCTTCTACCCCCTGACCTTCCCCATGCTCGTCGGGCCCGGCACGATCGCCACCATCATTGTCATGGACGCCCACACCCAGGGGCTGGGCGACCGGCTGACCGTGGCCCTGGCGCTGGCTGCCGTGCTCGTGCTCCTGGGCGTGGTGCTCTTCTTCTCCGCGCAGATCGGTCACCACATGTCCCTGACCCTGCGCACAATCATGACCCGGCTCATGGGCATGATCCTGCTGTCCATTGCCGTGTCCATGATGGCGGCCGGTCTGACGACGCTCTTCCCGGGGTGGGTCTGAGACGGCCGGACAGGTGGTCCCGGCCGGCCCCGCCGGGTGCCGTGGTCGTTCCCGACGGCACGCGCGGTGCCTGACGGCGCTGGGCGGGTGGGGCTGCTCGTGCGCCCAGGAAGGTAGCGCGGGGCCAGCCCGTTGGGCCGGGCTGGCAGGCGCGATAATGAGTACTTGTGGATACCGCCCTTCTTATTAAGGCCTTCGGCGCCCTCTTTGCGATCATGAACCCCTTCGCGCACCTCCCCCTGTTCCTGTCCCTCACGACCGGGCGGAGCGTCGCCAGCCAGCGCCGCACCGCCCTGAGGATCGCCGGGTACTCCGCGGTCATCTGCGCGGTCTTCCTGGTGACAGGGACATCGGTCCTGCGCTTCTTCGGGGTCAGCGTGGACCACTTCCGGGTGGCCGGGGGACTGGTGCTGCTGACTATTGGCCTGTCCATGCTCTCGGGCGCCGGGTTCGCCGCCCACGAGGGCTCCCGGCGTGAGCGCAGTGAGCAGGAGGAGCACGCCCACGACCCGGCCTCCGACGTCTCCTTCTTCCCCATGGCCTTCCCCGTGGTGGTGGGGCCCGGGACGATCACCACGATCATTGTCATGGACGCGCAGGCCCGGGGGCTGGGCGGCCACGTGGCGGTGGTCGCCGCCATCGCCCTGGTCCTGGTCGTCCTGGCGGTGGTTCTCTTCTTTGCCGCGCAGATCGGGCAGCACCTGTCCCTGAGCCTGCGCATGGTCATGACCCGGCTCATGGGCATGATCCTGCTGTCCATTGCCGTGGCCATGATGGCCTCGGGGCTGACCGTCCTCTTCCCGGGGATCGCCTGAGGGTCCCATCTGGCGGGCGGCGCGCGGCGGTCAGTGGGCCGGGGGTGCCCTATATGCGGTGCGGCAGGCGGTGGTAGGTAGGCGGTGGCGGGCAGCCAGTGGGCCGGGAGCGCGACTCCCAGAAGCGCACCGCCCAGGAGGAGCGAGGCAGCCAGCGGGCTGGCGACCCACCGGGGGACGGCCCGCCCGGGGAAGGCGACCCCACCCCGTGCCGCCTCCTGACCGCAGGCAAATTAGGTGAGGCAGACGCTTCCTAAATACCGTACCTCCGCTTAGTGCCGTTCTACGGCGCCCGCAGGCCTTACACTGACAGGACAGTCAAAACCAGGCGCAGGACGCCCTTGGTCAGGCCCCGGTGAGGCCCTGGGTACAGTCGCCGCAGGACCCCGCGCCCCGGAGGCCCTGACCGCGCAGCTGCGGCTCAACACAATGACTTAAGGAGGTGCCTGTGGCAGATCAGGCCAGACCGGCTACGTGCTCCGGCACCCACCCGACGGCGGACCCGCTCGCGTCCCCGGCCCCGCACCGGGCCGCCGGTCCCGCAGGCCCCGGCGTGCACCGGTCCTCCAGTTCCCGTCAGGCCGCCCGCACCCCCGGCCCCTCCGCCCAGGGCTCCACTCCCGGCCCCTCCGCCCCCGCTGCTCGAAGCTCTGCCCCCGCCGCCCGGGGCACCAGGCTCGACGCGGACGTCGTCGTGGTCGGTGCCGGCCCGGCCGGGTCCTCGGCCGCCTGCCACCTGGCCACCCTGGGCCTGGACGTCGTCCTGGTGGAGAGGCACGAGCTCGGCCGGGACAAGGTCTGCGGCGACGGCCTGACCCCCTCTGCCGTACGCGAGCTCGCCCTCCTGGGGGTGGACACCACCGGCTGGCAGCGCAACAAGGGCCTGCGCGTCATAGGCGGCGGCCACCTCCTCCACTTCCCCTGGCCCGAGCAGGCGTCCTTCCCCTCCTACGGCATGGCCCGACGTCGTGCCCTCCTGGACCGTGAGCTCGCCGAGCACGCCGCCGCCCGCGGCGCACGACTCCTGACCGGGGTCAGCGTCACCGGCCCGGTCACCAGCGCCACCGGGCGCGTGACCGGGGTGGAGGCCCGGCCCACCGCCCGGGTGGCCGAGCCCGGCCTCACCGGCCCGGCCACGATCACCGCCCCCCTGGTCATTGACGCCGGCGGGGTCTCGGCCCGCCTGGCCACCGCCGTCGGGCGCACCCGTGACGAGCGCCGCCCCATGGGCGTGGCCGTACGCGCCTACTTCCGCTCCCCGCGGGCCCGTGACCCCTGGATGGAGTCGCGCCTGGAGCTGTGGGACGGCCGTCCCGGGGACTCTGACCTCCTGCCCGGCTACGGCTGGATCTGGAGCGTGGGGGAGGGGCTGGTCAACGTCGGGCTCGGCTCGGTGAGCTCCACGGCCACCTCCCACGCCATGAACTACCGGGAGGTCTTCGCCCGGTGGATGGACAACGTCCCCTGCTCCTGGGGCTTCACCCCCGACAACCAGGTCGGGCGGCTGGCCAGCGCCGCCCTGCCCATGGCCTTCAACCGCAAACCCCACTACGCCGACGGGCTCATGCTCCTGGGCGACGCCGGGGGCATGGTCTCCCCGTTCAACGGCGAGGGGATCGCCCAGGCCCTCATGTCCGGGCGCCTGGCCGCCCAGGCCGCGGCCCAGGCCGCCGTGCGCTCCACCCGGGGCGGACGCGAGCAGGCCCTCGCCCAGTACCCCGTGGCCGTCTCCCGCGAGCTCGGCGGCTACTACACCCTGGGGCGCGTCTTCGTCTCCCTCATTGAGCACCCCGAGGTCATGCGGATCTGCACCCGCTACGGGCTGCCCCGCAGGAACCTCATGAAGCTCGTCACCAAGCTCCTGTCCGACGGGTGGGAGCGTCACGGCGGCGACAGGCTCGACCACCTCATCCAGCTCCTGACAAGGATGGTGCCGGCAGCATGAACCCCTACGTGCCCCTGCTCATTATGGCGGGCCTGGCCCTGCTCGTGGCCGTGGGCGGCCTGACCCTGAGCGCCGTCGTCAGCCCCACCCGGCGCAACCGGGTCAAGGTCGCCAACTACGAGTGCGGTATCGACCCCACCCCGGCCAACACCGAGCACGGACGCTTCCCCGTGGCCTTCTACCTGGTGGGCATGACCTTTATCGTCTTCGACGTCGAGGTGGTCTTCCTCTACCCCTGGGTCACGGCCTTCGGGCGCCTGGGCGTCTTCGGCCTGGGCGCGGCCCTGCTGTTCATCGCCATTATCACGGTGCCCTACGTCCTGGAGTGGCGCCGCGGCGCCCTGGACTGGGACTGAGCGCAAGAATCTCAAGGACACACCATGAGCACCTCCGAGTACCGCGCATACCGCGAGAAGATGCGTAGCATCCCCTCCAAGCGCGACGACCTCCAGCTCGCCGCCGAGCAGTCGGTGGACGGCGCCGGCTTCCTGCTCACCAGCGTGGAGAAGGTCACCGGGCTGGCCCAGGCCCGCTCCCTGTGGCCGGTGACCATGGGCCTGGCCTGCTGCGCCATTGAGATGATGGCCACCGGCACGCCCCGCTTCGACATGGCCCGCTTCGGCTGGGAGGTCTTCCGCGCCTCGCCCCGCCACGCCGACGTCATGATCGTCTCGGGCCGCGTCTCCCACAAGATGGCCCCCATCGTGCGCAACGTCTACGACTCCATGCCCGAGCCCAAGTGGGTCATCTCCATGGGGGCCTGCGCCTCGAGCGGCGGCATGTTCAACAACTACGCAATCGTCCAGGGCTGCGACCACATTGTCCCGGTGGACATCTACCTGCCCGGCTGCCCGCCCCGCCCCGAGATGCTCATTAACGCCATGCTCGAGCTCACCCGCCTGGTGGAGCGCAAGACCGTCTTCGGCCACCGCGAGGAGATCGCCCGGGCCGTGGAGGCCGCCGCCCTGGCCGCCGCCCCCGTGCACGAGATGAAGGGACTGCTCGCATGAGCGGCACCGCCCCTGACGCCGTCGGCCCCGCCGGGGCCGTCCCGGAGGTCGCCGGCACCCCCGTGCGTCCCGAGCTGCGCCTGGAGGTCGTGGCCCACCACGTCGGCCAGTTCGGCGCCCCCGACGCCGGGGACACCACCGGCTACGGGCTCCAGCGCCAGGTGGTCACCCTGGCCCCGGCCGCGGTGCGCCCCTACGGCTCCTGGTTCGACGCGGTCGTGGACGCCCTCATCGAGGACCTGGCCGCCGCGGGGGTGGACCCGGCCGCCGCCATTGAGAAGGTCGTCGTCGAGCACGACGAGCTCACCCTGTTCGTCACCCGCGAGCACCTGCTGGACGTGGCCCGCCCCCTGCGTGACGACCAGGACCTGCGTTTCGAGCTGTGCCTGGGGGTCAGCGGCGTGCACTACCCCGAGGACCTGGGCCGCGAGCTCCACGCCTGCACCGAGCTGCTCAGCCTCACCCACGGCGGGCGGGCCCTGCGCCTGGAGACCACCTGCCCCGTCTCCGACCCGCACGTACCCTCCCTGGTCCCCCTCTACCCCGGCAACGACTGGCACGAGCGCGAGACCTGGGACCTCATGGGCATCGTCTTCGACGGCCACCCCAACCTCACCCGCTCCGCCATGCCCGACGACTGGGTGGGCCACCCCCAGCGCAAGGACTACCCCCTGGGCGGCATCCCCGTGGAGTACAAGGGCGCCGCCACCCCGCCCGCCGACACCCGGAGGTCGTACCGCTAATGACTGCCGACACCCTCCGGGCCTCCGGCCCCGCCACCGAGGACCTGGCCGACGGCGCCCCCCAGTACACGCTGACCGGCGGGGACTGGGACGAGGTCGTGGCCGCCGTCGCCGCGCGCGACGAGGCCGACCGCCTGCGCAACGACCGCATCGTGGTCAATATGGGGCCGGTCCACCCCTCCACCCACGGGGTGCTCCGCCTCGTCGTCGAGCTCGACGGCGAGAGGGTCACCGACGTGCGGGTGGGTACCGGCTACCTGCACACGGGCATTGAGAAGAACATGGAGTACCGCACCTGGACCCAGGGCGAGACCTTCGTGACCCGCATGGACTACGTGGCCCCCTTCTTCCAGGAGGTCGCCTACGCCCTGGCGGTGGAGAAGCTCCTGGGGATCACCGAGGAGATCCCCGAGAAGGCCACTGTCGCCCGGGTGCTGCTCATGGAGCTGGGCCGGATCGCCTCCCACCTGGTGGCCATCGGGTCCGGCGGCAACGAGATGGGCGGTACCACGCTCATGACCATCTCCTTCAGGGGGCGGGAGAACATCCTGCGCGTCTACGAGATGGTCTCGGGGCTGCGCATGAACCACGCCTACGTGCGCCCCGGCGGCCTGGCCCAGGACCTGCCCGAGGGCCTGACCGACTTCGTGCGCTCGGTCATGCCCAGCATTAGGAACGACGTGCACGAGCTGGAGTCCCTGCTCATGGCCAACCCCATCCTGCGCTCCCGGTTCGTGGGCGTGGGGGAGGTCAGCCTGGCGGGGGCCATGGCCCTGGGCCTGACCGGCCCCTGCGTGCGCGCCGCCGGCTACCCGCTGGACATGCGCAGGATCCGCCCCTACTGCGGCTACGAGACCTACGACTTCGAGGTCCCCGTCTACGACCGCTCCGACTGCTACAACCGCCTGGCCGTCCGCTTTGACGAGTGCTACCAGAGCTTGAAGATTATCTCCCAGTGCCTGGAGAGACTGGACGATATTACAGCTCGTGGAAAGCACCCCTCTAATACGACAATGGTGGCTGACCCCACTATTGCCTGGCCCGCCCGCATGGCCATTGCCAGCGACGGCCAGGGCCAGTCCCTGGAGCACGTGCGCGAGATCATGGGCACCTCCATGGAGTCCCTCATCCACCACTTCAAGCTGGTGACCCAGGGGTTCCACGTGCCCGCCGGGCAGGTGTACCAGACCGTGGAGCACGCCAAGGGGGTCCTGGGCGTCCACGCCGTGTCCGACGGCGGCACCCGGCCCTACCGGGTCCACTTCCGCGACCCCTCCTTCTCCAACCTGCAGTCCCTGGCCATGATGGGGCAGGGCGGCATGCTCGCCGACCTGGTCCCCTCCCTGGCCTCCATCGACCCCGTCCTGGGAGGCGTGGACCGCTGATGAGCACCACAACCAGCACCCCTGTACCGGCGGCTGACGGTGTCGCGATCGACCCCCAGGCGGTGCAGCCCGGCCCTGCGGCCGCCGTCGGCTACGAGGGCGAGACCGCCCACCGCCTGGAGGCCGACATCGCCGAGATCTGCGGACGCTACCCGGCGGGGCACTCCCGCAGCGCCCTCATCCCCATGCTCCACCTCATCCAGAGCGTGGACGGCTACGTCTCCCCCCGCGGTATCGCCCTGTGCGCCCTGGTCCTGGGCCTGACCCGCACCGAGGTCAGTGCCGTGGCCACCTTCTACAGCCAGTTCCGGCGCCACCCGGTGGGGGAGTACCACGTGGGCGTGTGCACCAACGCCCTGTGCGCCGTCATGGGCGGGGACCAGGTCTGGGAGGCCGTCAGCGCCGCCACCGGCCTGGGCAACGACGAGACCAGCGAGGACGGCCGCATCTCCCTGGAGCGCATTGAGTGCAACGCCGCCTGCGACTACGCCCCGGTGGTCATGGTCAACTGGGAGTTCTTCGACAACCAGACCCCCGCCAGCGCCGTCGACCTGGTGCGGCGCCTGGAGCGCGGCGAGGAGGTGGCCCCCACCCGCGGCCCCGAGACCCTGCCGACCTTCCGCGACAACGAGCGCCTCCTGGCCGGCTTCGAGGACGGCCGGGCCGACCAGGGCGTGGGCGCCGGCGGCCCCAGCCTGCGGGGCCTGCGCCTGGCCCGTGACAACGGCTGGACCGCACCCAGGGAGGAGCGGCAGTGAGCGCCACCGACGTCACCGGGCCGGGGCCCTCCTTCACCGCCCCGGGCACCCTGACCCCGGTCCTGACCGACATGTGGGACAAGGAGCGCTCCTGGACCCTGGAGTCCTACCTGGACCACGGTGGGTACCAGGGCCTGGAACGGGCCCTGACCATGAGCCAGGCCGACCTGGTGGCCCTGGTCAAGGCCTCGGGCCTGCGGGGGCGCGGAGGTGCCGGCTTCCCCACGGGCCTGAAGTGGTCCTTCCTGCCCGCCCCCGACGGCCTGCCCCGCTACCTGGTGGTCAACGCCGACGAGTCCGAGCCCGGCACCTGCAAGGACATCCCCACCATTATGGCCAACCCCCAGGCCCTCATTGAGGGCGTGGCCATCACCTCCCGGGCCATCGGCTGCGACCACGCCTTTATCTACCTGCGCGGGGAGGTCGTCCAGGTCTACCGCCGCCTCCTGGCGGCCGTGCGCGAGGCCGCCGACGCCGGGTACCTGGACACCGGCTTCGGCCTGGACGGCCGCCAGCGGCTGCGTATCACCGCCCACGCCGGTGCCGGGGCCTACATCTGCGGGGAGGAGACCGCGCTGCTCGACTCCCTGGAGGGGCGCCGCGGACACCCCCGCCTCAAGCCGCCCTTCCCCGCCGTGGCCGGCCTGTACGGGCGCCCTACGGTCATTAACAACGTGGAGACCATCGCCTCCGTGCCCGCCATCCTGGCCCGCGGCGCCAGCTGGTACAACGCCATGGGCACCGAGCGCTCCCGGGGCCACGGGATCTTCTCCGTCACCGGGCACGTGGCCCACCCCGGCCAGTTCGAGGCCCCCTTCGGCATCACCATGCGCCAGCTCATCTCCTTGGCCGGCGGGATCCGCCCCGGGCACCAGCTGAAGTTCTGGGTGCCGGGGGGCTCCTCCACCCCGATCCTCGGCCCTGAGGAGCTTGACGTCCCCCTGGACTACGAGTCGGTCGGGGCGGCCGGTTCCATGCTGGGCACCCGTGCCCTGCAGGTCTTTGACGAGACCGTCTCGGCGGTGCGCGTGGTGGCCCGCTGGACGGAGTTCTACCAGCACGAGTCCTGCGGCAAGTGCACCCCCTGCCGGGAGGGCACCTACTGGATGCGTCAGATCATGGCGCGCCTGGAGGCGGGGCAGGGGCTGCCCGGGGACGTGGAGAAGCTGGAGTCCATCGCCTCCAATATCGCCGGGCGCTCCTTCTGCGCCCTGGGCGACGCCTCCGCCACCCCCGTCCTGAGCGGCATCAAGCGGTTCCGCGCGGAGTTCGAGGCCGGGTACACCACCCCCGCCGCCGAGCTCTTCCCCTACGCGGCCTCTGCCATTGTTGAAAGCGCACGGTGAGCCATGACGACTGCAACGACCCAGCTGGTCAATATGACGATTGACGGCCTGCCCGTGGCCGTCGAGAAGGGCACCCTCCTCATCCGCGCCGCCGAGCAGGTGGGGGTGCGCATCCCCCGCTTCTGCGACCACCCGCTGCTGGCCCCCAGCGCCAACTGCCGCCAGTGCCTGGTGGAGGTGGCCATGCCCGGGCGCGACGGCGTCGTGCGCTCCATGCCCAAGCCCCAGCCCTCCTGCGCCATGACCGCCGTGGAGGGCATGGAGATCTCCACCCAGGCCACCAGCCAGGTGGCCGCCCGGGCCCAGGCCGGGACCATGGAGTTCCTCCTGATCAACCACCCCTTGGACTGCCCGGTGTGCGACAAGGGCGGGGAGTGCCCGCTGCAGAACCAGGCCCTGGAGCTCATGGCCTCCGGGGCCCAGAGCGCCACCCGCTTCACCGACGTCAAGCGCACCTTCCCCAAGCCGCTGCGCCTGACCAGCAACGTCCTGCTGGACCGCGACCGGTGCATCCTGTGCCAGCGCTGCGTGCGCTTCGCCGACCAGGTCGCCGGGGACCGCTTTATCGCCCTCCAGGGGCGCGGCGGCGGGCACGTCGGCGGCGAGGTCACCGGCGGGCTGTACTCCGAGCAGATCGGACGCTTTGACGCCGGGGTGCTGGACTACGCCGGGGGCGCCGAGCAGGCCGCGGCCCGGGGGCTGGCGGTGGCCGAGATCCGTGGCGGGGCCAATCTGGTGCCCGAGGCCGAGCACGCCGGGCCCGGGGGCGAGCCGGGCGTCGTGGACGGCCTGGCCACCGGGCCGGCCGGGGAGGAGCTCGACGTCTCCGGACGCCCCTTCGCCTCCTACTTCTCGGGCAACATTATCCAGATCTGCCCGGTAGGGGCCCTGACCAGCGCCCGCTACCGCTTCCGGGCCCGCCCCGTGGACCTGGTCTCCACCGACTCCGTCACCGAGCAGGACGCCTCCGGCTCGGCCCTCCGCGTGGACATGCGCCGCGGTGTGGTCCTGCGCCACCTGGCTGGCAACGACCCCGAGGTCAACGAGGAGTGGATCACCGACAAGGACCGGTTCGGCTTCGCCTGGTCCCGCCTGCCCGACCGGCTCACCAGCCCCCTGGTACGCGACGAGGACACCGGTGAGCTCGTCACCGCCTCCTGGCCCGAGGCCCTGGACCTGGCCGCCTCCGCCCTGGGGCGCGCCGCTGACGGCGGGGTGGGGCTCCTGCCCGGCGGGCGCCTGACCCTGGAGGACGCCTGGGCCTGGTCCCGGTTCGCCCGCACCGTGCTGGGCACCAACGACATTGACCAGCGGACGCGCCCGACCGGCCCCCAGGAGGAGGCCTTCCTGGCCGCCCGGGTGGCTGGCACCGGCCTGGGTGTGACCTACACCTCCCTGGAGCGGGCCGGTCAGGTGCTCCTGGTGGCCCTGGAACCGGAGGACGAGTGCGGCGCCCTCTTCCTGCGCCTGCGCAAGGCGGTGCGCGCCAAGGGGACGCGCATAGCCACCGTCACCACCCTGCGCTCAGCGGGCTCGACCAAGCTCGACGCCCAGGTCGTCCTGACCCTCCCGGGCCGGGAGGCCGACGCCGTGGCCGACCTGGCACGCACCCACCCGGCACTGGTGGAGGCCCTGGGCGCCCCGGGCGCCACCGTCCTGGTCGGTGAGCGTGCTGCCGCCGTCCCCGGGCTGCTGGGCGCCGTGGACGCCCTGGTCACCACTACCGGCGCCCGCCTGGCCTGGGTGCCGCGCCGCAGCGGCGAGCGCGGCGGCATCGAGGCGGGCCTGCTGCCCGGCCTGCTGCCCGGAGGCCGCCCCGTCTCCGACCCCGCGGCCCGCGCCCAGGTGGAGCGGGCCTGGGGACTGGGCCCCGGCAGGCACCTCCCTGCCGCACCCGGCCGGACGGCGGAGGAGATCCTGGCCGCCGCGGCGCGCGGGGAGCTGGCTGGCCTGCTGGTAGGCGGCGTGGACCTGCGCGACCTGCCCGACCCGGCCCTGGCCCGCACCGCCCTGTCCCGGGTGGGCACCGTGGTCCAGCTCGAGGTGCGCCGCAGCGAGGTCAGCCGGTACGCCGACGTCGTCCTGCCCGTGGCCCCGGCCGTGGAGAAGAACGGCACCTTCGTCAACTGGGAGGGGCGGGTGCGCCCCTTCGGCCAGGCCCACGTCTCCCGGGCCCGCACCGACCGTCAGGTCCTGGGCCTCCTGGCCCGCCAGATGGGCCACGACCTGGGCGTGGACGACCTGACGGCCCTCCACGCCGCTCTCGCCGCCCTGGGGCTGTGGACCGGGCCGCGTACCCCGCTGGCCCCGGCCGGGCAGGCGGGGCCGGGAGGCTACGGGGGCGGGGCCGGCGGCCAGGACGTCTGGAACGGCGTCGGGCTGCGTGCCCTGCTGGCCACCCACAAGCCCCTGCTCGACGCCGGCCGCCTCCAGGACGGCGAGCCCTTCCTCGCCGCCACCGCCAAGGCCCCCGTGGTCAGGGTGGGTACGGACATTGCGACGAGCCTGTCGCTGGGTGCGGGGGAGATCCTGACCGTGTCCACGTCCACCGGCTCCGTCACCCTGCCCGCGGTCGTGGGAGGCGTGGCCGACGGCGTCGTGTGGCTGCCCGAGTGCTCACCCGGCTCCACCGTGCACCAGACCCTGGGCGCCCGCCACGGCTCGGTGGTGGGCGTGTCCCGACCCAGCCCCTCAACCCCCTCGGAGGTGGTCCGGTGAACCCGGTAACCCTTGCGGCCCCCGTCGGCCCCCTGCCCCTGAGCGGGGGCGTGGCAGCCGACTTCTCCGCCGAGACCTGGTGGCTGACCCTCGCCAAGGCGGTCTTCATCGTCGTCTTCCTCATTGCCAGCGTCATCCTGGTCCTGTGGGTGGAGCGCCGTGGCCTGGCGCGTATGCAGACCCGCCCCGGGCCCAACGTCAACGGCCCCTTCGGCCTGTTCCAGGCGTTCGCCGACGCCGCCAAACTCATTATGAAGGAGGACTTCTGGCTCAAGGGGGCGGAGAGGACCGTCTACCTGCTGGCACCCGTTATCGCCGCGTTCAGCGCCTTCATGGTCTACGCGGTCATCCCGTTCGGTCCCAACGTCAGCGTCCTCGGGCACTCCACGCCCCTGCAGCTGACCGACTTCCCCGTCGCGGTCCTCTATATCCTGGCCATTACCGCGTTCGGGGTCTACGGGATTATCCTGGGCGGCTGGTCGGCCCACTCCACCTACCCGCTGCTGGGGGCGGTGCGCAGCGCCGCGCAGGTCATCTCCTACGAGCTGGCCATGAGCCTGTCCGTCCTGACGGTCTTCCTGGCCTCGGGCACCATGTCCACCTCCGGGATCGTGGGCGCCCAGACCCGTATGTGGTGGGCGGTGGCCATGATGCCCAGCTTCGTCATCTACGTCGTCTCCATGGTCGGCGAGGTCAACCGCCTGCCCTTCGACCTGCCCGAGGCCGAGGGCGAGCTCGTGGCCGGGCACATGGTGGAGTACTCCTCCATGAAGTTCGCCTGGTACTTCCTGGCCGAGTACATCAACATGTTCAACGTCTCGGCCGTGTGCGTCACCCTCTTCCTGGGGGGTTGGCGTTCCTTCGTCATCGCCTCGTTCTGGCCCGGGGCCAATGAGGGCTGGTGGCCCGTCCTGTGGTTCGTGGCCAAGATCTGGGCGGTCATGTTCGCCATGATCTGGACCCGTGGCACCCTGGTGCGTATCCGCTACGACCACTTTATGAAGCTGGGCTGGAAGGTCCTGATCCCCGCGGCCCTGACCTGGTTCGTCATGGTCAGTGTCGTCACCGGCGTGAGGACCTTCTCCGGCACCCAGCCCCGTACCCTGCTCCTTGTCCTGGCGGCCGTGTTCCTGGTCGTCACGGCGGTCCTCGTGCTCGTGCCCGAGCGCGGGAGCCAGGAGGCCCCGTCCCCTCCCGGTAGCGGTCCCGGTGAGCTCGTGGCCCCCGGGCAGGTCCTGGACGCCTTCGCCGGAGGCTTCCCCGTCCCGCCGCTGCCCGGGCAGGTCCTGCCGCCCTCCCCGCGCTCCCGGCGCGCTGGCGCCGGGGCCTTTCTGCCTGCCGCCGACCCGGGCACCGCCCCGACTGAAGGAGGGAACCGATGACCAGCAGCACCGGTGCCGACCACGACCAGTGGCTGCGTGAGGACCCCGGGGCCCTGGGCTCCTTCCTGGCCCCCGTCGCCGGCTACGGGGTGACCATCTCCTCCATGTTCCGGCCCACGGTCACCGAGCAGTACCCGTTCGAGAAGCCGGTCCTCATGCCCCGCTACCACGGGCGCCACCAGCTCAACCGCTATGACGACGGCCTGGAGAAGTGCATTGGCTGCGAGCTGTGCGCCTGGGCCTGCCCGGCCGACGCCATCTACGTCGAGGCCGCCTCCAACGCCCCGGACGAGCAGTACTCGCCCGGTGAGCGCTACGGGCGGGTCTACCAGATCAACTACCTGCGCTGCATCTTCTGCGGCATGTGCATCGAGGCCTGCCCCACCCGGGCCCTGACCATGACCCACGAGATCGACGAGCTCGTCGGCCCCACCCGCACCGGCCTGGTCTACGAGAAGGAGGACCTGCTGGCCCCCGTGCCCCCCGGCGCCCTGGCCGCCCCCCACCCCATGGTCGAGGGCACCGAGGACGCCGACTACTACCGCGGGAAGGTCACCGGCCCCACCCGGGCGCAGGTGGACTGGGTGCGTTCCCACCGCCCCCAGGACCCCACGCTCTCCTCCGCCCGCCCGGTGGGCACGGCCGTGAAGGAGACCCGCTCATGACGGCCCTGACCTCGGGCGGCGCCCTGGCCGCGCCCGCCACCCTGACGAACGCCGGTACCGTCTCCACCGGCGAGACGATCCTGTTCTGTGTCGTCTCCCTGGTCACGGTGGTCTGCGCCCTGGGCGTCCTGACCGCCCGGCGGGCCGTGTCCGCGGCCGTCAACATGATCGGCATTATGATCGGCCTGGCCGTCCTCTACCTGGCCAACGAGGCGTCCTTCCTGGGGATGACGCAGGTCGTGGTCTACACCGGCGCCGTCATGACCCTGGTCCTGTTCGTCATTATGCTCGTCGGGGTCGGCGGGGAGGAGCCGGTCGCGGGCTCCCGGGGCGTGCCCGCCCCCGTGGCGCTCCTGGCCGGCGGGGGCCTGGTGGCGGTGCTGGCCGCCGTCGTCTGCGCCACCGTCTTCCCCGGCGCCGCCGGCCTGCTCGACGGCGAGGCCGCGACCCCCGCCGCCCTGGCGGAGGTGCTGCTGGGCAACTACGTGGTCACCATGGAGCTCACCGGAATCCTCCTGGTGGTGGCCGCCCTGGGGGCCCTGACCCTGACCCACCGTCAGCGGCTGCGCGGGGTACGTACCCAGCGTGAGCAGGCTGAGGAGCGCATGCGCGCCTACGCCACCAGGGGGGTCCACCCCGGCCAGAGGCCTGCGCCCGGGGTCTACGCCGCCACCAACTCCGCCGCCGCGCCCGCCCTGGACGCCTCCGGACAGGCCGTGGAGGTCTCCGTGCCCCGCCCCCTGGTGGTGCGCGGACAGGACCTGGACGTCAGCCAGGTCTCCCCGGGGACCGGCACCCAGGTCGACGGCGCCCTCGCCGCGCGCGACCAGGCGGTGCCCCGTTCGGGTATGCCGGCCATGCCCGGTGCCGCCGCGCCCGTGGTCGTCCAGCCCCTCCTGCCCGGTGCCGGCACCCAGCCCGGTGCCGACGCCCCCGCGCCCGCCCCGAAGGAGGAGCCCACGTGACTCTGCCGATCTCCGCCTACGTCGTCCTGGCCATGGTCCTGTTCACCCTGGGGGCCCTGACCGTCCTGCTACGGCGCAACGCGATTATCGAGCTCATGGGCGTGGAGCTCATGCTCAACGCCGTCAACCTGGTGCTCGTGACCTTCTCCCGCCTGCACGGCAACCTCACCGGGCAGATCTTCGCCTTCTTCGTCATGGTGGTGGCCGCCGCCGAGGTCGTCGTGGGGCTGAGCATCGTGGTGTCCATCTTCCGTACCCGCAGGTCGACGTCCGTGGACGAGACCAACCTGCTCAAGAGCTGAGGGGACTGGCATGACCACCGCACCGTCTCTCGCCGCGCTCCTGGCCCCCGCCCCCGCGTCGACGGCCCCCACCGGGCTGGCCGCCTGGGCCTGGCTCCTTGTCGCCGTGCCCGCGCTCTCCGCCGCGCTCCTGCTACTGGGCGGGCGCCGTACCGACGCCTGGGGGCACTGGGTGGGCCTGGCCGCCGCCCTCCTGGACGCCTGCCTGGGCGGGGCGGTCCTGGCCCAGGTCCTGGGGCTGCCCGCCGACCAGCGCACCATGGACCTGAGCCTGTGGCGCTGGTTCGGCGTGGGGGACCTGGAGGTGCGCGTCGGGCTGCGTATCGACCCGCTCTCCCTGACCTTCGTGGCCCTGGTCACCTTTGTGGGTTTCCTCATCCACCTGTACTCCGTGGCCTACATGGCCCACGACCGCGACCGGCGCCGCTTCTTCGCCTACCTGAACCTGTTCGTCGCGGCCATGCTCACCCTGGTCCTGGGCGACTCCTACGTGGTGCTCTTCGTGGGCTGGGAGGGCGTGGGCCTGGCCTCCTACCTGCTCATCGGCTTCTGGAACACGGCCGACGCCGACGCTCCCGACGCGCTCAAGGACGCCAGCACCTCCAACGCCACCGCCGCCAAGAAGGCCTTCATTATGAACCGTGTGGGCGACGTCGGCCTGCTCCTGGCCATGATGGCCATGGTGGCCCGGGTGGGCTCGGTGAGCTTCACCGACGTCCTGGGCCGGGCCTCGCACGGCGCCCTGTCACCGGGCTGGGCCACCGCCACGGGCTTCTTCCTCCTGGTGGCCGCCTGCGGCAAGTCCGCCCAGTTCCCCCTCCAGGCCTGGCTGGGTGACGCCATGGCCGGGCCCACCCCGGTCTCCGCCCTCATCCACGCCGCCACCATGGTCACCGCCGGCGTCTACCTCATGGTGCGCTCCGGCGCGGTCTACCAGGCCGCCCCCGACGCCCAGCTGGCGGTGGCCGTCGTCGGCGCCGTCACCCTGGTCCTGGGGGCGGTCATCGGGTCCGCCAAGGACGACATGAAGAAGGTCCTGGCCGCCTCCACCATGAGCCAGATCGGCTACATGATGCTGGGTGCGGGACTGGGGCCGGTCGGCTACGCCTTCGCCGTCTTCCACCTGCTGACCCACGGCTTCTTCAAGGCCCAGCTGTTCCTGGGGGCCGGCAGCGTCATGCACGCCATGGGCGACCAGGTGAACATGCGTCGCTTCGGGGGACTGCGCCGGGCCATGCCGGTCACCTGGGTGACCATGGGGATCGGCTGGCTGGCCATCCTGGGCGTCCCGCCCCTCTCCGGCTTCTGGTCCAAGGACAGGATTATCGAGGCCGCCTTCACCGGCCAGGGGGCCCGGCCCTGGATCCTGGGGGGCGTCGCCCTGCTGGGCGCGGGCCTGACCTCCTTCTACATGTCCCGCCTCTTCTTCATGATCTTCCACGGCACCCCGCGCTGGACCACCAAGGCCGACCCGGAGGGGCCCGTCCACCCCCACGAGTCAGGGCCCCTGATGACCGTCCCGCTGGTCGTCCTGTCCGTCTTCTCCCTGGCCCTGGGCGGGCTGCTGGCCGTAGGCGACCGCTTCACCACCTGGCTGGAGCCGGTCACCGGCCACGTCGAGCACGGCGAGCCGGTGCTGGCGGCAGAGGTCATTATGGGAGCCACCCTGGCCCTGGTGGTACTGGGCGTGGTGGCGGCCTGGCTCGTGTACGTGCGTCACCAGGTGCCTGTGGTGGCCCGGCCCGGCCCGGCCCTGGTGGAGGCGGCCCGCCACGACATGTACCAGGACGCCCTCAACGAGGCCGTCGCCATGCGGCCCGGTCAGGGGCTGGTGGCGGCCGTGACCGCCACCGACCGCTACGTCGTCGACGGCGCGGTGGAGGGCCTGGCCGCCGCCACCGCCGCCTGCGGGCGCCTGGTGGGCCGCACCCAGTCCGGGTACGTGCGCTCCTACGCCGGCTACATGCTGGTCGGTACGCTCCTGGTTCTCGTCGCCGTCCTGGCCAGCAGGTTCTGAGAGGACAGGTAACCGACATGACCGACACCACCGTGGCAGCCTCCTTCCCGGTTCTCACCCTCATGGTGCTCCTGCCCCTGGCCGGGGCGCTGGTCGTGGGGGCCGTGGCCCCCCTGCGCCGCCGGGCCCGCGCCCTGGGGCTCGTGTTCTCCGTGGCCGAGTTCGCCCTGGGCGTGGCCGCCGCCTGCGAGTTCGACGCCGGCCAGGGGGCGGCCGTCCAGCTGGCCGAGACCCGTCCCTGGATCCCGCTCATCGGGGTCTCCTGGGCGCTGGGGGCCACCGGGCTGAGCCTGGCGATGCTGCTCCTGGCGACCTTCCTGGTACCCCTGGTCCTCCTGGCCTCCTGGGGGGAGGTCCCCGCCCACCGGCAGGGCCTGTTCACCAGCCTGGTCCTGGTCCTGGAGGCCTTCGTCGTCGTCATCTTCACCGCCCGCGACCTGTTCCTGTTCTACCTGTGCTTCGAGGCCATGCTCGTCCCGGTGTACTTCCTCATCGGGGTGTTCGGGGGGGCGGGCAGACGTCGTGCCGCCCTGAAGTTCCTCCTGTACTCCCTGGCCGGGGGCCTGGTCATGCTGGTGGGCGTCATAGCCCTGTTCGTCTACGCCCACAACGGCACCCAGACCTACCTCTACTCCAGCCTGGCCCACAGCATGTCAGCCTCACCGGCCGTGAGCCGCTGGATATTCCTGAGCATCCTCGCCGCCCTGGCCGTCAAGGCCCCTGTGGTGCCGTTGCACACCTGGCTTCCCGACGCCGCCGAGCAGGCCACCCCGGGTACCTCCGTGCTGCTCATCGGGGTCCTGGACAAGATCGGCACCTACGGCATGGTCGCCGTCCTGCTGCCCGTCTTCCCGGAGGCGTCCCGGTGGGCGGCTCCCGCCGTCTGCGTCCTGGCGGTGGTCAGCATCGTCTACGGCGGTCTGGCCGCCGTCGGCCAGGACCATCTCTACCGGCTCATCTCCTACACCTCTGTGAGCCACTTCGGATTTATGGTCCTCGGGATATTCGTGGGCAGCCGCGTGGCAGCCGCCGGCGCCATGGTCTACATGGTGGCGCACGGGCTGTCCATCGCCGGTCTCTACCTGGTCACCGGGTTCATGGCCCGGCGTACCGGTACCGTGCGCGTCAGTGAGCTCGGCGGCATAGGGCGGGTCATGCCGCTGGTGGCGGGGACCTTCCTGGTCTCGGGCCTGTCCGGTATCGCCCTGCCCGGGCTGAGCGGCTTCGTCCCCGAGTGGATGGTGCTCACCGGTACCTTCTCCGTCTCCACCGCCCTGGGGGTGGGGGCGGTCGCCGGCGTCGTCATTGCCGCCGTCTACCTTCTGCTGCCCTACCAGCGGGTCTTTACCGGGGCCCCCGCTGCCGCGCGCGTGGGCAGCCCGGACCTGGACGGCCGCGAGAGGCTCGTGCTCGTCCCGATTATCGCCGCCATGCTGGCCCTGGGCCTGGCGCCCGCGGCCCTGGTGGACACGCTCGACGGTATCGCCGAGCAGGTCGCCACCGTCACGGAAGGGAGCCTCCAGTGAGCTTCACCGCCCCGGTCATTAACTGGGCCGGTCTGGGCCCGGTCCTCATTATCCTGGGCGCAGGCCTGTTGGGTGTCCTCGTGGAGGCCTTCGTGCCGCGCCGGGCGCGTCAGGTCACCCAGACCGTCCTGAGCCTGCTGGCACTCCTGGCCTCCGGGGTCGTCCTGGCGGTGCGCTGGGTGGCCCTGCGGGACCCGCTCCTTGCCGGACGCGCTGCTGTGCGCCCCTCCGGCCTGGGGGAGGTGGAGGACGGCCTGTCCGTCGTCGCCCAGGGCGTCCTGCTGGTCATCGGCTTCCTCGCGCTGCTGGTCATGGCCGACCGCACCACCGTCGGTGACGGCGCCTTCGCCGCCCAGGCGGCCGACCGCCCCGGAAGCGCCGAGGAGTCAGAGTCCACCCGCGCCGGGTGGACCACCACGGAGGTCTTCCCCCTGGCGCTCTTCTGCTTGGCGGGCATGATGCTCTTCCCGGCGGTGGGCGACCTCATTAGCCTCTTCGTCACCCTGGAGATGGTCTCCCTGCCCCTGTACGTCCTGGCGGCCACGGCCCGCCACCGTCGTCTGCTGAGCCAGGAGGCGGCCCTGAAGTACCTCGTCCTGGGAGCCTTCGCCTCAGCGCTGCTGCTCATGGGGGCGGCCCTGCTCTACGGCGTCGCCGGGAGCGTGGACTACGCCACGATCAGTGCCGCCATGAGGCAGGCGCAGGGGGGCTGGATGTCCCTGGCCGGTATCACGCTGGTGACGGTCGGCCTGCTGTTCAAGGTGGCGGTAGTGCCCTTCCACGCCTGGAGCCCGGACGTCTACCAGGGGGCGCCCACCCCGGTGACCGGGCTCATGGCCGCGGGGGTCAAGGCCACCGCCTTCCTGGCCCTGCTGCGCTTCTCCCTCAGGATCGGCTACCTGGTGGTGGACGACCTCAAGCCCGTGCTGTGGGCGCTGGCCGTCCTGACCATGCTCGTGGGGACCGTGGTCGGTGTCGTCCAGAAGGACGTCAAGCGCCTGCTGGCCTACTCGGCTATTGCCCACGCGGGCTACATGCTCATTGCCGTCACGGCCCTCGACCAGGTAGCTGTCGTCGGCCTGGTCTTCTACGCCCTGGCTTACGGCGTGGCCACGGTCGGCGCTTTCGGGGTGGTCACCCTGGTACGCACCTACCACGGCGGGGGCGTCGGGGTAGCCGGTGCCGCCGGGGCCGAGGCCACCGGTCTGGGGGCCTACCGGGGCCTGGCACGCCGCAGCCCGTGGCTGGCCGGGGCCATGGCGGTCTTCCTGCTGTCCCTGGCCGGTATCCCGCTCACGGCGGGGTTCATGGGGAAGTTCATAGTCTTCCTGGCGGGTGTGGGCGCCGGGGCCACCTGGATCGTGGTCGTCGCCGTGGCCTCCTCGGTCGCTACCGCCTTCTTCTACATGCGTCTGATCGTGCTCATGTTCTTCCATGACCCCGAGGACCAGGACGTCGTAGTGGTCGGCTCGACCGGCCTGAGCATGGCGGCGATCGGTCTGGCTGCGCTTCTCACGGTCACAATGGGGGTCCTGCCCCAGGCGGTTCTGGAGACCCTCCTCCAGGCCGCTATGCTCATCTCGTGACCGCCACGCTGACCCTGGACGCGCCTCAGATCGAAGGTCGGATCTCTGAGGCCCTTGAGGCCGTGGAGACCCGCCTGCTGGAGGTGGTCAGCAGCGCGGACGAGACCATTAACCCGCCCACGTCCCACCTGGCTGCGGCGGGCGGCAAGCGTCTGCGCCCCACCCTGACCCTGCTCACCGCCCAGCTGGGCGACCCGGTGCTGGCTGCTGGTGAGCAGGTGCGCGATGCCGGTGTCGCCGTCGAGCTCACCCACATCGCCACCCTCTACCACGACGACGTCATGGACGAGGCGCCTCTGCGTCGTGGGGCCCCCAGCGCCCAGACGGTGTGGGGCAACTCCGCCGCCATCCTCACCGGCGACGTCCTGGTGGCGCGGGCCTCCCAGCTCGTGGCGGCCCTGGGGCCCGAGGCGGTGCTGGCCCACGCCCGTACCTTTGAGCGCCTGTGCATGGGCCAGCTTCACGAGACCCTGCCCCGTCCGGCCGCCAGCGACCCGGTGGAGCACTACATCCAGGTCCTGGCGGACAAGACCGGTTCCCTGACCGCCGTCTCCGCACGGTACGGCGCCATGCTCACGCGCGCCGGGGCGGGTGTGGAGGCGCTCGTGCAGGACTTCGGGGAGAAGATCGGCGTCGCCTTCCAGCTGGCTGACGACGTCATTGACCTCACCAGTGACTCGGCGACGACCGGCAAGACCCCGGGGACCGACCTGCGTGAGGGGGTGGAGACCATGCCGGTGCTGCTCCTGCGCCAGGCACTGGCCGCCGGAGAGCTCGACGCCGCCGGGCAGTCCATCCTGTCCGCCCTGTCCACCATGGACCTGTGCGACGACGTCGTGCTGGCCGGGGTGGTGGCCCGGTTGCGTGAGCACCCGGTGCTGGCTCGTACCCGTCAGATGGCCCTTAGCTGGGCGCGTGAGGCTGTCGCCGCCCTGGAGGGCCTGGAGGAGGCCACCCTGGCCGGGACACGTGAGCGCCTGACAGGTGACAGCATTCAGGCCCAGGGTGCTCAGAGCGCCCTGGCCGAGGCCGGTGAACGGGCCCGGGTGGTCCGGGACGCCATGGAGCAGTTCGCCCACCTGCTGGTGGACCGGGCAGCCTGAGTCGGGGTGTCGTCGGGTAGTCCGGACTTGTGCGAAGCGGTGGTCATTGGACTCGCGGGGGTGAACCGGACGGGGCAGGGGCTGGGCTCAGGACCCAGCTGACGACGGCACGCCACCTGCGGTGAGCTGTGGACCTGGCGGGGGCCGCGTCCTCGACGGCGTCGTGGTCACCATGGCCGAGCAGCTGGACCTGGCGGGGGCCGCGAGTTGGTCCTCTGCCACGGTCGAGACCAGTTTGCTCCGGCCTGGTGCAGGCCGCCTGGCGGGCGTTGGGCCCCTGCCACGGTCGAGACCAGTTTGCCGTATATCCCTGCCCGTAGGTCCGGACGTACTCAGGGCGCGCCGCGAGATGCTCGCCGGGCGGGCCACCACGCCGTGTAGGTCCGGACGCACTCAGGGCGCGCACGGTGGCGGAATATAGCGCGGGCAGGGCAGAGTCTGGTTGCGTGGAGGTCAGGGCCTGCCTGGCGTGAGCAGGGCAGGGTCTGGTTGCAGGGGTCGGGGCCGAGGTCAGGCCGTCAAGGTCAGCCTTCCGGTCGAGGTGCCTGCCAGCTGCGTGGGGGCGGGGGCTGCACCCCCGGCCGGGACTCGGCCGGGCGGTCGTGCCCGCCAGCTGCGTGTGGGGCCGGCCGTACGACAGGCTTCTCGAACTTATCCGCCACCGTGTGCCCGCCAGCTGCGTGGGGGCGAGGGGCCTCTTCCGCTGGGCAGCTGGCGGCAGGGGCGCCGCTCGCCAGCTGCGTGGGGGGTGGGGGAGCGCCCGTCAGCGGTTATTTATGGTGAGGTCGTGCCCGCCAGCTGCGTGTGGGGCCAGGGCCGGAGGCCAGCCCTCCAGGGCCGTGGGGTGTCTGCTGGTGGCGTGGGGGCCAGCCCCTCATCGGCTGGTCCCCGTGCCGTTACGTGGGGGCGCCTGCTGGTTGCGGGGGTCGGGGCCGGGGTCAGGTCCTCAGGGTCAGCCTCCCTGTCGGGGTGCCTGCCAGTTGCGTGGGGGCTGGCCTCTCACCGGCTGGCCCTGTGCCGCTACGTGGGGTGTCCGCTGGTTGTGTGGGTCGGGGCCGGGGTCAGGCCGTCAGGGTCAGCCTCCCTGTCGGGGTGTCCGCTGGTAGTGCGGGGCTGGGGGCGGCGGCTGCTGGGTGGGAGGCCGTGGTGGCTGCCGGTGGGGCGTTCGTCGGGGGCCTGGGTGGCGGTGTTGCACATTCATCCTGGGGTGCTGGTCGGGCCGGTGGCGTGATTCCAACGTTTTTCCGCCCCGGGGGGCGGAGGTGAGCAGGATGAATGTGCAACGTGGGCGCCGTTGCACATTCATCCTGGTTCCCGGTCCCAGGCCGATGGGTGGATCCGCATGATCCCGCCGTTTACTGATCGCCGATTGTAAAAAAAATGTGCAACTCCGCCAGCCGGGCCAGCTGACAGCCTGCCCGTAACCGCCAGCAGGTCCGGCTGGCGCTAGCGCCCGTGACCGCCAGCCGGCCCGACGGAGGCTGCTGGCCACCGCATCCTAGACATGCGGCGCAGACGGAATAAGCACGCAACTAGATCCTGTCTTGCTCGTGCTATGGAGGTAGCCGGGCTAATTCCAAGTCCTGTCGCCGTTCAGGCGTCCTTACGGTATTGCCTGCACCTCTTACGGGGATAGGTCTTGAGGGTCACGACCACCGTCTGGGCAGCACTAGTTCTTGCATGTTGCGTTATTTCTTGCAGAGGAGGACCGGAAGGCTTCGGAACCATGCGGGTATCTCGGTGTTCGGAAGAATGGCGGTACAAGGATTAATGAGGTATGTAAGAACCAGTGCAGCTTGGAGTCCTGTGATGCGTGACTGGCCCTATGCAATGCCCTGGGAACGGGAATCATCCCCACTCGCGCGGGGTTTACTTTACCGGGGCGTGGTAGAACTCCGACCCCGTCGGATCATCCCCGCGCGTGCGGGGTTTACACCGCCGGTCAGGGTAAGCTCACGACCGAGAACGGATCATCCCCGCACACGCAGGGTTTACCCTGCTCAAGGGTGACGAGCATGGCGTTTTTCCGGATCATCCCCGCACACGCGGGGTTTACATCCGTGGCCTGCTCGACGGCATCAAGTCCATGGGATCATCCCCGCACACGCGGGGTTTACGCCGTCCACGACGGGCGCGGCCACTGGCTGGTCGGATCATCCCCGCATGCGCGGGGTTTACGGTGACGCTCTTGGCCATCAGCCCCGCACCTCCGGATCATCCCCGCGTGCGCGGGGTTTACCTCGCCAAAATGTCCGTGCTGCCGGGGTGCTTCGGATCATCCCCGCATGCGCGGGGTTTACGCCTGGCCCGACGAGCCCGAGGAGACCTGACCCGGATCATCCCCGCATGCGCGGGGTTTACGCCTCCCGCTACGACTCCGACGGGAAGCGGAGGGGATCATCCCCGCATGCGCGGGGTTTACCTGCGCCGCCCCGACGTGGTGGCCCCGGAGGACGGATCATCCCCGCATGCGCGGGGTTTACTGGGCGAAGCAGCGGGTCACCCCCTCGGTGACGGGATCATCCCCGCATGCGCGGGGTTTACGTTGACGTGATGACGATATCGGCGCACCGGGCCGGATCATCCCCGCATGCGCGGGGTTTACTCCGTAGGCGCAGAGACTCTCCTTCCTGGGGCGGGATCATCCCCGCATGCGCGGGGTTTACTGCTAGGGTGATCGCGACGGCGGGATTCCGGGGGGATCATCCCCGCATGCGCGGGGTTTACGGAGCGCGGGCACGCGGGAATCGCCGCCACGAAGGATCATCCCCGCATGCGCGGGGTTTACCTGATGGCGGGCATGGGGTCGGGCAGGCTGACCGGATCATCCCCGCATGCGCGGGGTTTACTCCCGGACGTAGTCGGTGTTGTAGCCGTTGGGGGGATCATCCCCGCATGCGCGGGGTTTACGGTTTACCTAAGTTTGGTGGGGGTGTGTTGGGGGGATCATCCCCGCATGCGCGGGGTTTACCTGCGCCCGGCCTGGGGGGCCCAGGACTCCGCGGGATCATCCCCGCATGCGCGGGGTTTACTCGGCGACAAGGGTCTTGTCCGCCCAGGTGGCCGGATCATCCCCGCATGCGCGGGGTTTACGTTCCCCGCTACGGGGATCATCCCCGCACGCGCGGGGTTTACCATTTCTTCTCGCCCTTCTGGCGCATGACGGCGGGATCATCCCCGCACGCGCGGGGTTTACGCAGAATCCTTATTAACAGTTACGTTAAAAGACGGATCATCCCCGCACGCGCGGGGTTTACGGTGATGATGACGTCCGGCGGGGGCATGAGTCCGGATCATCCCCGCACGCGCGGGGTTTACTAGGCGAGCTTTGGTGTCGAAGCCCAAGCGCAGGGATCATCCCCGCACGCGCGGGGTTTACACCACTTGACAAACCTCGTCGAGGCTAGTAACGGGATCATCCCCGCACGCGCGGGGTTTACCTGAAGCCCGGGAAGGGCCGTCACCACCGGCGCGGATCATCCCCGCACGCGCGGGGTTTACCGGCGTTTGGCGTGGGCTGCGAGGCGCAGCCACGGATCATCCCCGCACACGCGGGGTTTACGCCCTGTGAATATGTATGACAATCCCACGGCTTGGATCATCCCCGCACGCGCGGGGTTTACACGTTCAGGCCCTTGCGCACGTTGCCGCGCCGGTGGATCATCCCCGCACACGCGGGGTTTACGGCGTCCGTGTCGTCGTCCCCTGCCTTGTCGGGGGATCATCCCCGCACACGCGGGGTTTACGGCCAGTAGCGTCCCGCCGGGAGGCTCGTGGCCGGATCATCCCCGCACACGCGGGGTTTACGCGAACAGGTCCGGGTCGGTCCAGGTCGCGGGCGGATCATCCCCGCACACGCGGGGTTTACACCTCGCCGCGTCCGGCGAGCATGCGGCAGAACGGATCATCCCCGCACACGCGGGGTTTACGGCCCGAGCCGCTGACGGTCATCCCGCAGATGGGGATCATCCCCGCACACGCGGGGTTTACTTGAGCTCCTCGGCGGTGATGAGGGTGCCGTCCGGATCATCCCCGCACACGCGGGGTTTACTCCCGCGGGTACGCCGTGGAGGTCATGGATGTCGGATCATCCCCGCACACGCGGGGTTTACCGGGCACGCGCACCACCCACCAATCATGTATGAGGATCATCCCCGCACACGCGGGGTTTACCACCTCTGGCCCCGCGGGGGCTTTGTCAGCGGCGGATCATCCCCGCACACGCGGGGTTTACTTGACGCCGTCCCGGACGGTGTCCTTCAGGGCGGGATCATCCCCGCACACGCGGGGTTTACGGACGGGGGTCGGGGCGTCGGCTGTCCGCGGCCGGATCATCCCCGCACACGCGGGGTTTACTCACGCTCGATCCGCTCCTGGGCGTCCAGGAGAGGATCATCCCCGCACACGCGGGGTTTACGACGGCCAGGCCCCGGGCGCCGGCCCAGGAGTAGGGATCATCCCCGCACACGCGGGGTTTACACGTCGTCCTCCTCCACCTGGGCCGCCGCCCTCGGATCATCCCCGCACACGCGGGGTTTACATGAAGAATGCCCTGGTAACCCTGACGCCACAGGGATCATCCCCGCACACGCGGGGTTTACTGACGCTGTTGTGAACTGGCTCACTAACCCTAAGGATCATCCCCGCACACGCGGGGTTTACCTGAGGTCCGCCGTTGGCTGTACAGTATCGGCGGGATCATCCCCGCACACGCGGGGTTTACAGTTGACTACGTTCGTAACGAGATCTATACGCCGGATCATCCCCGCACACGCGGGGTTTACTCTGACACCCTGCACGAGGCGGTGAACTCCGCGGGATCATCCCCGCACACGCGGGGTTTACCCGGCACTCTCGCTTCTTACAGTTGACCCCGCGGGATCATCCCCGCACACGCGGGGTTTACCGCCGCTGCCCGCCAGGGTCTGTGGCGGACCCGGGATCATCCCCGCACACGCGGGGTTTACACTACCGGGCGTTTCCTATGCTCTCAGTACTTCGGATCATCCCCGCACACGCGGGGTTTACGAGACCCCGCTGGGGGAGTACATCCACACCAGCGGATCATCCCCGCACACGCGGGGTTTACAGGCGCTGGTACGCCGCATTAGTGCGGCGCAGGGGATCATCCCCGCACACGCGGGGTTTACGCGGTCGCGTCCACGCCGGCGCGGCGGAGGGCGGGATCATCCCCGCACACGCGGGGTTTACTCCGGGGCCGAGCAGCCCACGCGCCAGCTCGTGGGATCATCCCCGCACACGCGGGGTTTACCCGATGGTCGCCTCGCGCAGGCCGTCGGTCGTGGGATCATCCCCGCACACGCGGGGTTTACTAGTCGTGCACTACGTCACGCAGCACGTCTGAGGGATCATCCCCGCACACGCGGGGTTTACCCCCTGCCAGCCCCCGTCCATGTCGCGCCACCCGGATCATCCCCGCACACGCGGGGTTTACCTGACTACGGCAGTCAGCAGATCCAGCACCTTGGGATCATCCCCGCACACGCGGGGTTTACCAGACGCACCTCATGTGAGTAGGCTCACCCTTCTGGATCATCCCCGCACACGCGGGGTTTACGTGACCGCGTGACTGGCGTCACGTGGCCACTGGGGATCATCCCCGCACACGCGGGGTTTACGTGACCGCGTGACTGGCGTCACGTGGCCACTGAGGATCATCCCCGCACACGCGGGGTTTGCACGCGCACGGACTCAGCCCGCATGCGCCGCATGGGATCATCCCCGCACACGCGGGGTTTACGGGTGATGTGAATGACTCTCTCTCATGCGGTGGGGATCATCCCCGCACACGCGGGGTTTACGGGTGATGTGAATGACTCTCTCTCATGCGGTGGGGATCATCCCCGCACACGCGGGGTTTACCGCAGGTATACTGTACGTCAGGGATCGGCGCAAGGATCATCCCCGCACACGCGGGGTTTACCCGTCCGGCTCGGTCGGGGCCGGCCAGGCGGCCGGATCATCCCCGCACACGCGGGGTTTACACGCGCACGGACTCAGCCCGCATGCGCCGCATGGGATCATCCCCGCACACGCGGGGTTTACGGTTTACCTAAGTTTGGTGGGGGTGTGTTGGGGGGATCATCCCCGCACACGCGGGGTTTACGCCGTCGTGTGTGGCCCTGTGGGGGTTAGGTGGGGATCATCCCCGCACACGCGGGGTTTACCGCGAGGCCTCATCAGAGGTCATAAAAAACGGGGGATCATCCCCGCACACGCGGGGTTTACTCGTCGCCGGTCTCCCGGACGATCTTGAGGACGGGATCATCCCCGCACACGCGGGGTTTACAGGAGGTGGTCCAGGCGGAGGCGCTCGGTCGCCGGATCATCCCCGCACACGCGGGGTTTACCGCTCAGGGGCGCTGTGAGCGTCTCTGAGCGGCGGATCATCCCCGCACACGCGGGGTTTACTTACCCGCAGCGTTCACCCCAGTTGACAGGGTAGGATCATCCCCGCACACGCGGGGTTTACCCACCGACGGACCTCAGGATTTCCGATCATACAGGATCATCCCCGCACACGCGGGGTTTACTCACTACTAGACGCCTCACTGCTACCGCCCACAGGATCATCCCCGCACACGCGGGGTTTACACTCGCACGCTCGGTAATGGGCACTTTCGCTTAGGATCATCCCCGCACACGCGGGGTTTACCACGAATCTTAAGGTTGTCGAATTGTGCTACCCGGATCATCCCCGCACACGCGGGGTTTACGTTAACAGCCAAAACTACTCCTTGTCGGGCACGGGATCATCCCCGCGCGTGCGGGGTTTACGGCGTCATCACCGACGCCGACGGCAAGGTTGTCGGATCATCCCCGCGCGTGCGGGGTTTACGTGAGCGGGGATGCCCTTTCGGGCTGGGGGCCGGGATCATCCCCGCGCGTGCGGGGTTTACGCGTGGCGCGGTCGTATGGTCGTCGTGGGCGGGGATCATCCCCGCGCGTGCGGGGTTTACGTCCGTCCATCCGTAGAAGCGCGTGGTTATCCAGGATCATCCCCGCGCGTGCGGGGTTTACGGTGATGATGACGTCCGGCGGCGGGAGAAGTCCGGATCATCCCCGCGCGTGCGGGGTTTACAAGGGTTATGGGTGGGTTAGGTTTACCTAAGTTGGATCATCCCCGCGCGTGCGGGGTTTACCCGTGGCGACGAAGGGGAACATTAGCCAGACTCGGATCATCCCCGCGCGTGCGGGGTTTACCCGTACGCACCTCGTCGATCCTGCCCTGCCAGAGGATCATCCCCGCGCGTGCGGGGTTTACCGCGTTTTTCGGGGTGTGCTGTGGTGGGGGGTGGGATCATCCCCGCGCGTGCGGGGTTTACATGCGTCCTCGTCTCATGAAAGAAAGTCCTCGAGGATCATCCCCGCGCGTGCGGGGTTTACACCCTGAGGAGAAACATGTACACGAAGGCAACGGGATCATCCCCGCGCGTGCGGGGTTTACCCTTCGGCCAGGTCCTCCTCGACCTGGAGGGCCGGATCATCCCCGCGCGTGCGGGGTTTACGGTGGGGCGGCCCCACGGTTTCCCGTGGGGCCGCCTTGGCCTCACGGATCATCCCCGCGCGTGCGGGGTTTACGGGGCTTCTTGTTGGGGGTGGTCATCGTGTTCCGGATCATCCCCGCGCGTGCGGGGTTTACTGTGGTGAGGTGCTCCTGTAGGGCGGTGATGACGGATCATCCCCGCGCGTGCGGGGTTTACGTTCGGCTGGCAGGTGACGGCGAAACTGAAGGTGGATCATCCCCGCGCGTGCGGGGTTTACGTGCTGGAAACTGTGTCTTCCGCCTTAGGGGAAGGATCATCCCCGCGCGTGCGGGGTTTACTCAGTAACCGGACGAATACGCTGTCAACTGGCGGGATCATCCCCGCGCGTGCGGGGTTTACTGCCTCATGAGTGGCCTGAGCCCCTTACGTTCGGGATCATCCCCGCGCGTGCGGGGTTTACCCATTCTTAACGCTATTCGCAATTCTGCGTCGCGGATCATCCCCGCGCGTGCGGGGTTTACGTTGCTGATCGCCGTCTGACCATGTGCCGCAGCGGGATCATCCCCGCGCGTGCGGGGTTTACAGTACAAGAGGGTGACCTCCTAGTAGGCCGTTAGGATCATCCCCGCGCGTGCGGGGTTTACGGGGCCTGGCTGGGGGCGGATCCGGACGCTGACGGATCATCCCCGCGCGTGCGGGGTTTACGGGGCCTGGCTGGGGGCGGATCCGGACGCTGACGGATCATCCCCGCGCGTGCGGGGTTTACGGCCCGGCCTGGTTGGTGTACACCGTGGCCTCAGGATCATCCCCGCGCGTGCGGGGTTTACCCAGCAATATCGTCAAGAGTTTTAACGTGACCGGGATCATCCCCGCGCGTGCGGGGTTTACTCAGTCTCCAGGAACCGGATATTGAAGGGGAAGGGATCATCCCCGCGCGTGCGGGGTTTACGCTGCGGACACGTATGCGTGAGATCATGCCGTAGGATCATCCCCGCGCGTGCGGGGTTTACTGGGAGGGCGTCATCAAGCCGATCTGGGATGCCGGATCATCCCCGCGCGTGCGGGGTTTACCCGCGTGAGTGCCAGTGGGGCCGCTGGCGGCCCGGATCATCCCCGCGCGTGCGGGGTTTACGCCGGCGCCCCGGATTGTGTTCTACCCCCTCAAGGATCATCCCCGCGCGTGCGGGGTTTACCTGAGCGGCTTTCCGTTGTCGTGTTGCTCCCTCGGATCATCCCCGCGCGTGCGGGGTTTACTCGTGGGTCGCGAAGCACACTGGCCTGCCCAGCGGATCATCCCCGCGCGTGCGGGGTTTACGCGTGGGACGCGAAGGTGCCCGGGGACATCCTGGGATCATCCCCGCGCGTGCGGGGTTTACCCCTGAGACGTTCCGGCAGACGATTCGCGGTATCGGATCATCCCCGCGCGTGCGGGGTTTACATGGTTTCTTTTTCCATGCGGATGATGATGGTAGGATCATCCCCGCGCGTGCGGGGTTTACCGGCAGCGGCAAATGCCAGTAATGCACTTTCAAGGATCATCCCCGCGCGTGCGGGGTTTACCTGCTACGATCATGTCCGGAAGGCCCATCGCCGGGATCATCCCCGCGCGTGCGGGGTTTACCTCGCCGTTACCGGCCCTGACGGTGAGGACGCAGGGATCATCCCCGCGCGTGCGGGGTTTACTCGGTGACGGTGGCAGGACCCATGTAAGCGTCCGGATCATCCCCGCGCGTGCGGGGTTTACACATCATTTTGGACTGGAAGGATTGTGATGAGGGGATCATCCCCGCGCGTGCGGGGTTTACCAACTCACAGGTCGCCGGGACACGATTCGGGGGGGATCATCCCCGCGCGTGCGGGGTTTACGCGTAGAAGAATTCCCGGCGGGAGTTGACCCGGGGATCATCCCCGCGCGTGCGGGGTTTACGTGCGACCAGCTCGTGGCCCGGTTCACAGCCCGGGATCATCCCCGCGCGTGCGGGGTTTACGGCGACCAATCGTGCGGCCGGGGCCGGGACCCCGGATCATCCCCGCGCGTGCGGGGTTTACTTTACGAATCTGAAGGACGGCGTCCAGAGTATCGGATCATCCCCGCGCGTGCGGGGTTTACCCTGGAGGCCCCGCCAGGCGAGCCTGTCGTCTGAGGATCATCCCCGCGCGTGCGGGGTTTACGGATAGTCACCGGCGCGAAGCTCGCCTTCGCGGGGATCATCCCCGCGCGTGCGGGGTTTACGAGGCAGGCAACACCAAGGGCGCGACCTTCAGCGGATCATCCCCGCGCGTGCGGGGTTTACTTATGAGCTTCCATAAGGTGCAAGAGTTTAGCAGGATCATCCCCGCGCGTGCGGGGTTTACTGACAGCTTCAATTTTCAGGAGTATGTTTTCAGGGATCATCCCCGCGCGTGCGGGGTTTACAAACCCACGTGACGGATCACCTGAGTCATGACAGGATCATCCCCGCGCGTGCGGGGTTTACTCTGAGTTCAACTCGCAGGTTGCCGGTACGCGCGGATCATCCCCGCGCGTGCGGGGTTTACTCTGAGTTCAACTCGCAGGTTGCCGGTACGCGCGGATCATCCCCGCGCGTGCGGGGTTTACCGGCCCCGTGGTTTCCCGCGGGGCCGTGCCGGGGGATCATCCCCGCGCGTGCGGGGTTTACCGCCTGGCCCTATGCCCAGGGGTACGCCCGGCAGGATCATCCCCGCGCGTGCGGGGTTTACTTGTCGTTCTCCTCGCGGATATCGTTAAGCGCCGGATCATCCCCGCGCGTGCGGGGTTTACTCAGTCTCGAGGAAATTGATATCGAAGGGAAAAGGATCATCCCCGCGCGTGCGGGGTTTACCTCTGGCAGGAGCTGACCCAGGCGCTCAATGACGGATCATCCCCGCGCGTGCGGGGTTTACCCGCGACGGCGGGATTCCGGGGCTTGCCATGTGGGATCATCCCCGCGCGTGCGGGGTTTACGCTCGCGGTTTCGTGGAGCGGTCGAAGATGCTGGGATCATCCCCGCGCGTGCGGGGTTTACGGGTGTGCCGGTGTGGGCCGGGGTGGATGGGGTGGATCATCCCCGCGCGTGCGGGGTTTACCCGTCCAGTTGACCCCGCGTGAGCGGGGGTGCCGGATCATCCCCGCGCGTGCGGGGTTTACTTGGTGGTCTTAAGGGGGGTGGCCCCGCGGTTTGGATCATCCCCGCGCGTGCGGGGTTTACCTGCGTTGGCGGGATTCCGGGGTTTGCTATGTGGGATCATCCCCGCGCGTGCGGGGTTTACCCCTGAGAGCTCCTGTAAGGGGTCTAGGAGCGAGGGATCATCCCCGCGCGTGCGGGGTTTACAGGATTGGCTCCTGCGTGTTCTTTGTAGCAGTGGGATCATCCCCGCGCGTGCGGGGTTTACAAGAAGCCCC
The DNA here is from genome assembly GCF_016626125.1 of Actinomyces sp. HMT897. Taxonomy (NCBI): domain Bacteria; kingdom Bacillati; phylum Actinomycetota; class Actinomycetes; order Actinomycetales; family Actinomycetaceae; genus Actinomyces; species Actinomyces sp. HMT897. The sequence continues at coordinate 2,483,880 of NZ_CP067336.1, forward strand.
GGGAGTACCTGAGCCTGGCTGGCGGATCATCCCCGCGCGTGCGGGGTTTACTCACGCGGGGTCAACGAGAGCGAGAACCGCGCTGGATCATCCCCGCGCGTGCGGGGTTTACTCTGCCGCGTGACTGGCGTCACGCGGCCGGGACGGATCATCCCCGCGCGTGCGGGGTTTACCATGGCATGATATGTGCGTGCTGCGACCGTCTGGGATCATCCCCGCGCGTGCGGGGTTTACGTCCCCGATCTGATCCGCCATGTCGCCGATCTGGGATCATCCCCGCGCGTGCGGGGTTTACACCCCGGCGCCCCGGGCGCGTGGTACCGCCAGGGGATCATCCCCGCGCGTGCGGGGTTTACGTCAGGGTCACGTCCCTCAGCGCGCGCCCCTGAGGATCATCCCCGCGCGTGCGGGGTTTACTTGGGCTGGAAGGCCGTTCAGAGAAGCTGTGAGCGGATCATCCCCGCGCGTGCGGGGTTTACCGATCGGAGAACTGATCGGCCTAGCAAGCGCGGGGATCATCCCCGCGCGTGCGGGGTTTACTGGCTTAAGACCTACATATCCCAGGGCAACATGGGATCATCCCCGCGCGTGCGGGGTTTACAAGATGTCGACGTTGCGGCCGATCCCGCTGCTCGGATCATCCCCGCGCGTGCGGGGTTTACCTCGTCTCGCGGCCGCCGACGGTAGGGGCCCGAGGATCATCCCCGCGCGTGCGGGGTTTACAGATGGATATCTTCTTCATGGTCCTCGGAACGGGGATCATCCCCGCGCGTGCGGGGTTTACGCTGCCCTCCCGATGACTCCAGTGTACATCTGCGGATCATCCCCGCGCGTGCGGGGTTTACGCTTGCTGCGGCCGAGTTCCAGACAGTGGACGTGGATCATCCCCGCGCGTGCGGGGTTTACATCGTGCGAGTCCCGGTGATCTTGCGATGGACGGGATCATCCCCGCGCGTGCGGGGTTTACTTCGAGGGCGTGGTTGAGCATGGTGGCTCTGGCGGATCATCCCCGCGCGTGCGGGGTTTACCATGCTGGGTGTGTGGCGGCGCGGATGGCGTCCGGATCATCCCCGCGCGTGCGGGGTTTACGCCATAGCGGTCTTCGTGACCGCGCCCCACGCGGGATCATCCCCGCGCGTGCGGGGTTTACGTTCATGAGTGCTTTGGCATCCGCTCGGCCGACGGATCATCCCCGCGCGTGCGGGGTTTACTCTGAGCGGCTTTCCGTCGTCATGTGTCCCCCTGGATCATCCCCGCGCGTGCGGGGTTTACAAGGGCTGGCGTTTCTCGCTTTCTAGGGCGTAGGGATCATCCCCGCGCGTGCGGGGTTTACGCCAGGGTCGCGGCCTGCTGGGCCTGGGCGTCCGGATCATCCCCGCGCGTGCGGGGTTTACGACAGAAGCCCTCTTCCAGAAGCGCCTACAGCGGGATCATCCCCGCGCGTGCGGGGTTTACCCGATACCGATTCTCTGGAGCCTCACAGCTGCCGGATCATCCCCGCGCGTGCGGGGTTTACGACTACGGTCAGCCCGCGCTCAGCGACGACGCCGGATCATCCCCGCGCGTGCGGGGTTTACGGCGACGCCCCCCAGGACCCGACGGTGGAGGCGGGATCATCCCCGCGCGTGCGGGGTTTACTAGGAGAATCCCGAAAAATCAACCTAAAACCGCGGATCATCCCCGCGCGTGCGGGGTTTACTGCTCAGGGGTACGCCCAGCATTACGCCGGAGAAGGATCATCCCCGCGCGTGCGGGGTTTACTGGGTTAGGTGTTTTTGGGGTGTCTGAGGTCGGGGATCATCCCCGCGCGTGCGGGGTTTACTCTGAAGAGCTTTTTTGCGTCTTGTGGATTGGAGGATCATCCCCGCGCGTGCGGGGTTTACATAGGTGGTGGATCTCCATGGCAGGCAGGGGCGGGATCATCCCCGCGCGTGCGGGGTTTACCCACGGGAAACCGTGGGGCCGCCTTGGCCTCACGGATCATCCCCGCGCGTGCGGGGTTTACGCCCAAGCGCAGTTCCCGCCACTGCTCGTCCGGGGATCATCCCCGCGCGTGCGGGGTTTACGCGGGGTCAACCCGTCGTCGTCTCTGAGGAGACGGATCATCCCCGCGCGTGCGGGGTTTACGGTGGCGTTTCCGACGGCCTTGGGTCAGTGCGAGGATCATCCCCGCGCGTGCGGGGTTTACGGATGACCCCCGGCCTGACCACCGGCACTCTCGCGGATCATCCCCGCGCGTGCGGGGTTTACAAGATGTCGACGTTGCGGCCGATCCCGCTGCTCGGATCATCCCCGCGCGTGCGGGGTTTACTCCACGATCACCAGGGAGCGCTTGACGAGGGGGGGATCATCCCCGCGCGTGCGGGGTTTACTCGGTCCGCTTATTTTTGCTCGTGTGGATTGGAGGATCATCCCCGCGCGTGCGGGGTTTACGACGATGTGCTGCGGGCCACAGTGGTCAACAACGGATCATCCCCGCGCGTGCGGGGTTTACTGGGTGGATACGGGGCGTGGTAGGGAGGACCGGGGATCATCCCCGCGCGTGCGGGGTTTACTGGGTGGATACGGGGCGTGGTAGGGAGGACCGGGGATCATCCCCGCGCGTGCGGGGTTTACCCTGTCATCTTGGTGATCTCGGGGATCATACGGGGATCATCCCCGCGCGTGCGGGGTTTACCGGGCACCGTGACCAGCGTCACGGCGACCCGACGGATCATCCCCGCGCGTGCGGGGTTTACCTGCGTGCGTGATCGGCGTCACACGTCCACAACGGATCATCCCCGCGCGTGCGGGGTTTACCGCTGGCGGGGCCGCTGGTGGCCTTTCCCGGGCGGATCATCCCCGCGCGTGCGGGGTTTACCCCGGTCGAAGGGGAAGGCGCTGAGCGGCCCCCGGATCATCCCCGCGCGTGCGGGGTTTACTTCCTGCCGGATCTTGATGATGGTTAGAATGGCGGATCATCCCCGCGCGTGCGGGGTTTACGCACGGTACGCGCGCGGCGTGCACCGTGAGGGGGGGGGATCATCCCCGCGCGTGCGGGGTTTACAAGCCGTGTGGTTCCCCATGGTGACGGCGGGGGGGATCATCCCCGCGCGTGCGGGGTTTACACTGAGACCGAGATCACTGAGGCCAGCGAGGCGGGATCATCCCCGCGCGTGCGGGGTTTACCTGCGTGTGTGATCGGCGTCACGGCGACCCGACGGATCATCCCCGCGCGTGCGGGGTTTACTCGTCCCGCAGGATCCGCCACGCGCGCCCAACCGGATCATCCCCGCGCGTGCGGGGTTTACCGGCTGGGACACCGTCACCGGCGCGTTCAGCAGGGATCATCCCCGCGCGTGCGGGGTTTACGCCATGCAGAAGGGTGAGATCACCGCCGCCGAAGGATCATCCCCGCGCGTGCGGGGTTTACCATGTCCCATAGGGATGAGTCGAGACCCAATCGGGATCATCCCCGCGCGTGCGGGGTTTACTCCTCGCCACTGAGGATGAAACTCACGCCCAAGGGATCATCCCCGCGCGTGCGGGGTTTACTCCTCGCCACTGAGGATGAAACTCACGCCCAAGGGATCATCCCCGCGCGTGCGGGGTTTACGCGATGTCAGTGGCAGTTGTTAGGGTGGCTACGGGATCATCCCCGCGCGTGCGGGGTTTACTCGCGGGCCGCCCGGTCCGCGACGACGGCCCGCGGATCATCCCCGCGCGTGCGGGGTTTACGTGAGCGCGTTATTCGCATTAGCGGATGCTGCGGGATCATCCCCGCGCGTGCGGGGTTTACTCATTAACGAGAAATTCGGGCTTGACGTCTCAGGGATCATCCCCGCGCGTGCGGGGTTTACTCTGGCCGACACTCTATGCCGATACCGGCCGGAGGATCATCCCCGCGCGTGCGGGGTTTACTAAGCCGCCGTCTGACCTTATGTGTATGACTAAGGATCATCCCCGCGCGTGCGGGGTTTACCTGTTAATCGCCGCGAGTTCTATCCCGTGACGGGGATCATCCCCGCGCGTGCGGGGTTTACCTGTTAATCGCCGCGAGTTCTATCCCGTGACGGGGATCATCCCCGCGCGTGCGGGGTTTACGTCAGTGCCGACGTCGCCTCACGCGACGCTGACGGATCATCCCCGCGCGTGCGGGGTTTACGTGGAAGTGATAACGATATCGGCGCACCTGGACGGATCATCCCCGCGCGTGCGGGGTTTACCTTTTGACATTTTTGTCGACAAGGTCAACGCTAGGATCATCCCCGCGCGTGCGGGGTTTACTCAGTAATCGCACAAATGTCTTGTCCACAGGTGGGATCATCCCCGCGCGTGCGGGGTTTACAAGAAAGTCCAAGAATGGGCTTCAACGCCACGGGGATCATCCCCGCGCGTGCGGGGTTTACGGTCTTGGCGGTGCTGCTGAGGGATTCTACCTGGGATCATCCCCGCGCGTGCGGGGTTTACAAGGCCCTATTGTTTAGACACTTCTGAAGCTCCGGATCATCCCCGCGCGTGCGGGGTTTACTTGACCAGGAGATCTCCAAGGGGATCCCCGGCCGGATCATCCCCGCGCGTGCGGGGTTTACGGTTTACCTAAGTTTGGTGGGGGTGTGTTGGGGGGATCATCCCCGCGCGTGCGGGGTTTACTTGACCAGGAGATCTCCAAGGGGATCCCCGGCCGGATCATCCCCGCGCGTGCGGGGTTTACGGTTTACCTAAGTTTGGTGGGGGTGTGTTGGGGGGATCATCCCCGCGCGTGCGGGGTTTACCGGGAGAGCGCCTTCCACTTCTCCGCCTCCGCCGGATCATCCCCGCGCGTGCGGGGTTTACGCGATGGTGGGATCAAAGTTTTTTCAGAAATACGGATCATCCCCGCGCGTGCGGGGTTTACGTGGTGACATCCTGTGGGTGTCAGGTCGAGGACGGATCATCCCCGCGCGTGCGGGGTTTACCTCCCGCCCATTCTTCTGCTCCTTCGTAGCGTTGGATCATCCCCGCGCGTGCGGGGTTTACCAGGTCACCAAAAACCTGAAGTATCGGATATGGGGATCATCCCCGCGCGTGCGGGGTTTACCAGGTCACCAAAAACCTGAAGTATCGGATATGGGGATCATCCCCGCGCGTGCGGGGTTTACTCTAGGGTGTGTTTTGGGGGCCCTTATTTTGGCGGATCATCCCCGCGCGTGCGGGGTTTACATCACTATCCGATTCTGTGAGAACTACGTCACGGGATCATCCCCGCGCGTGCGGGGTTTACTGAGGAATACGCCGACTACGCTATCGCGAATACGGATCATCCCCGCGCGTGCGGGGTTTACTAATCCAAGTTGACGAACACGTTTCGTTTGTGGGGATCATCCCCGCGCGTGCGGGGTTTACTCTAGGGTGTGTTTTGGGGGCCCTTATTTTGGCGGATCATCCCCGCGCGTGCGGGGTTTACATCACTATCCGATTCTGTGAGAACTACATCACGGGATCATCCCCGCGCGTGCGGGGTTTACCTGAGACAGACGCCTGTATGGAGCTGATAGTCGGGATCATCCCCGCGCGTGCGGGGTTTACGATATGGCCTTTACTGACTACGCATTCCGGGCGGGATCATCCCCGCGCGTGCGGGGTTTACTCTCCCCGTTATCAACAGTGAAAAAGTAAACAGGGATCATCCCCGCGCGTGCGGGGTTTACGCTGGGAAAAGTGGGCATAAAAGTGCCTCCCCGGGATCATCCCCGCGCGTGCGGGGTTTACGCAGTAGGGCGGTGTACTTGGCGCGGGCTTTCAGGATCATCCCCGCGCGTGCGGGGTTTACACTTGGCGATCCTTGGAATCCCAACGGTCCTGGAGTCTACCACCCCCCGGTTTCCTTCACTGCTGACCTAGTGCCCGCTCGGCAGAGTTGCGGTAGCGCCGCCGTCGAGCCGCGATGGACCACGACTCCCTGGGCGGCTTGACCGAGCCCGGGACCGCCCGTGCCCCCTCGATCTGCTGGTAGGGCGTCCTCATCACCAGGCACCCCTCAATGTCAACCGGCTCACGATCGTAGCCTAGCGACGAGACTGCGAAGTGCTGTTCGGAACGCACCGTCCAGATCAGTAGCGCGCGCCCCTCGCCAATGTAGGCGTGAACCAGCTCCCACAACTGCTCACGCACACGAGCCGAAAGACGGCCAACAAACACTCCGGATGACACTTCTAGGAGCCACCGGGTAACAGTCCCGCGTAGTGACGCTGGTGCTGCCGAGAGAATGAGAACTACCATCCTCCTGCATCCTCCTCGGCGTAGTTCGCGCCGCCGGCAACAGACTGCCGCTGGTAGTCCCACAGTGAGACCACGTTGACGCCCAGGTCCTCAGTCTCCTCGACCTCAAGAAGCCGGTAGATGTCCCGGACCGTCCGCTCAATAACCTTGAGCTCGAAGATCCTGTCCCTCACGCGCCGCCGAGTCGTCCCGGTGAGATCCTCCATCCCCTCGGCGACGACGTCGAAGGCGATCGGGATCGTCGTCTCGGCCTTGTACAGGTCCGCGACGTCGTACACGAAGGACCGTTCGTGCCCCGTGTGGACGAAGCCGAGCCCCGGCGAGCACCCCAAGGAGACAATGACTCCGTGGACGACGCCGTACAGGGCCGCGTGCGCGGCCGACAGGGCCTGGTTGATCGGGTCCGAGGCCTCGAAGTCGTCAGGACGGTAGTCGCGTCGTGTCCACGCCACCCCCGTCCTGCGCGAGTTCCTCCGGTACACCTCCCGGACCCGGGCGCCCTCCCGGCCCCTGAGCTGCTGCATGGTCAGCCCGTCCACGTCCTCCCCGGCGAAGCGCATGCAGTACATCTCACGTGCCACACGCAGCCGCTTCTGAGGTGAGGAGACCCGGGACGCCTGCGCCACGAGCAGACGTGTGGAGGTGGCCAGGGACCGGCCGTGCGCGTAGTAGCGCACACCGCGCTCACCCACCCAGACCGCCGTCGTCCCGCACTCGCCGAGCAGGCTCATGGCCTGGTGGCTCACAGACGTCCCCGGTCCGAGGAGGACGGCGACCAGAGATGCTGCCGGGACGTGGACGGTGCCCTGCTCGTTGCGGGCGGTCAGGGCACCATCCTCCCGGTGGACGACGCAGTGCTCCAGGTAGAGGAAGGACATTCGGTCCTGTACCCGGGGCAGCGCCGTCACGGGGACCGGCAGCATCCTGGCCATCCTCAGCCCCGCCTCACCCGGGCGAGCGTCATGAGTCCGCAGCCGTAGGCTTTGGACCGGCCGATCCCGGTCACGAGGACGCGGCGCAGCACCTCCGCGTCAGTGACGTGCAGCACTCCCTCGTAGACGGTCCTGTTAATGGTGACCCGGTCGTGCCCTCCCTCATTGGGGCGGTTCCGGTTGAAGACCGGACGCTCCCGGCGTACCACCACCACCACGGAGTCGGCGCGGTCCGGGTCCGTATCAGCAACGGGCACGAGCTCGAACCCGTAACCCGCGGTGCGGGAGACGAGCCACTGCCGCTGCTGCTCGACGGTGACGTGCCCGTACCTCTTGCCGCGGACCCCCGGTCCCCGTGGGGACGAGTAGGAGGGGTTCGCCGTCAGGCGGAAGGCCCAGAGCTGTCCGGGTGCCAGCCGGTCCAGGAGCGGTGAGTAGTCCAGGGTCCGTGCCTGCGTGCCGGCCGCGCCCGCCTCGGTCACGAGCTGGGTGCAGTCGGGCTCCGAGGGGGAGAGCAGGTACAGCGACGTCGTCACGCCCTGGTCAACCCGCCACAGGACACGGCCGGGCCCCTCGCCCTGGCCGCCCTTGGTGGCCTTCATGACGACGGCGTGCATGACCTGTGGTGAGCCCAGGTACCTGCGGGTCGCCCGGCGGGTCGGGTCCAGGTCGATCTTTGTCAGAAACACCAGCCCATCCCCTCCAGTCCGGTTGGCCCGGCCAGCTCAGCCATGGGGTCGTGGGCGTCGACGGACGTGGACCTGTACGCCTCCGCCCCTGAGTCCCCTACCTGTACCATGATCCGCTCGACCTCCCGGAATCCGTAGTCGCGGCGCCGAGGATCAAAGGACACCGGGACGTCCTGACTGCCCCGGACCCCGCCGGAACGCTGCTCAGCTGGTACGACCTCCTGGTCAATGAGGATCTCCGTGCTGAGACCATCGTCATGACGGCGGCGGAACCAGTCCGAGGCCTGCCACGGCTCAGCCCGCAGCGCCTTCAGCAGCGCCGCCTCCCGCAGCCCCAGGGACACCGGGAGGGCGGGCGGGCAGGAGCGGCGACCCAGGTACAGCGGGAAGGCCGGGTGCCGCAGGGCCTCGTCAATGCCCTCCAGGAGCGCCTTGTCGCCCTCAATTCCGGCGAGGAAGACGGCGTCGGCCAGGTAGTAGCGGTTCGACAGGGGCATGGAGCTCCTGCCGTCCAGGGTGTGTGCGGTGTGGAAGTCCCGGATGACGGTGCCGGGCTGGTCCTTGCGCACCCCGAAACGCAGCTTGATAAGGTCCTCGATCGGGTCCGTTCTGCGTCGTCCGACGGCGGCCGCCAGCATGCCGATCACCCCGCTCTTGGTCGGTGCGAGCTCGGTGGAGCGCACCGTGAACCGGGACCTCACCCCCCACGCCTGCATGGGGCCCGCGAGTCGTAGGAGGAGGACGGCCATTAGGCCTGCTCCTGACCGGGCAGGCGCGGGGACACGGCCTCGCGGACCTGCGCCGGCAGGTCGGTGAAGGACACGCGCTCCCCGAGCGAGGTCACGGCGTCACTGTCCGTGAGCGCGACCACGAAGCTGCGCAGCGGCTCCAGGCCGTAGTTGTCCTCGATCGTCGCCGCGTGCCGGGCCAGCGCCTCCACGGAGCGGGCCACGTAGCCGTGGGCGCCCTGTGCCGGAACCGCCTCCTCGAAGGCCCCCACCAGGGAGACGGGCTGGTCCTCGCGCACGGTCACGACGACGGTCTCAGGCACGGTCCGGTTGGCGAAGGTGTTCTGCTTACCGGTGGGCATGGACAGGCAGAAGCCCCGGACAAAGACCTCCAGCGCCCGCAGCGTGGCCTCACTGTCCCCGAGGTTGTGCCGCAGCAGGTCCACGTTGACGGTGGCGTAGCGGTACATGGTGGCCGAGGAGAACTCGACCGTGCCCATCATGCCGGCGCCGGCGTCCTCCTCCTCGGAGCGGTTCTTCTCGTCGTCCACGGCGGTGAAGAAGTCGTACTCGTTCTCCGCGGCGTGCGTGGAGATGGCGTGGGCCACCTGGCAGGCGGCGTCGACATTGAGGTCGGTGTCGTCGGCGACCATACGGCCGAACAGGGCGATATCGACGGCGTGCGCCTCCTTGAAGACCTTCTTGACCGCCTTGGCGTCCAGCGCCTCGCCGCTGTGGGCCGAGGCGATCGCGAGCTCGGCCAGTCGCTCTACCTGGCTGGTGGACAGGAACAGCAGGTAGCCGGACTCCGGAGGGGCGTCCTTCTTGTTGCGTGGGGGCGAGAGCTTGATCCTGGCCGTCTTGAACACCTCCTCGGCCAGCTTGGTGGCGTTCCCCGCGAGGTCAGGGGCGTCCTCGGTGATCCGGGCGGCCAGCAGCTCGGCGACCCGCTTGGTGCGCACGCCGACGTCCTTGGCGTCCAGGAGGTCGTTGAAGTACAGGCGGGTGGCCCGCTTCCAGGACTGGCTGGAGACCCGTAGACGGCGTACGCCCCCGTAGACGGCGGACTTGGGGGAGCCTGAGTCGTCACGGTTGACGCAGGAGGGAGGCAGGTTCTGGATGACGTGGATATCGACGTAGGTGCTCATAGTCAGTTCTCCGATTCTGGTGTGGTAGTGCGGTCGGTGCGGGACGCTGAGTCAGCGCCGTCTGCCGTGGACATAAAGTGGTACTGGCGGGCCCAGACCAGGCGGACCTCCTTGGCCCCGCCCGGACGCTGGAAGCGGACGATGTCGTCGGCGAGCATGGCGTGGTCCAGGGTGATTCCCCGGGCCCGCAGCAGGGAGACGAGGTCTCGTAGGTGGTGGCGCAGCTCGGTAATGGTGGTGGAGGTGACCAGGGCGTTAAAACGCTTACGGGCCGAGGGGTTCTCCTGGTCGGGAGGACCGATCAGCTCTCGGGAGGCGTGCCCCAGCCCCTTACCGGGGTGGAACATGGGGTCGGTGCGGGACTGCTGGTGCACGGCGTAGAGGGTCATGGCGGTGTGGACGGCGACCTCCTCCGGGGTGGGAGCGTCACCCGCGTCGTCGGGGACCCTTACCTGGGTGAGTGCCCAGGTGGCGGGGACCTCCCCGGGCTCCCGGGTCACGGCGCCGCGCAGTGCCGCCATCTGCTCACGGGCCTGAGCCTCGTTATGCAGGTAACGACTCTGCAACCCGTTCTTACCGCTCACACGCTGGTTCACGAGCCTGCCAGTAGCCCCCAGGGAGGGACGTCGTCGGGATCGGGTGGTGCCTCCCGAATCAGGAGGTGTCCTGGTATCCGCTGCGGTCATGCTGATGTCCTTTCTCCGTCCTCGACGGGTGCGTCCTGCGACTTGGCTGGTGGTATCGCCTTCTTGAGCGCGATACGGAAGTAGGTCAGGGCGCGGCCCACGTCCATGCGCCCCTTGCCCTCACCGCGCCCGGCAAAGGCGGTGTCGGGCACGGCCGAGGTGAGTGCCTTCTGCTGCCTCCAGGCCTCGGAGCGCAGCAGGGCACGCCACTCATCGCGGGCCTCGGCGGGGTCGGCCTCGTCCAGGGAGGCCAACCAGCGGGGGAAGTGCTCGTCAATCACCTGGTAGAAGGCGGCCCCGGCACAGCCCCGTGCGGCCGTGGCCGTGTCCGGGCTCCCTCCGCACGCCCTGTCCAGGTTCGCGGCCAGGTTCCGCAGCGCGGAGGCAGCTCCTTCCGTCTCCTCCATGGCGTCGTGGACGACCCCCACCAGGCGCGTGCTGCTCGGATCCAGCAGACCGGCTGGCAGGGACAAGGCGTCGTCGACCAGCTCGGAGACAACCGCCTCCTGGGCCCCGTACTCCATGCCGACGGCGTGCACGGGAATAAGACCGCTCAGTGGCACAATGCCCTGGAGCATGAGCTCCTGGTAGAAGGAGATGACACCGGGGGAGCGGTACCGGGGTACCTCACCGGCACCCTTGACCGTGACCCGGGGGCTCAGCTGGGCGACGAGCGTGGACAGCCCTCGCCAGAAGGCCCGGTCCGTGGGCAGCTTACGGGGCATGTAGACGGTGGCCTTGAGCTTCTTGGTCTGCGGCTCGGAGTAGCGCCATGCGGTCATGGGCTCGACCAGGTAGCGGTTCTGGGGGGTCGCCTTGTCCCCGTTGCCCAGGAACAGGCTGGTGACGCGGGTATCGCCGTGGAGGAGGACGCGGCGTGTCTGCCACGTGTAGCAGGACACCGGGCCGGTGGGCTCCAGGGTGAGCGAGCCCGCGGGGGTGTCCGGCTCGCACTCCCACGGGGGCAAGTCCGTGGCCGGGTCCACGTCGAGGCCGTCGGCCACCTCGCAGACGACGGTATTGAGCAGCAGGGTGCGCTCCAGGTCCTGCCCGGTCACGGACACGACACCGATCTGCCCCGTCCAGCCGGGACCAATGGGGTACCCCTTGCCTCCCTTGACCTTAGGGTCGCCGGCAGCGCCTGTGCGTATGCCGGAGGGGTCGAAGGCGTGGACGTGCACCAGCCACCGGGCCGCCTCCGACCAGCTGACGGACTCCAGGCCCTGGGCGATCCGGGTGGTGAAGAAGGGATCCCCGTTGGGGACGTCCGCAATGAGGGACTCCAGGCTTGAGGTCTTCCCGGAGGCGGCGTGGATCCCTGCCACCTGGAAGAAGGGGTGCTCCGGGTGGCGCAGGTCAAAGCGGTCCCGGTAGTCCTCCAGGTAGGCGACGGCGGCCCGTCCCAGGGTCCCGGGGGCGTCCCAGTACTCCTCCCAGGTCTCCAGGTCCTCCGGTCCGTCCATGACGCGGTGGCAGACTGCCAGCAGCAGGCGCAGTATGGCCACGTCCTGGCTGGCGATCTCGCCGTGGATGCCGGCAATGTCCGCCGCCTCGCGGAAGACGGTCAGCAGTGAGACCTCGTCAGGGGTGCCGTTGAGCCGGGTCACCCGTATCCAGGGCTCGTCAAGAAGGTTAAAGCTGGGTGTTTCCATTGTCATTGAGGGCTGATCTCCTTCAGTCCGGTGGTGGGGGAGTACTCGAGTGTCTTGCCGCCCAGGTGGGCCCGGCCGTCCTCCAGGACCAGGAAGAGCTGGCCGCGCAGCTGCGGCTCGTCCTGCCAGGCAGGAACGACCCACCGCTCCAGCTCGTCAATGACCTGGTCGATGACGCGCGCGTTGGACAGGCTCGCGGGCAGCCTCACCGCGGACAGGGCCATGGCGCGCACGACCTTCGGGTCAGGGACGCGGTCGGTCGGGATAATGTGCACCGTGCCGCCAGGCCGGCACGGCAGGGTACGTGGCTCCTCCTGGCCACCGTCCCGGTGCAGATCCAGGAGGATGACCTCCAGGGAGTCCTCGCCGTCGCGCACCTGGGCCCGACCCTTCTCCTCGTTGTCCGAGGCGGTCGTGTGCAGCCAGCCCACCAGTGAGGTGCTCCTCCCCGACTTCTTCGGCTCATCGAGAAGGAATCCCTGCGCCGATTTGAACTTGTCGGATCGCTCCTTCTCATACGCCTCCCTGGCCTGGGACACAGTCTCCCGCCACTTGGGTGGTACCGGGGCGTCGGCTCCGTAGACGGCCTCAATGAGGTCGTGGACGTCGTCGGGCACGGTGACCACCCCGAGGCCGTCGAGCACCCGGTCCAGGGCGGCCGCGCTCATGAGCATGTCCTGCTCCCCGTAGATCGCCTTGGCGCCAGGCTCCACGGCCGGGTCGTCAGAGGTGGTGGAGGGCAGGTAGTCGATGTAGCAGGTAGGGGTGGCAAGCCGGGGCGGGCGAGGCCGGTTGTGGCGGTGGAGCCGGCCCATGCGCTGAAGGACCAGGTCAATGGGGGCCAGGTCGCTCACCAGCAGGTCGAAGTCCACGTCCAGGGACTGCTCCACCACCTGCGTGGCCACGACGACCGCCCGGTGCGGCCGATCGGGGCGGCTGCGCGGCGGCCCGAAGCGGCGCAGCAGGTCGGCGTCCTTGGCCAGGCGGTCCCCAATGGTGAAGCGGGCGTGGTTGAGGCCCACGTCCTCACCGAAGGTCTCACGCAGCAGCTCGTAGGTCTCCTGGGCGCGCCGCACCGTGTTGCGCACCACCAGGGCGCAGCCGCCGTCGGCCAGCGCCTCTGTCAGGAGCGGGACCAGGGCGTCCTTGGTCAGGCGCCTGAGGTGCACCGTGCTGCGCCGCCCCGAGGCCGACGTCGCGGTGACCTCGGTGCGCTCGCGCCCCGCGGTGACCAGGCAGGGGAAGGGCGTGCGCAGGGCCTGGGGGGTGGGGGTCCTGGGGACCTGCTCTCCCGCGGCCAGGCGCAGGCCGCGCCGGTAGGCGTCGACCAGGGCGGTGCAGCGCGCCTCGGACAGGGTGGCTGACAGGAGCACCACCGGCACGCCGTAGGAGGCGAGCCAGGTCAGGGCACGGTCCAGGTAGACGTTCATGTAGGTGGAGTAGGAGTGCACCTCGTCCACGACGACCACCTTGCGGCTCAGCCCCAGGTGCCGCATGGCCAGGTGAGGGGCGCGCATGGCCTCAAAGAGCAGGTGGTCCACGGTGGTGACCACGAAGTCGGCGAGCATGGTCTTCTTGCGCCCGTTGAACCAGGCCAGGATGGCCAGGTCGGCCCGACGGCGCCTCTTAGTGCTGGCGGTCCGGCTGGTACGGGCCTCCTCCTCGTCCCAGCCGATCCCGGCGGGGCGCGGGACGGAGTCGGCCTGTCCGCCGAGCGCCCCCAGGAGCCGGTCGCGGATCTCGTAGCCGCGCCTGCGCAGCACCCGGGCCTCCTCATTGAGCCGGGCGCGACCGTGCACGAGCTGGACGGCAAAGTCCGACGGCGCGCCCCCGGCGGCGTAGGCCTCCTCGATCCGCTCCAGCCAGGACAGCTCACGGGAGAACATGGCGTCCGTGGTCGCCTGGGTGGGCAGGGCGAAGAGCACCCCGGCCCGGCCGGTCCGGGCGGCGAGCACCTCGGCGGCCATGAGGGCGGCCTCGGTCTTGCCGCCTCCTGTGGACTCCTCGACAATGAGCATCCCCGGCAGCTCCATGGTGCGGGCCGCCTCCAGGGTGCGTGCCTGCACGTCGGTGGCCCGGGCTCCCCCGGGTAGCTCAAAGCGCTGGGTGAGCAGCACGTCGGGGTCGGCGCCCTCGTCACGGGGGTGCCACGGAGCGGGAATCTCCAGGCGGGACCGGCCGGTGGCTACCCGTTCGGCGTGGGCGTCGGGGGAGAGGTGGTCCAGTCCGTCGTCGTCCAGGGGAAGAAGAGGGAAGTACGCCTCCGTGGAGGCGAGCCAGTCCGCCACAATGACCAGGCCCGAGAGCTCCACCAGGAAGGGCTGGGACCAGCGGTGCCGCCCCCAGCCGGGCAGCAGGGGCCCCGCACCGGTGCGGGCTGTCACGAGCTCAAGGAGCTCACGCTGGGTGGTGGCCCACGCCTCGTCACCCAGGAGGTGCTCGTGCCCGCTGAGATCGTTGGTCAGGGCCGCCCTCGTGGGCGGGATGCCGTGGTGGGCGCCGACCACGGAGGCCAGGGCCTGGGCCGCCCCAGGCGCCCAGCCGTGCTCGCCCGTGAGCCAGGACCTCAGGATCAGGTGGCCTGCCAGGGCGTGGGGGAGCTTACGACGCTCCTTGATATCGACGTGCTCGTGCCTCAGGCCCACCTCCGCCATGCGGTCGTCCAGGCTCGTGACCTGGCAGGAGAAGGCCGGGGTGCACTTGCCGACGTCGTGGACGCCGGTGGTCCAGGAGGCCAGGAGGCAGAACTCGTCCACCGGGGCCAGCCCTGAGGCTGAGTCGGCGAACTCGCGCTCAATGAGGTCCTGGACGGTGGGCGCCAGCCAGTGCTCGGCGAGGTGCCCGGCGAGAGTGGCGGAGTCGAGCAGGTGCAGCCAGAGCGGGAGCCAGCGCCTGCTCTCGGGGTCGTAGCCGGACTTGGCCCACACGCGCTGGGCGCGAGCTGACAGTTCCATAGGGACGGGGGTTCCTTCCGTGGGGGCTGGCCCAGGCTATCGCGCCAGTCACAGCAACACGCCCTGAGGTGCCCGTTGAGATCAAACTGTTATCAACAGTGTTCCGTGCTGACGAGATAGCCATGGTTCGTGGTGGAGGCTCATGGTGCGGCTTCGGCTCCTGGACGCGGCGTCATGACTTGGGGGTGGGCCGGAAAGCGGCTAGCCTGGGTGTTGGTGCAGTGGCAGCTGCACCAACACCCAGACAGCGACGGTCTTCTCGAACTAGAAGAAAGCGGAGATAATGATAGCTACGCTCTTCAAGCAGCTTGCAAGAAGACGAAGCACTTCGAGGAGCTGTGAATCATGGTTCTTGTTCTTCTTGGTGGGTGCCACCTTTGATGTCACCCGGGTCACCTCCTTCTTCTGATCGAGTCGGGTACTGTCGGGGCTGAATGTGTGTGGGTTAGCCGTGGCATGAGCTATGCTAGCACGCATGGAGCCGTGGCGGTACGGACTCTGCGTGAGCAGAGATGACCCCGTGTGGTGGTTAGCCGTCGCGTTGGCCCCGCGTGAGCGGGGAGCTAGTGGGTGCCCGGGCGTACCAGCCGGGGGTGTCCACGCAGGTCAGGGGGCCTCCGTCGCCGGGTGGTGACGGAGGCCCCCTGGACGAGGAGGACATGAGCCCCCTCTGTACGGACGTCAAAGACTATGGTCTTCATCTCAGTAAGTTGAGGATCCCTGGTCCGGCCTCACCGCCTGGCTGAGTACCCCCGGCGGGCGGTGTCCAGGGCCGCGGGCAGGACGTCGAGCAGCCGCTCGACGTCGTCGGCGGTGGTGGACCAGCCCATGGAGCAGCGCAGCGTCGAGCGTGCCGGGCCCTCGCCCAGGCCCATGGCCTCCAGCACGTGGCTGGGCCGGATGACGCCCGCGTGGCAGGCGGAACCGGCTGAGACGTCCACGCCGCCCATGTCCAGGGCCATGAGCAGGGCCTCGGTGTCCACCTCCTCGAACCACAGGTGCGCCGTGGTGGGCAGGTGGGGGGCGTCGGCCGGGAGCGTGGCGTGTACCCCCTCCAGGGCGCAGGCCCCCTGCAGGAGCCTGCTGCGCAGCACCTCCAGCCTGCGTGACTCCTCAACCTGCTCGGCCACCGCCAGCTCCACGGCCAGCGCCAGGGCCCGTGCCCCGACGACGTCCTGCGTGCCCGAGCGGATCCCCCGCTCCTGGCGGCCCCCGCCCGTGGCCGTCACCAGTGTCAGGTTACGCCGGGCCACCAGCGCCCCGGTTCCCACGGGCGCCCCGATCTTGTGGCCGGTGACGCTCATGGCGTCCAGACCCCAGGCGCCAAAGCGCACCGGCACCTTGCCCAGGGCGGCGACGGCGTCACAGTGCACGGGGACGTAGCCGGGGTCCGTGGGGCGACGCGCCCCGGTGGCCTCCCGGACGACCCGGACGAGTCCGCCGACGTCCTGCAGGACGCCGGTCTCGTTATTGGCCGCCATGACCGACACCAGGGCCGCAGACGGACGGTTCCCACCAGGGGACACCGCCTCGGCCAGGGAGCCGGGCAGCACCCGGCCAGCGGCGTCGACCGCCAGCAGGTCCAGCTCCGCCCCCAGGTGGGCGACGGCGGTGCGGGCGGAGTCCAGGACGGCCGGGTGCTCGGTAGGGGAGACGACGAGCCGGGGGGTGCAGTCCCCGGCACCGCTGCCCGTGGGCACCCGCCTCTTCCCCGTACCCGGCGCGTGGTGGTCCTCGTGACGGGTTCCAGGCGCTCGGCTGCCGGCTGCCGTGTGCGTGACGGTCCTGCGCGTCCCCTGGGCCCGCGCCGCCAGGACCCGCCCGGAGACGACCAGCGCGTCGGCCTCGGTGCCGCCGCTGGTCAGCAGCACCTCGTGGGGGTCCACCTCCAGGGCGGTGGCCAGGCGCGCCCGGGCCCGGGCCAGCGCCGCCCCTACGCGCCGCCCCGAGGCGTGCGTGGCCGCCGGGTTGGCCCAGCCGCCCAGGTTGTCGGCGAGGTCGGCCGCCACCTGCTGGGCGACCTCCGGCCGGAGCGGGGACGTGGCTGCGTGGTCCAGGTAGGTGCGCACAGGGCGGATCGTAGCCGCGGTGGCAGGATGGGTGTATGCCCTACCTCGCGCTCTCCCGCTCCGCCACCGACCGCGACGCCGGTCGGCGCGGTGAGCCGTACCTCCTGGACCACCTGGCCGCGGACCCGGCCACCCGGGTGGTCCTCGTCGATGCGCGCGGGCGCGTGGCCGTCCAGGCGGGACCGGTGCCCCTGGGTGCCGACCTGCCCCAGGACGGGCTCACGCCCCCGGACGCCCTGCTCCCGGCCCCCGCGACGTCGGAGCGTGTACGCCTGGCGCCCCTGGTCGCCGCCGACCTGGGCGACCTCCTGAAGGCGGAGGACCTGACCGCGCTCTACCTGGGGCGTGAGCCCGACGACGGCGCCCCACCGGCGCCCCAGGTCCCCGGGCCCGCCCCGCGGGGTGCCAGCCAGCCGAGGCAGGACTCGGGGGCCGCCCTGAGGCAGCGCGTCTCGGACCAGCCGGTCCCGGACCCACAGGGTGCCAGCCAGCTGGCCCCGGAGCAACCCGCACCCGGGCCGGGGAGGACGTCCTGGGTGGGCGTCGTCCTGCCCGGGGGCGCGGACCGGCAGGACCGGCAGGACGAGGGGGGACGCGCCGACCTGGACGGGCTCCTGTCCCGCTACCCCCTGGCGGCCCTGCGCGCGGTGGGCGCGGACATGGACGCCCACGACGCGGGCCTGGCCACCACGGCGGTGGCCCTGGCCGCCTGGCACCACCGCTCCCGCTACTGCCCGGCCTGCGGGACCCCCACCCGGGTCGTCCAGGCCGGGTGGGCGCGGCGCTGCCCGGGCTGCGCCGCCACGCACTTCCCCCGCACCGACCCGGCCGTCATTATGGCCGTCACCGACGACGCCGACCGCCTCCTGCTGGTTCACGGGGCCACCTGGGAGGCGCGCAGGTACTCCGTGGTCGCCGGGTTTGTCGAGGCGGGGGAGGACGCCGAGGCGGCCGTGGCCCGGGAGGTCTGGGAGGAGACGGGGCTGCGGGTAGGGCGTGTGGAGCAGGTGGCCACCCAGCCCTGGCCCTTCCCCCGCTCCCTCATGCTGGGCTACCGGGCCCGCCTGGTCCCCGGTCAGGGCCTGCCCCGGCCCGACGGCGTCGAGGTCACCGGCGCCCGCCTGCTCACCCGGGCCCAGCTCGCCGAGGCGGTGGCCCGCAGGGAGGTGGTCCTGCCGGGACGCACCTCGATCGCCCGCGTCCTCATTGACGACTGGTACGACCAGCCCGAACGCCCCTGACGCCAGAGGTGCCGGGTCAGGCCGCCCCGCCGACCTCGGGCCTGCGCGCGCGTCCCTGACGCCAGAGGCGCCGGAGTACCAGGGGGCGGGGTGCCGGGGACCGGCCGAGAAGGGCGTCAGGGTCCTGCAGGGGGCGGGAGGGCGGGCAGGCGTGGCACCCTTGGACCTAATGAGCCAGCCTCCGACATCCTCACCGCCGCCACCCGCCCCAGCACCGCGGTCCGCCCCGCCGTCACCCGCGCCGTCCGCCCCGCCGTCACCCGCGCCGCCGTCTTTTGCCACGCCGGCTGCCAGATGGGACGCCCAGGCGCTCCTGGAGGCCCTCGACTCCGACCAGCGGCAGGTCGCCGAGCACCTGGAGGGCCCCCTGTGCGTCCTGGCCGGTGCCGGGACCGGTAAGACCCGGGCCATCACCTACCGGATCGCCTACGGGGTGGCCGTGGGCGCCTACCAGCCCACCCAGGTCCTGGCCGTGACCTTCACCGCCCGGGCCGCCGGTGAGATGCGCTCGCGCCTGGCCGACCTGGGCGTCCCCGGGGTGCAGGCCCGCACCTTCCACTCCGCCGCCCTGCGCCAGCTCACCTACTTCTGGCCCACCGCCATCGGGGGTCGCCGTCCCGAGATCCAGTCCCACAAGGCCCCCCTCGTGGGCGCGGCCGCCCGCCGCCTGGGCGTGTCCACCGACCGGGCCCTCATTCGCGACCTGGCCGCCGAGGTCGAGTGGGCCAAGGTCACCATGACCCTGCCCGAGGACTACGTCCAGGTGTCCGCAGCCGCGGGCCGCACCGGGGTGGCCGGGATGGAGCCCGCCGCCGTGGCCCAGGTCCTGGTCGCCTACGAGGAGGCCAAGAGCGAGCGCGGCGTCATTGACTTCGAGGACGTCCTGCTCCTGACGGTCGGTATCCTGTTGGACCGCGAGGACGTCGCCGCCCAGGTGCGTGGCCAGTACAAGCACTTCGTGGTCGACGAGTACCAGGACGTCTCCCCCCTCCAGCAGCGGCTGCTGGACCTGTGGCTGGGACGGCGGCGCCAGCTGTGCGTGGTGGGGGACGTCTCCCAGACCATCTACTCCTTCACCGGGGCCACCCCCGACTTCCTCACCGGCTTCGCCTCCCGCTACGCCGGCGCCCGCACGGTACGCCTGAGCCGCGACTACCGCTCCACCCCCCAGGTGGTCTCCCTGGCCAACCAGGTCCTGGCGCGCTCACGCCGGGGCGGGGTGCTGCGTCTGCCCGCCGGCGCCGTCGAGCTCGTGGCCCAGCGTCCCGCCGGGCCCGCCGTGCGCTACCAGGCCTATGACGACGACGTCGCCGAGGCCCAGGGCGTGGTGGCCCAGGTGCGGCGACTGCGCTCCAGCGGCGTGCCACTGAGCGAGATCGCCGTCCTGTACCGCACCAACTCCCAGTCCGAGGCCATTGAGCAGGCCCTGTCCCGTGCCGGGATCGGCTACCTGGTACGCGGGGGCGAGCGCTTCTTTGAGCGCGAGGAGGTCAAGCGCGCCATGGTGGTGCTCCGGGCCGCGGCCCGCACCGAGCGGGCCACCCTGACCGGGGACCTGGGGGACGACGTGCGCACCTTCCTGGCCCGGGAGGGCTGGCACGCCGAGCCGCCCGCCGCCCAGGGGGCCGTGCGTGAGCGCTGGGAGTCCCTGGCCGCCATTGTCGAGCTCGCTGACCAGATGGCCGAGCGCCGGGGCTCCGACCTGGACGCCCTGGTGACTGAGCTCACTGAGCGGGCCTCCGCTCAGAACGCCCCCACGGTGGCGGGTGTCACCCTGGCCTCCCTGCACGCCTCCAAGGGCCTGGAGTGGGACGCCGTCCTGCTGGTAGGGGCCTGCGAGGGGCTGCTGCCCATATCCCTGGCCGAGGGGGCCGACGCCGTCGAGGAGGAGCGCCGCCTGCTCTACGTGGGCGTCACCCGCGCCCGCCAGCACCTGGTCATCTCCTACGCCCGGGCCCGCACCCCGGGGGGGCGGGCCTCCCGCCAGCCCTCCCGCTTCCTGGACGGCATCTGGCCCGCGCCCGCCAGCAGGGCCCGTGGTCGTGGCACCGCCGGGGCGGGCTCCAGGGGCCGTGCCAGGCAGGCCGCCGTGGACTTCGAGGCCGAGAACGACCCGGCCACCGTGGCCTTGTTCGAGGAGCTGCGGGCCTGGCGGGCGGGCGTGGCCAAGGAGCGGTCCAGGCCCGCCTTCACCGTCTTCTCCGACTCCACCCTGCGCCTGATCGCGATTATGCGGCCCACGACGCTGCCCCACCTGGCCGCGGTCAAGGGCGTCGGCGCGGTCAAGCTCCAGGAGTACGGCCCGGCTGTGCTGAAGGTGCTCCGGGAGCATCCGGCCCAGGACTGAGAGCTGGCCCCGTCGGGGGCACCGCGTCGGGGGCATCGGATACCGTGCCGGGTGTGCCGGGGGTGCCGGGGGCGTCGGGCGGTGCGCTGGCGGTGCCGGGCGCCGTGCCTGGGGCCTCGGCCTGGCCCCCCGGCCGCGCGGGCGCCGGGTCGGGGGCCTCGGAGGGCGGGGCCTCGGTGACCTGGCTGCACACGCACTCGGGGTGCGGGTCCCACAGGCGCTCCAGCCCCACCGGGTCCAGGGCGCTGAGCTCCACGCTGCGCCCCAGCCAGATAGGTCCCCGGCCGGTCAGGACGTCAGTGGCCGCCCGCACCGCCAGCGCCGCCGCCTGCTGGCTCAGGAGGGACTCCATGACGGGGGCGGGCAGCGTCCGCAGCTGGGTGGCCAGGTTAGGCCAGTCGGGATCGGCCTCGCGCTCCCACAGACCCAGGCAGGTCACGCACAGGCTGGCCTGCGGCCCCAGGAGCGGCCCCACCCGCACGGCGGTCTCGCCGCAGGTCACGGGCAGGTGCGCCAGCTGGCTGAGCCGACGGGCCCGCAACGGGTCAATGACCTGCCCCTCCACGGTCAGGACCAGGTCGGGCAGGCGCCGCGGCGTCGTCGTCCTGACCCCCAGGTCCTCCAGCTCCTTGACCAGGTCCTGGGCGGTAGGGTCCCTCAGGAGGACGGTGCCCACCGCGCAGCGGGCCAGGAGGCGGGCAATGGGCCCGGTCAGGCCGCCGTTGCCCACCAGGGCCACGACGCCGCGGCGCAGCGCCCGGGTCCGCTCCTGGGGCAGGTCCGCGACGCGCTCCCAGTAGACCTCGTCCTGGGCGGTGGGCAGGTGGCCGGGGACCAGCGCCCCGACCTGTCGCAGGCGCCCCAGGACGCTGCGGGCCTGGGCGGTGGTCAGCCCCGCGGCCCGGGCGTCGGCGCGCACGCTCTCGGGGCTGATGAACTCCGGCAGGGAGCTGAGGAAACGCTGCTCCCGGGCACTCAGGCCGCAGACCACGGTGCCTCGTGAGGAGCCGACCTGGATGGTGTCCGGACTACGCCACAACACGGGCGCACCACCACGATAGTGCATTGTCTACACCCTCTCGATCATGCTTGACAATTTTACCTTGTATCAAGGGTGTCACACATGAGGAGATTCTGCTGGGTTTTCAGCCGTGTCGGCAGGATGTCTGAAGGTCGGCTCGCAGACGTGTCATGCCCTGCTCTACTGGCCTGTGCCGTGTCCAGCCTACTGGGACTCGCAGGTAGGCAGGTCGCTCGTGCTACCGCTGGCAATACCCTTCAGAGCGGTGACCGCCTCGTGGAGGGTGGACACCGAGACCACCTCCAGGCCCGCGGGGACGTGCCCGACCACCTCCGGGCAGTTGGCGGCCGGGGCCAGGAAGTAGCGCGAGCCCGCCCGCCGGGCGCCAGCCATTTTCTGGGCGATCCCGCCGATCGGCCCCACCGTGCCGTCGATCGCGATGGTGCCGGTGCCCGCCACGTCCTGCCCCCCGGTCAGGGAGCCGGGGGTGACCTCGTCCACGATCCCCAGGGCGAACATCATGCCGGCGCTCGGGCCGCCCACGTCTGCCAGCCCGAAGCTGACCTCCACCCCGGAGTCCGCCCTGGCGGACAGGTAGACGCCCAGGAGCGAGCCCTGGCGGTCCGAGCCCTGCGGCGGCGCCAGGGTGGTCACGGTGGCGGTGGTCTCGGCCCCGTCCCGGCGCAGCCCCAGGGTGACCTCCGTGCCCGGGGCCAGGGAGGACATGAGCGTACGCAGGTCGGTGTAGGTGGTGATGGTGGTGGTCGCCGCGCCCGACGGCGTGACCGAGACCAGCACGTCACCGGCCTTGAGCCCGCTGTCGGCCTGCTCCTGGGCCACCCCCGAGATCGTCAGCGTCATGGTCGTGGCCAGGCCCGTCTCCATGAGGGCGGCGACCACCGCGGCGTCCTGGGAGCCGGTCATCTGGGCCTGGTTGGCCTGGTCCACCTGCTCCTGGCTGAGGTTGGAGGGGCAGACCGACTCCCGGTCCAGGATCTCCTCCTCGTCGTCGAGCCACGCGCCCACCAGGTCCACGAGGTGGACGGGGTAGCCGGGGCAGCCGCTGACCGAGACCGTGGTCATGCGCAGGGCGCCGTCGGCCTGGTAGGTCGGTGCGCCGGAGACGGTCAGGACGTCGGCGGAGCCCTCACCGCCGGCGGCCAGGACGTTCCAGGTCGGGCCGGGGGCCTCAATGACCACGTTGACCGGGATGGTGACGCTGGCTACCACCAGGAGGGTCACCGCAATGAGTGCGACCGCAATGACCGGCCCCCGACGCCGTCGGCTCCGGGGGGCGGTCCCGTCTTGACCCGTCTCCTGCGCCGGCAGGGGCGAGGGGGGCTGCGGGCCGGGGGGAGGGCAGGTGTCGGCTGGGTGCTCCGTGGTGCTCACCGTCCCATCATGCGGCACCCACCTGGGAGGACACGAGGAGGGGGAGCACCGAGGCACCGGCCCGCCCGGTGTTCGCCGTCGGCATCCTGACAGCGTACCCCCAGCAAACCGTGTCACGATGAGGTCTTACCGCGCAGCAGGCAGGTCCCGGCCCTGCGCCACACCTGAGAGGAAGCCCATGAGCGAGGACCCCTTCGACCAGCTGGAGGAGCTGCTGGCCTCCCTGTTCGGCCCGCAGACCGCAGGTGACGCCGTCGACGCCCTGCGCGCCTCCGGCGTAGACCCCCAGACCCTCGCCCAGGTCAGCGGCATCAGCGACCTGACCAGCCTCAGCCCGGGCCAGATCATGGCGGTGCGTTCCCAGCTCACCCAGATGTTCGCCTCCTCCGCCGGGGAGCCGGTCAACTGGTCCATGGGAGGGGACCTGGCCCTGACCGAGGCCCGCTCCAAGGGCGACCCCACCGTCACCGCGGCCCAGGCCGAGGCCACCACCCGCGCCCTGCAGGTGGCTGACCTCTGGCTCGACACGGCCACCGACCTCATGCCGGCCCCCGGCAGGCGCGAGGCCTGGAGCCGCGGGGACTGGGTGGAGCGCACCCTGCCGGTGTGGAAGGACGTGTGCGCCCCCGTGGCCGCCGCCGCCACCGCCGCCCTGGCCGGGGCCCTGGAGCACCAGATGCGTGACCTGCCCGCCGACATGGGCGCCGAGGCCAAGCAGCTCGGGGCGCTGGGCTCCATTATGCGCTCCATGGCGGGCACGGCCTTCGGCCTCCAGCTCGGCCACGCCATTGGCGAGCTGGCCGGGGAGGCCCTGGCCTCCACGGACGTGGGGCTGCCGCTGACCCGTGAGCCCGGGACCGCCCTGGTGCCCGCCAACGTCAGCGCCTTCGCCCAGGGGCTGGAGGCCGACGAGGAGGAGGTGCGCGTCTTCCTGGCGGTGCGCGAGGCGGCGGCGGCCCGCCTCTACTCCCAGGTCCCCTGGCTGCGTGGCCAGCTCCTGGGCGCGGTGGAGGCCTACGCCCGCGAGATCACCATTGACAACGCCGCCGTGGAGTCCGCCGTCGCCCAGGTCGACCCCTCCGACCCCGAGGCCCTGCGGGAGGCGCTGGCCGGGGGCATGTTCGCCCCCCAGGAGACCGACGCCCAGAAGGAGGCCCTGGAGCGTCTGGAGACCCTGCTGGCCCTGGTGGAGGGGTGGGTCGAGGTGGTCACGGCACGGGCCACCGCCCCGCACCTGCCCCACGCGGTGGCCCTGGCGGAGATGGTCCGACGCCGTCGGGCCCAGGGAGGCCCGGCCGAGCAGGTCTTCTCCCGGCTCATTGGCCTGACCTTCCGGCCGCGCCTGGCACGTGAGGCTGCGGTCCTGTGGCACCACCTGGGGCAGGAGGTGGGTGACGCCGAGCGTGACGCCTTCTGGCAGCACCCTGACGTCATGCCCACGGCCGCGGAGCTGGCCGACCCCACGAGCTTTATCACCATGCGCCGGGCCGCCCAGGACCTGGACTCCGAGGTGGACGCGGACCTGGCCTCCCTCCTGGACGGGACGCTGGGCTACGCCGAGGGCGCCAAGGACGCCGACGAGAACCGGCCCGAGGGCCTGGGGGACTAAGGGACACGGGCCCCGGGGAGGCTCGCCACTGCCGCCCGCAGGCACCCCTGGCGGGCTCCACCAGCCGCTGGCCAGCCGCCTCAGACCAGGGTCGCGGCCAGGGCCGTGGACAGCCCCGGTACCAGCCGGGGCCCCTGGGCGACGGCGTCGGGGGAGTCGTGGGAGCGGGTCCGCAGTGCGCACCACGTCTCCCCGCCCCGCAGCACGCCGACGACAATGCGGACGTCGTCCTTGTCGGCGCGGTCCGCCAGGTAGGCCGCGCGCTCGGCCTCGTCGGTGATCGCGGCGGCGTCCTGGGAGGCCCGGGGCGGGAGCATGACCCGCTCCACCGCCACGGCCACCCCGTCCACGCCCTCGGGCCAGGCGAGCTGGGACAGCAGGTCCTCCAGGCCCGCCGCCGCGGGCAGGCCCTCCTGCTCGATCGCGGTCAGCGCCTCGGGGTCGGTGCGGGCCTGCTCCAGGGCCTCGGGGTCCAGGAGGGTGGCGAGCTCAGGGTCGACCTCCAGGGCGTCGGCCGTGCGGACCAGGGCGAAGACCGCCACCGGCGCGTCCCACCCCCGGTGGGACTGGTGCTCCTCCAGCTCCTGGACGGTACGGGCCAGCGCGACGGTACGGGTGGAGCGTACGTGGGGGATACCGGAGGGGCAGGTCTCAGACATGCACGACATTGTGCCTGAGACCTGCCTGCGGGCAGTCCCGGCACGCCTGGGGGGTGTCGTGCGACGCGGGCGTGCGGCACGGACGGGAGCCAGGGTCTGGCCCCCGTCCGCGACGGCGTGGGAAGCGCGCCAAGCCCTGGACGGATCAGACCTTGACGGTGGCGAGGGCCGCGCTCAGCTCCTTGATCTCGTCAGGGGTGATCTCCACGACGAGCCGGCCACCTCCCTCAAGCGGGACCCGCATAATAATGGAGCGTCCTTCCTTGACGACCTCAAGAGGCCCGTCACCTGTCCTGGGCTTCATGGCGGCCATGTGCTCCCCTTTCCTAGCATGGGCGCGGATCCTCACCGCGTGACCGCAGATATTCTACGCCATACGGTGTGTTTTCACAGGGAGACAGTGGTACATTCCACGCTCTTAAGGGGTGGTTCGCGGCCGTGCCGCTCCCGGCCCCGGTTCTCCCCGCGCTCACCCCCTTCCGGTCATGGAGGCGTGTACGTGCTGGGCCCCGGTCACCACGGCCCGGACGGCCTCCTGCGCGTCGTCCACGACCTGCAGCAGGTCGACGTCCTGGGCGCTAATGGTGCCCGCCTCCACCAGGTGGGTACGCAGCCAGTCCACCAGCCCCGACCAGAACCGGCGGTCCACGAGGACCACCGGGAAGGAGGAGACCTTGCGGGTCTGGACCAGGGTGACCGCCTCGAAGAGCTCGTCCAGGGTGCCGAACCCGCCGGGCATGACCACGAACCCGTCGGAGTACTTGATGAACATGGTCTTACGGGCGAAGAAGTAGCGGAAGCTCACGCCCAGGTCCACGTAGTCGTTCATGCCCTGCTCCTGGGGGAGCTCGATCCCCAGGCCCACGGCCACGCCCCCGGCTTGGTGGGCGCCCTTGTTGGCGGCCTCCATCATCCCCGGGCCGCCCCCGGTCATGACCGCGTACCCCGCGCGGGCCAGGCCGGCCCCGATCTGCTCGGCCAGGGCGTAGGCGGGCTCCTGGGGCTGGGTGCGGGCCGATCCGAAGACGCTGATGGTGGGCCCCAGCTCGGCCAGGGCGTCAAAGCCCGCGACGAACTCGGCCTGGATACGCATGACGCGCCACGGGTCCGCGTGGAGCCAGTCGGTGCCGTCGTGAGGGGACAGGAGGCCCTCGTCGGTGGTCTGGGAGGGGATCTGGGTGCCGCGCAGCAGCACGGGGCCCTTGCGGTAGGACTTCCGTCGGTTCATGGTCTCAATCATGGCCGCGGCCGGGTACGGGCGCTCGCGCAGCGGGCATGAGGCCACAGGGTGAGGGCGTGCCACATAAGGTGGCACGCCCTCACGGCGGGGTCCTTCCTAGCCCATGCGGCTCTGGGCGTCAACGGCCCGGTTAATGGCGTCGGTGAGACGCTTCTGGGCGTTGCCGTAGGCCGCCCAGTCACCGGCCTTCATGGCCGTGTCGGCGTCGGTCATGGCGGACTTGGCGTCAGCCAGGGCGGTGTTCAGATCCGTCTGGGGGTCGCCGGTGCCCGACGTCGGGCTGGTCGAGGCGCTGGGCTGGGACGTCGGGGCGGCGGTGGCCCCCGGCGTCGGGCTGGCCGGGGTGGCCCCGGGGTCCTGGGGGGTGGTGGAGGTGCCGTTGGCGGCGCCCGCGTCGCCGTCGACCACCTGCTCGCCGGTGGTGGCCCCCGAGTCGCCCCCGAAGACCTGGTCCAGGGCCTCGCGCAGGGTGTCGGCGAAGCCCACCTTGTCACCGAAGGAGACCAGGACCTTGCGCAGCAGCGGGTACTGCGTGCCCGTGGAGGACTGGACGTACACCGGCTGGACGTAGAGCAGCCCCCCGCCCACCGGCAGGGTCAGCAGGTTGCCCTTGATCACCTGTGAGCCCTGCTGGCTCAGCAGGTTGAGGGTCTGGGAGGCCGTGGGGTCGGAGTTGAAGGTGTTCTGCACCTGTCCCGGGCCCGCGATGGACAGGGAGCGTGGCAGCTCCAGGAGGCGCAGCCGGCCGTAGTCGGGGTTGCGCTGCCCGGGTACGCCGGTGCCCGGGGAGGTCTCGGAGTCCACCGCCAGGAAGCCGGTGAGGACGTTGCGGTCGGTGTTGCCGCCGATAATGTAGACGCTGGACAGGGAGAAGGCGGCTACCTGCTGGTCGGGCATCTTCAGGGTCAGGTAGTAGGGGGCCTGCGGGCTGTTGCCGTCCTTGGCGGGGTCGTCGGGGACCTTCCAGAAGTCGCTCTCGGAGTAGAACTCCGCCGGGTCGGTGACGTGGTACTTGGCCAGGACGGTGCGCTGGACCTTGAACAGGTCCTCGGGGTAGCGCATGTGCGCCATGAGGTCGGCGCTCATCTGGCTCATGGGGGTGACCGCCCCCGGGAAGACCGACTCCCAGGCCTTGAGGACCGGGTCCTGGTCGTCCCACTGGTAGAGGGTCACCGAGCCGTCGTAGGCGTCCACCACCGCCTTGACCGAGTTGCGCACGTAGTTGGACTTCTTGGGGGCGCCCAGGAGGCCCGCGGCGTGGGTGGCGTCGGAGGCGGAGTCCTCCAGGGACTGGTGCTGGGAGTAGGGGTAGCTGTTGGAGGTGGTGTAGCCGTCCAGGATCCACTTCACCCGCTTGGGGGTGGCGGGGTCGTCGTCGTCGTCCACGACGGCGGGGTAGGGGTTGCCGTCCAGGGTCAGCCAGGGGGCCACCTTGGCCACACGGTGGGCGGGGTCGCGGTCGTAGAGGATCTGGGAGCCGTCACGGACCTCCTGGGAGAACAGGATGTTCATCTCCCGGAACTTCACGGCGTACAGGAGGCGGTTGAAGGGGTTGCCCACGTCGGGGCCGCCGTTGCCGGTGAAGGTGGTGTTGACCTGGTCGGAGTCCGCCGAGTCGTCGGGGTAGTCCAGCTCGCGGGGGGTGCCGCCGTCGTCCCCGCCCACGATGGAGTAGCTGGGGGAGGACTTACCGAAGTAGATGCGGGGCTCGTAGGAGCCCAGGTCGCCGGTGGAGGGGATGCCGCCCTCCCAGAAGGAGGGGTAGCCCCCGGAGGCCACCGTGTTGCCGTAGGCGGTCACGACGCCGTAGCCGTGGGTGTACACGGTGTGCTCGTTGACCCAGCTCCGGTTGTCGCCGATGCCGTCCAGGTTGAGCTCGCGCACCGCGATAACGGTGTCACGGCCCTTGCCGTCCACCTGGTAGCGGTCCACGTTCAGGGTGGGGGCGAAGGAGTAGTACTGCTTGTTCTGCTGGAGCTGCCGGAAGGTGGGGGAGACCAGGTTGGGGTCCAGCAGGCGGATGGAGGTGGTGGACTCGGCGTCCGCCTTGAGCTGGCCCGCCTGGGCGGTGGTGGTGGCCGAGTAGCTGGTCTCCTGGATGTCGTCGAGCCCGTAGGCGGTGCGGGTGGCCCTGATATTGCGGTCGATGTAGGCGGCCTCCTCGCGCTGGGCGTTGGGCTCCACCACGAACTTCTGGACGACGACCGGGTAGGCGGCCCCCACCAGGAGGGTGGAGACCACCATGACCACCACGCCGGTCACCGGCAGGCGCCAGGAGCTGGTGCGCAGGGCCGCCAGGAACATGACGGCAATGGCCACGGAGATGGCCGCCAGGATCGCGTAGGCGGGGATGGAGGCGTTGACGTCGGTGTAGGAGGCGCCGTCGAACTTGCTGCTGTCCGAGGCGTACAGCGACTCGTAGCGCTGCAGCCAGTAGCGCAGGGCCGTGAGCAGGCAGAACAGGGCCAGGACAATGGTGAGGTGACGGCGCGCGGCCCGGGTGAAGTGCGGGTTGCGGGTCACCGAGATGCCGCCGTAGAGATAGTGCACCACCACCGAGGCCACCCCGGCGAAGATCACCACGCGCATGAGGAAGCCGTTCAGCAGGCTCAGGGCCGGCAGGATGAAGACGTAGAAGGAGACGTCCAGCCCGAACTGGGGGTCCGCGGTCCCGAAGCTCTGGGCGTTGAGCGCCAGGAGGACCTCCCGCCAGTGCGGGGTCAGGTCCCCGGCGCCCCCGATCAGGCCCAGGGCAATGGGGATGCCCCAGGTCAGGAGCCTGCGTGCGGGCTCGATGGTGGCGCGGTAGGACTCCAGGTTGCGTGAGGCCTCGTCGGTGGGGGCGAAGACCTCCCGGGTGGTGTAGGCGCGCACCATGCCGACCATGACCGACGCCGACATAATCAGGAACCCGCCCAGGAACAGCGCGATACAGGTACCCCACCGGGTCCACACGGTGCGGGCGAAGCCCAGCTGGCTGAACCACAGGACCTCGGTCCAGGTCTGGGAGAGCACCCCGATGAGGAGGGCCACCCCCAGCAGGATGGACAGGGTCATGACCAGGGGACCGGGACGGCGGGAGCGGTCCCGGGCCGTTCCCGCCCCCTGCCCGCCGCCGCGCCCCTGGCCCGGTGCGGGCCTGCCCGGGGTGCTGGTGCGCCCACGCACGGGGCGGGCGCGGCCCGCCCCGCCCGGGCCGGGGCGTCGGTGCGGGTCCTGCCCGCCGTCCCGCCCCGACGGGCTCCCCGGGGCGTCCCCGGAGGCGTCCCGGTCACCAGGGGTGCGGGAGGAGCCGCCCTGGCCCACGTAGCCGGAGCGGACGCGGTTCTCCCGGCTGTCGGACTGGGAGGGGGTGGAGGAACCGCGGTCGGGGGCGCCGTCGGTGGGGGCGACGTCGTCGGGCTCGTCGGGGGTGCTGTCGTCGTTCGTGCTCACGATTGCTGCTCCGTCCTCAGGTGTGCGCGGGCGCGCAGGGCTCCGACGCCGAGGCGTCGGTCACCCCATCGTGTCACAGCCTCAGGCGGCCCCCAAACCCGCTCGCGTCAGGTCCCTCACCGGGGCGTGTCCCCCGGGGCGTGTCCCGCCGCCTTCCGGGGCTCAGGACAGCCAGCTGCGCAGGATCTCGGCCACGTCCTGGATCTGGTGCACCGGGCAGTGCTCGTCGTCGGTGTGGCAGAGCATGGGGTCGCCCGGGCCCAGGTTGAGGGCGGGGACGCCGATGGCGGAGAAGCGGGCCACGTCGGTCCACCCGTACTTGGGGCCGACGGTGCCGCCGCGGTCGCGCACCAGGCCCACCAGCTCCCTGGCCGACGGGCAGGACAGGCCCGGCCGGGCGCCCTCGCACAGGTCGTCCAGGGCCACCTCCACCGGGGCGGCGCCTACCACCAGGGGCGGGGCGGCGTCCAGGACGGCGCGGGCCGCGGGGCTGGAGACCTCCACCGTGCCCGGCATCGTGCCCGTCCGCCCCGGGAGCGCCTGGGCCGCGGGCGCCGTCGGGCGTCCGCCCGGCAGGCGGCCGGGCCGGGGCCCGGGGTCGTGCCCGGCCAGGACCAGTAGCGCCCGCTCCAGCGCCTCCAGGGCCGTCAGGTCCGGGGCGAAGCGGTAGTTCACCGTCAGGCGGCAGGCGTCGGGCACGGAGTTCGCGGCGGTACCGCCCTGGATGCCGACCACGGAGAAGGACTCCCGGAAGACCAGCCCCTCCACCTCCACCTCGTGGACCGGGGCGGTGGCGACGCGCTGGATGAGGGGGGCCGCCGCGTGGACGGCGTTGACCCCCCGCCAGGCCCGGGCCGAGTGCGCCGTCACCCCGCGCACGTCCAGGACCAGGCGCAGGGTCCCGTTGCAGCCGCCCTCGATCCGGGACGCCGTGGGCTCCCCCAGCACCGCCAGGTCCCCCGCCAGCCAGTCGGGGTGGGTCGCCAGGACCCGTCCCAGGCCGTTGAGGTGGGCGGCGACCTCCTCGTTGTCGTACAGGACCCAGGTGACGTCCTTGCCCGGGTGGGTCAGAGTGGCCGCCAGGTGGAGGGCCACGGCCACCCCGCCCTTCATGTCCACGCTGCCGCGCCCCCAGACAACC
Organism: Actinomyces sp. HMT897; assembly: GCF_016626125.1. Lineage (NCBI taxonomy): Bacteria > Bacillati > Actinomycetota > Actinomycetes > Actinomycetales > Actinomycetaceae > Actinomyces > Actinomyces sp. HMT897. Next base: position 2,515,063 of record NZ_CP067336.1, read on the forward strand.
TCCTGGCCGTCACGCTCCTCGCGCCGCCCGGGCACGTTGCGGCTCCGCAGCGAGACGGGCACGGTGTCCAGGTGCCCGGCCACCACCACGCGCTGAGGGCGTCCCAGGTGGGTGCGGGCCACCACCGTGTTGCCGTGACGCAGCACCTCCAGGTGGTCCAGGTCCCTCAGGGCGGCCTCGACGGCGTCCGCCAGCGGCCCCTCCGAGCCCGAGACGCTGGGGACGTCCACCAGCGCCTGGGCGATGTCGGCCGGGGGGCTGGCCAGGTCCGGCAGGCGGACGGGTGCGGCGGTGTCGGTGGCGCTCATGCGGTCAGGGTAACGGTCCGAGGGCGGGGACGGGTCCTGCCCCTAACCGGTGAGGGCCCGCCCGGGAGCGGGGACGGACCAGCACCTGCGCACCATGACAAAGGGTCTAAGGTCCTAGGTGCCTGAGAGGGCTGTTTCAGGCACCTGCGCGAACCCGGGACACCCCGGTACACCTGTGTCCTGAACCACCCATGATGGCCGTCACGACACCTGAATACCGGGTTTGGGGCCGGGTACCGTGCCCGTATGACCCCAGCCCTCGTCCTGACGGCTCAGGCCGCCGAGCTCTCCCGTGCCGCGCGCGCATGGATGGTCCAGGATCCCGACCAGGTCACCTGTGCCGAGCTCGCCGGTCTCCTGACCCGCCACGAGGCCGGGGAGCCCCAGGCCACGGCCGCCCTGGAGGAGGCCTTCAGCGGCTCCCTGCGCTTTGGCACCGCCGGGCTGCGCGGGCGCCTCGGAGCCGGGCCGCACCGCATGAACCGGGTCACCGTCATCCGGGCGGCCGCCGGGTTGTGCGCCTACCTCCGCCAGACCCTGGGGGAGGGCTTCACGGTGGTCGTCGGCTACGACGCGCGGCACAACTCGGCCCAGTTCGCCCGTGACACCGCCGCGGTGGTCACCGGCGCGGGCGGGCGGGCCCTCCTCTTCGACGGGCACTGTCCCACCCCGGTGCTCGCCTTCGCGGTACGCCGTCTCAAGGCCGACGCCGGGGTCATGGTCACCGCCTCCCACAACCCGCCCCAGGACAACGGCTACAAGGTCTACCTGGGCGGGCGCGTGGTCAGCGGCCCCGGCCAGGGCGCCCAGGTCGTGCCGCCCTACGACGAGTGGATCTCCCAGCGGATCAACGCCGTCGGGGACGTGAGCACCGTCCCCATGCCGCGAGGGGGCTGGCAGAGCGTGCCCGGGCGGATCCGCCAGGAGTACGTGGAGCGCGCCTCGCGCGCCGGGCGCATGGGGGCGTGCGCCCCCCTCACCATCGTCCTGACCTCTATGCACGGCGTGGGCGGCCAGGTGTGCCGCCAGGCCCTGGCCCGGGCCGGGTTCACCGACGTCGTCCCGGTGGCCGAGCAGGAGCTGCCCGACCCCGACTTCCCGACCCTGGCCTTCCCCAACCCCGAGGAGCCCGGGGCCATGGACCTGGCCCTGGACCTGGCCCGCACGGTGGGGGCGGACCTGGTCATTGCCAACGACCCCGACGCCGACCGCTGTGCGGCCGCCGTGCCGGACAGGCACGTCACCGGGGGGTGGCGCCAGCTCACCGGTGACGAGGTCGGGGCCCTGCTGGGGGAGCAGGCCGCGGAGCTGGCCGCCTTCACCGGGTCGGGGGTGCTGGCGTCCTCGGTGGTCTCCTCCCGCCTCCTGCGGCGTATCGCCCAGGCCCACGGCCTGGACTACCGTCAGACCCTCACCGGCTTCAAGTGGATCTCGCGGGTTCCGGGCCTCGTCTTCGGCTACGAGGAGGCCCTGGGCTACTGCGTGGACCCCCACGCTGTGCGGGACAAGGACGGGATCTCCGCGGCCGTGCGGCTGGCGGTGCTGGCCAGCGTCCTCAAGCAGCAGGGCCGCAGCGTGACCGACCTGCTGGACAAGCTGGCCCGTATGCACGGGCTGCACGCCACCGCCCCCCTGGCCGTACGGGTCGAGGACCCTGACCAGATCCGGGCCATGATGGACCGGCTGCGCGGCGGCGGGTCCCCGGCCGCCCTGGCAGGCTCCCCGGTGGTGTCCTGCCTGGACCTGCTCGACGGGGCCTGTGACTCCAACGGCGGCACCCTGCCCCCTACTGACGCCCTGGAGTGGCTCACCGCGGCCGACGACCGCGTCATCGTCCGTCCCTCGGGCACCGAGCCCAAGCTCAAGTGCTACTGCGAGGTCATTGTCCCGGTGGCGGTGGACGAGCCGGTGGAGGTCGCCCGGCGCACGGCCTGTGAGCGCCTGGCCGCCATCCGCTCCGACCTGCGCGGGGTGCTGGGGATCTGAGCCCCGGAGGGCCGGCAGGCCACGGGGCCAGGCCACAGGGGCAAGGCGTGCCGCGGCGCGGTGGCGCCACAGCACGCCTGCCTAGTGACGTGCGGATCGGCGGACGCACCAGCGCGCGCCCGCGGACAGCAGGTAGACCACCCCGGCGGCGGTGGCGATGACCCCGCCCACGGACAGGCTCAGGTGGACCCCCAGCCACAGCCCGGCCAGCGCCGTCGCCGCCCCCAGGAGCGGGGCACCGAGCATCAGGTGGCGGATCGAGCGCGTGCTGGGAGCCAGTGAGGCCGCGGGGGCCGCTATGAGCGCGATCGGCAGGATCGTGCCCACTGCCGGGATGAGGACCACGATCGTGGCGCACACCAGTCCCAGGATGAGCGTCTCGGCCCAGGTGGCGGACAGGCCGCTGGCCCGGTAGCCCAGGGCGTCGAAGCTGTAGAAGGTCAGGCGCCGGCCTCCCACCACCAGGACCGCCACCGCCACGACCAGCACCACCGCCACCGCGGCCACGTCCACCAGCCCGACGTTGAGGACCGACCCGGTCAGGAAGGAGTCCACCTTCAGTGGCAGCGGCTTGAACCAGGAGTTCAGGAAGTACCCCAGGGCGAACCCCAGGGTCAGCACGATCCCGGCCGCGGACTGCGAGGACAGGCCCGGGACCTGGCTGAGCCAGCGCATGAGCCAGGTCATGGGCAGGCACATGAGCGCCGCCCCGACCAGGACCATGACGCTGAGCAGCTCGAAGTCCGCCCGCTGCCCCAGGACCGCCCGGGAGAACCAGGAGGCGACCACCACGCCCAGGATCGCCCCCGGGAAGGTGGCGTGGGTGAGGGACTCGGTGAAGAAGATACGCCGGTGGACCAGTGCCACCGCCCCCACGAGCCCGGCCAGCAGACCCATGAGCACGACCTCGACCAGCGGCAGCATGAGCAGGGACAGGCTCGGGCTGGACCTCATGACGCTACTCCCGCGCTCACGGGGTCAGTCCCCAGGCGCTCGCCCCGGCTCTCCGCCGCGGCCCGGCTGGCGGCCTGGGTGGCGGTTTGGGTGGTGTCCTGGGTGGCGGCCCCGTGCCTCCCGGCTGCTGCCACCTGGGTCCGGCGCCTGCCCACCCAGCGGGTCCGTAGCCGACTGGATGCGACCGCCACCAGGAGGACGGCGCACATGCACAGGGTCACACTGGCCTGGGGGGAGACGGGGCGCGGGGAGGGGGCCAGCATGAGGGCCATCCCCAGGTAGCCGCCGCCCACGCCCACGACCACCGCCGTCAGCACCATGGTGCGCACCCGTCGGGCCAGGACCCGCCCGGTGGCCCCCGGGACCACGAGGTAGCCGATCACCATGAGGGTCCCCACCGCCGTCGAGGCCGAGACCACCACCGCGGCCACCGCCATATTGAGCACCAGGTCCAGGCCCAGCAGGTGCAGCCCGCTGGCCCGCGCCCCGGTCCGGTCAAAGGCGTAGGCCACCTGCCCCCTCCAGGTCAGGGCCACCAGCGCCAGGGCCACCAGGCACACCAGGAGGGCCTGTGCCAGGCGCTCGTCGGTGACCTCCAGCAGCCGTCCGAACATGAGCGCCTCCAGCTGCCCGGACATGTCGCCCTTGGCCAGGGACAGGATAATGCCCAGGGAGAAGAAGCTGGTCAGGACCACGGCGGTGCCCGCCTCGGAGGCGGAGCGGCGGGCGGCGCGCCGGGAGACCAGGGTCAGTACCAGGGCGGCGACGACGGCTACCGCGCTGGCGGTGGGGATAATGTACCTGATGCCGCCGTACACCGCCCCCGCCACGATCCCGGGGAAGACGGCGTGGACCAGCGCCTCGGCGCTGAACTCGGCGCAGCGCAGGTTGACCAGGACCCCCACGACGCCGGCCACGACCCCCAGCAGGACCACCATGAGCAGGGGCCGGAACAGGTAGGGGGCGGCCGCGAAGGCGCTCAGCCCCGGGACGTGCAGGCAGGCCAGGCGCAGCTGCTCCACCAGGGCGCTGACGCTCCCGACCAGGCTCATGCGCCCTCGCCCCCGCCCAGGCTCAGCCTCACGAGGCTGTCGTCGCCCCAGCCCCCGTAGGCCTGGGAGACGAGCTCGGGGACGAGGACCTCCTCGCGCGGCCCGAAGGCGATCTGCCGTCCGGCCAGGAGCGCCACCTGCTCGCAGGCCACCTTGGCCAGGACCAGGTCGTGGGTGGAGACCACAATGGCGGTCCCCTGGGACTTGAGGGTGGCGACAATGTCCAGCAGGGCGTCGCGGTTGGGCTGGTCCAGGCCGTTGAAGGGCTCGTCGAGCAGGATGAGGCGGGGGCGGGCGGCCACGCAGCGGGCCACCAGGACGCGCTGCTGCTGGCCCCCGGAGAGGTCGCCGAAGCGGTCCAGGGCCCGGTCCGCCAGGCCCACGGCCTCCAGGGCGCTCTGGGCACGTGCGCGCACCGAGCCCGCCCGCTGCCAGAGGCGCATCTGGGAGTACATGCCCATCTGGACCACCTCGCGCACGGTCACCGGGAAGGTGGGGTCCAGGTCGGCCACCTGGGGGACGTAGCCCAGGGAGCCCCGGGGGGCGCGGCCGGGGGCGGCGCCGACTACCCGCACCTGCCCGGACGGGATCCGCACCATGCCCAGCAGGGCGCGCAGGAGGGTGGTCTTGCCTGAGCCGTTGGGGCCGACCAGGGCCAGGGCCTGGCCCGCCCCCACCTGCCCGGTCACGCCGGTCAGGACGGTGGTGGTGCCGTAGGCGAAGGAGGCGTCACGCAGGTCCACGACCGGTCCGGCCGGTGCCTTGGAGGGGCCGGCCGGACCGGTGGTCGTGGTGGGGACCGGGGTCACTTCACGTCCGAGCTGGTCGGAGCCCACTTGCTCAGGGACTCGGGGACCGCGGGGACGGTGCCGTCCCAGGCCTTGGTCAGGTTGGTGACATTGTGCAGGATGGAGCCGATGTAGGTCTCGCCGTCGGAGCCGGGCTCGCCCAGGGAGTCCCCGTAGAGGGCCTCGTCACCGATGACCGCCTTGACGCCGGCGACCTCGGCGACCTTCTCCACGGACTTGGGGTTGTTGGAGTTCTCGGCGAAGATGGCCACGGCGCCGGAGGCCTTGACCTTGTCGGCGGTCTCCTGGATCTTCTCGGCGGTGGCGTCGGCCTGGGCGTTGAAGTCGGACAGGGCCGCGCCCTCGAACTTGACGTCGAACTCCTTGGAGAAGTAGCCGAAGGCGTCGTGGCTGGTGAACAGGACGCGCTTGTCCTTGGGTACGGAGCTCATGGCCGTCGCGGCCCACTCGTCGAGCTCGGTGAGCTGCTTGATGTAGGCGTCGGTGTGGGCGCGGAAGGTCTCGGCGCTGGCGGGCGCCGCCTTCTCCAGGGCCGCGCCGATATTGGTGACCTGGACGATGGCGTTCTTGGGCGAGGTCCACACGTGCGGGTCGAAGCGGAACTCCGGCTCGCTCTGGCCCTCCTCGGGCGGGAAGGGCCAGGCGGCCACGTCGACCTTGCTGGTCCCCCGGTCGACCTTGTAGGGCAGGGACTCCTCCTTCTTGAGCTGGGCCTGCAGGTCGTCGACATCGACGGCGCCGTAGACGCCGGAGGTGACCACCATGGTGCCCTTGAACCCGGTGGAGCTCACCGCGTCGTCCAGGAAGTGCTCCAGGTCCACCCCGGACACCAGGAAGAGGTCGGCCTCTGACAGGGCCTTGGACTGGGCCGCGGTCATCTCGTGCTCGTGGGCCGAGGCGTTGGGGGCCAGCAGGCAGGTCAGCTCCAGGTGGGTGGAGGCCGTGGCGGTGTCGGCGCCGAAGTGGGCGCTCTGGCCGTCGGCGCCGGTGCGGTCGAAGGACAGGTTGTCGGTGCTGTCCCCGGAGGCCAGCTGGGTGACGTAGTCGCAGATCTGGGTGGTGGAGGCGACGACCTTGACGGTGGTGCCCGTACCGCTGGCGGTGGGGCTGGAGGTGGTCGCCGAGCCGCAGGCGGTCAGGGAGGCGGCCAGGGCCAGGGAGGCGGCCAGGGCCAGGCCCCGGCGCGAGACGGGAATGGTGCGCATGGTCGGCATCATAAGTTCGTGTACCCTAAGTTTGGCAAACCGAAAACCTGGACAGTCTTTGTTTGTGGTTGGTATCACATACGGGTTGGTGGCTATCTCGCGTGCCGAGCCGGTTCGCGGGCGCGGCCCCGGACCCGCCGCCTGCGCGTGTGTCCCCGGACGCCAGCCGGGTACCGGCGTCATTCCAACGGTTTCGCAAGGCGTGCGGGTCTCAGGCGGGTCTCAGGTGGGGCTCAGGCTGGCGTACGGTTCCGCCCCGACTGGGGCTCCACGGTTTCTCAGGGCGTGGGTCTCAGGCGGGGTCTCAGAGCGTGGTGGGCTCAGGGCACAGGGGCTTAGTGCGCGAGGGGGCTTAGTGCGCGAGGGGTCAGTGCGCAGGGGCGCCGGAGGCCTCGCTGGGCGAGTCCGTCCTCGTGAAGCGGGATCAGGGGCCAATAGACACGGGGGCGCGCCTACGACCTGCAGTCCATCCCCGTGAAGCGGGGTCAGGGTGTGGGGGCGCCCGGGCGGGTGCGCGACGACAGCTGCGCCAGCCCGTCCAGGACCGCGGCCGAGGCGGACAGCCCCAGGCGGGAGGCGCCGGCGTCGAGCATGGCCAGGGCCGCCTGGGCGGTGCGGATGCCGCCGGAGGCCTTGACCCCCAGGCGCTCGCCCACGACGCGGCGCATGAGGCGGACCGCGTGGGTGGAGGCGCCGCCCGCGGGGTGGAAGCCCGTCGAGGTCTTGACGAAGTCGGCCCCGGCCGCCTGGGCGGCCCGGCAGCAGGCCACGATCTCCTCGTCGCTCAGGACGGCGGACTCAATAATGACCTTGAGCCCGGCGGGCCCGCACGCCTCCCGCACGGCCCGGACGTCCACCTCGACGTCCCCCCACCTCCCCTCCCTGACCAGGCCGAGGTTGACCACCATGTCCACCTCCTGGGCGCCCTTGGCCACGGCGTCGGCGGCCTCGGCGGCCTTGACGACGGCGGGGTGGGCGCCCGAGGGGAAGCCGCAGACCGTGACCACGCGCAGCCCCGCAGGGACCGTCAGCGGGAGCTGGCTGGGGCTGACGCACACCGAGTAGGTGCCCAGTGCGGCGGCCTCGGCCACCAGGTCACGCACCTGCGCACCCGTGGCCTCGGGGGTGAGCAGGGTGTGGTCAATGAGGGCGGCGAGGTGGGCGCGGTCGGGGACCATGGGCCTCCTTTTTCCTTACGCGGGCGCCCGGGGCGGGCGTGGTAGCGGCAGCCCCGGGCCCCTCACCTGGTGAGGTTGGCCGGGCGCCCCGGGGCGGGCGTCCAGGACGGCAGGTGCTGTACGTCCCCCCGGGGCGGGCGGTGGGTCAGGAGGTGCCCAGGACCGCCCAGGCGTGGGCGGGCAGGACGACGCCGTCGCCCTCGGGGCGGGGCGCGGCCGAGCCGGGGGAGGCGGCGAGCACCGCGTGGTGGCCGGCCGTGGGCACCCAGGCCTCGTGCTCCTCCAGGCTCAGGACCACCACCACGCTGCCCGGGCCCCCGTCCGAGGCGCCCGCGTCAGCCCATCCGGCCCGGCCGGTGAGCTCAAGGGAGTAGAGGCGGTTGTCCAGGTGAAGGGTGGCCAGGTCGGCGTCGTGCAGCCAGGGCAGGCGGCGGCGCAGGCCCACCAGGTCCTGGTAGAGGCGCAGCGTGGGCGCCCCCAGGTCGGACATGTCGGCGGGGGTCGCCGGGAAGGGCGGGCGGATCTCGTCGTCCCCGCCCAGGCGGTCCTCCTTGACCCCCCGGTAGCCCTGCTCGTCGCCGTAGTAGATGGCGGGCAGGCCCGGCAGGGTGGCCAGCAGCGCGACCGCGTGGGGCAGGTGGGCGGGCTCGGAGATCTGGGAGGCGATGCGGGTGGTGTCGTGGTTGCCCAGGAAGGTCCAGGGCACCAGGCTGCGCAGGAACTCGGCGTGACGCCGGAGCGCCCAGTCCAGCTCGTAGAAGTTCCGGGACTCAATCGAGGACCAGACGGCCTTCCACAGCTCGTACTGCGTCACCGAGTCCATGCCCGAGGCCGCGGTAATACCCACGTAGTCCCCGTGGATAACCTCCCCCACAAAGTAGGCCTCCGGGTAGTGCTCGCGCACCCGTGGCAGCACCCGGGTCCAGAAGGCGGGGTCGACGGCGTAGGCCGCGTCCAGCCGCCAGGCGTCGGCCCCGCGCTCCAGCCAGAACTTCATGACGTCGACGACCATGTCGGCCACGGCCGGCTCGGCGTGGTTGAGCGCCGGCAGCCACTCCTGGCCCTCAAAGCGCTCGTAGTCCGGGGCGGTGCCCGGCTGCCAGTCCTCGGGCCAGGTCAGGCGGAACAGGCGCGAGGCCTCCGACCCCGGCCCCGCCTGGGGCAGGGCGGCGAAGGCGGGGAAGTCCTTGCCCACGTGGTTGAAGACGCCGTCCAGGACCAGGCGCACCCCGCGGGCATGGGCCTGGCGCGCCAGGGTCTCAAAGTCCTCATTGGTACCCAGGCGGGGGTCGATGCGGAAGTAGTCCACCGTGTCGTAGCCGTGGGACATGGAGGCGAAGACCGGCCCCAGGGCCAGGACGTTGCACCCCAGGCTCACCAGGTAGTCCAGCCAGTCCACCAGGCGCAGCAGGCGGTGCTCGGCGGCCAGGGCCCCGGCCGGGGTGGACGGGTCGTCGGGGTCCCCCTGCGGGGCCAGGGTGGGGGCGCCCACGAACCCCAGGGGGAAGACCTGCCAGACAATGGCGTGCCGACTCCAGGCCGGGGCGGGGGGAAGGTGCTGGGGCGCGCTGATCCCAGCGGTGGGGGAGAACTCGGCGGGGACAGGGGTACCTGTGGAGTCGGTCATGGGGGGCAGTGTGTCACTGCTCGGGCTGCTGGTGGCGCAGCACCAGGAGGGTGCCGTCGTCCTGCGCCACGCGCGAAGAAGCGCTGGTCAGGCCGTCCTCCCGCATGGCCTCGACACGTCGTCCTGCCGCCGTGCGCCAAGAGGTGGGGCAGACTCCTCCTATGGCCACTACGACCACCGTGCCCGCCCCTACCGCTGCGGGTGTGCCCGCTGTGCCCGCCTCCCCTGGGGGCGCGCCTGACGGGTCTGCCACTGTGTCTGACGCTCCCGCTGCCGCGGTGGTGCCCGGCGGGTCTGCCGCCGTGCCCGCCTCCCCTGCGGGCGCGCCCCGCCGCGCCGTCGTCACCGGGGCCTCCACCGGCATTGGCGCCGCCACCGTCCGCCTCCTGCGCGCCCACGGCTGGGACGTGGTCGCCACCGCCCGCCGCGCCGCCCGCCTGGCAGCCCTGGCTAAGGAGACCGGCTGCACCTGGGTCGCCGCCGACCTCCAGGATGCCGCCGACGTCGCCCGCCTTGCCACCGAGGTGCTCGCGGGAGGCCCGGTGGACGCCGTCGTCAACAACGCGGGCGGCGCCATCGGCCTCGACCCGGTGGCGCAGGGCAGGCCGGAGGACTGGCTCACCATGTACGAGCGCAACGCCCTGGCCGCCCTGCGCGTGAGCCAGGCCTTCCTGCCCACCCTGCGCGAGCGTGGCGGTGACCTGCTGTTCCTCACCTCCACCGCCGCCCACGACACCTATCCGGGGGGTGCCGGGTACGTGGCTGCCAAGCACGCCGAGAGGGTGGTGGCGGCCACCCTGCGCCTGGAGCTCGTGGGCGAGCCCGTGCGCGTCATCGAGATCGCCCCGGGCATGGTGCGCACCGAGGAGTTCAGCCTCAACCGGTTCCACGGGGACCAGGCCGAGGCCGACGCCGTCTACGCGGGCGTGGCAGGCCCCCTCGTGGCCCAGGACGTCGCCGAGTGCATTGTGTGGGCCCTGGAGCGGCCCGCCCACGTCAATATCGACTCCATGGTGGTGCGCCCCCGCGCCCAGGCCTCCAACACCCTGGTGGCCCGGGAGGGCTGAGCGGCCTGCCTTACGGAACGCCCCGGGTACGGAGCAGGTGCCGGTCTGCTCGGCTACCTCCTGCACAGAGCAGGCGCTTGCGTCCGTGAACCCCGTGAGCCGGGAAGGGGGACGCCAGCGGGGCGAGAGGCCGTGGCACCAAGGTGTCTTCGCAGGTCAAGGCAGGCTTGCGAGGGCGCCCTGAACGGCCTATCCGTTCTCACGAGCAATAAGTACCGTTCTCACGACAAACAAGTACCGTTCTCGCGGGGAATAAGTACCGTTCTCGCGGGTGGGGGCGGGTCCTAGCGCAGGAAGGTGAAGAGCTTGACGCCCCGGCGCAGGGGCGGCGTGGCCCCCTCCCACCGGTGGACCCCCATGCGCATGGACGTGCCCTCCATACCCTCCTCGTAGGAGAGCTCCGTGAACCCGGCCCGGGAGAACCAGTGGCGGATCTCCGCCCCGGGGTCGGGCTCCTGGGACCCGCGGGTCCACACGAGCGTGGCGCCCGGGGCGCAGAACTGCGGGGCGACGGCCACGAGCCGCCGGGTGTCCTCTACCGAGACATTGCCCAGGATCCCCACGAGCAGCACCAGGTCGGCCGGGACCGCGCCCACGTAGGCGTCCGAGACCGAGGCGTCGTCCTCCACCACGCGCAGGTCCACGCCCAGGGAGGTGATGCGCTCGCGGGCGATGGCGGCGTTGACCGGGTTGATCTCCAGGAGGGTGCCCCGGACGCGGTTGTACAGCTCGGGGCGGGCCGCCAGGACGCCGAGGACGTCGTGCCCCTGCCCGGCGCAGGAGCTCATGACCCTGACCGTGCCGGGCCGGGCGTCGAACTCCGCGGAGATCACCTGCTGGACGTGGCGCAGCCGTACCGACAGCTCCGAGGCGGGGTCCCGGTAGGCGTCGTGCCACGCCACGTAGTCGCGTAGCCGGGGGGACGGGGGGACAGGGGGTGTCTGGGGCATGGGCTCCTCCCAGGCTGTGGTGACGGATGGTCCTGTGGGGTATCCCACCAGTGGGAGGGCCCGTCGTCAAGGGCGGTGAGGGCGCCGGGACCACGGCGCCGCCGTCGTGCCGACGTGTGCCGGCACCGTCGGGGCCTGCGCGCCCGGGAACGGGCCCACCACCCGCGGGTAGCTGTCGGGCGGGGCCCGGGCGTCGTGCAGGCCCGGGACTAGGTCTCAGCTCGCCTGCCACTGGTCGGGGTAGCCGAGCTGACGGATCTCCCGGCGGCTGAGGACCAGGGCCAGGGAGGCCAGGCCCACCAGGGCGAAGGCGATAATCGTCGTCGGGGCACCGAGTACGTCCAGGCCCCTGCCCGCGCTGTAGGGGGCCAGGGCGGGCAGGCCCATGTTAATGAGCAGGACGGCGCTGACGAGCCGCCCCATGACCTCGCTGGGGATGAGGCTCATGACGAGACCGGAGGCCACGGAGTTCACCACCGGCAGGGCGGTGCAGGCACATGCCAGCAGGATCGTCCGCGCCGTCGTGTTCGCTACCAGGGCGGCGGCGACCATGAACCCGGACACCAGGACGTTGCCGACCACAAGGGCCGTGCCCCCGCGCACCCGCCGGGTGGTGGACGGCACGGCCATCGCCCCCAGGAGCATGGCCACGCTGGGGACCGCCATAAGGGCGCCGATGGTGGTGCCGGACATGCCCCGGGACCGCCAGTCGAGCGTGACCGCGGTGAGGACCCCGGACAGGGACAGGCTCCCGACGGCCCCGTAGACGGCCAGCACCAGGACGACCCGGTGCCCCAGCAGCCAGGACCACCCCTGCGCGTACGCCCTCCAGGCCGACGGCGGCCTCTGCCCCGAGGTGGCGTCCGCGTCCTGAGGAGCGTGCGCGTTCCGGGTCGGGCTCATGTCGGCGTGTACCGCCCGGATACAGCAGGCCCCCAGGAGGTGACCGGTGGTCTCCGCCAGGAAGGGGGCGGCCGGGGACAGGCCCAGGAGCAGGCCGCCCAGGGGCTTGGAGAGCAGGTCGACCACCGAGGTGCGGGCCTGGTTGGCTCCCGCCGCCGCGGCCATCTGGTCGGGTGGGACCACGTGCTTGATCGCGGCGTCCGAGGCCAGGGAGAACAGCCCCGAGCAGGCCCCCGAGGCCAGGGCCACGGCCAGCAGCACGGGCAGGGACAGCAGGCCCGTCCACCAGGCCAGGGCGGCCAGGGTGTAGACGGTGGCCCGTAGGAGCTGGCCGACCAGGATGAGGAGCTTGCGGTCCACGCGGTCCACCAGCACGCCGCCGGGCACCGTGGCCGCGAGGAAGGCGACGGAGGTGAGCGTGCCCACCAGGCCGGCCTGGGTGGCGGAGCCGGTCACGGCGTAGGCGATGAGCGGCATGGCGAAGGCGCGCAGGGAGGAGCCGAGGTCGCCGACCACGTCGCTGGAGAACCACAGGAGGTAGTCGCGGCTGCGCCACAGGGGCCGGTCGGGGTCGTCCCCGGGCGGGGAGGCGGGGTTACCCGGCACGTCGGCGTGGCCGGGCCCGACGCCGTGAGCGGTAGGGTCGGAGGGGCTGGCCGGGGAGACCGTGGGGTCGTGGAGGTCGGTCGAGGTGTGGCTCATATGAGCAAGAATAGATGCGCAACACCCATTGCGCAACATGTAGTGCTCAAGAGGTGGTGCGTGTTCCTGGGCCCTATCCTGAAGGTATGACGAACGTCAACGACGCCACGGCCCTGAGGGCCCTGTCCCATCCGCTGCGCCTGCGGATCCTGGCCGAGATGTGGGACGAGGGCCGGCCCCTGCGCGCCGCCGACCTCGCCGAGCGCCTTGACGTCCCCGCGAACTCCGTGAGCTACCACGTGCGTCGTCTGCGGAAGGCGGGTTTTGTCCTCGACGCCGAGCCGCCGCAGGGGGCCACGGCCCGCGACCGCTGGTACCTCGCCCCGGAGAGGGGGATCGTCTTCAAGGGTGACGACCCGGAGGCGGTCCAGGCCTTCGCGGAGGTCATGCGCCCCCGGTACATGACGGTCCTTGACGGGCTCATGAAGGCCCAACAGGTACAGGCGGGTCCCGTCCTCCACGCCGACGGCACGGTCTGGCTGCCGGAGAGCACGGCCCGGCACCTGGCCCACAAGCTCGAGGAGCTGTTGGACCAGGTGCGCCGTGAGGCGGCGCAGGCCCACGAGCAGGCGGCCCCGGACACCCCCTTCAACCGGTACGTCTTCCTCCTGGACCTCTACCCCGAGCTGCGTCACGGTGAGCGCCTGACGCGCCCCGCCCGGGACGCTCCCCCGGTACCGTCCAGCTGGACGTGACAGGCACGGGACAGGTGGCCGGGCAGGGGGCCGGGCGCCTGCCGCCCCGGGCTCAGGCCCAGCCCAGCTCGTGCAGCCGGGCGTCCGGGATGCCGAAGTGGTGGGCGACCTCGTGGAGCACCGTCACCGCGATCTCCTCACGCAGCTCCTCCTCGCTGGTGCACCAGCGCTCCAGCGGCCCCTGGAAGACGAGGACCCGGTCGGGCAGGACCAGGGACCAGGAGTCGTCGCGCTCGGTCAGGGGCACGCCGTCGTAGAGGCCCAGGAGGGTGGGCATGCCCTCCTCGTCGTAGTCCTCGGGACCCAGCACCTCGGCGTCGGGCTCGTCCTGGACCATGACGGCGACATTGTCCATCTGCTCGGCCAGCTCGGGCGGCAGGAGATCCAGGGCCGCTCCGACGGCGTCCTCGAAGTCGGCGGGGGTGAGGTGAACCGGGCTCATGACGCCAGCCTGCCACGCCCGCCCGCTGGGACCCGGGTGCCGCCCGCCCGGTGGGGGCGCGTGGGACGGGCAGGGCCGTCTCCACAGGGTTGGTGCACCGGTCGGCCCAGGCCGCCTCGAGGGCGGGACGGGCAGGGCGCGGACCCGTGTCACCTGCCACAACGGCGTCCGCGGTGCAGGTGGTGCCCGCGTAGGTCCCGCTCATGCGTGCCAGACTGGGCCCATGAGCATCTCCGCCAGCGCCTCCCCGCCCGCCCTGGCCCCCTGTCGGCAGGTGGAGGACCCGGTCATTACCGCCCGGGCGCTGACCAAGGTCTACGGGCGGGGCGCCGGGGCGGTCACCGCCCTGGACGCTGTGGACGTGGATATCGCCCGGGGCCGCTTCACCGCCGTCATGGGCCCCTCCGGCTCGGGCAAGTCCACCCTCATGCACTGCCTGGCAGGGCTGGACTCGGTCACCTCCGGGACCATCGTCCTTGACGGCGACGAGGTCTCCTCCATGAGCCAGCGTCGTCTGACCCGCCTGCGCCGTGAGCGTATCGGCTTCATCTTCCAGGCCTTCAACCTGGTTCCCACCCTCACCGCCGCCGAGAACATCACCCTGCCCCTGGACATCGCCCGCGTCAAGGTCGACCGTGAGCGCTTTGACCAGGTGGTCCAGGCCGTCGGGATCGCCGACCGCCTGACCCACCGTCCCGCGGAGCTCTCCGGGGGCCAGGTCCAGCGCGTGGCCTGCGCCCGGGCGCTGGTGGGCAGGCCCGCCGTCGTCTTCGCCGACGAGCCCACCGGTAACCTGGACTCCCGCTCCACCGTCCAGGTCCTCGAGATCCTGCGCCGCAGCGTGGACGACCTGGGCCAGTCGGTGGTCATGGTGACTCACGAGCCGGAGGCCGCCGCCTGGGCGGACACGGTCCTGTTCCTGCGTGACGGGCACGTGGTGGCCGAGCTGGGTGAGCCGGACCGCGACAGCGTCCTGGACGCCCTGCGGGTCCTGGGCGAGGGAGCCGGGCCCCTGGTCGCGCAGGAGGTGGCCTCCGTGCCCCGGGGGCGGGACGGGGCCGACGCCGGACAGGGCGAGGGCCGGGGCTCCTACCAGCGCCCGGAGGCCTGAGCCGTGGGCCGCGTCGCCTGGCGCTCTGTGCGCGCCCACGCCAAGCAGTTCGTCCTGACCACCCTGGCGGTGGTGCTGGGGGTGGCCTTCCTCTCGGGCACCCTGGCCCTGCGTGCCGTCCTGTCGGACACCTTCTCCGCCCTGACGTCCTCCACCATCACCTCTGACCTGTACGTGAGCGGCGAGAAGGTCGCCGGCAACGCCAGTGCCACCGGTACCGTCCTGACCAAGCCCGTGGACGGCTCCCTGGCCGAGAGGATCAAGCAGATCGACGGGGTGGAGGTGGTTCACCGCGGGGCGTCCCTGACCGGCGTCCTGCTGGGGGCCGACCAGGCCCCCGTGACCTCCTCGGGAGCCCCCACGCTCCTGATCCCCGTCTACCCCCAGGAGCCGGGGATGACCTGGGTCCAGGGGTCCCACCCCCACGGCGGGAGCGAGATCGCCCTGGAGTCCGGGGCCCTGGGACGCTCGGGCCTGGGCATCGGGGACACCACCCACGTGGTGGTCCAGGGCCAGCCCGTCGAGGTCACGGTGGTCGGCGAGTTCAACTTCGGCACCACCATGGCCGGGGCCACCATCGTGGGCATGGACGCCGACTGGTTCATGCCGCTGGCCGCCCCCGACGACCAGGTCAGCGACATCTCCATTGACGTGTCCCCAGGGGCCTCGGTGGATGAGGTCAGGTCACAGGTGGCCCGGATCCTGCCCGACGGGGCGCGCCTTCTGACCCGGGCCAAGAAGATCGAGGAGCAGAACGCCTCCATTGAGAGGATCCTGGGGTTCGTCCAGACCTTTATCCTGGTCTTCGTCATCCTGGCCATGTTCGTGGGCTCCTTCATTATTATGAACTCCTTTGCCATGAGCGTGCGCCAGCGGGTCAAGGAGTTCGCCCTCCTGCGGGCGGTGGGGGCCTCCCCGGGCTCCGTGTTCGGCGTCGTGCTGGTGCAGGCGCTGGTCATCGGGGCGGTCGGCTCGGCCCTGGGGGTGGCCGCGGGCGCCGGGCTGCTGTCGGGGCTGGTGGCCCTCCTGCGTGCCATGGACATGCCCCTGCTCGACGGCGTGGCTATGACCGGGCCGATTATCGCGGTGTCGCTGGTGGTGGGGATCCTGGTGACCGTTGTCGGCGCCCTGCTGCCCGCGCGCGAGGCGGCCCTGACCCACCCGGTGGAGGCCATGCGGGGCGTGTCGGGGGCCCGCGAGAAGTCCCTGGTGGTGCGCACCGTCCTGGGCGGGCTCCTCCTGGCCGCCGGGGTGGCGGTCGTGGCCGCGGCCTGGCTCAGTGAGGGCATCCCCCAGCGCAAGCTCGTCCTGGGGGTGGGGGCCGGCGGGGTCGTGCTCGGCCTGCTCGCCGTCTCCCCGGTGCTGGCCCGGCCGGTGGTGGGGGTCCTGGGCCTGCCCCTGCGTCTGCTGCGCCCCTCCGGGCGCCTGGCGGTGCGCAATATCGTGCACAACCCGCGCCGCACCGCCAACACCTCCGGCGCCCTCATGGTGGGCATGGCCCTGGTGTGCGCGGGCGCCACCCTGGCGACGTCGGTCAACGACTCCGTCTCCGACGTGGTCAACCGGTCCATGAAGGCCGACCTCCTGCTCCAGCCCGCCGGGGGCGTGGGCGGCCAGCTCCCCGCGCAGATGCTGGCCCAGGTCAATGAGCTCGACGGTGTGGCCTCCACCACCTCCTACACCGTCTACCTGATCTCGGCCACGGGCGCGGACGGCACTGACACGGTGGCCCTCAACGTCAGTGAGCCGCAGGCCTTCCTGCGGGCCTATGACCTGGCGGTGACCGAGGGCGACGTCGCGGACATGGACGCCACGCACGTGGCCGCCTACAAGAGCGCCGGCCTGCACGTGGGGGACACGGTCACCCTCACCGGCCCGGCGGGCTCGGTAGAGGCGGGTGTGGTCGCGGTCATTGACCCAAAGGGGATCGCGGGGTCCTTCTCCGCCTCGCCTGAGCTCGCCGCGGCCCTGGGCTCGTGGGGCGGGTACACCCCTGCCGACCCCGCCCAGGTCCTGGCCAGCCCGGTGGGCGTGTTCGTCACCCTGGCCCAGGGCGCCGACCTGGAGACCGTACGCGCCCAGATCAAGCAGGTCGTGGCCCCTACCTACCTGTACACGGTGCTCGACGCCTCCGAGATCTCCGACATGGTGGGCCAGCAGGTCAACCAGGTCCTGGCCGTCCTGTACGGGCTGCTGGGGCTGTCCATCGCCATTGCCGTCCTGGGGATCGTCAACACCCTGGTGCTCTCGGTCAGTGAGCGCACCCGGGAGATCGGGCTCATGCGGGCGGTGGGCCTGGGACGGGCCCAGCTCGGCGGGGAGATTATGGCGGAGTCGGTCCTCACCGCCCTGTACGGCACCGTGGTGGGGGGTGGTGCCGGGGTGGTGCTCGCCGTCGCCCTGTGCGAGGTGCTCAAGGACGAGGGGATCTCCACGGTGACGATCCCCTGGGGGCAGCTGGTGGCCATGCTCCTGGTCGCCGTCGGGGTGGGTGTGGTGGCGGCCCTGTGGCCGGCCCTGCGCGCCTCACGCCTGCCGGTCCTAGAGGCGATCGCCACCGAGTAGCGGGTAGGGTGTGGGAGGATTCACCTATGAGCTACTCCCCCCAGTACCCGGCTGCCCCTTCTGGGGAGCAGGCGGTCTACCCCACGCTCGCGCTGCAGGATCCGGGAGCCTCCTACGACGCCATGCTCAGGGCGGGGGCACAGGCCCCCCGACGTAGCGGCGTGGAGGTCGCGGCGATCGTACTGGCAGCCGTCGCCCTCCTGCTCGAGGGCGTGCAGCTGTTCCTGAGGACACAGGGGGTGATGAGGAACGCAGGACCTTCTCTGGTGGCATACATCCTGGTGGGGTTCCTGGTCGACCCGCTCATTATCCTGCTCGTGGTGGGCCTGGTCCAGGGCGCTGTGCGCCGGGTCAACGGGGCGCTGGCCGGCGTCGTCGTGCTGGCGGTGCTCAGGGCCGTCCTCATTGTGCTGCGCCTGGCCACGCTCCCCGGCAACTACGCCTACCCCTACGTCAGCAGTGACGTCCTCGCGGTGCTGGCCTGCGTCGTCGCCACCGTCGCCGGGATCCTGGCAGTGGTGGCCGCCCCCCGGCTCCGGACCCCTGTCGGCGCGGCGCTGGGGGCGGGGGTCGCCTACTGGCTCCTTGCCGCGAGCGCCAGCGCGCTCATCTCCCTGCCCCTGAACCTGACGGCCATTTCCTCCAGGAACTTCGGCGAGCAGACGCTGGAGGTGAGGATGAGGGAGTTCCTGAGCTGGATGCCCTCGTTCCCGGGCTCGCCCGGCCTGTCCGTGGTCGTCGGCACCCTGCTCGCCGTCCTGCTCCTGGCGCTCAGTGTCCCTGCCGTCGTCGCCTTCTCCGTACGCAACTGGGGGCTGCTGCTGGGGACCGGTCTGGCCGGGGCCTGCGTCTTCCTCGTGACCCACGTCCTGGTCGCTGTCGCGATGTCCTACACGGCCAGTATCACGGCGGTCGTCATTGTCGTGGGGGCGGTTCCTCTCGCGGTGTCCCCGGTGTTGCTCACGCCCTCGTCACGGGCGTGGTTCGCCGCGGGCAGGGCCGAGAGGAGGCGGGCGCGCGGGGGCGTCCCCGGCGTCGTACCTGCGTACCCGGGGGCTCCAGGGGCTCCTGGGGTGCCCGGGGCTTCGGGGGCGCCCGCCTGGCCGGGTGCCCAGAGTGCTCCGGGGGCGCCCGGGGTGCCCGCACAGGTACCGCCGACACCCGTCTACGGTCTTCCCACGGGGGCGCCTGGGGCTCCAGGGGTGCCCGCCCAGGTGCCGCCGACACCCGTCTACGGCCTTCCTACGGGCGTACCGGGTGCGCCGGGCTACCCGGCTCCCTCGGGGACCCAGTCGGTCCCGGGCGGTGGGGGCTACCCGGGCGGGGTCCAGGGCGTCCCGGGCAGTGGGGGGTACTCGGGTGGTGGGGGCTACCCGGGCGCGCCGGGCCCCGTGGCCCCGGGACGCAGCCCCTACGAGCCGCCCGAGTGGTCCTAGCCGGCACTATATAGCCAGCGCTATATAGTCCTAGTGCATTCTGGCTGTACGAGTGCGCTCTTTACATCCACTGCTTGCGTCGTACGTATGGGAGTGCGTCTTATACCCTCTTATATTGGACCCCTAAGAGCTGACCTTCATCGCACGCGCGGGGGCGCCCTGTTTGCTCGGTACGGTGGCTCCTGGTGGTCTCCACCCGCAGGGGCGCCCTTTCCTGCGCACTTTTAATCCGATCCTAGGACCCGCGTCGCATGCGCGGCGCGCGGGGAGCGCGATCAGGCCTAGTGCCCCGGGTCCAGCGGGAGCGCGCCGGGTCCACCCGCTCGGGGCTGCAGGTCCACGGCGGTGCCCCGGGTCCGGCGGGGGTGCGCGCCTTAGGCCCGGTTGGCGAATCGCTCCAGGAGGGTGGCGTCCCCCCCGACCACCAGGACGTCGTCGGAGGAGACGAGGGTCTCGGCGCTGGCGTACTCAAAGGGCTCGCCCGGACTCATGAGACCGAAGACGGTGACCCCGTAGCGGGAGCGGATCCTGGCCTCACCGATGGTGAACCCGTGGAGCTCGCGCGGCGGTCGCATCTTGACAATGGTGAAGCCGCCCTTCTCCATCTCAATGTAGTCCAGCATGCGTCCGGACACGAGGTGGGCGGCGCGCTGCCCGGCGTCGAACTCGGGGTAGACCACGTGGTGGGCGCCGATACGCCGCAGAATGCGCCCGTGGGCCCGGGAGATGGCCTTGGCCCAGATCTGCGGGGTCTCCAGGTCCACCAGGTTGCCGGCGATGAGCACGGAGGCCTCCAGGGAGGAGCCCACGCCCACCACCGCCGTGCCGAACTCGGTGGCCCCCAGCTGCTCCAGGGCCTCCATGTCGGTGGCGTCGGCCTCTATCAGGGGGATGCGTCCGCTCCACTGGCGCACCAGCGTGGGGTTGGACTCGACGGCCAGGACCTCACGTCCCAGACGGTCCAGGGTGGCGGCCACGGCGGAGCCGAAGCGTCCCAGCCCAATGACGAGCGTGGAGTCGGTACGGGAGTCTGCGGCGGGCATAAGCCTACGGTATCGCGGACCCCCTCCCGGTGCCCCGGGGTGGTTCCGTCGTGGTCCGGGGGTAGGTGGGCGGTGGGCCCTCGGGGCGCGGGCAGGGCCGGTGCCGTGGCCGGGGGAGGCCGGCGCGGGGGCCGGGGAGGCCGCTGGCTCCCGGCCGCCTTCCGCTGGCTCCCGGGCTACCGGCCGCCTGCTACCGGCTGCGCACCCGCCTGACGGTGAGCGCTCCCAGCACCAGGAGCGCCGTTACCGCGGCCAGCAGGCAGGCCATGAGCAGGAAGCCCCCGGCGTAGGCGTCGATCTGGGCGCGGTCGGACAGGTCGGCGGTGAACCTGGCGATAATCTCCTTGCCGGCCGGGGAGTCAGGCAGCGCCTGCGCCTGGACCAGGGCCTGGGTGGCCTGGGCGCGGACGGCCTCGGTGTGCGTGGTGACGTAGTCCTGCACGTGCCGGGTGGCGTAGGTGGCCAGTAGGGCGACGCCGAAGGAGCCCCCGATCTGCTGGGTGATGGTCAGGACGGCCGAGGCCAGGCCGGAGTGGCGCTGCGGGATGCCCCGGGTGCCGGCGCTGAAGGCGACCGGCATAATCAGGCCCGCCCCGATCCCCATGAGGACCAGGCCCGGGACCGCCACCTGGGCGTAGCCGGAGTCGGGCCCCACCTGCGCCAGGACCACGAAGGCCAGGGCCTCCACGCCCACCCCCAGCGGCAGCGTGCCGCGCACGCCCAGGTAGGGGACGAGCAGGCGGCCGGCCAGCGGCGCGCTCGGGACCAGGGCCGCGATCATGGGCAGGAAGGCGACGCCGGTGCGCAGGGGCGAGTAGCCGAAGTGGTTCTGCAGGTAGTAGGTCAGGTACACGGCTCCGCCCATCTGGGCCGCCCCGAATGTTGCCACCGCCGCGTAGGAGGCGGCCCGACCGGGTGCCGAGGTGATCCACAGGGGCAGAGCCGGGGCCTCGGCCAGGTGCTCGCGCACCACGAAGAGGATGGCGAGCACTACCGCGGCCCCCAGCCACAGGAGGGTCGACGTCGAGGTCCAGGAGGTCTGCTCGGCCCGGTCCAGGCCGAACACGACGGCGAAGCAGGCCGTGCACCCCAGGGCCAGGCCGGGCAGGTCCCAGGCGGACTGCTCGTGACGGCGTCCCGGGGCGGGCAGGCTGCGCAGGCCGATGACGAAGCCCGCCGCGGCAATGGGCACGTTGACGTAGAGCGACCAGCGCCAGCTCAGCCAGTCCGTCAGGGCCCCGCCGATGAGGAGCCCGGCGGCGGCGCCCAGCCCGCCGGTGGCGCCGAAGAGGGCGAAGACCTGACGACGTCGGGGCCCGGAGGGGAAGGTGGTGCTGAGCAGGACCAGGGAGGCGGGGGACAGGAGCGCGGCGAACGCCCCCTGGACGGCCCGGGCGGTCACCAGCAGGGGGAAGGCGGGGGCCAGCCCGGCCACCAGGCTCGCCGTCGCGAAGCCGATCTGACCGATCCGGTAGGCGCGCCTGAGGCCAAGGGCCGTCACCAGGCGGCCGCCCAGTAGCACCAGCCCACCGTAGGCCAGAGTGTAAGCAGTCACCACCCACGGGCGCTGGGAGGTGGACAGCCCCAGGTCCTCCTGCATCCTGGGCAGGGCGACGGCAATGATCGTCATGTCCAGGACGATCATGAGCTGGGTAATGAGCGAGCTGGCCACCAGGGCCAGCTCGCGGCGACGGAACGCCAGCTGTACCGGGGCTGCGGTGGGTGGGTCGGCCGGGGCCGAGGGGTCTGGGGCCGACGCGGACGAGCCAGCTGGGGCGGACGAGCTGGCCGGGGCCGACGCGGACGAGCTGGCCAGGGCTGAGGGGGCCGGGGCGGCGGGTGCCGGGAGCCCCGCGGTACCGGAGGGTGACGGGGAGGGGGCCACGGCGTCGGGCGTGGAGTCCTGGACCTCCAGGGGGTGCGGCTGCGGGGGCCGGGCAGGTGACCTCATACTGGGTACCTCAAATCGAAAGAGATCTTTTCGCTTGCGGTCGTCAGCGTAGGGTGAGGTCCCTGCCCTGTCAACAACGACCGTTTCGTTTTAGATATGAACTGGGACACCGCAGACGAGGGAGGCGCGGACCCCCTACCATGAGGGCATGCCACGGGTCACGCAGTCGCACAGGGACCAGCAGGCCGCCAGGATCCTGGCGGCCGCCGAGACGTGCTTTGCCCGTCACGGCTTCCACGCCGCGTCCATGGACGAGATCATTGCCGAGGCGGGCATGTCCTCCTCCACCGTCTACCGCTACTTCCCCCAGGGCAAGCGCTCCCTCATCCAGACCGTCCTGGAGCAGGCCACCGACCCGGTGGTGGAGTGGATCGCCGACCTGGCGGCCCGCGAGCAGGTACCCGACTTAGAGGAGGCCTTCCTGGAGGGGGTCGGGTACGTCTGGGCCCTGGAGGGGGAGCCCGGGCGGATGGCCCTCCTGGTCAGCATCTGGGCCGAGCTGGCCCGTGAGCCCCGGCTCTACGACGTCGGCAGCCGCGAGCGCTACCAGCAGGTGCGCGGCAGGATCGTCTCCCTGGTGCGGCGCTGGCAGGACGCGGGGGCCGTGACCACCGCGATAGCCCCTGAGCAGGCCGCCGCCGTCATCCACACCACCGTCATGGGCCTGATCGTGCAGCGGGCGCTGGTGGGGGAGGGCACCCAGGACGACGTCGCCGCGGCGGCCGGTGGGATCGCCCGCCTGCTGGCGCCCTGAGGCTCGCGGCAGGGCCCTGGTCGCCTTCCGTGCGGGTGGGCTGCCAGCCGAGGCCGACATACGTCCCTCAACACGCCGCCCGCGTACGTCCCTCAACACGACGCCCATGTACGTCTCTCAACACGACGTCCGCGACACGCAGGATCCGGCTACCCGCCCCGGCACGAATAAGTACCGTTCTCACGAGCAATAAGTACCGTTCTCACGACGAACAAGTACCGTTCTCGCGACGAATAAGTACCGTTCTCGCGGAAGGGCGAGGCGGGCGGGGCGGGAGGGTGGGGCGGGGTCAGCCAATGAGCGGGCGCTCCTCGGGCATGCGGATGACCCGGCGTCGTTCCCGCAGGGCCAGGGCGCTCGCCGCGGTCATGGTCCCCACCCTCCCCAGGAACATGAGCGCAATGAGGACGTACTTGGCGTTGTCGGGCAGCAGCGGGGTGATCCCCGTGGACAGTCCCACGGTGGCCAGGGCGCTAATGACCTCGAAGAGGATCCGGTCCAGGGACAGGTCCGTCATCTCCAGCAGCGCCAGGGAGGCCAGGCCCACGATGGAGGCCCCGATAAAGGCCACCGCCACGCTCAGGCGCACGGTCGAGGGCGTGATCCGCCGTCCGAAGGCCTCAATGTCCTGGTCCCCGCGGGCCTCGGCGAGAATGGCCAGCAGGAGCACCGCGAAGGTGGAGACCTTAATGCCCCCGGCGGTCGAGGCCGAGCCCCCGCCCACGAACATGAGCACGTCCTGGAGGAACCAGGTGGACTCGTGCATGTGCTCCGGGGCGATGGTCGACAGCCCTGAGGAGCGGGCGTTGACCCCGTTGACCAGGGCGGTCAGGATCCTGCCGCCGGTGGGCAGGGAGCCGTAGGTGGCCCTGTTGGTCCACTCGAAGGCGGCGATCGTGACCGCCGAGACCGCCGACAGGCCGGTGTAGGTGGCCAGGGTGAGCTTGGAGTGCAGCGTCCAGCGCCGCGGGCGGGTCAGGTTGCGGGTGACGTCCAGGATGACGGGGAAGCCGACCGCGCCCACAAAGGTGCCCACCACGATCGGCAGGCCCATCCACCAGTCGGTGGCGTAGGGGGTCAGGCCCTCGGGCATGACCACGAAACCGGCGTTGTTGAAGATGGACAGCGCCATAAAGAACGCGTACCACAGGGCGTGGAAGGGGTCCATGCCCAGGGTCATGAAGCGCGGCAGCAGGACGATGGTCAGGACGGACTCCACAATGGTGGCGGTCAGGACGACGGCGCGCAGCAGGGAGGCGACGTCCCCCAGGCGGGACTGGTTCTCCGTGGCGGCCATCATGCGCTGGGTCAGGCCCACGTGCCGTGACACCGCCAGGGAGAGCAGGGACGCCAGGGTCATGACGCCCAGGCCGCCTATGGCCGCGCCCACGATAATGACGAGCTGGCCGAAGGTGGACCAGTAGGTCGCCGTGTCCACGACGGTCAGCCCGGTGACGCACACCGCGGAGGTGGCGGTGAACAGGGCGTCCACGAAGGAGGGCGAGGCGTCCTCGGCGCTGGCGAAGGGCAGGGACAGCAGGGTGGCGACCACCACGATAATGAGGGCGAACACCACGACGGCCAGGCGCGCGGTGGAGAAGCGGGCGGCCCGCTCCAGGGTGGTTCGCAGGTGCAGGCGCTCGACCAGTCCGCCCAGGCCGGTGGCGGGCTCGGCGGTGACCAGCCGCTTGACTCCCAGCCTCGAGGCCGGCAGGTGCGCTACCGGGTGCGGCCGGCAGCCGGCCTGGTGCGGGGGCTCAGGGGGCTCAGAGGGTGCTGTCTGGGAGGCCACGGTCTCATTCTCACCCATGGAGGGGACCGACGCCGGGGCAGCTGCCCCAGGACAACCGGGCCAGTGGGGCCAGCCGGGCCAACCGGGCCAACCGGGCCGACGCCGGCACTGGCGCTGGTCGGAGGCCGGTGGGCGCCGGGGAGCGCCGAGGGGCGGGCACGGTGGGGAGCTGCCGCCCGTGCGCTCGGGTGCCACGGCGCGGGGACCGGCGCCGCCTCGCGCTGACCGGGCAGGGGGCGGACGCGGAAGCGGTGCGTGGCAGTGCGTGGCGGGTAGGGGCGTCCCGGTGACGCCGCCGTCGGAATGACAACAGTGTGAGATGTGACTATTGGGGCCACAGTGGCAGGTTATTCCTGTGTGTCGGATGTGGTGCACGATATAGTAGGCGGGCTCCACCTGAGCAGGCGGCCTCCTCCCGGTGGCCGTGCACCACCCACCCCTCTCGAGACGGGACTGACAATGGCACCGGGTCTCCCCACCCCCGCTTCCAAGGCACCCTCCTTCCTCACCGTGGCCGAGGTCGCGGAGATGCTGCGTGTCTCCAAGATGACGGTCTACCGCATGGTGCACTCCGGCGACCTCCCTGCCATGCAGGTAGGCCGTTCCTTCCGGGTGCCCCAGCGCGCCGTCGAGCAGTACCTGGCCGCCGGGCTTGGTGACTGGGGCCACGAGGAGGCGGAGTCAATGGGCACCTGAGACCCGTTAGAATCGCACGGTCACCTGTGTGGCAGGGCCTGTCCCTGCCACCACTCGCGTAGTCGTCCTCGGATCGTCCCGGTCCGCCGGGACGCGCGGGCGATCGGCACGCACACTGTGAGGTAGTTCCATGGGATCTGTCATTAAGAAGCGCCGCAAGCGTATGGCCAAGAAGAAGCACCGCAAGCTGCTTCGCAAGACGCGCCACCAGCGTCGTAACAAGAAGTGACGCCAGCCGTGTGAGCCCTGCGGGCCCCGCACACTCGTGCGGGGCCCGGCGTGCCTGTACCCTCGGTGCCGGTCCCGGCTGCGGGTCGGCGCCGTCCCGGAGGGGCCGCCGGCCACGGGGGCGGCGACGCCCGGCCGGTACCCGGACCCAGGAGCCTGAAGGAGCGGCCATGAGCGACAGCGTCAATATGTTCGTGGGCATGGAGAGCCAGGAGGCCTGCACGGTCCCGCTCTCCGCTGAGGTCGGGGAGCAGGACCGGCCTGAGCCGGTGACGGCCCTGGCCCGGCCCCTGGGGGCCGACCCGGGGCCGCACCCCACCCTGGGCGAGCTCACCACCCTGCGCGTGGGCGGGCCCGTGCGCTCCTACCTGGAGGCCACCACCCAGGAGGAGGTCACCCAGGCGGTGCGGCAGGCCGACGCCGAGGGCACGCCGGTCCTGGTCATTGGCGGGGGAAGCAACGTCCTGGCCTCCGACGCGGGCTTCGACGGCCTGGTTGTCCGTGACGCCCGTCAGCAGGTCAGGCTGGACTCGGACTCCGCCTGCGGGGGCGTGGAGGTCACCGCTACGGCCGGAACCACCTGGGACGACCTGGTCTGCGAGGCCATCGCCCGGCAGTGGGCGGGGTTCGCCCCCCTGTCGGGGATCCCCGGGACGGTGGGTGCCGCCCCGGTACAGAACATCGGGGCCTACGGGGCGGAGGTCGCCGAGCTCATCGCCTCGGTGCGCGCCTGGGACCGGGCGGCCAACCGGGTGGTCTGGCTGTCCCTGAGCGAGCTGCGCCTGGCCTACCGCGACTCCCGCCTCAAGCGGTCCCTTAGCGACGCCGAGGTCGGCGGCGGGCGGACCTGGGGCCCCACCGGACGCTGGGTGGTCCTGGACGCCACCTTCGCCGTGCGCCAGGGCTCCCTGTCCGCACCGGTGGCCTACTCCCAGCTGGCGCGGACGCTGGGCGTGGAGCTGGGGGAGCGGGTCCCCGACCGCGAGCTGCGCGACGCCGTGCTCTCCCTGCGCCGCTCCAAGGGCATGGTCCTGGACGCCTCCGACCACGACACCTGGTCGGCGGGATCCTTCTTCACCAACCCGGTCCTCACCAGCGCCCAGGCCGCCACCCTGCCCGAGGACGCCCCCCGCTTCCCCGTCACCGACCACTCCCAGGTGGTCCTGGGCACCAGGGCCGCCCCCGTCGTCGAGGGCCTGACCAAGACCAGCGCGGCCTGGCTCATAGAGCACGCGGGCCTGGGCCGCGGCTTCAGCCTGCCGGGGGCGGCCGCCTCCCTGTCCACCAAGCACGTCCTGGCCCTGACCAACCGGGGCCAGGCCACCAGCGCCGACATGGTGGCCCTGCGCGACACCGTCGTCGAGCGCGTGGCCCAGCGCTTCGGGGTCACGCTGGTGCCCGAGCCGGTCGCCGTCGGATTCTGAAGGGATCCTGACCGGCGACGTACTGTAGCCGGCCTTAGCCGGCGGCGACGTACCTTAGCTGGCGGCGACGTACCTCTAAGGTACGTCCTCGGTGACCAAGGTACGTCGCCCACCACTAAGGTACGACGCCGGTCAGGTGCGGGGGACGGGGCAGCGGGAGGGGGACAATACGGGACATGACTCGCGCCTTCCACCGTCCCGCCCGCCTCGACCCCGACGTCGCCGAGCAGATCGAGGGCAACGCGGACACCGCCGCCACCTCCGAGCTCGCCCACCACACCGCCCAGCTCCTGACCGGCGGGTTCGCCAGCGGCACGCCCGTGCCCGGCCCCGACCGCCGGGGTGAGGCCGCCCCCGTCGTCACCGGCGCGGGCACCGGACCCGCCCCGGCCACGGACGTGCTCACCCGCGACGCCGTGGTCGACGCCGTCGCCTGCCATGGGGTGGACCAGGTCGCCGAGCTGTGGGCGGACTCCCCGGCCACCACCCTGCCCGGGGCCCTGTGGCGCCTCTACCTGGTGCGGGAGTGGATCCGGCGCGACCCGGACCTGGTGGAGCGCCGCTACGCCACCGAGGTGGACCTGCGCGGGGCCGACGCCCAGGTCCTGGAGCGCTTCTCGGCGGCCAGCTCCCAGGGGCGGCGCGTGCCCACCCCCGGGCAGGTGCGCGAGCGCCTGGACGAGGTGCTTACCGGGCAGGCCGGGGGCCTTGCGGGCCTGTCCCCGGTGCTGGTGGGCGCGGCGGACTTCCTGGCCGCCCTGGCGGCCGGCTCGGGGGCGACCTGGATCGAGTCGGAGTCCGACGAGCTCGCCTACCAGGTCACCCGGCGCGACTCCGCCCTCCTGGCCACGGCCGACGAGCTGAGGCAGGCGGCGGGCCGGGCCCGGGCGGGCACGCTGGACTGAGGCGCCCAGATCCCGCCACCTGCCCGGTGCTGGTGGGACAATGCCCCCATGACGCCTGCCGGTACCGACGCCCCGAGCAACCAGCCCCCCGCTCCCCTGGGCGGTGGGGACGACCCCCACCCGGCTCCCAGCCCCGCCGCGGGACAGCCGGCCTCCGCCCTGTCCTCCTTCGTAGGCGGTTGGGCCCGTACCAGCCCCGCCGCCGGGCGCCCCGCACCACCGGAGCACGCGGCCACCGACCCGTGGGAGGACGAGGACGCGCCCTCCGCCGGCAGCGCCGAGGAGACCGAGCCGCCCGAGGAGCACGTCCTGGAGCCCGCCGACCCCCGCGACTTCGCCGACGACGCCGAGCCGGACTACTCCGACGAGGACTTCGAGGAGAAGCCGCAGCCGGCCGCCGAGGACCAGGGCGGTGCAGACCGGGGGGCCTCTCCCGCCGCGGCGCCCCCGCCCGCCGGGCACGTCGGCACCCGGGACGGCGCACCCCAGCCCGCCGGGCACACCGGCGCGCCCACACCGCCTCGCCCCGACGGCACCGGGCCGCAGGACGAGGCCGAGGACCTCCTGGCCGAGGACCCCACCCTGCCGCCCCTGGAGTCCTTTACCAACCGCTTCACCGACCGTGAGCTGACCTGGCTGGACTTCAACGAGCGGGTCCTGGAGCAGGCCGAGGACCCCACCCTGCTGCTGCTGGAGCGCGCCTGGTTCCTGGCCATCTTCTCCTCCAACCTCGACGAGTTCTACATGGTGCGCGTGGCCGGCCTCAAGCGCCGCATCAAGGCCGGCATCACCCCGGTGCGCGCCTCGGGCCTGGACGCCCACGAGGTCGTGGACATAATCACCGCCCGGGCCAAGGCGCTCACCAGCCGGCAGGCCGCCCTGTTCCAGGAGGACATCCGCCCCCTCCTGGCCCGCCAGAACATCGACCTGCTGGCCTG
Source organism: Actinomyces sp. HMT897 (assembly GCF_016626125.1). Lineage (NCBI taxonomy): Bacteria > Bacillati > Actinomycetota > Actinomycetes > Actinomycetales > Actinomycetaceae > Actinomyces > Actinomyces sp. HMT897. The sequence continues at coordinate 2,543,784 of NZ_CP067336.1, forward strand.
GGACGACCTCAGCGCCGAGCAGTGCGAGAAGCTCACCCGCTACTTCCGCTACCAGATCTACCCCGTCCTGACCCCCCTGGCGGTGGACCCCTCCCACCCCTTCCCCTACATCTCGGGACTGTCGCTCAACCTCGCCGTCATCCTGCGCAACCCCCGGTCCGGCAAGGAGCACTTCGCCCGCGTCAAGGTGCCTGACTCCCTGCCCCGCCTGGTCACCGTGCCCGGACGCGAGCTGTCCTCCTCGGACAAGCGGGCCGGTACCGCCGTCATCCCCATCGAGGTCGTCATCGGCCAGCACCTGGACCACCTCTTCCCGGGCATGGACATCCTGGAGCACCACCTCTTCCGGGTCACCCGCAACGAGAACCTGGAGGTGGAGGAGGACGACGCCGAGAACCTCCTGACCGCCATGGAGAAGGAGCTGGAGCGGCGCCGCTTCGGGGCCTCCGTGCGCCTGGAGGTGGAGGACACCATCAGCCCCTTCACCCGCCGCTACCTGGTCAAGGCCCTGGGCCTGCGCGACGACGACGTCTTCGAGCTCCCCGCCCCCCTGGACCTGACCTGCCTCAACCAGCTCCACGACCTGGACGTCCCCGACCTGAAGTACCCGCGCTTCGTGCCGGTCACGGCCGCTGGCCTGGCCGCCCACGAGTCCTCCCGCCCCAGCGACATCTTCGCCGCCATGCGCGACCACGACATCCTCCTGCACCACCCCTACGACTCCTTCTCCACCTCCGTGCAGGAGTTCGTGGCCCAGGCGGCGGCCGACCCCAAGGTCCTGGCCATTAAGCAGACCCTCTACCGCACGAGTGGCGACTCGCCCATCGTGGACGCCCTCATTGACGCCGCCGAGGAGGGCAAGCAGGTCGTGGCCATTGTGGAGATCAAGGCCCGCTTCGACGAGGAGAACAACATCTCCTGGGCCCGCAAGCTCGAACGGGCCGGGGTCCACGTGGTCTACGGCATGGTGGGCCTCAAGACCCACTGCAAGCTCCTGCTGGTGGTGCGCCAGGAGTCCGACGGCCTGCGCCGCTACTGCCACGTGGGCACCGGCAACTACCACCCCAAGACCGCCCGCGGCTACGAGGACCTGGGGCTGCTGACCTGCGACCGCGACGTCGCCCAGGACATGACCACCCTGTTCAACCAGCTCTCCGGCTACGCGCCCCGGGCCCGCTTCCGCCGCCTGCTGGTGGCCCCGCGCACCGTGCGCGACGGCCTGGTGGAGCGTATCGAGCGCGAGATCGTCCACCACCGTCAGGGCCTTCCCGCCTGGATCCGCATTAAGGTCAACTCCATTATCGACGAGGCCGTCATTGACGCCCTCTACCGGGCCAGCCGGGCCGGGGTGGAGGTGGACATCGTGGTGCGCGGCATCTGCGGCCTGCGCGCCGGGGTGGAGGGCCTGAGCGAGAACATCCGGGTGCGCTCCATCCTGGGACGCTACCTGGAGCACTCGCGCATCTACGCCTTCGCCAACGGGGGGGCCACCGAGCTCTACATCGGCTCGGCCGACCTCATGCACCGCAACCTCGACCGTCGGGTGGAGGCCCTGGTACGTATTACCGACCCGGCGATGCTCGCCGAGCTGGAGTGGGTCGTCACCCACGAGGCCTCCGACGCCGTCTCCTCCTGGCACATGCTCCCCGACGGCTCCTGGAGGCGGCACCACACCGACGCCGAGGGCAGGCCCCTGGAGGACATCCAGACCACCTTCATGGCCCAGGCCCGCGGCCGTGTCAAGGGCCGGGGCTGAGGCCGTGGCCACCGTCAGCACCGCCCGCACCGGGCTGCCCACCGCCCGCACCCCGGAGGAGGCCCCCCGCGCCCGCTCACGCTCCCGGCGCCTGGTCCACGCCGCCGGGGCCCTGGTGTGGCGTGAGCGGGGCAGGCACCTGGAGGTGCTGCTCGTCCACCGCCCCCGCTACGACGACTGGTCCTTCCCCAAGGGCAAGCTGGAGAGGGGGGAGTCCCTGCGCACCTGCGCCGTGCGCGAGGTCACCGAGGAGACCGGTGTGCCCGTGGCCCTGGGCCAGCCCCTGGGGCGGGTGTCCTACCGGCTGGGCGCGGGCACGCGCAAGGAGGTGGTCTACTGGGCGGCCCGGCCCCTGGACCCGGCCTCCCCGGCCCGCCGCGCCCAGCAGGCGGTCACCCCCGCCCCGGCCAGTGAGATCGACGGCGTCGAGTGGGTCCGGGTCAAGGAGGCCCGCAAGCGCCTGGAGCGGGACGCCGACCGGGATCTCCTGGGGGCCCTGGTGGACCTGTGGGAGGACGGCAAGCTGGACACCTGGACCCTGGTCCTGGTGCGCCACGCCCGCGCCGTCAAGCGCTCGGTGTGGAACCGCAAGGAGCGCTCGACGGAGGACAACGAGGCCACCCGGCCCCTGACCCAGGACCAGGGGGAGGTCCGGGCCCGGGCGGTCGTGCCCATCCTGGCGGCCTACGGGGTGGAGAGGGTCCTGACCAGCCCGTGGCGCCGGTGCGCCGACACCGTGGCACCCTACGCGGCCGCCGCCGGCCTGGAGCTCGAGGAGCGCCCGGAGCTGACCGAGCACGCCCACGCGGCGCGCGCCAAGCCCGTACGCACCCTGGTCTCCCGGCTCCTGGGGCGGGCCCAGGCCCCGGTGGCCCTGTGCACCCACCGCCCGGTGCTGCCCAGCGTCATGGACGCGGTGGCCCGGGTCGCCCCCGGCAAGCTCCTGCGCTCCGTGCCCCACCAGGATCCCTGGCTCAAGACCGGGGAGATCCTGGTGGTGCACCTGGCCCGCCGCCCTCGGGGCAAGGTGCGTGCCGTGGCCATTGAGAAGCAGCGCCCGGTCCTGCCCCGGGCACGGTAGGCCGGGCCCAAAGGACCTGCCGGGGCGGGGTCGCCCCGTGCGGACCGAGCCCGTCGAACCGGTCGTGAGCTATAGCATAAGAACCAGGAACGAGGAGAGGGCGATGGAGTTTCAACAAGACGTACGGAGGACGCACTACCTGCCTGTCGGCACGAGGGGCGTCCTTGAGCGCGGTCAGGCCTGGCGGGGTGTCCAGACCGGCTGGGTGAGCTACTGGGGCTGAACCATGGCATCTCGCGACCCCGCCGTCCTCGGCCTCACCCGGGTGACCCGCTCCTTCGGCTCACGGCAGGTGCTGTGCCCGCTCTCCCTGACCATCGCACCGGGCACGGTCCTGGGCCTGCTGGGGCCCAACGGGGCGGGGAAGACCACGCTCATGTCCGTCATGAGCGGCCTCCTGGCGCCCAGCAGCGGGAGCGTGGCCCTGGCCGGGACCGAGGTGCGGAGCACGCGAGACGCCCGAGCGGCCCAGCGGGTGCTGGGGTACCTGCCCCAGCACCCGCAGTGGCTCCCCTCCTTCACCGCCCTGGAGACCGTGGAGTACGCGGCCTGGACCAAGGGCGTCCCCAGGGCCCGCAGGAGGGCCACCTGCCTGGAGGCCCTGGAGCGGGTGCACCTGGCGGACGTGGCCTCACGGAGGATGAAGACCCTCTCAGGGGGCATGGTCCAGCGCACCATGCTCGCCTCCGTCATCGTCTCCCGGCCCCGGCTCCTCCTCCTCGACGAGCCCACCGTCGGCCTCGACCCCGCCCAGCGCATCGAGTTCCGCCAGCTCGTCTCGGAGCTGGCCGAGGCCGCCGTCGTCCTGTCCACCCACCTGGTGGAGGACGTCGCGGTCCTGGCCGACCAGGTCCTCGTCCTGGACCACGGCCGGGAGCGCTTCCGGGGCACTGTGGCCGAGCTGAAGGAGCGGGCGGCTCCCGACGCCCCCGGGGACTCGGTCCTGGAGCGCGCCTACATGAGCGTCCTGGCCGACGACCCGGACCAGGGAGGGCACAGCCATGGGTGACGTCCTGCGCATTGAGGCCCGGCGCAGCCTCCTGCTCCGGCTGAGCCCGCTGATTGCCCTGGCCCACGTCGCCATTATGCTCAGCCAGGTCAGCAGCTGGCGCGGTGTCTGGCCCCAGGCGAGCGCGGCCGTCCTCAGCCCCCTCATCTTCACCGCCCCCGCGCTGGCGGGGCTCACCGCCCTGGAGGTGAGCCGCCGCAGCACCCGGTGGGCGGCGCCCCGCCCGCCCTGGGCCGCGCCCCTCCTGGGCGTCCAGGTGGTCGCGGCCGGCGTCGTCGTGGCCTGCGGCTGCGTGACCGCCGTGGTGGTCAACCTGGCCGCCGGGGCGCCGCAGGGCCTCCTGTGGCCCGGCTACGTCGTCCTCGCGCTGTGCGTGGCGGCCGAGGCCGTGGCCTGCGGGCACCTCCTGGGGCGCGTGCCGGGACCCCTGTGGTTCGCCCCGGTGACCTCCGTCATGCTGGTCTTCCTGCGGATCGTACTCACCCTGCCCGGCTCGGACCTGCCGCCGGCGGGCCGTCTCACCCGCGTCATCCTCTCCGGGCCCCCGGAGATCAGTATCGCGGTCAGCGGGGTGCTCGGGGCCCTGGGCGAGACCGTGCTGGTCCTCGGCGCGGCCCTGGCGGTCCCCTGGCTCGTCGGCCGGCTGGCCGCCCGCCGTTCCGGCAGCACCTACCCGCTCAGTCCCGCCGGGAGGCGCGGGGCGGTGCTGACGGCGGCGGCCGCCCTCGTCCTGGCCCTGCCCACCGTCCTGCCCGGCACCGTCATGACCACCGACAGGGTGCCCACCACCACCGTGTGCACGCAGACCCGGATCGACGTCTGCGTCTGGCCGGAGCAGGCCGTCTACCTCCCCGAGCTCACGGCCCTGGCGCAGCGGGCCGACGCCGTGGGGCAGGTCTACGGGCTCACCGGCACCTCCCGTCTCACCGCCTCGGGGATCCCCGGCGGCGTCCGCACCGTCATCGCCGGGGAGGGGTCCTGGTTCGTGGCCTCCAGCCTGGCCGGCGAGCTCGCCTCCTCGCTCATTACCGACCCCGCCTGCGTGCCCTCCGACGAGGCCGACCCGGTGGCCGCGGAGAGGTTCTGGGGGGCCTACTTCCAGCTCCGGGCGCTCCTCCTCCTTGAGCTCCAGCAGCAGGAGGCCCCGCGCAGCATGGCCGACACCACCGGGGTGGACGGCGCGGAGGTGGCCCAGGTGTGGCGCGCGGACCAGGCGGTGCGCCTGGCCTGGGCCGGACAGCGCGTGGACACCATGACCGGCCTCATGGCAGCCCGGTGCGGGTGAGCGCGGTGCGGCTCTACCTGCGCTCCCGGAGGCTGCACGTCCTCGCGGTCGTGCTGGTCCTCCTCGCCGTCCTCAGCACGCTCGTGGGCGGCCGGGTCCTCTCCCTGGGGTCGGCGGAGCACCCGGCGAGCATGCCCTACCGGTTCGTCCTGGCGGCCCTCGCCTCCTCCTGCGTCGTGAGCTCACTGGCCTCGCCCCTGCCGCTCCTGGACGGCGCCTCCGGGGTGGTGGCGAGGGCCCGCTGGCTCCACCTCGCGGCCGCCGCCCTGGTCTGCACGGCCCTGCTGGGTGGGGCGGACCTGCTGGGGAGCGCCGACGGGGGCCACACGGCCCTTACCTCCCTGCGCTCCACCCTCACCTGGCTGGGCCTGGCCCTGCTCTCCTCCGCGCTCCTGCGGGAGTCCCTCAGCTGGGTGCTGCCCCTGGCGGGCGTCTTCCTCCTGGTCTGGTTCGGCTCCCCCTACGGGTCCGCCGAGGCCTGGAACTGGGTGGCGGCCCCGGTTGACGCCTCCCCGTCCTGGTACGTCATGTGCGGTGTGGTCGGGGGCGGTGCGGTGGCCCAGTGGCTGGTCTGGTCACGTTCCCGCAGGTCCGGCCGGTAGCGCGGGCCCGTGCCACCTACTGGCCGGCCTGGCCGGCAGGCGCGCGACGCTCCGGGTCCGGCAGGCCCGGGACGCTAGGGCCCTGGGCAGTGCGAGAGGTAGCTCTCCTTGTTCCGGGACCCGCAGCGGGGCTACAGGGCGCGGACGTCGGGTATGGTGTACCCCGACGTCGGGTCGCTATGGGCCCCGGGCTCCACACACAGCCGCCACGAGCGGCCTTTAAGCGCCGACTGGCGTTCTTGCGGCCCGACGTCCCCAGCTAGACGCCGGGCCCGACTACCTCCGGTCGGGCCCGGCGTTCTCGCTGCGTTCTCGCTTCAGGACACGTAGGGGCACGACGTGCGGTGCGGCGCCGGTGCGCGGCCGTCTCGGTACGTGGGCTCCCGGTATGTGGTCTCCCGGCGGGCTCCTGCGCCGACGCCCGGTGCGCCTAGTCCTCCTCCTCGGGGGAGTTCAGGCGGTAGCCCACGTTGCGCACCGTCCCGATGAGGTGGTCGTGCTCGGTGCCCAGCTTGGCGCGCAGACGACGGATGTGGACGTCCACCGTGCGTGAGCCCCCGATGTAGTCCTCCCCCCAGACCTCCTGGAGGAGCGTCTGGCGGGTCAGGACCCGCCCCTGGTTGAGGGCCAGGTGCTTGAGGAGCTCGAACTCCTTGTAGGTCAGGTCGATAATCGAGCCGCGGATGCGGGCCGTGTAGGCGGTGGTGTCAATGACCAGGTCACCGACCTCGATACGGTCCTCGTCCACCGGGAGGGGCGCCTGGGCCACCCGCCGGACCAGGCGCAGGCGGGCGGAGAGCTCGGCCGGCGTCGCCCCGGCCAGGACGAAGTCCGCCGCCCCCCAGTCCGCCTGGACCACGGCGGCGCCACCCTCCTCCAGGACCAGCATGACCGGCCCGCAGCTCATGGGGCCGGTCAGGAGCTGGCACAGGGCGCGGGCCCGCACGAGGTCGCCGCGGGCGTCCAGGAGGACCACGTCGGCGTCGGCGGCGGTGGCGTAGGAGGAGGGGACGGCGGGGAGGCACTCGATGTGGGCGTCGAGGAAGGACGTGGCGGGGAGGACCTTGGCAGCGTCGGACAGAGGCGTGAACATGATGATCCTCATGACGCTCCTTCCGAGGAGGGTGTGCTGTCAGGGCGGGACGGTCTCCTCGCAGGCGTGAGCCGAGGACCCCGTGCGCCCCGGACAGATCGTATCGCGGCTGTGTGTGTGGGACGATACGACGCGTGAGCAGTACACCTCAGGAAGGCACCTACGCCACCGGCCACGACGCCCCCGACCCCGTGGTACCGGGGCTGGTGGACCCCTCGTGGACACGTCTGGCCGCGGCCAGCCTCGCCCCCGTCCTCCTGGCGGCCAGCGCCTCCCTGCCGTCGCGTGCCCGGCTGGTGCTGGTGCTGGTCCTCGTGCCGCTGATGGCCCAGGGGTGGTCGGCGCTGGTGCGCGCCCGCCACGACTGGGGCACCGCCGTGGTGGTGGGGCTGACGGGGGTGGCCGCCGCCGTCGCCGTGACCCTCCGGGAGGACTACGGGGCCGCGGCCGTGGTCATGGCCTTCAGCGTGCTGCTGGCCTTTGTGGGCCAGATGCTGCGCAAGGACGGCCGCCCCGACCTGGTGGAGGACCTCTCCGCCACGGTGACCGGCAACCTGGTGGTGGTCTCGGGGGCCGCCTGGTGCGCCCTGGGGACCAGCGGCGCCCACCCGGCGGTGACCGTGCCCTGCGCCCTGGCCCTGGTCACCGGGGCGCTGCTGACCGTCCTGGAGGTGCGTGCCGGGGTCCTGGAGACCCTGACCATGACGCTCCCGGCGCTGGTGGCGGGCCTGGTCGGCGGCCTGCTGGCGGCGGTGGGCTTCTTCGGCCCGGGGCACACGGGGCTCACCGAGGCGCTCCAGTCGGCGGCGGCCTGTCTCCTGGTCGGGTTCATGGCGGGGGTCATGATGGCCGTGGCCAACCGGGTGCTGTGGGCCTACCGCTGGGTGCCCGGGGGGCGTGCGGCGGTGGCCAGCGCCCTGGTCCCGGTCCTGGCGGCCGGGGCCCCGGTCTACACCGTCGCGCGGCTCATGGGGCGGTTCGTGGCCGGCTGAGGGCCCAGGCTGCCGGGCCAGAGCCGGGCTCGGGCTCCGGGTCCAGAGGACCCGGCGGGCTGGCCGGGCCGGGGGAGAGAGGGGCTCAGCCCAGGCTGCCGGGCTGGGGGTGCGCGGACGCACCAGCTCCATTGGCGCACCCAGGACCCGGTGGGCAGGGCGTGGCTGGCCCGGTGCGTGCAGCTGCCACGGTGCACCCAGGGGCTCGGGTCGGGGCCGGAGCCGGACCGGGGAGGAGGGGCCGCGCCACCTGCCAGTGTGACGCGGCCCCTCGCACCCCGCTACCGGGCCGGACCTACCGGCTGGCCCTGCGCCCGAGCACCTCCTTGAGGGGCACCCGGCTGCCGGTACGGGTCACGGCCCGGGTGTAGACGGTCGCCGACAGGCGCATGAGCAGCGGCAGGGTGACCACCGCCAGGCCCAGGGCCGCGAGCTGCTCGACCACCGAGGAGACCCCGATGGTCATGCGCGCGGGCATGAGGAAGGGGGCGAAGGGCGGCAGGTAGGCCAGCACCCGGAAGAGCGTGTTCTGGGGGTCGCTCACCATGGAGAAGGACAGGACGTAGGGCACCACGATGGTCAGGATCAGGGGCATTGTGACCGTGGTCAGGTCCTCCTGGCGGCTGACCAGGGAGGCTACCGCCGCGAACAGGACCGCGTACAGAAGGAACCCGACCACCATCCACGCCAGCATCCAGCCCACCGTGGCGTCCAGGTTGACGTCCAGGTCGGGCAGCACGTCCATGACCTTGGCGGTGGCCGCCGCGATAACGGCGATGGCGCCGGTGGTCAGGGTCGCGGCGCAGCCGATCCCCAGGATCTTGCCGGCCAGGAGGGAGGTGGGGCGCACGCAGGCCAGGAGGATCTCCACGATCCGCGAGCCCTTCTCGGTGACCACACCGCCGGCGATGGCCTGGCCCCCGATGAGGATGACCATGTACATGAGGATGTTGACCACCTGGAGGACGGCGTAGCGCTGCCCGAAGCCCGCCTGGTCGGTGGTGGGCGGCTCCAGGACGGTCACCTTGGGCACGGCCGAGGCCAGGGCGGTGCTCACGGTGCCCGGGTCCCCGCCCAGCTCGGTGACGCTGCGGGTCAGCACCGCCTGCTGGAGGACGGAGGTGACCCCGGCCACCACCTGCTCGTCGGCCGTCTCCTGCACCAGGAGGGCGGGGGCCTGCCCGGTCACCAGGACCATGTCAGGGCGGCTGTCCTCGGGGGTGCTCTCGCCCAGGGCGGTCCGGGCGTCGGCCCCGGCCAGGTCCCTGACCTCCAGGGGCTGGCCGTTGGAGGCCGTCACCTTCTCCAGGGCGGGCGCCAGGGCGGTGATGGTGGCGGCGTCGGCCTGGACCCCCAGGCGGTAGGGCTCCTTGTCCCCGCCGGTGAGCAGCCCCACCACCACGATCCCGCCCACGGTCAGGAGCAGCAGGACCAGGTTGGTAATGACCGCGGCCTTCTTGAACAGGTAGGTGCGCAGCTCCCGCCCGGCGACGAGCCGGATCTCCTGGCTGCGGGTCATGGCCTGGGCGCTCATGCGCGGTCCTCCTTCGTGGCAGGGGCGGTGGGGGCGGGGTCCGCCGGAGTACCCGCGGCGGGGGCGGCCAGGACCTCCCGGAAGATCTCGGTCAGGGAGTGGCGGACGGGGCCGAGCTGGTGGAGGGTGCCCAGGGGGCGGACCGCCTCCAGGAGCGGCTGCTCCGAGGCGCCCCCGGCGCTGACGGTGACCCTGCCGTCCGCGTGGGACTGCGTGCGCGCGTCCTCTAGGCCCTCCAGGGCCCGGGCGGGCACCCCGGCGGACGGCGTGATGGTGGCCTGCCAGCGCAGCCCGGCGCTGGCCTGGAGCTCGGCCACGGTGCCGTCGGCCACGAGCTTCCCGGAGCGGATAATGACCACCCGGTCGCACAGCCGCTCGACGACGTCGAGCTGGTGGGAGGAGAACAGGGTCCCGACCCCGGCCTGCGCCCGCTCGCGCAGGACCTCGCTCATGACGTCCACGGCCACCGGGTCCAGGCCGGAGAAGGGCTCGTCCAGGACCAGGAGCTCGGGGTCGGACACCAGGGCCGCAGCGAGCTGGACCCGCTGCTGGTTGCCCAGGGAGAGCTTCTGGACCTCGTCCCCTGCCCGCTGCTCCACCGCCAGGCGCTCCATCCAGCCGTTGGCGGCGCTGGTGGCCTCGTGGCGGCTCAGGCCGTGGAGGCGGGCGAGGTAGGTCAGCTGGTCCGCGACCTTCATCTTGGGGTACAGGCCCCTTTCCTCAGGCATGTATCCCACCAGGCGACGGTGATAGGCGTCCATGGGGACCTGCTGACCGTCCTTAATCCACAGGACCTCGCCCTCGTCGCTAATCAGGGAGCCCATAATAATACGCATGGTAGTGGACTTGCCCGCACCATTGGCTCCCACAAAACCTACGATCTCACCGTCGTCAACATGGAGGTCAAGGTGGTCGAGGGCTCTGAGGGTGCCATAGTCCTTGGTAAGACTGGTAACACGGATCATATGATCTCTCCGGGATTAGGTTCGTGGGACGGTCGTTATGGTAACGACGTCACCACGTCAGGACATCCTCCTGCAGGAGGAGCTTGTCCTGGCCCGCCTCGGCCGCGCTGAGGAGGGCCGCACCCGGGGGCCAGGTCTGGTAGCCGCCCTCCGGTCCGGGGTCGTCCTCGCCCGTGCGGGGTGGCCCTGGGACGGCTACCGCGAGATCCACCTCCTGTCGGTCAGCCCTGGGACGGCTGACCCGGTTGGAAGTGGTCGGGGATCGTGCTCGCCCTCCCGGGGTCAGCCGCCCGCCCCCGGAGCGGGGACGGGCATGGGCCAGCCCTCGCCCGCGTGGCGCCACCTCGTGCGCTCCGGCTGTGCCCGCCGCGCGGGGCCGCTGGCTACGCGGCCGCCGGCTGCGCCCCTGCCCCGGACGTGCCCCTGCCCCGGACGTCACGTAACCGCGCCGGGCCGCGGCAGCCGTCTGGGCGCGCCCGGCCCCGGTAAGGTGAGGGCGTGTACCTCAAGACGTTGACGATCAGGGGATTCAAGTCCTTTGCCTCGTCAACCACCCTGCGCCTGGAGCCCGGTATCACCGCCGTGGTGGGACCCAACGGGAGCGGCAAGTCCAACGTGGTGGACGCCCTGACCTGGGTCATGGGGGAGCAGGGGGCCAAGAACCTGCGCGGCGGCTCCATGGCCGACGTCATCTTCGCCGGGGCCGGCTCCCGCCCGGCGCTGGGGCGCGCCGAGGTCGCCCTGACCATTGACAACACCGACGGCGCCCTGCCCATTGACTACACCGAGGTCACCATCGCCCGCACCCTCTTCAGGGGCGGGGGCAGCGAGTACCAGATCAACGGCACCGCCGTGCGCCTCCTGGACGTCGCCGAGCTGCTGAGCGACACGGGCCTGGGCCGCCAGATGCACTCCGTGGTGGGCCAGGGCAGGCTCGACGCCGTCCTGAGCGCCACCCCCGAGGACCGTCGCGGCTTTATCGAGGAGGCCGCGGGCGTCCTCAAGCACCGGCGACGCAAGGAGCGCGCCCTGCGCAAGCTCGACTCCATGGCCGCCGACCTCACGCGCCTGACCGACCTGGCCGCTGAGCTCAACCGCCAGCTCGGCCCCCTGGCCCGGCAGGCCGCCATCGCCCGGCGGGCCCGCACCATCCAGGCCGAGGTCCGTGACGCCACCGCCCGCCTCCTGGCCGACGACGTCGTCCAGGCCCAGGCCCTCCTGGCTGCCGGGGAGGCGGACACCGCCGCCCTGGAACGACGTCGTACCGCCCTGGAGGAGGCCGAGCAGGCCGCCCGCGCCCGCCTGAAGGAGCTCACCGCGGCCGAGGCCGGTGCCGGGCAGCGCCTGCGGGAGGCCAGCCGCACCTGGGAGGAGCTCACCGCGGCCGAGCAGTCCCTGCGCGCCCTGGAGCAGGTGGCCGCTGAGCGCCTGCGGGGCCTGGCGGCCGCACCCCGCCCCGCCCAGGGCACCGACCCCCAGGAGCTGGAGCGCCGGGCCCAGGAGGCGGCCGCCGCCGAGGACGAGGCCCGGGCCGCTATCGACCAGGCGCGCCAGCTGCTGACCGCGGCCACCGGTGCCCGCCTGGAGGCTGAGGCCGCTGAGTCCCGCGCGGAGTCGGCCCTGTCCGAGCTGACACGTCGTGAGGCTGAGCGCCGTGAGACCCTGGCCCGGGCCGGGGGACGGGTGGCCTCCGCCCGCAGCCGCCACGAGGCCGCCAGGTCATCCCTGGACCAGGCCCGGGCGGCCCTGGGGGAGGCCCAGGAGCGTCAGGCCGCCGCCGAGACCGCCCTCAGGGACGCCCGGGACCCCCAGGCTGCTTCCCGCCAGACGGCGGCCCCGGACCCGTCCGCCCCCGGTCCCTGCGGACTGCCCGCCTCCTCCGACCCGGACCAGCGGCCCCCGAGCCCCCAGGAGCGGGCCGCCGCCGAGCACGAGCGGGCCTCCGCCGCCCTGGCCGCCGCCCGCCAGGCCGTCGGCGCCGCCACCGAGGCGCGTCGTGAGGCCGCCGCCGAGCGCGCCACCTGGGCTGCGCGCCGCGACACCCTGGCCCTGTCCCTGCGCTCCCAGGACGGCACCCGGGGCCTAGCCCAGGCGGGTGCTGACGGCCTCCTGGGCCCCCTGTCGTCCCACCTGGGCGTGGAACGGGGGTGGGAGAACGCCGTCGCCGCCCTCCTGGGGCAGTTGGCGGAGGCCGCTGTCGTGGCCGGTGAGCAGGCTGCGCTCGCGGCCCTGGACCAGGCCCGTCGGGCCGAGCTGGGGGCGGTGAGGCTCGTGGTCGCCCAGGTGGCTGCCGCGGCCGGTGCCGGTGGTCTCGCCCCCGGTAGCGAGGTGGTCGCCTCGGCGGCAGCTCCTGGCGGCGTGGTCGACCCCCCTCCTGCCTCCCCGGAGGCGGCCCCCACTGACCCTGCTGGTGACCCTGCTGGGCCGGGTGGCGACGTCAAGGTCACCCGGCCCGGACGGGTCCCGGACACCGACCCCGCCGGACCGGGCGGCCGTCTTGTGCCCGGCTCCGCTCCCGCTACCGTCTCTGGCCCCGCGGAGCCGTCCGCCGTGCCCGGAGCCCGGCCTGCGGCCAGCCTGGTGTCGGTCAGCCGCCCCGGCCTGGCCGGGCCGGTGTCCACGCTCCTGCACCGCTGCTGGGTGGTCAGGGACGTGGCGGCGGCACAGGCCCTGCGCGAGGCGGACCCCCAGGCCGTGGTGGCCACCCGGGACGGTGACGTCCTGGGCCCCGGCTGGCTGGTGGGCGCCGGAGGAGGAGCGGCCTCGGTCCTGGAGCTCGCCGCCGCCCACGAGGACGCCGTCGGACGGGCCAGGGACGCCGCTGACGCCGAGGCTGCCGCCAAGGCCGCCGCCGAGGCCGCGCGAGACCAGGAGGAGGCGGCGCGCTCGGGGCTCGCCCGCGCCCTGACGGCCCTGCGCCGGGCTGACGCCGAGGCCGCCGCCGAGGCCGAGACCCTGGCCCGCCTGGCCTCCGCCGCCCACGCCGCACGTCAGGAGGCCGGGCGCGCCCGGGCCGCCGTCGCCCGGGCCGAGGAGGAGGCGGCCCGGCGTACCGCTGAGCTCGCCACGGCCACGACAGCCCTGGCCCAGATCGAGGAGGCTGCTGATCAGGGGCCGCACCCGGCTGCCGCGTTGGAGGAGGCCCGGTCAGGCCGTCAGCGCGCCGCCGACGCCGCCCGACAGGCACGGGCTGGTGAGACCGAGGCCCGCCTGGCGCTGCGCACCGCTGAGGAGCGTGAGCGCAGCGGTCGGGGGCGGGCGGAGTCCCTGCGCGCCGCGGCCCGTCGGGAGCGTCAGGCCCGTGCCGAGGCCGCCCGTGCCGAGCGACGACGCCTGGCCCGGCTGGGCACCGCCACCCAAGTTCGTGATCTGGCTCATTATGCTGCCGCCGTGGCCCGTGCCAGCGTGGAGGAGGCCGCCGCCGGGCGAACCGCCGCTGAGACCGAGCGTGACCAGGCCCTGGAGGCCAGCCACCGCCTGCGTCGGGAGGTTGACCAGGCCAGGGGTGAGATCGCCTCCCTGACCGACGCCGCCCACCGTGAGGAGGTGGCGCGGGCTGAGCAACGTGCGCGCCTGGAGGCCCTGGAGCAGCGGGCCCTGAGCGAGCTGGGTCTGGAGACCGGGGTGCTCGTGGAGGAGTTCGGTCCCCACCTGCCCGTACCCGAGGTCAGCCAGCTGGTGGACTCTGATGAACCGGAGCCTCGGGGGCCCGACCAGTCCGGGGCTGATCCCGGGGCCGAGGGGGCGGGTCCTGGGACCAGGGGGCCGGGTGCCGGGGCCAGGGAGTCCGACCTCGGGGCTGCGGGGCCGGGCGCTGGGGCCGAGGGGCCGGGTGCTGACGGGCTGGCTACCGGCGGGCCAGTGGGTGGTGGGCTGGCTACCGGCGGGCCGGGAGGCGCCGGGGCCGCCCCGGGCAACAGGAGCTGGCCGACGCCGTCGGGCCGTCCCTACGTGCGCTCGGAGCAGGTCAAACGCCTGGCCCGGGCCAAGCGTGACCTGGCGCGCCTGGGCAAGGTCAACCCCCTGGCCCTGGAGGAGCACGCGGCACTGGCCGAGCGGCACCGGTTCCTGGCCACCCAGCTGGCTGACCTCAGGCGCTCACGTGCGGAGCTCATGACCGTCGTGGAGGAGATCGACGCCCGTGTGCAGGAGGTCTTCTCCTCGGCCTACGCTGACACCGCCGAGCAGTTCGAGCAGGTCTTTGACAGGCTCTTCCCCGGAGGCCAGGGGCGCCTGGTCCTCACCGACCCCGACGACATGCTGACCACGGGCATTGAGATTGAGGCCCGTCCGGCGGGAAAGAAGGTCAAGCGCCTGTCCCTGCTGTCAGGCGGGGAGAGGTCCCTGGTAGCCGTGGCACTACTGGTCGCGATATTCAAGGCCCGGCCCTCTCCCTTCTACGTCCTGGACGAGGTCGAGGCCGCCCTGGACGACACCAACCTGGGCCGGCTCCTGGACATCCTCACCGAGCTGCGCGCCTCCAGCCAGATTATTGTCATTACCCACCAGCGGCGCACCATGGAGGTAGCTGACGCCCTGTATGGCGTCACCATGCGCGACGGCATCACCACGGTAGTCAGCCAGCGTCTGGGCCGGGGTAAGAGGGCGAGCAGATCCTGAGAGCGGTTGAGACTGGGGTGAGAGGGCGGGCGGATCCCGTGGGTGTGGCTGAGACCGGACGCATGGCCCCGGTCCCGGCCTAGAAGACAGGCGACAGCTCTCTAGCCCTTCCGCGAGAACGGTACTTATTCGTCGCGAGAACGGTACTTGTTGCTCGCGAGAACGGTACTTGTTTGTCGTGAGAACGGGTGTGGGTTGTTGTGCGGGCTGGTGGTGTCCGGGTGGTGCTGCGGGCGGGGTCCGGGGTGTGGCTGGTGGCGGGCTGCTGGGTTGTTGGTGTGTTTGCCTGGGCGTGTCCTGAGGGGGGCGGCTGGGTTGCTGCCTGGGGTCTGGTGGGGTGCCGGGTCTCTAGGGTTGGTGTCGGGGTGGGTGCCGGGTTGCCGGGTCGGGTGGGGTGTGGGACGTGGGTCCTGGTTTGGGGGGTGTGGGTGTGGGGGTGTCTGGGGTTCTGGTGTGTGGTGGTTGTGGTGTGTGTGCGTGGGTTGGGTGGTGGTGTTATGGTGGTGTGTGTCGTCTGGTTGGCGGTGGGGTTGGTCGTGGTGGCGCTGGTGCCGCCGGGCCCGCTCCTCGTGTTCCTCGTGTTCCTGGGTGTGTGAGGGGGTCGTGATGGTGCGGGTCCGGTCGTGGGTGCCTGTCCTGGTGGTGGTCCTGGTGGGCTCCGGTGGCCTGGTGGGGTGCTCTGGCGGGGCTGGTGCGGGGGCGTCGCCGAGTGTGGATCCCTATGAGGTGGGGGCCAGTGCGATGGCGGCGGCGGCCTCTGCGTCGGCCAGTGCGCGGGCCAGTCGTGACGCGGCCCTGGGGCCGGACCTGGCGGCCAGGCGTGAGGCGGCCCTGGCCACACCGCCTCCGGACAAGCCTGAGAACCTGGGTGAGGACAGTCTGGAGGCGGCCGTGGCTGCGGCCGTGTACTTCCTCCGGCTCTACCAGTACGCCTTCGTCACCGGTGACACCAAGGACTTCGAGGCCATGAGCGAGCAGCGGTGCGTCTTCTGCAACAACGTCGTCAGCAACGTCAAGAAGATCCACGACAGCGGCGGGTGGGCCGACCCCTGGGAGCAGACCTTCGAGAAGGTCGAGGCCTACCCCCTCAACCCCGGATACGAATACCACCAGGTAGACGTCACGATAAGCTCCGGGGAGTCGCTGACGTACTCAGGAGATCCAGTAACCTCTTCTGTTAACGAGGCCATCTCGCAAGAGAGACTTCGTATCGCCATAAGGTACGCAGACGGAAGATGGACGGTAGGCGAGGTGGAGGTTCTTAAGTCGTGAACGCAATATACAGGAGGTCCGGAGCTATCGCAGTCGCCGTCGCGACCACCATGGTTGGGATCACCCCCGTCGCCAACTCGGATGAGAGCAGCGGTAACCGTAACTTCAGTAGTCAGGGAGGTGGGAGTACCATTACGGTTATTGGTGATCAGTATGAGCGTCTGGATCCGGCTGCGGGTGCGGGTCCGGGCTCGTCTGGTGGTTCTGGGTCGGGTTCGTCTGGTGGGTCGTCGGGTGACGTGGTGGTGTCGTTCTCGGTGTCGAAGCCGGGCAAGACCCCGCTGGTGTGCGTGGCCTACGCGCCGGACCCCAACCACCTGTTCTGCAGGCCCTACGAGCCCGAGGAGCCCGAGGAGCCCGCCCCGGCGGTGGTGCCGGTGGTGGTCTCGGCCAGGGACGTGGCCTCCCTGATGGTGGACGGGTCGGGCATCACCCGCCAGCCCCCTGGTACCACGGCCCGGGTGGACATGGACCTCATCGCCTACACCGACCCCTCCACCCGCTCCCTGTCCACCACCGTGGCCGGGGTGGCCGTGGAGGTCGAGGCCACCCCCACCTCCTACCACTGGGACTGGGGCGACACCACCACCACGACCACCACCAGCCCCGGCGCCCCCTGGCCCCACCAGACCCTGACCCACCGCTACCACCACCCCCAGACCGGCGTCCACCTCACCCTGACCACCACCTGGACCGCCCGCTACCGCCCCCAGGACGGAACCTGGCACGACGTCCAAGGCACCGTCACAACCACCCAGGTATCCGACACCTTCAACCTAGTAGACACCACAACACACCTCACCGACCACGCAGAACACAAACAAGGACACTAAAACCCAACACACACCACCACGCGCATCAAACACCATCTGGGATAAGCGCCGAGCTGGGCCCCCAGCATGACGCACCACCCCCACACACAATAAGTACCGTTCTCACGGCCAACAAGTACCGTTCTCACGAGAGGGTGCGAGGCGCAGAAGGGGCATGCGGCCGGGCCGGGTTGGGGCTATTGGCGCACTCTTCCTGCCCGGGGTGTTCTGCTGGGGGCAGCATCGATACGGTCCGGGTAACCTCAATACGTTCCGAACGACATCGGGCTGCTAGTCGCAGGTGGTCTACGCCACGGTGGGGCACTGGTTGCCGTATGGGCGGCTGTCGTCGGAGTCCTCGTCGGCAGACGGTGCGCCTGTGACTCGTGTTTCCCGAGTGGTTCTTGTGATTTGCGTGACATAACTCGTGCGGACTGAGCCTGAGCGCGCTTCCGCAAGGCCGCACCGGACGGCGTTTACGCAGGTCAAAGCGGATTGTGTCAAACGTGTGCCATAGATCGCCGAGCACGTGCTGGACACTCGGCCACAACCTCTTGAAACCAGGGGAGGGGCGGGGTCCACAATGGGGGCGTGACAATGATCGTGCCTCTCCTGGTCGTCCTGTTCTCCGCCTTGTTCATTCTGGCCCTGATCGTCTCCGAGCGCTTCCCCCCGCACACCTGGCGCGGGTACCTGCACGAGCTGGTGGCCGAGGTCACGGAAAGGCCCGAACCTGTCACCATCGTCCCCCAGGACGCCCGGCTGGAGGACATCCTGGCCGGACGCTGACCGGGAGCCGGGACCGCGACCGGTCCTGACGACGTCGGCCCGGTCAGGCCGCAGCCCTCTCATACCAGAGCCCGTGCGGGGCGGGACGACCTTCTGGGCTACCAGGGGTCGCAGCCTGCCACCAGATCCCACATGGGTCAGGGTGATCCTGGGAACCAGCTGTGAGCACCCCCGTTCTCACGAGCAATAAGTACCGTTCTCACGACGAACAAGTACCGTTCTCGCGAGCAATAAGTACCGTTCTCGCGGAGGAGGGGGTGGGTGGTCGATCGGGACGGATGACCCCGGACACACCCCGCCGGTATCGGGCATGATGAGGCCATGGACCCCATCCTCATCGTTCTCGCCGTCCTGGCTGTCCTCGCCGTCGTCGGTGGCCTGTGGTACTACGCGGGGCACCGTTCGGGCGGACAGCTCCCGCCCGAGGTCACCGCCCACACCCCTACCAGCGCCCAGGACGTCCTGCCCGCCGACCGGGAGCCTGACGCCGGTGAGCCGTCCGAGCCCGCCGCGCCGACCCAGGAACCCGTCGGGACCCTGGAGCGCCCCGAGTCCATCCCCGGGCGCATGCAGCGCCTGCGCGCGCGCCTGGCCGGATCCGGCGGGTTCGGGCGGGCCGTCCTGGCGGTCCTGTCGCGCGGCGACCTCACCGAGGCCGACTGGGAGGAGATCGAGGACACCCTCCTGACCTCCGACCTGGGGATCGAGGTGACCACCGGCCTCATGGACGACCTGCGCACCCAGGCCAAGGTCCTGGCCACCTCCGACCCAGCCGCCATCCGCGCCGTCCTGCGCGACGAGCTCGTGCGCCTGGTGGACCCCACCATGGACCGCTCCCTCAACCTGGTCCGCCCCGAGCCCGCCGACGGCGCCGACCCCGCCGCGGGCCGTCCCGCCGCCGCTGTGCTCATGGTGGGGGTCAACGGCACCGGCAAGACCACCACCTGCGGCAAGCTCGCCCGGGTCCTGGTGGCCCAGGACAAGACCGTGATCATGGGCGCCGCCGACACCTTCCGGGCCGCCGCCGCCGACCAGCTGACCACCTGGGGCCAGCGCGTGGGCGTCACCGTGGTGCGCTCCGAGCGTGAGGGCGCTGACCCCGCCTCCGTGGCCTACGACGCCGTGCGCGCCGCCGCAGCCGAGGACGTGGACGTGGTGCTCGTGGACACCGCCGGGCGCCTGCAGAACAAGGCCGGCCTCATGGACGAGCTGGGCAAGATCAAGCGGGTCATGGGCAAGGTCGCGCCCGTGGGCGAGGTCCTCCTGGTCCTGGACGCCACCACCGGCCAGAACGGCATGCGCCAGGCGCAGGTGTTCTCCCAGGCCGTGGGCATTACCGGCATTGTGCTGACCAAGATGGACGGTACCGCCAAGGGCGGCATTGTGGTCACCGTCCAGAAGGAGCTGGGCGTGCCGGTCAAGCTCGTCGGGCTCGGCGAGGGGGCCGACGACCTGGCCCCCTTCGACCCCGAGGGGTTCGTGGACGCCCTCCTGGCCTGAGCGACCGCGAGCGCCAGGTCCTCCCTGCTCGCAGGGCTGCGGCGACACTTTCTGGGCGGCGCCAGGTCCTCCCTGCTCGCAGGGGCGCTTGGCAGGCCGTCGCAGGGGCTCTCCCTGCCCGTGGCCTCCTACGGCGCTCACTAATCCGCAGTGGGCACTAATCCGCGGCGGGCACCGATTCACGGCGCGCACTAATCCGCGGCGGGCACTGAGAAGTACGCCGTCTTCGTTAGACTTGGCCTGACCGCCGAGGAGCACAGCGACCGCCGCCTGCTGGCCCTGGCCTACGCTGCCGGCGGGAGGAGGTACCCATGACCACGACCCCCACAGGCCCCGCCGACCCCACGGCGCCCGCGCAGGTACCTGTGCGCAGGTACTCCCCGCTGACGAGCGTCCCGGTCGTCGTCGGGGTACTCGTCCTCCTGACCGCCCTGGTCACGGCGGGACTGGCCGCCCACCTCACCTCCCGGGCGCGCGACTACGACCCGGTGAGCGTCAGCGCGGAGGGGACCACGGCCCTGGATCTCGACGGCGCCTCGGGGGACGTGAGCGTCTCCTGCGGCGGCCCCACGGACTTCGTCATGACGCAGCACAGGGTCAGGAGGCCGTGGCACATGGAGCGCCAGGGGAGCGTGCTGAGGGTCTGGCGCGAGTCCGGTGGCCTGTTCAGCGTCGGGTGGCTGGGCGGCGGTGCGGAGAAGGTCACCCTGACCGTCCCGGAGTCGTTGTGCCACCAGTCCCTCGACGCGACCCTGCGCATTGGCTCCGGGAACCTGCGTGTCAGCGCCGGCTTTAAGGACGTAACCGCCGACGTGGGCTCCGGGAACCTTAACCTGAGCGGTCTGGCGGACTCCGTGGCCGCCGACGTGGGCTCCGGGAGCGTCGGCATGGACATTGACGGCGCCGACCGGGCCAGCGTGAGGGTGGGCTCCGGGGAGCTGTACGCCTGGTTCACGCAGGTTCCCGGGACGCTGAGCGTCGACGTCGGCTCGGGCGAGGCCAGGCTCAGCCTGCCCACCGGCCGCTACGCGCTCACCCAGGACGTGGGCTCCGGGGAGCTGGACAACCGTCTGGCCGACGACGCCCAGGGGGCTGCGGGGCGGCTGGACGTCTCCGTCGGATCGGGCAGCGTCACCCTGGTTAACGCGGCCAGCGACGGCTGAACCGCGCCGGTGGGGCCAGCCGGTGAGCCAGCGGCGCCGGGCGGCAGCCGACACGAGATCCCCCGGCGTCCCGGCGGCCCGGGCCTAGGTGAGGATCCAGCCCCGTTCGGCGGCAATGTGGACCGCGGCCGCGCGGGTCGGGGCCCCGGTCTTGGCCATGGCCTGTGAGAGGTGGTTGCGGGTGGTGCCCTCGGTCAGGTGGACCCGGCGCGCCACCTCGGCGACCGTGGCGCCGTCGGCGGCCGCCTGCAGCACCTCGGTCTCCCGGGCCGTCAGGGGGGAGTCGCCCAGGACCAGGGAGTCCGCGGCCAGGGCGGGGTCGATGACGCGCAGCCCGGCGTGCACCCGCCGCACCGACTCGGCCAGCTCGGAGGCCGGGGCGTCCTTGACCACGAAGCCGTGGGCGCCGGACTGGATGGCGCGGCGCAGGAAGCCGGGGCGGCCGAAGGTGGTGACAACGAGGACCCGGGTCCCGGGCAGCCGTCTGAGCAGCTGAGCGGTGGCGCTCAGCCCGTCGGTCCCGGGCATGTCGACGTCCATGAGGACCACGTCGGGCCGGTGCTCCAGGGCGGCGGGCAGGACGTCGTCGCCGGAGCCCACCTGCACCACGACCTCGATGTCCCGCTCCAGGGCCAGGAGCGCGGCGAGGGCCCCTCGGACCATGGCCTGGTCGTCGGCCAGCATGACACGGATCATGGGGCCTCCCCCGCGGCGTCGCCCGGTGGGGTGGCGGGCAGGGCGGGCCGGCGGTGGGCGGTGACCCGCAGGAGCGTCCCCGTGCCGCCCGGCCCGGGGCCCACGGCCAGCTCGGCGTCATTGGTCTCGCAGCGGTGGCGCAGGCCCTCCAGGCCGTGGCCGTCCGTGGGCCCGCCCGGCCCCACGCCGTCGTCGACCACCTCAATGGCGTCGGCGGCCAGGCGCACCCGGCAGCGGGTGGCGTGGGCGTGGCGCACCACGTTGGTGACCCCCTCGCGCACCACCCAGGCGAAGAGCTCCTGCAGCTCGGGGCTGACGACGTCAGTGGTGACCGGGAGGTGGGCGCGCACCCCGGCGGCGTCGAGGGTGGTGGCGGCGCGGGCCAGCTCACCGGCCAGGCTCAGCTCCCGGTAGTTGTTGACGGTGGCGCGCACGTCGGCCAGCGCGGTGCGCGCCAGGGACTGGACGTCGTCGATCTCCTGCCTGGCCTGGGCGGGGGCGGCCTCCACCAGCCTGCCGGCGAGCTCGCTCTTGAGGGCGATGACGGTCAGGGAGTGCCCCAGGACGTCGTGCAGGTCACGGGCCATGCGGTTGCGCTCCTCATTGATCCCCAGCTCGTGGTTGCGCCGCTCCAGCAGGCGGGTCTGCCGCCTCTGCTCCATATTGCGTCGGGCGAGTACGCAGGCGGTGCCCCCGCCGAGCGTGGGCAGGGCCGCCTCACCCGCCTCCCTCCAGGACGGGCAGGTGCGTGCGGCCAGGAGGAGGAGCGCGCACAGGGCCACGGTCACCGGCGTGGACGCCTGCCAGGGCAGGGCGAAGGCGGCGGTCACCACCAGGAGGACCACCATCTGGGTCTCGGAGGCGCCGAGCAGTGCCACGGTCCCGGCGGTGGCGGACGTGCCTGCGGCCAGCGCCCAGGCGCCGAGGCGGTCAGGCAGGTGCCTGCCGCGGGCGACCAGGTCGAAGCTGCGGAACCAGGCGGTGGTCAGGCCCGCGCAGGCCGCCACGGCGCACCCGGCCCCCACCACGCCGAGCCTGCCCTGGGCGAGCCCGGTGCGCACCACGGGCACGGTGACGGCCGCCCACACCACCGCCCAGGCCCACCTCAGGACCAGGTGGAGGCGTATCGGGGCGCCGTCGTGCCTGGGTAGGGTGGTCATGAGCGGATCGTAGGTCATACCCGGCCGGTGTCACGGCTCATACGCCACGCGGCCCCGCCCAGGAAGACGGCCAGCCAGGCGACGGCGTTGACCACCCACCACCAGGAGAAGCCCTCCGTCCCCAGGGGCCACAGGGCCAGCCTGTGCAGCCTGTACACGGGGGTGAGGCTGCCGACGCGGTCCAGGAGCGAGCCCGGGGTCAGGGGGACGAACATGCCGCCGAGGAAGGCGAGCAGGGCCATGAGCCCGCCCACGAGCTGCGTGGCGTTGTCCGAGGACAGGACGTAGCCCACGAACAGGCCGAAGGCCACGAAGACCAGTGACCCGACCCACACAATGAGCGCCGAGGCGGCCCAGGCCCCGGCCGGCATCCGGGCGTGGCGCAGGACCCCGACGGCGTAGACGCCCGCGATCACGACCATGCTGACGAGCATGCCCACCGCGGCCTTGGTCAGGACGTAGCACACGGGGCGCAGGGGCGTCAGGCGCAGCTGGCGGCTCCACCCGCTGGCCCGCTCGGTGCTCACCGCCGCCCCGGCGCCTGTGGTGGTCATGAGGGCCCCGAACAGGGCCATGCCGATCGTCAGGTAGGACGCCACGTTGCCGCTCCCGTAGGCCTGGGTGCCGTCCTGGGAGGTGGTGAACATGAGGAGGAAGACGACCGGCATGGCCAAGGAGAAGATCATGGCCCGTCGGTTGCGCAGGTGCCTGCGGATCTCCAGGCCCAGGAGGGTCAGGTTCAGGGCGCCGAGGCGTGGCGTCCTGCGGGAGGCGGCCCCCATCTGGCGGGTCACCCGGTCGGGGGAGCCCGTGTCGGCGGGCAGGACGACGGTGCGGGGGGTGCGGGGGATGTTGCTCGTGCTGCTCATGGTGGTGCTCCTCAGGCGGGCCGGGTGGGCTGTGGGCGGGCTGACGGGGACGGTGAGGCGTCGTCGCCGGTCAGGGCGATAAAGGCGTCCTCCAGGCCCCGGCTGGTGATCTCCAGGTCCCTGGCGAGGCGTCCGCTCAGCAGGACCGCGGCGACGGCGTCGGTGTCCTGGGAGGCGAGGGTGAGGCTGTCACCCAGGATCTCCACGTCGTGGGCGTCCGTGCCCGCCAGCGCGCGACGCACCCGGTCGGTACCGGCGGTCAGGGTGGCCCGCAGGGTCCTGCCGCTCACCGAGGCGCGGACCTGCGCGGTGGTGCCGTCGGCCACGACCCGCCCGTGGCTGACCAGGACAATGCGGTCGGCGAAGGCGTCGGCCTCCTCCAAATAGTGTGTGGCGAAGATCACTGTTCGCCCGTTCTCGGCGTCGGCGTGGACGGCCTCCCAGAAGCTGCGGCGGCCCTCGACGTCCATCCCGGTGGTGGGCTCGTCCAGGACCAGCAGCGCCGGGTCGCCCGCCAGCGCCATGGCGAAGCGCAGCCGCTGCTGCTGCCCGCCCGAGCACCTGCTGACTGTCCGTGAGGCAATGTCCTGCACGCCGGCGCGACGCATGACCTCCTCGACGTCGGCGTGCCGGGGGAAGAAGGTCGTGACCAGGGTCACCGTCTCGCGCACGGTGATGTCGGGCAGGAGCCCGCCGGTCTGCATGACGGCGGAGACCAGGCCGCGGTCCACGGCCTGGCGCGGCGTCATCCCGAAGACGCGCACCTGGCCGCTGGTGGGACGTCCCAGTCCCAGGATCATGTCAACGGTGGTGGTCTTGCCTGCTCCGTTGGGTCCCAGGAGGGCCAGCACCTCGCCGGGACGGATTCGCAGGTCGATGCCGGCCACGGCCTCAAGGGCGCCGAAGGACCGGTGGACGCCGCTCAGGTGGACGGCGTCCGGGAGTCTGGCCTGGTCCGGGTCCGTCGGGGCGGACCATGGTGTCGTCGTGCTCATGGTCGGAGCCTGGCGCGGGTCGGGCCGCCGTCCCTAGCCCATCGGTCACTACCTGACCATGACAAACGTCAGGGGGCGGGCGGGTGGGAGCGGGTCCGGGGCTGGCGGGGCCGGCGCGGGCCAGCCGGGCAGGTATCCGGCAGACCGGGCAGTCCCGCTATCCTGGGGCCAGAACCTGCGGCCCTCCGCCGCGCCCGCGCGCCCCCGCGGTGTGTGGGACCACCTACCAGCACCACGAG
The DNA here is from genome assembly GCF_016626125.1 of Actinomyces sp. HMT897. Taxonomy (NCBI): domain Bacteria; kingdom Bacillati; phylum Actinomycetota; class Actinomycetes; order Actinomycetales; family Actinomycetaceae; genus Actinomyces; species Actinomyces sp. HMT897. The sequence goes on from NZ_CP067336.1 coordinate 2,568,216, forward strand.
GACCTCACGTGTTCGGCAACCTCTCCGATCGACTTACCGCCTCCTTCAACTCCCTGCGTGGCAAGGGCAGGCTCACGGAGGCGGACATTGACGCCACCGTCACCGAGATCCGCCGCGCCCTGCTGGAGGCCGATGTCGCCCTGCCGGTGGTGCGCTCCTTTACCGCGGCCGTGCGCGAGAAGGCCAAGGACGTGGCCCGCTCCCAGGCCCTCAACCCGGCCCAGCAGGTCGTGAAGATCGTCAACGACGAGCTCGTCGAGGTCCTGGGCGGGGACTCCCGCGAGATCAACTGGGCCCCCCACGGCCCCACCGTCATTATGCTCGCCGGCCTCCAGGGCGCCGGCAAGACCACCCTGGCCGGCAAGCTGGGACGCTGGCTGCGCGACCAGGGCAAGCGCGTCCTGCTGGTGGCCTCCGACCTCCAGCGCCCCAACGCCGTCACCCAGCTGAGCGTGGTGGCCGGGCGCGCCGGGGTGCAGGTGTGGGCGCCCGAGCCCGGCAACGGCGTGGGCGACCCGGTCGCCGTGGCCCGCTCCGGCGTCGAGCACGCCCGGGCCAGCGGCTACGACGTGGTCGTGGTGGACACCGCCGGGCGCCTGGGCGTGGACGCCGAGATGATGGACCAGGCCGTCCGCATCCGCGACGCCGTGTCCCCCCACGAGATCCTCTTCGTCCTGGACGCCATGGTCGGCCAGGACGCCGTCAACACCTCGGTGGCCTTCCGCGACGGCGTGGGCTTCACCGGCGTGGTCCTCTCCAAGCTCGACGGCGACGCCCGGGGTGGTGCGGCCCTGTCGGTGCGCGGGGTCACCGGCGCCCCGGTCCTGTTCTCCTCCACCGGCGAGGGCCTGGGTGACTTCGAGCGCTTCCACCCCGACCGCATGGCCAGCCGCATCCTGGACATGGGGGACCTGCTGACCCTCATTGAGCAGGCCGAGCGGACCATGAACCAGAAGGAGGCCGAGGACGCCGCCGCCAAGCTCGCCCAGGGCACCTTCACCCTGGACGACTTCCTGAGCCAGCTGCGCCAGATCCGCAAGCTGGGCTCCATGAAGAAGCTCCTGGGCATGATGCCCGGCATGGGTCAGATGCGTGAGGCGCTGGAGGCCTTTGACGAGCGCGAGGTGGATCGTATTGAGGCGATCGTGTGCTCAATGACCCCCGCCGAGCGGGCCGACCTGTCCATTCTCAACGGCTCGCGCCGCAGCCGTATCGCCAAGGGCTCGGGGACCACCGTGCAGGCCGTCAACAACCTGGTGGAGCGGTTCGTGGCCGCCAAGAAGATGATGGAGGCCATGGCCGCGGGCGGCGGGGGCCTGGGGGCGGGCATGCCCGGGATGGGCTCCCTGCCCGGCGCTGGCAGGCGCGCCGGGGCCCGCCAGGCCCCCAAGGCCAAGCGGGGCAAGGGCGGTAAGAAGGGACGCAGCGGCAACCCCGCCAAGGCCGCCCGCCAGGCCCAGGAGGCGGCACGCAGGCGATCGGCCGGGGGCGACGACGCACCGGCCCCTGCCCAGGGGGCCTCCTTCGGGCTGGGGGGCGGCGCCTCCGCCGGAGGCTACGGGATTATGCCCAGCACCGAGCGCACCCCGGCCCAGGAGGCCGACCCCAGGGCCGCCCTCCCTGAGGACCTGCGCCGTCGCCTCGGGCTGTAGGCGCGCGACCTGCTGCGGGCTGCTCTCACTGGGCCCCGCTCCCGTAAGGGGCCAGGCCGCTCTCGGCGAGGCTAGCCCTTACCCCACCGGGGTCTGTCCTGGTCCGGGCGGGCCATGAGGACAGGCCGGTGCGGGCCCGAGGCGGGTGCGGGGATCGTGCAGACCGTGCAAGGCCCCGCGGGCTGTCGGCACGGCCTCTGGACAGTGCTGGTCGGGACCGTCCTGGTAGCACCGCGGGTGCCGTCCGTTCTCACGACGAACAAGTACCGTTCTCACGACGAACAAGTACCGTTCTCGCGAGCAATAAGTACCGTTCTCGCGGAAAGGGGGTGCCCCCGCCGCGGTGGCGGGGGCACCCCCTTGGCTGCCGGGACGGCCCTCAGGCCCTCGACCACAGCCCGGGTGCCGGGATATTAGCCCAGGTACCAGGTCTCACAGCCCGGGTGCCGGGATACTAGCCCGGCGTGGGCCCGCTGCTGAGGCTCCTCAGTCGCGGGTCGGGCGCAGGAAGACCGCGCCCATGGGGGGGACCCGCAGGCGCACCGAGGCCGGGCGGCCGTTCCACGGCAGCTCCTCGGCCTCCACGTGCCCGAGGTTGCCCACCCCGGAGCCGCCGTACTCCTCGGAGTCGGTGTTGAGGATCTCGTCCCAGCCACCGGCGAAGGGCAGGCCCACCCGGTAGCCCTCGTGCGGGGTCCCGGCGAAGTTCACCACGCAGACCAGCAGGTCGTTGTGGCCGTCGGCACCGGTGCCCTTACGCAGGTAGGAGATGACGTTGTGGTCGCCGTCGCCGGCCTCGATCCACTCGAACCCCCGGTGGGAGAAGTCGTCCGCCCACAGCGCGGGGGAGTCCTTGTACAGGGCGTTGAGGTCGCTCACCAGGTGCAGCAGGCCCTGGTGGCCCGGGTCGTCCAGGATCCACCAGTCCAGGGAGTTGTCGGCGTTCCACTCCGAGCCCTGGCCGAACTCCTGGCCCATGAACAGCAGCTGCTTACCGGGGTGGGACCACTGGTAGGCGTACAGGGCGCGCAGGCCCGCCAGCTCCTGCCAGGCGTCGCCGGGCATCTTGGACAGCAGGGAGCCCTTGCCGTGGACCACCTCATCGTGGCTCAGCGGCAGCACGAACTGCTCGGAGAAGGCGTAGACCAGGGAGAACGTCAGCTCCCCGTGATGGTAGCGCCGGTTGATCGGCTCCTCGGCCAGGTAGCGCAGGGTGTCGTTCATCCAGCCCATGTTCCACTTCAGGCCGAAGCCCAGCCCGCCGTACTCGGTGGGGGCGGTGACGCCGGGCCAGGCCGTGGACTCCTCGGCGGCCATGACGATACCGGGGTTCTTGCGGTAGGCGGTGGCGGTGGCCTCCTGGAGGAAGCTAATGGCCTCCAGGTGCTCACGGCCCCCGTACTGGTTGGGGTGCCACTGGCCCTCCTGGCGCGAGTAGTCCAGGTAGAGCATGGAGGCCACGGCGTCCACGCGCAGGCCGTCGGCGTGGAACTCCTCCAGCCAGTACAGGGCGTTGGCCACCAGGAAGTTACGCACCTCGTTGCGCCCGAAGTTGAACACGTAGGTGCCCCAGTCGGGGTGCTCCCCGCGCTGGGGGTCGGGGTCCTCGTACAGGGCCGTGCCGTCGAAGCGGGCCAGGGCCCACTCGTCCTTGGGGAAGTGGGCCGGCACCCAGTCCAGGATGACGCCGATGCCGGCCTGGTGGAGCTGGTCCACCAGGTACCTGAAGTCGTCCGGCGTGCCGAACCGGGCGGTGGGGGCGTAGTAGCCGCTGACCTGGTAGCCCCAGGAGCCCCCGAAGGGGTGCTCGGCCACCGGCAGGAACTCCACGTGGGTGAAGCCCGTCTCCTTAATGTAGGGCACCAGCTCCTCGGCCAGGCCCCGGTAGCCCAGGCCCTGGCGCCAGGAGCCCACGTGCACCTCGTAGATGCTCATGGGGCCCGAGTGCGGGTCACGGTGCTTGCGGGCCTCCATCCAGGCCTCGTCACCCCACTCGTGGGTGGCCTCGGTGACCACCGAGGCGGTGGCCGGGGGGACCTCCGTGGCGCGCGCCATGGGGTCGGCCTTCTGGTGCCAGCTGCCGTCCTGGAAGCAGATCTCGAACTTGTAGCGGGCCCCCACCCCCACGCCGGGGACGAACAGCTCCCACACCCCGGAGGAGCCCAGGGAGCGCATGGCGGTGGCCGTGCCGTCCCAGTAATTGAAGTCCCCGACCACGCGCACGGCCCGGGCGTTGGGCGCCCAGACGGCGAAGGCGGTGCCCTCCACCTCGCCCATGGGGCCCGGGTAGCGCTTGAGGTGCGCCCCCAGGACGTTCCACAGGTCCTCGTGGCGGCCCTCGGAGATGAGGTAGATGTCCATCTCGCCCAGGGTCGGCAGGTAGCGGTAGGGGTCGTCGACCGTGGTGGTGTCCTCGCCGTAGGTCACGGCCAGGCGGTAGTCCGGGATCTCGGTGCCCGGCAGGACCGCGACCCAGATGCCGTCCTGCTCGTGGGTGGCCGGGTAGCTGCCCTCGGTAGTGAGGACAGTCACGTTGTCGGCCAGGTGGTGCACAGTGCGGATGGTGATGCCGTCGGTGCCGACGTGGGCGCCGAGGACCTCGTGCGGGTTGTAGTAGCGCGCGTAGGCGACGTCCGCGAGAACCCAGGGGTCCACGTGGATGGGGGCCGGCGCGGTGCGGGCGGGGTCGGGGCTGGTGACGTCTGTCATGTTCTCACTCTCCCATGAGTGGGCTCTGGTTGGGGGGACTTTGTACTGGAAATCATCTTAAGGTGGTTATCCTCGCAGGCCAGCTCCCGTCAGGGCCTTCAGGCCCCGCCGGGGGATCGCGGACCAGTCCGGACGGTTGCGGGCCTCGTAGACCGCCTCGTACAGGGCCTTGTCCAGCTCCAGGGCGGCCAGGACGGTCTCGCCCTCCTCGCCCCCGGGCCCTTCGGAGGAGGACCGGTAGCCCGCCAGGAAGGCGGCGCGCACGGCGGGCAGCCAGGTGGGGTCGGGCGCCTTGCCGACGGCCGCGGCGTAGTCAAAGGAGCGCAGCATCCCGGCCACGTCCCGCAGGGGCTGGTCGGGCTCACGGCGCTGGGCCAGGGGGCGCAGGGGCTCGCCCTCGAAGTCCAGGACGTACCAGCGCCCCCGGGGCTCGCAGTAGAGCACCTGCCCCAGGTGGTCGTCGCCGTGCACCCGCGTGGAGGCCGGCAGGTGGTCCAGGGAGCCCAGGCGGGCGTAGAGGGCGTCCACAGCGGCCTGGAGGCCAGGTACCTCGGCGCCCAGGGAGGGGACCTCGGCCAGGGCCCACCGGGCCCGACGGCGCAGCTCCGCCTCCAGGGCGCGCGGGCTGACCGGCTCGTAGGTCCCCAGGGCCGACGCCAGGTGGGCGTGCATCTGGGCGGTGGTGGCACCCAGGTCCCGGGCCAGCGCCACGGCCCGCTCCCGCACCGGGGAGCCTGGGCCGTCGTCGCGCCCCGCCAGGGAGCAGAACAGGCTGAAGCCGTCAGTGGCCTGGTCCACCAGGACGCTGGCGACGGCGCCGTCCGCCGCCTCGGACGCCGCGTCCCTGGGCGCAGCGTCCTCGGACGCCGCGCCCCCGGGCCCAAGGGCCCCGGGGAGCTGGACGGTGGACCAGGCCACGGGCGCCGGGACACGGTCCCAGCCGTCGCGGGCCAGGGCGACGGAGACCTCGACGTCGGGGTTGCGACCGGGCGCCAGGACGCGGAAGAGCTTGATGATCAGGCCCTCCGTGGCCGCGTCCTGGCTACCGGCCCCCTGGTCGGGGCGGGACCGGGCGGGGGCGTCCCCGCCGTCCGGGGCCGGCAGGACCACGCTGGTGTTGGACTGCTCGCCCGTCAGCACCCGGACCCGCTCGGCGCGCCGGGCGATGGCCCGCACCCCGGCGGCGTCCAGCACGGTCCCGGCCCGTTCCACGTCCCGGGCCCAGGCCCGCCAGAAGGACGGGTGGTGCGGGCCGTCCACGAGGGCCGTCCCGTCCGGCAGGGCGAAGCCGGCCGCGCCGGGCGCCTCGCCCGCGCCGGTGAGGCGCTCCAGGGCCCCGGGGGAGTCCAGGACGAGGGGCACGTGCATGAGGACCGGGGAGTGGTCGGTGCGGGGCACGGCCACGACCAGGTCGCGCACCCCGGGGGCGAGGCGCGAGTCCGCCACCACGCGCAGCGCGGCGCCGTCGGGCGGCTGCTCGTCCTTGAGCGGGAACCAGCGGCGTTCGCTCATCCACGCCGCCAGGTGGGTCAGCAGGACCTGCTGCTCGGGCCAGGGCCCGGTCGGATCGGTGGGGGGCATTATTGCTCCTTGTCGTATCGGACGGATCGTATTGGAGAGGGCGGTCGGAATGAAAGCGCGGTCGGAGCGGGAGGGCGGGCGCCGGACCCCGCCCCGCTCACCGGGACTCGACCAGGGGCTCGACCCGGAAGACGTGGGCCACCCGCCCCGCGTAGGGGTCCAGGCGGACGTAGTTCTGTCCGGACCACTCAAAGACCTCGCCGGTCAGCTCGTCGGTCACGCGCAGCACCGGGCGGGAGCCGTCCACCCAGCCCGGCAGCCCCAGCTGCTCCAGGTTGAGGTAGACCTCGCCCTCCTGGGCCTGGTGCGGGTCCAGGTTCACCACCGTCAGGACCACGTCCTGCTTGCCGGTGGGGGAGAAGGCCGCGTCCACCCGCTTGGAGTAGGCGATGAGCTGGTCGTTGCTCGTGCCGTGGAACCACACGTCACGCAGCTGGCGCAGGGCCGGGTGGGCGGCGCGGGCGGCGTTGAGGCGGGTGAGCAGGATCTCAATGCCGTTGGTGCGGGCGGCGGCGAAGTCGCGCGGCTTGTACTCGTACTTCTCGTTGTCGATCTGCTCCTCGTAGCCCGGGCGCGGCGTGGACTCGGCCAGCTCGTAGCCGGAGTAGATGCCCCAGGTGGGGCTCATGGTCGCGGCCAGGACGGCCCGCAGCTTGAAGGCCGGCACCTTCCCGTTGGTCATGAAGGGAGTGAGGATGTCGTGGGTGGTGGGCCAGAACGCGGGGCGCAGCACGTGGGCGGTGTCCTGGGAGAGCTCGACCAGGTAGTCGGTGAGCTCCTGCTTGGTGTTGCGCCAGGCGAAGTAGGTGTAGGACTGGTGGAAGCCGATCTTGCCCAGGGTGCGCATCATGGCCGGGCGGGTGAAGGCCTCCGCCAGGAACAGGATCTCCGGGTTGGTGGAGCGCACCTCGCGGATGAGGCGCTGCCAGAAGGGCAGGGGCTTGGTGTGGGGGTTGTCCACCCGGAAGATCGTCACGCCGTGGGCGATCCAGGTGCGCACCACTCCCAGGATGGCCTGGTAGATCCCCTCGGGGTCGTTGTCGAAGTTCAGGGGGTAGATGTCCTGGTACTTCTTGGGCGGGTTCTCCGCGTAGGCGATGGAGCCGTCGGCCAGGACCGTGAACCACTCGGGGTGCTCGCTCACCCACGGGTGGTCCGGGGAGCACTGGAGGGCCAGGTCCAGGGCCACCTCCATGCCCAGCTCGCCGGCCCGGGCCACCAGGGCGTCAAAGTCCTCGAAGGTCCCCAGGTCCGGGTTAATGGCGTCGTGCCCGCCGTCCGCCGACCCGATGCCGTAGGGGGAGCCCGGGTCCCCGGGCAGGGCGTTCAGGGTGTTGTTGCGGCCCTTGCGGTTGGTGGTGCCGATCGGGGAGAGAGGGGTGAGGTAGAGCACGTCGAAGCCCATGGCGGCAATGCGGTCCAGGCGGGACGCCGCGGTGCGCAGCGTGCCCGAGTGCCACTGCCCGTCCTGGTGGGTGGCCCCCAGGGAGCGCGGGAAGATCTCGTACCAGGAGCCGGTCAGGGCCCGGGGGCGGTCCACCTGCAGCGGGTAGGCCGCCGAGGGGGAGACGTGGTCGCGCAGGGGCAGGCGGTCCAGGACGGCGGCGACGTCGTCGCTCAGGCCCGCCGCCAGGCGCTCGCGGGGGTCGCGGTCGTGGTCGCGCAGGATGGTGGCGGCCGACACCAGGGTCTCGACGTCCTCGGGGGCGCGGCCGGGCACGGCGGCGGCCCGCTCCATGACCAGGGCGCCCTCCTCCAGCATGAGCTCGACGTCCACGCCCGCGGGGACCTTGATCCCCGCGTCGTGGGACCACGTGGCGTAGGGGTCGGACCAGCCCTCCACCCGGAAGGACCAGGAGCCCGGCTCGTCGGCGGCCAGGCGGGCCTCGTAGCGGTCCAGGCCCAGGGCGATATCGTACATGCGGGCGCTGGGGCCGTCGGTGCCGTCAGGGCGCACCAGGACCGCGGTGGCGCCGAAGCGGTCGTGCCCCTCGCGGAAGACGGTGGCGCGGATGGGGATGACCTCCCCGGCCACCGCCTTGGCGGGCCAGCGGCCGTCCTCCACCACCGGGAAGACCTCGGTGACCGGGATCCGGCCGACGAAGGAGAACGGGGCGGGCTGCGGTGGCGCCTGGGGGTCGGCGGGTGGTGTCTGGGGGTCGGCGGGCTCGGAGGAACTGCTGTCGGGGGTCTGCGTGTGTCGGGTCACAGGACCAGGGTAAGGCATGAGGGTATCGTCAGCCACTTCGTGTGCGGCTGGCGGTGAAACTGGTCGCCCACCGGCGTGCCCCGGGCCTCGGGGCGGTCGTTACCCGCGCGTGTCGGCGCACCGACCTACCATGACGCCCGTGGACAGCAGCGAGACGGGTGGGATACGACCGGGCCCGACGGCGTCGATCCTGGTAGCACGCCACCCCCGACGCTGGCCGCGCATGCTGTCGGTCCCCCTCGGGCCGCCCCCGGAGCTGCCCACCGCCCCAGGTCGGCTCCTGGGCGCCGTCGTGCGGATGTCAGCGCGCAGCGTGGTGGCCACGGCACTGGCCACCGGCCTGGGCTACCTGTGCGGGGCCCTCATCCCCCTGGCCCTGGGCCACCTCCTGGACGCCGGGCTGGAGCGGGGGCTGGGGGCCCACCTGGCGGCCCCGCTGGCGGCCCTGGTAGGGCTGGCCCTGCTCAACACCCTGGCCGCCGCCGCGGTCCAGACCGCCGAGATCGCCTCCTGGGGGGCCGGGTACATGGCCTCGGCGCGCGCGGCCGCGCACCGGGTCAGCGAGCGCGGGCGGGCCGTCACCGCCGAGATCCCGGCCGGGGACGTGGTCACTACCGTCAACGACGACACTGACTACGTCGGCGCCCTGGTCAACCGCCTGGTCACCCTGGCCGCGGCGCTGGGCACCGTGACCGTGGTGGCGGTCATTATGCTGCGTACCGACCTGCGACTGGGTCTGCTGGTCCTCCTGGGCCTGCCGGCCTGCCTGGCGCTCCTGGCCTGGGTCGGCAGGCCCATCCACGCCCGCAGGTCCCTTCAGCGTGAGGAGCAGGGCAGGCTGTCCACCATTACCACCGACGCCGTCGCCGGCCTGCGCGTCCTGCGGGGCATTGGCGGGGAGGACGTCTACGCGCGCCGCTACACCGCCCAGTCCGCGGCCGTGCGCGACGCCGGGATCCGGGTGGCCGGCCCCCAGGCCCTCCTGGAGGGGCTGGGGGCCGGGGTCCCCGCCCTCTTCACCACCGTCGTGGTGGGGGCGTGCGCCCTCCAGGTCGTCTCCGGGCGCCTGAGCGTGGGCCAGCTCGTCACCTTCTACGGGTTCACCACCTACCTGGTGGACCCCCTCAACGTGGCCGTGGACCTCATTGTCATCGCCACCCGCTCCTGGGTGGGGGCCCGCAAGGTGGGACGCCTGCTGGCGGTCAGGCCCCTGGTGACCGACGCGCGCCTCACCGACCCGGTGCCCGTGCTCGACCCGCTGGGGGACCTGTGCGACCAGGTCACCGGGGTGACCCTGGCCGGTGGGTGCCTGACTGCCCTGGTGGGCCCCGACCCCGCCCTGGCGGCCGACCTCGCCGAGCGCCTGGGGCGCGGCGACGACGCTGCGGGCGCCGTGACCCTGGGCGGGGTGGACCTGCGGCGCGTCCCGGTGGACACAGTGCGGCGCACCGTCGTGGTCAGCGCCTCCCACGCCGAGCTCTTCGCCGGGAGCCTGGGTGAGGCGGTCCTGGGCGCCAGCGCGCAGCTGGCCGAGCCGGCCGGTGTCCCCGCCCTCCTGGCCGAGCAGGCGGGCCGGGACCAGCACGGCCAGGACTCCGTCGCCAGCGCCCCCCTGAGCCCCGCTCAGCGCTCGGCGGTCGGTGCCGCGCTGGAGGCCGCCGTGTGCGACGACGTCGTGGACTCCCTGGGATCGGTGGACGGCGCCCTGGCTGAGAGGGGGCGCAACCTCTCCGGCGGGCAGCGCCAGCGCGTGGCCCTGGCCCGGGCCCTGGCCACCCAGGCGCCCGTCCTGGTGCTGGTGGAGCCCACCAGCGCCCTGGATCCCCACACCGAGGACCTGGTGGCCCGCTCCCTGGCCGCCTGGCGCTCAGGGCGCACCACCGTGGTGGCCACCACCTCCCCGCTGGTGCTGGGGTACTGCGACGAGGTGGTGCTCCTGGAGGCGGTGCCCGACGGGGACGGGGAGCTGGGCGGGTGCCCCCGCCGGGTGCGCCTGGCCGCCCGCGGGACCCACCGCGCTCTGGTGGCCGGTCGGGCCGACTACCGTCGCGTCGTCCACCGCTCCCAGGGGACCGGCGAGGAGGGGACCGGCGAGGAGGGCCGGGGCGTCCCCGGCCCGCAGGCGCTCGCCGGCGGCGAGGAGGAGGCGTGAGCAGGCGCCTGCCCGTCGCTGGCTCCGCGGCGGTACGCCGCCGCTTCGGTGAGCTCGCCCGGGAGCACCGCAGGGTCCTGACCTGGGTGACCGTGGTGCAGGTGGTCTCCGCCCTGGCGGCCGTGGCGGTGCCGCGGGTCCTGGGCGCCCTGGTGGACATGGTCCGCTCCGGGGCGGGGCGTGCCGACGTCGCCCGGGTGGTCGTGGTGCTCGCCGTCCTGGCACTGGCCCACGCCCTGCTCGCCGGGGTGGGGGAGTACGGCGCGCGGGTGCTGGGGGAGCGGGTCTTCGCCTCCCTGCGTGAGCACCTGGTGTCCACCGTCATCCACCTGCCCCTGTCCGCCGTGGAGGACGCGGGCACCGGCGACCTGCTGGGGCGCACCACCCACGACCTGGGCCGCCTCCAGTACCTGGTGCAACGCGGCGTGTCCCAGATCCTCGTCATCGTGCTGACGGTCCTGAGCGTCTTCCTGGCGGCGGTGCTCACCTCCCCGCTGCTCAGCCCGGCCCTTCTCCTGCCCGCCCTCCTCCTGGTCCCCGTCCTGCGCTGGTACCTGCCCCGGGCGGTCCCCGCCTACCGGGCCGAGGGCGCCCTGTGGGCGGTCGTGGAGGCCACCGTGGCCGAGACCGCCGAGCAGGCCGTCACCGTGGACGCCCTGGGCCTGGGCAGGCTGCGCGCCAGGGTGTTCGACCACCGCCTGACCCAGGTGTGGTCCGTGGAGCGGTACACCATGTGGCTGCGGATCTGGATGATGGGCGCCGTCACCGCGGTCCTGCTCAGCCCGGTGGTGGCCGTGGTGGCCTGGGGCGCCTGGCTCATGGGACGGGGGCAGGCCACCCTGGGGGCCGTCACCACCCTGGCCCTCTACGCCTTCTCGTTGCGCGAGCCCCTGAGCCAGGCGACCTTCTGGCTCGACCTGGTGCAGTCCGCCGGCGCCGCCATGGCCCGCGTGGTGGGGGTGGACCTGGTGGAGCCGGACCGGCCCCCGGCGGTAGGGACCGGGGGGCAGGCGGTGGGGCAGGCCGTGCGCCTGCGTCATGTGCGCTACTCCTACGTGGCGGGCCACGAGGTGCTCCACGACGTCAGCCTGGACCTGGTCCCCGGTGAGCGCCTGGCGGTCGTGGGCCCCTCCGGGGCGGGCAAGTCCACGCTGGGGCGCATGCTCGCGGGCATCCACCCACCCACCTCGGGCTCGGTGAGCGTGGGGGGTACCGAGCTGACCGCCCTGAGCGAGGCCGACCTCCACCGACAGGTGGTCCTGGTCACCCAGGAGCACCACGTCTTTGCCGCCTCCCTGGCCGACAACCTCCGGCTCGCGCGGCCCGGGGCCACCGATGCCGAGCTGCGCCGGGCGCTGGACGCCGTCGGGGCCCTGGAGTGGGTGACGGGGCTGGGAGACGGGCTGGACACCGGCGTGGGCTCCGGGGGCCTGACCCTTACCCCCGGCCAGGCCCAGCAGGTGGCCCTGGCCCGGGTCGTGCTCATGGACCCCGCCATGGTGGTCCTGGACGAGGCCACCAGCCTCATGGACCCCGCCAGCGCCCAGGAGGCCGAGCACGTCCTGGACGCCGTCCTGCGGGGCCGGACCGTGGTGGCGATCGCCCACCGGCTGCGCACCGCCGCCGACGCCGACCGGGTGGCGGTGGTCATGGACGGACGGGTCGTGGAGCTGGGCAGCCACGACCAGCTGGTGGCCCTAGGCGGGCACTACGCCTCCCTGTGGCGCTCCTGGCAGTCAGGCTGAGCGCGAGCCCGACGATTGGGTTCTCCAGTGGCAGCGGGGCGGGTATTTTCTTCATGTTTCAGTATTATCTGCTGACACCTGTTCTGGTAGCCTGCATTGGGCACAAGGGAAGGGAACGGTATTGTGACCGATGACAAGCGGCAGCAGGCCGCATTGTCCCGTCTGGTGTGGCAGTCCCGGATGAGCATGCTTCTTGGCTGGGTCCTGTCTGCGGTAGGGAGTTCCCTAACAAAAGGATCCTCTCCGGCGCTGGTCGTGCTCTCCTCCCTGCCAGCGGCCTGGGTCGCCTTCTACTCCACCCTGGAGAACGTCGAGGACATGCTCTCCCCGCTCGCCGTGCGCCTCCTGGGAGGGCTCAGGCCGGGACGTGTCCTGGTGGCCTGCGAGGTGTACGACGTCGTCCTCCTGCTGGGGTCCCTGACCGCCTTCTCCTTAGGGGTCCCCATCGGTGGCGTGCTGGCCGCCTACCTCGTGGCCGCGTCCCCGCTCCCGCTCGTGCTCGATATCGTCGAGGAGATATACGGCGCCGAGATGGCGGAGTTCGACCCCGAGATGTCGTTCAGGTTCACCACGCACTTCTACTCCGTCTCCGCGCTCGTCAACAACGTGGTCTCGGTGCCCGTAGGGGTCGCCCTGACGTTCGTCTCGCCCGTACTGGTCCTGGTTGCCAACCTCGTCCTGTCCCTGATCGCCATTGCGCTGAGGTGCCTCGGGGCCCGTGCCGAGGAGAGGGCCGTCCTCCTGGGCGGTGAGGTGGAGCAGGACGCGCAGGACGAGGAGCTCTTCGCCTCGTCAACGGCTGCGCTGGCCTTTCTCCTGAGGCGGCCGGCGGTCTCTCCGCTGAGCGTCCTGGGGCGTTCATTCTGCGCCGCGCTGTCAGGCTCCTACGTCCTGATCTACGTCGGCACCGCGCACGGCCACGACTTCTACCTGTGGCTCATGGTCTGTACCGGCCTGGGCTCGGCCCTGGGGCCGCAGCTGGGCCGCAGGCTGAGGGCCGCCGTGGGGACCGCGACGACGCTCCGGGTACTGGCTGCCGCCAGTGCCGCGGCGTCCCTGGGGGCGGCACTCCTGCTTCCCGCCCGGAGCGGCCTCTACGCCGGCTGCCTCATGCTCGTGCTCGTCCAGACCGCGAGCTGGGCGCTGGTGACCTCCTTCGTGGGCGAGAGGCAGGTAATGCTCAAGGGGAAGCAGTTCCTGGACGCCACCACCTGGGCGCAGGCGGCCGGGGCCCTCGGGGGGATCCTGGGGAGCTGGTGCGCCCTCCTCCTCGCCGCGGACGAGGACCCGCGGCTGTCGCTCCTCGTCTGCACCGGCACCTTCCTCGCGCTGTACCTGTACCTCGGCCGCGCGAGCGGTTCGCCCGGGACGGACCAGTCCGACCAGTCCGCGGGGGCGCGGTAGGGAGCGCGGTAGGCGGGCGATGGCGCCCTGCCCACTGCCGCGCCCTGCCCGCGGTGCCGGGTGCCACGGGTTCCCCGGGTGCTGGCAGCGGGGCGCGGTCGTGCCTGGGCGGCGGGCCGGCTACCACGCGCGGCGGGCGACGGCGTCGGGCGGCCGCGGCGTCCCGAGCGGGGCCGTCGGGGCCCTGCCACCCCGTGGCCGCCCGTTCTCACGACGAACAAGTACCGTTCTCGCGACGAACAAGTACCGTTCTCACGGGCAATAAGTACCGTTCTCGCGAAAGAGGTGGCGCGCCGTCCGGCCCCCTGGCTCGGAGAAGGGGCGGGGCGGCACGCCTGAGTACAGCATAGGAACGTGTCACGGTCTTGTCACGGCGAGCGGGCCGTGATCTGTCCGTCGATCGGCGGATTGACATGCGGGTGGCTCCGACCTATAATATCGCCTCCCCGCTCCCGCCCTACCTGGGGGGTCGGACCGTGTCCCGGGCCCGGGCGGGGCCACCTTTCGGCCTGTCCCCGCTGCTGCACACCGACCGCCGTGTCTCGGGCGCGTGCGGGGCCGCCCCCGTCCACGCCCGGCCCGCCGACGGCCTCAGTAGCTCATGCCCATGGCGGTGCGCACGGCCTCCAGCGTCCGGTCGGCCACCTCGTTGGCGCGGGCGTTGCCGGCCCGGAGCACCTCGAGCAGGTGGCCCTCGTCGGCCGCCAGCTCGGCGCGCCGGGCGCGGATGGGGGCGAAGAACTCGTTGACCGCCTCGATGGTGAGCTTCTTGAGGGCGCCCGCCCCGCCGTCGCCGATCCTCTCGGCGACCTCCTGCGGCGTCCCGGCCCCGCACAGGGAGGCCAGCACGAGCAGGTTGGCCACCTCCGGGCGGGCGAGAGGGTCGTAGGTGATGTGCCGCTCGGAGTCCGTCTTGGCCTTCCTCAGGGCCCTGGCGGTCTCGTCGGCGCTCATGCGCAGCTCGATGGTGTTGCGGCGCGACTTGCTCATCTTCTCCCCGTCCAGGCCCAGCAGCAGGGGGGCCTCGCTCAGCAGCGCCTCGGGACGGCGGAAGACCGGGTGCTCCTTGACGGCCCGCCCGTAGCGCCTGTCAAAGCGCTGGGCGATCAGGCGCGCCTGCTCCAGGTGGGGCAGCTGGTCCTTGCCCACCGGCACCAGGTTGGCCTGGCAGAAGAGGATGTCGGCCGCCTGGTGGACCGGGTAGGTCAGCAGCAGCCCGCTCATGGCCCGCCCGTCGGTGGCCTCCAGCTCGGCCTTGACCGTGGGGTTGCGGTGCAGCTCGGCCTCGGTGACCAGGGACAGGAAGGGCAGCATGAGCTGGTTGGCCGCAGGCACCGCCGAGTGGGCGAAGACCGTGGAGCGGTCAGGGTCCACCCCCACGGCCAGGGTGTCGGCCACCAGGGACAGCACGCGCTCGCGGACGGGGCCCACGGCGTCACGGTCGGTAATGACCTGGTAGTCGGCCACCAGGATCCAGGTGTCCACCCCCGCGTCCTGGATCGTGGCCCAGGAGTGCATGGTGCCGAAGTAGTGGCCCAGGTGCATATTGCCGGTGGGGCGCACGCCGGTGAGCATCCGGTAGCGGCCGGGGTTGACGGCGATGTCCGCCTCGATCTGGGCGGACCGGGCGATCGAGCGGGCCAGGGAGGCGTCGTTGGTGGCGTTGGCCAGGGCCTCCTCGGCCGCGGAGGGGGTGTGTGTCATGGGCTCATCCTAGGGGTGCCGGTCCCGGCAGGCTGGGGCCGGTGGCGGCCGGGCGGGACCCGGCGGGGACCCGGCCGAAGGGGCCGCGCCTACCCGTCAGAGGGGCCGCGCCCCTACCCGTCGGCCGGCTCGGTGGCCGCCAGGGCGGCGTCGACCGCCTCCTGGTCGTGCGCGATGCGCTCGGCGGTGAAGGCGGGGTCGGCACCCACCAGGGCCAGGCCGGTGAGTACCTCCGTGCCGTAGTTGTGCCCGTGGCCGTGGGGGACGTCAGCGGCGCGCGCCAGGTCCATGCTCACCTGGAAGAAGGTGATGTAGGGCATCCACACCATGGAGGGGGAGCGGTCGGCGCCCGCGGGCTCCTGGAGCCAGTCCGGCTGGGTACGCACCAGGTCGGGCGACCACCACACCACCGGGTCGCTGGCGTGCTGTATGAACAGGATCCGTCTGCCCGTCCACGTGGGGTCCCCCACAAAGGAGCTGAGCTGGGCGCGGTCCTGGGCGAAGCGCACCGTCATCCCGGCGGAGTAGACCGGGTCCGCCTGGGTGGTGCCCGGGTCGCGCCGGGCCACCAGCTGGTCCCAGATCCGCGAGCTGCGGGGCGGGCCCACCCACAGCACGCCGTCCACGGACCCCACCAGGTCGGCGAGCCCGCCAAAGGCCGCCTCGCCGGCCACCACCCCCAGGGACTCGCCGTACAGCAGCAGCCTGGGGCGGTGGTCCTCCGGCAGGGTGCGCCACCAGGCCACGACGGCCTCCACCAGGGCCCGCCCGCTGGAGCGCGCGGTGTCCGGGTCGGCGATGAACTGCACCCAGCTGGGCAGGTAGGAGTACTGCGCCGCGGCGATGGCCGTGTCGCCGTCGTACAGGACCTCCAGGGACAGGGCGGCGGTGGGGTCCACCCAGCCCGTCCCCGTGGTGGGGGCGATCATGACCACCCGGCGGTCGGCGGCACCGGTACGCTCCAGCTCCTGCACCACCAGGGCCGCCCGGGCCTCGTCGGTGGGGGCGCTGGCCAGGCCCGCGTAGACGCGCACCGGCTCCCGGGCCGCCCGGCCGGTGACCGCCTCCAGCCCCGAGGCGTCCAGGCCCCGGCCCAGGAAGGCCCGCCCCTGGAACCCGACCGTCTCCCAGGCCACGGGCGATGCCGGGGAGCCGGAGCGCTCGGGGACCGTGGGCCGGGTGGCCAGGTCCGGCACGGAGGTGGCGTCAGGGCCGGAGAACAGCAGGTCGGCCCCCTGGGTGAGCACGCCGGGGACGGCCTGCAGGACCAGGGCGAGAATCAGGACCAGGGTGACCAGCCAGGCGGTCAGGGAGCGGACGACCACGGGCAGGCGCTGGGGCAGGCGGGCGCGCAGCCAGCCCTCCAGGTGCAGGAACCCCCGGCCGACCCACACCAGGGCCATCCACACCCCGAACCCCACCGGGAAGACCAGCAGGTAGGTCAGGGGCGAGTAGGCCCGTGAGCCGGTCAGGGCGGCGACCTGCCCCTGCCACCGCACCGCGAACAGCAGGACGACGTTGAGGGTCAGGACCACGATGCCGCTCAGCACCGCCTCCGCCCCCCGGCGCCACCGGCTCCACCTCGGGGTGGGGTACCAGCCGAAGGCGTGGGCCACGGCCAGGGCCAGCGTGCGGGCCCAGGCCCGCCAGCACCAGGCCAGGAAGGTGCCCAGCATGTAGCCCGTCCCCGCGCACAGGCCGCAGGCCAGGCCCTGGGTGGCCAGGTCGCGGGGGAGCAGCGAGGGCGTCAGGGCCAGGACGAAGAAGACGGCGCCCAGCACCAGGCCGACGGTGTCCGGGCGGAGCCGGTCCCACGTGCGTGTCAGGATGTCGCGCATGTCGTAAGCCAGGATGCAGGGCCGGCCTAGGCGTCAGCCAGCAGCCCCTCGGTCAGCAGCCCCTCAGCCAGCTCGTCCGACCCGCCCTGCCCCGCGGGCGCGGGGCGCATGACCAGGGTCTCCCCGGACAGGTAGATCCTCACCGACAGGGCGTCCAGGGTGGTGGTGTCCCCCGGCCGGTCCTGGCGGCAGATCATGGTGCCCTGGTGGGTGCGCTGGGCGCGCCCGGGGATACGCACCTCGGCCTGGGCGGCCGGGCCCCGCTCCACCCGGTGGGCCAGGGCGAAGGCGGAGGTGTGCGGGCGCGGCACCGCCCAGGTGGAGTCCCAGGTCAGGTGCCAGTCGGTGTTGTGCCCGTCAGGCAGGACGACGTCCACCTGGTCCAGGGAGCCGTTAATGACCACCAGGAGGTCGTTGTCGCCCCACCGGGTGCCCGAGCGCAGCATCTGGACCACGCGCGTGTAGGGGTCGTGCCAGGCGTTGGTGTCCATGAGGGTGGCGTTCGCCTTGAACCAGGACAGGTCCGGCAGGGTGTCCCCCGGCGGGACCGCCCCGGTGGCGAAGACGTCAGGGCGCAGGACCGGGTGCCTGTCGCGCAGGCGCAGCAGGAACCGGGTGGTGGCGGCCAGGCCCTTCTGCCAGGGCTCCAGGTTCCAGTTGTACCAGGAGATGGGGGAGTCCTGGCAGTAGGAGTTGTTGTTGCCGTCCTGGGTGCGGCCCATCTCGTCCCCGCCCAGGATCATGGGCGTCCCGGCGCTCACCAGGAGGGTGCCCAGCAGGTTGCGGGTGTTGCGACGTCGCAGCACCTCGATCGGGCCGCCGCCCAGGCCCTCGGGCAGGGGCCCCTCGAAGCCGTGGTTCCAGGAGCGGTTGTCGTCGGTGCCGTCCCGGTTGTCCTCCAGGTTGGCCAGGTTGTACTTGTGGTCGTAACAGGTCAGGTCCCGCAGCGTGAAGCCGTCGTGGGCGGTGACGAAGTTGACGCTCGCCAGCGGCCCGCGCCCACCGGGGTACTCCCCGTGGATGAACATGTCCGCACTCCCCGACAGCCGGGTGGCCAGGTCCCGCAGATCCGCCCCGGGGCGGCCCTTGGAGATCTCCGAGGCGTCAGAGAGCCAGAAGGAGCGCACCGTGCCGCGGTAGCGGTCGTTCCAGTCCTGGAAGGGCTCGGGGAACTCCCCGGTGCGCCAGCCGCCCGGGCCCACGTCCCAGGGCTCGGCAATGAGCTTGACCCCCGAGAGCACCGGGTCGGTGGCCATGGCGGTCAGCAGGGGGTGGCGGGAGGAGAACTCCGCGGCATTGCGCCCCAGGGTGGCCGCCAGGTCGAAGCGGAACCCGTCCACGCGCACGTCGCTGGCCCAGTAGCGCAGGGAGTCCAGGATGAGCTGGATCGCCCGCGTGGAGCGCACGTCCACGCTGTTGCCGGTGCCGGTGACGTCGAAGTAGGTGGCGGGCCGGTGGGGGGCGTGGAGGTAGTACTCCAGGTTGTCCAGGCCGCGCAGCGACAGGGACGGGCCGTCCACCCCGCCCTCGCAGGTGTGGTTGTAGACCACGTCCATGACCACCTCCAGGCCGGCCTCGTGGAGGATCGAGACCATGCCCCGCACCTCGTCCAGGACGGCCTGGGGGCCCGCCTCACGGGAGGCCACCGTGGCGTAGGAGGCCTCCGGGGCGAAGTAGCTCAGCGTGGAGTAGCCCCAGTAGTTGCGCATCCCCTTGGCCTGCAGGAAGGTCTCGGAGAAGGCCGCGTGGATGGGCAGGAGCTCAATGGTGGTGATGCCCAGGTCCTTGAGGTAGGCCACCGTGGCCGGGTGGGCCAGGCCCGCGTAGGTGCCTCGCAGGCTCTCAGGGACGTCGGGCAGGCCCAGGGTGAGCCCCTTGACGTGGGTCTCGTAGATGACGGTGCGCTCGCGGGGCACGCGCGGGCCGGGGACCACGGCGAAGGACGGCCCGGTGACCACGCCCAGGGCCATGTCCGGGGCCGAGTCCAGGGACGAGGGGGTCGGGGGGGAGCTGGTGGGACACAGGTTGGCGTCCACCTGGTGGGCGTAGAGGGAGGGGCCCAGCACGGGCTCACCGTCCAGGGCCCTGGCGTAGGGGTCCAGCAGGAGCTTACAGGGGTTGTACAGGAGCCCCTCGGAGGGGTTCCACTCCCCGTGGGCGCGGTAGCCGTAGCGCTGACCGGCCCCGATATCGGGCAGGTGGACGCCCCACAGCCCGCGTGCCGGGCCGTGCATGCCCACCCGGGTCTCGGCCACGATCGTGCCGTCCGTGTCCAGTGAGAACAGGCAGAGGTCTACCGCGGAGGCGTGGGGGGCCGCCACGACGAAGTCCGTGCCGTCCGCGGTCACGGTGGCGCCCAGGCGCGTGCGGTCAGTAGCGTCGCGCGGCGCACGCAACGCCGGTGTAACAAAGGACGAGTAGGACATGAGGCCTATTCTCGCTACGGCTTCAGGACGTCGCAACGCGAGGTGACGTGTACAGCTGTGACATCCTGCGCCTGTCCGCTCACCAAAGTGGCAGGCCAGACCCGGCCGCGGCGTGACTGATGGCTCACCCGGGCTCCCGGCTGCGCCCGTTCCCGCCCGGGAGGGGATATGGCAACCTTAGGGGCATGAAAATCGTGGTCTGCATCAAGCACGTTCCTGACGTGCAGTCCGAGCGGCGCATGGAGGACGGTCGCCTGGTCCGCGGTGAGGACGACGTCCTCAACGAGCTCGACGAGAACGCCGTCGAGGCCGCCGTGGCCCTGGTCGAGGAGCTCGGCGGGGAGGTGGTCGCCCTGACCATGGGGCCCGAGGACAGCGAGGACGCGGTGCGCCGCGCCCTGCAGATGGGTGCCGACTCCGGCGTCGTGGTCAGTGACGAGGCCCTGGCCGGCTCCGACGTGGTCACCACCGCCCGGGTCCTGGCAGCCGCCGTGGCGCGTATCGGCGGGGTCGAGGCCGCCTCCGTCCCCACCGGCGTCGGCGACGTGGACCTCATTGTCACCGGCATGGCCTCCCTGGACGCCATGACCTCCATGCTGCCCGGGGCGCTGGCCGCCGCCGCCGGCATCCCCGCCCTGACCCTGGCCACGTCCCTGGAGGTCACCGCGCAGTCGGTGACGGTCAGCCGCGCGGCCGGTACCGTCCACGAGGTCCTCTCCGCCCCGCTGCCCGCCCTCGTCTCGGTCACCGACCAGGCCAACGAGCCGCGCTACCCCAACTTCGCCGCCATGCGCGCCGCCCGCAGGAAGCCCGTGGACACCTGGGACCTGGGCGACCTGGGCCTGGAGGAGCCGGGGCAGGGCGACGTCGCGGTGGTCGCCACCCGGCAGCGTCCCGCCCGCCAGGCCGGGACCATCCGTACCGACGCCGGCGAGGCGGGCCGTGAGCTCGCCGCCTGGCTCGTGGAGAACAAGCTCGTCTAGGAGAGGCGCCCGGGCCCCGGGTGCAGAAAGAAGCTGAACCATGTCTGACCTGCTTGACTCCCCGGTCCTGGTACTCACGGACCTGGACGACGCCGGGGCCCCCGCCCCCGGCGCCCTGGAGCTGCTCACCACCGCCTCCCACCTGACCGGCTCCGGCGTCCTCGCCCTGGCGCTGGCCGACGTGGGGCCGCAGGCCCGGGCGGCGCTGGCCGGGGCGGGGGCCACCCGCCTGCTCGTGGCCGACGTCGGCCAGCGCGCCGCCCTGGCGGGCGTGACCGGTGACGCCCTGGTCGCCGCCGCCCGTGCCGCGGACGTCGGCCTGGTCCTGGTGCCCGGCGACTACCGGGGCCGGGAGGCCGCCGCCCACGCCGCCGTGCTGCTGGGCTCCGCGGTCGTGGCCGACGCCGCCGACCTGGAGGTGGCCGACGGCGTCCTGCGCGCCAGCCGGCTGGTCCTGTCCGGCTCGTGGACCACCACCCTGGCTATCCGGCCCCACCCCGGCCAGCCGCCCGTGGTCGCCGTGCGCCCCGGTGGCGCCCAGGCGGCCTCCGGGCCCCTGGAGCCGGTCGTGGGCGCCCGGTCCCTGGACGCCGAGCCCCTGGAGCCGGCCGTGGGCGCCGCGGGCACGGTGTCCCTGGTGTCCCGGGAGCGGGCCGCCGTGGCCGCCGGGCCCGACCTGGGCGAGGCCCGCACCGTGGTGGTCGGTGGCCGCGGGGTGGACGGCGACTTCGCCCTGGTCCGCTCGCTGGCCGAGGTGCTGGACGCCGCCGTGGGGGCCACCCGGGTGGCCTGCGACGAGGGCTGGATCGAGCGGTCCGCCCAGATCGGCCAGACCGGCGTGTCCGTGGCCCCGCACCTGTACGTCGGCCTGGGGGTCTCCGGGGCCGTGCACCACACCAGCGGCATCCAGGGGGCCGAGACGATCGTGGCCGTGGTGGACGACTCCGAGGCCCCGATCCTGGAGATGGCGGACTACGGCGTCGTGGGCGACGTGACCGAGGTCGTCCCCCAGCTGGTGGACGAGCTCGTCCGCCTGCGCGGCTGAGCCCGCCACCGGGACGTCGTCGTGCAGCCAGGAGCCCCCGCCCCGCGTCGGGCAGGTACCCCGCCCCGCGGGGCGGGTCGGGGTGCCGGGACGGGGGCCGGGGCAGGCCCCGCCAGGGCCGAGCTGCGCCCGCCCGCCGAGGACCGCTGGGCGGGCGAGCTGGCGGCCCTGGCCGACGCCGACGCCGCTTCCGGCGCCGAGGTCCCCGACGGCTGGAGGCTGTCGCCCCGCTCCGTGCGCGCCTTCGTCGTGGGCGACGAGCGGCTCGGGGTGACCCGCAAGTTCTACGGCGACGACCCCCTGGTGGACCGCGCCGTCGTCACGCTGCTGGGACGCCAGGGGCTCATGCTCGTGGGCGAGCCGGGCACGGCCAAGTCCATGCTCTCCGAGCTGCTCGCCGCGGCGGTCAGCGGGACCTCGACCCTGACCGTCCAGGGCTCGGCGGGCACCACCGAGGACCACGTCCGCTACTCGTGGAACTACGCCCTGCTCATTGCCGAGGGGCCCTCGCGCCGCGCCCTGGTGCCCTCCCCGGTCTACCAGGCCATGGAGTCCGGCCGCCTGGTGCGCTTTGAGGAGATCACCCGCTGCCCGCCCGAGATCCAGGACACCCTCGTGTCGGTCCTGTCCGAGAAGCAGCTCATGGTGCCCGAGCTCGGCGACGGCTTCCGCGTGGCCGCCGCCCCCGGCTTCAATATTATTGCCACCGCCAACCTGCGAGACCGCGGCGTCCACGAGATGAGCGCCGCCCTCAAGCGCCGTTTCAACTTCGAGACGGTGCGCCCTCTTACCGACCGGGCCTTCGAGGCCGAGCTCATCTCCCGGGCCCTGGAGGCCGAGCTCGGTCCCGACCGGGCCCCCATGAGCCCGCAGGTCCTCGACGTGCTGGTCACCACCTTCGCGGACCTGCGCACCGGCACCACCGCCTCCGGTGCCCCGGTCAAGCGCCCCGACGCCGTCATGTCCACCGCCGAGGCCGTCAACGTCGGGGTGGCCGCCTCCATGAGCGCCCGCTACCTGGGTGACGGGTCCGTCCGCGCCTCCGACATCGCCCGCCAGCTGGTGGGCGTGGCCCTCAAGGGCGAGGAGGAGGACGCCCGGCGCATGCGCTTCTACGTCGACTCCGTGGTGCGTGAGCGCGCCCGCACCTCGGCGCACTGGAAGGACTTCCTCACCGCCGCCCGGGGGCTGTGGGGGTGAGGGGGCCGACGGCGGGGCCCGCGGTGTCGCCGACGGCGGTGTCGCCGACGGCGGGGGCGGCGCGGGTAGAGCCCGCCCCTGACGCCGGGCCGGGGCGTGCGCCTCACCCCGCCGGGGTGGGTGGGACGGTCCCGCCCCGAGTGCGCCGCGCCCTGGGCTCCCAGCGCGCCTGGGGGAGGGCCGGGGTCCACCTGGTGCCCGTCCGCCACCACTCCCCAGCCTGCGCCCTGGCCCTGAGCGCGCTGCTGGAGGAGGTCCGCCCCGGCGTCGTCCTCATTGAGGGGCCCGCCGAGTACACCAGCCTGCTGTCCGCCCTCCAGGACCCGGCCACCGTCCCCCCGGTCGCGGTGCTCTCACTGACCGACCACGCCGCCTCCTACTACCCGCTGGCCGAGTTCTCCCCGGAGTGGGTCGCCCTGCGCTGGGCCGGGCGGCACGGTGCCAGGGCCGCCTTCATTGACCGCGGTCCCACCGCCCCCGACGCCGGGCGGGCGGTACGCACCCTGCAGGCCGAGTACCACCTGGCCCGCTCCACCACCCTGGACGCCCTGGCCCGGCGCCTGGGCTGCCGGGACCACGACGAGGTCTGGGAGCAGCTCTTCGAGGACCGGGACACCGCCGACATACGCGCCTGGCGCGGCTTCTTCGCCGACACCCTGGCCTGGTCGGCCCTGGCCCGCCTGGACGCCGGGCGCGAGGTCCTCGACGCCGACTCCACCCACGCCCGTGAGGCGGTCATGGCCGCCGCCGTGCGCCGGCACCTGCCGCAGGCCGACGGCGGGGGCGGCAAGGGCCCGGTGGTCGTCGTCACCGGCGCCTTCCACACCCTGGCCCTCCTGGACGTGCTCGACAACACCCCCGAGGCCGCCTGGCTGCCCGAGCCCGAGACGGGTACCGGCACCCAGGGCTGGCTCATCCGCTACGACTTCGCCCGCCTGGACTCCCTGCGCGGCTACGGGGCCGGCATGCCCTCCCCGGGCCTGTGGCAGCGTGCCTGGCGGGCCCGCACCACCGCCCCGGGGGCCGACGCCGCCCCTGGCGGGCGCCGTGGGACCAAGGGCAGCCGCCCTGGCCCGAACGGTGCCCTCACCGGCCCCCGCGGTTTTGCCACCACCGTGGTCCTCGACGTCGCCTCCGCCCTGCGTGACCAGGGTGAGCCCCTGGGGACCGCCCAGGTGCTCGGTACCGTGGAGCAGGCCCTGGGGCTGGCGGCGCTGCGCGGACGCGCCTGGCCCGGGCGCACCGACCTGCTGGACGCCCTGACCAGCTGCCTGGTCAAGGACGACTCCGGCCTGTCGGGAAGCCTGGGGGCCGCCGTCGCCACCGTCTTCGCCGCCTCCGGACTGGGGCAGGTTCCCCAGGGTACCCCCAGCCCGCCGCTGGTGGCCGAGGTGCGTGAGCGCCTCAGTGCCCTGCGCCTCAACCTCGACGACCCCGTGGAGCACCGCGTCAGCCTGGACACCGCCCGCAGGCCCCGCCACCGCGAGCGCCGCGAGCTGCTGGCCCGCCTGCGCTTTGCCGACGTCGGCCTGGCCCGTCAGGTCGGGGGCGCCGACCTGGTGGCCGGTACCGGCCTGGGGCAGTTTATCGAGGAGTGGGCTTACGCCTGGACCCCCCTGGTGGAGGCCGCCCTGGTGCGTGCCGCCGCCACGGCCCCCACCCTGGAGATCCTGGTGCTCACCCGCCTGGAGGGGCACCTGGAGGGTGAGGTCGGTGCCGGCGACCTGGCCCGGCTCCTGACCGAGACGGCGGTCATGGGGCTGGGGGAGCCGGTGGTGGTGCGGGTGTGCGACGCCCTGGAGACCGCCCTGGCCGAGGTCAGTGACCTGGCCGAGCTCACCGACGTCCTGCACCGCCTGGCCGGCCTCGTGGAGGGCCTGGGGCGCCTGAGCCTGGAGGGGGCCGTCCCGCGCCTGCGCCTCATGCTGGGGCGGGGCACGGCCGCGGCCGCCCGCCTGGTGGGTGAGCTGGTCGGGCTGGAGGACGACGAGGCGGCCGGGGCGGTGGACGCCCTCATTGCCGTGCGTGACCTGCTGGCCCGGCTGACGCGGGTTGCTGGCACTCGTGACAGTGCCGGTGGTGGCGCCTCTAATAATGTGGTCGGCCATGGTGGCGTCTCTAATAGTGACGCTAGTGGCGGCAGCCATTCTAATGGCGGCGGTCATGTCTCTAATGACAGTGCTGGTGATGTCAGTCGTGGTAATGCTTCTGGTAGTACTGCTGGTGGCGGTAATGGTGTTGCTGGTGGTAGTGACGTCCCTAATGGTGTCGGGGCGGTTGACGTGGCCGCCTGGGGGCGTGACGTCGTCCTGCGTGAGGTCGACGCCCTGCGCCGGGATAGGGCCACCGCACCGGTGCTCGTGGGCTGTGCCACCGGTATCGCCTCGACCACCGGGGCCCTGGGCCCCCAGGAGGTGACCGACGCCGTCACCGCGCACCTGAGCCCGGGGGCCGACCCGGCCGCGCTGGCCGACTTCCTCGTGGGGCTGGTGCGCACCTGCCCGGAGGTGGTCCTGCGCGCCCCCGACACCCTGGTGGCCCTGACCCGTACCCTCACCGGCCTGGAGGAGCCCGGGTTCCTGGCGCTCCTGCCCGACCTGCGGCGCGCCTTCACGGTCCTGCGTCCTCTTGAGACGCACCGCCTGGCCGAGCAGGTCGCCGCGCTGACGGCCACCGACGCCTCCCGGATCGACGTGGTGTGGGACGTGGACCCGGCCCAGGCGGAGCTCGGCTGGCAGATCGAGCGTGACCTCGTGGCCTCCCTGGTGCGTGACGGCCTGGGGCAGTGGGTGGGGACGTGAGCGTCGTGAGGCCGCCCGGGGGCGGCGGGCACGCGGCCGACGGCGGTGGGCCCCGCCGCGCCAGCCCGGGCGGGGGTGCCCAGGCTGGCCCGCCTGGCACCCCAGCCGGTAGCGGCGCCCTGGGCGAGGGGATTGACCCCGCCCTGGCGGCGCGCCGCTGGCGCATGGTCCTGGGACGCTACGCCGAGCCCGTCCTGCCGCGCAGCCCCGCCGACACCGGCCTGGACGACACCCTGGGCTACCTCTACGACCGGGAGTACACCGGACGCGGTCACGTCCTGGGCGGGCCGGACCCCTCGGGCCCCGGTGGTGGCGGTGGCCGTGAGGCCTCGGCGCTGCGGGCGGTGGACTGGCTCGACGGCGCCCGCCGCCTGTTCCCCGTCTCCACCCTGGAGCGCCTGGAGCGTGACGCCCTGACCCGCTACGGGCTGACCGACCTGCTGGCCGACCCCGGCGCGGTGGGCTCGGTCAGGACCAGCCCCGAGCTCGGAGCCGCCCTGCTGCGCATTAAGGGCACCATCTCGCCCGCCCTGGCCGACGGGCTGCGGGCGCTGATCGCCCGTGTCGTCGCCGACGTCGTCGAGCGGCTGCGGCCCCCCGTGACGACGGCCCTCAGCGGTGCGCGCCAGCGCCACCGCCGCAGCCTCCGTGCCTCGGCGCGCGACCTCGACTGGCGCCGCACCATTGCCGCGAACCTGGGTCGTACGGACCCGGGCACCGGGCGCGTGCTCGTGACGGACCTGCGTTTCACGGCCCGCCAGCGACGTCGTAACGTGGCCTGGGACATTGTCATCCTGGTGGACCAGTCCGCCTCCATGGCCTCCTCCCTGCTTCACAGCGCCGTCATGGCCTCGATCCTGGCTGCCCTGCCGGGGATGTCGGTACGCCTGGTGCTGTTCGACACCACCGTGGTGGACGTCAGCCACCTGGCCCACGACCCCGTGGAGATCCTCATGACCTCCCAGCTGGGCGGCGGCACCGACATTGCCAACGCCGTCGCCTACGCCGCCTCCCAGGTCACCCAGCCCACCCGCACGGTGCTGGCCCTGGTCAGCGACTTCGAGGAGGGCGGGTCGGTCTCCGCCCTGGTGTCCCACGTGCGGGGGCTGGTGGACTCGGGGGTGAACGTGCTGGGGCTGGCCTCCCTGACCGACGCCGGTGCGCCCTGGTTCGACCGGGCCGTGGCCGACAGGCTCGTGGACGCCGGTATGCGGGTGGCCGCCATGACCCCGGACCGTTTCGCCCAGTGGCTGGCCCAGGTGACCACATGAGCGCCCTGCCGGACTGGGGGGCGCTCTACGCCGCCTTTGACGACGTCGCCCTGGCCGCCCTGGCCAGCCGCGGGCTGGTGCGGCGCGCCCGTGCCGAGGTGGCCGCCGGGCGCGTGGAGGCCCGTGAGACGGACCAGGAGGCGGTCACGGTGGTGGTCGGGCGGCCCGGGGTCGAGGTGGTGCTCACCGCTGACGGCCCGGCGCAGGCACGCTGCCCCTGCCCGGTGGCCGGGGTGTGCGTCCACGTGGTCGCCGCCTGCCTGTGGGCGCGCCAGGCCGTGGCGGGCGGCGCCGGTGCCGCCCCACCCGGTGCCGGGACAGCCGGTGCCGCCCCGCCCGGTGCCGGGACAGCCGGTGCCGGCACCGCTGGCTCCACCGGGACCGCTGGCACGGGCGCACCCGGGAGCGGGCCTGAGGGCGCTGGATCTGAGGGCGCTGGCGCCCCCGCCGGGCCCGAGGCCACCGGATCCGAGGCCACCGGGCCGGGGACGGGTGCGGACGACCCGGTCCTGGCCCAGGTGCTCACCTGGGACCCGGCTGCCGTCTCCCGGAGCCTGGGGGCGGCCGCGGTGCGCCGCGCCACCACCGCCCTGGCCGGCACCGACCCCGCCCGGCTCGCCGCCGACACCCTGGTCGCCCGCGCGCCGGGGCGCCTGAGCGTGTCGTGGCCGGGCTCCCCGCAGGTCGTCGTGGTCGCGGGCCTGGGACCGGCGGGAATGGTCGTCTCCGGCCGCCACTCCCAGGTCGCCCATGCCACCTGGCGCCTCCAGGCCGTGGTGCGCCTGTTCGCCCTCGCGGGCAGGGCCTGGCCGTGGGAGGTCCGGCAGGCCACCCTGAGCGCCGGCCAGCGCCGCCTGCTCACCTCGGTCGCCGCCACCCTTGAGGGCGTCGTGGCCGCCGGGATCTCCCACACCGGGCCCCGCAGCGCCGACGAGCTCAGCAGCCTGGCCCAGGCCGCCCGCCTGGAGGAGGTCCCGCGCCTGGCCCGGCTCCTGACCTCTGCCGCCGGGGCGGTGCGGGCGGTGGCCCGCCGCGACGACGCCGTCCAGGAGGACACCGCGCTCAGCGCCCTGGCCGCCGCCTGGTCCCTGGCCTGGGCCCTGGAGGCCAGTGACGCCGACCCCGCCCTGACCGGGCGCGCCGGTACCGAGCAGGCCCAGCCCGGCCTGCTGGTGCCCCTGGCGGCCACCTGGTGGTCGGCCGTCTCGGGCAGCCGCGGCCTGACCGTCCGCCTCTGGGACGCTGAGAACCACCGGCTGGAGTCGGTGACCACCGGGCGGGCCGCGGGCACCGACCCCACCTTCCGGCGCAGTGAGGACGCCGTGCTGCTGTGGGGCGTCTGCGTGCGGACCCTGCTGGCTGGTCCGCTGCGTCTGACGGGGGCCACCCGGCGGGGTGACGGCACCCTGGCCCCCTCCGCCCGTACCACCGTGACCCGCTGCGGCAGCTACGACGGTATCGACCTGGCCGGGATCGCCCGGGAGCTGGGGGCGCTGCGGCACGGTCCGCAGGCGGCGGGCTTCGAGGCCCCGCCCCCACCGGTCACGCTGCTGCTGACCTGCTCCCCGGGCCTGGGGCGGATCGACCTTGACGAGCTCCACCAGCAGTACGTGTGGCCCGTGCGCGACCTGGCCGGTCGGGACCACCTGCTGCGCCTGGGGGCCGAGGACGCCTCCTGTCGCCTGGTGGCGGCCGTCCTGGCCCGCGACCTCCCGGTGGACGCCGTCGCCCTGGAGGGGGACCGGCCCGCCGGGATACTCGTGCGTGACCGGGGCGTGCCCACCCTGCTCTCACCCACCATCTCCTCGGTGCGGGCCGACGACCCCGGCCTCTACCGCCGTCTGGCCGGGCGCATGGAGCGTCTGCGTTCTGAGGTGCGTACCCTGCCGCCTCCCGAGACGGGGCCGGTTCAGGTCCTGTGCGCCGACGTCCGCGAGACGCTGACGGCGCTGGCGGCCTCCGGGGCGCCGCGTGCGCAGGGGGCGGGTGCGCACGTGCTGGTCACCCGGGCCCGTACGGCCCGTGGCCTCCAGCTCCAGACCCTGGCCGCCGCCCTGGACGAGGTGGAGGCCGGGTGCTCCCCGCAGGCCCTCCTGCGTGCCTGCGCGCTCGTGGACCGGGTGCGGGCGCTGGCACGCTGACGCCGCGCCCCTGCCGGTCCGCCCAGGCAGGGCCGGCAGGGGGCCGGTGCTCCCGCCGCCCCGGGGTGGCCCCGGATCCCTGCTACCGGCGCCAGCTGGCAGTGGGCTCCCTCCCGCCCCGGGTGGCCCCGGTCAGCCGAAGAGGGACCACTGGACGCCGACCACCTGGTAGCTGCCGTACCGGTCGGCCGTGAGCACGAGCCAGACGGGGTAGATGTCGCGGCCGTTGGGGTCGGCCGCCGGCTGCAGCCAGGTGCGGGACGGGTCGTCGCTGGTCACCGGGCAGATAATCGCCCCGGACGGCAGGCTCGTGGCGGGCTCGGGGACGCCGTAGCCCACCCCGGGAGGCCCGGCCAGGGTGCAGCTGACCACCCGGCCCCCGGAGGGGAACAGGAACGAGCGCACCGTGGAGGAGGGGCCGAGGCTGTCGGTGCCCAGGGGCTGGTCGAGCGTGGTGAGCGCCTGGGAGGACACCAGGCCCGAGGCGCTGGCGGCGTCGCCGGAGGCAATGGCGTCGTAGGCGGTCTGGACGTCCTGGGCGGAGGGCACCCGGACGTCCCCCGAGGGCAGGTGGTACAGGGTGCTGGCGAGGACGAAGGATCGGGAGGTCTTGTCCCACTGGACGGTGACCGTGGCGCTGGCGCTGCCGCGGCAGGCGTGGCAGTCGGTGTCACCGGCCACCTTGATACCGGGCACGGTGTACACCAGGGTGTCACCTACCGCACGCAGGTGCGCCACCACCTGGTCGGCGTGGCCGGTGCTGTCCTTGAGCACCAGGTCCACGGACCCCTTGAGGTGCTTGTCGACGTCGTAGACGGCGACCACGTCGGAGACGGTGTTGCCGCCCCCGTAGCACCTCAGGACGGCAATGGTCACCGGCCAGCTGTCCACGACCCCCGACCTGATCGCGCTCATGGTGGCGGTCGGAGGCACCTGCCCGGAGTCGGCGGGCCCGGTGGCCACGCCGTTGACGAAGACCGCCTTGCTGTCGACGAAGACCGCCTTGCTCCCTGGTCCCTGGACCCTGGTCCGGGCGGGGGCGCACCGGTCGGGGACGTCCAGGGCGGAGTTCCTCAGCTCCTCCGGGCTGGGGGCCTTCAGGTCCTTGAAGGGCTCTGTGGCCAGGGCGGGCGTGGGGTCGGACGAGCCGCCGAAGAACATGAGGGAGGCCATGGAGCCGCTGAAGGCCATAATCGTGTTGCCGAAGCCGGCCCACGAGGTCACCGGGCCCTGCACCTGCCACAGGGTGCTGCCGTCCACGGGGTCCAGGGCCACCAGGGCGTCGGGCTGGGCCAGGACCAGGGCGCCCCGCCCGGCCAGCCACCGCGGCGGGTCCTGGGTGCCCAGGGAGTTGAGCCTGCCGGAACCCTGGGGCAGGGTGGCGGACCACCGCAGGGTGGTGCCCTCCACCCCCGCCAGGGTGGTGCCGTCGCTGACCAGCCACACCCGGCGGTTCAGGGGCAGGGGCAGGCCCAGGAGCCTGCGGGGCATGTCGACGCGGGACGCCCACACCGGTACGGAGCCGTCAAGCGTGAGCCCCGTCACGGGCGTCCCTCGGACGCCCAGGGTCCCGTCCGCGCCCACGGCCAGGGGCGTGGTGGCGGAGGCGGAGGGGCCCAGGCGCACGGCAGGAGGTGACATCCAGTCGCTGGGCTCGGTGAGCCCCGTGGACGTACCCGCCCCCGACGAGGCCGCCGTGCTCCCCGAGTTCCCCGGGCTCCCTGTGCCCGCCGTGCTTCCCGTGCCTGCCGTGCTCCCCGGGCCCGACGAGGCCGCTGTGTTCCCCGGGCCCGCCGTGTTTCCCGTGCCCGACGGGGCGGGCGAGCTCGCCCCGGTCATCCCCTCCAGTGCCGGGGCGGCCGACAGCGTGTAGGGGGCGGTGGCCTGATTGACGCCGGCCGTCATGTCGACACGCAGCATCTGGCCGCAGTCCAGGAGCGTCTCGACGCGCTGGCAGCTCAGGGGCGAGCCGACCAGCTCGTCGGGCACGGGCACCTGCCAGTTGGGGTAGGACATCCTGCCGCTGGTGAGGTCGTCAGTACCTATGAGCGCCTCGCGGCCGTCCTGGGCCACCCGCATGACCCTGACGTCCTGGAACCTCACGACGAGGTCGCCCCGGGCGTTGACGGGAACGGGCGTCAGGTCCTGGCCCAGGGCTGACAGGTCCAGCCTGGCCCTCGGGGCAGCAGGAGGCCTGCGGTGGTCCAGGGACGTCCAGGAGCTGACCACCTCCCAGCCGGTGAGCGCCAGCACCAGGGCCACGACCAGGGTCACGACCAGCCGGCGCATGACACGGCGGCTCAGGGGCAGGGTGTACCACCTCGGGCTAGGTTTCGACGCCCTGGGGCGGGGCGGGAGGGCGCCGGGGGCGGGTGGCGCGGGGAACGGCTCGTCATCCGGCGGGAGCGGTGCAGGCGGGGCGAAGTCTAGGGTGTGCTCTGCCCCTGGGCCTGTGGGTGCTGGGGAGGGCGCGGCAGGCATGGGGCCAGCGTAGGACCACATAGGTTAGCTATGACACAAAGTGGTGTATATCACGCTGTGTTTGGGGTCGGACCGGTGGTCGCGGGCCGGACACGCAGCCGGAGGGCCGGACGAGCAGCTGGCCCCGTGCCTGCCCGGGCGCCCGAGACCAGCACGTTATCCTTACCAACCAGGCCCGGCCCCGGAGCCGTGGCCGCACCCGGCTACGACCAACGGACTGTCATGATCGCTTTCCTCCCGGCCTCCGCCCGCAGACTTGTCTCCGACGCCCTGCTGCCCCTCACGGTGGTTGACGCGGGCCTGTGCGCCCGCGCCGTCGACTACGTCCTCAACGGCACGCAGCCCGAGGTCCTGCGGGAGGCCACCACCAAGGGCAGGGACCCCGCCGACTGCCTGGTCCTGGCGACCTCGAACGCCTCCTACACCCACTGGTACGGCCGGACCTGGCTCAGGTCCCTGCAGGAGGAGGCGGGGATCAGGTGGAAGAGGGGGGACGGCTCGGCGGGCCCGCTCCTGACCCGGCGTGACGCCCTCTACCGCGGCAGGAGCGTGCTCCCGGACCAGTGGGTGCGGCTCGGACGCCTCCTGGCCGCCATCCTCCAGGCCGACCCCGTCTACGACCCGCCCGCCCCCCAGCAGGTACCCGGCTGGCTGGACGCCCTGCTCGCGGACGTCGTGTTCACCGTGGACGCCCGGGACGCCGGCTCCACGCCCGAGTCCTGGGCGCGCAAGGTCAGCCAGGAGCGGCCGTCCTGGGACGCCGGGCGCCTGGTGACCCTGCTGCGGCAGGCGGGCTGCCAGGAGGACGACGTCCCCGCCGTCGTCCTCCTGGCAGCCTACTCCGAGTCCACCAGGAAGCCGACCTGGCACCGGAGGCTGTCGGCCGTGGACCTGCCCGGGATCACCAGCTACCTCACCGAGCACGCGCCCGCCCTGCCCGGCCCGCTCCTGGGCAGCCTGCGCCGCCAGGAGCGCCATAACGTGCTCAGGCGTATGGCGGCCAGCCCACAGTGGGCCGCCGCGGGAGCCCACATGGTCGCCGCCGTGGCCGTGGGGGACTGCAAGGAGCTGCGTCGGGAGGCCCTTGACCTGCTCAAGGGCCTGGACGCTACGACCAGGGCCGGTGCGCTGGCCCCGGTCCTGGCCCAGGCCTCGGCGTCACGCTGCCAGGAGTTGGTGGACTTCCTGGACCAGCTCCCCGGCGGCCCCGACCTGCTCACCCGGGTTGCCGAGGAGAACCGGAGGCTGGCCGAGCTGGTGGGCGCGACCCGGGCCCGCCACGACACGCTCGACGCCGCGGGAATCGATGAGCCCCTGGACCTGCCCCCGTTCACCCCCCTGGAGGTAGGGCCGGAGGCCGCACCCGTCAAGGACGAGCTGCGCGCCGCCCTGGAGCAGGTCGCCAGCCGCTCCGACTCACGTCACTCGTGGGTGCGAGGACAGGTCAGGGAGCTGATGGAGGTCGTGGACGAGACGCTGGACGCGCTGGTGGCCGTCGCCGACGGCAGGCGCCACCAGCCGCCCGCGCTGCTGAGCATGTTCAGCGTCCTGTGGTTCATTGAGCACGCCCCGAGCCTGACCTTTGCCCACGCGCTGCGGCTCCGGGCCGTGAAACGCTCCGACCACTGGTACACCGTCCTGCGCCACTACACGGGGCCGGACACCGACCCGCGGGCCGTGGAGGACCTCGTGGCGCGCCTGGACCTGGATCCTGAGGCCGTCCGGGACCTGTACGAGGAGGGCCTGCCCTCCCACGTCTTCTACGCCGTTGACGCCAGGACGTCCTGGCCGTGGTACGCCACCCGCCCCGAGCTGCTGCGCGAGCGGCTCGGGGAGGCCGCCACGGCGCCGCGCGCCCTGGAGATCCTGGCGGCCTTCCCCCGCGTTCCCACCGAGCTGCTGCCCGCGGTCGCCGACGCCGCCGTGGGCCCCTCCAAGGTGGCCCGCCCGCTGGCCCAGGCGGCGCTGCGCTCCCACCCGCGGGTGCGTGAGCTGGCCGAGCAGGGGCTTGCCGCCAGGACGGTCGCGGTGCGTACCTCGGCGGCGGCCTGGGTCGGCTCCCTGGCGCGCCCTGAGTCGGTGCCCGCGCTGCGCACGGCCCTGAGCCGGGAGAAGGGGGCGTGGTACCGGCCGCCCTGCTGGCCGCCCTGGAGGACTGCGGCGCCGACATGACGGAGTTCCTCTCCCCCCAGGCCCTGGGGGCCGAGGCGGCCAAGGGCCTGAGGAGGAAGATCCCCGCCTCACTGTCCTGGTTCGACCCGCTCTCGCTGCCGTCCGTCCGCTGGAAGGGCGGCGACGCCGTCGACCCCCGCACGCTGTGGTGGTGGGTGGTGCTGGCCGACAGGTTGAAGAACCCCTCAGGCCGTGGGCCTGTTGACCTCTACCTGTCCCTCTTGGAGCCCGCCGACGCCGCGGTGCTGGCCGCGCACGTGGTCCGGGCCTGGGTGGTCCAGGACACCGCCCACCCCAGTGCGCAGGACAGCCAGGCGTACGCCCAGACCGCCGGTCGGCAGCGGTACGACCAGGCCCGGCGGTGGCTCGCCAGCTGCCGTACGACCCCCCGGCTGGCGGACTCCCTGCCCCAGGCCGAGGCCGAGGCCGCCGTCGGCCTGGAGGAGCGTGTCGCCCAGGCCTACGCGGAGCACCAGCGCACCTACGTGGGCTCGGCGATCGCCGACAAGGGGCTGCTGGCCTTCGCGGTGAGGATGGACGGGGCCGAGCTGGCCGGGCTGGTGCGCTCCTACATGCGCGACAACCCCGGGCGGCGGGCCCAGTTCGAGATGCTGGTCCGCGCCCTGGCCGCCAACGGGCAGGACGCCGCGCTCCAGGTGCTCCTGAGCGTCGCCCGCCGTCACAGGATGGCCGGCGTCCAGGCCACCGCCACCGCCCTGGCCCAGGAGGTGGCTGACGAACGGGGCTGGAGTGCCCAGGAGCTGGCGGACCGTACTGTGCCGACCGCGGGCTTCGGCTCTGACGGGCTGCTGCGACTGTCCTACGGGGAGCGTGAGTTCGTTGGGCGTCTGGGGTCGGATCTTCGGATTGTGGTCTCTGACGCCTCGGGCAGGCCGGTCAGGTCCCTGCCGGCGCCACGGGTGGATGAGGATCCCGAGGTGGTCAAGGAGGCGCGGAGGCTGCTGCGTGTGGCGCGTAAGGACGCCAAGGCGGTCCTGGCCCTCCAGTCGGCCCGGTTGTACGAGGCCATGTGCGCCTCGCGTACCTGGTCCGGCGCCGACTGGCGGGGGCTGCTGGCTGGTCATCCCCTGGTGGGTCGGCTGGTGACCCGGCTGGTGTGGACCGCCACATCTGGTGAGGGGCTGGTCACATTCCGCCCCACCGGGGACGGGGCGCTCCTGGGGGTCGACGACGTCGAGGTGTCCCTGGGTGAGGGGGCGGTGGTGGGCCTGGCCCACGGCACGGCCCTGGAGCCCGCGCTGGTGGAGGCCTGGCGGGCCCACCTGGCCGACTACCAGGTGGACCCCCTGTTCGACCAGCTGACCGCCACCACGCCCCAGGTCGGCCCGAGGCAGACGGTCCTGGACGACCTCCAGGGGCACGTGACCGACACCCTCGCCTTCCGGGGCGCGGCCACCAGGCGCGGCTACCAGCGCGGGGACGTGGACTCGGGCACCTTCCACGACTACGTCAAGAGGTTCCCCTCCGCGGACCTGACCGCGGTGCTGGGCTTTACCGGCTCCTGGGTGCCCGAGGAGAGCATGCCGTGCGCCACCACCAGCCTGTCCTTTACGCGCAGGGGCCAGGACGTCGGGCTCGCTACCGTGCCGCCCGTCCTGCTGGCTGAGTGCTACGCCGACTACTGCGCTGTGGCGGACCTGGGCCCCTTTGACCCCGACTGGAGGAGGAACGCCAGCCCGTGGTGAGCGCGGGCCGGCTGCTCACCGGGGCCGGGGCCGGTGGCGGGCCCGCCCTGGCGGGGCGGATTCGTGTCGTACCCGGCCGCTACTCTCAGGACATGAGAGCCGCCCCACAGAGGGGTGGGATGGGAAAGGAGAGTGCCGTGACCGGTTTGGCGGCCCGCCAGCTCACCGAGCGTGCCCTTCTGCCGCTCAGGGCGGTTGATACGACCCTGCACACCCGCGCCGTCGACTACGTCCTTGACGGCACCGACCCGCTGCCCGCGGACGTCTCGCTGGCGGACACCCGTCTGCTCCTCGCCGACCCCGGCCGGATCGGGCCGAGGGCGGACCTGGGTGACCAGGAGCGCCGGCGTCTGCACGCGGTCGGCGTGGGCGACCCGAGCCGGCTTGACGACCCGGAGGAGCTCATGGAGTACCCTGTGCGCTCCCTGCGGGCCGTCCTGTACCTGTGGGGGGATCTCGCGCCCGCCCAGTGGGAGCGGTTCGGCCGCCTCCTTGTCGCCCTCGGAGAGGGACCCAACCGGTGCGCCCTAGGGGTTCCCGACTGGCTGTGCGCCCTGCTCAACGACGTCGTCGTGACCGAGCCGTACGTGGACTACATGGCGCCCGAGGGCTACAGGGACGCCAGCGCCCGGCCCCCGGTGTCCGGGCGCTGGAACCCGACGACGGTCGCGGACCTGCTGCAGGCCACCGGCACGGCCCCCGGGCAGGTCCCCGCCGTCGTGCTCCTCGCCTGGCTCGCCGAGGCCACCGGGGTCTCCGCCTGGTACGACGGTCCCGCACAACGCCTGCCGGGTATTGAGGACTACCTGGTCGCCCACGGCGGGCAGGTCCCCGTCAGCACGCTCACGGCACTGTCCGCCCGGGCCAGGACCCGCCTGGTCCAGCGCCTGGGGTCCCACCCGCAGGCCGCCGCGGGGTGCTCCCACCTGCTGGCGGCCCTGGCGGTGGACAGCGCCGCCACCGTACGACGCGCGGCGATCACGGCGCTGGCCGGCCTGCCCACCCAGGTACGCGACCCCGCCCTGGGCGAGGCCCTCGCGACCGCCAGGTCCTCCCGCCTCAAGGATGTCGTCACCTGGCTCGCCTCGGTGCCGGGAGGTGAGCGGATCTTAAGGAAGAGCGCCGAGGCCAACCCCGCCGTGGCCCGCCTGGCCGGTGCGCTGACCGGCCCCGGGGACGGGCACGCCCCTGAAAGCGAGTGGGCCCTCGAGCTGCCCCCCTTCGCCTCCGCCCTGGACGCCCCCTCGGCGGGGCCCGCCAAGGCCGCGCTGCGTGAGCAGATCGACGCCAGGATCGCGCGGCTGGAGGGCGCCACCGGCTCCTCCTACGAGCGGCGTGCGCTGAAGAAGGTCACTGACGCCGACCTCGAGCGCCTGGTGGCGATCGCCGACGGCGTGAGCGAGGGGCCCCTGGGCGTTCTCGATGAGTGGGTGGTCTGGGAGGAGGCGCGTCGGTGCCCCAGGCTGTACCTGCTGCACCTGTGCCGGCTCCAGGCCCGCGCGGCGCACCCGTCCCCGTGGCGGGTCCTGCGCAGTGACTCCACCTGCAGCGACCCGCGCACCCTCGAGCAGGCCCTGCGCGCGGTCGGCGCGCCCACCGGTGAGGACTTCACCCGCATGGTGTGGGAGGCGTACGCCCCCGAGCAGGTCTGGGCGTGGGCGGCCACCCACCTCGACCTGGTGCTCGAGCGCCTGCGTGACACCTCCCAGGCCGCTGACGCCTTGAGGGCCCTGGCGTTCTTCCCCGGTCTGCCCGAGCAGCTCCTGCCGGTGGTGGCGGACATGGCCGTGGGCGGCTCGGCGACCAACCGGCTCCTGGCGCAGAAGGTCCTGCGCACCTACCCCGACGTCCGCGAGCTGGCCGAGCGGTCCCTGGGCGGCGCCGCCCCTGTGCGGGAGGCCGCGGCCCAGTGGCTCGCGGACCTGGGCGACCCGGCGGCGGTGCCCGCGCTGCGCCGGGCCGTCGTCGGGGAGAAGGTGGCCTCCGTGCGGGCCGCGCTCCTGCACGCGCTGGCGGCCTGCGGCGGTGACACCGACGACCTGCTCTCACCGGCGGCCCTGGGGGCCGAGGCCGCCAAGGGCCTGAGGAGGAAGGTACCTGACTCACTGAGCTGGCTCGACCTCGACGCCCTGCCCACGCTGCGGTGGCGCAACGGGAGCACGGTCGCCCCCGACGTCGTGCGCTGGTGGGTGGTGCTGGCCGACAGGCTCAAGGACCCCAGCGGTCACGGCCTGTGGGAGCTCTACCTGGACCGGCTCGACGCCGCCGACGCCGCCGCCCTGGGCTCCCACGTCCTGCACGCCTGGATCGCCCAGGACACCCGGGGGCTGGGTGAGGACGAGTGCCGCTCGCGCGCGCAGGCCGACGGGCGCCGCGAGTACGACGCCGCCCAGCGCTTCCTGGCCAGGGCGAGCAGGCCGGTGGCCAGGATGAGGAGGCCGGAGCAGCTGGAGAGCGCGCGCCAGGAGGCCGCCGTACCCCTGGAGGAGCACGTGGAGCGGGCCCTGCGCTACTACCGGGGGCTGTTTGCGGGCTCGGCCATTGCCGACAAGGGGCTGCTGGCACTGACCGTGCGCATGGACGGGGCCGAGCTGGCGCAGGCCGTGCGCGCCTACGAGCGCCAGGCGCAGCGCCCCCAGGGTGAGCACCGCGCCCAGCTTACGGCCCTGCTGACCGCCCTGGCCGCCAACGGCCACCCCAAGGCCCTGGCCGTGCTGCAGGAGGCCACCAGGCACAAGATGCGCATGGTCCGTCAGGCCGCCGTCGGCCTGGTCGAGCAGGTCGCGCAGTGGCGCGGCTGGAGCGCCCAGGAGCTGGCGGACCGTACTGTGCCGACCGCGGGCTTCGACCCTGACGGGGTGCTGCGCCTGTCCTACGGGGAGCGGGAGTTCACGGGGCGTCTGGACGCGGATCTTCGGATCGTGGTCTCCGACGCCTCAGGCAAGGTCCTCAAGACCCTGCCCGAGGCGCGAGTGAGCGAGGACAGCGTGGTCGTGAACGCCGCCAAGAAGGAGCTGCGTGCTGCCCGTAAGGACGCCCGGGCGGTCCTGGTCCACCAGTCGGCCCGGTTGTACGAGGCCATGTGTGCCTCGCGTACCTGGTCCGGCGCCGACTGGCGGGAGCTGTTGGCGGGCCATCCCCTGGTGGGTCGGCTGGTGACCCGGTTGGTGTGGACCACCACATCTGGTGAGGGGCTGGTTACATTCCGCCCTACTGAGGACGGGGCGCTCCTGGGGGTCGACGACGTCGAGGTGTCCCTGGGTGACGGGGCGGTCGTGGGCCTGGCCCACGGCACGGCCCTGGAGCCCGGGCTGGTGGAGGCCTGGCGGGCCCACCTGGCCGACTACCAGGTGGACCCCCTGTTCGACCAGCTGACCGCCACCACGCCCCAGGCGGTGCACAGCACGGAGCGGATCGATGACCTTCAGGGGCGGCCGACCACGACCTTCACCCTGCGCCAGGGTGCGACCAGGCGCGGCTACCAGCACGGTGAGGCCGTGGACGGCCCCTGGTTCATGGACTACACCAAGGACTTCGCCTCCCTTCACCTGAGAGCGGTCATTAGCTTCTCCGGGGCGGAGTTCCTCGAGCAGGAGGCCCCCTGCACCCTGGGTGACCTGTCCTTCAGCCGCGGACGCCGCCCGGTGCCCCTGGACCAGGTGCCGCCCGTCCTGCTGGCCGAGTGCTACGCCGACTACCGCGCTGTGGCCGAGGCCGCCCCGGTCCGCCGTCGGGGCCGCCGTAGGACGCGCCCGTGAACCCGCTGCCCCGGGCGAGTGACCGGATGACGCGGGCCCTGGGGAGCCTGACCGGCCTGGACGACAGGCTCCAGATGGTGGTCGGCTACCTGACGGACCCGCTCGGCTCGCCCGTGCCCGCCGTCGAGGACAGGCTCAGGCTCGTCCGCGCCGTCCACGACGCCCTGCCGACCACCCCCAACCTGGTCCTGGTCCTGGCTTCCCTCAGCACCGACCGGGCGCAGGCGGTGCGCCGTGCCGCGGTCCAGGCCCTTGAGGACACCGATCCCGCCTTAGGGTCCCAGGGGCTGGGTGCCGAGGCCCAGGCCGCCGCGGGGTCCCAGGGGCCAGCTGTCCTGGGCTCCCAGGGGCTGGGTGCCGAGGCCCAGCCCGCCGCGGGCCGTCAGAGGTTGGGTGCCCTGGGCAGTCAGGAGCTGGCCGCCCTGGGCAGTCAGGGGCTGGGTGCCGCGCTCCGGGTGGCACCGCTCACCCGGGCCGCCGAGGCGCTGGCCCACCTCCTGCGGCGTGAGGGCGGGCAGGAGGTCCTCACCCACCTGGGGGCCGAGCGCCCTGACCTCATGGCCCTGGCCGACGAGCTGCGCGGCCGTGAGCGCGCCCTGGCCGTGGTTCCTGAGGGGGCGCCGGTCCCTCTTCCGCCCGTGACACCCCTGTCCGGGCCGGGCGCGGCACCGGAGGCCAGCGCGGAACCGGCGGCCGACGAGCTGCGACGCGCCCTGGGGTGGGGACCGGGCGCCACCGGCGCCACCAACGGGCCCGGCACCACCGACGAGCCCGGCACCCCAGGGAAGGCGGCCCGGCAGGTGGGTGACGCCGACCTGGACGCCTTCGTGGCCGTCGCCGAGGGGCGTGCCGACCAGCTGCCCGCCTCGGTGCTGGCCCTGGGCGCCTGGTGGGTCGCCCACCAGGTCCCGAGCCTGGGCCTGACCCACCTCACGCGCCTGTTCCTGGCCTGGGGCGAGCGCCTGGAGTGGAGCCTGCTGGCATCCCGCCTGACCTGGGACACCGACCCGCGGGCCGTCCAGGACGCCCTGGAACGCGGCGGCCTGCCACCGTCCCAGGCGCAGGAGGTGGTCACCAGCTGGGTCCTGTACGACGCCGGGCCCGAGGCCACCTGGCCGTGGATCCTCCAGAACCCCGACCTGGCCCTAAGGGCCCTGGGGGAGGACTGGTTCTCGACCAGGGCGGTGCTGCGGGCGCTCACCTACGCCCCCTCCCTGCCCGCCGTGCTCCTGCCCGCCCTGGCGCAGGCCGCCGTAGGACGCTCCGAGGGCAACCGCGCCCTCGCCCAGAGGCTGCTCGCCCGCACTCCCGCGGCCGCCGAGCTCGCCCTCCAGGCCCTGGGCAGCCCGCAGGCCACTACGCGCAGGGCCGGTGCCGCCTGGCTGGCCGACCTGGGACTACCTGGGGGCACAGAGCGCCTGCGCGCCACCTGGGCCGCCGAGGGGGACCAGCTCGTACGCGGTGACATCCTGCGCGCCCTGGTGGCCTACGGCGACGACGTCACCGACATCGTGGCACCCGAGGCCCTGGCGGTGCCCACGCGACGGCCCCGCGTGCCGGTGGCGCTGACCTGGTTCCCCTTCGAGGCCCTGCCGGCCGTGCGCCTGGCCGACGGCACCGCCCTGGACGCCGACGCCGTACGGCGCTGGGTCCTCCTGGCCCACGGCCTGAAGGACCCCGACGGGCGCGGCACGGTCGCCGCCTACCTCAGCCTGCTCGACCCCCGCTCCGCCCGCGAGCTGAGCGCCGTCGTCGTGGAGTCCTGGATCGCCCGCAACCGCGAGCTGGGCAAGGGGGAGAGCCTGAGGACCAAGGGCCTGCTCGCCTTCGCCGTCGGGATGGACGGCGCCCGGCTCGCCGCCGACGCCAGGTCGGCCCTGCTCCGCAACGCCGCCTGGCGGGTCGAGTCCGAGACGGTGCTGACCGCCGTCGCCGCCAACCGGGCGCCCGAGGCCCTCCAGGTGGTGCTCGCCGCGGCCGCGGGCCACCGGCTGCCCCGGGTGCGGGACGCAGCCCGGTCGCTGGCCGAGGCCGCCGCCGCCGAGCACGGCTGGAGCCCCGCGGAGCTCGGCGACCGCACCGTCCCGACCGTCGGCTTCTCCGACGACGGCCTGCTGCACCTGTCCTACGGGGACCGCGAGTTCCTCGGGCGCCTGACCCCCGGGC
Source organism: Actinomyces sp. HMT897 (assembly GCF_016626125.1). Classification (NCBI taxonomy): domain Bacteria; kingdom Bacillati; phylum Actinomycetota; class Actinomycetes; order Actinomycetales; family Actinomycetaceae; genus Actinomyces; species Actinomyces sp. HMT897. Next base: position 2,609,360 of record NZ_CP067336.1, read on the forward strand.
TGACCATGAGCCTGAGCGACGCCGACGGGCGGCCCCGCAAGACCCTGCCGCCGCCCCGCAAGAGCGAGGATCCCGAGGTCGTGGCCGAGGCCAGGGCGCGCCTGGCCGCGGCGCGCAAGGAGCTGCGCGCCGTCCTGGACACCCAGCGGCGTCGGCTGTACGAGGCCATGTGCGCCGGACGGACCTGGCCGCTGGCCCGGTGGCACGAGCTGCTGGCCACCCACCCGCTTCTCAGGCACCTGGTCGCCCGCCTGGTGTGGATGGCCGACGCCGGGCCCGCCCGGGAGGCCACCGGCCTTAGCGGCCCGGACGGGGCCAGCCGGGAGGCCGGCGAGCGGGGCTCCGTGCCCGACGGCCCGGGCGGTGGGGGTGAGGGCGTAGTCCGGCTTGATGTCACCCAGGACCATGGCGGCGGCCCGGGCGGTGGGGGTGAGGGCCCCGGCGCTGTCCCGGGCGCTACCCCGGGGGTGGCGCGGCCCGTCCGGTCCGCGCTGGAGGCGGGCCGAAGCGGCCTGTCCCGGCGTGGTAGCCGTGAGCAGGGCCCCACTGCCTACTGCCCCCTCTTCCGACCCACCGAGGACGGGGTGCTCCTGGGGGTCGACGACGCGGGCGTCGAGCTGGCTGACGACGTGAGCGTGCGCCTGGCCCACGGCACGCTCCTGGGGCCCGGGCAGGTGGAGGCCTGGCGGGCCCACCTGGCCGACTACCAGGTGGACCCCCTGCTCGACCAGTTCTCGGCCCCCGCCCCCGACGTCGACGCCGGTCAGACGACCATCCAGGACGGTGCCGGGCGGCTTGTTGTGGCACGTGACCTGCGGCGGGCGGCGCAGGCCCGTGGCTATGAGCGCGCCTCGACCAGGTACCGTTACCGGGAGCTCACCAAGGACTTCCCGGACCTGGGACTGCGCAGCGTCATTGACCTCGACGGTGCTGATGCCTGGGACGAGGGGCAGACCACGACCACCGGCACCCTGACCCTGCGTCGCGCAGGCCGCCCGGTGCCCCTGGACCAGGTGCCGCCCGTCCTGCTGGCCGAGTGCTACGCCGACTACCGCGCCGTAGTAGGAACCGCCACCTCCCCCCTTCCGTGAGAACGGTACTTATTCGTCGTGAGAACGGTACTTATTGCCCGCGAGAACGGTACTTGTTCGTGCTGAGAACGGTACCGTTCTCGCGCTCTACCCTCCGCACGGCGTCGCGCACCAGGGCACCGGGCCCAGGCGCCTCAGGCCACGGTCCCCACCAGCAGGTCCCCTCACAGGACGACACCACCGGGCCCAGGCGCCTCAGGCCACGGTGGCCTGGGCCAGGACCTGGTCGCCGGAGTCCCCGCCGTAGACGACGACGGACTGGCCGGCCGCCAGGCCCCGCAGCGGCTCGGCCAGTTTCACGTGCAACTTACCCGCCGCCTCGTCCACCTCCACGCGCGCGGGTGCGGGGCGGCCGTGCGCCCGCACCTGGACGGTGACGTCCTCCCAGCCGCGGGCGCCGTCGAGCGGGCCGGGCCCGGCCAGCAGGACCAGGGCCTCGCCCTCGATGCTGCTGCGGCTGAGCAGCTCGAGCGGGCCGACCACCACCTCGTTGGTGTCCGGGCGGGTGCCCAGCACGTAGCGGGGGCGGCCGTCGGGGGCCGGGCGCTCCAGGCCCAGGCCCCTGCGCTGTCCCACCGTGAAGCCGAAGTAGCCCTGGTGGCGTCCCAGCACCTGCCCGTCGGGGGTCACCAGGTTCCCCTCGCGCACGCCGAGGCTGCGGGCCAGGAAGCCGCGGGTGTCGCCGTCGGCCACGAAGCAGATGTCGTAGGAGTCGGGCTTGGAGGCCACCGGCAGGCCGCGCGCCGCCGCCTCGGCGCGCACCACCGCCTTGGAGGGGGCGTCGCCCAGCGGGAAGAGCGCCCGGGCCAGGCCCGCCCGCCCCGAGACCGCCAGCACGTAGGACTGGTCCTTGGCGGCGTCCGCCGCGCGGCGCAGCCTCAGGCCCTCGGTGCTCCCGGGGGAGCCGGACGCGGCCCCGCCCTCCAGACGCGCGTAGTGCCCGGTGGCCACGGCGTCGAAGCCCAGGGCCAGGGCCCGGGAGAGCAGGGCGTCGAACTTGACCCGCTCGTTGCAGCGCACGCAGGGGTTGGGGGTGCGCCCGGCCTGGTACTCGGACAGGAAGTCGGCCACCACCTGCTCCTCGAACTGCTCGGACAGGTCCCACACGTAGAACGGGATGCCCAGGATCTCGGCGGCCCACCGGGCGTCGGAGGAGTCCTCGATGGAGCAGCAGCCCCGTGAGCCCGAGCGGGTCTGGGCGCGGTGGCGGGTCAGTGCCATGTGGACGCCCACCACCTCGTGCCCGGCGTCCACGGCGCGCGCGGCGGCGACGGCGGAGTCCACCCCGCCGGACAGGGCCGCGAGCACGCGCACGTATCCTCCTCGGGGTCGGTTGTCAGCGGGCGGCCTGGTGGAGGTCGCCCCAGGGGCTGAGGCCGCGCGTCCAGCGCATGGTGGCGCGCTCCACGCCCAGCCAGCTGGCGGTGGCCAGGGCCACGGTGAGCAGGACCGTGACCAGGAGCAGGAGGGCGAACCCGTGGCGGTGCAGGCCCAGCAGGACCAGGAACTGGATGACGGGGAAGTGGAAGATGTACACCCCGTAGGAGATGTCGTGGATCTTGACCAGCGAGGGTGAGGGCAGGACCGCCCCCAGCCACAGCACCACGTAGGCGATCAGGGGGGAGGCCAGCTGCGCCCCGAACTGGTTGGACCAGACGATCAGGGCCACTGCCGCCACCGTGCAGGCCAGTGCCGGCAGGGCCCGCATGGGCAGGTGGTCGCGCAGCTTGTACACCACCGCCCCGCCCAGGAAGTAGGGGAGCATGCTCACCAGCGTCACGAACTCGCTGTTGTTGTACGGGCCGGTGCTGGAGACGGCCACGTGGGTGGCGGCACTGAGCACGAACAGCAGGACCGTGGGCCACGCCCGGGTGCGGGGCAGCTTCCAGGACAGGAAGACGCCGATGACGATGTAGCACCAGAACTCGATGTACAGGCTCCACAGCGAGCCGTTCCAGGTGTCGGCGACGGGCAGGCCCGCCAGGGTGGTGCCGATCCCGTAGGACGAGATCCTCAGCAGGAGGTTGCTGAACATGTAGTTCAGGGGGGTGACCGGGGTCCCCAGGTAGCCGCCGAGGCCGCCGGTGTTGACAACCTGCGCCGCCGGGGCCAGGAGCAGGACCACGAACGCCTGGACCAGGAGGTAGCCGGGGAAGATCCGCACGACCCGGTTCAGCAGGTAGCGCCCGCCGTCGGAGCGCTCCCGTGAGCCGGTGATGAGGAACCCGGACAGGACGAAGAAGCCCACCACGGCCCACTCGCCCAGGCCCTGGCCCTGCCAGGCGATGCCGCTCCCCGCCCCTGACAGGCCGACGGCGTGGGAGTAGAGCACGACGGACGCCAGCAGGAGCCGGACCAGGTTGAGGGAGTTGTCGCGCGACCCCAGGTCACGCGCGGCAAAGAGGCGGGGCGCTAGCACGGGGGCCAGCCTATACGGCGCGCAGGAGCACCGTCACGAGGTCGGGGGCGGTCAGGGGCCCTGGCCGGTGGTGCGGGTTCCGGACTCGGTGGCGCGGACTCCGGCGACGCTCCCCGCCGCCCCGCCGCCAGGTGCCGCCCCCCGCTGGGTGCCACTCCCCGCCGCCGGGTGCCGCCCAGAGGACCGCGGTGACGCCCCAGGGCGTGCCGCCGCCCCCGCCGCCCGCCGCCGGGTGCCGCCCTGCCGCTGGGTGCCGCCCCCGTCGCCAGGTGTGGCCAGGACGACGTCCCGGTGCCACCTACCGGGCTGGCCCGCTGCCCGCCGTCCCCACTACAATCCGGCGGGCAAGGCGCTGACCCGGCTATCACCGGCGAGCCTCCGGAAGAACCGGCCCGCACCCTGGCCCCGAGCCCGGTGCGGGCCCCAGTAGAACCGGACGGGACAGCCCGTCACAGCTGAGAATCAAGCGGTCGTGCACCGCCGGAGCCGGGCTGCCCGGCGGTCCCTGCGACGTCCTCGCCGGGGCCACTCACGGCGGCCCCTTCCTGGTCTGCTGGCCCGCCCCCGGGCGGCGTCCCCGGGCCGGGAGCCGGTGGCGCGCGGCAAACGAGGTGGTACCGCGGTGCACCGCCCGTCGGCCCTGGGGCCGGTGGGCACCGGCGTCGTCCTCGTGGCACCTGGGCGCCCGCCCAGGACGAACGAGACCCTGACGAGCGAGGTACCCCGTGGCTGAGACGGCTCCCACCACCCCCGGCGCCCACACCGGCGCGTCCTTCTACCCCCTGCACCGCCCCGGGCAGTCCGTGCCGGTCTCGCCCTCCTTCCCGGCCATTGAGAAGGACGTCCTGGCCTACTGGAAGGCCGACGGCACCTTCGCCGCCTCCATCGCCAACCGGGCGCAGCCCTGCGACGAGTTCGTCTTCTACGACGGCCCGCCCTTCGCCAACGGCCTGCCCCACTACGGCCACCTGCTGACCGGCTACGTCAAGGACGCCGTGGGCCGCTACCAGACCCAGCGCGGCAAGCGGGTGGAGCGCCGCTTCGGCTGGGACACCCACGGCCTGCCCGCCGAGCTGGAGGCCCAGCGCCTGCTCGGCATTGACGACGTCACCGAGATCACCCGCCCCGGCGGTATCGGCATTGAGCGCTTCAACGCCGAGTGTCGCACCTCCGTGCTGCGCTACACCAAGGAGTGGGAGGACTACGTCACCCGCCAGGCCCGCTGGGTGGACTTCGAGGGCGACTACAAGACCCTCGACCCCACCTACATGGAGAGCGTCATCTGGGCCTTCAAGTCCCTGTACGACAAGGGCCTGGCCTACCAGGGCTACCGCGTCCTGCCCTACTGCTGGCACGACCGCACCCCCTTGAGCAACCACGAGCTCAAGATGGACGACGACGTCTACCAGGACCGCCAGGACAACACCGTCACGGTGGGCCTGCGCCTGACCGCCCCCCTGCTGGCGGACTCCACCACCCCCGAGCTGGTCCTCATCTGGACCACCACCCCCTGGACCCTGCCCTCCAACCTGGCCGTCGCCGTGGGGCCCGACATCACCTACGCCGTCGTGGAGGTCCCCGCCGAGGCGGACTCCCCGGTGGCCGGGCAGCGGGTGGTCCTGGGCGCCGAGCGCCTGGGCGCCTACGCCCGGCACGTCGGCCAGGATCCGGTGGTGGTGGCCACCCTGACCGGCTCCGAGCTCGTGGGGGCCGCCTACCACCCGATCTTCACCTACTTCGACACCCCGGCCAACCGTGCCGAGGGCGGCCTGCTGGGGCCCCGCGCCTGGACGATCGTCCCCGCCGACTACGTCACCACCGAGGACGGCACCGGCCTGGTCCACATCGCCCCCGCCTTCGGTGAGGAGGACATGCTGGTCTGCCAGGCCGCCGGGATCGGCACCGTCATCCCGGTGGACGAGGGCGGCTGCTTCACCGCCGAGGTCCCCGACTACGCCGGGATCCAGGTCTTTGACGCCAACAAGCCGGTGGTGCGCGACCTGCGCGACTCCACCGGCAACCTGGCTGCCACCCCGGCCCGGCACCGCGCGGTCCTGGTGGAGCAGAAGAGCTACGTCCACTCCTACCCGCACTGCTGGCGCTGCCGCAGGCCGCTGATCTACAAGGCCGTGGGCTCCTGGTTCGTGCGCGTGACCGCCATCCGTGACCGCATGGTCGAGCTCAACCAGGAGATCACCTGGGTCCCCGAGCACATTAAGGACGGCATCTTCGGCAAGTGGCTGGCCGGCGCCCGCGACTGGTCCATCTCCCGCAACCGCTTCTGGGGCGCCCCCATCCCGGTGTGGGTCAGCGACGACCCCGACCACCCGCGCACCGACGTCTACGGCTCCTTCGCCGAGCTGGAGCGCGACTTCGGGGTCAAGGTCACCGACCTGCACCGGCCCTTTATCGACACCCTGGTGAGGCCCAACCCGGACGACCCCACGGGGCGGTCCATGATGCGCCGCATCCCCGACGTCCTGGACTGCTGGTTCGAGTCCGGCTCCATGCCCTTCGCCCAGGTGCACTACCCGTTCGAGAACGTCGACTGGTTCGAGTCCCACTACCCGGGGGACTTTATCGTGGAGTACATCGGCCAGACCCGTGGCTGGTTCTACACCCTGCACGTGCTGGCCACGGCCCTGTTCGACCGCCCCGCCTTCACCACCTGCGTGTCCCACGGCGTCCTGCTGGGCAGCGACGGGGCCAAGATGAGCAAGTCCCTGCGCAACTATCCCGACGTCACCACAGTCCTGGACCGTGACGGGGCCGACGCCATGCGCTGGTTCCTGCTCTCCGCCCCGGTCATGCGCGGGGGCGACCTCGTGGTCACCGGCAAGGCCATCCGCGACACCGTGCGCCAGGTGCTGCTGCCGCTGTGGAACGTCTGGTACTTCCTGAGCCTGTACGCGGCCACCGCCGACGACGGCGCCCCCTACGTCAGCCCCGGCGTGGACCTGGGTGACGCGCGCCTGTTCGACGCCCGCCAGCCCGCCGCCCTGCCGGTCATGGACCGCTACGTCCTGGCCGAGGTCAAGTCCGTGGCCGACACCGTGCGCACCCAGATGGACGCCTACGACATCACCGGGGCCTGCTCCACGATCCGCGAGTTCTTGGACGTGCTCACCAACTGGTACCTGCGTACCTCCCGCTCCCGCTTCACCGAGGGCGACAAGCAGGCCTTCGACACCCTGGTCACGGTCCTGCGCACCCTCATGGAGGTCATGGCGCCCCTGGCCCCGCTGACCACCGAGGAGATCTGGCGGGGCCTGACCGGGGGGCGCTCCGTGCACCTGACCGACTGGCCGGTCCTGCCGGACTACGTGGCCGACCCCGCCCTGGTGGCCTCCATGGACGAGGTCCGCTCCGCCGTCTCGGCCGCCCTGGCCCTGCGCAAGGCCCACAAGCTGCGGGTGCGCCAGCCCCTGGCCTCCCTGCTGGTGGCCTCCTCCACCCCCAACACGGGCCTGGAGCCCTTCGCGGGGCTCATTGCCGAGGAGGTCAACGTCAAGCGCGTGGACCTGGTGCGCGCCGCCGAGACCGGCTACACCCTCAGCCAGGAGGTCAGCCTCAACCCGCGCGCCCTCGACCCGGAGGTGCGCCGCCACACCAGCCGGCTCTTCGCCGCCGTCAAGACCGGGCAGTGGACCCTGGTCCAGGCCCCCGACGGCTCCGGTAAGGCGGTGCGGTTCGACGGCGTGGAGGTTGACGGCCGGCCCGTGGTCCTGTGGGGCGAGGCCGTCACCATTACCTCCACCATTGACCTGGACCGGGAGGACCTGGTGGCCGCCATGCTGCCGTCGGGTGCCTTCGTGGTCCTGGACACCGCCCTGGACGACCACCTCCTGGCCGAGGGCTGGGCACGTGACCTGGTGCGCCTGGTCCAGGACGAGCGCAAGGCCGTGGGCCTGCACGTGGCCGACCGCATTGACCTGCTCCTGAGCGTCCCCGGCGCCAAGGAGGCCTGGACCCGCCAGTACGCCGAGTGGATCGGCACCCAGGTGGGCGCCGACAGCGTGGGGGTGGAGGGTGTGGACGCCTCCGAGCCCCGGGCCACCGTCACCAAGGTGGGTTCCTGAGCCTAGGGGCGCCCTACCGCGCCGGGAGCCCGGCCTCAGCAGGGCCCGCGGCCTCCAGGAGATCCGGAGGTGCCCTACCGCGCCGGGAGCCCGGCGGCTCCTGGGCGACTGTCGGCAAGGCTGTCCGCGGCGCCCCACCCCGTTTTGACAGCGGGGTGGGGCGCCGCGCGGGCCCGGCTGGCGGACCGCGTCTGCGGGGACCGGGGTGCTGGGGCAGGGGGAGTGCCAGCGGCGGCCCCTGGGCGGCGGCTCCTCCTAGAACGCCAGGGCAGGCGGGGAGTCAGTGGTCGGCGAGCCAGGCGGCGGCGCGGCGCTCCTCGTCGGCGACGACCTGGTCCACCATGGACAGGGCCTTGGCCTCCAGGCGTCCGCCCACGATCGGGACCTTGACGCTGAGGCTGACCTCGAACCGGACCACCGTGTCCGTCCCCGTGCCGCGCATGGCGGTCGTGGCCCTCACGGACACCGGTGCCCCCTTGAGGAGCACGTCCATCTGCCCGGTGCGGGCGCCGGTGGCCGTCGGGGCGCCCCAGGACTCCCTGAGCCGGAAGCTCACCGGTCCCTTGATAAAGCGTGAAACCGCCGGCGGCAGGGAGCGGGCGGGTACCGAGCCGGAGATCCTGGCCTCCAGGCCCCCGGCGGGGGTGGCGGTCTCCACGGTCGTGGAGGCCTGGGGCAGGCCCGCCACCCGGCTGCGCTGGAACCCCTCGTCCGCCAGCATGGTGGCGACGCGCTCGGGGGAGGCGGGGTAACGCACGGTCAGGGTCTTCCTCATGGCCGCGAATCCTCCCACGTGAGCCTGGGTGCCTGCTGGAGGCGGTGAGCCTGGGTACCCGCCGCCGTATTCGGGCGTTGCCGTTATCGCCGGGACCGTAACGGGGCGCCACCATAGAATAGCTGTGTGTCGTCTCCGTTTCCGGCTACTGTGCGCACCATGGTGGACCTGTCCGCCACCGACCGCGACTGGCTCCACCAGCTCATTGCCGACTGGCAGGTTATTGCCGACCTGAGCGTCTCCGACCTCGTCCTGTGGGCCCGCAACGCCTCCGGGCGCTTTGTGGCCATTGCCCACTCCCGGCCCTCGACGGGCGCCACGGTCCACTCCGAGGACGTCATGGGCCGGCGCATGCCCTCCTCCCGGGAGGCGGTGGCCCTGGAGACCCTCACCAGCGGCCGGCGTCAGGTCGCGGCGGACCCGCTGTGGACCGGGACCGTGGCCGTGCGCGAGGAGTACGTGCCCGTGGTCCGCGACGGTCGCGCCATCGCCGTCATCACCAGGGAGACCGCCGTGGGCGTCATCCGGGGGGGACGCATTATCGACCAGGCCCTGGAGGACGTCGCCGACAGCCTGTGCCTCATGATCGCCGAGGGCAGCTTCCCGATCCAGGGCGCGGGCACCTCGATCCGCCACGGGACCCCGCGCGTGGCCGACGGCGTCGTACGCCTCGACGGGGACGGCGCCATCCTCTACGCCAGCCCCAACGCCCGCTCCGCCCTGCACCGCCTGGGGCTGGACCAGGGCCTGGACCAGGTCCAGCTCGCGGCGGCCATCGCGGACATCATCCCCGAGCGCACCCAGGTTGACGAGACCCTGGCGGTGGTCCTCATGGGGCGCCAGGCCTGGCTCACGGAGGTGGAGGCCGGCGGGGTCTACCTCTCCGTGCGCTCCCTGCCCCTGCTCCAGGCCGGGCAGCGGGCCGGCGCGATCCTCCTGGTGCGTGACGTCACCGAGATACGCCGCCGGGAGCAGGTGCTCCTGAACAAGGACGCCACCATCCGCGAGATCCACCACCGCGTGAAGAACAACCTCCAGACGGTCTCGGCGCTGCTGCGTATGCAGGGGCGCCGGGCCACCAACGAGGAGACGCGCCGGGCCCTGAAGGAGGCCGAGCGGCGGGTGGCGGCAATAGCCACCGTCCACGAGGCCCTGAGCCACAACGTGGACGAGCAGGTGGACTTTGACGAGGTCTTCGCCTCGATCCTGCGGGTGGCGGCGGTCGTGGCCACCCCCGTGGGGCAGGTGACCACCCGCCTGGAGGGACGCTTCGGGATCATTGACGCCGACACCGCCCAGGCGCTGTCCACGGTCCTGGCCGAGCTGGTCACCAACGCCGTCGAGCACGGGCTGGAGAACCGCGACGGCACGGTGACGGTGCAGGCCCACCGCGAGGGCGACGACCTGACCGTCCACGTCATTGACGACGGCGTGGGGGTGCCGCCCTCGGCGATTATGGCCGGCCTGGGTACCCAGATCGTTACCACCCTGGTGCGCGGCGAGCTGAACGGCACGATCGACTGGAGGCCTGCCCCCGGGAAGGGCACCGACGTGGTGGTCTGGGCCCGTCTGGGGCGTGGCCGCCGCTGAGGTTGTCTCCTGGCTGCCCCCGGTGGTGTCCGTTCTCGCGGTAAACAAGTACCGTTCTCGCGAGGAATAAGTACCGTTCTCGCGTCAGGGGCGGGCTGGGGGTTGCCGTCCTGCCGCCGGGACGGAGCCGCGGGCCAGGGGACGGCGGCCTGTGGCTCCGTCTGTGCTAGTGATCCTGTTCACCTACCCATTGAGAAGTGGCGTTTGACGGGGTCGCACGCTTTTCGTCTCCGTTGTGGACGGTTCTATGGGAGTGCCACCAGGTTGCTGGTACAAGTCCGCCTGCCGCGAGGAGGACGGAATCGCGTCACGGATGTGGGCGGTACCGGAATCATCACGGTCGTGACGGGACCGCGGGACCGGATCCGATACGCCCTCGATACAAAGGCGGGCTGCTGGCGGCGAAATCGTCGCCACCGTGACAGGAGCGTCATCCTGGGCGGTCCGTGATGGTGACGAGGCGGCCCGCGACGGTGCGGTCACGACGGAATCACAGGTCGCGGAGGTGCTGGCGATCATCATCGGCGTGACACCGGCACAATCGCGCTTGACAGCAGTACGGCACCGAATCCAGGCCGACGGCGGTGGCGGTCTGGATTCGGTGCCGACGTGCGTGGGGGCAGGACCTGTCGTCCTGGCGGGACCCGTGCCCTGCGCTCAGGAGGAGCGTCGGGCGCGGGCGGCGCGGCGCTTGAGGGAACGGCGCTCGTCCTCGCTCATTCCACCCCACACGCCGGCGTCCTGGCCGTTCTCCAGGGCCCACTTCAGGCAGGTCTCCACGACGTCACAGCGCGCGCAGACCTCCTTGGCCCGGGCGATCTGGGCAATCGCCGGACCCGTGTTGCCCACCGGGAAGAACAGCTCGGGGTCAACGGTGAGACATGCTGCCTGGCTACGCCAGTCCATGAGGCTCTCCTTTTCATGTGTTTCGCGACGTCCTCCGGACGGGGGCACCACACCCCATTGCCGCACCCAAAGGTACGCCTATGCGGTTGGCGAGGTTCCACGGCCGTTTCCTGGGCCTACCATCACATGGTGAGGACAGTGGGGCAAGGGGTGGAACACGGGAACTTGCGTCCGGAGAGTGTCGCGATCCTCACAGCCCGTAATCCTTTTGTTATTGCGGGAAAATGGCGGTGGAGACGGATCCGCCTCAGGAGGCTGGTCCCACGCACTGGAGGGGCGTGACGCTGCGGCGCGAGACGAGTACCCCACGCCCCGGAACGGTCAGGGCCCGGGGGTCCACCGTCCCGTGCAGGCTCAGGTGCGAGACCTGGCTCGCGGGTCCGAGCCCCGGCCAGAGGATGACCAGGTCGGCGCGCTCCTTGAGCGTGGCCAGGGCGCCCCGGTAGGTGCCCACCGCGCCCTGCGTGGTGGCCGAGGCAATGACCTGCCGACCAGCGGCCAGGGCGGCCTCCACCTGCGCCACGACCTGGGGCGGAGCGAGGTCGAGGTCGTCGACGACCAGCGGCTGGTCCGGTCCGTCCGGCCCCGGGTGCTGTGGGCCTTGAGGGGCCGGCTCGTCCGGCCCTGGGTGCTGTGGGGCCGGTGCAGGGGCGCTGCTCCCGGGCGCAGCCGCCTCCGCGCCCGTCCGCGGCCCCGCTGAAGGAGGAACGGCACCCGGGCAGGACCCCGCTCCAGCGGGCTCCGGACGGGACGGCTCCCGGGCGCAGGCCAGCGCCCGTCGCAGGGCCTCCACGCAGCTGGTGCGTCCCGAGCCGGGCGGGCCGACTACCAGGACGCTGCCGCAGGGCGGCTCCAGGGGGCTGGCCGAGTCCCCGCCCAGGGCCCAGGTCCCGGCCGGTACCTGCCCGGGGGTGACCAGGCGCGGCAGGGCCCTGAGCGTGTGGGGCACGGGCCTGCCTGACCTCGGGCCCCCGCCCCGGACCCGGACGCGGGCTCCGCCGCGGTCGGGTAGCAGCACCTGGCAGGCCACGGCGCCACCAGGCTCCAGGACCACGCCCCGCCCGGGGGCGCGGCCGGTGACGGTTCCCCGGGGCAGCCCGGCCAGGGCCGCCTGGGCGGGGTCGCTGGCCCCCAGCACCAGCCGTGTGCGTATCGGGGCGGCCCACCGGGCGCTCGCCGCCTGGATCGCCGCGGTCACCACCAGGCCGGTGCCCGTGGCCGGGGCGGTGCGCACCACCTGCTCCAGGAGCGCCTGCCCCTCGCCGACGCCCAGGGCCTCGTCCACCGCCGTGATGAGCGTCTCGACGTCGTCCAGGCGCAGGACCGAGCCGCGCAGCTGCCCCGCGGCGGCCAGGGACCACAGGCGTGCCAGGCGGCGTGGGTCCTCGGTGCCCACCACCGTGCCCACCCCCACCTCGCCCTCCGACAGCCCGCGGGCGCTGCTCGGCCTGCCGCACAGGTGGACGTCCCACCCCCTGTCAAGCGCCCCCTGGCAGGCGCAGTCCGCCGCCGTCGTCCCCCCGGAGCCCGGTGGGGCGATGACGAGCAGGGGCACGGCCGGGTCCCAGGACCAGGAGCCCAGGCACTGGCGCTCGGGCAGGTCGGTCACCACCAGGGGCACGCCGCTGCCCGACCCCGGGGCGTGGTCCGCGCCCGCTGTGCCGGTAGCGCCCCCCGGCTGGCCCCCGGTGCCCGTGGCCGCCTCCGTGCCAGCTGAGGCGGGGAGGGCGGCTGTGCCCGGGGCGAGCGGGGCGCCAGTCCTGCCTGAGGTGCCAGTCCTGCTCGAGGCGCCGGGTGCGTCAGTCCTGCCCGGGGAGACCAGGGCGCCGGGTGCGTCAGTTCTGCCGAGCGCACCAGCCCTGCCGGGGGTGCCGAGCGCGCCAGTCCTGCCGGGGGAGGAGGACGTGCTGGCAGACGCCTCCCGTCTGGGGGCCTCGTCCTGCGTGTCGGGGCGGAGCACCCGGCTGAGCTCAGCGCGCCCCAGGCGGGTGGGCAGGGGCTCCGCCCACGGCCGCCACGGCGCCGACCAGCCGCTGGCCGCCTCACGGACCTGGGCGACGACGCCAGCCACCTGCTCCTCGGTGCCGCACCAGGGAGCCTGGAGGACCTCGGAGTCCCGGTCGGCCTGCCCGCCGTCCCCACCGCCCTGCCCCGCCCCGGCCACGATCACCCGCCCGGGGTGACGGGGCAGGTGCGCGGCGCCGTCGTGCCCCAGCACCTCACGCGAGTCGGCGGTGTCCAGGACCTTCAGGCAGACCCGCAGGGAGGTGTTGGCGCGGATGGCGGGGGAGACCACCCCGCCGGGGCGCTGGGTGGCCAGGACCAGGTGGATGCCCAGGCTCCGGCCCTGCGCGGCCACCCGGACCAGGGTGTCCAGGACGTCGGGGTGCTCGCAGGCCAGGGTGGCGAACTCGTCCACGACCACCAGGAGCCGGGGCAGGACGGTCCCCGCCGGCAGGCGCGTGACGTCCTTGGCCCCGGCCCGGGTCAGGATCCGCTCGCGTCGGCGCACCTCCGCCTCCAGGGAGGACAGGGCCCGGGCGGTGTCCGCAGGGTCCAGGTCGGTGAGGACCCCGGCGGTGTGCGGCAGGCCACGCAGCGGGGTGAAGGCGCTCCCGCCCTTGTAGTCCACCAGGACCAGGCTGAGCAGGTCCGGTGGGACCGTGCAGGCCAGCTGGAGCAGCCAGGCGGTCAGGAGCTCGGACTTGCCCGACCCGGTGGTCCCCGCCAGGAGTGCGTGCGGGCCGTCCAGGGCCAGGTCCGCGCTCAGGGGTCCGCCCGCCCCCACGCCCAGGACGGCGGACAGGCGGCCTCCGCCCGCCCCCGGGCGCCCCGGCTCCCGCCACCGGGCCGCGATCCGCGTGGCGGTCAGCGGGCACCCGGTCCGGTTCAGACGCACCAGCGCGGGGGCGCCCTGCCCCAGGTCCTCCTCCTGGTCCGGGCAGGTGCCCAGGCAGCCGAGCACGGCCTCCCACCAGCGGTCGGTGAGGACCTGCCCGCCCCAGGCCCGGGGCGTCGGGGCGCCGCGGACGGTCAGGGCGCTGGCGGGCACAGGGCAGTCGGCCGCCGCGGTCACCCGGGCGCTCAGGAGCGCCCCGCCCTCCTGCCAGGAGAGCCGGGCGGTGTCACCGCGGGGGGTCACCTCGACACCTCGGGCCAGGAGCTGGGCCACCCACCAGCGCAGGCTCGTGCGCGCCCCCGGTCCGGTCAGGGCCAGGTGGTCGCCGTCCTCCACGGTGAGCAGGTGACGACGTCGGCGTGTGGCCAGCCAGGCACCCATGACCGCCTGGCCCCCTGTCAGCCAGGTGCGCCGACGCGGGGCGGGCTGCCTACCCGGCGGACCGGGGCTGGCAGGAGGCGTCTGCGGGGCCGCTGCCCGGGCCCGGGCGTCGGACGGGGCCGCCACGGTCCTGGCGGCGACGGCCAGCAGGAGCGCGGCGGGGTCCGGACGGCGTGACCGCCTTCCCCGCCAGCCGGTCAGCCCCTGGGCCGCCCCCGAGCCGCCCCGGCGCCCGCTGGCCCGCCTGCCGCGAGGCAGCAGTCGCATGAGCGTCATGAGGACCATGGGCAGGAAGGAGACCGCCCCCAGCACGCTGCGCCCGCCGCCGTGCACTATGAGGAGCACCGGCCCGGCTATGAACAGGCAGGTGACGCCACCACCCAGGATGGCTCCCAGGCCCGGGCCGCCCGAGGTCGGGACGGGGGCGGCCAGGCTGCTCGGGCGCCGTCGGAGCTCTACGAGGGTGCCGCCCACCCGTAGACGTGCACCGGCCCGGCACGCCCGGGGTCGTGCGGTGAGCCTGCGCCAGCACCGGCGTCGCAGACGGGTGCCGTTGGTGCTGCCGGCGTCGCAGACCAGGACCCGGTCCCCGCGCACCCGGGTCAGGAGGTGGGCGCGTGAGACCTCGGGGTCGGTGACCACCAGGCCCCGGCCGACCGCCCCCGAGCGCGGCACCGGCAGGACCAGGCCGGCGTCGGGCCCGCGCAGGACCGCCAGGTACCACTCGCTGGCCAGCGCCTCCTGACAGGCGCGGGACGGGGAGCGCGGTGGACGGTCCAGCTCCCCCTCCAGGGCGTCCGGGGTGCGGGGGCCGTGGGCACCTCCGGCCCGGCCCCGGTACGGGTCAGGAAGGGTGTCCGGGGTGCGGGGGCCGTGGGCTGGGGCGGCGGTGGGCGACATGCCACCCAGGGTGGGATGGTCGGTGCCGGCGGCGCGATCGCCCGGGCCGGACCTGTGGAGAACCCGGCCGACCCCCTCACCTGTGTGCTGAGTGAGGCCGCATAATCACGCGGATCTGGTGTGTCAAACGATTGCGTGGCACAGTGGTGGGCATGTGCGGCCGCTACGGATCCTGGAGCGCGGGCCCCGTCCTGGCAGAGGCCTTCGGTGCCAGCCCGGCGCCCGAGTGCGACGCCCTGCCCCCGTCCTGGAACCTGGCGCCCGGCAGTGACGTGAGGGTCGTCGTCGAGCGCGCCGCTGCCGGGGCGCCCGGCCGGACCCGCCGTGAGCTGCGCGCGGCCCGCTGGGGGCTCCTGCCGTCCTGGGCCAAGGACCCCCGTCGGGGTGCGCGGGCCTTTAACGCGCGCAGCGAGACCGCCGCCTCCCGGCCCACCTTCCGGGAGGCCATGCGCTCCTTCCGCATTGTGCTGCCTGCCGACTGCTACTACGAGTGGCTGGCTGACGGCGCGCGCAAGCGTCCCTTCGCGGTCAGCGCGGCCGACGGCGGCCCCCTGGCCCTGGCGGGGCTGGCCTCCTGGTGGCGGGTGCCTGCCGCGGGCCCGGGTAGTGCGGGTAGGTCCGATGGGGTGAGTGGCTCCGGCCGGGCTGCCAGGGGCCGGGCCACGACGTCGGGCAGATCGGGAGACGTCGGTGTGCTTGCGGTCGGTGTGCGGCCCGGTGCGGCGCTCCACCGGCATGACGGTGCCCTCTGGCTCCTGACCTGCACCGTCCTGACCCGGCAGGCCGGTGAGGACCTGGCCTGGCTCCACCACCGTGAGCCGGTCGTCCTGGACCGCCGGGAGGTGGCGGCCTGGCTGGACCCCGATATGCGCGACGGCGCGGCAGCCGCCCGGCTGCTGGGCGACCCGCACCCGGAGCTGGTCTGGCACGAGGTCGGCCCGGAGGTGGGCTCCACCCGCTCTGAGGGTCCCCGGCTGGCGGACCCGCTGGCACCGGGCGGTCCCGTCACGTCCTGACACCGCTGGCTTCCGCGAGAACCTACGTCCCGACCGCCTCGGCCGGGGCCTCCTCGGCCAGGGCCCGGTGACGCCTGCGAGAACGTACACACCACTTGCCCCAGCCCCGCAGGTTGCACCGTCGTCGGTGAGCTCCGAGGCCTCCTCCACCTGCTTTCCCGCCCCACAGGTTGCACGAGTTCTTGCAGATCTCACTACTTTCTGCCAGCCCCGTGCACGGCCTCGGGATATCCCGCGCGTCGCCGACTTCTGGTCGCCGGAATTAGCCAGCCCCGTGCACGACCCCGGGATATTCGCATCATCCCGTCAGGCCAGCAGGTCCCTCCTGCAGAAACTCGTGAGATCTGCAAGGACTGGTGCGCTCCGCGGACCAGACCCGTTCTCACGACGAACAAGTACCGTTCTCGCGAGCAATAAGTACCGTTCTCACGACGAACAAGTACCGTTCTCGCGGAGGGGAGGGGAGGGGAGATGCGGGCGGGCGGCGGGGGTGTCGGGGGTATGGGGGAGGATGTCCCCATGAGCCAGCCTGAGCCGCACTCCCTGACCGCCGTCCCCGCACCCGCCCGCGAGCGCTGGGGCGAGCTGGTCCGTGCCGTCGAGACCGCCCGGGACGCCTACTACAATGCCGTGGACGCCCAGAGCCCCGTCTCGGACGCGCAGTACGACCTGCTCTACCGTGAGCTGGAGGAGCTCCAGGCCACCTACCCGGCCCTGGACCTGCCCTCCTCGCCCACGCACTCGGTCGGCGGCCGGGCCGTCACGGACTTCTCCCCGGCCCCGCACCACGAGCGCATGTACTCCCTCCAGGACGTCTTCAGCCTGGAGGAGGTCCAGGAGTGGGCCGACCGGGTGGCTGCCGACACCTCCACCACGGACGCGGACCTGCCCATGACCGCGGAGGTCAAGATCGACGGCGTCGCCGTGGCCCTGACCTACGAGGACGGCCTGCTCACCCGCGCCGCCACCCGCGGGGACGGCACGGTGGGGGAGGACGTCACCGGCAACGTGCGCACCATCGCCTCCGTGCCCCTGGTCCTGTCCGGGGACTCCCACCCCGCGCTCCTGGAGGTCCGCGGCGAGGTCTACCTCCCCGTGGAGGCCTTCCACGTCTTCAATGAGGCGCGCCGCACCGAGAACCTGGCCCGGCAGGCCCGGGGGCGATCTCCCCTGCAGGTCTTCGCCAACCCCCGCAACGCCGCCGCCGGGTCCCTGCGCCAGAAGGACCCGGCCGTCACCGCCTCCCGGCCGCTGGCCTTTATCGCCCACGGGGTGGGGGCCATCGTCCCGGCACCGGGTGAGGACCTGCCTGCCGAGCAGCACCGGTGGTACGAGCTCTTGGCGTCCTGGGGGCTGCCCACCTCCCCCTACAACGGGCTCGTCCGGGGGCGCCAGGAGCGGGAGGCGTTTATCGCCCGCTACGCCGACCACCGCCACGACCTCCTCCACGAGATCGACGGCATTGTCTTCAAGGTGGACTCCCGCGCCCTCCAGGACCGTATGGGGCACACCTCCCGGGTGCCGCGCTGGGCCACCGCCTACAAGTACCCGCCCGAGGAGGTCCGTACCCGGCTGCTGGACATTGACGTCCAGGTGGGCCGTACCGGGCGGGTCACCCCGTTCGGCATTATGGAGCCGGTCCGTGTGGCCGGGTCCACGGTGTCGCGGGCCACCCTGCACAACCCCACCGAGGTGGCCCGCAAGGGGGTGCGCATCGGGGACCTGGTGGTCCTGCGCAAGGCCGGGGACGTCATCCCCGAGATCGTGGCCCCCGTCCTGGAGGTCCGGGACGGCTCCGAGCGCGTCTTCGTCATGCCGGACGCCTGCCCCTCCTGCGGGACCGCCCTGGCCCCCGCCAAGGAGGGGGACGTGGATCTGCGCTGCCCCAACACCCGCTCCTGCCCCGCCCAGCTCACCGAGCGCGTGGCCCACATTGGCTCACGCGGCGCCCTGGACGTCGAGGGCCTGGGGGACGAGGCCGCCACCGCCCTGACCCAGCCCGACGCCGGGCGCGCCCAGGCCCTGGCGGCCCTGGCGGCCGGGCGGGTCCTGGAGACCGAGCGCGCCAGGATCCGGATCCCCGCCAAGGAGCTCCGGGCCCTGCACCCCTCCGCCCGCGTGGAGGCGGCTGAGAGGCTGCTGGAGGCGCGCGGGGTGGGGTCCCAGGCCCCGGTCCTGACCGGGGAGGCCGGGCTGTTCGACCTGACGGTGGAGGACCTGCGCGACGTCATGGTGTGGCGTGAGGTGACCCGTAAGGGTGAGCCCACGGGGGACTGGCGCCTGGCCCGCTTCTTCTGGTCCAAGGAGACCTACGACGCGGCCGGGGCGGTCAAGAGGCCCACGGCTCCCGGCAAGAACGCCACCAGTATGCTCGACCAGCTTGTCACCGCCCGCACCCGCCCCCTGTGGCGGATCCTGGTGGCCCTGTCCGTGCGCCACGTGGGTCCTACGGCGGCCCGCGCCCTGGCGGCGCGTTTTGGCAGCATGGAGGCCCTGTCCGCCGCCACGCTGGAGGAGCTCAGCGAGGTCGACGGCGTGGGGCCCGCTATTGCCGCCTCGTGGACGGACTGGCTGGCGGTGGACTGGCACCGTGAGGTCCTGCGGCGGTGGGAGGCCGCCGGGGTCCGCACGGCCGATGACGTCCCCGCCGGGGCAGGGGCCGCCCAGACCCTGGCCGGGCTCACCGTGGTGGTCACCGGTACCCTGAGCCGCTTCACGCGCGACGGGGCCAAGGAGGCGATTATCTCGCGGGGCGGGAAGGCCTCCGGGAGCGTGTCGAGGCGGACGAGCTACGTGGTCGTGGGGGAGAACGCCGGCTCCAAGGAGGCCAAGGCCCGTGACCTGGGCCTGAGCATCCTGGACGAGGAGGGGTTCGAGCGCCTGCTGGCCAAGGGGCCTCAGGGGCTGGAGGAGCCTGAGCCGCCCGCCCCGGCCGACGCCGGGTGAGCCCCCGGTGCCTGGCCGGTGCTGGCGGGTTAGCCGGTACCGGTAGGGCAGGGCTGGCCGGTACGGTGGGCAGGGCCGGGCCCTGGCGGCCGCCCTGCCGCGGCCGCCCTCGCCTGGAGGTCGGGCCCTGCTGGTGGAGCCCCTGCTTACTGTGGCGGGTGGGGGCGGCTCCTGGAGACAGGCGTCGGTGGTGGTATGGCCCAGCGCCTGACCAGCGGGGACTGGCAACCGGCCCCGCGCACTGGTGGGGTCCATCCCACCAGCGCGCCTAGGAGCTGAGCGACACGTCCTGACCGCTCACGGTGACCCGCAGGCCGGCGTCGGTCACCGTGGCCGAGGTGAAGCGCAGCCCCGGTGGGAGCGAGTCGCTGCCTATGGTGGCGCTGGTCTGGGACATGCCGAGCCACTCCATGGTCGTCTTGCCCATAAAGCTGCCCTCAAGGGGGAGGGGGACGCCGCGCAGGGAGGCCTGGGTGACGGTGACCGTCAGCGCCCCGTCCGGGGTGACGGAGGGCTCCAGGGTCAGGGTGACGTCCCAGGCCAGGACGTGGCCGGTGGCGGTCATGGTCCCGGGGCTGGAGGCTGTCCCCACCGTGCCCGCCGTAATGTCGGCCTTGGGGAAGTCGGTCCTGGTGCGTGCCAGGCGCCCGACCTCGTCCCAGGACAGCGTGCCCTCCACGCTCAGCCTCCTGGCGGGGTAGGGGGAGTCGAGGGCCAGCCCGGTGGCGCGGGCGTCCACCTGGTTCAGGGTCATTGTGCCCGTGCCGTCCGGGGTCTTGGTGGGCAGGGTGACGCTGCTGGCCTGGATGCCTACGGTGCGCAGTCTGCTGGAGAGGACCTGTGGGAGCAGCAGTCCCTCGGTGGTGATCGTGGCGTCGCCCGGAAGCCAGGGAAGGGCCTGGTGGGCGACGCGGTCCAGGGAGCTGCGCACGTAGAGCTCCGCCCCGGTCAGGCCGGCGGCGGCCAGGAGCGCCAGGACGACCAGGGTGATCAGGCTCCGCCTGAGGAGCCGACGCCTGCGTGCAGGGCGTGGGGCGTATACGGGGGGCCCGTCGTCCTCCTCGTCCGGCTGCGCGGGTGCGCGCCGGGGGAGGATGGTGGGAGGGGGCGTGTCGGGGTCCTGGTGGTCCGCGGCCGGGGTCGGCAGGGTGGTGGTGTCCTGCGTGGGTCGGGTGGGGACCTGGAGGACGCTGGTCGCCAGGTCGGCGCGTGGGGTCGAGGTCCTCAGGACGGTGGTGTGCGTCTCGGCAGGTGGGGTCGGGAGGGAGGGCGCGTCGGGCTCCTGGGGCTCTGGGACGGGTTCCTGCACGGGCGGCTCGGCGGGATCCGCCGGGGGGGCGGGTTCCCGGGAGGGCGACGGCTGAGGGACTGCCAGGGTGCGGGGGCCCGAGGTGGGGTCCTGGGGTGGGACGGCGGGTGCCGCGGCGGGGTCGGTGGCGGGTGCCGCGAGCTCCTGGGAGGCCGTGGGCTCCCAGGGGGTGTCCGAGGGGGAGGCAGCCATGGGCGCGGCAGCCGCCTCGCCGACGGCCTCCTGCCCCGTGGCCGGGCTCGCCGCGACGTCGGCTGGGGAAGGCCCCTCGGGCCCGGGGGTGTCACGCTGCCCCGTGCCCAGGTCGTCGGCCCCGGCGGCATTCGAGGGGAGACTGGCCAGGGCCTGCTGACGGCCCCGGCCGGGAGCCTGGGCGGGCTCCTGGGGCGCGACATCCTGGGGGGTGGGTCGGGGGGTGCCGGTGTGCACAGCCTGGGTGTCGGCGGCGACCACCTGGGGGGCGGGCTGGGGACTGGGTGCGGACCGGGGGGTGCCGGGGGCGGGTGCCTGGGTGGGCTCCTCGGGGTACAGCGGGACCGCCATAATGCCCCGGGGCGCGAAGGACGGCGGGGCGGGCGGGTCGGGTAGTGGCTGCGAGACCTGGGGATCCGGCGTGCGGTCCCGGGCGTCGGCGACGGGCGCCCCGGCGGGCGGCTGCGAGGCTGACGCACTACCCTCAGGAGAGGTGCGCGGGGTCGGGGAGGGCCCCTGGGAAGGGGAGGATGGCGTCCCGTGGGCCACGTGGTCCCTGGGAGTGCGCCGGAGAAGGCGGCCAAGCACTGTCATTACTGCCTCTGCATCTGCCATGGTCCTGACCCGCCCTATCCTACGGGGCAGGGCGGCGCCAACGGTGTGTTCGTGGTCATCTTTGCGCGATTCAGGACGGAACCAGCTCGCCGTGAGGACGAGGACTATTCACGCCTTGGCGGCAGGGGCGTCCAGGTTTGTCGCAATCTGAGGATCAGAGCTGACCCCACCCCGCCCCACCGTTTGTACACCTTATGTCCGTGCAGGTCAGGAGCCTGGGTCCGGACGTGGACGAGGGTGGCCCTCGTTCTGATCCTCAGAGTTGCGACAGAACCGGGATCCGGGACAATGGACGACACGCACATAGGCGATTGATTATGTGAAACATCGTATGATTATCTGTAAATCCGTCTCATGGTCCTGGATGGTGCGTGCGCTGCTGGTCTTGGATGGTGCCCGGGTCACCGGGCGCGGTGCCGGCCTTGGACGCAGCCTCCCCGGTGTGGTCGGACGCCGCTCGTGTGTCGAGTCTGGCGTGCGTGTGAGCGTCCAGCCTCCCCGGTGTGGTCGGACGCCGCGGTAGGTGTGCGGTAGGCGTCAGGGGGGCCTGGAGCTCGGGCCGGAGTGCCCCGGGCGGGGCGGGCCCGGGCGTGCGGGCTGGAGAGGCCCTGCAACTCGATGACAGGATCTAGTGGCATCAGCAGGCGGACCCGTAGGCTGGGCCTATGGCATTCACACTTCCTGACGACCTCGCCCCCGAGATCTACCCTCTGGCCTGGCTGGTGGGTACCTGGCGTGGCTACGGCATCCTCACCTACGGGCAGGACGTCCCCGAGCAGGCCGTCTACCAGGAGATGACCTTCGACCACGACGGCGGCCCCTACCTGCGCCAGACCACCACCATCTGGACCGTGGACGCCACCCGCAGCCGCGACCTCGACTTTGAGACGCCCGGCCTGCAGGGCGCCTGCCTGCTGGCCCCCGCCCAGATCTGGTCGACCGAGACCACCTACTGGCGTGCGGTCGGCCAGGAACAGCCCGCGGCCGCGCAGGGTGAGGGGGCGCGCCCCGCCCCGGCGCAGGGCGCCACGCTCCCCGCCGACGGCCCCAGGCCAGCCGCGCCAGGCAAGCCTACCGAGCCCGCTGCGCCCACCGGGAGCACCATGTCAGCTGCACCCGCTGAGCCCACCGTGCCCACTGGGCCCGCCGGGAGCGTTGAGACCACTGAGCCAGCCGGGACCACCGTGCCTGCCAAACCCGTCGAGCCCGCCGGGAGCACCGGGACCAGCGTGACCCCGGGACCCGCCGATAGCGATGACGCACCTGAGGGCACCCGTACCGGCCCCCTGATCCCCGTGACCGCCCTGGAGCTGGTCTCAGCCGACCCCGCCGGGCACGTGGCCGTCTGGGAGGGCTGGATCCGGGGCCCACGGGCCCAGGTGGGCACCCAGGCTGTGGGACGCACCCGTACCAGCGCCCCGGTGACCGAGATGACCCGCATGTTCGGCCTGGTGGGCGGCGACCTCATGTGGACCCAGGACATGGCCGCCTTCGGCGTCCAGGAGCTGCGGACCTACGCCTCCGGGCGTCTGGGCCGCGTGGAGGACCCCGAGGACCCCGCCACCCGTCCCGGCTCCGCCCTGCCGCCCCTCCCGGCCACCGCTCCCGGGGCCTCCGCCCCCGACGCCCCGGCTGGTGCCCCCGACGCCCCGGCCGCCAGGTAAGGAGCCGCCTCATGCACCCCTCACCGCTGCTGGAGCGCGCCGACGCCGTCGCCGGCGCCCCGCAGGACGTGGACGCCACCGTCCCCGCCCACTACGGCTCACCCCTGCCCGAGCAGGCCGCCCTGGTGGCGGGCCTGGCCCTCAGCGCCCTGGCCCGCGACGTCGTCGCTGTCACCGGCCCGGACCGACGCAGCTGGCTGACCACCCTGTCCAGCCAGGTCCTGACCCACCTGGCCCCCGGTGACGGGGGCGTGGAGACCCTGCTCATGGACGCCCAGGGTCATATCACCCACGCCCTGGCCGCCCTGGACGACGGCCAGGTCCTCTGGCTGGTCACGGAGGCGGGCGCCGGCCCCGCGCTCGCGGACTTCCTGGACTCCATGCGCTTTATGCTGCGCGTGGAGGCCACCGACCGCCCCGACGTCCAGGTCCTGGGGGCCATGGGCCAGGGGCTGGAGGCCCTGGAGGAGGCGGCCCGCTCGGTGAACCTGCCCGACCCGCACGCCGGGACGGCCCTGGTCGGCACCTGGCGCGACCCGTGGCCCGGCGTCGTGGAGGGCGGGACGAGCTACGACCTGGGGCGTACGCGCCCGCACCCGGGCCAGGACTACCGTGCGGGGATGGTCCTGGTGCCCCGCGACGCCGTCACCCAGGTGGCTGAGGCGTTCCTGGGCGAGGAGGCCCCGGACGGGCGGCGTCTGGCCGGGGCCCTGGCCTGGGAGGCGCTGCGGGTGGAGGCCGGGCGGCCGCGGGCGGCCCGGGAGGTGGACGCGCGCACCATCGCCCACGAGCTGGACTGGCTGCGCACCGCCGTGCACCTGAACAAGGGCTGCTACCCCGGGCAGGAGACGATCGCGCGCACTCTCAACCTGGGGCGGCCGCCGCGTCGGCTGACCATCCTTCAGCTCGACGGGCTGGGTGGCCGGGCGCCCGTCCCCGGTGCCGTCGTGCGCCTGGGGGAGCGGGCGGTCGGGACGGTCACCAGCGTGGTACGCCACCACGAGTGCGGGCCGATGGCCCTGGCGCTGCTGCGCCGGGGGGTGCCGTCCGACGCCGCCCTGAGCGTGGACCTGGAGGAGCTCGAGGCCGGGGGCGGCCCGGCGCGTGTGGACGCCACCCAGGAGATCCTGGTCGCCCCCGAGGGCCGGGCCCAGGCGAGCCCCGCCCAGCGTCCCGGCGCCGAGCTGCGTAGGCGCTGAGGGCACAGGCTGCTCCCAGGTGCCTTGGCTAGGCTCACGGGCCGTGACCGTACTCGCTCTTATCGCCACCTACGCCACCTACATCGTGGTCTGGTCCTGGTACGCCGCCCAGCTCGTCAGCGTCCTGCTGGGGCTGTGGGCCCTCCTGGACGCCGCCGTCCGCCCGGCCGACCACTTCATTGCCGCCGGCAGGCGCACCAAGGGCTTCTGGCTCGGTGTCACCGGCGCGGCCACCGCCGTCCTGGTCCTGACCGGCAACCTCCTCGACCCCGGGGCCGCCGTGGGCGGCTTCGGCATGCTGGGCCTGCTGGGCGTGACCGCCGCCGCCGTCTACCTGACCGACGTGCGCCCCGCCCTGAACGTCTACAGGCCGGTCCGGGTCCGCTCCCGTCTGCGGGTGGTCCGCGGCACCACCCAGTCCCGGCCGCGACGTCGCCGCGACTGGGGCAGGCGCTAGTGCGCGCCGTCCTCCAGCGGGTCAACCACGCGGCCGTACGTGTCCACCAGGACGGGGCGGACACGGTGGTCGGGCGGATTACGCGCCCGGGCCTGCTGGCGCTGGTGGGGGTCACCCACACCGACGGCGTCGCGCAGGCGGCCAGGATCGCCCGCAAGATCGCTGAGCTGCGCCTCCTTGAGGGGGACGACGCCTCCGGTCCTGAGAGGTCCGTCACCGACCTGGGGGCGCCGGTGCTGGTAGTCTCCCAGTTCACCCTCTACGCCGACGTGCGCAAGGGGCGGCGGCCGTCGTGGAACGGGGCGGCCCCCGGCCCGGTGGCCCAGCCCCTGGTGGACGCCGTGGTGGCGGACCTGCGGGCGCGCGGCCTGGAGGTGGCCACCGGGAGGTTCGGGGCCCGTATGCGGATCGACATGGAGGCTGACGGGCCGGTCACCGTCCTGGTGGAGGCCGACTAGCCCCGACGGTGGGGTGCCGGGCCCCAGGGTGCCTACGCCCGTAGGCGGGCCGGCGCACCAGGGCGGGTGGCACCCGGGTCCCCGTCTGGGGGTACCCTCGGGGACAGGGGAAGCGTCAGAGAGCTTAAGGGGCAGGCACATGGGTATTGAGGCGGTTCTCGGGGACATTACGCTCCAGGAGGTCGACGCGGTCGTCAACGCCGCCAACTCCTCCCTGCTGGGCGGGGGAGGTGTGGACGGGGCCATCCACCGGGCCGCGGGGCCGCGGCTGCTGGAGGCCTGCCGCTCCCTGCGCGCCACGAGGCTGCCCGACGGCCTGCCCGTGGGCCAGGCCGTGGCCACCCCCGGCTTCGACCTGCCCGCCACCTGGGTCATCCACACCGTGGGCCCCAACCGGCACGCCGGGCAGAGCGACCCGGCCCTGCTGCGCTCGGCCTTTGACACCAGCCTGGAGACGGCCCAGGGGCTGGGGTGCTCCAGCGTGGCCCTGCCCGCCGTGTCGGCTGGCGCCTACGGCTGGGACGCCGAGGTGGTGGCCCGCACCGCCGTGGCCAGCGCCCGCGCCCACCTGGGTGGCCCCGGCGCACACGCTGACTCCAGCACGCACGTCGGCTCCGGCGCACACGCCGGCTCCGACCCGGACCGCGCTCCCGACCGCGCCCCCGGTACCGGTACCGGCCAGGGGAGCTCGCTGCGCCTCATCCGCTTTGTGCTGTTCTCCCCGGCCCTGCTGCGGGCCTTTGAGCAGGCCCTGGGGGACCCGGGCGGGCGGTAGGGCTCAACGCGCCCAGGGGAGGAGACGTACAGCCGGGGCCCCCGGGCGGGCTGCCAGCCAGCCGGGGTGGGTCCCCGATACCCGGGCGTTCTCACCCAGGCCGCCGTGCCCTTGAGCGCAAGTGGGTCCCTGACAACCCGGGCGTTCTGTATCCCGTGGCGGGGGCAGACGGGCCCCGGGCAGCCCGGTGCCTGACACGCCCCGGGCGCCCCGGGCTGGCGCTACCTCCAGTCCCTCCTCTGACGGCGGTAGTAGCTGCCGCTGCCCCCGGAGACGAGGGAGACCAGGGCCGCGACCGCACCGAAGAGCACGCCGGCGACCGGCCAGATGATCCAGCAGATGTCCCAGTACCCCAGGAACCCCCAGACCAGGAAGACCGCCGTGACCAGGGGCCAGTAGACGGCGGCGACGGCTCCGACCAGGGCGTTGGACCTGCCCGCGGTGGTGGTCGGCTGCCCCTCCTCGGTGAGGGTCTCGTAGGTGGAGGAGGCCCAGGAGACCGGCAGGAGGACCAGCAGGCCGGTCGCGACGAAGGCGAGGGTCAGGCAGACGCCGACGGCGAGGTAGATGCTGTGGTCGTACCGGCTGCCCAGGACGGCCGCGACCACGGTGGGGACCGGTGAGAGCATGAACAGCCCGACGGCGACCATGAGGGCCCGGGACCGGGGGCCCTCGTTGTCCGCCCGCAGGCGTGAGGCCCAGGCGGAGACCTCCTGGCTCTGCGTGAAGCGACCGTCGATCAGGTGCTCCAGGCCCAGGCCCACGAAGGCCTGGCGGCGACGCAGCAGGAGGAGGACGCCGACGATAATGCCCAGGAGGGTCAGGACCAGGCCGGCCAGGCTGGTCACGTCGTCGGCCGGCCCGGCGTGGTCGTCGGCCAGGCTGGCCAGGAGGATCAGGGGGCAGGGGGACATAATGATTACGGCCACCCCCCAGGCCAGCAGGCGGCTGGTGGACCGGCGGGCCTGGGCCAGGGCCTGGGCCTCGGACAGGGTGACCACGGGGTAGCCGCCGGGGTCCACGGGCGCCCCCTGCGGCACACCCAGCGCCCCTTGCGGCACGCCCGGCGCCCCTGCACCGGGTACGGACCCCGCACCGGGTACGGACCCCGGTACGGCCCCCGCACCACCGGCCTGGGCCGAGCGCAGGTCGGGCAGGATACCCAGGGTGGGGGCGAGCTCCTCGAGGTTGCCGAAGTCGGTGATCACCTGGCCGACGGCCTCGTTGTGGGTCCTGCCCCGGCTGATGGCGTCAGAGTAGGCGTCCTCCATCATGGTGCGGAGCTCGGCCTTGGCCTCCAGGAGACGTGGGGTGGCGGGGTAGGGGGCGAACATGGCGTCGAGGAAGGTGTCTATGGCATCCATCAGTGGTGTCCTTGCGCGAATCTGTCGATAAGGGTCTTGGTGGCCTCCCACTCGGCGAGCTTGTCCGCCAGGTAGGCGGCGCCTGCGTCGGTGAGGCGGTAGTAGGTGCGGGGCTTGCCGGAGGCGGAGACGCTGGCGTAGGAGGACGTCAGCCCGGCGGCCTCCAGGCGCTTGAGCGCGGAGTAGAGGGTGGTCTGCTTCATGGTGTACTCGCCTGCTGAGACCCCGGTAATGGTCCTGGCGAGCTCGTAGGCGTAGGAGGGACGGCGGCGTAGGAGCGTCAGCACAATGAGGTCGATGTAGCCGCGGATGGCGTCGGCGCTGATCACCGCGGGCTCCTTCCGGGTGGTGGTCGGGCTCGTGTCATGGTAGCAACGTACTACGTTACACGTAGTACGTCTAACGAATGCCGTCGTGTCCTGACGGCGGGGAGACCGCGTGGTCACAGGGGCACGGGTGTGCCGTACAGGAGGGCTGTGGTGCGGCCCCGGCGAGGCGGTGGAGCCGCGTGCCGGGCCCATGGGCCTACGTCGCCGCTTCAGCGGGGGCGGGCGGCGTACTCAAGCACCGTCACGCCGTCCTCGTAGGTCTCGAACCAGTCGGTGGTGGCGCCGACGAGGTTGCGGACCCTGCCTCAGCGGGTGAGGGAGCGGTAGACGAGGTCGAGGACGGCGCGCACGTGGTCGGCGACGTACACCTCGCCGACGTCCGGGGGGACCACCAGGCCCTGGTGCTCCAGGTGCTCCTGGCCGCTCCCGATCGCGCCCGCGCGGCGGCCGCCCACGGCACCCAGGCCGTGGCGCCCGCGCCCTGGTGGAGCCGGCCTGGGTACTCGCGCCCTCACGAAACCGGCCTCACGGAGCCGGGCTAAGGGCGCCTGTCCCCGGGCCGGAGGACGGTGAGCCTCCTTGAGCCCAGGTGGCTCAAGGCTGGAACACGCCTACCGCGAACAGCGGCATGAGCCTGCAATCCACGTGGTTAGCCTTGTCAGCGCATGCAGCGCGTCGCCACCGTGGTGACGTCCCGGACCACGTCCGGCTCCGCCGTCGTCCCTGTCCCTGGCGATGAGACCCCAGACCGCATGCGCCGAGGAGAAACTACCGATGTTCGAACGCTTTACCGACCGAGCCCGCCGCGTCGTCGTCCTGGCCCAGGACGAGGCCCGCGCGCTCAACCACAACTACATCGGCACCGAGCACCTCCTCCTCGGCCTCATCCACGAGGGCGAGGGCGTGGCTGCCAAGGCCCTGGAGTCCATGGACATCTCCCTGGACGCCACCCGCACCCAGGTCATTGAGATCATCGGCGAGGGCCAGTCCGCCCCCACCGGGCACATCCCCTTCACCCCCCGGGCCAAGAAGGTCCTGGAGCTGTCCCTGCGCGAGGCCCTCCAGCTGGGGCACAACTACATCGGCACCGAGCACATCCTGCTCGGCCTGCTGCGCGAGGGCGAGGGCGTGGCCGCCCAGGTCCTGGCCAAGCTGGGGGTGGAGCTGCCTGCCGTGCGCCAGACCGTCATGCAGATGCTCTCCGGCTACGACGGCAAGGAGGCGGTCACCGCCGGCGCCCCCTCCAAGGAGGGCCAGCCCTCGGGCAGCGCCATCCTGGACCAGTTCGGCCGCAACCTCACCGCCGCCGCCCGCGAGGGCAAGCTGGACCCGGTCATCGGGCGCAAGAGGGAGATGGAGAGGGTCATGCAGATCCTCTCGCGGCGCACCAAGAACAACCCCGTCCTCATTGGGGAGCCCGGCGTGGGCAAGACCGCCGTCGTGGAGGGCCTGAGCCAGGCCATTGTCCACGGCGACGTCCCCGAGACCCTGCGCGACAAGCAGCTCTACTCCCTGGACATGGGCAGCCTCGTGGCTGGCTCGCGCTACCGCGGCGACTTCGAGGAGCGCCTCAAGAAGGTCCTCAAGGAGGTGCGCACCCGCGGGGACATTATCCTGTTCATTGACGAGATCCACACCCTGGTGGGCGCCGGGGCCGCCGAGGGGGCCGTGGACGCCGCCAGTATCCTCAAGCCCATGCTGGCCCGCGGCGAGCTCCAGACCATCGGGGCCACCACCCTGGAGGAGTACCGCAAGATCGAGAAGGACGCCGCCCTGGAGCGCCGCTTCCAGCCGGTGACCGTGGAGCAGCCCAGTATTGAGGAGACCATTGGCATCCTCACCGGGCTGCGCGACCGCTACGAGGCCTTCCACCGGGTGGTCATCACCGACGACGCCATCCAGGCCGCCGCCAAGCTCGCCGACCGCTACATTAACGACCGCTTCCTGCCCGACAAGGCCATCGACCTCATTGACGAGGCGGGCGCGCGCCTGCGCATCCGCCGTATGACCGCCCCCCAGGCCCTGCGCGACATTGACGACCAGATCGCCGCCGTCAAGCGGGAGAAGGAGAGCGCCATCGACGACCAGGACTTCGAGCGCGCCGCCGCCCTGCGCGACGACGAGCGCCGCCTGGCCGAGAAGCGCGCCGAGAAGGAGAAGGCCTGGAAGGACGGCGACCTGGACCAGGTGGCCGAGGTCGACGAGAACCTGGTCGCCGAGGTGCTGGCCATGACCACGGGCATCCCGGTGGTCAAGCTCACGGAGGCCGAGTCCGCCAAGCTCATCAATATGGAGTCCGAGCTCCACAAGCGCATTATCGGCCAGGACAAGGCCATCCAGGCCGTGTCCAAGTCGATCCGCCGCACCCGGGCGGGCCTGAAGGACCCCAAGCGCCCCGGCGGCTCCTTCATCTTCGCCGGCCCCACCGGCGTGGGCAAGACCGAGCTGGCCAAGGCCCTGGCGGAGTTCCTCTTCGACGACGAGGACGCCCTCATCCAGCTCGACATGTCCGAGTTCGCCGAGAAGCACACGGTCTCGCGCCTCTTCGGGGCGCCCCCCGGCTACGTCGGCTACGACGAGGGCGGCCAGCTCACCGAGAAGGTGCGGCGCCGGCCCTTCTCCGTGGTCCTGTTCGACGAGGTGGAGAAGGCCCACCCGGACATCTTCAACTCCCTGCTCCAGATCCTGGAGGACGGGCACCTGTCCGACGCCCAGGGACGGGTGGTGGACTTCAAGAACACCGTCATTATTATGACCACCAACCTGGGCAGCAAGGACATTGGCAAGTCGGTGGCCACCGGCTTCCAGTCCACCGCCACCGGGGCCATGGACTACGAGGAGATGAAGGCCCACGTCAACCGTGAGCTCAAGCAGCAGTTCCGCCCCGAGTTCCTCAACCGCGTGGACGACCTCATTGTCTTCCCCCAGCTCACCCAGGCCGAGGTCCGCCAGATCGTGGACCTCATGCTGGCCCGGCTGGACAAGCGTCTGGCCGAGCAGGAGATGACCATCGAGCTCACCAAGGCCGCCAAGGACCTCCTGGCCGAGCGCGGCTTCGACCCGGTGCTGGGCGCCCGCCCCCTGCGCCGCGCCATCCAGCGCGATATCGAGGACGCCCTGAGCGAGAAGATCCTCTTCGGGGAGATCGAGCGGGGCCAGAAGGTCCTGGTCGACGCCGTCGGGGAGGGCCTGCTGGGCGAGTTCACCTTCCGGGGGGTGCCCTGGGAGCGCGTGAGCGACGAGCAGGCCGCCATTAACGCCGCCGAGGAGACCGTGGCCTCCGTGGAGGGGGCCGCCGTGGCCGCGGCGGAGGGCTGAGTGCGCTGGCACTCGCGGCGGCCGATGACGGGGGATCCGTCACCGGCCGCCGTCGTCTCAGAAGCTGCCCCCGCCCCCGCCGTGGGTGGCGCCCGAGGAGGAGGTGTGCGTCGAGGAGTCGCTGGAGGACGAGGAGGAGCTGGACTCCCGCTTGGTGCGGGTGACGTACTTGGTGACGAAGCGGTCCTGTCTGCTGGTGATCGCCAGGGAGCCGGGGTCGGACGCACGACGACGACTCTTCGGATTTGAAAGTGCACCACGACACATACCGTGGAATAATCGGATCGTGCGCCTGAACCGAGCTCAGATCGACCCGATGTGGGACTAAAGACATGTCAAACGTCAGCCATGTTGGGTGGATCATTGCCTTGCCACCCCCTGAGACTCCCCGCCGTCCCGCACAGCGCTCTCTCGGACGGGAGGCACGGCATCCGCTTCGGATGGCGCCGACAACCGCAGGACCCAGGACAAGGACGACCTATGGCACAGACCTCCCAGAACGGCGCGGTGGATCTCGCGCACAAGCCCATGATGAGTACGGGCCGGATCCTGCTGATGAACGTCGGCTTCTTCGGCATCCAGTACTCCTTCGGCATGCAGCAGAACGCCATGTCGCCCATCTACCAGTTCCTCGGGGCCTCGGCCGACGAGATCCCCATCCTCAACCTGGCCGGGCCCGTCACCGGCCTGCTCATCCAGCCCCTCATCGGGGCGCTGTCGGACCGGACCTGGAGCGACAAGTGGGGCCGCCGTAAGCCCTTCTTCCTCATCGGCGCCATCGGCTGCTCCATCTTCCTGTTCCTCATGCCCTTCGTGACCGCCGTGTGGATGGCGGTCCTGTGCCTGTGGCTGCTCGACGCCTCGAACAACACGGCCATGGAGCCCTACCGCGCCTTCATCGCCGACCTCCTGCCCGACAAGCAGCTCGCCAAGGGCTTCCTCGCCCAGTCCCTGTTCATCGGCGCCGGCTCGGCCCTGGCCGCCGGCACGCTGGCGGTTCTGGAGAAGATCCTCAGGGGCGCCACCGCCGCGGGCATCCCCTACTGGGTGTTCGGGGCCTTCATGGTGGGCTCGGTGTGCTCCATCGGCTCCGTGCTCATCTCGGTGCTCTCCACCAAGGAGCTGCCGCCCACGCCGGAGGAGCGCGCCGAGCTCGAGCGCAAGAAGAGGGAGGAGGGCCCCTTCGGCTTCGTCAAGGACGTCGGCGTCGCCATTGTCGAGATGCCCCGCGGCCTGAAGAAGATGGCCCTCGTCTACCTCTTCCAGTGGTACGCCATGAACGTCTTCTGGCAGTACTTCGGGCTCATGTGCGCCGTCGCCTACTTCGGCGTCGACATCAATCAGAAGGGCTACGCCGAGACCGATGCCTTCAGTGACGCCTCGAGCTTCGCCGCCGGCCTCATGGTCGTCTACTACATCGCCTGCACGATCGTGGCCCTCTTCCTGGCGCGGCTGGCCAACAAGGTCGGCCCCAAGCACGTCCACACCGCGGCCCTCTTCCTGGCCGCCATCTGCCTCTACCTGCTGACCCGCATCGGCAGTGCCGACAACACGACGGTCCTCTGCCTGCCGATGATCGGCATTGGTGTGGCCTGGGCCTCAATCGTGGGCGTACCCTACGTTATGGCCACCGAGATGATCCGCAAGGAGCGCCGGGGCGTCTACATGGGCGTCATCAACATGATGATCGTCATCCCACAGCTCCTTCAGACCCTCACCTTCGGCTTCATCTACAAGAACCTGCTCGGCAACCACCCTGTCAACGCCCTGCTCTTCGTCGCGGTCTTCCTCGTCATCGCCGGCCTGCTCATCGAGTGGATCGACACCGACAAGGACGCCGACCCGAGGGTGCGCGCCGCCGCTGTGGCTACCACCGAGACCGCCGTCGCCTGACCGGGCGCCACACGAAAGGATGACATCCGTGACCTATACCACTATCGTCGCCGGAGTCGGCAACCTTGAGGAGAACACCCACGTCATCGACCGAGCCTGTGAGATGGCGCGCCTGTGCGACGCCACCCTGCTCCTCGTGGCGGGATTCGATCCCGTCTCGGCCCGGGATAAAGCCCGAGTCGCCGACACCGCGCAGGTCGCCGACGTGCGAGTGAACGAGGTCCAGCTGACCGAGGACGAGGCCTACGCCGTCGTCGAGAAGGCGCGCGACATCGCCGTCGAGCGCGGCGTCGGCCTCGCCCAGGGCGTCGTCGTCGAGGGGACGGCGGTCTCCGCCCTCACCCTCGTCGCCATTGAGACCCAGGCCGATCTCGTCGTCGTCGGATCGCGGGGCGTGGACTCCCTTCTGGGCAGGCTCTTCGGGGCGGTGAGCATCCAGGTGCTGCGCAAGTCCCGGTGCGACGTGCTCGTCGTCGTCGAGCCCGACGCCGCGTCGGACTCCGCCGCCGCCGCTAAGACCGCCGGGAAGCCGGCCGACGCCGACGCCGGGAAGCCGGGCGCCGCCAAGCTCGTCGGGAAGCCGGGCGTCGCCAAGATCGTCGGGAAGCCGGCCGACGCCGACGCCGGGAAGCCGGCCGACGCCGACGCCGGGAAGCCGGGCGCCGCCAAGCTCGTCGGGAAGCCGGGCGCCGCCAAGCTCGTCGGGAAGCCAGCCGGCTGAGCCGGTCCCGGTCCGGCGGCGGGGCGGTCCTGCACGGGACCGCCCCGCCGCCGCTGTGCGGGCGGCGTGCGTGCCCCCGGTCCGGTGCTGGGCGCCCGCCCCCTGCGCCGCGCCATCCAGCGCGATATCGAGGACGCCCTGAGCGAGAAGATCCTCTTCGGGGAGATCGAGCGGGGCCAGAAGGTCCTGGTCGACGCCGTCGGGGAGGGCCTGCTGGGCGAGTTCACCTTCCGGGGGGTGCCCTGGGAGCGCGTGAGCGACGAGCAGGCCGCCATTAACGCCGCCGAGGAGACCGTGGCCTCCGTGGAGGGGGCCGCCGTGGCCGCGGCGGAGGGCTGAGCGCGCTGGCGCGCGGCGGCCGGTGACAGGTTTCCCCGTCACCGGCCGCCGTCGTCTCAGAAGCTGCCCCCGCCCCCGCCGTGGGTGGCGCCCGAGGAGGAGGTGTGCGTCGAGGAGTCGCTGGAGGACGAGGAGGAGCTGGACTCCCGCTTGGTGCGGGTGACGTACTTGGTGACGAAGCGGTCCTGTCTGCTGGTGATCGTCAGGGAGCCGGGGGTCACGTAGCTGCGTGCGTCGGGCTCCAGGCCCTCGTTCCTCATCCTGCGCACGAAGACCAGCTGCACGATCATCCAGCCTGGCCCGACGCCTCCCAGCAGGACGCCGCCGCCGGCTCCCAGCCAGTGCAGGGTCTTCTGCCGGGCGGTCAGGGGGGCGTGGGTGATCGGGCTGCCCGCGCGCGCTGCCTTCATGTAGCGGTCGCACTGCTGGACGAAGAGCGTAGCGGCCCCGTTCCAGTCGCTCTTGCCCAGCGGCTCCTTGAGCCGGGTGCCCAGGGCCTGGATGCCGGCGTCGGTGAAGGTGGTGATGGAGGTGCCGCGGGTGGAGATCCACCAGTCGCGGCTGCCCGGGGCGATGAGCAGCAGGACGCCGCTGCGCTCGGGGCCCAGGCCGTAGCCGTGGTCGTCGAAGTAGTCGTCGGCCCGTGCCATGGGGGTCTTGCCCCCCAGCTCGGCCAGGAGGACCACAATGTCCTGGCCGTAGGTGGCCGAGACCGTGGCGATCCGGTTCTCCAGCTCCTGCTTCTGGGCGGCGGACAGGCGGCCGACCTCGTCCACGACGTGCTCGCTGCCGGCCCGTGCCGGGGCCGCCAGCAGCGTCAGTGCCGTCAGGAGGCTCACGGCCAGGGCCACGAGGGCCCGGGCGGACCGCAGGGCGGCGGGAGACCGTAGGGTGCCGGGAGACCGCAGGGCGGTGAGGGCCCGGGCGTCGGGGGACCGTAGGGCGGCGGGTACCTGGCGGCCCCGCGGGTGCTCGGTGGTGCTCATGGCGCGCTCCTAGATGACGGACAGGTGGACAATGAACCAGCCGATCGTCCCGAACAGCAGGCCCAGGGGGATCATGAAGGCCGCGTACAGGGCGTTGAGCCGCCTGCGGCTGATCGGGAAGGTCCCCACGACCTCCCCGGTCTGCCCGTTGACGGCAAAGGGGTAGCTCTTGCCCGCGTAGCTAATGACAATGAGCCACACCGGCAGCAGGGCGTACCAGGTGGCCGTGTGGTCCACCCTCGTCTCGCAGGACTCCCGCCTCAGGGTGGAGTAGCCGGTGACGGTGCCCTCGACCATCTCCGTCAGGCTCTCGCGGGCGCGGGTGTCCGCGCGCTCCAGGGTGTCCTTGGCCGCGATGTCGTAGGAGGAGGCCACGTACCCTGACAGGTAGGCGGTGGCGAAGGGCCTGGAGGCCTGCACGTCGAAGGGCTCGACGCCCTCGGCGCGGGCCGGCTCCAGCTTGGTGGTGCCGCACACCGGGATCCCCCGGAAGGCGACGGAGCCCTCGCGCACCACGTCGTAGACCTTGGTCTCGGTGTAGTCGTAGTCGGAGTCCGACCAATGACGGTAGTTCTCCGCGTGGAAGCGCAGGGTGCCTGAGGCCTGGCCGTCGTGGAACCAGTAGGGCAGGTAGGCGCCGGTGGCCTCGGTGAGGGTGTGCTCGTCCCGGAAGGCCGGCGGCAGGAGGAACTTGCCCTTGGTGGCCTTCCGGAAGGCGGCGACCATGGCCTTGCGGTCCAGGGCGAAGGGGATGAGGAAGTTCGGGGTCTGGGTGGCCCTGATCCGCGAGGCGGCCACGAAGGTGTTGCCGCAGAAGCCGCAGCGGGTGGCAATGAGGGTCCTGTCGCCCACGATCTCGGCACCGCAGGAGTTGCACACCAGGTGGGACAGCTCCCTCTCCTCGGCCGCGCTCAGCGGGCGGGGGGCCTGCCAGCCGGTGGCCGGTGCCGGTGCAGTACCTGGGGCCGCGCTGCCGGGGGCCAGCACAGTACCTGGGGCCGACCCCTCGCCGGTGGCCGGTGCGGTGGCCGGTGCCGGTGCGGTACCGGGTGCTGGCACGCTGCCGGAGGGCGGCACGGTGCCGTGGCCGGCCGGTGCTCCAGGCCCCGGGGCGGGGGCGCCGGGGCCAGCAGAGGACCCGGGGGCGCCGGGGCTGGTGGTCCCGGGGCCGCCAGCCCCGGGTGGGCCGTACCCGCCGTCGGCCTGCGCGGGTCCCGCACCCGCCTGGGAGCGGGAGAAGGCCTCGACGGACTCCACGCTCGTCCTGGTCCCGCAGTAGTCGCAGCGCATGAGCCCGCTGGCGGGGTCGAACTCGATGGGTGCCGAGCAGGAGGGGCACTTGTACTGGATATCGCTCACTGTGACCTCGATGTGGACGCCTGGTGCCTCCCCCCGGCCGGGCCGCGGGGCCGGTCCCGGCCTCGTGGCCCGGTGCTGACGCGGGTGCACGTGCCCGGCCGGTCCCGCGCCGGGCGCAGGGTTGGCTCGGGAGCAAGGATATAGGGCCTGGACCGCCCCTGTCCCGGCCGCCGCTTGTCTACGTCCTGCGCATACGTCCCGTGCAGTGAACCCGGCGCGCCCTTGTCCCGGGCCTGGCCGGCCGCCGCGTTTGTCCGCCCGTGACCTGACCGGGTATCCTCGCCCCAGGCTGCCGGTGGGTTCACCGGTAGCGTCGGGCCGGGTCCCGGACGCGGGACCTGCTGGCGGCCTGGGGCCGGCGGTGCCGTCGGGCCCGGGACTCGCAGGGAAGGGCGGTTCGCTCTATGGGACTCATTCTGGCGGCGGCTGGCGCGATCGGCGGCAACCTCGGCGACCAGTGGCTCGACGCCATCGAGGCACAGGACATGGGTGAGGGGGTCGTCTTCTGCAAGGGCGCGAAGCTGCGTAGCGACGACCGGCGCTCACACAACCGCCGGGGCACCACCGACGTCATCTCCAACGGCTCCAAGATCCACGTCTACGACCGCCAGGCCATGATGCTGGTCGACGGCGGGCGCATTACCGAGTTCAGTGCCGAGCCCGGCCTGTACACGGTGGACTCCTCCATGATGCCCTCCATGTTCGCGGGGGGCCTGGGGGCCTCGGTCAAGGACGCCTGGGAGCGCTTCAAGTTCGGTGGCGGCACGCCCACCAAGCAGCAGGCCTTCTTCGTCAACCTCCAGGAGATCAAGGGGATCCGCTTCGGCACGCCCAGCGCCCTGAACTACTTCGACTCCTTCTACAACGCCGAGCTGTTCCTGCGGTGCCACGGTACCTTCTCCCTGAAGATCTCCAACCCGATCCTGTTCTACCAGGAGGTGGTGCCCCGCGACGCGACCACCGTGCACATCGACCAGATCAAGGAGCAGTACCTCTCTGAGTTCCTGGAGGCGCTGCAGGCCTCGATCAACCAGATGAGCGTGGACGGGATCCGCATCTCCCAGGTGCCCTCCAAGATGCGCGAGCTCTCCGCGTACATGCGTGACACCCTCGACGCTGACTGGCTGCAGATGCGCGGCATGGAGGTCTGCTCGGTCGGTATCGCCTCGATCACCTACGACGAGGAGTCGCGCAAGCTCATTGACGTGCGCAACCAGGGCGCCATGCTCTCCGACGCCGCCGTGCGCGAGGGCTACGTCCAGGGCGCCGTGGCCCGCGGCCTGGAGGCGGCGGGGTCCAACCCCGGCGGCGCGGGCGTGGCGTTCATGGGCATGGGCGTGGGCATGCAGGCCGGGGGCGGCTTTATGCAGGCCGCCTCGCAGTCCAACCAGGCCCAGATGGCGGCCCAGCAGGCTGGCGGGTACGGCACGGTCCCCCAGGGCGGGCAGGCTGGCCCGGGTGGGCAGGCCGGTCCGGTCTCCCAGGGCGGCCCGGGCGGGCAGGGCGCGGCGCCCCAGGCCCCGGCGGGCGGCGGGAGCTGGACCTGCCCGACCTGCCAGACCACCTCCTCGGGCCGCTTCTGCCCCGGCTGCGGCAACGCCAGGCCCGCGGACCCGGCCGGTGGGGCGGCGTTCTGCCCCAACTGCGGCAACCGCTTCGAGGGCGCCCGCCCCAGGTTCTGCCCCCAGTGCGGCAGCCCGCAGTCCTAAGGGACCGCACTCTCCCGGCCCTGCCCGTACATGCTGGGTAGCCGGATGGGGGTCGGCAGCGCCGCGCCCTCTCCCGGCCCCGCTGGCCGGGACGGCGCCCGGCGCCTCCCCGCCCCGGCGCACTACCCCGGCGCGCCCCCACCCAGCGCATTACCGCCCAGCGCGCCACCGGCCGGCACGCCGTCGTCCGGTGGCGCGCCAGCGGCCCTGCCCGCGTGCCCCGGGCCCCGCACCGGCGTGTCTCGGCCGCAGGCGAACAGGCACCGCGTGGTTTTGTGCCTAGGACTGAGGTCACATTACAGTGTCTGGCGTCCATGTGCCGCGCACTGTGGCGTACCACGTCAGAGCGACCAGAAAGAGCAACGATGCCCAAGTATGTTTACCGGTTCAGTGAGGGAGACAAGGACCAGAAGGACCTCCTGGGCGGCAAGGGGGCGAACCTGGCCGAGATGACCCGTCTGGGCCTGCCCGTGCCCCCCGGCTTCACCGTCACCACGGACGCCTGCCGCGCCTACCTGGCTGACGGCGAGGTCCCCGACGAGCTCGCCGTCCAGGTCACCACCGCGCTGCGTGAGGTCGAGGAGGAGCTGGGCCGTGAGCTCGGCGCCGCGAAGGACCCGCTGCTGGTCTCGGTGCGCTCCGGCGCCAAGTTCTCCATGCCGGGCATGATGGAGACGGTGCTGAACATCGGTCTCAACGACGAGTCCGTCAGGGGCCTGGCCGAAGCCTCCGGCGACGAGCGCTTCGCCTGGGACTCCTACCGGCGCCTGATCCAGATGTTCGGCAAGACCGTCCTGGACGTCGACGGCGAGCACTTTTCCAGGGCTCTGGAGGCCAAGAAGGCGGACCGCGGCGTGGCCCTGGACTACGAGCTGGACGTTGAGGCCCTGACCGAGCTCGTTGAGGAGTACAAGGCGATCGTGGCCGAGCACGCCGGGATCGACTTCCCCCAGGACCCGCGCACCCAGCTGGACATGGCCACCGAGGCCGTCTTCCGCTCCT
This sequence comes from Actinomyces sp. HMT897, assembly GCF_016626125.1. Lineage (NCBI taxonomy): Bacteria > Bacillati > Actinomycetota > Actinomycetes > Actinomycetales > Actinomycetaceae > Actinomyces > Actinomyces sp. HMT897. Next base: position 2,648,051 of record NZ_CP067336.1, read on the forward strand.
GGAACACCGAGCGCGCCCACATCTACCGGCGTCGGGAGAAGATCCCCCACGACCTGGGCACCGCCGTCAACGTGTGCACCATGGTCTTCGGCAATATGGGCCAGACCTCGGGCACCGGGGTGTGCTTCACCCGCGACCCCTCCACCGGCCAGAGCGGCGTCTACGGCGACTACCTGGTCAACGCCCAGGGCGAGGACGTGGTGGCCGGTATCCGCAACACCCTGTCCCTGGCGGACCTGGAGCGCCTGGACAAGACCTCCTACGACGAGCTGCGGGCCGCCATGCGCAAGCTGGAGACCCACTACCGCGACCTGTGCGACATCGAGTTCACCATTGAGCGCGGCAGGCTGTGGCTCCTGCAGACCCGCGTGGGCAAGCGCACCGCCGCCGCGGCCTTCCGCGTGGCCACCCAGCTGGTGGACGAGAGGCTCATCACCACCGACGAGGCCCTCACCCGCGTCACCGGCGAGCAGCTCACCCAGCTCATGTTCCCCCAGTTCGACGAGGACTCCGAGCGCGACCTGCTCACCCGCGCCATGCCCGCCTCCCCGGGCGCGGCCGTGGGCTACATCGCCTTTGACAACGACGAGGCCGTCGAGCGCTCCGAGGCCGGGGAGTCGGTCATCCTGGTGCGCCGCGAGACCAACCCGGACGACCTGCCCGGCATGGTGGCCGCCGCCGGCGTGCTCACCGCCCGCGGCGGCAAGACCAGCCACGCCGCCGTCGTGGCCCGCGGCATGGGCAAGACCTGCGTGTGCGGCGCCGAGGACCTGGAGGTCGACGCCGAGGCCAGGACCCTGCGCGTGGCCGGGCACGACCGGGTCCTGGGCCCGGGGGACACCATCGCCCTGGACGGCACCACCGGGGAGGTCTTCCTCGGCGAGGTGGCCGTGGTGGACTCCCCGGTCATGACCTACCTGCGCCGCGGCCTGGAGGAGGCCCTGGACACCGCCGGGGACGTGGACACCCGGGAGCTGGTCACGAGCGTGGACCGGATTATGCGCCACGCCGACAAGCGCCGTCGCCTGGCGGTGCGCGCCAACGCCGACACCCCCGACGACGCCCTCCAGGCCTTCTACCGCGGCGCCCAGGGCGTGGGCCTGTGCCGTACCGAGCACATGTTCCTGGGTGAGCGCAAGCAGTACGTCCAGAACCTCATCCTGGCCTCCGGCCAGGACGAGCGCGAGGCCGCCCTGGCCGCCCTGCTGCCCCTGCAGAAGGGCGACTTCGTCCAGATGTTCGAGACCATGAACGGCAAGCCCATGACGGTGCGCCTCATCGACCCCCCGCTGCACGAGTTCCTGCCCGACCTGACCGAGCTGAGCGTCAAGGTGGCTCTCGACCGCGAGCGCGGCACCCTGGACCCGGCCGACGAGGCCCTCCTGGCCGTGGTGCGGCGCAACCACGAGGCCAACCCCATGCTGGGCCTGCGCGGGGTGCGTCTGCTGCTGACCATGCCCGGGCTCATTGAGCTCCAGGTGCGCGCCATTGCCGAGGCCGCCGTCGAGCGCCTGCGCGCCGGGGGCGACCCGCACCCGGAGATTATGATCCCGCTGGTGGGCTCCGTGCGCGAGCTGCAGATCGTGCGCGAGCGGGTCGAGGCGGTCCTGGCCCAGGTGGGCTCCGAGTCGGGCTACCGGCTGGACTTCCCGATCGGCTGCATGATCGAGCTGCCCCGCGCCGCGGTCTCGGCGGACACGATCGCCCAGGAGGCCGACTTCTTCAGCTTCGGCACCAACGACCTGACCCAGACCACGTGGGGATTCTCACGTGACGACGTCGAGGGCGTCTTCTTCCGGGAGTACCTGGACGCCGGGGTCTTCGGCGTCTCGCCCTTCGAGACGATCGACGAGCGGGGCGTGGGCCGCGTGGTGGAGCTGGGCGTGGAGCGCGCCCGGGGCACCAAGCCCGACATCAAGCTCGGCGTGTGCGGCGAGCACGGCGGGGACCCCGACTCCATCGAGTTCTTCCACCGGGTGGGCCTGGACTACGTCTCCTGCTCGCCCTTCAGGGTGCCGGTGGCGCGCCTGGAGGCCGGGCGCGCGGCGGTCATGGGCTGAGGGACCGGCTGGCCCACCGCGGGTCGGCCGCCCCACCGCGAGGCGGCCGACCCCGGCGTCCTGGTAGGGCCTGTGCCCCGGGGTCGGTGAGTGTGCCACACTTGGCCTCGTTCCCCTGCACCCACTGAGTTCCCCGAGGTGACCATGACCTCCCCCAGGTCCCTGACGGCGCGGCACCTGCCCTCCCTCCTCGTCCTCGCCCTGGTGCTGGGCGTGGGCGTCATGGCCCTGGCCCACCCCGGCGTGCGGACCACGGAGGTGGACGTGGACGACGGCGGCGTCTGGGTGACCAACGAGGCCAAGCAGATGGTCGGCCACCTCAACTACGACTCCCGCACGCTGGACGCCGCCCTGCGCGCCGGGACCATGGACTTCGACATCGGCCAGGCGGGGGAGACCGTCACCTTCTCGGACCTGACGGCGCACTCGGTGGCCCCGGTGCAGGTGGCCGAGGCGGCCCTGGGGGCGGCCACCTCCCTGCCGGGGCGGACCCTGGCCGTCCAGGGCGGGGACCGGGTGGGGCTGCTCGACCCCGACGAGGGCAGCCTGTGGGTGGTCGACGCCCGGTCCCCCGCCGCGGCCCTGACCGAGTCCTCGGCGCTGTCCACGGGCCTGAGGCGGGGTACGGTGAGCGCCGCCCAGGACGGCACGGTCGTGGCGGCCTCCGCGGCGGCGGGGCTCATGGTCACCGTCGCCCCCACCGGCAGCCTCGACTCGGTGCGCACCACCCGCCTCACCGGCCTGGCCCAGGGCGCGAGCCTGTCCCTGACCGTCGTCGGCGACCGGCCGGTGGGCCTGGACGCGGACTCCGGGACCCTGGTCCTGCCTGACGGCTCGGTGCGTGACCTCAGCGCCCAGGGCGTGGGCACGGGCGCCGTCCTGCAGGCCCCCGGGCCCGCCTCCGACTCGGTCCTGGTCTCCACCGGCTCGGCCCTGCTGTCCGTCCCCCTGGACGGCGGGGAGGTCACCACCACCCCGGCCACCGCCGACGGGCGCACCGGCGCCCCGGCCCCTCCCGTGCGCCACCAGGGCTGCGCCTACGCCGCGTGGGCGGGGTCGGGCGCCTACCAGCGGGTGTGCGACGACCCGGGCGCCTCGACCGCCATGGTGGTGGACACCCTCATGGCGGCCAGCAACCAGCTGGTGTTCCGCACCAACCGGACCCGTATCGTCCTGAACGACATCAGCTCGGGCTCGGTGTGGCTGCCCGAGGAGAACATGGTCCTCATGGACGACTGGGACGAGGTGGAGAAGCAGCTGGCCGAGAAGGAGGACCAGGAGGACTCCCCGGAGCAGACCGACCAGATCGCCGACCCCCACCGCAATGAGCAGAACACCCCGCCCGACGCCGTGGACGACTCCTTCGGGGTGCGCCCGGGGCGCACCACCACCCTGCCCGTGCTGCAGAACGACTCCGACGCCGACGGCGACGTCCTGACCGCCACGGCCACCACCACCCCCTCCCTGGGCTCGGTGGCCGCCACCCGGGGCGGGCGGGCCCTGCAGGTCACCGACGTGGAGGAGGACGCCACGGGCTCGACCACCTTCACCTACGAGGCCTCCGACGGGCAGGCCGCGGACACCGCGACTGTCACCGTGACCGTCCACCCCTGGTCGGACAACGAGGGCCCCACCCAGCTGCGTGACCCCTCCCTCCGGCTGGGGGCCGGGGCCCAGACGGACTACAACGTCCTGGCCGACTGGATCGACCCCGACGGCGACCAGGTCTACCTGTCCTCCGCCACCGCCCCGGAGGGGACCGAGGTGCGCTACACCGAGGAGGGCACGGTCTCGGTACGGGACCTGGGCGGCGGGCCGGGGCCCAGGGAGGTCACGGTGGTGGTCTCCGACGGCAGGGCGTCCACCACCGGGACCCTGACCGTGGACGTCCAGGACGCCGGCAACGTGCCCCCCACCGCCAACGCGGACCTCTACGTGGCCCGGGTGGGCGAGCCCCTGACCCTGGAGCCCCTGGCCAACGACACCGACGCCAACGGGGACCCCCTGTCCCTGGTCTCCCTGTCGGTGGCCCCCGCGGGCACCACCCTGACCCCTGACCTGGCGCTGGGCACGGTGAGCCTGACCGCCACCGCCCCGGGCACCCACCAGATCACCTACACGGTCACCGACGGCCCGTCCACCGCCCTGGGGGTCATCCGCGTGGACGTGGTCCCCGTGGACGAGCAGGCGGTGCCCGTGGCCGAGGACGACCTGGCGGTGCTGCCGGCCGGGGGCTCCAGCCTCGTGGCGCCCCTGGGCAACGACTCCGACCCCTCCGGCGGGGTGCTGGTCATCCAGAGCGTGGAGGCCCCCGGCGACGGCCGCCTGGAGGTCACCCTCGTGGACCGCCACCTCCTGCGGGTCTCGGCCCCCTCCGGCCTGGACGCCCCGGCGTCGCTGCGCTACTCGGTGTCCAACGGACAGGCCACCGCCACCGCCTACGTCACCGTGGTGCCCGCCCCCGCCCGGGACGACAAGCGCCCGCCCCAGCTCCAGGCGGACTGGGCCAAGGTGCAGGTCGGTGACGTCGGCAGCGTCAACGTGCTGGCCAACGACACCTCGCCCGCCGGCCTGCCCCTGAGCGTGGACCCCGACCTGGTCTACACCCCCAGCCCGGTGGGGACCCCCTTCGTGACCGGCAACCTGGTGCGCCTGGAGGCGGGCACCTCCCCGGGCACCCTCCAGGTGGCCTACAGCGTCCACGACTCCTCGGGGAACCTGGCCACCTCCACGGTGACCTTCGAGGTCATCGCCTCCGACCAGGCCAACAACGCCCCCCAGCCCCAGGCCCTGACCGCCTGGGCGGTGACGGGGGAGACCACCCGCATCCCCGTGCCCCTGAACGGCACCGACCCCGACGGGGACTCCGTCAGCCTGGTGGGCGTGGCCCAGTCCCCCACCAAGGGCACGGTGGAGCTGGGCACCGGGTGGCTGGAGTACACCCCCGCCCGGGACACCACGGGCACCGACGTCTTCACCTACACCGTCGAGGACAGCCGCGGCAAGCAGGCCTCGGCCCGGGTGCGGGTGGGCATCGCCCCGCCCTCGCAGGTCAACCAGGACCCGGTGGCCCAGGACGACGTCGTACGGGCCCGCCCGGGCCGGCGCCTGTCGGTGCCCGTGACCGCCAACGACATCGACGCCGACGGCGACCCGGTCGCCCTGGTGCCCGGCTCCCTGGAGTCCCCTGTGCTGGCCGCCACGACCACCGGGAACTACGTGAGCGTGACCACCCCCGCCGCCGAGGGCTCCTACCTGGTCTCCTACGGGATCTCCGACGGGCGGGGCGGGGGCGGGCGGGGCACGCTGACGGTCAACGTCTCGGCCGACGCGCCCCTGGCCGCGCCGGTGGCCCGCGACGACAACGTCCTGCTCTCCGAGCTGCCCGAGCACGGCCAGGTGCGTATCGACGTCCTGGCCAACGACGAGGACCCCGACGGCGACCGCTCCTCCCTGAGCGTGACCGCCCACGGCGAGGGGGTGGCGGTGGACGGCTCGAGCCTGCTCATCACCCCCGGCGCCCGGCGCCGCCTGGTGGTCTACACCGTCACCGACGCCGACGGGCTGAGCGCCTCCGCCCTGGTCTCGGTGCCCGGGGCCGACCGCTCCGCCCCGGTCCTGGACGCCACCCGCCTGCCGGTGCGGGTCCGCTCCGGGCAGGACGTGACCCTGGACGTGCGCGACTACGTCCTGGTGCGCCCGGGCCGCAGCGCGCGGGTCACCGACGCCTCCACGCTGGGCGCCTCGGTGGGCGTGGACCCCGGCATACGCCTGTCCGACGAGTACCACCTCACCTTCCGCGTGGCCGCGGACTACTACGGCAAGACCTCGGTGTCCTTCACGGCGCGCGACGGCGCCGCCGAGGACGACTCGGCCACCTCGGCCTCCCTGACCCTGCCGCTGGAGGTGGAGAGCACCCGCAACAACCCGCCCACCCTGCGCCCCACCCTCATACGGGTGGCCGCCGGGGAGGACGCCGTCACCCAGGACCTCTCCCTCATGGTGGACGACCCCGAGGGCGCCGACCCCGCGGGCTTTACCTACCAGGTCTCCGACGTCCCCGCCGGGGTGAGCGCCTCCCTGAGCGGCCACACCCTGTCGGTGCGGGCCGACGCCGGCCAGGCCAAGGGGCCGCTGGGCTCCCTGACGGTGTCCGTGGACGACGGCTCCGGGGCCGTCACGGCCCAGGTGCCCGTCACCCTGGTGGCCTCCACCCGGGCGCTCACCCGGGTCTCCGACGCCGTCATCACGGCCGCCCGCTCCGGGGGCACCGAGGCGGTGGACCTCACCCAGTACACGATCAACCCCTTCCCGGGCACGCCCCTGCGCGTGGTGGGCTCCTCGGTGCAGGTGGGCCAGGGCACGGTCGACCCCCAGGGGACCACCCTGAACATCACCCCCGCCACCGGCTTCCGCGGCCAGATGACGGTCACCTACCGCCTCATGGACGCCACCGGTGACGCCGACCGCGTGGTGGAGGGCCGGGTCCGCCTGGTGGTGCGCGACCGCCCCGAGGCCCCCACGAACGTGCGGGTCTCGGCCGCCGGGGCCGGGCACGCCTTCGTGACCTTCGACCCCGGGGCGGACAACGGCGCCCCGATCACCGGGTTCACCGTCACCGACGCCGCCACCGGCGAGGACTACACCTGCACGGTGGCCTCCTGCGAGCTCACGGGCCTGTCCAACGGGGTGCGCCACTCCTTCACCGTGGTGGCCCACAACGACGTCGGGGACTCCCCGGCATCAGCCGCCTCGCCCGCCGTCCTCATTGACACCGCCCCCGCAGCCCCCGCAGCCCCCGTCGTCGTCCCCTCCGGCAGCGGGAGGGTCACCGTGACCTGGCAGGAGCCGGCCAACGAGGGCTCCGCGATCACCGGCTACACGGTGTCCCTGGCCGGGAGGCAGACCAGGGAGGTGGGCGGCGCCGAGCGCTCGGTGACCTTCGACGGGCTCACCAACGGGCGGACCTACTCGGTGACCGTGACCGCCCACAACAACGCCGAGCAGCCCTCCGGGCCGTCCCCGGCCACCCAGGTGGTCCCCTACGGGCCCCCCGACGCCCCCGTGGTCACCGACGTGACCAGCACCGGGGGTACCGGGGACCACGCCTCGGTCCACGTGGCCTGGACCCTGGGGCGGGACAACGGCCGGGCCTTCACCACCGCCACCGTGGCCGTGGGCACGGTGAGCACCACCGTGCCCGCCACCGACGGGTCGGTCGACCTCAGCGTCCCGGTGGCCGACACCCAGGCGCGGGTCACCGTCCAGGTCTGCACCCAGGCCGGGGACTGCGCCACCTCCCCGGAGCGGTGGGTCCACGTGGTCAGCGCGCCGCCCGCGCCCGACGGCACCCTGGGCGTGGCCCCCACCGGCTCCTACGGGACCCTGAAGGTCTCCGGGGTGTCCCGGGCCGCCGGGGGCGGCTACGGCCTGTCCAGCCTCTTCCTGGAGTACTGCGTGGACGCCGGCTCCTGGAAGGATCTGCCCGATGACGGCGTCGTGAACGTGGGCACCAACGCGCCCGTGAGCCTGTCGGTGCGCCAGCGGGGCGTCAACGCCCAGGGGGTGACCGCCTACTCCACGGTCCTGGGGCCGGTGACCGCCAGCGCCCAGAGCACCCCGTCCCGGCCCGACATCTCAGTGACCAAGGTCACCTCCACCTCCGTCCAGTTCTCCTGGAGCGTGCCGGAGGCCTCCAGCCCCGCCGCCACCGCCTCCGTGGCCGTGGACGGGCAGAGTGTGGCCACCAACCAGGCGGAGACCGGGGCCTACACCGCCACCGGGCTGGAGCCCGGCAAGGATCACGTGATCACGCTCACTCTCACCAACTCCCTGGGCTCCCAGCAGGCCAGCACCACCACCACGACCCTGCCGGCCCTGACCCTGGCCCCCGAGACCTGCCAGGGCGACGAGGCGGGTGCCGGGGTGGACTGCCGCACCTACTCCGTGACCCCCAGCTCCTGGCCCACCTCACTGGGGCAGATGACCTGCACCTTCTCCACCGACCTGCCCGGCGTGCCACCGGTGAGCGCGACCCTGCGCGACGCCACCAGGCGCCGCTCGGGGATCGCGGTGACCTACACCAGCCAGGACGAGCTGACCGAGCACGCGAACGAGCTGGTCTCCTGCACCGGCTGAGCGCCCCTCCTGCCCGCCTCCCACCCATCCTGAAGGACCTCCTATGCCGATCAGTACCGAGGACGCCACCCGCTTCGCCCAGACCTTCGCCGGGCTGGTCGACGGCGTCTCCGTGGCCCTGCTGGACAAGGTACCCACCATCCGCCTGGCCCTGACCACCATGCTCGCTGGCGGCCACCTCCTGCTGGAGGACGCCCCCGGGACCGGCAAGACCGCCCTGGCCCGGGCCATGGCGGCCGTCATATCCGGGTCGCACTCGCGGATCCAGTTCACCCCCGACCTGCTGCCCAGCGACATCACCGGGGTGAGCATGTACGACCAGAAGACGGGGGAGTGGGGCTTCCACGCCGGCCCCGTCTTCGCCCAGATCGTGCTGGCCGACGAGATCAACCGCGCCAGCCCCAAGACCCAGTCCGCCCTCCTGGAGGTCATGGAGGAGTCCCAGGTGACGGTGGGGGGCACCACCTACCCGGCCCCGCGCCCCTTCATGGTCATGGCCACCCAGAACCCGGTCGAGCAGGCCGGCACCTACCCGCTGCCCGAGGCCCAGCTGGACCGCTTCCTCATGCGGACCTCGGTGGGCTACCCCTCACGCACCGCCATGATCGAGGTGCTCGACGGCGCCGCCGCCCCCGACCGCTCCCGGCTGGTCAAGCCCCTGCTCAGCGCCGAGCAGGTCACCGCCCTGGCCTCCCTGGCCGCGGGCAACCACACCGACCGGGCGGTCCTGGACTACGTGGCCGCCCTGGCCGAGGCCACCCGGGACGACGAGTCCTCCCTGCTGGGGGTGTCCACCCGCGGCACCATCGGCATGGTGCGCTGCGCCAGGGTCTGGGCCGCCGCCCAGGGACGCAACTTCGTCCTGCCCGACGACGTCAAGGCCCTGGCGGGCCCGGTGTGGGTCCACCGCGTCGTCGTCGACCCCGACGCCGCCTTCTCCGGGGCCACCGCCCAGGGCGTCATCGCCCGGGCGCTGACCACCGTCCCGGCCCCCGCCGTGGGTGTGTGACGGTGCGGCCGCGCACGCTTACGGGCCGGGCCCGCACGGTGGTGGCCGCGGGCCTGCGGGCCGTGCCCGTGGGACGGCTCCTGGCCCCCCTGGCCGCGGTCACTCCCACCGGCTGGGCCGTGGCCGTCGTGGGCGCGGCTGGGGCCCTGACCGCCTGGGGCGCCGGCTGGGTGGAGGCCGAGGTGGTCGCCTGGTGCTCCCTGGCGGTCCTGGTCATGGCCGTGGCCCAGGTCCTGGTACGCAGCCCGCACGCCATCGCCCTGAGCCTGCCCACCCGGCGCGTGGTCGCCGGGCAGACGGCGGTGGGTGACATGACGGTGACCAACCGACGCTCCCGGCGCAGCGGCGGGGGCGTCATCGAGCTGCCCATTGGCACCGGTGCCGGGCAGTTCCTGGTACCGCCCTTGGGGGCGCGGTCCCAGTGGAACGAGGTCTTCTCCGTGGTCACCCGGCGCCGCGGGGTCATTATGGTCGGCCCGGCCCGTGCGGTGCGCGCTGACGCCCTGGGCCTGGTGCGCCGGGTCACCGTCTGGGGGCGTCCCGAGCCCCTCCACGTCCACCCCCGCACCGTCCACGTGCCCTTTGACGCCACCGGCTTCCAGGCGGACACCGAGGGCGTGACCACGGCCCGCCTGTCCTCCTCCGACGTCTCCTTCCACACCCTGCGCGACTACGAGCCCGGTGACGACCGCCGCCACGTCCACTGGCCCACGACCGCCCGCCTGGGGCGCCTCATTGTGCGCCAGTACGAGGAGACGCGCCGCTCCCACCACCTGGTGGTGGTGGACACCCGTCGCGGCTCGTGGTCCGGGGACGACCTGGAGACGGCCCTGTCCGCGGCCGCCTCCCTGGCCCTGGCGGGCCTGTCCCGCTCCCGGACGGTGTCCCTGCGCAGCTCGGGGGGGTGGGTGCCCACCGGCTCGCCCGTGGGGATGCTGGACGCCCTGGCCGAGCTCGACACCGTGGACGGCCAGCCCCTGGTGGACACGGTGCTCCAGGCCCTGGCCGAGCGGCCCGGGACCTCCGTCCTGACCGTCGTGGTCAGCCCGGCCACCTCCGACGACGAGGCCGCCCGCCTGACCACCCTGGCCCACCCCGACGTGGTCACCGGGATCCTGCGCATACGCCCGCAGGCCGCCTCGCGACGGCGTCGGGCCGGGCAGGGGCGGATCGTGGACTGCCCCGGCCTGGAGGACCTCCCCCGGGTCCTGGCCTCCGGGGGGCTGTCATGAGCCCGACGCCACCGTCCGACTCCCGCGGGCGTACGGCGGGCGCTGCCACGGGCGCCGGGGACGGCCGGGGCACCGGCTCCCGCGGCGCGGCGGGCGCTGCCACGGGCGGGGTGAGCGGTAGCGGCGCGACGGGCGGCGGGGACACGGCCCCGGGCAGGATCTTCCGGGCCCCGGCCCGGCCCCGCCCCTGGTGGCGTCGGGGACGGACGGACCAGGCGCCCCTGTGGCACCTGGGCATCCTGGCGCTCCTGACGGTCCCCACCGTCCTGCTGCACGAGCCGGTCTTCGGCCAGGGGGCGGGGGTGCGGGCCGCGGGCCTGGGGGCGGTCACCGGCCTGCTCGTCGCCGCCGCCGCGAGCCGCTGGCGCTGGGACACCCTGTCCACGCTCGCCGTGGTCCTGGCCTCCCACCTGCTGGTGGGCGGGGCCGCGGCCCTGCCCTCCACGACCCTGGGCGGGGTGGTCCCCACCGGGCGCACCGTCCAGCTCCTGGTGGTCCAGACCGTCCAGTCCTGGAAGGACCTGCTGACCCTCACGCCCCCGGCCAGCGCCTACCTGGGGCCCGCCGTCATGCCCTGGGTCAGCGCCCTGCTGTGCTCCCTGGCCGCGGGCCTGGTCACCGTGCGCCTGCGTCGGCCGGTGCTCGGCACGGTGCCGGTCATGGTCCTGGGCGCGCTCGGGATCGCGTTCGGCCCCTCGGGGAGGACCCCCGCCCCCTGGCCCGTGGCGCTGTGGTACACGGGGGTCCTGGGGTGGTGGGCGTGGGCCGCCCAGCAGCGCCGGTTCGCCTCGGGGGTGGACGTGCGCGTGGGCCGCACCCAGCTGGGGACGACCACCACCAGGGCCACCACCACCCGGGGCTCCCTGGCCGCCGTCCACGCCGGGCGGCGCACGCTCGCCGCCCTGGTGGTCCTGGCCCTGGCGGGGGCGGTGTGCCTGCCCGCCACCACCCTGCTGTGGTCCACCGGGCCGCGCGTGGTGGGCCGCGACGTCATGGCCCCGCCCCTGGACACCCGCCAGTACCCCTCGCCGCTGGCCGCCTACCGCCACTACGAGACGGACCTCAAGGAGGACGTCCTGGTGCGGGTCACCGGCCTTCCCGACGACGCCCGCCTGCGCCTGGGGGCCATGGACGTCTACGACGGGACCACCTTCGCCATGAGCCCGGCGGGCACGCACCGCGACGACGGCTACGTGCCCGTGGGGGACCAGATGCCCGCCACCAGGGCGCCCCAGGGCTCCACGGCGGCCCGGCTGACCGTGTCCACCTCCGGGCTCGTCGGGCCGTGGCTGCCCTCGCTCGGGGCCCCCACCGCCCTGGCCTTCACCGGTGACGGCGCGGCCGGGCAGCAGGACGGCCTGCACCTGGACCGCTGGGCGCAGGCCCTGCTGACCACCGCCCCCGCGGGCCGGCGCGCCTACGAGCTGTCGGCCCAGGTCGGCCCCACCTGGTCCGACGGCCAGCTCCGGGACGTGGGCGCCCCGCCCCCCGCCCAGCGGGACACCCACGTGCCCGCAGGGGTGGCCCTGCTGGCCTCCAAGGTCACGGGCACCGAGCAGACCCCCCTGGGGCGGGCCCGCGCCATTGAACGCTACCTGTCCCAGAACGGCTTCTACTCCGACCAGGACACCGCCGCCTCCCGGCCCGGGCACCGCGCCGACCGCCTCCAGCGGATGATCGAGGCGGACCGGCTCATCGGGGACGACGAGCAGTACGCCGCCCTCATGGCCCTCATGCTGCACTCCCTGGGCGTCAACGCCCGCGTCGTCATGGGCCTGTACCCCCAGGGTAGGGGCGGGGACGTGGACCTGCGCGGGCACGACGTGCACGTGTGGGTCGAGGTGGAGTTCGACGGCGTCGGCTGGCAGGTCTTCGACCCCACCCCGCCGCGCGACCAGACCCCCCAGACGGAGGTCACCAGGCCCCGCTCCGTGCCCCGCCCCCAGGTCCTCCAGCCGCCTGAGCCGCCCGACGAGCCGGTGGAGCTGCCGCCGGCGTCCTCGGATCGGGACGTGGCCCCCGAGGAGGAGGGCGGGGACACCCTCCCCTGGGGCCTGGTGGCCGCGGTGGGTGGCGGCCTCCTGCTCCTGGTGGGGCCCGCGGGCGGGATCGTGCTGCTCAAGGCCCTGCGCCGACGCCGCCGCCGCCAGGGGCCGCCCGCCGCCGCCCTGGCCGGCTCCTGGGACGAGGTCGTGGACCTGGCCACCGACGCCGGGCTGCGGGTGCCCGCCCACCAGACCCGTCAGGAGGCGGCCTGGGCGCTGGCCGACGCCCTGGGCGCGCCCCCCGGGGCGGGCGCGGGGGAGCACGCTGGCGCGGGCGCGGGGGAGCGTGCCAGCGGGGGCAGGCACGGTGACGGCGCGCCCCCCGGTGGGTCGGGTGCCAGCCACGCGCCCCTCGGCGAGGACGCACCACGCCCCGGGGACGCGGCTGCCCCTGACCAGCGGTCTGGGTCAGCACCAGTGGACGCACCACGCCCCGGGGGCGCGGCTGCCAGCGCGGGCACGGGCGCTCAGGAGAGCGCGGCCAGCCAGGGTGAGCGGGCCGACCAGGCCGGCTGGGCACCCGTACCCCGGGACACCGACCTGGGCCCGGACGCGCCCTCGCCTCCCACGACGGCCGCCGTGCCCCCCTGGGACGCCGACCTGGAGGACGTCCCGGTCACGGTGGCGATCGCCCGCCGGGCGGACACCGCCAGCTTCGGGCCGGAGGCTGCCAGCAGGCAGGACGCGGCCGCCGCCTGGCGCGAGGTCGACGCCCTGCGCCGCACCCTGCGCCGCACCGCGCGCCCCCTGACCCGGGTGCGCCGGGCCCTGACCCCGCGCTCGCTGTGGGTCCGCCGCGCCCTGCGCCGCGCGGCCCGCCGCTCCGGGCGCCGCCGTCGCGCCCCCGAGGACCACGGCCTGGGCCCCACCGGGCCTACCGGCCTGGGGCGTCTGCTGGGCCGGGTAGGCGGCCGGGGCGCCCGGAACGTACGACGTCGCGTGCTGCGTACCCTGGTACGCAGCCGCCGGAAGGACACCCCATGACCCACCTTGCCGCGCCCGGGACCACCGCCCCCGCCATTACCGGATACACCTGGGTGAGGGCGCTGGGCTCCGGGGGGTTCGCCGACGTCCACCTGTACCACCAGCTCCTGCCCTCCCGGGACGTGGCGATCAAGGTCGTGCGCAGCCCGGGGGACCAGGCCGGTGTCGAGGAGCTGCGCCGGGAGGCCGACGCCCTGGCCGCCGTGGGCGGTCACCCGGCCGTCGTCGAGCTCCACGGCGTGGGCGTGACCGATGACGCCCGCCCCTACCTGGTCATGGAGTACTGCCCGGTGGCCGACATCGGCGACCAGGTCCGCTCCCGCCCCCTGGCGGTGGACCAGGCCCTGGACATGATGGTCCAGGTCTGCGGGGGCGTGGAGGTGCTGCACCGCTGCGGCCTGGTCCACCGGGACATTAAGCCCGGCAACCTCATGCTGGACGCCTACGGCCGCCCGGTGCTGGGGGACTTCGGGGTGGCCGCGCGGGTCGGGGCCCTGGAGAGCGGCCTGGTGGACGGCTTCTCCGTGCTGTGGGCGCCCCCGGAGCAGCAGGACTCCCAGGCCCACGCCCACCCCACGCAGGACGTGTGGGCGCTGGCGGCCACCACCTGGACCCTGCTCAGCGGGCGCAGCCCCTTTGAGGACCCCCTGGGGGACAACCGGCCCGTGGAGGTGGCCCGCCGGGTGCGTTCGGGGCGGATCCGCGCCCTGGGGCGCCAGGACGCCCCCGGGCTCCTGGAGACGGTCCTGCGTGAGGCGATGGACCTGGATCCGCTGCGGCGCACCGCCTCGGCGGTGGCCCTGGGGGAGGGGCTCCAGGAGGTCCAGCGGCTCATGGGCCGCCCGGTCACCCCCATGCAGCTGGGTGGGGGAGTCGGCGCGGCGGGGGCCGCCGTGCTGGGGGGTGGCCCCGGGGCGGGTGCCTCCGGGGCGGGGGAGGGTACCCGTCTGCACGCGGTGGCCGCGGTCGACGCCGACCGCACCCGCCTGCGCACCCCCAACTTCGACTTCCAGGACCAGGCGGTGGTCCCCCAGCAGGACAGCTGGTCCGAGGAGCCTCAGGCGCAGGCCACGGGCCCGCGTCCCCAGAGCGTGCCGGAGCCGGGGCGGCGCCTGCCCCTGCGGGGCCTGGTCCTGGCGGTGGTGATGGCGGTCATGGCGGCCGGGGTGGGGGTGGCCATGCTGACGGGTGGCGGCAGGTCGGTCCACCTGGCCCCTGCCGGTACCCCGGCGGAGTACTCGGACGGGCCGCAGGAGGCCGTGGACGTCCTGCCCCTGCCGGTGACGGGCCTGACCGGGCAGGTCGAGGGCTCCGAGGTGGTGTGGACCTGGACCGACGGGGTCAAGGCGTCGTCGGCCGCCACGGCGGGGCAGTCGGGGCAGTCGGGGCAGTCGGGGGCCCACCCCGAGGCCCGCTACTTCGTGTACACGGCGACCCGGCCCGGTCAGACGGACCTGACGGAGCGGGCCGAGAAGAACCTGGCCCGCGTCCCGGCGGTGCCGGGGGAGAACTGCGTGGAGGTGCAGGCGGTAGCGGCCAGCGGCCGGCTCTCCCCGGTAGTGCGCCAGTGCGTCCAGGTGCCCTGACACCACCCGCCCCACCCCGCCCCCTCCCTCCGCGAGAACGGTACTTATTCCCCGCGAGAACGGTACTTGTTCGTCGCGAGAACGGTACTTATTGCTCGTGAGAACGGGCCTGGACCGGTACGCCCCAGCTCCGGCCCTCAGAATGCGGCAGGACGCGAGACGGTACGGCCCTCGGCGCTCGCGTCCGGGCGGGTCCGTGGCCTGCCCCCCCAGGCCGGCATTGCCCGGGGACGCGAAGCCGCCGGGCCGGAGCGTGCCCAGCCCGCGCCCAGCCCGTGCCCAGCCCGCGCCCAGACGGCACCTCACCGCGGCACCCCATTAGACCCGCCTGCGCCGGAGGCGGGCCACGGTCAGGACCGTCAGGACCAGGGTGGCGGCCCCGGCACCCAGGGCCGTGAGGACCAGGTGGCGGCGGGGAGCCAGGGTGTCGGTCACCTCCTCGGGGCGGGCCATGAGGACGGGGGCCGGTGGGACCGGGGCCGGGAACCGCGGGTTCGGCGGCCCTACCGTGGTGCCGTCGTTGACAAGGTTGAGGGCGTCGTACGGGGCGAGGAGGCCCCACCCCAGGGTCGTGGAGCGCACCGAGGGCGTGGGCCGCAGGGCGGTGGCCAGGATCCGGTACTCCCAGTCGGCGGGCGACTCCTGGGGATAGGCGGCCGCCACCAGGGCCGCGGCCGCCCCCACGTAGCCGGTGGCGTAGGAGGTCGTCGGCGTCGCCCCGGCGAGCATGCAGTCCCCGCTGCCCATAAAGGTGGTCAGGACACCCGCCCCGGGGGCCGCGACCTCCACGTGCGTGCCGTGGACCACGGCGTCGGAGGGCATGCCGTTGGCGTCCACGGCGGTCACGGACAGGACGGACGGGTACCCGGCGGGGAAGCGGACGGCGGTGGTGTCCTCCTGGGCGTTGGCGTTGCCGGCCGAGGCCACCACCAGGGCCCCTGCCGCCGTGGCGTAGTCCACCGCCGAGCGCAGCGCCTCGACGTCGGAGGGCGTGGACTGGGGGACCACCACGATGACCGCGCCGTGGTCCACCGCCCAGCGGATGCCCTCGGCGGTGCGGGCGGCGTCGGGACCGCGCCCGGCCCTGACGGCCTCGGAGGAGCCGTCCTGGTAGACGCGCACCGGCAGGATGAGGGAGTCGGGGGCCATGCCCACCACGCCTGAGCCGGGGACCGGGCGGGCGGCGATCTGCCCGGCGACGGCGGTGCCGTGCCCGGAGGAGTCCGTGCGCCCGTCGCCGGCGTCGAGCAGGTCGGTGCCGGCGAGGACGGCGTCACCCAGGTGAGTGTTGGAGGCGTCCACCCCGGTGTCCACCACGGCCACGACGACGCCCCCGCGCGACAGGCCCCAGGCCTGGGAGAACCCCAGCTGGGCGACAGCCGGGGGCGGCTGGTTGACCAGGTGCTCGACGCCGGGGACGCACTCGGTGCCGGGCGCGCTGGCCTGGGCCGTGGGCTGGGTCGTGGGCTGGGCGGCGGGTACCATGCCCTGGCCCGACGCGGACCCCTGCCCGCCTGGGAGCGCCCCCTGCCCCAAGCCTGTGGGCTGCCCCGGCACCGCCTGGCCCGGCACAGTCTGCCCCGGTCCTGTGCCCTGGTCGGGGTCCGACGCCGTGGGCTGGGTGGCGGGGTCCGGTCCGGGGTCGTCCGCGGCGGCTGGGGGGAGCGGGGAGGCCAGGAGGGAGCTGGCCAGGACCAGTACCCCGGCGCCCAGGGCCGCCAGGAGGCGGATCCCCCGGTACCCGGTGCGGGGCCAAGGGCCCGCGGGCACTACCTGGAGGTGGTCGTCCGGGCGGCGCGGACCCGGGGCGGAACCGGTGTCATACCCCTGAGCGCTCTGGCCGTCCGGGCGGCGCGGACCCGGGTCTGACGTATGAGCGGGGCGGGTGGTCGCAGGCGGCGTGCCCTCGGGCTGGCCAAGGAGCCCGGACCCGGGCTGGTCTGAGGGACGGGCGCCCAGGCGCAGGAGTCCCAGGTGGTCGTCCGGGCGGCGCGGACCCGGGCGCCTCACTGCGCCCCCACGGTGTCCCAGGCCGCCTGGGCGGTCAGGGCGGTTCCCTCGGGGACCAGGTCGGTCCAGGCGGCGGGGACCGTCACGACGTCGGCGGCGCTCCAGCCCAGGCGGGTGAGCGTGTCGGTGGGGTCCTCCCCCAGCCCGTGGGAGGTGCCGTCGTCGGAGACGAGCACGACCACGCCCAGGCTGCCTCCCGAGGTGGCACGCACCAGTGCCCCCGAGCCGCCCTGGACGGTGACCGGGGGGAGGGACGTCTCTTTGCCGCCAGCTCCTCCAGCACCACCAGTCCCACCAGATCCGCCAGCCCCACCGTTACCACCAGCACCACTGGCCCCGCCAGCCCCAGCCCTGCCAGCACCCCCACCTCCGGCACCCCCGCCGCCACCGGCCCCGTCCGCGGTGGGGGTGGCGGCGGCCGGGCGCAGCGCGTCGCCGGTCTCCATGGACACCAGGCGGGTGGAGGCGCCGTCCTTGCCCAGGACCAGCTGGGCGCAGGGGACGGATCCGGAGGGCACCGGGCTGCCCATGGTGGCCGGCCAGTCGGTGGGGCCGGCACCGGCGGTGTCCACGGTGAGGCCGGAGATGTCGGCGATGGTGGTGCTCAGCGGGTTGGAGGCGAACGTGCTGGCCGACCCCAGGCTCAGCAGGTGCTCGGCGGTGGGGGACAGGGGCGCGATCCGGGAGTCGCCGGTGACCAGGTAGCGGCGGGTGGAGGCGTTGTCCTCCACCTCGATGACGGTGCCCACCACGGCGGAGGACAGCGCCGCCGGCATACCACCCACCACCCGGCCCGAGCCCTCGACCTCCAGGGGGGCCAGGTCCGAGCCGCGCTCGAACACGTTCAGCCAGGCGGCGGTGACCTCGGTGCGCGGGGCCGACTCCAGGCCCAGGGCGAGCAGGACGCCGGAGCTGGCGTCGGGGCTGACGCGGTGGCGCAGGCCCTTGGTGATGACGTAGGTGTCCCCGGCGTTGGTGACCACGGCCACGTCCTGGGCGGTGGTGCCCTGCGGGACACTGGCCACCCACGTGCGCTCGCCCTGGGACGTGGCGCAGGTGAGCCACTGGTCGGAGTGCAGGCTCCCGGCGGCGGGGACGTCGTCGGGCACGCCGGTCAGCCCCACCTGGCTGCCGCGCGGGATGCCGCTGATCACCGAGTCCGGCACCGAGCTGGTCTGGTAGGAGCCTGACTGGGACAGGAGCTTGGCGGAGGTAATATTGGTGACCGGTCGGAGAGTGCCGTTAATAGTGTAGTAACGTGCTCCTGTACCTTTTACTATGACAAGGGTGGAGTTCTGCCAGTTCTCGGGCAGGGTGGGGGAGAACCGCCCGAGCACGGCGGCGACCACCAGGATGACCACGGCGACCACGGCCCCCACCGCCAGGGGGCGCAGGGAGGAACGGTACTCCAGCTCCCGGCCGCCGGGGGTGCCCGAGGCGAAGGCGGTGACCAGACGTCGGCGGTTGAAGCGCTGGCCCTCCAGGACGTCCTTGTTCGACGCCATTACAGCACCCCCCAGATCAGTGCGGCCAGGGGCGGGATGGCCAGGAGGCTGAGCACGCTGACAGTGTCGGCCGCGCGGGTCAGCCAGGGGCGTGTGCGCTCGGAGACCACGTTGGCGGCCAGCAGCAGGACCGCCACGGCGGCCACGGCGCCTACGACGGCGGGCAGCCACCTGGGCTCTCCCAGGGCCACGACTACCGCCGCCAGCAGGGTCAGGAGCATGCCGGTGACCACCCCCATGAGGACCTCGGCGCGTGAGCGCAGGGAGCGGGTGGCCAGCATGAGGGCGACGCCGGTGCACACCAGCAGGGCCAGGCCGCTGGGGTCGGTGAGCAGCAGCGGGGCCAGGACCAGGCAGGCCGTGCAGGACCCGGCCTTGAGGGCCAGGACGAGGGCGTGGGAGTGGGCCACCCGGGCCGCCAGGACCGGGGCGTCCACGGGTGCGGAGGTCGACGCGCCGGTGACCCTGACCGGCACCTGGGCCATGGCGATCCACGGGGCGGCCAGGGACAGGACCACCAGGAGGGTCAGGACCGCGGCGCCCGCCCGGCTGGGTGGGGTGCCGAGCACGCTGGTCAGGGTCCCGGTCGCGGTCAGGGCGCCCCCGACGGTCAGGGGAGCGGCCGTGGTGGGCCACAGGGCGGCGGGCAAGGCCAGGACGCAGGGCGAGGCCAGCAGGACGCCGGTGCCAGCGGCCAGGAGGGTGGAGCCGGTCCAGTCCCCCGGGGCCAGGGCGGTGGCCGCGCAGCCGGCCAGGACGGGGGCGGTGTGGACCAGCGCCAGCGCGCCGGGGAGGGCGGGCACGCGGGCGACGACGCTGGCCCCCAGGGCCACCAGGAGCGCCCCGACGCCGCCGATGACCGCGGTCATGACCGGGTTGGTGGAGCCGGTGGCCAGCAGGATCGCGGCCACGAGCACCAGGGCCGCGGCGGCGTGGGCGGACAGGGCCAGGGAGTCGGAGCGGGTCCAGGGGGCCTGGGTCTCCTCCACGGTGGTGCCGACGGCCTCGACGAGGTCGTCGTAGCGGCGGTCACGGGCCTGGGTGCCAATGGGGCGCAGGGTCAGCAGGGCCCCGGCGCGCACGCCCTGCTGGGGCAGGGAGCGGGACTGGTCGAGCTGGTCACCGGAGGTGGTCAGGACGGTCACGCCCTGGGAGGCGACGGCGGTGTCCAGGCGGAAGTGGGCCTGGAGGAGGCCGGGGAGCAGCTCGGCCAGGGGGACGGCCCCCGGTACGGACAGGTCGATCCGGGTCTCACCGTAGGCGACGGTGATCGGCATGAGGGCTGCGGCCGTCTGGGTCGTGCTGGCCATGACTCCTCCGTGGGGTGGGGATCCTCCGTGGGGCGGGGGCGGGGTAGGCGGTGTCAGACTACCGGGCCGGGACCGCCCTGGCAGGGGTAGGTAGCGGCGGGTCGCACCGGGCTGGTGGGTCGGGAAGGGCGGTCAGGACGGCGGCCGGGCGAGGCCCTGACGCAGCGTCCTGACAGCGCGTCCTCAGGGTCGAGTCACGAGCTGGACGGCGGTGCCCGTCTGTGAGGTGGTGTTGCACATTCATCCTGGGTGTGGCGGCGCGTCGGTGGCGTAGTTTCAACGTTTTGTGCCCCT
Organism: Actinomyces sp. HMT897; assembly: GCF_016626125.1. Taxonomy (NCBI): domain Bacteria; kingdom Bacillati; phylum Actinomycetota; class Actinomycetes; order Actinomycetales; family Actinomycetaceae; genus Actinomyces; species Actinomyces sp. HMT897. The sequence continues at coordinate 2,668,224 of NZ_CP067336.1, forward strand.
GGGTGGGGGCTGGCAGAGGGATGAATGTGCAGCGCGGTCGTCGTTGCACATTCATCCCTGCTCCTGGCCCCTGTGCCACCGCGAAGATCCGCGTGATCCAGCCACTCTATGATCGTCGATTGTAAAAAGAATGTGCAACTTCCTCACTGGAGGCCCAGGGGGCCAACCGGTCACGGCCCAAGTGCCAGCGCCGTTCGGAGGCCCTGGAGGACCGGAGCGCGGTGGCCCGCCGCCGGCGCGTCGGCCTCGCTCGCGCCAGCATGGCCGGAGGGCACCTTGTTCCCTGCATTCGGATCTTGTCCTGTTTGCTTGCGCCGTAAGGGGTCAAGGAATTGCGGAATGCTTCTCTCGCGGTATCTGAGATCGTTCGTAGGCACAGCGCGGACAGGACTAGGGGGCGGGCGCGTCCTCCTGGCGGTGCTGGTGCGGGTGGAGGTGGTGTGCTATTGTCTGGCACGTGGGAGCAAAAGGTGATGCCAGCGCGTCGTCACCGGTGAGGAGGAGAATCTCATGGGGGATAGGGGTGCGCCGTACGTCCTCGTGAGGGCGAGGTCGGAGGCGGCGCCGCTCCCGGCTGAGAGGATACCGGTTGGTGTGGTAGCGCGTCTCGCGGGCCGCGAGTCCTGTGCGGTGTGTACGCAGGCGCGCGAGTGGCAGGGAGGGGCGCCGTCCTCGATTCGCACCGGGCGCGTCGGTAACCTGGGCGCCTCGAGGTCGGGTGGGGCACAGGGGGAGGATGTGCTCGTCTCAGGACCACCCTCGGAGAACGGCTCGTTCTACGGGTCCCTGGGGCGTGCCGGACCCGGGTGTCTGGAGAGAGTCTGAGGCGGAGCGCTCGAGCGATTAGGTATTGTTGTGTTCACGCTATAGGTGCTGCCGTGCTGGACCGTCTTGCGCCACGGCTGACGCAGGAGAGGATAAGGTGTTTAAGGATTATGTACGCGTACTCCCTCTTCTTTATAATGTTAATATATGGACTCTTTTCCGTCGTCATTCTGATCAATGTGATTGGAAGTGTCGGGAAAACGCTGTGTTTGATGCTGGAACGTATGCACTTCCGGAATGCCTATGGCCTGTCCGTGCAGCGGATGCTGGCAGAGAGTCCCATTGACCGTACCGAGGTCAGACGGCTGGCTGCTCCCCGGGACCGACGTGCTCAGGTAAAGGCGGCTAAGTACGTGACGACCTGGGATCCCGTTCCATTCGACATCGCTATGCAGTTCGTTTTCCTGCTCTGCGCCCAGCCGCCCTTGTCCCCGTACCCGAACGCTCAGGGCCCCGGCGCGCCTCACCCGGGCACGCCTCAGGATGCCTTCCAGTACCCTGACCCCGGGCGCGAAGAGGGTCCGGCTTGGCCGCGGTCTGACTGAACTCCGCCAGACCCTGACCTCGGGCGTGAAAGGACTGTACGTGCACCGTCCCTTGAGGACCGCGTACCAGGACGCCTGCCTCCGGGCGCGAAGAGGATCCGTTTCAGCAATGAAGGCGGATCTGTCGATAGGACGCCCTTATAAGTGACACCTTATGGTTCGGGAAAACTTATCGACAGCACTGCTCTGAGCTGGTTCAGTGGCATGGGCGGCACGTATGTCAGGGCCTGTAGGTGGTGGCAATCGGAACGTCGCCTGAGGGCCCGGTGGATCCGCTGCCTCCGCAGGTCCTGAGCCTGACCGGGTGCGAGAGGGCCTGAGCGGGTGCGAGAGGGCCTGAGCGGGTGCGAGAGGGGCTCACCGGGCCTCTCGTAGCTCGGTCGTCCTGGTGAAATACTCTGGACACGGCGTCATTCCTTGACTAACCTGGTGGCATCAGCCGGACGCACCTACCCCAGGCGTCGTTCGTACCCCACCCCACCCTATGGAGGACAGTATGGCAGGCATGGTTTCTGCTGCTGAGGGCGCCATTCTCAGGGGCGCCAACACCGTCGCCACCACCCGACAGGAGCTCGACGGACGCATCAAGCAGGTCGAGAGCCAGATTCTCGCAATCGGTTCCAACTGGCAGGGCTCCGCCGCGGTGGCCTTCCAGGCCCTCATGGTCCGTTGGAACGAGGACACCCGCAAGGTCAACAACGCACTCATCCAGTTCGAGGAGAACCTGCGTAGGACCCAGCAGGACTACGACGCCACGGACCAGGACCAGGAGGCCATCTTCAACAAGCTCGCGAGCCGGCTCCGCTGACACCTCACGCAAGGAGAGAAACAAAATGGACCTCAAGGTCAACTACGCCAGCCTCAGCACCGCCTCGACCGACCTGAGCGACGGCGCCAACGGCATCCAGTCCACCCTCGACTCCATGGACGCCGACCTCCGTCAGCTTCAGACCAACTGGGACGGTGAGGCCCAGCAGGCCTACCTTACCGCCAAGCAGCAGTGGACCGAGGGCATGGACGATATGCGTCAGGTGCTCCTCCAGATCAGCCAGCTGGTTGATCAGGCCAACCAGTCCTACAGCTCTACGGACCAGGCCAACGCCGCACGCTTCCAGTGATCCCGGGGCTGTTATTCGGCCCGTGCGAGTCTCAGACCGGACGCCGTCCCGCCTAGGTGGGGCGGCGTCCTCATGTGGGCCGCTGACCCGGGGCGGTCAGAACTACTCTTTTACTAACGGGCCGCGTGAAGCCGCTACTTACTGATTCCGCGGCAGGTCCGTGGTAATCGTCAGCCTGCGTTCGCCCAGAAGGAGGACGGTGCCGAACGGGACCTCAACCCGCTCACCACGAGGAAGGAAATAGCTCGCCCCGTCGCGCATGCGTACGTGGGTGCCGTTGGCTGAGAAGGCGTCCTCCACCCAGACCCCGTGCTTACTGCACCCCACACGCAGGTGAGTGCGGGACAGGGAGCGGGTGGGGTCACTGAGGGTCACCAGACGCTGACCCGGCTCAGAGGTCGACGGTGCCCGCCCCAGGACCAGGACCGTGCCGTCAACAGGAAGACGTTCACCGGAGTCCACCACGAGGTAGGGGATCGGGCCCGCCTGGGTGGGTGCCTGAGCCGGAGGCCGGTGGGCCTGGTCCGCGTCAGGCTCCTCCCGGGGCTCCTGGGCCGCCAGGGGTGCTGCTGCGGGGGAAGACCCTGAGATGGGGGCGGGCGCCGGGTCGAGGGGAGGCGCCGGGTCGGGGGAGGGCTCCCGGGTCGGGGGAGGATCCTGCGGGCTGGGGGCGCTGTGCTCCTGATCGTGGAGTGGGGCCTGCTCCGGCTCGAGGGCGACGTCGTGGTCAGCGGGAACGTCGGCGTCATCGTCAGGAGTCTGCGCGAGGTCAGGGGCGTCGTCCGGTGTGCCGGACGCCGGTGGGGCCTGCTCCGGCTCGGAGGGGGCGTCGTCGGGTGTGCCGGGCGCTGGTGCAGCGGGGGAGGCCGAGGAGGGTGCGCTCACGAGGGGGAGCGGCTGGAGCACCGGCGTCGGCTGCTCGACCGGTTCCGGTAGGGACGGTGCCACCGGGGCCAGCTGCGGTGGCCTCACGGGACCAGGCTGCCGCGCCGCGGGAGCAGGTGGTGTCTCCGCAGGCAGCTGGGCCGCCGGGTCCTGCGGTGCGGGAGCAGCGGGAGGCACGTCCGGCTCCGGCCCTACGACTGGTGCCGGCCCCACGGTTGGCGCTGGCTCTTCATCCGGTACCGGCTCGGGGGACGCTGCTGCCTCAGGACGGGTGGGCGGGGCTGGCGGAGTCGGTGAGAGGGGCTGGGGTACTGGCGAGGGCAGCCCGCCCGGGGTGGGGGACAGCGGCACGACAGGCTCGGGCAGGAAGGGGCGCGCCGCGGGATCCGGGCGCGACGCCGCGGGACCCGGATGGGACGGCGCCACCGGGGCCGTCCTGGGGCTCGCCCAGTCAGGCTCCGGACCCGGTCCCACCTGACCTGGTCCTGTCGGGAAGCCCACCTGACCTGGCCCGGTCTGCTCAGGTCCTGCCCGCCCGGGCCCCAGCCCCGCCAGACCGCCTTCACCTACCGGGCTACCAAGGCCCACCAAGCTGCCAGGCCCCACCGGGCGCCCGGGGTGTGAAGGCCCCTGCCAGGCCAGGGCGGGGGAGGCCTGGGGCTCGGGAACGCCCTGGGAGGTGGGGATATTGACCAGGACCTCCTGGGGCGTGGGGTCGTGGCGCTCACGCAGGTCGACCGCACCCGTCCCCAGCAGCCGGTCCACCCAGTCCCGGCCGTCCCGGCTCAGGGCCACCGTGACCACCGGACCCAGGACCGTCAGCCCCAGGGCCACGAGCAGGGCCTGCCTGGCGAGCGCGGGCCACAGGCCCGGGGCCGTCTGCGTCCCCGCCCGCACCATCGCGGTCCGGGTCGCCAGGGCCCCGGGGGAGCGCCCCGTCACCGCCCGGACCAGGGTGAGCACCGCCAGCGCCTCCACCGCGGTCATGGCCGCCAGCACCTGGGAGTCCAGTAGCGCCCAGCCCACCAGTCCCGCTGCCAGCAGTACCAGGGCGTCCACCAGCAGGGCCAGGAGCCGTGACGTGGCTGAGGCCGGGCTCACGAGGCCACCCGCCGGATGAGGTCGAACAGGCCAGCGGCCACTACCGCTGAGGGCAGCACCACCAGCACGCAGAAGGACTCCAGCAGGTCGGCCACCCGCCCCACCAGGGCCGAGGCCTCGCCCCGGGTGACCAGCAGGCAGCCGCCCACCACCACCAGCCCGGTGGCCAGCAGGACGACGGCGAGCCCCTGGGCGTCCAGCACCCTGGTGACGGCGGGCGAGCGGGAGGCGGCGAGCAGGAGGGCCAGGGCGCTGGCCCGCGGCAGGATCCGTGAGCACCTCTCCCGACGGTTGCGGGGGAACACCGCCATGGCCAGTGTCGCGGTCGCCATGAGGGCGATCGCGCAGCGTCCCGGCCAGGTGGACGTCTCCATGAGCGAGGCGGTCGCCGGGGCGCTGACGCAGGCCAGGAGGCAGAAGACCGTCAGGAGGGTGTCGGCACGCAGGGACGCCTCCCTCAGGGTCCGGTTGACGCGCGGGGCGGTGATCCGTGACGGGGCCCTGACCTCGGGGGCGCGGACGGTCGTGGCGGAGGTGGTGACCAGGGGCAGGTCCAGCAGCTGGGTGTCAGGCACCTTGAGGGCCAGGGCGGGCACGCTCACGCAGGCCAGGACGGCCAGGGCCAGGGCCACCGGCGCCAGGTCCCTCAGCGGGGTGCCCGTCCAGGACAGGGCCAGGGTCAGGGCCGTCACCGCTCCCCACACGGCTGCCAGGGTGCTGGCCACCACGTCACCGCCCAGGAGCCACAGCAGGAGGCAGCCGGTCAGGGCCCCTACGGCCCCTACCGGTGCCAGCAGGGAGGGGGCCAGCGACGAGGCCGGGGTGATCAGGCCCGTGGCAGCCGCACCGAGCAGCAGGCTCAGGACCATGAGGAGCCAGGGGGTCCGCCGGGCCCTCGAGGTGCGCATGAGCGCCAGGATCCCGCCCGCCGTGAGCGCGGCCGCTCCCAGGCGCACCCGGGCTGGCGGCTGCCACACTCCTCTCAGGGGCATGACCACTGTCAGGGCCTCGGCCAGTCCCAGGAGGCCCAGGAGCACGGTCAGGACCAGGACGGGCCGGAACCAGGCGTCCCGGCTCTGACGGGCCGCCGAGCGCTGGGCGCTGGGGGAGGACTCGCGGGAGTCGTTGACGCTCAGGACGACGCCGGAGGGCAGGTCGGCGCCGATGACGCTGCCGGGGTCGGCCGGGACGCCGTCGGAGCGGGTGAGCACGACCCCGTCGGTCAGGTCGATCCTGAGCATGGCCATGAGGCCGGCCACGGTGGTGCCTGACGGTACGGAGACGTCCTGGCGTCCCGTGGTGCCCAGGACGGTGGCGCAGGCCAGAGGTACGGCCATGGGACCTCCGTCCGGTCAGGGAGTAGGAGCAGGGTGGGCTCGCCCTGGGCTGGGTCGGCCGGGGGCTCGCGCTGGTAACGCTAGTATGACTCACCCCGCCCTGCTGACGCTAGGATCACACTGTCGGAGCGCCGTGCCCGTGGACCAGGAGGATGCGATGACAGCCCAACCCGCCCAGAGTGACCCTGCTGGGAAGCCCGAGCTCCCGACCGGGCAGATTCCCCTGACCACCCCGCCTGACCGGGCCGAGCCCGCTGGGGTGGGCAATATCCTGGTCACCGTCATCCCCATGATGGGGTCCATGGGGGTCATGGTCTTTATGGCCATGTCCCAGGGGCAGAACACGCGCATGCTGCTCATGGCCGGGGTCATGGTGGTGGCCATGGTGACCATGGTCGGCTTCAACGTCTACCGGCAGGTCAGTACCCACCACCGCACCGTCGGCAACCTGCGCCGGGAGTACCTGGGCCAGCTGGCGCAGGTACGTGAGACGGTACGGGAGGTGGCCTCCCGCCAGCGCGCCTTCACCAGCTGGTACCTGCCGGACCCGGACGCCCTGGTGCTCATTGCCCAGGACGGCAGGCGGCTGTGGGAGCGGGAGGCCAGCGCGCCCGACCTCCTCAACGTGCGCATGGGCTCCTCCTCCCAGGAGCTGTCCATGGAGCTGGTGAAGCCTGAGCTGCCTGCCCTGGCCAACCCGGACGTGGTCTGCCACTCCGCCATGAGCCGGTTCCTGGCCACCCACTCCAGCCTGGACGACGTGCCCTGCGGCGTCATGCTCAATGAGTTCGGCCTGGTCGAGGTGTGCGGTGAGCCGGACGCCGCCCGGGCCCAGGTACGCGCCATGGTCTGCCACCTGGCCACCTTCGTGTCCCCCGCCCTGCTGCGGGTGGCGGTGCTGTGCGCCCAGGAGCACCGCAGCCAGTGGGAGTGGGTCAAGTGGCTGCCGCACGCCCGGTCCACACAGGTCAGTGACGCCCTGGGCGGGGCCCGCATGGTGACCACGGATCCGGTGGAGCTCGCCGACCTGCTGGGGGAGGACGTCACCACCCGGCCGCCGTTCCAGGTCCGTGACGCCATGACGCCCTGGCCGCACGCCCTGCTGGTGGTCGACGGCGTGGCCCTGCCAGCTGGTACCCGCCTGGGCTCCTCCGAGGGCACGGCCGGGGTGAGCGTGGTGCGCCTCATGACCTCCTGGGGGCCGCTGACCTCCCCGACCACCGTGCGCCTGCTTATGCGCCCCGGCGCCCGGACGGACCAGGGCACCATGGAGGTCGTCTTCAGGGACCGCAAGCCGTCCCTGGCGGTACCCGATGTCGTGGGGGTCGCCCAGGCCGAGGCCGTGGCCCGGCGCATGGCGCCCTGGAGCGAGGAGGAGCGCCCCGACTCCCAGGCCCCGGAGGGCCAGTCCGACCCCAAGCGCTCCGTGGACCTCATGGAGCTGCTGAACATCGGTGATATCCGCGATTTCGACCCGCAGGTCCAGTGGAGGCGGCGGGAGGGGCGCGACCGCCTGCGCGTCCCCTTCGGCGTGACCCCGGAGGGCGCCCCGGTGCTCCTGGACATTAAGGAGTCCGCGCAGATGGGGATGGGGCCCCACGGCCTGCTCATCGGGGCCACCGGCTCGGGCAAGTCGGAGGTGCTGCGCACCCTGGTGCTGGCCATGGCCCTGACCCACCCCCCGGAGCAGCTCAACTTCGTCCTGGTGGACTTCAAGGGCGGGGCCACCTTCGCGGGCATGGCCGACCTGCCGCACGTCTCGGCCATGATCTCCAACCTGGAGTCCGAGCTGGGCCTGGTGGACCGTATGCAGGAGGCCCTGCGCGGGGAGATGGTGCGCCGTCAGGAGCTGCTGCGCCAGGCAGGCAACTACGCCAACGTCTCGGACTACGAGGCGGACCGGCTGGCGGGGCGCCACTCCCTCCCCCCAATGCCTGCCCTGTTCATTATCCTGGACGAGTTCTCCGAGCTGCTGAGCGCCAAGCCGGAGTTCGCTGACCTCTTTGTGGCGATCGGACGCCTGGGGCGCTCCATGTCCATCCACCTCCTGCTGGCCTCCCAGCGCCTGGAGCAGGGGCGCCTGAAGGGACTGGACTCCCACCTGTCCTACCGGATCGGCCTGCGGACCTTCTCCGCCCCGGAGTCCCGTGACGTCCTGGGGGTGCCGGACGCCTACGAGCTGCCGGCGTTCCCCGGCGTGGGCTACCTCAAGCCGGGTACGGACCAGCTGATCCGCTTCCGGGCCTCCTACGTGGCGACTCCCCCGCCGGCCCGCCGGGTGGTCAGCCGGGTGGGGGCAGGTGCCCCGACGGCGGCGATCAAGGTCCTGCCCTTTACCACCACGCCGGTGCTGGAGCTGGAGAGCCCCCCGGCCCCCAGCCAGGAGGAGCCCAGTGCGGTCCCGGTGGTGGCGGGGGACGAGCGCTGGGAGGGCATGACCGAGATCGATATCGCGGTAGCCCGCATGCGAGGTCAGGGCACGCCCGCGCACCAGGTGTGGCTGCCGCCCCTGGAGGTGCCCGACACCATGGACTCCCTCATGCCGGACCTGGCGCTGGTCCCCCGCCTGGGCCTGGTCTCCATGTCCTGGCGTGAGCGGGGGCGCCTGCGGGTGCCGCTGGGTGTGGTGGACCTGCCGCTGGAGCAGAGGCGGGAGGCGCTGGAGGTGGACCTGTCCGGGGCCAACGGCCACGTGGCCGTGGTCGGAGGCCCGCTGACGGGCAAGTCGACGGCGCTGCGCAGCCTGGTCATGGCGCTGAGCCTGACCCACACCCCGCAGGAGGTGCAGTTCTACATTATGGACTTCGGGGGCGGGACCTTCACGGCCTTTGACGGCGCCGCCCACGTGGCGGGCGTGGCCACCCGGGACCGTGTCGACATGGTCAACCGGATGCTCGCGGAGATCGAGGGGATCTTAACGGACCGGGAGCGCTACTTCCGGGCTAACCGGATCGACTCGATCGCCACCTACCGCCAGGGCCGGGCCCAGGGGCGGTTCGACGACGGCTACGGGGACGTCTTCCTGGTGGTGGACGGTTGGGGCAGCCTCAGGGCCGATCTTGACGACGTGGACATGCGTATCCAGAAGATGATGGCGCGGGCCCTGACCTACGGGGTGCACCTGGTGGTCAGCACCCAGCGGTGGAATGACATGCGCCAGCAGATCCAGGACATTGTGAGTACCCGGCTGGAGATGCACCTGGGGGACGCCGGCGAGTCCTGCTTCGGTCGCAAGGTGGCGGAGGCGGTCCCGCAGGAGCGCCCGGGACGGGGCGTGGGAGCGGGCGGGCACCAGATCCTCGTGGCCCTGCCGCGTGCCGACGGCGACCACGACCCGGACACCCTGGGGCAGGGCGTCCGGACCACCCTGGAGCGTATAGCGCAGGCTGCCCCGGCCGGTCTCGGGCCCAGGCTGCGGCTGCTGCCCGAGCGGGTCACCCTGGAGGAGGTCGCCGCCCTGCCCGGCGTGGACCGCCGGGCCCGGGGTCCCCAGGCGCCGATCCTGCTGGGGGTGGAGGAGTCCCGCCTGGGGCCGCTGGTCATGTGGCCGCGCACCGAGCCCTTTATGTACCTCTTCGGTGACTCCAAGTCGGGTAAGACGACCTTCCTGCGCTCGGTGGCCAGGGAGATTACGCGCCTGTGCACGCCCCGGGAGGCCCAGATCTTCGTGGTGGACGTGCGTCGTACGCTGCTGGGGGAGATCCCTGAGGAGTACCTGGCGGGTTACCTGACCACACGCGAGGCCGCCCAGGATCAGATCGGTGGCCTGACGGGTATCTTCAAGGAGCGTATGCCGGGGGACCAGGTGACGAGCGAGCAGCTGCGCCACCGCTCCTGGTGGACGGGACCAGAGGTGTGGATCCTGGTGGACGACTACGACCTGGTGGCCGCGTCCCCGGGTAGCAGCCCGCTGCTGCCCCTGCAGCCGTTCATGGCCCAGGCCCGGGACGTCGGCCTGCACGTCCTGGTGACCCGGCGTATGGGTGGGGCCTCGCGGGCCGCCTACGAGCCGATCCTCCAGGCCATGACCGAGCTGGGGGCCACCGGGATCCTGCTGTCAGGCAGCCCTGACGAGGGCGTGGTCGTCGGTCGGGTCCGCCCGGTGCGCTCAGCGCCGGGCCGGGCCCAGGTGGTCTCCCGGGACCTGGGGCTGGTCATGGCCCAGCTGGCCTGGACCCCTCCGCGGTCCTGAAACGCTTCAGGAGCTGCTGCCGGTGGCCGGGGCCTTCACCACCGGTCGTCCTCCTGGGTCTCAATGGGCTGCAGGTCGTTGAGGCTGCCAGCGCCCTGCGCCTGCCCGTCTACCATCTCGGGGGCGGCGTCCTGCGGGCGCAGGATGTGGCCCTTGCGCTTCCTCTGACGCTTCTTGTCGTCCTTCTTGGTGTCCTGCCCGGTGTGGCCCGCTGCTCCCTTGCCCTTGGAGCCCGCTGTCTTGCCGGAGTCCGTACTCGCCGGGGCTCCGCCCATGAGGGGAGGCACCATCCCCGTTGTTCCTCCCCGAGCGGCCGCCGTGGACGAGGGTGACAGGATGCCCCCGCCGGGGACCCGGGAGAACAGGCCTCCTGCTCCTGTGGCGGACAGGCCGGCCAGGCCGCTCATACCGCTGCGGGCCACGGCGGCGACAGCCCCCGCGCCGATGACGCCGCCCGCCATGGCCAGGTCACCGGCGCTAGTACGGCCGCCGAGGGCCTGACCGAGGAAGCCGGTACGCCAGGCGGGGTCAAAGACGTTGTCCACCGGCGGAGGCAGGTGCCCGCCGACTGGGCCGTCGGAGGTCATACGCTGGTTAACAGGCGTGTGCAGCAGATCCAGTCCCTTGAGCTGCTCGGGGTCTGTAATGGGGTTGCTGCGGCTGCCCGGCTCACCAGGTGCAGGGAAGACCCAGTCACGCATGCTGGTCTCCGGGGTACGGTTGCTCAGGATCGCCCCGCCCAGGGCGGGAGGTGGTGACGTGACCGAGCCCGCCAGGTCCGGGGCGGGCACCGTGCCTCCTGCGCCGCCAGGACCGCCCAGGCCCCCGGGGGAACGGGAACCGCCGGTGTAGGCGGCCCCGTAGCCGGTGTCTGGGCTTCCCCAGGGAGAGTCCCCGGAGGGAGGCGTCAGAAGGTTGGTCGCCTCCGTGGTCATGGTGCTGTTCATGGTGTCGAGGTACTCCTTGGCAAGCCTCTCACGCTCGGCCGACTGCTGCAGAATCAACCCGCACTCGTAGGCTGCGGCTCCTACGATTAATCCCGCAACGACGACCGTACTGAAACCACCGTCTCCGCTAGTGTTGCTGGTGGTGTTAGTGCCGCTAGTCGTGCTGGTATTTCCAGTATCGTTGCCGGTAATAGTATTGCAGTACTCGTTGATGGCACTGTCGGTGGGTAGGGCCTGGGCCTGCACGGCGGCCGTCTTCATTGCCGCGCGGGCGGTGGCGTAGTGGCTCCGGGCGGTCTCCAGGTTCGTCTTGTGCTCCCGGATGCGGCGGATGTAGTCGTTTACCCAGGCGGAGACGGCGACCTCCAGGGGGCCGCCGATAGCAGGGTTGTCAGAGTTCTTCATTGAGTCGAGGATCGCCTGGGCCTTAGTGGCGCACTCCTCAAGAGCATTCAGGGCCGACGTCGCCGCGTCGTTGTCGGCGGAGTCGTCGTAGTTGCTGGGGTCGATAACGGCCATGAGCCGGGAGTAGCTGCTCATACTTCTTGCTTTCTGGGTAAACCTGCGGAGATGGCTTGTAAAGGGAGCGTCAATGTTGTGTGCTCCTGTGGAGCGCTGACCCAGCGGGATCTAGGGTCCGTGTGAGATGCTTGAGTGAGTGCGCTAGTCAGTCGGCTCGGTCGTTTCTATCTCGCCTGGCAGCCCCATGCGAGCCTGTGGGGCGTACAGCGGGCTCTCCGGGGCGTTCATTGGAATGTCGTTCGGGTCGCTATAGTGGATTGACGTGATTATGCGAGGCGGGTTAAGGAGCCTGTTGTCCGACGTGAGCTGCGTGTAGATGGAGCGAAGTTGCTCAACAATGTCCTCTTCGTGGGTGTCGAAGGAGCTTGCAGTCTTGGCCAGAGCGACAGAGAAATCGTCCAGCTCCTTCTGGAGAATGGTCAGGGTGTTCTTCAGGCTGGAAAGGTAGGAGTGGTACTTGCTTCGAAAGTCGGTCGGTCCTGACTCGCTGCCCCACTTACCTTGGGAGAGCTGGTTAATGCTCAGGGTGTCAACATTGGTCTTGGCGTTCTCGGCCTCGGGCACCGCCTCTGTCCTGAAGCGCCCACTGGCGGTGGCGACCTCGTCTGTGTCGATGCTTGTGTCACTCATGGGAACCTCGGCTCGGGGGATAGAGGGGTGAGATGCGTCTTATTGTAGCGTGGGAGTACGCTCCTGAGAAGAGGTTCGGTCTCTCAAAGCGCCCGATCTTGTCGTGGCGTCTCGGCGTATGGTGTTTGCGCAGGTCAGAGCGAGTTTGTGTGATGGTTGCGAGCAGGTGTCGGCGTGTCGTGGCGGGTCTGGACCGGTGGTTGAGCCAACCCAGTTTGTACCTTCGTTTGTACCTTTATCATCTTCCTGCTCTGTGGGCATGAGGTGAGGTGTGGGTCCTCGCTGTCTTCCGGCCAGGTCAGCCAGGGCTAGACGTGAGACCAGGGGCGGGCATGACTGGTGCTGGTGTGGTGGTGGGTGGCCTGTAGCGGGGGATGTCTGTCTCCCACTGGGGCCTGGTGCGGGTTGTGCGCGGGTCGGTCCCATCCCGGCTGGGACGGCACCCGGAGGTGGCGTAGAGGGCCACGCCCCTGTCCCCGTTCAGCCCGAAGTCAACGAAGCCGCCGTTGGTCTCGTCGTGGAGGAACACGCTGTCCTCGTCGTCGTTAGTGATGGTGGTCAGGCCGACCTCGGCGAACATCTCCTTGGCCAGCGCCTTGGCCCACGCCCCGTCAACCGGCATTTCAAAAGCTACAATAGCAGTGGTCATCTCGTAACCACCTCGACAAGACACGATAATGGAGGGGACTCTGACCACGGCCGGGCCGCTGTTGGCCTTTACGATGGTCACGTACTCGCCCATTCTGGTCTCCACCACCTCCTGGTAGGCTTGGATACTCTGACGCTCCTTGAACGGGGCAGACCCGTCCCACCACAGGTGCCGCTCGTCATCGTTACCCGACCTCGCGCACGAGACAGTAGCAACCAAGGCCACCACTATTACCAGGGCCGCCAGGCAGCCACGGACCCGCCTCACTGGTACACCCCCGCCGCGACCCTGGCCATGTCCTCAAGAGCAGGGGGCATCGTAGGCAGGATACGAACCGATGCCGGGGTGATGGTGGGTGTGTGGTTCATAGGTGCTGGCCTCGTTCTGAGTGGAAATCCAGGTGCGGGGACTAAGCCGTTGGTCAGCCTGGACTCGATGATGTGATAGGTGCGGATGGCGGTGCTGGCCTGGGTTGTGGCGTGGGTGTGTGTGAAGGGCGTTGGTAGAGGGGGAGGCTGGCCTCCCACTCCGGTGGGGTGCGAGTAGTGCGCGGGTCGGTCCCATCCCGACTGGGACGGCAACCCGAGACCCCGCTAATGGTTACGCTACCGTCCATGCTTATTATAAGGTCGATATCCCCGCCGTTGATCTTGTCGTGGAAGAAGGCGCTGTCCTCGTCGTCGCCGGTAATGGTGTCCAGGCCTATGGTGGGGAACAGGCGTCCGGCCAGCTCCCTGGCCCGCGAGTACTCCACCGGAAGCTCAAAAGTAATAGAAGCGGTGTACAACTCATAACCTCCACCTTTGCATGGGCTCAGTTCCGAGGGACTAATAAGTGACGTACCTCCGCTGCTGGGGGCGAGTTCTGCCACGAACTCACCCAGCCTGGCCTCCACCACCTCCTGGTACTCCTGGATACTCTGACGCTCCTTGAACGGGGCAGACCCGTCCCACCACAGGCGCCGCTCGTCATCTGACCTCGCGCACGAGACAGTAGCAACCAGGGCCACCACTATTGCCAGGGCCGACAGGCAGTCACGGACCCGCCTCACCGGTACACCCCCACCGCGACCCTGGCCATGTCCTCAAGAGCCTCAGATCCCTCGTTCATGTACGTGCCGTGACGCCCGGTGGGGCTGAACATCCAGCCGCAACCATCCGGCTCCGGCACGTCACCCGAGATATGGGTGACACCGTCAAGATCCATCGGGTCAACACCGAAGTCCTCGTCCGTCCCCATCCCCTGGACAATGTCGTGACTGTCCACCGCCGAGGCGTAGACGTGCCCCGGAGGCAGGTTGTACTCACGCACATCGTGCACTCCTGCACCCGGTGACCCGAACAGGACCAGGTCATCGATCACCCCGGCCCGCACGTGGTCGGCGGCGAAGCCCGCCGTGGTTGACCCGTAGGAGTGCCCCAACACCGTCTGATGGGGCTCACTGGCCCCCGACACCGCCCGCGAGGCGTTAATACCCTCAACAAAGGAACTCAGCCTCTCAGCACCGTCCCTCGCCAGGTCGACCTCAGCGACATCTCCCCAACCGGGCTCAAGGAACCCGGGCGGGGCGTCATAACCAAGCCAGGCAATAGTCGCGGAGGTGTCATTCTTGCCATAAACTTCCATGCGTTTTTTGAGACGCTGAACATTACCCGTGTACTCATCCAGCTTGTCTGCGGGGTTGGTTCCCATGCCGGGCACGAAGGTGGCTACATGATCCGCGGTGTCCACGTCACCAATAGCAACAGCCGCGCGCACCCGCTTAGGTCCTGAGATGTCCAGGACCAGCAGCGAGCGATCGGGATGGGCAGTGAGATTATCTTGGATCTTCTGGAGGTCATCGAGCTTGTTCTTGGCCTTCTCCATCTGCTCCTCTTCCGGATATTTCTGATCAATATTTTTCCTCAGCAACTCGTCGCGATCTTTAACGAATTTGTCGTACTCTGCTTGGGCCGCGGCGAGCTCTACCGAGAGCCGGTTGAGGTTGGCCTGGCTGCGTGAGGCCATGTCGATGCCGTCGAGGTTGCCGATCCACTCGGGGTGCTCGGTGATTATGGCCTGCTTCTCTGCCTGGGTCAGGGACGCCCACCAGAACGCGACCTGGGTGGGCGACCACCCCGCCTGGGGCTGGTTGGGCAGGCCCGGGCTGTGGGTGGTGCTGGTCTCTACGCACGTGTAGGTCCCGTTGGTCAGGGCGTCCAGGCGCTTCCCGTAGGCCTCGTCCACCTCCACCGCCCGCGCCAGCGCCTTGGTCACGAGGCTCTTCAGCTCGTTGGCGTCCCTCTCGGTCAGCGCGGCATGACAGGCGTCCCCCGACGGACCGCGGGAGTCGGTCAGGTCCCCCATGGTCACGTCCCTCTTGGGATAGTCCACGCTGCCGTCGGCATTCAGGGTCAGCTCAGGATGGGTCTGGGCGTACTGGGTGCACTCCAGCACCAGGGTCTGCACGTCACCCACCCCGTCAGCGGCCTCGACCGTGGCCATCATGAGCTCACTGACCTCGTTGACCAGCCGCGTGTGCTTCTTGGTCAGCCCCCGCAGCACCTCCCGGGCCTGGGTCACCGTCAGCCCCCGGGACAGCACCGCCCGCTCCGCCGCCTCAGCGTCCTGACAGGTAGTCAGCAGAGTCGTACGCAGACTACGCAGAGACGACCCCGCACTCGTCAACGCAGACGGATTCCATCTCTGAATATCACTCCACGTCACCATAATTTGTTCCTATCGTCATGAGATCTGAGCGTCTACCGTGTACGTCAATTACGCCCTGCTCATTCCAGGCGGGCTCTTATGGCGAGGAAGGCGGCCGCCTGGCGCTCGGCATCCGTCTGGGGGCGCTCGCCATCCAGCAGGCCCGCGGACTCCAGGCTTGTCTTGGCCTGCTCCTCGCTGGCCCAGTGGGCGTCCGCAGCGGTCTTGACGTCCGTGCTGAAGTCCTTGTACCGCCTCTTGAGGTCGCGGCGCTGGTCGTCCAACGTGGTGACCGCGCTGCTGATCTTGCTGCTGGCGCTGGACGAGCCCGGCATGGACGACTCCGCGTTGCCTACGGCGGCAAAGACGCCGTGGGCGTCCGTCACGTCGGCGTACACGGCGTATATGGACGTGGACAGCTTCTCCAGGTCTCCTTCAATGATCTCAAGGTCAGCCATCGGTCTCAGGCCTCCAGGTAGGGATGGGGTGACGGGGACAACTTCGATGTTACTAATGCCACCACCTTCGTGCAAGAGGATGTCGTACCTGCCGCCGCGGAGCGTGGTCCTGGGACCTTCTTCCTACTCTCCCGCAGGTCCGGTCCAACAGACCATGGCAGACTCGTTCCTGGCTGCCGCGCCACACTGACCGCCCGCACCTAGGAGGGGCCATGGACCTGTCACGACTCGGCCCAATACTCCGTACGCGCTGGGGCGCCGCCACGGACACCGGCCCCGTACGCCCCCAAAACGAGGACTGCTGGCTGGCTGAGCCCCCGCTCCACGCCGTCGCCGACGGCATGGGAGGGCACACCGACGGCGCCCTGGCCTCCTCCACCGCCCTGCGCACCCTGGCCGCCGGCCTGCGGCCCGACGTCCTACCAGGTCGTCGCCCTGACCTGGTAGACCTGGACCGTGCTATCGCCGCTGCCGCCGTCGCCGTCGCCGCCCTGGCCACGCCCGAGGCCCCCTGGACCGCCCCCGGCACCACCCTCACCGGCGTGCTTCCCCTGGAGGGT
Source organism: Actinomyces sp. HMT897 (assembly GCF_016626125.1). Classification (NCBI taxonomy): domain Bacteria; kingdom Bacillati; phylum Actinomycetota; class Actinomycetes; order Actinomycetales; family Actinomycetaceae; genus Actinomyces; species Actinomyces sp. HMT897. The sequence goes on from NZ_CP067336.1 coordinate 2,684,681, forward strand.
GCGGACAACCCCCACTGGATCGTCTTCAATATCGGGGACTCCCGTACCTACCTGGTGGCCGGCGGCCAGGTCCGCCAGCTCACCCGCGACCACTCCGCCCGCCAGGAGATCCGGGACCACGGTGTCCTGGCCAGCCCCCTGCCACCCACCAACGTGGTCACCCGTGCCCTGGGTGCGGGGATGCGGGGCCTGCCCGAGGCCGACTACGGCAGGGTGCCGTTGTGCGAGCAGGACCAGATCGTCCTATGCTCCGACGGTGTTCACGCCGTCCTCACCCCTCGCCAGCTGGGGCAGGCCGTCATGAAGGCCCCCGACCCGCAGACAGCCGCCAACACCCTGGTGGACCTCGCGATCACCCACGGCACCCGGGACAACGCCACGGCAGTGGTCATCCAGGTGACCGCCGCCAGCGGGGACGAGGACGTACCACGGGCCGCCCACGCGCGTCGGCTCCTTTCCATCCGCCCCGCACCCATGAAGACGGCCCGCAGGCCACAGGAAGAGAGGGGGCACTGATGCTCCAGCTAGGCAGGTACTCCTACCGAGGTAAAGGTGCCGTCCTGGTCACCGGCCCCTGCGGGGCGGCCCTGGTCCCGCTGGCCTGGACCGGCTCCGCCGAGGAGGCCATGACCGGCCGGGTCCAGGTAGGGGTGTGGGCTAGGGACATAGCCTCCGCCCGCGCCGACGCCTTTATCCTGGACCTCGCTGGCCCCCAGGTCATTGTCAGCCTCATCGGGTCGGCCCGCATCAAGGCCGGGCGCCTGGGGCACGCCGAGCCTGAGGAGTGGTCGCCCCCCGTGTGGGGCAAGCCCATCGACCCCGGGGAGTGGGAGTACCTCGACGTCACCCTCGGGGACACCCAGGACGGTGCCTGGCGCCTCCTGGACGACGACGCCGTCCTGGCCGGGCAGGTGCGGGTCGGCCGGCCCCTGCACGAGATGGTCCAGGCCTGGGGCGCCGACCACACCCCGGCGCCGCTGGACGTGCTAGCCGCCCCCCCGGGCGCGTCCCCGGCCGCGGCCGACGCGCCGGGTCAGGGGGCGCCCGTGCCGCCCCTGACCTCCACGCCACCCCTGACCTCCACCCCGCCCGTGCCGGTGGAGGACGCCCAGCCCCTGGCGGGCTCACCGGGCTCCGCGTCCTCGCTCCCGGTCCTCGGCGCCCCCGCGGGGGCCGCGGCGACCATGGCGCCCCCACCGCCCTCGCCCGCGCAGGTGGCCGGCTCCTCCCCGGCGGCCCCGGGCCCCGCCACCATGGTCATGGACTCCACGCTGCTGGCCTCGGCGACCCCCCTGCCCCAGACCACGGTCATAACCGACCTGGGCGCGGCGCTGGAGGCCGACCGGGCGGCGCCCCCACCGACGTCGTCCGCCCCCTCCCCAGCGCCACCCCCGGCGCCCTCCTCATCGGTGCCGGACCAGCCAGCACCCTCCTCACCCCCGGCCGCGCCCTCGCCGGTGGTCGCGCAGGTCGCGATACCGGAACGGGTCTCCATGCTGGAACGGCTCTCGGCCGACCGGGCCGCCGGACTGGGCCGTTTCTCAGCCTCCCGGCGCGGGCGGGCGGCCTCCCGGCGCGCCGCCTCCAGGCACTCCACACCCTCGGACCCCGCTCCCGCCCCCCAACAGGTGCCGGAGCCCGGACCAGGTACCGGAGCGGGCACCCCCGCGTCGGGCACCCCGCCGCTGGGCACCCCGGTGCCGGGGCATGCGCTCACGCCGGGGCAGGCCGGAGCGGGGGACCCGGCCGCGCAGCGGTCCGCGGCACCCGAGCTGGCCCCCGCTCCCGAGGCCCCCGAGCCGGTCCCCACGCAGGCCCCGGCGTCGCCCACCGCCCCCGACCAGGCGGCAGGGTCCGGCGCCCCTGAGCCCGCCCCCCGGCGACGTCGCCGTGGACGCCACCTGTGGGCCCCCAGCGCGGAGGAGCAGGCGGCCGCCTCCCGTCCGGACCCGGTACCGACCCGGGCGGTCCCCTCCGCGACGCCGTTCTCACCAGCTGCCTCGGACAGGACGGCGGCCCCGGGCTCCTTCGCCTTCTCCGAGCAGGCCGGTACCTCCGCGGAGAACCCCGAGCGCTACGAGGCCACCATGACCCCCGCCATGCTCGCCCAGCTGCACGAGACGCAGGGGGACAACGGCGCCACCGTCATGCGCCACACCCCGAACCTGCCGGCCATGCCCACCGGGTTCCTCATCTACGCCGGGTCCGCCCCCATCGAGGTCGTCCGCGACGTCGTCATCGGGCGCGACCCCGACGCGCGGGCGCTCACCGGCCGCCCCCAGGCGACCGTGCTCCGCGTCCCGAGCCCCGCCGTGGAGATCTCACGGTCCCACTGCGCCGTCATGACCACGGCACCCGGTATCTGGTCGCTCATGGACCTCGGCTCGGCCAACGGCACCATCCTGCGTCACCCCGACGGCACCCGGGACGAGGTGCCGCCCATGCTCACCATGGCCCTGTCCGACGGCGACCGGATCGACCTGGGCGAGGGCGTCACCGTGGAGTTCCGCCTCCGCTGAGCCCTGCCCACCGGTGCCGGGCCCACCGGTTGAGCCCTGTCTACCGGTGCCGGGCCCACCCGGCGGGGACCAGGGCCCCGCGCCGGGGACGGTCCTTACCTGCGCTCCTTCTTGCCCCGGGGCTTGACCAGGTAGGCGGCGGCCACTCCCGGGCCGAGCACCATCGCGGGGTAGCACACGATGAGCAGGACGGGAACGTCCAGGACCAGGAGGAGCAGGAGTATCTCGGAGACCGACGCCACCAGGCAGCAGATCGTCACGTGGATGAGCGCCAGGTGGCGGTCGGGGAGCCCGTTCCGGTTGCGCAGCATGATCAGCCCGGCTGCCGCGATGAAGCCTGCTCGTACCGGCTCCGGGATAACGAAAGCCGCCCACGAACCAACCATGACCTTCACCAAGGCCAGGAAGTACGCGCTGACAATCTGGAAAACGGTCGTCACTATAGCGGTGGTGCAAAAGTGCGGAGAGAACATGGGACCTTCTTTCGGGATGACCACCAGGCACGGTGGGGGAGGTCCGCCTTGGTAGGGGATCGCACCAGGGGCTGTTGTACACCAGGATAACGGCGGGAGACGGGATCGTGGGGATCATTAGCGATAACGGACCGGGGTGTGGCGCGGTCCCGGAGCCCGGCGCGCGGTCCCGGAGCCCGGCCCACAGCCTCGGCGCGCTGGGAGCCAGTGGCGCCACGTGGGTGGAGCCGCCCGGGGCGAGGGCGCGGCCTCAGCACACCGGGAGCCAGTACCCTCAACCATTCCTGGGCCGGCAGCAAGGGCGTGCAGCCTCGGCGCACCGGGAGCCAGTAGGGTGCGGGGTATGACGATCACTGCTGCGGCGGACGGATCCGCCCTGGGCAACCCCGGGCCCGCCGGATGGGCCTGGTACGTGGACGACTCCTGCTGGGCCGCCGGGGGCTGGCCGGAGTCCACGAACAACCGCGGTGAGCTCACCGCCGTCCTGGAGCTGCTGCGGGCCACGGCGCGTTCCGGCCAGGGGGAGGAGCTCCTCATCCAGTGCGACTCCCAGTACGTCATTAACTCCCTGACCAAGTGGCGCCACGGCTGGAAGAGGCGCGGCTGGCGCAAGGCCGACGGCAGGCCCGTCCTCAACGACGACCTCATGCGTGAGCTCGACGCCGCCCTCACCGGGCGGGCCGTGCGCTTTGAGTGGGTGCGCGGGCACGTGGGCCACCCCATGAACGAGGCCGCCGACTCCCGCGCCCGGGCGGCCGCCACCGCCTACCAGCAGGGTAGGGCCGTGCCCGCCGGGCCGGGGTGGACCCGGGGGCCATCGGGCACAGGGGACCAGGGCGTCGCCCCCTCTGCCCCGGGAGCCGGGACTATTGGGACGGCCAGTCCTGCTGGGGCGGCTGGTCCCGTTGGGGTGGCCGGTCCTGTCGGGGCGGCCAGTCCTGCTGGTCCTGCCGGGGCCGCCGGGCAGGCTGGGGTGGCCGAGGTCGTCCCCGGTGCTACTGCCGCCCGTAGGGCCCGTCTGCGCCAGAAGGGCGGCACCCTGTTCTAAGGGGCCGGGCGCGGGCGGGTGTACCGGTGGAACTGGACCCGCGCCGGTGGTCGGGCGCGGGCAGGCCGGTCCGCCCGCCAGCGGCTACCTGTCAGCAGGGCCCGTTCTCACGACGAACAAGTACCGTTCTCACGAGAAACAAGTACCGTTCTCACGGCGAATAAGTACCGTTCTCGCGAGGGGTGGGCGCGCTTACCAGGCGTCACGCATGAGGATGACGAGCTGGACCCGGTCGCGCAGGCCGAGCCGGGCCAGGATGCGGGTGACGTTCTTCTTGACCGAGTCCGGCGCGATGACCAGCTGCTGGGCGATCTCGGCGTTCGTCAGCCCCTGGGCCACGAGCTCGGCCACCTCGCGCTCACGCTGGCTCAGGTGCCTCAGGCGCTGGCGCGCCGCCCGCTGGGCCGGGGTGGCCGGGGGCCGCAGCATGTGCCGGTTGAGCAGCTCGCGGGTCACCCGTGGGGTCAGGACGGCGTCCCCTGAGGCCACCGCCCGCAGCGCCTGGTGGAGATCGGCGGTACGGGTGTCCTTGAGCAGGAAACCCGACGCCCCGGCGGACAGCGCCCCGAAGGCGAACTCGTCCTGGTCGTAGGTGGTCAGCACCAGCGTCCTGACCACGGGGTGGCGGCGGGTGATGACCGCGGTGGCGTCGACCCCGTTGAGGACCGGCATGCGTACGTCCATGAGGACCACGTCCGGCAGCGCCTGGCGGGCCCTGGCGCGGGCCTCCAGCTGGTCGACGGCGTCCTGGCCGTTGACGGCCTGCGCGACCACACGCAGGTCCCCGGCCCGGTTGATCATGAGCGTCAGGCCCATCCGGGCGGCCTTCTGGTCGTCGACGACCATGACGGTGACGCTCATACGTCCTCCTGGTGGCTGACCGGGGCGGGGCCGGTGCGTGCCGGTGGCCGCGCCCTCCAGCGGGGGACGAGCGGCTGCGGTGGGCCAGGCAGGTGCCCGTGGACCGACCGCGTCTCCCATCGGGGGACGACCGCCTGCAGCCTCCAGCCGTCCGGTACGGGCCCGGCGCTCAGGGTACCCCCGTGCTCGGCGACGAGGGCGCGCAGGTGCGCCAGGCCGTGCCCGGTGCCGGTGGCCGCCGCAGGGGCTCCCGGTCCTGTACCCTGCCCGACGCCTGACGCCGGTTCGCGGGGGAGGCCCACCCCCGGTCCCTGGGGGGCCGGGGTGAGCCACCTGGTGCCCTCGCCCGCCCTCGCACCGTCCTGCGCCCCGGGTGCGGCCGGGTGAGCACAGGCCGTACCGTCCTCGTCCCCTGTCCCCTTCCCATCTAGCACGTCCGCCCCCGGAGCGCCTCCGGCCGGGCAGCCGTCGTCGGACACGGTGAGCACGGTGGCCTGCGGGCCGTGGTCCAGGGCCAGGACCACCCTGGTGGCGCCGGTGGCGTGACGCATGACATTGGTCAGGGCCTCGCGTGAGAGCGTGAAGACGAGCCCGCCGAGCCCGGGGTCCTCCGGACGCCGTCCGGTCTCGGCCAGGAGGACGCTCAGGCCGGTGCCGCGCACGGTGGTCAGCAGGGTGTCTATCCGCCCCCACCCGCGCGGGTCGGCGACCTCCTCACCGGGTGCCTCCTCCCGGGCGGTGGGGGCGGGCATCCCACCGCCGAGGCCGGGCCCCGCTTTGTGCGGCACCCCGCCACCGGGTACTCCTCCACCAGCCCGCCCCCACCGGCCTGCCCCGGGGGCGGGCTGGCGGGGGACGCCGTCGGGCGCTCCGCCACCGCCGTCGCACCCCGGGGGCGGTGCCAGGGAGGCGACCGCACTGCGGGTGTCTGCCAGGCCCTCACGGGCCAGTGAGTTGATCATGTCGACGGCCTCGTTGACCATGGCGTCGTCGCTGGCGTCGCGCAGCCCCTCCGACAGGGCGATAATCGCGGTGAGCGCGTGCCCCACCGAGTCGTGGAGCTCGCCGGCCACGCGCGCCTGGCGGCGGGCGGTGTCGCGCTGGGCGGCCAGGCGGTGCCCGGCGGCCTGGGCGGCCAGGCGGGCGTCGGACAGCTCCAGGGCCCGTCGGCGGGCGCGCAGGAGCAGGGCCACGGCGGCCACCACCACCAGGATGAGGAACTTGGAGAGGATCCTCGTCTGGGGCGGCAGGTCGGAGTCAACCAGGGGGTCGGGCCCGCAGGCGCCGAGCACGGCGAGCCCGAGCCCGACCACCCGCTGGAGCGTGCCTGACAGGGAGACCAGGGCGTACACCGAGACCAGGAGCGGGGCGAACATGCCGGCCTGCAGGCCCGGCGGACCCGTGACCGCCATGGCGACGGAGGTCAGGGCCGTCACGGCCAGCGGCCACCGACGTCGTGCCACCAGGCTGAGGACAATGAGCACGTTGACCGCCACCCACAGGCCGGTACCACCTGGTAGGGCGGGCTGGAGGAACCACAGCCGCAGCCAGATGACCAGCTGGTAGAGGCCCACCGCACCCGCTCCGATCCACAGGCCGTCAGTGGAGGTGTGCCAGGCGGCACTGACCTGGTCGAAGAAGGTGCGGTGGGCCGACGGCGGGTCAGCCGTCACGACCTGCGCCTGACGCCGGCGCGCAGGGCCAGGGCCAGGATCCCCACCCAGGCCAGGCAGACGACGCTGGCGGTGAGCACGGAGCCCGGGGAGGCGATGTCACGAGGGGAGTAGCTGGAGCAGGCCAGGGTCAGCAGCCCCATCGGGTCGATGGCGGCCAGGGCGGGTGCGGCCAGGCTCAGCGCCAGGCCGGTGACGGTGATGAGGAACACCGTGGTCATCATAGCGGCGAAGGACTCCAGGACCACGCCCAGCCACATGACCAGGACCTCGATAGCCCACACCGCCAGGGTGACCGGCACGACCCGGGGCAGGTAGCGGGCCAGGTCGGCGGCGTCGAAACCCAGGAGCAGGCCCGTTGCCGTGATCTCACCGACCAGGATGAGGGCGGTGAACAGGGCTGCCTGGAGGGCGTGGAGCAGCTTGCCGACCACCATGACGCCCTCCAGACGGTTGGCGGCCATCCGCTGCCAGTTGCGCCCCGCGTGCTCCCCGGAGGCCGCCTGGGCGGTGAAGGCGGCCACGGCCAGGGGCAGGAACAGCATGGACAGCATGAGCGTGGACTGGGCCCACACGACCTCCCAGGTCGCCTCCTGGGCCTCGAACGCGTCCTGGTAGTCGCGGTACTGCATGTAGCCTATGAGCGCTCCCAGTGAGCACAGGACAACGGTGAGTGGCCAGTACCACCTGTTAGGTGCCTTACGCCTCTCCCAGTACCAGGCGGCACGTACGGAGGGCCTTCGGGCCGCGGCGGGGCCGCCTGGGCGGGGTGCGGGCCCTGCGGCGCTCCTGGCGGTGGGGTACGCGGTAGTCGAGGTGACGGCGCTCATCGGCGGTTCTCCTTGCGGGCGACGGCGAGGTAGGCGACGGCGGTCCAGGCAGCGGCGGTGAGTAGCGCCAGGGAGGCGGTCAGCCAGGGGTGGGGGGACATGGCCATGTCCCCAGTCAGGGGGAACGTGGTCTGGGAGGCCAGGGTGTCAACAGGGTCTGCCGCGGCGCCCAGCCCCCAGGGCGTGAACCAGCCCAGGTACCCCAGGCGCAGGTAGGGCAGGGCGGAGCAGGTCAGCCCGCCTAGGCAGGCGGCCACCACCCCCACCGCCTGCCTGCTCACGCAGGTGGACAGGGCGATCTGCGTGGCCGAGACGGCGATAGCCGAGCCCAGCAGGAGGAGGACGACCGGTCCCAGGGAGGCGTGGTAGGACGGTGTCACCGACAGGCCCATGACCGAGGCGTTCACGACGGCGAACCCGATAACGGCCCCCTCCGCCAGCACCACGGTCAGGCCGACCACCACCAGCTTGCCCCAGAAACGGGTGGTGGCGTGCTGCCCCAGGGCGGTCATCATCTGCCCCATCCGCGCCTCGGTGTCCACCGTCACCAGGCGTGAGGCCAGGATGGCCACCACGACGGGCCCGAACAGGGTAATGAGCTGGAACGCCTCGTGGAGGTTCATGACGGCGACCTTGGCGGAGTCGGGCCCCCTGCCGGCCCTGGTGGCCGCCAGCCCCGAGGACCACAGGACCAGGAGCACGCTGGCGCCCGCGGCCATGAGCCAGTAGTGCTTGCGCCGGATCTTGCGCACCTCCAGGAGCAGCGTGCTCATCGTGCCCTCCCTCCGACACCCGGGGCGGTGCGGGCGTGAGCCGCGTGGGTGGGCTCGGTGAGCTCCAGGAAGGCCTGCTCCAGGGTCCTGCGCACGGTCTGGATCCGGTAGACGGTGGTGCCGCCGGTGACGATGCACGTGATCAGGTGGCCCACGACGTCGTCGGGCAGCATGGGGGTGCGCACGACGCCGTGGACCACCTGGTGCCGGATGCCCTGGGAGGCCAGCAGGGCGTGGACGGCGTCGGGGTCGGAGACGGTGATGTCGATGACGCCCTCCTCCTGGAGCCCGGACAGCGGGCCCTGGTAGCACAGGCGCCCGGCGCAGATAATGCCGACCGTGTCCGCCATCTGCTCGATCTCGGACAGGATGTGGGAGGAGACGATGACGGTCACCCCCTCCTGGCGGGCCAGGTCCATCACGAGGTGGCGGATCTCGGCCACCCCGGCGGGGTCCAGGCCGTTGGTCGGCTCGTCAAGGAGCATGAGCGGGGGGTCGGCCAGGAGCGCCATGGCCAGGCCCAGGCGCTGCTTCATGCCCAGGGAGTACTGCCTGACGAGCTTGGAGCCCTGGTCGGCCAGGTCCACCGTGGCCAGGGCGTGGTCCACCCGTGAGGCGGGCAGGGACAGGTAGGAGGCGACCATGGCCAGGTTCTCCCTGCCCGTCAGGCTGGGGTAGTAGGAGGGGCCCTCAATGAGGGAGCCGATGGTCCCTGGTGCCAGCGGGGTGCGCGGGCCCACCGGGTGGCCTAGGACGCTCATGGTCCCCGAGGTCGGCCGGGTCAGTCCCAGCAGCAGCTTCATGGTGGTGGACTTGCCGGCGCCGTTGGGCCCCAGGAAGCCGTAGATCCCGCCGGCGGGGACCCTCAGGCTCACGGCGTCCACGGCGTTGACGCCGTTGTAGGTCTTGGTCAGCGCGTCGGTGGCCACCACCAGGTCGTCCACCGGGGCGGGGGAGGTGCCGGGTGCTGGGAAGACGCTGGGTGCTGGGGAGTCGCCGCGGCTCCGGGCCGAGGCGGGGCCGGTGGCCGCTGCGGGGCCGCCGACCGCACCGGTCGGCCGGATCCAGGTCGGCGGTGCGGACGGGGCGGGCCTGGACGGCGGGGCTTGTCGGTTAGCTGGTGAGGTGGTCAGTGTGATGCCCATGTCCCTATGCAAGCCCCCGGGTGGTGGCGCCCGCGCCCCCGTGGCCCGGTCTGTCCCCCGTGGGGGACAGACCCGGCCGCTCCTGTCACCCGTGGGTGACAGCCCGGTGGCTCAGACGAGGGTCATGGCCTGGCGGGCGATCTCCAGCTCCTCGTTGGTCGGGTAGACCGTCACCACGATCGAGGACTCGGGCGTGGAGATGGTGCTGGGCCCCTCCACGCGGGTGGCGTTGCGCTCCTCGTCGATCCGCACCCCCAGGTAGGCCAGGCGGTGGCACAGCTCGGCGCGCACCCGTGCGTCGTTCTCCCCGATTCCGGCGGTGAAGGTCAGCGCGTCCAGGCCCCCCATGACCGCGGTGTAGGCGCCCACGTACTTGACCAGGCGGTGGACGTAGACGTCGATGGCGTCGCGGGCGTCCTGGTCCCCGGCGTCAATGAGCTTCCACACCTCGCGCATGTCCTGCTGGCCGGTCAGGCCCTTCATACCGGACTCCCGGTTGAACAGGTGGTCGATCTCGTCAATGGACATGCCGGCCACGCGCACCAGGTGGAACACGGCCGCGGGGTCGATGTCCCCGGTGCGCCCGCCCATGACCAGGCCCTCCAGGGGGGTCAGGCCCATGGAGGTCTCCACGGCGTGACCGTCCACGACGGCGGACACCGAGGCTCCGTTGCCCAGGTGCAGCACGATCTGCTTGAGGTCGTCACGCCCCAGACGCCGGGCGATCTCCTTGGAGACGAACTGGTGGGAGGTGCCGTGCGCGCCGTAGCGGCGGATGGAGTAGCGGTCCGCCACCTCACGGTTGAGGCCGTAGCGGGCCGCCTCCTCGGGCAGGTCCTGGAAGAAGGCCGTGTCGAAGACGGCCACCTGCGGCAGGTCGGGCATGAGCCTGCGGGCCACCGCGATGCCCTTGAGGTGGGCGGGGTTGTGCAGCGGCCCCAGGGGCACCAGCTGCTCAATGAGCTCCACCACCGAGTCGTCAATGAGGGCCGGGCCCGAGAAGTGGCTCCCGCCCTGGACCACCCGGTGGCCCACCGCCACCACGTTGGCCTCCTTGAGGCTGGGGCCCTCCTGGTCGAACAGCCGCAGGACCTCGGCCAGGCCGAAGCCGTGGTCGGGCACGGGCTCGTCAATGACGGTCCTGGCCCCGTCGTGCTTGTGGATGATGGCGCCCACGGCGTCGCCAATACGCTCCACCAGCCCCGAGGCCAGGGAGTCCCCGGAGTCGGGGTCAATGAGCTGGTACTTAATGGAGGAGGATCCGGAGTTAATGACGAGGACGGTCCGGGTGGACATGCAAGGGCCTTTCGTGGCTTGAACGGTGTCTTGGAGGAGCGGACCCCGGGCGGGCCGGGCGCCCGGAGGGCGACCAGCACGGGGTTCGTGCCGAGGGGACGGGCCGGGCGCCCGGGAGGGCGGTGGCGCGACGTCCCAGTCGGGTGCCCCGGGCGTCCCGGGTGGGAGCCCCGGGGCTGCTTGGTGGTGTCCCGGTTCTGGACGCCCCGGGGCCAACTTCTGCGGCGCCGAGCCGAGCCGGACAGAAAGCCCGGTCCCGGGCGCCCGGGAGCCAGCGGGTGGCGGTGCGGGAACCGGCGGGTGCCCGCTGGCCAGCTGGGTGCCCCGGGGCCGGGGCCTCAGCCCTGGGCCTGGACGGCGGTAATGGCGACGGTGTTGATAATGTCCTCCACCAGGGCGCCGCGGGAGAGGTCGTTGACCGGCTTGTTCAGGCCCTGGAGGACCGGGCCGATGGCGATCGCGCCGGACGAGCGCTGCACCGCCTTGTAGCCGATGTTGCCAGACGACAGGTCCGGGAAGATAAAGACGTTGGCTCGCCCGGCCACCGCCGAGCCGGGGGCCTTCTTGGCGGCCACGGTGGGGTCGATGGCGGCGTCGTACTGGATGGGGCCCTCCACGGCCAGGTCAGGGGCCTTGGCGCGCACCAGCTCGGTGGCCTCACGCACCTTGTCCACGTCCGCGCCCTTGCCCGAGGTGCCCGTGGAGAAGGACAGCATGGCCACCCGGGGCTCGACCCCGAACTGGCGGGCGGTGGCCGCGCTGGAGATGGCGATGTCGGCGAGCTGCTCGGCCGTGGGGTCGGGGTTGACGGCGCAGTCGCCGTAGACCAGGACCCGGTCCTCCAGGAGCATGAGGAAGACCGAGGAGACGATGGAGGTGCCGGGCCTGGTCTTAATGATCTGGAAGGAGGGCACGATCGTGTGGGCGGTGGTGTGGGCCGCCCCGGAGACCATGCCGTCGGCGTCGCCCATGTGCACCATCATGGTGCCGAAGTAGGACACGTCCTGGATCTTCTCGCGGGCCTGCTCCAGGGTGACACCCTTCTTGGCCCGCAGGCGCGCGAACTCCTCGGCGTACTTCTCACCCAGCTCGGGGTCGGAGGTGGACACCACGCGGGCGGCGGAGATGTCCAGCCCCAGCTCGGCGGCGCGGGCGCGCACCGCGGTCTCCTCGCCCAGCAGGACGATGTCGGCGATACCCCGGCGGACGATGGCGTCGGCGGCCCGCAGGATCCTGTCGTCGTCGGGCTCAGGCAGGACGATGGTCCTACGATCGGATCGTGCGCGCTCCACCAGCTCGGCCTGGAACATAATGGGGGTGACCACCTCGCTGGGCTCCACCTCCAGGGTGGCCAGGAGGGCGTCCACGTCGGCCTCCTTCTCGAAGGTCGTAATGGCCACGTCCAGCTTGCGCTCCGAGCCGTAGGCCAGCTCCCCGGTGAGCTTGCCAGCCGCCGACGCCGCCTCGAAGGTGTCGTAGGGGGAGGTGATGACCGGCAGGGGTTGGTGGAGCCCCTCCAGGAGGCGGCGGGCGTAGGGGGCCACGCTGAAGCCGCCGTTGAGGACCAGGCCCGCCAGGCTGGGGAAGCCGGTGGAGGCCTGGGCCGCCGCCAGGGAGATGAGGACGGCGGAGCGGTCCGCCGGGACAATGACCAGCTGGCTCTCGGCCAGGCGCTCCAGGACGTGGGAGACGTCCATGGCGGCCACGAGCACGGACTCGGCTTCGCGCTCCAGCAGGGCGGGGTCGCCCACAATGAGGGTGCCGTCCAGGTGGTCCATGACCTCACGCACCGAGGGGGCGGACAGCAGCGGCACCTCCGGCAGGGTGGTGACGGCGACGTCGTCCAGGCCGCCCAGGGTGCGGGCGACGGCGTCGCGGGTGGCCGGGAGGCACTTGTTGGCGACCACCGCCACGGTGCGGGCGTGCTCGGTGGCGATCTCGGCCATGGAGACCTCCACCGAGGAGCGGACCTCCTCGGGGGCCGCGGCGCCGGAGACCACCAGGAGGACCGGGACGCCGAGGTTGGCGGCCACGCGCGCGTTGAGCGCCAGCTCAGGGTTGCCGGCGACGTCGGTGAAGTCCGAGCCGTCGATAATGACGACGTCGTGCTCACGGGCTACCGCCCGGTAGGCGGACACGATCGCGGCCAGGGACTCCTCGGGGTCGGCGTGGTACTCGTCCCAGGTGGTGCCGATGGCGGCGCTGGTGGGCGTGGCGGAGCCCGAGCGGGCCAGGAGGAGGTCGAGGAAGGGGTCGGCCTGACGGCTGGTCACGAAGGGGCGGAAGACACCGACCTTTGCGACGACCTTCGTCAGGGTGGAGACCAGGCCCAGGGCCACGGTGGACTTGCCGGTCCCTGCGGCAGGGGAGGCGATGTAGATGCTTCGCGCCACTTTGCGTCCTTCTCGCTTGTCTTGTGCACGGGGGCTTCCCGAGTGGTCCGGTGCGTCCGACCAGGGCGTGCCCGGAGGGGACGGTCACCGGGCACGATTGTGCCCCCTGCGAGCCGGGCGTGTGACCAAAGGCCCCCATCAGATGGGGTCCGGGCGTGTGGGAACCGGCACAAGGTGGTCAGCGGCCGGGTCTGACGGGCTGGGCGCCCGGCAGTGGCGCGCCCCGCCTCGTAGTTGCACATTCTTTTTACAATCAGCGATCAAGAAACGTTGGGATCACGCGGATCTTTCTGGGGCGTAGGTGTCAGGGACGAGGATGAATGTGCAACAGCGGCACCGTTGCACATTCATCTTGTTCCCGGCCTCTTCCCTGAAGGACAAATCGTTGGAATCACGCCATCGGCCTGGGTCCGCTCCCGGAATGAATGTGCAACTGGCCCCGCACGGGTGCCGGTCCGCCGTGCGGATCGCCGAGGACGGGCGGTCCGCGACGTACCGGCCCCGCACGGGTGCCGGTCCGCCGGTGGCACGGGCCGGTCACAGGAGGAGGACCAGGGTCCCGGCGGTCAGCAGTACCAGGCCCGCCCCGGTGCGCCGGTCGGCCCGCTCGCGCAGCCACAGTGCTGAGAAGGCGGCCGTGACCAGCACCGAGAGCTTGTCGATGGGGACGACGACACTGGCCGGCCCGGCCTGGAGGGCCCGGTAGAAGCACAGCCAGGACGCGCCGGTGGCCAGGCCCGAGGCGGCCAGGAAGACCCAGGAGCGGGACGTGAGCGTCGGGATCTGGCGGGTCGAGCCCGTGGCCAGGACAATGCCCCAGGCCAGGGCCAGGACCACCAGGGTGCGTATGGCCGTGCCCAGGGTGGGGTCCACGCCCTCGATCCCCACCTTGGCCAGGATCGAGGTCAGGGCCGAGAACACCGCGGAGGCCACGGCCCAGGGCAGCCAGTGGGCGTGCCAGGCCAGCGGGGACCACCAGCCCCGGGAGCGCCCCGGAGCCGTCCCGGACGTCTCGGGGGCTGCCCCTGGCGTCTTGGGGGTCGCCCCTAATGGCTCGGGGACTGCCCCGGGTGCCCCGGGAACCGTTCCTGGCTTTGTGGAGGCCGTCCCGGGCGTCTTGGGGGTCGCCCCTGGCGCCCCGGGAGCCGCTCCTTGGCTGGGGACGGCGTGGGTAGCCTGGGCCACTGTGCCCCGGTCTGCGGAGCCCGCCCGCCCCGGGGACGCCGGGCCGGGGGAGCCCGTCCCCGCCAGCTCACCGCCCGCCCGTCCTGCGTCCGTCACGCCCTCCTCGCCGCGCGGGTTCCCGCTGTCCGCCGCCCGACCGCCCGCTGGCTGGATCATGAGCCAGGTGCCCAGGGCCATGAGCACCATCCCGACCCCCTTGGCGGCGTCCAGCGGCTCGTGCAGGAGCAGGGCGGCACCCAGTATGGTCAGGATCGTGGAGGACTTGTCCACCGGGGTCACGCGGATGACGTCACCCAGGGCGATCGCCCGGAAGCCGGTCAGCCAGGCGGCGCCGGTAGCCAGCCCGGAGGCGACCAGGAAGACCCAGGTGCGGGTGGACAGGGACGACATGCTCCCGGCTGTGCCCTGGAGCGCGACCACGAGCCACGCCAGGACGGCGACGACCACCGTGCGCAGGGCCGTGGCCAGGTGGGAGCTGACCCCCTCGATCCCGATCTTGGCCAGGACCGCGGTCAGTCCCGCGAAGAGAGCCGACCCGCAGGCAAGAAGGATCCACATGGCCCTGACGCTACGCCTCAGGCCCTATGGTAAACCTATGTGAGGTTGCTCATATTTTGCCTGGTGCTCTGTCCGCTCCTGGCCCGTCCGGTCGGGTGGGGTGCCGGACACGCGGGCGGGGCGGGAGCGGGGTGCACTCCGGGTCGCTCAGGCGGGCGACGGCGGGCGGTCGCGCGGGCGGGGTGGAGACAGAACCGGCACCAGCAGGTGCGGGGCCATTGGCTCCGGTCACGCGGGCGGGGTCGGTGGACCCGGTGGACCCGGTGGACCCGGTGGGCCTGGTGGCATTGGTCCCGGTCACGGGGGCGGGCGGCCCGGTCGGCGCGGTGGTCCTGCGCAGGACCAGGCGTCCGGGCAGGACCCGCTCGTGGGGGACGCCCCCGCTCTCCAACGCGGCCAGGGCGGCCTGCACAATACCGACGGCGTCCTGGTGGACGGTGGTCAGGCCCAGCGCGCCCGCCGGGGAGTGCCCGGCCTTGGCGTCGTCAAAGCCCGTCAGACCGACGTCCTGGGGGACCCGCAGGTCGGCGGCCCGCAGGACGTGCAGGATCCCCAGGGCCAGGGCGTCGTTGGCACCGACCACGGCAGTGGGCCGGCGCAGGCCCCCCGACGTCGGCCCCAGGGCCAGGAGCACGTCGGCCCCCGCCCGCACGCCGTCGGACTCGTCATAGCCCCCGACACTGACCTCGGTGACCTCCAGGCCCAGGGCGGCGGCCTCCTCGGCGGCGGCCCCCGCCCGCACATCCCCGCTGCGCCGTCCGACCACCCGCGTCACCACCAGGTGACGGTAGCCCTGGCCCGCCAGGTGGCGGACGACCTGGCGCATGGCGGAGGCGTCGTCGGTGTGGACCGAGAAGACCCGCCCCTCCAGGGCCGTGGGCGCGTAGGCCCCTACCACCGCGCAGGGAACCTGGGCCAGCAGGGACACCGCCTCGGCGTCAGGGGCGGCGGAGGAGATGAGCAGGATGCCGCGCACGCGCTGGCGGGTCAGGGTGTGTACCGCCCGTGACAGGGGCACGGTGGCCGATGACATGGTCAGCACCAGGTCCAGGCCCCGGCGGGCCGCCGCGTCGTGGGCGGCGTCCAGCACGCAGGCCGTGAAGGCGTCGTGGCCCTCGAAGATGACGCCAATGAGGGCGGTCGTGCCCGCCCGCAGGCGCCGGGCGTTGAGGTCGGGGGTGTAGCCGAGCTCGGCGGCCGCGGCCAGGACGCGCTCGCGGGTGGTTGGGGAGGCCCCGGGCTTGCCGTTGAGGACGATGGAGACCAGGGCGCGGGAGACGCCAGCGCGACGAGCGACGTCGATCATGCGGGGCGGGCGGTGCTCTCGCGGGACCGTGAGTCTGTGCAGGGGCGGTGGCATGTGGCGATTCTCCCACGCGCCTCGTCGCCGGTTGCCGCGAGTGCCCGGCAGCCGCGAGGGGCCTGGCGCGGACCCGGCCTGGGCGCCGGACCCGCCCAGGTACGGCGCTGCCCGCCTACGCCCGCCTACCCGGCCGGGCGCCGGACCCGCTCAGGCGTAGCGTCGGCGCATCTCCACCTCGATCTCCTCCAGGGACTTGCCGCTGGTCTCGGGCATGATCCTGTAGAGCACCATCGCGATCACCAGGTTGAGGACGCCCAGGAGCGTGTAGGTCGCGGCGCCGCCGAGGTTCTCCATCATCCAGGGGAAGGCTGAGGACAGGGCCGCGTTGGCGATCCACATGCAGAAGATGGCGGTGCCGTTCATGGCGCCACGCACGTTGGTGGGGAAGAGCTCGCCCATCATGGTCCACACCACCGTGCCATTGGAGGACTGCACAATGAGCATGAACACGCCCATGAGCGCCAGGATCGCCCAGGCGGCCCAGGCGGGGGGAGTGGTAGCGGAGGCCATGGCGGGGGCGATCTGGAACCTGAAGATCGCTGCGATGGTGAGCAGGCAGGCACCCACCCCCAGGACGTCGGCGATCAGGATCTGGCGACGGCGGAAGCGCTGGATGATCCAGATCCCCGCGAACGCGCCGACGACGCTCATCACGCCGTTGGCGATCTGCGCCGTAATAGAGGCTGAGGCGGACATTCCCGCGTACTCCAGGACCTTGGGGGCGTAGTACATGACCGTGTTGACGCCTGTGGTCTGGTTGACGATTGCCAGGAAGATTCCTACCGCCAGGAGTTTGCGCAGCCAGGGGGTGGCCAGGACGTGGCGCAGTCCCCGGGCCTGCCCCTCCTGGGTCTGGGCGGCGCGGTGGGAGGCCACCATCTGGGCGAGCTCCTCGGCGACGGGCCCGTCCATGGCCTCGTTGCGCACACGCTTGAGGGAGCCGACGGCCTCCTCCAGGCGGGAGTGGGACAGGTACCAGCGGGAGGTCTCCGGCATGCGGCGGATACCGATCCACAGGGCGAGCGCCGGGATCGTGCACAGGACGAGCATCCAGCGCCAGGCCGAGCCGTTGCCCCCCGAGACGGTGAGCTGCTCCAGGAAGGCGTGGTAGTCCGCGGGGCTCAGGCTGCCCCCCTTGGAGGCCTGGAGGGCGGAGACGGTGTCGAAGGAGTAGGTGCCCGGGGCCAGGTGGCCTGAGGGGTCGGCCGTCACGGTGAGCTCGGGGCCGCCGCTGAGGCGGGAGACGACGGCGTTCATGGTGAAGGCCACGAGCTGGCCGGTGACGATCATGAACTGGTCCACCGCCATGATCGAGCCGCGGATGCGCTTGGGGGCGGTCTCGGCGAGGTAGACGGGCACGGTGGCGCTGGCCCCGCCTACCGCGAACCCCAGGACGAAGCGTGCCAGGTACATGACGGCCAGGTTCGGCGCCGCGGTGGTCCCCAGGGCCCCCGCCACGAAGAGGACGGCCAGGAGCAGGAGGTTGTGCCGGCGCCCCCAGCGGTCGGACATACGGGCCCCCAGGAGCGCCCCGAAGGCCGCCCCCACCAGGAGGAACCCGGCGATCCGCCCCTCCTGGGCGGAGGTCAGGGCCAGCCCGGCCGCCCCGTGGGGCATGTACATGTAGGGCAGGGCCCCGGAGATGACGCCGGTGTCGTAGCCGAAGAGGAAGGAGCCCAGGGTGGCGACGGCGGTAATGGCCAGGACCTTGACCCTCCTGCCGGAGGCGGGGACACGGTCGGCGACCTCGCGCAGCTGGGTGTCGGTGAGGTCGGCCGGGTCGGAGGCCGTCGGGGTGGTTGAGCTCATGGGGGGCCTTTCACGTGGGACCGGGGTAGATCGATCCAGGACGTGGGGAAGTGTAGTGGAGACCCGGGCTGGGGCCCGCCGGCCGGGCAGCCTCATAACCCCCGTTCTCGCGACG
Source organism: Actinomyces sp. HMT897 (assembly GCF_016626125.1). Classification (NCBI taxonomy): domain Bacteria; kingdom Bacillati; phylum Actinomycetota; class Actinomycetes; order Actinomycetales; family Actinomycetaceae; genus Actinomyces; species Actinomyces sp. HMT897. Next base: position 2,702,722 of record NZ_CP067336.1, read on the forward strand.
AACAAGTACCGTTCTCGCGGCCAATAAGTACCGTTCTCGCGACGGTGGCGACGGCGGCTATCCTGGCCCATGTGACGACCACCCCTGACAGCCCCACCGGCCAGGCCCCCCGGCCCGTCCTCGTGGTGGACTTCGGCGCCCAGTACGCCCAGCTCATTGCCCGCCGCGTGCGCGAGGCCCGCGTCTACTCCGAGATCGTGCCCCACACCATGCCTGTGGCGGACATGCTGGCCAGGCACCCCGCCGCCATTATCCTGTCCGGCGGTCCCTCGTCGGTCTACGCCGACGGCGCCCCCGGCGTGGACCCGGCCCTGTTCGACGCCGGGGTGCCGGTCCTGGGCATCTGCTACGGCTTCCAGGCCATGGCGCAGGCCCTGGGCGGGACCGTGGGGCGCACCGGGACGCGCGAGTACGGGCACACCCCGGCCACCGTCCGGACCGGGAGCTGCCTGTTTGACGCCACCCCCGCCGACCAGGTCGTGTGGATGAGCCACGGCGACGCCGTCCAGGCTGCCCCGGCTGGCTTCACCGTGACCGCCTCGACCTCCCAGACCCCGGTGGCCGCCTTCGAGGACCGCTCCCGTCGTCTCTTCGGCCTCCAGTGGCACCCGGAGGTCCTCCACTCCGAGCACGGCCAGGCCGCCCTGGTCAACTTCCTGCGCCGGGGCGCTGGCATCCCCGGCACCTGGACCCCGGACAGCATTATCGACACCCAGGTGGCCCGCATCCGCGAGCAGGTGGGGCAGGACCACGTCATCTGCGGCCTGAGCGGGGGGGTGGACTCCTCCGTGGCCGCCGCCCTGGTCCACCGGGCCGTCGGCGACCAGCTCACCTGCATCTTCGTGGACCACGGCCTGCTGCGCGCCGGGGAGCGTGAGCAGGTGGAGCACGACTACGCCGAGGGCATGGGCATCCGCGTCATCACCGTGGACGAGACCGAGCGGTTCCTGGCTGCCCTGGAGGGCGTCACCGATCCCGAGGCCAAGCGCAAGATCATTGGCCGGGAGTTCATCCGCTCCTTCGAGGCCGCCCAGCGCCGGGTCGTTGAGGAGGCCTCGGCCGCCGGCGGGAGGATCCGCTTCCTGGTCCAGGGCACGCTCTACCCCGACGTCGTGGAGTCCGGGGGAGGCGAGGGCGCCGCCAACATTAAGAGCCACCACAATGTGGGGGGCCTGCCCGAGGACCTGGACTTTGAGCTCATTGAGCCGCTGCGCACCCTGTTCAAGGACGAGGTGCGTGCCATTGGCCGTGAGCTGGGGGTGCCCGAGAAGATCGTGGCCCGCCAGCCCTTCCCCGGGCCCGGCCTGGGGATCCGGGTCATTGGCGAGGTGACGGCGCAGAACCTGCGCGTGCTGCGGGCCGCCGACGCCATTGTGCGTGAGGAGCTCACGGCCGCCGGGCTCGACGCCGAGATCTGGCAGTGCCCGGTGGTGCTGCTGGCCGGGGTGCGGAGCGTGGGCGTGCAGGGCGACGGGCGCACCTACGGACACCCCGTCGTGCTGCGGCCGGTGAGCAGCGAGGACGCCATGACGGCGGACTGGACGCGCCTGCCCTACGACGTGCTGGCCCGTATCTCCACGCGCATTACCAACTCCGTGCCCGAGGTCAACCGGGTGGTGCTGGACTGCACCTCCAAGCCCCCGGGCACCATTGAGTGGGAGTGAGGGCCCTCGTAAAACCAGGTTAAACATTAAGCGAGGACGTGCTCCGTCACCGCGCCCCAGAATCGCGAGGGCCCCGTAAAACCGGGCTCAGCGTCCAGGAGGTGCGACGCCGGAGCCGTTTGTACGTGGCGCGCAGCGGCGATCGCGCTCAACCTTCGAGCCGGGTTCGAGACCGGTCCTGCTGGTCTTGACCCCCTCGGGCTCGGCTGGGACCATGGAGCCGTGATGAAGCAGTACAACGTGGCTGAGGCCAAGGCGCACCTCTCCGACCTCTTGGCAAGGGTGGAGAGGGGCGAAGAGGTCATGATCGTGCGTGCGGGCAGGTCCGTTGCTCGGCTCGTCGCCGTGGAGGAGCCGAACCGCAGGGTGTTTCCCGCCTACCCGGAGTACGATATCCCCGACGAGATCCTTGATGCTCCGTTGCCCGAGGGCGAACTTGCTCTATGGGAGTAGCGGTGGACGTTCTTCTCGACACCAACGTGGTTGCGCGGCTCCTGGGGACCGCGGGCCGCAGGATCCGTCCCTCTGCGCTCGATGTTCTTTCTCAGCCGCGCCACCGTCTCTGGGTCTCCAGCGTCAGTGCTTACGAACTTATTAACAAGGTACGTCTAGGAAAATGGCCGCAGGCGGAGATGATCGCCTTGGGCTGGATGGACCGGCTATCTGATATTGATGCTCAGCCTCTGGCCCTGGACATGCAGGACATGATCGCAGCCGCCTCCCTGATGTGGGAGCGGCGTGAGAATAACGGAGGAGAGAGGCGTCATGACGAAAAGGTTGCTGGAGATGACGCTCGAGGAGCTCTGGGAGCTGTTCCCCATCGAGCTGACGGAGCACCGCAGCGAGTGGGCGGCACAGTATGCGCAGATGGAGGCGAGGCTTCTGGGGATCCTGCCGAGTCGTGCGGTCGTGCGCATTAGCCACATCGGGAGCACGGCGGTCGCGGGGATCTGGGCCAAACCCATTGTCGACGTACTCGTCGAGATCGAGGAGGGGGAGGAGAAGGACGTCGTCGTCAGGCTCCTTGAGCGCAGTGGCTTTCTCGTGATGAGCAGCGAGGAGCGCCGGGCCTCCCTGAACGCCGGGTACACGGAGGACGGGTTCGCCGACGAGGTATTCCACATCCACCTGCGCTTCGCGGGCGATAATGATGAGCTCTACTTCAGGGACTTCCTCAACGACCACCCGGAGATGGCCAAGGAGTACGAGGCGCTCAAGCTGGGGCTGTGGCACCGGTTCGAGCACGACCGCGATGGCTACACGCAGGCCAAGGGCGACTTCGTGAGACGCGTGACCGGTGCGGCCCGGGCCGCGTACGGCAACAGGTACTCGGAGCGCGCCTGAGGCCTGCCGCCCGCGGTCGTGCACAGCCCGCAGCACTATCGGGCTCGCCAGCACTCCGCGGTCGCCCGGGAGCATTCTCCCGCCTCCGCACCCGAGGGACCACATGGTGCCCGACTGCACGTCCAGGCCCTTGGGCGCCGTCGGGCGGGAGTGGGTAGCGTCGTCGGGGAACCCGGCAGCCGCGCCGCGACGTGCGGACGCCGGGTCCGCAGCGGAGGGGACGGTCCTGAGAGGGGACGGTCCTGATCGGAGGGGCAGTACAGTGAGCCGTACACGGAACATGCTCGACTACGTGCGTACCGAGCTCGACACCTTTGACGGGCGCGGTTTCTGTACCGTTGACAGCCTCGTCCTGTCCTGGCTGGCCTACACCCGCCTCCCGGCCGACGACCCCGCCCTGGCCCCGGCCCTCGGGTGGGAGGGGGTACGCCTGGCCGACCTGTACCGTGCCGAGTACTTTGCCACCTACTACGCCGGCATGTGGGGCGAGGAGCCGGGCCTGGACCTGCTCGCCGCCGTGGCCGCCAGCCCCCGGTTCCGGGACGCACGGGTCATGGGCTACGTGGACGCCACCGACCCCCAGGCCGAGAAGCAGTTCGCGGCCATGACCTTCCGGCTCACCGAGGACCTGTCCTACGTCGCCTTCCGGGGCACGGACGCCTCCCTCGTGGGCTGGAAGGAGGATTTTAACCTCGCCTACCGCTGCCCCGTGCCCTCCCAGGTCGAGGCGGCTCACTACCTCGCCGACGCCGCCGCCCGGGTCGGTGGCGACCTGCTGGTTGGCGGCCACTCCAAGGGCGGCAACCTCGCCGTCTACGCGGCGGCGACGGCCCCGCGTGACGCCAGCGGCCGCGTGACGCGGATCTTCTCCCACGACGGGCCCGGCTTCCTCGCGGAGTTCCTCGCCACCGAGGACTACCGCCGGGTGGAGGGCCGGGTTGAGAAGACGCTTCCCCAGTCCTCGGTGGTCGGGATGCTGCTGGAGCAGCAGGAGGGGTACCGGGTGGTGCGCAGCAACCGTGCCATGATCTGGCAGCACGACCCCTTCTCCTGGGTGGTGGAGGGCTGCGACCTGGTGACCCTCGACGGCCTGACGGCGGACGCCCGCTACCTCAACCGCACCGTGAGCGCCTGGCTGGGCAGCCGCACGGTTAAGGAACGCGAGCGTTTTATTGACACCCTCTACTCGGTGATCGACCTCGGGGACGTGTCGACGACCCACGAGCTGCGGGCGGACTGGCGCCGCAGCATCCACGTGCGGGCCCGCGCCTTCGCGGAGCTCGACGCCGAGACGCGCTCCTTCGTCACCCAGACCCTGACGGCACTGGTGTCCCTGGGGGTGCGGGTCGTCCCGGACCTGCTCGTCGAGGACCTTCAACGGGTGCGCTCAGGCACCTCGGCGGCGGCTCTGGGGGCCTGAGGGCGCGCGACGCCGTCATTCAGGGCAGGGTCGTGGGCCACGAAGGACGTTTTCGCCGGTACCTCCCCGGTACCTCCCCGGCAGAAGGGCCCGAAGAATCCGATGGCGTCATTCTCGGCAACGTAACGAGAGACGTGTTGGTTCCGAAACGGGCGGCGTCAGACGCCGGTTCAGGCGACGTGCTTCATCTCGACGAAGTCGTATTCGCCGCCATTGGTCGCTTGCGTGAAGTGGCGCACGACGTGGAACCCGCTGCCCTCGTACACCTTGATTGCTCGCTGGTTGAATGACGCGACCGAGAGGCGGATCTCCGTGCCCGGGTACTCCTGTTGGATCCAATCCAGATTGCGCCTCATGAAGTCGCGCCCCAGGCCGCGGCCAGTAAGGTCTGGACGCAGCCCCAGCCCGATCTCCACAAAACCGCCCTCGTCTACGACGCCACCGGAAAGAAATCCGATCAGCTGTCCCTGCCGCCGCGCCTGGAGAGAGAACTCCGGCCACAGCGCGGGGGTGATAAACTCTTGGTAGTCGTCCGGGTCCGCCGTCATGTCGTAGAAATCGTAGGGCGGCGGATACTTCCACCCGTCCGCGATCTCCCTGGCGGTCGGCTCGTCCATCGGCAGGTACACGAGCTCGTTATCGGTCTGATCGGGTGGCGCGAGACGCGACTGGTGGTTCATCTTTCTCTCCGGTGTGGGCGAAGGGGAATGGGGGCTTCTGCCGGCGTGCTCGTGCTGGGGGGCAGGCTCGCGCCGGACCCTCGTAGTCCCCGCTGACGCGTCCCTGTCCCGGGGCCGGGCCGGCTCCCCCAGAGCGTCTCCCAGAGCGGGGACCGGGTAGACGAGGTGACGTGCCCCTGTCCCGGGGCCGGGCCGGCTACCCAGGTGGTAGCCGGGCCAGCTACCTGGGTAGCCGGCCCGGCCCCGGGACATATTCTCACAGTGACGAACGCGCCCGGGTGCGTCCCACCGCCAGCCCCACGCTGAAGATGGCCACGGCGAACAGGGCGCACACCCCGCAGTTGGTCAGCAGCGGCAGCACGGTGTCGGCGGAGACGGAGGTCACCTCGGAGGCGCCGGTCATCGCCCTGTTGGCCCAGTACGTGGGGGTGAACCGGGCGACGGTGACCAGGGCGGCGGGCATGAGGTCGGTCGAGATCCACGCCCCGCCCAGGAAGGACATGGCCAGGCCCCCGATATTGGCGATGACGTTCGCCGCGTTCTCCTTCAGCCCCAGCTGGCCCAGGAGGAAGCCCAGCGAGACCGGTACCAGCGTGTAGGCGCCCAGCGCGGCCGCGACCACCCCCAGCAGCGGGGCCGCGGAGACCAGGTACCCCCGGCCGAAGACCGCCACCCCCAGGCAGAGGATCCAGGCCCACCCCATCAGGCCCACCACCAGGCAGGACCCCATGAGCCCCCGGCCGCGCTCCCAGCCGCTGACGGGTGCGGCGGACAGCCGTGAGCGCACGGCCCGGCGCCCCAGCGACGTCATGAGCGTGGAGACGGCCACAATGGCGAAGGCCGTGAGCGGGTAGAGGGAGAACTGGGCGTACACCAGGAGGCTGCGCGGCAGGGGCGTGGCCTCCTGGGGTACCAGCTCGGCGGACGCGGTGTGCTTCATGGCGGCGTCGGCCAGGGCGACGGCCCGGGCGGGGTCGTCGGTGACGGTTCCCAGGTAGGTGCGCACCTGCTCCAGGTAGGAGGTGGTGCGCACGTCCATGAGCGAGCCGGCCGCTGACTCGTAGTTGACGACGGTCTCCAGCGCCGGCGGCTTGCCGCCCTGGCGGGCGGAGGCCTGGAGGGACTGCCCGTAGCCGGCGGGGATAATGAGGATGTAGGAGATGCGGTTCTGGGCGGTGGCGTCCTGCAGCGCCTGCCGGGAGTCCTTCAGGGGCCGGGCCTCACCGACGGACCCCAGGTAGCGGGTCACGCCCCGGGAGACCTCCGAGCCGTCACGGTCGACCACCGCCACGGTGGCGTGCGTGTCGACCACCTCGTCGGCCGTGTCCGTGACGGACAGCCCCATGAGCAGGCCGAACATGGACAGCGTCAGCAGGTACACCAGGATAATGACCCGGTGCGCCGCCACGATCCGCAGTGACGTCCTAAAGGTGCTCATGGCTCATCCTCCTCATACGGACCAGGGCCAGGCCCAGGAACAGGCAGGTCATGCCCACCATCACGGCGCAGTTGCGGGCGAAGGGGGCGAGGCTGTCGTAGTAGAGCAGCCCGTAGAAGCTGTGGGCGGACTGCCACAGCGGGTTGGCCTGCGCCAGCAGGGGGACGTTGTACTCGACGGCGTCGGCCAGCTTCTGGGCCCCGGACCCGTACAGGCCGGTGAACAGGGACAGCAGGCAGGAGATACCGGAGATAATGCCCGTGTTCATCTGCCGGGAGGTCCCCAGCAGCGCCCCGGCCGCGCAGGACAGGAGGCTGGAGACCCCGATGGCCACCAGGCACAGCAGCATGTGGGGCCCGAAGTCCACGCCGACCACCAGCCGTATGAAGGCGAAGGCGACGAGCAGGCAGACCAGGACGCAGACCCACGCGGCGGCCAGCGTGCCGACCAGGATCCTCCACCGGGGCAGGCCCGCCAGGGTCAGGCGCGTCCCCAGGTGGGAGGAGGTGGCCGTGACCCCCTGGACCGCGGTCATGGCCACGGCGGTGCCCATGCCGCAGGCGAAGGCCATTAGCGAGAAGTAGTAGCGGACCTGCGGCTTGACGGTCGACGAGGTCACCTGCGCCCGCTGGGTGAGGACGCTGTCGGTGTCCGGCGGCCCGGCCTGCGCCCCGGCCGTGGCCAGGACCTCGTACTCGGCCCGGGTCTGGGTATAGGAGTCCAGGACCGCGCGCAGCACCATGACCGTGTTGCCCTTGCTGCCGGTGTTGGCCTCCTGGGTCACGTGCAGGACGGGGCTGCCGTCCTCCACGTCGAGGTAGCCGACGGTGTCCCCCTTCCGGGCGGCCTCCTGGGCCTGGTCCGCGGTGGCGTAGGGGGTGGGGTTGAGCAGGTGGCGTTCGCCCTCCTGGGAGACCGTCCTGACCGTGGCGTCCAGGCCGGTGGCGGCGTGGTAGGCGTCGTCCTGCACCACGCCCAGGTTCAGGGGGGTGGCCTGGTAGGACTCGTCCAGGCTGGAGAACATGGCCATAAAGAGACACGACAGGATGACGGGGAAGGCCACGACCCACAGCAGCAGGATCTTGTCGCGCAGGAGCCGGAGCACCTGGTAGGTGAAGACGGAGAGCATGTCAGGCCGCCTCGTCGCGCAGGGCCCGCCCGGTGATCTCCAGGAAGACGTCGTTGAGCGTGGGGGGCTCGGAGGTGATCCGCCCGAAGGTGATCCCGGCCCGGGTCAGCATCCCCAGCACGTCGGAGAGGTTGTGCGCCCCCGGTGAGCACTCGACCACCAGCTCGGGGGCCTGGTAGGAGGCGGTGCGCACGTGCTCCAGGCGGCGCACGTGCTCCAGGACCTCCCTGTCCAGCACGTCGGGGGCGATGACCTCGGCCCGGATGCGCTCACCGACGCCGATCATCTGCTTGAGCTCGTCGGCCGTGCCGGAGGCGACCCGCCGTCCGGCGTCCATAATGACGATCTGGTGGCACAGCTGCTCGACCTCCTCCATGTAGTGGCTGGTGTAGATAATGGTGGCGCCCTGCTCGTTAAGACGCTTAATGCCCTCCAGGATCGCGTTGCGGCTCTGGGGGTCCACGGCGACCGTGGGCTCGTCGAGGATAATGAGCTCAGGGGCGTGGGCGATGCCGCAGGCGATATTGAGCCGGCGCAGCAGGCCGCCGGAGAGCTTGCCCGGCTTGAAGCCCGTGAACTTCTCCAGCTCGACGAAGGCGATCGCCTTCTTCACCAGGCGGCGTCGTCGGGCGCGGTCACGCACGTACAGGGCGCAGAAGGCGTCCACGTTCTGGGCCACGGTGAGCTCGTCGAAGACGGCCACGTCCTGTGGCACGACGCCGATCCGGCGCTTGAGGTCGTAGGAGGTCGCCGTCATGCGCTCCCCGAAGACGCTGATCTCACCCCGGTCGTAGGTCAGCAGCTGGAGCAGGCAGTTAATGGTCGTCGTCTTGCCCGAGCCGTTGGGGCCCAGCAGGCCCAGCACCTCCCCCCGGGCGATCCGCAGGGACAGGCCGTCGACCGCGACCAGCTCCCCGTAGCGCTTGACCAGGGAGTCCACCACCACCGCGTCGCCGGGGGCCGACCCGCCCCGGTCGGGTGCCGTCTCACCGTCCATACCAGCTCCTTAACGCTGCTCGTCGTGCGCCCGCGTGCCTGGGGCTCGCCCTCATGCTCCGCTGGCGCGGTGGGCCGCGGAAGTGCCTGGTGTCATAACGTACGGGGCCGGGGCATGACTTCTGTCATGGGTGTCCGGGCACGTCCGCCGCCGGGCTGGTACGCGGCCCGGCGCGGCAGGCTCCGGGGGTGTGCGGCGGGATCGACTCGGCAAGGTGCGGCGGGCCTGGTGCCGGTACGCGGCCCGGGGCGCCAGCCGGCAGGCCGGCGTGCTGACACTGGCGGCCTCCCGGGCCTGGGACGGTGCGCCCCCGCGTGTGGGCTGTGCCCGTGACCGGGGACGGACCATAATCTCCGCGTGAAGGTTCTGACGGACAAGGGCGTGGTCCTGACAGGCTGTCTCCTGGTGACGGTGCTCCGGGGGCCGGTGGACATGGTGGCCGTGACCTGGCTGCTCCTGGCCGTCATCGCCGCCGGGACGTGCGCGGTGGTGGGGCGGCGGTCGGCGGTCGTCGTCCCCGCCTCCTACCTGCTGCTGGGCGGTCTCACCTCGGCGTCGGTGGCCGGGGCGCCCCTGGCCTTCTACGACCTGGTGCGCGCGGTGCCGGGCTCCCGGCCCGCCCGCCTCCTGGCCCCGGTCTGCGGCGCCGCGCTCCTGGTGGCGGGGCGGCGGGCGGGGCCCCGGTCGTTCTCCCTCGTCGCCGTGGTCGTGGTGGCCCTGTCCGCCACCCTGGCCTTGCGCACCGTCCAGGAGGAGAGGGCGCGTGCCAGCCTGCACGCGGTCAGGGACGACCTGCAGATGAGGATCCTGGCCCTCCAGGCCGTCAACGACCGCCTCCTGGCGACCCAGGACCACGAGGTGCGTGCCGCCGTCCTGGGTGAGCGCACCCGGATCGCCCGCGACATCCACGACGGCGTCGGGCACGTCCTGACCCGCCTCCTGCTCATGGTCAAGGCCCTCCAGGTCACCCACCGGGACGAGGAGGGCCTCGTGGCCGACCTGGCGGGGCTGGACTCCTCGCTGGGCGAGGCGCTGGACTCCATGCGCCGTAGCGTCCACGCGCTGTCGGACCAGGGCGAGGACCTGCCTACCACCCTCAGCGTGCTGGCCTCCCGCTGCGGTATCAGCCAGGTCGGGGTCGACTGCGCCCTGGAGCAGACGCCCCCGGCTGCGGTCAGCCGCTGCGTGGTGGCCGTGGTACGTGAGGCGCTGACCAACGCCGCGCGGCACGGGAAGGCGACCTCGGCACACGTCAAGGTGGTCGACTACCCCGCGTTCTGGCAGGTCACGGTCGATAACGACGGTATCCTGCCGCGGGACGAGGTGCTCGGGACCGCCGGTCCGAACGGCGGCGTGGTACGGGGGAGCAGGGACCTGGGGCCTGGCGCCACGGCCCGCCTCGCCACAGGGGCCGGGTTCCCGCGCACCGGTATGGGGCTGCACTCCATGGCCGAGCGGGTCGAGGCCCTGGGCGGGACGTTGCGGGTCACCCTGCGTCCGCGGTTCACGGTCTTCGTCATGATCCCGAAGGAGTGAGCATGAAGGTCCTTATTGTCGACGACGACACCTTCGTGGCCCAGTCGCTGGCCACTATCCTGTCGGTGGAGCCCGACGTGGAGGTCGTGGGCCTGGGCGCCTCCGGCCCCGAGGCGGTGGAGGGGTACCGCCGGCTGCGCCCCGACGTCCTGCTCCTGGACGTCCAGATGCCCGGCGGCGACGGACTGGGCGCGGCCGAGACGATCCTTAACGAGGACCGGGAGGCGCGCATTGTCTTCCTGACCACCTTCGCCGACGACGAGTACATTGTCCGGGCACTGAGGATGGGGGCGCGCGGCTACCTCATGAAGCAGGACGTGGCCCGTATCGCCCCGGCGCTGCGCTCGGTCATGGCTGGCGTGTGCGTGCTGGAGGGGGACGTGCTCGAGCGCAGCGCGGCCATGGGCCTGGGGAGGCGTCCCGGCCGGGTACCCAGGAGCCCTGTCTTCTCCCCCCTGACCGAGCGCGAGTACCAGGTGGTCGAGGCCGTGGCCCAGGGGCTGGACAACGCGGAGGTGGCGGACCAGCTCTTTATGAGCGCAGGGACGGTGCGCAACCACGTCAGCTCCATCCTGGCCAAGCTGGGGCTGCGCAACCGCACCCAGGTGGCGGTGCTGTACTACCGCTCCGCGCAGTCCGGCTGACTGGCCCTGCGCCCGGTGTCCATGAGCGCGAACATCGTAGGGTACCAACCATTTCCCATCCGACTGCGTCCCGCACCTGCTCTCAGGCTCGCCGCCTCGCCGAGGCCGCGGCGGAGGCGGTGGCGGTGCGGCGGGCCCCGCTCCTGGCCAGACGTCGCGGGCGCCGCGCTCGCCTACCACCCGCTGCGGGAGGGTGGGTGCGGCGCTCGGGCGACGCCACATGGCGGGTTGGGACGACGCCATATGACCGGTTACAATGACGCCACATGACGGATTGGATCGACGCCACATGCCAGGTTGACATGGCGCGGCAAGGGCGTAGGGGAGGGAACCGTGGAGCAGGAGGGCTATCTGCCGAGAGTCGTGGATCGGCTTGTTGACGACATCCTCGGTTACTCGGGGGGCGTCCTCATCGAGGGCGTCCGCGCCTGCGGCAAGACCATGACCGGACGTCGACACGCCTCCTCCGAGATCGCGCTGGACTCCGGGCTGCCGCAGCTGCGGGCCGCCCTGGACGTCGATCCCTCGCTCCTCCTGGTCGGCGACGTGCCGCGTCTTCTTGACGAGTGGCAGATCGAGCCCTCACTGTGGAACCTCGTGCGCAGGGAGATCGACTCCCGTCGTCACCCGGGACAGTTCATCCTCACGGGATCGTCCGTCCCCGCCGAGGACGCCGCGCGGCACTCCGGAGCGCACCGGATCTCACGGATCCGAATGCGGCCCATGACCCTGTTCGAGCGCGGTCGCGGGGACGGCAGCGTCTCCTTGGCGAGTTTGTTCAACGGCGAGGCGCCGGCGCCGGCGCTTAACTCCGGCGCCGGTGTACGCGAGGCCCTGGACGACCTGGTGCACGGAGGATGGCCGGGGGACCTCGATCTGACGACGCCTCAGGCGCAGCGCCGCCTGCGCGACTACGTCGAGGACATTGTCAGTATCGACGTCGGTCGCCTGGACGGCGAACCGCGGCGGGATCCTGTGCGCCTGCGCGCCCTCATGCGCTCCCTCGCCCGGCACGTCGCGACAGAGGCGTCTTTCCGCACCATCGCCAGGGACGTGGCCGGGCAGTCCCTGAGCGCGGAGACCGCCATCGCCTACGTGGGCGCCCTCAGACGCCTCTTCGTCGTCGAGGAGCAGCCGGCCTGGGTGCCGCACCTGCGGTCCCGTTACGTGGTGCGCACGTCGTCGAAGCTGCACTTCGTCGACCCTGCGCTCGCCGCGGCGGTGACGGCGACGTCCTCGGAGCGCCTCCTACAGGACCTGGAGACCGCCGGGCTCTGGTTCGAGTCCCAGGCGGTGCAGCACCTGCGGATCTTCTCCGAGATGTGCGGCGGACGCCTCTACCACTACCGGGACAAGGCGGGGAAGGAGGCGGACGCCATTGTGGAGCTGGACGACGGGCGCTGGGCCGCCTTCGAGGTCAAGCTGGGGCAGCGCCAGATCCCGGCGGCGCAGACCTCGCTCGCTGCCTTCGTGGCCGATATCGACACTGCACGGACCCCTCCTCCGGCACTCACCGCCGTCATTACCGCCGACGGACCCGTGATGACGCTCCCCGACGGCGTCGTCACCTTCCCGCTCAAGGCGCTGGGGCCGTGAGCGGGCCGGGGACGGCCGCCTGGACCCAGGTCGTGCGTGGGCCGGAAAAGGCTCAGGGCGCGGGCCCGGCCGGGTGGGACGCCTCCTTACAGCGAAAGGGAGCCGCTGAGGCTGGGCGCCGGCGTCGGACCGCACCCCGGGCGGCCTCCAGGGTGGCTCTGGCAGGGCCTGGCCGGGGTCGGTGCCGGGCACCCATACTGGCGTCATGCAGTACACGACACTTGGCACCACAGGCATTACGATCCCGCGGCTGTGCATCGGGGGCATGAGCTTCGGCAAGGTCTTCCCGGACTTCCACCAGTGGGTCATTGACCAGCCCTCCACCCAGGCCGTCATCGCCCGCGCGCTCGAGCTCGGCGTCACCTTTATCGACACCGCCAACGTCTACGCCCACGGCACCAGCGAGGAGTACATCGGGCAGTCCCTGAGGAACCTCGGCGTCGCGCGCCAGGACGTGGTGCTGGCCTCCAAGGTCTATTTCAATGAGGGGCACCTGAGCGCCGAGGCCATTGAGCGGGAGATCACGGGCACGCTCCGGCGCCTGGGCACCGACTACCTCGACCTGTACATTATCCACCGCTTCGACTACTCCACCCCCGTGGAGGAGACCATGGAGGCCCTGGACCGCCTCGTGCGCGACGGCCGCGTACGGGCCCTGGGCGCCTCCGCCATGTACGCCTACCAGCTGCACAACCTGCAGGTGGCGGCGGACGCCCACGGCTGGACCCGCTTCGCCAGCATGCAGAACCACTACAACCTCCTCTACCGCGAGGACGAGCGGGAGATGATCCCCGTGGTCGAGCAGTACGGCATGTCCCTGACCCCCTACAGCCCGCTCGCCTCCGGGCACCTGACCCGCCCCACCTGGGACTCGCCGTCCGTGCGCTCGACGACGGACGGCACCATGCGCGCCAAGTACGACCGCGACCGCGAGATCGACATGCCCGTCATCGAGCGCGTCGCCGAGGTCGCCGCCAGGCACGAGGTGCCCATGGCCGACGTCGCGCTGGCCTGGCACTGGGCCAGGGGCGTGGCCGCCCCCATTGTCGGCTGCTCGCGGCCGAGCCGCGTCGACGACGCCGTGCGCGCCCTGGATCTGACCCTCACCGCCGAGGAGGTCGCCTACCTGGAGGAGCCCTACGTGCCCCACGAGCTCGTCGGCCCGCTCGCCCGACCCGGGGAGAAGGCCCTCGCCGGGACGGCGGTGCGCACGACGCGCCGCTAGGGGCCGCCGGGGCGCCGCTAGGGGCCGGCGGTGCGCCGCTTCACCTCCCAGGACCTGGTCCAGGGCCGCTGACATCCTGGTGAGGCGGCGTCCCGGGTCCGGGCGGTGCCGGGCCTCACGAGCCCGTACCACATCGTGTTACGCCATGATACGATGAGCATGCTGATGCAGTGAGGTGTGGGCGGGAGACCTGATGGCGACTAAGACCCTCAATGTCAAGATCGACGACGACGACAAGCGTCTATTTGTTGAGCTCACTCATCAGATGGGGACAACCCCGTCACATGCGGTGCGCATGTTCGTGCGCGCGTTCAATGAGTTCAAGGGCTTCCCCTTCGACACGTCCCGTCCATACGTCATGAGTGCCGAGGCCCGGCAGGCCTACGACGAGGTTGACGCAGAGATCTCCGCGGGCACCGCCAGGCGCTACGGGAGCGTCGCAGACTTGCGCAATGACCTGGACCTGTAGTGCTCGACATCGTCATCTCGAGTAAATGCAGGAAGGACCTCAAGCGGGCTAGAAGACGCGGCCTCGACATGGATGCCTTCTTCGCGGTGGTTGAGATGCTTCGACGTCGCGAGACGCTACCTGTCCGTTATCGGGATCATGCGCTCACGGCCGACCGGGCTGGACTGAGGGACTGCCACATCCGGCCCGACTGGGTGCTGATCTACCAGATCAGGGAGACGGAGCTGGTCCTGGTCCTGGTGGAGACTGGAAGTCACGCCGACTTGGTCCTGTGATCGCGCCGGGGCCCGGCGCGATCGGCCGCGCGGGTCAGGCGGGGCCAAATAGCTGGGGTGGCTGCACCTCACGCCTGCCGGGAGTAGTCCATGACGGTGGTGACGAAGGCCGGCGGCTCGTCGGGCACCTGGTAGTAGGGCCGCTGCGGCAGGGCGTTAATGGCGGCCACCTCCTCCCCGGTCAGCGTGAAGTCGAAGATGTCGAGGTTGTCCGCCATGTGCTGCGGGTTGAGCGTCTTGGGGAAGGTGACATTGCCCTCCTGGAGGTGCCAGCGCAGCACGACCTGGGCGGCGGTCTTGCCGTACCTGGCGGCGGGCCCGGTCAGGGCGGGCTCGGCCAGGAGCGTCCTGTCCCCGTGGCCGAGCGGGTACCAGGCCTCGAAGACGATGCCGGTGTCCGCCAGAGCGGCCTTGAGGGCGTGCTGGTTCCAGTACGGGTGGGCCTCCACCTGGAGGACGGCCGGGACGATCCGGGCGACGTCGAGGATCTCGTGGACCTTCGCGGCGGAGAAGTTCGACAGGCCGATGGAGCGGACCTTGCCCGCCTCGACCGCCTCCTCCATGGCCCTCCAGGCGGAGACGTACTCACCGTAGGGCTGGTGGAGGAGCAGCAGGTCGACGTAGTCCGTGCCCAGGCGCTCCAGGGTGGCGTCAATGTCCTTGCCGCACTGGGCGTAGGGGTAGCTCTGTGGGAAGAGCTTGGAGGTAATGAAGAGGTCCTCGCGCGCGACCGGGCTGCTGGCAACGACCCGGCCGACGGCGACCTCGTTGAAGTAGGCGTTGGCGGTGTCAATGTGCCTGTAGCCGGCGGCGATCGCCTCGGGCAGGTGCGCGGCGACCTCGGCCGACGTCATCTGGAAGACGCCGTAGCCCAGGACCGGGATCGTGTGGCCGTCGTTCATGGTGAGGGACTGCATCCGGGGCTCCTTTGGTGTGCGCGCTGTCTGACGTATCAGTCTTCACCGCGTAGCGACTGTTGTAAAACGCCGGGCTCGGTCGGGGCGGGCCCGGCGTCCGTGGCGGTGCCGTCCGCCCCGGACGATGGCGCCGGACCCTGCGGCCCGGCGTCGTCGGGCGCCGTCAGCAGCGCGTCGACGCTCGTCCCCAGCAGCGCCGCCAGGCGGGGCAGCGTGGCCACGTCCGGGTAGTTGATGTCGTTCTCCCACTTGCTGACCGCCTGCGGGGTCACCCCCATGCGCTGGGCGAGCCGTTCCTGGGTCATCCCCCGCGCCAGCCGCAGCCGTGCGATATTGCGTCCCACCGAGTTCATCTGCTGGTTCATCTGCGTCTCCTTGCTGTCCGTGCCGTCTGCCGGCCGCCGTCGGGCGGCGTGCCGGACTCGGGGACGCGGTAGGGCGGGAACGCCGGGCACCGACGGTGCCGGTGGAGGACAATGGCGCCGTGCCCACCTTTGAACGCAGGCTCGACGCCCGCCTCGTTATCGCCGTCGTCGCCGTCGGCATCACCTCCTTCGCCGGGGTCGTGGTCGAGACCGCCATGAACATCGCCTTCCCGGCCCTCATGAAGGAGTTCGGCGTCTCCACCTCCACCGTCCAGTGGGTCACCACCGGCTACCTCCTGGTCCTGGCGGCGATTATGCCGGTCTCCTCCTTCCTCCACCGGCGCCTGCGCACCAGGACCCTGTTCGCCCTGGCCATGGCGGCCTTCCTGGCTGGCACGGTCATGTGCGCCGCCGCCCCGCACTTCTCCCTGCTCGTCCTCGGCCGCCTCGTCCAGGGCGTGGGCACCGGCATAGCCCTGCCGCTCATGTTCAACATGGTCCTGGAGCAGGTGCCCCTGGAGCACCTGGGCACCATGATGGGCGTGGCCACCCTCATTACCGCCGTCGCCCCCGCCGTCGGGCCCTCCTTCGGCGGCTACCTCATTGGCGCCCTCGGCTGGAGGTCGGTGTTTATCGTCCTGCTGCCCTTCCTGGTCATCGCCGCCGTCCTGGGCCTGCTGACCATCCGGCAGGCCACCCGGCCCCGGTCCGACGCCGTCTTCAGCCCCCTGCAGTTCCTGGTCATGGCCGCCGGCTTCACCGCCCTGGTGCTGGCCACGAACGCCGCCGGGCAGACGGGGTGGACCAGCCCCCGGGTCCTGGGGCTGCTCGCCCTGGCGCTCGTCCTCGTCGCCGCCTTCTGCGTCCTGTCGTCCCGCTCCGAGCGCCCGCTCATCCGCATCCGGATCTTCGCCGACCGCACCTACACCCTCAGCGTGGTCTACGTCGTCCTCATCCAGGCGGTCGTGCTCGCCCTGGGCTACCTCATCCCCTACTACGCCCAGGTCAGCGCCTCCATGGGCTCCTTCGCCGCCGGGTGCCTCCTGCTGCCCGGCTGCGTCCTGGGCGCGTGCCTGACCCCCCTGGGCGGCCGTGTCCTGGACCGGCTGGGCCCGGCCCGCCCCATCCTGACCGGTGCCGTCTGCGGCGTGCTCGCCATGGCCCTGTTCGCCGCCGTCGGCGTGGACGTCCCCGCCCCCTGGCTCGCCCTCGTCTACGTCATTATGCCGCTGTGCCAGGGGCTGTCGGTGTCCAACTCCATGACCAACGGCCTACGCTCCCTGCCCGACCACCTCCAGGCCGACGGCAACGCCGCCTTCAACACCATCCAGCAGCTCGGCGGCGCCGTCGGCACGGCCGTGGCCACCGCCGTGGTCAACGCCGCCCAGAGCGCGGACCCTGACGACCTGGCCGCCGCCACCCGCAGCGGTACGCACACGGGGTTCGTCGTGCTCCTCGTCCTGGCCGTCCTCGCCCTGGCCGCCGCGGCCAGTGTCTTCGTCAGCCCCGTCGCCGACCGTCGTACTGCGCGCGGGGCCCGCCACGGTTAGAGTGCCTCGGGTCTGCTCCGCGGAGAGTCCGACGAGAGTCCGACGGGAGAGGAGCCCCGCCTTGAGCCAGCCCAGCCGTGAGAACGACGACCCCGGGACCGCCGGCCGCACGCCGCCTGCCGGCTCCGCGCCCGCCCCGGCCCCCGCGCTGCCGCCCTCCGCCCACCAGGCGGTGACCTTCCTCGAGCTCTTCTTCGACCTGGTGTGGGTCTTCGCGATCTCCCAGCTCTCCGAGCACCTCCTGGAGCACCAGACGTGGCGCGGGGCGGGCCAGACCCTCGTCATGACCCTGGCCATGTTCGTCATCTGGTCCTTCACCGCCTACGAGTCCACCATGGTCCTGGCCCGCAAGGACGAGGCCCGCTGGGTCGTGCTGGCGGTCATGGCCGGGGGACTGGTGATGAACGCCTCGATCAGCGGCGCCTTCGAGGACGCCTCGTGGGCCTTCGTGGTTCCCCTGGTGCTCATCCAGGTGGGCCGCAGCGCCATGACCCGCACCCACGACGTCTACGCCTCGCTGCGCCGCCACCGCGTCTCCGTGATCATCTGGGCCGTCGTCTCCGCGGTGCCCTGGGGCCTGGGGGCCCTGGCCGAGCCGGAGCACCGTCTGCTCTGGTGGCTGGCTGCCGTGGTGATCGACGTCGTCGGCATGTGGAGCGTGCACCCCGTGCCCGGGCGCCACCACCGGGACTTCTCCGAGGTGCGCTTCGACGTCGAGCACCAGGTCGAGCGCTGCCGCCTGTTCCTCATTATCTGCCTGGGGGAGGGCGTGCTCACCACCGGGCGCTCCATCGCCGCGGACCCGCAGGACCCTGCGCGGCTGGCCGCGGGGCTGGCCGCGTTCGCGGTGCTCGTCGGCGTGTGGTACCTGTTCTTCGGCACGGGGACGGACGAGGTCGACGCCCGGCTCGTGGCCGAGCACGGCGAGCTGGCCATGGGCAGGCTGGCCACGAACGGTCAGCAGGTGCTGGTCATCGGGCTCATCGCCTTCGCGGTGAGCGCCGAGATCGTTGTCGCCGATCCCCACGAGCCGCTCACGGCGGCCGCCGCCGCCCTGCTGGCGGGTGGGATCGTCATCTGCCTGGTGGCCTTCTGGGGCTTCCTGGCGCTCCTGACCGGGCGCCGCCTCTGGCCGCCTCTGGCCGCGGGGGCCGCGGGGCTGGGTGGCGTCGTCGCCGTCTGCTGGGCGGCCGCCCTGCCCGGCGTGCTCGTCATGGCGGCCACGGCGGTCTGCCTGGCAGGTACCGGCATGTGGTACAAGCGTGACGCGGCTGACGCCATGCGCACAGTGGGTGCGTGAGAGCCTGCCCGAGGATCCGCCCGGCCTCCGCCCACTGTCTGCGACGCGATCGCCGCGCCCACGCCGCCTACCCGCTTCCCTCCCTGCCCGCCGTGCGGCTACCCGACGGCGGGCGGCGGGTCTCGGCCCCGGGGCGGCGGACGTCGGGGCCGGGGCGGCCGGGCGGTAGCTCCCTAGCGCGCCCGGCGGGGGCGAGGGCTAGGCGGCTAGGCAGCGGGGGCAGGCAGCGGGGCCTGAGCCGGGCGGCGATGCGGCCGGGCGCGCGGGCGGCGGGGGTCGTGCGATAATGTCGCCTGCCCCTCGCAGCAGTCAGACCCAGGAGGCGCTCCCGTGCCGTCCGACCCGTATCCCGCCGACCTGCGCTCCGCCAGTCCCGACGCCGTCGCCCACGCCGTCCGCCACGAGCTCGACCTCCTTGAGGAGGCCGAGGGGGCGCGGGTCCTGCTAGCCGTGGAGTCCGGCAGCCGGGCCTGGGGCTTTGAGTCCCCCGACTCCGACTTCGACGTCCGCCTCGTCTACGTCCGTCCCGTGGAGCACTACCTGCGCCTGGATCCGGTGCGTGACGTCCTGGAGTGGCGGCTCGACGAGGTCCTCGACGTCAGCGGCTGGGACCTGGACAAGTCCCTGCGCCTGGCGCGCGGGGCCAACCCCTCCTTCTTCGAGTGGCTCGCCTCCCCGGTCATCTACGACGAGGACCCCGCCTTCGCCGCCGTGCGCGACCTGGCCGCCGAGTGCTTCTCACCGGCCGCCTCCGCCCGCCACTACCTGAGCATGGCCACCGGCCAGCTCGTCGCCTGCCAGGGTGAGACGGTGCCCCTCAAGAAGTACCTGTACACGGTGCGCGCGCTCCTGGCCGCCCGCTGGGTGGTGGCCGAGCGCAGGCCCGCCCCCATGCGTCTCAAGGACCTGGTTGACGCCGGGCTCGAGGGCCCCGTACGCGGGCCCCTTAAGGACGTCCTGGCGGACAAGGCCGTCTCAGGGGAGCGTGACGGGCACCCGCGCGTCCCGGAGCTCGACGCCTGGCTGCAGACCACCCTCGCCGAGCTGACCGACGTCGTCGCCGACCTCGCGACCGCACCCAAGGTGCCCTGGGAACGTCTCAACGAGGTCTTCCTCGCCGTGGTGCGCTCCGCCCAGGCCGGGTGAGCCGGGGTAGCGCCCGGGCGGCCGGGGTACCACGAGCGGTAAGGACCTCAGGGCACCCGGGCGGCCCCTGCCGGCGCGGTCTCAGATGCCGAAGCCGACGCGCCGGGGCTCGGCCTCCCCGATCTCCACGTAGGCCAGTGAGCCCGCGGGCACGAAGACCTTGCGACCCTTGTCGTCGCTCAGGGTGATGTTGGCGGTGGCGGCGTTGGCCAGGGAGGAGAGGATCTCGTTCTGGGAGGCTGAGGTCTCCAGGGTGAGCTCGCGGGTGGAGTGCTTAATACCGAGGGTGACCTGCATGGGACGGGGCTCCTGTTCGTCGGGAGGGTGGACGGGCTGCCGCCGATCCTATGCCGTTTATACCCGGGTAGGGGATCTGGCCCCGCCTGACACGCGGTGGGCGAACCCGGCGGCCGTACGCAGCGGGTTGTGCTCGAGCGTGTACCGATCGGCATGGAGGTGGTCACGGCGGCCCGTACGTGCGGGTTGTGCGGGTGACCACGCAGTTAGGTGGGATCCGCAATGGTGCGGCCCCGGTCCGCCCCTGCCCGGTGCTGGCCCTGCACGGCCCCTGCCCGGTGCCGGTGGCCGTGGGGCCCGGCGGGGCGGGGTCGGCGCCCCGTGGTTCCATGGGCACATGACCCCCGACGCCGCCCCGCACGCCCCCCGGCTCCTGCCGGCCCTGCCCGTGCCCGGCCTGCCCGAGCCTGACGACTCCCAGGCCGTGGTCCTGGAGCACGTCCGGGCAGGCGGGAACCTGGTGGTCCTGGGCGCCCCCGGCACCGGGAAGACCAGCCTGGCCCTGCGCCTGCTGGTGCGTGCCGTCGATGAGGGCAGGGACGCCGTCCTGCTGACCCCCACGCGCGTGCGGGCCAGCGTCCTGCGTGGCCGGGCGGCCCACCTCCTGCGGGCCCGGGGTGTCCAGGGCGGTACCGTGCGTGTGCGCACCCCCGCGGCCCTGGCCCTGAGCGTCCTGACCACCTCCCTCACGCAGCGTCCCGCCCCCCTGCCCGCCCCCGTGCTGCTGGCCGGGGCGGAGGAGGACGCCGCCCTGGCCTCCCTTATCCGCCCCGAGGACTGGCCCGGTCTGCCGCCCGAGACCCTGACCTCCCGGGCCTTCCGCTCCCAGCTGCGCGACCTGCTGGCGCGCGCCGGGGAGCTGGGTGTGGGTGCCCAGGAGCTCGCCGCCCTGGGGCAGGATCTGGACGTGCCCGTCTGGGGGCCTGCCAGCGGGCTGCTGCGTCTGTGGGACGCCCAGGGTCGTCCCAGCGCCCGCAGGCGCGCCCAGACCCGGCGGATGGACACCGCCCGCCTCCAGGACCGTGCCCGGGAGGCCCTGGGCACCTGGGAGGCCGACGGCGTCATGGAACCGCGTCCCGTGCCCGACCTGGTCGTGGTGGACGACTACCAGGACTGCACCGCGGCCACCGCCCGCCTCCTGGGCACCCTGGCGGTCCCCGACGCCCTCGGGCACGCCGCCCAGGTCATCGTCCTGGGCAACCCGGACACCGCTGTCGAGACCTTCCGCGGGGGCACTCCCAGCCTGCTGTCGTCCGCCCAGGAGGGCGCCAGCCTGGGGGCCGCCCGCCTGGTCCTGGGCACCGTCCACCGTGGGGGTCCTGCCCTGGCGGAGGCCGTCGCGGCGCAGGCCGCCCGGGTCCCCGTGGTCGGGGCGACCGGGTACCGCCAGGCGCGGGCCGTCCAGGAGACCGTGGAGGAGAGCGTGGAGGAGCCGGGCGGGCCGGTGATCGGCGCCAGCGTGACGGACGCCGCCCCGGCGGGGCCCTCGGTCGTCCTGGCCTCCAGCCCCGCCCAGGAGGCCACCCACGTGGCGCGGATCCTGCGTGGCGAGCACATCCACCACGCCACGGGCTGGGACCAGATGGCCGTCATCGTCCGCAGCACCGCCCAGGCCCAGGCGGTGGCCCGCGACCTGCGCCGACGGGGGGTTCCCCTGGCGTCACGGACCCCCGCGGTCCTCCTGCGCACCGAGCCCGCCGCCCGCGCCCTGACAGAGGTGGTCCGGGCGGCCCTGGACGGGGACCTCGGTCAGGACGGCCAGATCCCCCTCCCGGAGGCCGTCCAGCTCCTCCTGACCGGTCCCCTCATTGGCCTGAGCCCTCTTGACCTGCGCAGGCTACGACGTCGGATCCGCGTCTGGGCGGAGGGGCCAGCTTCCCGGCTGGGGGAGCAGGCCGCGAGCGCCCAGGCCCAGGGTGCCCAGGCCCAGGGCACCCAGGCGGGAGGCGCCCGGTCGGGAGGCCGGCGGGGGGAGCTGGGCCCGGGTGCCGGGAGGGTCACGCTCCCGGGGCTCGTGGGCGACCTGGAGTCCGCCCGCCAGCTGGTGGAGGACCTGGGCCGGGAGTCGGTGGCCGCCCAGGCCGCCGACCTGCTGCGGGCCGCCCAGGTGGTGTCGGCGCTACGTGAGGTCCTGGGCTTGGGCTCCCCCCCTGCGGACGGTGCCCGGGGGCCGGAGGCGGGGGGGCGCTCTCCCGGTGGGGAGCTCCCGGACGACGTCGCGGCGAGGCACCCAGGAGCGCCCGGACAGGCCGACGGGCAGCGCCCCGACCCCACCGGGGGGTCCTCGGACGCCAGTACCCGGGCAGGAGGCCGTGGACGGGCCCCGCGTGACGTCGAGGCCCTCCTGTGGGCCGCCTGGGACGCCTCCGGGCGCGCCGAGGCCTGGCGGGCCCTGGCCCTGGATGAGGGTGGTGGACGCGGTCTCCTGGCTGAGGCCGCTGAGCACCACCTTGACGTGGTCACCGCTCTGTTCAAGCGGGCGGAGGTCTGGTCCGAGCGCTACCCCGGGGTGGACGGCGCCGTCTTCCTGGCCGAGCTGGACAGTGAGCTCGTCCCCTCCGACTCGGTGGCCCCCCAGGGGCGGCGCCCCGCCGGTGTGGCGGTCCTCACCCCGGCCGCTGCCGCCGGGGAGCAGTGGGAGGTCGTCGTGGTCATGGGCCTGGAGCGTGACGTCTGGCCCGACCTGCGCCTGCGCGACTCCCTGACCCGCTCGGGCCTGCTGGTGGACGCGGTGACCGGGCGCCTGCCCCTGCGCCCCGACGGCAGCCTGGACCCGGGGGCGGATCCGGCCTCCGCCCGCGCCCAGGTGCGTGGGGACGAGCGCCGTATGCTCGTGGCCGCCATGTCGCGGGCCTCACGCAGGCTCGTCCTGACGGCCACCTCCGACGTCGAGCACGCCCCCTCCTCCTTCCTCCTGGAGGTGGCCGCCAGCGCCGGGCTGCCTGTCACGGACGTCGACGGCGCCCCCCTGACCAGCCCGGACGCCGGTGACCTCACCCTGCGTGGGCTCGTGGGCGAGCTGCGTCAGGCGGCCGTACGCGGGGCCCTGGACAGCGCCACCCCCGCTGAGCGCGCCCGGGGGACGGCCGCCGTCACCCTCCTGGCCGACCTGGCCCGCAGGGGTGTCCCCGGCGCCTCGCCCACCACCTGGCTCGACGTGGCCGGCCCCACCTCCACCAGCCCCCTGACCGCCCTGGACCAGCGGGTGCGGGTGAGCCCCTCGGACGTGGAGAGCCTGTCCACCTGCCCCCTGCGCTGGTTCCTGTCCCGGCACGGGGGCGACCGGCCGGCCTCCGGGGCCCAGCACCTGGGCAGTCTCGTGCACGCCCTGGCCGAGCAGGCCGAGCGTGAGCACCTGCGGGGCCCGGCGCTGCGGGCCCGGGCCGAGGAGCTCCTGCCCGGGCTCGGCTACCCCCAGACCTGGCTGGGGCGGGTCCAGCAGCGCCGTGTCCGGGAGATGGTGGGGCGCCTGGACGCCTACCTGGCGGACTGTGACGCCCTGGGGGTCACTGCGCAGGTCGAGCTGCCCGTCAGGGCGGACACCGTCCTGGCTCCCGGGGACCTTAGCGAGGACCTGGGGGGCTACCTGGAGGACCTCCTGGCGCTCACGGGGGCGGGCGCGGGTCTGCGCCTGCGGATCGCAGGGCGTGTTGACCGCCTGGAGCGCCGGGCGGACGGCAGCGTGCGCGTCATCGACCTCAAGACCGGGCGCCTGGTACCCTCCTCGCCCGAGCGCCACCCCCAGCTGGCCACCTACCGGCTGGCCCTGGAGGCCCTGGGGCGGGTGGTGGGTGGCGGGGCCCTGGTCCTGCTGGGCAAGGAGCCGGGCAGGCGCTCCGGGGAGGGCTACGTGCTGGCCCCCGCCGGGGGGGCCCTGGATCCCAGTCCCGTACAGGACCCGGACACCGGTGAGAGCCAGCCCTGGGCCCAGGACCTCCTGGCCGCCGCCGCCCTGGGGAGCCTGGGGCCCCTCTACGAGGCCCGCAGCGGTGACCACTGCCGCAACTGCGCCGTCAAGGACTCCTGCCCCGTGCGCAGCGAGGGAAAGCGGGTGACCCAGTGAGCCCTCTGAGCCCCACCCACCTGGCCCGGGCCCTGGGCGTCCACGTCCCCACCGCCGAGCAGGCCGCCGTCATCGCCCACCCGCTGGCGCCCCTGCTGGTGGTGGCCGGGGCCGGCTCGGGCAAGACCGCCACCATGGCGCAGCGGGTCGTCTACCTGGTGGCCACCGGCCAGGTCCGTCCCGACCAGGTGCTGGGCCTGACCTTCACCCGCAAGGCCACCGCCGAGCTGGACGAGCGCGTGTCCTCCCGCCTGGAGGCCCTGGCCCGTGCGGGCCTGGTGGATCCGCAGGTGGCCGACGGCGCCCCCACCATCGCCACCTACAACTCCTTCGCCGGCACCCTGGTGCGTGACCACGGGCTGCTCATTGGCGTCGACCCCGACACCACCCTCATCACCCAGGCGCGCAGCTGGCAGATCGTCGAGACGCTCCTGCGTGAGCGCACCGCGCCCCTGCCCGAGGAAGGCCTGGAGCACAACACCACCGCGGTCCTGCTGCTGTCCGACGCCCTGAGCCAGAACCTCCTGAGCGCCGACCAGGCCGCCGAGGACCTGGAGGACCTGGCCGGGCTCCTGGAGGACCTGGCCGGTGTCAGGGGCTGCAAGACCCTCATCGGCCGGGGCCCGGCCGCCATGCGCGAGTGGCTCGAGCTGCTGGACGTGGTGCGGGCCCTGACGCAGTACAAGCGCTCCCACGGCCTGCTCGACTTCGGCGACCAGATCGCCCTGGCCTGCCGGGTCGCCCAGGAGGTCCCGGAGGCCGTCGCCCAGGTCCGCGCCCAGTACCCGGCGATCCTCCTGGACGAGTTCCAGGACACCTCCGTGGCCCAGATCCGTCTGCTGTCCGCGCTCTTCGCCGACTCGGGGGTCACCGCCGTGGGGGACCCGCACCAGGCCATCTACGGGTGGCGGGGGGCCAGCGCCGCCGCCCTGGACACCTTCCACGCGCGCTTCAACCCCACCGGGAGCGCCGCCGTGGCCACCGGCGCGCAGGCGGCGCAGGCGGCTCCCGTCCTCCAGCTGTCCACCTCCTGGCGCAACGACGCCGCCGTCCTGGAGGCTGCCAACGTGGTCTCCTCCCCGCTGCGCCACCCCCAGACCCTGCCCGGGGACCCGCCCGGGGAGCACATTGCCGTGGCCGAGCTCACGCCTCGCCCGCGTCACCTGGGGCTGGCTCAGGGCGCCGTCCACGCGGCCTTCCTCCAGGACCCGCTCGAGGAGGCCCAGCACGTGGCCCGGTTCCTGGCCGAGCGCTGGGGCCCCGGCGCCCGCATGGCGGTCCTGACCCGCACCCGCGCCCAGATGGCCCCCGTGGCCGCCGAGCTGGAGGCCCAGGGCCTGCCCTATGTCGTCGTGGGCCTGGGGGGCATGCTCAGCGTCCCCGAGGTGGAGGACGTCCGCTCCCTCCTGGTCCTGGCCGCCGACCCCGAGCGGGGCGACCGGCTCATGCGCCTGCTCACCGAGCAGGATCTGGGGGCCAGCGACCTGGCTGCCCTGGCCGCCCTGGCCCGGGAGGTCACCCGCGCCCCCGGGGAGACCCCCGTGGGGCCGACCGACGCCCTACCAGGAGGACAGGTCACCCTCGCCCCCGGGGAGACCGGCCCCCAAGGGCCTGACGGCAGCCAGGGGCCCCAGAGGCCCGACGGCTCCCAGGGGCCCGACGCCGACCCTCAGCCTGACGTCCCCCTCCTGGTCGAGGCCCTGGAGACCGTGCTGCGCTGGGAGGAGGCCGGTGAGCCCGGGCAGGTCGTGGGCCTGAGCGAGGCCGGGCGTCGCGTGGCCCTGCGCACCGCCCGCGCCCTGCGTCGGGTCCGCGCGAGCCTGACCCTGCCCGTCCCCGAGCTCGTGGTGGTGGCTGAGCAGGCCCTGGACCTGGATCTGGAGATCGCCGCCCGGGTGGGCAACCCCCTGGGGCACCGTGCCCTGGACGCCTTCCAGGACACCGCCGCCAGGTACGTCGCCGACGCCCAGGATCCCACCCTGAGCGGGTTCCTGGAGTGGCTGGACCTGGCGCAGGCGCGCGAGGACGGCCTGGCCGCCCCCGAGACCGAGCCCGTCCCCGGGGCCGTCCAGATCCTGACCGTCCACGCCGCCAAGGGCCTGGAGTGGGACGTGGTGGCCGTCCCGGGCCTCAACGAGCAGGTCTTCCCCTCCTACCGCTCCAGGATCCAGCCCGGGCGCCACGTGGTGGAGACCGGCTGGATGGCCAGCACCTCCGTCTTCCCCTACCCGCTGCGGGCCGACGCCCAGGATCTGCCGCCCTTCACCGTGGGGGAGCTGGACCCGGGTGCCGGTAAGGAGCTCGTGACGGACACGGTCCTGGCCTACCGCACCGCCCTGGGACGCCAGGTCGTGCGCGAGGAGAGGCGCCTGGCCTACGTGGCCCTCACCCGCGCCCGCCACGAGCTGCTCCTGACCGGCTCGCACCTGGCCAAGTCCGCCACCAGGCCGCGGCCCGCCTCCCGGTTCCTCGACGAGCTGCGCCGTCGGGACCTCCTGCGCCCCTACGGGCGCGGCTGGGTCGACTACGACCCGGACCGGCCCAACCCCCTGGCCTCGCAGCACCACAGCGGCACCTGGCCCCTGGGGGCCCCGCCGGACCACCTGCCCGGCGTGGACGGCCGCGCCGTCGAGGCGCTGCGCAGGGCAGGGGGCCCCCAGGCGCGGGGGATACGTGGCGGTGGTCTCAGTGACGACGGCGTCGCTGACCGCCGCGGCTCCGTCCAGGCGGCCCGGCGTCAGGCCGCCCGCGCCGTCGCCGCCGCCATGGCGGCGGGAGCAGACGGGGGCGCCGGGGCCAACGGGGCCAGGGCCCCGGGACCGGGCTCGCCTGCTCAGGGCGCGCCCGCCACCCCGGGAGCGCCCGCCGTCCCGGGTGCTCCGGACGCTTCGGGCGCGACCAGGCCGTCCCCCGCCCCGGGTGGCCCGGTAGCCGGCTCCGCCCCGGCCGACCCGGCCCCGTCCTGCTCGGAGGCCCTCCCGGCCCCGTCCGGCCCTGTCCCGTGCGGGGCCCCGGCCAGCTCGGGTCCGTACGGCCCGGGGTCCTACGACCCCGCCCCGGCCGACCCGGTGGTTCGGCGCTGGTACCTGGAGGCCGAGCTGCTGCTGGCCGAGCGGGAGCAGGCCCGTCGGGCCGTGCCCGAGCTGCACCTGCCCGCCCACCTGGCGGCTACCCGGCTGGACGACCTGCGCACCGACCCCGAGCGCTTCGCCCTGGACCTGCGCCGCCCCCTGCCTGCCCGGCCGCGGGCCTCCGGGCGCCTGGGGACGGTCTTCCACGAGGCCGTCGCCCAGCGCCTGAGCGCCCACGCGGCCCTCATGAGCCTGGAGGAGGCCGGGGTCCCCGACTCGGTGCCGCCCGCCGACCGCCGGAGGATCGAGCGCTGGCTGGAGGTGGCCGAGCACCTGCCCCTGCTGGCCCCCTACCGCCTCTACGACACCGAGGTCGACCGTGAGCTGACGGTGGGGGGCACCACCCTGCGCTGCCGCATGGACGCCGTCTTTAAGGGGGCGGACTCCACCTGGCTCATTGTGGACTGGAAGACGGGGCGTCTGCGGGTGCCGGTGGACCAGCTCAGCGTCTACGTCCACGCCTGGGCCGCCTCCCAGGGGGTGCCCACCGGGGCGGTGCGCGCCGCCTACGTCTACGTCAGCGCCCCCGGCGGCCTGGTCGAGGAGCTGAGCCCCGCCGACCTGCTGCCCCTGGAGGCCATTACCCGCCTCCTGGCCCCCTCCACCCGCCCCTGACATCGTGAGAACGGTACTTGTTCCTCGCGAGAACGGTACTTGTTCGTCGTGAGAACGGGGCACCCGGGTACGACCCGTCCCGGCCCTTGACCCTGACACTGTGGCAGGTAGGAGGGTGGGCCCATGACCACACCGGCACCCGCCCCGCCCCCGCGGTGGAGCATCGGCCAGTTCTCCCGGATGACGCGCCTGAGCGCCAGGCGGCTGAGGCACTACGACGCCGTCGGCCTGCTCAGGCCCGCCTACATCGACCCCTTCACGGGCTACCGGTACTACTCCGACCCTGAACTTCACCAGGCCATGGGGGAGCGGGGGCTGAAGAGCACCAGGCCCAGCTTCGAGCGCTACCTCGTGGGGCCGGCCCGCACCTCCGACCAGTCCGCCTGGCGCACCGAGGTCTGCTTCCCCGTCGTCGCCTGAGGGAGCAAGGGATCCGGTTGGTGAGCCGGGGCGGACCGCCTCCCGGCCGCCTGAGGGCCCGGAGGCCTCCCCGGATCCGGCTGGTGCCAGGGGACCGCTCCTGGGCGCTGGCAATGGGGTGGGGGTGGGGCCGCGTACTGAAGGGGTGGGGCTGCGTACCGTCGGGCACGAAGACGGCCCCGTAGGAAGTCGGTCGGTGAGGGGAACCTCGCTGTTCCGCACCTGTGGTCGTGCGTCTGACGGTGACCGGTCGCCTCGGGTGCCCGGGGCAGCTGGCGGAGGGCCTCAGTGCCCGGTGAGTCCTAGTGCCCGGTACGTCCTGCCGTCAGGTCCTCGCTCCGCACCAGGTGCAGCGTGGGCCCGGACCCGCGGCCCCTGTCCTGGTCCTGGCGCCCCGCCCCGGGCGGGTCGACGGCGCGCGCCGGGCGCCTCCCGCCCTCCCTGCCCTCCTCCACCTGGACCATGGCGACCTCGGCGGTGACCTGGTCCGGCTCGGCGTGCTCCTTCTCCCCGGGTACCGGGGCCAGGCGCGGGGAGGAGTGCTCCACCAGGGGCTCGGCGCCCACCTGGTCGTCCAGGTCCTGGAGCATGGCGATGGCGTCGTCGATAATGTCGTCGTCCTCCGAGCGCACCCCGTGCATGAGCCAGCGCGCCAGGCTCAGCTCGCTGACCAGCTCGGCGCGGTGGCGCAGGTGCTTGTCCGAGCCCTCACGGCGGGCCACGTCGTAGGCGTCCTCGATCGAGTCCAGGCAGTCCACGGGCGCGGCGGAGTATACCCAGGCCATGTCCTCGGCCGGATCGCCCACGTGCGCCTGGGACAGGCCCCGCAGGGCGACCACGGCGCCGCCGGCTGTCAGCACGTTCTCCTCCGCCAGGTCCCCGTGGACCACCACGGGGCGGAAGCGCCACAGCGCCGTGTCCTTCAGGGTGTTCTCCCAGCGCACCAGCAGCGTGGGCGGGACGTGTCCGGTGCCCCGGGCCTCCTCCACCAGGGTCAGCCAGCGCCGGCGCACGTCCTCGGCGTCGTAGACGGGCAGGCCGGCCTCGGAGACGACCGTGGTGGGCAGCTCGTGGAGCTCGCCCAGCGCCCGCCCCAGCCCGGCCGAGAGCCCCGGGCCGGGGTGGAGTGCGTCCACGGAGATAGGGCGGCCCTCCAGGTGGGAGCGGACCTGCACGTACGTCGTGCTGCCGCGCAGCACCCCGCCGGGGCGGGCCACGTCGAAGCTGAGGTGGCCGTTGTCGACCTGCCAGCCCATGCGGCGCAGGACCTCCGCCTCGGCCTCCAGGGCGGCACCGGTGACGTCGTCGCTGGTCTCCAGGACCTCCCAGTGGCGCCCCTGGGTGTCGATGAGGCCGGTGACCTCCAGGTCCTTGGAGTGCTCCTGAGGCAGGGCGAGCCTGGCGGGGTCAAGCCCCGGCACCGCGACCGCGGCAAGAGCCGCCAGGCGCAGCATGGTGGCCCGGTGCGAGCTCGACCCAGCCTTGGGGTCGGGCTGGTCAGGGGTGGAGGAAGACATACCACCACCGTAGGCGAAGGACGGCCTGACGTCGTAGCTGCCGCGCGGACAGGCCCTGCTCGACGTCGTTTCTCCACAATCTGAGACAAACTGCTGGCGTCCGGCGCCTCCCATGATCTAAGATGCTCAGGTGCGCTTGCTCACCGTTGAGCGGTCTCTGTATTGCTCATCCCAGTTCGGACTCCGGACCCTGAACAACCTCACACCCTGTTCCCATCCTCTTCTCAGACCCAGCGAGGCCCCATGGACGCGGTCACCGTGCTGCACACAGAGATCCGGGAGCTGGTACGCCGCCGCGGCGTCGACCCGCTCACCGAGCCCGAGGTGCTGAGCGCCCTCGTGGACGAGGCCCGCGCCGACTACCTCTCCCGGGCCGACGCCGGGCTCGTCCCCCCGCTCACCGACCCCGAGGCCGCCAGCGCCTACGTCCTGGACTCCCTGGCGGGGCTCGGACCGCTCCAGCCCTACCTGGAGGACGAGTCGGTCGAGGAGATCTGGGTGAACTCCGCCAGCCGCGTGTTCGTGGCCCGCTCCGGGCGCCCCGAGCTGACCACCACCATCCTGGAGGACGAGGACCTGCGCGTCCTGGTGGAGCGCATGCTGCGCTCCACCGGGCGCCGCCTGGACCTGGCCAGCCCCTTCGTGGACGCCCAGCTCCCCGGCGGGGAGAGACTCCACGTGGTCATCCCGCCCATTACCGCCGGGACCTGGGCGGTCAACATCCGTAAGCACACCGCCCGGGCCACCCGCACCAGCGACCTGGTGTCCCTGGGCTCCCTGACCGCCCAGGCCGCCGCCTTCCTCGACGCCGCCGTCGCCTCGGGCCTGAACATCCTGGTCTCGGGGGCCACCCAGGCCGGCAAGACCACCCTGGTGCGGGCCCTGGCCGGGGCCATCCCCGCCGGGCAGCGCGTCATCACCTGCGAGGAGGTCTTCGAGCTGGCCCTGCGCAACCGTGACTGCGTGGCCATGCAGACCCGCTCGGCCAACCTGGAGGGGGTCGGGGAGATCACCCTGCGGCGCCTGGTCAAGGAGGCCCTGCGCATGCGCCCCGACCGCCTCCTCATCGGGGAGGTGCGGGAGGCCGAGGCCCTGGACCTGCTCATCGCCATGAACTCCGGCCTGCCGGCCATGTCCACTCTCCACGCCAACTCCGCCCGGGAGGCCGTCACCAAGATCTGCACCCTGCCGCTGCTGGCCGGGGAGAACATCTCCCCGCACTTCGTGGTCCCCACCGTGGCCAGCGCCATCGACCTGGTGGTCCACCTCGACCTGGACGTCTCCGGGCACCGCACCGTGCGGGAGGTGGCCGCCCTGTCCGGGCGCGTGGAGAACGGCGTGGTGGAGATAACCGACGTCTTCCACCGTGACGAGCGTGACCGCCTGGTGCGCGGTCCCGGCGCCCCCCACGACCCCCGGCGCTTCGCCCGCGCCGGCTACGACCTGCCCACCCTGCTGGCGCCGCCCGCACCCCGCCCGGCGTCGCTGGCCCGGGAGTGGTTCTAGTGGGCGCCCTGTCCGGCCTCATGGGAGGCATCGGCCTGGTCCTGGTGTGGATGGCCTGCACCAGCGAGCCGCCCCGGTGGCGCTCGGAGCGCTCCCGGCGCCTGTCCGACCTCCTGGTCCAGGCGGGGGTGGGGCGTACCAGCCCAGCGGTGTTCGTGGTCGGCAGCCTCGTCCTGGGACTGGTGGTGCTCCTGGTCTTCCTAGGGGTCTCGCGGGCCTGGCCCATTGCGGTGGCCTTCGGCGTCATCGCCCTGGCCGCCCCCTACGCCCTGGTCTCCGCCCGGGCCCGCGCCCGCCGCACCCGGTTGCGCGAGATCTGGCCCGAGACCGTGGACACCCTGGTCTCCGGGGTCCGTGCGGGCATGAGCCTGCCCGAGGCGCTGGGCAACCTGGGGGCGCGCGGCCCCGAGGCGGTGCGCGCCGAGTTCACCGCCTTCTCCGTGGACTACGCCTCCACCGCCCGCTTCGACACCTGCCTGGACCGGCTCAAGGCGCGCTTCGCCGACCCGGTGGCCGACCGCATTGTGGAGGCGCTGCGCCTGGCCCACGAGGTCGGCGGCACCGACCTGACGGTCCTGCTGCGCAACCTGGCCCGGATGCTGCGTGAGGACATGCGCACCCGCGGGGAGCTGGAGGCCCGCCAGTCCTGGACCGTCAACGGCGCCCGGGTGGCCGTGGCCGCCCCCTGGCTGGTCCTGGCCCTGCTGTCCACCCGTCCCGAGGCGGCCAGGGCCTACGCCACCGCCGCCGGCGCCACGGTCCTGGGGGCCGGGGCGCTGGCCAGTGTGGTGGCCTACCGCCTCATGCTGCGCCTGGGGCGGCTTCCCGAGGAGGAGAGGATTCTCAGATGAGCCCAGTCACCGCTGGCGCGCTCGCGGCCCTGTCCGCGGTCCTGGGGGTACTCCTCCTGGTCTCGGTCTACCGAGGGCGGCGCCCTGGCCTGGTCGAGCGGGTGGCCCCCTACGTCCACCAGCGTCAGGTCACCTCCACGCTCCTGACGGCGGCCCCGGTGGCGGACGGGCACACCGTCTCCTCCCGCCTCCTGTCGCTGCTCCTGGGCGGGGGCCACCTGCTGGAGGCCATCGGCTCCTCGTCGGCCTCGGTCCGACGGCGTCTGGCACGCACAGGATCGTCCCTGGGCTACGACGAGTTCCGCCTCCAGCAGGTCCTGACCGCGGGGGCGGCTCTGGGCCTGACCGCGGCGGCGGGCCTGGCCCTGTCCCTGGTGCACGAGGTGTCCTTCCCCGCCCTGGTCCTGGCCTGCCTCCTGGCGGCGCTGGGGGGTGCGGCCGCCAGGGACTGGTGGCTGAGCCGGACGGTGGAGCGGCGTCGCAGCCGGATCGAGGCCCAGCTGCCCGACGTCGTCGAGCTCCTGGCCCTGGTGGTCGGTGCGGGTCAGGGGCCGGTGGCCGCGATCGAGCGGGTGGTGGCCCTGGGCCGGGGGGACCTCGTCGACGAGCTGGCCCTGACCCTGGCCGACGTGCGCAGCGGCACGGTGCTGACCACCGCCCTGGTCCACTTGGAGGACCGGGTCGCCTCCCTGCACGTCACCCGCCTGTCCGAGGCGATCGCGGTGGCCCTGGAGCGTGGCACCCCGCTCGCGGAGGTCCTGCGCGCCCAGGCGGCGGACGCCCGTGAGGCCTCCCGGCGCGCCCTCATGGAGGAGGGCGGGAAGCGGGAGATCGCCCAGATGGTGCCCGTGGTCTTCCTGGTCCTGCCCGTCACCGTCCTGTTCGCCCTCTTCCCGGGCCTGTTCGTCCTCAGGCTCGGAGTCTGACCGTGCTCAGCTATGACTAAGGAGATGCCATGACCACTATCACTGCCCGTTTGCGCGCCCTTGTCGCCGACCTGCGTCAGGAGCGCGGCGACGTCCCCGGCTGGGTGCTCGTCACCCTCATGACCGCGGGCCTCGTGGTCACCCTGTGGGCGGTGGCCGGCCCGGCCCTCACCCAGGTCTTCCAGACCGCCATCTCCAAGGTCACCGGTGCTATCTGAGGGCTGGCGGCCGCCTACGGGGCGGGGCCACGTGGGCGGCCCCCGGCTCGTGGTAGGCGGTGGGGAGGGCGTGCCGGTGCCTGCGCGGCGCCTGCGCCTCCCTGCTCGGCACCCGTCCGGTCGACGCCGGGCGGCCCGGCACCTGGCGGCCCGGCGCCTGCCACGTCGCCCGCCGGGTAGCCCGGGCCGGGTGCGGGGCCAGCTGGGGGAGGAGTCCGGCTCCGCCGTCGTGGACTTCGTCCTGGTGGGGGTCCTGGTGGTGGTCGTCTCGGTGGCCCTGCTCCAGCTGGTGCTGGGCCTCCACGTGCGCAACGTGCTGACCGACGCCGCCGGGGAGGGGGCCCGTCGCGCCGCCCTGGTGGGTGGTACCAGCGCGGAGGCCGAGGCGCGGGTACGGGCGCTGGTCGGTGCCGCCCTGGCCGACGACTACGTCGACTCGGTGTCGGTGACCCGTACCCAGGTCCAGGGCGTGGCCGTGGTCGAGGTCGAGGTGGGGGCGCCCCTGCCGGTCCTGGGACTGCTGGGACCCCGGGGCACGCTGACGGTGACCGGTCACGCCGTGGACGAGGCGGCCCTGACGGGCAAGGCCCCCGCACCATGAGGCGCCCCGGTCAGGCAGGTGGTCCGCGGCCAGCAGGTGGCCTGCGGCCTGCACCCGGTCCACGGCCTGCACCTGAGGGGCCCCGCGCCCTCCTGCCCGGCAGGTCGCGCAAGGCCCTGCGCGAGGAGGGCAGTGCCCCGGTGGAGTTCATCGGCTGGGCGCTCCTGCTGGTGGTCCCCGTGGTCTACCTGGTCGTGGCCCTGGCCCAGGTCCAGGCGGCCTCCTTCGCCGTGGCCCAGGCCGCCGACGCCGCCAGCCGGATCCTGGAGGTCGACGCCAGCCCCCAGGCCCAGGAGCGCGCCCGGTTCGCCGTCGCGCTGGCCCTGGCCGACCAGCACGTGCCCGCCCAGGAGGCACTGACGGTCCAGTGCGCCCCGGCGGGGTGCGCCCACGGCGTCGTGGTACGGGTCGAGGTGGGGGTCGACCTGCCCCTGCTGTCCGGGATCGGGCGGCAGGCCGTACGGGTGGACACCACCCGCAGCGTCGACCTGGCCCAGTACGGGGGCGGCTCGTGAGGCCTCCGGCGCGCGGCCGGGCGGGGGTCCCGGCGCACCGGGAGGCGAGCCCGGCCCGTGCCGATGAGCGCCGGGGCGTGCAGGGGGTCCCGGCGCACCGGGAGGTGGGACGTGCCGTCCAGGTGGAGCCGGTCAGGGGGCCGGGCGTACGCCCGGTGCCGGAGGCTGTGCGCCGTCGCCGGGTGGTAGGCACCTGGTGGGCCGGCCTCCGGCGCCTGGGGGCGGTGCGGTGGCGACGGCGGGGCGGGCGGGTGGCTCCTGTCGGGCCCGCGCAGCGCCTGGCGGGCGAGGAGGGACAGGTCCTCCTCCTGGGGGTCGGGACGGTCGCCCTGGTGGCGGCCCTCCTGCTGGTGGTGGCGACCGCCACCTCGGTCTACCTGGATCTCAAGCACCTGACCTCGTTGGCGGACTCCGCCGCCGCGGCGGCCGCCGACTCGGTGGACTACTCCTCCTACTACCTACTACGGCAGCGGGGTCAGCCCGGGTGCCCCCGGGGCTCTGACCGACCAGGTCGTTATCGAGACGGCCCAGGAGGACCTGGGCTCCCAGCTCCGGGCGCAGGACGGTCGTGCCGGCGGCCTGAGCGACGTGCGTATTAGCCAGGCCTACGCCCAGGACGCGGGTACCGCCGTCGTCACCCTGACGGCCCGCTCCCAGCCGCCCTTCCTGCCCTGGGGGATCCTGCCCTCGGGGGGCTTCACCCTCACGGCCACCGGCTCGGCCGCCGTCACCAGCCGGCCGTGAGCCGGGGCGGCCAGCAGACTGGCACCGTCGCGAGAACGGTACTTATTGCTCGCGAGAACGGTACTTGTTCTTCGTGAGAACGGTACTTATTGCTCGCGAGAACGGTACCGTCGGCCCACTGCGAGGGGAGGGGCCGGGGCTAGGCGGCCTCGGTGAGCTCCTTGCGCGCCAGGTGGTGGTGGGGCAGGACCCGCTGGCGCAGGGCGGTGCCGCGGCGTCGGGCCACCTCGGCGATGTAGCGCCGTTTGACGGTCAGGAGGATGTTGACCCCCACCGCCACGTAGAAGGCGTTGGCAATGACGCTGGGCCAGGCGCCGGTGGCGGCGCAGTTGATGATCAGCAGGACCGATCCGGTGAGGTTGAGGAACTGGTAGCGCAGCGAGTCGCCGGCCAACGTGCCCTTGGAGACCAGGAAGTAGGCCACCAGGAGCTCGGTCGCGCCGATCCAGCCGCCAATGGCGACCAGGGAGGTCAGGATGCCGTTCACGGGATCCAGTGTGGGGCCCGGTGGAGTGAAGAGCAATTGTATCTTGCTCAATAGGGGATGTAGTTTTCCTTCATGAACCTCTCGCCCCACCGCATGGCCGTCCTGCTGGCGGTGCAGCGCTCGGGGGGCGTGGTGGCCGCCGCGGACCTGCTGCACATTAGCCCCTCCGCCGTGTCCCAGCAGGTCAGGGCCCTGGAGCGGGAGAGCGGGGCCCGGCTGCTGGACCGTACCCCCACCGGGGCGGTCCTGACCCCGGCGGGCAGGGTGCTGACCGCGGCCGCTGAGCGCATTGAGGACGAGCTCGCCGCCGCCACCCGGGAGCTGGTCGCCCTGGACGGCTCCACCCCCACCGGGCTGGTGCGGGTGGGCTCCTTCGCCACCGCCGTGCGCGCCCTCCTGCTGCCCCTCATGGCCTGCCTCCAGGACGACCACCCGGGCCTGGAGATGGTGGTCGAGGAGGTCGAGGAGCGTTCCGCCCTGACCCGGCTGCGTCGCGGTGAGCTCGACCTCGTCCTGCTGGAGCGCGACGAGCGCACGCCCGCCGCCGCCGCGCGGGGCACCACGGACGTGCCCCTGCTGGACGAGTCCTGGATCGTGGTGGTCCCGCCCGGGCAGAGCGCCCCCACCAGCCTGGCCGAGCTGGTCCGGGCCTCCTGGATCGACCTGGAGCCGGACACCGCCGGCGCCTTCGCCCTCCTGCGTCTCTCACGCCAGCTCGGCACCCCCCTGACCCTGCGGCACGTGGGCTACGACTACGACGTCGTCCTGGCCATGGTGGCCCAGGGCCTGGGGTACGCCCTGCTGCCCGAGCTCGCCGTGCGCGGGGGCCACGTGCCCGACGGCGTCGGCGTCGTCCGGCTGCCCGGCCTGGGCACCCGCCAGCTCGTCGTGCGCCACCGCTCCAGCCGTAGTGAGCCCAGCCCGGCCACGCGCGCGGTCCTGACCGAGCTGCTGGCGGTCGCCTCCAGCCTCGACCTGGGCTGAGGAGCCGACCCGGGCGCGAGCGAGGCTCCCGCGCCGTCCGCCCGCCTCAGGGGCACCCCAGGTACCCGGGCGCGGGCAGCGAGGCCGGCACACAGGGGAAGGGGGCCGTCCCGTACCCTCGGGACCCGGGGTGGGGCGGGCGCGGTAGCAATGGGACACGGGCCGCCCCGTACCCTCGGGAGCCGCGCAACCACGCGGATCCGTGGGACGGGCCCACCCTGCCGTAGACTGCCGCCCGTGGCCACTGACTTTCCTGCTGAGATCGAGCGACTCCGACACACCTACGCCTCCATTGCCGCCGTAAGCGATCCGCAGGTCCTGCGCGCACGCATTGCCGAGCTCTCCGAGCAGGCCGCTGCCCCCAACCTCTGGGACGACCCGGAGGCGGCCCAGGTGGTCACCTCCGCCCTGTCCCACACCCAGGCCGAGCTGAGTCGCGTGGAGACCCTGGGCTCACGCATTGACGACCTGGAGACCATGCTGGAGCTGGCCGCGATGGAGGAGGGCGAGGAGGCCGCCGCCATCCTGGCCGAGGCCGAGACCGACCTGGCCGCCGTCTCCAAGGACGTCTCCGAGCTGGAGATCCGCACCCTGCTGAGCGGGGAGTACGACCCGCGCGACGCCGTCGTCACCATCCGCTCCGGCGCCGGGGGTGTGGACGCCGCGGACTTCGCCGAGATGCTCCTGCGCATGTACCTGCGGTGGGCCGAGCGCCACGGCCACCCCGTCAAGGTCCTCAACACCTCCTATGCCGAGGAGGCGGGCCTGAAGTCCGTGACCTTCGAGGTCCACGCCCCCTACGCCTACGGTACGCTGAGCGTGGAGGGTGGCACCCACCGCCTGGTGCGCATCAGCCCCTTTGACAACCAGGGTCGCCGCCAGACCTCCTTCGCGGCCGTGGAGGTCATCCCGCTCATTGAGTCCACCGACCACATTGACGTCCCCGAGTCGGACATCCGCGTGGACGTCTTCCGGTCCTCGGGCCCGGGGGGGCAGAGCGTCAACACCACCGACTCCGCCGTGCGTATCACCCACATCCCCACCGGCCTGGTGGTCTCCATGCAGGACGAGAAGTCCCAGATCCAGAACCGAGCCGCCGCCATGCGCGTGCTCCAGTCGCGCCTGCTGCTGCTCAAGCAGCAGGAGGAGGACGCCAAGAAGAAGGAGCTGGCCGGGGACGTCAAGGCCTCCTGGGGCGACCAGATGCGCTCCTACGTGCTCAACCCCTACCAGATGGTCAAGGACCTGCGCACCGGCTACGAGGTGGGCAACCCCGACTCGGTGTTCGACGGCGACATTGACGGCTTTATTGACGCCGGCATCCGCTGGCGCAGGCAGCAGGAGCGCGCCGGGGCCTGAGTGCGTGCCCGCACCCGCGGGCCTGGCCCGTCGCACGTCGTCCGACGGTAAGGCGTCGTCCAGGTACCCGCGCCCCGCGCACGCCAGGCTCACCCCCTCGTGGGCCTGGCCCGTCATGCGGCCCCCTCCGGCTCCAGGCCGACGACGCCCGGCAACCCCTCGCAGGCCGTCACCTGGCAGGCCCATGGGCCTGCGGGCTGGCCTGAGGGGGAGCCGGAGGTGTCGGGGTGTACCATCGCCTGGTGCGGGCTGGCGGCGTGTTTATGAGGAGGTCCCGGTGCCAGAGGACAAGGACGAGGACGCCACCAGGCGGGCGCCAGCGAACGAGGACGTGCTGCCAGCGCTGGTGCTGGTGGAGCCCGGTATCGCGCTCCTTCTGGGTGACCGACCGGCGGAGGACTTCGCTGACTGCGGTATTCACCTCCTGGAGGAGCGGGAGCGGGATAAATGGTCTGAGCTGTTGAACGTAATGTCACTCGCCTCAGGTGGTGCGAATGCTATCGCCCAGGGGACGAGGGCCGCGCTCAGCGTCCAGGGGCTGGTGAGGCTCGCGCCGGAGACCGTGGCCGCCCTCGAGGGCGGCATGACGCCCCTGACGTCAGGCGGCTGGAACCTCGGGTCGCTTACCACCGGGGGGAGGATAGCCGCACAGGTGCGCTGGCTGCCCGCGACAGGCGCGCAGGCCGCACTGACGCTGTCATCCGTCACCCCTGCGCTGGCGCTGTGCGCCATGGGGTTTCAGCTCATGTCGATCTCAAAGCGGGTGGACAAGAGCATTGCCGTCATTGAGGAGCTAGAGGAGAACCTGCGTCAGGAGCGGCTGCGGGAGTGCCGCAGCATGTGTGTCGAGGTTCGTAATACCGTCACCGAGGCTTACTCGTTCCGCTCCGTGGACAGTAAGATGTACAAAAAGCTCGACGACATGCTGCGGCACCTCAGGTCCGAGCGGGACGCATGCCTCGACGCCGTCTCGAAGCATTACGCCAGGACGGAGGACCTGCAGTCGGGCAGAAGGTACGTGCTCGAGCGGCAGGACGAGATCTACAAGGACATCTGTCTCTTGGTGGCGGTGCAGGAGGCGAAGTACAGGGCCGACATGCTGTGCTGCGCTCACGTGGCACAGGAGGGCAAGACGGACGAGCACGTCAGGAGGCTTGAGACGAGGCTAGGGAACGCAGAGGACGAGAACGGCAGGGCGGCGGCAGATATTCAGGACGTTCTTTACGGGCTGGGGCGTCGTGTCGGCCTAATGACCGAGCTTCCGGACAAGAGCCACCCTAAGCACGGCAGCAAAAATGACGCTGATATCGTGCTCGAGAACCTGCTGAGCGGCATCGAGAGGGTAATGGGTGATATAGGTGGGGCGAGGTTCCCGGACCTCCCTGGCGCCCAGGTCGTGTCGGGGGAGGAGAATGACAGGAGCCACGAGCGCAGGGTGCTGCGGTGGATCCTTGAGCGGGACGAGAGGCTGTGGGTCATGTCGCCGGTCAGGAAGGTGACCGCGGACAGCCCTCTGGGCGTAGTGTCAGGGGTGGTGCAGTGGGTGGCGGACGCGACCGACAGGTCCGGTATTGTCGTGGTCACGTCGAAGCGTGTTCTTTTCTGGGGGTCTCGGAACAAACTGGTGGTCAAGGGGTCCCTCGACCACGAGGTCCCTCTCGCTGACGTACGCTACATGCGTCTCACGGAGGAGGGAGACACCCTGGAGCTCGAAGTACTCACCGGGAACCGCGGCAACGACCTCCGCCTGTCATTCAGCAGCAGCGACCGTGAGGCCGCGACGCGCATTGCTGACATCCTTGCTACCGTCATGCACATTCCTGACAGTGAGGTCAAGGAGGATCCTCTTGTGGTCGAGGCGAACGAGGAGCTCCAGAAGGTCGAGGCGGCGCCGCGTACGAGCCTGGTCACCGCCAGCCGGCGACGGGGGCCTGCTGAGGGCGTGTAGCCGAGATTGTGCCGCCTGTCCCCGGTAAGGGACCTCTGGCGGGAGGTGTCCCGGAGCCGCGGCCCCAGGCGCGGCCCGCGTTTAGCGCCCGGCTCAATTAGCTGTCACCGTGGTCTGCCCCTGGCGGGTGGCCCGTGTACCCGGCGATACAGGCGCGGCCCGCGTGCACGGCCTCACGTCCGCGTCCTTCGCCATCGCCCGCCCGCTCCCCTAGGCTTGGGCCCGGTGCGCGCGGGACCGGACGGACGGCCGGGTACGGCGTCGGCGGTCTCGCCGCGCAGGCATCCACCACTCACCCCACGAAAGGCACGGCGAAGCAGTGGCTGAGTACATCTACCAGATGGTCAAGGCGCGCAAGGCCCACGGCGACAAGGTCATCCTCGACGACGTCACCATGGCCTTCCTGCCCGGCGCCAAGATCGGCATGGTCGGCCCCAACGGCGCCGGCAAGTCCTCCATCCTCAAGATCATGGCCGGCATTGACCAGCCCTCC
Organism: Actinomyces sp. HMT897; assembly: GCF_016626125.1. NCBI lineage: Bacteria > Bacillati > Actinomycetota > Actinomycetes > Actinomycetales > Actinomycetaceae > Actinomyces > Actinomyces sp. HMT897. The sequence goes on from NZ_CP067336.1 coordinate 2,743,092, forward strand.
AACGGCGAGGCCCGCCTGAGCCCCGGCTACAGCGTCGGCATCCTCCTCCAGGAGCCACCCCTTAATGAGGACAAGACGGTGCTCGGCAACGTCGAGGAGGGCGTGGCCGCGATCAAGTCCAAGCTGGACCGCTTCAACGAGATCTCCGCCCTCATGGCCGAGCCCGACGCCGACTTCGACACCCTCCTGGCCGAGATGGGCACCCTCCAGGACGCCCTGGACGCCGCGGGCGCCTGGGACCTGGACTCCCAGCTGGAGCAGGCCATGGACGCCCTGCGCTGCCCCCCGCCGGACGCCCAGGTGGCGCACCTCTCCGGTGGTGAGCGCCGCCGCGTCGCCCTGTGCAAGCTGCTCCTCCAGGCCCCCGACCTGCTCCTGCTGGACGAGCCCACCAACCACCTCGACGCCGAGAGCGTCCTGTGGCTGGAGCAGCACCTGGCCAGCTACAAGGGCGCCGTCATCGCCGTCACCCACGACCGCTACTTCCTGGACCACGTGGCCCAGTGGATCGCCGAGGTCGACCGCGGCCACCTCTACCCCTACGAGGGCAACTACTCCACCTACCTGGAGACCAAGGAGAAGCGCCTGGAGGTCCAGGGCAAGAAGGACGCCAAGCTCGCCAAGCGCCTCAAGGAGGAGCTGGAGTGGGTGCGCTCCTCGGCCAAGGGCCGTCAGGCCAAGTCCAAGGCCCGTCTGGCCCGCTACGAGGAGATGGCCGCCGAGGCCGAGCGCACCCGCAAGCTCGACTTTGAGGAGATCCAGATTCCGCCCGGCCCGCGCCTGGGGAACACGGTGCTCGAGGCCAGCCACCTGCGCAAGGGATTTGACGGGCGCACCCTTGTTGACGACTTGTCCTTCACTCTGCCGCGCAACGGTATTGTCGGCGTCGTCGGCCCCAATGGCGTGGGTAAGACCACCCTGTTCAAGACCATTGTGGGCCTGGAGGAGCTCGACGGCGGCGTCCTCAAGGTCGGCCAGACCGTCAAGCTGTCCTACGTGGACCAGACCCGCGCCGGGATCGACCCCAGGAAGACCCTGTGGGAGGTCGTCTCCGACGGCCTGGACTACATTAAGGTCGGCAACGTGGAGATGCCCTCACGCGCCTACGTGGCCTCCTTCGGCTTCAAGGGCGCCGACCAGCAGAAGCCCGCCGGGGTGCTCTCCGGCGGGGAGCGCAACCGCCTCAACCTGGCCCTGACCCTCAAGCAGGGCGGCAACCTCATCCTCCTGGACGAGCCCACCAACGACCTGGACGTGGAGACCCTGGGCTCCCTGGAGAAGGCGCTCCTGGAGTTCCCCGGCTGCGCCGTGGTCATTACCCACGACCGCTGGTTCCTGGACCGCGTGGCCACCCACATCCTGGCCTGGGAGGGCACGGAGGAGAACCCGGCCAGCTGGTACTGGTTCGAGGGCAACTTCGCCTCCTACGAGGAGAACAAGGTCAAGCGCCTGGGTGCCGAGGCCGCCCGCCCCCACCGCGTCACCTACCGCAAGCTCACACGCGATTGAGCCGAAGGCCAAGACCGCTCGCGGTCTTGGCTGAGGCGATTGAGCGTGTTGGAGGCGGAGCCGAGCACACGCGATTGAGCCGAAGGCCAAGGCCGCTCGCGGTCTTGGCTGAGGCGATTGAGCGTGTTGGAGGCGGAGCCGAGCACGCGCCGATTGAGCCGAAGGCCAAGGCCGCTCGCGGTCTTGGCTGAGGCGATTGAGCGTGTTGGAGGCCGCAGGCTGAACACACGTCGATTGAGCCGAGTGAAGCCGCGAGCGGCCCTGGACGGCCGCAGGCCGTAGCCGGGGACTGGTGGCGGGCAGGCCCCTGCCCCCGGCCCTGCCCGCGCTCTTACGCGGGTGGGGCGCCGGTCGCCCCGCCCCTGCCGGGGCGGCCACCCGCCGCGGTGGCAGGCGGGTGATCCCCTGGTCTTCGCATACGTCATGCGTCGTCTATACTTTTAGCCAAAGTACAGATATGGACGTAAGGTTTTGATCATGCTGGGTGGTGCCCTGATGCTACCGAATAGGTGCCCCCGATCGACAGGTCATGACTCATAGCCGCGGACCCGGGCCGTGTCCATAACGATGCCAAACTATAACAAATGTGAAGAGCGCAATGACCGCAGATCGGGGAAGATAGGTAGGTCGGGACACAACCGTTGAAAGGAGTCCCCATGCCCGCCCGTCTCACCTACCGTGGACCTGCCTCACCCCCGCCAGGCGGCCCGCCCGCTGGCGTGGCAGCTCGACCAGCAGATCAAGCAGCCGCACCTCCACCAGGCGGCCCGCCCTCCGGGGCGCTGACCCGGCCTGGGCCCAGCCGTTGCGTGGCGCGTACGCCGAGGGGCCGCTCATGAGGCCCCGGACGCAGCAGGACCAGGGCGTACGTCCTACCAGGCCCTGGACGCGCAGGCAGCAGCTACGCCTCGCCGCCGCCAGGACCGACCGGGGAAGGTACCACCTTGAGGCCATGATCCAGGTGCGGAACAGCAAGAGGATCTGCGACCGTGCCGGGGAGCTCCTGGGGCAGCTGGCAGGGTGGATGCGGGTCATGAGCGCGTCGGACGACCTTAATGACCTGGCTGACAGGTCTGTTGACCTGATCCTGGAGGCCAGGTGGTACATGGGGCACGTCGCGACGGTCAACGACAGGACGCTGCTCGGCGCCAGGAGGATGACGGTCAGGCGGGCCGTGGGGGCGCTGTGCCGTTCGGAGGCGGCTTACGCGGGCCTGGACCTTGAGGGCGACTTGCCTAACCTGACTGAGCTGACGAAACTCATCGGGGAGCTCCCAGCGGCCATGTTCATAATGGCGCTCCGGGACATGGTGTACTCCGCGGCGAGGGTCGCGCCTCGTGGATCCCAGATCGTCGTCGAGGCGCCTGTCGACAATGAGCAGATCGAGCTGAACGTGTTCTTCTATGTCGATGAGGGCCACACGGTTGACAGGCCGTCCCGGCTCCTCCAGAGCGATACGCGCCTGATCTATCTTGGTCGCGCCCTGGAACGTATCGGGGGGAGCCTGGAGTACGCGGACTTCAATGAGCAGAAGTTCCTCGACGTGGTGTTCCCGCGTGATGCTGACGACTCCCCGGTGACGCCCTGACGGTCCTTGCCCCGGCAGGGGCCAGGGCGCAGGCGCCTGTCGCACGGCGGGCGCCTGACGGGCACACTGCTCGTCCGGCTGCCGGTAGTCGGCCTCTCACCACCCGTCAGGGTGGTGCCCCCAGAGGATCGGGGCGCCACCCTGACGGGAGGTAAGGGGCGAGCCGTCGCTACTCCGTGAGCAGGCAGTAGGCGGTGACCTTCCTGACGGGGCGGGTGGCGGCCACGGTCGCCGCCACGGCGGTGAGCAGCACCACGGCCCCTACAGCCAGGGTGGGCCACAACGGGATCCCTACCGTGATCTTCCTGATCCCGACCCCGCTGAGCATGACCTCCAGCAGTGGCATGACCAGCACCCCGCCCGCGACGCAGCCCAGCACGGTACCCAGGACCAGGGGCGGGAGTATGGTCCAGCGCACCTGGGCCGCCGCCTGCCGCGAGGTCATGCCCAGGGCCTTGAGCAGACCTGAGGTGCGGCGGGACCGGGCCACCAGGGAGGTGGTCATGAGCGCCACCACCAGGACCACCACGAGGCCGGTGAACACCATGAGGGTGCGCGACAGAAGCGGGACCACGGACGTGTAGCTCTCCAACTGAACCGCCATGGCGTCGCGTATGTTGAGCACCTGGACGGTGGGGCCCAGCTCATCCTGCAGCGTCCTGGTCACCGCCTCGGAGCTGGTGCCCGGGGCCGTGAAGACGCCGACGTCGTTCAGCTGCGCGTCGGGCACGAGCTCCTGGTAGGCCTGACGGGTCAGGATCGCAAAGCTCCCACCGTTGACCACACCGCTGGCCAGGCCTGTGACCAGGAACTCCTTCTTGGTGCCGCTGTGGGTCATGGTCCAGGTGCCGCCGACCCGGACCCCAGGGCGCTGCAGGCCTGGGCCCAGGACGACCTCGTTGGCGTGACGGGCGGGCCGTCCCTCGTAGACGGGGTTGACAGGAAGATCCTCCACCCGGTCCACGGCAATGAGGAGGATACCCGTGCCGTTGACCCTCTCGGAGTGCTGGGAGTAGGGCAGCGCGCTGGCTACGCCGTCGGTCTGCCGGATTTGGGCCATGACCTGGTCCAGGTCGCCCGGCGACTGCGTCGTGACGGTGACGTCCGGGAAGACGCCGCCCAGGAGCAGTGACAGGGCGTTGTCCCGGTCCGCGAGCGTCCCCAGACCCGAGGCGGAGAAGACCGAGGCCGTGGTGCAGGCACCGGTCACCACCAGGATGAGTAGCGCGCGCCCCGGTGCTGCCAGCACCTTCTTGAGGCCGAGCAGTACGACCAGTGGCCCGTGCACGCGCTCCAGGGGCAGACGGGCGCGGGCGAAGGAGTGGTCGGCCTGGCCGCCGCGCAGCGCCTCCACCACGCTCATGCGGCTGGCGCGCCGTGCGGCCAGGGCCCCGCCCACCCAGACCAGGAGGCCCAGCACGGCCGTGCACACCAGGAGCAGTCCGAGGTCGAACCGTGCTCTCCAGGTGATCCCGGCCTGGGCGCGCAGGAGCGAGGACAGGTAGGGCAGGACGGCGTAGCCCAGGGCGGCTCCGACCACCCCGCCCGCAGCGGCGACCAGCGTCAGGCAGAGCACCATGGGGCGCATCACCCCGCCCGTGGTGAACCCCGTGGCCCGTAGCGCGCCCACCGTCGCCAGGTCCTCGCGGACGGCGCTGCGTAGCATAGAGGTCAGTATGAGCAGCGCCATGACCGTGATCATGGAGGAGAAGAGCAGGATGACCACGGACGTCAGGCTCACTGATATCTGGTTGGCCATGGACACGGTCGTCCGGGTCATGTCCCAGGTTGCGGTCACGTCCAGGTGCGTGAGGACGTCGCTGACGACCGTGTCGTCCCCGGCGGCGTCGGTCCGTACCTTGATGAGTGTGAACGGCACCCAGCCGGGTGCCCGGTTCAGCTGTCGTGCGCCAGCGGCCTCACCGTCAGCGGCGGCTTGCAGGCCGGCCACGTGCTCACGCGCCTGGGACTCCAGCTGCCGGTAGCTGCTACCGGGTACCCCCAGCCACAGCAGGCCGATCGCAGGCATCCCCCCGTAGGTGGACTCCGTGAACCCCTGGATGTGGAAGGTGCGCTCACCCGCGGGGGAGGTGAGCACCAGCGCGTCACCGAGCTTATAGCCGCCGGAGGCCTGGAACGTGGCGGGCACCCAGACGGGGTCCTCCACGGGGTCGGTGAGCTGGGAGACGACGTCCCACCGCCCCATCTGCGGGGTGGAGTCAATGTCGTAGAAGAGGAACCTGGACGGCAGGGTCGAGCCGGCGTAGGGGATCGAGCCCAGCACGCCCACCATGGAGCTGGTTTCTACCTCGCGCACACGCGGCTCTGAGCGCAGGGCGGCTGTGACGGCGTCGGCCTGCTCACCCTGCGGTATGAGGGTGGCGTCGTCGGGGGAGTTCCACTCATCCGCCTTGTGCTCCAGGTACGCGCTGTGCTGGGTCATCATGACCAGCCCGACGTTCATGAGCAGCCCGGAGACGAGGGACAGGACCGTCATGGCCCCCACCAGGCCCGGGTGCTTGCGGAGGGTGCGGCGGACCAGCAGCGGCCAGGGGCGTGCCGTCAGAGACCTCAGCACCCTCACCACCCCATCTCGGTCAGGAAGGAGGTGAGGGCCTGGGTACGCTCGGTCCTGCCGGACAGGGAGCACTCGTGGGAGACGTGGCCGTCACGCAGGTAGAGGACGCGCTCGGCGCGGGCGGCGGAGCGTACGTCGTGGGTGACCATGACAATGGTCTGACCATCTGCGTGCACGTCGCTGAGCAGGTCCAGGACGGCGGCGGACTGCTCGGAGCCCAGCTGGCCGGTGGGCTCGTCGGCGAAGACCACGGCGGGCCGGTTCATCAGGGCCCGGGCGATGGCCACGCGCTGCGCCTCCCCGCCCGAGAGCATGGTGGGTACCTTGGTCCAGTCTCTCTCAGGCAGGTTGACGCGCTCCAGCAGCGAGCGGGCCCTGTCAGCCAGGGCCCCGCGGTCCCGGCTGACCAGCAGGCCCACGACCAGGAGGTTCTCCAGGACGGTCAGGGAGTCCAGCAGGTGCGCCTGCTGGAACACGAAGCCGCAGTGGCCGCGGCGGAAGCGGGCCAGGGCGTCCTCGCCCAGGGCGGTCAAATCCGTGCCGTCCAGCCTCACCGTGCCCAGGGTAGGACGGTCCAGCCCAGACAGGGCGTACAGGAGCGTGGACTTGCCCGCGCCCGAGGGGCCCATGACCACGGTGAAGGAGCCCGCGGTGATCTCCAGGTCCAGGTTGCGCAGCACGTGCTGCTGGGCCCCGCCCACCGAGAAGCTCTTGGAGAGCTTGTCGGTGGTGATAACGGCGCTGTCAGGGTCCTCTGGTGGTGTCGGTGGCACAGGTGCTCCTCTCGTAACGGGGTCGACGCTATGGGAGGCAGCACGGGTAAGTCCTTACGAAAGCCCTACGTTTTGCCTGCGATCGGCGACTGGTGCCAGCGCCGTCAGCAGCCCGAGCGGGTCCAGGGGACCAGGCCCCTGGTGCGCTGGCGGCGGGCAGGACCGGAGTGCGCCGCTGTAGGACGCCGGCTGGCCCCCTGGTAGCCACCGGGTCAGGCCAGCGGCAGGTAGAGCGTTATCGCCAGGCCACCTGTACCAGGCAGGCTCGCCTCAATGTGCCCGCCCATGCGCTCCATGAGCTGGGCGCAGGTGAACAGGCCGAGCCCCTGGCCGGGGACGCCCACGGCACCCCGGCCACGCTGCCCCCGGGCAAAGATCAGGCTGGTCTCGTCGGGGGCGACGCCGGGGCCGGCGTCGGTCAGGACCAGGCGCAGGCAGTCCGTCTCGAGGCCGCCGGTCAGGCGGATGGGCGTGCCCGCGTACTTGTAGGAGTTCTGCACGACATTGTCAATGACCTGCGCCAGGCGCAGGCGGTCGGCACGTACCAGCACCTGGGGCAGGTCGGTGGCCTCCACGAGCTGACGGTGGTCGGCCTGGCGCACCAGGGCGACCACCTCGCGGCTGCTCAGGTCCGCAGGGCTCACGCTCAGGGCGTCCACCTGGCTGGAGTGGGCCCGGAACAGGTCACTGATCAGGGCGTCCACCTGGTGGCCCTTGGAGCGGACCACCTCCAGGCGCTCACGGGCAGGGGAGTCCTCGGTGAGCTGGAGGAGCTCGGCGGTGGCGCAGATCGTGGCCACGGGCGTGCGCAGGTCGTGGCCGATCTGGGCGATGAGGGCCTCCTTGGAGGCCTGCGCGTCCGCCTCGCGCTGGCGTGAGGCGGCCAGCTCGGTGCGCAGCAGGTCAAAGCTCTGCGTCCAGGCCCCGAAGGCGTTGGCCCGGTCCATCTCCAGCGGGGCGGACAGGTCCCCTCCCGCCACCCGCGCGGCAAAGCGCTCCAGACGCTTAAAGGGGAGGAGTACCCGGACGCCCAGCCAGCCCACCAGGGCCAGGACCAGGACCAGGGTCAGGACCAGGGTGGCCGTGCCCGCCCGGGCCAGGGCACGCTGGTGGGCGGCCACGGCGGTGGTGTACCCGTCGTCGAGCCAGACCCAGGCCACGGTACGCCCGTCCACGACCACGGGACTGGTCAGCGGACGGTGCTCGCCCGTCCACTGCATGACCCCGAGCCCGCTGTACCCCACCGGCGCGGCCCCGGGGCCGAGGGGCACCGGGGCTCCTGCGGCGTCCACCACCCTTAGTGCGTCGGCCATGCCGTCCAGTCCAGCTGCCTCAGGGTGGGGCCAGGCGGCTGCCAGGCGCTGGACGACGTCGTTGATCCTGGCGGTGTCCGCACCGGGGGCCTGGCGGGTGCCGAGCAGGGCCAGGGTGCACGTCCCCGTGACCAGGACGGCCACCAGCAGGGCCACGGGGACGGACAGGCGGCGCACTAGCGGGCCTCGAACAGGTAGCCGCGCCCCCACACCGTGTGGATGTAGGTGGGGGACTCGGGTGTCTTCTCAATCCGGGCCCTCAGACGGCGTACGTGCACCGTCAGGGTGCCCGGGGTAGTGAACTCGTCACCCCACACCGAGCGGATAATCTCCTCCTTGGTGCACACCGTGCCGCGCCTGGACACCAGGTGGGCCAGGATCCGGTCCTCCAGCGTGGTCAGGTGCAGCTCGTGCCCCGCCAGGTAGGTGCGGCCGGTGGACAGCTCCACCCGCAGGCGCCCGTCGTCAAAGTCCGCCCTCACCCGGCCGGGGGCTCCCCGGCCGGTGGGGCCGGTGGCGCCGCCACGTTCCAGGGCCCGGCGGACCTTGGCCAGGAGGACGGCCAGGGAGAAGGGCTTGGTGACGAAGTCGTCGGCCCCCAGGGACAGGCCGTGTACCTGGTCCACGTCGGTGCCGCGGGCCGAGACGAAGATAACCGGTACCTGCCTGTCCCGCAGGTGCCGGCACAGCTCGAACCCGCTCATACCGGGCAGGTTGACGTCGAGCAGGGCGACGCCGGGCGCCTGGGGGCTCAGGTGGCGCAGGGCGGACTCCGCGTCAGGGCAGCTGAGCACGTGCAGGCCGAAGGCCTCCAGGTAGTCGCGGGTGACGGCGGCGAGGTCCACCTCGTCCTCGACCAGCAGGACGTCCACGGGTGCGCTCATGGTGGCAGTCTCCCACCACGGCCCCACCAGCCAGGGGCGTCTCCGTTTACCGTGTCGCGCCCCCGGCCCCGGAGCCCGCGCGGCCCCCACTCAGCTCCGCAGCGTAGCCCGCTACGCTCTCCCGGCCCCGGAGCCCGCGCGCAGGCGAAAGTACGCACAAGGGTGGGGCGGGGACCTCACGGTCCCCGCCCCACCCACGTTGGGAGCCGGTGGTCAGCGGTTGCCGCGGACCCGGCGGGCGATGAGGAACGCGCCCCCACCCAGCAGCGCCACGACCGCAATGACCGCGGGCACCAGGGTGGCACCGGTCTTGGCCAGGCCAGAAGCAGGCTTGGTGGCCGGTGCGGCGGGCTGCTCGGCGGCGGGGGCCGCAGGCTGTTCGGCGGCAGGCTGCTCAGCGGCCGGGGCCGGTGCGGCGGGCTGCTCGGCGGCAGGCTGCTCAGGAGCCGGGGCGGCGGGGGGGGCCGCGGCGTTCTTCTCAGCCGGGGGCTGGACCTGCTCGGGGGGCAGGGCGGGAGCCACGGCGGGAGGGTTCTCGACCTGGGCGGGCAGGACACCGAAGCCCTGACCGCCACCGTTGCGGGTGCTCACGGTCGCCTCGGCGTGGAAGGTCTTGTCACCCAGGGTCAGCGTGGCCGAGTCCGTCCAGCTGCCGGGGCCGGAGAACTTCATGGGGACGTAGACGCGGGCGAACTGGCCCGCGGGGACGGTCACGGTCCCGGAGACCTCGGTCTCGCTGCAGCTGGTGACCGTGGCGGTGGCCGCCTTGGCGGTGTCGTACTTGGGGTCGCCCCACTTGGTCCGGCCCTCGTAGGACCAGGACAGGAGCCCCTCCTTGCTGGCCTTGTCGCAGTCAAAGGCCTGGTCGGAGTTGGTGGTCTTGTCCGTCCACTCAAAGGTCTTGGAGGTCTCGCCAGCGGCCATCTCGGGGGTCAGGCCGGGGGTCTGGACGACGACGCTACCCGGACGGGTGCCGTCCTCCCCGGGGGCGAGGGCCCAGCCGAACTTGCCCATGGCCGTGGGCAGGCCCTCGCAGTCGGGCCCGCACTCGCCGACCGGGACCGTGGCGTCAATCTCCTTGTCGTTGGTGTTGAACTTCAGGGTCTCGGTGGAGTTGGGCGTAATGGAGGCGTCAATGGTGGCCTCCACCCAGCCCGTGATCTCGACCTTCTCCTTGCCCTTGACGTAGTCGGACAGCTTGACGGACAGGTATCCGCCGTCGCTCTTGTCGTAGGTCATAGTGGCCACGATCGGCCTGTCCTCGTTGGCCGAGCGGTCCTGCGCGGCGGTGCCTTCCGGCTTCTCCCTGAGGTTCCAGGTGGTCCCCAGGTCGAAGTGGAGGCTCTCAGGCGCCTTGATCTTGTACTCCTGGCCCGCGCAGTGGCCGCTGGACAGGTTGTAGGTGTACTGCAGCTTGACCCGGTTCCAGGCGGTGACCTTGTTCTCCTCGGACACGTCCTTGTCGTCCTTGAGGACGGTGACGGAGGTGGGGACCTCGGTGGTGGGGGTGCAGGAAGTGGAGTCCGCGGGTTCGGGGTCGGCGGCGCTCGCCGCCGGCGTCAGCGCCGAGGTCGGGACGACCACGGCCGCGGCGAGCGCGAGCACGGACAGGGCTCGCGTCAAGGTTGGGCAGGACATAAGGGGACTCTCCAGGCAAATCGTGGGTGGCGGTCCCTCCCCCCTGGCGGAGGGTGCGGACCGGGGTCTACCGGGCGCACAGGCCTCTCGGGGCAGGGTCCCAGGGGACCTACCGTGATTTCAGGACGGTTACATCGTAACGCCAATGTGACCAGTAGACGAGACCTAACCGCAAGCAGTTCCGTTGGGCGCGTCACCCTGCCTGGGCGTCCTGGGGGTCCTGGGCGTCGACCCTGACCTGCCAGCGGCCCCCGACGTCCTGCCCGGCGCCGGGCACCCGGACCATGCCCTCCTGGCCGATGGTGGACAGCAGGCGCCCGGCGCGGTCGTAGACCCGGGCGCGGCCCATGGCCCGGCCCCCCTGGGAGGTGGGGGAGTCCTGGACCACCAGCAGCCAGTCGTTGGCGTCCACGTCCCGGTGGAACCACTGGGCGTGGTCCAGGGTCGCCAGGCTCATGCCCCGGGTGCGCCAGGACAGCCCCCTGCTGCGCAGGGCCGGCTCCAGCATGACCTGGTCGCAGACGTAGGTCAGCAGCGCCCGGTGGACCGTCTGCGTGGCACTGTCGGGTACCTTCCCGCGGGCGCGCAGCCACAGCTGCTGGCGGTCCCGCCGTACCGCGTCCGGACGCAGGTAGATACCGCCCTGCACGTGGCGTACGTCAAAGGCCGCGGTGCGCCCCAGGAACCTGGCCGCCGGGTGGTTGACGGAGCGGAAGATCTCAATGGCGCTGGGCAGGTCCTCGGGCGGGGGCACCACCGGGGGCGGGATCTGGACGTCCTCGCCCTCCTGGGGAAGCTGGTAGGAGGAGATCATGGCCAGCAGGACCTCACCGTCCTGGACGGCGGTGGTACGGCGCTGGGAGAAGGAGCGTCCGTCGTGGAGCCGTTCCACGTGGAACTCGATCGGCTCCTTGAGCCTGCCGCCGCGCAGGAAGTAGGCGTGCAGCGAGTGCGGCTCGCGCACCGGCAGCGGGGCCCCGGCCCGGGCCGCCTCCGGCCGGGCGCCCGGCCCGCTCGGGGCGCCCTGGTGCGGCCCCGCCCCGGGGGCCGGAGTCGCGACCGCCAGGTCATCGGCGGGGTGCGGCCCCGCCCCGGGGGCCGAGGCGGGGCCGCCGGCCCCCGCCTCACGCGGGAGGGTCGCCGCCGCCGCCAGGAGCCCCTGGGCCATGACCTGCCCGCCGTAGACATGCCCGGAGAGCTGGGGCAGGCTCCGCCCCACGAAGACGTCTACCCCGTCGCCCTCCGCCAGGGCGAGCACCCGGGTCACCGAGCCCAGGGGCTCCTCGCTGGCGAAGGGGACGGGGTAGGACGTGGTCACAGGGCGAGCTCCTCCAGGATCGGCAGCTCGGCGCGGACGGTGTTGCGCGCCTCCTCGGCGGTGCCGGCGCTCGTGGCCAGCCCCGCCAGGCGCTGGCAGTCCTCGAAGGTCACGGACTTCAGGACGGCGTCCACGTCGGGCAGGGCGCGGGCGGTCATGGACAGGCTGGCCACGCCCAGACCCACCAGGACGACGGCGAGGGCCGGGTCGGCCGCCGCCTCACCGCAGACGCCCACCGGGCGCCCGTGCACGGCGGCGCCGTCACAGGCGGTCTTGATCAGGCGCAGGACGGCCGGCTGCCACCCGGTGGACAGGTCCGCCAGGGAGGACAGCAGGCGGTCGGCGGCCATGACGTACTGGGTCAGGTCGTTGGTGCCGATGGAGGCGAAGTCCGCGTGCTCGAAGAGCTTGTCCGCCATGAGGGCGGCCGAGGGGACCTCGATCATCATGCCGGCGATCTTGAGCCCGTGGGCGCGGGCCTGGTCGGTGAAGGCCTTGGCCTCGTCCTTGGTGGAGATCATGGGGGCCATGACCCACACCTTGGCGTCGGTGACGGCCTCCGCCTTGGCCAGGGCCTGGAGCTGGTGCTCCAGGACCTCGGGGTCGCGGCGGGTGGTGCGGTAGGCGCGCACGCCCAGGGCGGGGTTGGCCTCGGTGGCGTCGGTGAGGAAGGGCAGGGGCTTGTCCGCGCCGGCGTCCAGGGTGCGGACCACCACCTTCTTGCCCGGGAAGGCCTCCAGGACGCCCTTGTAGGCCTCGACCTGGGCCTCGATGGTGGGCTCCTCGGGCTGGTCCAGGAAGCAGAACTCGGTGCGGAACAGGCCCACGCCCATGGCCCCGGCCGCGGCGGCGGAGCGGGCCCCGGCGGCGTCGCCCACGTTGGCGAGCAGCTGGACCTCGCGGCCGTCCTTGGTGGCGCCGTCACCGCGGAAGACCCGCACGCGGCTGGCCAGCTCCTTGGCCCGGCGCAGGGCCTCCTCGCTGGGGCTGACCGTGATCTGGCCCTTGGTGCCGTCCACCAGGACGATGTCGCCGTCGTGGAGCTGGTCGGTCACCTCCGAGCCGGTGCCCACGATCGCGGGCATGCCCAGGGCGCGGGCCAGGATGGCGGTGTGGGAGGTGGGGCCGCCCTCGGAGGTGATAAAGGCGACAACCTTCTCCGGGTCCAGCAGGGCGGTGTCGGCCGGGGCCAGGTCCTCGGCCACCAGGACGAAGGGCTCAGGGAGCACCGGGATACCGGGCATGGGGGCGTCGGTGAGGACCGCCACAATGCGGTCGCGCACGTCCGCTACGTCGCGGGTGCGCTCGGCCATGTAGCCCCCCAGGGACTTCAGCATGGCGGCCAGGGTGCCGGCGGCCTCCCAGACGGCGCGCTCGGGCACCAGGCGGCGCTCGCGGATCATGGCCTGGGCGGAGGAGGTCAGGGTGGGGTCGGCGGCCATCTGCGCCGTCGTCTCCAGGAGGGTCCGCCCCTCTCCCTTGGCCTGGGCCGCTGAGAGCTCCAGGTTCTTCTTGACCCTCTGGGCGGCCGCGGCGACGCGGTCGCACTCCTCCTCCAGGTTCTTGCTGGGTTCCAGGGTGGCGATCTCGGGCTCGATGATTCCGGGTGCCATGCGTGCGACGGGGCCCGCGACGAGGCCCGGGCTCACGCCGATCCCGGTCAAGGAGGTGGGGGTTGCGTCTGACAATGCCATGCGATGCTCCTGTGGCCGCGGCGGGTGTGGGTTAGGACCCATTGTGCATGGTCGGAGCCGAAAATGTGCAACCTGCGCCACACTGTGACGAATCGCGGGCCGCGAACACGCTCCCGGCGGCGCCCTGAGGTGTAGGGACGTAACCCTCTGTGATAGAGTGATCTCGCACACTGGTCTGAAGAGCTCGGAGAGGAACGCCATGAGTACCGCAGCGGATATCGTCACAGGTCTGGGTGGGGCTGACAACATCACGGACCTGGAGCCCTGCATCACCCGCCTGCGGGTGGAGGTCAAGGACCAGGAGAAGGTGGACGAGGAGGCGCTGCGCGCCACGGGCGCCTTCGGCGTGGTGCGCTCCGAGCGTGTCGTCCAGGTCGTCGTCGGCCCGACTGCCGACGCCCTCGCGGCTGAGATCGCCGCCCTGTGACCATGGACATGACGCAGACCGTCGTGCCCGACGCCGGCCCCGTGCGGCACGAGGCCAACGAGGCCCTGCGTCGCCTGGCCGAGGCCCACGGCGTCTCCACCGAGTACTGGGACTACCAGGGGCACTACGCCGCCCCCTCCCAGGAGACCCTGGAGGCCGTGCTGGCCGCCATGGGGGTGCGGGCCTCCACGCAGGAGGAGATCGCCACCTCCCTGAAGGAGGTCGAGCTGGCCCCCTGGCGGCGTGTGCTGCCCCCCAGCGTCGTGGTACGCGGGGGCGCCTCCCACGTCCTGGTGGTCCACGTGCCCGACGGCGCCGTGGTACGGGCCAAGGTGGACCTGGAGGACGGCGGGGTCAGGCGCCTGGCCCAGGCCGAGGACTGGACCCCCGCCCCCGCCCGGGAGGTGGACGGTGTCCTGACCAGCCAGGCCTCCTTCGTCCTGCCCAAGGACCTGCCCCTGGGGTGGCACCGCATTGTCGCCGAGGTCGACACCGGCCGGGGGCTCGGCCCCCACACGGGCTCCTGCCCCCTGGTCGTCACCCCGGACCACCTGGATCTCCCCCTCAGCCTGGGGGAGCGGGGGTGGGGTGTCATGGCCCAGCTGTACTCGGTGCGCTCGCGGGGGTCCTGGGGGGTGGGGGACGCCGCCGACCTCACCGAGCTGCTCAGCTTCCTGGGGGACGAGGGGGCCGACTTCCTCCTCATCAACCCCCTCCACGCGGCCGAGCCCACCGGGCACATGACGCCCTCGCCCTACCTGCCGGTGACGCGCCGCTTCGTCAACCCCCTCTACATCCGTCCCGAGCAGATCCTCGAGGTCGCCGAGCTCCCCGGCCCGCAGCGCTCGCTGGTGAGCTGGGGGGCGGAGGAGGCGCGCGCCGCCAACCACGGCGCCGACCCCATTGACCGCGACGCCAGCTGGAAGGCCAAGCGCGAGGCCCTGGAGGTGATATTTGCCACAGGACGTTCCCGGTCCCGGCAACGCGACTTTGATCGCTTCCGCGCCGAGCAGGGGCCCGGCCTGGAGCGCTTCGCCCTGTGGTGCGCGCTGAGCGAGAAGTACGGGGACATGCGCCAGTGGCCCGCCACGCTGCGGGACGCCAGCAGCGCCTACGTGGCCATGGAGGCCCGCACCTTAAGCGAGCGGATCGACTTCTACGCCTGGCTCCAGTGGGTGGTGGACGAGCAGCTGGGGCGGGCCCAGCGCCAGGCCGTGGCCTCGGGGATGGCCCTGGGCGTCATGGACGACCTCGCCGTGGGCACCCACCCCCGCGGGGCGGACGTGTGGGCCGACCCCCAGGCGTTCGCCCCGGGGGTGACCGTGGGCGCGCCCCCGGACATGTACAGCCAGAAGGGGCAGAACTGGTCCCAGCCGCCGTGGAGCCCCACCTACCTGGCCCGCAGCGCCTACGCCCCCCTGCGGGACATGGTGCGCACCGTCCTGCGCCACGCAGGCGCCCTGCGGGTGGACCACATTATGGGCCTGTTCCGCCTGTGGTGGATCCCCGACGGCATGGGTGCCGGCCAGGGCGCCTACGTCCGCTACGACCACGAGGCCATGGTGGGGGTCCTCCTGCTGGAGGCCTACCGGGCGGGGGCCGTCATTATCGGCGAGGACCTGGGCACGGTCGAGCCCTGGGCCCGGGACTACCTGACCAGCCGGGGCATCCTGGGCACCTCGGTGCTGTGGTTCGAGAAGCAGGGCGACGGCTGGCCCACCCAGCCGGAGGCCTACCGCCGCCTGGCCCTGTCCACGGTCAACACCCACGACCTGCCCCCGACGGCGGGCTACCTGGCCGACGAGCACGTCACCCTGCGTGAGCGCCTGGGCCTGCTGACCCAGGACATTGACGAGGTCCGTACCGACTCGCGTATCGAGCGCGACCGGATGATGGCCCGCCTGCGCGAGCACGGCCTGCTGGGGGAGCGGCCCAGCGAGCGGCAGGTCGTCGAGGCCCTCTACCGCTACGTCCTGCGCACACCCTCGGTCCTGGTGGGGATCGCCCTGGTCGACGGCGTCGGGGAGAGGCGTGCCCAGAACCTGCCGGGCACGGACCAGGAGTACCCCAACTGGAGGATGCCCCTGGCGGACGGCAGCGGCGAGGTGGTCCTGGTGGAGGACCTGCCCGGTAACGCACGCCTGTCCAGCCTGCTGTCCGCGGTGCGCCAGGAGCTGGGGCGCGGGCCCCGGTGGGGCCGGGACCTGCCGGTGCCCCCGGTGTAGGGGCCACGGCGCCGGCTACCGGGCCCGGTCCTCAACAGGGAGTCGGGGCGGGGATCCCCACCCGGGGATCCCCGCCCCGACTCCCTAAGGTCAGTCCCAGGTCACCAGGGCGTCCCCGGCGGCGACCTGCGTGCCGGGTGCGGTGAGCCCCAGCGTGGTCTCCTCGGCCTCCAGGAGGATGACGGGGACCACCGGGTCCAGGCCCCTGGCCTGGACCGCGTCCGGGTCCCAGGTGACCATGGGGTCGCCGACGGACACCGTGGCGCCCTCCGCGGTGTGGACGGTGAAGCCCTCCCCGGCCAGGGACACCGTGTCCAGGCCCAGGTGGACCAGGACGCCGCGCCCCCGGGGGCTGGTGACCACGAAGGCGTGCGGGTGGACCTTGGCGACCGTGCCGTCGATGGGGGACACGGCCGTGACCTGGCCGGGCCCGCCCGTCCTCGGGTCCAGGGCCAGGCCGGGCCCGACGATCTTGGCGGAGAAGACCGGGTCCGGGACGTCCTCGACGGCCAGCACCCGGCCGGGCAGGGGCGCGCGGACGACCAGGCTCATCGGAGGTCCTCGATGTCCTCCGCGATCGTGTCCGCGTTGGGGCCGACGACGACCTGGACGGCGTCGCCCACGCGCACGACGCCGTGGGCGCCGGCGGCCTTGAGTGCCTGGTCGTCCACGAGGGAGACGTCCTCCAGCTCGCAGCGGAGCCGGGTGATACAGGGCTCGATCTCGATAATGTTGTCGAACCCGCCGAGGGCGTCGACGATGCTCTGTGCCTGGGACATGGAAGTCTCCTTAGCGTCTGGGTTGCGTCAGTGCCGGCTGGGACCGGGAGCCGGGCGTCCTCGCCCGACAGTGGTCCATACCAGTCCACATCCTAGCGTGGTCACGGTGCGTGCGCACCTGCCGGGGCCTCAGGGCGTCGGTGCCCCGCAGGGCGCCGGGGGCTTCCCCCTCAGGGCGCCGGGGTCTCCTCGCCCCAGATGAGGTCCGCCAGGTCCGAGGCGATGGTGTCCGCGTTGGGGCCCACGACGACCTGGACCACGTGCCCCGCGGCGGTGACCCCGTGGGCGCCGGTGCCCCGCAGGGCGGCGCGGTCCACGGCACCGGGGTCGTGGACCTCCGTGCGCAGCCGGGTGATGCACGGTTCGATGGTGTCGATGTTCTCCGCGCCTCCCAGCGCGGCGACCAGTCGATCGAGGTTGATCATGAGGCGCTCCTGGTGTCTGGTGCGGTTCTGGGGCGGGTGGTGCGACCTGTGGGCTGGGGGGCCGACACCGGGACCCACAGGGTGTACCGGTCGGCACGGTACAGGGAGCGGGAGTAGTCCACGACGTGGTGCTCGTGGAAGGTGCGCCGGGTGATGTCCAGGGCGGGCGCCCCGACGGTCACGCCCAACAGGGTGGCCTCCTCGCGGGTGACCACGTGGCCCGCGATGACGTCCTCGCCCCACTGGGGGTCGAACCCCGCCGCCGTCAGGCTGGAGTACACCGAGGCGGGCGGGCCGGGCTCCAGGAGCGCGGGCAGCAGGTGGGCCGGGATCCAGTTCTCCTCGATGGCCATGGGGATGGAGTCCGCCGTCAGCAGGCGGCGCAGGTGGTGGGTGGGGGCGGCGGGCTCGGCCTCCAGGGCCTGGGCGACCACCGGCGGGGCGGGGGCCGTCTCCATGGTCAGGACGACGACGCCGGGCGTCATGCCGCGGCGGCGCATCTCCTCGCTGAAGGAGGTCAGGCGGGGCTGGAGGTCCAGCTTGGGGGGCGCCACGAAGGTGCCCCTGCCCTGGTGGCGCTCCAGGACGCCGTCGACAATGAGGGTGTCAATGGCCTGGCGCACCGTCATGCGGGAGACGGAGAAGGTCTCGCACAGCTCGCGCTCGGAGGGCAGCGGGGCGCCGGGCTCCAGGCCCTGGGCGATCAGGCCGAGGAGGTACTCGCGGACTCGTAGGTACTTGGAGGTGGGGCGTCTGGGCATCATCACCATTGTCCTCCCGGCGGGCGGGGAGGGTGTCGGGACGGGTGGGGCCGGGCCGACCAGGCGGCGTCTGGTCCGTACCACCGTACCGGAGAGGACCGGGGGCGTGGGCACGGAGCCAGCCTGGTCCGTACCACTGTGCCCGACTGCGAGCAGCCGGGGCGGTACGGCTGACGCGATCGCCGCCGTCCCTCCGCGGGACCGGTCCTGACCGGCTCTGACCAGCCCAGATAGGCGGCCCCTGGCTTCCCGGGCCCCGGTGCCGGCGGCCCCGTGCCCCGGAGCCGGGCTCCGCCAGCCCGCCCTCCGGGGCCCGATAGTGGACCAGGTGGTCTACCGGAGGACGCAGAGGAAAGCAAAAAAGTGAGATATCCCACGTTATTAATGACTAATCTTGTCGTTATCTAGTCGTTAGGGTGCACGGCCGCTTGACATGTACAGCGAGATCGGCTTTGCTGGAAGCAGTGGTCCAGACATGTTCGACGCCGAGCGGTCCGGACCCGCCGTCCCCGAGGGCGGTTCCCACTGGCGTGGCGCAGGTGCCGCGCCGTCCCGAACGGAGAACAACGTGACAACAAGGAAAAAGGGCGGCGTCTTCGCGGTCGCCCAGCGGCTCGGTCGCTCGTTGATGCTGCCGATCGCGACCCTGCCCGCCGCAGGCCTCCTCCTGCGCCTGGGGCAGGACGACATGCTCGGCAAGGACGGTCTGTCCTCCCCGCTGCCCTGGCTGGAGCCCGTGGCCAAGGTCCTGGCCGCCGCCGGTGGCGCGGTCTTCGACAACCTGCCCCTCATCTTCGCCGTGGGCGTGGCCATCGGCTTCGCCAGGAAGTCGGACGGATCCACCGGTGTGGCGGGCCTGTTCGGCTACCTGGTGCTCAAGGGCGTGCTCGGCGCCCTGGCCCCCTACTGGGGTGCCGCCCCCAAGGAGGGCGAGGACCCGGTCATTAACTACGGGGTGCTGGCCGGTATCATTATCGGTGTCGTGGCCGCCCTGCTGTGGCAGAGGTACTACCGTATCAAGCTGCCTGACTGGCTGGCCTTCTTCGGCGGGCGCCGCTTCGTCCCGATCGTCACCTCAATGGCCGCCATTGTCGTGGCCCTGGTGCTGGGCGCCGTCTACCCGGCCTTTAACTGGCTCATTAACGAGCAGCTCGGCGGCTGGCTCATGCGCGCGGGTACCGAGGGCGGCGCCGCCGGCGCCCTGGCCGTCCTCGTCTTCGGTACCATTAACCGCCTGCTCATCCCCCTCGGCCTGCACCACCTGCTCAACTCCGTGCCGTGGTTCCAGCTCGGCAACTGCACCAACGCCAAGGGCGAGACCATGCACGGCGACCTGACCTGCTTCTTCAACGGCGTGGACGGCACCAACGCCTGGACCGGCGGCTTTATGACCGGCTTCTTCCCCATTATGATGTTCGCCCTGCCGGCCGCGGCCCTGGCCATCTGGCACACCGCCAGGTCCTCCAAGCGCAAGGCCACCGGGGCCCTCATGGTCTCCGTGGCCCTCATGGTCTCCGTGGCCCTGACCGCCTTCCTCACCGGCGTCACCGAGCCCCTGGAGTACGCCTTCGCCTACGTGGCCTTCCCGCTCTACGCCGTCCACGCGGTGCTCACCGGCACCTCGCTGGCGGTGGTCAACGAGCTGGGCATCAAGGACGGCTTCTCCTTCTCGGCCGGCGCGATCGACTACGCGCTCAACTTCGGCAAGTCCGCCGAGCTCTCCGGCGGCGTCCTCAACGGCCCCGTCCTGCTGGCGGTTATCGGCCTGGTCTACGCCGTCATCTACTACTTCCTCTTCCGGTTCCTCATTGTCAGGTTCGACTTCAGGACCCCCGGGCGTGAGGAGGACGACGTGGACGCCTTCACCACCGCCCAGGCCCAGGCCGCTGAGCGCACCGGCAAGAACGCCGAGGCTGCTCGCAGGGCCTGACCTCGCCGTGCCCGTAGGGGCCTGCGTCCACCGTCGGGCCCAAGAGCCTCGGGGCCTGCCCGCCAAGGGCCTTGAGCACGTGCGCGGGGCCGGATCCGCTGATCCGGCCCCGCGCACGTCCGCCCCCGGGAACGGGGCGGGGATACCTCAGAGGATGGTGCGCGGCACGGAGGCCGCCTGGGCGGCGGCCACCCGGCGGGTGTCGTCCAGGTTCTCCGTCACAATGCGACGCAGGGCCGCGGGGGCGCCGGCGTGGGAGGCCAGCCAGTCCTCCAGCAGGCCCGTGGCCGCCTCCGCCTCCGCGCCCTCCTGGCCCACCGCCGCCAGCGGCCACAGCCCCGACAGCAGGTTCTCCGCCATGTGGAAGGTCCGGGAGGACCAGATGCCGTCCACGATCTGCGGGTAGCGTCCCAGGAAGGGCACCAGGAGGGCCGGGTCGCCCTCCACGGTGGCCAGGCCGCGCAGGACCTTGGCCTGGGTCTCGTTGGGCATGTCCGCGTCCTCCACCAGGGCCGTCCAGGTGGCCTCCTTGGCCTGCTCGGTCGGGACGGTGGCCCGAGCCTGGGCGGCGCGCTCACGGCCGGTGGTGGTCACGTCGCGCGCCTCCTCGGCGGCGATCTGCTCCTCGCCGTAGCGTCCCGAGGCCACCAGGCCGGTCAGGAGCTCCCAGCGCAGGTCCTGGTCAATGGTCAGGCCCACCAGGGTCTCCCCGCCGGTCAGGAGGGCCTCGACGGCGTCGACCTGCTCGGTGGTGGAGGCGTGGGCGGCCGCGGCCCGCACCAGCTGGAGCTGCTTGTCGCTGCCGGCGGCGGCCGTGCGGGCCAGGTGCAGGACCTTGCGGGCGGCCTCGGCGCGGGCGGTGGGACGCACCTGGGCGGGCAGGTAGAGCCCCAGGCAGGTCGAGACCCGGGCCAGGAGCCCCTGGACCACCGAGGAGTGCTCCTCCACCCGCAGGGCCGACAGGGCGGCGTCCAGGTAGTCCTGGGCCGAGGCCTCGGCGTCGCGCACCATGTCCCAGGCGGCGGCCAGGACGATGGAGCGGGGCAGGGACTCGGTGAAGGCGTCCACCCGCTCCAGGCCGGTGGCCAGGGAGGCCTCGTCCAGGCGGACCTTGGCGTAGGTGAGGTCGTCCTCGTTGAGCACGATGACGTCGGCCCGCCGGGTGCCCACGAGCTCGGGCACCGGCGTGCGCTCCCCGTCCACGTCCAGCTCCACGCGCCCGGTGCGCACCAGGGAGGTGGCGCCGTCGGCCTCCCGGAGGCTGTAGGAGCCGATGGCCAGGCGGTGGGGGCGCAGCGTGGCGGGGGAGCCGGCGGGGATCTCCTGGAGGACGGCGAAGGAGGTGATGACCCCCTGGTCGTCGGTGACCACCTCGGGACGCAGGGTGGTCACCCCGGCCTCCTGCAGCCACAGCCTGGTCCAGGCGCCCAGGTCGCGCCCGCTGGTGGCCTCCAGCTCGGCCAGCAGGTCGGTCAGGGTGGCGTTGGCGTAGGCGTGGGCGGCCAGGTAGCGCTTGATCCCGGCGAAGAAGTTGTCCCGGCCCACGTAGCCCACCAGGGCGGCCAGCACGGCGGCCCCCTTGGCGTAGGTGATGCCGTCGAAGTTGACCTCCACGTCGTGCAGGTCGTTGATCTCGGCGGCCACCGGGTGGGTGGAGGAGAGCTGGTCCTGGTTGTAGGCCCAGGCCTTCTCAATGGTCTGGAAGGTGGTCCAGGCGTCGGTGAAGCGGGTGGTCTCGGCCACGGCGAGGGTGGAGGTGTACTCGGCGAAGGACTCATTGAGCCACAGGTCGTTCCACCACCTCATGGTCACCAGGTCGCCGAACCACATGTGGGCCAGCTCGTGCAGGACGGTCACGGCCCGCCTCTCCACACGCGCCTGGACGGGCCGGGAGCGGAAGACGTAGTCGTCGCGGTGGGTCACGCACCCGGCGTTCTCCATGGCGCCCGCGTTGAACTCCGGCACGAAGATCTGGTCGTACTTGGCGAAGGCGTAGGGGGTGCCGAAGAGCTCCTCGTAGTAGGCCAGGCCCTTGCGGGTCATCTCCAGGATCTCCTCGGCGTCCAGGTACTCGGCCAGGGAGGCGCGGCAGTAGACGCCCAGGGGCACCACGCGGCCGTCGTCGGCCCGGTACTCGCTGGTGACGCCCGTGTAGGGGCCGGCCACGACGGCGGTGACGTAGGAGCTGAGCCGCTCGGTGGGGGCGAAGGCGAAGGTGTGGGCCCCCTCGGCGGCCGGGGTGGGCTCGGGCGTGGGGGAGTTGGACAGGACGGTCCACTCCTGGGGGGTGGTGACCGTGAAGGTGAAGGAGGCCTTGAGGTCGGGCTGCTCGAAGACGGCGTAGACACGGCGGGAGTCGGGGACCTCGAACTGGGTGTAGAGGTAGGTGGCGCCGTCAGCGGGGTCGGTGAAGCGGTGGAGGCCCTCGCCGGTGTGCATGTAGGCGCAGTCGGCCACGACGGTGAGCTCGTTGTCCTGCTCCAGGCCCGTCAGCGCGATGCGCGAGTCGGCGTAGACCTGGGCGGGGTCCAGGCGGCGGCCGTTGAGGGTGATCTCGTGGACGGCCGGGGCAATGAGGTCAATGAAGGTGGAGGCTCCCGGCGTGGCGGAGAAGCGGGCGGTCGTGATGGAGCGGAAGGTGTCCTCACCACTGGTGAGGTCCAAGGTAACGTCGTAGGACCCGGTGCGCACGAGGGCGGCACGCTCTGCCGCCTCGACGCGGGTCAGGTTCTGCCCTGGCATGGGGGGCTCCTGTCTGCAGATGGTTGTGGGCAAGGATTATGCGATTGGTCAGCGGGCGGACCCGGGTGGGCCAGGGTCTACCCGCAGGTTCTACCTCCCGGTGTGGCCGGGCTGGGGTGATTGTCTCACTGGTGCGGGCGCACGGACCACGTCTCTGTTGACGCCAGGTACCATGTAGTGCATACTAGTTGGTGTCACAAGGAAGGAGGTCGGACATGGCACGTCCTCAGGAGTCACAGCTCCGCAAGGGCGCGCTCGAGCTCGCCGTCCTGGCACTCATCGCCCGTTCCGAGCCCACCGGCGCCTACGGGGGCGCCCTCGTCGAGCAGCTCGCGGCCCGCCCCACCCTCGCCGCGCCCCAGGGCACCGTCTACCCGCTCCTGTCCCGCCTGCGTCAGCAGGGGACCGTCGAGACCACCTGGCAGGAGTCGCCCACCGGCCCGCCCCGCCGCTACTACCGCCTCACGCCCGACGGCGTCCGGCGCCTGAGCGCCCAGCGCTCCACCTGGCAGGCCCTGACCTCGGACATGGCGGCCGTCCTGCGGGACCCCGCCGGAAAGGACACGCAGTCATGAGCACCACCCCGCGCGACCGCCACGACCCCCGCGGTACCACGAGCCCGGACGCCACGGGGCCGGCGCCCCGCACGCAGGCAGGGGAGACGGCCCAGGCGCCCGCCACGGCACCAGGCCGCCCGGCGGCACCGGACCCGCTGAGCGACTACGTCGCCCAGGTCCGCGCCCACCTCGGCGCGGCCGCGCCCGCCCTCGCCGAGGACCTGGCCGAGCTCGACGCCTCCCTGCGTGAGACCGCGGACAGCCAGGGGTACCAGACGGCCCTGGCCGCCTACGGACCTGCCGCCGACTACGCCGCCGCCCTCAGGGGCAGCAGGGCGGCCGACGACCAGGCCGACCGCCCGGGGGAGCGCCCCCCGGTACGCCGCGTGCTCGGCGTGCCCACCGCCCTCAGCCCGCGGGGACTGGTCCACCGTGCCGCCCGGAGCTTCTCACCGGCCGACCCCCTCCTGGTGCCCCGCGCCTACGGGATCGGCTGGGACGTCAACCTCGGGGCCCTGGCCGTGCGCGCCGGCCTGGCCCACCCCGACGACCTCGACGACGACCTGGACCTGGCCCCCGCCCAGATGACGGCCCTGAGCCTGGTCCCCGCCCTCCTGGCCCTGGGCGTCGCCGCGACGGGCACGCACTGGGCGCCCCGCGGCCCGCGGCAGGGACGTGCTGGCCGGGCCCCGGCAGATGGCAGGGGGCCAGCCGTCGCCCTTCTGCCGCCCGCGCTCGCGGCCGCCGCCCTGGGTGCGGTCGACGTCCTGGGTGGCGCGTCCCTGCCCCAGCGTCTGGGGCACGCGGTCACCTCCGTGCTCCTGACCGGCGTCGGGGTCGCCGGGGCGCTCCAGCGCCGCCCCGGGGCCCGCTCCGCCCGCCTCACGCAGGCGGGGGTGGTGGCCGCCGCCGGTGCCCTGGCAGGCGGAGCCGCCGTCCTGACCCTGCGTGCCGCCGTGCACCGTGCCGTGCACGCCCAGCGCCCGCCCGCCCAGTCCACCCGCTCATGAGAGGAAACCACCATGTCACCTGTCCTGCTGCCTGATGTCCTGCTGCCTGAGGCCGCGGGCCTGTCCCAGCCCAGCGGCCCCGTGCTCGCCGTGCTCGTCGTCGCCGTCGTCGTGGAGGTGGGGCTGGCGGCCACGGCCCTGTGGCGCTGGTGGCGCACGCCCACTGAGCGCCTGAGCGCCAACCGCTGGGTCTGGCTGGCCCTCATTGTGCTGCTGTCCCTGGTCGGTCCCCTGGCCTTCCTGGCCGCCGGGCGCCGCCCCGCACCCGCGACTGACCCCCGTAGGGCGGGGGCCGTACGCGCCGACGACGCCGTCGCCGCCCTCTACGGGAGCGAGCGGTGAGCACCCTGGCCGCCCTGGTCACCCGGGGCCTGACCAAGCGTTACAAGGAGCGTACGGTCGTGGACCACCTGGACCTGCGGGTTCCCCAGGGCAGCGTCTTCGGCTTCCTGGGGCGCAACGGCGCGGGCAAGACCACGACCATCCGCATGGCCCTGGGGCTGGCCCGCCCCAGTGGTGGGAGCGTGGAGATCCTGGGGCACGACGCCAACGGGGCCCTGGCCCCCGGGGTGGTCGGCTACCTTCCCGACGTCCCCGGCTTCCGTCCCTGGATGAGGGCCGGTGAGGTCCTGGCCCACGCCGGGCGCGTGGCGGGCCTGGAGGGGGTGGCGCTACGACGTCGCACCGCCACCCTGCTGGACCTGGCGGGACTGACGGGGGTGGACCAGCCGGTGGGCGCCTACTCCCGGGGCATGCGCCAGCGCCTGGGCCTGGCCCGCGCCCTGGTGAGCGCCCCGCGCCTGCTCATTATGGACGAGCCGACCTCCGCCCTGGACCCGGTGGGACGCAGGGAGGTCCTCGACCTCATTGCCACCCTGCACGGGCGCACCACCGTCCTGCTGTCCACCCACCTGCTCGACGACGCCGAGCGGGTCTGTGACGAGGTCGCCGTCATCGACCACGGGCGCCTGCTCCTGACCGGGGCGACGGCGGACCTGGTGGAGGGGGCGCGGGCCACCAGTGTGGAGGTCGAGACCGTGGACGACGCTGCGCCCCTGGCCGGGCTCCTGGCGCACCAGCCCTGGGCGCAGGAGGTGGAGTCCGAGGGCGCCCGCCTGCGCCTGCGCACCCGGGACCCCCAGACCGCGCACCGTCGGCTCCCGGGCCTCCTGGAGGCGGCCGGGTGCGGGCTGGTCTGCCTGGGCTCCACACGCCACGGCCTGGAGGAGGTCTTCCTGCGGGCCGTCGGGCAGGCGGGTCCCGGTGAGGTCGATGACGCCCGGTCCTCCGGGACGGGGGCCCAGGCGCGCTCGGCAGGTCCCGGTGAGGTCGATGACGCGGCGGTCGGAGGGAGGGTCGGTCATGAGTGAGCGTCCTGGGGAGCGTCCTGGGGAGCGTCCTGGGGGGCGCCGCCACGGTTTCCTCCGTGCCTTTGCCGAGCTCCTGCGTCTTGAGCTGGCCGGGGTGAGGCGGACCTGGCGCGGTCCGGTGCTGCTCGGGGCGGCCCTGGTGACCGGGGTCGGCTCCCCGGTGGTGGCCTGGCTCGTCCCCGACCTGCTGGCCAGCACCCTGGGCCAGGCGGCTGCGGGCGCCCTGCCCGTCCCGGTGGTGGCCGACGCCTGGGCCCAGTGGGTCAAGAACGCCTCCTCCCTGCTGCTGGTGGTCCTGGTCGTCGTGGCGGCCTCGGCGATCGCGGGGGAGCGGGGCAACGGCGTGGCCCCGGCCGAGCTGGCCGGGCAGGGCCCGCGGGGTCGGGACGTCTACGTCCTGGCCAAGACCACGGCGGTGGGGCTGAGCGCCCTGGCCGCGGCGGTGGTGAGCGCCCTGGCCTGCGCGGCGGTGGCGACGGCCCTCTTTGAGGGGGTCACCGGGGCGGACCTGGCCCGGGGCGCGGCGGCGGCGGGCCTGTGGTGCCTGGGGGCGCTGGTCGCCCTGGGCCTGACCCTCTTGGTGTCGGCCTGCTCGCGTGCCGCCGTGCTGCCTGCCGCCGTGGGGGTGGTGTTCTCGCTGCTGGGCCAGCTCCTGGCCCTGTGGGGGCCCCTGGCCCGCTGGAGCCCCCTGGGACTGGTCCCCATGGCCTCCTCGCTGGCATCCTCCTGGGACGCCCTGGTCTGGGGCCCGGTGTGGACAGGGGGTGCGGCCCTGGTGCTCCTGGTGGCCGGGACGGTGGTGGCGCTGCGTCGTGCCGAGCTGTGAGGGCAGGGCCGGTCGCCGCCAGCACGGCGGGAGACCACGGGGCGGCACTCCCCGCCCCGTGGCGCCGTTACGGCAGTGCTCGGGGCCGGGGGCGCTGCTACGGCTACCCCTGCTGAGGGTACCGCGGCGGTCTACGCCCCGCGCCGGGGCGGTGCCCAGGGCCTCAACCGGCTCCGGCCGGGCCGGGGCCAGCGGCGGGCCGCGCCGCCGGGGCCCTATCCTCCACTGAAGGGGTTCCTCTGCCTCCGGGTATGCCTCCGAGTATCCCGGGGGCGCGTCGCCGGGGCCCTACCAGATGGTGACCCGCTTGTCGGGGTCCAGCCACAGGGCGTCGTCGGGGCCCACGCCGAAGGTCTCGTAGAAGGCGTCCGTGTTGCGTACGATCCCGTTGCAGCGGAACTCCGCGGGAGAGTGGGGGTCGATGGTGAGCAGCAGCTCGGCGTAG
This sequence comes from Actinomyces sp. HMT897, assembly GCF_016626125.1. Taxonomy (NCBI): domain Bacteria; kingdom Bacillati; phylum Actinomycetota; class Actinomycetes; order Actinomycetales; family Actinomycetaceae; genus Actinomyces; species Actinomyces sp. HMT897. Next base: position 2,769,884 of record NZ_CP067336.1, read on the forward strand.
TCGGGGCGCTGCTTGGAGCGCCAGGCCCGGGCCCAGGAGTAGAAGAAGCGTTCCAGGCCGGTCAGGCCGTCGATGACGGGGGCCTGGTCGAAGGAGGTGAGGCCCTCCCGGGCCAGGGCCAGGCCGTAGGCCTTTAGCGCGATGCCGAGCCCTCCCAGGTCCCCGATGTTCTCCCCGATGGTCAGGGCGCCGTTGACGTGGGGGGCCTGCTCCCCCTTGGCCGCGTACCTGTGGGCCAGGACCGTCGGGGTGTAGGCGTCGTACTGGGCGATCAGCTCCCTGGTGCGCGCCGTGAACGCGTCGTGGTCCTCCTGGGTCCACCAGTTGGTCACCTTGCCGGTGCCGTCGAAGGTGGAGCCCTGGTCGTCGAAGCCGTGACCGATCTCGTGACCGATGACCGCGCCGATCGCACCGTAGTTGACGGCGGCGTCGGCCTGGGGGTCGAAGAAGGGCGGCTGGAGGATGGCCGCGGGGAAGACGATCTCGTTCATGGTGGGGTTGTAGTAGGCGTTGACCGTCTGCGGCGTCATGTGCCACTCCTCGCGGTCCACCGGCCCCTCCAGCTTGCGCAGTGAGCGGGCCAGCTCCACGTCCTCCACGGAGCGCACCGAGGCCAGCACGTCACCGGGGGTGACCTCGACCGCGGAGTAGTCCCTCCAGCGGCTCGGGTAGCCGATCTTCGGGTTGAACTGGGCGAGCTTGGCCAGCGCCTGCTCCCGGGTGGCCTGGCTCATCCAGTCCAGGGCCGAGATCGACTGGCGGTAGGCCTCAATGAGGTCGGCGACCAGGAGCTCCATGGCCTCCTTGTGCTCCGGGGGGAAGTGGCGCTCCACGTAGAGTTCGCCGACCGCCTCCCCCAGGCAGCCCTCGACCAGGCTCACGCCCCGCTTCCACCGGGGGCGCAGCTCGTCGGTGCCCTGGAGGGTACGCCCGTAGAAGTCGAAGTTCTCCTTCACGAAGGCGTCGGAGAGCAGCGTGGCCCGGTTGTGCACCACGTGCCAGACCGCCCAGGCGCGCAGGTCCTCCAGGTCCGTGGTGTCCCAGACACCGGCCAGGTGGGGGAGGTAGTCGGGCTGGGTGACAATGACCTCGTCCAGGAAGGTGGTCTGCTCCACCCCGACTGCCGCGGCCCGCTCCCGCACCCCCCGGCGCCAGGGCTCCCAGGGGAAGCCCGGGGCGGAGGCGGTCAGCTCCTCCCAGGTCATGGGGTTGTTCATGGCCTCGATGTCACGGGTGCGCACCCGGTCCCAGTGCCCCTTGGCCAGGGCGGTCTCCACCGCCATGACCTTGCGGGCCAGGGACATCGGGTCATGGTCCGCCGTGCCCGACGGCGTCGTCCCGTCTGTCCCGTCCGCCCTGGCTGCCCCGCCCACCCTGTCTGCTCTGGCTGCCCCGTCTGCTCTGGCTGCCCCGTCTGCCCCGCCTGCGGCCAGGTGGGCGGCCAGGCCGACGAGGTCCAGCATCCGGGACACGTGCGTCACGTAGGCGGCACGGACGTCGGCCTGGTCCTCCTCACGGTAGTAGGACTCGTCAGGCAGTCCGATGCCGGACTGGCCCATCCACGTGGTGTAGTGGTCAGGGTCGTTGAGGTCGTTGGACACCTCGGCATCCACCGCCCCCGTGAAGCCAGCTGGTCCCCACCCCAGCACCGCGGCCAGCTCCTCCTTGCTGGTGGCCGACATGACCGGCACCAGGTCCGCCTCCAGGGGCGCGGCGCCCAGCACCTCAATGTCCTCCTCGTCCATGAAGGAGGCGTACAGGGAGCCGATCTTCTCCCGGACCGTGCCCGCCACCGGCTCCTCCCCGCCGGCGCGCACGGTCGCGACCACCGCCGCGGTGAGGTCCTGTGCCGCCTCCTCAATGACCTCGCGGCACGCGGCCTCGGCCTCGTCGCGCAGGACGGTGAAGACCCCCGTGGCGGCGCGGTCGGCGGGGATCTCCGCGTCGCGCAGCCAGCCGCCGTTGACGTGACGGAAGAGGTCGTCCTGGACACGCACGGCGGGGTCCGCCGCGGCGGTCTCGTAGACGCCCGCCAGGACCGGGGCGGGCGTGTCCGGGGCGTGGGTCGCGTTCATTGCGGTCATGGGCGCACGCTATCGCGGGAGCCGCAGGGCCCCGCCGAGGGCTGCCGGGCTGCGCGAAGGTGTTCGCGTGAGGCACAATCAACCCATGCGTATTCACGTAGCGGCAGATCACGCTGGATTCGACCTCAAGACGGCGGTCACCGAGCACCTGACGGCCCTGGGCCACGAGGTCGTGGACCACGGCGCCCACGTCTACGACCCCCAGGACGACTACCCGGCCTTCTGCCTCGAGGCTGCCCAGGCGGTCGTGGCCGACCCCGGCAGCCTGGGACTGGTCATCGGGGGCTCGGGCAACGGCGAGCAGATCGCCGCCAACAAGGTCCTGGGCGTCCGGGCGGCGCTGGCCTGGTCGGTGCAGACCGCCCGCCTGGCCCGGGAGCACAACGACGCCAACGTGATGGGCCTCGGTGCCCGGATGCACCCCCGCGCCGAGGCCCTGGCCATTGTCGACGCCTTTATCACCGAGCCCTTCAGCGCCGATGAGCGCCACCAGCGCCGGATCGGCCAGCTGACCGCCTACGACGCCGCCCGCGGCTGAGCGGCCGCCGTGCCCGAGGGACACACCGTCCACCGTCTGGCCTCCGCGCTCACCGAGCTCTACGGCGGGCAGCGCCTGCGCGCCAGCTCGCCCCAGGGCCGCTTCGCCGCCGGGGCGCAGCGCCTTGACGGCCAGGTGCTCCTGGGCGCCCAGGCGCACGGCAAGCACCTCTTCGTGGCCTTCGCCCCCCGGGCGGACGCGGACCCGCAGGACCCGGACGTCACCTGGCTGCGCGTCCACCTGGGCCTGTACGGCTCCTGGTCCTTCGACGGCGACGCGGAGTTCACCGCCCCGCACTCCATCGGGGCGCCCCGGCGCAGGGTGGGGGAGCGCGGGGAGCACGCCCTGCCCTCTGCCGGCGGACGCGGGCGCAGCGGGGGCTCGGCCCTGTCCGGACTGCGCGGCGGGCAGGAGGCCGCTGGCACCGCGGCGGACGGCAGCACCCCGGCGGGACCCGTGGCGGCCCCGCCCGCCGGGCAGTGGGTCCTGCCCGCTCCCCGCGGGGCCGTGCGGCTCAGGCTCCTGGGTGAGCACGGGGTGGCCGACCTGACCGGCCCGGCGGCCTGCGAGCTCCTGGACGCCGACGGCGTGGCCGCGGTGCACGCCCGCCTCGGGCCGGACCCCCTGCGCGCGGACGGGGACGTGGAGGCCTTCGTGGAGGGGGTGCGACGGCGTCGTAAGGACATTGGTGAGCTCCTCATGGACCAGTCCGTCCTGGCCGGGGCGGGCAATATCTACCGCGCCGAGACCCTGTTCCGGGTGGGGGTGAGCCCCTTCCGCCCCGGCAGCGCCGTCTCCGCCAGGAGGCTGCGGGCCATCTGGGAGGACCTGGTCCCGCTCATGGAGTACGGGGCCGCCACCGGCTTTATCACCACCGTGGACGAGGCCGACGTCCCCGACCCCCTGCCTGAGGGGGACCAGGAGGCGGCGCGCTGGTACGTCTACCACCGCACCGGCCGCCCCTGCCTGCGCTGCGCCACCCCGGTGGCGGCCAAGGACGTCGCCGGACGGCGCCTCTTCTGGTGCCCCCGCTGCCAGGCCCGCTGATCGGTCACCAGGCCCGTACCGGTCACCAGGCCCGCTGACCGGTTGCCGGGTCCGCTGATCAGCTGCCCCAGGCCCATTGTTGACTGGTTGCCAGGTCCGCTGATTGGTTGCCAGACCCGCTGACCGGTCCGGCGGTAGACGGCGCCCCGCCCCGCCCGCCTCTCTGTCCGTGAGAACGGTACTTATTGCTCGCGAGAACGGTACTTGTTGCTCGTGAGAACGGTATTTGTTTGCCGTGAGAACGGGGGGGGGTGCTTGCAGTGGTCCTGTCTGGGCTGGTTGGTGGGTGCGCCGGGTGGTCTTCTGGGCGTGCTGTCCGCGTGGTGCCGGGGATGGCGGGGCGGGCTCGTCCCGGGAGACGCCGGGTCCCGGGCCGCCACCACCTCCGGCCAGGCGCTCGCGGCGGCTCGTCCTGGGAGGCGCCGGGCCCCGTCTGCTCTGCCGGTGCGCCCGCGCGCCGGACCGAGTGGAGGTGAACGCGCTCTGGGGCAGGTAGACGCCATCTCGCGGGTATGAACGCGCTTCTGTGCAGGTAAACGCCAGCTAGAATGGCGTTCACCCAACCAAAAGCGCGTTCATCTACCTAAAGACACGTTCACCCGACTCAGAGCGCGTTCACCTGAGGGCGTATGGCCCCACCACAGTTGGGTCCCACCACTGCCGCCGTCCCCGACCGGGGTCGCCACTCGCGGCCACTACGCATGGTTTCATGCCGCACCCACGCCAGGCCGCCACCTGCATGCGACGGTCCTAACCCCACCACAGCCGGGCCCCGTCTGCTCTGCCGGTGCGCCCGCGCGCCGGACCGAGTGGAGGTGAACGCGCTCTGGGGCAGGTAGACGCCATATCACGGGAATAAACGCGCTTTCGTGCTGGTGAACGCTAGCTTGAATGGCGTTCACCTGACCAAAAGCACGTTCATCTACCTCAAGACACGTTCACCCGACTCAGAGCGCGTTTACCAACATCGGGACACGTTCACCTACACAAAAGCGCGTTCACCTGGGGGTGCGCGAGCCCAGCTACCCGGTGCCCGCACGCCCGACAAGCAGCCTGCTGCGCAAGCAAGAGGGGGCAGTGCCTCTGTGGAGGCCCCGTACGCGCACTCGGGGACGCTCGATGAATGCGAGGCCGTCTGGGTGCCCGGCACGCACGCGCACTGGGAGTGGTCAGAGATGGTCGAGGTGGTCCTCTTCGACCTGCTTCCCCACCCCGTGCACCCAGGAGCGGTGGAGGCCATCACGCCCGCCGGGAGCGGGGGCGTGCCGGGGTGAGACGAGGATGCTGTCTGGCACGCCCGCCGGGAGCGGTCGTCTAGAGTGCGCTCATGACCACACCCCTGAGCACCACCGCCTGGTCGGCCGCCACCGCTGGTCTGCTCACCCGCGACCACCGCCTGACCGTCCCCCTGGACCGTAGCGGGGCCGGGGACCGGGCGCCCGACGGTAGGACCACCATCACCGTCTACGCCCGGGAGGTCGCGTGCGCGGGGGCCGACCCGCTGAGCAGGCCACCACTGGTCTTCCTCCAGGGCGGTCCCGGGTTCGAGGCCCCCCGCCCCAGCCCCGACGCCGGCCTGGGCTGGGTGGGCGCCCTGCTGGAGCACTACCGTCTCATCCTCATCGACCAGCGCGGTACTGGCGCCTCCACCCCCGTTGACCACCCCGACGCCGCAGGGGACGCGGCCGCCACCGCCCGCCTGCTCACCCACCTGCGTGCCGACGAGATCGTCGAGGACTGCGAGGACCTGCGCCGTGCCCTGGGCCTGGAGCGCTGGAGCGTCCTAGGGCAGTCCTTCGGCGGCTTCTGCACCACCCGCTACCTGTCAGCCCACGCCTCCAGCCTGGAGCAGGCCTACCTCACCGGGGGCCTGCCCGCCGTCGGGCACGGCATCGAGGAGGTCTACGCCCTGACCTACGAGGCCATGCGGGTCAGGAGCGAGGAGTACTACGACCGCTACCCCACTGACCGGGACCGTGTGGCCGCCCTCATGGAGGCTGCTGGGCGCGGGGAGGTCCTCACCCCGGGCGGGCACCCGGTGGGTCCCGAGCGCCTGCGCGGCGTCGGCATCTGCCTGGGTGCCAGCGGCGGCATGGACTCCCTGCACCACTTCCTGGAGGCCGACCCCGCCTCGGCACGCTTCCGCCACGACCTGGCCGGGATGCTGCCCTTCAGCGCCCGCAACCCGCTGTACGCCGTCGTCCACGAGTCCTGCTGGGCCGACGGCGGGGTCAGCGCCTGGGCCGCTGAGCGCACCCTCCCGGCAGAGTTCGACGACGACCCCACCCTGCTCACCGGCGAGCACGTCAGCCACGCCCACCTGGCTGAGGACCCCCTGCTGGCCCCCTGGCTGGAGGTGGCCGACCTCCTGGCCGGGCACGAGTGGCCCCGCCTGTACGATCCGGTCGCCCTGCGCTCCACCCGGGTGCGTGGGGCGGCGGCCGTCTACGCGCGCGACGTCTTCGTGCCCATGGTCTACTCCCTCCAGACCGCCGCCCTCGTACCAGGGCTGAGGACCTGGGTGACCAGCGAGTACGAGCACAACGGCTCACGGGCCTCCGGCGGGGCCGTCTTCACCCGCCTGCACGCCCTGGCCACGGGCGCCGTCGTCCGCTGACCCGCCCTGGTGCCCGGCCCGGTGCCGGGGCGCGCAGGCCAGGGCACCAGGGCCCGCTTCTGAGCCTGCTCGCGCGGGGGCTCCGTTCGGGTGCGCGGGCCGGGGTGGTGCCCGACCAGCTGGAGGTGGCGCATGACCAAGCTCCGCCCGTGCGCGCCAGGGCTGGTCCCCGGTGCGCCGGGGACGCGCCAGGGCCGGGACGTCCCAGCCCTGTTCCGCCAGGCTGGTCCCAGGCGCGCCGAGGACGCGCACGATCTGGCGGATCTGCCGCATCGCGCTCTGGGCGCTGGTCCCCGGTGCGCCGGGGACGCGCGGTGAGCACCGCTCCGCCCGGGTGTGCGGGCCGGGGTGGATTGCCGGAACGCGGCGCGCATGAGTTGCAGGGCTCCGCCCAGGCGCGCGGGTCGGGGCTACATGGTGTGGCCGGCGGGGACTGAGGTCACGGGCTCCACCCAGGCGAGCAGGCCGAGGCCAAGACGAACACGTCCCGCAGCCGTAATGTCGGGGGTTCCACCCGGAGGCTCAGATGTAGATGGTGGGGTCCATCATGAGGTCAGGGTCGGTCTTGGGGTCACGCACGCGGCTGGGCACGCCCACGGCCACGTGCCCCTCCGGGACGTTCTTGACCAGGACCGCGTTGGCGCCGATCTTGGCGCCGTCGGAGACCACGACCGGGCCCAGGACCTTGGCCCCCGCCCCGATCTGGACGTTGTTGCCAATGGTGGGGTGACGCTTGCCCGGGCTCATGGAGACCCCGCCCAGGGTGACGCCGTGGAACATGAGGACGTCGTCGCCCACCTCCGCGGTCTCACCAATGACCACGCCCATGCCGTGGTCGATAAAGAAACGGTCGCCGATACGGGCGGCCGGGTGGATCTCAATGCCGGTGACATTGCGGGCCGCCTGGGAGACGAACCGCGCGGCAAAGTGGTGGCCCGAGCGCCACAGGCGGTTGGCGGCCCGGTAGGCCCACAGGGCGTGGACCCCCGGGTACAGGAGGGCCACCTCCAGACTGGAGTGGGCGGCGGGGTCGCGTCGACGGGCGGTGGCAAGGTCCTCACGGGCCTGGTCGATGAAGGAGCGTCTCTTGTCTGTCATGGTGCCCTTAAGGCCGGAGGGTGGTGGTTGGTGGGGCGCGGACGGCGCGCGGGTGCGGCCTGGCGGTTCTCCCGGCGGCGGGCGCAGCAGGCCGCCCAGGTCAAACACCGACGGCGGCGCCCCTGTTCCCGGGGCGCCGCCGTCGTGGCACTTAGTTGAGGTACTCGGAGTACAGGGGGGTGGACAGGTAGCGCTCACCGGTGTCCGGCAGGACCGTGACAATGGTCTTGCCCTCCAGCTCCGGGCGGCGCGCCAGCTTGCTGGCGGCGACCAGGGCCGCCCCGGAGGAGATCCCCACCAGCAGGCCCTCCTCGGCGGCGGCCCGGCGGGCGTAGGTCAGGGCGTCCTCGCTGGTGACGTGCAGCAGCTCGTCCCAAATCCCCTGGTCCAGGATCTCGGGGACGACGTTGGGGCCCAGGCCCTGGATCTTGTGCGGGGCGGCGCGGCCCTCGCTGAGCAGCGGGGACTCGGCGGGCTCGACGCCGTAGATCCTGACCCCGGGGACCTTCTCCCGCAGGACGGTGCCCACGCCGGTCAGGGTGCCGCCGGTGCCGATGCCGGCCACGAAGGCGTCCACGGCGCCACCGGTCGCCTCCAGGATCTCCCGGGCGGTGGTCTCCCGGTGGATCCGGGGGTTGGCGGGGTTGCTGAACTGGGAGGCCAGGACGGAGTTGGGGGTGGCGGCCTGGATCTCCTCGGCCCGCTTGACCGCGCCGGCCACCCCGCCCTCGGTGGTCAGGACGAGCTCGGCACCGAAGGCGCGCATAATGGCCCGCCGCTCCTTGGACATGGTCTCGGGCATGGTGATGATGACCCGGTAGCCCAGGGCCGCGCCCACCATGGCCAGGCCGACGCCGGTGTTGCCGGACGTGGCCTCGATAATGGTGCCGCCGGGCCGCAGGGCCCCGGAGTCCTCCGCGGCCCGGACGATGGACAGGGCGATACGGTCCTTGACGCTTCCGGCGGGCTCGAAGGCCTCGACCTTGGCCAGGACGGTGGCCGGGGCGCCGTCGGTGACGCGGTTAATGCGTACCAGGGGGGTGGAGCCGACGAGCTCGGTGACGTCGGCGGCGATCGGGGGGTGTGCCATGGTGGTGTCCTAACGGTGGTGGGGGTGCTGTCGGTGGCAGGGGTAGCTCAGGGTGACGGGGCAGGGCCCCGGGTGTGCGGTGACGGGGCAGGGCCCCGGGTGTGCGGAGGCTCGGGTCGCGACCGAGGGGGTAGGGGGGCACCGGGTGCGCAGGGACCTGGGAGCGTGCTCAGGACCTTAGGGGGACGGTGCCGTGGCGCCGGGCGGACGCGCTGCGACGCGCGCCCAGGATCATGGCCTGGCGCCCTACCGACACAGGCAGGAACAGGGCATCTCACGCATGACGGTCATGGTCGCCATGGGGTGCTCCTCTCCTGCGGGGCGGCGCCGGTGGCGCCGCGCTTAGGAGGACCCTACCTGTCCGGGGCGGTGGTCCGTCAAGTCCAGGCCGTCCCGTCCTCTACCGGAACGGTCCTTGGCCCGTCGTGAGGACGGGGTGCTCAGGGCTCCCCTCGGGGTGCGGACCGGGGGGGCGTGCGGTTGCCCTAAGTGGCCTCTCGTCCGTCTGCCGTCCCGGGTCCCGCCCGCGCCCTGCCGCGAGGATCCCGGGCGCGGACGCCTCCGGGGCGGTCGTCCCCTCCGCGGCTACTGCGGGACGGGCAGCTCGGTCAGGCGGCTCCCGGCCGCCTCCAGGAGCGCTGTACCCCCTGTGAGGGAGGAGACGATCTCGGGCAGGGTGCCGCCGTCGTCCTGCGTGGTGGACAGGGTCAGGACGGCGTGGGTGGGGCCCCAGACGGTCTCCTCCACACTGGCCGGGCAGGGCCCCTGCGTCCCGGCGCACAGGCGGCGCAGCTCGGACTCCAGGCGTCCGGCCTGGGCCACGGGTACGCGCAGGTCCCACAGGAAGCGGGTGGCCAGCCTCACGCGCCGGGCGGCCGCCAGTACCTGGGAGGTGGCCTGGGAGTAGGCGCGTACCAGACCGCCCGTGCCCAGCAGGACGCCGCCGAAGTAACGGGTCACGACCACGGTGGCGCCTACCAGGGTGCTGGCGCGCAGGACCTCCAGCATGGGCTGGCCCGCGGTGCCGGCGGGCTCCCCGTCGTCGCTGGAACGCTCCGTGGTCGGGGCGCCCAGACCGCTGGGCCCGGGGACGACCAGGGCCGAGCAGTGGTGGCGGGCGTCGGGGTAGGCGGCGCGGACGGAGGTGATAAAGGCACGGGCGTCCTGCTCGGTGTCGGTCCGGGCGGCGCGGGCCAGGAAGCGTGAGCGCCTGACCTCCAGCTCGGTCTCAGGCTGCTCGCCGGGGGCCAGGGTGAGGACGGTGGGGGAGGTGGCCATGGGCCGATCGTCGCAGATCCTGGGCCGCGCTCGTCACAGATGAGGGGAGGGATCTCACACGGCGGGAGGCGGTGGGGGCTGGCACCGGGCTGGTAGGAGCCGTTAAGGTGTCCTCTGGTCCAGTTTCCGAGGGATCGGACGATCCAGATACTTTGAGAGGAGCGGGTTCATGGCAGTCCCGAAGCGGAAGATGTCCCGCAGCAACACCCGCAAACGTCGTTCGCAGTGGAGGGCCCAGCTGACCGAGCTCAACACCGTGCGCGTCAGGGGCCGGGAGATCACCGTCCCCCGTCGTCTGGTCCGCGCCTACAAGGAGGGCCTCCTGGAGTTCTGAGACCACCGCGACAGGGGGCGGCGCCCTCTGCCACTGCGGGTGTAGCTCAATGGTAGAGCCTCTGCCTTCCAAGCAGATTGCGCGGGTTCGATTCCCGTCACCCGCTCTGAGCAGCCCAGGGCCACCGGGGGTGTCCTGGTGGCCCTGGGCGCCTAATACGGGGTGTGGCGTAGCTTGGTAGCGCGCCTGCTTTGGGAGCAGGAGATCGTGGGTTCAAATCCCGCCACCCCGACTGCTGACTGCTTTACGCGCTTGCCTGGATAAACCCGGTCGTCGGCTGCGCAGCTGACTAATACGGACGGCTCAGATGCGTACCACGTCAGTGGTTTGCGACGGCGCGGACCAGCCCCTCAGCCCTGGGCCTGTCTGGCCTGTGCCCGCTCGGCCCGTGCCCGCTCAATCCGGCGGGCCTCGGCGTTGCGGGCGACCGAGATAATGGTTTCCTCCTTAGTCACGGGGACGCGATCCAGCCGACCGCAAACGGGCCAGTTGCTCAGTTCCTCGTCGCCGGCGCGACAGGCCGATCCGGTGGCTGACAGGACTGGGACCACCGTGACCCGTACGTGAGTCTACTCCTCATCTGCTAAGGGCTTTCCATTGGTGTCGGTAGCAGGGGCGAGTATGGGGCGCACCAGCCCACCGCGCCCCCGTCCCGCCGTCGTCCGCGACCTGGCGGGACGGGGCCACCACGTGGAACAGCCAGCACCTCTTAGGAGGAACCGTGACCCGCCCCTGCCCCACCCCGTCCAAGGTCGGTTATGCCAACCGCGAGCAGGCCCAGGCGGCCCTGCGGCGACTGAGACGGAGCGCCCGGGTCGCTCAGCGCCGGGGGCGGCGGGGCCGGCGTTTCCCCAGCCTCCCGGTGCGTGCCTACCAGTGCCCCTGTGGCTCCTGGCACCTGACCCGCAAGCCCCTGTCCCGCGAGGAGGTGGCCCGCTCGTCGTAGGGCTGAGGCTGTGGTGGGCCAGTGCGCCCTGGCCCGCTCGTAACCGATGTCAATGGGACCGTGGGCGCGATTAGTCGGCCCCGGCACGAGCCAGCCCCGGGTGCGGGGAGTCGGCCCGGACGTACACGCACCACCAGGCGACCGCCTGGAGCTGGCCCCAGGTGCAGGGAGGCCGCCACAGGGTTTTACCGGGGACAAGAGCCAGCTGCGAGCCGGCCCCGGGTGCAGGGAGGCCGCCAACACGGTACGGCGCACCACCGGGCGACCGCTCCCCAGGGCGTCAGGTCTCGAGGTTCGCGCCCGGCGCCGCGGATGCCATAGGATGCGGGAGATCGGCGCCGGCGCGGCGTCCGCCGGACCCCGGCGTCCATCACCCACCACTTCCACCACTTCGGAGTAAGCCCCGTGAAGAGCACTGTCGAGAACCTTGACCCCGCGCGCATTAAGCTGACCGTGGAGGTCCCCTACGAGGAGCTCAAGCCGAGCCTCGACGCCGCCTACAAGGAGATCGGCTCCCAGGTCCAGGTCCCCGGCTTCCGCAGGGGCCACGTTCCCGCCCCGGTGATCGACCAGCGTGTCGGCCGCGCCGCGGTGATCCAGGAGGCCGTGAACAAGGCTCTTCCGGACTTCTACCGGCAGGCCGTCACCGAGGCCGGGCGCGTCCCCCTGATGCAGCCTGAGGTTGAGATCACCGACCTGCCCAATGTCACCGGACCCCAGGGCGGCCAGTTCGTCTTCAGCGCCGAGGTCACCGTCCGTCCCCTTGTCGACCTCCCTGAGCTGGAGGACTTGTCGGTCTCCGTGTCCTCTGTCACGGTCGACGAGGCGGACGTGGACGACGAGGTCGACACCCTGCGTATGCGCTTCGGGTCACTGCACCCTGTGGTGCGCGAGGTCCGCCTCGGGGACTTCGTCACCCTCGACCTCAGGGCCGTCATTGACGACGAGGAGGTCGACTCCGCCTCAGGGGTCTCCTACGAGGTGCTCGGTACGGACAGCATGCTCAAGGGCATGGACGCCGTCCTCCTGGACATGCAGCTCGACGAGTCCGCCACCTTCACCACCCACCTGGCCGGGGGCGAGCACGAGGGGGAGGAGGCTGAGGTCACGGTCACTGTCACCGCCGTCAAGGAGCGCGAGCTGCCCGAGGTCGACGAGGAGTTCGTCCAGATGGCCTCCGAGTTCGACACCGTGGACGAGCTCCGTGAGGACCTGCGTCGCCAGGTCATTGAGCGGAGGAACGCCGACCAGGCCATCGAGGCCCGTGACGCCCTCCTGGAGGTGCTGCGCCAGGCCGTCGAGGTGGAGGCCCCTGCGGCCCTGGTCGACGAGGAGGTCAAGCACCACCTGTCCGCCGAGGGCAAGGACGGCGACGAGGAGCACGCCAAGGAGATCCGCGAGGACGTCGCCTCGACGGTGCGTGACCAGATTATCCTCGACGTCCTCGCTGAGAGCCTGGAGGTCAAGGTCAGCCAGGACGAGCTCATCGACTTCCTGGTCCAGACCGCCCAGCAGTACGGCATGGAGCCCATGAAGTTCATTGAGGGCGCCCAGAAGGCCGGCCAGATCCCCGCCTTCGTCGCCGAGATCGCCCGCAACAAGTCCCTGGCCATGGCCCTGCGCCACGTCGAGGTCAAGGACTCCGACGGCCAGGTCCTGGACCTGACCGAGTTCATTGGCTCCGACGAGCTCGACGCCGCTGGCGCTCACCAGCCCGCGCCCGACGAGGCCGCGTCGGACCAGCCCGCGCCTGCCGGGGCCGATGAGTTCACCGTGGACGCCGAGTTCGCGGAGTCCGCCGAGTCGGCCGACAGCGCTGAGTCCGCCGAGTCGGCCGACAGCGCGGAGTCGGCTGAGTCGGCCCAGAGCGCGGAGTCGGCTGAGTCGGCCCAGAGCGCTGAGTCCGCCGAGTCGGCCGAGTCCGCTGACAGCGCCGCCTCCGCCGCGAGCGCCGAGTGAGCCGGGCCCGCTGAGCCCCCGCGCGCCTCGGCCCCTTACCCGTCGTCCACTCAATAGTGTCGGGCCCCGCACCGTCTTGCCGGTGCGGGGCCCTCGTCTTGCGGGGTTTGCCGCCCGGCCCCGGGGCGCCCCACGGCAGCGGGGCGGAGGGGCCGTGCTGGTCCCCCTCCGCCCCGCCGGCTGGCCCAGGCGTCGTCTCAGCCCTGGTGCGCGCCGACGGCGTCGTTGTCCACGTCCACCATGACCAGCTGCATGCGGCAGGCGGTGACCGCGGTCAGGGCGTGGCGGTCGTTCGGCGCCAGGTAGATGACGTCACCGGCCCCCATGCGCTCGGTGCGCTCGCCGATGGAGAAGTCCATCTCGCCCTCCAGGAGGGTGACGACGACGGCCCGGGGAGAGGCGTGCTCGGTGAGCTGCTGGCCGGCGTCGAAGGTGAAGACGACGGTGCGCAGCACGTCGTTGTTGACCACGACGCGCGAGGTCGTGGCCTCCTCGCTAATGGGCAGGGCCTCGTTCAGGCCCAGGCAGAAGAGGGACTCGGTGACAGGCGTCATAGGCATAGTGGTTCCTTTCAATGACGTACTTGTACTTCAGGCATGGTGCAGATTGTCTGACGTGTTCCCCGGAGCTGCTACCTCCAGGGGCGGGCCAGCCGACGCCTCAGCGGTCCCAGGACGCACAGCTCCAGGACGAGCGTGAGCGCCGCCATGACCACGGACAGGGCGAACACGTCGTCCGTGTCCAGGTTGGTCCGCGCCCGTTGGACCATGGCGCCCAGGCCCGTGGTGGTGCTCAGCAGCTCGGACATGACGGTGACCCGCACGCTCTGGCCCACGGCCACGGTCAGGGCCGAGAGTACCGGTGGGGCGACGGCGGGCAGGATGATCCGGCGCACCGTCCAGGACCGGCCCCTGGCGAACACCCGCGCCATCTCCAGCAGGTCGGCGTCCACGCTGGCCACGGTGTCGCGCACGGTGGTGGTCAGCAGCGGCAGGGTCACCAGGGCCACCACCAGGACCACGACCTCGGCGGTGGGGCCGAGCCAGACCATGCCGACCACCACGATGACGATCGGCGGCACGGACAGGAGCACCTGCACCCAGGAGTCCAGCAGCTCACGCAGCCACGTCCAGGTGCCCATGGCCCAGCCCAGGGGCAGCCCGACCAGGCACGACAGTCCCAGCCCGGTGGCGCCGCGCCCTATGGTCAGCACCAGGGCGTCACCCAGGCGCCCCCGGCCAGCCAGGTCGAGCAGCGCGGCCCAGGTGGCCTGGGGGCTGGGCAGCACGTAGGCGGGCTGGGAGCGGGCCACCAGGTGCCAGACGAGGACCGCCAGGGCGATGCCCGCCCACCACAGGGCGACGGCGCGCAGCCGCTGGGTGCGGGACCGCGGCTCGTGCATTAGCGCGGGTCGGCGACGTAGAAGTCCTTCGCCGGCAGGGACCCTCCGATAATGTCGGGGCTGAGGGTGGACAGCCTGGTGTAGAAGTCCTCCAGGTCGCCCTGGGCCGCGGCGGCGGGGACGATCTCCAGCTGGAGGCGGGGGATGACCTCCTTGACCACCGGCACCGGCACGTTGTTGGCCTCCGAGATCGCCTGCACCGTCGCGTCGGACATGGCGTTGACGTCGGCCACGGCGGCCTCTAGCTCGTTCAGGACGGCGCCCACGAGCTCGGGGTGGGAGTCGGTCAGGCTCTGGGGCATGACCAGGCCCGCCATGGGGAAGCGGGCCTTGCCGCCGGTGACCTCGGCCCACAGCTCCTGGAGGTTGACCGTGCGCTCCAGGGCCTTGCCCTGCTGCTTGGCCTTGGCCAGGGAGGCGCTGGCGGCGTGCTCGGGCAGGACGGCGTACTCGACCTCCCCGGCCATCAGGGCGCTGAGCGCCTCCTGGCCCTCGGTGTAGGGCGTGATGGTCAGGTCGGTGTCGGCGTTCCACCCCTTCTGCCCGAGCAGGTAGCGGAAGACCAGGTCGGGCATGTTATTGGGCATGGGCACGCCCACGGTCTTGCCGCGCAGCGCCTCCAGGCCCTGGGCGGAGGAGCCGGCGGGGCCGATGACGTAGAGCATGCCCCACACCTGCATGGCGACCAGGCGCAGCGGTACGCCCTTGTTGAACAGGTTGGCCGCCACGTAGGAGGGGGTCGCTGCCAGGTCCGTCTCGCCGTTGACGAGCAGGGACTTGAGCACGTCGGCACTGGCCCAGTTGTCCTTCTTGACCTGCCCGACGACGGCGTCGAGGTTGCCGTAGGTGCCGAAGGAGGTCATGGGGGCGGCGTAGGCCAGGGTGGTGGGGGTGTGCACACGCAGGACGTCGAGGACCTTGGCCCCGGAGGCCTCGGTGGAGGGGTCCGCGCTGCCGGATCCGGACGGGGAGTCGGAGGAGCAGGCGGCCAGGGCCCCCGGGGTCAGCAGGCCGAGCCCGGCCAGGGCCAGGAGGGAGCGGCGCTTCATGGTGTGTTTCCTTTCGCGAGGTGGTGCCGGTTGGCGGTAGACGGTGGTCGGGTGGGTGGTGCGGGCAGGGGCCGGGGCCGCGGGGAGGCAGTGAGGACTCAGGTGTCCAGGTGCCAGGTGCCAGGCGGGCCGTCCAGGTGCAGGTGGAGGTGGGAGACCTCCTCGGCCTCCTGCGGGTCGTGCGTGACCCACACGGTCACCACGTCCTGGTCGGCCAGGAGCGCCATGAGGTCGGCCCGCAGGGAGGCGGCCAGGGGCCGGTCCAGGGCGGAGAAGGGCTCGTCCACCAGCAGCAGGGTGGGTGAGGCGGCCAGTGCCCGGGCAATGGCCACCCTCTGACGCATGCCGCCGGACAGGCGCGCCGGGGGCAGGTGGCCCGCCGAGGCCAGGCCCACCCGCTCCAGCCACTGCACGGCCGCCAGGTCCGGGGCGGGGCCGTCCACAATGAGGGAGATATTGCGGTGCGCGGAGTACCAGGGCAGCAGCCGGGGCTCCTGGAACACCTGGGACAGGCGGCCGTCGGGGCGCCTGACGCTGCCGGCGTCGGTGGGTGACAGGCCGGAGACGGCGCGCAGGAGCGTGGTCTTGCCCGCGCCCGAGGGGCCGGTGACGGCCAGGGTCTGGCCGGGACGGACCGTGAGCGACAGGTCCTCCACCAGGGTCAGGCCGCGGCGCACCATGGTGACGTGGTCCAGGACCAGGTCGGTGGCGGCCTCCGGGGCCGGGGCGCTCATGCTTGGGGCCTCCGGGCCACCATGCCCACGGCGCTGAGCAGCTCGCCCTGCAGCTGGAAGGCCTGGCGCATGGCCCGTACCCGGTCGCGGGCCCCGGGGGTGCGACGCACATTGCGCCAGAAGCGGGCGGCGCCCAGCAGGCCCTCGTCCTGGACGAGGCGGCCCGGCTCCAGCAGGTGCATGGGGGCGGTGCCGGTCCACTCCACGACCAGCCCGGCGTCGGTGAGCAGGTCCTTCCAGGCCTCCAGCGGCAGCGGGCGGGCGCCGACCCTGATGGTGCGAGAGAGCTCCTTGCGGGCCGCCTCGAGCTCGGCGGGGGAGCGGTCCCCGCGCAGTGCCAGCTCGTGGATGGCGTAGCGGCCCCCCGGGGCCAGGAGGCGCACGGCCTCGGCGACTATCTCACGCTTGTGCTCGTCGGACTGGATAGTGAGCATGGCCTCGCCCACCACCAGGTCGGCGCTGGCGGCGGGCAGGCCCGTGGCGGCGGCGTCGGCCACCACGTACTCGGCCCCGGGGTGGCGCTCCAGGACGGCGGCCACCTGCTTGCGGCCCTCGGGGTTGGGGTCCACGCCGTGGTAGGAGGAGGGGTGGCGGGCCAGCAGCAGCTCGGCGGTGCGGCCCACGCCCGGGCCGAGCTCGACCACGCGCTCCCCGGGCGCCAGGGCGGCCGCAGCGAGCATGCGGCGGGTCAGGTCGATGCCACCGGGGCGCAGGACCCGTTTGCCCAGGCGGGCCAGGAGCCAGTGGCCCTGCATGCGGGACGCCTCGGGGGCCGTACGCTGTCCGTGGCCCTGACCTGCTGGGTGCGGGGGCGTGGCTCCCGGGCCGGGGCCGCTGTCCCGGGGCGGGTCCTGTGTGACGTCCATGTACTTTGATCCTGTTTCCTCCGGCATAAATCAGTGAGATCAGGCTATCCTCTTCCTGTCCCCGGCGCCAGGGGCCAGTTCGTGCCAGCTGGGGCGACGCCGGTCCCCCGGGGCTGGGACGTAGGTGCCGGGCCAGTTCGTGGCCGGGGCGACGCCGGTCCCTGGGCCCCTTCCTGGGCGCCGCCGCGGGCCGCCGGCGCCCCGCAGCCGGCGCCGCGGCCCCATGCGCCCACGGCGAAAGGCCGGGACAGCGGGCATACCGGCTCCGTCGCCGGGGTTAAGTTGGGCACCAAGCACAACGAGAGGACTTTCGTGAGCGAGCACTCTGCGGCCGGGAGCACCCCGGCGGCCGAGGGACCCGGCAACGGCCTGGCCCTGACCGACTCCATCTACAACCGCCTCCTGAAGGAGCGCATCATCTGGCTCGGCTCCGAGGTGCGTGACGACAACGCCAACGCCATCTGCGCCCAGATGCTGCTCCTGGCCGCCGAGGACCCCGAACGGGACATCTACCTCTACATCAACAGCCCCGGCGGCTCGGTGACCGCCGGCATGGCCATCTACGACACCATGCAGTACGTCCAGCCCGACGTCGTCACCGTGGCCACGGGGCTGGCCGCCTCCATGGGGCAGTTCCTGCTGAGCGCCGGGGCCCGGGGCAAGCGCTACATCACCCCCCACGCCCGCGTCCTCATGCACCAGCCCTCCGGCGGGGCGGGCGGCAGCGCCACCGACATCCGCATTAACGCCGACCTCATTATCGCCATGAAGCACGAGCTGGCCCAGATCACGGCGGCCGACACCGGGCACACCGTGGAGGAGATCCTGGCCGACTCCGACCGCGACCACTGGTTCAGCGCCACCGAGGCCCTGGAGTACGGCTTCGTGGACCACATTGTGAGCTCCAGCCGCGAGATCGGCCAGCAGGCCCAGAGCAACGGGGAGAACTGACATGAGCACCCGCCCCTACTTCGACGCCGTCACCCGGCAGACGGGCGCCGCCGGCACCGCCGGCCCCCTGCCCGTCTCGCGCTACGTGCTGCCCCAGTTCGAGGAGCGCACCGCCTACGGCTTCAAGCGCCAGGACCCCTACGCCAAGCTCTTCGAGGACCGCATCGTCTTCATGGGCGTCCAGGTCGACGACGCCAGTGCCGACGACATTATGGCCCAGCTCCTGGTCCTGGAGTCCCAGGACCCCGACGGGCTGATCACCATGTACATTAACAGCCCCGGCGGCTCCTTCACGGCACTGACGGCCATCTACGACACCATGCAGTACATTAAGCCGCAGGTGCAGACCGTGTGCCTGGGGCAGGCCGCCTCCGCCGCCGCGGTGCTGCTGGCCGCCGGCAGCCCCGGCAAGCGCCTGGCCCTGCCCAACGCCCGGGTCCTCATCCACCAGCCCGCCATGGAGGGCATGCACGGCCAGGCCAGCGACATCGAGATCGTCGCCGACGAGATCGACCGCATGCGCGCCTGGCTGGAGGACACCCTGGCCGCCCACACCGGCCAGGACCGCGACAAGGTCCACAAGGACCTGGAGCGCGACAAGATCCTCACCGCCCAGGCGGCCCAGGAGTACGGGATCGTGGACCAGGTGCTTGCCTCGCGCAAGGCCCTGCCCTCGCCCCACGCATCCTGACCCACCGGCCCGGCCCTGAGGCCCGACGGCGCGGTGACGCCGTCGGACCTCGAGGCCCTCCAGTGGCGTGTATGACACATTTGAGGTGAAGTTGCTGACTTTTTGGGCCTGCTGGCCATAGGCTGAGGCCCCCGCCCTGACGCACGAATCGGAGGAACCGTGCCACGCAATGCTGAGAGCGTCGACCTACTCAAGTGCTCCTTCTGCGGCAAGAGTCAGAAGCAGGTGCGCAAGCTGATCGCGGGCCCCGGCGTCTACATCTGCGACGAGTGCATTGAGCTGTGCAACGAGATCGTGGACGAGGAGCTGAGCGAGAACGGTGCCGGCGTCCCCCTGGAGCTGCCCAAGCCGCGGGAGATCTTCGACTTCCTGGAGGAGTACGTCATCGGCCAGGAGGCCGCCAAACGGGCCATGAGCGTGGCCGTCTACAACCACTACAAGCGGGTCCAGGTCCGCGAGCGCGCCGTGGGGGAGGGGGAGGGCCTGGAGCTGGGCAAGTCCAACATCCTCCTCCTGGGCCCCACCGGCACCGGCAAGACCCACCTGGCCCGCACCCTGGCCAAGATGCTCGACGTGCCCTTCTGCATCGTGGACGCCACCGCCCTGACCGAGGCCGGCTACGTGGGCGAGGACGTGGAGAACATCCTGGTCAAGCTCATCCAGGCCGCTGACGGGGACATCAAGCGGGCCGAGAAGGGGATTATCTACATCGACGAGATCGACAAGATCGGCCGCAAGGCGGAGTCGGCCTCCATCACCCGCGACGTCTCCGGTGAGGGGGTGCAGCAGGCCCTCCTGAAGATCATCGAGGGCACGACGGCGTCGGTGCCCCCCACGGGCGGGCGCAAGCACCCCAACCAGGAGTTCCAGGAGATCGACACCACCAACATCCTCTTTATCGCGGCCGGGGCCTTCGCCGGGATCGAGGAGATCGTGCGCCAGCGCCAGCGCAAGGAGGCCGGCGCCCAGCTCATGGGGTTCGGTGCCACCCTGGCCTCGGACTCCGCCAAGGACGTCTTCACCGAGCCGGTACGTCCCGAGGACCTGCACAAGTTCGGCATGATCCCGGAGTTCATCGGCCGTCTGCCCGTCATCGCCACCGTCCAGGACCTGGGCGTGCCCGAGCTGGTGCGGGTGATGACCGAGCCCAAGAACGCGCTCGTCAGCCAGTACCAGTACCTGTTCAGCCTCGACGGGGTGGAGCTGACCTTCACCGACGAAGCCATCCAGGCGGTGGCCCGTCTGGCCCTGGAGCGCAAGACCGGGGCCAGGGGGCTGACCTCCATCGTGGAGGAGATCCTGGGGCAGGCCATGTTCGAGGTCCCCTCCATGCCGGAGGTGGGGCGCGTGGTCGTGGACGTCGACGCCGTCCGGGGCGGGGGGGCTCCCCGCTACGAGGCCGGGCCGGGGGTCCTGGCCGCCACCTCCAAGCGGGCGCGACGGAGCGCCTGATGGGACCGTGCGCCCCGGGGGCGTGGTCCCGGTGAGGGCGGACGACCCGCAGGGGCCGGGATCGGCCCAGCTGGTCGGCACCGCCGAGCAGGTGGAGCGGGGTGTGCCGGGGGTGCCCCCTGAGCTGGCCCGCTACCGGGCCACCATTGACAACCTCGACGCCGCCCTGGTCCACCTCCTGGCCGAGCGCTTCCGCTGCACCCAGCTGGTGGGGCACCTCAAGGCCGAGCTGGACCTGCCGCCCTCGGATCCGGGGCGGGAGCGGCGCCAGGTGGCGCGGCTGCGGGCCCTGGCCGCGGACTCCGGGCTGGATCCGGTCTTCGCGGAGAAGTTCTTCGCCTTTATAGTCGCCGAGGTCATCCGCCACCACGAGGCGATCAGGGACGGACAGGACCACGACTAGGCCGGCGTCCGGCCCGGGGCTGGCATGACGGTGTTACGTAAGGAGGCGGCCGCGCAGCCGGACCCGCCCTCGGTCATGGCGACGAGGACGCAGCCGGACCCGCCCGGCGGTCAGCTGGGGGAGTCCACCGGAGTGGACCTGGACGTCGACCGGACCCGCCCGGCGGGGGACCGTAGGCGGGCTCAGCGCGGCGGCAGGGCGTAGAGCTCCTCGATCTGCGCGGCGTAGCGCTCCTGGGCCTGGGCCCGGCGCACCTTCAGGGAGGGGGTCAGCAGGCCGTTGGCCACGGTGAAGTCCGTGGGCAGGATGGTGAAGGTGCGGATTGACTCCGCCCGCGAGACCGCCTCGTTGGCCCGGGCCACCGCCCGCTCCAGGGCGGCACGCACCCGGGGGTCGGCCGCGGCGGCCACCACGTCCATGTCCTCCAGGCCGTGGTTGGCCAGCCACAGGGGCAGCATCTCGGCGTCCAGCGTGATCAGGGCCCCGATGCAGGGGCGGTTGTCACCCACCACGAGGACCTGGCTGACCAGGGGGTGGCCACGCAGGCGGTCCTCCAGGACCGCCGGGGCCACGTTCTTGCCGCCGGCAGTGACAATAATCTCCTTCTTGCGGCCGGTAATGCGCAGGAAGCCGTGCCTGTCAAAGGTGCCGATGTCCCCGCTGCGGAACCAGCGCTCGGTGGCCGGGGCCCCGTCGCCCTCCTGGGCGCGTGCGGCGCCGGAGGGTGCGCGGTCAGCGGGCTCGGCGGGCAGCTCCACGAGGGACTCGGCGGTGGCGGCGGGGTTGTCGTGGTAGCGCGTGAACAGGCCGATGCCCCGGATGAGGATCTCCCCGTCCTCGGCCAGGCGCACCTGGGTGCCGGGCATGGGCCCGCCCACGGTGCCGATGACCATGGTGGCGGGCTGGGCCACGGTGGCGGGGGCCGCCGTCTCGGTCAGGCCGTAGCCCTCCAGGACGGTGACGCCCGCGCCGCGGTAGAAGTGGCCCAGGCGCTCGCCCAGGGGCCCGCCGCCGCTGACGACGTGGGTGACCTTGCCCCCCAGGATGCGGCGCAGGGCGGAGAAGACCGGACGGTCGAACAGCCGGTGCTGGACGCGCAGGGTCCGGCTGGGGCCCTGGGGGGTGTCCAGGGCCCGGGAGTAGGCGATCGCGGTCTTGGCGGCCGTGCGGAAGATCTTCTGCTGGAGCCCGGAGGTGCGGGCGTCGGCCGCGTTGTAGATCTTCTCGAAGACGCGGGGCACCGCCAGGATGAAGCTGGGCCGGAAGGTCTCCAGGTCCGAGACCAGGTTCTTAATGTCGGGTGCGTGCCCCATGACGCCGTAGGGCGAGCAGACGATCGCGATCTGGACGAACCGGCCCAGCACGTGCGCCAGGGGCAGGAAGAGCAGGAGGCGCACCGCCTCGTGGCCCAGGATCTCGGGCAGGTGGACGACCGTGTTGACGCTCAGGTGCACCAGGTTGCCGTGGGTGAGCTCGACGCCCTTGGGGCGTCCGGTGGTCCCGGAGGTGTAGACGATGGTGGCCAGGTCCGAGCTGGTCAGCGCTCCCGTGCGGGCGTCGAGCTCGGCGTGGTCCACGCTCTTGCCGGCCGCGATGAGCTCGGTGACGCCCTCGCGGGCGACATTGAGGATCTGCAGGTCGGTCAGGGCGGGGCTGGTACGACGCAGGGCCTCGACCATGCGCTCCATGGACTCGTCCTCCACGGCGATGAGGCTGACCCCGGCGTCGGTGAGGATCCACTCGGCCTGCTCGGCCGAGGAGGTCTCGTAGACGGGGACGACGACCAGGCCCGCCTCCCAGGCGGCGAAGTCCAGGAGGGTCCACTCGTAGCTCGTGTGGCTCATAATGGACAGCCGGTCCCCCGGCCGCAGGCCGCAGGCCACCAGCCCGGCGGCCACCTCACGCACCTGGGCGCGGAAGCTGGAGGCGCTCATGGTCCTCCAGGTGCGCCCCAGCGCGGCCTTGCGGCACACCAGGGGGCCCTGCGGGTTGCGGCGCTCACGCTCTGCCAGGGCCCAGGGCGCGGTCATCCCCTGGTGGACCGGTACCAGCAGCGGGGTGGAGTACACGGGGCCGGGGCCGGTGGGCGTGGGGTCACTGGGGATGGAGGTCATGGGGCCATTGTCTGACGCCCGGCAGGCCCGGTGCACCTACGTGGTGCTGTGACCCTGGCCTACTGCCAAGCCGCGCGGGGACCCTTCTGCCGGACGCGCCGTGGCACCGGCGCCCGCGCACCCGGCTACGGGGCACGGCCTCAGCCCAGAGGGCACCAGATGGTGCTGGCGCCCGCGCACCCGGCTACGGGTGCGGGCCCCGGCCCGGTCGGGTCGGGGCCCGCGTCGAATCGGACCGGGTAGCCGCCGGGCCGCTAGTCCTGCGGCCCCCTGCGCGTGGACTTGTAGATGTCGGCGATCGTCTCGGCGTGGGCCTTGACCACGGCGGCGCGCTTGACCTTGTAGGAGGGGGTCAGCAGCCCGTTGGCCTCGGTGAAGTCGGTGGTCAGGACCCGGTAGGCGCGGATGGACTCGGCGCGTGAGACGACCCGGTTGGCGCGGGCCACGGCCTTGTCCAGGGCGGCGAGCACCTGCGGGTTGGTCGCCGCCTGGGCCACGTCCATCTCCGGCAGGCCGTGGTTGGCCAGCCACTGGGGCAGCATCTCGGCGTCCAGGGTGATGAGCGCGGAGATGAAGGGCTCCCGGTCCCCGACCACGAGGACCTGGCTGACCAGGGGGTGGCCGCGCAGGCGGTCCTCCAGGACCGCCGGGGCCACGTTCTTGCCCCCGGCGGTGACAATGAGCTCCTTCTTGCGGCCGGTAATGCGCAGCCAGCCGTCGTCGTCCAGGCTGCCGATGTCCCCGGTGCGGAACCACCCGTCAGGGGTGAAGGACTCGGCGGTGGCCTCGGGGTTGTTGTGGTAGCGGGGGAAGACCCCGATGCCGCGGACCTCGACCTCGCCGTCGGGGCTGATCCTGGTCTCGTTGCCGCACACCGGCGGGCCCACGGTGCCGATCTTGTTGACGGTGTCCAGGTTGACGTGGGCGGGGCCGATGGTCTCGGTCAGGCCGTAGCCCTCCAGGATGACCAGGCCGATGCCGCGGTAGAAGTGGCCCAGGCGCTCGCCCAGGGGGCCGCCCCCGGAGATGGCGTAGCGGGCGTTGGGGCCCAGCAGGGCGCGCAGACGACGGTAGACGAGGCGGTCGGCCAGGTGGTGGGAGGCCCGCAGGCCGGTCCCGGGCCCCTGGGGGGTGTCCAGGGCCCGGGAGTAGGCGATGGCCACCTTGGCCGCCCAGCGGAAGGTCTTGAGCCTCAGGCCGCTGCCGGCCTTGGCGTCCGCGGCGTTGTAGATCTTCTCCAGGACCCGGGGGACGGCCAGGACGTAGGTGGGGGCGAAGGCGGCCAGGTCCGGCAGGAGGGTCTTGACGTCGGGGGTGTGCCCCAGCACCCCCTGCCCGGCGATCGCCAGCAGCTGGAGGAACCGGGCGTAGGAGTGGGCCAGGGGCAGGAACAGCAGCAGGCGCGTGCCCGGGGAGTTGAGGAGCTGGGGGAGCCAGCGCACGCCGTTCCAGGCCAGGCCCGCGGCGTTGGCGTGGGTGATGACCACGCCCTTGGGGCGCCCGGTGGTGCCCGAGGTGTAGATAATGGAGTAGACGTCGTCCTTGGTCAGGGCGTTGGAGCGCTCGTCCACCTGGGAGAGCGTGACCTCCCGGCCGGCCGCGGTAATGGCGGCCAGGGCGTCCCGCTCCAGGACCAGGACGGGGGCCTGGGCGGCCTCGGGGCAGGTGGCGGCCAGGGACCGGGCCCCGGTGCGCACCACCTCGGCGTGGGCGGCGGACTCGACGACGAGGAGGCGCACCTGGGCGTCCTGGAGGATCCAGGCCACCTGGTCGGCCGAGTCGGTCTCGTAGATCGGCACCGAGACCAGGCCGGCCCTGGCGATCGCCATGTCCAGCAGCGACCAGTCGAAGGAGGTCCGCGCCATGAGCGCCACGCTGGCCCCCGGCTCCAGGCCCATGCCGATCAGCCCGGCGGCCAGGCGGGTGACCTCCTTGCCGAAGGCCTGGGCGCTGACCCTGGTCCAGCTGTCGCCGAGCTGGGACTTGCGCTCGATGAGGGTGGCCTCGGGCAGGCGGGCCACCCGGTCCGCCAGGAGCCAGGGCACCGTCCAGGTGGGGTCGGGCTCCTGGGACAGGGGGCTGGAGGACACGCCGTGAAGGAGTCGGGGCATCTGGTCCGCCGGGCGCGGGGCGGCGGCGGGGGAGGAGGGGGACGGAGTCACCCGGCCATTGTGCCAAACGCGCCTCGGCCGCGTCCGCCGCCGGGGTAGTGGTAGGTGCCCGTGATGTGTCCCTGAACACATGTGATGGCAGTCAGACGGAGGACGGGCTGGGGATGATACCGCCTGCGCGGCAGGATCCGGCGTTGACACGCAGATGCGTTTTTCCTCGGCAGACACTAGACTCCCTCACGAGTCGCCGCGCCTGGTCCGAGTGCTCCTTCTGACCTGCTCTGAGGCGAGATAAGTCCTTCCCCTAGCAGTGAGATGTAACTATGGAAACGCAGATCGGATATGAGCGCCTGTTTGATCCACAGGACATCTTCTTCTCTACCACAGACACCAAGGGTGTCATTAAGAACACGAACACTACGTTTGATGTTCTTTCAAGATATTCACGCGATCGTCTTGTCGGGTCGCCCCACAACATCATCCGGCACCAGGACATGCCCGGTGGTGTCTTCCGTCTCATGTGGGATGACCTACTGGCCAACAAGCCGGTGTGCGCCTATGTCATCAACCGTGCCGCCGACAACCTAGACTACCGGGTCTTCGCCACCATCGTGCCCCTGCACGACGGGTTCCTGTCGGTGCGCTGCCGCCCCATGGACACCGCCACCCAGTCCGCCGTGGAGGACATCTACCGCCGCGTACGGGGCAAGGAGAGGTCCCTGGCCAACCAGGGCGCCTCCCGGCGGCAGGTCGCCGAGTTCGGTGCCCGCGAGCTCACCTCCGAGCTGGAGGCCCTGGGGATGACCTCCCTGCACGACCTGACCCTGGTCAGCCTACCGCGGGAGGTGGCCGCCCTGGTGCGTCAGGGCGTGCGGGTACCGGCCGCGGCCGGCGCCCACGGCCCCGTGCCCCGGGTCCTCAGCACGGCGGCGACCATTGAGCGCGACACCAACGCCCTGGTGTTCCAGCTCGACGAGTACCTGCGTCTACTGGGGACCATGGAGCAGGCCCAGGGCACGCTCAACGACGTCACCGGGCGGATTCGCCGCATTGAGACCCTGGTCTCCCATGACGTCGCCTCCTTCTCCCGCTCCAGGAGCCAGAGCCTGGCCACGCAGATCACCGAGCTGGCCGGCAGCGCCGGCGTCGGGCTCAAGGGCCTGCCCCGGCGTCTCCAGGCCATGCGCTCCGCCGTGCTCCAACTACGTTTCTCGGTGGCGCTCATGCGGCTGCTGACGCTCATGGTGGGGCGCTTCGCGGCCTCCACCCTCAACGGCTCCGAGCAGGGGGCGGTCCAGTCCCTGACCGACCTGTGCGAGGCCCTGGACACCGGCTTCGCAGGGCTCGCCCCGGTGGTGCGCTCCGTGCGCAACCAGGCCGCCGAGCTCGACGACGTCATCCGCGGGGTCACCTCCAGCCTGGACCGCTGCGCCCGCCGGCTGGGGCAGTGGGTGGACCTGGGGGGTGCCACCACCGGACGGGCCGCCCTGGAGGAGGTCACCGCCCTGACCCAGCAGGGCTTCCCGGAGGTACGCACCCTGTCCCGGCTCGCCGCCGAGTGCCGTAGCACCGACCTGCCCTACAGCGAGGAGGTCATTGTCCAGCGCCTGAACGTGATCCGCTCCGCCCTGGCCGAGCTCCAGGGCGTCCGCTAAGGACCTCGGGAACCGGCGGGGGCCGGGACGCGGCTCGCGTCCCGGCCCCCCGCCGTCTTCAGGTCGGCCGCCCGGCGGGGCTGGGGGAGGTCAGGCCTTCTTGCGCGCGGGGGCCTGGCCCAGCTCGACGGCGGTGACCACCGGTGCCGCTCCCGCCTCCGCCGTCGTGGAGACCTCGAAGCTGCCGGTGACCTTGGCGGCCTCGGTCAGGTCGGCGCGCACCGCCCCAACGGCCTCCTCGTACTCGGGGGCCACCACCAGGCGCACCGAGAGGATCGGCGTCCTCTGACTGGTCTTGGCCTCCGACTTGACCTTGCGCAGGGCCGCCAGGGCCGCCCCGGCGCGGGCCACCAGGGTGGCGTCGGCGTCGCCCGCGGCCGCTCGCAGGCCACCGGCCTCGGGCCAGGCGGAGCGGTGCACGCTGCCGGTGCGGTACCAGCTCCACACCTCCTCGGTGACAAAGGGCAGGAAGGGGGCCAGCAGGCGCACGAAGGTGTCCACCGCGATCGCCAGGGCGGCGCGCGCCGACCGCACCGCGGCGGCCTCGTGCGTGCCCCCGAGGTCGTTGGCCCGGTCCTTGACCAGCTCGATGTAGTCGTCGCAGAAGGTCCAGAAGAGGGACTCGGTGGCCTCCAGGGCGCGGGCGTGCTCAAAGCGCTCGAAGGCCGCGGTGGCGGTGGCCACCACGTCGGCCAGGGCCGCCAGGACCGCCCGGTCGATCGGCTCGGTGACCACCGAGGCGTCCAGGCAGGGGGCGGGTGCGGCGGCCCGGGCCTCCTCGTCGGCGTCCCAGGGGATCCCCATGGACAGGGCGAACTTCGAAGCGTTGAGCAGCTTGATCGCCAGGCGCCGGCCGACCTTGATCTGGGACTCCTCAAAGGCCGCGTCCAGGCCCAGGCGGGCCGAGGCCGCCCAGTAGCGCACCGCGTCCGAGCCGTACCTCTCCAGCAGGTCCATGGGCGTGACCACGTTGCCCTTGGACTTGGACATCTTCTTGTGGTCCGAGTCCAGGATCCACCCCGAGAGCCCGGCGTGGCGCCACGGCAGGGCGCCGAACTCCAGGTCCGCGCGCACCACCGAGGTGAACAGCCAGGTGCGGATAATGTCCTGGCCCTGGGGGCGCAGGTCCATGGGGTAGGTGCGGGTGAACAGGTCGTCGTCGGTCAGCCACCCGCAGGCCAGCTGGGGGGACAGGGAGGAGGTGGCCCAGGTGTCCATAATGTCGAGCTCGCCCACGAAGCCGCCGGGCACGCCCCTCTGGTCCTCGGTGTAGCCGGGCGGGGTGTCGGAGGAGGGGTCCACCGGCAGGGCGGACTCCTTAGGGGTGATAACGGCGTCGTAGTCGACCTCGCCGTCGTCGCCCACCCGGTACCACAGGGGGAAGGGCACGCCGAAGAAGCGCTGGCGGGAGATGAGCCAGTCGTTGTTCAGGCCCCCCACCCAGTTCTCGTAGCGCACGCGCATGAAGTCGGGGTGGAAGTCCAGCTCGCGGCCCCGGGCCAGCAGCTCGGCGCGCAGGTCGGCGCCGCTCGCCGGGTTGGTCCACTGCCTGCCGCCGTTGCGGATGTACCACTGGCGGGAGGTGACGATCTCCAGGGGCTTGTCGCCCTTCTCGAAGAAGTTCGTCTGGCGCGTCGTCGCCGTGGGCTCGCCGCGCATCTCACCGGTGGCGGCCAGCTCGGCCACCAGGGCCTTGCGGGC
This sequence comes from Actinomyces sp. HMT897, assembly GCF_016626125.1. Lineage (NCBI taxonomy): Bacteria > Bacillati > Actinomycetota > Actinomycetes > Actinomycetales > Actinomycetaceae > Actinomyces > Actinomyces sp. HMT897. The sequence goes on from NZ_CP067336.1 coordinate 2,798,004, forward strand.
CGAGAAGGTGGTCTTGCCGGCCATGGCGGCGTAGGCCTCGCGGCCAGCCGGGGAGGTGATCCACTCCGGGGTCTCGGTCTCGATGCGCCCGTCCCTGCGCAGGACGGCCCGCAGCGGCAGGCCCAGGTCCCGCCACCAGTCAATGTCCGTGGTGTCCCCGAAGGTGCAGCACATGGCGATCCCGGCGCCCTTGTCCATCTCGGCGGCGGGGTGGGCCAGGACCGGGATCTCGACGCCGAAGACCGGGGAGGCCACCGTGGTGCCGAACAGGGGCTGGTAGCGCTCGTCGTCGGGGTGGGCCACTAGGGCCACGCAGGCGGGCAGCAGCTCGGGGCGGGTGGTCTCGATGCACACGTCCACGTCGTTCTCCACCGGGGCGCCCGCGGCCCGGGCGGCCGCGGCGGCGTCCGCGTCCACAATGTGGAAGGCCAGGCGGTGGTAGAAGCCCGGGTACTCCCGGGACTCCAGCTCGGCCTGGGCCACGGCGGTCTGGAAGGTGACGTCCCACAGGCCGGGGGCCTGGGCCTGGTAGGCCTCGCCACGGGCCAGGTTGCGCAGGAAGGCGGTCTGGGCCACCGTGCGGGCCCGCTTGCCGATGGTCTGGTAGGTGTGCGACCAGTCCACGCTCAGGCCCAGGCGGCGCCACAGGGCCTCGAACTGCCTCTCGTCCTCCACCGTCAGGCGCTCGCACAGCTCGACGAAGTTGCGCCGCGAGACCGGCACCTGGTCGCGGGCCTTGACGGACCTGCCCTCACCGCCGGCGAAGGGGGGGGTGAAGTCCGGGTCGTAGGGCAGGGAGGGGTCGCAGCGCACCCCGAAGTAGTTCTGCACCCGGCGCTCGGTGGGCAGGCCGTTGTCGTCCCAGCCCATGGGGTAGAAGACCGCCTTGCCGCGCATGCGCTGGAAGCGGGCCACGGTGTCGGTGTGGGTGTAGGAGAAGACGTGGCCCACGTGCAGGGAGCCGGAGACCGTGGGCGGCGGGGTGTCGATGGAGAAGACCTCGTGGCGCTTAGCGCCGCGGTCGAAGGCGTAGGTGCCCTCCTCCTCCCAGCGCCCTCCCCAGGTGGTCTCCAGGCCGTCGGCGGAGGCCCTGGCCGGGACGCGGGGGCTGTGGACCTGCGAGGGCAGGAGGAAGGGCGGGGTCGCGGCGTCGGCAGGGCTTCCGGACGCGGCCGAGGTGGCAGCAGGCTCAGACATGGGGCCGATTCTGTCACGGCTTCGTACATGAGCACGTCGGGCGGTCCCGGACCCCGGGGTCGCACTATGTGAGGTGGACTACGTCCTAGGAGCCGAAGACGGCGATAGGATAGACGCACCTAAGCTGTCCCTGAACCCGTGTTCCCTGGCGGGTCGTTACCGGAAAGGACTTGCGACGTGATCGTGGGCTCTGCCACACACAACCGTATTACCTCCCCACGTAACCTCATTAATGTCGGCGTCTTCACTGCGGTCTACTTCGTGGTCCTCTTCGCCGGCGGCATGCTCGGCATCCTCAACCCGGTCATGGTGCTCCTGGGGGCGCTGGCCGGGACCGTCGTCAACGCCATGGTCTGCATGCTCTACGTGGCCAAGACCCGGGCCCTGGGCGCCTACACCCTCCTGGGCCTGGTCATCGGCCTCCTCATGGTGGCCACCGGGCACGCCTGGGTCACCCCGATCCTGTCCACGGGGCTCGGCCTCCTGGCGGACCTCGTCACCCGGGCCGGCGGGTACACGAGGACCTCCACCAACGCCCTGGGGTTCGCGGTGTTCTCCGTGTGGTGCGTCGGGCCGGTCCTGCCCGTCCTGTGGGGCTCGGAGGAGTACTTCGCCGACATGGCCAGGCGTATGGGGCAGGACTACGCCGACACCTTCCGCGAGCTGGCCACGCCGGCCGTCATCGGCGGCTGGGTCGTGCTGGTGTTCCTGGTCGCCTTCGGCTGCGCGCTGGTGGGCGTGCGGGTCCTGCACAAGCACTTTGAGCGGGCCGGGGTCGCCTGAGACCGTGTCCGCTCTCCCCTCCGCCCTGGCCGTCCCCGCGACCGTACGGGTCGCGGCCGACCCCCGCAGCAAGTTCCTCCTGGTCCTGGTGGCCAATGTCATGCTCATGTCGGCGGGGTCGACCCGGGTGCTCTGGCTCGTCCTCGTGGTCGTCGTGGTCCTGGCGCTCCTGGACCTGCGGGTACGTGTCGCCGTGACCCTGGTGGCGGTCAACTCCCTGCTCTGGGTCCTCTCGGAGCTGCCCCGGGTGTGGCACCACGGGGCGGCCGTCGCGGTAGGCCTGCTGGTCTACTGGCTCCTGCGATTCGGGCTGTCCATCGCCCTGGGCACCTGGTTCGTGGCCACCACCCGCGTCAGCGAGCTGACCGCCGCCATGAACGCCATGAGGCTGCCCCGCTTCCTGACCATCCCCCTGGCCGTCCTCTTCCGCTTCCTGCCGGTGGTCATTGACGAGGCCCACGGCGTCGTGGAGGCCATGAGCCTGCGCGGCTACACCGGCTCCTACCTCTGGCGCCACCCCGTGGACGGCCTCGAGAAGCTCGTGGTCCCGGTCCTGACGGCCTGTGCCCGGACCGCCGACGAGCTCTCCGCCGCCGCCCTCATACGGGGCCTGGGCGTCAGCGCCCGCCCCACCGTGGTGAACCGGCCCCGCTTCCGGGTGGCCGACGCCGTCCTGGTCGCCCTGGTGGCGGGCCTCGTGGCCTACCGCTTCTGGGGGGTGTGGTCATGACCGTCAGCATTGACTCGGTCTCCTACGCCTACACCACCGGCGCGCAGGTGCTCACCGGCGTCTCCCTGGCCCCCGCGGCGGGCTCCCTGACGCTGGTGTGCGGTGCGTCCGGCTCGGGCAAGTCCACCCTGGTGCGCCTGGTCAACGGCCTCGTACCGCACTTCCACCACGGCCGGCGCGACGGCGAGGTCCTGGTGGAGGGGCGCGAGGTCGCCGACACCCCCATTGAGCAGATGGGGCGCGTGACGGCCACCGTCTTCCAGGACCCCGCCACCCAGTTCTTCACCACCACGGTGGCTGACGAGCTGGCCTTCGCGCCCCAGAACTACCAGGTCCCCGCCCAGGAGATCCGACGGCGTCGGCTCCGGGCCGTGGAGGAGCTCGGTATCGAGGACCTCCTGGGGCGCGACCTCAAGGGCCTGTCCGGGGGGCAGCTCCAGAAGGTCGCCTGCGCCCAGGCCCTGGTCCAGGACACCCCGGTCGTCCTGCTGGACGAGCCCACGTCCAACCTCGACCCCTGGGCCATTGAGGACGTGCGCGCCGCCGTGGCGCGCCTCAGGGAGCTGGGGCGCACCGTCGTCGTGGCCGAGCACCGCGTCTACTTCCTGGAGGGACTGGCCGACGAGGTCGTCCTCATGCAGGACGGTCGGGTCGCCAGGCGCATGAGCGGGGCCGAGTTCTACGCCATGGGCGAGGAGCGGCGCTCCCTGGGGCTGCGCACCCTGGAGCGTCCCGAGCTGCGCGTCCCGGTCACGCCGGTGGCGGCCCTGCGCGACGGCGGGCCCGGTGACGGCGGTACCGTGCCAGGTGCCGACGGTGCCGTACCGGGCACCGGGGCCGCGCCGGGCACCGGGGCCGCCGCCCGCCCCGCCGGCCCCGGGGAGGGACGGACCGGCGGCGCCCAGGGAGGTCAGGGCCTGCTCGTTGAGGACCTCGTGGTCGAGCGCGGTGGGCGCAGGATCCTGGACATCGCCTCCCTGCGCTTTCCCGCTGGCGCCATCACCGGCGTGACCGGGGTCAACGGCATTGGCAAGACCACCCTGGCCCGCGCCGTCTGCCGCCTCCAGCGCGCCCGCCGAGGGGCGCGCGTGACCCTGGACGGCCAGGAGCTCAGGCACGGACAGGCCTTCCTGGTCATGCAGGACGTCCACCGCCAGCTCTTTGCCGAGTCCGTCTCCCAGGAGGCCAGCGCCCCCCAGCTGGAGCGCCTGGACCTGGCCGGCCTGGCCGAGCGCCACCCCCTGTCCCTGAGCGGGGGACAGAAGCAGCGGCTCGTCATCGCCACCGCCGTGGACCAGGACGCCCGCGTCATCGTCCTCGACGAGCCCACCTCCGGGGTGGACTACCGCCACCTGCTGACCATTGCCGCTGAGCTACGGTCCCTGGCCGATGAGGGGCGCGTGGTGGTGGTGATCAGCCACGACATCGAGTTCCTCAACGAGTGCGCCGACCACGTCATTGAGATCACCTAAACTTTGAATGATAATCATTTGCATATAGTATGGCGGTACGACCGCCCCAGCCACGACCCAGCAGTTCAGGAGGACAAGGAAGATGAGCAGCAGCACCCCGGCAACGGAGCGGCCCGACGTCGTACAGGCACAGCAGGCCGGGCCGCCCGACCCGGACTCGCAGGAGCGCCCCGTCATACGCTCCTCTGCCCGCAGCGGCCTGGCCGACTCGGCCCTGGGCACCCGCAACCTCATGACGCTGGCCGCGCTGTCGGTGGTGTCCATGATCCTCCTGATACCCCTGAACTACCTCGCCCCGGCAGCAGGCGCCGCCCCCGACGTCGTGCTGACGGGCTGCGCGATCATGGGCCTGTGGGTGATCCCCTACCTGCTGCCCGCCACCGTGGTGCGCAGGCCCGGAGCCGTCCTCATCGCCGCCGCCATTATGGGCATTATCAGCGCCTTCGTTACGCCGTCCGGCCCGGGTGCGGTACTCGGCAACGTCCTGGGCGGGCTCTTTATCGAGATCCCCCTGGCCCTGATGCTCTACCGCAAGTGGACCTGGTGGTCCTTCCTCATCTCAGCGGCCACCTTCGGATTCATCAACAGCCTCCTCTACATCGGCATGCTCAAGGTCGCCACCGGTGCCGCCTACCCGGTCCTGGCCAGCGCGGTCGCCGTGGCCTCCGCACTGGTCGGCGGCGGTATCACCATCCTGCTCACCCACCTGCTCAACCGTGCCGGCGTCGGCATCGACCACCGGGCCAAGGGCCGTGCCTGACGGCGCCTCGTCCACGGCTCCCTGCGCGAGCGCGGCACCAGGCGGCCAGGCCCCCAGCCTGGTGGAGGTGGAGGGCCTGAGCGTCCACTACCTGGGGTACGAGGACTGGGTGCTGGACTCAGTGGACCTGACCCACCTGCACGGGCAGGTCACCGCCGTCATCGGGCCCTCCGGCTGCGGGAAGACCACCCTGGTGCGCGCCCTGTGCGGGCTCGTCCCGCACTGCCTGCCCTCGGAGTACGCCGGCAGCCTGCGCCTGGCCGGGACCGAGGTCGCTGACGCCACCGTCAGCTTCCTGGCCACGCACGTCGCCTACGTGGGGCAGAACCCCGACGCCTCCGTGGTCACCCGCACCGTCCACGACGACGTCGCCTTCCCCCTGCAGAACCTGTGCCTGCCCCGCAGCGAGATCACGGCCCGCGTGGAGGAGTCGCTGCGCACCGTGGGGCTGCTGGGGCGCGTCTGGGACGACCCGTGGCAGCTCTCGGGAGGGCAGCGCCAGCGCCTGGCGGTGGCCGTGGCCCTGGCCATGCGCCCGCAGCTGCTGGTCCTGGACGAGCCCACCAGCGTCATCGACGCCACCGGACGGGACGGGTTCTACCGGCTCGTCTCCGCCATGGCCGAGGAGGGCACGGGAGTGATCGTCATCGACCACGACCTGGATCCCGTGCTGCCGGTCGTCGACCAGGTCCTGGCGCTGGACGCCCGGGGCCGCACTATCGCCCTGGGCACGCCGCGCGAGGTCTTCACGGGGCACCGTCAGGAGCTCGAGGACGTCGGGGTGTGGATGCCCCGGGCCCTGCGGCGCGTCCCGCGGCCGACGGACGCCGAGCCGCCGCTGACCTGCGCGGAGGCGGGCATCACCCTGCCGGTGCTCGCCGACCTGTGCTCGCCCGACGGCGTGCGCTACCTGGAGAGGGGCGAGGACGGCTGGCACGAGACGGCGGCCATAGACACCGTCGCCCCCACCGCGCGGCCTGTCGGCGCCGGCGCTGACGGCGGTGCCAGCGGCGGCGCCAGCGCCCCTGATGGTGGTGCCCCTGACGGTGGCGCCCCCGACGGTGGCACCGGCGGCGGGACGGGGGAGGGTACCGGGGCGCCGGGACGCGACGGGGCGCGCGTGGAGCTCGTCGACATGGAGGTCCCCGGGCGCTCCCCGGCCGTCTCGATGAGGCTGGGGGGCGGTGAGCTGGTGGCGCTGGTGGGCCCCAACGGGGCGGGCAAGTCCTCCCTCCTGTCCGCCCTGGCCGGGCTGGTCCCCCTGACCGCCACCCGGGCGCGCGTGCACGGCAGGCAGGTGCGGCGCGGCAGGCACCTGGTGGGCTACGTCTTCCAGAACCCCGAGCACCAGTTCGTGGCCACCACGGTCCGCAAGGAGCTCGAGGTCGGCGGCACCCCGGCCGGGCGTGTCGACCAGCTCCTGGAGCAGTTCCACCTGACGTCGCACGCCGACCAGCACCCGCTCACGCTCTCCGGGGGCCAGGCGCGCAGGCTCTCGGTGGCCACCATGGTCAGCGAGGACCGCGACGTCATCGTCCTGGACGAGCCCACCTACGGGCAGGACCGGGCCAACACCGTCGAGCTCATGGGGTTCATCGAGCAGCTGCGCGCCCAGGGCCGCACCGTCATTATGGCCACCCACGACCTGGAGCTGGCCCAGGAGCACTGCACCCACGTCGTCGCCCTGCCGCAGCCCGCCGGGGCCGGGCGTGCGGGGGACCCCGTGCGGCCCGCCGGCGGGGACCCGGGTGCGCCAGCGGCAGGTGGCGTGGCGGTGCCGCCCAGGCCGCAGCCGCGCCGGGGCCTGCTGACCGGGCTCAACCCCCTGACCCTGTTCGTCGCCGTCGTCCCTGTCATTGTCATGCTCTTCGCCCTGAAGGACCACCGGGTCAACCTGGCGGTCCTGGTGACGGCGAGCGTCCTCATGACCGCCGCACGGGCCCCGCGCACCCGCACACTCGTCTCGGTCCTGGGCTCCTGGGCCGTCACGGGGCTCATGCTGTGGATCTTCGGCAACGGGCTCCGCTCCGGCCCCGAGACGCAGGTCTACGACATGGGCAGCGCCGTGGCCGCCGGGACCGGGATCGGGGCCATGGTCTCCCTGGTGCTGCTCTCCGGTATCTCCACCGACGCCGAGGCCCTTATCCGCACGCTGACGGCCACCTTCCGCATGCCCTACCGGATCGGGTCCGCGGGGACGGCGGCCACCGCCTTTATCGCCCGGTTCCACGGGGACCTCACCGTGCTGCGCACGGCCCGCGCCCTGCGAGGTGTCGGCCGTGCCTGGGGGCCGGCGGCCCCGGTGGTGCGCTGGACGGGCTCGATCCTGCCGCTAATGATCCTGGCGATCCAGCACGCTGAACGTGTGGCCCTGTCCATGGACTCGCGCGCCTTCGGGGCGCACAGGGGGCGCACCGAGCTGAGGGACGAGCCCTGGCGCCGGCGCGACTGGGCCGTGGTGGCCTGCACCTGGCTGGTCACCGCGATCACGTGGAGGACCGTGGGATGAGGGCTCCTACGCCCTCTTGAGGACACTGAGACGGAACGGCAAAGGAACGGAAAAGGAGAGTCGACCATGCCAGCAGCTACAGGACGACCACAGGAGTCCCCCGGGGCGGGCTCGCCGGGTGAGGGGACCAGGACGGTCACCGTCAGCGACCTCATTAGGCCGGCGCGGGGGGCGATGATCCTCTCCGGCGTCCTGACCGCCGTCGGGGCGGTGCTGTCCATCGTGCCCTTCGTGGCCCTGCGGAACCTGGCCGCCATCTGGCTGAGGGAGTCGGACGCCCAGGGGCTCGCGGCCCGGCCCTGGACGTGGGCGGTGGTCGCCGTCGGGTCGCTCTTCGTCGCCCAGCTGCTCTACCTCACGGGCCTGGGCGTCACCCACCTGGCCGAGGCCAGGCTGCGCCACCACCTGCGGGTCCGTGTGGTGGAGGCCCTCAGCCGCCTGCCGCTGGGGCGCGTGGCCGCCATCCCCCACGGCACCATACGCAAGATGGTGTGCGACGACACCACCGCTATCCACACCCTCGTGGCCCACATGCCCGGGGACACCACCAACGCCGTGGTCATGGCCCTGGCGGGGACGGCCTACCTGCTGTGGACCGACTGGGCGCTGACCCTGGCCCTGCTGGGGGTGTGGCTCCTGGCCCTGGCCGCCGTCATGCCCGCCATGCGCGGCCTGAGCGGTATCACCGACCGCTTCGGGAAGGCGCAGACGGACCTGGCCGCCGCCACCGTCGAGATGATCGAGGGTATTAAGGAGGTCAAGGGCTTCCAGGCCACCGACCTGAGCCGTACCCGCTTCAACGCCGCTCGGAGGCACTTCTCCGACATCTCCTACGAGTGGGTCACGAGCTCGGGGCGGCCCATGAGCCTCATGGCGGCGGTGCTGCGCCCGGCCACCGTGTTCGCCACCGTGGCGCCCCTGGCGGTGCTCTTCGTGTGGCAGGGCTGGACCCAGCTGTCCGCCACCCTGCCCTTCTTCCTGGTGGCCCTGGGGCTGCCCGAGGGCATGGTCACGTTCATCAACCTCATGCAGCACGCCTACGAGTCGCGTATGGCAGCCCAGGACACCGCCGAGCTGCTCTCCCAGGCGCCCATGCCCGAGGGCGGCTTCGACGCCGACGACGGCCCCGCCCCGGGGAGGGTGGAGGTGGATGACGTCACCTTCTCCTACGAGCCCGGCTCCCCGGTGCTCAAGGGCGTGTCCCTCACGGCCGAGCCCGGCACCGTCACCGCCCTGGTGGGCCCCTCCGGGGGCGGGAAGTCCACCCTGGCCCGTCTCATTGCCCGCTTCTACGACGTCGACGCCGGCGCCGTGCGCGTCTCCGGCGTCGACGTGCGCGAGGCCACCTTCCCCTGGCTGTTCTCCCGGGTGGCGATCGTGCTGCAGGACGTGGCCCTGTCCCACGACACCGTGCACGACAACATCGCCCTGGGCCGGCCCGGGGCCACCCGCGAGCAGGTGGAGGCGGCGGCCCGGGCCGCCTGCGTCCACGAGCGCATTACGCGCCTGCCCCACGGCTACGACACGGTCCTGGGCGAGGCGGGCGGGTTCCTCTCCGGGGGCGAGCGCCAGCGGGTCACCCTGGCCCGCGCCTACCTCCAGGACGCCCCCGTCCTGGTCCTGGACGAGGCCACCGCCCAGGCCGACCCCGCCTCCGAGCGCGACATCCACCAGGCCCTGTCCCGCCTGGCGGCCGGACGCACCGTCATTATCATCGCCCACCGCCTGTCCACCGTGCGCGACGCCGACCAGATCCTCGTCATTGACGACGGACGGGTGGCCGAGCGCGGCCGCCACGAGGAGCTCCTGGCTGCGGACGGCCGCTACGCCGCCATGTGGCGCAGCCAGGACCTGGGCCCGGCGTCGCCCGGTAGCCCCGCCCCGGCTCCCGCCCCCGTCACGGCGCCTGCGCGCCCCCGCCCCACCCGTCCCGACACCGCCCCGCAGGAGGACTGAAGTATGTGGAAGATGCTGCTGCGCCTGGTAGACGCCCGCCAGATGCGGGTCCTTACCGCCTGGTTCGTGACCTCCGCCGTGCTCCAGGGCGTCACCCTGGCCCTCATGATCCCCTTCCTGCGGGCCCTGTACTCCGGCTCCGGCGTGGGCCCCTGGCTCGCGGTGGTGGTGGTCCTGGGGGTGGTCACCCTGGTGGTGGACACCACCGCCATGTACCGCTCCTACCGGGTCAGCGTCTACGAGGTCTGTGACACCATGATCGACCGGGTGGCCGAGCACGTCCTGACCCTGCCCCTGGGGTGGTTCACCCCCGCGCGGGAGGCCGCCGTGGTCAACGCCACCTCCAAGGAGGTCAACACCCTCTCCCACCTGGCCTCCATCGTCATCCCCAACCTGTGCAACGCCTTTATCGTGCCGCTGGTCATGCTGGTGGCCACCGCCTTCGTCGAGTGGCCCCTGGCCCTGATCATGGCGCTCACGATCATCCCCCTGCTGCTCATCTGGCGGCTCATGGGCACTGCGACCACCCGTGCCAACGAGCTGGAGGACACCGCCTCCGCCGCGGCCGCCGGCCGCTTGGTGGAGTTCGCCCGCCTCCAGCCGGTGCTGCGCGCCACCGGCGTCACCCGTACCGGGTGGGAGCCGGTGCGGACCACCCTGGAGGAGGACTCCCGGGCCACCCTGACCGGCCTGCGTGTCAAGGGGCGCCCGGGCCAGCTCTTCAACCTGGTCGTCAACGTCTCCTTCGCCCTGGTCCTGGCCCTGGGCATGTCGCGCGTGAGCGGCCACCGGCTCGACGTCGTCGCCTACCTGGCGATTATGGCCGTGACCGCCCGCATGCTGCTGCCCCTGACCAAGGCCGCGCTGTTCGCCTCCGAGGCCGACAACGCCAAGGTCGCCCTGAGCTCCATGAGCAGCCTGCTGGACGCCCAGCCCCTGCCCGACCCCGCTCCCGGGACCGAGGCCCGCCCCGAGGGCACCGGCATCACCCTGTCCGGGGTCTCCTTCTCCTACGACCCGGGCCGCCCCGTCCTGGCCGACGTCTCCCTGAGCGCCCCGCAGGGCCGTGTCACCGCCCTGGTGGGGCCCTCGGGGGCCGGCAAGTCCACGGTCCTGCGCCTGGCCGCCCGCTTCTGGGACGTCGACGGCGGGGCGGTGACCATTGGCGGGGCGGACGTGCGCACCCTGGGCGCCACCCAGGTCATGGCCCTGACCTCCATGGTCTTCCAGGACGTCTACCTGTTCGACACCACCATCCGCGAGAACCTGCGCATAGCCAGGCCCGAGGCCACCGACGCCGAGCTGGCCGAGGCGGCCCGACGGGCCCGGCTGGACCGGGTCATTAGCGCGCTGCCACACGGGTGGGACACGAACGTGGGCCCCGGGGGGCTGAGCCTGTCCGGGGGCGAGCGCCAGAGGGTCTCCATCGCCCGCGCCTTCGTGAAGGACGCCCCCGTCCTCCTGCTCGACGAGATCACCTCGGCCCTGGACGGCGAGAACGAGTCCGCCATTACCGAGGTCGTCCGCGAGCTCTCCCGGGGCCGCACCGTGCTGGTGGTGGCGCACCGCCTGTCCACGGTCCGCCAGGCCGACGAGGTCGTCTTCCTGGAGCCGGGCCCGGACGGGGCCCGGGTGGCCCAGCGCGGCACGCCCCAGGAGCTGGCCGAGACGCCCGGGCCCTTCCGGGACTTCGTCGAGGCCTCCCAGGACTCCTCACGCTGGCAGCTGGTGCACGCACCGGGCCAGCCACGCCCCGGCACCTCCCGCTAGGCCCGCCCACCCTCCCGCCCTCCGTGAGAACGGTACTTATTGCTCGCGAGAACGGTACTTGTTCGCGCTGAGAACGGTACTTGTTCTTCGTGAGAACGGGAGGGCTGCCGGGTACCTGTCGAGTCCGCCGCGACCGACGTCGTGCACGCCGGTCTCCGGGTGGCCCCCCCGGTACCCGCTGGCCGTGGGAACGGGGGGACGCAGCGCCGTCGGCGGCGTCCTGCCTGGTACCCGCTGGCCGTGGCCCCGTGGTGGACTCCGCCCACCGGTTGAGGCCTGCCCCCGGTACCCGCTGGCCGTGGGAACGGGGGCGTGGGCGCCGGGCTCGCGTCAGGCGCCGGGCGTCTCAGGTGCTGGGCGTCTCAGGTGCTGGGCTCGCGTCAGGCGCCGAGCTCGCGGTCCCGTGCCACGGTGGCCTGGACGGCGCGGATGAGGGCGTCGGAGAACCCGGCCCGCTCCAGGGCCACCAGCCCCGCCACCGTGGTCCCCCCGGGGGAGCACACCGAGTCCACCAGGTCGGCCGGGCTCCGCCCCGACCCGGTGGAGGCCCGTCGGTCCGCCTCCGCCTGGACCATGAGGGCCGTGCCCAGGACGGCCTGGGTGACGATCTCCACCGCCTGGGCCTTGGGCATCCCCTCCAGGAGCCCTCCCCGGGCGAGCGCCTCGATGAGGGTCAGCACGAACGCGGGGGAGGAGCTGGCCAGGGACACGAAGGCGGGGAGGTCCCTCTCCTCCAGGACCACGGTGCGTCCCACCAGGTCCGTAAGGGCGCGGACCTGCTCCACGTCCCGCGCCTCAGCCCGGCTCCCGGCGGTCAGGGCGGTCATGGACTGACCCACGGCGGCCGCCATATTGGGCATGGCCCGGACCACCCGCGTACCCGTCGGCAGCAGGGCCTCCAGGCGCGCCGTGGACAGCCCGGCGGCGAGGGAGACGACCAGCGGCTGGTGGGAGGCGACGGCGTCGTGCACCTGCGCGGCCACGACGGGGACCACGTGCGGCTTGACCGCCAGGACCACCACGGCGCTGGTGGACACCAGCTCGGGGCCGCTGGCGGCCAGGCGCACGCCGACCTCCTGGGCCAGCGTCGCGGCGGAGGAGCGGGCGCTGGTGACAGCGAGGTCACAGGGGGGTATGCCCGCCGCCACGGCGCCGCGCACGATCGCGCCCGCCATGTTGCCGGCTCCGATGAATCCGTAGGTCGTCATGAGCGGAGCCTAGCCGCTCCCCGGTGCGCGGGAGGCTACCTCCTCACAGCGATATATGATTCATCACACAATAATATGTGTATACAAGCTCGCCCTCGGCGGGCATCCTTGTGTGCACAAGCTGTTGAGAGGATGTCTCATGCCTGCCAGCCCCGCGACCCGCCCCTTCCGGTCCAGCGTCGTCTACCAGATCTATCCCAAGTCCTTCCGCGACTCCACGGGGAACGGGGTGGGCGACCTGCGCGGCGTCATCGAGAAGGTCCCCTACATTGCCTCCCTGGGGGTGGACCACGTCTGGTTCAACCCCTTCTTCCCCTCACCGGGCCGGGACAACGGCTACGACATCTCCGACTACCGCGCCATCGACCCCGCCATGGGCACCATGGAGGACTTCGACGAGCTCGTCGCCGCGCTCGCGGAGAAGGGGATCGGCGTCATCCTGGACATGGTCCTCAACCACACCTCCACCGCCCACGAGTGGTTCCAGCGCGCCCTGGCGGGCGACCCCGTCTACCAGGACTACTACATCCTGCGCCCCGCCAAGGAGGATGGGAGCCTGCCCACCAACTGGGTCTCGAAGTTCGGCGGCCCGGCCTGGGAGCGCTTCGGGGACACCGACCACTACTACCTTCACCTCTTCGACCGCACCCAGGCCGACCTCAACTGGCACAACCCCGCCGTGCGCGCCCAGGCCGCCGGGATCGTCAACTTCTGGCGCGAGCGGGGGGTGCGCGGCTTCCGGTTCGACGTCATCAACCTCATTGGCAAGGACGAGGAGCTGCGTGACGCCCCCCCGGGCACCGACGACCGTGCCATGTACACCGACGGCCCCCTGGTCCACGACTACCTGCGTGAGCTCGCCGCCGCCAGCTTCGGGGCCGACGAGGCCGGTATCACCGTGGGGGAGATGTCGTCGACCACCATCGAGGCCTGCGTGGGCTACTCGCGCCCCGAGAACCACGAGCTGAGCATGGTCTTCAGCTTCCACCACCTCAAGGTGGACTACGACCAGGGACGCAAGTGGACCGACGTCCCCGCCGACCTGCCCGCCCTCAAGCGGATCCTCAGTGACTGGGCCCTGGGCATGCAGGAGGGGGGTGGGTGGAACGCCCTGTTCTGGAACAACCACGACCAGCCCCGGGCCGTTAACCGCTTCGGTGACCCTGGGCGCTACCGCGCCGAGTCCGCCACCATGCTGGCCACCGCCGTCCACCTGCTGCGGGGTACCCCCTACGTCTACATGGGCGAGGAGATCGGTATGACCGACCCCGCCTACACCTCCATCGAGGACTACGTGGACGTCGAGGCGCGCAACGCCTACGCCGAGCTCCTCGCCGAGGGCCGGACCCCGCAGGAGGCCTTCCGGATCGTGCACCGCAAGGCCCGGGACAACTCCCGCACCCCCATGGCCTGGGACGCCAGCGCCACCGCGGGCTTCACCACCGGTACCCCCTGGCTGCGCCCCACCGGCCAGGAGGCCGTCAACGTCGAGCGCGAGGAGCGCGAGGGCTCGATCCTGCCCTACTACCGCAAGCTGATCAGCCTGCGTCACGAGCTGCCCCTCATTGCCGAGGGCGCCTACGCCCCCTGGGAGCAGGACAACCCCGACGTCCTGGCCTACACGCGCACCCACGAGGGCGACCGGCTCCTGGTCCTGTGCAACCTGCGGGGCACCGACAGTGAGGTCACCCTGCCTGAGGGCCTTGAGACGGCCGAGGTCCTCATTGCCAACCACGCCGACGCCGACGCCTGGGTCGCCGCACACCGCGCCGTCCGTCCGCGCCCCAGCGCCCTGCCGCTGCGCCCCTACGAGGCCATTGCCCTGCTGGAGCGAGCCGAGCCTGCCGCCTGACGCCTTAGGCAGGGCGCGGGAGCGGCCCCGTACCGCCAGCCCACCGCCACCTTCCTTCCTGACTGATGTACCCCCTCCCCGAAAGGACCAGCATGACCACCGCACCTGAGCGGCAGGTACGCCTCGCGGCGCCTGTCTCCGGGACCACGATCCCGCTCGCGGACATCCCCGATCCCGTCTTCTCCTCCGGGGCCGTCGGCGACGGCTTCGGCGTCGAGCCCGACGCCGGCCAGGTGGTGGCGCCCGTTGACGGCACCGTCACGCTCGTGGCCGCCACCGGGCACGCCATCGGGCTCAAGACCGACTCCGGCCTGGAGGTCCTGCTCCACCTCGGGGTGGACACCGTGGAGCTCAAGGGAGCGCCCTTCAGGATGACCGTGAGCGCCGGCGACCGCGTGCGCAGCGGCCAGCCCCTGGGCACCATGGACCTCAAGGCGGTCACCGCCGCGGGCAAGGCCACCACCGCCATCGTGGTCCTGACCAACAGCACCACCCACCTCGCCGGGCTCGAGGTCACCCCCGGGCACGTCGCAGCGGGCGGACCCGCCGCCACCGCGACCCTGAAGGACACCAGCACCGAGCCTGCCGCCGAGGCCGTCGCGACGACGGGACGCACCGACGGGCGGACCGGCTTCGACGCCACCGCCGCGGACATTATCGCCGGGGTCGGCGGGGCGGACAACGTAGCCAGCGTCATCCACTGCATCACCCGGGTGCGCTTCTACCTCAAGGACGCCTCCCTGGCCAATGACGACGTCGTGTCCAACCTGGACGGCGTCATTGACGTCGCCAAGGCCGGCGGGCAGTACCAGGTGGTCATCG
Source organism: Actinomyces sp. HMT897 (assembly GCF_016626125.1). NCBI lineage: Bacteria > Bacillati > Actinomycetota > Actinomycetes > Actinomycetales > Actinomycetaceae > Actinomyces > Actinomyces sp. HMT897. Next base: position 2,813,063 of record NZ_CP067336.1, read on the forward strand.
GCGCCGACGTCGTGGACGTCTACGACGCCATTGTCAGCCAGCTTCCCGCAGGCGCCGCCGGGGACGCCGACGAGGCCGCCGAGCCCGTGGAGCGGCCCACCACCCCCCTGGGCTGGGTCAAGTACGGCTTCTCCTCCCTCATCGGCGTCATCACCGGCTCCATGATCCCGGTGATCGGCGTCCTGGCTGCCTCCGGTATCCTCAAGGGCATCCTGGCGCTCCTCACCCAGTTCAAGGTCGTGGAGAGCGCCAGTGACACCTACCAGATCATCTCGGCCATGGCCGACTCGATGTTCTACTTCCTGCCCATTATCATCGGCTTCACCGCCGCCAAGCGCCTGGGCTCCGACCCCATTATCGTGGCCATTATCGGCGGCGTGCTCGCCTACCCCTCGCTCGCGCACATGTCGAACCCGGAGTACATCGTCAAGTCCGGCGATGACCCTGCGGGGTTCACGGCGCCTTACCACATCGTCAGGCAGATCGGCAACACGATCTTCAACACCGACTTCTTTGGTATCCCGGTCTCCCTGCCGCAGACCAACGCCTACGCCTACTCGATCTTCCCCATTATCGTGGCCGCCTGGCTGGCTGCCAGGATCGAGCCCTGGCTCAAGATGTGGATCCCGGCGGTCATCCGTTCCATCTTCGCGCCGCTGCTGGAGATCTTCATTGTCTCCACCCTGGTCCTGGTGGTCTTCGGCCCCATTGTCATGGCCATCTCCGGGGCCATCGCCACCGGGGTGACGGCTGTTCTTAAGCTGAGCTACCCCGTGGCCGGGCTCATTATCGGCGGGTTCTACCAGTGCCTGGTCATCTTCGGCCTGCACTGGGCGGTCATCCCGATTATCTCCCAGCAGATCGCCGACCCCGGCTACTCCCCGCTCAACGCCATCGTCTCGGCCACCATGATCGCCCAGGGCGGCGGCGCCCTGGCGGTGTGGATCAAGACCCGCAACCGCCGTATCAAGCGTATGGCCGGGCCAGCCACCATCTCCGCCATGTGCGGTGTCACCGAGCCCGCCATGTACGGCCTCAACCTCAAGTACGGCCGCATCTTCCTGACCGCCTCTATCGGCGGCGCCGTGGGAGGGCTCATCACCGGCCTGTTCAACGTCAATATGTGGGGCTTCACCGGCGCCTTCGTGGGCTTCCCCTCGTTCGTGAACCCCAAGGGTATTGACAGCTCCTTCACGGGCTTCTGGATCGCCTCCTTCGCGGCCCTGGTGGTGGCGTTCCTGTGCACCTACTTCTTCGGCTTCTCCGAGTCCGACCTCGAGGGCGGCAAGGAGGTCAAGAAGGTGCGTCTGGGCAAGCGTGAGCCCAACTAGCCAGACCGTCCCCTGAGGGTATGTGGCGGGGCGTGAGCACCAGCTCTCGCCCCGCCACTACCTCTGCCTGCGTGGTGCCGGCATCCGCTTGGCAGTGGCCTGGAAGGAGAAGTCCACGGGGGAGTGCCTTGAGACCGTGTACTCAAAGAGGGTCCCGGAGGAGTCGAAGGTCGAGGAGGTCACCACCGCCACGCAGTCCATACCCGCCAGGTGGATGAACTGACGGTCCTCAGGCGTGGCGCGCTCCACCATAATCGTGCGGGACGCGCTCGCCACGACCACCTTGAGGTCCTCCTCCAGATAGGAGTAGATGGAGGACTCCACCACCTGACGGGTCAGGCCCGGTACCACCACGGTCAGGAAGCAGCTGGTGTCCACAATGAGGGGCACGTTGTCCAGCAGCCGCAGGCGCCTGACCACGGTAATGTCCGCCCCCCGGGCCATACCGGAGCGCTCGGCGAGCGCGGCGTCCACCCGGGTGCGCTCCAGGGAGATGAGGTGGGTGGCCAGGTCCAGGTGGTTGCGGCGGGCCGCCTCACGCATGGACTCAATGCCGCCGATGAGGAAGGTGGAGGTCTGACGCCTCCGGTGGATCACCAGGACCCCGCGCCCCTGCATCGCCTGGATATAGCCCTCACCGGCCAGGAGCGTGAGCGCCTTGCGCACCGTGTTGCGGGTGCACCCGAACTCCGCCGCCAGCTGGTTCTCACTGGGCAGCAGCGACTGGAAGGGGTAGGCCCCCGTCTCAATGCGCTCCTGCAGCGTGGCGAAGATGTGGTGGTACTTGGCCTGCGGCACAGGGTCCTCTTATCAGTAGTGAGAGACCACCGGGGTCCCGATCTCGTCCCAGTCGTAGAACCACTTGGCTTCGCTGACCGGCAGGTTGATGCACCCGTGGGAGCCGCCCGGGCCCGACCACCCGAAGGTGTGCTGCCAGGGGGCGCCGTGGAGGGCGTAGGACTCGTGCCAGTAGGACACCCAGGGCACGCCCCTGGCGCAGTAGGGCCAGCCGGGTGTGCAGCCCATGTCCTGGGCAGCGTACTTGAGGTACACCGCGTAGGTGCCGGTGACCGTGGGGTGGTCGGGCGACCCCGGCACCATGGGTACCGGGCCGTGGACGACGCTGGAGCCCTCGTAGGCGGTCGTGGTGGCCTTGGACAGGTCGATGTCGATCCACTTCTCCCCGGGTGCCGCCGGGTAGGCCAGGTCCTGGGCGCCGTAGTCAATGAGCTTGTCCTGCCAGGCCGCGGTGTCGGTAGCCGTCTCCAGGGTGCCGGAGTAGTCGGTACCGGCCTCCAGGGCCGCCGCCGCGGCAGTGGCCAGCGCCTCCGCATTGGAGACGTGGCGCCCGTCCTGGGCCTGGACGGGTACTGCGGCCACGTTCCCGGAAGGGTCCACGTAGCGCTTGCCCGTGACCGAGTCCACGTTCAGGAAGGCGGCCTTGGTACGGATCCAGCTCTCCACCTCGGAGACGTCCACCGACAGGGTGGGGGCGGTGTGGGGGTGGGAGGTGGTGACCACCCAGGAGGCCTTGGTGGGCAGGTCGGCGGTCAGGGAGGCCTCCTCGGGCCCGGTGAGGGTCACGGAGTGGGCCACCATGCTGTTGGCGCTCCGGGCGACGGCCGCCGCCATCTCGTCGGTGACCTCCGGGGTGACGGTCGCCAGTGACAGGCTCACCTTGGTGCCCGACAGGGTGGAGGCCGCGGTGTCCACCGCCGTCTGGAGGGCCTGGGTGTCCAGTCCGACGCCCTCGCTGCCGGGGACCACCTCGAAGGTCTCCCCGTCATCGGCCAGGGCCAGGTCCGCGTTACGGGCCCTGGTACGGCCCTCGGGCACCAGGGACTGGGCGTAGTCGGCCGTGACCATGGGGTCGGTGGCGGTCACGACGTCGATTGACGTGGGGCTGACCAGCGCGGTCAGGCGGTGGAGGACCGAGCTGCTCGGGGCGATGGCGGCCTGTGCCGTGGCCTCGGCGTCGACCGTGGTACCCAGCTGGGCCAGGCTCGCCGTGGCCGAGACGTCGCCGGTCACGGAGACGGTGACCGACTCCGCCCGACTGCGCACCAGGGTGGCGATCTCCTCACGGCTCATTCCCGAGACGTCGATCCCGGCCACCGTGGTGTGCGGGGCGGCGACGTCGGCGTAGTAGCTCGCGTACGCGTAGCCTCCGGCCCCGATCCCCAGGAGCAGGGCGGCCGCCGAGGCCCACAGGATCCGACGCCGGGGCGCACGGAGGAGGCCGAGGAGACCGGAGTGGCGGTCTGGTCCTGCTTCCGGCTCTGCCTGGGCTGGTGGCTCTGACGGGGCGGGCTCGTCCTGAGTTGGTGGCTCTGACGGGGCGGGCTCGTCCTGGGTTGGTGACTCCGCCTGGTCGGGGCGCTCCGTCTGGGTGGACGGCTCCGATGAGTCGGGCTCTGCCTGGGCAGGTGGCTCCGCCTGGGCGGGCTCGTTCTGAGCGGGTGGCTCTGACGGGTCAGGCTCGTCCTGGGTGGGTGGCTCCGTCTGGTCAGACTGCTCCGCCGGGTCAGGCTCGTCCTGGGTGGGTGGCTCCGTCTGGTCAGACTGCTCCGGCGAGTCGGGGCCCTGGTCAGGCTGCTCCGCCTGGGCAGGTGGTTCCGCCTGGTCGGGGTGCTCGTCCTGTGGTGCGCTGGCCTCGGCCACCGGGTCCTCGGGGGTGGCGACCGAGTCCTGCGGACAAAGAAGTGGGGTGGAAACGTCGTCCATGCCGCATCAGGCTCCTTGCAGAGAAGTGGGGAAGGGGGCGTGAGACATACTAATTCACTGGGGAGACGTCTAGGGACCAGGATCTGGTACCAGAACTCTCCCCCTGATGTGGCGTCCGGCGCAGAGCGGCAGGTCAGTCGGCAATCGAGATAAGACCGTGAGAAAAACGTGACGGGACCGTGATATACGATCGCGGTCCCGTCATGTCCAGGCGGCAGGAGGCTCAGTAGTGGGAGACCACGGTGGTGCCGATCGTGGCCCAGTCGTAGATCCACTTGGCCTCGCCCACCGGCATATTGAGGCAGCCGTGGGAGCCGGAGAAGCCGAAGCTGGAGCGCGACGGGGCGCCGTGGAGGGCGTAGCCCTCGTAGAAGTAGCTGATCCAGGGGATGCCCTCGGCCTCGTAGGGGGTGCCGTCCGCGTTCTGCCCACGCATGGTCTGCGTGGCGTTCTGGAGGTAGATGTGGTACGTGCCGGTCACCGTGGGGGTCTCCGGGGCGCCGTCCACGATGGACACGGGGCCACGCACGACGGTGGCCCCCTCGTAGGCGGTGACCGTCTTGTTCGAGAGGTTGATGTCGATCCACTTCTCGCCCACGGCGGCCGGGTAGACCAGGTTCTCCGCGCCGTCGGCGATCTTCCGCTCCTCCCAGGTGGCCTCGATCGTCTTGGTGGTGAAGGAGCCGGTGTATGCCTTACCCGAGCCCAGGGCGTTGGTAATGGCCGAGGCCACGTCCGCGGAGTTGGACACGGTGGTGCCGTCCTTGGCCTCCACGGCGGTGGCGACCACCTCCCCGCGGGAGTTGACGTTGCGCTGGCCCTTGACCGGCTCGGCATTGACCTCGTCGGCCTGCTCGTTTACCCACGTGGTCACCTTGGCGTTGTCCACGCCCAGGGTCGGGGGGTTGTCGCCGCTCTGGGAGACCGTGATCCAGGAGGCCTTGGTGGAGGCGTCAGCGGTGAAGGACTCCTCCTCGGTCTTCTTCTGGTCCCCGGAGCCGGTCGTGGTGGTGGCGGTGATGGTCACGTCCTGGGACACCCAGGAGTTCGCTTTGTCCGCGACCGCCTGGGCGTCGGCGTCGGAGACCTTCGGGGGGGCCGTGACGAAGCTGACGGACACGTCCGTGGAGGTCAGGGAGGTGGCGGCCTGCTCGGCCGCGGTACGCAACGTGGAGGCGTCAATGCTCACGCCCTCGGAGCCAGGGCTGACCTCAAAGGTCTCGTCGTCCTCGCCCAGGGTCACCCCGGCGTTGTGGGCCGCCGTCTTGTCGGAGGGGATGAGGGAGCTGGCGTAGGTGGCAGCGGTGTCCTCCTGGGTGGTGGTAGCCACCGTCACTGGGTGGTCGGAGAACAGGCCGACCAGGCGGGAGCCGAAGGAGGCACTGGGCTTCAGGGCGGCGTCAGCCACTGCCTCGGCGTCCACTGTGACGCCGAGATCCGTCAGGGAGGCGGTGGCGGTGGCGTCGCCGGAGACCTTCACGGTCACGGCGTCGGCCTTGGAGTTGACCAGGTCGACGATCTGCTGACGGTTCATGCCCGACACGTCCGTCCCGGCCACCGTGGTACCTGGTAGGGCCAGGTCGGAGTAGTGCGAGGCGTAGGCGTAGCCGCCCACAGCGGCAGTGCCCAGGAGCAGGAGGGCCGCCGCCGCGGTCCACAGCGGCCAGCGACGACGCCGGTCCCGGGCAGGGGCTGGAGCAGGGTGGTAGGACGCCTCGGGGCCGGGGGTGGGGACGACCTCGGGAGGGACGGGGGGCGGGGGCGTCACGACGTCGTCCTGGGGGCCCGCCTCGTCAGCGGTTGGAGCGGTCGGGGCGCTGGTGAGCGCGTTGAACTGCACGGAGATCCTTGATCCGGGTGGGCACGTCGTACAGGGGACGGCGTGCCCAACCTTGTCCACAATCCAATGGCCCGCCGACGTGCGAGCCGTAGGTTCCATCACACCGGTGAGTCGCTGAGTTGTCAATGGAGAACACGGTGATTCTCTCTGTGAGATCGGGCAAAAGTAGTCGGGGACGGGGCGGTGCGGCGCTCCAGGGCGGTAGGTAAGCGCCCCTTGCGTCCTCTGGGAGGTGTTTCCTGCCGGGACGGGGCTGGTGGTCTGGCTGGGGGCCGCCTACCGGCAGGCGTCGGTCGTTTCCTACCGGGACGGGGCTGAATGGTGCTGCTGCTCTCCTGGCGTCCTCGGGGGTGGTGGTCGCGCTCCTCGACGAGACAGCCCAGGCGCCACGCCGGGCCCTTCACCGCTCGAGCTCGCGGACAGCGCCCGCGCGGAGCGCTGGTGCCTGCCGACCACGGAGGCGCTGGCCCCACCCAGGTGTGGACCTGCGGCCGCCGACACGCCGCGGGCGAGCCCGCCCGTGGCCAGCTCCACCCAGGCGTGGGCTCGCGCCAGCCATGCTGCCGGACCGCCACCTGCTCCGTGTCAACCCCGCCCAGGCGCGGACCCGCGGTCCAGCCCCTCAGAGCAGGACGGTCTTGGTCCTGCCAGCCCCGCCCAGGCGCGGACCTGTGCCCGTGCGCGGAGCGCTGGCGTCCCCCCGAGGACGGCCTGAGGCCCATCTTCGGGCGACCCACGCACCGGACGGGCAGCCCCTGTGTACGGAGCTGTCCTGGCGATCAGGACCTCTACGTGTGAGGCAGGTCCGTAGCCCCTGCAATACGGGTCCGTCCCCGCGAACCTCACGGCTACCCCGGCGCCAGCCACCATAGCTCCTGCAATACGAGGCCTGGTCTGGTGCCGCCCAGGGGCAGGAGGAGCATCACGACCCCAGGCGCCCTCGTGCCGCTACGGCTCCGGTGCCGCCTAGGGGCGAGGCGGGGCCGGGCGCGGATACACTGCCGCCATGTCCACCATCTCCACCGACGAGGTAGCCCGCGTCGCGGCGCTCGCACGGGTGGCGCTGAGCCAGGAGGAGGTGACGCGCCTGGCAGGTGAGCTGGACGCCGTCGCCTCGTCCTTCGCCCGGGTCACCAGCGTGGTCACGCCCGACCTGCCTGCCACCTCCCACCCGGTCCCCCTGACCAACGTGCTCCGCCAGGACGTTCCCGGCCCCACCCTGGACGTCGACGAGCTCCTTGCCGGTGCCCCAGCAGCCGAGGACTCCATGTTCCTCGTGCCCCAGATCCTCGGGGAGGAGTAAGGACCGATGACCTCTTCCACACTTTCCTCGCTCGTGCGCGCCACCGCCGCCGAGCAGGCCGCTGCCCTCGCCTCCGGCGAGGTCTCCTCCCACGAGCTGACCCAGGCGCACCTGGACCGTGTGTCCGCCGTTGACGACGCCGTGCACGCCTTCCTGGACGTGGACGCCTCTAGGGCCCTGGCCGACGCCGACGCCGCCGACGCCGTACGGCGCCAGGGGGCGGCCGGTGAGCTCACCGGGGTACCCGTGGCCGTCAAGGACCTCATCTGCACCAGGGGACAGGTGACCACCGCGGCCTCACGGATCCTCGCTGGCTGGGTCCCGCCCTACGACGCCACCCTGGTGACCAACCTGCGTGCCGCCCACCTACCGGTCCTGGGCAAGACCAACCTGGACGAGTTCGCCATGGGCGGCTCCACCGAGCACTCGGCCTTCGGCCGGACCTCCAACCCCTGGGACCTGGGGCGGATCCCCGGGGGCTCCTCGGGCGGCTCGGCGGCGGCCCTGGGGGCCTTTGAGGCGCCCCTGGCGGTGGGCACCGACACAGGTGGCTCCATCCGCCAGCCCGCCGCCGTCACCGGCACCGTGGGGGTCAAGCCCACCTACGGCACGGTCTCGCGCTTTGGCGTCATCGCCATGGCCTCCTCCCTGGACACCCCCGGCCCCATGGCCCGCACCGTCCTGGACACCGCCCTGCTGCACGACGTCATCGCCTCCTACGACCCCCTGGACTCCACCTCGCTGAGTGACGCCCCCCGGGGTATGGCCGCCGTCGTGCGCGCCGCACGGGCCGGGCGCGACCTCAGCGGGCTGCGCGTGGGTGTGGTCCGCGAGCTCGACGGCGGCGAGGGCTACCAGCCCGGCGTCGTGGACTCCTTCCACGCGGCTCTGCACCTGCTGGAGGAGGCCGGGGCCCAGGTCGAGACGGTCTGCCTGCCGCACCTGGAGTACGCCCTGGACGCCTACTACCTCATTATGCCCGCCGAGGCCTCCTCCAACCTGGCCCGCTACGACGGCATGCGCTACGGCCTGCGGGTGGAGCCTGCGCAGGGCCCCGTCACCGCCGAGACCGTCATGGCTGCCACCCGCGGCGCCGGCTTCGGTGACGAGGTCAAGCGCCGCATTATCCTGGGCACCCACGTGCTGAGCGCCGGCTACTACGACGCCTACTACGGGAGCGCCCAGAAGGTGCGCACGCTCGTCCAGCGCGACTTCGCCGCCGCCTGGGACGAGGCGGACGTCCTGGTCTCACCCACCGCGCCGGTGACGGCCTACAGGTTCGGGGAGAAGGACGACCCGCTGACCATGTACAAGCTGGACGTCACCACGATCCCGGCGAACCTGGCCGGTGTCCCGGGGATGAGCCTGCCCTCGGGTCTGGTCGACGGCCTGCCGGTCGGCTTCCAGATCCTGGCCCCGCAGCGTGCCGACGACCGCCTCTACCGCGTGGGCGCCGTCCTGGAGGCCGCCCTGGAGGACAGGTGGGGCGCCCCCCTGCTCTCCCAGGCCCCCGCCCTGCCCGAGGCCGCCCCCGGCCAGGGCGCCGTATCTGAGGAGGAGAACTGATGGACGAGCTCATGGACTACGACGAGGCGGTGCGCCGCTACGACCCGGTCCTGGGGCTGGAGGTGCACGTCGAGCTGGGCACCGCCACCAAGATGTTCGACGCCGCCCCCAACGTCTTCGGGGCGCGACCCAACACCATGGTCACCCCCACCAGCGTGGGGCTTCCCGGCTCACTGCCCGTGGTCAACGGCAAGGGGGTGGAGTACGCCATCCGTATCGGCCTGGCCCTGGGCTGCCAGATCGCCGAGTCCTGCCGATTCGCGAGGAAGAACTACTTCTACCCAGACCTGGCCAAGGACTTCCAGACCTCCCAGTCCGACGAGCCCATCGCCTACGACGGAGCCCTGGAGGTCGAGCTGGAGGACGGTACCTTCTTCACCGTCCCCATTGAGCGGGCCCACATGGAGGAGGACGCCGGGAAGAACACCCACGTGGGTGGGGCTGACGGCCGTATCGAGGGCGCCAGCCACTCCCTGGTGGACTACAACCGTGCCGGCGTGCCCCTGGTGGAGATCGTCACCCGCCCTATCGAGGGCGCGGGCGAGCGGGCCCCTGAGGTCGCGGCCACCTACGTGAGGACCCTGCGCGACATCTTCCGGGCCCTGGGGGTCTCCGAGGCGCGTATGGAGCGTGGCAACGTGCGTGCTGACGTCAACGTCTCCCTGCGTGAGTCCCCCGACGCCCCCCTGGGTACCCGTACCGAGACCAAGAACGTCAACACCTTCCGCGGTATTGAGCAGGTTGTCCGCTACGAGATCCGGCGTCAGGCGGCGGTCCTCGCCTCCGGGGGGACGGTGCTGCAGGAGACCCGCCACGGCCAGGCCGACGGCACCACCCGCCCCGGTCGCGTCAAGTCCGATGCGGACGACTACCGCTACTTCCCTGAGCCCGACCTCGTCCCCGTGGCCCCCAGTCGTCAGTGGGTCGAGGAGATCCGGGCCGCCCTGCCCGAGATGCCCGCTGCCAGGCGGCGGCGTCTGAAGGCCGAGTGGTCCCTGTCCGACTCCGAGATGCGTGACGTGGTCAACGCCGGTGCGTTGGAGCTGGTCGAGGCCACCACGGCTGCCGGTACGAGTGGCCAGGCTGCCCGTAAGTGGTGGATGGGGGAGCTCTCCCGCGCCGCCAAGGAGCGTGGGGTCACGCTGGAGGACCTGCCCGTCACCCCGGCGCAGGTCGCCCAGCTCCAGTCCCTGGTGGACAGCGGACGCCTTACCGACAAACTGGCACGTCAGGTCCTGGAGGGTGTCCTGGCCGGGGAGGGTGACCCCGAGGCCGTGTCCGCCGCCCGGGGCCTGGAGGTGGTCTCCGACGACGGCGCCCTGCTGGCTGCGGTTGACCAGGCCCTGGCCGACAACCCCGACGTCGCGGAGAAGATCCGTGGCGGCAAGGTCCAGGCCGCGGGTGCCATTGTCGGCGCGGTCATGAGGGCCACCCGGGGCCAGGCCAATGCCAGGCGGGTACGTGAGCTCATTATGGAGCGGGTGAGTGCCTGAGCTGACGTCCGCAGGCTTATTCAAGGAGTGGTGTCCGGTCCGGGGGGAGGCGTGGACTCACCCCGGACCAGGGGAGAGGGGCCACGTCGTCCGGGGTGGAGGCGTGGAGGGTTGCCATAATCCTCTCGGAGCGTGCGTCGTGGCCCCGTCCGGGTCGGGGGTCTGGAGCCCCGACCGCCGTGGGGCCTGCGTCGAGGCGGCTGCTGGGCCGGACGGACATTGCGCCCGGGTCAGCTTGCGGACCCGCAGACGTCGGAAGGACGGCTCTGCCGCGCGGGTATCACTCATGCACGGGCTCCGCTGGCCCGGGGAAAACTGCGTGTCCCTCTACCTGGGGACTGCCGCGACGACGAGCCCAGCTGACCCAGGGAGGACCAGCCCCTCGAGCTCAGGTCCAGGTTGGCGCGGGTCTGGACGTGCCGGGCCGGGGGACCGGCCCCGTAGCCCAGGGGAGGACCTCCAGGGGAGGATCTTCTGAGCCGTGTAGCAGGTGCCGACGCGGCGCAACCTGGGGTGGAAGGACCGCCCCACAGAAGGCGGACGACACGTGCGATAAGGGCGCACAGGCTCCCGGCCCCGGGTCTGCCGGTGCTCTCACGGGCTGGTGGTGCAAGACACCTCCTGCGCCGCCAGCCCGTCGCTACCGGGACGGCTTGAGGCGGATGACCGTGGAGGTCAGGAGCCGTAGAGGGTTGATGTAGCTCTTCCGACCGGTGCGCGCACCCCAGTGAAGGGCGTCCACCCCGTCGGTACGGTGGCCAGCCAGGAGCGTGCCGATCACCTGCCCGGCCTCCACGTGGTCCCCGGCCTGCACGCAGGGCTCTACCGGCTCGTAGGTGGTACGGATTCCGTCGGCGTGGTCGATCGAGACCACCGGCCGCCCGGCCACGGGCCCGGAGAAGGCCACCGTCCCTGCTGCCGCGGCACGTACCGGGGAGCCTGCGGCCAGGGCCAGATCCACTCCCCGGTGCCCGCGCAGCCAGTCGTGGGCGGGCGGGTCAAAGGAGGCTAGGACGGCGACCGGGCCCCCTGTCGGCCAGGTGTAGCGCACCCGGGGTGAGCGCTGGGGGAGGGGCGCCGGGTCACCCTGACCGCTCCCTGGGACCGATACCCCCGCGGCGTCCGGCATGAGCCAGGTGGCGTCTGAGACCGTCAGCCCTGACGCAGGAACCGCCTGGCCGTGTGCGAGGACGGTGGGGTGGGCGCCAGCTGTCGTTCCCGTGACGGGCGTGCTCCCCGGGACCGGGGGCGGCTCGGGGGCCGTGGGCCGGGGCGGGCTGGCCAGCTCCGTCGGACCAACCGGCTCCGCCGGGCCAGCAGGAACCGGTGGGTTGGCCAGCTCCGTCCGGCTTGCCGGGTCGGGTGGGACAGTGAGGGTGGCTGGAGCGGACGTCCCCTGGGAGGCCGTGCCGGCTAGGGTGGGGCCAGCGGGAGCGGGAGAAGTACCCAGGTCGGGAGCACCGGGGCCAGCAGGAACCGGTGGGCTGGCCGGGCCGGGCGCGTCAACGGAGACGGTCGGGTCGCCGGGGACAACCGGGGCGGGCACCGGGGAGGACGCCAAGGACACCGTGGTGGAGTAAGGGAAACGGCCCTGGGTGGGGGTGGTCGGGGGCTGGGGCCCTGGGGCCGGGGCGATGACGTCGTGTCCGCCGCCCGGGATCATGGTCCTCTCGGCCGGGGCGGGTCGAGGCCCTACCTGTCCGGGTGGCGGATCCGGGCTGGTGGACCTGGAGTGAGGGGACGCCGCCGGTGCCGAGGACGAGAGCAGGAGCAGGGCGGCGGCCAGGAGCACCAGGCCGGAGACCCTCCGGGCGCGGGCGGGCTGGACTGGCTGAAGAATATGTGTGAAGTGTGTCATGACCATATGCTGTGCCTAGCGCGTCCCACGTTTCACCTGCGATGCCTCTACCCTGTGGACAAAGAGTTGTCCACAGGCTGAGGGCGCCGAGTGACGCCGCATGATTCCGCGGTTCCTGCCTCTAAGGGGCGCTCTTATCGAGGAGGCGAGGGGTCTGGTCGGCACTGCGGCAGGGCCTGGTAGGCGGTCGCAGGCGCCGTCCTGAGAGGCTGTGATACCCTCACGCCGCAGCGTGCTGCCTGTCATCTTGGATCGACAGGTCCCAGTGCGTTGACTACGCGTGCCCGCACCTGCGAGGGCCACCAGTACCTGGTGGGCCTGACAGGACGTCCTCTCGGATGACGCAGTCGTGGTCCCGGCCCAGCCGGGTGGCTGCGCGTCGCAGGCACCAGGCCCGTACCCGGTACCGCCCCGTCGGCGTCGGGGTCGTCCCACCTGTCCCGCACGGGTGACGGCAGGGAAGAAACCAGCCCCCGGACCCCGGCGTCAGGTCCCCGCCACGGGACGGCGGCGCCGTCGGTCCCAGAGAGACCGTGGCCCGGGCAACCTCCCGGGACCACACGAAAGGACCGTCATGGCAGTCGTGACCATGCGCCAGCTCCTCGAGAGCGGTGTCCACTTCGGGCACCAGACCCGCCGCTGGAACCCTAAGATGAAGCGCTTCATCCTCACCGAGCGCAACGGCATCTACATTATCGACCTTCAGCAGTCGGTGGACGGCATTAACGCCGCCTATGACTTTGTCAAGGAGATCGTCGCCCGTGGGGGGAACATCCTCTTCGTGGGCACCAAGAAGCAGGCGCAAGCCGCCGTGGCCGAGCAGGCCCAGCGAGTGGGTATGCCGTACGTGAACCAGCGCTGGCTGGGCGGTATGCTCACCAACTTCTCCACCGTGCACGCCCGCCTGGACCGCATGAAGGAGCTTGAGCAGATCGACTTTGACGACGTGGCCGGCTCCGGCCGCACCAAGAAGGAGCTGCTCATGATGCGTCGGGAGAAGGACAAGCTCTCCCGCACCCTGGGCGGAATCCGCGACATGGCCAAGCTGCCCGCCGCCGTCTGGGTGGTGGACACCAAGAAGGAGCACCTGGCCGTTGCCGAGGCCAAGAAGCTGGGAATCCCGGTCATCGCGATCCTCGACACCAACTGCGACCCTGACGAGGTCACCTACGGCATCCCCGGCAACGACGACGCCATCCGCTCCGTTGAGCTGCTGACCCGCGTGGTGGCCGAGGCCGTGGCGGCCGGGCTGCTTGACCCCGCCGCGGGCCGGGGCCGCACGGGCGCCAAGGAGTCCGCCGGGACCCCCGAGGACGAGCCCCTGCCCGAGTGGGAGGCCGAGCTCCTCTCCGGTACCTCCGAGGCCACGGAGAAGGCCGCCTCCGAGCAGGCCTGAGCCCCAATACTTCGTCCGTCAACTCCACGATCACCAGGAGATATCCATGGCGAACTACACCACTGCTGACATTAAGGCGCTGCGCGAGAAGACCGGCGCCGGCATGCTCGACGTCAAGAAGGCGCTCGACGAGGCCGACGGCGACATTGAGAAGGCCATTGAGATTATCCGCGTCAAGGGACTCAAGGGCATTGCCAAGCGCGAGGGCCGCTCCGCCTCCGCCGGGCTCATTGTCGCCAAGGTCGTCGATGAGGCCCAGGGCCAGGTGGGCGTCCTTGTCGAGATCAACGCCGAGACCGACTTCGTGGCCAAGAACCAGAAGTTCCTGGACTACGCCGACAAGGTCCTCGCCGCCGCCCTGGCCTCCGACGCCCAGAGCGCCGAGGCGCTGGCCGAGGTCGAGGTCGACGGCACCAGCGTCAAGGACCTCACCGACTCCATGCAGGCCGTCATCGGCGAGAAGATCGTCGTGCGCCGCCTGGCCCGCCTGACCGCGCCGCAGGTGGAGCTCTACCTGCACCGCACCAACCCCGACCTGCCCGCCCAGGTGGGCGTGCTGGTGGGCACCGACGCCGCGGCCGCCAAGGTGGCCCACGACGTCGCCATGCACGTCGCCGCCTACTCCCCGGCCTACCTCAGCCGCCAGGACGTCCCGGCTGAGATCGTGGACAAGGAGCGCTCCATCGCCGAGGAGGTCACCCGCGCCGAGGGCAAGCCCGAGAAGGCCATCGCCAGGATCGTCGAGGGACGCCTGAACGGCTTCTTCAAGGAGAACGTCCTGCTGGACCAGGCCTACGCCAAGGACCCCAAGACCACGGTCGGCAAGGTCGTCAAGGCTACCGGCGGTGAGCTGACCGGTTTCGTGCGCTTCCGCGTGGGTGCCTGAGGGCGGTCCCCTAATACCGGCCCCGAGACGGGGCGTGCCTGTGGGCGGTGCGTGACAGCGCCGCCCACAGGCACGTTCACGAGGTGGGGGACGTTCCCGTGGGCAGTCTGGTGACCTCCTGGCGGGCCCCCCGGATCTCGCGTGCTAGATCCCCTCGTGGACGATCTTCTTAATAGTCTTCTCGTCCATGCCGGTGATGTTCTCGTCGCCGCTCTCACCCTCGGGGGAGAGGAGCCACCAGGCCGCCATGGAGCCGGCGATGACGAGCAGGGCGATACCGGCCCACAGGTTGGCGTTGACCCCGCCGGTCTTGGCGTTCTCGTCAGGACCGTTGAGGAAGGCTGAGCACAGGAGCAGGTACACGCCGATAATGCCGAGCACGGCGGCGATGACGGTGCGGATGTCCGCGAGGACCTTGAGGAACGTGTTCATAGCTGTCTCCCTGGTCAGTGGAAGATGGTGTTGAGGAGGAGGACGAGGGCGGCCGAGCAGATCGCCAGGGGGACCGGCCGGCGGAACCAGGCGAGCTCGGCGCTCTTGGGGTCGGCGCGGTGCTCCTTGGGGGTCAGGGAGTAGACGAAGCCGACGAGCTCGGAGTCGGGCTTGGGCCTGGTGGCCAGCGAGACCACCACCGTCACCACCAGGTCCGTGGTGAAGGCCGCACCTGCCGCCAGGAAGGCCAGGCCCTGGCCCGGGAGGTTCAGCAGGTGCGTCCAGTGCAGGATATTGAGGGTCAGCGCCGCCAGGGTCCCTGAGACCAGGCCGATCCAGCCCGCGGTCGCCGTTGCCCGCTTCCAGAGCATGCCGACGATAAAGGTCGCGAAGAGCGGGGCGTTGAACATGGAGAACAGCTGCTGGAGGTAGTCCATGAGGTTCTCGAACTTGGAGGCGATGAACGCCGTGAGGATGGCGGTGACGGTGGCGAACGCCGTCGCGAGGTGCCCGATCCTCAGGTAGGTGGCGTCATCGGCCTTCTTGTTGATGTAGCCCTCGTAGAGATCCACGGTGAACACCGTGTTGAAGGCGGAGATATTGGCTGCCATACCGGCCATGAAGGAGGCCAGCAGGCCGGTGATCGCCAGGCCCAGGAGCCCGTTGGGCAGCACGTCACGCATGAGCAGCAGGACGGCGTCGTTGTAGGTGGCGCTGCCTGCCGGGGCCTCGGTGCCCGCGATGGTCAGCTGCTTGAGGTCGATGACCTCCCTGACCAGGACGGCGGCCACCATACCGGGGATGATCACCAGGAACGGGACCAGCATCTTGGCGAAGGTGCCGATGATCGGGGCCGAGCGCGCCGAGGAGATGGAGTCCGCCGCCATGGCACGCTGCACCTCCACGAAGTTGGTGGTCCAGTAGCCGAAGGAGAGCACGAAGCCCAGGCCGAAGACGATGCCGATCACCGACAGGACGGGGGAGCCGAAGCCGGACAGGAGCAGACCGGGCCAGGAGTGGAGCTGGGCGGCGGGGTCGGCGTAGGTGCCCTGGGCCCCGGACACCGCCTGGGTGACCTTCTCGGTGAGCCCCTCCCACCAGCCCACCCGGTGCAGGCCCAGCAGGGTCAGGGGGAGCAGGGCCACGATAATGACGAAGAACTGCAGGACCTCGTTGTAGATGGCCGCCGACAGCCCGCCCAGGCTGATGTAGGAGAAGACGATGACGGCGGCCACGACCAGCGCCACCCACAGCGGCCAGCCCAGCAGGCGGTTGATGATCGAGCCCAGCAGGAAGAGGTTGACCCCGGCGATGAGCAGCTGGGCCAGGGCGAAGGCGATCGCGTTGATCAGGTGCGCCGTGCTGCCGTAGCGCTTGAGCATGAACTCCGGCACGGAGCGGACCTTGGAGCCGTAGTAGAAGGGCATCATGACCAGCCCCAGGAACAGCATGGCCGGGATGGCGCCGATCCAGAAGTAGTGGAAGGTCGGCAGGCCGTACTTCGCCCCGTTGGCGGACATGCCCATGATCTCCACGGCGCCGAGGTTGGCCGAGACGAAGGCGATGCCGGTCACCCAGGCGGGCAGGGAACGGCCCGAGGTGAGGAACTCGTTGGAGGAGGAGGTTCGCATCTTGGCCATGAAGCCCACGGCGATGACGAAGCCGAAGTAGATGACGATGGGGAAGTAGTCGTACCAGCGGGCGTCCAGGCGGATGGAGGATGCTGCTGGCAGCAGTAAGGGGTAGAGGGTCATGGGTAGGCTCCTGCGGTGGGGACGGCGCTCGACTGTGAGTGTCTTCACGTAGCCTAGTGGCTGGCTGGGGTTTCATCCACCGGTTCGGGGGACCTCCTTCGGCCAGACGACGGGTGGCCTCCCGTCCGTGATGACGGCGGTCAACCAGGTAGTCTCTGACAGGTAGTGCGAGCGCGAGCGTGCGCGCGACCGTACCCCAGGCCGCGGACTGACGTAAGGAGACCCGTCATGACTCAGACCCCCCAGACCGATACGTCGCGCCGTCCGCGTCGTGTCCTGCTCAAGCTCTCTGGTGAGGTCTTCGGAGGCGGCAGCGTGGGGCTGGACGCCGATGTCGTCTCCGACGCCGCCCGGCAGATCGCCCAGGCCGTGCTCCAGGGGGTCCAGGTGGCTGTCGTCGTCGGCGGAGGCAACTTCTTCCGCGGTGCCGAGCTCTCCTCCCGGGGGATGGACCGCGCCCGGGCTGACTACATGGGCATGCTCGGCACCGTCATGAACGCCCTGGCTCTGCAGGACTTCATTGAGCAGGCAGGCGTGCCCGCCCGGGTCCAGACCGCGATCGCCATGGGGCAGGTCGCCGAGTCCTACATCCCGCTACGTGCCATCCGTCACATGGAGAAGGGGCGTGTGGTGGTCTTCGGGGCGGGGGCGGGCCTGCCCTACTTCTCCACCGACACCGTCTCGGCCCAGCGCGCCCTGGAGACCCACTGCGAGGAGCTCCTGGTAGGCAAGAACGGGGTGGACGGGGTCTACACCGCCGACCCGCGTACCCACCCCGACGCCGTCAGGCTGGAGCGTCTCTCCTACGACCGGGCCCTGAGCGAGGGGCTCCAGGTCCTGGACGCCTCCGCCTTCGCCCTGTGCCGCGACAACGGCCTGACCATGCGGGTGTTCGGCATGGGCGGACGTGGGAACATCACCCGGGCCCTGCTCGGGGAGAAGATCGGTACCCTCGTGTCGGTCACCGGCGAGGCCTGAGCCCCGACCTCGGTGGCCCCACCGGCCACCACCCTCAACTTCCCGCGCCCGGCGCGGTCCCACCTACCAACCACCAGTGCAAGGAAGACCAATGATCGAAGACGTCATGCTTGAGGCCGAGGACAAGATGGAGCGTGCCCTGGAGGCCGCCAGGGGCGAGCTCGCCGCCATCCGCACCGGTCGCGCCAACCCTGCCATGTTCAACGGCATTATGGTGGACTACTACGGCGCCCCCACACCCCTCCAGCAGCTGGCCTCCCTGACCATCCCCGAGGCCCGCACCGTGCTCGTCAGCCCCTTCGACCGCTCGGCCATGAAGGCTATCACCACCGCCATCCGCGAGTCGGACCTGGGGGTCAACCCCACTGACGACGGTACCGTCATCCGCGTCACCCTGCCGGCGCTCACCGAGGAGCGTCGTAAGGACTACGTCAAGCTGGCCCGGACCCGGGCCGAGGAGTCCCGGGTCCAGATCCGCGGTATCCGGGGCAAGGCCAAGAAGGAGCTTGAGACCATCAAGAAGGACGGGGAGGCCGGTGAGGACGACGTCAAGCGCGCCGGGCACGAGCTGGACTCCCTGACGAGGCGCTTCGTCGAGCAGGTCGACGCCGCCCTGGCCGCCAAGGAGGCCGAGCTCCTAGAGGTCTGAGCCCCGCCGCTGCCCCCGCCCCGACCCCCTGCTGCCGACCGTGACCGTCCTGAGAACGCTGCTGACCCCGCCGCCGACACGCAACCACGCCCCCCTGCCCTCCACCGGGCGGGCAGGGCGCAACCTGCCTGCCGCCGTCGGGGTAGCCGCGCTGCTTATCTCCGTGATCCTGGCCTCGCTGCTCATCAACAAGGTCTTCTTCGTCGGCCTGGTGGTGGTCGCGGTCTGTGCCGCCCTGTGGGAGCTGGCCGGGGCCCTGGCCCGCAAACGCATCCGCCTGCCCCTGGCCCCTCTGTGGCTGGGCACGGTCGGCTCAGCCGTCTGCGCCTGGAACGTCGGGGCGGAGGCGGCCCTCGGCGCCTACCTGGCCACCGCCGGGGCCTGCGTCCTGTGGTGCTTCCTGGACCAGGCGGAGGCTGAGACCGGTACCGTGCTGGAGGTCCCCGGGCACGACGTCCCTCGTACCGACGCGCACGACGCCGTCCGCCGTGCGCGCTCGGTAGCCGCCTCCGCCTCCGTCCTGGCCGCCACCTACCTGCCGCTCCTGGCCTCATTCGCCCTGCTGCTGGTACGCCAGGACCACGGGGTCGGCAAGGTCATTACGCTCTTCGCTCTTCCGGTGGCCAATGACACCGGCGGGTGGTTGGCTGGTATCACCTTTGGCCGGCACCCCATGGCCCCATCGGTCTCGCCCAAGAAGTCGTGGGAGGGCTTCACGGGCTCCATGGTGGCCACGGTCGCCGTGGGCGTGCTGTGCGTGTGGGTACTGGACGGGCCACCGTGGGCGGGCGCCGTCCTGGGTGCCTGCGTGGTGGTGGTGGCCACCCTGGGGGACCTGGGGGAGTCGCTCCTCAAGCGAGACCTGGGACTCAAGGACATGGGTACCCTGCTGCCCGGCCACGGTGGCATCCTGGACCGGTTGGACTCGATCCTGGTGACCGCGCCCCTCGTCTACCTTTTCAGCCTCGCCGCCTGGTGAGCGCTCCGCCGCCCCTGGCAGGGCAGGATCCGTCCTCCCCGCCGCTTCAAGCGCCTCTTAACTGGAAGGAACCTACCGCCCGTGAGCACCTTCTCCGCACGCCGCGGCCCCCAGGGCCTCGTGCTGCGCCGCCCCGTGCCCGATGGGGTGCAGGTCATGCCCACGGACCAGCCGCCGGAAGGGGCCAGGAGTCCCGACGCCAGACCAAGGCTCTCCCTCGCCGTACCCCCTGCCCGGGGCAAGGCCCCCAGGCACCTGGCGGACCTGGACCTGGCTGGGCGCAAGTCGGCCCTGCGGGCCGTGGGCCTGCCGGCCTTCCGCGCTGACCAGCTGTCGCGCCACTACTTCACCCGGTTCACGCGGGACCCCGCTGACATGACGGACCTGCCCGCCGCCCAGCGCGGGCAGCTGGCCGCCGAGCTCCTGCCCGACCTCATCCACGAGGTGGTCGCACTCAAGGCTGACGGGGGGCGCACCGTCAAGGAGCTGTGGGAGCTGCATGACGGCGTGCGGGTGGAGTCGGTCCTCATGGGCTACCGGGACCGCACCACCCTGTGCGTCTCCAGCCAGGTGGGCTGCGGCATGGCCTGCCCCTTCTGCGCCACCGGCCAGATGGGGCTGACCCGCAACCTGTCCACTGCCGAGATCGTGGAGCAGGTGCGCCACGCCGCCCAGGTCTCGGCCGCCGGGGGGCTGGGGGGCAGGCCCTCCCGCCTGTCCAACGTGGTCTTTATGGGCATGGGTGAGCCCCTGGTCAACTACAGGAACGTCATCGCCGCCCTCCACCGGCTCATCGACCCTGCTCCTGAGGGGTTCGGGATGAGCGCCCGCAGCATCACCGTCTCCACCGTGGGCCTGGTCCCCCTCATCAGGCGTCTGGCGGGGGAGGGGATGCCGGTGACCCTGGCGGTGTCCCTGCACGCCCCGGACGACGAGCTACGTGACGCCCTCATCCCGGTCAACTTCAGGTGGAAGGTCGGTCAGCTCCTGGACGCCGCCTACGGCTACTTCCAGGCCACCGGGCGGCGGGTCTCCATCGAGTACGCCCTCATCAAGGACATGAACGACCACGCCTGGCGCGCTCAGCTCCTAGCCGACGAGCTGGGCCGCCGGGGCAGGGGGTGGGCGCACGTCAATCCCATCCCGCTCAACCCCACCCCGGGCTCTATCTGGACGGCCTCCACCCCGGCGGCGCAGGAGACCTTCGTGGAGACCTTGCGGGCCGCGGGCGTTACCACCACCGTGCGGGACACGCGCGGCAGCGACATCGACGGCGCCTGCGGCCAGCTGGCCACCGAGGCGCTCAACCAGAAAAGTTCCAGGAGGAGCAGATGAGCGACATGTTCCCCAGGGCCTCACGCCTGCGGCCGGGGTACCAGCGTGAGCAGGTGGACCGCTACTTCACGACCGCCCACGAGATCTACGACGCCGGGGAGTTCGAGGAGATGGACTCCGAGGGCGTACGGACCGTCGCCTTCGACATTGTGCGCGGGGGCTACGACCCCGACGCCGTGGACGCCGCCCTGGACCGCCTGGAGACCGCCTTCCTCCAGCGCAAACGCCAGAACTTCGTGGCCAACGAGGGGCGCGAGGCCTGGATGAGCCAGGTGGCCCAGCTCGCCACCACCCTCTACCCCCGCCTCCTGCGTCCGGCCGGGGAACGGTTCGCCCCCGCCAAGGACGGTTACAGCCGTGAGGAGGTCGACGACCTCATGGAGCGTGTCGCCGCCTACTTCGACTCGGAGGCCAAGCTCACCTCCACGGAGGTCCGGGGGGCTACCTTCACCCGGGCCCGTGGACGGAACGCCTACGACGAGGCCAGTGTGGACCGCTACCTGGCCCGTGTCGTCGAGGTCCTCCTGTCGGTGGAGTGAGAGGGGCTGTCATGAGTAGTCGCACCAGGGAGGGCGCGGAGGTGGGGACGCGCCGTCTGGTCCTCCTGGGCTCTACCGGCTCGATCGGTACCCAGGCCCTGGAGGTGGTCGAGCGCCTGGCGGCTGACGGCCTCGCTCCCCAGGTGGCAGGCCTGGCGGCTGGCGGAGGACGCCTTCCTCTCCTGGCGGAGCAGGCGGTTCGTCTCGGGGTTCCTGCCCTCGCCGTCGCCTCGCAGGCCGACGACGTAGCGGAGCGTCTCCGCCACGAGCTCGCCCACGCGGCGCTACGGCTAGGACGACCGGATCCGGTTCGCACTGTCCTGACCGGACCGCAGGCTGCCGCCGAGCTCGTCGAGGCCACCGGGGTGGGGCAGGAAGGGGACACGGTCCTCAACGGGGTCACCGGCTCCGTGGGCCTGGGACCGACCCTGGCGGCCCTGCGCAGCGGGGCCCGCCTGGCCCTGGCCAACAAGGAGTCCCTGGTGGTGGGCGGGGCCCTGGTCAGGGCGGCACTGGCTCGCCCCGGGCAGGTGGTCCCGGTGGACTCCGAGCACTCGGCGATCGCCCAGGCCCTGGCCAGCGGCCGCCACGAGAAGGGACTTACCAGCCCCACCGTCACCGGTCGTTCCGAGGTACGGCGCCTGGTCCTGACCGCCTCAGGGGGCCCTTTCCGCGGGCGCGGCCGAGCCGACCTGGCGGGGGTCACCGCCGCCCAGGCGCTGAGCCACCCCACCTGGGCCATGGGCCCGGTCGTCACCGTCAACTCCTCCACCCTGGTCAACAAGGGCCTGGAGCTCATTGAGGCCCACCTGCTCTTTGACGTCCCTGCCGACGACATCGTCGTGGTGGTCCACCCCCAGTCCGTCGTCCACTCCATGGTGGAGTTCACCGACGGCGCCACCATCGCCCAGGCATCCCCGCCGGACATGCGCCTACCGATCGCCCTGGGGCTGACCTGGCCCGAGCGTCCCGACCTGGGTGGCCTGGTCACCCCCAACAGCTGGGCGGCTCCTCTCTCTTGGGACTTTGAGCCCCTGGACGAGGAGACCTTCCCGGCCGTGTCCCTGGCCCGGCAGGCCGTGCGCGCCTCCGCCACCCACCCCGCCGTCCTCAACGCGGCCAACGAGCAGGCCGTGGCGGCCTTCCTGGCGGGGCGTCTGGAGTGGCTGGATATCGTGGAGGTGGACGCCTCCGTCGTCAATGAGCACGAGGGGCTGACCGACCCGGATCTTGAGGACGTCCTGTCCGTGGAGCGGTGGGCCCGTCAGCGCGCCGAGGAGATTATCGCCCGCCGTAGCAGCACCCCCGTCAGACAGGAGATGACCACGTGAACCTCGCCTACGTCCTCGGGATCGTTGTCCTCATTATCGGGATCGGCCTGTCCGTGGCCCTCCATGAGCTGGGGCACATGATCCCGGCCAAGTGCTTCGGGGTCAAGGTCCCCGAGTACTTCATCGGCTTCGGGCCCAGGCTGTGGTCCTTCCGCCGCGGTGAGACGGAGTACGGCATCAAGGCCATCTGGCTGGGTGGGTACGTCAAGCTCGTGGGCATGCTGCCTCCGGAGAACCCGGCCCGTCCTGACAGGCGTCGCAAGGACGGCAGCCCGGGCATGGTGGCCGAGTCGCGTGCCGAGGCCCTGGAGGAGATCACCCCCGGTGAGGAGGACCGGGCCTTCTACCGTCTGAGCGTGCCCCGCAAGCTCACGGTCATGGCGGGGGGCATCCTGACCAACCTCGTCCTGGGGATCCTCCTGCTGGCCGTGTCCCTGGGCGTCGTGGGCCAGATGGGCTACACCACCACGGTCTCCACGGTGGCGCAGTGCCTGCCCGCCAACGTGGAGACCACGGACCAGTGCCTGGCGAGTGACCCCACCAGCCCCGCCCTGGCGGCCGGGATACAGGTCGGGGACACGATCCGGTCGTGGAACGGTACCCCGGTACGTACCTGGAAGGACGTCCAGGCCCAGATCGCGGCCTCCGGTACCGCCCCGACCACCGTGGTGGTCGAGCGTGACGGCAAGGAGGTCCCCCTCCAGGTCACCGCCACTCAGGTGGAGCGGACCGTCTACGACGCCTCCGGACGGGCGGTGACCAACGCTGACGGGGCCCCTGTGACCCGGCTACGGCCCTACGTAGGGATCTCGCCGACCGCCGGGAGGGTGCGGGTGGCACCCTCCGAGCTGCCGGGGGTCCTGGCCGGGGCCGTCACCAGCACCGTCAAGGCCATTGTCACCCTCCCTTCAGGGCTCTACCACGCGGTATCCGCCGGGCTGGGGCACGAGCAGCGCAGCACCAACGGCGTGGTCGGCGTGGTGGGCATGGGCCGGATCGCGGGGGAGGTCTCCAGCGCGGGTCCCGCCACCGTGCCCCTGTCGGTGCGTATCTCCTCCATGCTCGGCCTGCTGGGCTCGCTCAACCTGGCCCTCTTCGCCTTCAACCTCATCCCCCTCCTGCCGCTTGACGGCGGGCACGTGGCGGGGGCCCTGTGGGAGGGGGCCCGCCGGCGCTGGGCGCTGGCCCACGGGCGCCCTGACCCCGGGCCGGTGGACACCGCCCGGCTCCTGCCCATTGGCCAGGTGGTCTTCGGGCTCCTCATTGTCATGGCGGTGGTCCTCGTCTGGGTGGATATTGTCGCGCCCGTCTAGACTCCGCGACGCACTCCCTGGCCCCACGGCGGCCGGGATGGTCTCGCTGCGGTCCGGGTGACGAGGGTGTCGCGCGCCCTGGTCCCGCCCTCCCGCCTGGTCCCGAGGCAGGGGCCCGGGGCATCAAGATCAACGCCCAGGGGTGGCGCCCTCCCGCCTGGTCCCGGGGCAGGGAGCAGGCGGCAGGGCGGGAGGTGGTGCGTTGGCCCCGGGCGCCTGCACGCTGCTGGTCTGGGAGGTACTGGTGCCGCGGGCCTGTGCCAGCGGTCACCATGGCACTATGATTATGGGCACCACACCGGTCCCGTCCCAGAGGTTCGCATGACGCTCGTGTTCATCTGTCTTCTCGCGACAGGCCTAGGCCTCCTGGTGCTCACCAGCATCCTGGACGACTTCCTGAGCTTCCTCTTCGACGGGGTCACCCCGGCCCTGGCCACAGGACTGGGTGCCACCGGAGCCATTGGCCTGATCGGGGTCTCCCTGACCGGTCTGACTGACTCCGTCCTCATGGCCGTTGCCGCCTCGGTGGGGCTGGCCAGCGCCGTCGGGACCGTCTGGGGGTGGCACCGTCTGCGGCGGGTGGCCACCGCCGTACGCGCCCTGCCCCAGACCGAGGAGCTCATTGGGGCCGACGCCCGTGTCCTGTGGTGGCGCGGCACCACAGGCAAGGTCCTGGTCGTCTCCCCCCGCGGGGACCAGTACCAGCTCACTGCCACCGGTGAGACGGACCTGAGGTCCGGCGCCATGGTCACGGTGACCGCCACGGCCCAGGACGGCGTCGTCGTGACCAATCTGAGGGCCCTGCCCTCCTAGGGGCCTCTCTTGTACCTCGTGGTCGGGAACCTGATCGTGTCAGAGGGCCCTGTCCTCCTCGGGGCCTCTTCCTTTCCGAGCGGCTCCGCTCCTCGGCCTCTTTCAAGTGCCACAGACCCTGGCCCCTGTTGCGGTGTCCCGCGACGCACGCGGTACGACCTTATGACGTCAGTGTCCCGGCCACGGGGGCGGAGCGGTCTCCCGCGACACACACTGCGGCCCCTACCCTTATTGCTCGTCGGTTGCTAGAATACGACTCTCATCACACAAGGAGCACACATGGAGTCTATTGGAACACTCTTTTTCGGCGGGCTTGGTATTGTCCTCCTCGTCCTCCTCCTGTCGTGGTTCGTCGCCTCACGCTTCGTGGTCATCCAGTCCAACGAGGTGGGACTGGTCTCCGGTAGCGCCAAGACAGGGGACGTGACCATTATCCTGCCTGGTGGTCGGGACTTCGTCTGGCCGATCTTCCAGCGTATCCAGTTCCTGCCCATGACCCAGCAGACCGTGGCGCTGTCGGTCACCGGTGAGGACGCCAATAAGATCAATGTCTCGGTAGGGGCCGTCGCCGCTATCAAGGTCGGGGACAACGAGGCCGCGATCCGGGCGGCCGCCCAGCGCTTCCTGGGCGTGGCCCAGGCCGACGCCGCCATCGCCCGGGCCGCCACCGAGGCCCTGGAGGGGACGCTGCGCTCCATCGTCGGCAATATGACGGTCTCCGACCTCATCTCCGACCGGGCTCTTCTTCAGCAGCAGGTCCTGGAGGGCGCCGAGTCGGCCCTCGCGGTCATGGGCCTGGTCATTGACACCTTGCAGGTCAACCGCATTGAGGACGACCGGGGCTACATCGCCGCCCTGGGCCAGCCTGAGCAGGAGCGTGTCCTGCAGGAGGCGCGGGTGGCCAAGGCCCGTAACGACCGTATTGCCAACGAGGCCGAGGCCACCAGCAAGAAGGCTATCGCGGAGGCCAACCGTGACCTGGAGGTGGCCAAGGCCGCCCTGAAGAAGGAGATGGACACCGCCGCCGCCGAGGCCCAGGCCGCCGCGCCCCTGGCCAAGGCCCGCAAGGACCGTGAGATCGCCGAGGAGAAGCGCGCCACCGCCCAGGCCGAGGCCGAGCTGCGTGAGCGTGAGCTGGACACTGAGGTCCGCAAGCCTGCTGACGCCGCCCGCTACCAGCGTGAGCAGGCCGCGGCGGCGACCAGAACCGAGCAGGTCGCTGCCGCCCAGGCCGCGGCCGAGCGAGTGCGTCTGGAGGCCCAGGCCGCGGCCGAACGGGTGCGCCTGGAGGCCCAGGCCGGGTCTGAGCGGGTGCGCCTGGACGCCGCCGCCCGCGCCGAGGCCACGGCCCTGACCGCCCGCGCCGAGGCCGATGCCGTGGAGGCCCGAGGTAAGGCCGAGGCGGCTGCGACCGCCGCCAAGGGTGCCGCCGAGGCCGGGGCCACCAAGGCGATGGCCGAGGCCATGGAGCTCTACGGTGAGGCCGCCAAGGCCAAGCAGGCCCTGGACATCCTGCCCGACGTGGTGCGCGCCTACGCGGAGCCCATGAGCGCTATTGACGGCCTGACCGTGGTCTCCACTGATGGTGCGGGCAAGGTCACCCAGATGGGTGCCTCGGTCCTGCCCCAGGTGGACGCCCTGGTCAAGACCTTCCTGGGGAAGTCCGTCTCCGAGCTGGTCACCGGTCAGGCCCAGGACGAGGCCGGTAGCGACGGCGCCTGATCCGCTCGACGGCGGGGCCGGGTGGCACAGTGCCACCCGGCCCCGCCGGCTGCAGGCGCCGTGCCGTCAGCCGAGCTGCTCCAGGCTCCGCACCCAGGCGGAGCGGACAGGGTTGGCGTCGGCCATGAGGACGTCGAAGCGCTCGTCGGCGATGTCAATGACCTCGCCCAGGGCCACCCTGGCCTCGCGGGCGGGTGAGGACTCCACCCTGGCCCAGCCCCGCGCCATGAGCGTCTCGCGGTTGGCCACCCGTGAGACGCACATGACCAGCGGGCGGGAGAACCTCTCGTGGTAGGCGGACCCCAGGGCGCGCAGCTCGGCCGCCTGGGCGTCGTCGAGCTCCCCCAGGGCCAGGGAGGCGGTGTCCATATGCGCCTGCTGGTCGCCCCCGGGGGCGACATCCTGGCTCAGGAGGAGGTCCACAATGTCGGTGTAGCCGGCCATGAGGGCCTCCTGCTCGGTGGGGGAGGCGGTCAGGACCACGTCCTCGAAGGCCTGGCGCAGCTCGGCCACGGAGGTGAAGGGACGCTGCCCGGCCACGCGCTCAGCTGGCCAGGTGGCGCCCACGTACATGCTGCCGAAGGCCTCCACGAAGGTGGCCTGGTCCATGGCGTTGACCTCCTCCAGGCTCACCGCCCGGCCCTTGACCACGGCCACGTCCGGTCCCGCCTGGCGACCGACGTGGAAGAAGATCAGGTTGAGCACAATGGCGGTGATGGAGCCGATGGTCACCCCCGAGCCGAACAGGATGGCCAGCCAGTCGGGGACCATGGTGGCCATGTCCGGCTTGAAGGTCACCAGCAGGGCCAGGCCGATGGAGGTGGACACGATCGTGGCGTTGCGGTTGTCGTGCAGGTCGACCTTGGCCAGGGTCTGGAGGCCCACGACGGCGACGTTGGCGAACATCACCAGGCTCGCCCCGCCAATGACCGGTGTGGGGATGGCGGCGACGACGGCACCGGCCTTGGGCAGCACTCCCAGGACGATCATAATGGCGCCCGCGGCGGTGACCACCCAGCGGGACTTGACCTGCGTGAGGCGCACCAGGCCCACGTTCTGCGCGAAGCAGGTGTAGGGGAAGGAGTTCAGCACCCCGCCGAGCACGGTGGACAGCCCGTCGGCACGCAGGGCGGCGGCAATGTGCCGTGAGGTAATGCGCCTGCCCACGATCTCGCCGGTGGCGAACACGTCCCCGGTGGTCTCCACAGCCGTGACTGCCATCACAATGAGCATGGAGACAATGCCGGTCAGGGGGAAGGCCGGCGCGCCGAAGAAGAAGGGTGTGGTCACGCTCACGGAGTCGGCCTGGGACACCTGGGAGAAGTCGGTGTCTCCCAGCGCCCAGGCCACGGTGGTGGCGGCGACCAGGCCGACGAGGACCGAGATGGTCCCCATGAACCCCTTGAAGACCCTCTGGACGAGGACGATCGTGGCAATGGTGCCCAGGGCGTACAGGAGGCCCTTAATGGTCAACCAGGCGACGTCGGACTCGCTGGAGCCCTGGGGG
This sequence comes from Actinomyces sp. HMT897, assembly GCF_016626125.1. Taxonomy (NCBI): domain Bacteria; kingdom Bacillati; phylum Actinomycetota; class Actinomycetes; order Actinomycetales; family Actinomycetaceae; genus Actinomyces; species Actinomyces sp. HMT897. Next base: position 2,840,812 of record NZ_CP067336.1, read on the forward strand.
GCGTAGGTGCCCCAGTTGACAATGTCCCCGGCGGAGACGCTCAGCAGCGTGGTGCCCATGACGGTCAGGAGGGTGCCGGTGACCACCGGGGGGAAGAAGCGCAGCAGCCTGGCGAAGAAGGGCGCCGCGAGGAAAGTCGCCAGGCCGGCGACAATAATCGAGCCGTACATGGCGGCCAGGCCCTCGGTCCCACCCGCTCCTGGGGAGGCCGCCAGGCCGATGGCGATGAGCGGGGAAACGGCGGTGAAGGTGACGCCCTGGATGAGGGGCAGCCGCACCCCGATCCTGGGGCCGAGCCCGGCGGACTGGATGATGGTGGCAATGCCGCAGGTGAACAGGTCGGCGTTAATGAGGTGGATCGTGGTGGCGTCGTCCAGGCCCAGCCCCTGGGAGATGACCAGGGGGACGATCACGGCCCCGGCGTAGAAGGCCAGGACGTGCTGGACGGACAGGACCGCAAGACGCTTGACCGACGGGACGGCGTCGACCGGATCCTTGACGGCGGGGGCCGCGGTGGGACGAGACATAGGGCTTCCTTGTGGAGGAGCAGGAGGTTGACCACCGCATTCTCACCCTTGCGTGTGCTGTGGGTGAAGTCGTCGGCGCCGGGTGGGTGCGGACGGGCGCCGTGCGGGCCCTGCCGCAGGTCGGCGACCAGCTCGCGGTAGCCCTCTCCGCCCGTGGGCACCGTGCGGGCCCTGCCGCGGGGGCGGGGCCTGGGATTGAGGAGGCCTACTGCGAGCTGGCGGCCCGGCGGATCCTGTCGGGGCGGGGCCTGGGCCGCGAGGCGGTCCGCCGTCGACACGGGCCCGGCTACGTGGACGGGGATCCGGGGGTGCGGCTCGAGCCCTCCTCGGGTGCCGAGCCCCCGGCTACGTGGACGGGATCCGGTAAGGCCCCGTCGTGGGGACGGGGCCCCTAAGGACGGCGACGCCGGGGCCTGGCGCGGGCCCGCGGTGGGGGAGGGGGAGCCAGGGGTGTGCCATAGTTCCCCTGTGTCTGGTACCCCGGTACGTCCTACCCGCGACGACCTGCCCCGTCCTCCCTACGACAGCGCGACCGCCGCGGTCCTGGCCGCGCTCGAGCCGCTGGGCTTCTGGCGCGAGATGACCGTGGACAACCTCCCGACCTGGCGCTCCCCCGTGGAGGACTCCCGGGCCGCCTTCCGCAGCGCCCACCCCGGGACCGACCTGACCGAGGACCACCTGACCTCCTTTGACGGCGTCGAGATCCCGGTAGCCGTCCTGTGCGACGGGGCGCGGGAGGCCGACGACGGGGCCCAGGGGGAGGGCCCGGCTACCGGCCGCCGCGGTGACCCCGGGCACGGTGGCGACTCCAGGCACGGTGACCCCGGGCGCCGTGACGGCCTGCCGGCCCACAGGCCCGGTGACGGCCCACTGGCCCAGGATCCCGGTGGTGACGAGCCCGGTGACGGCCTGCCGGCCCAGGGGCCCGGTGACGGCCTGCCGGCCCAGGAGCCCGGCCCGCTCTTTGTCTCCCTCCACGGGGGTGGGCTGGTCATGGGCAGCCGCTACAGCGGCCTGCGCACGGTGGTGCCCTGGATGCGCCGCTACGGGGGCGTCGTCGTCAGCCCGGAGTACCGCCTGGCCCCCGAGTCCCCGTCCCCGACCGCGGTGGAGGACTGCTACGCCACCGTGTGCTGGGCCGTGGACAACGCCGCCGCCCTGGGAGCCGACCCTGGGCGGGTCGTCCTGGTGGGGGCCAGCGCGGGCGGGGGGCTGGCACTGGGGGTCCTCCTCATGGCGCGCGACCGCCACGGGCCCCAGGTCCTGGGGGCCCTGGCTGACTACCCCATGCTGGACGACCGCACCGGCCAGGAGGACGGGTCGGTCTCCGGGCTCCAGTACCTGCACCAGGGCACCTGGCCCTCGGCCTACAACAACGTCGCCTGGGAGGCGGCCCTGGGCCAGCGGCGGGGGACCGGGGCCGTCAGTCCCTACGAGGCCCCGGCCCGGGCCACCTGGCTCGGCGACCTGCCGCCGGTCTTCCTGTCCGTGGCCTCGGCCGAGCCCTTCCGCGACGAGGTGGTGGCCCTGGCCAGCGCCCTGTGGCGTGACGGCGGGGTGGCTGAGCTCCACGTCTTCCCCGGTGGTACCCACGCCATGGAGGAGGTCAGTACCACCTGGCTCGCCCGGGGCCTGGGGGCGGCCCGTGACGCCTGGGTCGAGCGGCTCCTGGTCCCCGAGGATCCGGGGACCAACCTCCTGGCGGTGGCCCGGGCGGGGACCTACCCGGCCCTCAGCGAGCAGGTGCTGGCAGGGTCACCCCTCGCCCAGGGCCCGCTGGAGGGGCTCGAAGTGCTCCACCACGGCGCTGCGGTAGGCCTTGACGTCCCCTGACCGGGCGGCGTCGAGCATGGCCCGGTGGGCCCTGGCGGTGGTAATGATGTCAGCGGGGTGGGGGGCGTCCAGGAGGGGGATCGTCAGGGTGTGGACTGTCCAGAAGGCGTCCGAGAGGTGGCGGAACAGGTGGTTCTCCAAGGGGCTCAGGAGCTGGTTGTGGAAGGCCCGGTCCTGCTCGACGAAGGTGTGCCCGGCGGCGGCACGGTCCTCCATCTGGGTCACCAGGGACTCCAGGGCCTGGTCCTGGCGCCCCTTCCAGGCCTGCGTCACCCTCTCGGCGATGGCCAGGTCCAGGGTGAGGCGGACCTCGACGATGTCGCGCAGGCCCCGGTAGTCGTCACCGGGGTGCAGCAGCCCCCGGAAGACCAGGGACTCCACCATGGGGCGCATGGAGACGTCGCCGACGAACATGCCGTACCCGTGACGGACCTCGACAATGTCCAGGGCCACCAGGGTGCGCACCGCCTCGCGCACCGAGGAGCGTGACACGCCCAGGTCGGTGCACAGCTGGGACTCCGTGGGCAGGAAGTCCCCCGGCTGCAGGTGCGAGGTCAGGATGTAGTCCTTGATCGCCTGGATGGCGGTGTCCGCCTGGGTGGTGGGTGCATGCGTGAGCACGGTGTAGGCGCCGCCCGGTGTCTTCGTAGGGATCATGGTGATCGTAACTCCGTTGTTATACCGCGGTTTAAGGATGCGTCGGGTGTCGACGCGCCAAGCTCGTGTGATCTGAACCACTATCTGCTCAGGAGTATATGACAGGTGGTCAGACGTCCTCGGGCCTGCTACAGTCATCCTACCAACGTCAGACATAAGACGTCCGACTTCAGGAGAACTTCAATGACGATCTCACCTGCTTCCGCCTCCCGCCGTGACTTCCTCAAGGTATCGGGGGCCCTGGGCCTGGCGGCCGGGCTCGCCGCGACGCTGGCCGCCTGCGGTGGCAGCCAGAAGCCCACCGGCACCGGCACCGGGGCGGATCCCTCCAAGATCAACAAGGACGGCACCATCACCGCCGGTATCTCGTATGAGCTGGGCACCACCGGCTACGACCCCATGATCACCTCCGCGGCCCTGACCATCGCGGCCAACTGGCACACCCTGGAGGGGCTGACCGAGCTCCACCCCGCCACCCGCGAGGTCTACGCGGCCCTGGGCGCCGAGCTGCCCAAGAAGGTGGACGACACCACCTACGAGGTCACCCTGCGCGACGGCGCCAAGTTCTCCGACGGCACCGCGGTGACCACCGACGACGTCGTCTTCTCCTTCGAGCGCGTGCTCGAGCCCACCAACAAGTCCACCTACCTCCAGTTCCTGCAGTTCGTGGCCAAGGTCGAGGCCAAGGACGCCACCACGGTCACCATTAAGCTCAACTACCCCTTCTCGCTGGTGGCCGAGCGCCTCAGCGTGGTCAAGATCGTCCCCAAGGCCGTCGTCGAGGCCGACGCCAAGGCCTTCGACCTCATGCCCACCGGCTCGGGCCCCTACAAGATGACGGACAACAGCGCCGCCTCCCAGAACATCGTCTTCGAGCGCAACGACCACTACAACGGTCCCCACCCGGCCCTGGCCAAGACCATGACCTGGAAGATCATGCCCGACGACACCACCCGCACCAACGCCATGACCTCGAGCAAGGTGCAGGCCATTGACGCCGTGCCCGCGGCCAACCTCAAGCAGATGAAGGCCCCGGTGACCGTGGCCGCCCAGCAGGGCTTCAGCCTCCTGTTCGCCATGTTCAACCACTCCACCTTCTCCGACCCCAAGGCCCGTCAGGCGGTGATGTACGCCCTGGACTACGTCAAGATCTGCGAGACCGGCATGTCCGGGCTGGCCACCCCCGCCACCTGCTTCGTCCAGGACGGACACCCCGCCTTCAAGCAGGCCAAGACGGTCTACAGCTACGACGCGGCCAGGGCCAAGTCCCTCCTGTCCGAGGCCGGGGTGACGAGCCTCAGCCTGCTGTGCACCAACCACGGCTGGTTCTCCTCGGCCCGCCCGATCATCAAGGAGAACCTGGAGGCCCTGGGGGTGAGCGTCGCCTACGACGAGAGGAAGTCCGCGGACGCCTACCAGCTCATTGACGGCAGCCAGGGGCCCTGGGACGTCCTCATCGCCCCGGGTGACCCCTCGGTGTTCGGCAACGACGCGGACCTGCTCATGCGCTGGTGGTACGGCACCGACCTGTGGACCGAGACCCGTATGCACTGGAAGGGCTCGGAGTCCTACACGGCCATCCAGGCCCTGCTGGACGAGGCGGTCAGGCTCGAGGGTGAGGCGCAGGTCGCCAAGTGGCAGGAGATCTTCGACAAGCTCTCCGAGGACGTGCCGCTCTACCCGATCTTCCACCGCAAGACCCCCACGGCCTACGACTCCCAGACCTTGTCCGGCTTCAAGCCGATCGCGCTGACCGGCCTGTCCTTCGTGGACGTGGGATCGACCACGGCCTGACCCGGGCCCTGGCCGGGAGGCCTGGAGCCAGCGGGGGCGCGTCGCACATGTGACGCGCCCCCGACTTGTATTCGGACGTCAGACGTCAGACAATAGGAGGGTGAGTACGCCCGACCGTCACCGGCCGGGCACCTACCGGCCGGCCACCCCTGAGGTGGCGGGGCACCGAAGCAAAGGAGCATTCCTGTGTCCAACCTCATTCGCCTGATCGGACGGCGCCTGCTCGCGCTGCCGGTCATGGTGCTGGGTGTGACGCTTCTCGTGTTCGTCGTCATGTCGTTCTCATCGGCTGACCCCGCGCGCCTGGCGCTGGGGGAGGCAGCCTCTGCGGACGCCCTGGAGCAGTACCGAGTCGCCCACCACCTCAACGACCCACTCCTGCAGCGGTACTGGGACTACCTCACGGGGCTGGTCCACGGTGACCTCGGCTCCTCCTTCACCGGGGTCAGGATCTCCGACCTGGTCTCCTCGGCCTTCCCCATCACCCTCCAGCTGACCTTTATCGGCATCTTCATCGCCGTCGTCCTGGCCACCGTCCTGGGCATCGTCGCCGCCCTCTACCGCGACCGGTGGCCTGACCAGGTCATCCGCGTCATCTCCATCGCCTGCCTGGCCACCCCCTCCTTCTGGCTGGCCCTGCTGCTCATCCAGTGGTTCTCCGACGTCCCCGGCGGCACCGGGACCTTCCCCGCCCTGGTCTCCGACTGGGTCTCCTTCAGCGACGACCCGGGCACCTACGTCCGCCAGATCTTCCTGCCGGCCCTGGCCGTGGCCGTGCCCAACGCCGGGTCCCTGACCCGCGTGGTGCGCACCGCCATGGTCGAGGAGCTGGACCGCGACTACGTGCGCACCGCCATCGGCGGGGGCATCCCCAAGCACGTGGTGGTGGCCCGTAACGTGCTGCGCAACGCGCTCATCACCCCGCTGACCGTGCTGGGCCTGCGTATCGGCTACGCCATGGGCGGCGCCGTCGTCATCGAGATCATCTTCAACATCAATGGCATGGGCCAGCTCATCTTCGACGGTATCACCCGCAACGACGTCAATATCGTCCAGGGCGTGTCCATCACCGTGGCGCTGGCCTTCATCCTCGTCAACATTGTCGTCGACATGCTCTACGTCCTCGTCAACCCACGAATCAGGAGCATCTGATGCTGCACCGTCGCACGCTGGAGAGGGCCTCCGCCCCCGGGCAGCGCTTCCAGGGCTGGAAGGCGCTCCCGACCGGCTCCAAGATCGCCGTCGTCGTCCTGGGCCTCATCGCCCTCGTCGCCCTCCTCGCACCCCTGGTCGCGCCCTACTCCCCCAAGGCCACGGGGCTGGCCGCGGGACAGAACACCACCTATATCGAGGGCATCGGTGAGGTCACCTCCTCCGACCCGGTCGTGGCCCCCTCCCTGTCCTACCTCTTCGGCACCGACGCCACCGGGCGGGACATCTTCTCCCGCGCCGTCTACGGCGGCCGGGTCTCCCTGGTCGTAGGGCTGTCGGCCACCGGCCTGGCCCTGGCCGTGGCCGCCGTCCTGGGGGCCGTGGCCGCCACGGCCCGCAAGTGGATCTCCGAGACCCTCATGCGCGTGCTCGACGTCGTCATGTCCTTCCCCGGGATCGCCCTGGCGGCCGTCCTGGTGTCGGCCATGTCCACGCGCCTGCCGATCCTGCCGGTGATCATTATCTCCATCGCGATCCTCTACGTGCCCCAGCTCACCCGCGTGGTGCGGGCCAATATCATCTCCCAGTTCGGTGAGGACTACGTGTCCGCCTCCAAGGTGATGGGTGCCTCCGTCCCGTGGATCCTGGCCAAGCACGTGGCCCGCAACTGCATCGCACCGATTATGGTGTTCGCCACCGTGCTCGTGGCCGACGCCATCGTCTTCGAGGCCTCGCTGTCCTTTATCGGTACCGGTATCCAGTCCGCCAACACCCCCACCTGGGGCAATATGCTCTCCGAGGGCAAGGCCCTGCTGCTGTCCGGGCACTGGTGGCCCACCTTCTTCCCCGGGCTGCTCATCCTCATCACCACCCTGTGCCTCAATATCCTCTCCGAGGGGCTGACCGACGCCATGGCCTCCCCGCGCATCAAGGTCAAGGTCGACGTCCAGGCCGACGAGGAGGCCATGGAGACCCAGGAGGCCTGGGACGACGCCGCCGACGCCGTGGCCTCCCACGTCAGGACGGCCCAGGGCGAGGTGGTCCGGGACAGGCAGGACGTCAGCTCCCTGACCGGGGTGGGCGTCCCCGCCGTGGAGGACGTCCCCCTGGCTGAGCGCCTGGCCTCCCTGCGGGTGGCCGAGCTGGCCCGCCGTGACCGCCTCGTCTACCGGGACAGCGGCAAGGACCCGGTCCTGGAGGTCAAGGACCTGTCCATCGCCTTCCCCGCCCAGCACGGGGACGTCGATATTGTGGACCGCGTCTCCTTCTCGGTGCGTCCCGGGGAGACCATGGGACTGGTGGGGGAGTCCGGCTGCGGGAAGTCCATCACCTCCATGGCGGTCATGGGGCTGCTGCCCCCCACCGCCCGTATGCGTGGCCAGATCCTCTTCAAGGGCCGCAACCTCCTGGAGATGAGCCCCGAGGAGCACAACGCCCTGCGCGGCCACGAGATGAGCATGATCTACCAGGACGCCCTGAGCTCCCTGAACCCCTCCATGCTCATCCGCTCCCAGATGAAGCAGCTCACCTCCCGCGGCGGGACCCGCAGCGCCGAGGAGCTCCTGGAGCTGGTGGGGCTGGACCCGGTGCGCACCCTGAGGAGCTACCCGCACGAGCTCTCCGGCGGGCAGCGCCAGCGCGTGCTCATTGCCATGGCCCTGACCCGTGACCCCAGCCTGGTCATTGCCGACGAGCCCACCACCGCCCTGGACGTGACCGTCCAGAAGCAGGTCGTGGACCTCCTCAACGAGCTGCGTGAGAAGCTCGGGTTCGCCATGGTGTTCGTCTCCCACGACCTGGCCCTGGTGGCCAAGCTGGCCCACCGCATCACCGTCATGTACGCCGGCCAGGTGGTGGAGCAGGCCCCCACCAGCGAGCTGCTGACCAACCCCGTCCACGAGTACACCCGGGGGCTGCTGGGCGCCGTGCTCTCCATCGAGTCCGGCTCCAACCGGCTCCACCAGGTGCGCGGCACCGTCCCCAGCCCCTCGGAGTTCGTCGACGGCGACCGCTTCGCCCCCCGTTCGGACCACCCCACCGTCGGGCTCCACACCCGTCCGAGCCTCAAGCCGGTGGCCGGCGCGGAGAACCACTACTACGCCGTCACGCCTGAGCTTGAGGCGGTCCTCGCCAAGGAGGAGGCCCACTGATGCCGGAGAAGAACAGCACCTGGACCCCGCAGGATCCCGTTATCGAGCTGCGTGGTGCCCACGTCGTCCACAAGTCACGCACCGGCAGCCTCCTGCGGCCCGACAAGGTCCACGCGGTCAACGACGTCTCCCTGACCGTGCGCCGCGGCGAGACCCTCGGCCTGGTGGGGGAGTCGGGGTGCGGGAAGTCCACCACCGCCCGCCTCATGGTGGGGCTCCAGGCGCCTACCGCGGGCGAGGTCTACTTCAAGGGCAGGAGGTTGGGGCACCGGGCGTCCGACCGCAGGGCCCTGGGGCGCTCGGTCTCCATGGTCTTCCAGGACCCGGCCACGGCGCTCAACCCCCGCATGGTCGTGCACGACACGCTCATTGACCCGCTCAACGTCCACGGCGTCGGCAGCCCCAGGGAGCGCGAGGCCAAGGTCCGTGACCTGCTCCACCTGGTAGGCCTGCCGCCCAGCGCCCTGGACGTGCTGCCCCGGCAGATCTCCGGCGGGCAGCGCCAGCGCGTGGCCATTGCCCGCGCCCTGGCCCTGGACCCGGATATTATCGTGGCCGACGAGCCCACGAGCGCCCTGGACGTCTCCGTGCGCGCCCAGGTGCTCAACCTCCTGCAGGACCTCAAGGCGAGCCTGGGCCTGGGCCTGGTGTTCATCAGCCACGACATCAACACCGTGCGCTACGTCTCCGACCGGATCGCCGTCATGTACTTCGGCAGGATCCTGGAGCTGAGCACCACCGAGGAGATCTTCGCCAACCCCCAGGAGGAGTACACCCGCACCCTGCTGGGTGCCGTGCCCTCCCTCCTGGACCGCTGAGACGACGGCGGACCTGGCGGTACCGAGTGGGCCCTGGGCACGGGGCCCGCTCGGTACCGCCAGGGGCCTGCGCTTACCAGGGCGGGTACGCGTACGCAGCGGAGCCGCGGCCGGTACCGCCAGGGCCCGCGGCTGCCGGCACCGGGCCCCGGTGCCCGACCGCGTCCCACGGCCTCGTGCCACCCCGCAGATCCCGCAGACAGTGCACGGCGCACCCGAGCTCGCCCCGGCGCCTTCGGCCCGGGCCCCCGCCACGACCCGCCGGATGTCGTGGACGGGGTGGAGGTCGCGGACGGGGCGCGGTCCGCGGTCACCGCGATGCGACCCGCCGTCCGCTGCTGGTGCCCCGGCACGGCATGTCTGGCATAATCAGATATCCGACGTCAGACGTCGGAAACACACTCGACGAGGAGAACTACTTCTATGGACACCCGCTTCACCGGCGTCATCCCCCCGGTCGTCACCCCCTTCACCGTCCAGGGTGAGATCGACCTCGAGAGCCTGGACAGGCTTATTGACGTCCTTATCGAGGGAGGTGTCACCGGCCTGTTCTCCATGGGCTCCACCAGTGAGGTGGCCTACCTCACCGACGCCCAGCGTGATGTCGTCGTGGGACGCACCGTCGAGCGCGTCGCCGGGCGCGTGCCCGTCCTGGTGGGGGCTATCGACACCACCGCCGGCCGGGTCGTGGAGCAGGCCAGGCGTGCCGCCGCCCTCGGCGCCGACGCCATCGTGTCCACCTGCCCCTTCTACGCCCTGAACTCCGAGGCCGAGTATGCCGCCCACTTCCGGGCCGTGGCCGCGAGCGTGGACCTCCCCCTGTTCGCCTACGACGTCCCCGTGCGCCTGGGCGGCAAGAAGCTCTCCCGCGACCTCCTGGTGGGCCTGGGAAGCGAGGGCGTCCTGGCCGGCGTCAAGGACTCCTCCGGTGACGACGTCGCCTTCCGCCGCCTGGTCATGGCCAACGAGGACGCCGGCCACCCCCTGGCGCTCCTGACCGGCCACGAGCTCGTCGTGGACGGCATGCTCCTGCTCGGGGCCGACGGCGTCGTGCCCGGGTACGGCAACGTCGAGCCCCGCCCCTACCGTGACCTGTGGGACGCCGCCGTCGCGGGGGACTGGGCCCGGGCCCGCCGGATCCAGGACGAGATCGCCCGGAACTTCGAGTGCGTCTTCGCCGTCACGGGCCGCTCCGGGGACGCCACCGGGGTCGGGGCCTTCAAGACCGCCATGGCGGCCCTGGGCACCATTGCCACCGCCACCATGGCCTTCCCCGTCGAGCCCCTGGAGCCCGCCAACGCCCAGGCCGTCCTGGCCGTCCTGAGGAAGAACGGGCTCCTGTAGGGCCCCTGCGTACGGCCCGGGTCGGGCTGTCCGCGCAGGTGGCGACCACGTAGCGGGGCGGTGCGCGCATCGCCGCCCCGCTACGCTGGGACCTGGAGCCAGACGCCCCACCCGGACACGGAATCGAGAGGACCGAAGGTCATGAGTACCACCGACGCCGCCCCGCCCCTCTCCACGCCCCTGGTCGTGGGGGTGGACCTGGGCGGGACCAAGATGGCGGCCGCCCTGGTCACCGCGGACGGCGCGCTGGCCGGCCCCCTGGCCTCCGTGCCCACCCCCGCCCGCAGCGGCCCGGAGGCGGTGCTCGACGCCATTGCCTCGGTGGTCGACACCGTCGTGTCGGCCGGCACCCACCAGGCCCCCGGCGCGCCGGTGGCCGTCAGCGCCGTGGGCGTGGGCAGCGCGGGCGTGGTCAACGTCTCCACCGGCACGATCGTCTCGGCCACCGACGCCATCACCGGCTGGACCGGCACGTCGGTCGCCACCGGGGTCCGCTCCCGCCTTGTCGCCCAGGGCTACGGGGACATGCCCGTCCACGTCGAGAACGACGTCGACGCCTACGCCGGGGGAGAGGCCTGGCTAGGTGCCGGACGCGACGCCGGCTCGGTCCTGGTCGTCGCCGTGGGGACCGGGGTCGGCGGGTCCGTGGTCATTAACGGCACCACCGTGCGCGGCGCCCACTACGTCGCCGGGGAGATCGGGCACGTCCCCGCCCCGGGGGCTGAGAACGAGATGTGCACCTGCGGGCGCCGTGGCCACCTGGAGGCCATTGCCGCAGGCCCCCAGATCCACCGCCGCTACCTGGCCGCGGGCGGGGACCCGGAGGTGGCCAACGCCTTCGAGGTCGAGCAGCGGGCCGACGCCGGGGACCCCATCGCCTCCCTGGTCTACCGTGACTCCGCCATCGCCCTGGGCAAGGTCCTGGCCGGGGTGGTCGCCGTCCTGGACCCCGAGCGCGTGGTCCTCTCCGGGGGCCTGGCCCGCGCCGGGGAGCTGTGGTGGGCGCCCCTGCGCGAGACCTTCCGCGCCGAGCTCATCGACCCCCTGGCGGACGTACCCCTCGTACGCGCCGAGCTGGGTACCAACGCCCCCATTATCGGCGCCGCCCGCGGCGCCCTCAGGCTCCTGGGCGCCACCGCCTGAGAGCGCCCGCCGGGACCCCCCCACTGCCAAAGGAAGACACATGACCAGCCTCCACCCCGTCCTCGCCGCCCTCAAGGGGGGCCTGATCGCCTCCGCCCAGGCCTACCCCGGTGAGCCCATGCGCGACCCCCGTACCATGGACGAGGTCGCCCAGGCGTGCGTGGCCGGGGGCGCCGTCGGCATCCGCGCCCAGGGCCTGGCGGACCTGGCCCTCATTAACCAGCACGTGGACGTCCCCGTCATCGGCCTGTGGAAGGACGGCCACGACGGCGTCTTCATCACCCCGACCCTGTCCCACGCCATTGCCGTGGCCGCTACCGGCAGCCAGATCGTGGCCCTGGACGCCACCCGGCGTCCCCGCCCCGACGGCCTGACCCTCGCGCAGACCGTCGTCGGCCTCAAGGACGTCTTCCCCGAGATCCTGGTCATGGCGGACTGCGGGTCCCTGGAGGACGCCCGGGCCGCCCAGGACGCGGGTGCCGACGTCATCGGCACCACCCTGGCCGGGTACACCGGGGAGCGGCCCCGCACCGAGGGTCCCGACATTGAGCTCATTGACCAGGTCGCCGCCATCGCCCAGGTCCCCCTCATTGTGGAGGGACGGGTGCACACCCCCGCCCAGGCCGCCCAGGCCATGGACCACGGTGCCTTCGCCGTGGTGGTCGGGACCGCCATCACCCACCCGACGACGATCACCTCCTGGTTCGTGGAGGCGGTCACCCGACGCTAGGACGTCGGGCACACAGACCTTGTGAGGCCGCCGGGTACGGCGGACCTTCTCAAGGGTGGGGAACACCGGTGGGGCGTGTCTGTCTGGACGCGCCCCACCGGCGTCCCGTCCCGGGGCCGTCCGGGCTCCACGTAGCGCGTTCCCGGGGCCGGGTAGGGGGGCGCTGCGCCCCGTAGCGTGGGCGACCTGTGCAGGCCAGGTGGGGTCGGGGCGGGCGCCGGGGCGGCGGGGTACCCGCCGGGACGTGTGACTGGCGCTACGCTACGGTCCCTCCGGGGCGCCACCCGGGCCGTGATCCGCGTCCGCCACGCCGGGATAGGGGCGTCATACCTGGCAAAATGGACTTTCTGCGCATAACGTGACACCAGCGGCGCCGCCATCGAGGCGCCGACCGACTACCGAGAGGCAACACATGTCCGTCAACCGCACTGAGCTCATTGCCGCCATCGCTGAGAAGGCTGGTCTGACCAAGACCGACGCCGACACCTTCCTCGGCGCCTTCCAGGACGTCCTGGTGGAGAACGTCGCCAAGGGTGAGGCCGTCAAGATCACCGGTCTCATGGGGGTCGAGCGCGTCGAGCGCGCCGCCCGCACCGGTCGCAACCCGCGCACGGGCGAGGAGATCCAGATCCCGGCCGGCTACGGCGTCAAGCTCACTGCCGGCTCCGCCCTCAAGAAGGCCGTCCAGGCCTGAGCCCTACCCGCGTCCCCGACGCGGTCCAGCAGCGCGTCACCCAGCGGTGGCGCGCTGCTCTCGTCTACCTCCTCCCGCGCCAGCGGCCCTGGCCCCGTCCTGGCCGTGGTGCCCGACGGCGGCCGGGGCGGTGGGGCGGCCGGGCGGTCCTGACGCCACCCCGGACCGCGTCGGCCACCACCCCGGTTACCGGGCCGATGGCCGCCTGCCCGTGGGCGCCCCCTCCCCGGCACCGCGGAGAGGGCGCAGCCGCCTCGTCCTCGAGGAGGAGGCCAGCACCCGGCGTCCGCCCTACCGTAAGGGCATGACAGACGTCACGGTGAAGCCGTCCCCCGACGGCGTCCCTAGCCGCTCCTCCCCTCCTGCACCGGGTGCCACTGCGCCCTACGCGCACGGTGCGCCCCCAGCTACCAGCGCCGTCACCCTCCAGGGCCTGTACAAGGCCTACGGACAGACCCTGGCGGTGAACAACCTCTGGCTGGAGATCCCCGCGGGCAGCCTCTACGCCATGGTGGGCCCCAACGGCGCCGGCAAGACCACCACCCTGTCCATGGCCACCGGCCTGCTCACCCCCGACTCCGGGCGCGCCCTCGTCCACGGGGTGGACGTGTGGGCCGAACCCGTCCGCGCCAAGGCCCTCATCGGGGTCCTGCCCGACGGCCTGCGCACCTTCGACCGGCTCAACGGCCTGGAGCTGGTCACCTACTCCGGGCTCCTGCGCGGCACGGACCGGGACACGGTGGTACGTCGCGCCACCGAGCTCCTCCACGTGCTGGAGCTGTGGGAGGCCGGGACCACCATGGTGGCCGACTACTCCGCGGGCATGCGCAAGAAGGTCCACCTGGCCTGCGCCCTGGTCCACTCACCCAGCGTCCTGGTCCTGGACGAGCCCTTCGAGGCCGTGGACCCGGTCTCCGCCCAGACCATCCAGGCGATCCTGACCGACTTCGTGCGCGCAGGCGGCACCGTGGTCATCTCCAGCCACGTCATGGCCACCGTGGAGCGCCTGTGCGACCACGTGGCCGTCATTAACGCCGGACGGGTCGTGGCGGCGGGGACCGTCGCCGAGGTGGCCGACGGCATGGACCTGGACCAGCGCTTCGCCCAGCTCGTGGGCGCCCGGGTACGGACGGAGGGGCTGTCATGGCTGCGACCCTCGTCCGACTGAGGTGGCGTCTGACCCTCAACGCCGTGCGGAGCAGCGTCTGGGCCGTTATCGGCCTCCTGGCGGGCGGGGCGTACGCTATCGGCGCAGTCAGTGTCCTGACCGGTGGGGCCGTCCTCCTGGGGGCCGCCGGTGACGTCACCAGCGTCTCCCTGGTCCTGGGGGCCCTCGGTGCCCTCCTCGTCGCGGGGTGGACCCTTGTCCCGCTGCTCCTGACCGGCCAGGACGGGACCCTGGACCCCCGCGCCCTGGCGGCCTGGGTCGCCCCCTCCCGCACCCTGGCCCGGGGCCTGCTCGTGGCGGCCGCCTGCGGGCTGCCGGGCCTGGCCACCGGCGTCGTCTGCCTCCTGCCGCTGCTGGTGTGGGCCCTGTCCGGGCAGTGGGCGGCGGTCGCCTCCGCCCTGGTCATGGCCCCGGTGGCCCTGGCCACCTGCGTGATCCTCTCGCGCGTGGTCGTCACCGCCGCCGGACTGTCCACCACCCGCAGGGGCCGGGACAGGGTCGCCCTGGTGGCAGTGGCGGCGGTGCTCCTGGGCTCACTGGTCCCGAGCCTGCTCAACGGCCTGGCCCTGGGCGAGGGGCTGGAGGCGCTGCGCCCCGTGGCCCGCGCGGTGGGGCTGACCCCCCTGGGGTGGACCTTTGCCGTGCCGGGCCTGGTGGCCACCGGTCAGTGGGCCCTGGCCGCGGCCTGCGCCCTGGGGGCGGTGGCGCTCCCGGTGCTGCTCATGGCCCTGTGGTACCGGGTCGTCCGCCGCGTCATGGTGACCCCCGTCAGCGGCTCCGGCCCCTCCCACGGCTACGTGGTGGTCACCGGGAAGCCGGACAGGTCCTCGTCGGCAGCCGGTCCCGCCGGTGACGCAGCCGGCACCGACGCCGTCAGCCTGGTGGACGTCCTGCCCTGGGCCCGGCGCCTGGGTCGTCTCATGCCCGTCCCCGCCGCCGCCGTGGCCGCACGCTGCCTGCGCTACTGGCGCACCGACCCGCGCTACCTCGCCCAGCTCCTGGGCCTGTGCCTGGTCCCCGCGCTGCTCGTGGTCGTGGCGGTCATGGGCCCCGCGGCGGGCACCAGCGTGGTGGAGCACCTGGCCTGGGGCGGCGCCCCGGCCGGGCTCCTGGCCCTGCCCGTCGTGCTCGGTCTCCTGACAGGATGGAGCCTCCACGACGACCTCGGCTACGACTCCACCGCCCGGTGGAGCCACCTCAGCGCCGCCCTGTGCGGGCGTGACGACCTGCTGGGCCGTATCGTGGCCGCCGCCCTGTGGCAGATCCCCGTCATCGTGGTGTCCACGCTCCTGGTCGCGGGGTGGACAGGGCACTGGCGCTGGGTGCCCGTGGTCCTGGGGACGGCCCTGGCCCTCCTGGGCTGCGCCTACGGCTGGTCCGCGGTCACGAGCGTCCTCATGCCCTACGAGGTCAACGCCCCGGGGGACAGTCCCCTGCGCTCGCGGACCAGCGGCACGGCGCTGCTGGCCTCCCTGGTCCAGATGGCGGGGTGGGTGGTCCTGGCCGCCGTCACCGCCCCGGTCTGGGGGGCCGGGATCCTCGTCGTCCTGGCCGGCTCCTGGGCCTGGGGTACGGCGGTGGCCCTGCTGGGCCTGGGGTGGGGGCTGGCCGGCACCTGCCTGGGCGTCCACCGTGCGGGCGTACTGCTGGAGCGGCGCGGGGCCCGGCTACTGGCCACCATCCGTTCCTGGCCCGGGCACGACCAGCCCGGCTGAGGGCCCAGGGACCGGCCTGACGTCGCCCTCGGCGGCGCGACCAGCCTGGCAGGGGCCCGGGACCAGTCCGCCAGGACCCACCGGCAGGGCGTCAATAACGTCCTGGCTGACTCAGTGGCATACGATTCAATCAGAAGCACGCACTGAGGTGTGCTTCGCGCGCCCAGCGCCCCGTACGTCCACATAGTGAAGGAAGCACCGTGGAGCTCATTGTCCTGGACACCGCGGAGGCCATTGCCTCCCGCGCCGCCGACGCCATTGAGGCCCTCCTGGCCTCCAAGCCCAACGCCATCCTGGGGACCGCCACCGGTTCCAGCCCGCTGCCCCTCTACGACGAGCTCACCCGCCGCTACGAGGCCGGGCGCATCTCCTTCGCCCAGGTCGAGGGCTTTATGCTCGACGAGTACGTGGGCCTGCCCGAGGGGCACCCCGAGCGCTACGCCACCTTCATGGAGCGCAACCTGCGCTCCCGCGTGGACATGCGCCCCGGCTCCCTGCACGGCCCCGACGCCCTGAGCGAGGACCTCCAGGCCGCCTGCGACGCCTACGAGGCCGCCATGGCCGCCGCCGGCTACTGCGACCTGCAGATCCTGGGCATCGGCGCCGACGGCCACATCGGCTTCAACGAGCCCGGCGGCCCCCTGGACTCCACCACGCACATCGATGAGCTCACCGAGCAGACCCGCCGTGACAACGCCCGCTTCTTCGACGGCGACATCGACGCCGTCCCCACCCGCTGCATCACCCAGGGGCTGGGCACGATCATGAAGGCGCGCAAGCTCGTGCTCATCGCCACCGGTGAGAACAAGGCCGAGGCCGTCGCCCACCTGGTCGAGGGGGAGATCGACCCCCGCTGGCCCGCCACCGTCATGCAGAACCACGCCGACGCCCTGGTCCTGGTGGACCCGGCGGCAGCCAGCCTGCTCAGGCAGCGGCACTGAGCCGCCGGTCCCGCTGCCGCCAGACCGGCGCCCGTCCGCCAGACCTGTCCGCCAGACCCGTCCTGCGGACCGGAGGCGGCCAGGCGCCGGTCTGGCGCGGGGAGAAGGACTCGTGCGTGATGTGGCCCACCGGAGAGCCTGCCCACAGCAGGCAGTCCTGAGGCGACGCCGACGACGCCCTAGACTAGACTTATCAATATGGCAGGCCAGCGTGTGATCCCGGACCCGACGAGCAGCGTCGACCCCGGTGCGCCCGGCGGCCCCGGGGACGAGCCCTCCCAGGGCGTCGGGACGGCCGTCCTGGAGCGCGAGGAGCTCCAGTCCACCGATGACGGCGACGCCGACCGCTTTGCCCACTACGTGCGTAAGGACAAGATCGCCGCGGCGGCGGCCACCGGACGCCCCGTCGTCGCCCTGTGCGGCAAGGTGTGGACGCCCGGGCGGGACCCGTCGCAGTACCCGGTGTGCCCCACCTGCAAGCAGATCTACGAGCAGATGCGCTCCGGGGACGAGGGCGGGCCGTCCCGCCGCTTCCCGCGCTTCCCCTTCGGCCGAGGCGGCCAGTGAGCCCGCGGCGCAGCCAGGCCGCCCACCCCAACCAGCCCTCGATCTTCGCCGCGGAGAACCTCTCCCCGGCGTACCCGCAGCGTGCAGCCTGGGGCACCTCACGTCCGCTGCGCGCCTGGCAGGCCGCGGCCCTGGAGAGGTACCTGGCCGCCATGCCGCAGGACTTCCTGGCGGTCGCCACCCCCGGGGCGGGCAAGACCACCTTCGCCCTGCGCGTGGCCGTGGAGCTGCTGCGCCCCGGTGAGGTCCACCAGGTCACCATCGTCTGCCCCACCGAGCACCTGAAGTTCCAGTGGGCGGAGGCCGCCGCCAAGGTCGGTATCCGCATCGACCCCTCCTACACCAACTCCCAGGCCACGCTCGCCTCCCACTTCGACGGCGTCGCCCTGACCTACGCCCAGGTCGCCGCCAACCCCAACCGGCACCGGGCCCGCACGGCGGCCACCCGCACCCTGGTCATCCTCGACGAGATCCACCACGGCGGGGACGCCCTGAGCTGGGGGGACGCCATCCGTGAGGCCTTTACCCCGGCACGTCGGCGCCTGGCCCTGACCGGGACCCCCTTCAGGAGCGACACGGCGCCGATCCCGTTCGTGCGCTACACCGAGGACTCCGCCGGCGTCAGGCGCTCGCGGGCCGACTACGCCTACGACTACTCCGACGCCCTGCGCGACGGGGTGGTGCGCCCCGTGATGTTCCTGTCCTACACCGGCCAGATGCGGTGGCGCACCAGGGCCGGGGACGAGGTCGCCGCCCGCCTGGGCGAGCCCCTGACCAAGGACATGGAGGCCCAGGCCTGGCGCACCGCCCTGGACCCCGCGGGGGAGTGGATCCCCGCGGTCCTGGCCGCCGCCGACCAGCGCCTGACCGAGGTACGCCGTCAGGTGCCTGACGCCGGGGGGCTGGTCATCGCCGCCGACCGGGAACGGGCCCGGGCCTACGCGCGGGCGCTGCGCTCCATCACCGGCCAGGCGCCCACCGTGGTGCTCTCCGACGACACCGGGGCCTCCAGCCGGATCGAGTCCTTCGCCGCCTCCAGGGACCGCTGGATGGTGGCGGTACGCATGGTCTCCGAGGGGGTGGACGTGCCCCGCCTGGTGGTGGGCGTCTACGCCACCTCCGCCTCCACGCCCCTGTTCTTCGCCCAGGCGGTGGGGCGCTTCGTGCGCTCACGTGCCCGGGGGGAGACCGCCAGCGTCTTCCTGCCCTCCGTCACCCCGCTGCTGGCCCTGGCCGGTGAGATGGAGGTGGCCCGTGACCACGTCCTGAACGCCCCCGGGAAGGACGACGCCTCCCTGCCCTCCCCCGAGGAGCGGCTGCTCGCCGAGGCCAACCGGACCGAGCAGGCCAGCTCCGACCTCCTGCCCGGGTTCGAGGCCATGGGCAGCCAGGCCGAGTTCGACCGGGTCCTGTTCGACGGCGGCGAGTTCGGCACCGGGGCCGTGGTGGGCAGCGTGGAGGAGCAGGAGTACCTGGGCCTGCCGGGGCTCCTGGAGCCCGAGCAGGTCACCGCCCTGCTGCGCCAGCGCCAGGACAGGCAGATCGCCTCCCAGAGGAAGCAGGCCTCCGCGGCCAGGCGGCAGGAGGGCTCCGGGGCGGACGACGCCCGACGCCGGGCCGCGGCCCGCAGGGAGCTCTCCGGCCTCGTGGCCGCCTGGGCCCGTCGCTCCGGCCAGCCCCACGGTGTGGTCCACAACGAGCTGCGCCGCGTGTGCGGCGGCCCGGAGGTAGCCGCCGCCTCCACCGAGGAGATCGAGAAGCGGGTGGAGACCCTGCGCCGCTGGTTCGTGGGCAGACGCTGAGACACGCCCCGCCCCGCGGGGGCTACCTGCCCGCCCGGGTGGAGGCCACCCTGAAGGACTCACACGTCCCGCCCCCACGGGGCTACCTGCCCGCGGGCGGTCGGGGCGCGCATAGGGTGGGGAGTATGCAGCGCCTCCTGACCACGCCCACCGGTACCACCCTGTGCGTGGAGCAGACCGGGGCCGCCACCGGGCCCCTCGTCCTGGCCCTGGAGGGGCACAGCGCCCAGCTCATCCAGACCCCTTCCGCCTGGGCGCGGACGCTGGCCGGCGCAGGCTGCCACGTGGTCCGCGTGGACAACCGCGACGTCGGGCGCTCGCAGCGCTTTGACGTCCCCGGCCAAGACGCCTACACCCTGGTGGACATGGCCCAGGACGTCCACGGGCTCCTGGAGGTGCTCGACGCCGGTCCGGCGGTGGTCTGCGGGCACTCCATGGGTGGGGCGGTGGCCCAGCTCCTGGCCCTGGACCACCCCGAGGACGTCGTCGGCCTGGTGCTCATGTCCACGTGGGCGGCAAGCGCCCCGGCCGCGCCCAGGTCCGCCGTGCCCGCCCCCTTCACTGACGAGGAGGGCTTCGTGGCCTACGAGCAGGTGGCCCTGCCCCGGGGCGCCGGGAGCCGCTACCCCCTGGTCCCCTCCCAGGTCGAGGCCCTGGCGCGGGCCATGTGGGCCCGTGGCGTGGACTGGGACGGGATCGAGCGCCAGTCCCTGGCGATCAGCCGCACCCCGCCGTGGGCCCACCGCCTGGCCGAGCTGGCCGCGCGATGCCGGGCCGGGGAGCTGGGGGTGGACATTGTCCACGGCACGCAGGACACCACCGTCGATCCTGCCGCCGCCGCGGCGCTGCACCAGGCCCTGCCCGGTTCCCGCCTCCACCTCGTGCCCGGCATGGGGCACCTGTGGCCCGCGGCCCTGGCCGTGCCGGTCGCCGAGGCCGCCCTCGCCCTGGTCCCGTCCACCTCCTGGCCGGGTCCCTAGTGCTGGACGGCAGTGCGTCCGTCCAGGTCCACGTGGTGGGTCGGGACGGCTGCCTCGCCCTCGCTCAGGCGCCAGGCGTCATAGGGCAGCTCGGCACGTGAGACCCGGTGGCGCTCCGCCGCGGCCGCCAGCGCCGCGGCACCCCGGTGCTCCTCCACGATCCTGCCCTGGTCCACCAGCATGACCTGCAGGGGGCGGGCGCCGGCGTCCTCCAGGGCGCACAGCGCCTCGATCTCGCTCACGGCGGAGACAATGAGCTCCTCGCAGGCGCTGCCGGACTCGTCGCGCACACGCCCCGCCCACTTGCGGCCGCCCACCGTGGACTTGCCGCCCTCGGAGAACTTGGCGACCTCCGCCATCTGCCCGTCAGCGCCCTCCCGCTCGACGAGCTTGTAGACCAGGGCCGCCGTCGGGCGCCCCGAGCCGGTGACGAGCTTGGTGCCCACGCCGTAGGAGTCCACCGGGGCCGTACCCAGCGCGGCGATCGCGTACTCGTCCAGGTCGTTGGTCACCGTGATCCTGGTCCCCGTGGAGCCCAGGGCGTCGAGCTGGGCGCGGACCTTGAAGGCCTCGGCCACCAGGTCCCCGGAGTCCAGGCGTACCGCCCCGAGCTCACCGCCGGCGGCGCGGGCGGCGGCCACGGCCCGCTCCACCCCCCGCTCAATGCCGTAGGTGTCCACCAGGATCGTGGTGCCCGCCCCCAGGCTCGCGACCTGCGCGGCGAAGGCCTCCTCCTCGCTGTCGTGCAGCAGGGTGAAGGAGTGGGCGGAGGTGCCGTAGGTGGGGATGCCGTACAGCAGGCCGGCCTCCAGGTTGCTGGTGCCCACGAACCCGCCCACCACGGCGGCGCGGGCGGCGGCCACGGCGGCCTGCTCGTGGGCGCGCCTGGCCCCGAAGTCCACGCAGGGCCGCCCGTGGGCGGCGATCGTCATGCGGGAGGCCGCTGCGGCCACGGCGCAGTCGTAGTTGTAGACGGACAGGGCCAGGGTCTCCAGGATGCAGGCCTCGGCAAAGGTCCCCTCCACCGTCAGCAGGGGGGAGCCCTCGAAGTAGCACTCCCCCTCGGCGTAGCCGCGGATCGTGCCGGAGAAGCGGTAGCCGCGCAGGTAGTCCAGGGTGGTGTCGTCAACCACCCGGGTACGGTGCAGGAAGTCGATCTGCTCATCGGTGAAGGTGAAGGCCTCCACCGCGTCCAGGAGACGCCCGGTGCCGGCCACGACGCCGTAGCGGCGGGAGGCCGGCAGACGCCTGCCGAAGAGCTCGAAGACGCTACGGCGTCCGGCCGTGCCCGAGCGCAGGGCGCCCTGGAGCATGGTGAGCTCGTACATGTCGGTCAGGAGGGACGTCGACGGGCGGGGGGCAGCGGCATGCGTTACTGTCATGACACCACCCTAGCGACTGCCTGTCCTCGCCGGAAGACGCCTGGCGGGCCCGGATCCGTCCCGGTCTCGCTGAGCGCGCAGAGACGCTGCGGCCGCACGTGGGCCAGGCCACGTACCCTGGATGGTATGTCAGCATCCGCGCCTGTCATGGAGCCCGAGACCCGGTCCCGCGCCCAGCACCTGTGGCGCACCGTCGTCCATGACGACCCCGTCAACACAATGGACTACGTCACATGGGTCTTCCACTCCTACTTCGGCTACCCCGTGCCGCGGGCCCACCACCACATGCTCCAGGTCCACACCCGGGGCCGGTCCACCCTGTCTACCGGGCCGCGGGAGCGCATGGAGGTGGACGTGACCGCCATGCACTCCTACGGCCTGCGCGCCACCATTGAGCCCGTCGCCCCCGGCGACGGTGCCGACGCCACGGAGCGGTCCTGATGCGCGCCTTCGAGCCCGTGGCCGAGGGCTGGTCCAGCGCCCTGGAGCCCTGGGAGAGGGAGGCCGTGGTGGACATGCTCTCCCAGGTGGAGGACCTCCTCCTGTCCGACGCCGCCAGGGCCCCGTCCCCCGCCCCGCTGTACACCGGGTCACGGGTCGGGGAGAGCCCGCGTGACCACGAGATCCTGGTCTCCCTGGACTTCGCCGTCCAGGAGCCCACCGGGCCCGCCCGCCCCACCGGGCCCGCCGGTCGGCACCAGGCGGGCGGACGGGACACGGCTCCGACGGGCCCGGCACCCCTGACCCCGGCCGGGGCCCCCGGGAGCGCTGGCACGGCCTCCGGCCACGACGGCGCCACCAGCCGCCACGACGGCCCGGGCAACGGCGTCGGTGACGGCTCCCCGTTCCCGCCCCGTCTGCCAGCACTGGAGGCGCTCCTGCCGGACGCCTCGGAGGATCCGGACCTGGCGGTGGACGTGGCCAGTGTCACCCGTGACCGCCTTCGGGCAATGAAGACCGAGCGGATCGGGGCGGTCCTGGCTGAGCTCCAGGAGCCCAGCGGCCGCGACGGCACCGTCCTGGTACGGCGGGGTGAGGAGGGGGCCTGGCTGGGCGCCCTCAACGACACCCGCCTGGTCCTGGCCACCTTCCTGGGGATCCACTCGGCCCGGGACGCTGAGCGCGTCCACGCCCTGGCCTGGCACGGCGTCCCCGCCGCCAAGGGCACGAGGGCCCACGGCAGGCGGGTGGCGGCACTGAGCTACGAGATGCTGACCTGGTGGCAGGAATCACTGCTGTGCGTGCTCTTGGGGAGGTCGCCGGGCGCATAGGGTCGCAGCGTGGATAACGCAGCCATCGGAATGTTCGACTCTGGGGTCGGCGGCCTCACGGTGGCTCGCGCGGTCCTGGACCAGCTCCCCGGTGAGGAGCTCCTCTACATCGGCGACACCGCCCACACCCCCTACGGCCCCCGGCCCATTAGCGAGGTCCGCGCCCTGGCCCTGGGCATTATGGACGAGCTGGTGGACTCCGGGGTCAAGATGCTCGTCATCGCCTGCAACACGGCCTCCGCCGCGGTCCTCCACGACGCGCGCGAGCGCTACACCCTGGGGAAGGGCGTGCCCGTGGTCGAGGTCATCCACCCCGCCGCCCGCGCCGCCGCCCGCGTCACCCGCAACGGACAGGTCGGTCTCATCGCCACCCGGGGGACCGTGGACGCCCACGCCTACGACGACGCCCTGGCCGCCGTCCCCGGTGTCACCCTCACCAGCCAGGCCTGCCCCCGGTTCGTCGAGCTCGTGGAGAGGGGGGTCACCACCGGGGCGGAGGTGCTCGACGTCGCCGAGGACTACCTGGCCCCCGTCAAGGCCGCCGGGGTGGACACCCTCATCCTGGGCTGCACCCACTACCCGCTCCTGGCCGGGGCGATCTCCTACGTCATGGGGGAGGAGACCACCCTGGTGGCCTCCTCCGACGAGACTGCCAGGGACGTCTACCGCACCCTGGCCGCCCGCGACCTCCTGCGCCCGGCCGACGCCCCCGCCCCGCACCACGAGTTCCGGGCCACCGGGGACGCCCAGTCCTTTGAGCGGCTACGACGCCGCTTCCTGCCGGACATTGAGCGGGTGACCCGGGCCGGCGGCCGCCCCGCCACCGGGAACCCGGCCCCCGACGGCCCCGTGGGCGCCACCGGCCACCGGCCGCCGTCCCCGGGTCTGCCGGTACCCCCTCCCGGTCCCGCCGCCCGCCCGGGGCAGGGCACCCCCGTGGCCGCCCTGCCCCAGGCGTCCACGCCCCTGCCCGTCCTGGCCGCGCCCCAGGCCACCGCCTCCCCTGATGGCTCCCCCGACCTGAAGGACCGTCCATGAAGCTCACGATCATCGGCTGCACCGGCTCCATGTCCGGCCCACGTGCCGTGGCCTCCTCCTACCTGGTCCAGGCCTGGGGGCGGGGCCCGGACGGCGGACGGCGCCGGTTCTCCGTGGTCCTGGACCTGGGGCCGGGCTCCATGGGGCAGCTGCTCAACCACCTCGACCCCGCCGAGCTCGACGCCCTGGCGATCTCCCACTGCCACGCCGACCACATGGTGGACATGGTGGGGATGCACGTCTACCGGCGCTGGAACCCTGCTGGGCCCCTGGACCCCGTGCTGACCCTGGGGCCCACCGAGCTCATGGGGCGGCTGCGCGGCGTGGACGGCGTCGGCCCGGAGGAGTCCTACGCCACCGAGTTCAGCTTCCACGCGGCCGTGCCGGGTACGCCGGTCCGGGTGGGGCCCCTGACCATCACGCCCTTTGCCGCGTGCCACCCGGTGGAGGCCTACGGCTACCGGGTGGAGGGTCCCCGTGAGACCGGGACGGGGGTGGCGAGCCTGGCCTTCACCGGGGACACCGACATGTGCGAGGGCATCGTGGCCATGGCCCGGGGCGTGGACCTCCTGCTGGCCGAGGCCGCCTTCGTGGAGGGACGTGACACGGTGCGCGGCATGCACCTGACCGGGCGCCGCGCCGGGCAGCTGGCGGCGGGCGGGGGAGCGGGCCGTCTGGTCCTGACCCACATCCAGCCCTGGACGGACCCGGCCGTGCCCGTGGCCGAGGCCGGGGAGGTCTACCCCGGCCCCGTCGACGTCGCCGCCTCGGGCGCCTCCTGGGAGATCTGAGCCGTGGGGGACAGGCGGGGACGAGCCGACCCGGACGGCGGTGGCCGACCGGTCCCCTCGGGGGGCCGGATCACCTACGTCCCCGTGCTGCCCGACGGCCAGGACTGCCCCTGGGTGCGTGAGCGTGCCACCCGGTGGTGGCTGGTCGTGCCCGCCGACCTCCTGGCGGTGGTGCTCGTGGCGGTCTTCGGCGCCGCCTCCCAGCGAGCAGGGGGGCAGGCACCGGCCTGGGTGCTCCAGGGGGTGGCGAGCCTGGTCCCGGGATGGCTGGCGGCCTGGGCGCTGCGCCGACGGGGCGGAGACCACCTGGAGCTGGCGTGGCCCGACGGCGCCCTGGTGGTGGGGGTGACCGCCTTGACCTGGACGGTGCTGCACGTGCTACTCGACGGTCTTACAGGCCTGGGATCCTGGGTAGCGGTCACATCGGTCTTCCTAGTGGTGTTCCTTGGTGGATGGCGCTGGCTCTACGGTTTTGTGCGGGCTCATGACTCCCTGACTCCCCGGGGGGTGGCCCGGAGGATCGCTGCGCAGGACGCTGAGGCCGGGGAGCCGCGAGCCGCCCGGTAGCCGTTCCCGCTGTACCCGCCCCGGTTCCGGCCCCGGTGGTTCGTCTCCGCCTCCCCGCCCGGCCGCCGGCCCCGCTCCTGGGTCGTTGCGTTTTCCGGCCTGGTGTCGCGGGTACGGAGGCGTCGGGCTTGCTACCGTGTACCCCATGAGGCAGCGACGCTCTGTCCGTCCACACGACCCCAGGCGCCGGTTCCGTCTGGCTGTCACCGGTGTCCTCCTCCTCGGCGTCCTCGGGGGGATCGGTGCGTATACGCTCAGCCACTTAGGGCAGGCTCTTCCCGGGACCACGGTGGCCGGGCAGGACGTCTCCGGAATGGACCGCGCCCAGGTCGAGGACCTGGTCACCCGGCGCGCCGCGACGGCGACCGTGACAATCAGCGTGGAGGGCACGACGCTGACGGTGCCCCTGGGGGACCTGGCCCAGGTCGATGCGTCGGCCACCGCCGGCGCCGCGGTTAACGGTAACGCCTCCCCCTGGCGCCTCATCCGCTCCCTGGTCAGCCAGCGGGAGACCGGCGTGGTGGCCCACATAGACCCCCAGGGCGTCACCGACCTGCTCCACAGGCTCAACTCCTCCCTGGCCAGCCCGCCCCAGGACGCCACCGTCTCCTGGGACGAGGCCAGCGGCTCGTTCGTGGTGGCACCCGGGGTGCCCGGCAGCACCGTCGGGCGCGGCGACCTGGAGGCCGCCGTCCAGGACGCCGCCGACGTCCTGGCTGACGCCCGCAGCACCCTGGAGCCGGTCCAGGGCGAGCCCGAGGTGACCACGGCAGAGGCCCAGGAGGCGGCCCAGGCCGCCACCGCCATGCTGTCCACCGACCTGTCCGTGAGCGTGGGTGAACGGTCCCACACGCCGTCGGCCTCCCAGAAGGCTGCCTGGATCGAGTTCCCGCTCAGCGGGGGCACGGTGGTACCCACCGTCTCGGCCGCCAAGGTGGGCCAGTGGGTGGACACGATCGTCGCCAAGGTGGACCGGGCGCCCGTCAACGGCGTCAACGACGTGGGCTCTGACGGTGACGTCCTCCAGCTGGCCCGTCCGCCCCTGCCGGGGCGCACCGTGGACAACGCCGCCGCCGTGACCGCCTCCCTGGTCCAGGGCCTCCAGAGCGGCCAGGCCGTGACCAGCGCGCTGACCTGGACCGAGACCCCTGCGGGCACGGACGAGCGCGTGGTTCCCTCCGGCCCGGAGCGCTTTGCCTACCGGGCCCGGGGGCACGAGAAGTGGATCGACGTCAACCTCACCGACTCCACCCTCACCACCTACGAGGGCCGGGAGGTGGTCCACGGCCCCGTCCTGGTCAACCACGGGGACGCCGACCACCCCACGTCCACCGGCACCTACCGGGTCTCCCAGCGTCAGGCCCAGCAGGACGTCGGCTGCTCACCGGAGGAGTCCTCCTGCCAGCGCGACGTGCCCTGGGTGGTCTCCTGGGACCAGGGCGCCCTCCACGGGGCGCCTGACACCCAGGACTTTGGCGTGGGGACGGACGGGTCTGCCCACGGCTACGTGACCATGCCCGTTACCGACGCCCAGGCGGTCTGGGACTGGTCGGAGGTCGGTACGGTGGTGGTCGTCCACGACTGAGCGGCCGACGGCTCGGCCGGGACCACGAGCTGGGGACTACGGCTCGGCCGGGACTTACGAGCTGGGGACTACGGCTCGGCCGGGACTTACGAGCTGGGGACTATGGCCCGGCCGGCTACGGGATGGCAGGCCGCAGCAGGCCCGCCCAGGCGGACGGGGCCGCTCCCGGACCAGGTGGGCCCGGCGTCACCCGGCTCGCCGGGCACGGGCGGACGGGGCCGCTCCCGGACCGGGCGGGCCCGGAGGCCAGCGCGGACAGCCAGAAAGCTGCCAGGCTCCCGGACCAGGCGGGCCCGGCACGCGGGTGCGCCCGCCCTCAGAGGAGCCGGGCCAGGACCGGGGCGAGGTCGCGCAGGGCCTGCCCGCGGTGGGAGATCGCGTTCTTCTCCTCAGGGCTCATCTGCGCCGTGGTGCGCCCTGAGCCGCCGGGGGCGTCCTCGCTGGCGGGTACGAACACCGGGTCGTAGCCGAAGCCGCCCTCACCGCGCGGGGCCGTCAGGAGCCGCCCCTCCATGGAGCGCTCGACCACCGTGACCACCGGGGTCTGCGCCAGGAGGCCCCCGCCCGGTGACGTCGCCCCGCCCCAGGTCCTGCCGCCCGGGGCCCACCCCCGGGGCACCGCGAGCACGGCGGCGCAGGTGAACCGCGCCCGACGGTGCGGTGCGCGGATGTCACGGAGCTGGTCCAGCAGGAGGCGCAGGTTCGCGGTGTCGTCGCCGTGGCGTCCGCACCAGCGGGCGGAGAAGATGCCCGGGGCCCCGCCCAGGACGTCCACGCACAGGCCTGAGTCGTCCGCGACGGCGGGCAGCCCGGTGGCCTCGGCCAGACAGCAGGCCTTGGTGCGGGCGTTGGTGGCGAAGGTCAGGCCGTCCTCGACCGGCTCGGGGGCGTCCAGGGAGGCGGCGGAGACGACCGCCTCCGGGGCCAGGCCCGGGACCAGAGGGGCCAGGATGGCTCGGAGCTCACTGAGCTTGCCCTGGTTGTGGGTGGCCAGGACCAGGCGTGCGCCCTGAGGTACCCGTACGGTGGGGGAGGTAGCGTTCACGCCTCCGCCTCCGGGTCTGCCGCGTCCGTGGAGGAGACGGTGAAGGTCTGCCCGTAGGGGCCCGCCAGGGCGCGGTACTGCAGGGCGGTCAGCTCGGCGTTGCCCTTGGCCGCCAGGTCCAGGAGGGCGTCCAGCTCGCCGCGGTCAAAGGGGGCGTGCTCGGCGGTGCCCTGGATCTCGATAAAGCGTCCGCTGCCGGTCTGGACCACGTTCATGTCCGTCTGGGCGCGCACGTCCTCCTCGTAGGGCAGGTCCAGGCAGGGGACGGAGTCGATCATGCCCACCGAGACCGCTGACAGGGAGTCCGCCAGGACGGGCCTGCCGCCGTGGGGCTTGACCAGGCCCTTGGAGGTGCCCCAGGCCACCGCGTCGGCCAGGGCCACGTAGGCCCCGGTGATCGCGGCGGTGCGGGTCCCGCCGTCGGCCTGGAGGACGTCGCAGTCCAGGGCGATGGTGTTCTCCCCCAGGGCGGACACGTCGATAACGCCCCGCAGGGAACGCCCGATGAGCCGGGAGATCTCGTGGGTGCGCCCACCGACCCTGCCGCGCACCGACTCGCGCCCGGAGCGCTCGGAGCCCGCCCGTGGCAGCATGGCGTACTCGGCGGTCACCCAGCCGGCACCCCCTCCCTTGCGCCAGCGCGGTACGCCCTCGGTGAAGGAGGCGGCGCACAGGACGCGGGTGCGGCCGAAGGTGACCAGGACGCTGCCCTCGGCGTGGTCGAGCCAGTGACGGGTGATGGTGACGGGACGTAGCTCGTCGGTGGCGCGTCCGTCCTTGCGGGAGGGGTCAGTCATGGTGCCAGGTTACCCGTCGGCGCCGCGGCGTCCCGTCCTCCTGGTGGGCTATGGCCCCGTGCCCCGCCGTTGGGTAGCCTCGTGGCAAGCCCGGTCGGCACCGCTCCTGGTCGTGCCCAGGCCGGGCGGACCGGAACCGAGTACTGACGGAGGCTGTCATGACCTACGTGAACATAACGGCGCTCACCTTCCCCGCGGGCGCCCAGGAGGAGATCGAGAGGCGCTTTGCCGCGCGCCAGCGCGGCGTGGACGCCTCGGCGGGCTTCCAGGGCTTCGAGCTGCTGCGCCCGGTGGTTGGGGAGGACCGCTACTTCGTGGTGACCAGGTGGGACACGCGTGAGGACTACGAGAGGTGGCTGGCGGCGCGCCCGGTCGACGGCCACCAGGACGACGTGCGTCGGGGCATGAGCGTGGAGGTCCTCGGCTTCGAGGTCGTCCAGCTGGGGTAGTGAGTCCGTCGGCGGCGGACGCGGCGTGTGAGAGGAGAGGACCTATTGACGACGACTGTCATTGTCCAGGAGAGCGTCGAGCACTACGAGCCCCCGCAGAGGGCGACGGCCAACCTTGAGATCGGCTTTGCTGAGTTCAGCCGGGAGCAGGCGCACCAGCGGGTCTCCGAGGTGCTCGGTGACGTGCGCGCCCAGGTGGAGGGGATGTACGACGGGAGCAGGGGGCCGGTGACGTGGTACTCCGTCTCCGGCGCCAGGACATGGGTCCGCAAGGACGACGACGGCACCAGGTTTCGCGAGGAGGTCGTGGTGAAGGCCAAGTTCAGGGACTTCCCCCGGCTCGGCTCCTGGCTGGACTCCGTCCTGCGACGTCAGGGTGTGCGCCTGAGGTCCGTCACCTGGTCCGTTACCGAGCGTCGGCGCAAGGAGCTTGAGGCCCAGCTGCGGAAGGCTGCCGTGAGGGCGGCCATGGGCAAGGCGGAGCAGTACGCCGCGGCTGCCGGTATGCGCGTCGTCTCGGTCAGGACGATCGCCGACCGGGGCTACCTCGCTAAGGGCGCCGGTTACTCCGGTGCGGCCGCGGCACCGAGCCGGGGCGGGAAGGCTCCTGGGGCGGGCACCACCTCCGACACCTACCAGTTCAGTCCGGAGGACATCCTGATGAGCGCCTCCGTCGAGGCTGAGTTCCTGGCGGAGTGAGTTATACCTCACCCTGTTGGGCCGGAAGAAGGCCGACCCCGTCAAAGGGGCCCGTCCGGGCTCCGGGACTGCCAGCGCCACCCTGGTCCTTCAGAGGCTCTGTCCACCCGGGGCCCGGGCCGCGGGCCCGTGGTGCGCGAGAAGGGACTCGAACCCTCACGCCCGAAGGCACCAGGACCTAAACCTGGGGCGTCTACCAGTTCCGCCACTCGCGCTCGCCGGGACAGCCTACCTGATGGGACCAGGCCCTCTGCGCCCGGCCCCGGCGCCAGCAGGTGCGAGCCTGCCCCGGGGCGCGGGATGCTCGCGCCCCAGGGCAGGGCTGGTGCTCGGCGCCGGGCGCGCACTCGTCAGGCCGGGGCCTCTCCGGCACGCTACCGGCCGCGGCCTGCGCGGTCGCTGCCTGGCGCCGCAGGCCGCTCAGGCAGCCAGGGACAGGGCGTCCCGGGCCGCGTCCAGGCGCGCCAGGGCCCGCTCCAGGCGGGAGGGGGCGACGCCGTCGCCCAGGGAGCTCACCTCGGCGTGGGCGGCGTCCAGCTCGCGGAGGGCGGCCTTAAGGTCGCGCGTGCGCGGTGCGGTGGTCATGGTGTGCCTCATTGTCAGTCTCTCCTTCTCGTCGTGCTGGCCCGCAGGCCGCCCCGGGCGGACGGCAGGTGGATCCTGCGACCCGGGGGAGGGCCCCTGACGGCCTGGTAGCCGTGGTGCCCCAGGGCGTCGCCGCACTGGGCAGGGGCTCACGCGGAGGGAAACGCCGAAGCGTCGGCGGGTGTTCCCAGGGGCTTGGCTCCGAGCAGTGGCCGCTGCGTCCGGTCGTGGACCGCAGGGCGGGCGTCGCGCCCGTGCTGGATAGGCCGTAGCCTGTCCGCGTGGTACACCGCCAGGGACTCGAACCCTGAACCCGCTGATTAAGAGTCAGCTGCTCTACCAATTGAGCTAACGGTGCGACGTCGGTACGAGGACCGACGGTGCCCCCTTGTGAGGAGCCGTACACCGCCAGGGACTCGAACCCTGAACCCGCTGATTAAGAGTCAGCTGCTCTACCAATTGAGCTAACGGTGCGACGCTGCCAGACGTGATGGCCTCGCAACGGATGGGAACTCTACGGGCACCGGGTCGGGTTGTCCAGCCCGGGAACGGCGAAAACCCTGGAATGTGCGGTAAATCTCATTGCTTGCGGTCCGTGCGACGCTCCCTGGCGGCCTGGCGGGCCCTCTTCTGGGCCTCCACGGAGGCCTGGCGGACCCGGTCGCGTCTGGACAGCCCCGGGGAGGCCGGGGGACGCCCGGCGTCAGCCACCTCCTGGGCCTCGGGCTCGCTGATCCTGCCGGTGCGGGAGAAGCTGCGGAACTGTGCCAGCCTGCGGGCGTCCTCCTCGCCCAGGCGGCTCCACAGGGGCAGGCCGAGCTTCTTCCTCTCCCGGAGCCGTTGCACCACCTGCCAGCCCATGAGGGCCACGAGGCAGAAGGTCGCCGTGCCCCACAGGCCGTTCGCGGCGCGGTCGGTCAGGATAATGACGGCGCCGCTGGCCGTGCCCGCCAGCAGGATCGTGACGAGGACGACGGCGCTCAGGGACAGCCAGTACCTCTGGGCGGGGCTGGGTCGCATGGTTGCTCCTAGGGGCTGAAGGGTGTTGGTCAGGGGGCCGGGGCGGGTCCGGCAGGCGTGGGAGGACCGAGGTGGGCCATGCGGTCCGTGGCCTCCAGGAGGGCGCTCAGCGTCTCCGGCTCGCTGAGGGCGTGCCCGGAGGCGGGGGTCACCACGAGCTCGGCCTGGGGCCAGGCGCGGTGCAGGGCCCAGGCGGTGCCCATGGGGCAGGGGATGTCGTAGCGGCCCTGGACGATGGTGCCGGGGATCCGGTGGGTGGCCAGGACGTCCGCCCCGGCAATGAGCTGGCCGTCCTCCATCCAGCCGCGGTGGATGAAGAAGTGGTTCTCAATCCGTGCGAAGGCCGTGGCGAAGGCCGGATCCTGGACCTCGTCAATATGGTTCTGGTCGCGAAGAAGGGTGGAGGTGGCGGCCTCCCAGGTGGTCCAGGCCCGGGCGGCCGGGCCGTGGACCGCGGGGTCGGGGTCGCCCAGCAGCTCGTGGTAGCGCCGTATGTAACCACCAGGGGCGACGTCGGGGCCCGCCGCGGCGACGAAGGCCTCCCACTGGTCGGGGTAGATCATGTCCGCGCCCGCGCCCTCGTAGTACCAGTCCAGCTCACGCGCGCGCAGCGTGAAGATCCCCCGTAGCACCAGCGCCAGGACGTGCTCAGGGTGCCTCTCGGCGTAGGCCAGGGCCAGCGCCGACCCCCAGGAGCCGCCGAAGACCAGCCAGGAGCTGATCCCCAGGTGCGTGCGCAGGAGCTCCAGGTCGGCCACCAGGTGCCAGGTCGTGTTCGCCGACAGGTCCGCCTCCGGCGCCCACGCGGGCGGGCGGGAGCGTCCGCAGCCGCGCTGGTCGGTCAGCACGATCCGGTAGCGGGCGGGGTCGAAGCAGCGCCGGTGCCAGGGGGAGCAGCCGCCGCCCGGGCCGCCGTGCAGGAAGACCGCCGGCAGGCCGTCGGGGTTGCCGCACTCCTCGTAGTAGACGCTCTGGCCGTCACCGACGTCCAGCATGCCCGTGGCGTAGGGCTCGATCGGGGGGTAGAGGCGGCGTCGACCCGCGTCCGGCCGTGGTCGCGTCCACGTGGGCGAGGAGGTGGGGTGACTCATAGGGGCATTGTGTCACCGGTGGTGCCGGCCCATGACCGGGGCGGGGCCGCTGGCCGCTGGGGGGCGGTGGCGGGCGGCCGGAGGATCACGTACCTCGTTTCCCGGCGCGGTGAGAGGACCACGTGGGGCATCTCACGGTAGTCTAGGGTCGTGACCAAGCCGATCGTGACCCTGGCTACCTCCGCCGACTTTCCGAACCTTGACGAGGACGACCGTGGCCTGTCTGACGCCCTGCGCGAGCGCGGCATCGAGCCCCGTGTGGCCATCTGGGACGACCCCGCCGTGAACTGGGACGACGCCGGTGTCGTCGTCATGCGCAGCGTGCGCGACTACGCCACGAAGGACAAGTACGCCGCCTTCCTGGAGTGGGCCCGCTCCCTGTCCCGCGTGGCCAACCACTCCGACGTCGTGACCTGGAACTCTGACAAGCACTACCTGGGGCGCCTGGCCGACCTGGGCGTACCCATGATCCCCACCACCTGGCTGGAGCCCACGGCGGGCCTGTCCAAGCACCAGGTCCACACCCGCTTCCCCGCGCAGGGGGACTTCGTGGTCAAGCCCGCCATATCCTCGGGCGGGCGGGGCACCGGCCGCTACACGTCCACGCACGCCGGGAGCCGCTCCCAGGCCATTAACGACGCCATGCACCACCTGCGCCACGGCCGCTCCGTCATGGTCCAGCGCTACCTGCAGCAGGTGGACCGCGGGGGGGAGATCTCCCTGGTCTACTTCAACGGCATCCTGTCCCACGCCGTGGACAAGGCCCCTATGCTCCACCCCCGCTTCCGCTCCACCGACGAGGTCCACGAGGAGGTCGTGACGGCCCGGGAGCCCAGTGAGCAGGAGTGGCTGTGGGGCGAGCGGGTCCGCAAGGCCATCCACGGTCTCATTAAGGAGCACGCCGGGCGTGATATCCAGCTGCTCTTCAACCGCGTGGACATGGTGGGCGACGGCCAGGGCGGCTTCTACCTCATGGAGGTCTCCCTCATTGACGCGGGCCTCTACCTGGGCTCGACACCGGACGCCCTGGACAACTTCGCCGACGCCATCGCCCAGCGTGTCTTCTGGTAGGCTCCCTCCATGCGCACCATCCTTAATGTCATCTGGGTAATATTCGGCGGTTTCTGGCTGTTCCTGGGCTACTTTTTGGCCGGGGTCATTGCCTGCGTACTCATTATAACCATACCTATTGGAGTGGCCTCCTTCCGCATTGCCGGGTACGCCCTGTGGCCCTTCGGCCGTGAGGTCGTCCCCACCCGGAGTGCGGGGGTCGTGAGCGGGATCGCCAACGTTGTGTGGTTCCTGGTGGCCGGACTCTGGCTGGCCCTCGGGCACCTTATTACCGCGACCCTGCAGGCGATCACGATTATCGGCATCCCCCTGGCCGTCGCCAATATCAAGATGATCCCGGTGACCTGCTTCCCCTACGGCAAGCAGGTGGTCAGCACCCGCTGGCGCTGACCGCGGAGGCGCTCCCGGCCCAGGGACGGGCCCGGTGCGTGCGGGACCGGTCCGGCAGGCGCGTCACGGTAGGGCACCGACAGCCGGGCCCGTCTGCGCGGTCCCGCCAGGTGGGCCCGCCCACGTGCGGATCCGGTGGTGTGGGACGGGGTCTGCGAGCTGGCCGGGTCGGTCATGGCGAGGTGCCGCCCCGCACTGCCCCCGGTTCCGGCCCGCGGGGCGCTCCTGTGCGGGCAGCCGCGCCTGCCTCAGCGTGCCGGTCGCGTCATGGCCCAGTAGTCGGGCATGTCCGCGGGAGGCCTCAGGGTGGTGGCGTCCTCAAACCCGTGACGGGTGTAGAGGCGTGCGGCGGCGCGGGTCGTGGCCTCCAGGTGGGCGACGGCGTGGTCGGCGTCGACCCGTTCCAGGCCGTGGCGCAGCAGTGCCGAGCCAGTACCGGTCCCACGAGCGGTAGGTGCGACGGCGATCATGTACAGGTACCAGTGCGGGTCGCGGGGGCTGGCGGACTCACACAGGGCGGCGTCGAGCCGGATGAGCTCCCAGGCGTCGCCCAGGACCTCCAGGTCCAGTCCCTCCGGCAGCTCCTCGGGGTCCGGCAGGGGGCGGTTGGTCCCGGTCTCCTGCCGGGGCGCGTCCCACAGGGCGGTCCCCAGGATCCTGTCCTCGGCGTCCACGGCCAGGTCCACCACGGCAGGTGCCTGCGGGTCCAGGTAGTGGGTGGACAGCTCGACCCGGTGCAGGTGGTCCAGGGCCGCGTACGGGTCCGGGGCCGCGGCCGTAATAGCGCTCATGAGCGGGTCGGCTGCGAAGACGCCTGTCAGCAGGCTGGTGACGGCGTCAAGATCCTCGGGGACGGCGGGACGGATCGTGACGGTAGGGAGGGGACCCGGCATGACGCCATCCTGCCCCGTCATTCTGGGCGGAGCCTGAGTGGCGCGGGCCTACCGCCCGCGCACTACAGGAGTGGCTGCGCGTCACCGGCGGAGCCTGAGTGGCGGGCCTACCCGGCCTCGGTGGGGACAGGTTCCTGGAGTGGCAGGGCTGGCCCCGCACGCCACCGGCAGACGCGAGGGGCCGCAGGCGGGGCCCTAGCGGGGAGGGCGCCGTCCCCCGTCCCAGATCCCGGCTCAGGGCCTGGTGGGGTCCTCGGCCTCCAGCGCGGGGGCGAGCAGGCGCCGGAAGGAGTCCACCCGGGCCCGGCGCACCACCAGCGCACCTGCCTCCTGGGCGGGTCCCACGGCCCCGGCGGCCCACTCGTCCAGGGCGCACTCGAGCTGGTCGGCCTCGTGGGTGCAGCCGCGCGGGCAGTCCCGGGCCACCTCCACCAGATCCGGGAAGCCCCGCAGCACGTCGGCGCTGGAGACGTGCGCCACTCCGAAGGAGCGTACCCCGGGGGTGTCAATGACCCAGCCGCCACCGGGCAGCTGGAGGGCCTGGAGGGAGGCCGAGGTGTGCCGTCCGCGCCCGGTGACCTCGTTGACGCCCCCGGTGGCCCGGTCCGCGCCGGGGACCAGGTTGTTAATGAGGGTTGACTTCCCGACCCCGGAGTGCCCCACGAGGACCGATACCCTGCCCGTCAGGGTGGAACGGACCGCCTCGATGCCGGTCGGGTCGGCCGGTCCGCTGCCAGCTGCCCCGGTGGTCCCCTCCGGGCCGGGGCCCGGGGCCGCCGGGTCCTCGATACCGGGTCCCGTGGTGCCGGTTCCTGTGGTGCCGGTTCCTGTGGTGCCGGTTCCTGTGGCACCGGGCCTGACGCCGTCGTCCTCGTCGCCGGCTCGGCCCCCTGGCCCGGTAGGCCCGTCGGGCCTGCCGCCGGGGGTTCCCGCGCCCTGGGCTCCCAGGCGGGTGGCCAGTGAGCGTACCCCCAGCGGCTCGTAGAGGCGCAGCAGCGGGGCGGCGTCGGCCAGGTCAGACTTGGTCAGCACCAGCAGCGGCTCCATCCCGGCGTCATAGGCCGCCACGAGGTAGCGGTCGATCATACGGGGGCGCGGCTGGGGGTCGGCCACCGCGGTGACAATGACCAGGAGGTCGGCGTTGGCCACCACGGGTCTCTCGGTGCCCGCGGCGTCGCCGTCCTCGGCGGAGCGACGCAGCAGGGTGCGACGCGGCAGGGTGCGCACCAGACGGGCCAGGGTGTCCTTGCGTCCGGACACGTCACCGACCACGGACACCTGGTCGCCCACCACCACCTTGCCCCGGCCCAGCTCGCGCGCCTTGACGGCGGTGATGTCCCCGCTGCCGTCCTGGGTGAGGCCGGTCTCCTCCAGGCGGACACGGTAGTGCCCGCGGTCGATGCGGGTCACCGTGCCCAGGTGCGCGTCCTCGTGCGCGGGGCGCTGCTTGGTGCGTGGGCGTGAGCCCCGGCCCGGGCGGACGCGCACCCGGGGGTCGTCGGTGCCGGTGTCCCGGCTGCCTCGGCGTGTCACTCAGCCGACCCCTCCGCACCCCGGGGCGTTAAGGCCGCTGGAGCGTCTGCCGGGGCGGGTGCTGCGGCCGCACCTGACGCCCCGGCGGATGAGAGCATGTGTGACCACATGGTGGGAAAGCCCGGCAGGGTCTTGGACGTCGCGGACACGTCCTCCACCTCCACCCCCGCCACCCCCAGGCCGACGACGGCGGCGAAGGTGGCCATACGGTGGTCGGCGTAGGTGCGCAGGCGGGCCGGATGCACGGGGGAGGGGTCAATGGCCAGCCCGTCGGCGACCTCGTAGGCGCTCCCGCCCAGCCGCCTGGTCTCCGCCACCAGGGCCGCCAGGCGGTCCGTCTCGTGCCCGCGCAGGTGGGCCAGCCCCCGTAGGCGGGAGGCCCGCCCCTGGGCGCCCGCGAGCACGGTCAGGGCAGCGACGGTGGTGGCCAGCTCCCCGACCTCACCCAGGTCCACGTCCACGCCCCGGAGCCTGCCGTCGCCGCGGACCGTGAGGGTCAGTGACCCGTCGGGCTGCCGCCTGGTGGTGACGTGCCCACCCATGCGGGGCAGGAGGCGGCGCCAGGCGTCACCGGCCTGGGTGGTGGCGGCGGGCCAGCGGGGGACGCTCACCCGTCCTCCCGCCACCAGGGCGGCCGCCAGGAAGGGGCCCGCGTTGGACAGGTCCGGCTCGATCACCACCCTCCCGCCCGACGGCGCCCCCGGGTGCACGCGCCAGGTGCGCTGCCCTGGGACCTGGGCGGGGTCGGGCTCGTCCACCACCACGCCACGGTCACGCAGGCAGGCCACCGTCATGGCGACGTGGGGCAGGGAGGGCACCGGGCCGGTGGGGGTGACCTCCAGGCCGTCCGGCAGGAGCGAGCCGACCAGGAGCAGCGCGGACAGCATCTGGGAGGAGTCCGAGGCGTCCACGTGGACCCGGGCCGGGCCCGCTATGGTACGCACCGCCGTCGGAGCGGTCCT
The DNA here is from genome assembly GCF_016626125.1 of Actinomyces sp. HMT897. Lineage (NCBI taxonomy): Bacteria > Bacillati > Actinomycetota > Actinomycetes > Actinomycetales > Actinomycetaceae > Actinomyces > Actinomyces sp. HMT897. The sequence goes on from NZ_CP067336.1 coordinate 2,877,996, forward strand.
GACGGCGGGCGCCACCGTGCCCGCTGCGGGTGCCGCACCGGGCGCGTGCGGTCCCTCGGATCCCGTGCGGACCGTTCTCGCGGCGAACAAGTACCGTTCTCGCGGCGAACAAGTACCGTTCTCGCGGCGAGGGCGGGGGGCGGAGCGGGGGGTCACCTGTACCGGCAGGTGACCGGCCTCACCCAGGTAGTCGATGCCAGCCCCCAGGTGCTCCAGGGCCTCCAGGAGGGGACCCAGGGGGCGCCGGCGGGCGGCGGCGTCGCCGTCAAAGGTCACGGGGGCGTTGGCCAGGACCGCCAGGGGCGGGACGAAGCGCATGACCGTCCCTGCCAGGCCGCAGTCCACCCGCGCCCCGCTCCCTACCGCAAAGGGGCGGGGCGCGGGCGTGACCCGCAGGTGCGTGCCCGCCTGGTCCAGGGGCTCCACCCGTGCCCCCAGGGTGGTCAGGGCGGCCACCATGAGGTCGGTGTCACGGCTGCGCAGGACACCGACCAGCTCACTGGGGCCGCTGGCCACCGCCGCCAGGAGCAGGGCACGGGCCGTCAGGGACTTGGAGCCCGGCAGCTCCACCACCGCGTCCAGGGGGCCACGGGCCTGCGGGGCCGGCCACGGTACCGGCGCCCCGGTAGCTCCGGGTGCGCGCCCCACCGGCAGGGCCCCTGGCCCGCGGCGCACCGGTGCCCCCTGCCGTCTGTCAGCGGCGCTGACGCCTTCCTTTGGCCCGCGGCGCATCGGCGCGCTGTCGCCGGGCAGCCACCTGCCGGTACCGCTACCGGTGGTCGGGGTGCCTCCCACCACGTCCTCCGCGCCGTTCACAGGGCGTCAATGAGGGTGTTGAGGGTGGTGCTGGGACGCATGACCGCGGCCGTGGCGACCGGGTCGGGCCGGTAGTAGCCGCCGATGTCCACCGGGTGGCCCTGGACGGCGAGCAGCTCGGCCTGCACCTGGGCGCTGGTCGTCTCCAGGGCGTCGGCCAGGGGCGCGAAGGCCCGGGCCAGGTCGGCGTCGGCGTCCTGTGCCGCCAGGGCGCGCGCCCAGTACAGGGCCAGCCAGGCGTGCGACCCGCGGTTGTCGATCCCGCCCAGGCGGCGGGCCGGGGAGCGGTTCTCCTCCAGGAGCCTGCCCGTGGCGGCGTCCAGGGCGTCGGCCAGCACGGTGGCGCGGGCGTTGCCGCTCACCTCGGCCACGTGCCGCAGGGCCTCGGCCAGGGCCAGGAACTCGCCCAGGGAGTCCCAGCGCAGGTAGTCCTCCTGGAGGAGCTGACGCACGTGCTTGGGGGCGCTGCCGCCCGCGCCCGTCTCGTACAGGCCCCCGCCGTTCATCAGCGGCACCACCGAGAGCATCTTGGCGCTGGTACCCACCTCCAGGATGGGGAACAGGTCGGTGAGGTAGTCGCGCAGCACGTTGCCGGTCACCGAGATGGTGTCCTGCCCGCGCCGGGCCCGTTCCAGGGACAGGCGGGTGGCCGCCACCGGGTCGAGGAACCGGATGTCCAGGCCGGTGGTGTCCTCATCGGCCAGGTAGCGCTCCGCCAGGGTGCGGATGACGGCGTCGTGGGCCCGGGCGGGGTCGAGCCAGAACACCGCCGGCGCACCGGTGGCCCGGGCCCGGGACACAGCCAGGCGCACCCAGTCGCGTACGGCGTCGTCCTGGGTGGTGCAGGCCCGCCAGATGTCACCGGCGCCGACCGTGCTGGACAGCAGGACGCTGCCCGGGCGCGCCCCGGCGCCGTGGAGCACCACGACCTCCACGGTGCCCGGGGCGGGGACGACGAAGGTCTTGTCGTGGCTGCCGTACTCCTCGGCCCTGCGGGCCATGAGACCCACGTTGGGCACCGAGCCCATGGTGGCCGGGTCCAGGGCCCCGTGCTCCTTGCAGTCCTCGATGACGGCGGCGTAGACGCCCGCGTAGGAGGAGTCGGGGATGACGGCCAGGGTGTCCGCCTGCTGCCCGTCCGGCCCCCACAGCCTGCCGCCGGCCCTGATCATGGCCGGCATGGAGGCGTCGATAATGACGTCATTGGGGGCGTGCAGGTTGGTGACGCCGTGGTCGGAGTCCACCATGGACAGGCGCGGGCCCGCGGCCAGCTCCGCGGCGACGGCGGCGCGGATCTCCTCACCCTGCTCCAGGGCGTCCAGCCCCGCCAGGATCGAGGCCAGCCCGTCCTCGGCGCGCAGGCCCGCGGCGGCCAGGACGTCGCCGTAGGAGGAGAAGACGCCCGGCAGGGCGGCGCGCACCGCGTGGCCGAAGATGACCGGGTCGGAGACCTTCATCATGGTGGCCTTCAGGTGCAGGGAGAGCAGGAGCCCCTCGTCCCTGGCGGCGCGCAGCTGGTCGGCCAGGAAGGCGTCCAGGGCGGCGGCCCCCAGGTGCGTGGCGTCCACCACCTCCCCGGCGGTCACCGGCAGGGACTCCCGCAGGACGACCGTCTCGCCGCCCCCTTCCGGGCGCAGCCGGATCTGCAGCGTGCCCGCCTCGGGGACGATGACGCTGTGCTCGTTGTGACGGAAGTCGTCGGCTCCCATGGTGGCCACCCGGGTGCGGGAGGTGGGGGACCAGGCGCCCATGGGGTGCGGGTGGGAGCGGGCGTAGGCCTTGACGGCCGCCGGGGCGCGCCGGTCGGAGTTGCCCTCACGCAGTACCGGGTTGACGGCGCTGCCCTTGACGGAGTCGTAGCGGGCGCGGACCTCGCGCTCGGCCTCGGTGGCGGGGGAGTCGGGGTAGTCGGGCACGGCCACGCCCTGGGAGCGCAGCTCGGTAATGGCGGCCTTGAGCTGGGGCAGGGAGGCGGAGATATTGGGGAGCTTGACAATGGTGGCCCGGGGGGAGCGGGTCAGGGCCCCCAGGCGCCCCAGGTCGTCGTCAGCCAGGTCGAAGGCCGCCTGGATCCGTCCCGCCAGGGAGATGTCCGCCGTCCCCACGCTCACGCCGGCGACCTTGGCAAACCCTCGCACAATGGGCAGGAGGGAGTGGCTGGCGAGCATGGGAGCCTCGTCGGTCCAGGTCCACACAATGTCGCTGGGGCTGTCTGAGGGGGTTACGGTCATGGCTGGTCTCCCATCCTGTGGCGTACGGGTAGCCTGAGCGTATCGCGAGGGCGGGCTGGGCGTGCGGCGACAGGGCGCCCAGCTCGCGCACGGGGGCGGCCCCAGGCACAGGGTGGGAGCCAGGGCGGCCAAGAGCCCGCCCACTCCAACCCGGCGTCCGCCACGGGGTACGGGGCTGCGCGTGCGCGGCCAAGAGGTCCATAAGGAAGGCCCAGCTCGCGCACGGGGGTGGCCAGCGTCCTGGCCAGGACCCGACGGGTGGTCCCGGGCCCTGCCGGGGCGGCTCAGCGGGGCTGTGCGCTTGGGCCGTCCGGCGTCGGGCCGTCGGCCTGCGCCCCCAGGAGCCCGCCCTCCCGGTCCACGGCGGCCAGGAGCAGGCCCGCCCCGAGCGTGGCCCGACGTACCCAGCCCAGGACCGCCTCGCGCCACTCCTCCTGGTCGCGGGACAGCCACAGCGGGTGGTTGACGAGGGTGAGGGGGACATTGAGGGCGGCCAGGGCCAGGGCGCAGCTGCGTGGTGCCCGCCCGCTGGCCAGCCCCAGGCCCGCCGCGACGCTCACGACCCCCGCGGCCCGGGTCATCATGCGCACGTCGGCGTTCAGGAGCGGGGGCAGCCCCAGGCGCTCCCAGGGGGAGTAGACCCGCTGGAACCTGCGCACGTGGCCTGCGGGGCGGGTGACGGCGTCGACGCCCTCGACGACAAAGGTCGCTGCGAGGACGGGGCGGGCGAAGGTGCGCAGGAGGTCCATGGACCAATCCTGGCCCACGCGCCCCCCGGCAGGAGGGTACTTCAGCCAGTCCCCGCCGTTCGTGTCGCCGGCACCCGCGGGGCCCGTGGCGCCGCCGCCGGAGGCGGGGGCCCCACGGTGGTCGCTCTGGCGTGCGCGGGGGACCGTGGCGCCCAGGACGGGGCCAGACCGTGAGCGCCCTGGTGTCGCCAGCGCCCGTGGGGGCCCGGCGTCCGATGGCCCCGCGGGCCGCATCCGCCCTGGTGGCCTCTCGCCGCCCCTGCGCCTGGTCCGTCCCGGCACCGCCGGCGTCCTGCGCTGCCGGGACGGCGGGCGGCACCAGGCCTCTGCGGGCACCCAGGACGAGGGGCACCCAGGACGAGTCCCGTCAAGGGCTTGACATCGTATAGGTGGTACCTCTACACTCGCCTCGTCCGAGCGGGCCGGAAGTGACCGGTTACCGTCGAAAGGACCAGCAGGTCCGGGGTTCGAGTCCCCGTCGGCGCTCGCGCCGGTAGCTCAGTAGGCAGAGCGGCTGGCAGTCCGGTCACGCCCACCATGACCGCCCGGGCCTCACCCCGTCCTCTGAGCCCTTTCTGGCGGGTTGCGTCCTTGATCCACGGCAGGTGCTGGCCTATAATGGTCCCTGCCCGGGCGGGACGAACGAGGGATGGTTATCGTCTCTTAAACGAAACCCAGCTTTCGGGGTTCAAGTCCCTGACACCAGGCTCGTAGCAGAGCGGCTGGTCTCCGCCCCTCAATTTCCACGACCGTCCGGGCCCCACCCCCAGGACACGCCGGGCTTTGACGCCCGCCAGGCGGAGGGGATACACTTGGGCGGTGTCCGGGCGGGCCGGAGATGGCCAGTTATCGCTGCAGGTTGAATCAGTTCAGGTCAGGGGTTCGAGTCCCCTGCGGCGTTACTGCTGTACTCACCGGTACCGCCGTGACCGGTAGTTCAGGCGCAGACGCTTACGTCTTATTCGTCGTTAGCTTAACGGTAGAGCGTTCTGATTCAGTTAGGTGGCCTCGGCCAGCTACCTTTAACGGTCATCACCTTACACGACCGCCCGGACACCACCCTTCTTCTTATCCCCCGGGCCGCACGTCCTGAGCTGATGCTGCCACTGCCCACACGCTCCTCGGCTCCTCCCTGACTCCAGACGTGCAGGGGCTTGCCCGTCAGGAAGGCTGTCGCGGTGAGGCTTGCCCTGCAGGTGTGTAGGGGTCTACACTCCTTGCCGTCGGCACAGACCGGCACCTGCGCGGGTGGCGGCGGGCCGGAGGCTCCCCGGTTATCGACTGGCACAGCTGGGTTCGATTCCCGGCCCTCTTCGGAGGAACTCGGGGACCACACCCACGCCCGCCACCACCCGCGCAGGTCCGCACGGCCGCCGTGCGGTGGGCCAGCTGGCTGCCGGGTGGCGCGCCTGCCGCGGCAGGTACGCAGCCCGGCAGCCGCCCAGGAACAAGTCGTCCGGAAGGGGAGGACGTGGACGTACTGAGGAAGATCAACATCCGGATTACGCCGCAGCAGCAGAAGGCCACCGCCAAGCAGGTGGCCAACTCAGCCGGCGGCTACGTCTTCGCCCTCGACGACGTCGCGCGCCTGCGACGCTTCCTCATCCTGGGCGTGGACGGCGGCACCTACTACACCAGCGCCCAGAGTCTGGCCGTTGACAACGTCAAGGTCCTGGAGCGCCTGGCCTCCGAGGACCCGCGCACCCTGGTCGACACGATCGTGCAGGTCTCGACCAGCGGCGCGGCGCCAAGGCAGAACCCGGCCCTGTTCGCCCTGGCCTACGCCACCTCCGTGCCGCAGTCCCGCGACGCCGCCCTGGCCGCGCTGCCCCAGGTCGCCCGCACCGGCTCGCACCTGTTCACCTTCGCCCGCTACGTCGAGCAGTTCCGCGGCTGGGGGCGCGGCCTGCGCCGTGCCGTCGGCTCCTGGTACACCGGCCGCGACGCCGACAGCCTCGCCTACCAGGCGGTCAAGTACCGTCAGCGCGAGGGCTGGAGCCACCGCGACCTGCTGCGCCTGGCGCACCCGCGCACCGACGACGCCGGCCTGCGCGCCACCTTCGACTGGATCGCCCACGCCGGCCTCGGGGAGGCGACCCCCGCCCTCATTGAGGGCTTCGTCAAGGCGCAGCAGGCCACCGACGCCGACGCCTGGGCGCGGATCGTCCGCGACTACCGCCTGACCTGGGAGATGCTGCCCACCGCCGCGCTGACCCAGCCCGTGGTGTGGGAGGCCCTGCTCGACGTCGGCGTGCCCATGACCGCCCTCATACGCCAGCTGCCGCGCCTGACCCGCCTGGGACTGCTGCCCGCGATCGGCGGGCGCACCCAGGAGGTCTGCGCGCAGCTGACCGACGCCAAGCGCCTGCGGGCCGCTCGTGTGCACCCGGTGAACGTGCTGGTCGCCCAGCGCACCTACGCCTCAGGTACCTCCTACCGCGGCACCACGAAGTGGACCCCCACGACCAAGGTCACCGACGCCCTGGACGCGGCCTTCTACGCGGCCTTCGGCGCGGTGGAGCCCTCAGGCAAGCGCACCATGCTGGCCCTGGACGTCTCCTGGTCCATGGGCATGTCGATCTCGGGTATGAGGATCAGCGCCCGGGAGGCCTCAGCGGCCCTGGCCCTGGTGCAGCTGGCCACCGAGCCGGAGGCGGTGGCCTACGGCTTCTCCGACGCCGGTAGCGGCATGTGGAGCGATTCCGCCCTGACCCAGCTGGACATCTCCCCGCGGCGCCGTCTCGACGACGCCCTGGCCGCGGTGGACGCCATGGACTTCGGCGGCACCGACTGCGCGCTGCCCATGCTGTACGCCATCAAGCAGGAGCTGGAGGTGGAGACCTTCGTGGTCTACACCGACAACGAGACGTGGGACGGCGAGGTGCACCCCTACCAGGCGCTGCAGCGCTACCGGGAGCGCAGCGGCATTGACGCGCGGCTCATTGTGGTCGGCATGACCTCCACGGGCTTCTCCATCGCCGACCCGGACGACCCGGGCATGCTCGACGTCGTCGGCTTCGACGCGGCGGTACCGAGCCTCATCGCGGAGTTCGCCCGTGGCCTCTGACCCGCTGAGTGGTGTACGTACCAGGGGGGTGGCCGTCCTGGTAGAGGACGGCCACCCCCCTGGCGCCCGGCGTGCTGCCTCAACGGTCCGCGGCCACGCCGACGTGGATGGTCCCGGCCGTGCCCGGGGCGGCGGTCAGGGCATCCTGCGGGACCGTGCGCCCCGCAGGGTGGGCAGCTCTGACCCCCTGGCGGCACGCGCTGCCGAGCTGCATACCAGGGCCCTCGAGGCCGACGCCCTCGCCGCCCGGTACCGGAGTGAGCGTGACGCGCTCATCTGGCGGCTGCGGGCCGACGAGCCGGGGCGCTGGTCCTACACGGCCCTCGCCCGGGCCCTGGGCTGCAGCCGCGAGCTCATTGCCCAGATCGTGCGCCGGGCCCAGTAGGGCAGGCGGCCAGGCGGCGCCAGGACCGACGCCGGTCGCAGCGGTGAGGGGCGACCAGCTGAGCAGGTCCCGTGGTCGGTGCGCGCCGGAGCCGGGCTCGGTACACGGACGGGGAATGAAACCGGGGTGAGTGCCGGTTGGCCAGGGTATGAGCGTGAACCACCCCTCCGGGCCGCCAGCGCCCCCGCGGCCTGCCACCTCCCGCCCCGCCTCCGGGACCCGGGCGGGGCGACCGGGGCAGCCAGGCAGGCGTCCGGGCCGACGCGCCACCCGCAGGGGGCGGTACGGCGGGTGCGGCCGACCAGGGCCGGGACCGCTAGGCTCGTGGGTGATGATGCCTACCAAGGACCAGACAGACCAGACCACCCCCGACGAGGTGGTCGATCCCCGGGACCCCGACGCCCCTGCCACCATGGGCGGGGACGTCACCGGCGGGGCCGACGCCCTGGTCGGTGCCCAGGGGGACGCCGGTGGCGCCGCGGACGCCGCCACCCACCAGGACGCTGACGTCCTGGACCGGGCCCCGGCCGACGAGGACGAGGCCGCCCGCGCAGCCAGGTTCGAGGTCGAGGCCATGCCCTACCTCGACCAGCTCTACGGCGCCGCCATGCGCATGACCCGCAACCCGGCCGACGCCGAGGACCTGGTCCAGGACACCTACGTGCGGGCCTTCGCCTCCTTCCACCAGTACCGCCCGGGAACCAACCTCAAGGCCTGGCTGTACCGGATCCTGACCAACACCTTTATTAACTCCTACCGCAGGAGGCAGCGTCAGCCGCTCCAGACCGACGCCGACGCGGTGGAGGACTGGCAGCTGCACCGGGCCGCCTCCCACGACTCGGTGGGCCTGCCCAGCGCCGAGTCCCTGGCCCTGGACGCCCTGCCGGACTCCGACATCAAGGACGCGCTGGGCCAGCTCAGCGAGGACCGTCGCCTGGCGGTCTACCTGGCGGACGTCGAGGGCTTCTCCTACAAGGAGATCGCCGAGATTATGGACACCCCGATCGGTACCGTCATGTCACGCCTGCACCGGGGGCGCCGCCAGCTGCGCGGGCTCCTGGCTGACTACGCGCGCGAGTACGGCTACGGGCAGACGGAGGGCAAGTGATGGCACAGGACATGGACCGGCCCGGCAGGACGGCAGGCACGGGCGCCGACCCCGGCTGCTCCTGTGCGGAGGCGCGCGCCCACCTGGAGGCGTTCCTGGACCAGGAGTGCACCGCCGACCTCACCGAGCGCCTGGCCCGGCACGTGGACACCTGCCCGCACTGCTCACAGGTGGCCGACGCCGAGCGGCACCTGCGTGAGATCCTGCGCTCGCGGTGCGCCGAGCAGGCCCCGGCGGCCCTGCGCGAGCGGGTCCGCTGGAGCCTGTCGGTCATGCGCAGCGAGTCGGTGACGGTCTCAGCGGTCAGGACCACTGGCACTAAGGGAGTGGTGGGTACGACGGTGACCGCCGTGGAGAGCGTCACCTACCGGCACCCCTAAAGCGCGGGGCCGCGCTCTCGCGGCCACCAGCCGCGGGCCGCACCCCGCCCCCGCCGCGGGCCCCGCCCCCAGGGTGCCAGGACGAGGGACCAGGCGGAGCCGGTCTGTGCCCTTAGCGGTGACTGGGGCAGGCGGCGGGCCGTGTCACCTTAACGGGCTGGCCCCGCCCGGGGCCGGGGGCGTCCGGACCAGGTGTGCCTTGGGGAAGACCTGGACGCACCCGACCCGGGGGAGGGCGCTGAACCTGACCCCCGGAGGCCCCGGACGTCAGTCTGCGACGAATACTCCGTCCTGGACCACGGTAAAGGCCCCGGACTCGTCAGTGCGCAGGAGGAAAGAGCTCTCCGAGTAACTACCATCCGTCGGGTTGGGGCTATTGTCTACTAGACAGATGAAATCCCCTGGCTGCACCTTGTTGCTGTATGTGATCGTGGTGACTTTGCGAGATACACCATTCACCTTCATGGGTGTTGTGTAGTCTGTGAATGCTTTGGTGTTGTCTAGGGGCGGGAATATGGTACAACCGGTGATATACCTGCCCGGCTTGGCGATGACAAAACGTGCCGAATAAGGAGTGGGACCGAAGTGCGGCAACTGAATAGTCTTGAGGAGCTCGGGATCCGTTATATCCGCCACGGCGTCGTCCTCCCCGGCGGCGACGTGGTCGTACCAGGTCTGGACGGCCTTGGTGCTGGGCGGACGCACGGTGCCGCGCGGCACCGTATAGGACAGGTCGATCCGGGTGAACGCGGTGCCGTCCCAGATGTAGGCCAGGTGCGCCGTGGCGCTGCGGGCGGCGGAGTGGGTGATGGAGTCGTCCCCGTAGATACCGAGGCCCGGCAGGTCGAAGGTGACCGTGGAGCCAATGACCTCCAGGTTCTGGACCAGGGCGTCGGGCAGGCGCCCGCCGACGTTGTAGCCGTCCTGGTCGATGCTGGCCAGCAGGGACAGGGAGGAGTCGTACAGGCCGATGGAGTTGTACGTGTAGGGGCTCCCCGTGTTGCAGCTCATGGCCACCAGGTTGAGGGTCCGGCCCTGGTGCACCAGGGGCAGGACCGTCTTGATCGTGGCAAAGGGCGGGATATTGGGGTTGCGGCTGGCGCTCCCGTCGCTGAAGGTGACCTGTCCTGAGCTGGGGACGCCGCTGAGGCCGTTCAGCCACGTCCGGCAGTACCCGGGCAGCTCCAGGGTGGCGTCCTTAATGTCCTCCATGGTCAGGCCCGGGTCCGGGGTGGAGACGGGGCCCGGGGTGGGCGTCGCGGCGTCGGCGCCAAAGACCGCCGAGGTCAGCCGGGAGCCGTCCTCCACCAGCAGGGTGTCGCCGTCCATGGCCCAGCTGGCCACCTGAGCCGGGACGTTCCAGGTGGTCTGGCCGGTGCGGGCGTCCACCCCGTAGACGCCGTCGGCCCGGGCCAGCACCAGTGTGCTCCCGCGCAGCTGGAGCAGGGGGGCGCTGTCCGTCCCCATGGCGTTGAGATCGGCCTCCGTGGACGACAATGACAGGGACCACAGGGTCTTGGAGCCCTCGGTGGCGGTGATGTCGGTGCCCTGGGAGCACAGCTGGACGGTGGTGGTGTCCACGGTCCGGCCCGCCAGGAGGGTGTCGACCTGGGCCTGCGCGCACCAGGCGGGCCTGCTGGAGGAGCCTGCGGCTCTGGTGAAGACGGTGTCCTGGTCCGCGGGCTGGTCCGAGGTGTCGGTGACCGGCTCCTGGTCGGCGGTGACCGTGCCGTCGGACACGGAGATACGCAGGGTGCCGCAGGTCAGGGAGGAGCCGTCAACGGCGCAGCTGGTGGTCGCCGGCGGCAGGGGCACGGCCCACTGCAGCGAGCTGCCCTCAGGCGGCAGGGCCACCACGACGTCCCGGGAGCCGTTGGTCATCCGGGCCACGGTGGTGCCCTCGACGGTGGCCAGCGTCTGGGAGGAGTCGCCGTCGTTGAGACGGCGCAGGTGGTAGTCGTGCAGCGCCTCCAGGCTGGCGGAGGCCCTGACCGCGGGCACGAGGCCGGAGGACCGGGAGGCGGTCGGCAGGGACAGGAACCAGCCGCCGCCGACACCCAGTGCCAGGCAGAGCACCATGCTGCAGGCGATGACCGCGATACGCCTGCGGCTGTAACGCCCCCGGCGACGTCCTGACCGCCTGCCCGGCGTCAGCGTGCCGGTCAGTGCGGCGTTCAGGGCCGGGTCCGTGCTGGCGGGCACCGCGCTGACCGGGGCGCCGGCTGAGTCGGTCGCGGCGGGGGCGGCGCTGAGGGAGTCCGTCCCCGCCGCCCCCGCCGCCTCTGCCGACGTGGAGGCGGCAGGTGCGGCCCCCGCCGGTGAGGTGGCAGCTGGCGCCTTGCCACCGGGAGGCTGCGGCCCGTCAGGATGCTGTGGCGAGGAGGCCGACGGCGCGTTGACGTCCGGGCCCTGGGCACTGACCTGGGCGCTGAGCTCGCCGGCGTGGACGGTGTCCTCCTCGCCGGTGGCCTCACCGGCCGGGGCCTGGAGTGGGTCCGGTGGGCCCTGGATCACGGACTCCGCCAGGCGCGCCTGGGCGGCCTGGGCGATCTGCGGGTCAGGGCTGGAGGCCAGCCAACGGACCAGGTCCTCGTAGGTGGCGGGGTTCGTGGCCAGCGCCAGGTGCAGGTCGGGACGCTCGGCAGCCAGCCGGGCGAGCTCGGTGACAGGGGTCTGGGGGTCGGCGGCCGCGCGGGCGTCGTCATCGGCGGGTGGGGAGGGCTCCTCGCTCATAGGGGACATTATCGGCGTCCCGGGCCCCTACGACGCCCATATACGCGGGTCAGTTCCTGCCTCTGACGTCATTTGTGCACGCCCGACGGTGGAGTGTGCCCGTTCCCACACCGGATCACGGGGGCTGGCTGGCCCCGGTAAACCCGGTTGTGCGAGAATCCCTCGTGTTCCGAGCCCCCTCGTGGGGCCAGTCCAGACACGAGGAGGCAGATATGAGCAAGCGTGGTCGTAAGCGCCGTGCGCGCGCCAAGTCCGCGGCCAACCACGGCAAGCGTCCCAACGCCTGAGCCGGGTCCCGCCGCGTACCCTGAGCAGCACGGCGGCCGGTCACCTCTGGGGGTGACCGGCCGCCGTCGTGTGCCGAGGCGCGTGACCAGCGGGCGCGGAGGCGGGTTCGCTCGGCCCCTGGGACTGATGGCGGGACCAGCAGGTGCGGGAGACGACGCAGCGTCCCCGGGCCAGCTGGTCCGGGCGGGGTGCGCTCCGCCCGTGCTCCGGGGCGGCCCCGCTAGCGTCCTAGGGCCCGCAGGATCGCCCGGACCTGGCCGGGGTCCGTGCCCGTACCGTCCGGGGCGGGGGCGCGCATGTGGACCTCCCTGGCGCCCGTGCGCTCCACCACCTGGGCCACGTTGCCCGCCCGCAGGCCTCCTGAGACCAGGACGGTGATCCGCTCCCCGGCCTGGCGCACCAACCCGGCCAGAGGACCCACCTGGGCCGCGCCGGGGTGGCCCCCGGTGGTCAGCACCCGGTCATAGCCCAGGGCAATAAGCTCCTCCAGGGCCCGCCCCTGGTCGGGCACCTGGTCAAAGGCCCGGTGGAAGGTCAGCGGGGCCGGCCCCGCGGCCTGGCGCAGGGCGTGGGCGGCAGCCGTGTCCACCTGGCCGTCGGCCCGCAGCGCCCCCACCACCAGTCCCAGTCTCACCGGGGCCCGGTGCCCCAGGGCGAGCAGCGAGGTCACGGTCCGGAGCATCTGCCCCACCTCCTGCGGGGAGTAGGTGAAGCCGCCGGGGCGGGGACGGACCAGGACCTGCAGGCCCCCGTCCGGGGCGTGGGCCAGGCACTCGCGCACCAGCCCCAGGGGCGGGGTGAGCCCGCCGCAGGACAGGTCCTGGCACAGCTCGACCCGGTCCGCCCCGGCCCGGCGGGCGACCAGGACCCCCTGAAGGTCCTCTACGCACAGCTCGACGAGCACACCCGCCTCCGCCAGCACGCCAGCCGCCCCCGCCCCCGGGGACGGGAGGGTGCCCTGGGCGGGGCGTCGGGCCCCCTGCCGTCCTACCGGAGCTGGTGCACCCCCAGCCACTCGTACCACCCCCTGTGCAGGACCAGCCAGGCCAGGAGCCCGTAGCCGGCCTGGCCCGGGTACCTCCCGCCTGAGGCGGCCACGTCCGTGCTCCACTGGTCGTGGTTGCGCAGCGGTGCAAAGGTCTCCACAAAGGGGATGCCGCGGCGGTAGCAGACGTCCTCGACGGCGCGCGACAGGGAGGCGGTCGCCTCCAGATCCGCCATAGGCAGCGGGGGAGGACCCACCACCAGGCAGGAGCGGCGCTCCCCCATGGCCTTGTCCACGATATTGGCCACCGCCAGGCGGCTGCGTGCTGGCGATACCCCGGCCATGACGTCGCCCATGCCGATACCCAGGACGAGTCGGTTGGTCCCGGCGTGGGTGGAGCGGGGCACGACCTCCGCCTGCCAGCGCTCGGCCAGCTGCGCCGTCGTCTCCCCGGGGATCGCCAGCGTGGTCCACAGGATGGTGCGCGGGGTGCGGGCCATGACCCGCCCTACCCAGCCCAGGGCGCGCGCGTCCCCGTAGCCGGCTACGAGCTCGTCGCCGACGAAGTGCAGCCTGTCCCCGTCCACGCATCCTCCTGGCTGTCTCTGCGACCCCCGGCCACAGTCTCTCACGCTGGCACCAGCGGGTCGCCAGCAGGCCGACGACGGCCGCCGGCCACGCCTGCGCCGGCCGGGCCTGTGCTGGCCACGCCTCAGGGACGCGCCAGGGCCCGCGCGACCAGGTTGGCCTGGCTGCGCCGGTAGGCCCCGGCCGTACCCACCGCCGGGGCCGCCGCCTCCGGGCGGCAGACGCTCCGCAGCCGCACGGCACCCAGGGACGTGGCGGTCAGGGCGTCAGGCAGGTGGAGCGCCAGGAAGGGCCAGGCTCCCTGGTTGGCGGGCTCGTCCTGGACCCAGGTGACCTCGGCCGGGGCGAAGGGAGCCAGGGCCTGGGCCAGGGAGGCGGCGTCGAGCGGGTAGAGCTGCTCCAGGCGGACCAGGGCGGTACGCACGCCCCCGTCCTGGACCCGCCCCTCCCGGCGCTCCCGCTCAGCCAGCAGGTCGTAGTAGACCCGCCCGGAGCAGACGAGCACCCGCTCCACGTCCCCGGCGTGGGCGAGCACCGCCTCCTGCTCCCCGATGACGGGCTGGAAGGTGCCCGTGGTGAAGTCCTCCACGGCGCTCGCCGCCGCCTTGAGGCGCAGGAGCTGCTTGGGGGTGAAGACGACCAGGGGGCGGCGCGGGCGCCGGTAGGCCTGCTCACGCAGCAGGTGGAAGTGGTTGGCGGGGGTGGAGGGCTGGGCCACCCACAGGTTGTCCTGGGCGCACATCTGCAGGTAGCGCTCGATCCGGGCCGAGGAGTGGTCCGGCCCCTGGCCCTCCTGGCCGTGGGGCAGCAGCATGACCAGGCCGGAGCGCTGCCCCCACTTCTGCGCGGCGGAGGTGACGTACTCGTCGATGACGCTCTGGGCGCCGTTGGCGAAGTCCCCGAACTGGGCCTCCCACACGGTCAGCCCCTCGGGGCGCTCCACGGAGTAGCCGTACTCAAAGGCCAGGGCCGCGTACTCGCTGAGCAGGGAGTCGTAGATCTCCAGGGGCGCCTGGTCGGGGGTCAGGAAGCTCAGGGGGGTCCACTCGGCCCCCGACTCGTGGTCGTGCAGGACGGCGTGGCGCTGGGCGAAGGTGGCACGCCGAGCGTCCTCCCCGGCCAGGCGCACCGGCACCCCCTCCATGAGCAGGCTGCCCAGGGCGATGAGCTCGCCCAGGCCCCAGTCGATCCCGCCCTCGCGGCTGGCGGCCTGACGCCGCTCCAGCATGGTGCGCAGTTTGGGGTGGACGGCAAAGCCCCGGGGCCAGGCCACCTGGGCGTCGCCGACGCGCTGGACCACGGCGCGGTCCACGGCGGAGGTCCAGCCGATCATCATGCCGGCCCCGGCCTCCTGGCTGGAGGTCACCTCCAGGCTGGAGCGGGGCACACCCACCTGCGTGGGGTCGTTGAGGTCCGTGGGCTCCTCGGGGCCCGGTGCCGGCCCCGAGGCGGCGTGGTGCTCCCGGGTCTCGGTGAGGATCCGCTCCAGCTCCTCGTGGTAGGAACGGGTAATGGCCTGGGCCTGCTCGGGCGTGATCTCCCCGCGCCCCACCAGGTCGGTGGTGTAGACCTCGCGCGTGGAGGGCAGGGAGTCAATGAGACGGTACATGACCGGCTGGGTCATTGAGGGGTCGTCACCCTCGTTGTGGCCCCGGCGCCGGTAGCAGATAATGTCGATAATGACGTCCTTGTGGAAGGCCGCCCGGTACTCGTAGGCGCGGCGGGCGGCGCGCGCCACCGTCTCGGGGTCGTCGGCGTTGACGTGGAAGATCGGCACCTGCAGCCCCTTGGCCAGGTCCGTGGCGTAGGTGGTGGAGCGCGCCGCCGCGGCCCCCGTGGTGAACCCGATCTGGTTGTTGACAATGACGTGGACGGTCCCGCCGGTGCGGTAGGCGGGCAGCTGGCTCATGTTGAGGGTCTCGTAGACCACCCCCTGCCCGGCGAAGGCCGCGTCACCGTGGACCAGGACCGGCATGACCGTGTACCCTTTCTCACCCAGGCCGATACGGTCCTGCTTGGCGCGTACGATCCCCTCCACGACGCCGTCGACCGTCTCCAGGTGGGAGGGGTTGGCGGCCAGGGACACCCGGGTGCTCACCCCGTCGGTGCCGGTGAACGTCCCGGCCGTGCCCAGGTGGTACTTGACGTCCCCGGTGCCTGCGCCCTCGATGACGGCGTTGCCGTCGAACTCGTCAAAGACCTGGCTGTAGGACTTCCCCGCGATATTGGTCAGCACGTTGAGCCGGCCGCGGTGGGCCATGCCGATGACCACCTCGTCCAGGCCGTCGTGGGCCGCGGCGTCCAGGAGCCGGTCCAGGGCCACGATGAGGGACTCCCCGCCCTCGAGGCTGAAACGCTTCTGGCCCACGTACTTGGTCTGCAGGAAGGTCTCAAAGGCCTCGGCCTGGCCCAGCTTGGTCAGGATCCGACGGCGCTCGCCGGCCCCCACCGCGGACCACTCGCCCTCCAGGCGCTCCTGCCACCAGCGGCGCTGCGCCGGGTCCTGGATGTGCATGTACTCAATGCCCGCGGTGCGGCAGTAGGCCTGGCGCAGGCGGTCCAGGATCTGGCGCAGCGTGGCCCGCTCGGTGCCGCCCAGGCCCCCGGTGGGGAAGGTGCGGTCCAGGTCCCACAGGCTCAGCCCGTAGGAGGAGATGTCCAGGTCCGGGTGACGGCGCTGGCGGTAGGTCAGGGGGTCGGTGTCCGCCGCGAGGTGCCCGCGCTGGCGGAAGGCGTGGATGAGCTCGGCCACCCGGGCTGGCTTGCCGGTCTCCAGCTCGGGGTCGTAGGTGGCGTCCCGGGCCCAGATAACGGGCTCGTGGGGGATGCGCAGGGACTTAAAGGCCCGCTCCCAGAACCCGTCCAGCCCCAGGAGCTTGCGCTCCACCAGGCGCAGGAACTCCCCGGACGCCGCGCCCTGGATGACCCGGTGGTCGTAGGTGGAGGTCAGGGTCACCGTCTTGCCGATCCCCGCGCGGGCCAGGGTCTGCTCGCTGGCCCCTGCCAGGGCCGCCGGGTAGGCCATGGAGCCCACCCCCACAATGAGGCCCTGACCGGGCATGAGACGCGGCACCGAGTGCAGGGTGCCGATCATGCCGGGGTTGGTCAGGGTCACCGTGGTGCCCCGGAAGTCCTCCACCTCCAGGCGGCCCGTGCGCGCCCGGGCCACCAGGTCCTCGTAGGCGGAGACGAAGCCGTCCAGGTCCAGCAGGTCGGCGCGCTTGATGCTGGGTACCAGCAGGCGGCGCTCACCGCGTGCCCCCGGCACGTCGACGGCCAGGCCGAAGGCCACGTGCGCGGGCTCGCGCAACGCCGGACGACCCTGCTCGTCCAGGGCGTAGGAGACGTTCACGGCCGGCATCTCGACCAGCGACTCCACCACGGCCCAGCCAATGAGGTGGGTGAAGGAGATCTTGCCGCCGCGGGTGTGGGCCAGGTGGTTGTTGATGACCGACCGGTTCTCAATGAGGACCTTGGCAGGCACGGCCCGGGCCGAGGTCGCCGTCGGGATCGCCAGGGAGGACTCCATATTGGCCGCCGTGCGGGCGGCGGCCCCCTTAAGACGGGTGCTGGTGTCGGCGCAGGCGCCGTCCTCCGGGGAGGGGGCGTGCGGGTGGGGCAGGCGCCGTACGTAGGGCGAGGTGGGCGGGGCGGTGTCCGACGCCGGGGCCAGCGGCAGGTCCGAGCGGGTGACGTCCTGGACGGTGCCGGCCCCCCGGCGCAGGACGGACCCGGGACGGCCCCCCGACCCCGGGACGGCGGGGTCGGGGGTGCGCACGGTGCGGGGGAGGGGGGCCACGGTGCCGGCACCGTCGGCCGGCCGGGAGGCGGGCTCCGGGGCGAGGTCCGAGGCTCCGGCCCTGACCAGGGCGGGGACCTCGTCGTCCCCGGTCCGGGGTGGTGGTGTGGCGGCCGGGTCCCCGCCCTCAAAGAGGGCACGCCACTGGGGTGAGACGGAGCCCGGGTCAGCCTGCCAGGCCTCGTGCATCTCCTCCACCATCCACTTGTTGGCGCCGAAGGCGGACTCCCAGGAACCGGTGACGTTGCTCGACACAGCTCGAAACTCCTCAACTGGTCTTGTGGTTCGGCGGCACGAGGCGGCCTGGTGGCGCGCACCATCTTACGGTCCCCGCCACACGAACCACGCAGGAACAGCGGCTATGTCGCACGGCCGGCGGGGACCGGGTGACGCCGCTGGCGGCATCGGCGGATACCAGGTCTGGGTCGCACGGCCGGCAGGGACCGGGTGACGCCGCTGGCGGCATCGGCGGATACCAGGTCTGGGTCGCACGGCCGGCAGGGGCCGGGTACCGGCCGGGACCCGCGCCATCGGGTGCCTGCCGGAGCGCGGAGCGGAGTTCGCCCAGAGGGTGGGGCGACCCCCTTAGTCGCTCCTGCCTGTCAGGCAGTGACGGTGATAACGTGCAAGGTACTATGCGACAACGCCGCCGAGCCCGCCGACGCTCCGCCAGCCACCCCACGCCCCACGCCGACCGCCCCCACCTCGCGCCCGCCCACCCGGTGCGGTACCCGGGCGCCCCCGCAGGAGGGGACACCCCGTGACCCACGTCCTCATGATCCTCCTGGGCGTCCTGCTCACCGCCGGCACCGCGGTCTTCGTGGCCGCCGAGTTCGCCCTGGTCACCCTGGACCGTGCCACCGTGGAGACCCGGGCCGCCAGCGGGGACCGGCGCGCCGCCCACCTGCGTGGCTCCCTGTCCCGCCTGTCCCTGCTGCTGTCCGGGGCGCAGGCCGGGGTCACGCTGACCACGGTCCTGCTGGGCTACACGGCCCAGGCCGCGCTCGCGGACCTGCTGAGCCAGGCCCTGGGCCCTCTCCTGGGGACGGTCGCCGCCGCCACCGCGGGGGTGGCCATCGCCCTGGTGGTGGTCAACGCCTTCTCCATGGTCTTCGGCGAGCTCGTCCCCAAGAACGCCACCCTGGCCGACCCCCTGCGCGCGGCCGGCTACGTGGTGCCCGTCCTGGAGTGGTTCACCGCCCTGACCAAGCCGGTGGTCCTGGCGCTCAACGGCACCGCGAACTGGGTCCTCACCCGCCTGGGCATCACCCCGGCCGAGGAGATCTCGGGCACCCGCAGCGCCGCCGAGCTGGCCGCCCTAGTGCGGCACAGCGCTGAGGAGGGGACCCTGGACGTGTCCACCGCCGCGTTGCTGACCCGTTCCATCGGGGTGGGTCGGCTCACCGCCGTGGACGTCATGACCGACCGCGGGCGCCTGCACACCGTGGACGAGGAGGACACCGCCGCCTCCGTCATCGCCCTGGCCCGCGTCACCGGCCACTCCCGCTTCCCGCTGATCGGCCAGGACGTGGACGACGTGCGCGGTATCGTCCACCTGCGCCGTGCTGTGGCCGTGCCCTACGAACGGCGTCACGAGGTCTCGGCGGCCTCCTCCTCCCTGGTCACCCCCGCCCCCCGGGTACCCGAGACCATGCCCCTGGCCAGCCTGCTGCTGGAGCTGCGCGCCCAGGGCAGCCAGATGGCCGTCGTCGTCGACGAGTACGGGGGTACCGCCGGGGTGGTGACCCTGGAGGACGCCATTGAGGAGATCGTCGGGGATGTGGCGGACGAGCACGACCGCCGTCGTGCCAGCGCGCACGCCACCCACACCGGGGACTGGATCGTCCCGGGCTGGATGCGCCCCGACGAGCTCGCCACGCGCGCGCGCATCCACCTGCCCGACGACGGCCCCTACGAGACCCTCGCCGGCCTGGTCATGACCAGGCTGGGCAGGATCCCCCAGGTGGGGGACGAGGTCAGCGTCGCCCAGGTCGTGCTGCGGGTGGAGGCCATGGAGGGGCGCCGGGTCACCCGCCTGCGGATCGTCCCCACCGCCCCGCCGGACGACGCCGAGAGCGCCCCGGGGCACACGGGCGCCCCCGGTACCACTGGCAGGAGGGGACAGTGAGCTCAGTGGCAGCCCTGATCACGACCGTGCTCCTCCTGGCGGGCAACGCCTTCTTCGTAGGTGCCGAGTTCGCGGTCACCTCCGCGCGGCGCGCCTCCCTGGAGCCCCTGGCCCAGGCGGGTGACAGGCGTGCCCGCACCGCCCTGTGGGCCCTGGAGCACGTCTCACGCATGCTGGCCACCGCCCAGCTCGGCGTCACCCTGTGCTCCACCACCCTGGGCATGGTGGCCGAGCCCGCCATCGCCCACCTCCTGTCCGCCCCGCTCCGGGCCCTGGGGGTGTCGGCCTCCGGGGCCCACGGCGTGGCCGTGGTCCTCGCCCTGCTCCTGGTGGTCTACCTCCACGTCGTGGCCGGTGAGATGGTGCCCAAGAACATCTCCATCTCCTCCCCGGAGAACGCCGCCCGCTGGCTCGCCCCGCCCCTGGTGGCGCTCTCGCGCCTGTTCGGCCCGGTCATTACGGCCCTCAACGGGTACGCCAACTGGCAGCTGCGGATGCTGCGCATTGAGCCGCGCGAGGAGGTCCCGGCCGCCTTCACCGCCCAGGAGGTGGCCTCTATCGTGGAGATGTCCACCGCCGAGGGAGTCCTGGAGGACGACTCCGGCCTGCTGACCGGTGCCCTGGAGTTCTCCGAGGAGACCGCCGGCAGCGTCATGGTGCCCCTGGACCACCTGGTCACCCTGGACGAGGGCTGCACCCCCCAGGACGTGGAGGCCGCGGTGACCGCGACCGGCTTCTCCCGCTTCCCGGTGGTGCGCCGCCCCGCGGCGTCGGCGCCCGCCCCCCAGGAGGCGCCCCAGGAGCAGGCGGCTCCGGTCATTGTCGGCTACCTGCACCTCAAGGACGTGCTGGACGCGGACGGCCCGGCCCGTCACCGTCCGGTCCCCGCCTGGCGGGCCCGGGCCCTGGTCCAGGTGGGCGCGCAGGAGGAGGTCGAGGACGCCCTGGCGGCCATGCAGCGTTCGGGCGCGCACCTGGGCGCGGTCCAGGACGAGACCGGTGCCACTGTCGGCGTCGTCTTCCTGGAGGACATCCTGGAGGAGCTCATTGGTGAGGTGAAGGACTCCATGCAGCGTGACGACCACCAGCGCCGTTAGGGCGACTCGGCCCGTGGAACCCGGCCCGTGGCGGTCCCGGCCGGGCCTGGCGTGCCCGCGGGTCGTCCGCTCCTGCCGCGGGCCCGGCCCGGTGGCCGCCCGTGAGCGGGGACGGCGCGGCGGTCCTGCAGCGGGTGTGAGCAGGAGTCCTGGCGTCCCGGGGCGTACCTGGCTACTCTAGGAGGTGTCCAGGGCGGTGCGGAGGGCCTTGGGCAGCCGTCCGCGGACGGCTCGGTAGGAGCAGTGAGGGGGACCACAGGCGTGAGTACGCAGCCCGAGCAGCCGCTCACCCGGCGGCAGCGTCGTGAGCTTGAGCGTGCGGCTGAGGCCGCAGCAGGTCAGGCCGACACCCAGGAGGCCGGTGCCTGGACGCCCTCCTCGACGAGAACGTCAGGACAGGATCCCCACCCCGTCACCCCGTCCGCTCCGCCCGAGCCGGGGCCACCGCCGCCCGGGCTCTTCCGCTCCGCCCCGTCCCCGGACCTCCTGGGGCCCCCCGAGCCGCCAGCGCCTCCTGAGCCGCCAGTGGCCCCAGAGCCACCGGCGCCCCCGGGCGGTCGTCCCACCAGCTCCCTGGCCCCGCTCCCGCAGCCACCGGGGTCGGCCCGTGCGCCCCGTCGCGCGGACCAGGAGCCCACGCTGAAGGTCCCGCCGCCCGGACTGGCCTCCCTGGAGGGCCGCTACGACCGTCTCGGCGCCGCGAGCGCCCGGGACGCCCGCCAGCGTGAGGCGGACATCGCCTGGCTGCGTGAGCACCGCCGGACCGGTATGGGGACCCTGGCCCGCACCGGCATCCTGGCGGCCCTGGCCGCGGTGACGGTGGTGGCCCCCCTGACCAGCTACTCGGGGCTGGGGGCCTCGGCCACCACCGTGGGCCCGGCCCAGGCGCGTGCCAGCGCGCGGGCCTCCTCGGTGGCCGCCGCCGTGCTGGGGTCGGACGCGGACATTGACTCCTCGACGGACAACTCCATGAACAACGTGCCTGACGCCGCCACCCTGGCACGTATCCGTGACGCCTACGCCAACGCCAAGGCCACCTGTACGGCCCCGGCCCCGGGGGCCAGTGGTGAGATGGCGGCCTTCAGCCCCGCGCCCTCCCTCGTCTACCCCATGGTGGAGGGGACCTACACCCTCTCCTCCCCCTACGGCTACCGTCTTCACCCCACCCTGGGGGTGCTCAAGCTCCACGCGGGGATGGACATGTCGGCCCCTGCGGGCACCCCCATCTACGCGGCGGCGGCGGGCACGGTGGTGGAGGCGGGCATGGTGGACGGTACCGGCACCGTGACCATCCAGCACGAGATCGACGGGAAGACCTGGTACACGAGCTACCTGCACATGTACGAGGACGGGATCTACGTCAAGGTCGGTGACAAGGTCAAGGTGGGCCAGCTCATTGCGGGCGCGGGGTCGACCGGCTACTCCACGGGGCCCCACCTGCACTTTGAGGTCCGCACCGCCAATGACACCTCTGACGAGACCACCGTGGACCCCGCCGCCTGGCTGGTGGAGCACAAGGCCGCCCAGCTGACCACGGACTGCCTGTGAGGGGCGTGGTACGACGTCGTTCCTCCCGTCCCGTGGAGGTGGTGGCGCACCGCGGCGGCGCGGCTGAGGCCCCGGAGAACACCTGGTCCGCCGTGGAGCACACCGTGGACGCGGGTCTGACCTGGATGGAGACGGACCTGCGCGCCACCGCTGACGGGGTGGTCCTGCTGTGGCACGACCCGGACCTGGTGCGTACCACCGGGGTGGAGGGGGTCCTGCGCGACCTGACCTGGGAGGAGGTCTGCGAGGTGGACGCGGGGGACGGGCGGGCCCCGGTGCGGCTGGCGGACGTCCTGGCCTCCTTCCCCTCCCTGGGCCTGAACGTGGATCTCAAGGAGGACGCCGTGGTGGCCCCGGCCCTGGCGGCGGTCGGCCGGGCGGGGGCCTGGCGGCGGGTGCGGTTCGCCTCCTTCTCCTCCCGGCGCCTGTGCCAGGTCCGGCGTCGGGAGCCCAGGGCCCGTACCAGTCTGGGTACCACGGAGGTGGTCGGGCTGGTGTCTCGCTCGGTCAGTGCCGTGGGGGTGGGTGCCCTGAGCGGGCGCGGGCTGCTCCAGGACCCCGGTACGGGGCGGTGGGTGAGGCCGCGGCCCGGGGTGGTGCGTCGCCTGGTCCGGCCGTCCTGGCTCGGACGGGCTGACGCCGTCCAGGTCCCTGTCAGGCGGTCCGGGGTGGTCGTGGTAGGGCCCAGGGTCGTGGCGGCCGCTCACGAGGCGGGTCTGGAGGTCCATGTCTGGACGGTCAACGACCCTGCCCAGATGCTCTGGCTGGAGCGTATGGGGGTGGACGCCGTGGTCACGGACGTGCCCACCCTGGCGCAGGAGGTCCTGGGCGGCTAGGTCAGCGGGGTCCGGGCGAGCTGGCACCCAGAATGACAGGTGCTGAGCGGAGAAGGCAGCTTTCGGTCGGGAGTGATCAGATGTATGCTGTTCGCTGTGACCTGCCTGACCGTCTGCGGGTCACTCGTCGCATGGAGACCGCCACGCGAGCACAGGATTTGTGAGGTATGACGCACGTGACTACGGCTGCTGACATCGTCCCCATCAGTTTCGGAACCGGCGGCTGGCGCGCCGTCATCGCCGACGGCTTCACCCGCTTCAACGTCGAGCGCGTGGCCCAGGCCCTGGCGGACCGTATCCACGCCGAGGGCGTGGCGGACAGGCCCGTCGTCATCGGATACGACCAGCGGTTCCTCTCCCCGGAGTTCACCTGGTGGGCCGCGGAGGTGCTGGCTGGCAACGGTATCCGCGCCCACGTCATCGACCGCGCCGCCCCCACACCCATGATCATGTGGACGGTCCGTGACCTGGGCTGCGCCTACGGCGTGGCCGTGACCGCCTCCCACAACCCCGCCACCTACAACGGCCTGAAGATCTTCACCGCCGGGGGCCGTGACGCCGAGGTGGAGGTCACCACCCCGCTCCAGGAGCACGCCAACACCCTCCACGCCCCCGACGTCAGGCGCCTGGAGCGCAGGACCGCCCTGGCGCAGGGGGCCATCACCACCCAGACCTCCATGAACTGGTACATCGACGCCATCCTGGACGCGGTGGACCTGGAGGCGATCCGCCACGCGCACCTCAAGATCGTCCTGGACCCCATGTTCGGGGTCTCACGCACCTGCCTCCAGACGATCCTCATGACGGCGCGCTGCGACGTGGACACCATCCACGAGCGCCGCGACACCCTCTTCGGCGGACGCCTGCCCAGCCCGTCGAGCGCCACCACCTTCGCCCTGGCCAAGGAGGTCCTGGAGCGCGGCGCGGCCCTGGGTATCGCCACCGACGGCGACGCCGACCGCCTGGGGGTCATTGACGACACCGGCGCCTTCCTCCACCCCAACCAGATCCTCGTCCTGCTCTACGACTACCTCCTGGAGGACAGGGGCTGGCACGGCCCGGTGGTGCGCAACGTGGCCACCACCCACCTGCTGGACCGGGTGGCCGCCGAGCACGGCGAGACCTGCTACGAGGTCCCCGTGGGCTTCAAGTGGGTCTCCGCCGCCATTGACAGGTACGACGCCGTCTTGGGCGGGGAGTCCTCCGGCGGTCTGACGGTGCGTGGCCACATCGCCGGCAAGGACGGCATCTACGCGGGCGCGCTCCTGGTGGAGATGGTGGCCAGGCGGGCCAAGCCGCTGTCCCGGATCTACGCCGACATCGTGGCACGCTACGGCCGTCTCGAGATGGTCGAGTCCAGCCTGGAGTTCGACCCCGAGGTCAAGGAGCCCCTGACCCGCCGCATTATGGTCCAGCGGGACCTGCCCGACTTCGGCCTGGAGGTCAGGACGGTCTCCACCGCCGACGGGTGCAAGGTCGTGTTCACGGACGGCAGCTGGGTCATTACCCGCTTCTCCGGCACCGAGCCCCTCCTGAGGGTCTTCGCCGAGGCCGGGACCACCGAGCAGGCCCAGCGCCTGGTGGACACCGTCCAGGACTACTACCAGCTGCACTGAGGTGCCGGGAGGGCCGTCCCGTCCCGGCGGCCCTCCCGACGTCGGGGGAGGATCCTGCCCGCGCCGCGGGCCCCTCAGGAGTAGTACAGGGCCAGGCGGTGCCCGTCGAACTCGCGCACCGTTATGGCCTGGCCGTAGATCTGCTCCAGCACCGGGGTGGTCATAATCTGCGCGGGTGTGCCGTGGGCGGCCACCCGCCCGTGGCGCAGGGCCAGGATGGAGTCGGCCCACACGGAGGCGTAGTTGACGTCGTGCAGGACCAGGACCACGGTCCTGCCCAGCTCGTCGGCGGCCGCGCGCAGACGGCGCATCATCTGCGTGGCGTGGGTCATGTCCAGGTTGTTGAGGGGCTCGTCCAGGAGGACGTAGGGCGTGTCCTGGGCCAGCACCATGGCCACGAAGGCCCGCTGACGCTGCCCCCCGCTCATCTGGTCCAGGCGGCGGGTGGCCAGGGCCTCCAGGTCCATCCACTCGATGGCCTTCTCCACCGCCCTGTGGTCCGCCTCGGTGGGCCGTCCCCCGTTGTGGGGGAACCGGCCGAAGGACACCAGGTCACGCACGGTCAGGCGGACCGTGAGCTGGTTGTCCTGGCGCAGCACGGCCATGGTGCGGGCGAGCTCGCGGGTGTCGGTGCGGCTGACGTCCAGGCCGCCGACCGTCACGGTCCCGGCGTCGGCCCCCAGCAGGCGGGCGATAATGGACAGCAGCGTGGACTTGCCCGCCCCGTTGGGGCCGATGAGGCAGGTGACGCCGCCCGCGGGCAGGTCCACGGTAATGTCGTCGAGGACCAGGGAGCTTCCGTAGGACTTGGAGACCTGGTCGATGGAGATCACGAGTGCCTTCCTTCCCGCACGAGGAGGGTAATGAGCAGGAGCCCCCCGAGGAGCTCGACGATGACGGACAGGACGGTGGACCACTTCAGGACGTGCTGGAGCACGGTCTGGCCCCCTACCAGGGTGAGGACCGCGCACAGGGCGGACGCGGGCAGGGTGACACCGTGGTGGTAGGTCCCCGCCAGGCGGTATCCCAGGTGGGCCACGAGCAGCCCCAGGAAGGTGATCGGGCCGACCATGGCGGTGGACACCGACACCAGGACCGCCGCCAGGACCAGGACGAGGCGCGTCTGGCGGTCCACGTCCACCCCCAGGGAGGCGGCCAGGGGGCGGCCCAGGAGCAGCACGTCCAGCACGTGCCGCCGGTGCCACAGGGCCAGGGAGGTCAGTGCCACCACGGCGCCGCCGGCCCACAGCAGGTCCGTGCTCACGTTGCTGAAGGAGGCGAAGAGCCGGGACTGGAGGATGAGGTACTCGTTGGGGTCCAGCAGGCGCTGGATGAAGACGACCACCGAGCGCAGGAGGGTGCCCAGGATGACGCCTGCCAGGACCAGGACGTGGATCTCCCGGCCGCTGCCCAGCAGCGTGCTGACGAGGAGCACGGAGACGACGACCATGACCAGGGTCGTCAGGGCGAACTGGGCCAGGGAGGGGATCCAGGCCAGGGCGGCACCACCCAGGACGAGCACCACGAGGGTCTGGACCATGGCGTACAGGGCGTCCAGCCCCATGATCGAGGGCGTCAGGATGCGGTTGCCGGTCACGGTCTGGAAGACGACGGTGGACACCGCCACGGCCCACCCCACGATCCCCAGGGCGGCCAGGGTCGGCAGGCGGAAGCGGAGCGTGAGGGAGGGGTTGGGGGAGCCCACCAGGAGGAAGGCGGCCACGGCGAGGGCCGCCAGGAGGGTCAGGAGCGCCAGGCGCACGGCGGGACGGGCGGTCATCGGGTGCTCCTGAGCAGCATGATGAGGAAGAGGAGGGAGCCGACCACACCCATGACGAGCCCCACGGAGATCTCGTAGGGGCGGTTGACCAGGCGCCCCAGGACGTCGCAGGCCAGGACCATGACGGCGCCGCCGACGGCCATCCACGGCAGGGAGCGGCGCAGGCTGTCCCCCGCCACCAGGGAGACCATATTGGGCACCACCAGGCCCAGGAAGGGCAGGGAGCCGACCACCACCACCGTGACCGCGCTGGTCAGGGAGACGATCACCATGCCCAGGGCCATTGTGCGGTCGTAGGCCAGGCCCAGGCCCACGGCCCGGTCCCGCCCCAGCCCGGCCACGGTGAAGCGGTCCGCGGCGAACCAGGCCACCAGGGTCATGACCCCCACCCCCCACAGGAGCTCGTAGCGTCCGGCGACCTTGCCGGAGAGGTCGCCGCTGGTCCAGGCCCCCAGGGTCTGCATGAGGTCCAGGCGCCAGGCCACGAAGGTGGTAGCGGCCTCGACGACGCCGGCGAGCATAATGCCTACCAGGGGTACCAGGACGTCGTTGGGGCGGTGCACGGGCAGACGGCGCAGCAGCCACAGGAACAGGGCCGAGCCCACGGCGGCGCTCGCCGCCCCGGCACCCATCTTGGCGGTCATGCTGGCGGAGGGCGCCAGGACGGTCGCGGCCAGGATGCCGGCGGTGGCGAACTGCACGGTCCCGGTGGTGGAGGGGGCCACGAAGCGGTTGCGCACCAGCAGCTGCATGAGGGCCCCGGCGGTGGCCATGGCGGCCCCGGCCAGGGCGGCGGCGGCGGTGCGGGGGATCCGGGACTCGACCAGGAGCGTGGTGTCCTGGGGCCCCAGCCTGCCCAGGAGCAGCTTGACCGGGTTCAGGGTGACCACGCCGGTGACCAGGGACAGGCCCACCAGCACCACCAGGGCGACCAGGAGGCGGATCAGCACCTGGGAGCCCCCTCGGGAGGCGGTCCCCGCTACCGCGGGCTCCTGCCCCGGCGACGCGGGCCGGGTGGGGGCGGACGGGGGGACGGGCCCCGGCCCGGGGGACGTGGCGGGCACGTCGTCCCGGGCCGGGGTGGCGGGGGAGGCGGTCATGCGCCGATGGCTTTGCCGACCTCGTCCACCATGGCGGGGGCGTTGTGGAGCCCGGCGCCGATGATGTACCAGCGCTGGCCGTCGAGGTAGGCCACCTGGTTCTTGGTCCAGGCGGTGGTGGCGGTGACCAGGTCGGTGTTGAGCACCTCCTTGGCGGCCTGGCCGCTGTCGCCGATGGCGGCGTCGCGGTCGACCACGAACAGCCAGTCGGGGTTGGACTGGCTAATGAGCTCAAAGGAGATGGACTCCCCGTGGGTAGCGGCCTCGACGTCCTCGATGGCGGGGGCGATCCCCAGCTGGTCGTGGATAATGCCGAAGCGCGAGCCCTTGCCGAAGGCGGTGACCTTGCCGCCGGAGGTCATGAGGACCAGGCCCTTGCCGACGGTGGTGCCCTTGGCCTTGACGCGCTCGACGTCCTTGTTGTAGGTCTCCAGGGCCTTGGCGGCGGCGTCGGCGGCCCCGAAGATCTTGCTCATGAGGTCGGTGGTGGTGGTGAGACGCTCCTCGAAGGAGGTGGAGCGGTCCCCGGGGATCAGGATGGTCTTGCCCTCGAAGGCGGCGGCCACGGAGTCGTAGGTCTTGGCCGAGCGTCCTCCCACGATGACCAGGTCGGGGTCCAGGGAGGCGATCTTCTCCTGGTCGGGCTCCTGGAGGTTGCCCACGACGGTGGCCTTGGAGTAGTGGTCGCCCAGGTCGGTGGGCAGGGTCTCGCCGTTGCGCACAATGCCCACGACGTGGTCGGCCACGCCCAGGGCCACCAGGGTGTCCATGGTGGTGATGTCCAGGACGACGACCTTGCTCGGGGCGGACTGGAAGGTCATCTCGCCCTTGCCGTGGGTCACGGTCACCGGGAAGGCGGGGGCGCCGGAGGAGGCGCCCTGCGAGGCGGACGTGGAGTCCGCGGCGCCGGAGGCGGTCTCCGGGGCGCCGGAGGCGGAGCTGTCGGACGGCTTGTCGGAGGAGCAGGCGGTCAGGATCCCGGCGGTACCGACGGCACCCAGTGAGAGGAGAGAACGGCGGGTAATCATAAGGCTCCTTCGAGCGTGACAGATGGTGTGGGGATACGGGCACCGCCTCGATCGGAGGCAGGACCACCATTTAGGCTAGCCTCGTCTAGCCATATTCTCTATCAGGACTTATGTCACAATCTGGGGGGCGTGAGGGGGCATGGCGATGTGATCGAATGTGCGCGAATCGTGTCTCGATCGCATAAGATGGTGCACATGTCTTCGACGACCGCAGGCTCTGCCCCCTCCGCCCCCCTACCTGTCACCAAGGCCGTTGTCCTCGCGCGCGGCCTGGGTACCCGTATGCGCGCCGCCTCCCCGTCCTCGGCGGGCGCCCCCGCCGTCACCGACGCCGCCGTCGAGGCCGGCGCCAAGGGCATGATCGACGTCGGACGCCCCTTCCTGGACTACGTCGTCTCCGCCCTGGCCGACGCCGGCATCACCCGGATCTGCCTGGTCATCGGCCCGGAGCACACCATGTTCCGGGAGCACTTCGACTCCCTGGCCGCCAGCGGCGAGCTGGCCCGTGTCACCGTCTCCTACGCCGTCCAGGCCGAGCCCCTGGGCACGGCCGACGCGGTCGCCGCCGCGAAGGACTTCGCCGCCGGCGACCGCGTGGTCGTCATTAACTCGGACAACTACTACCCGGTACAGGCCCTGCGCCAGCTCGTGGCCCTGCCCGGCGCCGGGCTCATCGGCTTTGACCGCCAGGCGCTGCTGGCGCGGTCCAACATCCCGCCCGACCGCATCGCGGCCTTCGCGGTCCTGGAGCAGGAGCGTGACGAGCAGGGGCGCCTCCTCATGCGTGACATCGTGGAGAAGCCCACCGCCGACCAGCTCGCGTCCCTGGGCCCCCAGGCCCCGCTGTCCATGAACGCCTGGCTGTTCACCCCCGGGATCTTCGCCGCCTGCCGGGACGTCACCCCCTCGGCGCGCGGGGAGTACGAGATCACCGACGCCGTCCGCCTGGACCGCTCCCGGGGCACCGAGTACCAGGTCGTGCCGGTGGCGGCGGGCGTGCTGGACCTGTCGCGCCGGGACGACATCGCCTCGGTGCGGGCCGCCCTGGAGGGCGTGGAGGTCTCGCTGTGACCCCGCTGCTGAGCACCCCGACCCCGGGGACGGCCGTCCCCCGCCTCCAGGGCGCCGACGCGGCCCCGGGCTCCCTCCAGGGACCCCTGAGCTCCCCCGCCACGGCCGTGACCTGGTTCGTCCCCGGACGCATTGAGGTCCTGGGCAAGCACACCGACTACGCCGGGGGCCGCTCCCTGCTGGCGGCCGCCTCCCACGGCATCACCTTCACCGGCCGCGTCATCGACCCGCCCGTGCTGCGGGTGACCAGCGAGGTCATCGGCCAGACCGTGGAGATCCCCTACGACGGGGACACCCGGGACTGGCAGGGCCACTGGGCCGGGTACCCGGCCGCCGTCTGCGCCCGGCTGCGCAAGAACTTCGGGGACGTCCTGCGCGGCGCCGAGGTCACGGTCTCCACGAACCTGCCCCTGGCCTCGGGCATGTCCTCCTCCTCGGCGATGATCGTGGGCCTGGCGCACGTCCTCATGGACCTCTCCGGCATCGAGTCCCTGCCCGTCTTCAGGCAGAACGTGCACACCACCGAGGAGCTCGCCCACTTCATGGCCTGTATCGAGAACGGGCAGACCTTCGGCACGCTGCCCGGGGAGCAGGGGGTGGGGACCTTCGGCGGCAGCGAGGACCACACGGGCATGATGTGCTGCCACGCCGGCAGGCTCAGCCAGTACTCCTTCTGCCCCACCCGCCTGGAGCGCGAGGTCCCCTTCCCTGAGGACCACTCCTTCGTCATCGCCGTCTCCGGGGTCCTGGCCGAGAAGAGCGGCCGTGCCCGGGACCTGTACAACCGCGCCTCCCTGTCCACCCGGGAGATCGTGGCGCTGTGGAACCAGGCCACCGGCCGCCAGGACGTCTACCTGGCCGACGCCGTGCGCTCCGGCACCGACGCCCCCGAGCGCATACGCCAAGTCGTGGCCGGTCACGACTACCTGCCCCAGCGGTTCGAGCAGTTCCTGACCGAGTCCGAGCAGATCGTCGGGCAGGCCGGGGACGCCCTGGCGGCCGGGGACATGGAGACCTTCGGCGAGCTGGTGGACCTGTCCCAGAAGTGGACGGACGAGGGCCTGGACAACCAGGTGCCGCAGACCCGCGCCCTGGCGCGCCTGGCCCGTCGGCAGGGGGCCGTGGCCGCCTCCGCCTTCGGTGCGGGGTTCGGGGGCTCGGTGTGGGCGCTGGTGCCCACCGCCGGGTCCCAGGCGTTCGCCGGGCGCTGGCTGAGCGCCTACGCCCGGGAGTTCCCCGAGACTGCGGCGCGGGCCGTCACGCTGGTCACCCGCCCCGGTGCCCCCGCCCGCCGTCTGGCCCTAGAGACGTGAGGAAGACGACAGCGTCGGTGTGAGCCGGTGGCCGGCCGCGTGCTGGTACGGGCGCCCGGCACGGGGCCGCGGCCGGGCTCCTGGCCCGGCGGGCCGGGCCCG
The DNA here is from genome assembly GCF_016626125.1 of Actinomyces sp. HMT897. NCBI lineage: Bacteria > Bacillati > Actinomycetota > Actinomycetes > Actinomycetales > Actinomycetaceae > Actinomyces > Actinomyces sp. HMT897. Next base: position 2,908,744 of record NZ_CP067336.1, read on the forward strand.
GCCGGGCGTGCTCCGGTGGGGGCCGGGTGGTCCTGCCTCAGCGGGGACCTCCCGGCCCCGGTGCTGCCGGTCCCGTTTCCACACTCGGCCGGAGCCTGGTACAGTGCTCCGCGGGCCCCGGTAGCTCAGTGGATAGAGCGTCTGCCTCCGGAGCAGAAGGTCGCAGGTTCGAATCCTGTCCGGGGCACCACACCACCCTGGCCAAGGCCCCGCCACCCGTGGCGGGGCCTTCCTCGTGCCCGCGCACCGAGGGGCAGGCCACTGGTGGACGCCCTGGGTATGAGGCCACGGCTCAGGGCCCTGACCATGACGTCGCACGCGGGCCGGGCGGTTCGGTGGGGTCACCCAACCGGGCCCGTGGTGGCCAGGTAGGCCTCGACGGCGTCGCGGATGACCGCGCTGGCGGTGGTGTTGTGTTCGCGGACGTAGGCGTCCAGGGCGTCGTTGGTGGACTCGGGCAGACGCACCTGGCGGCGCGGGGAGCGGCCGGTGCCGGTGGCGTGGTCCCGGCCGAGGCCGGGACGACCACGCAGGATGGCGTCGAGCTCGTCATCGCTGATGCGCGAGCCGTCGCGGGGGGTGCCGCGCCGGACGGTGCCGATACGACCGGTGGTGACGTCCTCGTCAAGCTGGCTGTAGTAGGCCTGCTCGGCGGCGGTGAACTGGCGGGTGCTGTCCATGTCTGTCATCTCTTGATCATCTCGTTGGCTGCTTTGTGGCCGCTCTGTGTGCGGGGTACCGCGGGAGCGGGTCAGACGTGCCCCGGCGGGGTGCGTCTGACGTGTGTTGGGTAGGACTGTCAGCGTTCGCTGGGCGGGACGAGGTGGCGGTAGAGGTCAGTGACCTCCATGGCGTGGAAGATGGTGCGCCGCCCGGTGCCGTCGACGCTAACGCCCACCTCGAGGTAGCGCAGGGCGTCAGGATCTCGCGTGGGGCCGTCCGCGGCCATCCGGTAGCCTGTGCCCGTGACCCCAGAAGAGCTTGCCGCAGCGATCCGCTCCGTCCTCGTCTCCGCCGTCGCCTCCGGGCAGATCGCCCTGGACGGGGAGATTCCCGTACCCCACGTGGAGCGACCCCGCAACCGCGACCACGGCGACTGGGCCACCAACGTCGCCATGCAGCTGGCCAAGAAGGCCGGGACCAGCCCGCGCGCCCTGGCCGGGGTCCTCGCCACCGGCCTGGAGGCCGTTGACGGCATCGCCTCGGTGGAGGTGGCCGGACCCGGGTTCCTCAACGTCCGCCTGGATGCGGCCAGCGCCGGCGAGCTGGCCCGCACCATTGTGGAGGCGGGGGAGGCCTACGGGCGCAACGAGACCCTGGCCAGCCAGCACGTCAACCTCGAGTACGTCTCGGCCAACCCCACCGGGCCGGTGCACCTGGGCGGGGCCCGGTGGGCCGCCGTCGGCGACTCCCTGGCCCGGATCCTGTCCGCCTGCGGGGCCGCCGTGACCCGCGAGTACTACTTCAACGACCACGGCACCCAGATCGACCGCTTCGCCGCCTCCCTGCTGGCCAGCGCCCGCGGCCAGGCCACCCCCGAGGACGGCTACGGCGGCGACTACATCGCCGAGACCGCCCAGGAGGTCACGGCCGGTGAGCTGGCCGCCGGGCGCCCCGACCCCGCCACCCTGCCCGAGGCCGAGGCCGTCGAGGTCTTCCGCGCCCGGGGCGTGGACCTCATGTTCGCCGCCGTCAAGGCCGAGCTGCACGCCTTCCGCTCCGACTTCGACGTCTTCTTCCACGAGGACTCCCTGCACACCTCCGGGGCCGTGGAGCGGGCCATTGACCGCCTGCGTGAGCGCGGCGTCATCTTCCAGGCCGACGGCGCCACCTGGCTGCGCACCACCGACTTCGGGGACGACAAGGACCGCGTCCTGATCAAGTCCGACGGCGAGGCCGCCTACTTCGCCGCCGACCTGGCCTACTACCTGGACAAGCGTGAGCGCGGCGCCGACTGCGCCGTCTACCTGCTGGGCGCGGACCACCACGGCTACGTCGGTCGCATGATGGCCATGTGCGCCGCCTTCGGGGACATCCCCGGCGTCAATATGCAGATCATTATCGGCCAGCTCGTCAACCTGGTACGTGACGGCGCCCCGGTACGCATGTCCAAGCGCGCCGGCACCATTGTCACCCTGGAGGACCTGGTGGACGCCGTGGGCGTGGACGCCGCCCGCTACGCCCTGGCCCGCTCCTCCATGGACTCCATGATCGACATCGACCTGGACCTGCTGGCCTCCACCTCCAACGACAACCCCGTCTACTACGTCCAGTACGCCCACGCCCGCACCCGCTCCGTGGCCCGTAACGCCGCCGAGCACGGGGTGAGCCGGGACCCCGAGCAGGCCGTCTTCGAGCCCGCCGCCCTGGACGACCCGGCCGATGCCGCCCTGCTGGGCGCCCTGGCCCAGTTCCCCGCCACCGTGGCCCAGGCCGCCGCCCTGCGCGAGCAGCACCGCCTGGCCCGCTACCTGGAGCAGCTGGCCGCCTCCTACCACGCCTGGTACGGGGTCACCCGCGTCACCCCGCGTGGCGACGACCCCGTGGGCCCCGGGCACGTGGCCCGCCTGTGGCTCAACGACGCCGTCGGGCAGGTCCTGGCCAACGGGCTGGGCCTGCTGGGCGTCAGCGCCCCGGAGAGGATGTGAGCGCCGTGACCGCCCCCGACTCCGCCAGCCGTGTCCCCGCCGGGGAGGCGCCCCTGGGCGCCCTGGTCTGCCCCGAGCCCTCCGAGCGCCCCGACCTGTGGCCCACGACGGTACGGCGTACCGCCTCCGGCGAGCTCGCCCTGGGGGGCCTGGGCGTCTCAACGCTCCTGGAGCAGGCCTCCACCCCCGTCTTCGTCCTGGACGAGGCCGACTTCCGGGGCCGCGCCGCCACCTGGAGCGCCGCCATGGCCGAGGAGTTCTGGGAGGGGTACGGCATGAGGGGCGGTGAGGCCTTCTACGCCGGCAAGGCCTTCCTGACCACCTCGGTGGCCCGGATGGTCCTTGAAGAGGGCATGGGCATTGACACCGCCTCGCGCGTCGAGCTGGCCGTGGGCCTCAAGGCCCTGGTGCAGGTCGACGGCCCGCAGGCCGCCACGGCGGCCCGGCGCCTGGGGCTGCACGGCAACGGCAAGACCGCCCAGGAGGTGGCCTCAGCCGTGCGCCACCGCGTGGGCCACCTGGTCATTGACTCCGCCGAGGAGGTCGGCCACGCCGTCGCCGCCGTGCGCCGGCTCAGGAGCAGCGGCGACCTCGGGGCGGGGGAGCGCGCCGGGGTCATGGTGCGTCTGACCACCGGCATCCACGCCGGGGGGCACGAGTACGTCGCCACCGCCCACGAGGACCAGAAGTTCGGCCTGTCGGTGGCCACCGGCGCCGCCCGCCGCGTCATTGACGCCGTCCTGGCCGCCGAGGAGCTCACCCTGACCGGCCTGCACTCCCACATCGGCTCCCAGATCATGGACCTGGCGGGCTTCCGCAAGGCGGTCGAGGTGGTGCTGCGCCTGCGTCACGAGGTCGCCGCGGAGGGCGGCTGCCTGTGCCCGGAGATCGACCTGGGCGGCGGCTACGGCATCGCCTACACCGGCGCCGACCCGGTGGCCCCCACGGCGGCCGAGGTGGCCCGCGCCCTGGCCGAGGCCGTGCGCACCACCTGCGCCGAGCTGGGCGACGAGCCCCCCCGCGTCTCGGTGGAGCCGGGCCGGTGCGTCGCGGGCCCCAGCCAGGTCACGTTCTACACCGTCACCGGGCTCAAGCGCGTCGAGCTGGGGGAGGGGACCTGCCGGCTCTACGTCAGTATCGACGGGGGCATGAGCGACAATATCCGCCCCGCCCTGTACGGGGCCGCCTACACCGCGCTGCTCGCCAGCCGCCGCCCCGACCCGGCAGCCGGCCTGGTGCGCTGCCGCGTGGTGGGCAAGCACTGCGAGTCCGGCGACGTCGTGGTACGGGACGTGGACCTGCCCGCCGACCTGGCCGTCGGCGATGTGCTGGCCGTACCCGCCACGGGGGCCTACGGGCGCTCCATGGCCTCCAACTACAACCTCTTCACCCGCCCCGGTGTGCGCTGGGTGCGCGAGGGGCGTTCCGGTTGGGTCCTGCGGCCCGAGACCGTGGAGGACCTGCTGGCCCTGGAGGGGTAGGGTTACCCTGCCGACCTCGGGGGTGACGTGTGCCGTCCCGGGAGCGGGCCGGAGGCCTCCGACGGGGCGGCCCTCCCCACCACAGGGCCGGCGGGGGTGGGTGAGACTCAGGGATGACCTCAGGGATCTCCCCTACTCCTTGAGGAGGAGACATCTCCGGGATGAAATCCTCCCTTTGGGGCTGTCAGGGGCGGGGCGGCCCTGGACATACTGGCGTCATGAGCGCCACACTGTCCTCCCTCGAGTCCACCATTGACCCCCGTACCGTCCGCGGCTGCCGTGAGCTCGCTCTTCAGCGCGCCATTGCCGAGGGCGTGGCCGCCGGCAGCGTCGTCGGCCTGGTTGCTACCGCCCTGGCGTTTGCCATCTTCCACGTCACCATCGGCATTGTCGCCCTGCCGGTGGGTATCGCCCTGTTCGTCACCGCCTACGTGTGGCCCCTGACCCGCGGCTCCCGGCCTCGTAGCGCCCGCCGCCACTGACCGCCCGGGGAGGGACGGCGCCGCGGGCTCGGCGCCACACTGCCGACGCCGCCCCTCCCCGGGCCCGCACCCCCGGGGACTCCCCGCACCTGCCGGGGAAGCACCCGGGTGAGGTGCAGATCGCACTGGTAGAATCCTCGCCATGGGTGTTACCGACCGGGAGTACCGCAAGGCCTTCTATCGTGCCGTCAACCTCCATCAGGGAGCTCACATGATGACCGAGGAGGAGCAGTTCGAGCGGTACTACGTGCCCGTCTACGCGCACGACGACGGCCCTGCCGGACCAGACCTGGTCAAGGAGATGGCGACGGCCATTGACTTCACTGTCGGGGGCTCGGTACAACTGCTGTCAGGCTACCGCGGAGCCGGTAAGACCACCGAGCTCATGCGCCTGCGACGCGACCTCGACCGTGACGCCTACGTCCCCGTGTACATGGATATTGAGGACTACCTCAATACGGAGCTCCCCCTTGACGGCGGTTCTCTTCTTATCGCGCTCGCGGCAGGTTTTGTCGACAACTGCGAGGAGGCTGCTGTCCCACGGCAGAGGCTCGTCGCGCGGATGAAGACCTTCCTTGACCGCCTTGACATCAGGGGGGAGGCTGATGCGGCGGCGTCGGCGGGTCCGGTCGGTCTCGACATTAAGGCCACCCTGCGCGACGACGAGAGCTTCCGGGCCCGGGTCGCCAAGGCCCTGGAGTCCAATCGGAAGGCATTCAAGAAGGAGATGCATACCTTCTTCCAGGGGGTGGTCGCGGCCATGCCCTCCGGGAAGACCCCTGTCTTTATTGTTGACTCTATTGACCACTATCGTGGGAGGGCGGCGGTCTTCAACGAGGTTCGCGACTCCGTCGAGTCGGTCTTCTCGACCTACTCCTCAGAGCTGGCGCTACCCGGTATGCACGTGATTTACACGGTCCCAATCTATGCTAAGCCCACAGGGTGGGAGGGGCAGATCTGGCCCGTCCTCAATGTCAAGGTTCAGGAGCGTAGTGGAGGTGACTGCCGGGAGGGGATGGACCTCCTGCGTCAGGTACTGGTCAGGCGTGCCCCGGATGGTGACCTGAAGCGGCTCCTGGGAGACCAGGCCGACCGGGTTATACGAGCCTCAGGCGGCTTGTTTCGCGAGCTCTTCCGTCTGGTGTCCGCGCTTCTGCTGAAGGACGGTGCGCTTCCGGTGAGCACGGGGGATATTGACCAGGTAGAGCGTCAGCAACGTTCATACGCGGCCGCGGGGCTCACGGAGGAGCAGTGGGACATTCTGCGAACAGTACGTCAGACCGGACAACTACGGGTGCCGCGTGAGCGAACCTCCGAGGCGTGGACGCTTCAGGCCCTTGGGTATGTCCTGTGCTATCGTAACGGGGTGGTTGACTGGTACGGCGTCCATCCTCTTCTGGACAAGCTCCTGGACGAGGCGTGATATGCCGTCTCAGGAATCTTCCGAGGCGGTCAGTGCTGACCAGGCCTGGTCGGACTTGCGTCACCACCTGGAGTGGACCAGGCACGAGCCTACGGTTGTGTTTATTGCCGCTCAGTCTCGGGACCAGTCTGATGACCTAAGGAATAGGACTGCCTTGTGGTGTCGTAGGAACCGTGAGCAGTGGACGCCACGTGAGGCAGAGGGATCTGCTGACTGGCTCCGACGCAAGCTGCCGATGCCGGGCGTCCTCTGGTTGGATCTCTGGGCGGAGGAGCGCTACCTCACGGAGAATCTCCACGTGCTCAACGAGCTGCGCATTCGCCTGTCCTGTCCGGGAGGCGGGTGCCTGGTCGTCTGCGGGCCGGTATCCCTGCTGAGGGAGACTGCTCGTGAGGCCGCGGACCTGTGGTCTGTGCGTTCCTTCGCACATATTGTGCGTACCGCGCTCCCGCCCCTTGTCTCCGCGCGTCCGGCAGTCGATAGTGCGAGCTGGCAGGAACTCGCGGGAGGTGAGAAGTACAGTCTTACCTGGCGTCTGACGGTCCCGGAGCAACTGCGTACTCCCGAAGCTAGTGCGGCACTGCAGGAGGTCAGTCGGTCCCGCTTCCTGCTGCCCGCGGATCCTGCGGGAGCCCGTCAAGTCCTGGATGATGCCAGGGTCGGAAAATCCCTGGTCCAGCGTATTGTCTTTGGTCTTACGCGAGCAGAGGTTTCTGGCTTGCTCGGTGACGGGGTTGGCGTCGAGGCAAACCTCGCCTCTGTCGTCTCCGTCCTACAAGAGCTTCCACGCGGCTTTCGTGCTGACGTGTCCGGTGTCGTGAGACAAATTGGGGAGGTCTTTGGCGCTTATAATGCAGCCGCTGAGGCTGCAAGAGATTCCCTGGGGGTTGCGCGTGAGTTGGTTGAGCTGCTGGGTACGCCGGAGTCGCGCCGCGACCTGTCCTTCTCATTGAACAATGTGGGGCGTGTGGCGGAGCTGCGTGGTGATCTCGGTGAGGCCGCCGACTGCTTCCAGGAGTCTCTGGGGGTTGCGCGTGAGTTGGTGGAGCTGCTGGGTACGCCGGAGTCGCGCCGCGACCTGTCCGTCTCATTGAACAATGTGGGGCGTGTGGCGGAGCTGCGTGGTGATCTCGGTGAGGCCGCCGACTGCTTCCAGGAGTCCTTGGGTGCGCGCCGTGAGTTGGTTGAGCTGCTGGGTACGCCGGAGTCGCGCCGCGACCTGTCCATCGCATTGGACAACGTGGGGAGTATGGCGCGGCGGTGTGGTGATCTCGGTGAGGCCGCCGACTGCTTCCAGGAGTCCTTGGGTGCGCGCCGTGAGTTGGTTGAGCTGCTGGGTACGCCGGAGTCGCGCCGCGACCTGTCCATCGCATTGGACAATGTGGGGCGTGTGGCGGAGCTGCGTGGTGATCTCGGTGAGGCCGCCGACTGCTTCCAGGAGTCTCTGGGGGTTGCGCGTGAGTTGGTTGAGCTGCTGGGTACGCCGGAGTCGCGCCGCGACCTGTCCATCGCATTGGACAATGTGGGGCGTGTGGCGGAGCTGCGTGGTGATCTCGGTGAGGCCGCCGACTGCTTCCAGGAGTCTCTGGGGGTTGCGCGTGAGTTGGTGGAGCTGCTGGGTACGCCGGAGTCGCGCCGCGACCTGTCCGTGTCCTTGGACAATGTGGGGCGTGTGGCGGAGCTGCGTGGTGATCTCGGTGAGGCCGCCGACTGCTTCCAGGAGTCCTTGGGTGCGCGCCGTGAGTTGGTGGAGCTGCTGGGTACGCCGGAGTCGCGCCGCGACCTGTCCTTCTCACTGAACAACGTGGGGCGTGTGGCGGAGCTGCGTGGTGATCTCGGTGAGGCCGCCGACTGCTTCCAGGAGTCCTTGGGTGCGCGCCGTGAGTTGGTGGAGCTGCTGGGTACGCCGGAGTCGCGCCGCGACCTGTCCTTCTCACTGAACAACGTGGGGCGTGTGGCGCAGTGGCGTGGTGATCTCGGTGAGGCCGCCGACTGCTTCCAGGAGTCCCTGGAGGTTGCGCGTGAGTTGGTGGAGCTGCTGGGTACGCCGGAGTCGCGCCGCGACCTGTCCATCTCACTGAACAACGTGGGGCGTGTGGCGGAGCTGCGTGGTGATCTCGGTGAGGCCGCCGACTGCTTCCAGGAGTCCCTGGAGGTTGCGCGTGCGCTAGCGGACGAGCGGGGAACTCTTCAGGCTCTCAAGGATCTGCTGACAGTCTTGGCACACCGCTCCCGTATTGCCGATAAAGCAGGGGACACGGCAGTAGCCGGTCAGTTGACTGACGAGGCACGAAGACTCGATGCTGTCGTCACGGGCGGCTCCTGACCGTGCTCCGGCTGCGGTGGTTGCCAGCTCGGCCCCTTAAGTAGCCCGCCGGGCCTCGTCGGCGCCGTCGAGGGCGCCGCCCGTCCGGAAGCGGCACGAAGGCCCCCATGACGTCCCCAGAAGACGCATGTGCCGCCTCCCCCGGAGCGGCACGGCGGGCGCGGGTGGCCTGCTCGGCCTCCTCCAGGTGCTGCCTCCCTGAGGGGAGGCGCGGGCGAAGAGGCACCGCGAGCGGGCGCCCGCGTGGGCACGAGGCGGCGCACTGTGGTGTTGACCCCTATGCTGGGCCACGACGTCCTCGCCCTCCGGCGAACCCTCTCCTTCAAAGCAAGGTGGTCCCCCGTGACTGAGCAGCCCCAGCCGACACCCTCCCTGCCCAGTGGCCTACCCGTGCTGCGGGTCGGCGTCCTGGGCTCCGGCACCGTCGGCACCCAGGTGGTCCGGCTCCTCCTGGAGCAGGCCGACGACTTCGCCGCCCGCAGCGGCGCCCGCATGGAGATCACCGGCATCGCGGTGCGCGACCTGGGCGCCCCCCGTGACAGCGCCGTCCCCCGGGCCCTCCTGACCGACGACGCCACCGCCGTGGCCACCGGCAATGACATCGTCATTGAGCTCATTGGGGGCATTGAACCCGCCCGCACCCTCATCCTGGCCGCCTTCAGGTCCGGCGCCAGCGTCATTACCGGCAACAAGGCCCTTATTGCCGCCCACGGCCCCGAGCTCTACGACGCCGCGGCCGCCGCCGGCACCGACTTCTACTACGAGGCCGCCGTCGCCGGTGCCATCCCCGTGGTCTACGCCCTGCGCGAGTCCATGGCCGGGGACCGGGTCACCAGCGTGCTGGGGATTGTCAACGGCACCACCAACTACATCCTGGACGAGATGAGCACCAAGGGGCTGTCCTTTGAGCAGGCCCTGGCCACCGCCCAGGAGCTGGGCTACGCCGAGGCCGACCCCACCGCCGACGTCGACGGCCTGGACGCCGCCGCCAAGGCCGCCATTATCGCCTCCCTGGCCTTCCACACCCGGGTGGGTCTGTCCGACGTCCAGGTCGAGGGCATCCGCGGCGTTACCGCCGACGACATCCGCGAGGCCCACGCCTCGGGATGCGAGATCAAGCTCCTGGCTGTCGCCCAGTACCGTGACGACTCCCACGCCCGGGGCGTGTCCGTGCGCGTCCACCCCTCACTGGTGCCTGCCGACAACCCCCTGGCCTCCGTCCACGGAGCCTTTAACGCCGTCCTCATTGAGGCCGAGGCCGCCGGACGCCTCATGTTCTACGGGCAGGGCGCAGGCGGGGCGCCCACCGCCTCCGCCGTCCTGTCCGACGTCGTGGCGGCCGCCGCCCACCGCGTCCACGGTGGCCAGGCCCCTCGCGAGTCCAGCTACGCCGACCTGCCGGTCCTGGGACCCGAGTCCGCCATCACCCGCTACCAGGTCCAGCTGCGCGTGGACGACCAGCCCGGGTCCCTGGCCGCGCTCGCAGGTGTGTTCGCTGGCAACGGAGTGTCCATTGACTCGGTGCGCCAGAGCGCCTACGTCGGTGGACACGACGCCATTGTGACGATAGTCACTCATCCTGCCAGTGTCTTCCACCTGGACGCCGCCGTGGACGGCCTGCGCCGGGAGGACCGGGTGCTTGAGGTCGTCTCCGTCCAGCGCGTCGAGGGGCAGTGACCATGCGCCTGTCCGCTGAGCGTGCCGCCGTGCGGGTCCCCGCGACGACGGCCAACATGGGTCCCGGGTTCGACTCCTTCGGCATGGCCTTCCGCTACTACGACGAGGTCGAGGTTCGCCCCGTCGTGGGCGCCACCCACGTGGACGTCAAGGGGGTGGGGGCCGGCATGGTCCCCACCGACGACACCAACCTGGTGGTCCGGGCCCTGCGCGTGGGCCTGGAGGTGGCCGACGCCCCCCAGGCGGGCTTTGAGATGCGCTGCGTCAACCGCATCCCCCACAGCGCCGGCATGGGCTCCTCGGCCAGTGCCGCCCTGGCCGGCCTCCTGCTGGCCCGGGGCCTGATCAGCGAGCCGCAGGCCCTGGACGACGACACCGTCTTCGCCCTGGCCACCGACTTCGAGGGGCACCCCGACAACGTGGCCCCCGCCCTGTACGGCGGGGCCACGGTGGCCTGGGTCGACGCCGAGGGGGCGCCCCACGCCGCCCCCATGCCGGTGGACTCCCACCTGCCCGTGAGCCTGCTCGTGCCGCCGGACACCACGCGCCTGTCCACCGAGGAGGCCCGCATGGTCCTGCCCGACCTCGTCCCGCGCGCCGACGCCCTGTTCAACACCTCCCGGGCCGCCGTCCTCATGCTGGCCCTGGCCTCCCGCCCCGACCTGCTCATGGCAGGCACCGAGGACCGCCTCCACCAGGAGTACCGACGCGGCGTCCTGCCCGCCTCCATGGCGGTGGTGGACTCCCTGCGCTCCCAGGGCTACCCGGCGGTCGTCTCCGGAGCCGGTCCTACCGTGCTGGTGCTGGCCACGCTCAGCGACCAGGTGTGCTTCTCCCTGGAGCGCAGCGGCTGGCTGGTGCTGTCGCCCAGCATTGACATGACCGGCGCCGTCCTGGTCTAAGCCGACGGCGGGCGGACCGGCCCGCCGACCCGCTCAGTACCAGATCCGGCCGTCGTGCACCGTCCGGTCCGGGAGGTTCTCCTTCATCTTCCCGGTAAGTCCCCCGGACAGGAGCTGGCGGCGGCCGATCGTGTAAACCCCTGTATTGGGGTGGCCTCCTCCAGCGCGGCACGGGCCCACGGGGGCCGGGATCCCCGGAAGCGACGGGACCCTCGCGCACGGAGGACAGCGCCTGTTGCGTCGCTTCGAGGACCACGTAGTCGATTACGAGGTCGATTATTGGTATCCCTGGTGCTGGTAGGTAGTTGTGGCAGATAATATTCTATTATTCTACAGGCGCCCGGGCGGCAAAGCCCGGTACCCGGGACCTGTCGCCGACCGCGCCCGCGGTTCCGCGGGTTAGGGGAGACGGAGGTAGCCGCCTCCTGCCAGCAGGATTCCTCACCGTCCGGGCAGCCGTCGTAGGCGCGTATTAGTGAGGAAGGTCCGTACGGGCTGGGACTCACGTCCTCGCCGAGGCTGCTATTGTGGACCCCGACGACGCCTGCGGACCGAACCGCCGTCAGCACCAGGTCTGGCCACGAGCCGTTGATCCTCAGGGTGCGTGACTCCCCGTGAGACCTGCTCCGGGCAGTCCGTCGTCGATCCTTCCGCCAACGCCGTCCCGGCGTTCACCACATCGTAAGGACACTCGTGACCGAGACCTCTGCCGCCCTGTCCACCATGCGCCTGGCTGAGCTCCAGCAGCTCGCCGGCTCCATGGGCCTCAAGGGCATCTCCCGTATGCGTAAGAGCGAGCTCGTCGCCGCTATCCGTGATAACGGCTCCGCTGACGGCACCGCCGCCGGAGCCCCTGACCAGGCCCCGCAGTCCGCCCAGAGCGCGGCGGAGCCGACGGGCGAGGACGCTCCTGCCGAGCAGCCCGACGCCGTCGCCTCCACCGCCACCTTCCCCCTGGACCTTCCCGAGCCCGTGGAGCGCGCCGCCTACCAGGACCGACCGCGCCGTCGCCGCGCCGTCGCCGCCGCGGGCACGCCCCACCTGACGGAGCGCGAGGCCACCCCCGCCGAGGCCGACCTGCCTCGGCGCGACGAGGAGGACGCCCCGACCGAGGGCGCGGAGCGCACCGAGGAGCGCCGTCCCCGCCGTCCCCGTCTGGAGCGTGGCGAGGGAGGACGCCGACGCCGTCGGGCGGGGACCGACCGCCCTGAACGTGGTGACCAGCGCTTTGAGGGGCGCGAGGACCGTTTTGCCGACACCTCCGAGGACCACCTCGACGCCAAGGCGGCCCTTATGCGTGACCTCGCCGACGCCACCGGCACCCCCGCCGTCGAGCCCGCCGAGCGCAGCCGGGGCACCTTTGAGCGGGAGAACGAGGGCTACGACGAGGACGGCCGGGGGCGGCGCCGCCGGGGCCGCAAGCGTGGCCGGGAGCGCTACGAGGACGAGGGCCCCGGTCGCCAGGACCGGGACCGCGGGGAGCGTGGTGGGCGCACCAGCCAGCGTGAGGAGGAGGTCCTGCTGCCCGTGGCCGGCATTCTGGACGCCTCCGACCCCAACCACGCCTACCTGCGTACCTCCGGCTACCTGCCCGGCCCCAAGGACGTCTACGTCACCGCCGCACAGGTCAAGGACAACGGCCTGCGTCCCGGTGACGCCATTACCGGCTGGGTCCGCGAGGGCGGCGAGACCCCCCACTCTCACATGGGGGGCCAGGGCCGGGCCAACCGCCGCCAGAACCGGGCCGGGCGCGTGAAGTACAACCCGCTGGTCAGCGTCGAGACCGTCAACGGCATGGATCCTGAGCGGGCCCGGCGTCGTCCCGAGTTCGTCAAGCTCACCCCCCTGTACCCCCAGGAGCAGCTGCGCCTGGAGACCACGCCCAAGGCCCTGACCCCCCGCGTCATCGACCTGGTCTCACCCATTGGCAAGGGCCAGCGCGGCCTCATTGTCTCCCCGCCGCGCGTGGGCAAGACGATCGTGCTCCAGCAGATCGCCAACGCCATCGCCATTAACAACCCCGAGGCCCACCTCATGGTCGTGCTCGTCGACGAGCGCCCCGAGGAGGTTACCGACATGCAGCGCACCGTCAAGGGCGAGGTCATTGCCTCCACCTTCGACCGGCCCGCCTCCGACCACACCATTGTGGCCGAGCTCGCCATTGAGCGGGCCAAGCGCCTGGTGGAGCTGGGGCAGGACGTCGTGGTGCTGCTGGACTCCATCACCCGGCTCGGGCGCGCCTACAACCTGGCCGCCCCGGCCAGCGGCCGCATCCTGTCCGGTGGCGTGGACGCCTCGGCCCTCTACCCGCCCAAGCGGTTCTTCGGCGCCGCCCGCAACGTGGAGAACGGGGGGAGCCTGACCATCCTGGCCACCGCCCTGGTGGAGACCGGCTCCAAGATGGACGAGGTCATCTTCGAGGAGTTCAAGGGCACCGGCAATATGGAGCTGCGTCTGAGCCGCCAGCTGGCGGACAAGCGCATCTTCCCGGCCGTGGACGTGGCCGCCTCCGGCACCCGCCGTGAGGAGCTGCTCATCGACCCCGCCCAGCTCAAGATCATGTGGCGCCTGCGCCGCCTCTTCGCCGGCATGGAGCAGCAGCAGGCCATTGAGATGGTCCTGGGTCGCCTGAAGGACACCGGCTCCAACGCGGAGTTCCTCATGAGCCTGGCCAAGTCCGCCCCCATGCAGCAGGCCGACGCCGAGGAGTAGTACCCCCTGAGGGATCGGGCCCGGGCGTGTCAGGGACCCGGGGACCTGCGGTGGCGCCGTCCTCAGGACGGTGCCACCGCAGGTGTAAACGGCCTGGTGGGGTGCGTTATGACGCACGTGTGTGCCAGCTGTGGGACACCTGTGTGAGAAGGGGTTTCCGTCCGAGGTCAATGTGATAAAGGTTACAGGCGACTAGGCCTTAGGTCACGGAAATATATACAGGTTTTTGTCCTTGTGGACCCTGACGGCGCCTTGGTGTCATGGAGGGGCAGACACCTCGAGTCTGCTCCCAACCCCAGAACAAAGGACACTCTCTATGCGACGCAGCATTATCACCAGTGCGGCTGCCGCCCTTCTTGTCGGTTGCGTGATGGCTCCCGCCTCCGCCGACGAGGTGACGGACACCGCCCCTGCCGCGGCCGAGGAGCTGGCGGCCGACCAGGGTGGTGCCCCTGCGGCCGAGGAGCCCGCCATTGACCCCGCTCCCGTGGCCGACCCGGCCCCCGCGCCTGAGCCTGAGCCCGCTCCCGCGGCCCCGGTGGAGGAGGAGCCCGCCGCTCCCGCCCCCGCGCCTGAGCCTGAGCCCGCACCCGTGGTCCCGGTGGACGAGCCTGCCGCCCCCGTGGCCGACCCGGCCCCCGCGCCTGAGCCTGAGCCCGCTCCCGCGGCCCCGGTGGAGGAGGAGCCCGCGGCCCCCGCCCCCGCGCCTGAGCCTGAGCCCGCTCCCGCGGCCCCGGTGGAGGAGGAGCCCGCCGCTCCCGCCGCTGCGGCCCCCGCGGCCGAGCCGGCAGGTGCCGCCGCTGAGCCCGCTGCTGCGGCTGCTGCCCCTGGTGCCGCCGCCTCCGAGCCCGCCGCTGCCCCTGCGGCTGAGCCGGCTGCTGCCGCCGCCCCTGCCGCCGACCCCAATGGAACTCTCGTTGACCTCAGTGAGACCACGTATCGGTTCCTGATCAATTCGTCCGTGCTTCATGACGCAGTGCTTCTCCAGGTTGAGCGTGATGGCTGCCTGCTGACCCTTACGGTCAAGATCCAGGCTGACGGCTCCTACACCCTCGAGGTCTGGGACGACCAGGTGCTCATTGGCTCGCTGCCGTTCTCCGGCAGCGCCGGGGACATTCGCACGCTCCAGTACCTTATGACCGCCAATGTCGGGACCCTGTGGTCGGGCTATGACTTCACTATTCGTAACGCTCGAGACCAGTTGGTCTCTGCGTACGACTGGGACTTTGAGGGCTCCCAGCACGTCATGGACGAGTGCCACCAGCAGGCCTGCGCCGGTGGTGGCGGGACCGGTGGGACCGGCGTGACGGGGACCGGTGTGGCCGGGACGGGCACGCTGGCCGAGCCCCTGGCCGCCGCGCCCGCTGTCGCTGAGCCCGCTGCTGCGCCTGCCGCCCCGGCTGCTCCTGCCGCCCAGCCTGCCGCTCCCGCCGTCGCGGGTTCCGAGCTGGCCTACACCGGTGCGCAGACCCTGGAGCTGGGCACGGCCTCGGCGTTCCTCCTGGGCGTGGGCGCCGTCGCCCTCCACGCCAGGCGCCGTCGCGCCTGAGGGCGAACGCTCAGGGCGGGTGCTCCCGTCTTCTGAGAACTGAACTGTCCGGGCCCGGGGGAGTTGCCACGCCTCCCCCGGGCCCGGCGCTTCCCGTGCGCGGAATCACGCGGCAGCCACCGCCGCCACATTGTGCGCTGTTGCCCTACCTGGCAGAATCGTCGGCTGGCCTCCGGTTCACCTGTGCCTCCGCACGGGACCCGGGACCCTCTGATCGCCTAAGGAGACACCGATGAAGCAGGGTATCCACCCCGACTACGTGGCCACCACGGTCACCTGCACCTGCGGCAACACCTTCCAGACCCGGTCCACCGTCACCTCCGGTGAGATCCGCGTGGACGTGTGCTCGGCCTGCCACCCGTTCTACACCGGCAAGCAGAAGATCCTCGACACCGGTGGCCGTGTGGCCCGCTTCGAGGCCCGCTACGGCAAGCGCAAGCGCTGACCACCGCCCGACGCCGACGGACACCCTTGACGGGCCCGTCGGCGTCCTGGTACCCCGCCGCGAGTGCACGCCCCTGGTGGGGCGTCTTCTTGACGGCGGGCACTTCCTACCGTTGGGATGACCTCTATGACCCAAGGAGACTTCTCCGCCGTCCAGCCCGTCCTGGCCGAGTACGCCGCTATCGAGGAGCAGATGGCCGGCCCGGCCGCCGCCGACCCCGCGGTCATGCGCCGTCTGGGGCGCCGCTACGCCGAGCTGGGGCGGGTCGTGACCGCCTACCGTGCCTGGGAGGCGGCCAGTGCCGACCTCGCCGACGCCCGTGACCTGGCCGTGGAGGACGCCGACTTCGCTGCCGAGCTCCCTGCCCTTGCCGACGCCCAGGCGCAGGCCGCCGAGCACCTGCGCGAGGTCCTGGTGCCCCGTGACCCCGACGACGCCCGTGACGTCATTATCGAGGTCAAGGCCGGTGAGGGCGGGGAGGAGTCGGCCCTGTTCGCCTCCGACCTGGCCCGTATGTACGCCCGTTACGCCGAGCGTCAGGGCTGGGTGGTGGAGGTCATGGACTCCACCGCCTCCGACCTGGGCGGCTACAAGGACGTCCGGCTGTCCATCCGCTCCCGGGGCGCCGTCGAGCCCGGTGGGGGCGTGTGGGCGCACCTGAAGTACGAGGGCGGCGTCCACCGCGTCCAGCGCGTGCCGGTCACCGAGTCCTCCGGACGCATCCACACCTCGGCCGTCGGGGTCCTGGTCATGCCGGAGGCGGACGACCCCGGTGAGCTCCAGATCGACGCCTCCGACCTGCGCATTGACGTCTTCCGCTCCTCCGGGCCGGGGGGGCAGAGCGTCAACACCACCGACTCCGCGGTGCGCCTCACCCACCTGCCCACCGGGATCGTGGTGTCCATGCAGAACGAGAAGTCCCAGCTGCAGAACAAGGAGGCGGCCCTGCGCGTGCTGCGCGCCCGCCTCCTGGCCGAGCGGGCCGCTGCCGCTGCCGCCCAGGCCGCCCAGGCGCGTCGCAGCCAGGTGCGCACCGTGGACCGGAGCGAGCGCATCCGCACCTACAACTTCCCTGAGAACCGTATCGCCGACCACCGCACCGGCTACAAGGCCTACAACCTGGACGCCGTCCTGGACGGCGACCTGGGGCCGGTTGTCGCCAGCGCGATCGAGCTCGACGAGGCTGAGCGACTGGCGGCCGCCTCCGAGCGGGCATGAGCCCCCACCCGCCTCCTCCCCACACCCCTTCTCGCGAGAACGGTACTTGTTCGTCGCGAGAACGGTACTTGTTCGTCGCGAGAACGGTACTTGTTCGTCGCGAGAACGGTAGGGGCGTTGACAGCGCCCACCGGAACCAGCTTGGCCTGCAGGGGGCTCCCGGCCAGTGGGCGTGGAGGCGGGCGTGGGGCCCGGCACCTGTCGGGTGCGTGGACGGTAGGGGTGTCGGGTGTGCGGATACTAGGGGCTCGCGACCGGTGCGTGCCCGGGAGGCCTCGTGAGCGCGCCGGATCCGCCCGGGCCCCCGTCCCTGGACCGCTACCAGCTGCGCGCTGCGGTCCGCTCCGCCGCAAGGCGTCTGGCCGCCGCGGGCGTGGCCTCGCCCGAGGTGGACGCGCGCCTGCTCGCCGAGCACCTGCTGGGGACCTCGCTCGTCCTGTCCGACGGCGCCGGGGAGGACTTCCTCCCCGCCTACCTCGCGCTCGTGGGGCGTCGGGCGGGGCGCGAGCCGCTCCAGCACCTCCTGGGTGTCATGTGGCTGCGCGGGCTCGAGCTCCGGGTGCGCCCCGGCGTCTTCGTCGTCCGCCCTGAGACGGAGGTGGTGGCGGGGGAGGCCGTTGAGGCCGCACGCGCGCTGCCCACCCCGCTCGTGGTGGACCTGTGTACCGGCTCGGGCGCCATTGCCGCGGCCGTGGCGGTGGAGGCGCCGGGGGCCCGGGTGGTCGCCGTCGAGATCGACGGGGCGGCTGCGGCCCTGGCCCGGGAGAACTGCGAGCGCCTGGCCCCGGGGCGGGTGGAGGTGGTGGGGGCCGACGCCACCGCCCCGGGCACGCTGGCGGACCTGGACGGGTGCGTGGACGTCGTCGTGTCCAACCCGCCCTACCTGCCGCCCGGGTCCGTGGAGGACGCCGAGACCGCCCGCTACGACCCGCGTGCGGCCCTGTTCGGCGGGGGGCGGGACGGCCTGGACGTACCGGTGGCCGTGGTGGGACGGGCCGCCGCCCTGCTGCGTGGCGGGGGGGTGCTGGTGCTGGAGCACGACCCCGGCCAGGGGGCGGTGCTGCGCCAGGCCGCCCGGGCCGCCGGGTTCGCCACGGCGGCCACCGGTCAGGACCTGGCTGGCCGGGACCGCTACCTGCGCGCGGTGCGCTGACGGGCGGGCACGTCCGGGATGCCGGGTCGGACTGGCTACCGGGCCGGGCCGCCAGGCCGGGCAGCCGGGTCACCTCGACTGCCGGGTTGTGCCCAGACGGCGGGCCTTCCCTGCCGCCCCGAACCAGGTGAGCCAGCTCACCTGGTTGTTGGGTGTATCCCGGGACCGCGCCTTCCGGCAAGAGGTACGCTTCTTTGTACGTTTCATTGAGGGGGTTGCCGTGAAGATCATGAGCTACACCGAGTCCCGCGCCCACTACGCCGAGGTACTGGACTCCGTCATCGACGACTGCGAGGAGGTCGTCATCACCCGGGCCGGGCGCGCCCCGGCGGTCATTGTCTCGCTGGCGGAGTACCAGTCCCTCAAGGAGACCGACTACCTCCTGCGCAACCCCGCCAATGCCAAGCGCCTGCTGGAGGCCGTTGCGCACTCCCGGGCCGGTCAGGACACCTACCACGATCCTATTGAGGTCGACTGAGGTGGCGATCGCATGGGACGACTCGGCCTGGGAGGACTACCTGTGGTGGCAGGCCCATGACCGCAAGGTGCGCAGGCGCATTAACCTGCTCCTGCGCGACATCCAGTGCTCCGGCCACGAGGGGATTGGCAAGCCCGAGCCTTTGCGGTACCAGCTGACCGGCCACTGGTCACGGCGCATTACCGACGAGCACCGCCTCGTCTACCGCATCGATGACGGTGGGGACATCCACATCGTGGCCTGCCGCCACCACTACGGCGACTGACCCGGCCAGCGGGCCCGTGCGCGCTGACCCGGTGCGGCCGGTGAGCGTGATGGTGATCCGCTATGGTGCCGACATGACCCCACTGGCTGCCCGGCTCACCGAGGAGACGGACGCCCTCGTCCGCGACCTGCGCGAGGCGCTGGCCGCAGCTGGCGACCCCGCGCGGGCCGAGCAGCAGCGCCGCTACCTCAAGTCGGCCATGGAGATGTACGGCGTCGGCGTTCCCCGGACCCGCCGCATCGCCCAGGCGGTCGCCGCCTCCCACCCCTGCCTGTGGCGCGACGCCACCGGCTGGGAGGCCGCATTGCGCCGGGTGTGGGACACGGCCGAGCACCGGGAGGAGCGGTTCGCGGTGCTCGCCATTATCCGCTCCAGGCACTCCGCACCCCACGCCGACCGTATCGAGTCCCTCGCCTTGTACGAGCACCTGCTGCGCACCGGGCAGTGGTGGGACCTGGTGGACGAGGCCTCGCACGCCGTCGGCCTCGTGGTGCGGGCGCATCCCGCCGCTGCCGCCCGGATGCGCGCCTGGGCGACTGATGCGGACCTGTGGGTGCGCCGCAGCGCGATCATCTGCCAGCTCCAGCACAAGGAGCACACCGATCTGCCCCTGCTCAGCGACGTCATCGAGGCCAACCAGGACGACGGCGAGTTCTTCATCCGCAAGGCGATCGGCTGGGCGCTGAGGGACTACGCCCGCACCGACGGCGCCTGGGTGCGCGCCTTCGTTACGAACCACCCGCGCCTGTCCCCGCTGAGCCGGCGCGAGGCGCTCAAGCACCTGTGAGCTGGCGCCTTGCGAGGCCAGCGGCCCGTCGCTGGCCCGGAGAGTCTCCGCCCCGGTGCGCGTCCGTGGCATGGGCTGGGCTACATTGCGGGCCGCTACGGCAGCCCCCGCTCCCGGTGCGCGTCCGTGGCATCCGGCCTCGCACCGCCGGCCCCGCTCCTCTTTCCCGGGGCGACGGCGAGATTCTCCGGCGGCGGGGTTCCCGCCGCTGAGCCCATAGAACGTGCGAGGATGCCCTCATGAGCCTGACCGTCCCCGCCGGGTCCTCCCACCACCGAGACATGAGACTTAAGTCTCATGTCATCCTGTGGAGGGCGACGCCCTTGCTCGACGAGATCCTGCCCGTCACCACTGCGGTGGCAGCCATATCGGTGCGTGTCCGTCTGGATGAGGAGTGAGACGTGCCCACTCTGGTGATGATCAACGTCAAGGACGGCATGGACTCGTCCATGAACAAGAAGGCGTACGCCTTCCTGGAGAAGCTCAGGGCCGATGACACCCTTCCCGGCCTGCACATTGAGCCCATCCAGTCGGCCGCCGACCCCCGGGTGCGCACAGGCAGGGTGGACCGCAATTTCCGGGCCGTCCTGTTCAAGGTGGACAGCAGCTTCGGTCCCGTCTACGGATTCTACGGCATCTGGCCGCACGACAAGGCCATTGAGATAGCGCGCACCACCCGCCTGACCACGAACCGCGTCAACGGGATCCCCGAGATTCACCGCATTACCGATGCCGTCGAGGCGCTCGCCGAGGACGCCCCGGTCACCGGCGCCCCAGCCGAGGCGCCCGGCAGGTCCTCTGCCTCCCCGGCTCCTGAGGGTATCCCGGTGCAGAGCGCGAACGTCATGGGGAAGGCCCCCAGCTGGGAGCCGGGCCTGACCGTGCAGATCATCCACGACCGTCTCGGTGTAGACGAGGATCTCGCCGCCCGTGCGCTCGCCGCGCCCACCGAGGACGCTCTGGAGGACATTATTGTGTCCGCGAGCGTCGTGGCCTGGCAGGCCGACGCCCTCCTGGAGCTGGCGACCGGTACCCCGCTGGAGCAGGTGCGCAGCGACCTCGCCCTCGACCAGGGCGCCGTCATCGAGGGCACGGAGGACGAGAAGTTCCTCGCCGGCCTGAACCTGCCCGCCGCCCGCATGACCTTCTACAAGGTCGAGGACAATGACGAGCTGCGCCGGATTATTAATAGCGGGGACTTCGGTGCCTGGCGCATATTCCTCCACCCCCAGCAGCGCGAGTACGCGGAGAAGTCCCGTAACGGCTCCTTCCGCCTGTCCGGGGGCGCGGGCACCGGCAAGACCGTCGTCGCCGTCCACCGCGCCCGCAACCTGGCCCGGGCGAACCCCCGTGCGCGCGTGCTGCTGACCACCTACACCCGTAACCTGGCCGACGACCTGGCCTCCCAGGTCCACCAGCTCTCCGGCGCGCAGACGGTAAAGCGGCTCGATAGGCCCGGTGTCTACGTCAGCGGTATCGACCAGCTCGCCTGGGCCATAATGAAACGGGCTCGCTCCGGTATTGCCGACGCCGTCAAGGACGTGCTCGGACACCCCCGGGAGGACCCGCTGAAGTCCTCCGACGTCAGCTGGGACCAGGCCATTGACGAGGCCGGACGGATCCTTCCCGCCGAGATCGCCACCACGGCCTTCTTCGAGGCCGAGTACGAGACCGTCATCCTGCCCTACCGGGTCACCACCGAGTCCCAGTACCTGAGCGTGCGGCGTCAGGGCCGGGGAATATCCCTCAGCCGGGCCAGGCGGATGGCGGTCTGGAAGGTGGTCGCGGCCTACCGGTCCGCCGGCCGCGCGGAAGGGGGGACCAGCTTCGCGGAGAAGGCGGCGATCGCAGCCGCGTGGCTTGAGCGGACCGGTCAGCACCTCTTTGACCACGTGATCGTCGACGAGTCCCAGGACCTCACCCCCGCACACTTCCAGCTGCTGCGTGCGCTGGTCGCCCAGGGACCCGACGACCTCTTCCTGTGCGAGGACTCCCACCAGCGCATCTACGGCCAGAAGGTGACCCTGTCCCACTACGGGATCGAGATCCGCGGGCGGGCCCGCCGTCTGACGCTCAACTACCGGACCACCGCGCAGAACCTGGCCTGGGCCGTGAACGTGCTCGAGGGCGGCTCCTTCACCGACCTGGAGGGACTGGTCGAGAAGCACCCCTACCGCTCCTCACGCTCCGGGCCGCTGCCGTTCCTTGCCCGTGCGAGCTCACCGCACGAGCAGATACTGTGCGTCACCGCGATCGTGCGCAAGTGGTTGCAGACGTCCGCGGCCGAGGAGACCGGTGCCGGGGCCCCGGCACCCGAGACGATCGCCGTCCTCGTGCCCGACAAGCGCCAGCGCGACCAGGTGGCCGCCGCGCTGGGCGAGCAGGGCCTGGAGGTGCAGGTCGTGGACCGTGAGGAGGTCAGGCCCGGCAGGCCGCTGATCATGACCATGCACCGCGCCAAGGGCCTGGAGTTCACGCACGTGCTCCTGCTCGACGTCAACACGCTCCTCGACCCCCGGCGCCGCTACCGGGAGCCCCTGGACAAGACGGCCCTGGCTGACTGGCGGCTGCGTGAGCGCTCGCTGCTGTACGTGGCGGCCACGCGGGCGCGCGACGTGCTCGCGGTCGTGCCCACGCCCATGCCCAGGAGGTAGCCCGTACCGGCCGGGGGACGTCAGGTAGCCGTTTGCCCGGAGGGGGCGGTGGAGGCAGTGGCAAGGTCGGTTTCATAAGAAGGGTAATGAGATGACCTGGTTGTGGTGGTGCGCCGCGGTGGCGGTACTCGTCCTGGTCGACCGCCTCGCGACCTGGGCCGAGGGCCGCGGCTGGATCTACTGGCGCAGACGCCGCCCGTCAGCCGGTGGTGGTGCCGGGGTGCTGGGCGGGGTCGCCGACGTCTTCCACCCGGCGCAGGGTGTTACGGTCCAGGAGCGCCGCTACCAGGACCTCAGGGTCGACGAGTCCGGCTCGGGCGCGCCCGCACGCTCCACCGGCGCCGCCCCGGGCGTCCCCGACAGCGAGGGTGGTACGCCATCGACCCGGGTACTGGGAGGGCCTGGCAGCCTCAGGGCCGTAGGGGCAGACTCGGGGCATGACCGCACACGCACTCGCTGATACCCGAGGTGACGTCTCATGACAACGGTTCTCGTCATTGGTGCAACCGGCCAGGTCGGCCGTCTGGTGGTTGAGGAGGCCCTGGGGCGCGGCCTGAGCGTGCGGGCCCAGAGCCGTGACGCCGGGCGGGCCCGCGGCGTGCTGCCCGCGGGTGCCGAGGTCGTCCAGGCCTCACCCGCGTCCGCCGCGGACCTGCGCCCCCTGGTGGAGGGGGTGGACGCCGTCGTCCTGACCCACGGCGGGGACGTGGACGGTCGTGGGGGAGTGAGCTTCTACGAGACCGTCCTGGCGGTCCTGGAAGCCCTGGAGGCCGGGACCCACGTCAGCCTCATGACGGCGATGAACACGAGCCGCTCGGCGGGCCGCAGCCGCTACGGCTTCGTGGAGTGGAAGCGGCGGGCCGAGCGCCTCGTGCGCGTCAGCGGCCACCCCTACACAATCGTGCGGCCCGGCTGGTTCGACTACCAGGGCCCGGGCGACCGACGTATCGACCTGCGTCAGGGGGACACGGTCACCGGCCGCCCCGGCGTGGACCGCCGCCACATCGCCCAGGTCCTCCTGGAGGGTGCCGCCGTCCCCTCCGGGGCCCGACGCACCGTGGAGGTCTTCAGCACCACCGGCGCGCCCGTGACCGACTACGAGGCCCTGTTCGCCGCCACCCGGGCGGACGAGCCCGGCGCCCTCGACGGCGTACTCGACGCCAACAACGTGCCGCTCACCGACGAGCCCGCGTCCGTCCAGGCCGATATCGCGCGACTGCGCAGGTGAGCAAGGAGCAGGCGCACGGGTGGGCGTCCAGTGCGAGGGCGTCCGGGGCCGTCGGTGACGGCGCCAGCCTGCCTGGAGCAGGGGTGAACCGACGCGGTGAGGCCTGGACCGGAGCGGTCGTCTCCTGGCATCAACTGCTAATTCAGGCTAGATTAGCAGTTGTTAGCAGTTAGCCGTCCTGAGGAGCCGGACATGAAGACGCCCGTGCCGCCACCGTCGCTGGAGGCGGTCACCGCCTCCCTGCGGGGGACGTCCCGGTACCTCGAGGTCCTCCTCGACCAGCGACTGCGAACGGATCCGGACTACCACCCGTGGGACTGGTTCCTCCTCCCGGCTGCTGCGACGCGCCCCCGCACGCTATGCGCGCTCCTTCCTGTACACCGAGCAGGACCAGGGTGATCTCACCTACTTCCTCCTGGAGCAGGCCAGGGTCGTGGTCCGGGCTGTCAACGAGCTCGACGCCTACCTGGCGCGCAAGACGGCGGAGCTGCGGTCCGCCGACGTCCTCCTACGCGGGCTCGGGCTGAACTACCGCCAGACGGACGTCCTGGGGCGGTTTCTGCGCGACCCTGGGCTGTCAACCAGCGTCGCGGACCACCAGGCGCGCTACGGCGTCGTGGCACAGACGGCCCGGACCGACCTGACCGACCTCGCCCGGCACGGTTACCTCGACTCCTCCAAGCAGGGGCGGCGCGTGGTGTGGCACCCAGTGGGGGACCTACCAGCACGCCTGGGAGCGTAGCGTTCCGCGATAGCGTCGTCGCCAGCCTCCTCGGCGGTACCGCCGTGAGCGGGGGAGGCGATAGTGCCAGCTCGGCAGGGCGTCCGGGGCCGGGGCCCGCGGTGCCGCCCTTAGGCTGGTATAGGCTGGCCGTGAGATGAACGCGATCGACTCCCTCTTCGGCTCCCTGCCCGTCTCCGGCGCACAGGTGCGCCCCGGTGCGCAGGCGCCGGCAGAGGCGGCCCTGCCCAGCCTGCCCGACCCGGCCGACGACTCCTGGGCCGACGTCGAGCCCCCCGCCGAGGACTGGGAGACCGAGCCTCCCGCCGAGGAGGCGCCCCCGGACCTGGGCGCCGTCGCCCCCACCTGGGAGGAGCACCAGACCGGCGTCTCCGCCCTCGTCGCCCGTGCCCGGGCGAACGCCGCCCGTGCCCGCGGTGCCGGGAGGCGCGAGCCCGCCGGGGGTGGGGCCACGGCGTCGGGCCCCGGGGACGCGGCCCGCCCCTACGGCCCAGGCCCCCTCCCCGGGCTCACCGTCGCCGACCCCACCACCCTCCTGGCCGACCTCAACCCCGCCCAGGCCCAGGCCGTCACCCACGCCGGCAGCCCCCTGCTCATAGTGGCCGGCGCCGGCAGCGGCAAGACGCGCGTGCTGACCCGCCGCATCGCCCACCTGCTGGCCACCGGTCGTGCCCGGCCCGGGGAGATCCTGGCCATCACCTTCACCAACAAGGCCGCCGCCGAGATGCGCGAGAGGGTCACCGCCCTGGTGGGCCCGGTGGGGCAGCGCATGTGGGTGTCCACCTTCCACTCCGCCTGCGTGCGTCTCCTGCGCCGCGAGCACGCCGCCGCCTCCCTGCGCTCCACCTTCTCCGTCTACGACGCCGCCGACTCCGCACGCCTGATCACCCTCGTGGTGCGCGAGCTGGGCATCGACCCCAAGCGCTTCACCCCCAAGACCTTCGCCCACCGCATCTCCGACCTCAAGAACGAGCTCGTCACCCCCGTTGAGTTCGCCGAGGAGGCGGTGACCTCCAACCCCCTGGAACGCCACCTGGCCGAGGTCTACCCCGCCTACCAGGCCCGCCTGGGGGCCGCGAACGCCCTGGACTTCGACGACCTCATTATGCGCACCGTCCAGCTCCTGCGGCAGCGCCCCGACGTGGCCGAGGCCTACCGGCGCCGCTTCCGCCACGTGCTGGTCGACGAGTACCAGGACACCAACCACGCCCAGTACGTGCTGGTCCACGAGCTCATCGGGGGACCGGGCACCTCCGGGGCCGACTCGGCCCTCCCCCCCGGTGAGCTGACCGTGGTGGGGGACTCCGACCAGTCCATCTACGCCTTCCGCGGAGCCACCATCCGCAATATCGAGGAGTTCGAGCAGGACTACCCGACGGCCCGCACCATCCTGCTGGAGCAGAACTACCGCTCCACCCAGAACATCCTCACCGCCGCCAACGCCGTCATCTCGCGCAACCCCGGGCGCCGGGAGAAGAACCTGTGGACCGACTCCGGCGACGGGCCCGCGATCATCGGCTACGTGGCCGACTCCGAGCACGACGAGGCCCGCTGGGTCAGCACCGAGATCAGCCGCCTGGCCGAGGAGGCCGGTGTGCGCCCGCGCGACGTCGCCGTCTTCTACCGCACCAACGCCCAGTCCCGTGCCCTGGAGGAGGCCTTCATCCGCTCCGGGCAGCCCTACAAGGTCGTCGGCGGCACCCGCTTCTACGAGCGCAAGGAGATCAGGGACGCCATCGCCTACCTGCGTGGCGTGGACAACCCCGACGACGACGTCTCCCTGCGTCGCGTCCTCAACGTGCCCAAGCGCGGGCTGGGGGACAAGGCGGAGGCGGCCCTGGGCGCGCACGCCTCCAGGTACTCGGTGAGCTTCGGGCGGGCCGTGGCCGACGCCGCTGGCGAGCCCCGGCCCGCCACCGGGCCGGCAGGGGCGGCACAGCCCGCGCCCGGGGCCCAGGACGGGACGGGTGAGGTGGGCTCCGGGGCGCCCGGGGCCCAGGAGCCCGCGACCACCCCGCCCGCCGTCCAGGGGCTGACCGCCCGGGCCACCCGGCAGGTGACCGCCTTCCACCAGCTCCTTACCGGCCTGCGCCACCAGCTCGCCGCCGGCGACGGCGTCGCCGACATCCTGGACTCCGCCCTGGACGCCTCCGGGTACCTCGCCGAGCTGCGCGCCAGCGACGACCCGCAGGACGCCAGCCGGGTGGAGAACCTGGCCGAGCTCCACGCGGTGGCCTCCGACTTCCAGGCGGCCAACCCCGAGGGCACGCTGGCCGACTTCCTGGAGCGGGTCAGCCTGGTGGCCGACTCCGACCAGCTCCCCCCGGGCGCCGACACCCAGGACGCCCACGCCCCGGACCAGGAGCAGGGCCAGGTCACCCTCATGACCGTCCACACCGCCAAGGGCCTGGAGTTCCCGGTCGTCTTCGTCACCGGCCTGGAGGACGGGACCTTCCCGCACTCCCGGGCCCTGGCCGAGGAGACCGAGCTGGCCGAGGAACGCCGCCTGGCCTACGTGGCCCTCACCCGCGCCCGTGAGCGCCTCTACGTGACCCGGGCCGCCGTGCGCTCCGCCTGGGGGGCGGCCAACGCCATGCCCGCCTCCCGCTTCCTGGAGGACATCCCCGCGCAGACCATGGAGTGGAGGCGCATCGCCTCCTCCACGGACGCCCTGCGTGGGGGCGGCACCGGCTGGGGGAGCAGCTGGGAGGGCGGGCTCGGAGGCGGGCGGGGCTCCTACGGCACCGGGGGCGGTGCCGGGAAGGCCGCGGGGGGCCGCCGTCGGCCCTCCTACGACGACGACTTCGCCCCGCCGATCGGCTCGGGCCGCCCGAAGCGCACGGGGCGGCTCGGCCGGGTCGAGACCCCCAAGGACCGCTTCGAGGCGCGGCGGGCCGAGCGCATGGCCAAGCGGGGCAGGCCCACGCGGCTCGACGGCTCGAGCGCCGGGGCCGATGGGGCCGACGGCGGGGCGCTGCCCGCCGCCGTCGCCGGTCTGAAGGTCGGGGACCGCGTCCGCCACGACGCCTACGGCGAGGGGGACGTCGTCGCCCTGGAGGGCGCGGGGCGCTCGACCGTCGCCCGCGTCACCTTCACCGTCGACGGCGCGAAGAACACCAAGCGCCTCATGCTGCGCCTGGCGCCGATCGCCAGGATCTGAGGGGTCCGCGCCGGCTCGGACCTGGCCGAGGCGTCCGCTACGCCCTTTTGTCTCTGCTACGCCTCTTGACCCTTCACTGTACGAGAAAAAGGAGCGTAGCAGAGGGTGAAGGGGCGCAGTAGACGGAAAAAGGCGTAGCAGACGATCCGGGGCGGTCGGGGCTGGCGCGGGCCGAGCCCGCCTCGCACAATGCGAGCCCGGGTGACATCACCAATTCGACCCCCCAGGGGGTGGAGCCGTCGCAGACGGTGTCCGCGGCGCTCGGGGTGGTGCCAGCTCCACCCCGAACCCGCCGGCTCCACCCCGGACCCTGGTGCTGGCCCCATGGAGGGGTGGGAGAGCTCGTGATGTCATTGCCGCATGGCACAGCATCCTCGTCCTCTCACCGTTTCCGCGGCCCCCGCCGCTCCGGGCTCGCGCGAGCGACGCTCCTGGCTCCAGGGGCTCGCCGGAGCGGGGCTCTTCCTCCTCACCCAGACCCTGATCATCGTCGTGGCACGAGGCGGCACGCACCTGCTGACATCCGTCATGCCGCAACCCATGGCCTACCTGACGACCGCGCTCCTCGTCTCGGCGACGTGCGTGATCACGGTCGTGGCGGGGTACCGCCTCATCGTCCGACGAATCGGTTGCCGTGAAGCGCCCGAGATGGGCGGCCCCGGCGCACTGCGCGAGCTCGCCGCGGGGCTGGCGCTGGGCGGCGCGCTCATCTGCGCCGTCTTCGCAGTCCTCGCCCTGGCGGGGGCCTACCGCATCACCGGGGTCGGCTGGTCGGAGGGCATCGCCGTCGGCCTGATATTCGGGGTCGTCGGAGGATTCAACGAGGAGACGATGTTCCGCGGATTCCTCCAGCGACTCATCGAGACCAGGCTGGGCAGCTGGTGGGCGCTCGGAACCATCTCCGTCGTCTTCGGCCTGCTGCACCTGACCAACTCCGGAGCGACCCTGTCCGGCTGCCTCATCATCGCCCTCACGGCCGCGCCGCTGCTCGGGGCCTGCTACCTGCTCACCCGGCGCCTGTGGCTGGCCATCGGGGTGCACGCGTCCTGGAACTTCATCCAGGGCGGCGTCTTCGGCTCCGACGTCTCGGGGACCGGAATGATCAAACGGGGCCTGTTCGAAGCGACCTTCCACGGGCCCGACTGGCTCACCGGCGGCCGCATGGGCGTGGAGGGCTCCGTCGTCACCGTGGTCGTGTGCGCGACGGCGGCCGCGGTGATCCTCCTGATGGCCCGACGCCGGGGAATGCTGCTGGCGCCGCGATGGCGGCGTCCGGCGCCGGCGGACGACGACGTCGTCGAGCGGCGGTGACGGCGGCGGGTGCGGGCGGGCGCCGCGCCGTCGGACGCTGACGGACGACGACGAGCGGCGTCGAGCACCGCGGACAGCGGCGGCCGGTGACGATCCGCCCGGCTCACGGGGCCATCGGGGTTGCGAGCCGGACCTGGTCGGGCCCGGCCCGCCCGGTTCACGACCGGGCCGGCACCAGGCGCACGGCCCGCCGATCGGCCCGGAAGTCGTTGACCGGGGCGTCGGAGGCGTAGCCCAGGGCGAAGCCCGTGATGAGGCCGTAGTCGGCCGGCGCCTCGAACTCGGCGTCGAAGGGGCGGCGCCAGGTGGCCAGGACCCCGAGGGGGCAGGAGTCGACGCCGCGGGCCTTGGCGGACAGGAACAGGGTTTGGAGCATGAGCCCGGCGTCGAGCGCGGCGAAGGGCATGAAGTCCTTGTGGATGAGGACGAAGCCGATGACCGGCGCGCCGAAGGCCTCGCAATTGCGCCGGGCGGCCGCGTCGCGGGCCTCGCGGTCCCGACGGGCGATGCCCATGTGCGCGTACAGCCGGCCGCCGACGGCCTGGGAGTGGGGCAGCAGCTCCGCGGGGTAGGGCGCCCAGGTGCGGTAGTCGCCGTCGGGCGCCCTGCCGCTCAGGACCAGGCGAGCCGTGGCGCCGCGCTCCTTGTGCTGGACGGGGAGGGTCGCGTCGAACTCGGCGACGTAGGCGGCGCGCAGGCGGTCCGCCCGCTCCCCGGTGGCCAGCGCCACCATGAAGGGCCGGGTGTTCGACCAGCTCGGGGCCTGGCGGGCGTCGTCGAGGATCGCGTCGAGGACCTCGCCCGGCACCGGGTCGGGCCGGAAGTCGCGCACGGAGTGCCGGGCGGCGGCCAGGTCGGAGAAGGCTTCGGGGTTCACGGCGGTGGCTCCTTGGGAAGTGCGGCGGTGCTGGCGGTCGGGGCCGCCCCGGACTCTACGACCGGCGCCGGGGGACGAAGGTGGAGTCGTCCAGCGTGCGGATGACCCGGGCGGGGGAGCCCACGGCCAGGGAGCGGGCCGGGATGTCGCGGGTGACGACGGCGCCCGCGCCGATGACGCAGTCGTCGCCGATCGTCACGCCCGGGCAGACGATGACGCCGCCGCCCAGCCACACGTTGTCCCCGATGACAATGGGATCGGCGCTCTCCAGCCCCGTTCGGCGCGGCGTCGGCTCCAGGGGGTGGATCGGGGTGAGCAGCTGGACGTTCGGGCCGAACTGGCAGTGCACCCCGATGGTGATGGTGGCGACGTCCAGGGCGGTGAGCCCGTAGTTGGCGAAACTGCCCTCGCCGACGATGATGTTCTCCCCGTAGTCCACGCGCACCGGCGGCAGGAGGATCGCACCGGCCCCCAGGTGCGGGATCGCGGCGCGCAGGTGGGCCTGGGCGTCGGGCTCGCCCTCGTCGAATGCCCGCTGGTAGCGGGACAGCTCGCGACGGGCTCGGGCGGCGATCCGCCGGGAGTCCGGGTCGTCGGACACGTACCAGTCCCCGGCGAGCATGCGCTCGCGGTTGGTCCGCGGATCCCCCTGGAGGTAGGGGGCGGCCAGGGGGAAGCGCTCCCCGGTGCCCTGGGACGGGGCGGGGGCGTCGTCGGTGCTGTGGGAGCCGGTCATGGGCACGAGCCTACCGGGCCCGCCCCGTCTGCGGCCCGTGGCGGCCCCGGCCCAGTGGGCAGACCGGGAGCCAGGAGGGTCACGGTGACCTGCGGCCCGTAGCGGGTCCGGCCCCGGCCTTGGGCGGGCCCGGCCCCGGCCCACCGCCTGGTGGCGGGCCCGCGGTCGGGCGTCGGCGGCGTGAGGGCCCGGCCCGCGGGCGGCCTCAGGGCAGGAGCGAGGCGTTAGCAGGATCCACGCCAGCGCGGCCCCCTGGGGCGGGCGGCATCAGGTGTGCGGCTCGCTCGGTGGCGGCGTGGGTGACGGCGTGGCGGTGCCGTCCCCTACCTGGAGGACCACCAGGGGCGGTGAGGTGGGCTGGGCGGAGCCGCCCCGGGGCTCCCGGGTGATGAGGACCTGCTGGCCGGGCCGGGGCGTGAGGGCCAGGAAGGAGAAGGTGTCCCCCGAGCCGGGGTCGTAGACCCCCAGCGAGGTCGTGTCGCCCCCCTGCCTGAGCCAGACCTGGAGGCTGGAGCCCGGGGCGGAGGCGGACATCCCCGCAGGCAGGCTCAGCGCCGTCATCCCCATGCCCTCCGACCAGGTCAGGGTGGCCACGTGGCCGTCTGGCATGGCCTGGGAGACCCGTCGCACGTCCTGGGCCTGGTTGAGGTGGGCGAAGTGCTCCGTGGAGGACATGGAGTCCATGGCGTTCCAGTGCCCCAGGACCGCGCCGGTGCCCAGGAGCGCCACGCACGCCGCCGCCCGCAGCACCACGGTGCGCCAGCGTCGTCGGCCCAGGGGGACCACGACGGCGTCGGCCCGCCCCGGGCCCGGGTCCTCGGACGGCGCCCTGGGCGCGGGGGACGGGGCGGGACGCTCCTGGGGCGTGCGGGCGACCTGCTCCAGGAGCCGGGCCCGCAGGGCGGGCGGTGGAGGGACCGGCTCCAGCGAGGCGCCCAGGAGGGAGGCGGTCTCCCCCTCCAGGAGCGCCTCCAGCTCGGCGTCGGCGGGGACGTCACGGGGGCCGGTGCCCCGGGTGCCGGTCATCGTTCCACCTCCAGGTGAGTGCGCAGCTTGAGCAGTCCGTCACGTACCCTCGTCTTGACCGTCCCCAGCGGCACCCCGCAGCGCCTGGCGATCTGTGCGTGGCTGAGGCCGCTGAAGTAGGCCAGCTCGAGGGTGGAGCGGTGCGGCTCGCCGACCTTCTCCAGGGCCCGGTGCAGCCGCGCCCCCTCCAGGTGGTCCTCGGCGGCCTGGGCGGTGACGTCGTAGTCGGGCTCGTAGCCGCCGCGCCAGGCGTGGTCACGGTCCCGGCAGGACTGGCTGGAGCGGACACGGTCGATAGCCCGACGGCGGGTCAGGGTCACCAGCCACGCCCGGGCACTGCCGCGCTCGGGACGGAACGTGGCGGCACGCTGCCACACCTCCAGGAACACCTCCTGGAGGACCTCCTCGGACTGGGCGCGGTCCACCACGATACGCAGCACCAGGGCCAGGAGCCTGCCCGCCCAGGCGTCGTACAGGCAGGCGAAGGCCTGGGCGTCCCCCTGCGCGACCCGGGTCAGCAGGGCGGCGTCCGGCTGTGCCTCCGGCCCCGCCCCCGTGGTGTCCTGCGGTGTCACGGTGACATCGTAGGGGACCGGGCCGGGCGGTGGCTCCCCGGCGTCGTAGCGGGGGTGGCCTGCGGGCCGGCCTGCGCGCCCTGGACGCCCGCGTGGCGCCCCGGCGCCCCGGTGTCGTGGTGGGGCGGGTGGCGTCCGGGGGACCTGTCACCCGAAGGTGAAGGAGTAGAGGGCCAGGCCGGGGGAGACGGTGAGCTCCAGCGTGCCGCTGCTGGTCTGCGGCGTGCTGAGCAGCTCCAGGGCGTCGGGCACCCCGGAGACGTGGAGGGTGCGCTCCTGGCCGCCGTCCACGCTGTAGGTGAGGTCGCCCTCGCCGGAGACCACCAGGTTGACCTGCCTGCCGTGGTAGGCCAGGCGCAGCCGGGCGGGGCCGGTCGCGGGGGAGACGGACTGCCGCCCCACGTCCCAGGTGCCCTCCAGGGCGAAGGTGTCCGGCTCCAGGGAGTCGGGGAAGGTCAGCTCCTGGCGGCCCTCCGGGAGACGTCCGGAGGCGAACGTGGAGGCCCGGGCCGCCCCCAGGTACGTCTCCGGGGTCCGCGACCCCGTCACGGTGGGGGCGTCGTCCTCGGGGGTGAACACGGGCTCGGGCAGGGCGGCGTCCGGGTCGGCCTGACGCAGCAGCTCACGCACGAGCCTCTCGGTGGTGGCCTCACCACCCTCCCCGAAGGCCACCTGACGCAGCTGGCCGGTGGCGTCGGCGAGGTAGTGGGCGGGCCAGTAGCGGTTGCCGAAGCTCCGCCAGGTGGCCAGGTCGGAGTCCACCGCCACGGGGTAGGTGATACCCAGCCTCCTGGTGCCCTCGCGCACGTTGTCCGTCTCCTTCTCGAAGGCGTACTCCGGGGAGTGGACGCCGATGACCTGCAGCCCGTAGGCGGCGTAGGTCTCGTGGAGCCTCTGGATACCGGGGACGGAGCGCTGGCAGTTGATGCACGAGTAGGCCCAGAAGTCGATGAGCTGGACCTTTCCCGCCCGGTCCGCCTCGCTCAGGGGCTGGTCGCCGGGGGTGTTGAGCCACGCGGTGGCCCCCGTGACGGCGGGCAGGGCGCCGCAGTCGGCCAGGTGGTCGGCGCCCGGGACGCAGGCCCGGTTCGACCCCGCGCCCCTGCCGTTGAGGAACCGGTCGACGCCGGCCTGGAGGGAGGCGGTGTAGTCGGGCAGGGAGCGCTGGAGGGACGCGGGCAGGTCGAGGACGAGCGCCACGGACAGGGCGACCATGAGGGCCCCGGCGGCCAGGCGCACGCCCCTCTGACGGGAGCGGAAGGCCCTGAGACGCTGGGTGACCCTCTGCCCCGCCAGCGCGAAGGCCAGCAGGGGCACGGCGGCGCCCAGGGCGAAGGACAGGGCCAGGGTCACGGTGTCCGCGCCGATCCTCCCGGTGGAGCCCGCCACGGAGACGGCCGCCAGGACCGGGCCGGCGCAGGGGACGTAGGCGGCGCCCAGGACCAGGCCCAGGGCGAGGCCGCCGGAGGGGCTGCGCGAGCCCAGCCTCTGGAACCGGGCGAAGGGGCGCTCCATGACCTCCATGACCCTCGGGACGATCATGCCCACGCCAATGAGGGCCAGCAGGACGATCCCCGTCCAGCGGACGAGGTCCTGGGGCAGGTGGAGGAGGGTGAGCAGGGTCGATCCCAGGAGGGTGAGGACGGTGAAGCTGAGCACCAGGCCGGTGACCACCAGGTAGGGGCGCCACCGGGAGGGGGGCTCGGGTCCGGCGTCGGGCCGTGCCGCCCGGGTGCCCCCGGACAGGAGGACGACAGGCAGGACCGGCAGGACACAGGGGGAGATCCCGGTAATGAGACCTCCGAGCACGCCTATGAGAACCAGGCTAATCATGACCGCTCCTTATCGGCAGGTGGTGTCACCCCGGGTTCGGAGCGGAAGGGGGTAGTGGATTGGAGGGGTGAGGGCCCCTTAAGGGGTCGGGGCTACAGCACCTCCGTCACGGCCCCCAGCAGGCCCTCACCGAGGCCGGCCGCCCGCAGGGAGGCCAGCAGGGCGGCGCCCGTCAGCCCGGAGCCCACGGCCGCCCAGGCGGCGTCCTTGACGATGTAGTCGATCCGTGCCTCCTCCAGCAGGGCGAGGACCTCCTCCTGCCAGGGGGCCTGCCGCACGGCCAGGCCGCCCACCTCCACCGTGGTCCCACGTCGTCGTGCGGTGGCGTCCACGACCCCGAGGTCCACGCTGAGCCCGCCCCCCAGGGTCGTCCCGTCGGCCTGGCGCGCAGCGGTCGGGACGTCCAGGGGGCGGCCGTCCAGGCGCACCTGTGCGGCACCGGGCGCCGACACGCCCAGGATCTCCAGCCTGAGGCGGCGGCGTGAGGGCACGACGCCCTGCGCCCCCTGCTCGCGTACGGACAGCCTGACGCCCTCCGCCGACCAGCTGGCGGTCAGGGTGGTGCGGGTCACGGCGTCGTCCCCGGGCTCCGGGGAGCCGTCGTCCTCCTCCAGCACGAACTCACCGCGCGTCCCCGGCGCGCCCGGGACCAGGACGAGCGCCAGGTGCACCGGGTTCGAGCCCGCCGCCTCGGACAGGTCGCCCGCCAGCACCAGGACGCAGCCCTCCCGCGCCAGGACCGGGAGGCGTTCCAGGGGCCGGAAGAAGGACAGCTCACGACCGCCCTCGGGGAGGACCTCGTAGCGTCGGCCCGTGACCACGTCCCACCACGTGCCCCGGGGCAGCCAGGCGTCCTCCCGGCCCAGGCGCGTGACGGCGTCGAGGGGGTGGACCATGGGGACCACCAGCAGGTCGCCGAAGAGGAACGTCGTGCGGTGGCTGTAGGCCCCCGGCTGCCGGGGGTGGTCGTGGTAGAGCGGTCGCACCGGGCCCACGCCCTGGCTGTGGGCCCGGCGGGCCCAGGTGTAGAGGGTGGGGACGAGACGGTGCCGGAGCCTCAGGTAGGCCTCCATGGTGGCCCGGGCGTCCCGGCTGTAGCGCCAGGGCTCCTTGGAGCTGAAGGCCGACCTCGTCGAGTGCAGGCGGTTGACGGGGGAGAAGCAGCCCAGCTGCACCCACCGGGCCGAGCGCTCCGGGTCGGCCGTGCCGAGCATGTGCCCGCCGATGTCGTGGGACCACCAGTAGTAGCCGATGTTCGCCGCCGTGGCCGTGAACTCCGGCTGGAAGGCCAGTGAGGCCCAGGTGGCGTGCGTGTCCCCCGAGAAGCCCACGGGCGTGCGGTGGCTGGAGGCGTCCGCGAAGCGGGAGAAGGTCACCGGCCGACGACGCCACGCACCCGGCCCGCCCCCGGTGGCACCCTCCCGGGCAGCTGGCCCGGCGGGCGACCCGGCGGGCGGGGATGCCTCCTCCCGCCGGGCAGCCGGCCCGGCGGCCGACTCAGCGGGCAGAGGCGCCTCCTGGCGGGCGGGGGCCGCCGGCCTGGCCCCGCCCCCGGGGCCCTGCGGGCGCTCGCGCCCGGAGTCCAGGTAGTGGACGTGGTTGAGCATCCACAGCGGGTCCAGGCCCGGGACGTCCGTGGCGCCCCCCTGCTGCCAGTCCAGCCACCAGAAGTCCACCCCCTGCTCCTCCAGGGGGTGGTGGACGCAGGTGAGGTAGGCGTCGGTGAAGGCCCTGTCCCCGATATTGAAGGGGATGCCCGTGCCCGTGTCCGGGTCCAGGCCCAGCCGGGCGGCCACGGCGCGGTAGGCGGCCTCGTGACGGCGGATCCCGTCGGCCGGGTGGAGGTTGAGGGCGACCTCCAGGCCGCGCCCGTGGAGGGCGGCCAGGAATCGCCCGGGGTCCGGGAAGAGCCTCCGGTTCCAGGTGTAGCCCGTCCAGCCGTTGCCGATCGCCGGGTCCACGTCCACCTCGTGCCAGTCCATGTCGACCACGGCCACGGACAGGGGGACGCCCTCGGCGGCGAAACGGTCCACGAGGGCCAGGTACTCCTCCTCGGAGTAGGCGTGGTAGCGGCTCCACCAGTTGCCCAGGAGGGCCCGGTCAATGAGCGGGGTGGGTCCGGTCAGGCGGAAGAAGTCGTCCAGGGCCGCGCGGTAGTCCTGCCCGTAGCCGAAGAGGTAGAGGTCCGTGTCCGGGGTGGAGCCGTCCACGGGGCTCGCACCGGGGCGGGGACGGACCCACTGGTCCTCGGTCAGGAGCAGGGAGGCCGAGTCGTCCAGGACGGCCCAGCCGGCCAGGGACAGCAGGCCGGGGCACAGGGGGACGGCGCCGTCGGCCTCGTCCAGGGTGCGGGCGGTACCGCCGAGGTTCGTGGGGTAGGGCTCCTGAGGGTCCCAGGTGTCCCCGAAGCGCCAGGTGCCGCCGTGGGGGTGGATGACCCGGGTGCGCAGGGCCACCTGGAGGCCGGTGCGGGAGAACCCCCGGAAGGGGCGGTAGGTGAGGTGGAGGTGCTCGGTGACGACCTCGACGCGCTCGCCCTCGCCGCTGCCGGTGCGGCGGACCCGGAAGTCCGGGACCGGGCCGAGGTCCCGGCTCGTGACGAGCTGGGTGGCGGCGTCGGTGAAGCCGCCCGGGACCGCCAGGTGCTCCATGCGGATGAGGCGGCTCGTGAGCACCGTGAAGCGGTAGCCGGGCCCCTCCACCACCGCCTCGGGGCGGGCGGGTGCCGGCAGCGGCCGGTCGGGGGCGGTGGACAGGGGCGATGACACGATACGGCTCCTGGCTGGTGGGCGGCGGGTGGGGTGTGGTACGTCAGGTGGCGGGGCCGTCGGGCATGACCCGGTGGCGCAGGGCCAGGGTGGCGGCACCCCG
This sequence comes from Actinomyces sp. HMT897, assembly GCF_016626125.1. Lineage (NCBI taxonomy): Bacteria > Bacillati > Actinomycetota > Actinomycetes > Actinomycetales > Actinomycetaceae > Actinomyces > Actinomyces sp. HMT897. The sequence continues at coordinate 2,945,303 of NZ_CP067336.1, forward strand.
CGCCCAGTCGGCCCGGTGGTGCTCGCGCACCTCGAGGCGGACGTCCTCGGCCGAGGAGCGCCGCAGGGAGCTGATGCCCACCATGACCTGGTCCTCGAAGAGGGCGGCCACGTCGGCGCGCTCCCCGGCCACCACCACCACCTCGGGCAGGGTGAAGGCCGCCGCCATGGCAATGAGACGGCCCAGGCGCCGGGCGAAGGAGGAGACGACGGCCACCGCGTCCGCGTCACCCTGCACGGCCAGGCGCACCACCTGCGCAGCCTCCAGCGGGGACCGCCCGCACTCGGTCCGCCAGACACGTTCCAGGGCCGAGTCGGTCAGGGTGTCCATGGCCGCCCGGGCCGTCGCGGGGCGGGCGCCGTCGGGCACGGGGACGGTCCCCATGAGCCCGAGCTCGGCGGAGGGCGTCGTCACAACGTTCCCGTCGCAGGCCAGGCCGAAGCCCACGCCGGACCCGACCGTCACGACGTCGAAGCGGCGGTGACTGCGGCCGGCCCCGAACCACGCCTCGCCCAGGGTCAGGGCCACCAGGTCGTTGGCGACCGTGCAGGGGACGCCCAGGGCCTCCTCCGCCAGGCGGGCCAGGGGGACGGAGGACCAGCCGTAGAAGGTGGCCTCGCCCACCACCCGGCCGCCCCGGGTGGCGCCGCCCAGCGAGATCCCGGCGCAGGCCGGGGGCGGGAGCCTCCCGGCCCCGGACACGGCCTCGGCGACCGTGTCCTTGAGGAGGGCGACGACGTCGGCGGGGGAGCGGGACCCCAGCGGGACCTGGACGGAGGCGTGAGGGGTCAGGGTCAGGTCCGTGACCACGACCGTCAGGCTGGTGACGGACAGCGTGGCGCCCACGATGCTCTCCGCCTCGGCCCGCACCGCCAGGGGCGTCTGGGGGCGTCCCGTGGCCGCGACCTGCTCGGCCGTGGCCGTGAGCAGCCCGGAGGCGACCAGCGGGGCGGTCAGGCGCGTAATGGAGGCGGGGGAGATGCCGACGGCCTCCATGATCTGGGGCCGCGAGAGGCGGCCGTGGCGCAGCAGCTCCAGGACGATGCGCCGCTGGGTCCCGGTCAGGTCCGCCCAGGGGTTCTCCGGGAGGGTGGGCGGGCGACGCGTCGTCATGGGCCCATTGTGCCTGACCGGCGCGGCCGCGGCGTCCCGGCCCCGGTCTTTCTTCTGCCAGGAGAGGAAGACGGTGGCGTGGTGGCTGACGCCGGGACAGGTCCAGGTCCTCGCTTGCGCTCCTCTTTATTTAGGGGCAAAATAATCTCGTCATCGCAACGACGCACCGGGAGGTTCCCATGACAGCACTGAGCAGGCGCTCCTTCCTCGCCACGACGGCGAGGGCGGCGGCGCTCGCGGCGGCGGGAGGCTCGCTCGCCGCCTGCTCCTCGGGCCGGGACGGCAGGGTCCGCCTCGAGCTCTTCCAGTTCAAGAGCGAGGCCATAGGCCTCTTTGACAGGATCTGCGCCGACTTCAACGCGGCCAACCCGGACATCGAGGTCACCCAGAACTTCCAGGCGGACAACGTCACGGCCCTGCGCGTGCGCCTGGTCAAGGGGGACATGCCCGACCTGGTGACCATCAACGCCGACTACAACTACGGCGCCCTGGCCCGTACCGGCGTCTTCCACGACTTCGCGGGCTCCGACCTGCTGGGACGGGTCCAGCCCACCATCGCCGGCATCCTCACCAGCCTCGGCGCGGGCGCGGCGGGGGAGAACAACGGCCTGCCCTTCGCGGACAACGGCTCAGGCATTATCTACAACAAGGACGTCTTCGACTCCGTGGGCCTGACCCCGCCCACCACCTGGGCGGAGCTCATTGAGATCTGCGACGAGCTCACCGCCGCGGGCATCGCCCCCTTCTACTGGGGCTTCAAGGACAACTGGACCGGAGCCCCCATGTTCTCCTCCATCTCGGGGGGCTACCTCACCGACGGCGTCGCCGCCTGGTACCAGCGTCGCCGCGAGGGCGCGGTCTCCTTCTCCGAGCTCACCCCCGTGCTGGAGAAGATGCGCACCGTGGCTGGCTACGGCAACCCCAGCAAGTTCGAGCTCGGCTACAACGACGCCAACCAGGGCTTCGCCCAGGGCCGGGCCGCCATGTACTGGCACGGCACCTACGCCATCCCCGCCATCCGCTCCTACAACGCCGACATCAACCTGGGCACCTTCGCCACCCCCGCGGACGACGAGGCGGACACCAAGGTGGTCTCGGGGGTGGACGTGGCCCTGTGCACGGGGGTCAGCCCCAGGCACCCCGAGGAGTCCCTGCGCTTCCTGACCTACCTCATGCAGGAGACCAACCAGGCCTCCTACTGCACGCAGCAGGTCGCCTACCCTACCCTGACGGGCCTGGTCGCGGAGGACCCGGCCCTGGAGGGGCTCAACCCCTACTTCGAGGCCGGTCGCGTGGCCACCTACTCCGACCACAACTTCCCGCCCGCCGTCACCCTGAACGCCTACATCCAGCAGTTCCTCATCTCCGGCGACGTCGACGCCCTCGTCTCCACCCTGGACACCCAGTGGGACAAGGTCGTCAAGCGCCTGGCCGAGACCGCCTGAGGACGAAGGAGGACAGACCATGACCCCTGTACCCAGCACGACGGCGCCCAGGGCCGCGGCCCCGAAGGCGCCACCGGCCCCCTCACGCTCGCCTCGCCGCGGCGCCAACCGACCCAGGAGGGTCGAGCGCGCCTACATCTGGATGGTGGCCCCCGCGGCGGTCCTCTTCACGGCCCTGCTGACTGTCCCGCTCCTGACCGGCCTCTTCTACACCTTCACCAACTACCAGGGCTACGGCGAGTGGCGGTTCGTAGGGCTGACCAACTACAAGAACCTCCTCACCGACGACATTATCTGGGGCTCCTACGTCTTCACCTTCAAGTACGCCCTCGTCGCCACCGTCCTGACCAACGTCATCGCCCTGGGCCTGGCGCTCCTGCTGAACTCCCGGATGAGGGCGCGCAACCTCATGCGCGGCGTCTTCTTCCTGCCCTACATCCTGCCGGTGCTGATCGTCTCCTACGTGTTCAGCTACCTCTTCACCAACAACCTGCCCCTCATCGGCCGCGAGCTGGGCTGGGAGTGGCTGAGCACGTCCCTGCTCGCCAACGAGGACCTGGCCTGGCTGGCCATCGTCGCGGTGGGGGTGTGGCAGGCGGCCGCCTACAACACGATCATCTACCTGGCCGGGCTCCAGACCGTCCCCGAGGAGATCTACGAGGCCGCGGCGCTCGACGGCGCGGGCCCCTGGCGCCGGCTGCGCTCCATGACGCTGCCCCTCATCATCCCCTTCATGGGGATCAACATGATCCTGTCCTTCAAGAACTTCCTGGGCGTGTTCGACCAGGTGGTGGCCCTGACCAGCGGCGGTCCGGGGACGGCCACCCAGTCGATCTCCTTCCTCATCTTCAAGAACGGGTTCCAGGGCGGCGAGTACGCCTACCAGACGGCCAACGGCATTATCTACTTCCTCATTGTCGTGGCCGTCTCCTTCGCACAGCTGAAGTTCTTCCAGAGCCGGGAAAGGGTCTGAGACATGTCCGCAACCACGCCTACCTCCACCCTGGCCACCGTGCCCCCCGCCGCCCCCAGGCGTCGGCGTCGCCGCACCTACGGCGTGAGCTGGTGGACCACCGCCCTGGCCGTGGTCCTCAGCCTGACCGTCCTCGTACCGCTCTACTTCACCGTGGTGACGGCCTTCAAGACCCCCGAGGAGCTGGCCGCCTCCGGCTTCTCCCTGCCCCGCTCGTGGAACCTGGACAACTTCCGTGAGGCCTGGACCACCACCAACTACCCCCGGCGCCTCCTGGAGACCGCGGTCATTACCGTCGGCGCGGTGGTCCTCACCCTCCTGACCAACTCCCTCGTGGCCTACGCCCTGGGACGCAATATGCACCGCAAGTGGTTCCGCCGCCTCTACTACTACTTCGTGGCGGCCCTCTTCGTGCCCTTCCCGATCATTATGCTGCCGGTGGTCAAGGAGACCGCCTGGCTGCACCTGGACAACGAGGCCGGCCTGGTCCTGCTCTACACGGTCTACGGACTGGCCTTCAACATCCTCATGTACACCTCCTTCATCAAGTCCATCCCGGTGGAGCTCGAGGAGGCCGCGGCCATTGACGGGGCCAGCCGGTGGGGCGTCTTCTGGAAGGTGATCTTCCCGCTCCTGTCCCCGATGAACGCCACCGTGGGCATCCTGACCTGCCTGTGGGCGTGGAACGACTTCCTCCTGCCCCTGGTCATCCTCACCGACGAGTCCCGGGCCACGCTGCCCCTGGCGCAGTACGTCTTCCAGGGGCAGTTCAACACGAACTACACCGTCGCCTTCGCCTCCTACCTCATGGCCATCGCGCCCATGGTCCTCGTCTACGTCCTCGCCCAGCGCTGGGTCATCTCCGGCGTCATGCGCGGCTCCCAGAAGTAAAGGAGACTCCTGCCATGAGCACACCCACCCCGGCGGGCGGCCCCGCCCTGCCTCTGGTCCCCTCGCCCCGCCACGCAGGCAGCGGGCCGCACTGGTGGCGCCACGCGGTGGTCTACCAGGTCTACCCCCGCTCCTTCCAGGACAGCGACGGTGACGGCGTGGGCGACCTCCCCGGTCTCCTCTCCCGCCTGGACTACCTGGACGCCCTGGGCGTGGACGTGGTCTGGCTCAGCCCCGTCTACCGCTCCCCCCAGGACGACAACGGCTACGACGTCTCCGACTACCAGGACATTGACCCGCTCTTCGGCACCCTGGCCGACCTCGACGCCCTCGTCGCGGGCCTGCACTCCCGCGGCATGCGCCTGGTAATGGACCTGGTGGTCAACCACACCAGCGACGAGCACCCCTGGTTCCGCTCCTCCCGGCGCGGCCCCGTGCCGCCTGACGGCGCCCCCAGCCCCCACGCCGACTGGTACATCTGGCGCCCGGCCCGCCACGTGCCCGGCCTGGCCCCCGGGGAGGCGGGCACCGAGCCCACCAACTGGGGCTCGGCCTTCTCCGGGCCCGCCTGGACCTGGGACGAGGGGCGCGGGGAGTTCTACCTCCACCTCTTCAGCCCCCGGCAGCCCGACCTCAACTGGGAGAACCCCGAGGTGAGGAGGGCCGTCTACGCGATAATGCGCTGGTGGCTGGACAGGGGCGTGGACGGCTTCCGCATGGACGTCATCAACCTCATCTCCAAGACCTACCCGCTCACCGACGCCCCCGTGCCCCCCGGCGCCCGCTACGGCAACGGGTTCGGGGCCGTCGTCAACGGGCCGCGCGTCCACGAGTTCCTGGCCGAGATGAACCGGGAGGTCCTGGCCGGGCGCGTGGACGCCGCCGGGCAGCCGGTGCACGTCCTGACGGTGGGGGAGACCCCCGGCGTTACCCGTCCCGAGGCCGCCCTCTACACCGGGCCCGCCCGCGGCGAGCTCGACATGGTCTTCCAGTTCGAGCACGTGGGCCTGGCCGACGGGCCGGGCGGCAAGTTCGACCCCAGGCCCGTGGACCGGGTCGCGCTCAAGCGCAACCTCGCCGCCTGGCAGGAGGCCCTGGCCCCGGCCGTGGACGCCTCCGGCCGCCTGACCGGGGAGAGGGGCTGGAACTCCTGCTACTGGGACAACCACGACCAGCCCCGGGCCGTGAGCCGCTTCGGCGACGACGACCCCGCCTGGCGGGAGGTCAGCGCCAAGACCCTGGCGTCCGTGCTGCACCTGCACCGCGGCACCCCCTACGTCTACCAGGGCGAGGAGATCGGCATGGTCAACACGGTCTTCGCCGGTGTCAGCTCCTACCGGGACCTGGAGAGCCTCAACCACTACCACGAGCGGGTGGGGGCGGGGGACGACCCGGCGTCGGTGCTGGCCTCGCTGGCCGCCAACTCGCGTGACAACGCCCGCACCCCCGTGCAGTGGGACGCGGGCCCCCGGGCGGGCTTCACCACGGGCACGCCCTGGATCGACGTGGCCCCCAGCTGCACCGAGGTCAACGTCGCCAGCCAGGTGGGGGTGGGGGGCAGCGTCCTCGAGCACTACCGGGCGCTCATCGCCCTGCGGCACACCGACCCCGTCGTGGCCCTGGGTACCTTCCGCCTGCTCGACGCCGATGACCCCGGGTCCTGGACGGTGCTGCGCGAGCTCGTGGGCGCCGACGGCACGCGCGAGCAGGTCCTGCTGGTGGCCTCGTGCACCCGGGAGGGCCTGGAGACGGGGGCCGGCTCCGCGCTGCGGCGTCGGCTCGCCGCCGAGGGACTGGACCTGGGGCAGTGGGACGACGCGACGCGGGTGCTGGTCGCCTCCCTGCCCGCCTCCGCGGCCCTCCCCAGCGGGCGCGGGGTCCCCGGACACCTGGCGGGCTGGGACTCGGTCGTCCTGCGTCGCACCGTGTGAGGCGAACCGTGTGAGGCCCGGGCGCCGGGCGGCGCCGGGGCCGGGCGGCGTGCCCGGGAGGTGGGTCTGGGCGCTGGGTCCGCCTTTTCACCGGGAACGTACCTTAGCTGTCGGCGACGTACCCTAGAGGGCTTCTAGGGTACGTCGCCGGTGACAAAGGTACGTTCCCGGTGACGAAGGTACGTCGCCGGTGGTCAGGGGAAGTGAAGTACGGCTAGAGCGAGTCCGCGGCCGCGCGGACCTGCCCCCTGACCGGCACCAGGCGGGTGAGCTGGGTGACGTGCCGGGGCTCGAGCTCGGCCAGGCTGGCTACCCCCAGCAGCTTCATGGTGCGTACGATCTCCTCCGTGAGGATCTCAATGGCGCGGTCCACGCCCTGGCGCCCGCCGGCCATGAGCCCGTACAGGTAGGCCCGCCCAATGAGCGTGAAACTGGCACCCAGGGCCACGGCGGCAACAATGTCGGCGCCGTTCATAATGCCGGTGTCGATCATAATGGTGGCGTCCTTGCCGACCTCCCGGACCACCTCGGGCAGGAGCCGGAAGGGCACGGGGGCGCGGTCCAGCTGGCGCCCGCCGTGGTTGGACAGCAGCACGCCGTCGACCCCCAGGTCGATGAGGCGCTTGGTGTCGTGCAGGTTCTGCACGCCCTTGACAATGATCCTGCCCTTCCACATGTCGCGGATGACGGCCAGGTCGGCGTCGCTGATGGTGGGGTCCATGGCGCTGTCCAGGAGCTCGCCCACGGTCCCGCCGGTGCTCTTCAGGGAGGCGAACTCCAGCTTGGGGGTGGTCAGGAAGTCGAACCACCACCACGGGCGTGGGACGGCGTTGAGGACGGTGCCCAAGGTGATCTGGGGCGGGATGGAGAAGCCGTTGCGCCGGTCACGCAGGCGGGCCCCGGCCACCGGGGTGTCCACGGTGAACATGAGGGTGTCGAACCCGGCGGCGTCGGCACGCCGGACCAGGTCGTAGGAGATCTCCCGCTGGCGCATGACGTAGAGCTGGAACCAGTTGCGCCCGTCCGGGTTGGCGGCGCGCACGTCCTCGATGGAGGTGGTGCCCAGGGTGGACAGGGTGAAGGGGATGCCCGCGGCGCCCGCGGCCCCGGCACCGGCCACCTCGCCCTCGGTCTGCATGAGGCGGGTGAAGCCGGTGGGGGCGATGCCGAAGGGCAGGGCCGAGGTGCCGCCCAGGATCTGGCAGGACGTGTCCACGTCCAGGGCCGGGTGGAGGATGTCGGGGTGGAACTCGACGTCCCGGAAGGCCTGGCGTGCCCGGCGCAGTGAGACCTCGCCCTCGGCGGCGCCGTCGGTGTAGTCGAAGGCGGCCGCGGGTGTGCGGCGTCTGGCGATCTTGCGCAGGTCCCAGATGGTCTGGGCGGCGGTGAGCCGACGACGACGGCCGTTGAGGTCCGGGGTCTTGAAGTGCAGGAGGTCAAAGATCTCGTACGGGTTGGGGAGCTGTCGCTGGACCATTCGGAACCTCGTTGTCGAGTGGTGTGAGGGGCCTACCGGGTTAGGTGCGGCCGTGCTGCCGTGAGGGGCTGGTCCCCTCCCAGGGCCCGAGGGGCTCTGGCTGGCACCCATGACTGTAGGGAATCTCAGGGGCGAACACAAGGTGAGGCTAGCCTTATGGGCGCTCCCCGGCGCTGGTGGGTGGGTACTGGTTGGTGGGGTGTCGGTGGGTGGGGCGTCGGTGAGCCGACGCGCGCCCTCCGCCGGGCTCTGGCTGCCTCGGGCGTCTGTCGTGCGTGCGTTGTTGGGTCTGGGTGGTGTGTGCGGTGTCGGGTCTGTGCTTCGACGTCGGTCCTGGGTCTGAGGTGAACGTGCTTTCCTGGGAGTGAACGCTTCTTCTTATTGGTGAACGCGCTTTAAGGTAGGTGGACGCTACCTAGAGTGGCGTTCACTTGCCTAAAAGCGCGTTCACCCACCTAAGAGCGTGTTCACCTCCTCAGGAGCGCGTTCGTCTGCGGGGACGGTGGGAGTATGGTTGCTGGACCTTGGTGGTGTGTCCGTCGTCGTGCGTCCGTCTGCGGGGACGGCGAAGGGTGGTACTCCTTGCCGGCCCCCGCCTCTGCCGTGTCTAGCTGGCAGGGGCGGGGGCCGGGCTTTCAGGGGCGGGGCCTACGCTCCTCGGGCCTTCTAGGCCTTCTGGGCCTCCTGGGCGTCCAGCGCGGCGGCCACCCGTCGGTGCGCCTCCCAGATCTCCCCGGGCAGGCCCTTGAACTGGGACAGGTGCTCCTGACGCAGGCCCATCTCCTGGCGCCAGCGGGGCACGTCAATGGTCAGGAGGCGGTCGAGGTCCTCGTGGCTGCCCTCAAAGCCCTCCAGGTTGAGCTCCTCGACGCGCGGGACGATGCCCACCGGGGTCCGGCGTCCTGTGACCCGGCCCTCCTTGAGGTCCATGAGCCACAGCAGGGCGCGCAGGTTCTCCCCGTACCCGGGCCACAGGAAGCGGCCATCGTCGGGGTCACGCTGGAACCAGTTGACGTGGGCGAAGATCGGCTTGTGCTCGGCGGCACCCAGCACGTCCAGCCAGTGGCGGGCGTAGGCGCCCTCGGGGAAGGACATAAAGGGGCGCATGGACATGGGGTCGTAGCGCAGGCGCCCCTCGGTGCCCTCCGCGGCGAAGGTCGCCTCGGCACCCAGCGTCAGGCCGTCGTAGACACCCTCGGCCAGGTCCGTAATGGCGCGGATGAGCGGCTCACGGTCCCGACAGCGCCCGCCGAAGATAATGGCGTCGATCGGCACACCCTCGCTGCGCTCGTAGTCCTCGGCGATATTGGGCACCACGGACAGGCGGGCGGTAAAGCGCGAGTTCTTCTGCGACCACAGGTCCTCGTCGGCCCCCGAGCGCTGGTGGGCGACGGGGCGCTCGGAGACGAGCTCGTTCTTCCAGTCGCGCCAGCCGGTGACGTCGAGCGGGTAGTCGGGGGTCTTGCCCTCCCACCACAGGTCCTTGGTGCCCTCGTGGTAGGCGACGTTGACGAACAGGGTGCCGGTGCCCTCGGCAACCGCCCTCATGGCGTTGGGGTTGGACTCCCAGTTGGTGTCTTTGGCCACGCCGAAGGTGCCGTACTCGGGGTTCATGCCGTAGACGCGCCCGTCCTCGCCCACGCGCAGCCAGACGATGTCGTCGCCGTAGAAGTCGACCTCGTAGCGCTCGCCCAGGGCGGCCGGGGGCAGCATCATGGCCAGGTTCGTCTTGCCCGAGGCCGAGGGCATGCCCCCGCAGACGTGGTAGGTGCGGCCGGTGACCTTGTCCCGGATGCCGATGAGCATGAACTGCTCACCCATAAAGCGTCCCGAGGCCCAGCCGTCGTAGGAGCCCTGGCGCAGGCCGTGGGCGATCTTGCCCAGCAGGGCGTTGCCGCCGTAGGCGGAGCCGAAGTGCAGGATGGTGCGCTCGTCGGCGATGGTGGCGAACAGCCGGCGGTCCTCCTTGGTGCCCTGGCCCAGGGCGTCCAGGTCACCGGTGGCGTGGACGGCGCGCACGAAGAAGCCGGGGTCGTCCAGGTCATTGAGGTAGTCCACGCCCACGCGCGCCATGCGCAGCATCTGGAGGACCACGATGCGGTTGTCGGTGATCTCGACGCCGACGGCCCACCGAGAGAGGGGAGAACCGGGAGGGGCCATGAGGTAGGGGACGACGTACATGGTCTTGCTGGCCATGGCGCCGCTCATGCGCTCGACCTGCTGGGTACGTACCTTAGTGGCGTCGCGCCAGTTGTTGTAGACGCCCCTATCGGCGGGGTCGTGGGTGGCCACGACCGTGCGCTCCTCGGAGCGGGCGGTGTCCTTGGGGTGGCTGTGGGCCAGGTAGCGGCCGTGGCCTGCCTCAATGAGCTCCCCGGCTGCCAGGGCCTGGGCGAGAAGACGCTCGTCGGCGTCGGCGTTAACGACCTCGACGTCCTGGGGGGTGAGGATCCGGGCCCACTCGGTGACGAACTCGTGGACGTAGGGGTTGCGCAGCCCGGCCTGGGCCAGGGCTGCCGGGGCGTCCATGGTCACGGCGCCTGTCATAGAGGGTCTCCTTATGTGCTGGTGGTTGGGTGCCGGCCCGGGGCGGGCGCGGGGAGCGCTGGCCCGCCCCGGGGGCTGGCAACGAGCCTAGCCTAAATTTCGGGTACCCGAAACTCTGTAGGGTGTCGTGGCGCGGGGTCACAGGTGGCCGTGCTGGTCCTGGACGGGCTGACCTGGTCGTCCTGCGCCGCACCGCGCTCCGTGTGAGGTCCGGGGTGCGGGCAGTGGGGTGCGGATGCGTGTGGTGATGACGTCAATGAGGTGAGGTCCAGGCGGGTGCGGGCGACGGCGGGTGACCACCGCCCAGCCCATGGTGCAGGTCGTGAGGTGCAGGCGGGTGCGAGCGGCGGGCTTGGGTGGTGCGTCTGGCGTCGTGCGTCGGCGTCGGGTTTGGGTCTGAGGTGAACGTGCTCTCCTGGGGGTGAACGCTCTTTCTTGGGGGTGAACGCGCTTTAGAGTAGGTGAACGCTACCTAGAGCGGCGTTCATCTGTCTGAAAGCGCGTTCACCTCCTCGGGAGCGCGTTCACCTGGTTGAGAAGCGCGTTCGTCTGCAGGACGGTGAGAGCACGACTGCCGTACCTCGTGGGGGACAGCGAGGCACCCCCGCTCGCGCAGGGTTTGAGGCCGGGCACTAGCACGGACCCGGCGACCAGGGGAGGCACCCTCCGCTCATGCGGGGCTTGCTTGTCGCGGGCGGCGAGCTTGGCGTCGTGGGGGACAGCGGGGCACCCCTTGAGCTCCTGCCGGACGACGTAGTCCGGTGGCCTGGTTCTGCCTGGTCCCGGCCTCCCGAGCTCCTACCGGAAGGTGTAGTCGCTGCTGTTCAGGGTCATCTGCCTGCCGTCGGGGGCGGTGCAGGTCAGGGTGCTGTTGCCGGCTGTGCAGGTGAAACCGTGCGCTGACAGGCTCTGGCCCTCAGGCAGCTCCTTGAAGGCGTACCAGTTGTCCTCGCAGTACTGGGAGCCCGGCTCGGCGCTGGTGCACAGCATGCCCAGGGAGACGTCGCCCCGGCACTCGCCGACGCTGTAGCCGCCGGACCACAGCGCGAACGCCGTACCAATGTGGGCGATGCCGTAGCAGTAGTGGCGGTCCTCCTGGTGGACGTCCAGCCGGGTGCCGACCTGGCAGCTGACCGCGGGGACCGTCTGGGTGGTGAAGTACTTGTCGGTGACGCCCTGGGGGCCGTCGATGTCAGTCTGGCCGGCGGCGTCCCGCCCGGCCTGGGTGGGCTGGCTGACCTCCTGGGTGCCGATGGTGCACAGCATGTTGTTGTCCGCGGTGCGGAAGACGACGTCCCCTCCTGGCTGGGTGTAGGCCTGGACGTTCGCCAGCGGCCCTGAGGCGGTGGACGAGTCGGAGCTGGAGGGCAGGGGCGCGTTCGGTGAGAGGGCGGTCCCAGGGTCCTGGGTGGTGCCGGACGTGGCGTTAGGCGTGTCGGCGGTCTCAGTAGCGGCCTCAGTGGTGACGGTGGTGGCCGGGTCCGCCGAGGGGTCAGCCTCGGGGATCTCGTCACAGCCGGTCCCGGCCAGGGTCAGCAGGATGGCGGCGCCCAGCACCAGGGTGCGGGCACGGAACGAGTGGGACATGGGGTCTCCTCATGGTGGCAGTGGTGGAGTCGGAGAGGCGGATCGCCCCGTGTACGCAGGCTGCGCAGTGCGGGGGCTTCCTTGGCTCGCAGTGGCAGGGGTGCCATCCAGTGTAAGGCTTAGGGGAACCTTTTACGGAAGATACCGGAAGTAACCTGCTCGGACGCCGTGGTGGCCAGGACGGTCACGGCCACCATGACAGGTAGATACCAGACCGGGCCCCGGACGATCTCCCACACGAAGACCGCCCCGAACAATGGCGCCCGCTGGGTCACGGACAGCACGACGGCGCCCCCGGCCAGTGCCAGCGCCGCCACGTCCACGTCCCACCCCACCAGGTGTGAGGCGATCCCCAGTACCGCCCCCGCGCAGCCCCCCAGGGCGAAGGACGGTGCCAGCAGGCCGCCGGTGGCACCCGCCCCCAGGGTCAGACCGGTCAGCAGGGGCTTGAGGACCACCACCCCCAGCATGACCAGGACCGCGGAGGCGGTGACCGGGGCCACCAGGGCTGCGCCCAGGGCGTCACGACCGTTGCCTGGCAGCAGGGGCAGGGCCAGGCTGGCCACCCCCGTGATCAAGCCCGCGCCGCCGATACCCAGCGGCAGTCCCCACAGGCGTGCCGGGTGGTGGGCCGCGAACCGGGCCCATAGGGCGCGCGCCCCAACTCCCAGGGGCAGGGTGAGGGCCAGGAGGACGGGCAGGGCCAGGAACGTGGGCGCGGTGGCGGTCAGGGCGGGCAGGGCCAGGGCCGCCCGGTTGCCGTCCACCACCCAGGTGGTCGCCGCGGCGAGCAGGCTCACCACCAGGCAGAGCACTGTGGCACGCAGCCGCGGCCAGGTAGTGGGGCTGGGGGCGCCACCGGGTGCGGTACCCGCGCCCGGGTCCGTGCCAGTCGACGAGCCGCGGCCGGCTCCGGGTGCGTCGGGCCCCGGCGTCGCCTGAGCGGCAGGGTGCTCGGGGTCAGCGGGAGCGCTCGCGGCCCCCCGGGGCCGGTCGGTCCCCCGAGGCTGGGCGTCGGTCCCCTGGGACCGGGTGTCGGTCTTCTGGGGCCGGTCAGTCCCCCGGGGCCGGGCGTGTCGGCGCGGCAGGAGACGCAGCGCCAGGACCACCTCCAGGGCGTAGGCGGCCCCGCCCAGTGGCGCGTTGTACATGGCCGTCAGTCCCGCACCGGCGCTGGCGGCGACCAGGAGCCGGGCCTCACCGGGCCCCAGGCCCAGCCAGGACGAGACCCGGGCTGCCACGGCCCCCGCCATGAGGCGTGGCGCCCCCTCCCGGCCCACCGAGTTGCCGGCACCCACCGTAAGGACCTGGACGACGCCGTCGAGACAGGGGCGGACCAGGCCCATGCGTCGAGCCACGCCCCCGCTGGGGTCGGCGAGTGCGGCCCGGACGGTGACCACGCCACCTGTGGCACGCTCCCACCACCAGAACAGGCCCGCACCCAGGCCACCGGCCGCCGGGGCGAGGGCGGAGCGCCAGCCCGCCTGTGCCACGCGGTCAGGCAGGCTGGGGGCGTCCACCCCGTAGAAGACCAGCTCGACGCCCTCCAGGAAGCGCGCCATGGCCAGGCCGATGAGCCCGGCGGCCAGAGCACACAGCAGGACAGCGGCAAGACGGCGGGCGGGCATGACCCCACCCTACCCAGCCCCGGTAAGCCGTGCGTCGGCAGACAGGGCCTACCTTGCGCGGGCCGTCGGGGCTGGGAGGCAGAAGGCGGCTAGGAGACGGCGACGGGGCCCAACCCCGTGCGGGCCGTCGGGACCCCACCGGGGTGACCCCTGACGGAGACGACTGGGGACCAGGCAGGCAGGGGTGTCACCTGCCCGCGATCGAGGGGCGGGCCGACGTGCCTTGGGGCAGGGTGCGTCAGCGTGACCGCCGACCCGGACCAGGCTCAGGTCGGTGGCGTGCCCCGGGGCAGGGTGCGTCAGCTCGCGGCGGCCTCGTCCACGCTCGCGCCGAAGTCCGGCACCTCCTCAAGGGGCAGGATCCCGGCGTTCTGGCTGACCAGGGCGATCGCCCCGCGTAGGCCCATCCACCACTGGTTGAGGGGGCGGCGGTTGGCGCGGTCGAGCTCCTCGTTCATGTGCTCCAGGCGGTGGTGCGTGATCCGCCCACCGGTCAGGCCCACGTAGGAGGAGTGGGCGGTTCCTGCGTCGAGCTGGTCGGCCAGGAGGCGCAGGGCGTGGGCCACGAGCTTGGTGGCCATGAGACGGTCGAAGGGCGTGGGGTCCCCACCCTGCTGGAGGTGGCCGATAATGGCCTGACGCACGTCGTACAGGCCGTGGCCCTCCTCGGCGAAGATGTGCGCCAGGACGTCGGTGGTGTAGTTGACGCTGGCGCGCTCGTTGCGCACGATGAGGTAGAGCTCGCGCCCGGAGCGGAAGGCCTCCACCATGCCGGCCGTGTCCCGCGCCAGCCCCGCCAGGGTGATCCCGTCCTCGTTGAGGTAGACGCGCTCGGCACCGGTGGCGATGCCGGACATGAGGCTGAGGTAGCCGCAGCGGCGCCCCATGATCTCGGCCACGAAGCATCGGTGGGAGGCCGCGGCGGACTGCTTGATGGAGTCCAGCGCCCTCACCGCGTTGTTCAGGGCCGTGTCCGCGCCAATGCTCAGCTCGGAGCCGGGCAGGTTGTTGTCGATCGAGGCGGGCACGCACACGATCGGGATCTTGAAGGCGGGGTAGCGGTCCCGCTCGGTGACCAGCTGGTGGGCGGCCAGGTAGGCGTTGAAGCCGCCGATGACCAGCAGGGCGTCGATCTCGTGGCGCTCGATGGAGCGTCCCAGGGCGTAGAGCTGTTCCACCGTGGGGACCTCACGGCGGGTGCCCAGCTCGGCCCCGCCGTCTCCGACCCAGCCCTCGACGTCGTCCCAGGACAGGGCGTGGACGTCGCCGTCCAGGAGCCCGGGGAAGCCGCCGTGGACGCCCAGCATGGTGAAGTCGTGGTCCAGACCCAGGCGGACGGCAGCGCGCGCGGCGGTGTTCATGCCCGGGGCCAGGCCCCCGGCGTGGACGACCGCCACCCGGCGCGGGCGGTCGGCCCTTGACGTGGTGTCGATGCTCGGGCCGCGCCGGAAGGGGGCGGGCAGCGGTGGGGCGGTAGCGGCCTGGTCCTGCTCGTCCTGGGTGTGGACCGCCGGGTCCAGGGCCGGGGGCGTGGACATGGTCTCGAAGAGCTGCAGCATCTGGCCGAAGCTGGCTCCACGGGCGGCCACGGCCCCCTGGTAGTCCCCGCTGGCCACCAGGTCCTTGACGGCGCGGGTGGCATTGACCTGCTCCATCATGGGCAGGGCACGGATGCGGTTGTGACGCTCGGCGAAGATGACCGGCTCGGAGTCGGCGGTGGCGGTGACCACCTCCCGGGCAGCCGCCACCCCCAGGAGGGTGGACATCCAGCGGTCGTAGGCGCTGGGCTTGCCACCGCGCTGGACGTGGCCCAGGATCGTCACCCGGGCGTCCTCACCCAGGCGCTCGGAGAGGACCTGCTTGACGTCGTCGGCGGTGATGCGGTTGCCGGAGCGGTCCGTGGCCCCCTCGGCCACAATGACCATGGACTCACGCCGTCCGGCCTCGCGGCCCTGGCGGAGCTTGGTGCACATGTCGTCCTCCCAGCCCTCGGCCGGAGGAAGCTCGGGGACCAGCACGTAGTCGCATCCCCCGGCCACGGCCGTCATGAGCGCCAGGTACCCGCAGTGGCGTCCCATGACCTCCACCACGAAGGTGCGCTGGTGGGAGGCCGCGGTGGAGGAGATGTCGTCAATGGCCTCCAGGATGCGGTGGAGGGCGGAGTCGGTGCCGATGGTCATGTCGGCGCCCACCAGGTCGTTGTCGATGGAGCCGACCAGGCCGGTGACGATGAGGGCGGGGTGCTCGGCGGCCGTCTGGGCGCTGATCTCCCCCTTCTCGGCCAGCTCGGCCACCAGGGAGGGCCAGTTCTCCCGGAACACGTTGGTGCCGGTCAGGGAGCCGTCGCCGCCGATGACCACCAGGTGGTCGATGCCGTGCTCCAGCAGGTTGCGTGCGGCGGCGAGCTGGCCCTCGCGCGTGCGGAACTCCGCGGAGCGGGCGGTGCCGATAATGGTCCCTCCGCGGTGGAGGACCGAGGAGACCGAGTCCCAGGCCAGGGGGCGGATCCCGTCCCCGCCCTTGACGGCCCCGGCCCAGCCCTCCATGACGGCGTAGGGCTGGGCCCCCAGGCGCAGGGTGGTGCGTACGACGGCGCGCACGGCGGCGTTCATGCCCTGTGCGTCGCCGCCGGAGGTCAGGATCCCGATCCGCAGGGGCTCGGCGGTGGTGGAGGTGGTGGGCGGCGTCGTCGGCTGAGCCATGAGGGTCCTTCTCGAGCGGTCAGTGGTCAGGTCCTCCTATTGTCCCCCGACCATGGGGTCTACGTTACGTCTGTGGCGGGGCCGCTCGCCCTGGGCGGAGCGCACCACCGGGGGACGGTCCCGTTCGTCCGGTCAGAGCGGACCAAGGTCCCTGGCGTAGACGACCCTGCACATGAGATAGGCGGCGCGACCGGTTAGAATAGGTCATGGGGAGCCCGCCGTGGTCAGGGGCGGTCTGGCACCGTCTCCCGGTGGTGGGGCGGCACGGGGCGCCCCGGTCCTTGACTACCAAGCCAGGTGCGCAGCGTAGCGCCGCACCGTCCTTCTTGCGGAGGTCGATGTGTCCCACGCTCTGCCGCGTGCGCTCAGCCGTACTGTGCCAGCCCTGGCCCTCATGACGGTCACGACCGTGTGGGGCTCCACCTTCGTCATGATCAAGGGCGTGGTCGGGGTCATCCCCTCCATGGACTTCCTGGCGGTCCGGTTCGGGATCGCGGCCCTGGTCGCCCTGGCCTGGCGTGGACGCTCCCTGGCGCGCTGCCCCCGCTGGGTGTGGACCAGGGGGGCCGGTACGGGGCTGGTCTACTTCAGCGCCCAGGTGGCGCAGACGGTGGGGCTGGAGAGTGCGGACGCCTCGGTGGCCGGCT
Source organism: Actinomyces sp. HMT897 (assembly GCF_016626125.1). Lineage (NCBI taxonomy): Bacteria > Bacillati > Actinomycetota > Actinomycetes > Actinomycetales > Actinomycetaceae > Actinomyces > Actinomyces sp. HMT897. The sequence continues at coordinate 2,962,244 of NZ_CP067336.1, forward strand.
TCGTCGCCGGCACCTACGTGGTCCTGACCCCGGTGGTGCTGCGTGTGGCTCTGGGGGTGAGGGTGTCGGGGCGTACGTGGGTGGCGGTGGGTCTGGCCACGGCGGGGACGGCGGCCCTGGGCCTTAAGGGCCTGGCCCTGGGGCCGGGGGAGTCCCTGAGCCTGCTGGCCGCCCTGCTCTTCGCGGTGCACATTGTCTGGCTGGGACGGTGCGCCACCCGCGCCAACCAACTCGACCTGGCGGCGGTCCAGGTCATCGCCCTGGGGGTGGCCAGCGTCCTGGTGGGCCTGCCCGGGGGCGTGACCCTGCCCGACGACGGCGCCCAGTGGGGTGAGGTGCTCTACATGGCACTGGCCCCGGGCCTGCTGGCCCTCCTGCTCCAGACCTGGGCGCAGGCGCGCACCTCCTCGTCCAGCGCGGCCGTCATGATGGCCACTGAGCCGCTCTTCTCAGCCTTCTTCGCGGTGAGCCTGGGGGGTGAGCAGGTCACGGCCCGCCTCCTGGTCGGTGGGACGTGCATCCTGGGGGCGGCGTGCGTGGCCGAGGTACTGCCCGCGGTCCGGCAGGCCCGGGAACGGCGACTGGGCCTGGTGGCCTAGCCGGCCGGTCGTGGTTACCCGCCCTGGGCCCGGCGACGGCGTCGTTCCTGGCGTCTGCGTTGTCTTGCGCGTCGGTGCTGCCAGTGCCGTTGGGCGCGGCGCTGGTAGGTGTGGGAGTAGCCGTAGACCAGGCGGGCGGTGGCGGCGGTGAGCAGCAGCGCTAGAGCGGTCTGCCCGGGAGGGATCCCGGGGCCGCTACGGGGGTCGAAGTGCCGGGCGACCCAGGTGCCGCTGGTGAAGGCGAAGGCGATGTCACCGCGCGCGTTCACGGGGGAGAGCCCCTGGCTCGTGCGCGTCCTCTGGAACCAGGTCTCCAGGCCCCGAGGGTTTGACACTGCCCTGTCCTAGTCTAGGTGCCACGTTCCGTCGTCTCCCAGGGTGATCCAGTCGTGGGCTGGTCGGCCGTCCTCCAGGGTGTAGGCGTCTTGGGGGATAAGGCGGGCGGCGTCCAGGACGCCGATAGCCTCCAGGGACAGCCTGGCGGCGATCTCGCCCCTGAGCTGCCCCTGTGTCAGGGAGGAGCTGCTGGTCGTGGTGGCCTGGGTGGCCTGGGCCGGGTCGGCCAGGGGCTGCCAGAGGGTGTGCGGGTCCAGGCTCCAAGGTGCCGGGCCCTGGTCCAGGGCGGCCAGCACCACCCCGGCGGCGGGGCTCTCCTCGCCCTCTCCCACGCCTCTGCCCGTGGCACACGCTGAGTACAAGTATCCGTACAATCGGGCACCCCCTTGCGCGTCACTCAGCATTGAACGGTAGATATCGTTATGGTAGTGGGACTCAGTAGACTCTCTGATGCCGAAAACTATGTGGTAGGCGTTAAAGACTGATAAGGCCTTAAAGAGGAGGCTCAGGGCGGTGTCGTCGGTCAGGACCTCGCGCAGCAGGGCGGTCACCTCAGCGTCGTGGTGACCGCTCCAGGCCACGGGCAGGGTGGTCCCAAAGAGGCTGGTCCCAGGGTCAGGCGCGGACTCAGCGGCCGCGTCACCGACGTCGCTCATGGAGTTGGCGAGCATGACGGCGGTGGTGCGTCTGGCTGTGGGTGTCCAGGTGGTGGTGTCCATGCCTGCCAGGGTGATGGTGGCTTGTTCGGTGAGCCAGGCGGCCTGGGCCTCGTAGGGGTTGGGTTGGGATGTGGTGGGCTTGTAGCGCAGGGTGGAGGCCGAGGCAGCTGCGGACGCGAGGGCCTCCAGGCAGGCGGTTCCTGACTCCTGGGTGCGGGCGGACACCCACTCCCAGGTGGTGGCGTCCACCTTGGTGGCCCGGCCCTGCCTGAACTCGTACTCCTCACCAGGTGAGGGGCCGAGGGCGGCTCCTGGTAGAGGTGGGGCCAGGACGTCCAGGACCGTCTGGGGACGCCGGGCCGCGGCGGTCAGGACCGCGGGCAGGGGGCCGTAGGAGGAGTAGCGGGCCCTGACCTCCCGGGGCGCGTCTTCGGGGAAGTTCACGTACCCGCCGCCTGCCGTGGTGGTCAGGCGCGCGTACTCCACCCACCCCACCCGCGAGCCCCCGGCGGCCTCGCCAGCCATCAACCCACGAACCAGAGCATCCAGGAACCCGGCATCCAGGGCCAGAGGATCCTGGGAACCCGACTGACCGCCACCCGGGGCCTGGCCGTCACCAGCACCCAGGACCTGGGCAGCCGCCTGACCACCCCCAGGACCCGGGGTCGCCGTGTCCCCGGCACCAGGAACCTGGCCGGAGCCCGACTGCCCGCCCCCGGCACCAGGGGCCTGGTCTCCGGCCCCGGAAACCTGGCCGTCACCAGCACCCGGGGTCTGGGTGCCAGCGGCGGCGGTGGTTAGGGGGTCCTGGTTGGCGGTGAGCAGGCGCATGAATCCTGTTGGTAGTAGGAGGGTGTCGGGCTCGGCCAGATCGCCGGTCACCGTGACCAGGGCCGTCAGGTCTCGGGCCAGGGCCTCTCGGTGCCCCTCGTCCCACAGGGGTGAGGCGGTAGCCGTGGCCAGCAGGGACGTCCACACGCACGCCAACGACGTATTCTCTGCGTCCGCTCCCACGGCACCGCTCTCCCCAACGGGCAGGTGTGCTGCGACTCGTAGCAGGCCCCTGGCCCCCAGGGCGTCAGCCAGGGCAGTCGCATAAGCACCCCCATCGGCGCGCGGCGCCACGCGCTCACTGACCGCCTGCGTCAGGGCCGTGTAGTCGCCCTCGTCCAGGGCCCCAGTCAGCACGACGGCGTCCCCGAGAGCGGCACTGGCGCTATCAGCAGCATTCGGGCTAGTGGTGGTGTCTGTGCTGGCAGCAGTGACAACTCGGATGGTGGCTGGGGTACCCGGGCTGGTAGTGGAGGCTGGTGCTGTAGCTGTACCCGAAAGGACCTGTGTGGTGGGTGCGTCCGGGAGTGGTACGGCTGCTGCTCGTGGGGACACGCGGCAGGTGGGCAGGGCCAAGCAGGCCGACAGGACCAGGCACCCTGCCAGCAGCACACCCCACCCACCCCGGACGACACGACCAACAGGCCTCACACAAACCAACTCCTCACTACTCAAAGGGGATGAAAGTAGTCGTCTACGTAGACTTCAGCTCACGGGTCCACCCCGGTACTCCTCCTCGTACCAGCGCCTGCGTCGCTTCTCTCTGCGACGTTGGTGGGTGTGGGAGAAGTTGTAGACCAGGAGGGTGGTGGCAGTGGTCAGTGCCACCACCAGGGCGGCGTGCCTGGCGGGGCTCCTGGGTGTGGTGGCAGGCACGGGTTCGTGAGCTTCCTGGGATCCGTACTCGAAGGCCACGTACGTGGGACTGATGCATTCTGCTCCGAAATTGTGTGTGCGCCACACGACTTGGAACCAGGTGTTCAGATCGTACTTGTTGGCTATGGCCGTGTTCCAGTCGAGGTGCCACACGCCGTCACTGTCCCTGATGATCCACTGGAAGACGTCTGGGTAGCGTCCTTGGTAGTCTTCTTGGGGGATGAGGTGTGTGGAGTCCAGGATGCCGATGATCTCGAACCGCAGTCTCCCGTCGAGGACGGCTTGAAACTCCTGAACCGCAACTCTGTCTACTCCGCTGGTGTCCGTGGCATCCTGGTTCGCGGGGTCGGCCGGGGGGTGCCACGATGCTCCTGGGATCGGGGTCAGGCTCTGAAGCATGGTGTTGAGCAGGATCCCGGTGGCGGTGCTCGCCTCGTCAGCGCCTATTCCCCTGCCTGTGGCGCAGGCGGTGTAGAGGTAGCCGTACAGGGAGCTGTCCAGACTAGTTTCATGAAGTAGTGTAGCATAACTCACGTCGAGTCTGGTCCCGGGCTCGATATCTTTGGCGACGGCGGTAAGGTGGTGGGCGGTGAATACCCCGGCGGCCCTGGATACGGTGGTCAGGGCGGTGTCGTCCTTGAGGACCTCGCGCAGCAGGGTGGTCAGTTCCTCGTTGTGGTGCTTGCTCCATCCGGTAGGAAGAGAGTTGTAGAAGGTCTGGAAGAGGTAGAAGTGCACGTCGTCACGGGCGGCGTCCCACAGGTCGCCTACGGAGTTGGCGAGCGTGACGGCGGTGGTGCGTCTGGCTGTGGGTGTCCAGGTGGTGGTGTCCACGCCTGCCAGGGCGGTGGTCGCCTGTTCGGTGAGCCAGGCGGCCTGGGCCTCGTAGGGGTTGGGCTGGGATGTGGTGGGCCGGTAGCGCAGGGTGGAGGCCGAGGCCACGGCAGCGGTGAGGGCCTCTAGGTAGGCGGGGCCCGCTTTCTGGGTGCGGGCGGCTACCCACGCCCACAGGGATCCGTCCACCTGGGTGGCTAGGATCCGCCTGAACTCGTCCTCCTCGCTGGGCGGGGTGCTGGGGTCGGGTCCTGGTAGGGGTGGGGCCAGGATGTCTAGGACGGTGGTGGGGGTGCGGGCGGTGGCGGTCAGGACGGCGGGCAGGGGGTCGTAGGAGGCTCGGTGGGTGGTCATGTCCTGGGGTGTTCCCTCGGGGAAGTTCACGTACCCGCCGCCTGCCGTGGTGGTCAGGCGCGCGTACTCCACCCACCCCACCCGCGAGCCCCCGGCGGCCGCACCGGTCTCGCCGGCCATCAACCCATGAACCAGGGACGCCAGGAACCCGGCATCCAGGGCCAGAGGATCCCGCACATCTTCACTATCTGACGTTTGGGTGCCAGCGGCGGCGGTCAGGGGGTCCTGGTCGGCGGTGAGCAGGCGCATGAATCCTGCTGGTAGTAGGAGGGCGTCGGGCTCGGCAACGTCACCGGTCACCGTGACCAGGGACGTCAGGTCCCGGGCCAGGGCCTCTCGGTGCTCGTCGGTCCACAGGGGCGAGGCGGTGGCTGTGGCCAGCAGGGACGTCCACGTGGTGGTGGTGCCAGTGGGTAGGTGCGCCGCCACACGCACCAGGGCCCGTGCTCCCAGGGCGTCGACCAGGGCAGTCGCATAAGCACCCCCACCGGCGTGCGGGGCTACGCGCTCACTGACTGCCTGTGCCAGGGCCGTGTAGTCGCCCTCGTCCAGGGCCCTGGTCAGTGCGTCGGCGTCCCCACGGGCAGCGTCGGCAGCGTCAGCATCCGTACCAGCAGTAGCAGCACTGGTGGCGGCACCCGGGTGGGTGGTGTCTGTGCCGGTGGGGCCGGTAGTGGGGGCTGGTGCCGTACCCGAAATGACCTGGGTGGTGGGTGCGTCCGGGAACATTATGGTCGCTGACGCTCGTGGGGTCCCGGGGCAAGTGGGCAGGACCAGGCACCCTGCCAGGGCCACACCGCGGCGCACGAGGGCCCACCGGCTAGGACGATCGGCAGGAATCATACGAATCAGCTCCTTTGCTCAAGAGGGTGAAAACAACGGTCTACGTAGTCTTCAGTTCACGGGTCCATCCCGGTACTCTTCCTCGTACCAGCGGCTGTGCTGCTCCCGACGCTTACGCCGTCTCTCCTCGCGGCGTGGGCGCAGTCTCTCCCTGCGACGTTGGTGGGTGTGGGAGAAGTTGTAGACCAGGAGGGCGGTGGCAGTGGTCAGCGCCACCACCAGGGCGGCGTGCCTGGCAATGGTCCTGGAGTTCGTCGTAGGGGGTGTCGCTCCTATGCCTTTATCCAGACCGTAACCAGCGACCGTGATCAGTGTGGAGTCCGTGAGGAGGAGGGGGCCCGCTAGGTACTTATTGGTCTGCATCCAGTCATCGACTGCGCCAGCGTTCTCCTCGGCCTTGTGTGGGTCGACGTGCCAGTGCTGGTTCTCGTCCTGGGTCATCCAGTCGCTCCCGTACGACCCGCCTTTTATGTTCGGGTAGGCCTCGTCGGGGAGCAGTCCAGCCGTGGCAAGCGCGAGTATGGGTTTTCTCCTCAGTTCCCTCATGATGCGTACCTGGAGTAGTTCCCGGTCCTCGGGGGCGTACGTGCCTTCTGTCCTGGAACGGGCCCCGTACACGTAGCTGTACAGGGTCACGTCGTACATGAACGTGCCTAAAACCTGCTTATACGCCTCGTCAATACTGGTTCCTGACGGGATTCTTCCTGCGGTGACGGCTAGGTGACGGTCGGCAAGAGCCTCGGCCGCCCTGGATATGGTGGTCAGGGCGGTGTCGTCGGTCAGGACGTTCTGGAGCAGGGTAGTGAGCTCTTCGTCGTGGCGGTCCTGCCAGGATACTGGCAGGAGCTTGTCGGAACTGGCATAAAGGTCATTATGAGCGACGTCGGTGGCGGCGTCCCACAGGTCACCTATGGAGTTGGCGAGTATGACGGCGGTGGTGCGTCGGGCTGTGGGTGTCCAGGTGGTGGTGTCCACGCCTGCCAGGGTGACTACTGCCTGTTCGGTGAGCCAGGCGGCCCGGGTCTCGTAGGGGTTGGCCTGGTAGCGCAGGGTGGATGCCGAGGCCACGGCCGCGGTCAGGGCCTCCAGGCAGGCGGGGCCCGCTTCCTGGGCGCGGGCGGCCACCCACTCCCAGGTGGTGGCGTCCACCTTGGTGGCCGAGGAATGCTGGCCCGCCTGGTCTTGGCCGTCCCTGTCGTCCTGGGGTGGGGCCAGGACGTCCAGGACCGTGGCAGGGGTGCGGGTTGCGGCGGTCAAAACCGCGGGCAGGGGGTCGTAGGAGGAGTAGCGGGCCCTGACCTCCTGGGGTGTTCCCTCGGGGAAGTTCGAGTACCCGCCACCTGCCGTGGTGGTCAGACGCGCGTACTCCACCCACCCGATCCGCGAGCCCCCAGCTGTCTCACCGGCCATGACACCGCGAGTCAGGGCAGCCAGGAACCCGGCATCCAAGGCCAGAGGATCCCGGCTGTCCTCATTATCTGGGGCCTGGTCCGGGTCAGGGCTGGTGGCCTCCAGACCCTGGTCGGGGCCTGACCACTCATCCTCGGACCTGGGGTCCTGGTCGGCGGTGAGCAGGCGCCTGAAGCCCAGTGGGAGCAGGAGCGTGTCGGGCCCGGCCAGGTCGCCTGTGGTGGTGACCAGGGACACCAGGTCCCGGGCCAGGGCCTCACGGTGCCCCTCGTCCCACAAGGGCGAGGCGGTGGCCGTGGCCAGCAGGGACGTCCACACGAGTGCCGGGTGAGGCACGTCCCTGGCGCCACCCTCCGTACTTGTGACGCCACTTTCCCCTGTGGGCAGGTGCGCCGCCACCCGCACCAGGCCCCTGGCCCCCAGGGCGTCAACCAGGGCAGTCGCATAAGCACCCCCACCGGCGCGCGGGGCCACACGCTCACTGACTGCCTGCGCTAGGGCCGCGTAGTCTTTCCCCTCCAGAGCCTCAGTCAGTACGACAGCGTCCCCACGAGCAGCGTCGGCGCTATCAGCGTCCGTACTGGCAGCAGTAGCAGCACTGGTGGCAGCGCTCGGGCTGGTAGTGGGGGCTGGTGCTGTAGCCGTACCCGAAATGACCTGGGTGGTAGGTGCGTCCGGGAGTGGTAGGGCTGCTGCTCGTGGGATCGCGGTGCCGGGTGGGGTCAGGCAGGCCGACAGGACCAGGCACCCTGCCAGGGCCACGCCGCGGCGCACGAGGGCCCACCGGCTAGGACGACCAGCAGGTCTCACACGAATCAGCTCCTTTGCCCAAAGGGTGAAAACAATGGTCTACGTAGTCTTCAGTTCACGTGCCTGTCGTCTGGTATTACTCCTCGTACCAGCTCTTGTGTCGTTCCCGCCACCTGCGTAGTCGCTCCTTGCGGATCGGGCGCAGTCTCTCCCTGCGACGTTGGTGGGTGTGGGAGAAGTTGTAGACCAGGAGGGCGGTGGCAGTGGCCAGCACCGCCACCACCAGGGCGGCGTGCCTGATGGGCGCCTGGGGGTCAGTTGTGAGCACAGGGACCCAGGTCTCGAGGGCGCCGACGACGAATTTTTCGGCGAGCCAGTTGATGACACTAGGGAGGTCCTGCTCCGTCCAGATGTCGTTCAGCCAGCTGTTCAGGCCGACGGGGTCGGCCAGGGCTGCTTCCTGGTCCAGGTGCCACATCCCGTCGTTTCCCAGGGTGATCCAGTCATGGGCGGGTTGGCCGTTCTCCAGGGTGTAGGCGTCCTGGGGGATGAGGTTGGCGGCGTCCAGGATGACGGTGGTCTTCAGGCATAGCCTGTTAGCGATCTCGTTCCCGAGCTGCTCACGTGTCAGGGAGGAGCCGCTGGTCGTGGTGGCCTGGGCGGCCTGGGCGGGGGTGGCCGGGGGACGCCAGGGGGTTCCCGGGGCCGGGACGGGCTCCGGGCCCTGGTCCAGGGCGGCCAGCACCACCCCGGCGGCGGGGCTCGCCTCGTCCTTGTCCCCGCCCCTGCCCGTGACACAAGTATCGTAGACGTAGCTGTACAGGTGCGCACCTAGTCTTGTGATGCCCAGTGAAGACCGGTAAATCATTTGTAGGTAGTCTAACTCACTTGACTCAATGCTGACGGCTGTGCGTTGGAAGATGAATACGTTAGCGGCTCCGAACAGGATGGTCAGGGCGGTGTCGTCGGTCAGGACGTTCTGGAGCAGGGTAGTGAGCTCCTTGCCGTGGCGGTCCTGCCAGGATACTGGCAGGGGCTTGTCGAAACTCGCGTGACGGTTCTTGTACGCGGTACCGTTAGCTATGTCATCGATATCGCCTATGGAGTTGGCGAGCGTGACGGCGGTGGTGCGTCTGGCTGTGGGTGTCCAGGTGGTGGTGTCCACGCCTGCCAGGGTGACTACTGCTTGTTCGGTGAGCCAGGCGGCCTGGGCCTCGTAGGGGTTGGTCCGGGGTGCGGTGGGCTTGTAGCGCAGGGTGGAGGCCGAGGCCACGGCGGACGTGAGGGCCTCCAGGCAGGCGGTCCCTGACCTCTGGGTGCGGGCGGCCACCCATGTCCACAGGGATCCGTCCACCCAGGGGAACCGTTCCCGGTCCTTGTAGTTCTTCCCACTGGGTCCTAGGGTGCTGGGGTCAGCCCCCGGTAGGGGTGGGGCCAGGGTTCTGTGGCGCCCGGGGCGTCAGGACGCTGCCGTCAGCCCCCGGTAGGGGTGGGGCCAGGACGTCCAGGACCGTGGCGGGGGCGCGGGCTGTGGCGGTCAGGACCGCGGCCAGGGGGTCGTAGGAGGAGTAGCGGGCCCTGACCTCCTGGGGCGCGTCCTCGGGGAAGTTCGAGTACCCGTCGCCTGCCGTGGTGGTCAGGCGCGCGTACTCAACCCACCCGATCCGGGAGCCCCCGGCGGCCTCACTGGTCTCACCGGCCATTACCCCACGAACCAGGGACGCCAGGAACCTGGTGTCCAGCACCAGAGGATCCTGGCTGTTCTCACTGTCCGAGGCCTGGCCGTCACCAGCACCTGGGGTTTGGGTGCCGACGATGGCGGTGGTCAGGGGGTCCTGGTCGGCGGTGAGCAGGCGCCTGAAGCCCACCGGGAGCAGGAGGGTGTCGGGCTCGGCCAGGTCACCGGTGGTGGTGACCAGGGACGCCAGGTCCCGTCCCAGGGCCTCACGGTGCCCCTCGTCCCACAAGGGCGAGCTGGTAGCCGTGGCCAGCAGGGACGTCCACGTGGTGGTGCCAGTGGGTAGGTGTGCTGCGACTCGTAGCAGGGCCCGTGCTCCCAGGGCGTCGACCAGGGCAGTGGCGTATACGTCCCCACCAGCGTGCGGGGCCACACGCTCACTGACCGCCTGCGTCAGGGCCGTGTCGTCGCCCTCGTCCAGGGCCCTGGCCAGCACGACGGCGTCCCCACGGGCGGCATCGGCACCGGCAGCGTCCGCGTGGGCATTAGTCGCAGCACCCCCGCCGGTGGTAGTACCCGGGCTGGTGGTGTCTGTGCCGGTGGGGCTGGTAGTGGGGGCTGGTGCTGTAGCCGAAAGGACCTGGGTGGTGGGTGTGTCCGGGGGTGGTGTGGCTGCTGCTCGTGGGGTCCCGGTGGGTGGGGTCAGGCAGGCTGCCAGGGACAGGCACCCTACCGCCGTGCCCAGGGCACAGCGCACGAGGACCTGCCGGGTGGGGTTCCTGGTGCTCTGCTGGGGGTGGTTGGTGGGTGTGGTGGTCATGGTGTGGGTGCGGTGCCCAGGGCCTGTGCCTCGGCCACGGTCAGGGGGGTGGTCGTGGTGGTGGTGTGCGGGGGCAGGGTGCCGGTGCGTCCGGTGGTGGTGGTCCAGGTGGCCTGGTAGGTGGTGGAGACGGTCAGGGGGGTGGTGCCTCCCAGGTGGGCGCTGGAGCGGGTGAAGGTCAGGGAGCAGTCGGTGGTGGTGGCGTCGGGGGTCCAGGGGGTGCCGAACCCGGTGCACGAGACCACGGAGTCGGGGGCCTGGAGGCTCAGCCCGGTGGAGGTGGCGGTCAGGGTCACGGTGGTGGTGGCGGCGGTGGCGGTGACGGTCAGGGTGCGTGGTGTGGCGGTGGTGGCCCACACCCAGGTGTCCACGCCTACCACGGTGGCCCCGCTGCCGGTCAGGCGGGGGTTGTGGTCGGTGGCCGGTGGGGGGACGGTCACTGACTGCCAGGCCGCGGCCGCCAGGACCGAGGGGTCGATCTCGGGGGCGGGGGGCTCCTGGCCGGCGGGCACGAACACGGACGGGTGGGAGCTGAAGTAGTCCCTGGCCAGGGAGAGGTAGTCCGTGCCGTCCGGGGCGTACTGGGAGCTGCACATGGGGGAGTACCAGCGGCCCTCGGTGTCCTGGGCGTGGTCCTTGTACCCGGGGAGGTCGGTGGCCAGGGAGGACCTGTCCAGCATGGCGGCGTCCTTCCTGGCCCGGGGGGAGTCCAGGTAGGCGGCCATGTCCGCCCCGCTGAGCGAGGGCTCGTACCAGCACACCGGGTGCACCCACCCCGGCACCCCCGCCTGTACCGTCACCGGCCCCGAGGACGAGCCCCCGCCCCCCGCCACTCCCTCCACCAGCACCTCCACCGAGAACGTCGCCGACCCGTCCCCACCAGACGAAACCGAAGCAGACGCGGACGAGTTCTCTGAGGAACCATCGTGCTCGTCTTGTGCATTTGCAGGTGACGAGTGCAAGAAACTGGTAATCAGGGCTCCTGCGGCCAAAAATGCGACTAGGATACGTGACCGGTGTGAGATTCTCATATTGTGCACTCGTTCTTGCTCTTGGTTCGTTGTCCTGCGGCCTTCCATGTGCCGTCTGTGTAGACCATCTTGGTCACCATCTCTCGCATTCCCTGGAGGGTGTCCGGGTTGGTGATGTCGTTGCCGTCCGCGTCGTGCTCTGTCAGTCCGTTCTGGTCGGCACAAGTAGTGATCTCGGCGGTGAGGTTGGGGGGCTGTGAGGAGATGAAAACGTTGGTGACCGCTACCCGTACCGTCCCGGAGACCGCTGACCCTGGTTGGAGGGCCGCGTAGCTCTTCCTGATCCTGCTCAGCGAGGGCTCGGTGGCGACGGCGTCGGCCTTCTCCACGCCGGTGCCAGTGAACCAGATGTCCCAGGTGACCTGGTCGTAGGCCACGTACCCCTCCAGGGCGCTCCTCTGGGCGGCGTCCAGGCCGGGTGGGACGGAGACCACCACGTACCTGTCAGTGGACAGGCCCTGCGGGCTCAGGTCAGTAGGCGACGCCGACGCGCTGGACGTGGGCTCCTGCGTAACAGCCTGGGTGGTGGACGGGTCCAGGGGAGGCACCGTGGTAGACGACTCCGGGGACCCCGAACAGGCTGCTAGGACCAGGCACCCCACCAGCAGCACACCCCACCCACCCCGGACGACACGACCAACAGGAATCATACGAACCAGCTCCTTTGCTCAAGAGAGATAAAGTAATCGTCTACGTAGTTTTCAGTTCACGCGCCTACCTGGTGCTGCTCCTTAGTGCTGGTGTCGGTGTCGTTCCTGGCGTCTGCGTTGTCTTGCGCGTCGGTGCTGCCAGTGTCGTTGGGCGCGGCGCTGGTAGGTGTGGGAGTAGCCGTAGACCAGGCGGGCGGTGGCGGCGGTGAGCAGCAGCGCCAGGGCGGCCTGTCCGGGAGGGATCCCGGGGCCGTGGCGTGCCGGGGGGCGCCCCTGGGTGCTGACGCCCTGGTCGTAGCGTGTGCCGATGGAGTACCTGCCGGATGTCGTGGCGGCCATGACCGGGTGCGTCGTGGTCCAGGTGCGGAACCCGTCGGGGTCGTTGTCGGCCCTGTCGGGGTCCAGGTGCCAGTGGTCCTGGTCGTCCTGGTACATCCAGTCCGCGTTCCAGGGCCGCGGCGGCTGGTCGTCCGTCTCGTCCTCGAAGGGGTCGGGTGGCTCGAGGTAGGCCTCGTCAGGCAGGAGCCGCGTGCGGTCCATGACGAGCAGGAGCGTGTGGTACAGGTCGTAGGCGACGCTGTCCCCCAGGTCCTGGCTGGTCAGGGAGGGGCCACCGGTCACGGCCCGGGCGGCCCGGGCGGGGGCGGCCGGGGGCCGCCAGGGGGCGTGCGGGTCCAGGCCGTGGAGGTCCAGGCCCTGGACCAGGGCGGCAAGTGCCACCCCGGCCGCGGGGCTCTCCTCGTCCTCGCCCACGCCCCTGCCCGTGGCACACGCCGCGTACAGGTACCCCTCCAGGGTCGCCCCCCTCCCGGCGACGACCAGGAGCCAGGCGTGCGCCGCCTTCCAGGGGGTGTCCTCGGCCTGGGCCCAGGAGCCCGGCGCCCGGGCGGTGAGCGCGGCGGACAGCAGGTGACGGGCGGACAGGACCCCCACGGCCCGTGACAGGACGGCCAGGGCGGTGTCGTCGGTCAGGACCTCGCGCAGCAGGACGGTCACCTCGACGTCGTGGCGCCCGCTCCAGGCCACGGGCAGGGACCGGTAGAAGGGCTGGTAGCCCCTGGCGTAGACACCGCCGGTGGCCACGTCCCACAGGTCGCCCACGGAGTTGGCCAGCACGACGGCGGCGGCGCGCCGGGCCGGGGGCGTCCAGGCGGTGGCGTCCACCCCTGCCAGGGTGACTACTGCCTGCTCGGTGAGCCAGGCGGCCTGCTCCTCGTAGAGGTTGGTCCGGGGCGCGGTGGGCCGGTAGCGCAGGGTGGATGCCGACGCCACAGCCGCGGCCAGGGCCTCCAGGCAGGCGGGGCCCGCTTTCTGGGCGCGGGCGGCCACCCACGCCCACAGGGATCCGTCCACCCTGGTGGCCAGGACCCGCCTGACCGTGTCCCTCCTGCTGGGCCCCAGGGTCCTGGGATCCGGTCCCGACACGGGCGGCGCCAGGACGTCCAGGACCGTGGCAGGGGTGCGGGCTGCGGCGGTCAGGACCGCGGCCAGGGGGTCGTAGAGGAGGTAACGGGCCCTGACCTCCCGGGGCGCATCCTCGGGGAAGTTCGAGTACCCACCACCTGCCGTGGTGGTCAGACGCGCATACTCAACCCACCCCACCCGCAAACCCCCAGTCGTCGCACCGGTCTCACCGGCCATGACACCACGAACCAGGGACGCCAGGAACTTAGGCTCCAGGACCAGAGGATCCCGGGAACCCGACCGCCCTCTACCAGCACCCAGGCCCCGACCATCATCAGCACCCGGGCTCGCTGTGCTCCCGGCACCAGGAACCTGGTCGGGGCTGGTGGTCCCTGGGACCTGGCCAGGACCCGACTGCCCGCCCCCGGCACCAGGGGCCTGGGTGCCAGCAGCAGCTGCGGTCAGGGGGTCCTGGTCGGCGGTGAGCAGGCGCCTGAAGCCCAGCGGCAGCAGGAGCGTGTCGGGCTCGGTCAGGTCGCCGGTCACCGTGACCAGGGAGACCAGGTCCCGGGCCAGGGCCTCACGGTGCCCCTCGTCCCACAAGGGCGAGCTGGTGGCCGTGGCCAGCAGGGACGTCCACGTGCACGCTAACGGCACGCCCGGATCCGTACTACCGGTACCGCTCCCACCAGAGCCCGCCCGACCCGTGACACCACCGCCTCCCGCGGGCAGGTGCGCCGCCACCCGCACCAGGGCCCGTGCTCCCAGGGCGTCAACCAGGGCAGTCGCATAAGCACCCCCACCGGCGTGCGGGGCTACGCGCTCACCAACCGCCTGCGTCAGGGCCGTGTCGTCGCCCTCGTCCAGGGCCCTGGTCAGCACGACGGCGTCCCCACGGGCGGCGTCGGCAGCGTCAGCATCCGTACCAGCAGCAGGACCACCACCCAGGCCACCAGGCCGGTCACAGACCCCACCACCCAGGCCACCCGGAGCCGGGGAACCGGTAGCACCGCCCCTACCGTCCGCACCAGGGGCCGTCACCGGGTCCCCACCCAGGCCACCCGCACCAACGGCCCCGGTAGCCAGGGGCGTACCGGACCGGTCCGGCAACGGACCCAGACCACCCCCCTCCCCCGAACCCGCCAGCACCGCCGCCACGAACAGGACCACACACACCACCACACCCAGACCACGAAACACCACACCCCACCCAACACGACCAGCAGGTCTCACACGAATCAACTCCCCAATAGTTAGTCTGGATGCATGTTCCGCAGATTGAAAGTTTTGTGATTAGTGTTGAACTGTTGAAATTGCGACAACTGAAGCGCGACGTACTCGTGTTTGCTACGCGAAGTGAGTAGCGTCGTTAAATTATCTCTACTCCAACTTTCTGTTTGAGGACTCTCATGATTTCCCGTTTCCAGATGTAGAAGATCTGCAAAATTTGTCAGATTCTTCGCCAGACCCTTTATTCAGTCCACAGCCGAACTGATTGCTGATAACTGTGTCGTTGCTGCTTATGACACTCTGAAGAGTCGGGCTAGTTGTAAGCCATTGATTGAATCCTTCGCGGTCACTTCCTATTTTGCTTCTGTCTAGATGCCAGTGCCCTTCAGTGTCTTGGTACATCCAATCGACACTATAAGGTGATCTTAACTGCCCCTCTCCCTCATCCTCAGTTTGGTCACACGACTCAAGGTAGGCCTCCTCGGGAATGAGTCGAGCCTCGTCCATAGCTAGAATTGCTTCATCAAATAACTTTTCCTTGATCGTCGCCTGAAGGTCGGCTTGAGTGAGTCCTTCTTTCTCTTCGTTTCCTGTCATTGCGTCTTCTGCAATATCTTTTAGGTAGCCTTTAAGAATTGATGCGCCTACGCCGACCCAGGGAGGACCTCCTATTTTAATGAAAGACAAGCCTTTGTCCGCCGCCTCTAGCAGAATCGTAGCAGCATCATCCTTGTCGGACGCTCGTATTTTGCGCCCTTCGGCACAGGCGCCGTAGATGTAACCGTAGAGTCGAGCGTTCAGCGCTGCATTGGTTAAGGTCATGCCGTAATTCGACTCGAAAGTGTTGCTGGTCCTGTTGTAGGTGGTAGCGTAAGTTAGGCGTTCCGCAGAAAACCGTCCAGCTGCCTCAGATATAGTTCTTAGATATGTGTCGTCAGTCAACACGAATTGAAGGAGATTGGTTAGCTCTTCGTCGTGACGGGCGTTCCAACTTGCTGGTAGAGACTTGTCGAAAGCACTACGACCCTTTCCGTGATTTCCTTCATTAGCCGCGCTATCGATGTCGCCTATGGAATTGGCAAGTATAACTGTCATATTCTGCCTGGAAGTGGCATTCCAGTCTGAGGTGTTAATATCCTTGCCCAGCAGCATAACTGCGTGTTCGGTAAGCCAGGCTGCTCTCTCGTCGGTCGTGTCGTCGGAAGGCTTGCGCAAACCTGACGCCTTGGCGAGTACCGAGGTCAGGGGTTCCAAGTTAGCGGAACTCACTCCACGCCCGGACAGCCACTTCCATGTTGACTCGTCCATTTCAAGGGGATTGCCGGGTGCTGATGGCTTGCTAGGGGCCAGGAAGTCCAAAATGGCAGTGTCATCAGGCTGGCGTCCAAAGGCAGTCAGGAGCGCAGGTGCAGGATCCCACTTGTCGTCATTGATAATTGGGTTGTGCTCGCTATAAACACGCCATCCGACGCCTTTGGGATCCTTTGTTTCAGCATCCTTAATAGAGTTTCCCAAGGTGGCCAAAAACCTAGTATTTAGAACCGGTGGAGACTTCATCTCGGGGAGATTAACTTGTGCAGGATTGTTTTCAAGAAGCCAATCACCTCCGGTAAGCAGCAGGTCTACCCCCACTGGCAGCATAAAGCTATTGGGCCCGCTCGGGTCGTCGCTGACGTCAGTGACCAAGGAGGCCGTACTCCGAGCAAACTGGTTGCGATGCTCATCGCTCCACAAGTTCGAATCTACTGCTGTAGCAAACATGGAAGTCCACGTACGCAATACAGGGCCAGCAATCGCTGCATCATAGTCCGAATGGGATGACATATTAGGATACTCGACATTGTAGGGATACATGATCTGGGCTGCCACCAGCGCCACACCTCGTGCCCCCAGAGTGTCGGCCAGGATAGTGGCATAGATGTCGTCATCCTGGTGCACACTAACCTTGTCTTTCACAGCTTCGGAAATAGTCTCATAGTCTCCTTCGTCCAGAGCAGCCTGGATCGTAGCCGCGTCGGCTATCGCGTCGGTGATCGAGGTCGTTGCGGCCCTGACATTCTCAGTGGTATCGTCCTGCCCATCGGGTACGATATAGAAAGACCCGGCTGGGGCACCGGAGAAGGTGATTCCGCTGGACCCAGCAGTCACCGCAGCGTCCAAGCGTGTCTTAATCTCGCTGACCGTGGTCCGCAGCTCACCCACACTGGTCTCTGCCGTGGTCAGGGACGACAGGTCGGCAGGGTAACCCTGGGTTGCGTTCGAGGTACGCACAGACGACGCTGCCTGCTCGCACTTGCCTGCGAAGGAGGTTATCGTGTTCAGGGCTGACTGCAGCCCCGCCGGGTCAACCTTAACGAACGTCATGACATAACTCCTTAACTATAACCATTTCCTCAGCCCGCGGTCCTGGTCTTTTACTCGATACAGAACGCCCTACCTGACAGCCAGTGGATCCTCGCCCTGTTGTCGTCAGTCTCCTCGGGGAAGGTAGAGGGCTCAGCATCGTAGGCGGCCTGGATCTGGCTGCGGACTGTCTCGATCTGGGACAGGATGGTCGTGATGTGGGACGAGATGCTCTGAGCGTAGCTGTCACACAGGGGTGAGTCCCACTTGCTGCGGTCGTTGACCGGTGAGGACAGCTTTTCCGCTGGCCCGGGGATCTGGCCGTACCCCAGGCGGGTCAGCTCGTCCTGGGCTCGCCTGGCCACTACTCCCAGTGCGTCGCGGTACCTATTGGGGAGCTGCTTGTCGGTAACCGAACTGCTCTCGGAGGGCTGCTCCTCGTAGCTCACGAGACCACCTCGATTCTCTCTTAAAGGTTCTGCCGCCTGTCTCCCGGGGGCGCCACGTCACGGCGCCCCCGGGAGACAGGCTCGGGCCTCTCAGGCCAGGGGGGAGACCGCCGCCAGCTGGCGGGCGTCGGTGACTCCGTTAGCGGTGGCGATGTCGTTGTGGTTGTTGGCCACGTCCGTGGCCGCCGCCGCCAGGAGCTCCTCGAAGGCCACCAGCTTGGGACGGAACTCGTCCCAAGCCGCCCGGAAGTCCTTGGCGTTAGGGCTCTCCCACACCGCCGCCGCCAGGTCACGGTCCGTGTCCTTCTGGATCGTGTCCGCCAAGGTTACGTTGTTACTCAGCGTATCGTACAGGGTCGCAAGTGTGTCCAGGTCGGCCTGCAGGGACATGGCCCACCACTCTCCAATCGTCAGAGGACTCTAAGGACGGTCAACGAAGCAGTCAGCGCGTACCCCAGCTGGCACCGAGGAACGGGGCGAGGCCTTGGGATCTGCCGAGAGGCAGGATCCACCTTAGGTACGTGCAACTCATACCCCTTAGTGTATCTGAGACGCAGAACACTTGCCAGAGCTGAAACTGTTATCAATGTCACGTTTCAGCTTGCGAGGACCGTACAGAGCATAGCCATCGGCATCCTAGCTTGGTCCTCTCTGCTGTTGACACCGGGCCCGAGGGCATTATCCTACTGAGAGCCAATACCCTCACACCCTACCCCCGACCCGAGGCTGGCAACCATGACCCCCACCCCAGCAGCACGCCTCCGACGCCGTCCACCCGCAGAACCGACCCCGTCCCGCACCGGCGGGTCGCGGCTTCCCTCGGCCCCGCGCGAGCGCCGTCCGCTCCTGGCCGCCCTGGCCGTCCTCCTCATCGTGGGCGGGGCGCTGCTGGCTGGCTTCCTGGCCACCCGCATGGACAACCGCGTCCAGGTCCTCGCCGCGGCCAGCACCCTGAGGCCCGGGCACGTCATCACCGCCGACGACCTGGCTGCCACCCCCGTCTCCGCCGAGATCCGCACCCTGGTGCCCGCCAGCCAGATCGACCAGGTGATCGGCCGCACCGTGCGGGTCGAGGTCACCAAGGGCCAGCTCCTGGACACCTCCCAGCTCACCACCGGCCCCGTCCCCGGCCAGGGCGCCCAGGTGGTCGGCGCCACCCTCGAGGCCGGGCGCTTCCCCGCCAGCGGCCTCGGTCCCGGGGACGTGGTCGACCTCGTTGACACCAGCACCGGGGCCGTCCTGGCCCAGGACGTCCAGGTCCTTGACGCCGTGCCACGCTCTGACGGCGCCAAGGACTGGTCCTCCGGGGCGGTCGTCTCGCTCATCGTCCCCCAGGCCCGTGCCGCGAACCTCGCCACCCTGGGGGCCAGCGGGAACGTCGCCGTCATACTGACCGCCCGCAACCAGCCCATCGGTGACCACTGATGCTGGTCTCACTGGCCTCGGCCAAGGGCGCCCCCGGAGTCACCACCAGCGCGCACGTGCTCGCCGGGGTCTGGCCCCGCTCCGTCATCCTGGCCGAGCTCGACCCCGCCGGCTCCGACCTGCTCTACCGGGCCAGCGGGCAGGACGGGCGCCCGCTGGACCCTGAGCGGGGCCTGGTCTCCCTGGCCGCCGCCCAGCGCCGTGACCCCACGGCGGACCTGCACGACCACCTCAGCGTCATCGACGGCGGGCTCCAGGTGCTGGTGGGGCTGGCACGCCCCGAGCAGGCCTCGGCCATTGGCGCGGGGTGGGCCACCCTGGCGGCCGGCCTACGCAGGTACCCCGACGTCATCGCCGACGTGGGCCGCGTGGCTCCGGGCAGCCCCAGCCTCAGCGTCGTGCTCGCCTCCGACCTCACCCTCATCGTCACCCGCCCCGGGGTGGAGTACTACGGCCACCTGCGGGACCGCCTGGAGTGGCTCCGGGCCGAGACCGCCCACCGGGCCTCTCCCGTGCGCCTGGCCGTGCTCCTGGTGGCCCCCTGGAGGTCCCGCCACGAGGCCGACGACCTCAGTCAGCTCCTGCGCTCCAAGGGGATCGACGTCCCCGTGGCCGGGGTGCTGGCCACCGACCCCGGTGCCGCCGACACCCTGGCGGGACGCCGGCCCCGCCCCCTGGGGCGCACCCTCCTGGTCCGCTCCGCCCACGCCCTGGCCGACTCCCTGTCCCAGGTGGACGTCCCCCAGCCGTCTGAGGAGGTGCGCCCGTGAGCACCGACCAGGCCCTGGTGCGCGCCATGCGCGAGGAGGTCGCCGACCTCCTGGCCCAGCAGCGACGGGACGACGCCGCCTCCGGCCTGCCGCCCATGACCACCGAGGACGAGCGCCAGCTCGCCCGGGCCCTCATCGGCCGGGTCATGGAGCAGCACGCGCGCGGGGAGATCGCCGCCGGGCGCCCGCCCCTGACCGCCCAGGACGAGGAGGACATCTCCCAGGGCATCCACGCCGCCCTGTTCGGGGTGGGGCGCCTCCAGCCCCTCCTGGAGGACCCCGACGTCGAGAACATCGACATCAACGGCTACGACAACGTCTTCATCCAGTACGCCGACGGGCGCGAGGAGCGCGGCGCCCCCGTGGCCGACTCCGACGAGGAGCTCGTCGAGCTCGTCCAGGTCCTCGGCTCCTACTCCGGGCTCGCCTCCCGCCCCTTTGACTCCGCCAACCCCCAGCTCGACCTGCGCCTGCCCGACGGCTCGCGCCTGTCCGCCGTCATGGACGTGTGCTCCCGCCCCGCCGTCTCGGTGCGCCGGGCCCGCCTGGACCGGGTGGGGCTGGACGAGCTCGTGGTCCTGGGGACCCTCAGCCCGCGCCTGGCGGCCTTCTGCTCAGCGGCGGTACGGGCCCGCAAGAACATAATGATCGCCGGGGCCACCAACGCCGGCAAGACCACCTTCCTGCGGGCCCTGGCCAACGAGATCCCGCCCGGTGAGCGCCTCATCACGGTCGAGCGCGCCCTGGAGCTGGGGCTCGGCGAGTTCACCGACCTGCACCCCAACGTCGTCGCCTTCGAGGAGCGCCTGCCCAACTCCGAGGGCGTGGGCGCCATCTCCATGGCCGACCTGGTACGCCGCTCGCTGCGCATGAACCCCTCCCGCGTCATCGTCGGGGAGGTCCTGGGCGACGAGATCGTCACCATGCTCAACGCCATGAGCCAGGGCAACGACGGCTCCCTGTCCACCATCCACGCCAACTCCTCGGCCGAGGTGTTCAACCGGATCGCCACCTACGCCATCCAGTCCGCCGAGCACCTGCCCCAGGAGGCCACCCACCTCCTCATTGCCGGGGCCGTGGACTTCGTCATCTTCCTCACCCGGGAGAACCGGTTCAGCCAGGGAGGCGGCATGCGGCGCTACGTCGCCTCCGTGCGGGAGGTCAACGGCGTGGACGGACGGGTCCTGTCCAGCGAGGTGTTCGCCGACGACGGCAGCGGCACCGCCCAGCCCGCCGCGCCCCTGGCCTGCGCCGCCGAGCTCATGGAGACCGGCTACGACCCCGCCGCCTCCTACGCCTCCGTCAGGAGGCGGCTGTGAGCAGCGCGACGACGACCCTGGCCCTCCTGGCCGGGGCCATGGTCGGGGCGGGGATCTTCCTCCTGGTGGCGGCGGCCCTGGGGGTGGGCCTGGACGTCCCGGGCACCACGGGGCTCGGCTCCCGCCTGAGGACCCTGCCCCGCCGGATCCTGGCGGCAGCCGTCACCGCCGCCGCCCTGCTGGTGCTGACCAGGTGGGTCGTCCTGGCCGCCGCGGGCGGGTGCCTGGTGGTGGTCTGGCCCCTGTTCTTCGGGGGCGCGGCCCAGGAGCGTGAGGCGGCCGAGAGGATCGCCGCCCTGGCCACCTGGGCCGAGTCCCTGCGTGACACCATCGCCGGGGCCGTGGGCCTGGAGCAGGCCGTCCCGGCCACCGTCCACGCCGCCTCACCGGTCATCCGCGACCACCTGGCCCTCCTGGCGGACCGCATGCGGGTGCGGGTGCCGCTGCCCACGGCGCTGCGGCAGTTCGCCGACGACCTCGACGACCCCACCGCCGACCTCATTGTCTCCGCGCTCATTATGAACGCCAGGCTGCGCGGCCCCGGGCTGCGCTCCCTGCTGGGCAACCTGGCGGCCACCGCCCGCACCGAGCTGGACATGCGCCAGCGGGTCTCGGCCTCCCGCGCCGGCACCCGGCGCTCGGCACAGATCGTCATCGTCTTCTCGATCCTGATGATCATGGGGATGGCCCTGTTCAACCCCGGCTTCGTCTCCCCCTACGACAGCGCCCAGGGGCAGGTCGTCCTGCTGGTGGTCGTGGGCCTGTTCGCCGCCGGGATGATGTGGATGCGCCGACTGGCCGGTATCCGCCTGCCACGCCGGTTCCTGACCGTCACCGCACCAGAGGGCAGGTCCTCATGATCACCTGGATCCTCCTGGGGGGCGCGCTCAGCGGCTCCGGCGCCCTCATGCTCGTGCTCCTCCTGGCACCTCCCGCGGTGCAGCCCGCCGCCGCCCTGGCCGAGCTGGACACCCAGCGCGAGGAGCGTGAGCTGCGCCGTGACGTGGCCCGCCTCAACCCCGGGGGCGCGAACCTGCCGGCGTGGGCCGAGATCCTGGGCCTGCGCACCGCGGTGCTCCTGCGGCGCACCCGCCTGGACCTGGGCTCCCTGACCTCGGACCTGTCCGTGCTCAGGCGCTCCCTGGAGCACCACCTCGCCGTCTCCGTGCTGGCCGGGGTCGGCGGCTTCCTGGCCCCTCTCCTGGTCATAGCCGTTATGAGGCTCACCGGGGCGGTCCTGGACTGGTCGGTGCCGCTGCTGGGAGGCGTCGTCCTGGCCCTCCTGGCCGCCCTCACCCCCACCCTGCGCCTGCGCCGCCAGGCCGAGGAGGCCCGCCGGGACTTCCGGCACGTCGTCGGCTCCTACCTGGACCTGGTCTCCATGTCCCTGTCCGCGGGCCGGGGCGTGCCCGAGGCCCTCGACGCCGCCTCCAGCCTGTGCGACGACCCCGCCATGCTGCGCATCCGCGACGCCCTCGCCACCGCCCGCCTGCGCGGGCAGACCCCCTGGGCGGCGCTGGGCCACCTGGGCACCCAGCTGAGGATCGACGAGCTGCGGGACCTGGCCGCGGCCCTGTCCCTGGTGGCCGAGGACGGGGCCAAGATCCGCGAGTCCCTGGGGGCCCGCGCCTCCAGCATGCGGCGCAAGGACCTGGCCGACGCCGAGAGCAGGGCGGGGGAGAACTCCGAGTCCATGCTGGTGGCCCAGCTCCTGATCGCCATGGGCTTTATTGTCTTCCTTATCTACCCGGCACTGACGGGCATTGTCTCCAACCACTAGGAACTACTCATATTCTCCGACACGCTACCAAAGAAGGAAACCATGCTCCACCTCCTGTGCACACTCCAGACCCTTGCGGGAAACCTGCGCTCCCGCATCACCTCCCGCCTGTCCGAGGAACGAGGCGGCTCGACGGTCGAGTGGGTGCTCATCACCGGGTTCCTCATTGTCATCGCCGCCCTCGTGGGGCGCGTCATCTACTCCCTGGTCCAGGACGCCTCCTCCAACCTCAAGGTCCCCAGCCTTGAGAACGGCTCCTGACGGACAGACAGGCAGGTACCCGTGACCGGTCCAGGACGGCTGCTTGAGCGCTGCCGACGCGAGGAGGGGGCCTCCAGCGTCGAGCTCCTCGTCTTCTTCCCCCTGCTGCTCCTCATTATCCTCGTGACCGTCCAGGTCTCCCTGAGCTGGTACGGCAACGAGGTCGCCATCTCCACCGCCCGCGAGGTCGCCCGGGAGATCCGCGACGGCACGAACGTCAGCCAGGCGCAGCAGGGCGGCACCCGCTACGCACGCAGCACCGGCGGCAGCGCGCTGACCGACGTCGTCGTGAGCGTCTCCCTGGGCGGGGACCAGGTCACCGTCGAGGTCACCGGCAAGGCCATGGACATCGTGGCCGGGCTCGCCCCCCGGGTCCGCGCCACCGTCACCTCCCAGCTGGAGACCTTCCGGGAGGACCGGTGAGACGCGCGGCCCGGGCCGGAGGCGCCCACCTGCTGCGCCTCGCCCGCGAGGAGGAGGGCACCATGAGCGTGGAGATGGTCGTCCTGGTGCCCGTCCTCCTGCTGGTGGTGCTGGTCGCCGTGGCCGGGGCGCGGCTCGTGTCCACCCAGGCGACGGTCGACGCCGCCTCCCGGGACGCGGCCCGCGCGGCCTCCATGGCGCGCTCGGCCCCCGGCGCCGCGCAGGCCGCCCGGACCAGCCTGGAGCAGGCCGACACCGAGCGGGCCGACTGCTCGGCGGCCACCGACGTCAGCGGGTTCGGCCGCGGAGGGACCGTACGGGTCACCGTCACCTGCCGGGTCCACCTGGCCGACCTCGGCCTGGTCTTCCTGCCCGGGACCACCACCGTCACCTCGACCACCGTCTCGGTCGTGGACACCAGGAGAGGATCACGATGAGGCGTACCACCCCCGTCCCCACCACGGGCCGCCCCCGCCCGGCCCGCCTCAGCGAGCGGGGCTCGGTCTCGGTCTTCACCATTATCGTCGCCGGGGTCATGATGGCCCTGGCCGGGCTGTGCATGGAGGGCGGGCGCGTGCTCAACGAGCGCGCCACCCTCGCCGACACCGCCGAGCAGGCCGCCAGGGCCGGGGCGCAGGCCGTCTCGGAGCACAGGCTGCGCTCCGAGGGCGTGGTCGTCATCGACCCGGCGTCCGCCACCAGGGCGGTGGGCGCCTACCTCGGCGCGACCGGTCAGGACCGCAGCTGGCGGGTCCAGGTCACCGGCAGGACCGTGAGCGTGACCATGGAACGCGACCTGCCCACCACGACCCTGCACCTGGTCGGCGTGGACAGCATCCACGTCGAGGTCACCGGCCAGGCCCGCCTGGCCGTCGGAACCCGGCAGGAGGGTGACTCATGAACCGTGCCCAAGGCCTGACGACCCGCGGACCGGAACGCTTCCGCGCCCCACGCGAGCCCGAGCGGGCGCCCGCCTGGCGCTCGGTGGCCTCGGCCCTGGTCCTGGCCCTCCTCGTCCTGGGCGTGCCCGTCGGGCTGGGGGTGTGCGCCGGCGCGCCGCCCGTGCCCCACCACCTGGGCCTGGACCTGCTGGACGCCCCGCTGGGCCTGGGGGCCGTCCTGGGCCTGCTCCAGTGGGTCCTGTGGCTGGCCTGGCTCCAGCTCACGGTCTGTACGGTGGTGGAGACCGTCTCCGCGCTCCGGGGCCGGGACGTGCCCGCCCACGTCCCCCTTGCCGGCGGCATGCAGGAGCTGGTGCGCCGCCTGGTCGCCTCCGCCCTGCTCCTGGGCGCGCTAGGGGCCCCGCTCGCCGCCGCGGCCCCCGTGGACCCGGGCACGGGGGCCGGTTCCGGGACGGCCGCCGTCCAGGTCTCCGACGCCAGCAGCCCGGACGCCCCGGAGGCCTCCCGGGACGAACCCGGTACCGGCCAGGAGACGGGGCGCTCGGGCGCGGTCACGCAGGTGCGCTACATGCTCGGTGACACGGAGCTCGACCCGCAGGTCGGTGCCGAGCTGGTGGGGCGCCTGGTCTACGTGGTCCGGCCGCCTGAGGGCTACTACCACGACAACCTCTGGGACATCGCCCTGCGGTCCCTGGGGGACGGGCGCGCCTACCAGCAGATCTACGAGCTCAACGTGGGGCGGGTGCAGGCCGACGGACGCAGCCTGGAGCTGGCCCGGCTCATCCAGCCCTACTGGCTGCTCGTCATGCCCGAGGGCGCCCAGGGGGTGGAACGGGTCGTGGAGGTCCCGGTGACCGACCCCGAACCGGCCCCGCCGGCACCGGCGCCCCAGGAGCAGGACACCTCCCCGGACCAGGAGCAACAGGACCAGCCCGGCCAGGACGCCGTCCCCCGGGCCGAGAGCGTCCCCGGCGCCCAGGTCCCCGCCGTCGGCGCCCTGCTCGCCGCCTCCGTCCTGAGCCTGCTGGCCTACCAGCGCCGCCGGGCGGTAGGCGGGCGGCCCCAGGACGACGCCACCGAGCTGGAACGCAGGCTCCTTGTCAGCGCCGACCCCGAGCGCCTCGAGCGTCTCGACCGGATCCTGCGGGGCCTGGGCGCCCTGGAGCCCCGCCCGGCCCCCTACGCGGTGCTCATTGACGACGACGCCTGCCGGCTGCGCCTGGCCCGCCCCCTGGAAACCGCGCCGCAGCCCTGGGAGGTCCATGACGACGGCCTGACCTGGGTCCTGCCCGCCGGCAGGGAGCCGGAACCCGCTGACGCCCCGCCGCTCCTGCCCGGCCTGGCGCACCTGGGCCGGGACGACCAGGGCGCCGACGTCCTGGTGGACCTCGCCGCCGCCGACGGTGAGATCGCGGTCACCGGCGACCCGACCGCGGCGGCCGAGGTCGTGGCGGCCCTCGCCCTGGGGCTGTGCACCAGCCCCTGGTCCACCCGCTCCCTCGTGACGGGGGCCGGGCTCCCGGCCGCCCTGCGCCGTCTCGTGGGCGAGCGCCTGCACGACCCGGAGGACCTGGCCGACCTGGAGGACCAGGTGCTCCGCGACGGCGTCCTGACCGGGCAGGCCCCCGACGCGGCCCCGGCCTTCATGCTCGTCGTCGGCGCCCAGACCCTGCCGGCCCCGCCACCCGGACGTCAGGTGACCGTCATCCGGGCCGGGGCCCACCGGCACGCCCGCTGGCAGGTCGAGGTGGACTCGCTGGGGACCGCGCACATCGACCCGCTGGACGTGGCCCTGACCGCCAGCCGCGCCACCGAGGAGGACCTGCGCCACCTGGTGGACCTGCTGCCCCAGGCCGACACACCCCAGGGGCCCCGGCCCGCAGGCCGCAGGCGCCCACCCGTCCCCGACCCGCCCCGGCCGCCGCTGACCACCGCCGAGCTGCGTGCCGCCCCGGTACGCCTCCACATCCTGGGGCAGGTCCAGGTCGAGGGAGCCGGGACCACCGAGCCCGGGCGCCGCGACCTGCTGACCGAGGCGGCCCTGTGCGTGGCCCTCAACCCCGGGGGGATCCGCCCCCTGACCCTGGGGGCCATGCTCTGGCCCCTGGGCGTCACCAGCGACGTGGTGACCCAGACCGTGCGCAGGCTGAGGGCCTGGCTCGGCTACGACCCCGACGGCCTACCCCACCTGCGTGAGGACGACGACGGCCGCCTGCTCCTGGGGCCGGGGGCCGTCCTGGACTGGGACGTGCTGCGCTCCCTGCTGGAGGCCTCCCGCACCGCCGGGCCCGGGCGTGAGGCGGCCGTGCTCCTGGAGGCCCTGCGGCTGGTCCGCGGCCCGGTGGCCGCCGGTGTGCTCGCCCGGCGCTACAGCTGGCTCGCCCGGGTACGCACCGCCCGGCAGCTGGAGACCCTGGTGGTGGACGCGGCGCACCGCGTGGTGGAGCTCCTGGGCGGGACCGACCCCGCCGGCGCCGCCCAGGCGGTCGCCGTGGGGCTCCAGGTCGTGGACCTCAACCAGGTCCTGTGGCGCGACCGGCTGCGGCTGGCCGCCCAGGAGGGCACCGGGCCCCTGGCCGAGGCGGTCCAGGAGCTCCTGCAGGCGGCGGGGGCGCAGGACCTGGCCGCCGTCGACCCCGCTACCGCCGCGCTGGTGGAGGACCTGGCCCCGGGCCTGTCCTACCACCGGCACAGCGCCTAGGAGCGGGCGTGCAGCTCCTCGTGACCGTCCGGCGCCCCCGTGAGACGGTGGGCTACGACCTGCTGGTGACCACCCCGCCGGAGGCGACCGTGGGTGAGCTCGCCCGGTTCCTGGACGACCAGGTCCCCCACAGTGGGACCCGGTCCCCTGGGCCCACGCCACCGGGGCAGGACGGGTCCTCCCTCAGGGACGCGACCGGCGGGGCCACTGGGCCCACGCCACCGGGGCAGGACGGGTCCCCCCACCCCGACCCGCCCCCCGGGCTGTGGGACGGGCGGACCCTGCTGGAGGCGGGCGCCCGCCTCGGGGACGGCCCGGTCCGGGACGGCATGGTGCTGGGCCTGGGGGCACCGGTGCCCGGGAGCTTGGAGCCCACCGGCGTCGTCGAGGTGCGGGTGGTCGCGGGCCCTGGCGCTGGCGCCGTCCACCGCCTCGGCCTGGGCCACTACACGCTGGGCGGCCCCGGCTGCGACGTCTGCCCGGTGGGGCTGGGGGAGGAGACCAGGGCCCTGGCCACCATCGAGGTCGCCGCGGGCGGCACGGTCCGCCTGCACCCCGTTGACGAGGCTGCCAGCCGTGAGGCCCCCGTCCTGGCCCCCCGCCACCGGCCCCTGCCGGGGCCCCTGGTCCTGGACGCGCCCGCCACCGCCGGCCGACGGCGTCGCAGGCTGCTGCGCCGCGACCCCGAGGCGGTCCTGGGGGGCAAGGAGCAGCGTGACCCCGAGGGCCCGCGACTGCTGATCGAGCTCGACCGCCGTCAGGTGGAGCCGGGGGCGGTGTGGCGGCAGGGCGCGCTCCTCACCGTCGGGAGCAACCTGCTGACCGTGGGTCCCGTGCCCGCGGCGGACGCGGTCACCACCCCCACGCCCGAGGAGCCCAGCGTGGACTTCAACCGCCCGCCCCGCCTGAGCCGCCCGGAGCGCACCACGGAGTTCACCCTCCCCACGCAGCCGGAGAGACCACGCAAGGCACCCATACCGCTGACGGTCATGCTCTCTCCCATTGTCATGGGCGGGGCAATGTTCCTCATGACCGGCAGAGCCTACTCGTTGCTGTTCGTTATTCTTTCACCATTGATGATGATCGCTAATGTCGTCCAGGGGCGCAGCAACTCCAAGCGGCAGTACCGGGAGGCAATGAGACGCTACCGGGAGCAGCGCACCACCGTCGAGGACGCGGCCTGGGAGGCGCTGACCCAGGAGAGGCGCCAGCGCCGCCTGGACTGCCCCGACGCCGCCGAGCTCCTCCTACGGGCCACCGGCCCCCGTGCCGCCCTGTGGGAGAGGCGCCCCGGCGACCCGGACTGGCTGGAGCTGCGGGTCGGGACCGCCGACCAGCCCAGCGGGGTCCTCATGCACGACCCGGCCCGGGCCCGCCACGAGGAGCCCCTGGTGTGGACCGCGCCGGACGTCCCCGTCAGCGTGCACCTGGGACGCCTGGGCGTGGTGGGCGTGACCGGCACCCGCCGGGAGCGGGTCGCCGCCTGGCTGACGGCCCAGTGCGCCACCCTCCACTCCCCGACGGAGCTGGGCGTCGTCCTGCTCATAGACCCCGGCCAGGGGGCCGCCGGGGCCCGCAGGTGGGACTGGTGCCGGTGGCTGCCGCACCTGCGGACCGAGCCCGGGGCCCCGGCCCGCGTCGGCCTGGACGAGGAGTCCGTCTCCCGGCGCGTCAACGAGCTGCTGACCGTCCTGGACGCCCGGGCGCAGGGCGAGGAGGTGGGAGAGAGGGCGGTCGTGGTCCTCGACGGCGCCCACGCCCTGCGGCTACGCCCGGGGGTGGTCCGCCTCCTGCGTGAGGGCCCGGCCGCGGGCCTCCGCCTGGTCTGCGTGGACACGGACCGGACCTCCCTGCCCCAGGAGTGCCGTGCGGTGGTGGACACCACCGGCCCCACGCCGTCGGTCAGCCAGACGGACGCCTACACGGTGGAGCACGTCCTGCTGGACGAGCCCGGTGACGACTGGTGCGAGAGGCTGGCACGCGCCCTGGCGCCCGTGCGCGACGTCTCCGCTCTGGCCGACGACGGCGCCGTCCCGTCCTCCTCCCGGCTGCTGGACGTCCTGGGGATACCCGAGGCCCGGCTCGAGGACGTCCTGCGCTCCTGGCGCCGGGCACGCCCCACCACCCGCGCCGTCATCGGGGAGGACGCGGAGGGGACCTTTACCGTGGACGTGCGTGCCGACGGCCCCCACGCCCTGGTCGCGGGGACCACCGGCTCAGGCAAGTCCGAGCTCCTCCAGACCCTCATCGCCTCCCTGTGCGTGGGCAACACGCCCGCGTCCATGACCTTCGTCCTAGTTGACTACAAGGGCGGTGCCGCCTTCAAGGACTGTGCCCGCCTGCCGCACACGGTGGGCATGGTCACCGACCTCGACGGGCACCTGACCAGCCGCGCGCTGGAGTCGCTCGGGGCCGAGCTGCGCCGCCGCGAACGCCAGCTGGCGGCGGCGGACGCCAAGGACATTGAGGACTACACCGCCGCCACGGGCCCCCAGGACGAGCCCATGCCCCGCCTGGTGATCATTATCGACGAGTTCGCGGCGCTGGTGGCCGAGCTGCCCGACTTCGTCACCGGCCTGGTGGACATCGCCCGGCGCGGCCGCTCGCTGGGGGTCCACCTGGTGCTGGCCACCCAGCGCCCGGCGGGCGTGGTCTCCGCGGAGATCAAGTCCAACACCAACCTGCGGATCGCCCTGCGCGTGACCGACGAGAACGACTCCCAGGACGTCATCGAGTCCTCCGCCTCCGCCCACATCCCTCCCGCGCTGCCCGGACGCGCCTACGCCCGGCTGGGGCACGCCAGCCTGCACCCCTTCCAGGCCTCGCGCGTGGGAGGCAGGCCCCCGGGCAGCGGGCCGAGGGCGCCCCTGCGGTCCCGGTCCCTGAGCCTGTCCGGCCTCGCCCACCGGGAGGTGGCCCCGCCGCAGGCCGAGGAGGACGCCACCGTCCCCACCGACCTGTCCCGCCTCGTGGGGTCCATGGGGCGGGCTCGCGAGGAGCTGGGGATCGCCCTGCCGCACCGGCCCTGGCTGCCGCCCCTGCCCGCGGTGGTGACCATGGACGGGCTCCACGACCTCCTGGCCGCCCAGGCGGGGCCCGGTGGCGGGCAGGAGCCGGGGGACGGGGCCCGGGGGGCGGAGGGCGCAGGCCCCGCCGGGGCGGTGGACCCACGTGCCCGCGGGCTGCTGCCCCCGCTCGTCCTGGGCCTGGAGGACTGCCCGGGTGAGCAGGCCCAGAAGGTCATGACCTGGGACTACACGTGTGCGGGGCACCTGGGGGTGGCCGGGTCCGCCGGCTCGGGGCGCTCGACCCTGCTGCGGGGGATCGCCGCGGAGGTGGCCCGTACCACGTCCCCGGAGGAGGTGCACGTCTACGGGATCGACGCCGGAACGGGCGCCCTCCTGCCGTGCACCAGGCTGCCGCACGTGGGCGCCGTGGTGACGCGGGACCAGCCTGAGCGGCTTCGGCGGCTCCTGGACCTCCTGGGGCGTGAGGTCACCCGGCGCCAGCAGCTCCTGGCCCTGGACGGCCTGGCGTCCGTGGCCGAGCAGCGCCTGGCCGCCGGCCCGCAGGAGCGCCTGCCCTACCTCCTGCTGCTCATTGACCGGTGGGACTCCTACGTGGCCAGCTTCGAGTCCGTGGACGGGGGCGCCCTGGTGGAGCGCGTGGAGCTCCTGCTGCGTGAGGGCGGTGCCGTGGGCCTGCACGTGGTGATGGCCGGGGACCAGACGGTGTGCCGGGGGCGTATGGGCATGATGCTGGAGGACCGTCTGGCGCTGCGCCTGCCCGCGGCGGAGAACTACGACATGGTGGGGATGCGCCCCCGGGACGTGCCCGTGTCCATGCCCTCGGGCCGGGCCTTCCGCGCGGGCGCCCGGCCCCGGGAGGTCCAGGTGGGGCTGCTGGACGCCTCCCCGGCGGGGACGGCCCAGGTGGCTGCCGTCCACGCCCTGGCGCGCCAGGCCGGCCAGCAGTGGTCGCAGGTACCGCGCTCCCGGTGCCCCAGGCACGTTGACGAGCTCCCCGTGGCGATCTCCCTGACCCAGGCGCTCGCCCTGAGCCCGCCCCCGGGGCGGGGATCCTTCTGCCTGGCCGTGGGCGGGGACGACCTGGGGCTGCTGCCCCTGCGGATGGAGGAGGTCGGCAACGGCGTCCTGGTGACGGGGCCACGTCGCTCAGGGCGCTCGACGGCCCTGTACGTGGGGGCCCTCACGGCCCTGGACGCCGGGGCGCAGGTGGTGGCGGTGGCCCCCGGGCGCTCCCCGCTGCGCTGCCTGCAGGGGCGGCCGGGGGTCCTGGGCGTCCTGGGGGAGGACGCCGTGGCCGCCGACCTGCTCGGGCTGATCCGGCACGCCCCCTCCGAGGTCCTTCTCGTCGTGGACGACTTCGAGTTCCTGGGCCCCGACCACAAGCTCGCCCCGGTGCTGGAGAAGCACCTCAAGACCTGCCGCGACGCCCCCGGGGGCGTGCTGGTCTCCTGCGGTGTCGACGAGATCCAGGGGCTGTACCGTGGCCTGGTGGGGCAGGTCCGCAAGAACCGCACCGGCCTGCTCCTGGCACCCCGGTCCGCCGACGACGGCAGCTACCTCTCCGCCAGGCTGCCGCGCTCGGTGGGGGCCCCGGTCCCCATGGGGCGCGGGATCCTGGTCACCGCGCACCGGTGGACCTGGGTCCAGGTCCCCGACGCGCGGCCGTAAGGGCCCTCACTACGCGATACCCTCGTGCCCGGGCACCCGCACGTGCCCGCAGCCCGACGTCTGGAGGTAGGACGAGCCATGGACCTGTACGAGTACCAGGCCAGGGACCTGTTCGCCGCGCACGGGGTGCCCGTGCTCGACGGGCGCCTGGCCACCAGCCCGCAGGAGGCCCAGGCCGCCGCCGCCGCGCTCCTGGCCCAGGGAGCCCCCCTGGTGGTGGTCAAGGCGCAGGTCAAGACCGGGGGGCGGGGCAAGGCCGGGGGCGTGCGGCTCGCCCGCACCGCCGCCGGGGCCCGGCAGGAGGCCGAGGCCGTCCTGGGCATGGACATCAAGGGGCACACCGTCCGCTCCGTCCTGGTCGCCGAGGGCGCCGACATCGCCTCCGAGTTCTACCTCTCGGTGCTCCTGGACCGTGCTGGGCGCAGGTACCTGGCCATGTGCTCGCGCGAGGGCGGCGTGGACATCGAGGCCCTCGCCGCCGAGCGCCCCCAGGCCCTGGCCCGCGTCGGCGTCGACCCGCTGACCGGTATGACCCCCGCGCTGGCGGCCCGTCTCGTGGCCGAGGCCGGGTTCGAGCCCGGGGAGGTGGCCGAAGCCGTCACCGACGTGGTCCTGCGCCTGTGGGAGGTCCTCACCGGTGAGGACGCCACCCTGGTGGAGGTCAACCCCCTGGTGCTGACCACCGGTGGGCGCGTCCTGGCCCTGGACGGCAAGGTCACCCTGGACGACAACGCCAGCTTCCGCCACCCCGGCCACGCCGACCTGGTGGACCGCGCCGAGACCGACCCCCTGGAGGCCAGGGCCCGGGCCGCGGGCCTGAACTACGTCAAGCTCTCCGGCCAGGTCGGTGTCATGGGCAACGGGGCGGGCCTGGTCATGTCCACCCTCGACGTGGTGGCCTACGCCGGTGAGCGCCACGGGGAGATGCGCCCGGCCAACTTCCTGGACCTGGGCGGCGGCTCCAGCGCCGAGGTCATGGCCACCGGCCTGGAGGTGGTGGCCTCCGACCCCCAGGTACGCGCCATCCTGGTCAACGTCTTCGGCGGCATCACCTCCTGCGACACGGTGGCCGACGGGCTCGTCGCCGCCGTGGACCGCCTGGGGGGCCTGCCCAAGCCCGTGGTGCTCCGCCTGGACGGCAACAACGCCGACCTGGGGCGGGCGATCCTGACCGAGGCCGCCGTTGACGGCGTCGAGCTCGTGGACACCATGGACGCGGCGGCCGACCGCGTCACCGCCATCGCCGAGCAGATCACCAGCACGTCCAGCACGGAGGCCTGAGCCAATGAGCATCTTCCTCACCCAGACCGACCGCGTCATCGTCCAGGGCATGACCGGGTCAGAGGGCCGCAAGCATACCCGCCGCATGATCAGCGCGGGCACCCAGGTGGTGGCCGGGGTCAACCCCCGCAAGGCCGGCACCGTCGTGGACTTCACGGTGGAGCCGGTGGGCCCGGGTGCCGCGGGGGTGCCCGCCGGGACCGTGACGGTGCCCGTCTACGGCACCGTCGCCCAGGCCGTGCAGGAGACCGGTGCGGGTGTCAGCGTCGTGTTCGTGCCCCCCGCCTTCGCCAGGGGCGCCGTGGTGGAGGCCGTCGACGCCGGGGTGCGCCTGGTGGTGGTCATTACCGAGGGCATCCCCGTGGCGGACGCCGTCGCCGCCGTCGCCTACGCCGCGGCGCACGGTGTGCGGGTCATCGGCCCCAACTGCCCCGGCATCATCTCCCCGGGGCGCTCCAACGTGGGCATCACCCCCCCGGACATCACCGGTCCCGGGCCCATCGGCCTGGTCTCCAAGTCCGGGACCCTGACCTACCAGCTCATGTACGAGCTGCGCGACCTGGGCTTCACCACCTGCATCGGCATAGGCGGGGACCCGGTGGTGGGCACCACCCACATTGACGCCCTGGCCGCCTTCGAGGCCGACCCCGACACCGAGCTGGTGGTCATGATCGGGGAGATCGGGGGAGACGCCGAGGAGCGGGCAGCCACCTACATCAGCGAGCACATGACCACCCCCGTGGTCGCCTACGTCGCGGGCTTCACGGCGCCCGAGGGCAGGACCATGGGTCACGCCGGGGCCATTGTCTCCGGCTCCTCAGGCACCGCCGAGGCCAAGAAGGAGGCCCTGGAGGCGGTCGGCGTGCGCGTGGGCCGCACCCCCAGCCAGACGGCCGCCATCGTCCGGGAGATCTACCGCTCCCTCCACCCGGGGACCGCCGCCCCGGCCGGGCGCCACCAGGACGCGGTGTGAGCGCCCTGAGCTCCCTGGGCGAGGCCTGGCGGCGCGGTACCTGGCGTCCCGCGGACTGGTTCCTGGCCGCCCGCTGCGGGATGGAGGCCGTCGTCCTGGGCTGGCTCCTCGTGGTCCTGCCCGCGGTGGCCTTCTACCTGGCCTCCTCCTCCCGTGACGCCGCCGCCGCCCTGAGCACCGGCTCGGTGGTGCGCGCCGCCACGGGCCTGTGGAGCCTGGCCCTGGGCGGGTCCTGGGGTACCTCCACCAGCCGGGAGGGCGCCCTGAGCCTGCCGCTGACGGGCCTGACCCTGCTCCTGCTCCTGCTGACCCGCGCCTCGGTGCGCCGGGCCCACCCCAGCTCCCCGGCCTCCGGGGGCTGGGTCGTGGGCGCCGCCACCACCACGGCCCTGGTCCTGGTGCTCGTCGCCAGTCCGGCCGCGTCGCGCACCTGGACCGTCGTCCCGGCTACCTGGGCGCTAACCTCCCTGGTGGTGGCCGTAGAGCTGCAACGCTCCGGGTCCGGCTGGCCGGCCCTGGGCCCGTGGTGGCAGGACCGCCCGGCCTGGCTCCACCTGGCCCTGCGCCAGGTCCGCCAGCTCGCCCTGGTCCTGACCGCCCTGGCGGTGGTCGCCGCCGGTGTCGCCCTGGTCCTGGCGGGGGGGCGGGTCTCCCGCCTCCACGACGCCCTGACCGACGGCAGGTTCGCCGACACCCTCGGTATCACCCTCCTCCAGCTGGGGTGGGTCCCGACGGGGCTGGTGTGGGCGCTGTCCTGGGTGGTGGGGCCGGGGTTCGCGGTGGGCTCCGGGTCGGTCTTCTCACCCACCCGTGTGGTGGCCGGGGCGGTGCCCTCCCTGCCGGTCCTGGGTGCCCTGCCCACCACGGCCGTGGGCTCGTGGGGGACGGCCCTGCCCTTCGTCGTGCTGGTCGCGGCCGTGGTGGTGGCCTGGCGTGACCGCTCCAGCCTGCGTCAGATGCGGCTGCGCCAGGCCGGGGCCGCGGCCGCGACGGCCTCGGTGGTGCTGGGCGGAGGCACCGCCCTGGTCTGCCTGGCCGCCTCCGGGCAGGCGGGCCCTGGACGGATGGCCGAGGTGGGGCCGCGGGAGGGCTTCACGGCGCTCATTGTGGGCCTGCTGACGCTGGCGGGCCTGGGGGTTGTGGCGCTGATCACCCACCCCTGGGGCCAGGTCGTGACCCGACGCGGGGCGGGCGCCACCGTGGACGACACCGAGGACGCCGCGCAGGAGGCGCGTGAGCACGTCGGGACGGGGGCCGGAGACGCTCGCCGCCCTGGGCGCCCGGAGCGCGGTGGGTCCCGGGGGCGTGAGGCTCGCGGGGCGCGTGAGGGGCAGGGGCGTGAGGCTCGTGAGGGGCGCCGCCCGGAGGCCGGTACCCCTCAGTGGTACCCGGTGGGGGAGGACGACGTCGGCCCGCGTGACCGGGGTGCCGCGCAGGGGGGTACCCGGAGGGCAGGACACCCACCAGCACGTCGAGGCGAGGACGGACTGGCGCCGTAGCGCTCGTGAGCGGGAGGCTGCACATTCATTTTACAATCGGCGATCAGTAGACGGCAGGATTACGCGGATTCGCGATGCGCCACGGGGACCCGGGAGCAGGATGAATGTGCAACGACGTCCGCGTTGCACATTCATCCTGCTCCCGACTCCTCCTCGGGCGGGTAAAACGTTGGAATCACGCCAACGCCCTGCTCCCGACCCCAAGATGAATGTGCAACGGGAAAGGCGGGGGCTGTAGGCTGGTCCCGGCCGTGACTGGCGAGGGTGGGGCACCACCGGGGAGCGGCAGCCTGACCGGAGGGGACGTCGCCCGCCTGGGCGTCCCCGCAACTGAGAGCACCAGGAGCACTATGTCTACCGCTGGCACCACCGCCCACGCCCCCGTCCCCACCGAGGGGCTGACCAGTCCCGACCGCGTCCCCGTGCGCCGCGCCCTGGTCTCCGTCTACGACAAGACCGGCCTGGTCGAGCTCGCCACCGCCCTGGACGGCGCCGGCGTCGAGATCCTCTCCACCGGCTCCACCGCCGCCGTCATCGCCGGCGCGGGCCTGCCGGTCACCCCCGTGGAGGAGGTCACCGGCTTCCCCGAGTGCCTCCAGGGCCGCGTCAAGACCCTCCACCCGGCCGTCCACGCCGGCATCCTCGCCGACCGCCGCAAGCCCGACCACATGGACCAGCTCGCCGCGCTGGGCGTGGCCCCCATTGACCTGGTGGTGGTCAACCTCTACCCCTTCACCGACACCGTGGCCTCGCACGCCCCCTTTGACGCCTGCGTGGAGCAGATCGACATCGGCGGGCCGGCCATGGTGCGCGCCGCGGCCAAGAACCACCCCGCCGTCGCCGTGGTCACCGACCCCGACCGCTATACCCAGGTGGCCCGGGCCGTGGAGGACGGCGGCTTCACCCTGGCACAGCGCCGTGAGCTCGCCGCCGCCGCCTTCGCCCACACCGCCGCCTACGACGCCGCCGTGGCCACCTGGCTCGCCCAGCAGGTCGAGGCCGGTGGGGCCGCCGAGGCGGCTGGCGCGGTCGAGGCGGCTAATGGCGCCCCGGCCGCCCCGGCTGGCATGCCGCGCTACGTCGGTGCCGCCTACCACCGCCTGGCCACCCTGCGCTACGGGGAGAACCCGCACCAGCGTGCCGCCGTCTACACCACCGCGCCCGCTGGCCCGACCGGCGTGGCCGGTGCCAGGCAGCTGAGCGGCAAGGCCATGAGCTTCAACAACTACACCGACACCGACGCCGCCGTGCGCGCCGCCTACGACCACGGCGAGACCACCTGCGTGGCCGTGGTCAAGCACGCCAACCCCTGCGGCATCGCCGTCTCGCCCACCGGGGACGTGGCCGAGGCCCACCGCAAGGCCCACGCCTGCGACCCCGTCTCCGCCTACGGCGGCGTCATCGCCACCAACGCCACTGTCACCGCCGCCATGGCCCGCCAGGTCAAGCCCGTCTTCACCGAGGTCGTGGCGGCTCCCGCCTACGAGCCCGAGGCGGTGGAGATCCTCGCTACCAAGAGGAACCTGCGGGTCCTGGTCGTCGAGCCCCCCGCCCCCGGCGGCTACGACGTCAAGCAGATCTCCGGCGGCGCCGTCATCCAGGAGCGTGACCTCGTTGACGCCCCTGGTGACCTGCCCTCCGGCTGGAGGCTCGTGGCCGGTGAGCCCGCCAGCCCCGACGTCGTCGCCGACCTGGTCTTCGCCTGGCGGGCCGTGCGCGCGGTGCGCTCCAACGCGATCCTTCTGGCCAGGGACGGTGCCACCGTCGGGGTGGGCATGGGCCAGGTCAACCGCGTGGACTCCTGCCGGCTCGCCGTCGAGCGCGCCAACACCCTGGGCTCACGCTCCACCGGCGACGCCGCCGCTGCCCCCGCCAAGGGCGCCGTCGGCGGGGCCCAGGCCAGTGAGGTCCTCACCGGGGCGCCCGAGGAACGGGCCCGGGGAGCGGTCGCCGCCTCCGACGCTTTCTTCC
Organism: Actinomyces sp. HMT897; assembly: GCF_016626125.1. NCBI lineage: Bacteria > Bacillati > Actinomycetota > Actinomycetes > Actinomycetales > Actinomycetaceae > Actinomyces > Actinomyces sp. HMT897. The sequence continues at coordinate 2,999,343 of NZ_CP067336.1, forward strand.
CGTTTGCCGACGGTCTCCAGGTGCTGCTGGATGCCGGGGTGCGCGCCGTCGTCCAGCCCGGTGGCTCCATCCGCGACAGCGAGGTCATTGCCGCCGCCAGGGCCGCGGGCGTGACCATGTACCTCACCGGCACCCGCCACTTCTCCCACTAGGTCCATCCACCATCCGCGAGAACGGTACTTATTGCTCGTGAGAACGGTACTTGTTCGTCGCGAGAACGGTACTTGTTTGCCGTGAGAACGGGGGGTAGTACCGAAGCCGCCTCGGACGACCTTATCCAAGGTGAACGAGCCCAGGCGCTTACTACTGACACAAAAACGGCTCCAGTGTTATCAAAAATCTGCAAACACTATCAAGGAATCTTATGGGTACTGCTGCCGCGATCCTTGCCGCCGTCCTCTACGGACTGGCCTCCACCTGCCAGGCGTGGGCCGCCAACCGGGCCCAGGGGCCAGCCGTGGTCATGCACCCCGCCTACCTCACTGGCGTCGTGCTCGACACCGCGGCCTGGGGCGTCTCCCTGGTCGCCCTGGAGTCCCTGCCCCTGTTCGTGGTGCAGTCCCTCCTGGCCTCCTCCCTGGCACTGACCGCCCTGCTGGTCTCCCTGCTGCTCAAGGTGCGCCTGCGACGCAGGGACATCGGTGCCATCGTGGTCCTCGTGCCGGCACTGGGCCTCCTGGCCTCCCTGGCCACCGAGGGCGCTGCCACCGTCCACGCGGGCTTCACCGCGCTCCTGTGGGGTGGCACCGCCCTGACCGCCCTCCTGGGGCTGGTGCTGTACCGCACCCGCTGTTCCTGGGGGCAGGCCGCGATCGGGGGACTGGGCTTCTCCGGGGTGGCGCTGGGTGCCCGTGCCCTGGAGTCCCAGGGCGGGGGCGGGGACCTCGTGAGCTGGGACACCCTGACCTGGGTGGTGGGCAACCCGCTGACCTGGGCGGTGGTCGTCATGGGGCTGGTGGCGGTGCTCCTGTACGCCCGGGCCATGGAGACGGGCAGCGCCGTGGCCGCCACCGCGATCCTGTGGGGTACGGAGGTGGTCGTGCCCGCAGGGGTGGGTGTGGCCGTCCTGGGGGACACGGTACGTGCCGGGACCGGCTGGGAGGCGGCTGCCTGCCTGGTCCTGTGCCTGGCCGCCCTCGGCGTGGTCGCAACCAGTCCGGCCCAGGCCTGAGGCCCGTGAGGCGGCCCCGGGTGGAGGGGCGGGTCGGAACCGACGGCGCAGGCCCCTCGTGTGGGAGCGGGCTGCCGCGGGGGCCCGTGCCAGAGGGCGGGCAATAAGTACCGTTCTCACGAGGAACAAGTACCGTTCTCGCGACGAACAAGTACCGTTCTCGCGACGAACAAGTACCGTTCTCGCGAAGGGAAGGAGGAGAGCGTGCCTGACGCACTTGCCGCCGCGCCTCTGGTCCTCGCCGTCGTCCTGGCCCTGGCGGGGGTCCTCAAGCTCCGTGACGTCGACGAGTCCGTACGCCACCAGTGGGAGGTCATGGAGGTCCCCCGCCTCCTGAACCGTACCTGGGTCCGCCGCCTCCACCCGCCGGCGGAGGTGGTCCTGGCCCTGGCGCTCCTGGTGGCGCCCGGGACCTGGGGGAGCCTGGCGGCGCTCGCGGCCCTGGGCCTGACCCTGGCCTACACGTTCCTGGTGGTGCGGGCGCTGAGGCGGGGCACCGTCTCCTGCGCCTGCCTGGGGGCCGGCCACCCCACCCCCGTCACCCGGCGCACGCTGGGTCGTAACCTCCTCCTGACAGGCCTGGCCCTGGCCAGCCTGGTCGTCATGGTCCCCCACGCACCCAACCCCGTGACCCGGGCGGTGGCCCGCGGGGAGGCCGGCTGGCTCGTCATGGTCCTGACCGCCATGCTCACCGCCTGGCTCCTGACCTCCCCGGACACCTCGCCGTCCCGTACCCCGGCGGCGTCCCCCGAGGCGGCGGGTCAGACGGACCAGCCCCAGGACGCCCCCTACCTGCGTACCCTCACCCCACGGGCCACCCTCCGGGACGCCGACGGATCCGTCCTGGACATTGTCTCCGCCTCCGCCCGCCGGGCCCACCTCCTGCTCTTCCTGTCCCCGGGCTGCGGGGCGTGCACGGACCTGGCGGCCCAGGTGCCCCGGTGGGCTGAGGAGATGCCCGCGCTACGGGTGGCGGCCGTGGTCCACATGAGCCCGCAGGCCCTGCGCGACGCCGCCCCCCACTGGACGGCGTGGACCCTGTACGACCAGGACGGTACGGCAGCCCGGATGCTCCGCACCCAGGCGACGCCCTCGGCCGTGCTCCTGGGCACCGACGGTATGCTCGCGGGCGGCCCGGTCGCCGGGGCCCAGGAGGTCCGGGACCTGGTGGAGGACGTGCGCGCCCAGCTCGGCGTGGGCGGCCGGTAGGCGTCCTCGGTGGGTAGGTATCCCTGGGAGGTGTCCCGCAGCCGGTAGACGTGCAGGACAGGCGTCCCCGGCTGGTAGGTGCCCTTGCCGGATAGGCGTCCCCGGGTGGGTAGGTGTCCCCGTCGGATCCTGGCCTACGATGGACGTCGTGAGCCAGGCCCCCACCCCGCGCGTGCCACGACGTCCGCGATACCAGCCCTACCGTACCGTGGCGGTGGTCGCCGTGGCCCTGGGGCTGGCCGCCGTCCCCCTGCTCGCTATTGTCGGGCACCGCCAGCTCGCGGTCCTGTGGCTCGTGGTGGGTCTGCTCACCCTGGCGCTGGTGCGGGTCTTCCGCCCCCACGGGACGTGGATCGCCGCCCGCTCCCGGCTCTTCGACGTCGTCTTCAACATTGTCCTGGCCCTGGCCCTGGCCGCCCTGGTGTGGTACGTCAACCTTCCCAACGTGCTGTAAGGCCCTTGTTCCGGAGCCCGCGGTTGCCGCTCCTGGCTCAGGGGCACGGACAGGCCTCGTGCTCGCCCGCCCGCTGCCACACCCAGCGCACCGCCATGACCACGGCCCCGGGGTCACGCAGCGGCACCATGTGGGAGCGGGTCCTCGCGGTCCGGAACAGTCCCTGGGGCAGGGAGGCCACGTAGTCCCGGTAGTAGCCCGCCCAGGCCGACCCGGCCGGGTGCCGGGCGGCCAGCAGCACCACCGGGACCTGGGGCGTGGGCAGCGGGCGCGCCCCCAGGTCGGCGATCGTGTCCGGGTAGGCCTCCAGCTCCTGGCCGCGGGCCGTCTGGGAGGCCTCGGTGGCGTCCTCGTGCAGGACCTTGGCGTGCAGGCGCCGCGGCAGGAGGTGGTAGCCCTGGAGGAGGGAGATCAGGGGGGCGGCGCCCAGGCCGTACAGCCCGGTCAGGACCTGCTGGCCCACCGAGTTCAGGTACCGGGCGCCGCTGGAGGCCTCCGCGGTGGAGCCCTCGCTGGAGGGATCCACCAGGACCAGGCCGGTGACCTGGTCGGGGTGCTCCGAGGCGAGCATCCGCACCAGCAGCCCGCCGTAGGAGTGCCCCACGAGGATCGCCCCGCGCGGCGCCAGGTGGGTCAGGACGGTGTACAGGTCCGCCACGTGGTCCCGGGCGGTGCGCCGTCCACGTGCCAGGGGCGACTGCCCCAGGCCCGCCCGGTCGTAGACGATGACGGTAAAGCCCGCTGCCGTCAGGGGGGCGGTCACCCGGCTCCACAGGACCCGGGACAGGCCCAGCCCCGACTCCAGCAGGACGGTACGCCCAGGGTCCGGCAGCGTACCGTCAGCCGACGAGGACGGCAGGTGGACGACGGCGTGGAGCCAGCGCCGTCGTGCGCTACCCCGGCGGGTGCCAGCAGGCCCGGGCCCACCGTCGGTGCGAGGCGCGGCGGGCAGGCCGACCGGGACCCGGACGTGGTGGTGCTGCGAGGTAGTACGTGGCAGACGGAACGGACTCATAAGGACAGCGTATCTAGACCACCTGGGCGGGGGCTGGGCCTCAGGGCCGCGCAGGCGCCGCCCGGGGCGGCGATCTAGACCACCTGGGTCAGGGGCGGGCTGGTTCCCGGGGGCGGTCGCACGGCGTCGGCCAGATACTCCCCAGCAACCAGCGAGACGGCCCCGGCAATCGACCAGTGAATCCCCCGGGTCCGGCGTCTCAGAGGCCGCCTCCGGCGCGGTGCGCAGGGTGTTCCAGTATCCGATACCCTGCCTCCCGCCCGCGGCAGGGTGTGGAATGCTCTGCCGGTGAGGCAGACGACCTTGACCTCATGAACACACGAAAGGCTCCCATGTCGCGCGTCCGTCAAGTCCTGAGCAGGGGAGGGGTACTCCTGTGGGTGCTCGTAGCTATTGTCCTGGCCCTGGCCCTGGGATCCGTGCGGGTAGGAGGCCACCACCTTGTCCCCGTTGCGGTCGGCCGTGTCTTCGCCACCTTCTCCGACGTCTTCAGCCAGTTCCTCTCCTTCGCGATCCCCCTGATTATCGTCGGCCTGGTGACCCCCGCCATTGCCGACCTGGGCCGCGGTGCCGGCAGGTAGCTCGGTATTACCACCGCCATTGCCTACGGCTCGACCCTCTTCTCCGGGTTCCTCACCTACGCGGTGTGCGCCGCGGTCCTCCCCGGGCTCCTGGCGGGGACCGCGCTGTCCGACGTCACCGAGCCCGGCAGCGCCCTGAAGACCTACTTCACGGTCGAGATGCCCGCCGTCATGCCCGTCATGACCGCCCTGCTGCTGTCATTCGTGTTGGGCGTCGGGCTGTCCATGGTGCCCCGCGGGGTCCTGCGCAAAGGCCTTATCGAGTTCCGTGCCATTATCACCCGCCTGATCGAGCGCATTATCATCCCCCTGCTTCCCGTGCACATCTTCGGCACCTTCCTCAACCTCACCTACACCGGTGAGGCCTGGAGCGTCATGCGGGCCCTGCTGCGCGTCGTCCTGGTGGTCCTGGCCCTGGAGGTGGTCATCCTCCTGACCCAGTACTGCGTCGCGGGGCTGGTCGGCAGGCGCAACCCGTTCACGGCCCTGGGGACCATGGCCCCGGCCTACCTCACCGCCCTGGGGACCTCCTCCTCGGCCGCCACCATCCCGGTCACCCTGGCCCAGACCAGGAAGAACGGCGTCTCCGAGGCCGTCGCCTCCTTCACCATCCCCCTGTGCGCCACCATCCACCTGGCCGGCTCCACCTCGAAGATCTTCGCCTTCGCCTTCGCGATCGCCCTGACCCAGGGCCTGAGCGTCTCCGCCACCCAGTGGGTCGGCTTCGTCTTTATGCTCGGTATCACCATGGTGGCGGCCCCCGGCGTGCCCGGAGGCGCGATTATGGCCTCCACCGGCCTGCTCGCCAGCATGCTCGGTTTCAACAACGACCAGGTGACCCTCATGATCGCCACCTACGTCGCCATGGACTCCTTCGGCACGGCCACCAATGTCACCGGCGACGGCGCCATCGCGATCGTCGTGGACCGCCTGGCGCACGGCAGGATCGGGGACGACGGCGACCCGCAGAACGTCCGTGAGCTCTCCTTTGACGCCATGGCCTACCTTGACCGCGTCTCGGTGGAGGGCGTCGTCAGCCCCGAGGAGCTACAGGCCTCGGCCTCCGGCTGAGCGCTGAGCGGGGTCGGCGGCGGGCCAGTCTGACGCAGGTGACCGGGTGCGCCGGGTCCCGGGAGCCGGCACATCCCGTTTCCCTGGGTCACTAGCTCGCCGACAGCCTCTCTGGGTCACCGACCCGCCGACAGCTTTGGGCAGGCCCCCCTGGGCTCTGGGATCCTCTGACGCCCGCCGGCGGCCCGCCCCCGGGCGACGCAGGTCCCCCCTGGGCTCTGGGATCCTGCACATTCTTTTTACAATCGACGATCATAAAACGGCGGAATCACGAGGATTCCGTAGCTGGTACAGGGGCCGGTAACCAGGATGAATGTGCAACGGGGCCTGCGTTGCACATTCATCCTGGTCCTGTTCCTCGCCTGGAGGCACAAAACGTTGGGATCACGCCAGCGCCCGGCCGCCACCCCCAGGATGAATGTGCAACACCTCCCGGGGCGACCCGCGGGTACGAGCTCCCGGCCAGGCCCCCGGGGTACAGCCCCCGGCGGAGGTGTCCACGCGGGGCGGAGCGCGGGTGTCTCCGCAGGAGCGTGACCACCCCCGTTCTCACGAGCAATAAGTACCGTTCTCACGGCGAACAAGTACCGTTCTCGCGGTGGGGGTGGGTGGGGGAGGGGCTGCTAGGCGCTCACCCGCTCCCGGCGGCGCAGCCGGGAGAAGGCGCCGTCGTGGCTGGCGAGCTCCTCCGCCGTCCCGGCCTCCAGGACCCGGCCGTCGTCCATGACCACCACGTGGTCGGCGAGCTCGGTCCCCGACAGGCGGTGGGTGATCTCAATGACGGTGGACCCGCGGGTCCACTCCCGTACGCTGGCGCGTACCTGCGCGTCCAGGGCGGGGTCCAGGTGGGAGGTGAACTCGTCCAGGACCAGCACGCTGGGACGGGCCAGGAGGGCGCGGGCCAGGGCCAGGCGCTGGCGCTGGCCGCCGGAGACGGAGGCCCCCCGCTCCCCGACGAGGGTGTCGTAGCCCTGCGGCATGGCCAGGACGTCAGCCTCGATGCCAGCGGCCCGGCAGGCCTGACGGACCTCCTCGTCGCTGGCCTGCGGGGCCGCCAGGCGCACGTTGTCGGCCACGGAGGCGCGGAAGAGGTGGGCCCGCTGGGTGACCAGCACCACCTCCCGGCGCAAGGAGTCCCCGGTCAGCTCGCGCACGTCCTGACCGTCCACCTCCACCCGCCCGGCGGTGGGGTCGTCAAAGCGCAGGAGCAGCTGGGCCAGGGTGGACTTGCCCGAGCCCGAGGCCCCCACCAGGCAGGTCCAGGCCCCGGCCCGGGCGGTGGCGCTGACCGCCGTGACCGCCTGGGTGGCGGCCCCGGGGTAGCTGTAGGAGACGTCCTCCCAGGTCACCTCGTGGGCGACGGCGTGGGGCAGCTCCACCGTGCCGTCGGGGACCTCCACGGGGGCGTGGACGACGGCGTGGACCCGCTCGGCGGCCGCGAAGGAGGCGTTGAGGGATCCGGTGAGCTCCTCGATGCCGCGCACGGTCTCGGTCAGGCGCAGCAGCGCGGCCACTGTGGCCGCCAGGGCCGGGGCGGACACGCTCCCGGTGCGCACCAGGCCCGTGCCTGACGCCGCCACCGCGACCGGCCCGCCCAGGGTGAGCAGCTGGGTCAGCCCCCGACGCAGGCTCATCCACCGGCGCCCCGGCGCCCCGGTGCGGACAATGCCCCGGTCGATCCGCCCCATCTCCTCCAGGCGCTCGTAGCGGCGGCCGTACCCCACCACCTCGGCCATGCCCTGGACGGAGTCCGTCACGTGCTGGGTCAGCAGGGCACGGCACGCCGTGACGTCCCGTGAGGAGGACAGTGAGGTGCGCCACCCGGCCAGGGGCGCCAGGAGCAGGGATCCCAGGAGGAACAGGGCGGCCAGGCCCGCCAGGGTCCAGGACACCGCGGCCCCCACGACCCCCACCACGACCAGGGGCACAATGACCGCGCTGACCACGGGGGCGAAGGTGTGGGCGAAGAAGACCTCGATCCGGTCCACGTCCTTGGTGGCGCGGGCCAGGAGGTCCCCGGAGCGGGAGGTCGCCATGACGCGCGGGGCCCGGGGTACCAGGGCGCGGAAGATCTCGGCGCGCAGGAGCTCCAGGGACTTGAAGGCCACCAGGTGCCCCAGGAACTGCTCGCCGTAGCGCAGGACCGCCTTGGCCAGGGCCAGCAGCGCCATGACCAGCAGGGTGCCCCACGGCATGGGGGCGGGGCGTCCTGCCGCCAGGTCCCCACCCAGACGCATAATGGTGGCGGCGCCGAGGCTGAACAGCCCCACCCCCGCCAGGAGGTCGGCGACCCGGCAGGCGGCTGAGGCCGCCAGCGGGCGCAGGACGGGGCGGGTGACGTCGAGGATCCAGGCGATGAGGACGCGCCGTCGGGGCGGGGCGGGGCTGGCGGGCGCCGTGGTCGCGGGACCCTCCGGGACCGGGCGGGACACGGGGGCGGCTGGGCTACGGGTCATCTCAGGCCTCCTGGGAGGGGTCGGGGACCGGGTTCGCGAAAGGCGCCGGGCCCGGGGCGGAGGAGCCAGAGGAGCTGGCCGAGAGGGAGCCGGAGGGCCCAGCCGGGGCGGTGCCGGAGGAAGCAGAGGAGCCAGCCGGGGTGGGGGCAGGACCAGCCAGGGCGGCGCCAGGGGAGCTGGCCGGAGCAGGGCCGGGTGGAGTAGGCCCGGCCGAAGTGGTGCCAGGGGAGCCGGAGGGCCCAGCCGAGGTGGGGGTAGGACCGGCCGGGCCCGGGCTGGAGGAGCCAGGGGAGCCAGTGGGCCCGACGGGCGCGGGAGCGGGGGAGTCGGTACGCTCCAGGATCCGCCCGTCCCGGACCTCGATAAGGCGGTCGGCGGACACCAGGGCTCCGTCGCGGTGGGAGACGGTCACCACGGTCCGCCCCGCCGCAGCCCGGGGGATCGCGGCGACAATGGCGGCCTCGCTGGCCAGGTCCACCTGGCTGGTGGGCTCGTCCAGGAGCAGCAGGGGGCGGTCGGCCAGGATCGCCCGGGCCAGGGACAGGCGCTGGGCCTGCCCCCCGGACAGCCCCAGGCCCTGCTCGCCGAGCACGGTGTCCAGGCCCTGGGGCATGCGCCGTACCTCCGCGTCCAGGCCCACGGTGTCCAGGGCCGCCCACATCTGCTCCCTGGTGGCGTCCGGGGCCGCCAGACGCAGGTTGTGGGCGATCGTGCCCGTGAAGAGCCAGGTGGTCTGGGCCACCAGGGCGCTGGCGGCACGTACCTGGTCCTGGGTGCGCGCACTGGAGGCGGTGCCCGCCACGCGCACCGTCCCGCCGCTGGGCAGGAGGTCCCCTGACAGCAGGGCCATGAGGGTGGACTTGCCCGACCCGGAGGGGCCGATGACGGCCAGGTGCTGCCCCGTGGGGACCCTGAGGTCGACCCCGTGGAGCACGTCGGGACCCTCAGGCCCCCAGGAGGCCCGCACACTGTCCAGGCGGACGGCGGCCCCGGGGTCCGCGGGGGCCCTCGGGGCGTCGGGCGCGCCGCGGGGCCTGTCGGTGGCCAGGATCTGACGGACGGCCCGCTGGTTGGCCAGTCCGCCCATACCCACGTAGAAGAAGGCGCCCACGTGGTCAAGCGGCTCCAGGAGCACGTAGGAGACCAGGACGACGGCCAGGGCGTCCCCGACCCCGACGGCCCCCGAGGTCAGCCGCCAGGCGGCGAGCCCGGCGGCGGCGGTAATGAGGAAGAGGGAGAACAGGGAGTCGGTGATGAGGATGACGAGCTGGTTGCCGGCCAGGACGCCCATGACAGCCCGACGGTTCTCCTCCCCGCGGGCGCGCAGCTCCTCCTGGGTGCGGCGGGCCGCCCGGGCCAGGGTCAGGGTGGTCAGCCCCTGGATGGCGTCGAGGTACTCCGCGGCCAGGCGCATACGGGCGCGTCGGGAGTCGGAGGAGGAGGCCCGCAGGCGGCTGTGGGCCAGGCCAATGAGCAGCGGGGTCAGGACGACGGCGGCCCCCAGGACCGCTGCCGGTACGGGGTCGACCGCGGCCCCCAGCAGGACCAGGCACAGGGCAGGGGCCAGGGCGGCCGCGACGGTGGGGGCCAGGAAGGTCTGCCGGTACAGGGCCACCCGCTCGGCGCCGTCGGTGAGCAGGCTGACCGTGGACCCGGTGCGCTGACTGGTGGTGTGGGCCGGTCCCAGGTCGAGGAGGTGGTCCAGGACGCGGCGACGCAGGGCCGCCTCCTGCGTGGCCGCCGAGCCCCAGGCGGTGGCCTGGACGGCGGCCTGCAGGAGGGCGCAGGCGGTAGCGGCCGCCCCGGCCTGGGCCAGCAGGCCCGCGAGGTGGGTGGAGGAGGGGGTGAGGAGGTCGCCCACGGCACGCCCCAGGCACACCAGCGCCCAGGTCTCGGCCAGGGCGGCCAGGGCGGTCATGGTGAAGGCCGCCACACCCGCGTGCCTCCCCGCCGGGGTGGCGACGGAGGGCGGGCGCGTCCCCCGGCGTCGGGGGAGGGGGGTGTGCGTGGCGTCGTCCCGGGGGTCGCTAGAGGCTGTCATGTGCGTCCTTTGCCGGTTGAGGGGGGCGTGGTCACGATACTGGTCGGTCGGTGGACGAAGGAGCGGCAAGGACTTAGGAGTACCTTCCTTTGGGATCATAGTGAACTGACCGCTCGTCAGCAAACGGTGTGCGCCCAGGTGGGCTGGTAGAGGTGGCGTTGCCGGCGGCATAGGCTTGCCCCGTAGGGCTGCGCCCAGCGCGGCCACACCGAACGTCCTGTAAGGAGTCCTTGATGGCTAACGCCCCCGTCAATGTCGCTGTCACCGGTGCCGCTGGCAATATCGGCTATGCGCTGCTGTTCCGTATCGCCTCCGGCGCCCTGCTCGGAGCGGACCAGCGTGTCAACCTGCGCCTGCTGGAGATCCCCCCGGCCGTCAAGGCCGCCGAGGGCACCGCCATGGAGCTCTTCGACGCCGCCTTCCCGACCCTGGGCAGCGTGGACATCTTCGACGACCCCAAGGCCGCGTTCGAGGGCGCCAACATCGCCTTCCTCGTGGGCTCCATGCCCCGTAAGGCCGGCATGGAGCGCAGCGACCTGCTGGCGGCCAACGGCGGCATCTTCGGCCCCCAGGGCGAGGCCCTGGCCGCCGGCGCCGCCGACGACATCAAGGTCCTGGTGGTGGGCAACCCCGCCAACACCAACGCCCTTATCGCCGCCTCCCACGCCCCCGGCATCCCGGCATCCCGCTTCACCGCCATGACCCGCCTGGACCACAACCGCGCCCTCGCCCAGCTGGCCGCCCGGGCCGGGGTCCACGTCAGCGACGTGGACAGGGTCACCATCTGGGGCAACCACTCCTCCACCCAGTACCCCGACCTGACCCAGGCCACCGTCAAGGGCGAGCCCATTACCGAGATCCTCGCCGACCGCGCCTGGGTGGAGGACGACTTCATCCCCACGGTGGCCAAGCGCGGTGCCGCCATTATCGCCGCCCGCGGGGCGTCCTCGGCCGCCTCGGCCGCCTCGGCCGCCATTGACCACGTCCACGACTGGGTCCTGGGCACCTCCGGGGCCTGGACCTCGGCCGCGGTCATGTCCGACGGCTCCTACGGCGTCCCCGAGGGCGTCATCTCCTCCTTCCCCTGCACCTCGGACAACGGCGAGTGGAAGATCGTCCAGGGCCTGGAGGTCGACGCCTTCTCCCGCGCCCGCATTGACGCCTCCGCCGCCGAGCTCCTGGAGGAGAAGCGCGCCGTGGCCGGTCTGGGCCTCATCTGACCCGGCGCCCGGGCGCCGATGAGACGACGCCCTGGTATACGCCGTCGTGCACCTGGGCGCCTCCCGCCCCGCCCCGTGAGGTGGCTGGGCAGGAGGCGCCCGGTGTGCTGAGATCAGCCCATGGCACGTCGCAGCTCCAAGCGTCCCTACGGTCGGGGCCACGTCCCCCTGGACATGGGGCGCCTGGCCTCCATGCCCCGCACCCAGACCGGCCCGGGCGGGGCCGACTTCACCGTGCGCCGCCTGCGTGGCGGGGACAAGGACTACACCTGTCCCGGCTGCCACCGCACCATCCCGGCCGGTACGCCGCACCTGGTGGCCTGGTCCAACGAGTCCCTCTTCGGGGCCGACCGGGGCCTGGAGGAGCGTCGGCACTGGCACACCTCCTGCTGGGAGCGCCGTCTGTGGTGAGCTCCGCGCGGGTCCGGGTGCCGCCGACCCCGGCGGACCAGGGGTCCGGGCCCTCCCGGTGCGGGGCCGGGGGCCGGAGAAGGTCACCCGGATTCGTTTCTGGCCGTGACGACGGCGCCCGGATGCGACAGACTGGGGGCCATGCCCATCCCCACCCGCCCTCGTGTGGTACTCGACTCCTCCTCCCCTGAGCCCGTCTTCGCCCAGATCTGCGCCGCGATCCGCCGCGAGGTGGAGGTGGGCAGGCTCCTGCCCGGGCAGCGGCTGCCCACGACCCGGGCCCTGGCCGCCGACCTCGACGTCGCCGTCAACACGGTGGCCAAGGCCTACCGCGAGCTCGAGACCGAGGGGATCGTCGAGGGCCGGGGACGCCAGGGGACCTTTGTGGTGGACACCTCCGGCACGGTGCGCCAGCGTGAGGTGCTGCGGTTCGTGACCACGATGAGGAACCTGGGCGTGAGCAAGGAAGAGGCCCAGGCCCTCGTGGAGAGGACCTGGGCCGGGTAGCTCGTGGGGTTGCCCGCAGGCGCGGGGATACGGGAACTAGGGAGCTAGGGAGGCGGGGCGCCAGGACGCTCAGCGGCCCCTGGCTCCAGCTGGCTTCTTGCTGCCCGCAGGCTTCCGGGGGCTGGTGGACTTCCTGGGCCCTGAGGCGGTGGTGGTGGTGGGGACGACCTCGATCTCGGTCGTGGCGGTCTCGCTGTCACCCGCCGGGGCGGGGGACGGTGCGGAGGCGGGGGACGCCGGCTCCTCCGCCTCGCTCTGCTGCTGGCTGCGGGACGCGGGCGCCTGCGGCAGGACGCCGCCGAGCACCCCGCGCATCTCCTCCAGGTAGGTGGTCACGGAGTCGCGCTGGCGCTCCAGCTCAGCCACCTGGCGGGTGGCGGCACCGACCTGCGCCGCGGCGTCGCTGCGGGCGTCCTCCACGATCTCGGCGGCCTCGGCCCGGGCCTGGCTCAGGAGCTGCTCCGCCTGGGCGGTGGCCTCCTCCTGGCGCCCCCGGATCTCGTCGTCGGTGCGGCTGCGTACCCGCTCGGCCCGGGCCAGCGCCTCCTCCAGGCGCGCCTCGGCCTCGGCGGCCTGGGCGTGGGCCTGCTCGGTCATCTCGGCGATACGGGCCCGGGCGGCCTCGTGGGCCTCGGCGTCCTCACGGGCGGCGGCCTCGTGGGCGGCCGCGACCTCCAGGGTCGTCTGCTGGCGCAGCTCGGCGGCCTCGGCCCGGGCGGCGGCGGCCTCCTGGGAGGCCGAGCGTCGCAGGGTCTCCGCCTCACGACGCGCCTCCGACAGGAGGGTCTCCGCCTCCGTACGGGCCCGCTCCAGGGTGGTGTCGGCCTCCTGCTGGGCGGTGGAGCGGACGGACTCGGCCTGGGAGGTGCTGGAGCGGCGCAGCTCCTCGGCCTCGGTCACGGCCGCGTCCCGCGTGGCCGCGGCCTCCTGCTCGGCGGAGACCACCAGCTCGGCGGCCTGCTTCTTGGCCTGGGTCAGCACCAGGGCGGCCTCGCGCTCGGCGGTGGAACGCATCTCGGTGGCGGCCGCGTCGGCGTCGCCGGTGACCTCGGCGGCCTTGCGCTCGGCCGTGGAGACCATCTCCTTGCTGCGCGCCTCGGCGTTGGCCAGGGTGGTCGAGGCCTCGGCCTGGGTGCGGGCGGTCAGCTCGGCGGCCTCGCGACGGGCGTCGGCCACGAGGGTCGCCGCCTCCGATCCCGAGCGCTCGCTCAGTCGCTGGGCGTTGGTGCGCGTCCGGGTCAGGATCGCGTCGGCCTCAGCGTTCGCCTTGGACACGATCGAGGCGCTCTGCTCCTCGGCGCTGCGCAGGAGCTGCTCAATGCGGGAGCCCAGGCCCGCGTAGGAGGGCTTGTCGGCCTCCCGCAGACGCTTCTGGGCCTCAGCCAGCTCCCCGGCGAGCATCATGGCCCGCTGGTCCAGGCTCGCTACCTCACGACGTGCGTCGTTGAGTTGGCGGTTTAGTTTCTCCAGCTTCTGGTCCACCTGCGTACGGTCGTAGCCGCGCATCGCGATGGCGAACTCCGTGTGATCCTCAACCACTCTGGTCTCCTCCCGGTCAGGCTCGTCCGTCCTGTTCGCTCCAAGGGTATCGGTGTCCGCTGCCCGGGGGTAGCCACGATCGGGGACACGCCGGGTCGGGGGCGTCCGCTGAGGGCGCAGGCAGGTGTGATCTTGCCCGAGGTGGCTGCACCGCCGGGGAACGGCGTGGGATCCTGGGGCGCGGTACCCGCGGCAGGAGGCGATCGCCCCGTCCGGTGCCGTCGATGCCCGCAACGCTAGGAGATCCACGTCGTGAACCGACGTCTCATGACCGCGCTGACCGCCGTTCTCGGACTGCTGGTGGTGGCGCTGGCCGTCTGCTCTGCCACAGTGTGGCGTCCGAGCTCCACGGCGCAGGCCACCCTGCCAGGTACGACCGAGCTCCACTACGTCGTCACCCAGCCCGGGGTCCTGGGCCTGGTGGACTCCGACGTGACCATCACCGCCACCGCGGTCAACCCCGACGAGAAGGCCAGCATCGTCATCGGCCACTCGGCCGACGTGCAGGCCTGGCTCGCCCAGGACCCCTACCTGTCGGTGACCGGCCTGAGCGACTGGACCGCCCTGACCTCCACGGAGGTCACCCAGCGCTGCGAGACCCCTGAGACCAGTGCCACACCCGCTCCTGAGGCCACCGAGGGGGCCACCGCCGGGCAGACGGCAGCCCCGTCCGCCACCCCCAGCCCCTCCGCCACGCCAGGGGCGGACGCCACGGCGTCGGGTACCGCCACCGCCCAGCCACCGGCCGTTGACGAGAACGGCTGTACGACGCTGCGCAACTCCGGCGCCGACCCCACCGGCTCGGACCTGTGGGTGACCAGTGCCTCCGACACCGGCCAGACCACCCTGAGCCTGGACGCCACCGACTCCGACCTCGTGGCGCTGGTGTCCACCGACGGCTCCTCCGCCGCCCCGAAGGTGGCCCTGTCCTGGCCGCGCAACGTCTCGACCCCGTGGCTCATCCCGGGCCTGGTGGTGGGCGCCCTGCTCATCCTCCTGGGTGTCTTCGGGTTCCTCGTCGACGTCCAGACCCGTCACGCCGAGGCCCGGCGGCGGGCCCGGGCCGCCGAGCGGGCCGCCCGCATTGCCGCCGCCGACGGGGTGAGCACGGCCGCCCTGCCCCGGGTGGACGACCCCAACCGCGCCCTGACCCGCCGGGAGCTCAGGGAGAAGGCGCGTGCGGAGGCCGCGGGCGAGGAGTGGATGGATCCGCGCACCAGGAAGGTCTACGTCGGCGGCCAGGAGGTGCCGACCATCCCGCAGGCCGACGAGGCGGTCGCCTCCGACGCCGCTGCCGACACCGCGGCCTACGGTGACTACGAGCCCCAGGAGGGCTACGGGGCCCAGCCTCCCGCCCAGGACGCGGGCCAGGAGACGGCTACCTTCCACCCCGTGGACGACGCCGTCACCTACGGCGGCTACGAGCCCCAGGAGGGCTACGGGGCCCAGCCCCCTGCCCAGGACGCGGGCCAGGAGACGGCTACCTTCCACCCCGTGGACGACGCCGTCACCTACGGCGGCTACGAGCCCCAGGAGGGCTACGGGGCCCAGCCCCCTGCCCAGGACGTGGGCCAGGAGACGGCTACCTTCCACCCCGTGGACGACGCCGTCACCTACGGCGGCTACGAGCCCCAGGAGGGCTACGGGGCCCAGCCCCCTGCCCAGGACGTGGGCCAGGAGACGGCTACCTTCCACCCCGTGGACGACGCCGTCACCTACGGCGGCTACGAGCCCCAGGAGGGCTACGGGGCCCAGGAGTACGGGGCCCAGCCTCCCGCCCAGGACGTGGGCCAGGAGACGGCTACCTTCCACCCCGTGGCGGACTCGCCGTCCGGTAACGGGGAGGCCAGCACCAGGCCCTGGGACACCCAGCCGCGGGGCCGTCGTCACGACGAGGAGAACGCATGATGACGTCCCGCCGGTCCTTCCTCGCAGGCGCGGGAGCGGCAGCGCTGGCCACCACGCTGGCCGCCTGCTCCCAGGACGTCCCTAGCGTGCCCACCGCCACCGGCACCTCCACGCCCCTGCCGGTGCTGGACTCCGACCGCCTCACCGAGGCCCTGACCCGGATCCACCAGGGCATTAAGCAGGCCGACGCCTCCAAGGACGCCAACGCCCTGGCCAGCTACCTCACCGGCCCGGCCGAGCGGGTCCGCCAGAAGGAGTACGCGGTCGCCACCGCGGTGGGCGACGACTCCCTGGTCCACGTCCTGCCCGACACCACCCAGGCCGGTGCGGTGGGCCTGACCAAGGACTTCCCCCGCACCGCCATGACGATCACGGAGAAGGACCCCTCCATCGGGGTGCCCTACCTCTACGTCCTCGACCAGGGCACAGCCCGCGACAATATGAGGATGTGGGCCTGGATCCGCCTGTTCGCCGGGGCCAAGGTGCCCGCGACCGCCACGGCCCTCAAGGGGAGCGAGCAGATCGACGCCGACTCCACCGGGCTGGTCGCCACCCCCGCTGAGGTCCTGGCCTCCTACGTGGACGCGCTCAACGACCCCAACGGCGCCAACGGCAAGGCCTTCACCGACGACCCCGTGCGCCAGCGCGTGGCGGCCGACCGGGCCGTGGACGTCACCGCGGCAGGCAGCATCACGGTCACCGCGAGCGCGGGCACCGACGGCTTCCGGGGCGTGCGCACCACTGACGGCGGGGCGATCGTGGTGACCACGCTCAGCTTCAACACCGTCTACAGCCGGACGGTGGCGGGCGGGACGCTCAATGTGGCCGGCTCCGCCGCCAGCCTCCTGGGCGACCCCGCTGTACGCGGCTCGGTCACCATCACCACCGACGTCATGATCGCCTTCTCGGTCCCGGCCCAGGGCTCCGGCAAGACGGCGTCGGCCCTGGGCGGCGACCTGGTCCTGGCCTCAGCGACCCGCGACGACTCCACCTCGCCGGGCTGAGCGCGCCCGGCCACCCGGCCACCCGGCTGTCCGGCCATTCGGCGTGCCCGCCCACCCGGTGCGGCCGGGCGGCGTGCGCAACCCCTGACAAACCACCGCAGAGAGAAGACCTATGAGCATGTTCGGTGCCGTTGACCTGTCCACCCTCGCTCCCAAGGCAGGTGCGTCCGGGGCCCCGGACGCACCCTCCGCGGCACCTGCCGCCTCCCACCGGCCCCCGGACGGGGGCGTCCCCGCGCCCCTGGTCGTGGACGTCACGGCGGGGAACCTGCGGGACGTGGCCGAGGTCTCTACCCAGGTCCCGGTCGTCCTGGTGCTCTACACCCGGCGCTCGGAGCCCTCCACGAAGGTGGCCGCGCTCGCGGAGCGTCTGGTCCAGGACTACGCGGGCCGCTTTGAGCTGGGGCTGGTGGACGTGGACGCCGCACCGGAGGTGGCCCAGGCCCTCCAGGCCACCGCCGTGCCCTGCGCCCTGGCCCTCGTGTCGGGCCAGCCCCTGCCTGTCTTCCAGGGGACGGTTGAGGAGACCCAGCTGCGCGGGCTGCTCGACCGGGTCCTCCAGGTCGCGGCCTCCCACGGCGTCAACGGCCACCTGGCCCTGGACGGGGACGCCGAGGCGGCCCGGGAGCCGGAGGAGACCGAGGTGGAGCGTCAGGCGCGTGAGGCCGTGGAGCGGGGTGACTACGCCGCCGCCGAGGAGGTCTACAAGCACGCCATCGCCCAGGACCCCACCAACGAGTCCCTGCAGGTCGCCCGCGACCAGGTACGACTCATGGCCCGCCTGGACGGCCAGGACCCCCACGCCCTCCTGGCGGCTGCCGACGCCGACCCCGCCGACGTGGAGGCGGCCCTGGCCGGGGCCGACGCCGCCCTGGCCCTGGGGGACGTTGACGCGGCCCTGGGACGTGCCCTGGAGGCGGTGCGCTCCCACCAGGGTGACGAGCGTGAGCGGGCCCGCCTGCGGCTGCTGGAGATCTTCGCCCTGGTCGGCACCACCAGCCCCCGGGTGGCCCGGGCCCGGCGCCAGCTCGCCACCATGCTGTACTGAGGCTCTCGGGCCTCACGGGTGCCGGGCCCGTTCTCACGAGGAACAAGTACCGTTCTCACGACGAACAAGTACCGTTCTCGCGAGGAATAAGTACCGTTCTCACGGCAGGGGCTCACGGGTGCACGGGTGTGGGGCCCGGCACCTCACTAGGGCCCGGCGCCCCCGCCACGCTGGCAGGGGCGCCGGGCCCCTGCCAGGGGCGCCGACGGCAGGGTGTCCGGTAGTCGGCTCAGGCGATCGGCTCGGGGTCGATCCTCCAGACCTCGCGGGCGTAGTCGCTAATGGTGCGGTCCGAGGAGAAGCGTCCCGAGCGGGTGATGTTCACCCAGACCCGGCGCTGCCAGGCGCGGGTGTCGGCGTAGTCGGCGGCCATGGCGTCCTTAGTCTCGCGGTAGGCGCTGAAGTCGCCCAGGACGTAGTAGACGTCGGCGGGCTCGTAGGAGGGCTCCAGGAGGCTGCGACGCAGGTCGGCGAACCAGCCCGAGCCGTTGTCGTCCAGGGTGCCGTCGGTGAGGGCGTCCAGGGCCCGCTTGAGGCCGGGCACGTTCTCGTAGTGCCACACCGGGTTGTAGCTCGCCCGCAGGGCGGGCAGCTCCTCCTCGGTGGCGCCGAAGATGTAGGCGTTGTCCGCCCCGACGGCGTCGAGGATCTCCACGTTGGCGCCGTCGAGCGTGCCCAGGGTCAGGGCGCCGTTCATCATGAACTTCATATTGGAGGTGCCCGACGCCTCCTTGCCGGCCGTGGAGATCTGCTCGGAGACGTCGGCGGCCGGGATAATGTGCTCGGCAGACGAGACATTGTAGTTGTGAACGAAGACGACCTTGAGGGTGCGGGAGACCACCGGGTCGTTGTTGACCAGCTTGGCAATAGTGTTAATGAGCTTAATGATGCCCTTGGCGCGGATGTACCCGGAGGCGGCCTTGGCGCCGAAGATGAAGACCCGCGGCGGGACCACCAGGGAGGGGTCCTGCTTCATGCGGAAGTAGAGGTCCAGGATGTAGATCGCGTTGAGCAGCTGGCGCTTGTACTCGTGGAGGCGCTTGATCTGGACGTCGAAGATGGCGTCGGGGTCGATCTCGACCCCCTCGCGCGTTCTGACCCAGGCGGCGAAGTCCACCTTGTTGGCGTGCTTGACCTCGGCCAGGCGGTCCAGGACGGCGTCGGTGGCGGCGTCGGTGTAGTCGCCCAGGACGGACAGGTCCTTGACCCAGGCGTCCGAGCCGGTGACCTCGTCCAGCAGGGCGGACAGGCGCGGGTTGCACTGGCGCAGCCAGCGGCGCGGGGTGACGCCGTTGGTCTTGTTGTTGAAGCGCTCGGGCCAGATGGCGTGCCAGGGGGCCAGGGTCTCGCGCTTGAGGATCTCGGTGTGGAGGGCGGCCACGCCGTTGATGGAGTAGGAGGCGTAGCAGGCGATCCACGCCATGTGGACCTTGCCGCCGGAGACCGGGGCGATGTAGTCGATGGTGCCCTGGTCCACGCCGCGTCCGGCGAGCTCGGCGCGGAAGCGGCGGTCGATCTCGTAGACGATCTCCAGGATGCGCGGGAAGAGGCGCTCGAAGATGGAGATCTCCCAGGTCTCCAGGGCCTCGGCCAGCACCGTGTGGTTGGTGTAGGCGAAGGTGTGGCTCACCACGTCCCAGGCGGCGTCCCAGCCCAGGTGGTGCTCGTCGATGAGCAGGCGCATGAGCTCGGGGATGGCCAGGACCGGGTGGGTGTCGTTGAGCTGGACGGAGTTGAAGTCGGCGAACCCGCTCAGGTCGTCCCCGTGGTGGGTCACGTAGTTCTCCACGATCTCCTGCAGGGAGGCGGAGCAGAAGAAGTACTGCTGGCGCACCCGCAGGACCTTGCCCTCGTAGGTGGTGTCGTTGGGGTACAGGACGCGGGAGATGTCGGCGGTGCGCTCACGCTCCACAATGGCGTCGGTGAAGCGCTGGGAGTTGAAGGCGTCGTAGTCGAACTCCTCCATCGGCTCCGCCCGCCACAGGCGCAGCGTGTTCACGTTCCTGGTGCCGTAGCCGGTAATGGGCATGTCGTAGGGGATGGCGCGCACGGTCAGGTCGTTGTAGGTGACAATGCGCTGGGCCTCCTCACGACGGATGACAAAGGGGTAGCCCTCCTCCATCCAGGGGTCGGGGTGCTCGGTCTGGAAGCCGTCGGAGAAGAGCTGCTTGAACAGCCCGTAGCGGTACAGGATGCCGTAGCCGGCCACCGGCAGGTCCAGGGTGGCGCAGGAGTCCAGGAAACAGGCGGCCAGGCGTCCCAGGCCCCCGTTGCCCAGGGCGGCGTCGGGCTCCTGCTCCAGGATCTCGGAGAGGTTCTGGCCGAAGGCGCCCACGGCCTCCTGGGCCTGCCGGACCAGGCCCAGGTTGGTGAGGTTGTTGAGCAGGGCACGTCCCATGAGGAACTCGGCGGAGAAGTAGTGCTCCATGCGGCCGGCGCGGTAGCGCTGGTCGGTGGTGTACCAGTTGTCCGCGATGGCGTCCACGACGGCGGCGGACAGGCCCTGCCAGACCTCCATCTGGGTCGAGGCCTCGGCGGGGTGACCAGAGACGGACCGCACCGCGGAGGGGACGGTCGTCACCAGGTTCTGCGTCATACTTGCTTCCTTTGTCGGTTATGCGGTGGCCGGTTGCCAAGGAACTGAGCAACGGCTGAAACAACGTGCGTCACCAGGAGGGCACAGGCATGGGCTGCGGGGCCCAGACGCGCACCCCTGCGAGTCGTTCCTCAGCGTACCGGCTGTTCTCGGGGCCCGCATGCCGACAGCGGCCAGCTGGCTCCTGGTGGGGGCGGGTGCGCCGGCCCCTGTCCTAAAGGCGCCCGCCTGTAGAGTGGGGTCATGAGTCAGGTGCCTGTATCCGCCCGCCCGGATCCGGCCGGGCCTGCCCTGGCCTCCCGGCCCGTGCCTGGCTGGCTCCGGGACTGCTACCGCTGCCAGATCCCGCTGCTGGTTATCTGGCCGCTCATGCCTTCCTTTGGGCGCATGCTCCTGGGCTCCGGGGGGTGGATGACCCTGTTCGCGCTGTTCTATATGCTCCCCTTCCTGCTGTGCGCCCACGGGCTCATCCTCGTCCTGACCCGGGCCCGGGCCCGCCGGGTGGGCTGCGACGCCATGGGGGCGGTCACCGGCGCCTTCTACCTGGTCTACGTCGTCTCCTTCTTCGTCCTGTGCCTGGCCATGCCCGACGCCTCCGACGCCGGTGCGACCCCCTCGGTCCTGGGCTGGGCCGGGCTGAGCGCCTCCGTGAGCGACGGCATCGCCTTTGCCGCCCTCATCCTCAGCGCCGTCTGCCTGGCGGGGTGCCTGGTGGCGGCCGTCACCGGGCTGGTCCTGGCGGTCCGCCACGGGAGCCACACCACAGCCCCCGGGCGTCTCCCGCCGCGAGACGCCCGGGGGTAGGTGCCATACTGGGCGGCGTGACTGACACGATCTCCCTTGGTATCCCTGCCGTCCGTGAAGTCCGCCCCGTCCTCGGAGAACGCCGGCCCACCCGCCGCATCCAGGTCGGTGACGTGGCCGTAGGGGGCGGGGCCCCCGTCTCCGTTCAGTCCATGACCACCACCAAGACCCACGACATCGGCTCCACCCTCCAGCAGATCGCCGAGCTCACCGCCGCCGGCTGCGACATCGTGCGCGTGGCCTGCCCCACGGACAAGGACGCCGCCGCCCTGCCGGTCATTGCCAAGCAGTCGCGCATCCCGGTGATCGCCGACATCCACTTCAACCCCAAGTACGTCTTCGCCGCCATTAAGGCCGGCTGCGGGGCGGTGCGCGTCAACCCCGGCAATATCCGCAAGTTCGACGACCAGGTCGCCGCCATCTGCAAGGCCGCCTCCGACCACGGGGTCTCCCTGCGCATCGGCGTCAACGCCGGCTCCCTGGACCGGCGCCTGCTCAAGAAGTACGGCAAGGCCACTCCCGAGGCCCTGGTGGAGTCCGCCACCTGGGAGGCCGGCCTGTTCGAGGAGAACGACTTCCACGACTTCAAGATCTCCGTCAAGCACCACGACGTGGTCACCATGGTCCAGGCCTACCGGCTCCTGAGCGAGAAGGGCGACTGGCCCCTGCACCTGGGGGTCACCGAGGCCGGCCCCGCCTTCCAGGGCACCATCAAGTCCGCGGCGGCCTTCGGCACCCTCCTGGCCGAGGGGATCGGCGACACCATCCGCGTGTCCCTGTCCGCCCCACCGGTGGAGGAGGTCAAGGTCGGCACCAAGCTCCTGGAGTTCATGGGCCTGCGCGAGCGCAAGCTGGAGATCGTCTCCTGCCCCTCGTGCGGGCGCGCCCAGGTGGACGTGTGGACCCTGGCGGAGTCCGTCGAGGACGGGCTCAAGGACATTACCGCCCCCCTGCGCGTGGCCGTCATGGGGTGCGTCGTCAACGGCCCCGGTGAGGCCCGGGAGGCCGACCTGGGCTGCGCCTCGGGCAACGGCAAGGGCCAGATCTTCGTGGCGGGCAAGGTGGTGGAGACCGTCCCGGAGAGCCAGGTGGTCGAGACCCTCCTGCGGCACGCCCGGGAGATGGCCGACCAGATGAGGGACGAGCTCGGCGAGGAGGCCCTGGAGGGCACCCGTCCGCAGGTCGTGCCCGTCTGAGGCAGACGGTGGCCGACGGGGGCGGGAGCCCACGTCCCCTCCCGGCGCCTAGGACCGCCCCCGTGCTCCGACGCAACCGCCGCATTACCGCCGTCCCGCCCGACCGGCGTGAGGGCCTGGTGCGTCTGTGCGCCCTCGACCCCGTCGAGGGGGTCTCCCTGGCCCACCAGCTCACCCGCTGGGAGAGGTGGGGCCGGGGGGACGTCGTGGTGACCGGCACCCTGGACGCCCCCACCGCCGGGGCGTGGGCCACCGGCTCCCTCATGGTCTACGGCCTGGCCCCCCGCCCCGGCCTCGGGCACGCCGGCGCCGACCCGCAGGACGTACGGGCCCTGGCTGACCACGCCCGGGGCCGCATGGTGCGGCGGGGTGCGGTCTCCGGCCCGCGGAGGGACGTCGAGGCCGTCTGGGGGCCGCTGTCCGAGGCGGGCCTGACGGCCCGTGAGGCCCGCTGGAACCAGCCGCTCCTCCTGGCGCCCCGTGCCGCCGAGGGGCTCCTGGCCGCCCAGCTGCGGCGTCGGCCCCACCTGGGGTGGGTCGGGGCGGGGACCCGGGCCGCGGTCCCGGCTGAGGACGCCCTGGTCCAGCCCGCCGCCGCCGCCATGTTCCGCGAGGAGGTCGGCTACGACCCGGCCTGCTCGGGCCGTGCCTTCGCCCGGCACATCTCCTGGCTCGTGGGCAGCGGACGCGGCTACGTCCTGCTTGACGACGGCCAGGGCGGCCCCGCGGTCCCGGGGGACCCTGCCGCGGTGGCCTTCAAGGCCGACGTGGGCAGCCTGTGGCGCTCGCCCTCCGGGGCCGTGGCCCAGCTCACCGGGGTGTGGACCCGGCCGGACCTGCGTGGGCGGGGTATTGGGACGGTGGCCCTGGCGGCGGTGGTGGACGCGGTGCGCGCCGACCACGTGGGGCCTGACGGGGTGGTGAGCCTGTACGCCAACGACTTCAACGCCCCGGCCCTGGGGCTGTACCGGTCCCTGGGGTTCACCCGGCACGGCACCTTCGCCACGATCCTGCTGTAAGGCCCCCACGCGCCCTCCGGGGTCTGGCCCGGGGGTGGAGACGGCGTCCAGGCCGCAGGCCCTCCGGGGCCCTGGCCTAGGCGCGCCCGTGCTCCACCGGGCCCACCACCGTCATCGACCTCACCCCTGGCCCGGGCGCGCCTATAAGGCCCCGCACGCCCTGGCCCGGGCACCGGACGGGCCCCTTACCCGCCAGTGGCGCACAGCACATGGCACCCTCGGGGGAACTCGCATAGCATCACCCGACGTGCGCGATATCCCTGAATCCGCCTCCAATGACACGGGGCGTCATAATATTGAGGTCTGGAACGACCTCGTCTCACCCAGAGACCTTGTCATCTGCCTGCTGGTCGCGGCCGCCTGTACCGTCGCCGCGGTGCTCATCTCCTCCAGGGTCGGCGGGCAGCCACTTTTCTGGGGGCTGGGGGCCTCGGTCGTCGGATTCACCGTGAACTGCTTCCTCGTGGCCCCCAAGCGTGAGGTCACTATTGTCGACGAGGTGCCCGATACCGGTGACGACGCCGGTCAGGGCGCGGGCGAGGACGGTGCCAGGTGACCGTCGACCTCGTCCTCCTCATGCTGGCGGCCGTTCTCGGCGCCGTCGCCCTGTACACCTTTATCGGCTTTATCCCCGGTACCGACGAGACCAGCGTCCTCGCCCCCGTCACCCTGGCCCTGGTGCTCTCCGGGGCCCCGCCGCAGGTGGTGCTCTCCTTCTTTGTCTCGGCGGTCGTCACGCTCAACCTCATGAACGGCATACCCACGGCTCTGGTGGGGCTGCCCGGTGGCGTGATGTCGGCGCCGCTGATGGAGCACTCCGTGCTCCTGCGCAACCGGGGACTGGCCTCGGACACCATTAGGAAGATGGCGGTCGGCTCCGCCATCGGGACCCTGGTCTCCATCCCCCTGAGCTTCGCCCTGGCGGGCCTGATCGCACGCTTCGCCGAGCCCATTAAGTCCCAGGCCCCTCTTATCCTCGCGGCCTGCGCGGTGCTCCTGGCGCTGCTCGGGAGGAACCGGATCCTGGCGCTGGTGGCGATCGTCCCCATGGCGCTCATGTTCGAGGCCCTGCCCGCCCTCTACCACGCGACCCACATTATCCCCGCTGACAAGAAGGTGAGTATCTCCTTCTTCCTGGGGATCACGGTGGGCCCCATGCTCGTCACCCTGCTCGAGCTGCTCAACCCCAGGCGCCGTGAGGCCCTTCCGCACGGGGACCGCACCAGGACGGCGCTCCTGCGCTCCGGCTTCCGCTCCCAGGCGCTCATGCCCGGCAACCTGGTCACCCGCTCCGAGGGCTGGTGGAGCACCGCCATGGCGGCGCTCTCCACACCCCTGTTCATGCTCAGTCCCGTGGGCCTGACCTTCCTGCTGGGGGAGGCCTCGGTGGCACGCATGAAGGACGACCCGGTGCGCCGCTCCCAGCGCGCCGTGACCGTCATGAGCGCCCTGACGCACTCGACCTACCTGGCCGGTGTCATTATCCCGCTGGTCGCGCTGGGCTTCCCCGTCTCGGGCGTGTCCGCCGGGCCCGCGATGCCGCTGTTCGAGGCGCCGCCCGTATACGACCTGGAGGGGCACAACAACCTGCACTACCAGCTGCACATGCCCGGCTTTGTCGGGGCGGTGGCCCTGGGCGCGCTCGTCGCCGTGGTCATCACCTACGTCATCGCGGTGCGCTGGTCCTCCCAGATCACCTACTTCGTGACCCGGCGCGTCCCGCACGAGGCGGTGCTCGCCCTGTTCACGGCGTTCATTATGCTGCTGGCCTACATTGACGCGGGCATCCCCAACGTCTTCGGGGTGCTGATCATCGGCGTGGCGTGCGGGGCGCTCAACCGCCTGGGGGTCAACTACGGCGTGCAGTTCATGACGCTCTACGCCGCCCCCGGCATAGTCAAGGCGCTGGCCTCCCTGGCCTGATCCCCGACCACTTCCGGCGACGTACCTTGAGCGTCGGGGACGTACCTTAAAGGTACGTCCCCGACGCTCAAGGTACGTCCCCGTTGTCTGTGCGGCCCCTAGCCCGAGCGGCGGGCGAGGCGGTCCAGGTCCGCCCCCAGCAGGCGCGCCTGCTCGGCGGTGCGGCCCGTGACCAGCACGTCCGTGCGGCGCAGGGCCCTGACGTCGGGCGCCCCCAGCAGGGTCATGAGGGTGCGCACGTGCTCGGTCCACGTCCTCAGCTCCTGCTCCAGCCCGTGGGCGCCGCGGCCGGACAGGGTGCGCAGGAAGTGCCCTGAGACGCCCACGGCGTGAGCGCCCAGGGCCAGGCAGCGCACCACGTCCAGGGGGTTGCGCACGCCCCCCGAGGCCAGCACCGGCAGCCTCGGATCCTCGCCACCGAGCACCTCCAGGAGGCACAGCGCCGTCGGCTGCCCCCAGCCGCTCAGGTAGGAGTAGTCCTGGTCGGGACGCCGGGCGTTCTCAATGGCGATGAAATCCGTGCCCCCGGCGCCGGCCACGTCCACCGCGTCCACGCCGCACCCCGCCAGGGTCTCCACGGTGCGCCGGGAGAGCCCGAACCCCACCTCCTTGACCACCACCGGCACGTCCACGGCCGCGGCGATGTCGGCCACGCCCCGGGACCAGTGGCGCAGGTCCCGGTCGCCCTCGGGCATGACCAGCTCCTGGGCCGCGTTGAGGTGGACCTGCAGGGCGTCGGCCCCGATCATCTCCACGGCGCGCACCGCCTGCTCCGGGCTGACCGTGGGGCCCACGTTGGCCAGGACGAAGGCGTGCGGGGCCTCGCGCCGGATGACCTCGAAGCCGTCGGCGCACCCCGGATCCCTTAAGGCCACGTGCTGGGAGCCGCAGGCGATCGCCACGCCGGCCGCGGCGGCCCCCCGGGCCAGGTCGGCGTTGACCCGGGCCGTGGCCGGGGTGCCCCCGGTCATGGCGTTGACGTAGAAGGGGACCGGCCAGGGGGAGCCGCACACGCTCGTGCTGACGTCGACCTCCCGGGTGCTGGCCGCGGGCAGGGCGTGGTGGACGAAGGACACATCGTCAAAGGCGTTGGGGCGGTCCGTCCGGTGCAGGCGCAGGGCCAGCTCCAAGTGCTCGTCCTTGCGGCTGGCGTGCTCCCGCCTGGTGGGCCGGCTCACGGTGCGTCCTCGGGGCGTGAGTAGACCGACAGGTCCAGGGGCCGGATGCCGGCCGCCTCCCAGGCCGAGCACATGCCGGGCACGTCCGTACCCGGCAGGCACAGGGCGATACCGCAGTCCCCGCCCCCGGCGCCGGAGCCCTTGGCCGCGGCCCCGTGCTCCTGGGCGACCTCCACCAGACGCCGCAGCCGGGGGGTCTCAATGGCGATCCCGCTGGTGGCGCCCAGTCGGGTCAGGAGGTGGCGGCTGCGCCCGATCTGCTGCCTGACCTGCCGGGAGTCGTCCTCCTCCAGGGCCCTCACCAGGGCGTCCAGGCAGCTCTCGGAGTCACGCAGGAACGCGCTGTAGGCGGCGTCGTCGGCCCCGCCGCGGGCACGGGCCCGGACGCCGGCCACCAGCTGGGGGGTGGAGGCGGGGGTGCCGGTCCAGCCCACGCGCAGGGAGGGTCTTGGCGGGTCCAGGCGGCGGATGAGCAGGTGCGGCCAGGGGGAGCGCACCAGGTCGCCCACGCTGGTGCGCTCACGTACCTCGTGCAGCCACCGGCGGTCGGGGGAGGTGTAGCTGACCCACCCGGTGAAGGCGCTGGCCGCGATGTCGCCCCCCGAGCCGACGGGCTGCACGGCCTCGCTGGCCAGCACGGCCAGCTTGTAGACGGCCAGGTCGTCCAGGGGCAGGTCGTAGAACCCGGCCACGGCACGCACCGTGGCCACGGTCACCGCCGCGGAGGACCCCAGGCCGAGCTTGCGCCCGTCGGGCTCGGCCAGCTCGCTGTGCACGTCCAGGTCGAAGAAGCGCAGCTCCCCGCCGCCCTCGCGCACCAACTGCTCCACGTGGCGGATCGCCGAGACCACGTAGTCGTTGGACTGCCGCTCGACCACCACCGTGCCGTCGGGGCTGCGGTACCAGGTCAGGTAGCGGGTCTCGTACAGGGCGGAGGTAATGCGCCCGGTGTGCTCGGCGGGGGTGACGCGCACCGTGATGAAACGGTCCACCGCCACCAGCAGCGCCTGGTGCCCGGGCTCGACGACGGCGTACTCCCCGGCGATGTAGAGCTTGCCGGGCGCGCTCCGGCGGATCACGGGCGGGCCCCCTCCACGCGCACGCCCCCTCCTGGGTACCTGACCCACACGTCCGCGTCGGTCAGGCGCTCCCTCAGGGCCGCGGCCACCTGCTCGGCGCTGCTCCCCCGGGTGAGGACCTTCACGTTGGGGCCGGCGTCAATGGTGGCCCAGGCGGGCAGGCCGGCCTCACGCAGGTCGCGGACGGCCTGGAGCGCCTGGAGGGTGCGCGGCAGCCAGTACACGACGGCGGGGCGCGCGGCGATCATGGTGGCGTGCATGCCCAGGGCGTTGGCCTCGACCACCTGGCCCAGGCCCTCCAGGTCGCCGTCGCGCACCGCCTCCAGCGCGGCGCCCAGGTCCCGGCCACTGGCCTCCACCCAGGCGGGGTAGAGTGGTGAGGTGTCCACGGTGCGGCGCATGGCCACCGTGCTGGGGACGGGCTTGTGCCCCGCGCAGAGCACGAGCACGACCATGGCCAGGTCCGTCCGGCAGGTGACGGGCTCGGCGTAGGAGGTGGCGTCGTCGGTGCCCGCGTTCCACAGCACCAGGGGGCCGAAGACCGAGCGCGCCGCCGAGCCGGAGCCGCGTCGGGCCAGCCGGGACAGGGCGCGGTCGTCAAGGTCCATGCCCGCCGCCCGGGAGGCGGCCGCGGCCAGGGCGGCGAACCCCGCCGCGGAGCTGGCCAGGCCGGCCGCCAGCGGCACCGTGCTGGTGGAGGTCACGGTGGCGGGCGCCGTGACGCCCGAGCGGGCCCGCACCAGGTCCAGGAAGCGGGTCACCCGCCCCAGCGCCGTCCCGGCCAGGCGGGCGCCGTCCACGCTCACCGCGTCCGCCCCGTCCGCCCCGCCGTCAAAGGAGACCGTGGTGGTGGTCCGGGTGGCGTCCAGGGTCAGGGACAGGCTGGAGGTGGTGGGGATCCGCAGCGACTCGTCCGCCTTGCCCCAGTACTTGATCAGGGCGATATTGGCGTTCGCGCTGGCGGTGGCGGTGGGCGTCACGCGGCCACCTCGCTGGTGCGCATCCGGTAGGCCCAGGTGGCGGGCGCACCGGCGTGCCCCAGGGCGGAGCGGACGCGCTCGGCGTCCTGGTCGCCGGCCAGGGCGATGACGCAGCCGCCCAGGCCCCCTCCGGTGAGCTTGGCGCCCAGCGCCCCGGCGGCGCGGGCGGCACCGGTGAGGTGGTCCAGGACCGGCAGGCTCAGGCCGAGCTCGGCGAGCACGTCGTGCGCCTGGTCCATGGCCGCCCCCAGGGCGGGGGCGTCACCCCGGTCCATGGCCGTGATCCCCGTGTGCGCCAGCGCGCCCAGGCTGGCGATGAGAGGGCCGATGCCCTGGGGGTCCTGCTCGTAGCGCCAGCGCAGGCCGCCCACGGCCTGGCGGGTGGAGCCGTGGACGCCGGAGTCGGCGATGAGCAGGTAGGCGTGGTCGATGTGCTGGCTGAGCTGGTGCATCTGCCCGCCCTGGAAGCGTATGGGGGCGGGGGAGCAGGTGGCCGCCGCGTCCAGCCCCGAGGGCCGGCCGTGGGCGACCTTCTCGGCCGTCTGCGTGAGCGCGAACAGCTCCTCGCGGGAGGCCTGACGCCCGCAGGCGTCCAGGACCGCGCGGATGACGGCGCCCGCGGCGGCCGCCGAGGACCCCAGCCCGCGCTCGTGGGGGAAGTCGCTGTGGGTGGTGACCTCAAAGGACTGCCCCAGGCACCCGGAGAACTCGCGGGCCGCCTCGAAGGCGCGCACGACACAGGCGAACCGGGGGCCGCTGGCGTCCATGGGCCCGTGGTAGCCCAGGCTGTGCAGCTGTGAGGGGCCGGGCACGGGGGTGGCCGTGGCCCGCATCCGCAGGTCGTGCAGGGGCACGGCGACGGCGGGGTGGCCGTAGACCACGGAGTGCTCGCCCAGGAGGATGGCCTTGGCCCAGGTCCGGCCATGTCCCTCACGGGCGGGGGAGTGGGGTTCCATGTCTTTATTCCTTGCCTGTGGCCCAGGGGTGCGGGGAGGCCGGGCCGGGTAGGGACGCGTGCTGCACCGCGGGCCGGGTGGCGCTGGTGCCGTGGCCCCGTCGTGTCCTCAAGGCGCCCTTATCGGAGCGGAGCTCCTGAGGCCCTTACGGTTCCACGCCAGAGCGGGGCCGAGCGTATCAGTCCCGTTTGCCCGCCCACAAGTAGTGGGCGTCACCTGCCCGGGGTGCCCCGGTGCGGGTGCCCTGAGGCTGGCGCCGTCGCGCGGCTGGCGAGTGGCGCGCCGCTGGCGGGAGCGGCGCGACGTCTCGGTGCGGCGGTTGCAGGGGGCGCCGGTTGCCGGGAGGCCGTCGGGCTGCGGGTATGGTGGCGGGCGAGACCAGCCGTCGGCGCCCCGCGCGGATCCGCCGTGCGGACGCCGTATCCGTGTTCCGGAGGAAGAGGACAGCATGGGTGAGCTCATTGGGATGATCGTCTTCGGGGGCCTCATTGGCGCCCTGGCCCGCCTGTTCATGAGGGGCAAGCAGGACATCTCGGTCGTGTGGACCATTGCACTGGGGTGCGTGGGGGCCTTCGTCGGCGGCTGGGTGTCAGGGCTGCTCGGTGTCGCCTCGACCCCCGGCATTGACTGGATCCGCTGGATCCTGTCCGTCCTCGCGGCCATGGCCGCGATCTCCGTCTACCTCGGCGCCACCGGCCGCAGGTAGCAGAGGCGCCTGCAACGGGCGCGGGCGCAGGTGGGCCCGCGGCGAGGCCGAGCCCGCGCTCCAGGACGACGCCGGCCCTGCTCGTCACGGTTCTGTTGGCATTGGCGCCGGCTTCGCCGAACGCATTCGGTCCTCGGTCCAGTACGACGGGTCCTCGCTGGGAACCGTGTGGTAGGCGATCTCCGTCTCCTCCGAGGGCGATACCACCGGGATATCGTGCCAACGGAGTACGAGGAGGGCGACGACCAGGGCCGCCACCATGACCAGCAGCGTCGTGACCGCCAGGGGCAGCCGTGAGCCGTCCTGCATTTCTATTCCTACTCTGAGGTGTCCGTGGTGCTCAGAGGCCCTGGATGACCTGGCGACCGGCCAGGGGCTCGTTGAGGGTGATGGTTGTGATCGTGCTCAGGGCGACCGCCATGCAGTCGCCGGATCCCGGCAAGGCGCCGGTGCTCAGGGTGATGGTGACAGCCTGGGGTGTCTGCTCCACCAGGGCGTGCACGCCCTGGCAGGAGGCGGGCCCGGCAAAGTAGGTGATCTCGATGGTGGTGTCGTCCACGGCGCGCCAGGACTTCCAGCGTACGGGCACCATGGGGGAGACCAGGTCGTCACGGGGGACCATGACCTGGGGCCCGTACGTCTCGTTCCCGGTCTGCGCCGCGGGGTCTCGGGCAGGGGCGCAGCCGGTCAGGAGGAGGGCCACGATGCCCAGGACGGCGGCCTGTTTTCCTGACATCTTTCGTCTCCTGCGGTGGCGTCCTAAAGTGCTACGCACTTGGTGCCGAGCTGGCTGTAAGGAAGATCCTCAGCTTGAATTATAGCACAGGTTATGAGTTCTGTCACTCGCGTTCAGCTCCGCAGGCGCGTCCCCAGCGCCCGGGCCCCTCAGGACGAGGCCGTCACCAGCCCGGACTCGTAGGCGGCGATGACGAGCTGGGCCCGGTCGCGCGCCCCCAGCCGGGCCAGGAGGGCGGTGATGTGGCTGCGGCACGTGGCCCGGGTGATCGACAGCTCCGCCTCGATCTGGGTGTTGGACAGGCCCCGTGCGATCAGCACCAGGACCTCGCGCTGGCGCGGCGTCAGCGCCCCCACCCCGCCAGCGGCCCCGGCGTCGCCCCACCTGCGCGGGACGGCGGCCGGGACGCCCTGGGCCACCAGGCGCTCCAGGGCGCGCGGGCTGAGTAGGGACTGCCCGGCGTGCACCGTGCGGATGGCGTCCACCAGCACCTGGGGGTCGGTGTCCTTCAGGAGGAACCCGCTGGCCCCCGCCCGCAGGGCGCCCAGGACGTAGTCGTCGACGTCGAACATGGTCAGCACCAGGATCCTGGTGGTGACCAGGTCCGGGTCGGCCACCAGGCTGGCCGTGGCCTGGATGCCGTCCGTGCCGGGCATCTGGATGTCCATGACCACTACGTCGGGGCGGTGCTCACGGGCCAGGGCCAGGGCCGCCTGGCCGTCGGCGGCGGTGGCCACCACGCTCAGGTCCGCCTCGGCCTGGATGAGCGCGGCCAGGGAGCTGCGCATGAGCGCCTGGTCCTCGGCGACCAGGACCCGTACCGGCCTCCCCGGGCCCACCCTCCCCGTCTCCGCGGCCTGCGCGGCCCCGCTCACGACCCCGCCTCCCCGCCGGGCCGGGGCGCACCGGCCCCGGTCCGCCCGCCCGCGTCGGCCCGCTCCCGGCCGGGCCGGGAGCCCCGGGCCGGTCCCGCGTCCTCCCCGCCCGCGTCCTCCCGGGCGGGCGCGCCCGGTCGCCGAAGGCCTGGGGCGGGGCCGCAGACGTCCTCAGCCCGGGCGGGCAGCTCCAGGACCACGGTGAAACCGTCCCCGACGGGCCCCGCCGTGAGGCTTCCACCCAGGGCCTGCGCCTGCTCCCGCAGGCCCGTCAGCCCGTAGCCGCTGCCGGGCTGGGGGACCCAGTCCGGGCCGGGGCCGGCGTCGGACACGCGCAGGCTCAGTCGCCCGGGACCGGTGTCCGCCTCCACACGCACCGGGCTGGGCCCCGCGTGACGGGCCGTGTTGACCAGGGCCTCACGCACCACCCGCAGCGCCAGGTCCTCGGCGGGGGCGGCGCCACAGGGTGCCGGTGGCGGCGCAGCCCGCCGGGCCTCGGCGTCCCCACCCCGCAGGACCGCCAGCATGCGCCGCAGGTCGGCGGTGGCCTCGTGCCCGGCCTGCTCGATCTGGGCCAGGGCCTGGCGCAGGCCCTCAGGATCCCGGTGCAGACGCTGGGCCACGGCCGCGTGCACCGTGATCGCCCCCAGCCCGCCCGAGACCAGGTCGTGCAGCTCACGGGACAGCGCCAGGCGGTCCTCGGCCACCGCCCGCGCCGCCGCCAGGTCGGCCAGGCGGGTCTCGTAGGCGCGCCTCTCACGCCGTCGCAGCCACACGGTCAGGGCGAAGGCCGTCACCAGGGCCGCCACGGTGGTCGCCCGTACCAGCGGACTGGGGGCCTGCTCGGAGCCTACGAGGGACAGGGCCGCCATGAAGGTGACCAGCACCGGCACGGGCCAGTGCCGGGACGACACCTTCTCTCCCACCGGGTAGGACCTGCTGCTCACGCCCCCACTCTAGGCAGGCCCCGCCGGCAGCGGCATCAGACCACGGTCTGAGGGACCGGGCTCCGACCCGGGACGCCCCGGACCCTCCCCGGAGCCGACGCCGCCCGGCCCGGGAGCACCCACACTGGCGCCATGATCGTTATCGACTCCCTGAGCAAGAGCTACCGGGGCCGCGAGATCCTCCACCAGGTGTCCTTCCGGGCACGCCCCGGCCGGGTCACCGGCTTCGTGGGACGCAACGGCGCGGGCAAGTCCACCACCCTGCGCTGCCTGCTGGGCCTGGACCACCTCGACGGCGGCCGCGCCCTGGTCCTGGACCGGCCCTACGCCCGCCTGCGCCACCCGCTACGCCACGTCGGCGCCGTGCTCGACGGCGCCGGGGCCGCCCCCTCCCGCACCGGGTACGCCCACCTGCGCTGGGTGGCCGCGGGCGCGGGCCTGCCACGACGTCGGGTCAACGAGGTCCTGGAGGCCGTCGGCCTGACCCAGGCCGCCCGGCGCCCGGTGTCCACCTACTCCCTGGGGATGGGCCAGCGCCTCGGCCTGGCCACGGCGCTCCTGGGCGACCCGCAGGTGCTCGTCCTGGACGAGCCGGTCAACGGCCTGGACCCCGAGGGCATCCGGTGGATCCGGGACCTGCTCAGGGCGCGCGCCGCGGCCGGGGGGACGGTCCTGCTCTCCAGCCACCTGCTGGGCGAGCTCGCCGAGGTGGCCGACGACGTCGTCGTCATCGCCGACGGGCAGGTACGGTTCTCCGGGACCCTGGAGTCGGCCCGGGCCGGGTACGCCACCTTCGAGGACGCCTTCTTCCACCTTGCCGACCAGGGCCCGGACGGGGCCCCGCCAGCCCGCCAGGCAGGGGCCGCCTCGTGAGCGGGGCCGTGCGGGTCCTGCACGCCGAGGTGCTCAAGGCCCTGAGCCTTAAGCCCGTGTGGTTGGGGTCGGCCCTGACCCTGGTCCTGCCGCTGCTCGTCACCTGGGTCGCCAGCTCCGGCCTGGTAGCCGACCTGAGGGCGGGTGACCCCTACGCCCTGGAGCAGCTCACCGACATGCCCTTTATGGAGCTGAGCATGGCGGGCGTGCCCGGCCTGGTCATTACGGCGACCGCGGTGTTCGCCAGCGAGTTCCAGCGCGGCAGCCAGGAGACCGGGGGCACCCGCCAGCTGGCCACCACCCTGCTGGTGGATCCCGGCCGCCGCTCCACGCTGGTAGCCAAGATCCTGGTGGTCCTCCTGGCAGGCATCCTCCTGCTGGCCGGGGCGCTGGCCCTGGAGCTGTCCCTGCTCCACCACCTCCTGGGTGAGTGGGCCTCCACGCGCAGTGACCTCACGCCCGGACGCCTGGCGGCCCTGGCCGCCTGGTGGGGGATCAACGCCCTGCTGGCGGCGGCGCTGGCCACCCTGAGCCGGGGGGCGACGGTGCCCCTGGTCACCCTGGTCACGGCCTCGAGCCTGGTCTCCCCCTCCGTGCTGCTGAGCAAGGTGACCGACCTGGCCGTCTACCTGCCCGACGCGGCCGCCTACAGCCTCTTCATCCGCCAGACCCGGTTCGGCATCACCCCCACCCCCACCGCGGCGGTGGTCGCCTGCGGCGTGTGGGCGCTGGCGGCGCTGGTGACCACGGCGGTGGCCTGGATAAGGCAGGACGCCTCATGAGGTGGCGGGACTCGCAGACGGCCTGCGCCTGCCGGGCCGAGGCGCTCAAGATGGTGACCTTCCCGGCCGTGCGGTGGGCGGGCGCCGCGACGGCGGCCCTGGCCCTCCTCCAGCTGTGGTCGGCGGCCAGGGGCCGGGCGCGGGGCGGGGCGGGCGGCCTGGAGCAGGTGGCCTGGTCGTGGACCGTTCCCGTCCAGGTGGGGTTCCTGGTCACGGGAGCGCTGGCGTGCGCGGCAGGGACCACCTGCCTGCGTACCACCCTGCTTGTCCAGCCGGTGCGCGCCCGGGTGGCCGGCGTCCGGACCGGCGTGGTCGGCCTCGGTGCGCTCGCGGCCGCGGGGCTGCTCCTGGCCCCCGTGGCCGTGCTCCTGCCGGGCCGGGGGACGGCTGGTGCCACCGGGCGCGTCCTGCTGTGGCTGGTGGCGGCCGCGCTGATCGGCTCGGGGGCGGCGGGACTCCTGCGGCGGGCCTCGACCGCGGTCACGGGGGCCCTGCTGCTCGTCGTCGTCCCGCAGGCGCTGTCAGGCTACCTGGGGGCTGCCGGGCGGCTCCTGCCGGGGGTGGCCGCCCAGGAGCTCCTGGGCGGCGCCCGGGGGCCGGGGTCCCGCACAGCGGCGCTGCTCACCGTCCTGGCGTGGGTGTGCGTGTGCCAGCTGGCCGGGGCCTGGCGCACGATCCGCTCGGATGCCTGAGGGCGCCGGAGCGTGCCGTGCAACGGGGCGTGCCGTGCTCAGAAGGTGTGGGCGGACTCGGGGATCGGCCCGGTGGTGCCGGTCATCCAGCCGGCGGGGGAGAAGGCGAAGGAGGCTCCGCTGGTGGTGCTCCAGCACGTGAGCGCCGTCTCGGAGGTGGCGGTGCAGGCGAAGTCCCCCTTGGCGGCGCTCTGCCCGACCGTCAGGGTGTCCGAGGGCGCCCCCAGGTCCCCGGAGAAGCAGAACAGGCCGGACTTGTCGGGCGTGGCCACCAGGTAGACCGCCCCGGTGTCGCAGGCGTTCCCCC
Organism: Actinomyces sp. HMT897; assembly: GCF_016626125.1. NCBI lineage: Bacteria > Bacillati > Actinomycetota > Actinomycetes > Actinomycetales > Actinomycetaceae > Actinomyces > Actinomyces sp. HMT897. The sequence continues at coordinate 3,034,627 of NZ_CP067336.1, forward strand.
TGATGTCGGTGGTGCCGGCGGGCGGGGACCAGGTCCGCGCGTTCACCTGGCACACGACGCCGGGGGAGCCGAGCGGGTTGTTGGAGTCCTCCAGGAAGCTGCACTGGTTCTTCTCGTCAGGGTCCCAGAAGCCGGTCAGGCTGGCGGCGTCCTGCGGGGCGTCGTAGGAGGTGGGAGCCGCGGTGGGGGACCCGTCGCCTCCGGGGGCCGGGGCGCCCGACTCCGTGGTGGCGGCCGTGGACGACGCGGGTGCGCCAGCCGTGGACGTCGTCCCGTCGTCGCAGCCCGCGACCAGGGCCGCTGACACCAGGGCCAGGGCCAGCAGACGCCGTCGGCTGCGTGACGCGGACGCTGCCGGAGCGGGATCCCGCCTCAGGAGGGTGGTACTCATCAGGGTGCCTTTCGCCGTGGGTGTGCCCGGGGACGCCCAGGACGGCCGGTGGTGCCAGCGCCCCGGACGGGACCCGCCTGACCACCTGCCGCGCTGGTTGGTACCAGGGTAGAGCCTTGCGTCACACGCGGCTATGTGACGTCTGGTCTTCCTCGGTGAGGAAGGCGGCGACGTCCTGCGAGCTCACCGGGTGTCCCAGGGGGAGCTGCGGGAGGCCGGTCACCGTACTGGTCCCCGTCTCGGCCTGCGGGTACTCCTTGTTGAAGGCAGAGGTGGCCAGCTCGCTAATGAGCGTGGGCAGGCAGATCCCGCGAGCGGCGGCGACTTGTCTCATGCGGTAGTGGACAGCTGGTGGCAGGTCAACGGTGGTGGGCATATGCGCATTTTAAACTAATGCAGCCTGCGTAATGAGCGGTCTTGTGTCGACGGTGTGGGTGGCGTCTGTGCGTAGTGGTTCCGGCCATACGCGCTGCAGGTACTCATACAGGAGCCAGTGGTGCCCGTGCGCGCAGCGGCCCCGAGCCCGTTCTCACGACGAATAAGTACCGTTCTCGCGGTGGCTGGCTGGTGGTGGCGGCCTGGCTCACCAGGTGTGGGCGGACTCGGGGATCGGCCCGGTGGTACCGGTCATCCAGCCGTCGCGGGAGAAGGCGAAGGAGACCCCGCTGGTGGTGCTCCAGCACGTGATCGTCGCCTCGGAGGTGACGGTGCAGGCGAACTCCCCGTTGGTGGCGGTCTGCCCGACATCCAGGGTGTCCTGCGCCATTCCAATGTCCCCCTCAAGGCACAGCAGGCCGGAGCTGGTGGAGGTGACTACCAGGTGAAGGGCGTAGCTGTTGCAGGGGCGCCCCCTCATATCGGTGCTGTACCTGGGCAGCGACCAGGACTGTGCGGGTACGGGGCATATGACGCCGGCCTCACCGATCGCGGAGCGTGCGGACTGGAATGCGCACGTGCCCTGTCGGGCAGAGCCCCGGAAGGAGCCCAGGTGCCGGGCACCCGGTGGTGCGGCGTAGGAGGCGGGCGCCGCCTGCCCGGGGCCGCCGGTCGGTGACAGGGGGACCTCGCCGGCGGGCGGCAGGGGCGCCCCGTCGGGGCCTGCTGGCAGGGGGAGCCCGTCAGGGTCCGCGCCGGTGGGGCCGGTCTCCTGCGGGCCGGTCTCCTGCGGCTCCGAGGCGGTCACCGACGGTGCCGGGGAGGCAGCCGGGCCGCCCGCCTGCTGGCTGCCGGGCAGGTCGCAGCCCGCGACCAGGCACGCCGCCACCAGGACCGGCAGCACGCGCCGGGCCCGGGCGCGTAGGGCGGGGCGGGGGGTGCCGCGCAGGGAGGCCCCGGTGGGCCGGGCGCGTAGGGCGGGGCGGAGAACGGCCGGCATACTGGTGCTGGTACCGGTCCTGGTGCTGTCGGTGGCCGATGGTCCGGCGTCGATCCCGGTCATAGTAGAGGCTCTCCCGTAACTCAGGTACTCTGACAGACGCTTCCTAAAGCGTACCGGGGGTGATCAGGGTCTGTCATGCACGACCGGGCCCGGGGCGGCGCCCCTGCCCGGTGCCCTACCGCGGGGTGGTGGAGACCCCGGGCGGGGTCCTGGCGGCCGACGCCCCTGCCCGGTGCCCTACCGCGGGCAAAGGCGCAGGCAGCGCCCGGGGCAGGAGTGCGAGGCCGGTTCACGCCGTACCATGTGCCCGTGATCCAGCGACTCTCCACCGCCTTCATCCGCACCCTGCGCGAGGACCCGGCCGACGCCGAGGTCGCCAGCCACCGGCTCCTGGTGCGGGCCTGCTACATCCGCCGCGCCGCCCCCGGCGTCTACACCTGGCTGCCCCTGGGTCTGCGGACCCTGCGCAAGATCGAGGCGGTGGTGCGCCAGGAGATGGACGCCATGGGCGCCCAGGAGGTCCACTTCCCGGCCCTGCTGCCCGCCGAGCCCTACCAGGCCACCGGCCGGTGGGAGGACTACGGGCCCACCCTGTTCAAGCTGCGCGACCGCAAGGAGGCCGACTACCTCCTGGCCCCCACCCACGAGGAGATGTTCACCCTCCTGGTCAAGGACCTGTGCTCCTCCTACAAGGACCTGCCCCTGTCGATCTACCAGATCCAGACCAAGTACCGTGACGAGGCCCGTCCGAGGGCCGGCATTATCCGGGGCCGGGAGTTCGTCATGAAGGACTCCTACTCATTCGACCTGGACGAGGCCGGGCTGGAGGCCTCCTACCAGGCGCACCGGGCTGCCTACCAGCGTATCTTCACCCGCCTGGGCCTGGACTACGTCATTGTCTCAGCGGTCTCCGGGGCCATGGGCGGCTCCCGCTCCGAGGAGTTCCTCCACCCCTCGCCCATTGGCGAGGACACCTTCGTGCGCTCCGACGGCGGCTACGCGGCCAACGCCGAGGCCGTGACCACTACGGCCCCCGGGCCGGTCGACGCCTCCGGGGTGGGGCCCGCGCGGGTGGTGGACACCCCCGACACCCCCACCATCGAGTCCCTGGTGGACCTGTTCAACAAGTCCTACCCGCGCTCCGACGGCCGGGCCTGGAGCGCCGCCGACACCCTCAAGAACGTCGTGGTGGCCCTCACCCACCCCCACGGCGAGCGCGAGCTGCTGGTGGTCGGCGTCCCCGGCGACCGCGACGTGGACCTCAAGCGCCTGGAGGCCTCCCTGGCCCCCGCCGAGGTCGACATGGCCACCGACGCCGACTTCGAGGCCCACCCCGAGCTGGTGCGCGGCTACATCGGCCCGGCCGCTATTGGCCCCAACTCCCCGGCCCGCCGGGTGGAGAGGCGCGAGGACGGCACCGAGGTCCTCACCGGGTCCGTGCGCTACCTGGTGGACCCCCGCGTCGTAGCGGGGACCAGCTGGGTCACCGGCGCCGACACGGACAGGCAGCACGTGATGGACCTGGTCATGGGCCGCGACTTCACCGCCGACGGCGTCATTGAGGCCGCCGAGGTCCGCGAGGGCGACCCCGCCCCCGACGGCTCCGGCCCCCTGCACCTGGCCCGCGGCATCGAGATCGGACACATCTTCGCCCTGGGCCGCAAGTACGCCGACGCCCTGGGACTGAGGGTCCTGGACGAGAACGGCAGGGCCCGGGTGGTCACCATGGGCTCCTACGGCATCGGGGTCAGCCGGGTCATGGCCGCCCTGGCCGAGGCCAACCACGACGAGGCTGGCCTGGCCTGGCCCATCCAGGTGGCCCCCTACCACCTCCAGGTACTGGCCACCGGCAAGGAGGAGACGGTCTTCGACACCGCCCAGGCCCTGGCCCAGGCCCTGGACGAGGCCGGCTTCGAGATCCTCTACGACGACCGCCGCAGGGTCAGCGCCGGGGTGAAGTTCAAGGACTCCGAGCTCCTGGGCGTGCCCTACACCCTGGTGGTGGGCCGCGACCTGGGCCGTCAGGGCACCGTGGAGCTGCGCAACCGCCGCAGCGGGGAGCGGGTGAGCCTGCCCGTGGCCGACGCCGTCGCCCGGGTGTCCGCCGCACTCACCGCCGCCCTGGCCCAGGTCCCCGGGCGCGCCTGAGCCGTGCCGCTCCCACAGGACGTCCCCGCGCGGGTGGTCCCCGGTGGGGGCGTCCCGCCCGGGGGCGCCGGGACGCCGTCGGACCCCACGACCCCGGTCGCGCCCAGTCCGGGTGGCCAGGACTGTCCGGGTGGCCAGGACTGTCCGGGTGGCCAGGACTGTCCGGGTGGCCAGGACGGCCCGGTCGTGGGCCCGAGTCCCACGGGGGGTGCCGTTCCCGGCCCTGCCGCGCCCCGGCCTCTGGCCTCCTGGCGGCTGGCGGCGCCCCTGCGCACCTACCAGGAGGAGGCCGCCCGCGCCGTCGACCTCGCCGACGGCGCCCGCCTGCACCTGGTGGCCCCACCCGGGTCGGGCAAGACCCTCCTGGGCCTGGCCCTGGCCGCCCGCAACGGGCGCCGGGCCGTGGTGCTCACCCCCACCACCGTCATCCAGGAGCAGTGGGCCGCCCAGGCCCGCCAGGCCTTCCGGGTAGCCGGTGGGAGCGCGCCCGCGGTGTCCACCACAGGGGAGGCGCCGGCCGACCTGACTGTCCTGACCTACCAGAGCCTCGCCGTGGTGGACGGCTCCGCCGACTGGGACGGGGCCGCCCGGGGACGCTGGCTGGCCGAGCTCACCGGCCCGCGGACGGCCGCCCAGGCCCGTGACTGGCTCGCCGGGCTGGAGGCCACCAACCCCCGCGCCTACCGCTCCGGGCTGTCGCGCCGGGCCGCCGCCGCCCGGCGCCACCTGGCCGACCTGGACGAGGAGGCCCTGGCCACGATCCTCCACCCCTCCTCCCGGCGGCGTCTGGACGCCCTGGCCGCAGGCGGTGTGGGCACCGTGGTGGTGGACGAGTGCCACCACCTGCGGGCCCACTGGGCGGTGGTGGTCCACTACCTGCTGCGCCGCCTGCGGGGTGGTGGGGTGGACCCCACGCTCATCGGGCTCACCGCCACCCTGCCCTGCCGGGAGGACCCCGCCTGGAGCCGCTACCACGACCTGCTGGGGGAGGTGGACCACGAGGTGCCCGTGCCCGCCGTCATCCAGGAGGGCCACCTGGCCCCCTACCGCAGCCTGCTCCACCTGACCCTGCCCGCCGAGGAGGAGACCCGCTTCCTGGCCACGGCCGGGGCCGAGCTGAGGACCCGCCTGCGCCTGCACCTGCTGTCCGCCGACGGCGTCGCCTACCTCACCAGGGTCGTGGCCCCCGAGGTGCCTGCTACGACGGGGGGAGCCCCTGACGTCCCCGGCCCCCGGGCCCCCGCGGGGGAGAGGTCCCCCGAGGCGCTCCCACTCACGGGCTCCTCCCCGGTACTCCCAGCCGCCCGGGTACCCGCCGCGGGGGCGTTGCCAGCAGCCTGCTCCTCCCCGGCCGGGGAAGGATCCCGGCAGCCCGGGGCGCTCCCGGGGCCGCCCGCCCCGGTGGGGGAGGACCTGGTGGCCCGCCTGGCCGCCGGGATCCGCATGCACCCGGCCCTGGCCCTGGCCGCCGCCGCCCTGCTGGAGCAGGTGGGGGACTACCAGCAGACCCCGCTGACCACGGCCCTCCTGCCCCTTCTGCCGCCCCTGGCACCCCTGGGCGTCCAGGACGAGCTCGACCTCCTGGGCGACTACGCCCTGAACGTCCTGCTGCCCGACCCCTCCCGCCGCGCCCAGTGGCAGGACCTCCGGGAGCTCCTGCGAGGGTTCGGCTACCGCCTGACCGACAGCGGCCTGCGCCGCGGCCGCACCCCCGTGGACGCCCTCGTGGCCGCCTCACGCGCCAAGGACGTGGCCGCCGTCGACATCCTGCGCCGGGAGCACGCGGCCCTCGGGGAGCGCCTGAGGGCCGTCGTCGTCACCGACACCGCCCAGCGCTCCGCCACCCACCGGGCCCTGGACGTCCTGGAGGGGGCGCCCGGTGACCACGCGGCCGGGGCGCGCAGGACGCGCGGGGGTGCCCTGCGCGTGTACGAGACCCTGCTCTCCGACGCCGTCCTGCGCACCCTGCACCCGGTCCTCCTGACCGCCGACCACCTCTGGCTGGCCCACGGCGACCAGGGGCTGCTGGAGCTGCTGCGCACCATGACCGGGACCAGCCTGCCCGCCCAGGACGACGGCTGGACCCTGCGCGTGCGGGGCGGCACCGGCGCCGCCCTCGTACGGGCCGTGGGCGACCTCGTGGCCCAGGGCCGGGTCCGCCTCGTCGTGGGCACCCGGGGCCTGCTGGGGGAGGGCTGGGACTGCCCGGCCGTCAACACCCTCATTGACCTCACCGAGGCCACCACCGCCACCGCCGCCCAGCAGCTCCTGGGCCGCACGCTGCGGCTCGACCCCGCCTGGCCGGGCAAGGTGGCCCACAACTGGACGGTGGCCTGCCTGCCCCAGGACGGGGTGGGAGTGTCCTGCACCACGGACCTGGAGCGGGTCGAGCGCAAGCTGGAGCACCAGTGGACCGCCGCCGCCCTCGCTGGGACCCCGGTCGTCCGCACCGGGCTGTGGGCCGGTCTCACCGACACCCAGCAGGCGGTCCTGGGCCAGGCGGCCCGCCAGGGCAGCACCCACCTCCAGGCGGTGGAGGCCTTCAACGCGGACACCCGTGTGGAGCCGCGGGACGCCGAGGCCACCCTGTGGCTGGAGGGCCCTGCCCCCACCACCAGCCGCCCGGCCCGACGGCGCGGGGAGTGCGAGGTGGTCACCGTCACCTCCGCCCCGGACCTGCTGGCGACCGGGGCCCCGGCCCCCTTCCTGCGCGGGGCCGCGCTCGCGGTCCTGGCGGGGCTGAGGCAGAACGGCCAGGTGGACGCGACCGGACGGATCCAGGTGGTGGTACGCCGCGACGGCCCTGTCAGCCTGCCCGGGCCCTCCGGGGCGCCCGCCCAGGCCGTCCCACCTGGTCAGCCCGCCCAGGCTGTCCCACCTGGTCGGGCCGGGCGGGCGGGCGCGGTCGTCCCGACCAGGTGGGGCAGCCACTCATCCCTGCCTGCCCCACCCGCCCCGGGGCGGGGCGGGCCGGGGCCCTGGGACGGGGCGCAGGTGGACGTCTGGCTGGAGGGACTGGGCGGGCGGCAGGCCGCGCTCCTGGCCGACGCCCTGTCCGAGCTCCTCACCGCGCCCCGACGCCCCCCGCGCTTTGTGGTCGAGGTGGCGCCGCTGGCGGTGGAGCCACGGGGTTGGCGCTCCTGGCCGCCCCTGCGCCGCCTGGCCCTGCTCCTGGCGCGGCACCGGGCCGACAGGCGCGGGCACCGGGCCCTCTACCTGGCGCTGCCCACCGCGGTAGGGCGCTCCCAGGCGGGGGCGGCGGCCTTTACGGGCACCTGGGAGCAGGAGGTGGGGCCCTGCCGGCTGCACCTGGTGCGTGAGGAGGGCGACCTGGCGGCCCTGGTCAGTGCCCGCGGCCCCCTGGGGGTCACCGGGCGCCTGACCGTACGCCGTTGCAGGCTGTGGTGCCCGACCGGGCCCCGCTAGCCTACCTCCCTGGTAGGCGGGCAGGGCTATCTTCCCGCGCCAGCACGCGGGCCTACGGCCTACCTCACCTGGTAGGCGGGCAGGCGGCCTGAGGGGCCTGGGGCCTCGCTGTGGGAGCTCCGGGACCCTGCTGTAGGGACCCCGGGCCCCGCTGTGGCTAGCCTTGGTAGGCGGGCAGGGCGGGCAGGGTGGCCCCCCACGCCTTGGCCCTGCCAGCGGCGTCCACCGCGGCGTCCACCGCCGACGTCCGGGCCGCGCCGCTGGCCGACCCGACGGTGCTGATCTCCGCCGTCATCACTCCCAGCTCCACCTGGAGCGCCCAGGTGGCGTCCAGGCCCTGCGCGTCAGAGGACGCCGTGGGGGCGGCGTAGGCCGCCAGCCGGGAGTCGGTGCCACCCAGCGCCACCGAGGCGCGGACCACCTGGTCGGCCACCGCGCCGTCGGCCTGGGCGCGCTCGCGGTCCGCACCGGCGGAGCGGGCCGCCACCTCCTCCATGGCGTAGCGTGCCGAGTCGTAGGCCAGGAGCAGGTCGGCGCCCAGGGGCTCGGTCATGGTCGCGGCGTCGCGGGGGGCCGGGGCCACCGACCCCGGTGAGAGCTCCTCTAGGCGCGTGGACCAGGACACCACCAGTGAGGCCGCCAGCTGCGCCTGGGCGGGCTCGGCCGTCTCCAGGACGCCCCGTGCCGTCGCCACGCCCGAGCTCAGCGCCGTCACCAGGTCGCCGACGGTCGCATCAGGGGCGGCCGTGGCCACCGGGGTGGCTGTGGGGTAGGTGGTGGGGACCGGCGTCGCCCAGGGCTCCCACACCCCACCCAGGGCCTCCACCTGCTGGCGGGCCTCCTCCTGGATCGAGGCCGACGTCGGGACCACCGCCTGGTCCGTGGAGGTGGTGGCCACCACCTGGGCGGTGGAGCCAATGAGGGTCGCGGCCCGGGCCATGGCGTCACGGGAGGCCTCCGCGGCCGAGGCCTGGGGCAGGACCACCGACGAGCCCTCCCCCACCTTCAGGGCGCAGGCCCCCACCGAGGCCGTCAGGGCGCCCACCAGCAGCAGGGCCCCCACGCGGCGCAGCCTCACCCGGGCGGAGGAGGGCAGCCGGGCGTCCCCGACGGGGGCCGGTCGGCTTCGTAGGGCGGGGCGCGGGCGGGGCGGCGGGATCTTCACGCTACGATCCTCCCACGCCGGGTACCATGGCCCCGCACGGCCACGCCCGCACCGGGCACGCAGGAGGAGGACCCATGGCAGACGCTCTCGCCCACAGGCTCACCGAGCTCCTGACGCCCGTGGTGGAGGGCAAGGGGCTTCACCTGGAGGGCGTCCGGACCACCCGTGCCGGCAGGTACTCCGTGGTACGGGTCCTGGTGGACCTGCCCGACGGCCCCGGCGACCTGGACCTGGACGCCCTGGGCCCCGTCACCGCCGCCGTCTCCGCCGCCCTGGACCAGGCCGACCCCGTGCGCGGGCGGTACACGCTGGAGGTCTCCACGCCCGGTGCCGAGCGGCCCCTGACCACGCCCCGCCACTTCCGCCGCGCCGTGGGGCACCGTGCCACGCTCACCACCGCCGCCCAGACCCTGACGGGTACCGTCACGTCCGCAGACGAGACGAGCGTCACCCTTGACGTGGACGGTACGACGCACACCATCGCCTACCCGGACGTCACCGGCGCCCAGATGGTGGTCACCTTCTGAACCGGCTCCCGCACCGTCACCCCACGCCCCGGCCCGACACCACCGACACGAGCAAAAGAGGAACCATGGACATCAACATGCCGGAGCTGCGAGGCGCGGCGGGCGAGCTGGGCATCGACCTGGACAACCTCCTGCCCGCCATCGAGGACGCCATCCTGGGCGCCTACTCCAAGGTCCCCGGCGCCATCCGCGGCGCCCACGTGGAGATCGACCGCAGGACCGGGCACATGAGCGTCCTGGCCCCCGAGGTCGACGAGAACGACGAGCCCACCGGCGAGTACTTCGACGACACCCCCGACGACTTCGGCCGCATCGCCCAGGCCACCGCCCGCAGCGTCATCGTCCAGCGCATCCAGGACCGCCGTGACTTCGAGGTCCTGGGCACCTTCAAGGACAAGACCGGCGAGCTCATCTCCGGGACTGTCCAGCAGGGCCGCGACCCCCGCCTGGTCTACGTGGCCCTGGACGAGGAGCACGAGGGGATCATCCCCCCTCACGAGCAGGTCCCCGGTGAGCGCTACCGTCACGGTGACCGCCTGCGCGCCTACGTCACCGAGATCTCCCGGGGTCCCAAGGGCGCCCAGATCATCCTCTCACGCACCCACCCCGGCCTGGTGCGCAAGCTCTTCGAGCGCGAGGTCCCCGAGATCTCCCGGGGTGACGTGGAGATCATGGCCGTGGCCCGGGAGTCCGGGCACCGGACCAAGATGGCGGTGCGCTCACGTACCCGCGGGGTCAACGCCAAGGGCGCCTGCATCGGCCCCATGGGCCAGCGGGTGCGGGCCGTCATGGCCGAGCTGGGCGGGGAGAAGATCGACATCGTGGACTTCTCCGGGGACCCGGCGCGCTTCGTGGCCAACGCCCTGAGCCCGGCGCGCGTCTCCTCGGTGTCCGTGGTGGACGCCAAGGAGCACACCGCCCGGGTGATCGTCCCGGACTTCCAGCTCTCCCTGGCGATCGGCAAGGAGGGGCAGAACGCCCGTCTCGCCGCCCGCCTGACGGGCTGGAAGATCGACATCCACGCCGACACCGAGTCCGGCCAGGTGGCTCCCGGCACCGTGTCCCGGGCCGATGACGTGAGCGGTCCCTCAGCCCTGGCCGAGTAGAGCACGCCGCCGACGCCGGTAGACTGACCCCCGACGCCGCACCGTCCGTGCGCCCGCGTGCCCGTGAGAGGGCCGGGCCGCAGCAGGACGAGGTAGCCCGACGAGCGAGAGGACTAAGGGGACTTGGTGGCTGCCACCACGCACGAGCCCACTCGCACCTGCGTCGGCTGCCGTACCGCGGCCCCACGTGCGCAGCTCCTGCGCGTTGTAGCGTCCACCGACGGCGACCTGGTGGTGGACTCCCGGGCACGTATGCCCGGGCGGGGCGCCTGGATCCATCCCGATCCGGCCTGCGTCAGCCTCGCCGAGCGGCGGCGTGCCTTCGGGCGTGCGCTGCGCCTCAGCGGGTCACCCGATGTGGCCCCCGTCCGGGAGCACCTGGCTGCGCAGGCGGCCTCGGCCCCGGACGCACCCCCGGCCCCCACGGCCGGACCATCGAGCACGAAGGCGGGTAGGAAGCCGATGGGCACCCGATGAGTACCCAGCGATGAGCTGCCTCTAGAAGCACCCACCCCTGTCCGGGGGTGGGTCAACCGGACAGGAGAAAAGTGGCAAAACCACGTGTTCATGAGCTCGCCAAGGAGCTCGACCCCACTGGCAAGAAGGTCACCTCCAAGGTGATCCTCACCTGGCTCAAGGACCAGGGCGAGTTCGTCAAGGCGGCCTCCTCCGCCGTCGAGCCGCCCGTCGCCAGGCGTGTCCGCGAGCACTTCGGTGCCCAGGCCCGGACCGACGCCGCCCCCAAGCCGACCCCGCGGCCCTCCAGGCCCGCCGCCCGGCCCGGCCCCAAGCCCTCAGCGCCGACGGCGCACCCGACCCCGGCGCCCCCGGCCGCCCACAAGGCTCCTGCGGCCCCCAGGCCCTCTGCGCCCGCCCGGCCCACCCCCGGGCCCCGGCCCGCGGCCCCCAAGCCCTCCGGCCCGGCCTTCTCAGCCGCCCCCGAGCCTCCCAGGACCCGTCGGGAGGCTCCTGCCACGCCGTCGGCCCCCAAGCCGCACGCCGCCCCGGTCCCGGGGCCCCGGCCCGCGGCCCCCAAGCCCTCCGGCCCGCGTCCCGGCGGCCGTTCCGGCGCCCCGAGGCCCGGCAACAACCCCTTCGCCCCCTCCCAGGGCATGCCCCGCTCGGGCGAGCGCGGCCGTGGGCGTGGTGAGGGCGGACGCCAGGGCGGTCACGAGCGCTCCGCCGCTCCCCGTCCGGGCGGCTCTGGGGCACCGCGCCCCGGCGCCCCCCGCCCCACCGCACCGCGTCCTGGTGGCCGCTCCGGTGCCCCGAGGCCCGGCAACAACCCCTTCGCCTCCTCCCAGGGCATGCCCCGTCCGGGCGGCTCTGGGGCACCGCGCCCCGGCGCCCCTCGCCCCACCGCACCGCGTCCCGGCGGCTCGGGGGCACCGCGTCCCGGTGGCTCCGGCGGTCCCCGTCCGGGTGGCTCAGGGGCACCGCGCCCGGGTGGTCCCCGCCCCGGCGCCCCCCGTCCCGCGGGCGCGGGCGGACCTCGTCCTGCGGGCGGCCCGCGTCCCGGGCCCCGTCCCGGCGGGCCTCGCCCCAACCCGGGGATGATGCCCGGGCAGTCCTCCATCGGTCGTCCGGGGGCGCCCGCCCGGAGCGCCCCCGGGGGTCGCGGCGGCGGTCGCGGCGGCCGCCCGGGCACCGGCGGCCAGGGTGCCGGCACCGGCCGTCCCGGCGGCTTCGGCGGCGGTCGCGGCCGCGGTGGGCGCGGCTCCACCCAGGGCGCCTTCGGTCGCGGCGGCGGCGCCCCGCGGGGACGCAAGTCCAAGCGGACCAAGCGCCAGGAGTTCGAGCAGCAGAGCGCGCCGTCGATCGGCGGCGTCATCGTCCCGCGCGGTGACGGCTCCACGCCGGTGCGCGTGCGCCAGGGCGCCACGCTGACCGACCTGGCGGAGAAGATCAACGCCAACCCCGCCGCCCTGGTCACCGTCCTGTTCCACCTGGGGGAGATGGCCACGGCCACCCAGTCCCTGGACGAGGACACCTTCGCCCTCCTGGGCGCCGAGTTGGGCTACGACGTCCAGATCGTCTCCCCTGAGGACGAGGACCGCGAGCTGCTGGAGTCCTTCGACATCGACCTGGAGGCCGAGGAGGCCGAGGAGGACGACTCCGAGCTGCGTCCGCGCCCGCCCGTGGTCACCGTCATGGGCCACGTGGACCACGGCAAGACCAAGCTGCTGGACGCCATCCGCTCCACCGACGTCGTGGCCGGCGAGGCCGGGGGCATTACCCAGTCCATCGGCGCCTACCAGGTGCGCGTGCACCTGAACGACGAGGAGCGGCCGATCACCTTTATCGACACCCCCGGCCACGAGGCCTTCACGGCCATGCGTGCTCGTGGTGCCGAGGTCACCGACATCGCCATCCTCGTGGTGGCCGCCGACGACGGCGTCATGCCCCAGACGGTGGAGGCCCTCAACCACGCCCAGGCGGCCGGGGTGCCGATCGTGGTGGCGGTCAACAAGATCGACAAGGAGGGCGCCAACCCGGAGAAGATCCGCGGCCAGCTCACCGAGTACGGCCTGGTGCCCGAGGAGTACGGCGGCGACACCATGTTCGTGGACATCTCCGCCAAGCAGCGCACCAATATCGACGGGCTGCTGGAGGCCGTCCTGCTGACCGCGGACGCCGCCCTGGACCTGCGGGCCAACCCCGACACCGACGCCCGCGGCGTGACCATCGAGGCCAAGCTCGACCGGGGCCGAGGCGCCGTGACCACCGTCCTGGTCCAGCGCGGCACCCTGCACGTGGGCGACCCGATCGTGGCCGGCAGCGCCTACGGGCGCGTGCGCGCCATGTTCGACGAGCACGGCGAGACCCTCACCGAGGCGGGCCCGGCCCGGCCCGCCCTGGTCCTGGGCCTGACCAGCGTGCCCAGCGCCGGGGACTCCCTGATCGTGGCCCCCGACGACCGCACGGCCCGCCAGATCGCCGACAGGCGTGAGGCCGCCGAGCGTGCCGCCCTGCTGGCCAGGCGCCGCAAGCGCGTGAGCCTGGAGAACCTCAGCGACGTCCTCAAGGCGGGCAAGGTCGACACCCTCAACCTCATCCTCAAGGGGGACTCCTCCGGTGCGGTCGAGGCCCTGGAGGACTCCCTGCTCAAGATCGACGTGGGCGAGGAGGTGGCGCTGCGCGTCATCCACCGCGGGGTGGGTGCGATCACGCAGAACGACGTCAACCTGGCCACGGTGGACTCCGCCGTCATTATCGGCTTCAACGTCCGGCCCGCCGAGCGCGTCTCGGAGATCGCCGACCGCGAGGGCGTGGACATGAAGTTCTACTCGGTGATCTACCAGGCCATCGAGGACGTCGAGTCCGCCATGAAGGGCATGCTCAAGCCCGTCTACGAGGAGGTCGAGCTCGGCAGCGCCGAGATCCGCCAGATCTTCCGCTCCTCGAAGTACGGGGCGATCGCGGGCTCCATCGTGCGCTCCGGCACGATCCGGCGCGGCGCCAAGGCGCGCCTGGTGCGCGACGGCGTCGTGCTGTCCGGGGACCTCACCATTGAGACCCTGCGCCGTGAGAAGGACGACGTCACCGAGGTCCGCGAGGGCTACGAGTGCGGTATCAACCTGGGCTTCAAGGACATTGCCGAGGGCGACGTCATTGAGACCTGGGAGATGCGCGAGAAGCCGCGCGAGTAGCACCCGACGGGCAGGGGCCCGGCCCCTGCCCGTCGTCCTGGCGCCGGGGCCCTGAGGGGTCCTGGCGCCAGGCCTCCTCGCCGGACATCCTCGCCGGGCCCCCGGCACGGTGCGGCCGGACCGGCGGGCTCAGACGAGGTAGCGCGCTGGCATGTCCCGGGGGAAGCCGGTGAGGATCTCCTCACGGGTCAGCGCGACGTCGGGTGCCGCCGGCAGGCTCGTGCCCCAGGCCTCGTGGCACAGCCGGACCAGGTGCTCGCCGTCCACGAGCTGCACGCCTGCCTGCTGGGCGTAGGTGACGGCGTCGCGCGTGAAGCGGCTCGTCGTCACCACCATCATGCGGTCAGCCCCCTCCACGGTGTTGGCCCCCCGGAGCTTCTGGACGACGGGGCGCCCCACTGTGTGGGAGCGGTCATAGCACTTGCACTCCACAATGTAGCTCAGGCCGTCCTTCCAGAGCCTGAGGTCAATGCCCCCGTCGCGTGAGGGCGGGGTGACCTCGGCCTGGAAACCGTGGGCCCGGAAGAGATCCGCGCAGAAGGGCTCAAAGTCGGTGGGGCGGGTGGAGAAGGAGGCGAGGAGGCCGTCAATGCTCGTGGCGCTGGCCTGGGCCGCGGCCCGTGACCCCGTCACCCTGGCCTTGACCTGCTCGTGGTCGGACCGCTCCACGGGGACGCCCGCCGCGCGCAGGCGCAGGACGAGGTCGTACATGACGAAGACGCTGCCGCACAGGATGCGCCAACGGTGCACCTCCAGCACGGACTGCCGCCTGATGACGCGGTTGTCACTGCGGCGCCGGTCCCTGGTGGCGTCCTTGTTCGCGTAGCGCCACCGGGGGTAGGCGAGGGTGAAGGCCCCGGTCTGGCGGTAGGGACGTGAGCGCCTGACCCTGAACCGGCGGCCCAGGGCGACCCCGAGATCCGCGCTGGCCCGGGAGCGCAGGTAGCCGCGGTAGACGTACCGGAGGACCTGCCAGGCCACCGTGAGCACGGTGATCACCGCGAGCGCGCGCACTCCCAGGTCAATAGCCTGCTCCTGCGTCATACTGAGAAAATAGTTAAGGTCCATGAAGGACTCCCTGAGCTGTTTCCTGTGTCTTAGCGGTCTCTCACGTCGGCGTGGACCGCCTCACGTATGATATAGCCCGTGGCACAGTGGCCGTGACCTGGCTCGGTACCGGACCCCCGCTAGGCTGGGCGGGTGACCACGACCCAGGCTCCGAAGGCGCCCCTGCTCAATATCGCCAACGCCCTGACAGTGCTGAGGCTCGTCATGGTGCCGGTCTTCGTCGTCCTCATGCTCCGCGAGGGCCAGGGTCCCCGGATGGCGGCGGCGCTGGTCTTTATGCTCGCCGCCGCCACCGACCGCCTTGACGGCCAGCTGGCCCGCAGCCGCAACCTCGTGACGAGCTTCGGCAAGATCGCCGACCCCATTGCCGACAAGGCCCTGACGCTGTCCGCCTTCGTGCTGCTGTCCATGACCGGCGACCTGTGGTGGTGGGTCACCGCCCTGGTGGTGGTACGCGAGCTGGGTATCACGCTCCTGCGCTTCGTCATGCTGCGCCGTGCCGTCATGGCGGCCTCCCGCGGGGGCAAGCTCAAGACCTTCCTGCAGATCCTGGGGCTGACGGGCCTGCTCGTCCCCTGGGGCGCCGTCCTGCCCACCGGCGCGGCCCAGGTGCTGCTGTACCTGGCCTACGCCATTGTCGCCGCCGCCACCGTGGTGACCGTGGTCACCGGCCTGGACTACGTGCGTGACGCGGTGAGGATCTCGCGTGACGCCCGCTGAGGCCGCCCGGGACCTGCTGGCCTCAGCGGGCCGGCGGGGGCTGACGGTGGCCGTGGCCGAGTCCCTGACCGGGGGCATGGTCTCCTCCGCGCTGGTGGGGGAGCCGGGGGCCTCCGCGGTCCTGGTGGGCGCCGTGGTCTGCTACGCCACCCGTCTCAAGGCGCAGGTCCTGGGGGTCAGCCAGGAGCGCCTGGAGGCTACCGGGCCGGTGGACGACGAGGTGGCCCGGCAGATGGCCCGGGGCGTGGCCCGGGTGCTGGGGGCCGACGTCGGCCTGGCGACCACCGGCGTGGCCGGGCCCGGGCCCTCCGGCGGACACCCACCCGGCGAGGTCTACGTGGCCGCCTGGGGCCCGTGGGGGAGCGTGGTGGACGCGCTGCGCCTGGAGGGGGACCGCCTGGGGCGCCTGGGGGTGCGCCAGGCTAGTGCGACGGCGGTCCTGCGCCTGGCCCTGGCGCAGATCCGGGCCCTGGAGAAGATGGAGACGCAGGACACAACCTGATGACGGAGGTCCTGGGCACACGGGACCTGTCCACGCGACATCAAGGTTTCTCCCAGGCTCGGCTGTCACACTCTGCCCAACGCCGAGCCCTGCCGACACGTCAGGGCGCAGCGGGAATGAACAGACCAACGGATTGGTTGTGGCCAATGATGAACAACGCGACTCACCCCCGCACCCCCCGCCCCGCACGTCCGGCCTCCCGGGCGTCGATGCGTCAGGCATCCGCGGCGGGGTACGGTGCGATGGACACGACCCCTAAGAACGAGACCGTCCTGCTACGCCGGGAGATCGGCGAGGTCCTCCGTTCTGTACGACAGCACCAGGGGCGCACGCTACGTGAGGTCTCCTCGCAGGCACGTGTCTCCCTGGGCTACCTCTCCGAGGTGGAGCGGGGCCAGAAGGAGGCCTCCTCCGAGCTCCTGGCCTCCATCTGCCAGGCCCTGGACGCTCCTCTGAGCGTGGTGCTGCGTGAGGTCTCCGACCGCATCGCCCTGACCGAGGGCGTGGCCGTCCCCGACACCGTCCCCGACGAGCTCATCCGCCAGCAGGGCGCCAGCCTGCGCTGAGCGGCACGTTTCCGACCAGCTCCGGCCCCCGGGGCGCCACGGCGTCCTGGGGGCCGGTGCGTCCCTATACAAGGGGGAGGCGATGAGGCACTCAGAGTTCTGGCGCTCGGTGGAGACGGTCTTCGGCCCGGCCTACGGCCGCAGCCTGGTCCAGGACCTGGTGGTCCCCGCCCTGGGGGCCACCTGCGCGGCGGCCCTTGAGGCCGGGACGAGCCCGGGGCTGGTGTGGTCCGCCCTGTGCGACGAGATGCAGGTGACCCAGGCCCAGCGCTGGGTCTTCCGGGTCGACCCGCGCGACCGGGGGCACCGGGGGCACCGGGGGCGCTGAGGACCCGCCGGGACGCGCGACGGGCGGGTGCGCGGGTGCGCCTGCGGGCG
The DNA here is from genome assembly GCF_016626125.1 of Actinomyces sp. HMT897. NCBI lineage: Bacteria > Bacillati > Actinomycetota > Actinomycetes > Actinomycetales > Actinomycetaceae > Actinomyces > Actinomyces sp. HMT897. The sequence continues at coordinate 3,051,652 of NZ_CP067336.1, forward strand.
GGGCGGCGTGGCGCCAGCTCGCTTTCGAACACGTGTTCGGCTACTGTGGTCCACAGACGACGGCACCGCCCGCCGTGTCCACAGGACAGGTTAGCGGGTCGTGAAACGTGTCGGTGGTCCGGCATACCGTCGTCACTGAGCCCCGGAGAGGGGAACTCAGCCCACGGACCAGCCCTGTCCACGCGGCCGCGAGCCGCCCGAGAACCCGAGGTACCACCATGGCAGCTGCAACCCAGACCCAGGACCGTTCCAAGGCCCTGGCCACCGCCCTGGCCCAGATCGACAAGTCCTTCGGCAAGGGCTCGATCATGCGCCTGGGGGACGAGTCCCGCCCACCGGTGGCCGTCATCCCCACCGGCTCCACCGCCCTGGACATCGCCCTGGGTATCGGCGGGCTCCCGCGTGGGCGCGTGGTGGAGATCTTCGGGCCGGAGTCCTCCGGGAAGACCACCGTGGCCCTCCACGCCGTGGCCAACGCCCAGAAGGCCGGGGGCAACGCCGCCTTCATCGACGCCGAGCACGCCCTGGACCCGGTCTACGCCAAGGCCCTGGGCGTGGACATTGACAACCTCCTGGTCTCCCAGCCCGACACCGGCGAGCAGGCCCTGGAGATCGCCGACATGCTCATCCGCTCCGGCGGGCTGGACATTATCGTCATCGACTCCGTGGCGGCCCTGGTGCCCAAGGCGGAGATCGAGGGCGAGATGGGCGACTCCCACGTGGGCCTCCAGGCCCGCCTCATGAGCCAGGCCCTGCGCAAGATCACCGGGGCCCTGTCGGCTACCGGCACCACCGCCATCTTCATCAACCAGCTCCGTGAGAAGATCGGGGTCTTCTTCGGCTCCCCGGAGACCACCACCGGCGGCAAGGCCCTGAAGTTCTACGCCTCGGTGCGCATTGACGTGCGCCGCACCCAGACCCTCAAGGACGGGGACCAGCCGGTGGGCAACCGCACCAAGGCCAAGGTGGTCAAGAACAAGATGGCCCCGCCCTTCAAGCAGGCCGAGTTCGATATCCTCTACGGCCAGGGGATTTCCCGTGAGGGCGGTCTGCTGGACCTGGGGGTGGACAACGGCATTATCCGCAAGTCCGGGGCCTGGTTCACCTACGGGACCGACCAGCTGGGCCAGGGCAAGGAGAACTCCAGGAACTTCCTCAAGGACAACCCCGAGCTGGCCAGGGAGATCGAGGACAAGATCCTCGCCGCCCTGGGGATCGGGGAGCCCGGGCGCCGGGCCAGGGAGGAGGCCGAGGCCGCCGTCGCCGCAGCGGCCACCCCGAGCCCCGAGGCCGCGGGCAGCCCCAAGCCGGCCCGTGGGCGCGGGCGCAAGAGCGCCAAGGCCGCCAAGGAGCCCAAGGACGAGGACAAGGCCGAGGGCGCCACGACCGAGGAGACGGACACCATCTTCGGTGAGGACTCGAGCGGGTTCTAATGGCCTGGCTGACTCCGGACGCCCATACCGAGGCCCTGGAGGCGGCCCGGGAGATCGTCCTGCGCCGCCTCGACCGGGGGCCCGCGCCCCGTGCCGCCCTGGTCGGCCTCCTGGAGCGTCGGCAGGTCGACCCCCAGGTGGCCGCCGAGGCCCTGGACCGTCTGGAGGCTGCCGGGGTCCTGGACGACGCCGCCTACGCCGCCATGCTGGCCCGCACCCGTTTCGCCGAGAAGGGGACGGCACGTCGGGGGATCGCCGAGGAGCTGCGCCGCAAGGGCCTGGGGGAGGGGCACATTGCCGCCGCCCTGGACCAGATCGGGGCCGACCAGGAGCGCCAGGCCGCCCTGGGCCTGGCCCGCAGGAGGATGCGTACCATGACCCACCTGGGGCAGGACGTCCAGCGCCGTCGCCTGGTGGCCTTCCTGGGGCGCAGGGGCTACGACGCCGAGACCGTGCGCTCCACGGTGGACGCCGTGCTGGCAGGTGCCGACCCCGACTGAGGCGGAACGCGGCCGCCCCGCCCGTTCTCACGGTGAATAAGTACCGTTCTCACGGTGAATAAGTACCGTTCTCACGACGAACAAGTACCGTTCTCACGACGAACAAGTACCGTTCTCGCGGGGGAGGGGCGGGCTCAGCCCAGGTGCAGGTCCTTCTCGCTGAAGGCGGTGACCGTGGTGGCCCCGGCGTCGTCGGTGGTGGTGAAGACCAGGTGGGCGCCGTAGGCGCCAAAGCCGCTGACGGAGGTGGTGTCGGCCCGGGTGGTGCCGTCGGGCCCCATAATGCGGGAGGTGGCACCGCCCCCGTCCGCCGGGCTGGTGAGCACCACGCTGCCGTCCGCGAGCACCCCGGAGACCTGCTCCTGGGGCCCGGCGGCCTGGGAGGCCAGGCACTGGGTGGTGCCGTCGGGCCTGACCAGCAGCTGTCCCATGAAGGCGTACCCGTTGCCGCTGCCGCCGGTGGCGCCCTGGGTGAAGGAGACCGGGCAGCCGCCCAGGTCCAGGTCCTGGGCCCCGGTCTCCGTGACCGACACCAGGCGGCCCTCACCCGGGACCAGGGCCAGGACGCGCTCAGGCACCGCCCAGAACCTGGAGTCCTGGTCCGCGTCCAGGACCGCGGAGGTGTTCATGTGCAGGGTCCGCTGCGCCTCGTCGTCCGCGGTGGAGGTCACGGTCATGTAGTTGCCGTGCCAGGAGAAGTCGGTCTGCACCGTGGTCACGTCGCTGCCCGGGAAGAGCTCGAGCCCGCGGGCGGTGGACAGGGTGTGGGTCAGGTCCAGGGTGCTCGCGGCGGTGAAGCCGCCCTGGGCGTTCAGGACGCGGGCCCCCACCAGGGTGGTGTGGGAGGAGGCCGTCTGCTCCTCGGTGGTGGGGACCGTGACCGCCTCTCCCTGGCCCGTGGCCACGTCGAACCAGTGGACGGGGCTGCTCAGCGTGTGCGGTCTGCGGCCGGCCCCGGTGTCGGAGGCGTCCCACGTGTCGGTGGTGAACCAGTAGGCCACCACCCCGGCCGCGTCGTCGTAGCTCATGCGCGGGGTGTAGGTCCCCTCCCCGGTGGGCACGGGGACGGTGGCGTCCCACCCCGGGGTCCCGTCCCAGTGGACGTGGTGGACCACCAGGTCGGCCGCGGGATCCGTGCGCGGCTCGACGTAGGTCAGGCCGTGCTCGTCGTAGTTGGTCAGGCCGGGCTCGACCCGCACGCTCATGGTGGCCCGGCTCAGCCCGAGGGTGCCCAGGCCCCGGATCTGGGCGGGCGGCTCGACGGTCCCTACCGGTGGGGTGGTGGTGGCCGGCGCAGGCGTGCTGGCCTGGGCGTCGGCCCCGCTGGTGGTGATCGCCCCGGGGTCGGGGTCCGAGGGGGAGCTGGAGCAGGCCCCCAGGGCCAGTGAGGCCACCACCAGGCTGGTCAGGTAACGACGGCGTGTCATGAGACCTCCAGGATGACGAGGGCAGTGGTCATGTGATCATAACGGCTCCTGCCGGTGAGCTGGCCGGCGGTCGGCGTGTCCGGCGCCCCGGGCCCACGACGGCGCCGGCCAGGGACGCCGGGACCGCGGCGGGGCGGGCCGGTAGGATCTGCCCCATGACTGCCCCGGACGTCCCCGCCCGCGCCCTCTGCCCCGCCGTGGACCTGGCCGCACTGGCCGCCCGGGTCGGTGTCGCCGCCGAGCACGTCATCCCCTACGGACGCGACGTGGCCAAGATCGACCTGGCCGCCCTGGACCCGGGCACCCCGCAGGATCCCGCCGACCAGGGAGCGGTCCGCCCCGACCTGCACTACGTGGTCGTGACCGCCATCACCCCCACGCCCTTCGGTGAGGGCAAGACCACCACCGCCATCGGCCTGGCCCAGGCCCTGGCCCGCCGGGGCGAGCGGGCCACCCTGACCCTGCGCCAGGGCGCCATGGGCCCCACCTTCGGCGTCAAGGGAGGGGCGTCCGGCGGCGGGGCCAGCCAGGTCCTCCCCGCCGAGCGCATGAACCTGCACCTGACCGGGGACTTCCACGCCGTCACGGCCGCCCACAACCTGCTGAGCGCCATGGTCGACAACCACCTCCACCACGGCAACGCCCTGGGGATCGATGAGCGCTCCATCACCTGGCCCCGGGTCCTGGACGTCAACGACCGCGCCCTGCGTCACGTGGTCACCGGCCTGGGGGCCCGGGCCGACGGCGTCACCCGTCAGGCCTCCTTCGACATCACCCCCGCCAGCGAGGTCATGGTCATCCTGTCCCTGGCCACCTCCCTGGCCGACCTGCGCGCCCGCCTGGGCCGCATTGTGGTGGGCCGCACCACCTCAGGGGGCTGGGTCACCGCCGAGGACCTGGGTGCCGCCGGGGCCATGGCGGCGCTCCTGCGCGACGCCCTGGCCCCCAACCTCCTGCGCACCACCGAGGGCACCCCCGTGCTGGTGCACACCGGGCCCTTCGGCAATATCGCCACCGGCTGCTCCTCGGTCGTCGCCGACCTCGTGGCCGCCCGCGGCGGGGGCTACGTGCTGACCGAGGCCGGCTTCGGGGCGGACATGGGCGCCGAGCGCCTCTTCGACCTCAAGTGCGCCGTCTCCGGCCTGGTGCCCCGGGCCGCCGTCGTGGTGGTCACCGTACGGGCCCTGAAGGCCCACTGCGGGCGCTACCACCTGGCCGCGGGCAGGGACCTGCCGGAGGCCATGCGCGCCCAGAGCGTCCAGGACGTGCGGGCCGGGGCCGCCAACCTCCTCAGGCACCTGGAGATCGTGCGAGGTTTCGGCGTCGAGCCGGTGGTGGCCGTCAACGTCTTCCCCACCGACCACGACAGCGAGGTCGCCGAGGTGGTGCGCATCGCCACCCGGGCCGGGGTGCGGGCGGTACCCGTCGACCCCGTGGGGGCCGGGGGCGCCGGCTGCCTGGAGCTGGCCGACGCCCTGGCCGACGCCTGCGCCGCCGCCTCACCCGTCCTGCGGCCCCTGTACCAGGCCGACGACGACCTGCGCACCAAGATCGGCAAGGTCGCCGCCATGTACGGGGCCGACGGGGTGGACTACGCCCCCGCCGCCTCCCGCCTCATTGACGCCTACGAGGAGGGCGGCTACGGCGCCCTGGCGGTGCTGGTGGCCAAGACGCCCCTGTCGCTGTCCGCCGACCCCAAGGTCCCCGGCGCCCCCACCGGCTGGCGCCTGCCCGTGCGCGAGGTGCGGCTGGCCGCTGGCGCGGGCTACGTCTACGCCGTGTGCGGGGCCCTGTCCACCATGCCCGGCCTGCCCAGCCACCCCGCCGCCGAGAGAGTGGACCTGGACGTGTCCACCGGCCAGATCCTGGGCCTGCGCTGAGGGCGCGGCCGCGGGCCCCCGTCCGGGCCGGTGCACTGGCCGGCGGCTAGAGGTCCAGGTCCTCCAGGGCCACCAGGTGCCGGTTGCTGATCTGCTCGACCTTGTCCACCCGCCTGCGGTACTTGGGCTGGTCCAGGAAGCCGGTGGTCATCCACACCCGGACGATCTCCAGGGCGATCGCCGAGCCGATGATCTTGCCTCCCAGGCACAGCACGTTGGAGTCGGTGTGCTCCCGGGCGAGCCGGGCGCAGAAGGGGTCCTGGCACACCACCGCCGTCAGCCCGCGCACCCGGTTGGCGATCAGGGCCGAGCCGTAGCCCACCCCGTCGACGAAGACGCCCCGGTCGGCCTGGCCCCGGGCCACGGCCAGGGCGGCGGGGTAGACGTGGTCGGACAGGTCGGCGGGCCGGGTGTCCGGTGTGCCGAAGTCCTCGGTGGTGTGGCCCTGGGACTCCAGCCACGCCGCGATCTCTCTCTTGAGCGGGAAGCCCGCGTGGTCACTGGCAAGTGCAATACGCATATGATGAGTCTAACATCACACTACCGTGCGGGGGCGGCGTATGAGACGGCCCCGGCCCGCCTCTGGTTCCGGCCCCGCCAGGCGGTGCCCTAACCCCTGGACGCCTACCTGCGCTACGGGGGCGGTCCTGCCCGCGGCGGTGGCCGGGGGCGTCCGGTAGGAGGAGAGGGCTCCTCCCGGGGAGGGAGCGTGCCCGCGGGCAGGATCGGCGCGAGGGCGGATCCCCCTCAGGACGGCGGTTCCTAGCCTGGCAGGTGACGGCGCGCACCGCGTCGCCACCCACACGTCCCCGAAGGAAGCAGCCATGACGGCCGAACCCACCCCGCCCATCCTGTCCGCCAGATCCCTGAGCCGCACCTACGGCACCGGCCCGGCGCGCGTCGAGGCCCTCAAGGGGGTGGACCTGGATGTCCTCCCCGGTACCTTCACCTCCATTATGGGACCCTCCGGGTCAGGCAAGTCCACCCTCGTGCACTGCCTGTCCGGCATGGACCGGCCCACCTCCGGCTCGGTCACCCTGGAGGGCGTCCAGATGGTGGGCATGAGGGACCGGGCCCTGACCGAGCTGCGTCGCCGCCGCATCGGCTTCGTCTTCCAGTCCTTCAACCTCCTGCCCACCCACACGGTACGCACCAATATCACCATGCCCCTGCGCCTGGCGGGCCAGAAGGTGGACGAGGACCGCCTCCGCGAGCTCACCGGGCGCCTGGGCGTGGACGGGCTCCTGGGCCGCCTGCCGGCCACCCTCTCCGGCGGGCAGGCCCAGCGCGTGGCCATCGCCCGCGCCCTCATCGCGGCCCCCGCCCTCCTGGTGGCCGACGAGCCCACCGGCAACCTGGACTCCGCCGCCAGCCAGGAGGTCCTGACCCTCCTGCGCTCCACCGCCGACGCCGGGCAGACCGTCCTCATGGTCACCCACGACGCTGACGCCGCGGCCGCCGGGGACCGCGTCGTCGTCATCCGTGACGGCCGCGTGGTGGAGGACCGGGAGGCCCGCTCATGAGGGGGGCGGGACTGACCTGGCTCGCCTGGGACAACGTGCGCCACTCCTGGCGCTCCCAGGCCGCCACCGCCCTGGCCGTGGGCCTGTCGACGGCCTTCGTCGTGGTGGTCCTGGCCCTGGCCGGCGGGCTCAGCCGGGCGGTGGAGGACAGCAGCGCCCGGCCCCTGAGCACCGCCGACGTCGTTATCGGGTGCGACGCGCAGCAGGGCCCCTGCCCTCCCGCCGGGGCCCTGCTGAAGGTGGTCGCCGACGTCCCGGGGGTCGGTGCGGCCGCCGCCGACTCCCTGTCCTACCGGCGCGTGCGCGCCGACGGCAACGAGGTCAACGTCGTCTTCGGGCCCGTCCTGCCCGAGCCCCTGCGCTACGACCGCCTGACCGCCGGGGCCTGGCCCGTGGCCGGCAGGGCCCAGGTGGCCCTGGAGGCGGACACCGCCCAGGCCCTGGGGGCGGGGGTCGGCACCAGCCTGACCCTGACCGACCCCGTCGGCGGGAAGGCCCCCCAGACCCTGGAGGTCGTCGGCCTCCTGGAGTCCCAGGGGCTGGGTGCCGGACGCGGTGTCAGCGGCCTGGAGGACGGCGCCGAGGGCTCCACGGTGCTCCTGAGCGCCCAGGATCCCGACCAGGCCCCCGCCCTGGCCCGGGCCGTGGGGGACGCCCTGGCCGCAGCGGGCACGGTGGCCGACCCGCAGGATCCCTCCCGCACCTACGACCTGGGTGCCGCGCAGGTCCTCACCGGTGAGCAGGCGCGTCAGGACGCCGTCGCCCGGACCACCCAGAACGCGGACTCCAGCAGCCAGGTCCTCCTCGTCTTCGCCATGATCGCGGTGCTCCTGTCCGTGGCGATCGTCTCGACGACCTCCCAGGTGACCCTGCGCCGCCGCACCCGCCAGACCGGCCTCCTGCGCTGCACGGGCGCCACCACGGGGCAGGTGCGCCGCCTCCTGGTGGTGGAGTCCGCCCTGGTCGGGCTCGCCTCCGGGGTGCTCGGCCTGCTCCTGTCCCTGCCAGCGGTCATGGTGCTCCTCACGACCACCGGTATCTGCCATGACGCCGGTGAGGCTCTGGGGACCGTGACCCCCGCCTCCGCGGCCTCGGCGCTGGTGCTAGCCGTCGTGGTCTGCGTCCTGGCCTCCCTGCGGGCCGTCTCGGCCGCCGCCCGCACCAGCCCCATGGCCGTCCTGGCGGGGGCCGGGGGAGCCCAGGGTCCGCGCACCCGTCGTCGCAGCCTGTTGACCTGGGGGCTCACGGCCCTCCTGGTGGTCCTGGGGGCGGCCCTGGTCGCCTGGGGCGCCGCCTCCCACGGGCAGGAGGCGGGCGGCGGCGCGTCCAGCCTGCTCGCGACGCTCGCCGGCGGGGTGGCCCTGCTGGTGGCGCTCGTGGTCGCCATGACCCGCGCGACCCCCGCCACCGGCACCCTCGTGGCGCGCCTCCTGGGACGCTGGGAGGCCGGGCACCAGGGCGCCCTGGGCCTGCGCCGCTCCGGGGGGCGGGCCGGGGCCACCGGGGCCATGATGCTCGTGGGCGTCGTCCTGGTCACCGCCACCCTGGTGGGGGCCGCCTCCATGCGCGCGTCGGTGGGTGCGGAGATCGACCGGCGCCGCCCCGTGGACGTCGTGGTGCACACCGACGCCGAGGCGGGGTGGACGGCCAGCCAGGTCTCCCAGATCGAGTCCGTGGCCGGGGTGAGCGCCTCCGCCCCCATGCGCTGCCTGAGGGCCACCGACGCCGACGGCGTCACGGCCTCCCCGGTGCAGCTCACGGCCGTGGACCCCGGGCAGTGGGCCGGTGTCACCCGGCGCCCCACGGACCAGGTCGGTGCCGGCAGCGCCCTGGTGGACGCCACCAGCCCGTGGGCGGGGCGGAGCCGCCTCAGTCTCACCCTGGGGTCGGGCACCACCCTGAGCCTGCCCGTGAGCACCCTGGCCTCCCGCACCCTGGGGGCCGACCAGGTCCGGGTGGCGCTCTCGGACCTGCCCGTCCGGGTGGCCCAGGAGGCGCCCACCTGCGCCGTGTGGCTGCGCACGGTGGACGGCATGTCCGGGGGCGAGTTCCAGCGCGCCCAGGCCGCGCTGCTGAGGATCGACCCCGACATGCAGGTCGGCGGGGGCCTGGCTGAGCGCGTGAGCGCGGAGAAGACCTTGGGCCAGGTCCTCACGGCCGTCATGGGCCTCCTGGCGGTCTCCCTGCTGGTGTGCGTGGTGGGCCTGGTCAACGTCCTGGGGCTGGGGGTCGCCGAGCGGCGCCGTGAGCTGGCCGTCCTGCGCGCCGTGGGCATGTCCCGCTCCCAGGTCTGCGGGGTCGTCATGACCGAGGGCGTGGTCCTGGCCCTGACCTCCCTGCTCCTGGGGCTCGCGGCGGGAACGGGCCTGGGCACTCTGGGGTCGCACGCGGTCCTGGCCCTGGCGGGAGGCCTGGGCACCCAGGTGACGGTGCCCTGGGGGCAGGTGGTGCTGCTGGCCGTCGCGACCCTCGTGGTGGCCGCCCTGGCCAGCGCGGTGCCCGCGGCGGGGGCCTCGCGCATCAGCCCGGTGGAGGCCATGGCGCGCGAGTGAGCCCGTCCCGGGCGCGTCGGTGCCAGGTGCATTCAGTGCCAGCGCGCCGGCACCGGCGCGTCCGGACGGCTTGCCAAAGTAGGTTAATGAACATAACCTAAGTGTGTGACCAGGTCGGAGGGTGGGGACAGGCGGACCACGGACACCCGCGAACGGCTCGTGTCCGCCGCGGTGGAGCGCGTCGACGAGGTCGGGTGGGACCGGCTCAGCCTCTCCGCGGTCGCCAGGGCCTGCGGGATCTCGCCCCCCGCCTGCTACAAGCACTTCCCGGACAGGGAGCACCTCCTTGCCGCCGCGCTCCTTGCCCTGTCCGCGCAGGTCGGCCGCCGGGCACGGGCCCGCCTGCGCCCTGACCCCCAGGACTCCCTCCTGGGCGTGGCCCGGCTCCTGGTGACCATGGCCCAGGAGCACCCCCGCCTCCTGGACCTCCTCCTGTTCAGCCCCGCCGCCCTGGCGGCCCTGGACGGGACGGGCCGCTACCCCCTCCTGGACCTGGTGCGCGGTGAGGTCGCCCGGATGGCGGCACGCCACGACCTTGACGCGACGACCCTGTTCACCGTCCTGTGGGCCTTTATCCAGGGCTACTCCCGGCTCGTCGCCACCGGGGCGGCCACCTACGACACCGACCTCCTGCGGCAGACTATGAAAGCCTTTACCACGATAGGAAAGAGACCGTGACCCACACACTCATTGTCTACGCCCATCCCTGGACCGGATCACTCAACCACGCGATCCTAGAGGCCGTCACCAGCGCCCTGGACGCCGCCGGTCGGCCCTACGACGTCATCGACCTCCTGGCCGACGGCTTCGACCCCCGCTACGACGCCGCCGAGCTCGCGCTCTTCCGCTCCGGCGGCACCAACGACCCGCTGGTCACCCGCTACCAGGGGCTCGTGGAACGCGCCACCCGCCTGGTCGTCATCGCCCCCGTGTGGTGGAACGACGTCCCCGCCGTCCTCAAGGGCTTTATCGACAAGGTCATGAAGCAGCAGTGGGCCTACGTGCCCACCGGCAGGGGGATCCGGGGACGCCTGGGGCACGTGGAGGAGGCCATCGTCCTGACCACCTCCACCTCACCCACCTGGTACCTGCGCCTCGCCCGGGGCAACGCCGTCAGACGGACCCTCGTAGGGGCCACCCTCAGGCAGCTGGGTATCCGTCACCGCCGCTGGGTCAACTACGGGCGGGTCGGCTCAGGCGGCCCGGAGCGCGTCCGGCGCCACCTGGAGCGGGTGGCCCGCCTCGCCGTCGGGTGAGGCGGGTGCCCCCGCCGGGCGCGTACGGGCCCGACCGCGCGTCAGGCCCGTACGAGGGCGCGGGGGCCGGGACAGGACAGGATCAGGCCGGGGGCCTAGAGAGGACCTCGGCACCGAAGCGCTCGGCGTACTCCTGGGCGCTGAGCAGCTCCCCCTCCCCGCTCACCTCCACGGTGAACAGCCAGGCCGCGTAGGGGTCGGCGTTGACCAGGGCCGGGTCGTCCACGACCGCCCCGTTGACCTCCACCACCGTGCCGGAGACGGGGGAGTAGAGGTCCGAGACCGCCTTGGTGGACTCCAGCTCGCCGCAGGGCTCCCCGGCGACCACCTCGCTGCCGACCTCGGGCAGGTCCACGTAGACCACCTCGCCCAGGGCGTCGGTGGCCACGGCGCTCACCCCCACCCGGGCGGGGCGGGAGGAGTCGAGCCACTCGTGCTCTGGTGAGTAGCGCAGGCCGGGCATGACAGGCTGCTTGGGCATGATCGGTTCCTCTCGGATCGGGGACGGTGAACCAGGTGGCGGGCGATGCTCGCCCGCCCCAGAACCAGGGCGGACCCGGCCGCTACCGGCGGGCGAGGCCGCGTACCGGCGGGCGCCTAGCGGGGGCGCCGGTAGAAGGGCGGGGTGACGACCTCCATGGGCAGGCCCCGGCCGCGCACGTCCACGCTCAGGCGCGTGCCCACCGGCCAGGTGCCCGCGGGCGCGGGCCCGCAGGGACGCAGGCGGGCCAGGGCGATCGGGTAGCCCAGCGTGGGGGAGAGCAGGCCGCTGGTCACCTCCCCGACCTCCTGCCCGTCCGGGCCCAGGACCGTGCACCCCGCCCGGGCCGCCCGCCGCCCCTGGCCGCGCAGGGCCACGAGCGTCCAGGTCCCCGCCTGCCCGTCACGCCCCGAGCGCTCGGCCAGGGCCGGGCGGCCCACGAAGTCCGGGTCCTCCGGGCCGAGCTTGACCACCCCGGCCAGGCCCGCGTCCAGGGGGGTGACCTCCTCGCTGAGCTCGTGGCCGTACAGGGCCATCCCCGCCTCCAGGCGCAGGGAGTCGCGCGCCGCCAGGCCGCAGGGGGTCAACGCCGGCAGCGTCGTGTCCCCGGCCTCTACCCCGGGCAGGGCCGCGGCCGCGCGGGTCACGACCTCCCACAGGTCCACGGCGTCCTCGCCGGCGCAGAAGATCTCAAAGCCGTCCTCACCGGTGTAGCCGGTGCGGGCCAGCAGGACCCGGTGCCCCGCCGCCGTGGCCCGGGCGACGGCGTAGTAGCGCAGGCGCGCCAGCAGCTCGCCCCCGCACAGCACGTCCGCCTCCCCGCAGCCCCGGGAGGTGGGGGAGGCCGCCTGGCGGGCCGCGTCGGGGGGCACCGGCCGCAGGGCCGCGGGCGAGGCCACCCCGGAATCGACCACCTGCGAGAGGACCTCGACGGCACGGGGCCCCTGGACGGCCAGGAGCGCAGTGTGGTCGCTCACGTCCTCCACCTGCGCCTGAAAGCCCGCCACCCGCTCGGCCAGGGCGGCCGCCACCCGCTCGCGGTTGCCGGCGTTGGGCACCACCAGGTACCGCTCCTCACAGACCCGGTAGACAATGAGGTCGTCCAGCACGCCGCCGCCCGTGTCCACGATCATCATGTAGCGGGCCCGCCCCACGCCGAGGGTGCCAGCCCGGCCCGTCAGCGCGTGGTCCAGGGCCGCGCCCGCCTGGGGGCCGCGTACCCACACCTCCCCCATGTGGGACAGGTCGAAGAGCCCGGCGGCGGTGCGCACCGCCCGGTGCTCGGCCAGGTCCGAGGCGTAGCGCAGGGGCATGTCCCAGCCGCCGAAGTCGGTGAAGGAGGCGCCCAGGGACACGTGGACCTCGTGCAGGGGCGTGCGCCGCAGGGCCGGGGAGGAGGTCATGGTCGGTCCTTCCTTTCAGGAGACGGAGGTGTCAGGGAGTTCCTGCGGGGTCGGGTAGGTGCACACCAGGTGGCGGTCGCCCCAGGCGTTGTCGACGCGGGTCACCGGCGGGAAGTAGCGTGTGCGCCGGGCCGCGCTCGTGGTCCCGGGCCAGGCCCCCTGGGTGCGCGGGTAGGAGCGGGTCCACTCCTCGGCGGTCACCTGGGCCAGCGTGTGCGGGGCCAGGCGCAGCGGGGAGTCCTCCAGGGCGATCCGCCCGGCGGCCACGTCGTCGATCTCGGCGCGGATGGTGGTCATGGCCGCCACGAACCGGTCCAGCTCCTCCAGGGGCTCGGACTCGGTGGGCTCGACCATGAGGGTCCCGACCACCGGGAAGGACAGGGTGGGGGCGTGGAAGCCGAGGTCGATGAGGCGCTTGGCCACGTCCTCGGCCGTGACCCCGGTGTCCCGGGTCAGCTCCCGCAGGTCCAGGACGCACTCGTGGGCCACCAGGCCGCCGGGCCCGGTGTACAGCGTGGGGTAGGCCTCCGCCAGGCGCCGTGAGAGGTAGTTCGCGGCGGCGACGGCGCCCAGGGTGGCGCGGCGCAGGTCGGCGTCGTCCATGAGCGCCAGGTAGGCCCAGGACAGGGGCGCGAGCCCCGCCGAGCCGAAGCGCGCCCCGGCCACCGGGTCCCCGTAGAAGCCCGCGTCCGGGTCGCCCTCCTCGGGGGCCGTCGACTCGTTGTGCCCGGCGGGCAGGTAGGGGACCAGGTGCGCCTTGGCCGCCACCGGCCCCACCCCCGGCCCCCCGCCGCCGTGGGGGAGGGCGAAGGTCTTGTGCAGGTTGAGGTGGCTGACGTCACCGCCCAGGTCCCCGGGGCGCAGCAGGCCGCACAGGGCGTTGAGGTTGGCCCCGTCGATGTAGACCTGGCCCCCGGCGGCGTGGACCAGGTCGGTCACGTGGCGCACCTGCTTCTCGAAGACCCCGTGCGTGGAGGGGTAGGTGAGCATAATGGCGGCCACCCGGCCCGCGTGGGCCGCGAGCCTGGCCTCCAGGTCGGCCACGTCAACGGACCCGTCCGGGGCGGTCCCCACCGCGACCACCCGCAGGCCCGCGGCCGCGGCCGAGGCGGCGTTGGTGCCGTGGGCCGAGGCAGGGACGAGGCACACGTCCCGCTCACCCTGGCCGCGGGCCTCCAGGTAGCCGCGGATGGCCAGGAGCCCGGCGAGCTCTCCCTGGGCCCCGGAGGCCGGCTGGAGGCTGACCCGGTCGTAGCCGGTCACCCGGGCCAGGCGCTGGCTCAGGTCGGCCAGGAGACGGCGCCAGCCGCGGGTCTGGGACGCCGGGGCCAGGGGGTGGATGCCCGCCAGGGCGGGGTCGAGCCAGGTGGCGGACTCGACGGCGGCGTTGAGCTTGAGGGTGCACGACCCCAGGGGCACCATGGTGCGGTCCAGGGCCAGGTCGCGGTCCGCCAGGGTGCGCAGGTAGCGGGTGAGGGAGGCCTCGCAGCGGTGGGCGTGGAAGACCGGGTGGGTCAGGAAGCTGCTGGTGCGGCGCAGGTCCGCGGGCAGGGGGAAGGCGTCGGCGGGGGAGCCGTCGGTGTCGTCGGTGTCGACTGGGCCGGCGGCCGCCTTGGCGCGTCTCCAGCCGGGCGTCCAGTCCAGGAGCCAGGCGGCTGTCCCGATGCTCGTCCGGACGGGCGCTCCCGGTTCCCTGGGCGCCTCTGCCCCTGCTGAGCCGGCTGTGTCCAGGCTGATGCCTGGGCGGACCGGCTGCCTGGGCTCCGCCTTCGGCGAGCTGGCCGTGCCTGGGACGCTCACTGGACGACATACGGAAGATATCGCTGTCCATACAGGATCAGGATTTGCGGGCATCGCTGCCCCCCACATAGACTCTGCTGAGCTGGCTGTGTCCTGGCTGGTGCGTGGGCGGACCGGCCGCCTGGCCCCTGCCTTCGGCGAGCTGGCCGTGTCGTGGTGTCCCTGGTGACCAGGACCCGCCTGCTTCGCCTTCGGTGAGTCCGTGTCGGTCAGGGCGGACACCACGGCGTCCAGGTGGGCGGTGGTGGTCAGCTCGTTGATGGAGATCCCCACGTGCTTGGTGTCCAGGTGGCGGATGTTCACGCCGCGGTCGGCGGCCCGGGCCACGGCCCAGGCCGCCCCCTGGGGGACGTACACGGACAGGGTGTCGAAGAAGTCCCGGTGCTCCAGGGTCAGGCCGGCCGCCTCCAGCCGGGAGGCCAGGTCGGCGGCCTGCTCGTGGATCCGCGTGGCGATGGCGGTCAGCCCCTCGGGGCCGTGGTGGACGCAGTACATGGCGGAGACGACCGCCATGAGGGCCTGGGCGGTGCAGATGTTGGAGGTGGCCTTCTGACGGCGGATGTGCTGCTCGCGGGTCTGGAGGGCCAGGCGCAGGGCGGGGGCGCCGTCGCGGTCCCGTGACACGCCCACGATCCGCCCCGGGAGCTGGCGCGTCAGGGCGGTGGTCACGGACATGAAGCCCGCGTGCGGGCCGCCGTAGAACAGGGGCGCCCCCAGGCGCTGGGCCGAGCCGACGGCGATGTCCGCCCCCAGCTCCCCGGGCGGGGTCAGGAGCGTGGCGGCCAGCGGGTCCACGTCCACGGCCACCAGGCCGCCGCGCGCGTGGACGGACTCGACCAGGGGTCTCAGGTCGTGCAGGGCGCCGCGGGTGGAGGCCTGCGCCAGCACGACCCCGGCCAGGGGGTCGTTGGCGATGCCCATCATCGAGTTGTTGAGCATGCCGGTGAGGTCGGCGAAGATGACCGGCAGGTCCAGCTGGTAGGCCCGGGACACGGCCATCTGGACGCACTGGGGGTGCAGGTCCAGATCCAGCAGGACCGGGAGATTCTTGCCCTGACGCCCCTGGGCGCGCACCATCAGCATCATGGCCTCGGTCACGGCGGTGGCCTCGTCCAGCAGGGAGGCGCAGGCCACGGGCAGGCCGGTGAGGTCGCTGACCACCGTCTGGAACAGTAGCTGGGCCTCCAGGCGCCCCTGGCTGATCTCGGCCTGGTAGGGCGTGTAGGAGGTGGTCCACGCGGGGTTGGACAGCACGTCGCGGGCGATGACGGCCGGGGTGTGGGCGGGGTAGTACCCGGCGCCGATCATCTCCACGTGCGGGTCGTTGTCGGCGGCGTAGCCGCGCAGGGCCGCCAGGACCCCGGCCTCGTCCAGGGCGGGTGAGGGCGTGCCGGCTGGCGGCGGGGGCAGGGCGGGCAGTCCGCCGGGCACGAGGGCGTCGGCCAGCTCCTCCAGGCTGCCCAGCCCCAGCACGGACAGCATCCGGCTGGTGTCCTGCGCGCTGGGGCCGACGTGACGGGAGACGAAGCGGGCAGGGGCGGGGGCACGTCGTCGGGCCATGGAAACCTCCGAGGGACTCATAATGAGGGGCCCATCATAGGGGCAAGCCGGCACCTGACCGGGGTACGGGCGCGGTGCGTCGCCGCCCCGTCGGTGGTTGACACAGGAGCGCTGGCGGACTTAATTTTATACCGTAAATAACGTGGACCCGGCCCCGGGTCCGGTCCTGGAAGAGACGACGATGACCCTCCACCTGCGCAGTGCCGGCACATCCCTGGTCCTGGACACCCTCCCCGACCGCTTCCCCGTGGTCCGGCACTGGGGCGCCGACCTGGGTGACGTCGACGGCGCGGACCTCACTGACGCGGCGGACGCCTCCCGCACCACGCTGGGCTCCAACACCGCCTGGATGCTCAACGACCTGCCGGTGCTGCCCCTGGCCTCCCTGGGCTGGTCCGCCCGCCCCGCCGTCGTCCTGCACCGCTGCGACGGCACCGCCTTCTCCTTCCACCCCGGGGCCGTCACCCACGAGGCGGGTCAGGAGACCGGCGCCGGTACCGCGCGCACCCTCACCTCCACCGGCACCGACGCCGTCCACGGCGTCACCGTTGAGTGCGAGATCCGCCTGGAGCCCTCCGGCCTGGTGCGCGTGCGCGCCACCGTCCGCAACGACGCGACCGGCCGCGAGGACCTCGCCCCGGGGCTGTTCGTCGACGAGGTCACCCCCTACCTGCCCCTGCCCGACGCCGCCGACGAGATCCTCGGCATGTCCGGCCACCACCTGCGCGAGCGCGGCCTGCAGCGCCACGCCCTGACCGCCGGCACCCACCTGCGTGAGTCCTGGGAGGGGCGCCCCGGCCACGACGCCACCACCTGGCTGGCCGCCGGACGCAGCGGCTTCGGCTGGCGGTCCGGCACCGTCCACGGGGTGCACCTGGCCTGGAGCGGCGGCACGCGCTCCCTCGTCCTCAACCCGCCCCAGGGGCGCAAGCTCGTGGGCGCCGGGGAGCTCCTCCAGGGCGGTGAGGTCCTCCTGGGCCCCGGCGGCTCCTACACCTCCCCGTGGGCCGTCTTCTCCTGGGGCGAGGGCCTGGACGCCCTGGCCCACCGCTCCCACGCCTGGCTGCGCTCCCTGCCCTCCCACCCCTCCCGCCCCCGACCGGTCCTGCTCAACACCTGGGAGGCCGTCTACTTCGACCACGACCTGGGCAAGCTCAAGGCGCTGGCCGACGCCGCCGCGCAGGTCGGCATTGAGCGCTACGTCCTGGACGACGGCTGGTTCGGCTCCCGGCGCGACGACACCTCCGGCCTGGGGGACTGGCAGGTCTCCGCCGAGGCCTGGCCGGACGGCCTGGGACCCCTGGTGGACCACGTCCACTCCCTGGGCATGGAGTTCGGGCTGTGGGTGGAGCCCGAGATGGTCAACCTCGACTCCGGGCTCGCCCGGGCCCACCCCGACTGGATCCTCTCCGACGGCGCCGGCGGGGCACCCGAGCACCGCCACCAGCGGGTGCTGGACCTGTGCGCGCCCGGCGCCTGGGAGTACCTGCTCGACTCCGTCTGCGACCTGGTCGGTCGCTACGGCATCGACTACCTCAAGTGGGACCACAACTCCCCGCTGGTGGCCGTCGGCCACGTGACGGCCCGCCCCACGTCCGGCCACCACGGGGGCGCGGCCGTCCACGACCAGACCCTGGCCCTCTACCGTCTCCTGGACGCCCTCCACGAGCGCCTCCCCGGCCTGGAGGTCGAGTCCTGCGCGGGCGGTGGCGGCCGGATCGACCTGGGCATTATGGAGCGTACCCAGCGCGTGTGGGCCTCGGACTCCATTGACGCCCACGACCGCCAGGACATCCAGCGCGGCACCACCCTCCTGCTGCCCCCCGAGCTCGTGGGCACCCACGTGGGCGCCGGTCGGGCCCACACCACGCTGCGCCACCTCGACCTGGGATTCCGGGCCGGGACCGCCCTGTGGGGGCACATGGGCGTGGAGTGGGACCTGACCACGGCGGATAAGCCCACCCGCGAGCGCCTGGCCGCGGTCATCGCCCTGCACAAGGAGCTGCGGGGCCTGCTGCACTCGGGCCTGACCGTCCACGCGGACCTGCCCGACGACGACGCGCTGCGCATTGAGGGCGTGGTGGCCGCCGACGGTTCCCAGGCCGTCTACGAGATCGCCTGCCTGGGGCAGCTGCCTGCCTGGCCCACGGCCCCCCGCCCGCTGCCCGGGCTGGCCCCCCGACGCCGCTACCGGGTGGAGCTGGCCGCCCCCGCCTACCCCGACCTGGGGCTGCCGGCCGGGTGGATGGCCGACGGCGTCACCCTGCCCGGCTCCTACCTGTCCACCACGGGCCTGGCCCTGCCGGTGCTCCACCCCGACCACCTGGTGCTGGTGCGCGCCACCGCCGTGGACTGAGACCCTGGCTGGCCCTGTCCGCGCGCGGTCCCGGACCCTCTGTCTCAGAGGGTCGGCAGCGGCTGAGGCCCTTGTCCGCGCGGCCCCGGGCCCTGCTCCCGGGGTGCGAGAAGGCCCGGCCCGGGATGGATCACCCGGGTCGGGCCTGTCGCACGAGGTCGCCCGGCCGTTTCCCATGTCGGCGGGCGGGGCCCTCCCTCGCCGAGCGCTCGGTCGCGGTCCCTGGTCCGCGTCCCGGCTTCCAGCGGGTGACGGTCACTGACGCTCCCCAACGTCTCTCGGCACCCACCGTCCGGCGGCACAACCAATAGTGCACACCACCCCTGGGAGAACACCCCCGTAGTACCTCACAGCTTCCTGGGAAAACGAGGCGGCGCCGGGGTGCCGCTACGACCGACGCAGCTCACTGTCACAGAAGCGCCTTGTGAGAGGCGGGGAGAGCCTCCAGGGCCTCTCGTGGGTGGCGCGTCATTGCAGGGGCCTCCGGGCTATCTCCTGCGCCCGGGCGCGGCTGACCACGTGCTGGCGCTCCGCTCTGACGCACGCCTGGATCCACCGGGTCGGCACGCAGCCGACCTTGAGGTCGGGTGCCGGGCGCTCGACGCCCGCGGCGTAGAAGTCGGAGTCGCTAGGGCTGGTCAGGTCGGTGCCGGCAAGGCGGGCGCCGTGCTGCCTGAGGGTCGTGGTGACGACGCTGAACGAGACGCGGTACCGGGCGGCGAGGACGATCATGGCGTCGCGGTCCGGCTTCCTGACGACGGCGGAGGCTGCGTCGGCGGGCAGGAGGAACTCCGCCGCGAAGACGTCTGTGAGCCGTTCTCTCTCACGCCGGTCCCGGACACCGTGCCCCTGGGGGCCGTCCTCCCCGTAGGTGTCACCCGACAGGTGGTGCCCCAGCTCGTGGGCCGCTGTCATGCGGCGCCGTCCAGGTTCCAGGCGGCCGCCGACGACCGCCACTCCGAAGCCGGGGTCCGGGCTCAGTGACAGCCCCTCGACCTCCAGGTCCACGACGTAGGTCCACAGGCCGAACGCGGCGGCGGTGTCTGCCACGGGGCCGATTGGCGCCTGCTCGTCCGGCAGGAGGCGGGCATCGACCAGGAACCTCCTGGCGCGGTGTGCCAGGTCCCTGGCCTGTGCCTCGTCCTGGGGCGTCTGGCACGTCCAGTCCGCAGGATCCAGGAGATCCAGATCCCGCAGCTGGCAGGCGTCGCGCCACAGGGCGTCGAGCTCCCTCTGCGCCTCGAAGCGGTCCTTCTCCGCGCTGGTGGCGTGCTCCTCCAACGGCGTGCGCGCCGCCCGGGCGTCCGGGGCGGGCAGGACCAGCAGGTCGCCCAGGCTCAGTTCCAGGGCCCGGGCCAGGCGGGAGAGCTCGAGGGCGGAGACCCTGCGCTCGCCGGACTCAATGCGGGAGATCTGCGTGCGTCCCAGGCCGCAGTCGCGTGCCAGGGCCGACTGGTCCAGGCCACGCCCCAGGCGGGCCTGACGAATACGTTCACCAAGCTGCTCGAAGGTCTCGACCATCTCCATGTGTGCGATTATCGCACATGCCGTGCTGCGAGCCAGCGGGCGGCGGGTTCCTCGTCCTTCTACACTGGCCCCCGATGACCGTTACGACCGCTACGACCCCGTCCCCTGACGCCGGCCCGGTCGGTGGCGGGGGTCGTGGTGCCCACCGCCGGGCGGTCCACGGAGGCGCTCCCGGCCTCTCCCGACCGCGGGGCACCGCCCGACGTACGTGCGGGGTGTCTGCGCCGAGTACGACGCCTGCCCTCCCGGGGCCACAGGGCCCGACTGCCGCCCGTCATGCGTGCGGGGCGTCCGCCGTCGTGAGCGCGGAGTCCGCGACCTCGGTACCTCCTTCACCGAGCTCGGCGGCTGGGACGCACCGCTGCGCCGTACGCTCCTGGCCGCTGGCCGGGACGTCGGCTCACCCCTCAGCAGCCTGCGCGGCAACGGCGTGCGCCCGGGACGTAGGGAGGGCGTCTTGCGGCGTATGACTGGTCTACGAAGGTACTCGGCGGCCTTCTACCTCAAGAGCACGGCCCTGGTCATGCCGATACTGCCGCTCTGGTGGACGGTCGACCAGGGCGTCCCTCTTAGCACGTACTTGTCCCTCATGGCGGCGGGAAATGTTCTCAGCATGGTCATCGACCTGCCGCTGTCATTCTTTAGCGACCGCCTCTCGCACGCAGCCTTCTATGCGTCGGGCCTCTTCGTCCTCGGGTCTGCGTTCACTGCGCAGATACTCCTCGGCGGGACCCCCGCGCTCCTCGTCTACGTCGTCACCACGGCCGTCGCCGACGCCCTCATATCCGGCGCCGACGCCAGCCTCCTGGTGGACGTCGTCGGTGAGAACCGATACCGTGACACCTACCGGCACCTTAACCGGCACTTCTACCTCTACACCGCCGCCTTCTTCCTCGCAGGGGTCGGGCTCTACTATCTCGACCCGCGTGCCCTGATGGCGCTGCAGGGCCTCATGCTGTGGTCCGGCGCGACGCTTGTCGCCAGGATCCGCCCCCGGGCGTCAGGCGCCCGCGGCTCGCGGCCCGGTCGTCGCAGCAGTCCGTGGGCAACATGCGGAGCCGGTATTCGGCGTTATGCTCTCGGGGTTCCGGGAGACTATATTGTGATCGCTCTGGTCACGGTCATGCTCTCGGCGTTCTTCGACGGCCTCATGCAGTTCCAGAACCGAACGATTCAGGTCATTGCGGCGGACACCGCGTCCATGCGGTTCGGCGGCGGTATCTGGGCTTCTGCCGTGCTCCTGGCACTGGGTAACGCGGCGTCGTCCGCGGGCCTCGGCAGAGTCTTCTCCCGGCTGTCCGCCGGCCGCTCCGCGGTCCTAGGGCTGACCCTCCTGCTGCCCTTCTGCGTGTCCGCGCTCGCGGGACTGGCCAGCGGGGACCTGGTCCTCATAGCAGCTGGCTACATGCTGCTCTGCGTCGTCAAGGGCGTCTACCGGCCTCTCGTCTCCGCGCTGGTCGTTCGCCTGACCCCTGACGCAAGGTTCATCTCGACGTGGATCAGCGCCTTCGGCATCCTCGCCGGAATCGTCTCCAGCGTCATCAACTTCGGTGTGGCCCTCGGCGGCGACACGGTCACCCGCAGCGAACTGATCTGGGCCGCCCTCGGGATCCTCCTGGGGGCGGTCGCCCTTGCTGTCGGGTGCTCCCGCAGGTCGGTGTCGGCCCCCCTCTACGGAGGACGTTCCCATAAACGCACCAGCAAGAGCGTGCCACTGGACCTCGCTATCGCCCCGTCCGTCGTACAGGAGTATCCTCCCGGCACCTCCCGCCCGGACCTTAAGTCTCTTGCCGAGAACCTTCACGCCTCCGGTCTGCGTTCGCCAAGGCTCGAGGCGCTCGATTCACACTCCGTCTCCTGGGAGTACGTGGACGGGGTCCCGGGAGACGGCAGTCGCGCCCTGACGTCCTACGACGGCTCCGGGGCGGGCTGGAGACTGCTCGTCAGTGACCTGGCGGCCCGCAGCTCCGAGTTCGTCCCCGCCTTTAGATGCACTTCGGACGGCTTCGGAACGAGCCACGACTACTGTGCCGCCCTCTGCCGGTGCAGGGTCTTCTCCCACTGCGACCTCCGCCCCGGCAATATCCTGGTGCTGGAGGACGACTACCGCGTAGTAGGATGGGACCGTGCCCACTACTGCTGCCGCCTGTTCGACGAGCTGACCCTCGTCGTACACCCCTGGTTCAGTGACCGGCCAGACGCCTACCAGCTCATGCGGGACACGGTCAGCAGACTCCTCCGGGGACACGATGAACAATGTCCCGTAAGAGGTATTGACGTACTGGATCTCATGGTCGGCTTCGCACGCGCGAGATACCGTGACGTCGGGTGCCGGCCCGATGACGAGGGAGGGGAGTCGCTCGCACCGGGCTACCGGCGAGTCGTCGCGGGCCTGGACGGCCTCCGAGGGGGCGGCGCCTCACCCGCCGCGTAGCCTCAGCGTGCTCGACCGACAGCCGCGGTGCGTCCTGCCCCGCCGCCGAAAGGGGTCCCGAGCGTGCATCGGGTCACGGCGGTGCCCCGCGGTTGGGAGAGGCCGGGAGCGCCTCCGTAGACTGCCCGGCGATGAGCACCCAGACCCTCGCCACGACCCCCGCCACCGACCGGACCGGCCTCGACGCCCGCCCCCGGGGGCTGCCGCGCACCTACCACGTGCGCACCCTGGGGTGCCAGATGAACGTCCACGACTCCGAGCACATGGCCGGCCTGCTGGAGGCGGCAGGCTACCGGCGCGTCGAGGACGTGCCGCAGGCCGCTGCCCGCGCCACCGAGGCCGGTGACGGGGGCGCCGACGTCGTCATCCTCAACACCTGCTCGGTGCGTCAGAACGCCGCCAACCGCCTGTTCGGCAACCTGGGCCAGCTCGCCGCCGTCAAGCGCGGGCGCCCCGGCATGCAGATCGCCGTGGCCGGCTGCCTGGCCCAGCAGATGGGGCAGGGCATCGTCGAGCGCGCCCCCTGGGTCGACGTCGTCTTCGGTACCCACAATATTGACGTCCTGCCCGCCCTGCTGGAGCGGGCCCGCCACAACGCCGAGGCCGCCGTCGAGCTGGAGGAGTCCCTCAAGGTCTTCCCCTCCACCCTGCCCACCCGCCGCGACTCCGCCTACTCCGCCTGGGTGTCCATCGCCGTGGGCTGCAACAACACCTGCACCTTCTGCATCGTGCCCTCCCTGCGGGGTCGCCAGCGCGACCGCCGCCCCGGGGACGTCCTGGCCGAGATCCAGGCCGTGGCAGCCCAGGGGGCCATTGAGGTCACCCTCCTGGGGCAGAACGTCAACTCCTACGGGGTGGGCTTCGGGGACCGGGGCGCCTTCGCCGGGCTGCTGCGGGCCGCCGGGGCCGTGGAGGGCATTGAGCGGGTGCGCTTCACCAGCCCCCACCCGGCGGCCTTCACCGACGACGTCATCGAGGCCATGGCCACCACCCCCACCGTCATGCCCAGCCTGCACATGCCCCTGCAGTCGGGCTCGGACCGGATCCTGCGGGCCATGCGCCGCTCCTACCGCACCACCCGGTTCCTGGGGATCCTGGAGCGGGTGCGCGCCGCCATGCCCGAGGCGGCCATCACCACTGACATTATCGTGGGCTTCCCCGGGGAGACCGAGGAGGACTTCGCCGCCACCCTGGAGGTGGTCGAGCGGGCCCGGTTCGCCTCGGCCTTCACCTTCGAGTACTCCCCGCGCCCGGGCACCCCCGCCGCCGACCGGGACCAGGTGCCCGCCGAGGTGGTCAGGGAACGTTACCAGCGCCTGGAGGCGTTGATGGGCCGCATCGCCCGGGAGGAGAACGAGAGGCAGGAGGGGCGCGTCGTCGAGGTGCTGGTCGCCGAGGGCCAGGGGCGCCGCGACGCGGCCACCGCCCGCGTCTCGGGGCGGGCCGCCGACAACCGGCTGGTGCACGCCGCCCTGCCCGCCGGCGTGGCGGCCGACGACTACGCCGGCGGCGCCCCGCGCCCCGGGGACGTGCTCACCGTGAGGGTCACCCACGGCGCCCCCCACAACCTCATTGCCGACTCCGCCCGATGCGGACGGCAGCTGGGCGCGGCGGCGTGTGCGGCCAACCAGGCTCTGCGGCCCGGGGACCGCCTGTGGCTCGACGACGGCCCCGCCCTGTTCCAGGTGCGCCGCACGCGCGCCGGGGACGCCTGGGAGCGCTCCCGGACCGAGGCCTGTGCCGCCCCGGAGCCCGACACCGCCCCGGTGAGCCTGGGCATACCCACCATCCGGGTGGGGGCGCCGTCGGCCATCCGGGTAGGGGGCGCCGTCGGGCGCCAGACCGGGGACCCCGCGCCGCTCAGGACAGGTAGGCGTGTCCCTGGGTAGGTGAGCGCGCTTTCCGGTGGGTGAGCGTCTCTCCCGGTGGGTGAACGCGTCTTCCGGTGGGTGGACGCGCCTCCCGGTAAGTGAACGCCTTTTCCAGTGGATGGACGCGCTTTTAGTCAGGTGAACGCTTCTCTAGACGACGTTCACCTGCTCTATGTGGCGTTCATCCGCCCTAGACGGCGTTCACCTGTCCCAGAGCGCGTTCACGTGTGGGAGCACCCCCCCCGCGTGCGGGGATAATCCGTCGGCCCACAGCGCGCCCGGGCACGTGGGCGTCTGCGTGCGCGCCTGTTGTCCTAATCGTTCCGGCTCGGGTCTTTCCAGCTCCTTCCCCTGGCCCGGCTCCAGGGGAAGGCTCGGATTATGAGCACAGCACTCCTCGTCGTCGACGTCCAGGAATCCTTCCGCCTCCAGCCGTCGTGGGCGCAGATCTCAGCGCCCGACATCGTCCAGCGAACCCAGCGCCTGGTCTCGCACGCGCGTGCCGGGGGCGATGAGGTCGTCTGGGTCCTGCACTCCTCGCCCGGCAGCCGGGGGCCCTTCGACCCGGAGGGCGGCATGGTCGCACTGCAGCCCGGACTGGAGGTCCGGGAGGGGGACCTGACGGTCACCAAGACCAGCCACAACGCCTTCACCACGACCAACCTCGCCCAGCAGCTCACCCACCGCGCGGTACGCCGTGTGCGCATCGCCGGAATCCGCACCGAGCAGTGCGTGGAGACCACCGCCCGCCTGGCCTGTGACCTGGGCTACGAGGTCGAGGTCGTCATCGATGCCACCGCCACCCACCCGCTCCCTCTCGCCGACGGCTCCGGCGAGCTCCCGGCCGGGCAGGTCATCTCCCGCACCGCCGCCGCGCTGTCCGGGAGGTTCGCCACGATCACCACCGTTGAGCAGGTCGTGGGAGGCTGAGGGAGTGAGACCGACCCGCCATGTCCTGATCGTGCTGCCCGAGCACGTGCACCTCATGGACGTGGCCGGGCCCGCCCAGGTCCTCGTCACCGCGGCGGACATGGGCGCCGGGTACACCGTCGGCTATGTCAGTGAGCACCCGATCACCGGCTCGTACCAGGGCGTGGCCCTTGCCGCCGCGGTGCACTGGCCGGATCTGGAGCCTGACGACCTCGTCCTGGTGCCGGGGTGGAAGGCCCCGGCCGGCTCCCTGGGGCTCTCACGCACCCTGCTCAAGAGGATCCGCGGGCACTGGGACGACGGCGGCCGCGTCGCCTCCGTGTGCGCCGGCGCCCTGGCGCTCGCAGAGGCCGGAGTCCTCACCGGGCGCACCGCCACCACCCATCACGACCTCGTCCCGGTCCTGAAACGGTATCGCGGCGTCCAGGTCCTGCGCGACGTCCTGTTCACCTGCGAGGGGAGGCTGCACACCTCGGCCGGCATTGCCAGCGGCATCGACCTCGCGCTCCACCTCGTGGCTCACGACCACGGCCCGGCGCTCGCGGCCCGCGTGGCCCGCACGCTCGTCGTCCCCGCCTGGCGACCCGGCTCGGCCTCGCAGCGCTCGGTGATGCTCGTCCACCGCAACCACATGGATGACCTGGCCCACCGCGCTCAGGACATCCTCGATAACCCGGATGAGGGGCCCCTGACGCTGGAGCTCCTCGGACGGCGCCTCGGGGTCAGCGGGAGGACCCTGGCGAGGCACTTCGTCTCCGCCACCGGCCTGACGCCGCAGGCCTACTCCCGGGCCGTGCGCCGGGAGCGGGCCCAACAGCTCCACGAACGGGGAGCGACCTGGGAAGAGGCGGCCAGGGCGGTCGGCTACGCCGACTCCCGATCCCTTCGCCCCCGGCGGTCATGAGCCTCCCGGTAGGTGAACGCCTCTTTCGGTAGATGAACGCGCTTTTGGTCAGATGAACGCGCTTTTGGTCAGATGAACGCTTCTCTAGGTGGCGTTCACCTGCCCTATGCGGCGTTCATCCACCCTAGACGGTGTTCACCTGCTCTAGAGCGCGTTTATCTTCCTCAGAGCGCGTTCATGTGTGTGGGAGCGCGTCCCCGCCCTCGGTCCCCAGGTGGGGGTACAGCGCGCTCCTGCACGTGGGAGGGCGTCCGACGCCGACGTCGTCGCCTGGTGCGGTGGCCGAGGGTGCCCGCGCACGTGGGAGGCGTCTGCCTGGGGTGTCCCGCGTCCTTATCCTGCCGTCCGGCAGTCGGTGTCACCACCTGGGACGCCCACCTGAGGCGCCCACCTGGGACGGGTAGTCTGTCCCCGGAAAGCGAGGTGCACCCGTGGCACGACCCTCCGTCCCCGTCATCGCCCTGACCGGCTACCTGGGCGCGGGCAAGACCACCGTGCTCAACCACCTCCTGCGTGCCCCCGGGGCGCGCCTGGGCGTGGTGGTCAACGACTTCGGGGACATAGGCGTGGACGCCGCCCTGGTGTCCGGGCAGGTCGACGAGCCCGCCTCCGTGGCCGGGGGCTGCCTGTGCTGCCTGCCCGACGCCGGGGCCCTGGTCCCCGCCCTGGAGCGCCTGACCCGTCCCCGCCTGGGGCTCGACGCCGTCATTATCGAGGCCTCCGGCATTGCCGAGCCCCCTCAGCTGGCACGTCTCATCCGCTCCCTGCCCTGGCGACGCACCCGCTTCGGCGGGCTTATTGACGTGGTCGACGTCGTCAACCAGGCCGCCACCGTGGACACCGGAGCGGCCCCGCCCGCCCGCTACGGGGCCGCCACCTTAGTGGTCCTGACCAAGACCGACCTGCTGGACCCCGGCGGGCGCCAGGCCGTCGTGGAGCGCCTCACCGCGCGCGTCCGCGCCCGCAACCCCCGGGCCACCGTGGTGGTCGCCGACCACGGCCGTATCGACCCCCTGCTGGTGGCCGACGTCTCCGGCTCCGTGGCCGGGATTCAGGGGGAGGCGGTCCAGGACGAGCTCCCCCTGGCCGAGGTCAGCCGTCAGGAGCGTCAGGAGCGCGAGCCCGGGTGCGCCCACCACGCCCACGTCGTGACCGTCCCGGCGCCCGGGCACGTGGACCCCGGGAGCCTGGCGGACCTCCTGGAGGACCTGCCCACAGGCGTCTACCGGCTCAAGGGGGTGCTCGCCCTCGCCGGGGGCGGCTCGCGCCGCGGCAGGCCCCGGGAGGTCGTGGTCAACGTCGTCGCCGGGCGGGCCCACCTGGAGGACGGTCCTGCCGGGGCCCTCCAGCACGGCCTGGTGGCCATCGGCCCCCACCTGGACACCGAGGCGGTGCGCTCCCGCCTCCAGGCGGCCCTGTGCTCGGCCCGTGCCCCTGACCCTGCTGGCCCGGCCCGTCTGGAGCGGATCCGGCGTCGGGGCCGGGGCCTGTGAGAGCCCTCGGGAAAGTTCCCAGGAAGCTGTGAGGTGGTAGTGGGGTGTTCTCCCAGGGGCGGTGTGCACTATTGGTTGTGCCGCCGGACGGTGGCGACCGCGAGACGTTGGGGAGCGTCGGTGACCGGCCGCCTCCGGAATGCCGGACCGCAGCCCAGGGACTGCGACCGTGCGCTCGGCGAAGGAGGCACGGCCTCCCGGGATGGGAACCGGGAGGCGGCCTCGTGCGATGGGCCCGACCCGGTGATATCCGGGCCGGGCCTTGTCGTACCTGCCAGGCCCGGTCCCGGGGTCGACCCCGGCGCGTGGGCGCCTACCAGCCGCCCTGCGTCAGCGCGGCCCGTGGCCCTCGAACAAGGGGGCGCCTCGGGGTCGCCGTAGGGGCGGCCGGGGGAGTAGCTGTGGACCTCGCCGACGGGCGGCCGCTCCCGGGCCCCAGGTCTCCGGCCTGCGCTCTGTCCGCGGGGCCCGGGACGCTATCGCCGAGGTGTACAGGAAGTAAGCTGCGCCCTGCCTGTGGGGGACTGCTGGGGGACTGCTCCTGAGAAGGTAGGGGACGGTCATGGTCTGGAGCCGTGGACCTCACCGACAGGCCGCCGGGCTCACCGTGAGGTGAACAGCTCACCCAGGCGCGGGAAGGTGCGGCTCGTGAGGACGGTGGCGTCAGCGCGCTCCAGGACGAAGTCGTAGCGCAGGCCCGCCGCGGCCAGCTGCTGGGGGGGCGTGAGGAACAGCGCGGTGGCGATCCCGTCGGCCTGCGCGCAGGTGCCCGCCACCGCCCACGTGGCCAGCACGTCACGGACCGGCAGCCCGGTGAGCGCGTCCAGCACGTGGTGCAGGCCCTCCCCCCAGGCCCGCTCGCTCACCCCGGAGGCCGCCAGCGCCCCCCTGCGCAGGGTCACCACGCCAATGACCCGTCCGGGGCTCCCCGGTTCCTCCAGGCCCAGGCGTACCGGCGTGCCGCTGTGGACCACCAGGTCCCCCGAGGCGTCCACCACGACCTCGTCCACGCCCGCCCGCCCCAGGGCGTCCGCCACCATGTCGGCCAGGAACCCCTTGCCCACGGCGCCGACGTCGACCAGCGCCGGGCGGGGCAGGGTCAGACGGTCCCCGTCACGGCGGACCTGTCCCCACGTCAGGCGGCCGCGGCGGGCCCCCAGGCGGTGCAGGGCGCCGTCGCGCACGGTGAAGGAGTAGGCCGGGTCGTAGCCGAGCTCGACCAGGTCGGCCCCCACCAGCGGGTCAATGCGGCCCGCGCTGGCCCGGTGGAGCAGGTCGTAGAGGGCCAGCATGCGCCCCGAGCCGCGGGGCAGGTCCAGGACCACCGGGCCCGGCGCGCCCCGGCCGCCGGCCTCACCGCGGGCGGCGACATCACCCTGGTCGCCGGCCTCACCGCGGGCGGCGACATCACCCTGGTCGCCGATCTCACCCCGGGCGGCACGGCTGACCAGTGAGTCCTCCCGGAACCGGGACCACACCCCCTCGTAGGCGTCAACGAGCTCGAGCACCCGCCTGCGCGCCCCTGGCGGGAGCGCACGGCGTGTCAGGACCTGCCAGGGGCAGCCGGTGGCGGTGAAGGACCAGGTGTGGTCCCAGGAACACCCGGGGGACAGTTCCCGAACGGTAACCGGCCCTGTGGTGCGGGATGTGTCAGGCGCCCCCGACACGCTGTGACCTCCTTCACTTTGACCTGAAGAATATGGTCATCCTATCCTACTGAAAAGGAGCGCGCCTCCACTTCTTAGGTACATCTAATCTACCCACTTCCCCTGAAAGCCTGTGAGCGAGTATGTCAACTGTCTCCGCCGGTCGTGCGGCCCCCCGGCTCACCGTCCCCCTCACGGCCCTCCTGGCCCTCCTGGCCCTCCTGCTGGCGCCCGGGGCCCGCGCCTCCGAGGCGGACACCGACCACGGCACCTGGGGAGAGGTCGCCGCCGTGGTCACCCAGGACCTCGACAACGGGCTCACCCGCTACCAGGCCGGTGACACCTCCGGGGCGGCCGCCGCCTTCCAGCGGGCCTACAACTCCGGCTACGTGGCCTCCAACCTGGCCGCGGTGGTCACCGACCGGCTGGGCAAGGAGACCATGACCACCCAGAAGGACGCCTTCGCCTCCCTGCGCCAGGCCGCCTTCAAGACCGGCAACGAGCAGGTCCTCTCCGAGGGGGTGGCCTCCCTGAGCAGCTCGGTGACCCAGTCCGCCGCCCAGCTCGACGCCCTGACCGACCTGCTGAACCCCAGGGACTACGCCGCCCAGCGCGCCGCCACCACGGCCACGGAGCGCGCCGCCCTGGACGCGGCCAAGACCCAGGTCAACACCGGCCGGGGCGAGCGCACCTGGGGCGAGGTCGCCGTCGAGATGACCGACCTCATTGACCGGGGCGTAGCCGCGGCTGTCTCCGGTGACGGCAGGGCCGGCAGCGACCTGGTCAACCAGGCCTACTACGGCTACTACGAGAAGCTCGGCTTTGAGAAGACCGTCATGTCCGCCATCTCCGGGGACCGGGTCTCCCAGGTGGAGAACCAGTTCAAGGTGGTGCGCAAGGCCATGGTGGGCGGTGAGGACGCCCAGACGGTGACCTCCGCGGCCGCCGAGCTCAAGAGCATGATCACCCAGGACGCCGCCACCCTCGACGCCGGGGCCGCCGACCAGGTCAACCCGGTCAAGTCCTTCCTCACCAGCTCCTTCGGGCAGGCCCTCATTATCCTCCTGCGCGAGGGCCTGGAGGCCATCCTCGTGGTGGCCGCCATTATCGCCTACCTGATCAAGGCCGGGATGAAGGACCGCGTCAAGCACATCTACCTCGGTATCCTCCTGGGCCTGGTGGGCAGCGGGGTCGTGGCCGCCCTCTTCGCGTGGCTGTTCGACTCCGCCTCCTCCCACCAGGAGATCCTGGAGGGCGTCGTGGCCCTCATCGCCATGCTCATGCTGCTGTTCACCTCCAACTGGATGCTCTCCAAGAGCTCGGTGGCCTCCTGGAACGCCTACATCAAGGACCGGACCCAGGCCTCCGTCTCCAGCGGCGGGGTGTGGGCCCTGGCCTCCCTGAGCTTCCTGGCCGTCTTCCGCGAGGGCGCCGAGACCGTCATGTTCTACCAGGCCCTGCTCACCATGGACCGCGGCGGGGCCGCCTCCGTCTGGCAGGGGTTCGCCGTGGGGTGCGTCATCCTCGTGGCCGTCTTCCTGCTCATCCGCTTCACCAGCGTCAAGATCCCGCTGCGGCCCTTCTTCGCCGTCACCAGCTTCCTCATGGCGCTCCTGGTGGTCATCTTCGCTGGCGGCGGCGTCCACGCCCTGGTGGAGGGCGACGTCGTGTCCGGCACCTACGTCCAGGGGGTCCCCACCTACGACTACCTGGGCGTCTACCCCTACGTCGAGACCCTGGCCGCCCAGGGGGTCATGGCCGTGGTCGTCGTGGTCCTGGCGGCAGTCTCCCTGCTGCGCCGCCGGGCAGGCGCCGCCGCGGCCACCGCGGCGTCGGCTGCTTCCTCGGCGGCGGCCTCCTCTCCGGACGGTGCCGCCTCCTCGGCGTCACCCTCCTCTCCGGCCACCGCGGCATCGGCTGCCTCCCCGGACGGTGCCGCCTCCCCGGCATCACCCGCCGGGCAGCCCGCAGCCCGCTCCGCGACCTGGCCGCAGGCCGACGACTGACACCAGGCTTCCCGGGCCCGCCCGGAAGACCCGGTCGCACCAAACCCGGTGCGGCCTTCCCCGAACCCGAACAAGAACAAGTGAGGATCCTCATGCGTATCCGCAAGCCCCTCATCGTCGCCGCGACGCTCGCCCTGGCCGGTACCCTGAGCCTGAGCGCCTGTGGCGGCGACTCCTCCAAGGAGGCAGCCCCGTCCGCCACCGCCACCGAGAAGGCGGAGGGCGGCAAGGGCTTCCAGGAGTACCCGGTGGGTGACGACCAGATCGGCTACGGCAACGGGAACGTCGGCGAGATCAACGTCTCCCTGGTCTACTTCCAGCCCGTGGACATGGAGCCGGCCGGCATGGGCCTGAAGGCCTCCGAGGCGTCCTTCCACCTGGAGGCCGACATCTCCGGCCTGGAGGGCAACGACCTGGGCTACGGGGCCGGTGACTTCGTCCCCGGCCTGACAGTGGACTACACCATTACCAACAAGGCCACCAACACCGTCGCCGCCGAGGGCACCTTCATGCAGATGAACGCCTCCGACGGCCCCCACTACGGGGGCAATATCGCCCTGCCCGACGCCGGGGAGTACACCCTGGCCCTGAAGATCCACTCCCCGGAGGAGAACGGCTGGATGCTCCACTCCGACGAGGAGACCGGTGTCAAGGGCCGGTTCTGGACCACGCCCATCGAGCTGAGCTGGGACTGGAACTACACCCCCCAGCAGTGGTAGGCCCACTGGCCTGAGCGCCGCCCCTGCACCGGACAGGGGCGGCGCCCGGGCGCACCAGGCCACGGACAACCCGCACCAGGCCACGGACAACCCCGGGACGACCCCGCCCCGGCTCGTAAGGACTCGTAGGAAGGGACTCTCATGCTGGAACGTTTCGTCGCCGTCGTCGGAGGAATGGCCCTGCCGTTCCTCCTCGTGTCCGGGCTCGCAGTGGTCCTGGTCCCCCACCAGCCCCGGGGGTGGGAGCCCTCCAGCCGGTGGCGCGCCGCCTGCGCCCTGACCGGGCTGGTCGCGGGGTCGGTCTTCGCCGCCCTGCGCGCCACCGCGGTCCTGCGCTCGCGCTCAGCGGTCAGCCTGCCCACCCTCTACGCCTGCGTGGCCGCCGACGTGGTCCTCCTGGTCCTCCTGGCGGCCCAGGTCGGGCGCCCCCGGTGGGGCGGCAGCGGCCACCTGGGCCGCGCCACCAACGTGCTGGCCTGCGTGGTACTGGCCCTGGCCTTCTTCCGGGCCGTGCCCGAGACCGTCCTGCAGCTCACCGCCTTCATTGAGCCCGGCAGGCAGACCATGTCCTCCGAGATGCTCCTGCGCGTCCTGGGCTTCCTGTCCGGCTGGGTGGCCTGCGCCGTCCTGGCGTTCCTGGTCTACCGGGCCGCCCGGCGCTCCCCGGTGCGCCTGACCCGCCTGACGGTGTGCGCCTTTATGGCCCTGGTGCTCTTCACCCACGCCACCGACCTGCTCACCGTCCTGCACGCCAACCACCGCATTGTCCTGCACGGGGCCGCCTTCCGGCTCCTGGTGTGGTTGACCAACAACGCCCAGTCCACGCTGCTGATCACCACCGCCGCCGTCCTGCTGGTACCCCTGGCGGTGGCCGCTGGCCTGACCCTGCGCCGGGCGCCGGCCGCCGCCAACCCCGCCCGGGCCCGTGCCGCCGTCGCCGGGCGCCGCCGCACCCGCCGGTGGGTGCTGGCCACCGCCCTGGGCGTGGGGGTGCTGGCCACCACCCGCACCTACGGTGTGGCCAAGGTCAACGAGGTCCCGGTCCTGTCCGAGCCCGAGCCCTACCGGCTCGAGGACGGTACCGCCTACCTGGCCCTCGCCACCCTGGAGGACGGCCACCTCCACCGCTTCGAGTACAAGGCCTCCAACGGCGCCGCCGTGCGCTTTATCGTCATCCTCAAGAACGGCGGCGCCTACGGCGTGGGCCTGGACGCCTGCGAGAACTGCGGCCCCTCGGGCTACTACGAGAAGGACGGCAAGGTGATCTGCAAGCGCTGCGACGTGGCCATTAACCCGGCCACCATCGGCTTCAAGGGCGGCTGCAACCCCATCCCCCTGGCCTTCGACGTCGTCGGGGGGGACCTGGCCATCGCCGAGGCCGACCTGGAGGCCGCCAAGAAGGTCTTCGCGTGAGCCCCTGCACCCACCGTCCCCGCCCGGACGCGGGGCCCGGGCGGGCCCCCGTCCCCTCGTCCGCCTCGGAGGTGGCCTGATGTTCTTCACCCGACTGCTGCGCCGGTCCTTCACCAGGCAGCTGCGCCGCCGCTCCCTGGTCGTCCTGACCGTGGCGCTGTCCGCGGCCGTGAGCGTGGCCATGCTCGGCGTCGTCCTCGACGTGGGCGACAAGCTCAACGCCGAGCTGACCACCTACGGCTCCAACATCACCGTCCAGCCCAAGGCCCAGGGCGTGGTGTCCGACCTGTACGAGACCAGCGAGGACACCGAGGCCACCGCCTTCCTCAACGAGGCCGACGCCGCCAGCCTCAAGACGATCTTCTGGGCCTACAACATCGTGGACTTCGCCCCGGTGCTGACCACCCACCTCACCGTGGCCGGCGCCGGGGGATCCTCCCTGACCGGGGTCAAGGCCGTGGGCACCTGGTTCAACAAGGAGGTGTCCCTGCCCACCGGGCAGAACGTCACCGCGGGCATGACCACCCTGCGCTCCTGGTGGGCCTGGAAGGGGACCTGGCCCACCGACGACGGCAGCCAGGTCGCCCTGGGCTCCTCCCTGGCCTCCGAGCTGGGGGCCTCGGTGGGCGACACCCTCACCCTGAGCGGGACCGCCGGTGATCACACCCTGACCGTCAGCGGGATCTACACCTCCAAGGACGGTGACGACAAGGTCCTCTACGCGCCCCTGTCCGTCGTCCAGCACGTCTCGGGCCACCCCGGCAAGGCCGAGCGGATCGAGGTCAAGGCCCTGACCACCCCGGAGAACGACCTGAGCCGCAAGGCCGCCTCCAACCCCAGGGCCCTGTCCAAGGCCGAGTGGGAGACCTGGTACTGCACGGCCTACGCCTCCTCCATCACCTACCAGATCGAGGAGGCCGTCCCCGGCTCGGTGGCCAAGCAGGTCCGCCAGGTCGCCGCCGTGGAGGGCAACGTCCTGGTCAAGACCCAGGCCCTCATGATCCTCATGACCGCCCTGAGCCTGGTGGCGGCCGCCCTGGCGGTAGCCTCCCTGACCACCGCCTCCCTGGTGGAGCGCACCGGCGAGTTCGCCCTCCTCAAGGCGGTAGGCGCCTCCTCGGCCGCCGTCAACCGGCTGATCCTGGGGGAGACGGCCGTCATCGGCGTGGCCGGCACGCTCCTGGGGGCCCTGGTGGGATCGGCCCTGGCCCAGCTGATCGGCAAGGTCGTCTTCGGCTCGACCATCACCATGCGGCCCATGGTCTTCGTGCTGGTGGCGGTGCTGGTGTCCCTGGTCCTCCTGGCGGCCACGGCCTCCTCCATGCGCTCCATCCTGCGTATCCAACCGGCTACGGCCCTGCACCGGAGGTGACGGACATGAGCGAGACCACCCCCACGACCACCTCGCGGACGCCCCGCGGGACGACCAACCGGCGCCTGTTCGTCCGCATGCTCGCCGCCGCCATGCGACGCCGCCGCTCACGGGCCCTGGCGGCCGTCCTGTCCTCCGCGGTGGGCTCGGCCACCCTGTTCTGCCTGGCCGCCGTCTGCCTGGCGGTCCCCGCCCAGATGAGCGCCCAGATGCGCCAGTTCGGGGCCAACCTCATTGTGGTGCCGGTGGCCTCCGAGGGCTCCGCCCCCCGGATCTCCTTCCAGGAGGCCGCCGACGTGGACGCCGCCGTGGCCACCGCCCTGGGCGTGGGCACGGACCAGCTGGCCACCGCCGCCTACCGCTACGAGACGGTGCGTATCAACAAGTCCCCCTACATGCTCGCCGGTATCGACGTGGACCGGGTCCGGACCCTCAACGGGCACTGGGAGGTGACCGGCCACTGGCCCGGCCCCGGGGAGGTCCTCATTGGCTCCGACGTGGCCGAGGCCGCGGGCTTCACCGTCGGCTCCACGGTCACCGCCGAGTACCTCTCCAGCGACAACCTGGACCTGGGCTCCCAGACCTCGGTGGCCCCCGACGGGTCGGTGAGCTCGGACCCGCTGACCCCCACCGCCGCGCCCACGGGCACCGCCACCACCGCCCCGGGCCACGCAGGCCACTCCGGGCATGCCGGGCAGTCCGGTCAGGGTTCGGTCTCCTCCGACGACGCCGGCGCGTCCAGCTCCCAGGCCACGCCGGGGCACTCGGGGCATGCCGGGCACGGTGGGCAGTCCGGTCAGGGTTCGGTCTCCTCTGACGACGCCAGCGCGTCCGGTTCCCAGGCCACGGTGGGCCACCACCACACCGGGCCCGTCCCGGGCTCCAAGGCCTGGTCCACCGCCGCCGCCTCCCAGGACTCCGCCAACCCGGCGTCGCCCACCGCACCCGGCCAGGCCCGCTGGCAGGTGGCCGGGATCGTGGACACCGGCGGCAGCGAGGACGACATCGTCTACGCCAACGCCGCCGACGTGGACGCCCTGACCGGCGTGAGTGCCCCGGGCTACGACGTCCTGGAGTTCAGCGTGGACACCGCCGCCGCCCCCATGTCCACCGTGGTCGACGCCGTCGCCGCCACCGGCGACTCCGTCCAGGCCCAGCCGGTCGCCAAGATCACCAGCGGCGACACCCGTATTATCACCATGCTCAACACCCTCTTCTGGGTGGTCTGCGTGGTGGTCCTGGCCCTGACGCTGGTGGGCGTGTCAACCACCATGACCGTCATCGTCTCCGAGCGCCGCAACGAGATCGGCCTGCGCAAGGCCCTGGGGGCCTCCGGGCGCGCCATCGCCGTCGAGTTCTACTCCGAGGCCGCCCTGCTGGGGCTGTTCGGGGGCCTGGTGGGGACCGCCGTCGGCTACGGCCTGGCCGTGGCCGTGCTCCTGGGGGTGTTCGACTCCGCGGCGGGCTTCGGGTGGTGGCTGGCCCTCGTCTCGGTGGCGGTGACCGTCCTGGTGGCGGTGGTCGCCGCCTACCGGCCGGTGCGCCGCGCCGCCTCCATCGACCCCGCGCTCGTCCTGCGAGAGGAATGACATGCTGCTCGAGCTCTCCCACGTCTCCAAGATCTACGGCGACCTGGCCGCCGTGGACGACCTGAGCCTGACCGTCCCCAGGGGCCAGTGGCTGTCCATCGTGGGCTCCTCGGGGTCGGGCAAGACCACCCTGATGAACATTATCGGCTGCATGGACACCCCCACCAAGGGCACCGTCACCCTGGACGGGCGTGAGCTGGGCTCCCTGACAGCGGGACAGCTGACCGACATCCGTAAGAACGTCATCGGCCTGGTCTTCCAGCAGTTCCACCTCATCCCCCACCTGACCGCCGTGGAGAACGTCATGGTGGCCCAGTACTACCACTCCATGGTCGACGAGAAGGAGGCCCGCCAGATGCTGGACTCCGTCGGCCTGGCCGACCGAGCCCACCACCTGCCCAGCCAGCTCTCCGGCGGCGAGCAGCAGCGGGTGTGCATCGCCCGGGCCCTGATCAACAGGCCCGAGCTGGTCCTGGCCGACGAGCCCACCGGCAACCTCGACGAGACCAACGAGCAGCTCGTCCTGGACATCTTCGGCCGCCTCCACGCCCAGGGCACCACCCTCATCGTCGTCACCCACGACGCCCACGTCGCCTCCACCGGACAGCGCCAGATCCTCCTCAACCACGGGCGCCTGGTGGGGGAGAAGACCAACGAGGGCTTTGAGGGCCGCCGCGGGGCCGACATGCTCGACTTCGAGGGGCAGGGCCTGGAGGGCGCCCAGGAGCCCGGTGACCACGCCCCCGGCACCCCGACCACTAAGGAGACTACGTCATGAACTACCCCGCCCTGCGGCGCCCGGCCGCCCTCGCCGGGATCCTGATCACGACGGCGTCGCTGGCCTCCTGCGCCGGCGGCGAGGCCCCCAGCTCCGACGAGTACGCCGGCCGCCCCCAGACCCAGGCCCCCGGCACCCAGGAGCCCGCGGCCTCGGCCACCCCCTCGGACTGCTGCGACCACACCACCGCCCCGCCCGCAGCCTCCTACACGGACGGCACCTACACGGCCAGCGAGTCCTACGGGCCGGTGGACGACCTGGTGGAGGAGGACTCCATCGACGTGACCGTCACCCTGAGCGGCGGCGTCATCACCGACATGAACGTCACCGGCCACCCCCTGACCTCCGTCTCCCGGGACTACATGAAGGGCTTCGTGGCCCAGATCGAGGGGGCGGTCACCGGCAGGAGCCTGGCCGACGCCCACGTCACCGCCCTGGCAGGGGCCTCCAAGACCTCCAAGGCCTTCAACCGGGCCATTGACGCCATTGCCTCCCAGGCCCAGCAGTGAGCCGGGCAGGGCGCGCCGGGGGCCACGCCGCTGACAGGGCGGCGGCCACCGCGGGTGCGCCCGGCCGGGCGCACCGGGGCCCGCGTGCTGGCCTCTACGTAGCAAGCGGGGGCGGGCCGGGGGAGCGCCGGCCGCCTCGGGTCAGGTCGGTGGGGTAGCGGGGCCGGGGGACCGGCTCAGAGCTCCGGCAGGTACCATCCTGAGGCTGTCCGCCTGGGCGCCGGGTGCCTCAGAGCTCCGGCAGCAGGGGGCGCACCTCCGCCAGGGCCTGGGTGCAGGAGGCCAGGGCCGTGTTCAGGTGCAGGCGCAGCTGCCTGTCCGTGACCCCGGTGGTCAGGTCCACCAGGTAGATCGTGCGCACCAGCGGTCCCACCGGGGTGTCCACCAGGGCCACCGTGGGGAAGAACTTGTCCCGGTTCCAGTCGTTGACGCTGGCGGCCAGCTCGTCACGCTGCCCCGGCAGGGCCGGCTCCTGCCAGTCGCCCGAGACCAGCAGCCATCCAGGGTGCTCGGCAGGCTCCTCAATGACGAAGGGGAACCCGTTCCACGTACCCAGCAAGGAGGGGTGCTCCTCATCGACGTGGTCACGCACGTGGTAGCCCATCGACTTGCTCAGCATGGAACGCACCCGGCCCAGGGACAGGGCCGGCACCTCTAGGGCCGCGGCGGGCTCACGCTCCACCACCTGCCTGGGGGCGGGCTCGGGGGCCCTGGGCTCGGGGCGGCGGGGCGGGCGCACCGCCCCGAGCAGGGAGGCCAGCAGGGCGCGCCAGGTGCGGGGGCGTCCGGCAGGGCTCATGGCTCCAGGCTCCCACGCAGCGGGTCGGGGAAGGTCTCCTCCGCCTCCCGCATGAGGGCCACGATCAGCCGGCAGCTGGTGAACACGAAGGAGTCGAGCTGGTCGTCCGTCATCCCCGCCGCCAACGGGTAGGTGACCTCCCCGTGGAGACGGACCACCCCGGCGTCGGAGAGCGTCAGGTAGGCCTTGGGGCCGATCCGGGTGGCGTTCCAGTCCTCCACGAGCTGGCGCAGGGCCGCCAGGTGCTCGGTGTCCGCGATCCGGTGCCACAGCCCGCGCAGCTGGAAGGCGCGGGTGTCCTGGAAGATGACGTGGACGGTGACACTGCGCCACGGGATCCCCACGTCCCCCTCGTCGTCCACGAAGGACCGCAGACCGAGGCGGCTGAGGCTGTCCAGCACGCGCGCGACGTCCACCGGGGCGGGCATGACGGCGGTGGGCATAGCACCAGCCTATCCTGGGAAACAGGTCCTAGAGCCACCCTCCGCCCGCCGCGACACGCCTCACTGACCGGGGTGCCGGCAGGGGTAGGCAGGACCCGGGAGCCCCTCGCCCGACGCCCCGACCAGGCCCGTATCCTTAAGGTCATGAGCGTCCGCGTCGCCGTCGTCGGCCCCACCGCCACCGGCAAGTCCGAGCTCGCCCTCGACCTGGCCGACGCCCTGGGCACGGCAGGCGGCACCAGGGGCACCGAGGTGCTCAACGCCGACGCCTCCCAGCTCTACCGGGGCATGGACGTGGGCACCGCCAAGCTCCCGGCGCAGGGGCGCCGCGGCTACCCCCACCACCAGATCGACGTCCTGGACGTGACCCAGCCCGCCAGCGTCGCCGCCTACCAGCACCACGCCCGCGCCGACCTGGAGGCCATTGAGGCGCGTGGCAACCGCGCGCTCATCGTCGGGGGCTCGGGGCTGTACGTCCGGGCCGTCACCGACGCCCTGCACTTCCCCGGCACCGACCCCGCCGTGCGCGCCGCCCTGGACCAGCGCCTCAGGGCCCGGGGCGGGGCCGCCCTGTGGGAGGAGCTCTCCAGCCGTGACCCCCGGGCCGCCGAGCGGATCGACGCCGCCGACACCCGCAGAGTGGTCCGCGCACTAGAGGTGATAGAGATCACCGGGCGCCCCTTCTCCGCCAACCTGCCCCGCTACGAGGACCTCGTCCCCACCGTCCACCTGGCCCTGCGCCCACGCCGGGACCTGCTCAACCGGCGTATCGAGGCCCGGGCCAGGGCCATGTTCCTGGGGCCGGGGACCAGGCCCACCAAGGAGGGCGCCCCCACGCTCCTGACCGAGACCACCGCCCTCCTCGCCCGGGGCCTGCGCCAGGGGCCCACCGCCAGCCAGGCCATCGGCTACGCCCAGGCGCTCGCGGTCCTCGACGGGCGCATGGGGGTGGAGGAGGCGATCGCCTCCACCGCCCAGGCCACCCGCCGCCTCGCCAGCTACCAGGC
The DNA here is from genome assembly GCF_016626125.1 of Actinomyces sp. HMT897. Classification (NCBI taxonomy): domain Bacteria; kingdom Bacillati; phylum Actinomycetota; class Actinomycetes; order Actinomycetales; family Actinomycetaceae; genus Actinomyces; species Actinomyces sp. HMT897. The sequence goes on from NZ_CP067336.1 coordinate 3,091,263, forward strand.
CAAGTGGTTCCGCCGCGACCCGCGGGTCCACTGGCTGGACGTGGCCCTGACCGAGGCCGGTGAGCTGCCCGCCGGCGAGCGTGACCGCCTGGTGGGCCAGGCCCTGCGTGTGGTGAGCGACGCTGAGGGCGTCGTGGGGTCCAACGCATAGGCTGTGCTCATGACGCACAGCGACACCAGCCCGGGTACCGGTGGCGCGTTGTCGGGCCGTACCCTCATCAAGGGCCACGGCACCGGCAACGACTTCCTGCTCCTTATCGACCCCGAGCGGGAGGTGGCCCTGACCGCCGGTGACGTCGCTGCCGTGTGCGACCGGCACCGGGGCGTGGGGGCCGACGGCCTGGTCCGGGTGGTGCGCACCGCCGCCCTGGAGGGGGCCCGGGCCTTCCACGCCGCCGTCCCCGAGGCGCAGTGGTTCATGGACTACTACAACGCCGACGGCTCCGTGGCCGAGATGTGCGGCAACGCCTCGCGCCTGTTCGCCGCCGTCCTCCTGTCCGAGGGGCTGGTGGACGTGCCCGACGGCGCCAGCCTGACCATCGGCACCCGGGGCGGGGCCCGCACCCTCACCCGCACGGGGGACTACTGGACGGTGGACATGGGGCCCGCCCGCCTCAGCCTCCTGCCGGGCACGTCCGCCACCGACCCCGACTGGCCCGGCTGGGACACCGTCGTCACCGTCCCCGGCCTGCCGGGGCAGCGGGCCGCCCTGAGCCTGGCCGTGCCCAACCCGCACACCGTCGTCGCCCTGGGCAGCCGCGAGGAGCTGGAGGCCGCCGCCCTGGCCGGCCTGACCGGCTCCGGCGCGCCGGTGGCCTACGACCCCGTGCCCGAGGCCGGCACCAACCTGGAGCTGGTCGTGCCCCTGGCGGAGCAGACCGACCCCGGCACCGGTGAGCGCGTGGGCGTGGCCCGGGTGCGCGTCCTGGAGCGCGGCGTGGGGGAGACCCTGGCCTGCGGTACCGGGGCCTGCGCCGTGGCCGTCGCCCTGCACGAGTGGGAGGGGCCGGGCGCGCCGGAGGACTACCGGATCATTATGCCCGGCGGGGAGGTCGGGGTGCACGTGGGGGCCGCCCCCCTGGCGCAGGGCTCCACCGTCCTGCTGACCGGCCCGGCCCAGGTCGTCGGGCGTGTCACCCTGACCTGACCCGCCGTGCCCCCAGTCCGCCACCGCCCCGGCGGGCGCCCCCGGAGCCCTGAGTGACCACCACAGGAGGCCCTCAATGACCACGTCCACGACGGCGCCACGCCGCACCTCCACCACCGTCCTGACCACGGGCCTGATGCTCTTCGCTCTGTTCTTCGGCAGCGGGAACCTCATCTTCCCTCCCGTGGTCGGGGCCTCCGCCGGGAGCCACTTCCTGCCCGTGCTCCTGGGGTTCCTGGCCACGAGCGTCCTGCTGCCCCTGACCGCCATCGTGGCCGTGTCCACCTCGGGGGAGGGCATTCTCGGGCTGGCCCGGCGCGTGGGGCCCAGGTTCGGCGTCGTCATGCCGCTGGCCGTCTACCTGTCCATCGGCCCGCTCTACGTGGCGCCCCGGGTGACCACCGTGTCCTACGAGCTGGCCACCCGGCCCGTCCTGGAGCTGCTGGGCTTCACCCCCGGGCGCCCGGCCCTGTTCGTCCACGCCGTCGTCTTCCTGGGGGTCACGGTCCTGGTGGCCCTGCGCCCCAGCCGTATCGCGAACCGGGTGGGCAGGTGGCTCACCCCGGCGCTGCTCCTGCTCCTGGCCGTGCTGTGCGTGGCGACCGTGGCCGGCTCCTCCCCGGTGGACCGGGCCGCCACGGGGGCCTACGCGAGCGCGCCCCTGACGACGGGGCTCACGCAGGGCTACCTGACCATGGACGTCCTGGCCGCCTCCGTGTTCGGCATCGTGGTCATCCAGGCCCTGCGGGACCAGGGGCTGCACGGCACCCGGCAGGTGGCCCGCGCCACCGTCAGCTCGGGGCTGATCGCCGCCGTCCTCCTGGCGGTGGTCTACGTCGGCCTGGCCATGATCGGGCAGCGCACCGGCGGGGACGTGACCGACGGCGCGGGCCTGCTGCGTGCGGCGGCCTCGGCGAACCTGGGGACCCTGGGGACCCTCCTGTTCGCCGCCATCGCCGTCCTGGCCTGCCTGACCACCTCCGTGGGCCTGCTGTCCTCCTGGTCCGGCTACGCCGTCACCGTGGTGCCGCGCCTGCCCTTCGACCGCCACCTGCTGGTCTCCGCGCTGGTCTCGCTGGTCCTGGCCAACCTGGGCCTGTCGGAGATTATCGTGGTGCTCTCACCGGTCATCGTCATCCTCTACCCGGTCGCCATGACCCTGGTGGTGGTCACCCTGATCGACGTCGCGGCCCCCGGCCACCTGCGCGCCGCCTACCTGTGGCCGGTGGTGGCCAGCACGGTGCTGGCGGTCCTCTCCGCCCTGCCGTCCCTGGGCGAGGAGAGGGTCAGCGCCCTCCTGGCCCGCACCGGGCTGTGGAACGACTCCACCGGCTGGATCCTGCCCACGCTCCTGGCCCTGGCCGTCGGGCTGGTCGTGGACGTGGGCACGGGCCGCTGGTCCACCCCCGCCCCGGACGCCTCCGGGGTACAGGAGGAGGTGGAGCACGTGATCGCGTCCCTGTCCTGAGGCGTACCACACCGGGGTCCCGCCTGGCCCCGGTCGCGCGTACGCTGCGAGGGTGCGTCACCCCCAGCCCTCAGGGCAACCGCCCACCTTCACCCCTGAGCAGCGCCGGATCCTCCCGGTGCTCCTCATCCCGGCGTTCGTCTCCCTCCTGGCGGTCTCCAGCGTCAATGTGATCCTGCCGGCCATCGCCGCCTCGGTACCCACGAGCACCGGGGGCCTCCAGCTCGTGGTCTCCGGCTACTCCCTGGTCTTCGGGGTGCTGCTCGTCCCCGCCGGGCGGGCCGGGGACGTCATGGGGCGCGGGCGGCTCTTCGTGGCGGGGCTGGTCCTGTTCGGCCTGGGTTCCCTGGCCGCGGGCGTGGCGCCCTCGATCCTGGCGCTCAACCTCGCCCGGGTCCTCATGGGGGTGGGCTCGGGGCTGTTCAACCCGCAGGTCACCGGCCTGATCCAGCAGTACTACGCCGGGGCCGCGCGCGGGCGGGCCTTCGGCCTGTTCGGCGGGGTCATCGGGGTCTCGGTCGCGGTGGGGCCCCTCATGTCCGGCGCGCTCATCGGGGCCCTGGGCGACCAGTGGGGGTGGCGCTCCTCCTTCCTCGTCTTCGTGCCCTTCGCCCTGGCCGGTGCGTGGGTCGCCTGGCGTGCCCTGCCGCCCACCGCCTGGGGGCGCCCTGACGCCGTGCCGGGTGCGGGGGGCGGTGCCCGGGATGCTGAGGCGGCTGGCCGGGCTGGCGGCTCCGGGCCGGCCCCACAGGGGCCCGCGGCGCCGTCGGGCCGTGGCACCCGCCGCCCGGTTGACCTGGACCCGGTGGGCATGACCCTCCTGACGGTGGCCACGGGCCTGGTCATGGTGCCCTTTATGGAGTACCAGCGGGGGGCGTGGGTGTGGGGCCTGCTCGTGGCGGGCCTGGTTCTGGTAGCGGGGTGGGTGGCCTGGGAGAGGCGCTACGCGGCCCGCGGCAGGGCCCCCATGGTTGACCTCAGCCTCTTCCGCGTCCCCTCCTTCGCCTACGGGAGCCTGGCCATCGCCGTGTACTTCATGGGCTACACCTCGATCTGGATCATTACGGCCCAGTACCTCCAGGCCGGCCTGGGCTACTCCGCCCTGGCCAGTGGGCTCATGGGCCTGCCGGCCTCCGTGGCCAGCGCCGTGGGCGCCTCCGTCTCCGGGCGCAGCGTCACCCGCGTGGGCCGGGTCATGGTGCTGCGGGGCATGGTCCTGGGGCTCGTGGGCCTGGGGGCCACCGTCGTCGTGGTCCACCTCAACGCCGTCATCGCCCTGAGCCCGTGGTGGATGGCGGTCACCCTCCTCCTCCTGGGCGCGGGGCAGGGCCTGGTGGTCTCACCCAACCAGACCCTCTCCCTGGCCGACGTGCCCCTGCCCTACGCGGGTGCCGCGGGCGGCATCATCCAGACCGGGGAGAGGATCGGCACCGCTATCGGCATCTCCGCCATTACCGGCCTGGCCTTCTCCGTGGCCCGGGGCTCGGGCTGGCACACGGCCTCCCAGGTGGGCCTGGGGGCGATCGCCGCCGTCATCGCCGCCTCGGCCCTGGTGGCCTGGGCCGACCTGCGTGCCAGTGCCCGGCGGGACCGGCGCCCGCTGTCGCTGGGGCAGGCCGGTGGGGTGCCGGACGGGTCGGGGACCGCGGTGTGAGATGCCTGACCGTTACCGCTGAGGGCGGGAGCGGTAGGCGGACACTACCCTGGTGCCTGTGAGGTATGACAGGCGTCAGACGGTGCTCAGTGTCCTGGCCGTGCTGACCGCGGCGGCCACAGGACCGGCGCTCATGGGCGGTCACGTCCCGTCCGACTTGTCGCCCGAGGGGGCGCAGGCCACCGCCACCACCGTGGCGCAGGCGTCCGCCTCCGCCCAGAAGGCCCCCTCGCGCCCCGCGCTGACCTCCGTGGACTACCAGGTCACCTACGACGGGACGGTCTATAACAAGACCGCCCTGGTCTACCTCCCGCACCCGGACGCCCCCCTGAACCGGGACACGAACTTCCTCTACCTCATGCACGGCTCCTCCCAGTCGGCCCAGGACATGGCCAGCCAGCTCCAGCCGGTCCTGGAGGACATGACCCGGAAGGGCACCCTGGACACGGTGGTGGTGTTCACGACCTACTACCCGGACCCGAGCCTGGACTCCGACAGTGACGACTGGATGCTGGACGAGCCCCTGGTCACCTTCTTCACCGACCACGAGCTCACGGAGGCCCTGGTCCCGGCGGTGGAGGCCCGGTACCGCTTTGGCACGACGCCGGAGCAGGTCAGGACGAGCCAGCTCGTGGACACCCGTGACCACCGGGCCTTCGGTGGCTTCTCCATGGGCTCGATCATGACCTGGGACGTCCTGGAGGACCAGCTGCCGTACTTCTCGCGGTTCATGCCCGTCTCCGCGAGCAGCTGGGAGGTTGACGGCTACCAGGGCGCCGAGGCGGCGCAGGCCACCGCCGAGCACATCTCCGCCGAGGCCGCGCAGGTCGGGACCACGTCGTTGGACCTGCGGATCTATGCGGTGGTGGGGGAGAAGGACATTGAGGAGACGCAGTTCATGGACCTCCTGGTCGATACGCTGCGCACCTCCGACCCGGAGCTGTTCACCTCGGAGTCCCTGACCTACACGGTCATGCCGGGTGGCGGGCACGACCTCGGGGTCTTCACCAAGGCCTTTGAGGACAACGTGCCCGGGCTGTTCGACTGAGGCGGCCCCGCGGCCCCTCAGCGGGTCACGCGCAGCACCCGGTACCCCTTGGACGACGAGGCCCTGGTGGCCTGCCAGCCCTCGGCGCGCAGCCAGGCGGCCAGGGAGTCAGCACCCAGGTTCCTCTGGACGACGAGCCAGGCCTGCCCCTGCTCGCTAAGGAGGCCGAGCCACGTGGTCAGCAGGGCGTGCAGGGCCTTCTTGCCGATGCGGACCGGCGGGTTGGACCAGATCAGGTCCAGGGTGGTCCCCGCCTGACGCAGTGAGGCCAGGGTCTGGTCGGCCAGGGCCGCGTGGACGGTCAGGCCGTTGGCGACGGCGTTGCGGGCGGTCAGCTCCACGCACCGCTCGTTGACGTCGACGGCGTGGACGGTCGCGTGGGGGGCGGCGCTGGCCAGGGCGAGGCTGACGGGCCCCCACCCGCACCCCAGGTCCAGGAAGGTGCCCTGCTCGGGCGGGTCGGGGACGTGGGCAAGGAGGACCTGGGTGCCCTTGTCCAGGCGGTCGGCGGAGAAGACCCCGTTCGCGGTGGTGACGGTGAGGTCACGCCCCCGGATCGTGAAGTGGTGGGTCCGCTCCTCGGCGGGGGTACTGGGGCCTGGGGTGAAGTAGTGCTCGCTCACGCCACCAGGGTAGTGGCGGCACGGCGGGGGTGCCCGCGTCCTCCCGTCCCTTCCCTCCGTCCCGCCCGCCCTTTCGTGAGAACGGTACTTATTGCTCGCGAGAACGGTACTTGTTCGCCGTGAGAACGGTACTTGTTGCTCGTGAGAACGGGTGCCGGGTTGCTGGCGCGCTGATCCGGGTGCGTCCCGGGGGGGCTTGGCTGGGTTGGTCCGGGCTGTCTGGGTGCCGGGCTGCCGGGTTGCCAGCTGGGTGGGTGTGGGACGTGGGTCCTGGTTTGGGGGTGTGGGTGCTGGGCTGCCTGGGTGTCGGGTTGCTGGGTGGTTGTGGTGTGTGTGCGTGGGTTGGGTGGTGGTGTTATGGTGGTGTGTGTCGTCTGGTTGGCGGTGGGGTTGGTCGTGGTGGCGCTGGTGCCGCCGGGCCCGCTCCTCGTGTTCGTCGTTTTCCTGGGTGTGTGAGGGGGTCGTGATGGTGCGGGTCCGGTCGTGGGTGCCTGCCCTGGCGGTGGTCATGGTGTCCGTCCTGGCGGGGTGCTCCGGTGGTGGCGTCTCTGGTGCGTCGCCGAGTGTGGATCCCTATGAGGTGGGTGCCAGTGCGATGGCGGCTGCGGCCTCGGCGTCGGCCAGTGCGCGGGCCAGTCGTGACGCGGCCCTGGGGCCGGACCTGGTGGCCAGGCGTGATGCGGCCCTGGCCACGCCGCCTCCGGACAAGCCTGAGAACCTGGGTGAGGACAGTCTGGAGGCGGCCGTGGCCGCGGCCGTGTACTTCCTCAAGCTCTACCGGTACGCGGCGGTCACCGGTGACACCAAGGACTTTGAGGCCATGAGCGAGCAGCAGTGCGTCTTCTGCAACAACATTATCGACAGGGCCACCAGGCTGCACCAGGAGGGGGGCTGGGCCGACCCCTGGGAGCAGACCGCCGAGAAGGTCGAGGCCTACCCCCTCAACCCCGGCTACGAATACCACCAGGTAGACGTCACCCTGCGCAGCGGGGACATCTCGACCCACCACGGGGACGGCTCGGACGGAAAGAACTCCCCGGCCGAGACCGTCCTCATGCGCGTAGCGATTCGCTACCACGACGGCACATGGACCGTAGGAGACGCGGAGGTAGTAGGGTCATGAAAAGGAAGCCTTTGACTCACCTCGAGGTGGTACTAGCCGCCTCCCTGGTTATCACATGCACCCCTACCGCCGAGGCAGACGAGTCCTCTCTGGACTTCAGTGCCACCGGATCGTCAGGTGGGAGTACCATTACGGTTATTGGTGATCAGTATGAGCGTCTGGATCCGGCTGCGGGCCCGTCGGGTTCGTCTGGTGGTTCTGGGTCGGGTTCGTCTGGTGGGTCGTCGGGTGACGTGGTGGTGTCGTTCTCGGTGTCGAAGCCGGGCAAGGTCCCGCTGGTGTGCGTGGCCTACGCGCCGGACCCCGGCCACCTGTTCTGCAGGCCCTACGAGCCCGAGGAGCCCGAGGAGCCCGTCCCGGCCGCTGTGCCGGTGGTGGTCTCGGCCAGGGACGTGGCGTCCCTGATGGTGGAGGGGTCGGGTATCACCCGCCAGCCCCCTGGTACCACGGCCCGGGTGGACATGGACCTCATCGCCTACACCGACCCCTCCACCCGCTCCCTGTCCACCACCGTGGCCGGCACCCTGGTGGAGGTGGAGGCCACGCCCGCCTCCTACCACTGGGACTGGGGGGACGCCACCACCACGACCACCACCAGCCCAGGAGCCCCCTGGCCCCACCAGACCGTGACCCACCGCTACCACCACCCCCAGACCGGCGTCCACCTCACCCTGACCACCACCTGGACCGCCCGCTACCGCCCCCAGGACGGAACCTGGCACGACGTCCAAGGCACCGTGACAACCACCCAACAGTCTGACACCTTCGACCTGGTAGCCACCACAACACACCTCACCGACCACGCAGAACACACACAAGGACACTAGACAACCCCCGCACCCACGCCCCGTACAACGAGCACCGGCCCCACACGCAACAAATACCGTTCTCACGACGAACAAGTACCGTTCTCGCGACAAACAAGTACCGTTCTCACGAGAGGGCGCGAGGCAGCACACCAGCAGCCAGCCCCACCGCACCGCCCGCACTCACCGACGCACCGCCCGCACTCACCGACGCACCGCCCGCACTCACCGACGCACCGCCCACCAGGAGCGCAGAGCCTGACGAGCCGCCCGCGCCCTGAGTCCGAGGCGTCCTAGTCCGTCCAGGCCCCTATTGAGAACAAGAAGGTGTTCAAGGTAAACAAGAGGAATGAGCTGGCCATGACGAGGACGCGGACTCGGGTCCTGGCCCTGGTCAGGACGTCACCCGCCAGGACCCACGTCGGAAACAGGGTGACGGAGTTCCGTGCGAATGACACGAGCGTGGTCGAGGTACCCATTGACAGGACAAGCAGGGTCGCGTACGTGAGCTCGGCGTAGTCCCTCCGCCTCCACCAGGCCCAGCAGCAGGACAGGACGACCAGGAAGAAGATAAAGTCGAGAAGGAACTGGAGCTGACGGTCCGGGGTGCTCCCGACGACGGCGACACCCAGGGTCCGCGCTATTGTCATGACCGGGAGGTTCAGCTCACGGTTCCACCCGTGGCCCTGGGCGTGCGACCAGGCGAGCGCGTCCCCCGTCACCAAGTAGAGGCGCGAGAACCAGCCGAGCAGGAAGCCAGCGGGGAGAACCACCCACGAGAAGCGCCACCACCTGCTCAGGCCGCACCGACACGCCTGCATGACCAGGACCGCCGCCACGAGGAACACGGCGTTGACGCGGACGAGCACGGCCAGGGACAGCAGGGCCGCGCACGTCCACCAGCGTCCACGACGAGCGAGGTACCACGCCGTCACGGCCAGGGCAAGGTACAGCGACTCGGCGTAGGACGCGTAAAGGAACACCGAGTACGGTCCGGCCATGAGCAGGACGACCGGGAGAAGCTCGCTGTACGACAGCTCGTCCCCTGGTCCGGTCTCCAGGGCGACGAGGCGTGAGAAGACCACCGCAGCCCACCAGGACGACGCGGAGGCGACGACCAGCATGGCGAGCCCGGTGCTCTGGGAGGGAAGGACTGCGGCAACCCAGCGCGAAAGGTACGGGTACCCCGGGAAGAAGGCCGCGAGGCCGTACTCGGCGTCCGCGCCGTACCCTTGTGAGGCGATCGTGAAGTAGTAGTTCGTGTCCCAGTGGCCCAACAGCCCCGGCAGTCCCGTGACGGAGTCCGCGGAGGGGTCTCCGAGCCGGTCGGTCACGCCCGGCGAGAGCTCCGTCCACCACGCGACGAGACTGATGCCGAGGACCACCAGCCTCGCCAGCAGCCAGACGACCGAACCCAGGGTCAGGGCGTGAACCCACGGCCGGGTTCGTGGGGAAGGGTGAACGCAGTCCACGAGGGGGAGCGTACAGCAGGCCGTCTGCCCGCCCGAGGACAGTGCTCCCGCCTTACGGCGTCAGATGGACGCCCCCCAGCAGGCCTCCGTCACGCCCCGGCCCACCGGCAGGCTGCGGGACGCCCCGGTCGGGACCAGGCCGGCACCAGCCAGGAGGCGCGTCAGCGACTCGTCCCCGCGCACGGCCCAGACCAGGAGCACGCCCGCCCCGTCGGCCCGGGCCAGGTCAACGGCTGCCGCCAGGAGGCGTGAGCCGTGGCCGGCGCGCTGGTGGTCCGGGGACACCGCCAAGGCGGTCAGCTCCGCCGCCCGGACGGGCCCGGCGCCAGCAGGTCCAGCGGTGGCCCTGTCCGCGCTGGTGGGGCCCGTGCTGGTAGGTCTGTCCGCGCCGGTGGCCCCGAGGTCGACGCCGTCAACGGACGAGGGGGTCCCGGCCCCGTCCACGCCGGCGGCCCCGCCCTGCCGGACGTCAGGCAGGGGTGCCAGGGCGGCCAGGCCGACGACCCCGCCGTCCTGCGTGGCCACCAGCACGTGGTGGGCCGGGCTCGGTGGTGCGCACACCGCGTCCCGCCAGCCGGCGGTCAGGACCGGTGCCGAGACCACGGCCCGCACGTCCTCCGGGACCCCGACATCGTGCACGGTGCGGTGGGCGGCGTCGAGGGAGGCCGTCATGGCGGCGGCGTGAACCGCACCGACCGCCTCCAGGTCCTCGGCGCGCGCCTCGCGCACAAAACCGCCCCTGGCCGTCCGCCCGCCGCCCGCAGCGGACGCTCCCGGGTGCCGGAGACGGCGGACGGGGCGTAGGGGCCCGGGCTCCGTGCCGTGCGCGGCTGCTGCGCCCTGGCCCTGGTGCGTGCTCATGGGGTGAGCCTACCGGCGTCCCGGGCCGCCCACCGGCGCCTCCCGGCGTCCCGCGGGGGTCCTGCCCCGTGGCGGGCCGCCACCGGCGCCGCGGCAGGCCATCCCGCAGGGGTCCTGAGGAGCAGCTGGTGCCCGGCACGGCTCCGCCAGCCGGGTAGCCGTCCTGCGGGGGTCCTGCGCCCGCCAGCGGGTGGCCGGCGGGCACGGTCACGGGCAGTCCGTCCCGCAGGGGTCCTGCCCCGGGTGCGGGCGTCCGCGGCCACCGGCGTCGCGGCGGTCAAAGACACGCCGGTTCCGAGCCGATGTGGTGCCAGTGCGGTCGCGACACCCATCAATCACAACTTAAGCCTTGAATCCCGTCGATCAAGTTCCTGGTCTTGAGGATTCCTGGGCGGGTGCCGCATACTGTCCACGTGCTTGTCCTGACCATTGACCAGCAGGGATCGCGCACCGGCCAGGACCGGGTGCCCGGGCTCCTGCGGGCCCTGGAGGCCGTGCCCGTCCAGGCCGCCTTCGAGCGCACCGTGGGTGACGAGCTCCAGGGCGTCCCCCAGGGGGCGGAGGCCGCCTACCAGGCCATCCGCGTGGCCACCCGTGACGGCGACTGGCACGTGGGCCTGGGGGCCGGGCCCGGGGAGCTCGACGACGGCGCCAGCACCCGGGCCGGACGCGGTCCCGCCTTCCTCCACGCCAGGCAGGCCGTCGAGGCCGCCAAGGGCTCCCGCGTCTCCCTGGCGGTCCGGGCGCCGGACGCGCAGGCCGCGGCGAGGGCCCAGGCCGTGCTCCGGCTCCTGGCCTGCCTCCTGGGGCGCCGCACCCCCGCCCAGTGGGAGGCCGTCGATCTGCTGGAGGAGGGCCTGAGCGGGCACGAGGCCGCCACCAGGTTGGGTATTAGCGACCAGGCCCTCTCCCAGCGGCGCCTCACCTCCGGCCTCGAGGAGGAGGTGGGGGCGCGTCCCTACGTCATCGACCTCCTGCGGGCCCTGGACGCCCCGGCCCAGGGACCTGTGCCGTCGTCAGGAAAGGGGTAGCCGTCGTGTCTGGCGTCACCGCCGCCGGGACCGTCCTGGCCGTGCTGGCGGCCTCCACGCTGGGCGGGTGGGGCGTCGTGCTCCTCGTCCTGCACTGGGCCAGGGTCCCCCAGCCGCCCGTCGGCACCGTCACCAGCCAGGACGGCACCCAGGTCCCGGTCCTGGAGGCGGGGCCCCGGCACGAGCCGGTCGTGCTCAGGGGCGGGACCTGGATCGGCCTGCTGGAGCGGCTCGCGACCACCGGGGCGCTCCTGGCGCTCCAGCCGGGGCTGCTCGCCGTCGTCGTGGCCGTCAAGGGCCTGGGGCGCTGGTCCGACCTGCGTGACAACCCCGCCGTCACCGAGCGCTTCATTATCGGCACGCTCGCCTCCCTGACCTGGGCGGGGGCCTGCGGCATCGTGGGGGCGCACCTGCTGGGCGGGGCCGCCGCGGGCTGAGCGCCCCGGGGCGGGAGGGCCCGCTGGCCCCAGTGCCAGCTGGCGGGGGCTCTTCGACCCCGGGGTCAGCTGATCCGCCAGTCCTGGGGCGCCGCACTCACGCCCCGCCGCCCAGCTCGGCCACTGGCTCAGCTCCCACCCGTGGGGCGCCGCGTGCATGGCCCCGCCCCAGCGAGCGGCGTCACAGGTGGCTGGGGGCGCCGGAGACGTAGGCTCTGCCCATGACGGCTCCTGCCACACCTCCCTCCCGTTCCTTCGGCTCCGTCGGCGTGGCCATGGTCACGCCCTTTACCCCAGAGGGCGTCATTGACATCCGTGCCGCCCAGGAGCTCGCCGTCTCCCTGGTGGACGACGGCGCCGACCTCATCCTCCTGGCCGGAACCACCGGCGAGGCCCCCACCACCCACCTGCCGGAGAAGCAGGCCCTCATCCGTGAGGTCAAGGACGCCCTGGAAGGACGCGCCCTGCTCATGGCCGGGGCCGGGAGCAACGACACCGCCCACGCCGTGCGCATTGGCGTGGGCTCCCAGGCGGCCGGGGCCCAGGCCCTGCTCATTAACGCCCCGTACTACAACCGCCCCAGCCAGGAGGGCGTCTACCGGCACATTATGGCCGTGGTCGAGGCCACCGACCTGCCTGTCATGATCTACGACATCCCCGGCCGCACCGGCGTGCGTATCGAGGACGGCACCCTGGCCCGCCTGGCCGAGCACCCCCGTGTCCTGGCCGTCAAGGACGCCACCGGCGACGTCGAGCAGGGCTTCTGCCGTATGGAGGCCACCGGTCTGGAGTACTACTCCGGGGACGACGGGCTCAACTTCGCCTGGCTCGCCCACGGCGCCTCCGGCATGGTCTCCGTGGTGGCCCACGCCGACGCCCACTCCTGGCGCCAGATGGTCACCGAGGTCGACGCCGGGGACCTCGCCGGGGCCCGCGCCGTCGCCCAGCGCATGCGTCCGCTGGTGCGCGCCATGATGGGCGGGGGGCAGGGCGCCGTCATGGCCAAGGAGGCCCTCCTCCTCCAGGGGCGCATCCCCTCGGCCGCCCTGCGCCTGCCCCTGGTGCGCGCCAGCCAGACGGAGGTCGAGGCCCTGCGCGCCACCCTCGCCGCCTGCGGGCTGCTCTGAGGCGGTACCCGGGGGTACCCGCCACCGGGCCTACACCTGACTGGGCCTAAGGGATGCCCTCCGCTCCTTCTTATGGAGGAAGAGAACCTCTCTGCCACCTCGTAACCTGCTGGTGTGCCAGCTCTGAACCTGCGTATCTCCGCCCCCGACCACCAAGAAGGGCCGGACCTGGGCCCCGGCGGCCTGCTGGGGCCCCGTGCCCTGGACTGGCGGTCCCGCCTGCGCTGCCTGGCGCTGGGTGAGACCTGCCTGATACCGCTCAGCGACCTCCTCCTGACCGGCGTGTGCCTGCTCGCCACCGGCGTCGAGGCCCTGGTGCTGAGCGACCCCCGCCCGGCCGGCCTGGCCCTGCTGGCCGTCCACCTCCTCATGACCCTCCTCCAGCCGCTGAGGCACGTCCGCCAGCGCACCTGCCTGGTCCTGACCTACGCGGGACTCGCCCTGAGCGCCCTCCTGGCCTGGGCTGGCCCGGTGGGCCTCCTGGGGCTGAGCCCTCTGGTGGTGACCGCGGCGACCAGCCTGCACACGATCACCCGCTGGGAGCCGGACCGCCGGTGGGCGGTGGGCGCCCTCCTCCTGGCCGTGGCCGGGTCCGTGGCCAACCCGGCCCTCCTGGCCCGCCTGGACTCGCCCGCCCTGGCCCGCGACATGGCCTGGCTGCTGCCCCTCACGGTGGCCTGCGCGGTCGCGGTCGTCGCCACCTACCTCCAGGCAGCCTCCCGCCGGGACGCCCTGGAGCAGCGCCAGCAGGCTCTCTGCTGGCTCGCCGCGCAGGCCACCGTGGCCGAGCGCCTGGACCTGGCCCGTGAGGCGCACAATGTCATCGGCCACCGCCTGACCGCCCTCAGGCTCCAGGCCGCCAGCGGGTCCATGATGACGGACCCGGAGAGGCTGCGCACCGCCATGAGCACGATCCAGGACGTCGCGGACACGACCCTGGTGTCCGTCCACGAGGTGGTCGCGCTCCTGCAGGCCGACAGGTCACCGGTGCCCGGCCGGTACGCCCCCACGGGGGACGTCACCGTCGTCCCGGACCTCCTGAGCCACTGGGGGGCCCAGCCCGACGACACGCCGTCGGGCGCCGCCGTGCCCGACGCCGCCACCCTGGCCACCTGGAACACCACCTGGACGCTCCTGCAGCGCCTGGCCCTCGTCCGCGTCCTCAACGAGGCCCTGGCCGACGCCTCCCGCGGCTCCACCCCGCGGGTGAGCCTGTACGCGCGTGACGGCTGGTGCAGGCTGTCGGTCACCGACGCCCTGCCGCCGCGGCGCCGGTCCGAGGAGCGCGGGACCGGCCTAGTCGGCCTGGGGGAGCGGCTGAGGATGGCCGGGGGGTTCTTTGAGACCGGACCCGTCGAGCTGCCTGACGGCACCCCGGGGTCCCGGCTCTCCCTCGCCTTCCCGGTGGCCGGGTAGCCCCGGCCCCGGCCGGGCGGGTGCCAGGTGGGCTGCCGTCCCTGCGCCCGGCCCCGCGCTGGGCGGCCCGGCCCGGTGCTAGGTGGGCTGCCGTCCCCGCGCCCGGCCCGGTGCCAGGCGTCCCGGTCCTGTGTCCAGCCCCGGGCCGTGCCCGGCTCAGTCCGTCTGCCCGTCGCGGCGCGCGACCTCCTGGCGTACCAGGCGGCGCATGACCTTGCCAATGGGGCTGCGGGGCAGCTCCTGAAGGATCTCCAGGCGGCGGGGCAGGGCGTAGCGGGGCAGCGTGCGCCCGGCGTGCTCACGCAGCTCCTCCAGGGTCAGGGTGGCCCCGGGCGCCAGGACCACGCCCGCCACCACCGTCTCACCCGCCGCCCCGGCGGGCAGGCCCACCACGGCCACGTCGGCCACCTGCTCCATGTCCCGGACCGCGGCCTCCACCTGGGAGGGGTAGACGTTGAAGCCCCCGGTGAGGATGAGCTCACGGTGGCGGTCGGCCATCCACAGGAAGGAGTCCTCCCGGCGCACCATGTCACCGGTGCGCAGCCAGCCGCCGGGCAGCATGACGGCGGCGGTGGCCTGCGGATCCTGCCAGTAGCCGGCGAACACCTGCGGGCCGCGCACGAGCAGCTCACCGGGCGTGCCGTCAGCCACCTCCCGGTCCGGGTCGGGGTCGTCGGGGTCCACCACGCGCACGTCGGTGGAGGCGAAGGGCAGCCCGAGCGAGCCCATGCGGCGGCTGGGCCCCATGGGGGTGCCGCTGACGATCGGGCTGGTCTCGGTCATGCCGTAGCCCTCGACGAAGAAGCCGCCGGTGTCCTCCTCCCACATGCGCCCGACCTGCTGGGGCATAGGGGCGGCGCCGCACACCCCGAAACGCAGGGAGCGCAGGGACACCCCCTCCTGGCGGGCGCGGGTGAGGATCCGCTCGAACATGACCGGCACCCCCACGAAGAAGGTGTAAGGGCGCCGCCGCTGGCCGGCCAGGACCTGGGAGACGTCGAAGGAGGGGAACATCACCTGCGTGGCCGCCTTCTGCACGGCGCAGAACAGGTTGAAGGTCAGGCCGAAGGCGTGGAAGAAGGGCAGGAGCGCCAGGAAGACCTCGCCCCCCTCGTGGAGCATCGGCACCCAGGCGATCGCCTGGTTCGCGTTGGCCCGCAGGTTGCGGTGGGTGAGCATGGCGGCCTTGGGGGTGCCGGTGGTGCCGCCGGTGTACAGCAGGACGGCGACGTCGTCAGCCTGGGGCAGCGGGGCCGAGGCCGTCACCGGGGCGTGCCTGGCGACCTCGCGGTCCCAGGAGCGTACGGTGGCGGGCAGGGCGGCGGCCTTGAACGCGGAACGCTGCCGGCGGGCCCGGTCCACGGGCAGGCGCAGGGCGGCGCGCAGGTGCGGGGGCATGGCGGCGGACAGGTCCACGGTGAGGACCGTGCGCTCCGCCGTCGGGTCGCCCAGCGCGGCCAGGGCCTCGAACCCCTTCTCCCAGGCCACCAGGACCCGGGCCTGGTGGCTCTCCAGCTGGGCTCGCAGCTCCTCGGCCGGGGCCAGGGGGTTGTGCTCGGCCACCACCGCCCCCAGGCGCAGGGCCCCGTAGACGGCGACGACGTGCTGGGGGCAGTTGGGCATGAGGAGGGCCACCCGGTCCCCCCAGCGCACGCCCGCCTCCCACAGCAGCCCCGCGGCCCGCAGGCTGGCCTCCCGCAGCTCGGCGTAGGTCAGGGTGGCGCCCAGGAAGTCCAGGGCCACCCGCTGGGGGTAGAAGGCGGCGGCCGTGTCCAGCAGCTCGGTGAGCGGGGTGTCGGGTACCTCGATGAGCGCCGGGATCCCCATCTGGTAGTGGGGCCGGTGGTAGGCGGCCGCGTCCTGCCTCGCCGGGGCGTCCTCCGGCAGGGGGCGGCTGGGGGAGGTGGTCACGGTCTCCCTCACCTCCTGGCGTCCCGGCGCAGGACCTCCTCGCGCACCAGGCGGCGCATGACCTTGCCGATGGCGCTGCGGGGCAGCTCCTCGAGGATCTCCAGGCGGCGGGGCAGCGCGTAGTGCGCCAGGGTCCGCTCCGCCCAGGCCCGCACCTGGTCCAGGGTGACGGTCTGGCCCTCGGCGGGCACCACGGCGGCGACGACCTGCTCGTTTCCGGCCTGCCCGGGCAGGCCCACCACGGCCACGTCGGCCACCTGCGGCATGGAGCGCACCGCGGCCTCCACCTCAGTGGGGTAGACGTTGAACCCGCCTGACAGGATGAGCTCCTTGCGGCGGTCGGCCATGACGTAGAAGTCGTCCTCCTCCTGGCGGGCCAGGTCCCCGGTGCGCAGCCAGCCGCCGGGCAGCAGGACCGCCTCGGTCTCCTCAAGGTCCCCCCAGTAGCCGGTGAACACCTGCGGGCCGTGGGCGAGGATCTCGCCCACCTCGCCGCGCTCCACCTCCCGCTGCGGGTCCTCGGGGTCCACCAGGCGCACCTGGGTGGAGGGGAAGGGCACGCCCAGCGCACCCGGGCGGCGCTCGGGGGAGATGGGGTTGCCCAGGATAATGGGGGAGGCCTCGGTCATGCCGTAGCCCTCGATAATGACCCCGCCGGTGGCCTCCTCCCAGGCCGAGGCCACCGCGGCCGGTGTGGCCGCCGCCCCGCAGACCGCGATCTTGCAGGAGGACAGGTCCGCGCCCGTGGCCCTGGCGCGCGAGACGATACGGTCGAACATGACCGGCACCCCGGGGAAGAAGGTCGCCGGACGCCGCTTCCAGGCGGCCAGGACCATGTCCGCCCCGAACTTGGGCAGGACCACCTGCGTGGCGGCCAGGCCCACCGCGCACAGCAGGGACAGGGACAGGCCGAAGGCGTGGAAGAAGGGCAGCACCGCGTAGAAGGTCTCCTGGCCCACCTGGGTGGTCTGGGAGGCCCAGGCCAGGCTCATCTCCGCGTTGGCCCGCAGGTTGAGGTGGGTCAGGCACACCGCCTTGGGGGTGCCGGTGGTCCCCCCGGTGTGCAGCAGGGCGGCGGCGTCGTCCACCTCCGGCAGGGGGTGGTCGGGGGCCAGGGGCTCGCAGAGGGCCGCCAGGTCGTCCCAGGAGCGCACGGACTGGGGCACCGGGGCCCGCAGCTCCCGGCGCCGGGTACGGGCCGCGGCCACGGGCAGGCGCAGGGCCAGGCGGCTGCGCAGCGGCAGGCCCCGGGACAGGTCCACCGACAGCACCGTCATCCCCTCCAGGCCCGCGGCCTCCAGGGAGCCAGCGGTGGACACCAGGTGGGCGACGGACTTCTCCCAGGCGATGAGGACCGTGCCGCGGTGGATCCTGATCTGCTCGCGGATCTGGGCCGCCGGGGCCAGGGGGTTGTGCTCGGCCACAATGGCCCCGATACGCCAGGCGGCGTAGGCGATGACCACGTGCTGGGGGCAGTTGGGCAGGATGAGGCCGACGACGTCCCCCGCCCGCACGCCCAGGGAGCGCAGGGCCTCGGCCGCCCGGGCCACCTGCCCGCTCAGGGCGGCGTAGGTCGTGGTGGCTCCCATGAAGTCCAGGGCCACCCGCTCGGGGAAGCGCCTGGTGGCATCCTCCAGCATCTGGCTCAGGGGCTCGGTGACCGGCTCGATCACCGCGGGTACCCCCGGGGCGTAGTGCGGGCGCCCAGCCTCGCTGCGGGCCTCGTGCGTCGTCATCGCGTCCCTTTCCTGCGTGCCCGGTCGGGCGGCTGCACAGAGTTCCTACGCAACCGTAACCTACGGTGCCGTAGCCCTGCCTCCTCGTGGGGCCCTGACCCCTGTCGGGGGCATCACCCCGGCCTGCCGGGCGCGGCCTTAGGGGGCCGGGCGTCGGTCCGGGCGCTCAGCCCCTGGGGCAGCGCCCGGCGGGAGACCACGTGGAGGCGGCGTGTGGGGCGGGTCATGGCCACGTACAGGTCCCCGGGGCTCGTCCCGCCAATGACCGCCGGGTCCACCAGGACCACGACGTCGAACTCCAGGCCCTTAGAGGCCACCGGCCCCATGACCGCCAGGCGGGCGCGCAGCACGTCCCCCCCCGGGGCCTCCATGGCGGCGGCCAGGGCCGGGTCCTGGGCCAGGAGCGAGGTCACCGGGCCGGGCTCCGGGGCGATGACGGCGATCCTGCCCCCGCCGGGGCCCGCCGCGGCGTCCATGGCGGCGCACTCGGCGCTCACGGCCCGACGCAGGGCGCGGGCCCAGGCGGCCTCCCCGGCCCCGTCGGCCGGCAGGGCGCTGAGGTCCTCCACCCTCAGGCAGTCGTCCAGATCCCGCACCGAGGACACCGGGTAGACCGGGGGGTGCCCCAGGGCCGTCACCGTGCGCTCCGCCACGGCCATAATGGTGGCCGGGGTGCGGTAGCACACCGTGAGGACCTCCTCACGCAGGGGCGTCGAGCCCCCGCGGGAGCGCGGCCTGCGGGATCCTGGCCCCCGGGATCCCGCCCGCGCCTGCTCGTGCTCGTCCGGGCCCGGCGTCCCGAGCTCGGCGAGCGCCTGCGACCAGGAGGCCGGGGTGGTGGGGCCCGAGTACTGGGCCAGGTCGCCGACCACCGTCAGGGAACGTACCGGGCAGCGTCGGGCCAGGGCCCGCCAGGCCATGGCACCCAGCTCCTGGGCCTCGTCCACCACCACGTGCCCGTAGGTCCAGGTGCGTTCCGCCCTCGCCCGCTCCGCCAGGGTCGTCCGGGGCCCGGTGTCCTCCACCCGGTCGGCGAGCATCTGCGCGGTCACCATGCCCTGGCCCAGCTCCTGGGCCTCAATGGCCTGGGCCGCGTAGGAGAGCAGCTCCTGACGGCGTCGGGCCGTGTGCCGGGCCCGGGCGGCCTGGGCGTCCTCGCTGGGGCCCAGCAGCTCGGACAGCTCGTCAATAAGGGGCACGTCGGCGGCGGTGAGCACCTGGTCCGGGTCGGCCCCGGGTTCACGGCGCAGCAGGTCGCGCTCGGCCTGGCTCAGCTCGGGGGCCAGGCGCTCCAGCAGGGCCGGACGGGACCACAGGCGCTCCAGCAGGCCCACCGCCGTGGTCGGCATCCAGCACAGGTTGATCTCCCGGCGGGCGTCACGCGCCGTACGGATGTCCTCCCGGATCCAGGCGCGCGTGTCCTTGTCTGAGGCGTCCTGGCCGGTGAGGCGGGCGTACTGGTCCGTGAGCCGCTCCAGGAGCCACAGGACGAAGGTCTCTCGCGCCAGGTTGTGGGGCCTGCCCGAGCGCCGCGCCCGGCTCACGGCCTCGGTGACCTCCTGCGGGGTCAGCCACAGGCTGGTGCCCTCCACCACGATCTCACGGGGCTGCGCCGGGACCCGCTGGAGGGAGCGCACCGCCCGCCGCAGCACCCGCGCCCACAGGGCCCTGCCCTTGAGCTCGGCCACCGCGGGGCTCTCGGAGCCCCGGGCCCGCACGCCCGGCACCAGGTCCGCTAGGGTGGTGGAGACCACACCGTTCTCACCCAGGGAGGGCAGCACCTGCTCCACGTAGCGCAGGAAGGTCCGTGAGGGCCCCACCAGCAGCACCCCGGAGCGCTCCAGACGTTCCCGCTCGGCGTAGAAGAGGTAGGCCACCCGGTGCAGGGCCACGGCGGTCTTGCCGGTGCCGGGACCGCCCTGGACCACCAGGACGCCCCTGCCGTCACTGGTGACGACCCGGTCCTGCTCGGCCTGGATCGTGGCCACGATGTCGCCCATGCGCCCGTCGCGGGCCGCGGACATGGCCGCCAGGAGCGCGCCCTCGCCCTGGAGGCCCTGGACGCTGAGCCCGCCCCCGCCCGTCCCCAGCTCCGAGGCGTCCAGCAGCTCGTCCTCCAGCCCCACCACGACGCGGGCGCGGGAGTCAATGTGCCGGCGGCGTACCAGGCCCATCGGGTCCAGGGCGGTGCCCTGGTAGAAGGCCCGGGCCAGGGGGGCGCGCCAGTCCAGCACCACCTCGCGGCGGGAGGCGTCCTGCAGGCCGGTGCGTCCCACGTAGTGGCGCCCGCCGGAGCGGGTGTCCATCCGCCCGAAGACGAGCCTGTCCTCCACGCCCTCCAGGCAGGAGATAATGTCCGAGTAGTGCACGGCGTAGGCGTCCCGCTCCCCCCGGGACTGGTGGGTGCCGGCGGCCCCCGCGGCCTCGGTGGCGGCCAGGGCGGACCTGGCGGCGGCCAGCTGCCGGTCCAGCTCCCCGTAGGCGCGGTCCACCTGGGCCTGCTCGACGGCGATCTCCCGCTCCCGCAGTACCGCCGCCGCGTCGGCTCCGCCCCCGGCGGGGGGCTTGGCGTCCTGGGTACGCGCAGGCTTGGCAGACGTCACAGGGCCTCACAATCATTGGGTCGGTGATCGGTTCCGGTGCCAACGAGTGCATATATCACCCGGCGGCAGAGGGCAGTCCATTATTCTCTGAGTGCCCCCGGTCGCGCCCCGGGCGGCCGACGCCCGTGGCGAACACGGACGGGGGCCGTCAGGAACACGGGGGCGGACCGCGACGTTGCAGGCTGGAGAACCAGGTCCGTGACTTGCGGACCTGACGGCCTCACGGTCCATTCCCCGGCGCGAGAAGGAGGAAGACATGGCACCAGTCCCCACCGGACGGCCCCTGCTGAACATGGAGCAGGCCCAGGCCTCACGCCTCACCCGTGCCCGCGTCCTCCTCCACCACCTGGACGGGGCCATGGACGCCGGGCACGCCGGGGCCCTGGCCGTCGAGCAGCTCCTCATGACGCTCCCCCACGAGAGGCTCGCCACCTTCGACGCCGACGCCCTGGTGGACTACCGCGCCCGCCGTCCCCTCATGGTCTACTCCTCACGGCGCTACCAGAGCGCCGTCATGCCCCAGATCGTCCTGGACGTCCTCCAGGACGACGACGGCGAGAGCCTGCTCCTACTCCACGGCGCCGAGCCGGACTACCGCTGGGAGGACTTCCTGGCGGCGCTGACCCGGGTGGTCACCACCATGGGGGTCACCCAGGTGGTCGGCATGTACGGCCTCCCCCTGGCGGTGCCGCACACCCGCCCCACCTTCGTCCACCACCACGGGTCGGACGCCTCCAAGCTCCCCGACCAGCCCGACTTCTTCGGGACCGTGGAGCTGCCCGGCACCATGGGCGCCATGATCGAGCTGCGCATGGGGGAGATCGGCCTGGACTCCCAGGGGCTGAGCGCGGGGGTGCCCCACTACGTCGCCCGCGACGACTACCCCGCCGGGGCCTCCGCCCTGCTGCGCACGGCCGCCAAGGTCACCGGCCTGGCCCTGCCCGTGGGCGACCTGGAGGCCGCCGCGGCGGTGACCCGGGCCGAGATCAACGCCGAGACCCAGCGCCAGAGCGAGGTGGCCGCCATCGTCTCGGCCCTAGAGAACCAGTACGACTCCCTCGTGCCCCAGGGGGCCGACGAGGCGGTGGGGCAGTTCGACCTGCCCAGCGCCGACGAGATCGGGGCCCGCCTGGAGGCCTTCCTGGAGGCCAACGACGCCGCCGAGAACCACGAGAACCAGCTGTCCAGCGCCGCCGGGCCCCTGGCCCCCCAGCCCTCGCCCGTGGTGGTACCGGGTCCGGCACCCCGCCACGCCGGGAAGCAGCCGGGGACCTCCCGGGGCGTGACGGGGCGCCGGGTGGGCCGGGCCCCCGGTGAGCCGCGCCCGACGCCGGAGACCCGCCCCCTGCCCACCCCCACCTACCGGGGCCGCCACGCGGCCGCCCCCAGCGCCGACCAGGTGGCCCGCGAGGAACGGGCCCGCCTGGAGGCCGGGGCCCGGTGGAAGACCGCCTGGGACCAGGAGAACAACACGGACCAGGCCGGTGACCAGCGGCCCCAGCCCGACCAGCCCCGCGGCCGACGCGGTACCCACACCCCCGGCCCCACGGGACACAAGCCAGTTGGCGCCCCCGGTCCTGCGGGACACCGACCATCTGGTGCCCCCGGTCCTGCGGGACACAAGCCAGCCGGCACCCCCGAGCCCGACCAGGACACCGAGGCCTGAGCCCGCCGGGCTACCGCCCCGGACCCGCACCCCGGGCGGGCCCCGTCCCGGACCCAGGGGCCCGGGCCCGCGCCGGGCCCCTCAGCCCTGCGGGAGCGCCGGGTCGTGCGCCTCCCAGGTACGCACCGGCAGGGGCAGACGGCGCACGGCCCGCTCCACGGCCTGGGCCTCCCGGGGCGTCAGGGGCTCGGCCCGGGCCACCACGACCAGGTTTCCCGGACGCCGTCCCCGGACCACCGCCGCGTCCCCCACCACCAGGACCCCGCCGAAGATCTCACGGGTCCGCGCCAGGTCCGCCCCCGCCCGCTCCCGGGGCGGGCAGGCCACATTGGCCAGGTACAGCCCCCGAGGCGCCAGGGCGGCGCGGCAGGCCGCCAGGAACTGCGTCGTGGCGCACCGCGGGGGCACCCTCCCGGCCGCGAACACGTCCCGCACCACCACGTCCCACTGCCCGCCGCGCAGGTGGAGGACGACCTGGGCGGCGTCACCCACCCGGATCCTCAGGCGCGGGGAGCGGGGCAGGTCGAACCACTGGCGCACCCTGTCCGCCAGGACCGCGTCAACCTCCACGGCTGTCTGGGTACTGCCCGGCCGGGAGGCGTCCCAGGCCCGGGCCAGGGCGCAGCCCGCCCCGCCCAGGTGCACCGCCCGCAGCCGGCCCTCGCCCCACAGCGCCCCCAGGGCGGCGTCCATCTGCTGGTGGTACTCAAAGTCCAGGTGGGTGGGGTCCCCCAGGTCGATCCAGGAGGACTCCGTCCCGTCCAGCAGCAGCAGGACCCCGCCGTCACGGACCTGGAGCTCGGCCACCGCCAGGGACGTCGGCACCGGCCCCCGGGGCAGGCCCGCCAGGGACGGGGTTCGGGGACGCGGTGTTCTGGCAGCCTGTCGTGTCACAGGGGCACGCTAGCCTGTTCCCGGCGCCGGTCCCGGCAGCACCACCTGCCAGCCCGCCAGGAGGAGAAGGCATGTGGGTCAATGACCTGCCCCTCCACGCTCAGGACGCCGGCCCCGCCAGGAGGAGGAAGCATGAGCCGAGCCCCACGGGCCCAGGGTGCCCGCCGCAGCTGGGGCACGGACGACTCCGCCACCCCCGTCCTCCACGTGGACATGGACGCCTTCTTCGCCTCCGTGGAGCTCCTGGAGCACCCCGAGCTGCGCGGACGGCCCCTCATCGTAGGAGGCCAGGACGGGCGGGGCGTGGTCTCGGCCGCCTCCTACGAGGCCCGCGCCTACGGGGTCAACTCGGCCATGCCCATGGCCCGGGCCCACCGGCTCTGCCCCCAGGCCGTGGTGCTACCCGTGCGCCACGGGCACTACGGGGCCGTGTCGGCCCGTGTCATGGAGGTCCTGGCCGAGGTCACCCCCCTGCTGGAGCAGGTCAGTATCGACGAGGCCTTCCTGGACGTGTCCGGGGCCAGGCGGCGCATGGGCACCCCGGTCCAGGTCGCCACCTGGATCCGATCCCAGATCCGCCAGCGGGTGGGGGTGCCGGCCAGCGTCGGGGTGGCCGCCACCAAGTTCGTGGCCAAGCTCGCCTCCTCCCACGCCAAGCCTGACGGCCTCCTGCTCGTCCCCGCCCACGCCACCCAGGACTTCCTGGACGTCCTGCCGGTGGGCGCCATGTGGGGGGTGGGGGAGCGGACCGCCGCCGCCCTGGAGCGCTGGGGCATTACCGACGTGCGCACCCTGGCGGCCACCGACGTGCGCACCCTGGAGAGGATCCTGGGCCAGGCGGCCGCCCACCACCTGGCCGACCTCTCCCACGGCATCGACCCCCGGCCGGTGACCACCAGCCGCCAGGAGAAGTCCGTGGGCACCGAGACCACCTTCTTTGACAACCTCACCGACCACGAGCAGGCCCGCCTGGTCCTGCTCGACCAGTGCCACCAGTGCGCGGCCCGTCTGCGGGCCAGGGCGCTGCGCTCGCGGGTGGTGGTCCTCAAGGCCCGGGGGGCGGACTTCGTGACGGTGACCCGCTCACGGACCCTGCCGGCCTCCACGGATCTGGCCCGGGACGTGTGGCAGACCGTCAGCGCGCTCTTCGAGGCCCTTCCCGTCCCGCCCGGCGGGTACCGGCTCCTGGGGGTGCGCCTGGAGGGCCTGGAGCGCGGTGAGGACGGGATCCAGCTGAGCCTGGACGAGGACCCGCGCCGGGGTGCGCCCGAGCGCGCCGCCGACGCCGTCCGACGGCGCTGGGGGCCGGGCTCCCTGGCCCCGGCGAGTCTGCTGGGGACGAGCAGGCGCCCGCCACCGGGCCGGTGAGGGCGGGGCGGCGGGGTCCGGCCGGTCCGGGATGGTCCGGCCCGGTGGCGGTCCAGTTCGGGACGGTTCGGACCAGCCCGGTGGCGGTCCAGTTCGGGACGGCCTGGCCCGGTGGCGGTCCGGACCGGGCCCCTCAGTCCAGGCCGGAGGCGTGGACGGCGTCGACGCTAATGACGCCCTCCACCTCGGCGAGAGCGCGCACCAGGGCCTCGGCGTCCTTCCCGCCCTGGAAGGACATGCGCGCGCTCATTACCCGGCCCCGGTCCGAGCGCTGCGAGGAGGTGGAGGAGATCGAGGTCGCGTAGCCCAGGGACGTCGCCGTGGAGACCAGGGCCGGCATGACCGCGTGCCCGACCTCGTAGGTGACCTCCACCGCCTGGTGGACCCCCTGCTGCGGCAGGTGCGCCGTCAGGGGCGCGACGGCGAAGACCAGCAGGTAGTGCAGGCCCAGGGCCAGGGCGGCCGCCGGCAGCATCCTGGCGGCGCAGGCCACGCCGATCGCCGCGGAGAGCCAGACCGTGGCCGCGGTCGTCAGCCCCCGGACGGTGTCGTTGTTGACGAAGATGACCCCGGCGCCGATGAACCCGATCCCCGAGACGATCTGGGCCGCGATGCGCGAGGG
This sequence comes from Actinomyces sp. HMT897, assembly GCF_016626125.1. NCBI lineage: Bacteria > Bacillati > Actinomycetota > Actinomycetes > Actinomycetales > Actinomycetaceae > Actinomyces > Actinomyces sp. HMT897. The sequence goes on from NZ_CP067336.1 coordinate 3,116,276, forward strand.
GTCCGGGTGCGCGTCCGCCCCGCCGGCGGTGCTGAATCCGTAGGCGCTGACCAGGGTGAACAGGCAGGCGCCCAGTCCCACCAGGACGTGGGTCTTGATCCCGGCGTCCTTGAGGTGCAGGTGGCGCTCGAGGCCGAGCAGCAGGCACAGGACGAAGGCCGCGCACAGGGACACCGTCTGCGGCCCGATCCCGGTGGTACTGACCAGGGCGTCGAGGGTGGTTCCGGGGTGGTGGTGCATGTGCGGGTCTTTCCTGCATCGGTGGGTGCGCGGCGGTGTGCTGGCTGCGTCAGGGGCCGTCGGGAGGATCGTATGCCGCCGGCCCGGGTCGGGTCGGCGGGCCCGCCGCACCCGGACGGGTCCTGTCGGCGTGTCGTGGTGGTTGCCACTACCGGCCCCGGCCCCGGTCGGCGCTGCGGCCAGAACCGGGTCGTTGCGGGCTGTCGGGGACGGGATGGTGGTGTCCACCGCTTGACACACGTTTTCGCTCCGGGCCGGTTAAGCGCCTATCCTTGGGATCACGGTCCGGTGACGGCGCCCCGCCCGCGGGACTGACACGGAAGGGAGTCCCGGCATGGCACTGTCAGAGCGCGAGCAGCAGGTCCTACGCGATCTTGAGAAGCAGCTCGGTGCGGAGGACCCGGGTCTGGCCCAGACCATGACCGCCGCGGACAAGCGTCTGGGACGCCCCACGCCCCGGCGTATCGGTGCCGGTATCGCCCTGGTCCTGGGGGGCTTCGCGGTCGTGGTGGCGGGGGTGGCCATCGCCCACGACCTGTGGTCCGTCCTGGTGGGCCTGGTCGGCTTCGCCCTGGCCGTCTGGGGGATCACCCTCATGCTTACCGGCCCCTCCCGCCCCGCTGACGAGTCGTCCTCACCCGCCCGCGGCGGCAGGAGCGGTGGGAGTGGCGCGGACAGGCCCCGCTCACGTTTTATGCAGCGTCAGGCTGAGCGCTGGGAGCATCGTCGCGACCACTGAGCCCCCGGCCTCGGGGGCGTGCGCCAGCACGAGTACGCCAAAGGCGCCGGGGCCAGGGGCGGCCTCCGCGGCACCGTGGACGGTCTCCGGCGTGGCGCCCTGGTGGCGTGCCCTGGACCCGGCACCGTGGACGGTCTTCTGCCGTGCTGGGGCGCACCTACCGGGCCCACGTCCCGCTCCCGGCCGCGGGAGACGGCCTCCTGGCCGCACCGGGGCGCACTGGGGCCTGCCTCCTGACGCCGTCGGGTGCGCCCGGTGCGGGCGTAAGGAAGAGCGCTGCACGCCCTGACGTCAAGGTCCTCGGCCCCGGCGTGTCGCGTACCCGGGGTTCCGGGTGAGTGCGCACGTCCCCCGGCGTGTCGCGCGCCTATGGCCGGTCTGTCGCCCTTTCCGGGTCCGGGCACGTTCGCGCCCGGTGGTGCGCGCACGTCCTTGACGCCCGGGCTGGCGCGGTTTTCCGGCGGCAGGCAGACCTCTCAGCCCGCAGCGATCTAACTGTGACGTGCCCTCGACCTGTTGCGTGGAGGGAAGTGGAGGGAAGTGGAGTATGGTGGTGCCCGCTGGATAGTTGAGGTGGGAGGAGCGGGCCCATGTTCCTGGGTACCCACTCGCCTCGCCTCGACACCAAGGGTCGACTCATCCTTCCGGCGAAGTTCCGCGAGGAGCTCGCTGGAGGGGTGGTTCTCACCCGCGGCCAGGAGCACTGTCTCTACGTCTTCACCACAACCGAGTTCGAGCGCATGTACGCCCAGCTCCGCGAGGCCCCGTTGACGCAGAAGCAGGCACGCGACTACGTGCGCGTCATGCTCTCGGGCGCGGACTCCCAGGTCCCCGACAAGCAGGGTCGTATTACCCTGCCGGCCCACCTGCGTACCTACGCGGGGCTGGACCGGGACCTCGCCGTCATCGGCGCAGGATCCCGGGTGGAGATCTGGGACGCCGCCGCGTGGCAGGAGTACCTCACCAGTCAGGAGCAGGTCTTCGCCAACACGGCCGAGGAGATCGTCCCGGGCCTCTTCTGAGGCCCGTCGCCTAGCACAACGTGGAGCCCCGCCTGGCGAGGTCCCCTTCCGCCGCCGTCCGACGTCACTTCCCCGACGCCGGAACCTGCGGAAGGAGTCCTGGTCCGACGGCGCCGCCACACCACATCCGTCACCGTGGTGGGCCGCCCACCCGACTCACGCCCGAAGGAGGACAACGTGCGCGAGAACGCCAGCCCCGCCGTCGAGACCGGCGTCGGAGCGGGCTTCGCAGACACCTCCCGGGCCGCGGACCTGGCGGCTGGGCTCCACACCCCCGTCCTCCTGGGGCGCTGCCTGGACCTCCTGGCGCCCGCCCTGGAGGAGGCCGTGGCCCACGGGCGGGAGCCGGTCATGATCGACGCCACCCTGGGTATGGGCGGGCACGCGGAGGGGGCCCTGAGCCGCTTCCCCGAGCTCACGCTCGTGGGTATCGACCGTGACCCGCAGGCCGTGGCTCTGGCCAGTGCCCGTCTGGCCCGCTTCGGGGGGCGCTTCCACGCCGTGCAGACCACCTACGACGCCGTCGCGCAGGTCGCCGCCCGCTTCAGCACCGACGGGGCGGGCACGGTGGACGCCGTCCTCATGGACCTGGGGGTCTCCTCCCTCCAGCTCGACGAGGACGGGCGCGGCTTCTCCTACTCCCGGCCCGCGCCCCTGGACATGCGCATGGACCCCACCACGGGCCCCAGCGCCCAGGACCTCCTGGACACCTGGGACGCCGCCCAGATCACCCACGTCCTGCGCGCCTACGGCGAGGAGCGCTTCGCCGCGCGCATCGCCGCCGAGGTCGTCCGCCGCCGCCAGGCGGGCACCCCGGTGCGCAGCACCCGGGACCTCAGCGACCTGGTGCGCTCCGCCGTGCCCGCCGCCACCCGGCGTACCGGGGGCCACCCCGCCAAGCGGACCTTCCAGGCCCTGCGCGTGGCCGTCAACGCCGAGCTCGACGTCCTACAGAGGGCCCTGCCCCGGGCCCTGGACTGCCTGCGCGTGGGCGGCCGCCTGGTGGTGGAGTCCTACCAGTCCCTGGAGGACCGGCTCGTCAAGCGGGCTATCGCCGCCGGGACCACCAGCCGGGCCCCCCAGGGCCTGCCCCTGGTCCCCCAGGCCGCCCGGCCCTACCTGGAGGCTCTCACCCACGGCGCCGAGAAGGCCACCCAGGCCGAGATCGACGCCAACCCCCGATCTGCCCCCGTGCGCCTGCGTGCCGCCGTCCGCACCCGTCCCGCCTGCGACGCCCCCGCCTCGCAGCCGGGCCAGGAGCGGTGCCGGTACGGGGACCGTGGAACCCAGCACGGTCGACGCCGCCCAGCCGCGTCCGCACGCTCCCGTAGCCGCCACACCGGAAGGAGTTGAAGATGTCCGCCAGCAACGCAGTCAGGGCCACCCGCCCCGCACCGCGTCACACCTCACGAGCCACCGCCTCCTGGGAGGGGGCCGGTCAGGCCCGTCCTTCACGCCCGCGGCGCGGTGAGCCCCGCCGCGCCGAGCGCTCCGAGGCCACCGCCCGCCCGCGCCTGTCCGTGGTCCAGGGCCTCGCGGCCTCGCGTTCCACGCTGCCCTTCCTCCTGGGTGTCGTCTTCATCCTGGTGGCCGTCCTGGTCAGCTCCATGGCCCTGAACGCCGCCATGGCGGACACCGCCTACCGTATGCAGGCCGCCCAGGTCCAGCTCGGTGTGGCCAACGACCACGTCGCCACCCTCGCCGACCAGGTCCAGAAGGCCTCCTCGCCCTCCAGCCTGACCCAGGCCGCCCAGCGTCTGGGCATGGTCCCCTCCGGGGCCCCGGGGGTCGTGGACCTGACCACCTCCACCGTCTCGGGCGGGACGCCCGCCGCGGAGAAGTAGGCCTGTGGACCTGAGCCGCCGTCGGATGATGCAGCTGGCCGGAGCCGTCGGGTTCACCGCCCTGGCGGGCAGGACGGCCTGGATCCAGGTCGTCCAGGGCCCGGAGCTGGCCGCCAGGGCCAAGGCCGAGCGCACCGTCTCCTGGGTCAACCGCGCCCCGCGCGGCCAGATCCTGGGGCGTGACGGCACGGTCCTGGCCTCCTCCGTGGTGTCCTACGACGTCGGCGTCAACCAGGTCCTGGTCTCCCAGTACGAGCGCCGCGAGAAGAGGACCGACCCCACCACCGGCACGGAGGAGGAGGTCGTCGTGGGCTACGGCGCCCTGGCCGCCGCCGAGCTGCTCGCCCCGGTCCTGGGCGTGGACGTCAACGAGCTCGGCGGCGCCATGGTGGGCGACTCCACCTACGTCATTGTCGCCGAGGCGGTCACCCCCGACACCTGGCGCCAGGTCAAGGCCCTGGACATCCAGGGCATCGAGCCCGACCAGCGCAGTCGGCGCACCTACCCGGCCGGCAGGACGGCCGGCAACGTCGTGGGCTACACCAGTGAGAAGGAGCACCGGGTCCTCACCGGTGCCGCCGGCCTGGAACTCAGCCAGAACGACCTGCTGTCGGGGACCGACGGTGAGGGCAGCGTCGAGATCGGTCGCAGCGGCGTCATTATCCCCACCGGTGAGCAGCAGGACACCCCGGCCACCGCCGGGACCACCGTGCGCACCACCATCAACCCCGACCTCCAGGCCCTGGCCCAGGAGGTGATCGACGCCGCCGTGGACTCCCAGAGCGCGGACTGGGGCTCCATCGTGGTCATGGAGCCCTCCACCGGCAAGATCCTGGTCATGGCGGACTCCCACACGGTGGACCCCTCCGACCCCGTCGCCAGCGCCGAGCAGGACCGCGGGGCCCGGGTGGTCCAGGCCGTCTTCGAGCCCGGCAGCGTGGGCAAGGTCGTCACCTTCGCCAGCGCCCTGGAGCAGGGGGCCGTCACCCCGACGACCCCCTGGACCGTCCCCTACAGCTGGGTGTCCCCCGACGGGGAGGAGTTCCACGACTCCCACGAGCACCCCGACCAGTACCTCACCAGCGCCCAGATCCTGGCGGAGTCCTCCAACGTGGGCACCGTCCAGGTCGGTGACACCGTCAGCGACCAGAGCCGCTACGAGCTCATGAAGCGGTTCGGCTGGGGCACCCTGAGCGGGATCGAGCTGCCGGGGGAGTCCTCCGGGCTCCTCTACCCCCCAGACTCCTGGGACGGCCGGACCCGCTACACCACCATGTTCGGCCAGGGCGTGGCCGTCACCGCCCTCCAGGCCGTCCAGGTCCTGGCCGCCATCGCCAACAAGGGCGTGCGCATGCCCCCCCGGGTCATCGACGCCTGGATCGGGGCGGACGGCAAGGAGATCCCCCAGACCCAGCCCGAGGGCGTCCAGGTCATCTCCGAGGCCACCGCCGCCACCCTGACCGACATGCTCATCGGGGTCACCCAGGAGGGGGGCACCGCCGAGACCGCCTCCCTGGACGGCTACCTGGTGGCGGGCAAGACCGGCACCACCGAGATCCTCACCGGGGAGGGCGGGACGGTGGCCTCCTTCGTGGGCTTCACCCCGGCCCGGGCCCCGGCCATCGCGGTCTCGGTGGTCCTGTACCGTCCCGAGGGCGTCTACGGCGGGACCGTCTCGGGTCCTGTCTTCCGCAAGATCGCCACCGCCGCCATGCACGCCCTGGGGATCGCCCCGGATCCCACGGTGGTGGCCGCCCAGGCCGCCGCCCGCGCCGACGCCGAGACCTCCGCGCCCCCCGGCCACTCACCGGACGGGGGCTGACACCTCAGTCCTCGCACGTCACACTCCTTCTCCGGGCGAGCCCGACGCCCGTTCCCCGACCCCGAGATAGATTGAGGAGCTATGAGTAACGCCTATGAGTCGGCTGCGGCCCTGCGCCCCCACCACCTGGAGCCCACCGATCTGAGGCAGCTGGTGCGGTCCTTCTCGCTGGTCCCGGCGCCAGGCACCAGCCAGGAGGACGTGGACGGCGTCATGGTCACCGGGGTGAGCGTGGACTCCGGTGACGTCGCCCCCGGGGAGCTGTTCGTGGGCCTCCCCGGCTTCAAGGTCCACGGCGCCTCCTTCGCCGCCCAGGCCGTGGGGGCCGGGGCCGTGGCCGTGGTCACCGACAGCCAGGGGGCCCACCTGGCCGCCGGCCTCCCCGGCACCCCGGTCCTGGTCCACGAGGACCCCCGGGCCCTGGTCGGCCCCCTGTCCCAGGCGGTCTACCACCACCCCGCCGAGCACCTGACCGCCACCGCGGTGACCGGCACCAACGGCAAGACCACCACCAGCTACTTCCTGGACGCCATGCTCGCGGCCCACCTGGGCGGCTGCATGGTGGCCGGGACCGTCGAGCTGCGCGTGGGAGGCACCTCGGTGGAGTCCCCGCGCACCACCGTGGAGGCCCCGGTCCTGGCCCGCATGATGGCCCTGGCCGTCGAGGAGGGCGTGGGCGCCGCCTCCCTGGAGGCCTCCAGCCACGCCATCGTGCTGCACCGCCTGGACGGCGTCACCTTCGACGTCGTGGGCTTCACCAACCTCCAGCGCGACCACCTGGACTTCCACAAGACCATGGAGGGGTACCTGGAGGCCAAGTCCCGCCTGTTCACCCCCGCCCACGCCCGCAGCGCCGTGGTCTGCGTGGACGACCGGTGGGGGGCGTCCCTGGCCCGTACCGCCTCCGCCACCGGCCTGGAGGTGGAGCGGGTGCGCGCCTACCCCGGTGACGCCGAGTGCGACTGGTGGGTGTCTGATGCCGCGGTCTCCCTGGCGGAGGCGGCCACCACCTTCACCCTCCACGGGCCCGGCGCCCAGGAGATCCTCGCCTCCTGCCCGCTGCCGGGCCTGGTCAACGTCCAGAACGCCGCCCTGGCCCTGGTCATGGCTATCCGGGCGGGCGTCCCCGTGCCCACCGCGGTGGCGGCTCTGGCCGGCGCCCACAACATCCCCGGGCGCATGCAGCGCGTCAGCCAGCGGGACGGGACGCGCGGGCTGTGCATCGTGGACTTCGCCCACACCCCTGACGCCATGGAGCTGGCCCTGGAGGCGGTGCGCCCCATCACACCGGGGCGCCTCATCGTGGTCTTCGGCTCCGACGGCGACCGCGACCAGGGCAAGCGGCCCATGCTGGGGGAGGTGGCCGCCCGCCTGGCCGACGTCCTGGTGGTCACCGACGAGAACCCCCGCTCCGAGGACCCCCAGACCATCCGCGACGCCGTCCTGGCCGGGGTGCGCCGGGTGCGTCCCGACCTGGCGGACGTCGAGGAGGTCACCACCTGGCGGGGTGACGCCGTGCGCCGCGGCGTGGAGCTGTGCGGCCCGGACGACACCGTCATTGTCACCGGCAAGGGCCACGAGCCCTTCCTGGAGGTCGCCGACCAGTTCATCCGCTACAACGACGCCCCGGTCATGCGCGAGGCCGTCGAGGCCAAGTGGGGGCAGGCGTGATCCCCCGCCCCCTGGAGCAGGTCGCCGCCATGGCCGGCGGCACCCTCCTGGGCAGCCAGCCCGCCGGCCCCCTCCCGGGCGACGCCACCAGCGCCCAGGTCACCGCCGTGGTGACGGACTCCCGCCGCGCCGGGCCGGGCAGCCTGTTCGTGGCCATCGCGGGGGAGAGGACCGACGGCCACGCCTACCTCGACGCCGTCGCCCGCGCACACGCCGAGGCCGCCCTGGTCAGCGACGTCCAGGCCGCCCGGGCCGCCCTGGGCGGGGCGGAGCTGCCCCTGGTGGTGGTCCCGGACACCGTCGCGGCGCTGGGTCGCCTGGCCCGCGAGCACCTGGCGGACCTGCGCCGTCGGGCCCGGGAGCGCGGCGGGGAGCTGACCGTCGTGGCCGTGACCGGCTCGGTGGGCAAGACCACCACCAAGGACCTCACCCGCCAGATCCTGGCCTCGGTGGCCCCCACGGTGGCCCCGGTGGCCTCCTTCAACAACGAGATCGGCCTGCCCCTGACGGTCCTGTCCTCCGACGCCTCCACCCGCTACCTGGTCCTGGAGATGGGTGCCTCGGCGCCCGGGCACATTGCCTACCTCACCGGTATCGCCCCCCTGGACACCGCCGCGGTCCTCGTGGTGGGGCACGCCCACATGGACGGCTTCGGGGGGATCGAGGGCGTGGCGGCGGCCAAGGCGGAGATCCTCTCCGGCCTGCGGCCGGGGGGCACCGCCGTGCTCAACCTGGACGACCCCCGCTCCGCCGGCATGCGCCCCCTCGCCCCGGCGGCGGTGCTGACCTTCTCCGCCAGCGGCCGAGCCGGGGCGGACGTGCGGGCCACCGACACGGTCCTGGAGGCCGGGGCCTACCCGCTCACCACGGTCCACCTGCCCGGGGCCGGGCCCACCCGCCTGCGTCTGTCCCTGCCCGGGGCCCACAACGTGGCCAACGCCCTGGCCGCCGCCGCCCTGGCCCTGGCCGCCGGGGTGGCCCCCCAGGACGTCCTGACGGCCCTGGCCGACGCCCGTATTGAGAGCGCCCACCGTATGGACGTGCGCCCCCTGGCCGGTGACCTCCTCCTGGTGGACGACTCCTACAACGCCAATATCGACTCCATGACCGCCTCCCTGGCCACCCTGCCGGTCCTGGCGGCCGGACGCCGCCGTGTCGTGGTGGTCTCCGAGATGCTGGAGCTGGGGGCGTCCTCGCCCGCCGACCACCGCCGCACCGGCGAGCTGGTGGCGCAGGCCGGTGCCGCCCTCCTGCTGACCGTGGGGCAGGGGGCGGCCCCCGCCGCCGCCGCCGCACGTGAGCGCGGTGTGGAGGTCGTGGAGGTGGCCGACGCCGGTGCGGCGCTGGCGCGTATTGACTCCCTGGTCCGTGACGGTGACGCCGTCCTCGTCAAGGGCTCCCACGGCTCAGGCGCCTGGCGCCTGGCCGACCACCTCAAGGAGGTCCGTTCCCAATGACCGGTATCTTTATCGCGGCAGCCGTGGGCATGCTGGTCTCCCTGTTCGTCACGCCCCTGCTCATCCGCTACCTGCACCGTAAGCAGTACGGGCAGTTCATCCGGGAGGACGGGCCCCAGGGGCACTTCACCAAGCGCGGTACCCCCACCATGGGCGGCCTGGTCATTATCGGCGGCACCGTCCTGGGCTACGCCGTCGGCAGCCTGATCATGTGGCGGCCACCGCGTGCCAGCGGCCTGCTCCTCATGCTGCTCATCGTGGGCCTGGGGGCGATCGGCTTTATGGACGACTTCGCCAAGATCGCCAAGGAGCGCTCGCTGGGGCTGAGGGCCTGGCAGAAGATCGCGGGCCAGGCCGTGATCGGTATCTCCTTCTCCGTGGCCGCCCTCAACTTCGCCGACCGCAGCGGCCTGACCCCCGCCTCCACGCGCATCTCCTTCGCCCGGGACTCACGCCTGGACCTGGCCTTCGGGGGCGCGGTGGTGGGGATGATCCTGTTCGTCATCTGGTCCAACCTCCTGATCACCGCCTGGTCCAACGCCGTCAACCTCACCGACGGCCTGGACGGCCTGGCCACCGGCGCCTCGACCATGGTCTTCGGCGCCTACGCGCTCATTAGCGTGTGGCAGTTCAACCAGTCCTGCCAGTACGGTCACCGCGAGGCCATTGCCGTGACCTGCTACCAGGTCCGTGACCCACGTGACATGGCCATGATATCGGCCGCCCTCATGGGGGCCTGCTTCGGCTTCCTGTGGTGGAACGCCTCCCCGGCCAAGATCTTTATGGGCGACACCGGCTCCCTGGCCCTGGGGGGGGCGCTGGCCGGGCTGTCCATCCTGACCCGTACCGAGTTCGTCGCCGTGGTCATCGGGGGGCTGTTCCTGGCGGAGGTCCTCAGCGACATCCTCCAGGTCGGCTCGTTCAAGATGACCCGTAAGCGCGTGCTGCGCATGGCCCCCCTCCACCACCACTTCGAGCTGGGGGGCTGGACCGAGGTCAACGTGGTCATCCGCTTCTGGATTATCGCCGGGGTGTGCGTGGTGGCCGGCATGGGGCTCTTCTACGGCGAGTACCTCGTGTCCTGAGCGTCCTGCGCCGCTACCCCGGTGCGACGGCGTACCCTCACCCCGGGACCGGGCCCGGCGGGCGTCCGGCGGGCCCGGTCCCGGCATCAGCTCCAGCAGGAAGGTGGGCCCGTGCCCAGTAACGTCACGAGGATCGAGGACCTGGCCGACGCGCACGTCGGCGTGGTCGGGATGGGGCGCACCGGGCGTGCCGTCCTGGAGGCCCTGAGCACCCTGGGGGCGCGCGTGAGCGTCTACGACGAGCGGCAGGAGGCCCTGGAGGACCTGCCCGCCCCCGTGGCCTCGGCCTGCGCCGGCAGCCCCGGGCGCCTCGCCCAGGCGCTCACCGAGCAGCGCCCCCGCCTCCTCGTGGTCTCCCCGGGGGTGCCCGCCACCGGGCCGGTCCTGGCTGCCGCGGCCGCCTGCGGTATCGAGACCTGGAGCGAGGTCGAGCTCGCCTGGCGCCTCCAGCGCGCCTCCGCCCGCCCGGACGTGCCCTGGGTCGCCGTCACCGGTACCGACGGCAAGACCACCACGGTGGGCATGATCTCCTCGGTCCTGGGCGCGGCGGGCATGCGGGCCCCGGCGGTGGGCAATATCGGCGCCCCCGTGGTCACCACCGTCCTGGAGGGGGGCGCTGACGTGCTGGCCGTGGAGCTGTCCAGCTTCCAGCTCCACACCACCCGCACCCTGTCCCCGCTCGCCGCCGCCTGCCTCAACCTGGCCCCTGACCACCTTGACTGGCACGGCGGCTACGAGGGCTACCGGGCGGACAAGGCCCGCGTCTACGCCCGCACCCGGCGTGGGGCCGTCTACAACTGCGCCGACGAGGCCACCTGCCTGATGGTCCGGGAGGCTGACGTCATGGAGGGCTGCCGCGCCGTCGGCTTCACCCTGGAAGCCCCCGCCCTGGGGCAGGTGGGGGTGGTTGACGACCTGCTGGTGGACCGTGCCTGGCACCCCGGCCGCCACACCGAGGGCCTGGAGGTGGCCACCCTGGCCGACCTGGCCCACCTGGCGCCGGGCGGGCAGGCCTCCCGCCTGCCCGCCCACGTCCTGGCCGACGCCCTGGCCGCCGCCGCCCTGGCCCTGGCCGTCGGCGTCCCGGGGCGGGCCGTCTCGGCCGGGCTGCGCGCCTTCGCCCCCGGCGCCCACCGGCTGGTCACCGTCGCCCAGGGCGGGGGCGTGACCTGGGTGGACGACTCCAAGGCCACCAACCCCCACTCCGCGAGCGCGGCGCTGAGCGCCCTGGAGCCGGGGACGGGCGTGTGGATCGTGGGCGGGGACACCAAGGGAGCCCAGTTCCACGACCTCGTGCGCCAGGTGGCCGTGCGCCTGCGGGCCGCGGTGGTCATTGGCGCCGACCAGACCGAGGTCCTGGACGCCCTGGCCCGCCAGGCCCCCCAGGTCCCGGTGCGCCGCGTGCCCCACGGCGGCCCCCGGGAGGTCGTGGACGGCGCCGTGGCCGCCGCCGCGGCCCTGGCCCGTCCCGGTGACACCGTCATGCTGGCCCCCGCCTGCGCCTCCTGGGACCAGTTCAGCTCCTACGCCCAGCGCGGCGACCTGTTCGCGGCCGCCGCCAGGGACCACGTACGTCGTGGGACCACGGACCAGGAGCGTGACTGAGTGCCCGCAGACCCTACCGGCGCTGGCCCCCGACCCGCACACCCCCTGCGCCGCCTCCTGGCCTCCTCCGAGGGCCCCCGGGAGGGGGAGTCCGCCACCCTGAGCTACTACACGCTCCTCCTGGCCAGCCTCGCCCTGCTCACCTTCGGCCTGATCATGGTGTTCTCCGTCCAGTCGGTCAAGAGCGCGGCCGACGGGGGCAGCGCCTACGAGAACTTCGCCAAGTACCTCGTGTTCGCGGTGGTGGGGCTGGCCCTCATGGCGCTGGCGGCGCGGGTTCCCGCCCGGGCCTGGCAGCGTCTGTCCGTGCCGGTCCTGGTGGTGGCGACCCTGCCCCAGCTCCTGGTGGACTTCGTGCCCTCCGTGCGCACCTGCACGGGCGGGAACTGCAACTGGATCAGGCTCCCCGGTGACCAGACGGTCCAGCCCTCGGAGTTCATCAAGCTCGCGATCTGCCTGTACATCGGCTACGTCGTCGCCTGCCACGCCGACCGTCTCAAGGACCTCAAGGGCCTGGCCCTGTGGCTCCTGGTCCCCGTCGGCGTCCCGATCGCCCTGGTCCTGTGGGGCGGCGACCTGGGGACCGTCATCGTCCTGGTGCTCCTGGGCGCCGGGGCGCTGTGGGTCTACGGCCTGCGTGCCAGGTGGTTCGCCCTCCTGGGGGCCCTGGGCGTGGCCGGCTTCGCGGGGGCCTCCCTGCTCGTGGCCAACCGGCGTGCCCGGATCCTCATGTGGTGGTTCCCGGACTCCGCCGACCCCCTGGACGTGGGCTACCAGCCCAAGCACGGGCGCTGGGCCCTGGGGACCGGCAGCTGGACCGGGGTCGGGCCGGGGGCCTCGCGCCAGAAGTGGGGCTACCTGACCCAGGCGGACTCCGACTACGTCTTCGCGGTCCTGGGGGAGGAGTTCGGGCTCGTGGGCACCCTGGCGGTCATCGCCTCGTTCGCCGTCGTCGGGTGGTGCTGCCTGCGCGTCATGCGGCGCTGCGAGTCCGTCTACGTCTCGGTGGTCACCGCCGGCATTATGACCTGGATCGTGGGCCAGGCCTTTATCAATATGAGCGTGGTGGTGGGTCTCCTGCCCGTCCTGGGCGTCCCCCTGCCCCTGATCAGCGCCGGGGGCTCCTCCCTCATATCGGTGCTGGCGGCTGTCGGCGTCCTGCTGTCCTTCGCCCGCGCCGAGCCGGGGGCCGCCCAGGAGCTCGCGGCACGTCCTGGTGCGGTGCGCCGTACCCTGTCCGTCGTCTCCTCAAGGAGGAAGAGTGTCTGAGCTACCTGCCGCCCCGTCCCGGCCACTGCGCGTCCTGCTCGCGGGTGGCGGCACGGCGGGGCACGTCAACCCCCTGCTGGCCACCGCCCACGCCCTGCGTGACCCCGCCCTGGGCGGGCACCCGGACACCCAGGTCCTGGTCCTGGGCACCGCCGAGGGGCTGGAGGCCGACCTCGTCCCCGCCGCCGGGCTGGAGCTGGCCCTGGTCCCCAGGGTCCCCATGCCCCGGCGTCCCTCGGTGGACCTGCTGCGCCTGCCCTCCCGCCTCAACCGGGCGGTCGCCGCCGCGGCCGAGGCCATCGGGCGTCTGGGGGCCGACGTGGTGGTGGGGTTCGGTGGCTACGTCTCCACCCCCGCCTACCTGGCTGCCCGCAAGGCCCGTGTCCCGGTGGTCATCCACGAGCAGAACGCCCGCCCCGGCCTGGCCAACCGGCTGGGGGCCTCCTGGGCCGCCTCGGTGGGCCTGACCTTCGCCTCCACGCCCCTGCGCTCCGCCCACGGCCGCACCGAGGTGACCGGCCTGCCGCTGCGTCCGGCCGTGGCCGACCTGGTCGCCCAGCGCGCCACCCCCCAGGGCGAGCGCACCGCCCGGCTCCAGGGGGCCGCCGCCCTGGGGCTGGACCCCCAGGCCCCGACCCTCCTGATCACGGGCGGCTCCCTGGGCGCCCAGCACCTCAACGAGGTCGTGGGCGCCGCCCTGGCCAGCCTCCCTGAGCGGCTCCAGGTCCTCCACCTCACCGGCCGGGGCAAGGACGCGCCGGTGAGGGCCGCCCTGGAGGACGCCCTGGATAACGGGGCCCCGCAGAGCCTGCGTACGCGCTACCACGTCCTGGACTACCTGACCGCCATGGAGCAGGCCTACGCCTGCGCCGACGGCGTGCTGTGCCGCTCCGGGGCGGGGACGGTGGCGGAGCTGACCGCCCTGGGCCTGCCCGCCCTGTACGTGCCGCTGCCGGTGGGTAATGGTGAGCAGCGTCTCAACGCCGCGGACGTCATTGCCGCCCACGGGGGCGTGCTGCGCTCCGACGGCGACCTGGCCCCCTCCGACGTGCTGGACTTCGCCACCCTCCTGACCGACGTCCGCAGGCGCCAGGAGATGGCCCGGGCGGCCGCCACCACCGGGGTGCCCGACGGCGCCGCGCGCCTGACCGCGCTGGTGACCGCCACCGTCCTGGCCCCCGGGCAGGATCCGGACGGGGCGGAAGACGCTGCCGGACCGGACGCCCTCGGGCCGGACCTTGAGGACTCAGGTACCGAGGACCCGGCTACTGAGGACCTGGGCGCCAGCGGGTCGGTGGCCCCGCAGGCCCCCGCCGCCCGGCCGGCGTCGGGCACCGCGCCCCGCACGTGGACCGGCCTCTCCGGGGGCGGGGCGGGGGGCGGCCCCCTCTACGACCTGCCAGACACCGACCCTACGAGCACGGCGAGGACCACGGATCATGACTGAGAGCAACCGGGACCGGGGGGCGGGCGCCGCGGCGCTGGACGGGCAGGCCTTCCACCTCATTGGCGTGGGGGGCGCCGGGATGAGCGTGGTCGCCCAGCTGCTGGCGGAGCGCGGCGCCACCGTCACCGGCTCGGACGCCCACGACGGGCCCGCCCTGGAGCACCTGCGTGACCTGGGGCTGGGAGTGTACGTCGGCCACGACCCCGCCCGCGTCCCGCCGCGGGCCACGGTGGTGGTCTCTAGCGCGATCAGGGCCTCCAACCCCGAGCTCCTGGCTGCCCGGGCGGCCGGGGCCAGGGTCGTGCACCGCTCCCAGGCCCTGGCCCTGGCGGCCCAGGGACGCGACCTGGTGGCGGTGGCCGGCGCCCACGGCAAGACGACCACCTCCTCCATGCTGGCCCAGGCGCTGCGCCGCCTGGGCCAGGACCCGTCCTTCGCCGTCGGCGGGGTCGTCAGGGACCTGGGGACCGGGGCGCACCTGGGCGGCGGGGCCGTCTTCGTGGCCGAGGCCGACGAGTCCGACCGCTCCTTCCTCAACTACAGCCCCCGGGTGGAGGTCATTACCAACGTCGAGCCCGACCACCTGGACACCTACGGCACGGCGGAGGCCTTTGAGGCCGCCTTCCTCGACTTCGCCCACTGCCTGGTCCCCGGCGGCCTCCTGGTGGCCTGCGCCGACGACCCCGGTTCCCTGCGCCTGGCGCTGACCGCCGCCGAGGAGGGGCTGCGGGTGGCCACCTACGGCACCACCGGGGTCACCAGCCTGCCGGCCGGCTCCCTGGTGGAGTCCCACGTCCACCTGGAGGTCACCGGGCGGCACGCGCAGGGCACCCAGGCCGTCCTGACCCGCACGGTCATGTCCGACGGCGGCCTGTCCACCTCCGTACCCGTGCACCTGGACCTGGGCGCACCGGGGGACCACGTGGCCCTCGACGCCGCCGGGGCCTGGGCGGCCGGGCTGGAGGTCGGTGCCGACCCCGAGGCCATGGCCCGGGCCCTGGCGTGCTTCGGCGGTGCCGGGCGCCGTTTCGAGGCGCGGGGGGAGGGCGACGGCGTGCGCGTCGTGGACGACTACGCCCACCACCCCACCGAGATCCGGGCGCTGCTCGAGGCCGCCCGCCAGGTCGTGGCGCCGGGGGGGCGGGTCCTGGTCCTCTTCCAGCCCCACCTGTTCTCCCGCACCCAGGCCTTCGCCGACCGCTTCGCCGCCGCCCTGGACCAGGCCGACGAGGTCATTGTGACCGGCGTCTACCCGGCCCGTGAGAACCAGTCCGACTTCCCGCAGGTCACGGGCGCCATGATCACCGACCGCATGCGCGCGGGCCGCTACGTGGCCGACCGGGAGCAGGCCGCGCACGCGGCGGCGGCCGCCGCCCGCCCCGGTGACCTGCTGCTGACCGTAGGGGCCGGGGACGTCACCGAGCTGGCTGACGTGGTCCTGGAGGACCTGCGCCGTCGTGGGGACGGGGCGTCGTGAGGCACCGGCGTCCCCGCGCCCCGGGCCCCTCCTCGCGAGAGGACGGGCAGGCCGACCAGCCCGCCACGGGGCGCGGTGAGCTGGAGGTCCTGGGACGCTCCCCGGCCGGGGAGCTCGCGCTGGCGGGGGAGCGGGTGGTCTCCACCGGTCTGGCCGACCGCCTGGAGGAGCGGCGCCGGGCGGTGCGCTCCCTGCGCCGCAGGCGGCTGATGACCACCCTGGCGGTGGTGGCCGTGGTGGCGGTCCTGGTGTGGATCCCCCTGTTCTCGCCGTTGTTCTCCCTGCACGCCGACGACATCCACGTCTCGGGCGCCGACTCCACGGTGAGCGTCCAGGACGTCCGCCAGGCCCTGGCCCCCCAGGTGGGGCAGTCCCTGGTGTCCCTGAACCTGGAGGAGATGGGCCACGAGGTGACTGACGCCCTGGTGCGGGTGCGCTCGGTGCGGGTCACCCGCAACTGGCCCCGGGGGGTGGACGTGGCGCTGACCCTGCGCGTCCCGGTGGCGGTCCGGCAGGTGGAGGGCGGCTACGAGCTCCTGGACGGTGACGCCGTCGTCCTGGGGACGGTGGGCGAGGCGCCCGCGGGCCTGGCCACGATCGTCACCCCGCAGGGGGAGTCCCTCACCGGGGAGCAGGTCAGTGCCGTGGCGGTGGCCATAGGCGCCCTGGACCCCGCCGTGCGCGCCCAGGTCGTCTCGGGGACGGCCTCGGCCACCGGGCAGGTGTCGCTGAGCCTGGCCAGCGGGTCCACCGTGGTCTGGGGCGACACCACGGACCTGGCGCTCAAGGCCAGGGTGCTCACCCAGCTGCTGGGCGCCCGCAGCGCCAGCGTCTACGACGTCTCGGCCCCGCGCTCGCCGGTGACCGCGGGGGAGGCCACGCCCACGCCCACGGCCCCGTGACCGCTGCCGGCTGACCGGGTCGCCCACCCCGCCCGCCCGCCCCGGGCCGCTGGTCCCGGGCCCGGGGGCGCCCGGGTGGGAAAGTTGCCCTCACAGGTGGTGAAACACGCCGGGGCAAATGCGGACCACATCCTGCCTGGGCTCATAACGTTGACCTCGTCATCAACACAATGACATAAGTATCAACCTCAACCTCAGGTTCAAGGTTGAGGGCAACCGGGGGAGCTCCAGTGGCTCTCAACTCGCTCGGAGGCACACAGTGGCGGAATCTCAGCACTACCAGGCAGTCATCAAGGTGGTGGGCGTCGGCGGCGGTGGCGTCAACGCCGTCAACCGCATGATCGAGGCCGGTCTGCGTGGCGTCGAGTTCATTGCCGTGAACACGGACGCTCAGGCCCTCCTCATGTCCGACGCCGACACCAAGCTCGACATCGGCCGCGACCTGACCCGTGGCCTGGGTGCCGGGGCCGACCCCAGCATCGGGCGCAAGGCGGCCGAGGACCACCAGGACGACATCCGCGAGTCCCTGGACGGGGCCGACATGGTCTTCGTCACCGCTGGTGAGGGCGGTGGCACCGGTACCGGGGCGGCCCCCGTCGTGGCCCACGTGGCCCGCGAGCTCGGCGCCCTGACCATCGGGGTGGTGACCCGCCCCTTTGCCTTCGAGGGCCGTCGTCGCGCCAACCAGGCCGAGAGCGGCGTGGCCAACCTCCGCGAGGAGGTGGACACCCTTATTGTCATCCCCAACGACCGCCTTCTCCAGATCGCGGACCGCAATATCTCGGTGGTGGACGCCTTTAAGCAGGCCGACCAGGTCCTCCTCCAAGGTGTCCAGGGCATTACCGAGCTCATCACCACCCCCGGGTTGATCAATGTCGACTTCAACGACGTGAAGTCCGTCATGCAGGACGCCGGCAGCGCCCTCATGGGCATCGGCTCGGCCACGGGCGAGGACCGCGCCCTGACCGCCACCGAGCAGGCCATTGCCTCCCCGCTGCTGGAGACCTCCATCGAGGGCGCCCACGGCGTCCTGCTGTTCTTCCAGGGCGGCTCCGACCTGGGCCTGTTCGAGATCAGCAACGCCGCCGAGCTGGTCCGTGAGGCCGTCCACCCCGAGGCCAACATCATCTTCGGCAACGTGGTCGACGGCGCCCTGGGCGACGAGGTCCGCGTGACGGTCATCGCCGCCGGCTTCGACGACGACTCCCAGGTGGCCCGCCCCGAGAGCGCCGCCGCCCGCCCGCCCGCCACCACCCGCCAGGCCGTCACCAGCCGCCAGGCCGTCACCAGCCGCCAGGCCCCGGCCCCCCGCCCGGTGATGGGCAGCCAGGCACCCACCGCCTCGGTGCACAGGCTCCACCAGGCCTCCGAGACCCAGGCACGCGGCGTCCACGCCGTCCAGAACCCGGTCACCCGCCCGGTGGTGGTACCGCCGCCCAACTCCTACCAGCCGAGGTCGGCCTCGCCGGTGGCCTCCGCCCCCACCACCAGCGAGATCCCCCCCTACGCCGACGTGCCCTGGACGGCCGCGGCCCGCTCCGGGCCGGAACTGGACGTGCCCCCCACCATCGGGTCGGAGGACTCCGACAACGACAACCTGGACCTGCCGGACTTCCTGCGCTGAGCATGACCGTCCCCGACCTGGTCGAGGTCAGCCTCGGTCCTGGTGCCCGTGGTGTCTTCACCACCACGGGCACCGCCCCCGGGCGCGCCCAGGCACCTGCCACCGCGGGCGACCCGGGCTTCAACCTGGCCGCCCACGTGGGTGACGACCCCGACCGTGTGGCCGCGCGCCGGCGCGAGCTGGAGGAGGCGCTCGGGACGCGGGTGGCCTGGATGCGCCAGGTCCACTCCACGGTCGTCGCCCCCGCCGCCCTGGGGCAGGAGCCCACCGCGGACGCCCTGGTGGCCGACCTGCGTGGCCGCGGGCCGCTGGCCGCGGGCGTCCTCACCGCCGACTGCGTGCCCCTCCTGCTGGCCTCGGCCGACGGGCGGCTGCTGGCGGCCGTCCACGCCGGGCGGCGCGGCATGTGCGAGGGCGTCGTGGACGCGGCCCTGGGTGAGATGGCGCGCCTGGGCGCGGCCGTCCCGGACATCCTGGCCGTCCTCGGCCCCTCGATCTGCGGGGCGTGCTACGAGGTCCCCGAGGCGATGCGCGCCCAGGTGGCCGCCCGCGAGCCGGACTGCGCCAGCCGGACCCGGTGGGGCACCCCCGCCATTGACGTCGCCGCGGGGGTCCGTGCGCAGCTACGACGTGCAGGAGTGAGGCATATTACAGATGTGAGTATATGCACGTATGAGGACGAGCGCTTCTACTCCTACCGCCGGCAGGGGGACGTCGGACGCCTGGGAGGCGTTGTTCTGCCCGTGTTCTGAGCCGATTTCCCCGGTCCCGGGCCCGGGGGCCGGGAGGGCCGCGGGGGCGCCCCGCGGCGCCCGCGGGCAGCGTGTGCGAGACACGCCGGGCTCAATCGACCTCGCGGGCCCCCCGGCCAGCTACGGTCAGGGCGTTCGGTTGCACCGGAGCCGGACGGACAAGGAGCACACCCATGAGCGCCAGCGCCCTGCGCAAGGTATCAACCTTTCTCGGCATGGCCGAGCAGCCCGACGAGGCCACCTACGCGGAGTCCTACGCGGCCGAGGCCCCCATGGACTACGAGGACGTGACCCCCTACGAGGAAGATGTCGAGGAGGAGATGGAGGAGCCTGTTCCTGCTGACCTTCGCCGGATCGTCACCGTGCACCCCTCTACCTACAACGAGGCCCGTGTCATCGGTGAGTCCTTCCGTGACGGCGTCCCCGTCATTGTGAACCTCAGCAACATGAGCGAGTCCGACGCCCGCCGCATGGTGGACTTCTCCGCCGGCCTGGTCTTCGGCCTGCACGGCGCCATCGAGCGGGTCACGCCCCGCGTCTTCCTGCTGACGCCCATCTCAGTGTCGATCGACGACGGGGAGGCCGCTACCACCACGCACAGCCGCTTCTTCAACCAGGGCTGAGGCCGTCTCGGTGAGCAGCTCCCTGAGCCAGGTCGTCTGGATCGTCTGGTGCCTGCTGAGCCTCTACCTTCTCGTCCTCCTGGTCCGGGTGGTCCTGGACTGGGTCCGGTTCTTCGCCCGCTCCTGGCGACCACGCGGGGTGGTCCTGGTCCTGGCCAACCTCGTCTACTGGCTGACGGACCCGCCCTTACGCTGGCTGCGGAGGGCGCTGCCGGTCCTCCGGCTGGGAGTCATGGGCATCGACCTCGGCTTCATCGTACTTTTCCTTGGAATCACGCTGATTCAGGAGGCTCTCCTGGCACTTGTCTGAGGTGCCGGGAGTCTGCGCGCGGCGTGATGTACGCCATCCGAGGTGGCCGACTGGCAGGTTTCCGGTACGCTGTGACCAGAGTGACCGGTTCTTCACCGGTGCTCGTGTACCCTGTTCCGTGACGACACCGAGGTGACGACTATGGCGCTGCTGACCGCAGACGACGTCCTCAACAAGAAGTTCCAGGCCACCAAGTTCCGCGAGGGCTACGAGCAGGACGAGGTTGACGAGTTCCTCGACGAGGTCGTGGAGGCCATGCGGCAGCTGGAGGCCGAGAACATCGACCTCAAGGCCCGTCTAGAGGCTGCCAACCGCCGCGTTGCGGAGTTCGGTGAGGGCGGCCCCTCCACCGTGGTCCCCGTGGTGGAGGAGCACCGGGTGGCCCCCGTCGCCCCCGCCCTGACCGTGGACTCCCCCGAGCAGGAGCCCTCTGCGGCCTCGGGCATGCTCGAGCTGGCTCAACGCCTGCACGACGAGCACGTGGCCAACGGCAAGGCCGAGGGCGACCGCATTATCGCCGAGGCCCGCACCACCGGTGAGCAGATCGTGCGTGAGGCCGAGGACCAGCGCAACCGCACACTGGCTCAACTTGAGAAGGAGCGCTCGGGCCTGGAGCACAAGATCGACGAGCTCCGGCGCTTCGAGTCCGACTACCGCACACGCCTCAAGAGCTACCTCCAGAACCTGCTGTCCAACGTTGAGGACGGCAACCAAAACAGTGACCTTGGTATCTGAGACGCACCTGGTGCGGCTGCGGACACCGTAGCCCACCGCGTGGTACCAACCATGCTGTCCGTGAGGGCGGCGGCCCACCGGTCGCCGCCCTCACGGCATAACCGCCCGGAAAGGATCTCATGCCCACTCCTGCCCGTACCGGCCTGCCCGCACGGCCGTGGTCCCGCTCCGTCCTCATGGTGTGGCTCCTGGCCGCAGCCGTGATCCTGATCGACCAGCTCACCAAGGTGTGGGCCGTGGCGGCCCTCAGCGACGGCAGCCGGGTGCGCCTCCTGGGCCCCTGGCTGTCCCTGGTCCTGCTGCGCAACCCCGGGGCGGCCTTCTCGTTCGCCACGGGGCAGACGTGGCTCTTCGCCCTCATCGCCGTGGTGGTCTCCGGCATTGTCGTGTGGGTCAGCCGCCGCCTGGCCTCCACCTGGTGGGCCCTGGCCCTGGGGCTGGTACTGGGTGGGGCCGTGGGCAACCTGGTGGACCGGCTCGTACGCTCCCCGGGGTTCCTGCGGGGCCGGGTCATTGACTTCCTCGACTACGGCGGGCACTTCGTGGGCAATATCGCGGACATTGCCATTGTGGTCGCGGCCGGGATCGTGATGGTTCTCTCGATCCTGGGGGTCAACCTTGACGGGAGCCGCGTCGGTAAGGCCGCGGAGACCGCCTCGTCGGCCCAGGAGCCCGACCCGGACGCGGAGTCCGCCGAGGCAGAGGACACTGCCGAGGTAAGGGACAGCGCCGAGGCGAGGGACGCCGCCCCGGTGGGGTCCTCCCCGGATCCGGCCCCGGGGGCCGACCCCGCCCCGGGCCGGGAGCCTCAGGCCGGGGCCCCGGGGGCTGGTGCATGAGCCTGCGTCTCCTGCCGGTGCCCGAGGGGCTGGTCGGGGAGCGCCTGGACGCGGCCCTGGCCCGTATGACCGGCCTGTCCCGCTCCCGGGCGGAGGAGATCTGCGCGCGCGGAGGGGTACGGGTCGACGGCCGGGAGGTCCGCAAGTCCGAGCGCCTGGTGGCCGGTACCACCCTGGAGGTGGACCTGCCCGACCCCCGGCCCGCCGGTCCCGTGGCCACGCCTGTGGAGGGCATGGGGATCCTCTACGAGGACGAGGACATTGTGGTGGTGGACAAGCCGCCCGGCGTCGCCGCCCACCCCTCCATGGGCTGGGACGGCCCCGACGTGCTGGGGGCGCTGGCCGCCATGCGGGTCCGCGTGGCCACCTCCGGGGCCGCCGAGCGTCAGGGGATCGTCTCCCGCCTGGACGTGGGGACCTCCGGGGTCATGATCGTGGCCAAGGGGGAGCGTGCCTACTCCGTGCTCAAGCGCTCCTTCCGTGAGCACGTGCCGGTCAAGGTCTACCACGCCCTGGTCCAGGGGCACCTGGATCCCTCCTCGGGGACGATCGACGCCCCCATTGGGCGCCACCCGGGCCGGCAGTGGCGCATGGCGGTCGTCGACGGCGGGAGGGAGTCGGTCACCCACTACGACGTCATGGAAGCCATGCCCCTGGCCAACCTCGTCAAGGTCCGCCTGGAGACCGGTCGCACCCACCAGATCCGGGTCCACTTCTCAGCCGTCGGTCACCCCTGCGTCGGGGACGAGTCCTACGGCGCCGACCCCGCCCTGAGCGCCCGCACCGGCCTGCGACGCCAGTGGCTCCACGCGGTCGAGCTCAGCCTGCCGCACCCGGTCACAGGGGAGTGGATGGGCTTCTCCTCCCCCTACCCCGCCGACCTGGTCCGCGCCCTGGACGCCCTGCGCCTGCCCTGACCCCGCGCCCGGCCCCGGCCCGGAAGACCACACCACCTAGGAGACCTCGTGGACGAGGAGCGAGCGATGACCCTGCCTGGCAGGCGCCCCGGGATCCCGGAGCTGCTGATCACACCCCTGGGCGCCGCCGTCGAGCCGTACCGGTTTGAGACCTGCACGGGGGACCAGAGAGGCCCGGCCGCCGAGTCCACCCGCGCGGGCGTGGCCGACGTGCGCCTGGAGGTCTTCGTCGGGGAGCAGGGCGTGCCCCTGGTCCTGGAGATCGACGCCCGTGACGACCTGGCCACCACGGTCCACGTGCTGGCCCGCGGGGCGGACGGGGCGCCGCTGGCGGCCGGACGCCTCCTGATCGACCCCGCTCACCCCGGCCTGGTCCACCTGGGACGCCTGGCCGTGCGGCGCGCCTGCCGTGGCACGGGCCTGGGGGTGAGGGTGGTCGCCGCGCTCGAGGACGCCGCCTGGCACCGCGCCGCGGTGGACCGGGACGGCACCGCCGCCGTGGTCGTCGTGCTCGCCGCCCAGGAGCAGGCGATGGGCTTCTACGCCCGCTGCGGCTACGCCGTGCTCACCGGCAGGTCCTACCTGGACGCGGGCATCGCCCACCAGGACATGGCCCGCCTCGTCACCCGGTAGGAGGCGGGCGGCGCGGGCCCCGGCCGCCGTCGGGCGGCGCAGGCGGTCGGGAGGCGCGGGCGGCCCGGCGCACCTGGCTGGCATGCGTCCCCCTAGGATGACCCCATGGCGGAGACAAGTAGCACGGGCACCCGGAACGCACCCAGGGACGACTTCGTCCACCTCCACGTCCACACCGACTACTCCATGCTGGACGGCGCGGGCAAGATCAAGGACTACGTCGCCGAGGCCAGGCGCCTGGGCCAGCCGGCCCTGGCCATTACCGACCACGGCTACATGTTCGGCGCCTACGAGTTCTACGCCGCCGCCAGGGCCGCCGGTATCAAGCCGATTATCGGGGTCGAGGCCTATATGACCCCGGGCACCTCCCGCTTCGACCGGACCCGCGTCTTCTGGGGGGACGAGTCCCAGCGCGGCGACGACGTCTCCGCCCGCGGCTCCTACACGCACATGACCCTCCTGTCACGCACCAACGAGGGCCTGCACAACCTCATGCGCCTGGACTCCCTGGCCTCCCTGGAGGGGCAGTGGGGCAAGAACCCGCGCATGGACCGCGAGCTGCTCTCCCGCTACAGCGAAGGGCTGATCGGCACCTCCGGCTGCCCCTCCTCGGAGATCCAGACCCGCCTGCGCCTGGGCCAGTGGGACGAGGCGCTGCGGTGCGCCGGGGAGCTGCAGGACGTCTTCGGGCGCGACTTCTTCTACGTCGAGCTCATGGACCACGGCCTGGAGATCGAGCAGAGGGTCACCAAGGACCTGCTGCGCCTGGCCGAGAAGATCGGCGCCCCCCTACTGGCCACCAACGACTCCCACTACGTGCGCCCCGAGGACCGCACCATCCAGGACGCCATGCTGTGCATTAACTCCGGGTCGGTCCTGTCCGACCCGGACCGGTTCAAGTTCGACGGCGACACCTACTACCTGCGTCCCGGGGCGGAGATGCGCCGCCTCTTTACCGAGATGCCGGCCGCCTGCGACAACACCCTGCTGGTCGCCGAGCAGTGCGACGTGTCCTTCCAGACCGTGGACGAGGGCGCCTCCTTTATGCCCGTCTTCCCCGTCCCCGAGGGCGAGACCATGGAGTCCTGGTTCGTCTCCGAGTGCTGGTCGGGAATGGAGCGCAGATTCGGCGGTAACATCCCCCCCGAGTGCCGCAAGCAGGCGGACTACGAGATCGGCGTCATTACCCAGATGGGGTTCCCCGGCTACTTCCTGGTCGTGGCGGACTACATTAACTGGGCCAAGCGGCAGGGAATCCGGGTCGGGCCGGGACGCGGCTCGGGGGCGGGCTCCATGGTGGCCTACGCCATGGGTATCACCGAGCTCAACCCCCTGGAGCACGGGCTCATCTTCGAGCGCTTCCTCAACCCCGAGCGCATCTCCATGCCCGATATCGACGTCGACTTCGACGAGCGCCGGCGTGACGAGGTCATTGAGTACGTCAAGCGCAAGTACGGCGAGGACAAGGTCAGCCAGGTCGTCACCTACGGCGTCATCAAGGCCAAGCAGTCCCTGAAGGACTCCAGCCGGGTCATGGGATACCCCTACGCGGTGGGAGACCGCCTCACCAAGGCCATGCCCCCCACGGTCCAGGGCAAGGACATTACCATCAAGGGGATCTTCAACCCCTCCGACGAGCGCTACGGGGAGGCCGAGGAGTTCCGTAAGCTCCACACGGAGGACGCTGACGCCCAGAAGATCGTGGAGCTGGCCAAGGGGCTCGAGGGAATGACCCGGCAGTGGGGCGTGCACGCCTGCGCCGTCATTATGTCCTCGGCCACGCTCACCGACATTATCCCCATGATGCAGCGCGTCCAGGACGGGGCCTACATCACCCAGTTCGACTACCCCACCTGCGAGCACCTGGGCCTGCTCAAGATGGACTTCCTGGGGCTGCGCAACCTCACGGTCATCTCCGACGCCCTGGAGAACATCGTGGCCAACGGCAAGCCCGCCCTGGACATTGACAACGTGCCCCTGGACGACCAGGGCACCTACGAGCTGCTCTCGCGCGGCGAGACCCTGGGCGTCTTCCAGCTCGACGGCGGGGGCATGCGCACCCTCCTGCGCCTCATGCGGCCGGACAACTTCGAGGACATCTCCGCCGTCGGCGCCCTGTACCGGCCCGGGCCCATGGGAGCGGACTCCCACACCAACTACGCCCTGCGCAAGAACGGCCAGCAGGAGATCGTCCCCATCCACCCCGAGCTCAAGGAGGCCCTGGAGCCGATCCTGGGTACCACCCACGGACTGATCGTCTACCAGGAGCAGGTCATGAAGATCGCCACGGACCTGGCGGGCTTCACCATGGGCAAGGCCGACGCCCTGCGCAAGGCCATGGGGAAGAAGAAGATGGACATCCTGAACAAGATGTTCGTCGAGTTCGAGGCCGGGATGGTCTCCAACGGATTCTCCAAGGAGAGCGTCAAGACCCTGTGGGACGTGGTGGTCCCGTTCGCCAAGTACGCGTTCAACAAGGCGCACTCGGCGGCCTACGGCGTCGTGTCCTACTGGACCGCCTACCTCAAGGCGCACTACCCCACCGAGTACATGGCGGCCCTGCTGACGTCCCAGAAGGACAACAAGGACAAGCTGGCCGTCTACCTGGGGGAGTGCCGTCACATGGGTATTACCGTGCTGCCCCCGGACGTCAACGCCTCCCGGGCCCAGTTCTCCGCCGTCGGGGACGACGTGCGGTTCGGCCTGTCGGCTATCCGCAACGTGGGCCTCAACGTGGTCGACGCCATTGTCAGGGCCCGCCAGGAGAAGGGCGAGTTCACCAGCTTCGAGGACTTCCTGGACAAGGTCCCGGCGGTGGTGTGCAACAAGCGCACCATCGACTCCCTCATTAAGGCCGGGGCGTTCGACTCCCTGGGCCGTACGCGCCGCAGCCTGCAGGCCGTCCACGAGGACCTGGTTGACGAGATCATCGGGGTCAAGCGCAACGAGGCCGCCGGCCAGTTCGACCTCTTCGCCTCCCTGACGGGCGGTGAGGCGCAGGACGACGCATTCGGCTCCGGCCCGGTCTTCTCCTCCGAGGTCCCCGACCTCCCCGAGTGGGACAAGAAGGACAAGCTGGCCTTTGAGCGCGAGATGCTGGGACTGTACGTCTCCGACCACCCGCTCCTGGGCCTGGAGGGGATCCTGGGCAAGCTCAGCGACACCGAGATCTCCGACCTCATCGGGGACGAGGAGCGGTCTGACGGCGCCGTGGTCACCATTGCCGGGCTCATTACCTCCCTGACCCGCAAGACCACCAAGCAGGGCAACCTGTGGGCGATCGCGCAGATCGAGGACCTGGGCGGGAGCCTGGAGGCGCTGTTCTTCCCCGCCACCTACCAGACGGTCTCCACCATGCTGGCCCCTGACACGGTGGTCACCGTGCGCGGGCGCCTCAACCGGCGCGACGGCCAGGTGGCCCTGTACGCCCAGGAGATGACCATCCCCGACGTGGCCAGCGCCGCCAACGAGGCGGTGACCCTCACCCTGCCGTCGAACCGCTGCACCGTCCCGCTGGTGGAGCGGCTGCGCGAGGTGCTCACCAAGCACCCGGGGATGTCCACGGTACGCCTCAACCTCACCAGCCCCGGGCGCGAGATCCGCACCCAGCTCGACGACGCCCTGCGCGTGGAGGCCACCGCGGCCTTCTACTCCGACATAAAGGCCCTGCTCGGCCCCGGCTGCCTGCGCTGAGGCCGGTGCGGGCCTCCGGTTGGCGGGCTCAGGCCGGCGAGGCCTGTCGCGTGAGGCTGGTGCCAGTGCGGGCCCTAGGCCAGCGGGCTCAGGCCGGCGGGACCCCGGGCCAGCGGGCCCAGACTGGCACGGAGGCTGGCGTAGGGCCTGGCCGCGCCCAGCGCGCTGCTCGCCGCCACGGGCAAGCAGGCCCAGGCAGGCGCGGAGGCTGTGCTGGCGGGCTCGTCTGCTCTGCCGGGTCTGCGGGTCAGGCCCCGGCGACGCGAGCGCCGACCCGGGCGGAGGGGGCCTCCACCTCGACCACGTCCCCCGCCTCCAGACGGTGTCCGCGGCGCCTCTCGACCCGGCCGTTGACGCTCACGTCCCCGCACTGGACGGCGAGGCGGGCCGAGGCGCCGTCCTCCACGAGTCCGGCGAGCTTGAGGAACTGGCCGAGCTTGATCTCGCCTCGGACGGGGACGGCGGGGTAGGGCTGGTGGGTGCTCACGCCCCCATTCTCCCAGCCCCGGTACCCGTGTCCGCCCCGTGCGCCTCTGACGTACTGTGCGTTCGGGCAGCTAGGAGTGCTCGCCCCGGAGGCCCGAACGCCTCGGCATCTCAGCTAATTGCGTTATTGCGCAATAACTAGATAACCTGGTGACGTGCTCAGCATCCTCCGACAGCGCACCTACCGCCGTCTCTTCCTGGCCCACGTGGTCTCCCTGGTAGGCACGGGCCTGGCCACCGTGGCCCTGGGGCTGCTGGCCTACGGGCTCGCCGGGGCCCGCGCCGGCGGCGTCCTGGGGACCGCCCTGGCCATTAAGATGGTGGCCTACGTCGGCGTCGCCCCCGTGGCGGCCACCCTGCTGGAGGGCCGTCCGCGCCGCACGGTCCTGGCCGTCGCCCAGGGCGTGCGCCTGGCCAGCGCCCTCGCCCTGCCGCTGGTGGACCAGGTCTGGCAGGTGTACCTGCTCATTGCCGTCCTCCAGTGCGCCTCCGCGGTCTTCACCCCCACCCTCAGCTCGGTCGTCCCCGACGTCCTGCCCCGGGAGGAGGACTACACCTCCGCCCTGTCCCTGACGCGCGTGGCCGCGGACCTGGAGAGCGTCCTCTCCCCGGGGCTCGCCGCCGGGCTGCTCCTGGTCCTGCCCGCCGGGCGGCTCTTTGACATCACCGCCCTGGGGTTCGCCGCCTCGGCGCTGCTCATTGCGGGTGCGGGCGTGCCCGCCCGCGCGCCCGGCAGCCGGGAGGCCCCCTTCTGGGAGCGGGTCCGCCGGGGCACGGCCCTGTTCGTCCGCCTGCGGGCGCTGCGGCCGGTGGTTGCCCTGGACGTGGTGGTCGCCGCCCCCTGCGCCTTCGTCCTGGTCCACTCCGTGGTGCTGGTACGCGAGCGCCTGGGGCTGGGGGAGGCGGCCCTGGGCGTCGTCCTGGCCGTCAACGGGGCCGGGTCCATGCTCGTGGCGGCCCTGCTGCCCCGGCTCCTGGAGGCGGTGGGGCAGCGCCGGGTCATGCTCACCGGCGCCGTCGTCCTGGTGCTCGGCGGGGTCGGGGAGACCGGTCTCACCCTCCTGCCCGACGCCGCCCTGGCCCCGGCGCTCCTGGCGACCTGGCTGGTGGTCGGGGCGGGGTGGGCGGCCGTGGAGGTCCCGGTGGGCCGCATTGTCCGCCGCGAGGTCCCCGACGCCGACCTGCCGGCCGCCTTCGCCGCGGACTTCTCCGTCTCCCACGCCTGCTGGCTCCTGACCTACCCCCTGGTGGGGTGGCTCGGTGCGGCCAGCCTGCCCCTGGCGGCCGGGACCATGACGCTCCTGGCCGCTCTGGGCACCGTGGCGGCCGTACGCCTGTGGCCCCCGGATGCGGAGACGACACGTCTCACGGCGGCGACCTGTTGACCGACATGAACCGTGGCCCCCGGACGCGGGGACGGGTAGTAGGCCCCGCTGCCGGGGCCGGCAGGTGGCCCACCGGTTGCTGAGCCGGTGCCGCCGGGGCCTCCGCCTGGGCCGGTAGGCGGATCTCTCCCGGGTCCGTCCCCGGGCCACCTGGGCCCGCCCAGACCATTGGGTGGGGCCTTGTGGGCCGCGCCTACGAGCCAATCAGGCTATTCGGGCCCCGCCCGGACCGTTGGAGCCCCGCCCCCAGGCGGTAGTGGCCCAGCCCAGCGCGTGCGGGGATGATCCGGCGACCCAAGCCCCGCCCTCGGGCGGTAGGGTCCTGGCCATGAGCCAGAACCGGTCCGCCCAGCCCCCCGGGCGCTCGCCCACGGCCGCCGAGCTGGAGCGGTCCGCGCGCATCCTCAGGCTCCTGGCCGACCCCACCCGTCTGGCCATACTGGCCTGCCTGCGCCAGGGTGAGCGCGGCGTCGGGGAGATCGCTCAGGGGCTGGGCCGGCCCCTGCCCGCCGTGTCCCAGCACCTGGCGAGGCTGCGTGACGGCAGCCTCGTCACAGTGCGGCGGGAGGCCAACCGCTCCTACTACGCCCTGGCCAACGAGCACGTGGAGCTCCTGGTCACCAACACCCTGGAGCAGGCCGAGCACGTCCTCTACCCACTGCCGCCCCACCACCGCTGAGCGGCACCGGGCACGGGACAGGCGGTCCCCCGGCACCGGGTGCGTAGCGGGTCGGGAGACCGGGTAGCGCGGCGTGGCATGGGGCAGGCGGACCCCGGCGTCGGGCACAGGACAGGCGGGATACCGGTATTGGGCTCGTGATGCGGTGGGAGACCAGACGCCGTCATGGCATGCCTTCCAGGCCTGGGCGGGCGTGTGGAACACCAGGCAGACCGCGGTCACCGCCGTGACTATGCCTTCCCCAGGCCTGGGTAGGCGCGTAGCGGGGCTGGAGACCGGCTAGGGCAGGCGGACCCCGGCGTCGGGCTCGTGGCGGCGGGGGCCGGGAGCCGGTACGGTGGGGGCGTCCCGCAGCCGACCGGGCAGGTTCCCGGCCCACCCGCCAGTGACAAGGAGGTCACCCATGGCACTGTTTGAGGTCCCCTTTGAGTCAGCCAACCACCGCGACCAGATCCAGGCGTGGATCTACACCCCGACCACCGCCCCGCGCGGTGTCGTCCAGGTCATCCACGGCCTGGGCGAGCACTCGCGCCGCTACCTCCACCTCATTACCACCCTGCTCGACGCCGGCTTCGTGGTGGCCGCCGACGACCACGCCGGCCACGGGCGCACCGCCATGGTCTCGGGCGTGTGGCAGGACACGGGCCAGGACGGGGCCCACGTCGTCGTGGCAGACGAGCAGCACCTGCGTCAGGTCGTCACCGGGCGCTTCGAGGGGCTCCCCTACATCCTGTTCGGCCACTCCTGGGGCTCCATGATCGCCCGGGTCCTGGCGTCGCGCCACCCCGAGGGCCTGGCGGGCCTGGTGCTGTGCGGTGTCGCCGCCCAGATGAGGGGTCTGGAGGACCCCGCCCTGCTGCGCGCCCTGGAGGCCGCCGTCACCGAGCGAGGGGGGCAGGCGCTGGACGACGACGGCCTCTTCGGGGCCGCCTTCGCCGGTGCCCTGGACCGCTTTGAGGACGTGCGCCGCCCCACCGACTGGGTGGCCCTGGACCGCGGGGTCGTCGAGGACCACGCCGTGGACCCCTTCAACAACTTCGGCGCCCCCATGACCCTGCGCTTCGCCCGGGACTTCGCCGTCCTCTACGCCCAGGCCAACGACCCCGCCTGGGTCGAGACGCTGCCCCGGGACCTGCCGGTGCTGGTGCTGGCCGGCGACCAGGACCCGGTGGCCAACTACGGTGAGGGCGCCTACCACGTGGCCAACTGCCTGTGGGGTGCCGGGCTGCGCGACGTACGCACCCGCGTCTACACCGGGGTGCGTCACGAGGTCCACAACGAGCCCTCTACCCGCGCCGACGTCGAGGCCGAGGTGGTCGCCTTCGCCCGGCACTGCGCGAGGACCGGCCTTTAACCAGCGACGTACCTTAGCCACCGTTAACGTACCTTAGTCGCCGGGGAAGTACTCTAAAGGTACGTCCCCCATGGCTAAGGCACGTCCCCGGTGGGCCAAGGCGAGGACGGGCGGGGCGAGGACGTACGGGGCGAGGACAGGCGAAGGCGAGAAGCGAGGGCGGGCGTGGGCGGCGAAACGGTAGGGTCCTGACCATGGTGACCACCTCCGACGCCCCGACGGACGCCCCCGGCGCGACGGCCCCACAGGACCTGGTCCTGACCACGGGGGAGCGCTACCCGGTGGGGGAGCGGCTGCACACCCTCACGCCCCGCCTGGCCCGGGCCGCCGCCGACGCCCGGCAGGTCCTGGTGGACGTGGCCGCGCACCGCGAGACCATCACCTACGGCGAGCTCAGCGAGGAGATCGGGGGAGCGGTCCTGCCCCGTCACATGGGGCCGCTGCTGCACATGCTCGACCACGACTGCGCCGCCCGCGGGGAGCCCGCCCTGGCCGCCCTGGTGGTGAGCGCCGCCAGCGGCGAGGTGGGGACCGCCTCCACCACCTGGGCCCCGCCCGAGCGCCTGGCCTGCTGGGAGTACTGGGCCCCGTGAGCCGCCGGCATGCCGCCTGTGACACGGGCCGCCCCGGCGCCGCTGCGGTGGCATGCCCTGTGTGCTCAGACGGTCCCGCAGGACCTGACACCACCAACAGGGGGCTGACGGCAGGGGACGTGTCACAGTGCCGCTGTGCGCCGACCAACCACGGATCACGGTATGGTAACACCCGTTGATGACCTCTACCTTTTGGGAACAAGGAGCCATGCTGGGAATACGACCCGTGTCTCGTCGTCTATGCGCCTATCTTCTGACAGTATTTATGCTGGTCGCCGTGGGTAGCCTGGTGCCCTCGCAGGCCCTGGCCGCCCCGGCGGGGACAACCGTCTACGTCTCGGCCCAGTCCGGGTCCGACGCCGCCGACGGCAGCGCGGAGCACCCGCTACGCACCCTGGGGGCCGCGCTGTCGGCCGCCGCCCCGGGGGACACGATCGAGCTCGCCGAGGGGACCTACCGCGAGGGCGAGCTGTTCGTGGACAAGTCCGTGACGATCCGCGCCGCCCAGGGCGCCTCCCCCGTGCTCTCCGGGGCCACGGTCCCCACCTCCTGGACGC
Source organism: Actinomyces sp. HMT897 (assembly GCF_016626125.1). NCBI lineage: Bacteria > Bacillati > Actinomycetota > Actinomycetes > Actinomycetales > Actinomycetaceae > Actinomyces > Actinomyces sp. HMT897. The sequence goes on from NZ_CP067336.1 coordinate 3,148,036, forward strand.
CCTCGCAGGGGGGCACCTGGTCCACCGCGACCGACATGGTGCGCTTCTGCACCGTGTGCACGGTCAACGCCAACCCCGCCGTCGAGGGGATGGCCGCGCACCCTGAGCAGGTCTTCGTCGACGGCGTCCCCCTGACCCAGGTGGCCTCCCCGGACCAGGTGACGGCCTCCAGCTTCTACGTCCAGGACCCGGACCCGGTCACCCTCAAGGACCCCACCAACAACCGGGCCGGCTACAACGTCAAACCGCACACCGGTACCGCCTACGTCATCGGCGTGGACCCGGCGGCCCACACCGTCGAGGTGGTCCAGCACTCGCGTGCCATGTCCGTGGCCGCGGACGGCACCACCCTCTCGGGCCTGGTGGTGGAGAAGTACGCCCCGGTGGCGCAGTGGGACTACCCCGACCCCGAGATCGGCACCGCCTCCGGCGGCGCCATGCTGGTGACCTCCGCCAACGCGGTCCGCGTGGAGAACTCCGTCTTCCGCTACTCCTCAGGGGCCACCGCCCTGGGGATCACCAGCGCCGCCGGCGCCACGGTGACCGGAAACCGCTTCGAGCACAACGGGGCCGGCGGGTTCGGGGTCGTGGACTCCAGCGACGTGACCGTGGAGCACAACACCTGGACGGACAACAACACCGACGGGTTCAACACCACCTCCTGCGGCGCCTACTGCACGATCGCGGACATGAAGATGACCCACTCCCAGCGCCTCCGGGTCGCCTTCAACACGGTGGACTACTCCTTCACCGGCGTCGACGTCTCCGACCCCAGCCAGGAGTCCCGGGACCAGCACGGGGCCATCTGGTTCGACGAGGGCATCATGGACTCCCAGATCGTGGGCAACAACCTGGTCAATGTGCCGGTGGGTATCTTCAACGAGGTCTCCTCCAACACCACGATCGCCTCCAACCTCGTCAACGGCGCACGCACCGGCATCCACATCTCAGGATCCAATGACACCAAGGTGTGGAACAACACCGTCTCCCACGCCCTGACCAGCGTCATGATCCAGGAGGACTCCCGCTCCAAGGGCTGCAACGCCCGTCGGCCCGACGGCGTGTGCGTCGCGGTGGAGCCCTGGAGCACCAACCACGGCCTGTCCTGGGACACCACCGGCACCAGCGTGGTCAACAACATCTTCTCCTCCGAGCAGACCATCCCGGCCCCCGGTGACGTGTGGCGCTACTCCGCTATGATCCAGGTCACCGGCGGTACCAACGACGACGGCTCCGGGTCGGTCTACGCCAACGAGATGGTGCGCCTGATCGACAACAACGTCTACTACCGGCCCGTGGACACCGGCCTGCCCTCCACCACGGTCCTGTGGAACTGGGGCGCGGACCTGGCCAACCAGAGCATTAACGCCTCCTCCCTGGCGGACTTCACCGCCAGCCCCCACGTCACCGCCGAGGGCAAGGAGGCCAGCGGCCTGGACCTGCACGGTGACGGCGCGGGCAACCCCCTGTTCGTCTCCGAGCCGGTCCAGACCACGGCCTGGGGTACCGCGGACCTGCACCTCAAGGACGGCAGCCCCGCCTCGGGCACCGGACGGCCCCTGCCCCAGGACGTCGCCCAGGTCGTGGGCCTCCCGGCGGGCACGGCCGTGGACCGCGGGGTCCTGAGCAACGAGGCGTGGCAGCCTGCCGCCCAGCCGGCGCCCGCACCCCAGCCCACCCCGGAGCCCCAGGCCCAGCCCACCTCCCAGCAGCCCGCCCCGGCGCCCGTCGTCACGCCCGCGGCGGCCCAGCCCGCGGTCCTGAGCGGGTCCACGCCCACGGCTGCCGTGGCGCAGGCCCCGGTCCAGGCCCCCAGGGGCCGGACGCCGGTGTGGATCCCGGTGGCTGTCGGACTGGGCCTAGCCGCCCTGGTCGTCACCGGCCTCCTCCTGGGCAGGCCCCTGCTGGCCCGTCTGAGGGGAACCGCTCCCGGGGGCCCCGCCTAGGGCGTCTCCAGCCCGCTGGCAGCCAGGTAGCCCTGGATTCCCGGGGCCCCGCCCAGGGCCGCCGGGCGGTAGGCGGGGTGGTGTTACCGCGACCCTGCGGAGTCGGCCCGTATCCTGGACGCGGGGCGGACACGGGGCCGTGGTAACGCGGGCCCCGGTCGGGAGTAGGCTTGCCGGGTACGGTCCCCGTGCCCAGGAAGGTGTTAGGACATGACCTCCTCTCAGGCCCTTGGCGCCCCGCCCCTGCGTGCCCCTGACCAGGCCGACGACGCGGCGGGTCGTATCGACGCCCGGGGCCGGGCCGCCCTGGCCCGCCTGGGCGTGACCCTCCGGCCCCCGCGCTCCCCGGGCCTCGAGGCCTCCTCCGTGCTGACCGGGACCAGGATGGGGACCCTGCCGCGCACCCGTCCCGAGGCCCTGGCCGCCTTGGCGGACCGGGCGCGCGCCGCCCAGCAGCGCTGGGAGACGGTCAGCGTGCGGGACCGGGGCCGGGTGCTCCTGGCATTCCACGACCTGCTCTGGCAGGAGCGGCAGGCCCTGCTCGACCTCGTCCAGTGGGAGTGCGGCAAGGCCCGGGCCCATGCCTTCGAGGAGCTGGCCGACACGGCCATGAACGCCCGCTACTACGCGGCGACGGCGCACCGCCACCTGGCCCGGCGCCGTCGCCGCGGTGCCGTGGCGGGCCTGACCCGGGTCACCGTCGGCTACCAGCCCAAGGGCCTGGTAGGCGTGATCTCCCCTTGGAACTACCCCCTGACCCTGGCGGCCTCGGACGCCTTGGCCGCCCTGGTCGCGGGCAACGCGGTCATGCTCAAGCCCGACAGCCTCACCCCCCTGACCGCCCTGGCCGTGCGCTCCCTGCTGAGGCGCGCGGGCCTGCCCGAGGGGCTCCTGACCGTGGTCCTGGGGCCGGGGGCCGAGCTCGGGACGCCCCTGGTCAAGGCCTGTGACGCGGTCATGTTCACCGGCTCGTCGGCCACCGGCGCGACGGTGGCGGTCCAGGGCGCGGCCCGCCTGGTGAGCGTGTCGGCCGAGCTCGGCGGCAAGAACCCGCTCATTGTGCGCGCCGACGCGCCCCTGCGCCGGACGGTGCGCGGCGCGCTCAGGGCCTGCTTCTCCAACTCCGGGCAGCTGTGCGTCTCCATTGAGCGCGTCTACGTCCACGAGGCCGTCTGGGACCGGTTCGTGCCCGCCTTCGTGTCGGCCGCCCGCACCCTGCGGGTGGGGGCCGACATGGAGTGGTCCACCGGCATGGGCCCGCTGATCAGCCCCGCCCACCTGGAGCGGGTCCACGCCCACGTGGAGGACGCCGTCGCCCGGGGGGCCACTGTCCTGACCGGCGGGCACCCCCTGCCCGGTACCCACCCCACCGCCTACGCACCCACCGTCCTGACCGGGGTGGGGCCCGGCATGAGGGTCTACCGGGAGGAGACCTTCGGTCCCGTCGTCGCCCTGTACCCGGTGGCGGACGACGCCGCCGCCCTGGCCGCCGCCAACGACAGCCCCTACGGCCTCAACGCCTCGGTGTGGACCCGGGACACCGCCGCTGGCCGGGCGCTGGCACGTCGCCTGCGCTGCGGCACCGTCAACGTCAACGAGGGCTACGCCGCCACCTGGGGCTCGACCGACGCGCCCATGGGCGGTATGGGGGCCTCCGGCCTGGGACGACGCCACGGGCCGGAGGGGATCCGCAAGTACACCGAGGTCCAGGCCGTCGCCGTGCAGCACGGGCTGAGCCTGCAGGCGCCCCCGGGCGTGGGGGAGCGGGCCTGGGCGGGGGCGCTGGCCACCTACCTGCGTGGCCTGCGGCACCTGACCTGCCCGCTGCGCTGACACCCCTGACCGCTGCGCTGACACGAGACCCCGGCAGCACGGACATTCTGGCGAGTGCTGGCACCCCTGCCCGCTGCGCCGCCACCCGCCGACACTAAGGACCCTGACATGAGAAGCACAGCGCGGACCCGTCCCCTGTCTCCCGCCCGTTCGCGTCGCACCCCCGTGCGGGGCGCCGTCGTCCTGGTCACCGGGGCGGCCTCCGGAATCGGCGCCCTCGTGGCCGTCCAGGCCGCCCACCGGGGCGCCCGGGCCGTGGTCCTCTGGGACCTGGACCTGCCCGCCGCCCAGGACGTGGCCACCCGGGTCCAGGCCGCCGGGGCCACCTGCCTGGCCCAGCGGGTGGACCTGCGCGACGCCCGTGAGGTGGAGGCCGCCGGGCGGGTGGTCCTGGAGCGCCTGGGAAGGGTGGACGTACTGGTCAACTCCGCGGGGGTGGTCACCGGCAGGCGCTTCGAGGACCTCTCCGAGGAGGACGTGGTGCGCACCTTCGACGTCAACGTCCTGGCCCTGTACCGGGTGGTGCGCTGCTTCCTGCCCGGTATGCGCACCCGGGACCGGGGCTGCGTGGTGACCATCGCCTCCGCCGCCGGGCTGGTGGGCGTGGCCCGGCAGACCGACTACTCGGCCTCCAAGTTCGCCGCCGTCGGCTTTATGGAGTCGCTGCGCAGTGAGCTGCGCCGCTCCGGCTCCCACGTGCGCACCCTGGTGGTCGCGCCGTACTACGTCTCCACCGGCATGTTCGCCGGCGTGCGCACCCGCGTCCCCCTCCTGCTGCCCGTCCTGGAGCCGGAGCGTGTGGCCAGCCAGGTCCTGGACTCCGTCGAGCGCGGGGACGCCCGGCGGATCCTGCCGTGGTTCGCCAACGCGGTCCTGCTGGTCAAGGCCCTGCCGGTACCGGTGGCCGACGCGGTCACGGACCTGTTCGGCATCTCGACCACCATGGACACCTTCACCGGCCGCCCCGGGCACTGAGCCAGCCGCCCCGGGCACCAGGTAGGGGCCATGGGCGTGCCTGCGCCCGCTGAGGCCCGGGGACGGGCACAATACAGCCAGGACGGTGGCCCGCGGACCGTCGCTGCGCCACCCCTCCTGCCGGTGCGCGCCAAAGCCGCCTGCACCCGCCCAGGCGGTTCCTGAGCGCGGCCCACCTGGTACCGGTGGGACGTCCTTGTCCAAGTGTCGGAGTCCGGGACGACGTCGTCTGCCCGGAGGCGCGGTCGCCAGGCCCGTGGTGACTGAAGAGGGAGCGAGTATGCTGGGGTACCGAAGCACCTTCACCGTGGCCGATCCCCGCGACTCGGTCGTGGACCGGGTCCGGGGGATTATGGTGCGCTGGTCGGAGGCGAAGCACGGGGAGGTGCTGGGGCCGCACGGGCTCGACGACCTCGTCCCCGGCAGCCGGGTGTCCCCGGCGCCCTCACTGGAGTTCTTCCTGGTCGACACCACGGAGGAGTCGGGGGACCGGATCATGGGGTTCGTCTGCGTCGAGAGCAACGGGCGTGACGCCTGGACGAGCCAGGTCATGGTGGCCGGCCCGGAGGAGGGCGGGCGTACCGTGATCGCGGTGGACATCGACGCCCAGTCCGCCTCGACGGAGCCGTCCCGCCCCACCACCATGGGCGTACCCCGTTTCGTGCGCAATATGCTGGAGGAGTTCGACTGCGACGACAACGGGATCACCCTGTCCAACGACCCGCGCGTGCTCCACGCCGAGGACGTGGACACCCTCATTAAGGAGCTCGGGGAGGACGACCACCACGGGCTCGTGCTCGTGGCGGGGACGCCCGAGGACTTCCCGGTGGACAGGTGGAAGAGCCTCATTGACAGCAAGGTCACCTGCGGGACGGCCGGGCAGAGCGCCGTCTACGTCCTGGACGCCAAGGCCACCGAGGCCTTCAATGCCAAGGTGTCCCCCCGCCACGAGGTCCTCCCGGGCGGGCTGCGTACCTTCCTGCCCGGTGCGCACCTGAACGAGCCGCAGGACGGGATCCGCCACAGGTTCCTGGTGCCGGGGTCGATCGCCGACGACGTCGCCTGCCAACGGGCCGCGCGCGCGATCGAGCGGCGCGCACGGAACTTCACCAACGAGCGGGCCCAGGACCGGCAGGTACGTCGCTACCGGCAGGTCCTGGACCGGCACCTGGACGACATCGTCTTCGCCCAGAGCGCCGAGAAGGAACGACGTCGCCTGGCCGTGCAGCCCTCGCTGCTGCCCAATGAGGCCTACACGGCCATTGAGCAGCAGATTCCCACGACGCTCACGGCTGACGCGCTGACGTCGCAGGCAGACCAGGTTACGCCGGTGCCCCGGGCGGACGCGACCGTGATCGAGGCGCTGCGCGTCGAGCTGGCCCAGGTCCGCTCGGAGGCGGAGAGCCTACGCACCGAGGCCGGTGAGCACCAGCGCGCGCTCCTGGCCGCCGAGACCACGAACGACGAGATACGCCAGCGCCTGGCCTCCTCCGCCAACGAGGTCGAGCGGCTCAACGAGCAGATCGAGGCGGTGATCGACGAGCGTGACCTGCTTAAGAAGGCCCACGAGGACCTTGAGCTCGAGCTCGCCATCGCCATTGAGGAGACGGACAAGTCCGTCCCCCGTATGGTGCGGGCGCAGCGTGAGATACTGCGCCTGCGTCGGCTCCTTGAGGACAACGGCCTGAGCGCGGAGGCCTGGAACGAGGATCCCGAGTCGGTGGGGCCGGAGCGCCCCTCGAGCTGGAACGAGCTGGCGGTGCGGGCCTCCAGCGGGCACCTGGAGGGGCTGCCGGGGGTCACCTTCACGTGCGACTGGGACATCGTGGCCGACCTCGACGACCACTCCGACGTCCTGTGGCTGACCAAGACCTGGCAGATTCTCCAGGTGCTGAGCGACTACGCGCGCGCCCGGGCCGACTCCGAATGCGGGGTCAAGAACCTCCACACCTACCTCCAGGAGACCCCGCCCGGCTACCTGCCCCTGCCCGCGAGCAAGTACAAACCACGGGAGTCCGACACCGTGACCAACCGGCCCGAGCTGGCCAAGGAACGCATGTTCCCCGTGCCCGTTACGGTCCCCGGCCGTGACCGCAACGGGTGCGTGTTCATGCAGGCGCACTTCGTGATCGCCCAGAGCAGCATGGTGTCCCCGCGCCTCTACCTCTACGACGCCACGAGGGTCAGGGGCTGCGGTGACGTCATTGTCGGCTATATCGGCCCGCACCTGAGGAACGCCCACACCAACTGAGGCGGGGGCGCCTCGTGTACGTCCACAGGGGCGCCCACAGGGGCGCCCACGCCAACTGGTGCGGGGTGCGGGGGCGCCCGGCGGGCCCGGGCCAGCCGATCCTCATTGGTGAGACCGGCCGCACCCGCGTGCCGGGTCCGGGCGGGGGGCGGGGGTCGCGACGCCCAGGGGCCGGGCGCAGGCCGACCCCGGCGGTCCCGGGCCGGTAGGCTCCTGCCATGCTCCGCCGAACTGACCTGCGCCGCTCCGACCTGTCAGCCCGCCAGCTCGCCGCGGTCCTGCCGCGCGCCGAGGTCGACGTCGCCTCCGCCCTCCAGGCGGTGGCCCCCGTCCTGGCTGACGTGCGCCGGCGCGGGGCCGCCGCCCTGCGTGACGCCGCCGAGCGCTTCGACGGCGTGCGCCCCGAGCACCTGCGGGTCCCCGCCTCCGCCCTGGCCCGGGCCCTGGAGGACCTTGACCCCGCGGTCCGCCAGGCGCTGGAGCTCTCCGTCTCCCACAACCGTGCCGGGCACGCCGCCCAGCTGCCCACCGGGCGCAGCACGCAGGTCGTCCCCGGGGGCGTGGTCACCCAGCGCTGGGTCCCGGTGCGCCGCGTGGGCCTCTACGTCCCCGGGGGCCTGGCCGTCTACCCCTCCAGCGTGGTCATGAACGCGGTGGCGGCCCAGGTGGCGGGCGTGGAGCAGGTCGCCCTGGCCTCCCCGCCCCAGGCGGCCTTCTCGGGCCTGCCCCACCCCACCATCCTGGCGGCCTGCGCGCTGCTGGGGGTGGAGGAGGTCTACGCCGTCGGCGGGGCGCAGGCCATTGCCATGCTGGCCTACGGCGCCGCCGTCGAGGACGACGTGGACCGTGCCGACGCCGGGGGTGAGGTGCTGTGCGAGCCGGTGGACGTGGTCACCGGCCCGGGCAACGTCTACGTGGCCGCCGCCAAGCGGGCGGTGCGGGGGGTGGTCGGCATTGACGCGGAGGCCGGGCCCACCGAGATCATGGTCCTGGCCGACGCCACCGCCGACGCCGAGTACGTGGCCGCCGACCTCCTGTCCCAGGCCGAGCACGACCCCCAGGCCGGCAGCGTCCTGGTCACCGACTCCGAGGCGCTGGCCGACGCCGTGGACGCCGCCCTGGAGCGGAGGCTGGCGGCCACCCGGCACCGGCAGCGGGCCGGGACCGCCCTGCGGGGCCCCCAGTCCGGCGTCGTGCTGGTGCGGGACACCGAGCAGGCCCTGGCCGTGGCCGACGCCTACGCCCCCGAGCACCTGGAGGTACAGACCGCCGACGCCGCCCGGCTGGCCCGGCGGGTGCGCAGTGCCGGGGCGGTCTTCGTGGGGCCCTACAGCCCGGTGCCCCTGGGCGACTACCTGGCCGGCTCCAACCACGTCCTGCCCACCGGCGGCACGGCGCGCTTCACCGGCGGGCTGTCCGTCATGTCCTACCTCAAGCCGGTCCAGGTGGTGGAGTACGACGCCTCCGCCCTGGAGGCGGTGGCCGGGCCGCTGACGGCCCTGGCCGAGGCCGAGGACCTGCCTGCCCACGGCGAGGCGGTCCAGGCCCGCCACCCCCGCGAGAACGGTACTTATTCTTCGTGAGAACGGTACTTGTTGCTCGCGAGAACGGTACTTGTTGCTCGCGAGAACGGTACTTGTTGCTCGCGAGAACGGTACTTGTTGCCCGTGAGAACGGTACTTGTTCGTGCCGAGAACGGTACTTGTTCCTCGTGAGAACGGGAGAGTCATTCAGGACGCCTATGACTCCTGCCCTGATCTGCGAGGAGGCCTATACCTGGTAGTCCTCGGGGCGATCCACTGACACTCGGCGAGGGGCAAGGGGCATCCTGCGACGAGTGGTCTCCAGAGCGTTCTCCCATGTCGCCTGCTGGGGCCTGGCGGCTGCCAGCAGACTGAGTCGGGTGCGGGGGCACGATGGGCGTGCCACGCAGATCCCCGAGCCTCCGAGCCTGGCGTGCCGCACAGGTCCCGAGCTTCCGAGCCTGGCTCCCCGCGAGCACCCCTCCCGTTCTCACGAAGAATAAGTACCGTTCTCGCGGCGAACAAGTACCGTTCTCGCGAGCAATAAGTACCGTTCTCGCGGCAAATAAGTACCGTTCTCGCGGAGGGGAGGGGCGGCGGGGTGCGGAGGGGCGGGCGCCTAGATCCAGTCGTGGCGGCGCATGATCCACCACATGCCCACGCCCGACCCCAGGGTCAGGAGGCAGGTCAGGACGTACCCGAAGGTGTTGCCAAAGCCCGGGAACGGCACGTTCTGACCGAACCAGCCGGTCACGAAGGTAATGGCGGCCAGCACCGCCGCCCAGCCCGAGAGCTTCTTCATGACCACGTTCAGGCGCGCGTCCTGCAGCGCCAGGTGGGTGTCGAAGATGGTGCTGATCATGTCGCGCAGGGACTCGCTCCACTCCCCGGCACGCAGCACGTGGTCGGTCAGGTCGGAGTACCACGGGTCCAGCTGCACCAGCTCCAGGCGGCGGTTGCGCCACAGGATATTGACCAGGTCCCGCATGGGCAGCACCACCCGGCGCAGCGCCACGAGCTTCTTGCGCATGGCGTAGGCCTCCCGCTGGAAGTCCGGGCCAGGCCCGTCGACGTCAAAGAGCTGGTCCTCCAGGTGGTCAATGTGCTCGTCAAGATCCTGGATGGTGGAGAAGTAGCCGTCCACAATGACGTCCAGCAGGCCGTGGACCAGCGCGAACGGCCCCAGGCGCAGCATGTCCCCGGCGGTGTGCCAGCGTTCCAGGACCGGTTCCATGTCAAAGCCGTTGCCGCGGCGGATGGTAATGAGCCCGTAGGGGGAGATAAAGGCGGAGACGCGGTGCAGCAGGAGGCCGTCGCCGTCAGGGTCCTCGGCGCTGGCCTGGGGGAGCACGTCCGGCGTCAAGGTGGTGGCGTAGGCCACGAAGAAGGCGTGGTCTCCGTGGTGCGTGGCCTTGGCCCGCTCAAAGGGCGCAATGGCGTCCTCCACGGAGGTGGGCTCGAGGCTGAGCTCCTCGGCCAGGAGGACCAGCGTGGCCGGGTCGGGGTCCACCAGGTCGATCCACACCAGGGAGGTCGGGTCCTCGATCTGCGCGGCAATGTGGCCCAGGGGCAGGACGGTGGACGTCTTCTCCCCGTCACGCCAGATAACGGAGTTGACCTCTCCCGCACGGGCGGGTTGCGTCATAGGAGATACAGACATAAGCCTATGATCACACTCACAGCGGCTGTGTGCTGTGATCTGAGGCCGGAGAGCCGTCTTCGGGACCGGCCCGGCGGCACCGGTGCCCGACGCCGCCCCGGGCCTGGTGCCCGACGCCGTCCTGTTCCCGGTGCCGAACCACCCGCCCTGTCCGACGCCGCCGCCCCGGGCCCGGTGTCCGACGCCGCCGCCCCGCCCTCGGCGCCGGATACCGCCCTGGGCCCGGACGCCGCCGCCTCCGGGCGCCGTGCTGCACGCGGCGCCGTCTGCCGCGACGGGCTGGTCGGGGCCATCGCCTCCGGGCGCCGTGCTGCCGTGCTGCACGCGCTCGTCACCTGCCCTCAGCGCTGGGCCAGCACCAGGGGGTGGACTGCTGCGGCACCGGCCTGGCGCAGCAGGGAGGTGGCCACCGTGAGCGTCCAGCCTGAGCCGGTCCAGTCGTCCACGAGGACCACGGTGGCCCCCTGCAGCCTCCCCAGCGCGGCAGCGGACCAGGCACCCAGGCTCAGGCTGCGGGCCACCTGTGCCAGGCGGAAGGCCGAGCCGACGTCGTGACGTGGTGGCTCGTCCCCGCTGACGCCCACGATCCCCAGGGCCCTGCCCCTAAGACGGTTCGCGACGGCCCGGCCCAGCTGGCGCACCAGGCGCGGCCGGGTACGGGAGTCCACAATGACCACGGCCAGCGGCCCCCGCCCCTCGTCGCCCGCCTGAGTGCCGGCGTCGGCCTGGCGGACGACCTCGCCGAGGCGGTCAACCACCTCCAGGAAGGGGGCGCGCAGGGCCCGGGGGACCTCACCGTCTCGCCCGGAGAGCACCAGGTCCCGCAGCGGAGCGGAGATCCCCAGACCGTCCAGGCGGCCGAGGGCCATGCCCGCCCCGGCCTGCTCGTCGACGCCGATGCGGCCCCTGTAGCGCGCCAGCCCCAGGCGGTCCATGCCCGTGGGCCACTGACGACGCGCACGCAGCTCCACGCCCGTGCGTGCCAGTGCCTGGCGGGCGGCACCGACCTGCCCGGCGTCGGGCGCCTGGGGCAGGACCAGCCCGCCGCACAGGTCACAGGCCCCGCAGCGCCAGCCCTCAGTGACCTCAGGGTCGTCAAGGGCCTGTCGCAGGAACGCCATACGGCACGCCCCGGTGCTGGCGATGGTGCCAGCCCCGGCGACGGTGCCAGCCCCGGTGCCGCCCCTGTTCACGTCGTCCGCGGGGCGCGGTGCCCCACCGAGGCGAGGGACGACGCCGCCGCGCCTAGCCCCCGGGTGCTCGGCCCCCAGGTGCTCGTAGGCGACCATGGCCTCCTGCTCGGCCAGCCGGGCCGCCTCCACCCGGGCGTAGCGGTCGGCGTCGTAGACCCAGGGGCGGCCGGTGGGCTCCCACCCGCCGCGCACCCGTCTCACCGCCCCGTCCACGTCCAGGACCTTGAGCATGGACTCCAGGCGGGTGCGGCGCAGTGAGGTGAGGGTCTCCAGCGCGGGCGTGGACATGGGGCCGCCGCCAGCCGCCTGCCGGGCGGCCATCCCCTCCAGGACGGCACGCACCTCCTCCTCCGGGGGGAAGCCCTGGGAGCCGAACCACTCCCAGATGGAGCGGTCCTCCCTCCCGGGCAGGAGGACCACCTCGGCCCGTTCCACCCCGCGCCCGGCGCGGCCCACCTGCTGGTAGTAGCTCACCGGTGAGGAGGGAGCCCCCACGTGCACCACGAAGGTGAGGTCGGGCTTGTCGAAGCCCATGCCCAGGGCCGAGGTGGCGACCAGGGCCTTGACCCGGTTGGCCTTGAGGTCCTCCTCCAGGTGCTCGCGCTCGGCGGGGTCGGTCTGGCCGGTGTAGGTCGCCACCTCCAGGCCCGCCTGACGCAGGTGCTCGGTGACCTCCCCGGCCGCGGCGACGGTCAGGCAGTAGACGATGCCGCTGCCCGGCACGTGCTGGAGGTAGGCGGCCAGCCAGGCCAGGCGGGTGGCGGCGTCGGGCAGGATGCGTACCCCCAGGTGCAGGGAGTCCCGCTGGAGGCTGCCGCGCAGCACCAGGACGCCTGGACCGGCCGGGTCGCCACCCGCGAGGGCGCTACCGGCTGCGCCTCCGGTGGGGGTGCTGTAGCGGCGCGAGGCACTGGCAGCTTCCTCCCGGGTTGTGCCTCCGGGTGCGGGGGTGCTACCGGCTGCCGGGGCGGATGGGGCGGCGTCCTTGACCCGGCCCGTGGGGGCCTGGCGGGCTGTGGTGGGGGCCTGGCGGCCCGTAGAGGTCTCCAGCTGCTCGGCGACGTCGGCCGTCACCCGGGCGTTGGCGGTGGCCGTGGTGGCCAGGACCGGGGTGCGGGGCGGCAGGGAGGCCAGCAGGGTGCGGATACGCCGGTAGTCGGGGCGGAAGTCGTGGCCCCAGTCCGAGATGCAGTGCGCCTCGTCGATCACCACGAGCCCGGCCCCGGCGGCCAGGTGGGGTAGGACCTCCTCACGGAAGACGGGGTTGTTGAGCCGCTCAGGGGAGACCAGCAGGACGTCCACCTCCCCGGCGCGCACCTGGGTCTGGATCTGGTCCCACTGGGTGGCGTTGGCCGAGTTCATGGTCACCGCGTGGATACCGGCCCGGCTGGCTGCCGCCACCTGGTCGCGCATGAGGGCCAGGAGCGGGGAGACAATGACCGTGGGGCCCGCACCGGGGCGGGGCGGCGAGCCTGCACCGGGGCGGGGCGGCGGGTCGCCCGGCCGCCAGGTGCCCCAGCCCTCGCGCAGCAGGACCGTGGCCACGAAGTACACCGCCGACTTGCCCCACCCGGTGCGCTGGACCACCAGGACCCGGCGGTGCCCCACCACCAGGGCCTCAATGGCCCGCCACTGGTCCTGGTGCAGGCGGGCGGTGGGGACGCCGACCAGGGCCCGCAGGACCTCCTCGGCACGCCGGTGGACGGGGGAGGGGCGCTCCCCCACGGCGGAGCCCCCGGCCGGCGTGCTGGCGCGCCAGCCGGGGGAGGGGCGGGTCTGCGCGGACGGCACCCTGGGCGGGGCCTCGTCCTGCCGGGCAGGAGCCGGGTGCCTGGGCGCCTCGTCCGCGTACCCGTGGAGCTGGTCGACGTCGTCCCCGTGCCTGGCCTCGGTGTCCCACCCGTCCACCTTCTTGGAAACGATCCTGCCGTCAATCGTCCTTGCCATAGGAGGATGGTACTGACCGAGGGCGCCGCCCGGGCGGGGGAGTGGGCGGAGGACTGGGCGCGCGCTCCTGGGACGCCACGGCCCCGAGCGTGCCGCCCGGGCGGGGGGAGTGTCTGTGGGGCCCAGGCTGGGGCGCAGGTGTCGTCCGGGCCCAGAGCTGGGGCCGGACGGCCGAGGCCGGGGGCTGGACGTGGCGCCCTGGCGGTGGGGTGTGGGCCTGCCGCCGCCCTGGCCCCGTCCTCAGACCACGCCCCGCCGGACCGCCCCGGGCCCTGACCCGCAGTCAGGTGGCCGCGTCCTGGGGTCGAGGACCACCTGATCCTTAAGTCCAGGAGGCGAGAAGGGCGTAGTTGCACATTCATCCCGGGTATGTCAGTGAGGTGTTGGCGTGATTCCAACGTTCTGCGCCCCTGGGTGGGGGCCGGAGACAGGATGAATGTGCAACGCGGGCGCCGTTGCACATTCATCCTGTTTCCAGGTCCCGGGCCGCTGACAGGATCCGCTTGATTCCAGCGTTCTTTGATCGCTGTTTGTAAAAAGAATGTGCAAGTCTCGGATCCCGGGCGGGCCCCGGCCCAGCGGGTCGCGGTACCGGCGGACGCAGCCCGGCCGCTCCGCCACCGTGTCCGCGTGGTGACCGGGGCAGGGGCCGGGTGCGTCCTAAGGTGGGCCCAGGAACCCAGGACCGTCGCCCACCTGCGCGGTCGCCCGCCAGAGGGAGGAAACGCTGTCATGATGGGGCACTCGCACGCCGTCTCCGGGGTGGCGGCCGGGATGGCCTTGTTCGGCACCGCGACCCTGAGCATCCCCCCGCTGGGTGCCGGGTCAGAGGTTACCACCATCCCCCTGGGCGCCGGGGTCGGCGACCTGTCCCTGACCCAGGTCGTCGCGGCGTCGCTCATTATGGGGGTGACGGCGCTCCTGCCGGACATCGACTCCCCCTCCTCGTCCGTCGCCACCGCGCTGCCCGGGGTCACCCGGCCTATTAGCCGCGTGATCGCCAAGGGCGGGCACCGGACCTGGACCCACAGCCTCATAGGTTTTGTCATTGCGGCCTTCCTGACCTATGACGTCACCTTCTGGACCGTCACGGTCAACGGCGTGGACGTACGCCCCGGCAACGGGATCGTCCTGGGCCTGCTCCTGGCCGTCGCCGCCCGCGCGCTCGGGGTGTCACGCAGCCGGGAGGGGACCCTGTGGTCCCTGTTCCTCATCGGCTTCGTGATCGGGACGTGGGCCCTGGGGGCCAGCTCCCTGTGGTTCATGCCCACGCTCGTGGCCGCCGGCATGTGGGTTCACCGGATAGGCGACGACATCACCACCCAGTCAGTCCACGGCCTCCTCTACCCGCTGTTCAAGACCCACCTGGCCAACCTGCCGGCCCTGCTGGGCGACGCGGGCAGCGGCCGGGAGCGCGTGCTCCGGGGGATCCTGTACGCCTACTGCCTGTACTGCTTCACCTACATGGTGGTCACCGGGCGCTGAGACGGTGCCGAGGCGGGTCCCCCTTGCCCCGCCTCCGCCAGAGCACCAGCACCGGTACGGCCACGACCAGGACCCCGGTCAGTGCCGCGACATACCCGCTCACCTTCCTGAAGGCCCCTGGGGCCGTGGCATCCGCCTGCCCGTCCACCGCGGCGCCCGGGCTGCCTGAGCCGCCGTCCGCCGCGCCCTGCGCCCCCGCCGCGCCCGTGGGTGCCGGTGCCGCCCAGTGGAAGGTGACGTGCGCCGAGACGGCGTTGTGGTCGGAGGCGAAGTGCACGGTCCCGTCGGGGTCCTTGCTCATGGTGCTCACGACCGCGTACTCCAGGACCGTGGGCCTGAGCGGGCCGCCCAGGAAGATATGGTCGATCTTGTCGGTGAACCTCCCTGTCTCGGTCAGCTGGTTCCACGTCGCCCCGTCGGCCAGGACGCTGCCGGCACTGCCGTAGGCGTCGGTGAACGCCCCTGATTCTGCCACCGTCCTCGCCGCCGACACCGGATCCTTCTGCAGGGTCGAGTTGAAGTCCCCGGACAGCATGACGGGCAGGTCCTCGGAGTTGATGCTCCTTATCTGTGAGAGGAGCACATTGGCCTGGTCCGCCTGGTGGCTGAGCCACTCCTCCCGCGGCACCCCCTTGCCTCCGGAGCCTATGGGGCCGTAGTTGGCGGCGATGTGGGTGTTGAACACGTACAGCTCCTGGCCGCTGGCCCGGCTCCGCAGCCGGACCCAGGAGGTGATATTGCGCGGCCAGCCAAAGCTCGACTCGGAGAAGTCGTCCGGGGTCTGGGACATGACAAAGCATCCCTGCGCAACCAGTATGAACCTGTCCCGCTTGTACGCAATAGGCTGCATCCAGGTCCGTGGCATAGGGTTGCTCGTGGAGAAGTTGCACCCATCCCTGTCGGTCGCGGCGAAGTCGTATGCCGACAGGTCGGTGGAGGCCCTGAGGTCCTCGATCTGGCTGGGGGTGGTGGACCCGTCCTTGCGTGTGAGCGCGGTCTGCACCTCCTGGAGGTTGACCACGTCCCAGTCGTTCTCCCTGATAATCCTGGGTATCGCCTGGGACCGGTGGTCGGGTTCGTACCACGACGTCGGGGGGACGTCGTTCGCCTCCCGGTAGGCCAGGATATTGAAGCTGCCGAGCCTCATATTCTCGTCAGTACCGTTACCGTCCTGGGCACGGGTCGTAGTCCCAGTAAGGAGGCCGCCCAGGAGGACCAACGTGAGCGCCAGTCCTGCGAACCTGCGATAGTGACCGTACATGTCCTTCTCTCACCGTGTCCACTAAAGTCTGCGGTGATTATTATATCACGACGGTATTACGCCCGGTCTGGTGCGCTGTCACCAGTGCGGTCGAGTCTGCCCGGGGCCAGGCCCGAGCTGGGCGCCGCGACCTCCGGGTATGACTGGGGCGTAAACGAGTCAAGATCCCCGACGCCTGCAAGGCGATGGGGGTGGCCGTCACCACCACCTTCGAGATGATGCGCCGGTGCGGGGCGCAGCTCGTCCTTCCCTGAGGTACAGGACGCGGGCTGCCCGCGGTCGCTTCCCGAGCCGGAGTACAGCCCGGCCGCGAAGGCCCCCAGCACCACGTCGAGGGCTGTCGCTCCCCGAGCCGGGGCGCAGCAGCTGGCGAACCAACACGTGAGTCAAATCATACAGGTACCAGTCGGGAGTGGGTTGACCGGGTGCAGAAGGTACCTGTAGTATCGGTGTCACCAAGAATCAACAGGTACCGTTAGGAAAGTCTTGAGCTGCTGCCCTGCGCGTGCCGGGCGTCGGAGCGCAGTGCGAGACCCGTCGTCCCGCCGCCCTGGACCACTCGAGGCCGGAGCCTTTCGGTGCCCCTAGCAGATCAGGAGGTTCCCATGAACGCCGACAGTGCGGACATGACCCCAGACACCACCCCGGATGCGAGGTCGCATCCTGACGCGAAGACAGAGACGACTATGAACCCCAACACCCACCTCGAGACCGCCTCGGGAACCAACTCGGGGTGCGCCCCCGAGGGAAGTGCCCCTGAGGGGAGTACCCCCGAGGAGGACGCCCCCGACCAGTGGGACGCCGCTCAGGACCCCGACGACCCTGCGGACTACCCGGACGAGGACTCCGCCCGAGCCCCGCTGCACGAGCGCTTCCGCCGCCTTCAGCGCCTCACGCGCCGTCGCCACATGGCGGCCCACCACGGCGGGCCCTTCGCCGACACCACCCGCGGCCGCGGCCGGGTGCTGGCTGCCCTGCGCATGCAGAGCCCCATCCCCACCCGCGAGCTCGCCTTCCTCCTCGACATCCGCCAGCAGTCCCTCAACGAGCTGCTCAAGAAGCTCCAGGCCGACGGCCTCGTCGAGCGCAGGCCCAGCGAGGAGGACCGCCGCGTCATGGTCGTCCACCTCACCCAGGCCGGCCGCGGCACGCCGCTGGGCGGGGCGCGCACCGACTACCTCAATGTCCTCACCGACGAGGAGGCCGCCACGTTGGCCGGGCTCCTGGACAAGGTCATCGACTCCCTCGAGACCCAGCTCGGGACGGATGCCGACGCCGAGTGCGGGCCCCGGTTCGACGAGGTGCGCAGGCGCATGGGCGCGGAGCGCTTCGAGGCCATGATGCGCATGCGTGAGCACGGCTTCGGGCCGTTCGGCCCCGGTGGTCCTGGGTTCGGTCCCGGTGGTCCCGGTGGTCCCGGGTTCGGCCCCGAGGCTGACGACGCCTTCGCTGGCGAGGGGCCCGGAGGCCGTGGCGGCCGCAGGGGCCACGGTGGCCGTGGGGCGCACGGAGGGCCGCGTCGTGGCGGACGTCCTGGTGGCGGCGTCCCCGGCTTCCCGGGTGAGGACTTCCCCGAGCGCGGCGCTCGGGGGTTCCGGCCCGGCCACCGTGGCCACGGCCACCCAGGCCGCGGGGCCCGCGCGTTCCTCGGTCGCTTCGGCGGCCAGGACTACTGAACCGGGCCCGCACATGGGTAGTCGAGGCGGGCGGCGTATGCGAGCGCGCACCGCCCCGTACCCACGCACCGTCCCGGGCCCGCGCGGGGGTAGGCTTGCGCCACACCCCTACCCGGCGTCCCGAGGAGCCTTACGACCATGACCTCACTGAGCACTGACGCCGAAAAGCGTGGGGGGGGGTAGCGCTTCCACCACTGCCTGAGCCCGGCCAGGTGGTCGAGGTCCGAGGCTCTACCTGGGCGGTCACGGACACCGTGGAGCAGGGACTGCCCCGCAGCCCCGCCGACGAGGGGCGCCGCGCCACCACGAACCTCCAGCACATGGTAACCCTCCAGTCCCTGGACGAGGACCGCATGGACGAGGAGCTGTGCGTCGTCTGGGAGCTGGAGGTGGGGCACACCGTCCTGCCGGACCAGGGTCTGCCCGAGGAGATCACCCCCGAGGGCTTTGACGACCCGAGCACGATCGGCGCCCTGGTGGACGCCGTGCGCTGGGGCGCCGTCACCAGCGCCGACCCCAGGCGCTTCCAGTCACCCTTCCGCGCCGGCGTCACCCTGGAGCTCTACCAGCTCGAGCCCTTGCGCCGGGCCCTGGCCGCCCCGCGCACCAACCTGCTGCTCGCCGACGATGTCGGCCTGGGCAAGACCATTGAGGCCGGCCTGGTGGTCGAGGAGCTCCTCCTGCGCCACCGGGCCCGCTCGGTGGTCATTGTGTGCCCGCCCAGCCTGTCCGACAAGTGGCGTGAGGAGATGCGCGACAAGTTCGGCTTGGACTTCACCATCGTCAACTCCGCTACCCTGGCCGATGCCCGTCGCGCCCACGGACTGGCCGCCAACCCCTTCCGCCTCTACCCGCGCGTCATCGTCTCCATGGACTGGCTGCCGGGTGTGCGCGCCCAGCGTCTCCTGCGCGACGTCCTGGCCGAGGCCCGGCGCTCCACCTCGGCCCGCCGCTACGCCTTTGACGTGCTCGTCGTCGACGAGGCCCACCACGTGGCCCCGGCCGCCCCCACCGCCACGGCCCGGGGCCGCGGCTACGCGGTGGACTCCCAGCGCACCATCGCCCTGCGCCGCCTGGCCGAGTGCTGCGAGCACCGCCTCTTCCTGTCCGCCACCCCGCACAACGGCTACACCGAGTCCTTCACGGCCCTGCTGGAGATGATCGACCCCCGCCGCTTCACCCGCGGCGCCGAGATCGACCGCACGGCCTTGGGCGAGGTCGCCGTGCGCCGCCTCAAGACCCAGGTGGAGGGCGCCCACGCCTTCCGGCAGCGCGTCCTACGCACCCTGCCCTTCACCCCCACCATCGAGGAGGAGAAGCACTTCGCCCTCCTGGACGCCCTGCTGAGGGACTCCGCGCGCGAGCACGGCCAGAGGCACCTGGGCATCGCCGCCCTCCTGCTCAAGAAGCGCTTCCTGTCCAGCCCGTGGGCCTTCGCCCGCACCATGAGCCGCTACCTGGAGGCCTCCGCGGGCAGCGGGGAGTGGACGGAGGAGGACTCCTACTACGCCGAGGTCATGGGCTCGGGCCAGAGCGACGAGGAGGAGGGCCTGGTCGAGCAGCCCGAGTTCGAGGCCCTGCGCGCCGCCAAGTCCGACGACCCGCTCGCCGCGGCCACCACCGCCCAGATCAAGGACCTGGTCACCTGGGCGCAGAACTTCCAGTACCGGCCCAACTCCCGCCTGGAGGCCCTTATCGACTTCCTTACGGCCGTGTGCCGCCCTGACGGGCGCACCTGGACCAATGAGCGCGTCGTAGTCTTCACCGAGTACGCGGACACGGTCGAGTGGCTCGTGGCCGTGCTGCGCTCACGCGGCTACAACGAGGACCGCCTCGGCGTCATCCAGGGCTCCACCTCCCGCGAGCAGCGCGAGGCCCTGCGCTTCGCCTTCACTGAGGACCCCACCAAGGAGCCGATCCGCGTGCTCGTGGCCACCGACGCCGCCGGGGAGGGCATTGACCTGCAGGACTACTGCCACCGCCTGGTCAACTTCGACGTCCCCTTCAACCCCTCCCGCCTGGAGCAGCGCATCGGCCGCATTGACCGCTACGGCCAGGTGCACCCGCCCGAGATCCTCTCCTTCATCCCCGTGGCGGGCCCGAGCGCCTCCAGCGGTGACGGCGGCTGCGGTGACGGCGGCTCCGCCCTCCTGGACGGCGACCTGGAGTTCGTGGGCCGCCTGGTGGAGAAGGTGGCCACCACCCGCTCCGACCTGGGCGCCGTCAACCCCCTCATTGACGCCGAGGTCTCCCGCCGCTTCCTGGGCACCGCACCCAGACGGCCCGCCGCCCGCAGCGCCGATGAGGACGCCGTCAACGAGGTCATGGCCGGCTCACGCAGAATGAACCGCCAGATCACCGAGCTCGCCCGCACCTATGAGGCGCGCCGCGAGGAGCTGCACCTGAGCCCCGGGGCCTGCCGCCGGGTGGTGGACGAGGCCCTGCGCCTGACCCGCCAGCCCCTCCTCATTGAGACCGGCGACGAGCGCACCGACGCGCCCCTGTTCCGCATCCCCCAGCTCGCACCAGCCTGGCAGGGC
Organism: Actinomyces sp. HMT897; assembly: GCF_016626125.1. Taxonomy (NCBI): domain Bacteria; kingdom Bacillati; phylum Actinomycetota; class Actinomycetes; order Actinomycetales; family Actinomycetaceae; genus Actinomyces; species Actinomyces sp. HMT897. Next base: position 3,168,326 of record NZ_CP067336.1, read on the forward strand.
GCGCTCGCGGGCCTGGACACGGTGCGCGCCCCCGGCCGGTGGCGCCTCATCACCTTCACCGAGCTGGACGGGGCGGAGAGGGAGCGCCTGGGGCGTGACGTGGTGCCGATCCACCTGGGGCATGCCCTCATGCAGAAGGCCGCCCGGGTGCTGCGCTCATCGGTGCTCTCCAGCGAGCATGCCCTCAGCCGCGTGACCGCCGTGGTGGTGCCGGACTGGGAGACCACCTGCGTGGCCTCGGTGGCGCGCCTGGTGCTGGTGGGGCGCGGGGGCCTGCGGCTGCACGAGGAGGTGTTCGTCACCGGCCTGCGCCTGCGCGGCCAGAACCTGGCCGAGGAGAAGGTGCACGACCTCCTGGACCGGGTGCTCGACGGCGATGACCTCCAGGCCGCGGGCGCCAGCGTGCGCGAGCACCTGGCGCGGGCCTGGATGCAGGAGGGGACGCGCATGCGCGAGCGCCTCACCGCCGAGATGCGCAGGCGCGCCGAGCGCCAGGCGGACCGCGTTAGGGACCAGCTCGAATCCCGCTGCCAGGACGACGCCGATCGTGCCCGCGGGATCTTCGCCGCCTTCCGCCGCAACCTCCAGGACTCCCTGCGCGCCGTCCGCCAGAGCGAGGAGGAGGGGCAGGAGGCGCTCTTCACCCTGGTCACCGACGAGCAGCGCCGCCAGCGCGACCGGGACGTCCGCGCCATGGAGGAGCGCCTGGACGCCCTGGACGAGGAGGAGGCCCGGGAGGTGGACGGCATCCAGGAGCGCTACCAGGACATTCGCCCCTACGTCTCCCAGGTGGCCCTCGTCTTCGCCGTCTCTGGCAGAGACGCCGAGCAGTGGGAGCAGGAGGCAGCCCCCTCCCGCCACGGTGCCGGGGGCGCTGCTGAGGGCGATGCCACGGGTACTGCCGATACGGGAGAAGCCGCTGGACACGTGGCAGCCGAGGATTCCAAGGAGGCAGGCGCATGAGCCGCACCACCAGCAAGGCCACGGGCGCCAAGGGCCCTCGGGGACGCAGCCGCGGCAGGGGGCCGGGTGCCGCCGGTGGCCGGGCCAGCGCCGCGCAGTCGCACCGGGAGTGGCTGACCCTGGTGGACCGCGAGGGGCCCTTCCTCGCCGTCCCTCCCTTGGCCCGCCTCTACTCCACCGGCATCCCGGCGATCCCCCCTGGCGCCAAGGAGGCGCTGCGGGACGCTAAGCCCGCCTTCGACCGGGCCTGGGACGCCTGGCGCGCCGCCGCGAGCAGGGACGGTGCCGGTCACCCGGACCGGGGGCGTCCGGGGCGCCCGCACCCGGGGGATCCGGAGGGTGTCAGCCAGTCGGCGGACCCGCTGGCCGCCTACCGCCAGGCCCGGGATAACTGGGTGGGCACCGTCCTGCGGGACGTGCTCGGCTGGGGCGCGTACTGGCGGCCCTCCCCGGATCCGGTCCTGAGGCCCTGTGCGGCTGCCAGTCCCGACGAGGCCGTGCGCGTGGAGCCCGACGGCGCCCTCATGACCGAGGGCCGCGTGGGTGCCCTCGTGTCCGTGGTGGACCCGGTGGACTCCCTGCGTGACCCCCTGACCGACGGTTGGAGCGCCAGCCCCGTGGACCGCATGGAGGAGATGCTGCGCGCCGGGCAGTCCTCCGGGACGCAGGGCGCGTGCAGCATTGGCGTGGTGACCGACGGCCGCTGGTGGGCCATTGTGAGCGCCCCGCCCGGAGCCATGGCCGCCTCCGGCATTGTGGACGCCCAGACCTGGATCGAGGAGCCCGCCGTCCGCAACGCCTTTGTGGAGCTCTTGAGTACCAGGCGCCTCCTGGGAGGCAAGGCCGAGGAACGCCTGCCTGCCCTCTTTGAGGCCTCGGTGCTCGCAGCTGAGGAGATTACGGTGGCCCTGGGTGTTCAGGTGCGCCGCGCCGTGGAGCTGCTGGTGACCGCCTTCTCCGAGGCGGGCCGCGCCGCCCGCGCCAAGGGCGAGCCCGACCCGCTGCCCCAGGACGCCGCCCTAGTCTACGACGCCGCCGTCACCGTCATGATGCGCGTGGTCTTCCTCCTGTTCGCCCAGGAGCGCAGCCTGCTGCCCGACTCCGAGCTGTTCAGGTCCGGCTACGGGCTGACGGGCGTCCTGGACGACCTGGAGGAGCGCGTCCAGGTGGAGGGGGAGGAGTCCCTGGACGCCATCTCCCTGACCTGGCACCGGCTCCTGGCCACCTCCGGCGCCCTGGCCCGCGGGGTCGCTTTTGAGGACCTGCGCCTGCCCGCCTACGGCGGCTCCCTGTTCGACCCGGACCGTTTCCCCTTCCTGTCGGCCGCCACCGAGCGCGGCACACTGCGGGTCACCGTGCCCGACCGCGTCATGCTGCACGTGCTGCGCGCCGTCCAGGTGGCCCGCGCCCGCGGCCAGGAGGCCCGCCGCATCTCCTTCCGCGACATTGACGTGGAGCAGATCGGCTACATCTACGAGGGCCTGCTCGGCTACACCGCCCGCCGTGCCGAGGAGGAGATCATTCTGGGCCTGCCCGGTAGGGAGGGGGACGAGCCGGAGATCCCTCTGGAGGTCCTGGACGACCTGGCCGAGGAGCACGCTGACGACCCCGCACTGGCCTCGGCGATCCTGGCCTGGGTCAAGGACCACCAGCCCTCGGCCACCCCGCCCACCAAGGGCGCCCTGGCCAAGGCCCTCGCCGCGGGGGACTCCATGGAGGACGCCGAGCGCTCCCTGCTGGCCGTCAGCCGCGACGAGGACGTGCGCGACCGCCTCAGGCCCTGGATCGGCGCCATCCGACGCGACCTGCGCGGCCGCCCCACGGTGGTGCTGGACGGCGGGCTGTACGTGGCCGAGACCCCCTCCCGCAAGAATGCCGGAGCCCACTACACGCCCCGCTCCCTGGCCGAGGAGGTGGTGCGCTACGCCCTGGAGCCCCTGGTCTTCCGCCCCGGCCCCTACCAGAGCGCCGACCGGGAGACATGGAGGCTGCTGCCCGCCGCGGACATCCTGGACCTCAAGGTGGCGGATATTGCCTGCGGCTCAGGGGCCTTCCTCGTGGCTGCGGCCCGCTTCCTGGCGGATCGCCTCATGGAGGCCTGGGAGCAGGACGGGACCGCCGAGCGCTTCCTGGCTTCAGGGCGCAGCCCCCAGGAGCTGGAGAGCCACGCCCTGAGGGAGGTGGTGGCCCGCTGCCTCTACGGGGCGGACATTAACCCCATGGCCGTGGAGATGTGCAAGCTCTCCCTGTGGCTGGTCTCCCTGGATGCGCGCCTGCCCTTCTCCTTCGTGGATGACAAGATCATTGTCGGCAACTCCCTGCTGGGGATTACCGACATCCGCCAGCTCGAGGAGCTCCACATTGACCCCACTTCGCGCAACCGCGGCCAGGGCGGGATGCTGGACATTGACGCATCGGGCAATTGGGGCCTGCCGGTTGACATTGAGAGCATGCTGCGCAGGATCGCGGCCAAGCGCCGCGACCTCAGCACTCCCGTGGATCCCGGAGACCCCATGCGGGACACCAAGGCCAAGGGCGCCACCTACGCGGGTATCCAGCGTGGCCTGGAACCACTGAAGAAACTGGCCGACGCCGTTATCGCCGCCGGGCTGGACGCGGGCGGCGTATCCGGCAGGAGGCGCGAGAAGGCCTACGAGGCCCTGCGTATTGCTGTCTCCCGCGCCTACCCCGCCGAGGGTGAGGCCGATACCTCTATGCTGGAGGCTGTTCTGGAACGGGGGCTCACGCCCACCGTGCCCACGGACTACGAGCACTGGCACTGCATCCACTGGCCCCTGGAGCTGCCGGACGTCATTCAGGACCACGGAGGATTCGACGCCATCATCGGCAACCCGCCTTTCCTAGGAGGGAAGAAGATTTCTGGCGCTAATGGTGTTAACCTGCGTGAATGGTATGTCTCAGTGGTCGGTGAAGGAAGGAAGGGCAATGCCGACCTGGTAGCCTACTTCTTCCTGCGGGCCCTCTCCCTCCTGAGGCCCACGGGGACCCTCGGGCTCATTGCCACCAATACCGTGGCCCAGGGTGACACCAGAGAGGTGGGCCTCGACCAGATGGTGGAGCAGGGGTTCACCATTACCCGCTCCATCCAGTCCCGCCCCTGGCCAGCGGCCTCAGCCAACCTAGAGTACGCCGCCGTTTGGGGGACCCGGGGCACCGTAGCCGACGGCGTTCCGCTTGCTTGCGACAATGAGCCGGTCACGCGCATCTCCACCCTCCTCGAACCACTCGGCTCCGTGGAGGGCGCGCCCGAGCGACTCCGGGAGAACGCCAAGATCGCTTTCCAGGGGTGCGTGGTGCTCGGTAAGGGCTTCATCGTGGAGCCCGAGGAGGCCGACGCATGGATCGCGGCGGATCCTCGCAATGCTGATGTCCTCTTCCCCTACCTCAACGGAGAGGATCTCAATTCCCGTCCCGACGCCTCAGCCTCCCGCTGGGTCATAGACTTTAATGAGCGGGATCAGTCTGAAGCTTCACGGTACGTTCGACCGTGGGCTCACGTGCTTCGTCACGTGTATTCTGAGCGTGCTCGGAAGGATGCTGTCAAGTACCCCCGCATGGTGAACGAATGGTGGAAGTACTGGAATAGTCGCCCAGCAATGCGGAAGGCGATTGCGGGCCTCGATGAGGTGCTGGCCGTGGCGCGCGTGAGCAAGACGGTGATGCCGTTGCGAGTTTCCAAGGATAATGTCTTCGATGATAAGTTGGTTGTTTTTTCTGAGGTAACGTCGAGTGTTCTTGCAGTGCTGTCGTCTTCTTTGCATCAAATGTGGGCAATAAAGTATGGGACGACTATGCGTGTTGACCCCACGTATACTCCTTCGACGATATTTGAAACCTTCCCTCGGCCGCGTCTGACGGAGGAATCCGAGCGGGCCTTGGAGGCGATTGGAAGAACGCTGGATGAGGAGCGTCGGGAGATTATGCTGCGCCGCGAGCTGGGCCTCACTGCCCTCTACAACAAGGTCAATGACCCCACCCTGGAGGACAGCGCTGATCCGGACGTGGCCCGCCTGCGCGTTATCCACCGCGAGCTCGACGAGGCCGTTATGGCCGCCTACGGCTGGGACGACGTCCCCCTGGACCACGGCTTCCACACCTACCGCAAGATGACCCGCTGGACTATGAGCCCCGCCGCCCGCGTGGAGGTCCTCGACCGGCTCCTCGCCCTCAACCACGAGCGCGCCGCCGCCCAGGACCGGAAAGGCGACCCCGCATGAGCACCCCCACCCCGCCGGCCCCGGCATCGCGACCCCACTCCCCGGCAGCCGGTGCCGGGGCCACTCCTGGCTCCCCAGTGCCATCTGCTGCGCCCGGCAGGCGCACCCAGCCGCCCTACGAGCTCGCCCACGACTTGGACGGCACCTCTGTCTCGGTGCGGGCCAACCTCGTGGACATACTGCGCCGTGAGCTCCTTGGCCCCGCGGACGGGGCGGACGAGATTCTCACCGTCGCCCCGGACGGCCGCTACAACCTGGGGCGCATCGCCCCCACCCGCCTCACCGGCAGTGCCGAGGCCCCCAGGCCCGGGAACGGCGGCGACCACGCGGACGAGGGAGCGCTGGATGCGGACGCTCTCGACGCCCGCGCCTCCACCGGGGTCCCCGTCACCGGCGTCGACGAGACCGGCCCGGACGGGGACGAGGACACCGCCGGGGACCGCGATGACACCCCCATCCGCCGCGGCCTCATGATCCCCGCCTCCATGGGCCTGCGCTTCCGGGTCCCCGCCGACCTCGATGCCCTCACCGTCCACGCCTCCTGGGGCGTCTACCACCCCCAGTCGGGAGGGCCCACTGAGGACGGCCGCGAAGGCGGCCGCCCGGCAACCGTCTACCGCCGCGAGGACGTGATCGAGCACGTCCGCATTAACCCCTCCTCACTCGCCCCCGGCACCACCCAGGACCACGTGCTGCGCGAGGACGTCATTCTGCGCGTGGACGCCCAGCTGGAGAACCATGCGGAAGGCGACCGGCTGCTCATTGAGGTGGCCTTGTGCAACGACCGCCAGACCCCGCGCCGCATCCCCACCCAGGCCTGGCTCTTCCAGACACGCCTGGACGTGGACGCTGGCGGGCGCGCCGTCTTCCTGCCCGTGCGCGACATCCTCACCGATGCATCCGCTGACCTGTCCGATGCCGAGGAGGCCCGCCTGGCCCTCCAGTACCGCGACCGCCTCGAGTTCGCCGTCGGGCGCACCTGCTCCGCCGACTGGACCGTCCAGCCCGGCCAGCGCCGCGCCACCCAGGTGCGCACCGAGTGGATCCCCACCTCCACCACGCCCCAGACCGACGCCGCCACCGTGGACGGCGCACTGCTGGACATGACCGCCCTGGCCACCGCCACGCCCGATGAACTCCGCGCCGGGCTCACCCCCATTATCAGGGCATACGGCGCCTGGCTGGACCAGCAGCGCTCCGCCATCGCCGCCCTGCCCGACCACCTGCGCTCCACCGCGCAGGAGGTGGTTGAGGAGGCGGGGCAGGTGCATGCCAGTCTCGCCGCCGGGCTCGACCACCTCCTGGAAAGCGCCGACGCCCAGCGCTGCTTCTCCTTTATGAACCGGGTCATGGCCGACCAGCGCGTCCACTCCCAGATCGCCGAGGAGCGTCAGAAGGACCCCGACCTGCCCCTGGCGGCGGCCGAGGAGCGCGTGCGCGCCAAGGACTTCCCCCACCACTGGCGCGTCTTCCAGCTCGCCTTCATCCTCCTGCAGATCCTGGCGCTCACCGACCCCACCGCGCCCCGCCGCTCCCACCCGGACAAAGCCAAGGTGGAGCTCCTCTTCTTCCCCACCGGCGGTGGCAAGACCGAGGCCTACCTGGGGCTGGCCGCCTACGCCTTCGCCATCCGCCGCCTCCAGGGCGTCCTGACAACCCCCGACGGCCCCCTGGACGGGGGTGCCGGGGTCACCGTCCTCATGCGCTACACGCTGCGGCTGCTCACCTCCCAGCAGTTCCAGCGCGCCACCGCCCTCGTGGCCGCCGCCGAGATGGCCCGCCGTAAGGACCCCGGCACCTGGGGGAGCGAGCCCTTCCGCATTGGGCTGTGGGTGGGCAGCGCCGTCTCACCCAAGCGCGTCGCCGAGGCCGCCACGCAGCTGAAGGCGCTCAAGGACCGCAACGCCCCGGAGATCGCCCCCTACCCGGCCCTCCAGACCACACGCTGCCCCTGGTGCGGGAACCCGCTGTCCTACAAGAACGTGCGCGTGGATACCGTTGAGGGGCGCGTGCGCGTCTACTGCCCGGACTCCCTGGCCTCCTGCCCCTTCTCCGAGGGCGGGGCCGTGGCCGACGGCATACCGGTGCTGACCACCGACGAGGAGATCTACCGGCTCGTCCCCGCCTTCGTCATTGCCACCGTGGACAAGCTCGCCCGTCTGGCCCGTGAGGGGCAGGCCGCCGCCCTCTTCGGGCACGTGGCCCGGCGCTGTCAGCGCCACGGCTACGTCCCCCAGCTGGATGTGCGGGGCACCTGCGACGACGACTCCTGCAATGTCAAGAGCTCCCACCCCGCCAAGAACGGCATGCCGCCTGCCCGCGTGGTTGCCACCGGCCGCCTGCGCCCGCCCGACCTCATTATCCAGGACGAGCTCCACCTCATTACCGGCGCCCTGGGCACCACCGTGGGCCTGTTCGAGGTGGCCGTGGACGTCATGACCACCTGGAGGCTCACTGGCGATGACGGGCAGGTGCGCACCGTGCGGCCGCTTATCGTCGCCTCCTCGGCCACCGTGCGCAATGCCCGAGCCCAGGTGCGGGGCCTGTACGGGCGGGGTCTCACCGTCTTCCCACCCCAGGTCCTGTCCGCCTCGGACACCTTCTTCTCTACCGAGATGCCCATCGATGAGGCCCACCCCGGACGCCTCTACCTGGGACTGTCCACCACCGGGGTCAAGCTCACCAACGCAGAGATCCAGACCGCCCAGGTGCTCATGGCCGCGGGCCAGCTCCTCTTGGACCGCGCGGGCGCGGCTGCCGACCCGTACATGACGCTCGTGGGCTACTTCTCGGCCACCCGTGAGCTGGCTGGCATGGCCCGCTACGTCCAGGACGACGTCCAGACCGCTCTGGCCAAGGGCCTGCCCGGCTCCAGGCTGCCGCGCAGGTACGGCAACGCCATGCCGGGCATCAAGCTCGGCGAGCTCACCAGCCGCATTGACTCCACCACCATTACCGCAACGCTGGGCAGCATGGCCCTGCCCTTCGACCCCGCGGTGCACTCCACCGCGGCGCGGGAGGAGAGCGCGAGGCGCTTCCGGGCAGGGCACAGGCCCGCATCACGCCCGGGGGAACAGCCCTATGACGCCGTCCTGGCCACCTCCATGCTCCAGGTGGGCGTGGACGTCAGCCGCCTCGGCCTCATGCTCATCGTGGGCCAGCCCAAGAACACCGCCGAGTACATCCAGGCCTCCTCCCGCGTGGGGCGCGACCCCTCCAGGCCCGGCCTCGTGGTGACCCTGGGCAACTGGGCCCGCCCCCGCGACCTGGCCCACTACGAGCAGTTCCGCCACTTCCACGAGACCTTCTACTCCCAGGTCGAGCCCCTGTCCGTCACCCCCTTCTCCACCACCTCCCTGGAGCGGGGACTGGACGGGCTCCTCGTGGCCGCCGCCCGGGTGCTCACCGCCACCGACTCGCCCGCATCCAGCCTCGGGCCCGAGCACAGCGCCGGGAACATCCTGCGCCAGCGGGAGGCCATGGACCGCCTGGCCCAGGCCATTGCGTCCCGCGTTGAGCACTCCGGGGCAGATGACCCGGGAGGCCGCACCGTTGACCTCCTGCGCGCCCGCCTGGCGGACCGCATTGGGCAATGGGAGCGGCGTGCCAAGGACGCTGACGAGGAGGCCAATGCGCCCCGCACCGAGACCGGCCAGCACCTGGTCTACGAGCGCTCCTCCCAGGGGGACGGCTTCCTCGACCTCATTCGCTCCGCGGAGTCTACCGGGCCGCGCAGCAGGCGGGGCGGGGCGCCCTTTGTGGTCGCTAATTCCATGCGCGAGGTCCAGCCCGAGATCAACCTCCTGGTCTCCCCGGACCCCACCCGCCTGGCCTGGCACGAGCCGGACGACGCCCCGGGCTGGCAGGCCCAGGAGAGCGCGACGCGGACGGAGGAAGAGGAATGAGCCCGAACGCAGAGGACCAGCAGTCCCAGGCGCCGGTGCAGGACGCCCCGGGGCGGGCGGGCACGCCGTCGTTGGCCCAGGACGGCTCGGGTCGCGGCGGCCCGCAGGCGGACCGTCTCAGCGTGGACGGTGACGCCCCCGGGCAGGACCCGCAGGCGCCTGCCGTGGACCGCCTCATGAGCGTGGGGGAGGGGGTGGATCCCCTGGGCGACGTCGAGCGCCTGCGCGAGGAGCAGCGGGCCCGGAACTTCGCCACCGTGGGCTCGGCCCGGCCCTCCACCCTGCTGTACACCTACGGCCCCGGCGCCATTATGGACCTGCCGCACTTCACCGTCATGCCCACCGGCCTGCACGACTGGGACCGCATCTGGGAGCGTCGCGGGGCGGGCGCCGCCCCCGTCATCCACGCGCCGCGTCTGCTGGAGACCATCCAGCTCATACTGGACCCCCGCGTGAGCGAGCTGCGGCCCTACCCCCACCAGGAGAAGGAGACGAGCTTCTCGCGCCAGGGCTCCGACCTGGGCGTGCCCGCACGGATCTTCCCCCAGTGGATGCGCTGCACCGGGTGCGACAAGCTCGCCCCGCTGGCCGACTTCGTGGGCGCGGCCGGGGAGGGGTACACGAACGTCAAACGGCACCGGCCCGACGAGGCCGTCGTGGAGCACGTGGGATGCCCGGGGCGCCAGAAGAGGGGAAAGCGCGCCGCCCCGGAGGCCAGGCGCAGTGGCAGAGTGCGCAAGTCCCCTTGCGTGCCCGCCCGCTACCTGCTGGCCTGCCCCATGGGGCACCTGGACGAGTTCCCCTACGACTGGTGGGTCCACCAGGGCGGGCACTGCACCGAGGCGGCCAGGCCGGCCCTGACCATGAGCGACCGCGGCTCTACCCGCGGCGCCAGCGCCGTCATCCTCTGCGAGAGCTGTGGCGCCAGCCGCCCCATGAGCCAGGCCCAGGGGGAGGTGGGGCGCAGCAAGCTGCCGCAGTGCCGGGGGCGCTTCCCGCACCTGGACGCCTTCACCACCAGGGGCTGTGACCAGGAGGTGCGCCTCATGCTCGTGGGGGCCTCCAACCTCTGGTTCCCCGCCACCCAGTCCATTATCGACATGCCGCGGCTGGACCCCCAGGAGATCCTTAAGGACCGGGCCAACGCCCTGGCGGCGGTGATGGGGGAGAGCCTGGGCGAGTTCGCCGCGAACATGACGCTCCTGCGCATGGTGCTCAAGACGCATGCCACGAGCAGCTTGGTCAGCGAGCTGCTCGATCTCGATAATGAGGAGCTGGGTGCCGTCGTCGGCAGGGCCCTGGCACCCGCCGAGGACGAGGAGGCCCGGCTCGCACGGCGGGCCGCCTGGAGCCCCACGGACCTGCTGGTCCCCGAGTGGCGTTACCTGCTCAAGGAGCCCTCGGAGGAACGCCACGAGGACGGTCGTACCGGCCTGACCCTCTCGCCGCGGAGCCTGGCCGACCACCCCGTCGACGGGGTCAGCCGGGTCCTGGCCGTGGACCGCCTGCGCAAGGTCAACGCCCTGCTCGGCTTCACCCGCATTGACGACTTCGACCGCGTGGACGACTCCCGGACCCGCCTCGTCCCCCTCACCCGCGGGACGACCGCGTGGGTCCCCGCCACCGAGGACCGGGGCGAGGGCGTCTTCATCCAGCTCGACGAGGACCGCGTGGCACAGTGGGAGGCGCGCGTGGAGTCCAGCGCCCTGTGGGCGGCGCACGTCGCGGCGCACCGGCGCAACTTCGAGCGCCGCTACTCCGAGACCGCCAAGACCATGGACCACATGGAGCGCATGCAGCCCGCCCGCTACTGGCTGGTGCACACCCTGGCCCACGCCCTCATCCGCCAGATGGCCATGTACTCCGGCTACGGCGCCGCCTCCATCTCCGAACGCCTCTACGCCTGGAAGAAGGAGGAGAGGCAGGGGGCGCCGCAGCGGCCACCGGCTGCGGGGCTGCTGCTGGTGACCACCGCCTCCGACTCCGACGGCACGCTCGGCGGGCTCGTCTCCCTGAGCGAGCCCGCCCTCCTCCAGCGGATCGTACGCCGGGCACTGGAGCGGCTGGGGCGCTGCTCCTCCGACCCCGTGTGCGCCCGCCGCGTGCCCCAGGACCCTGAGGACTTCCTCCACGGGGCCGCCTGCCACTGCTGCGTCATGGCCTCGGAGACCTCCTGCGAGCGAGCCAACCGCTTCCTTGACCGCCGCCTGGTGGTGCCGGTCCCCGGGGAGCTCAACGGGCAGGCCCACCGGGAGCTTGCCTTCTTCACCGGGGAGTGAACCGTGACCTGCCGTCCAGGTCCGCAACATGTCCTCACCAGGCAGTGAGGCTGCCGTGTGGCGGCTGAGACCAGGATGACGGGGGAGTCGCGGGGGCTGGAGGACCCGGCGGATCCTCTGCAGGCTGGCGACGCCATTGCCGCGCTCGGGGCGGAGCTCAGCGGGGCCGAGGCCAGGTCCGTGGCGACGAGCCTGGAGGACGGGGAGACCTTGACCCAGGCGCTGAGCGCGGTGGCACCCAGTCGCCAGGCTGAAGTGCGCAGGCTGCTCCAGGCCAGTGGCCTCGGGGCCGCCAGGCGCGGGGAGACCGTCATGGTGCTGCGCGCCATCCAGGGGGCCCGCTCCCACACCACCAGCCTGACCCCCGTGTGGACGCTGCCGCCCGGGCTCGGGGCGCTCGGCGGCGTTGGCCAGCTCACCGCCGCCACGCACCACCTGGTGACAGCCGCCTCCCAGAGCGTCACCGTCTCCACCTTCAACATCCAGCGCTCCTCTGCGCTGTGGGAAGCGCTGAAGAAGGTCTCCGGCCGAGCTGGGGTGAGCGTGCGCATCTACATGGACGCCGACGCCGCCGACCATGTCCCCCGTAGTCAGGGCACCCGTGACTGGGACAGTCACGGCCGCACCTCCCATCGCGGTCGGGGTCCTCACAGCCGGGGCCCCACCAGCGCCCAGGTGGCCGCGGAGATGCCGGGCGCCGTCGTCCTGCGCACCCGCCGCGGTCAGGACGGGCGGTGCGTGCGCAACCACGCCAAGTTCGTGGCGGTGGACGGCCAGATACTCATTGTCACCAGCGCCAACATGTCAGCCAGCGCCGAGGAGCGCAACATCGAGCTCGGCTTGCGCCTGGAGGACCCGGTCCTGACCCGCGCCGTCGAGGAGCGCATGCGCGCCCTGGAGCCCCTCCTCTACGAGCAGGTCCGCTGACAGCCGCAGTGTCGAAGTGAGCGGCGGTCCATCCTCACTGCACTCCGAGGAGCTGGCGCTCGTGGATGATGGTGTCCACTGCGTTCAGGACGTCCTGGCTGCGTCTGGCCACTGTGACGCCGGGGCGGTGGGCGTAGTGGGCTCCCCAGGTGGTCTCGCGCACGACCCGCTCGGTGAGGATGAGGCCGCGGCCGTGGTCGAGGGCCTTGCGGGCCTGGATGCGGGTCCCGGAGTGCTCGCCCGCGGCGACGACGACGGTGGCCAGGCCGTACCCGCTCATGACGGCGTTGCGCATGGGGAAGGTGATGCGTGACCCGTGCGTGCCCGGGGGAAACTGGGCGGCGACCAGTCCTCCCGCGGCCACGACGCGGCGGCGCAGGTCCCTGTTCCCCGCCGGGGAGGTGGAGTCGATCCCGGTGCCCATGATGGCCACGGTGCGCCCGCCCCGGGCCAGGGCCTCCTCGTGGGCGACGGTGTCCGTACCCGCCGCGAGCCCGGAGACGACGGTCAGGCCCTGGCCGACCAGCGCGGCCGCGACCGTGCGCGCGACGTCCGCCCCCGCGTCGTCCAGGCGGCGCGTGCCGACGACGCACACCCCCAAGTCGTGCTGCCGAAGCGTTCCCTCGGCGTAGAGCAGGGCGGGGGCCTCGCGGACCTCGGCGAGGGTGGTGGGGTAGGCGGGGTCGAGGATGCTGGTGATCGTCATGCCGGTGGCGAGCCACTTCGAGATGTCCTGCCGGGCGGCCTCCACCAGGGCGTCAGGGCCGAGGGGGAGCTCTACGGCGCCGCCCCGCAGCTCGTCCAGGACCGCCTGCGGGTCGCGGGTCTCCAGCAGACGCAGGACACGCTCGGGCTGGCTGACGTCCCGAGCGGGCGCACGGGTCACCGCCAGGACGAGCGCAAGACGATCAGGGTCAGCCACGTCCGCATCATAAGCGGCCCTACCGACACAGTCAGTACACTGGATCGCTGGAGCCCCTCCTCTACGAACGGGTCCGGCCCTGCGCAAAGGGTGTTGACGATTGACAACGGCTCGGCGGCAGTGCAGTCTGGTCCGTACGGCGGAGCGGCCTGCGCCGTACGGCCCTTACGTAGGGCTCTTCGAGAGGGACTTGGACGATGAACCTGTTTGAGATGACCTTCCACGTGGAGCACGTCGACGACAGCCTGGTTGGCATGCTCATCGACGACTACGAGGCGACGGTCGGCACTGATCACACCGGCCACGAGTTCGTCACCGTGCTGGCGGAGGGGAACAGCTTCGACCACGCCGCCCGCACCATGGTGACCAAGCTGCAGTGCCACGGCCTGCGGATCCGGTGCCTGGTGTCGGATCTTCTTACCCGCTCCGAGATCGCCGCCCGACTGGGTGTGACACGCCAGGCCGTCCAGAACTGGACCTCCGGCAGGCGCCAGGACGACTTCCCGCTCGCGGTCAACCCCGTCGGCGGAGGTGCCTGGTCCTGGCACGACGTGTGGGCCTGGGCACTCTCCCACGGGCAGCTCGTTGACGATGGTCTGCGCTACCCCACTCAGGTCGAAACAGACATTATTAATGCCTGGATCGGGTCGGGTGTGACGGTCTCCTGGACCCGTCGGCCGGAGACGAAGACCTCCTCCGCCCAGAGGCCGAGCGGACGCCCAGGGCGCGACGATAAGGACAGATCTGGTAGCATGACCCCCGTAGAAAGCGGCGGTCCTCCACCTGCGGGCAAGAAGAGAAAGGGGCAGGTGTGAGCAACTACAGGCGACGTACCGTTATCGGTACGGTTGCGTGCGCCGCGCTTGTCCTAGCCGGGTGCTCCCGGTCGCAGGACGAGAGCCACAAGGACGACCGCTTCGCCCCGTTCAGTGAGTACGTCCCCCAGAAGCTGGAGGTCAAGACGGACCTGGAGTCGGTGACCAACCGTATGCCCGGCCTCCGCCCCTCCGCTGCCCACTGGGTAGGACAGTACCAGCAGGACCAGAGGGAGCCTCTTCCCTACCCTGATCGTCCGTACTGGTTCCACGCGGTCATTAGTATCGATCATGACAGTACTCGTGTCCTCGAGGAGGCCTCTGCCGGCCCCGCTGACATCCTCCCTGCCGTCTACCCCGACCTCCACCAGTACGTCCCCGAGGGCTGTGCTTTCAGTACCGTTCCCGCAAAGACGGCTGATAAGCTCCTTGACGTCGAGCACGCACAGCTGGACTCGAAGTCGGAGTGGTTCGCCGTCGAGGAGATCGTAATATCGTCCGGCTGCGACCTCATTATTATGCGGGGAATGGTGTACCGCGCCTAGGCCTCCCGGTTGCCCTTCCCGGCCCGCCTCGGGCCCGCCCCCCGGCCGACACAATCGGCTCCCACGTCACAGGCCCGCACGTCACGGGGCCCGCGGGACCGTAGGCTTGGACCATGGAGCTACTCATTGTCGCCGTAGCGGGGCTGCTGGCGATCGCCGGGGCCACCCAGCTCAGCGACCGGGTCAAGGTGGCCCCGGCCCTGCTGCTCCTGGGCCTGGGGATCGTCGTGGGCTTCCTGCCCGTCGTGCCCGCCATCGAGGTCGAGCCGGAGATCATCCTCGAGGGGGTCCTGCCGCCCCTGCTCTACGCCACCGCCGTGAGCATCTCCACCATTAACTTCCGCCGCGAGCTGGCCCCTGTGGTGGTCCTGGCGGTCCTGCTGGTAGCCGTCTCCGCCGCCGTCATCGGTGCCGTGCTCACCCTCGTGGTCCCCAGCCTCTCCCTGGCCTGGGCCGTGGCCATGGGAGCCGTCCTGAGCCCCACCGACGCCGTGGCCATCTCCATAGCCCGGCGTCTGGGCGTCTCCCAGCGCATTATCACCGTCCTGGAGGGCGAGGGGCTGCTCAACGACGCTACCGCCCTGGTGGTCCTGTCCTCCGCCGTCGCCGCCGCCACGGCCGGTACCGTGACCGTGGCCGGGGTGGTGGGCGACTTCGCCACCGCCGTCCTGGTGGCCCTGGTCGTGGGCTGGGCGGTCGGGGAGCTCACCCTGCACCTGCGGGCCCGTATCACCGACGCCTCGGTGGACACGGTCATCTCCTTCACCATCCCCTTCCTGGCCGCCCTCCCCGCCGAGCACCTGGGCGGCAGCGGGCTCGTGGCCGCCGTCGTCGCAGGGCTGGTCACCGGCCACCGCTCCCCGCGTCTCCTGCCTCCCGACCACCGTATCGCCGGGCAGGAGACCTGGCACACCGTCGAGCTCGTCCTGGAGGGGTTCATCTTCCTGGTCATGGGCCTCCAGCTCTTCGGCATAGTCGAGGAGGTGTCCGCCGCGGGCCCCAGCATGACCACCGCCGTCTGGCTCGCCGTCCTCGCCGGAGGCCTGACAGTGGCGGTCCGGGCCGCCGTCGTGGCCCCCATGCTGGCCTGGCTGCGACGCCGGGCCGAGCGGCACGCCACCCGGTGGGAGGAGATGAGCGAGCCCGTCCAGGCCTTTGAGAGACGCTGTGAGGCCATTGCCCACGGCGAGGTCCCCGAGGACATGCAGATCCCCTGGGACCCGCACCGGCGCGGGGTCAGGCGCCGCCTCAAGCGGGCGCTCCGGCTGCACCACCTGCCGGTCAGCTCCGAGCGCACCCAGCGCCGCGCCTCGGCGGCCGTCAACCGGATCCGGCGCCGGGGCGCGGACGTGGAGTACTACCGCGACGAGCCGCTGGGCCTGCGGGAGGGCGCGGTCATTGTCTGGGCCGGGATGCGCGGCGCCGTCACCCTCGCGGCCGCCCAGACCCTGCCCGCCTCGGCCCCCAACCGCTCCTTCCTCCTCCTGGTCGCCGTCCTGGTGGCCGCGGGATCCCTGGTGATCCAGGGCCTGACCCTGCCGTGGATGGTCAAGGTCGTGCGCCCCTCCATGGAGGGTCCCGCCGACGAGGAGGAGCGCGGCGAGCTCGTCCGTCTCCTCGTCACCGCCGCCAGGGAGGTCGTCGCCGAGCGCGGCGAGGGCCCCACCGTCCTGCCGTCCCGCCAGCTGGTGCCAGCACCCGGGGAGGTCGTCGGGCACGACGCCGCGGACCGGGACGCCCGTATTGTGCACAAGGCGAACGGCGAGTACGTCGTCTCCACCGCCCTGGCCGCCGAGCGGTGGAAGGACCCGCAGGCCCGCCACCACGACCTGGTCTCCGCCCGGGCCACGGCCCTGGACGTGGTCCGGGCCCAGCGCGAGGCGCTCCTGGACGCCGGGGAGCTGGGCCTGTACTCGGCCGGGTCGGTGGAGTACGTCCTGAAGTACCTGGACTACGAGGAGATTATGCTGACCTCCCAGCCCGGGTGAGGCGCCCCGCGGCCGTACCCGACCGCAGCCGTGGCCCGGTGGGGGTGGCTTCCCCTGAGCGCGCACCGCCATGGACAGGTGACGCCCGGCCCCGCCGGGTGGCTTCCCCCGAGCACGCACCGCCACGGACAGGCGACGCCAGGCCCCGGGGGAGGGGCGGCTACCGCCCCACCTCCACCCGGCGCGACCACCACTGGCCCACCTCGGGCGGCGGACCAGCCGGGTCCCAGATACCGGGAACCGTACGACCACACTGCGGACAGGTTCCCTGCGGGGTGATCCGGTAGGTGGTGACGTGGTAGCCCGCCCGGTCCACCAGGAGGGCCCCGCAGCTGGCGCAGCGGGTGGTGGCGCCGTCGGCCAGGCGCACATTGCCCAGGTAGACGTGCGCCAGCCCGGCGTCGTGGGCGATGTCCCGGGCCCGCACCAGGGTGGAGGGCGGGGTGCGGGCCACGTCCAGCATGCGGTGGGCCGGGTGGAAGGCGGAGAAGTGCACCGGCACCTCGACCCCGAGCTCGGCGGCGACCCAGGCGCACTCGGCGGCTATCTCGGCGTCGGAGTCGTTGTACCCGGGGATGAGCAGGGTGGTGATCTCCAGCCAGGTCCCCAGGGCCCGCACCTCCACCAGGGTGTCCAGGACGTCGGCCAGGCGCGCCCCGGTGACGCGCCGGTAGAAGTCGTCGGTGAACCCCTTGAGGTCGATATTGGCCGCGTCCACGGCCCCGAAGAGCTCCCGCCTGGGGGCGGGCTCGATCCACCCGGCGCTGACCGCGATCCCCAGGAGCCCGACGTCGTGGCAGGCCCGGGTGACGTCAATGGCGTACTCGGCGAACACCACCGGGTCGTTGTAGGTGAAGGCCACGCCCACGGCGCCCTCCCGCCCGGCGGCCCGGGCCAGCGCGGCGGGGGAGGCGCTGGCGGCGAGCGTGTCCACGTCCCGGGAGGTGGAGATCTCCCAGTTCTGGCAGTACCTGCACGCTAGGTTGCAGCCCGCGGTGCCGAAGGACAGGACCGTGGAGCCGGGCAGCACGTGCGCCAGCGGCTTCTTCTCGACCGGGTCCAGGACGAACCCGGAGGAGCGCCCGTAGGTGGTCAGGACGATGGCGTCCCCGTGGCGGGCCCGCACGAAGCAGAAGCCCCGCTGCCCGTCGCGCAGGGTGCACCGCCTCGGGCACACCTCGCAGCGCAGACGCCCGTCAGGCACCGGGTGCCACCAGCGCGCCCGGTACGCCTGGTCGACGCCGTCCCCGTCCACGGCCGGGCCGGCCCCCGGGGCCGGGTCGGTGCGCTCCTGGCCCAGGTCGTAGCGCGGGCTGGCCTCCGGAGCCGGGACCGGGGTAGCGCGCCCCGGCACGGCGGGAGGGGTGGCCCCCGGGGCCGGGACCGAGCTGGCGCGCCCCGGCACGGCGCCCACGTGCCCCAGGTCGGGCACGCCTCGGTCGTGCTGGTCCGTCTGCGGACGGCCGTACCGGTCTCCGCGCTGTTCCCCGCGCTGGCTCGCGGGGGCGGGCGGCGTCACCCGGTTCACGGGGCACCGTCCACCGACGTGCCCGGCTGGCCCCCCGGCCCCGGCTGGCCCCCTGGTCCCGGTCGGCCTCCCGGCTCCGGCTGGCCCTCTGGTCCCGGCGTGCTAGCACCCGGGGCGGCCTCCTTCCAGGCGGTGACCGTGTAGGTCTCGACCACCACGTCCGGACCCCAGTAGCCGGGTGGGAGCCCGGCCTTACGGCGCAGGAGCTCCAGGAAACGGGCCGGGTCGGGCAGGTCGGACCACACCTGCGGCAGGAAGGTGGCGCGGTGGCCGCTGGCGCTCAGGACCACCCCGTCCACGCCGGGACGCAGCCTCGCCAGCAGCTCCGCCTGGCTGCCCGCCTCCAGGGGCGCGGGGGCCGAGAGCACCGAGACCTCCAGGCAGACCGCCCCCAGCTCGACGGCGGTGAGGGTGGGAAAGCGGGGGTCCCTGGTGGCGGCCGCCACAGCGTTGTCCTCCACGTCCGCACGCAGGGCCCGGTAGGCCCTCAGTGAGCCAATGCAGCCGCGCAGGGCGCCGTCCAGGGTGAGGGTGACGAAGCTGGCGCCCTCCTCCTGGAGCCAGGCGGCGTCGGCCCCGGCGGAGGACGGGGCGGGGCAGGGGACCCCCAGGCGGCGGGCAATGGCCTGCCGGGCCAGCGGGAGCAGGACCAGGCCGGCCTGGGCGGGCGGCGACGGGGCGGGTACAGGTGTCACGGTCGCCTACCTACCAGCGTCGGCGTCCCGGGGGTGCAGGGCGACGGCGCAGTAGCCCACCACCCTCTCAGGGCTTCCAATGGTGTCCGCGGAGGTCGCCGTGCCCAGGAGCTCGGCCTCCAGGTGGCGCTCACGGGCGGCCAGGAGCAGGGCGTTGACGCTGGTGGCCCCGCACGCCTGCGCGTGGGTGACGTCGGGGTCCAGTGCCAGGATCTGGGCGACCGTGCCCGCGTCCACCTGGCGTGCCCTGGCCAGGGGCAGGTAGTGGGACAGGTCGGAGCTGACCACCACGAGGCTGCCCGGGTCGCCCAGGAAGGGGCGGACCGCCTGCGCCGCCTGGGCGGGGGAGACCCGCCCCACCGCCAGGGGTACCACGGGGACGCCCGGCAGGACCGTGGACAGGAAGGGCAGCTGCACCTCCAGGCAGTGCTCCTCGGCGTGGACGTCAGGACGGGTCACCACCAGGCCCTCCTCCTCCAGGGCCGCCAGCTGCGGGGGCACCTCCACCTCCACCGCGCCCAGCGGGGTGTCCATGGCCCGGCACCCGGGCAGGGCCATGGCGCGCACGCCCACCCGGTGGGTGGGGCCCAGCATGACCACCCGCTCAAGGCGTCCGCGCAGGGACCCGGCCAGTACCCAGGCCCGGGCCGCCGTCGGCCCGGAGTAGACGTACCCGGCGTGGGGCACGATCAGGGCCGCCAGGCCGGACGGGCCGGTACCGCCGCGCCCGTCCCCAGCGCCGCGCCCGTCCCCAGCGCCGGCGAGGTCGGCGCGTGCCTGCTCCAGCATGGCCTCCACCTGCCCGCGCAGCCGGGCGGGCTCGGCCGGGTAGAAGTAGCCCGCCACCGCGGGCGGGCGCACTGGCAGTGCTGTCTGGCTCACGGGAACGCTCCTTGCTCGTGCGCCTGGACTGTGGCGGTCTTCCCAGGATAACGGGTCGTTGGCCCCAGCGGTGGGCGTTGACGGGATACACCCGTACACTCGGGTACGTGAGCGCGAGTCTTCCTGTACGTCCGGACCTGGTGGGGCAGAGTCCCTACGGTGCCCCTGAGCTGGACGTACCCGCACGCCTCAACGTCAACGAGAACCCCTACCCGCCCTCGGACGCGGTCGTCAGGTCCGTCACCGACGCCGTGGCCCAGGCCGCCACGGGGCTCAACCGCTACCCGGACCGTGACTTCCCGGTCCTGCGCGCGGCCCTGGCCGACTACCTGGCCGCCGAGTCCGCGGTGCGCCTGCCCTGGGAGAGCATCTGGGCCGCCAACGGCTCCAACGAGGTCATGCTCCACGTCCTCCAGGCCTTCGGCGGGCCGGGCCGCACCTGCCTGTCCTTCACCCCCACCTACTCCATGTACCCCGAGTACGCCCGGGATGCCCTGACCACCTACGTCACCGGGCCGCGCCGGGAGGACCTCACCCTGGACACGGGCGTCGTCACCGCCGCCATCGCCCGCCATCGCCCGGCCGTGGTCCTCCTGGCCAGCCCCAACAACCCCACCGGCACCGCCCTGGGGCTGGAGGACCTTACCACCGTGCTGGACGCCGCCCGTGGCAGCGGCCCGGTGGGCGCTGACGGCCCGACCGACGCCCTGGTCGTGGTGGACGAGGCCTACGCCGAGTTCCGCCGTCCCGGTACGCCCAGCGCCCTGGAGCTGCTGCGCGATGACGCCTACCCGCACCTGGCGGTGGCGCGCACCATGAGCAAGGCCTTTGGCATGGCCGGGCTGCGCCTGGGCTACCTGGCGGCCTGCCGGGCGGTGGTGGACGTCCTGCGCGTGGTCCGCCTGCCCTACCACCTCTCCGCGCTCACCCAGGCGGCGGCGTGCGCCGCCCTGGGGCACCGTGAGGAGCTCATGGCCCAGGTCGCCTCCCTGCGGGACGAGCGTGACGCCACCGTGACCTGGCTGCGCTCCCAGGGCCTGACCGCCTACGACTCCGACGCGAACTTCGTCCTGTTCGGCCACCTGCCCGACCGCCACGCCGTCTTCCGGGCCCTCCTGGGCCGCGGCGTCCTGGTGCGCGAGGTCGGTCCCGAGGGCTGCCTGCGGGTGTCCGTGGGGACCCCGGAGGAGATGGCCCTGTTCCGTGACGCCCTGGTCGGCGTGCTCGGCGACGTCGACCTGTCCCACGACGGCGCGCCCCGGGGAGCCGGCCGGGACGCCACCGCAACCACCCAGGAGCAGCTATGAGCCGTACCGCCCGTATTGAGCGGGTCACCAGCGAGTCCAGCGTCGTCGTCGAGCTCGACCTGGACGGCACCGGCGCCACGGACGTGGACACCACGGTGCCCTTCTACGACCACATGCTCACCGCCCTGGGCCGCCACTCCCTGATCGACCTGAGGGTGCGGGCCAGCGGGGACACCCACATCGACGTCCACCACACCGTGGAGGACACGGCCATCTGCATCGGCGAGGCCCTGCGCGTCGCCCTGGGTGACAAGCGCGGCATCCGGCGGTTCGGGCAGGCGTGCGTGCCCCTGGACGAGGCCCTGGCCGAGGCCGTGGTGGACATCTCGGGACGACCCTACCTGGTCCACACCGGGGAGTCCGAGGCCTTTATCCACCACCTCATCGGCGGGCACTTCACCGGGTCCATGGTCCGCCACGTCCTGGAGGCCATCGCCTACCACGCCGGGATCTGCCTGCACGTGCGCGTCATCTCCGGACGTGACCCCCATCATATTGCTGAAGCCGAGTTCAAGTCCCTGGCCCGCGCCCTGCGGGCCGCCGTGGAGGACGACCCCCGCGTGGACACCATCCCCTCAACCAAGGGAGCCCTGTCATGAGCCAGCCCACCAGTCCCTCCGGAGAGGAACGCGATCTTGACGCCGAGTTCGCCGCCCTCATGGGAGACCTTGACCTCCCGGCGGATCTGCGCCAGGACCTGGCCGGGACGTCGGCCCCGGGCAACCGGCTCGAGCTGGCCGCAGAGGGGCCGCAGCCTCGGGAGACGCCGCTGACCGGCCGGGTGGACCCCGACAGCGTGCCCCACAACACCTACAAGCCCCCCCAGGAGGACGAGCTCACCGAGGAGCAGCGCGCCCAGGTGGCGGCCCTGTCAGCCGCCCTGGACGCCGGCGTCCCCGAGGCCAAGGCCGTCAAGGTGGCCGTGGTCCTGACCCCGCTGACCAACGCGGAGGCGCTGGCCGCCCTGGTGTCCATGAGCGACCTGGACTGCGTGGTGGTCCCGGCCCGCTCGGGGGCGTTCGCGGTCAAGGAGTTCGTCTCCGCCCACGCCGAGTGGGACATTGAGGAGCTCCTGGGGGGCACGGACACCGAGCCCGCCGAGGCCGCGGAGCTGGCTGCGACCCTCTCCCGCCTGTCCCGGGCCGGGGCGGTGCTCCTGACCGCCGACCTGGCCTCTGACGTGGGCGTCGAGTCCGGCCTGTCGGGCACCATCACCGCGCGCGGCTACGTGGGCGGCCAGGCGGGCCAGGAGGCCAGCGCCGGGCTCATCCTCTCCGGGGTGGACCAGGTGGTCGAGGACGTCCTGCTGGGCGTGACCAGGGCCGAGGACGTCCCCGGCGCTATGAGGTCCTCCGAGGTCAGGGTCCCCCGGACCATGCGCTGGCTCAGCCGGGGCCTGCGCCGCCCGTCCCAGGACTGAGGGCCCCAGGACTGAGGGCGCTGTCCCGGGCTGACGCCCGGGCCCGGCGGCGCGTGCCGGGACCCGGCCCGCCCGCCCCCACGAGGCGTCCGGTCTGGGCTGCGCCCTAGTCGCCCGCCTCCACCAGGCAGGAGAAGCCGCGCTGGCCGGCCGCCCACTGGGCCTCGCTGGGGCCCAGCACGTAGGTCTGGGCGTCCTCGTTGATGTCGGGGATGAGGGCACGGGCGAAGTCGATCCTGCACATCCGTGCGACCTGGGGATCCTGGGCCATGTCGTCATCCAGGGAGCTGGGTGTGGAGGGGTCCAGGGTCCCGACGGCGAAGACGGTCCAGGAGTGGTTCTTAGAGCAGCTGACGGCCTTGGCGGTGGAGCGGTCAGAGCTCGAGCTGAGCTTCTTCAGGCAGGTGCCTACCGCGTAGGGCGGCTCCGGGTTGATCTGCGGCTGGGGCGTGGGCGAGGGTACGGGCTCGGCGGGGCCGGTCGTGCTCACGCTGGGTGGCAGGGTGCTGTCGGCCTCAGCAGGACTGGCGGTGTCCTGGACGTCCTCGGTGGCCTCGTCACCGGGCGGGGTGGTCTCGGCAGGCTCCGAGGGGCTCGGGAGGCTCTCTGCCGTGCCCGGTACCGTCTCGGTGACAGAGGGTGTGCCGGAGGCCACCTGCGCGGTCTGCGCCCCCCACGCCCACCAGCCTCCCGCCACACCCAGGCACGCGCCCGCGACCAGCCCCGTCACCGTGCCCAGCGCCAGCGCCCGACGCCGCAGGGAGACCTCCCGCTCGGAGGCGGCGTAGGCGGACCCGTCCGGGGCCCCACGCCCCCGGTCCCCGTCGTCCGGCGTACCCGGGGGCGTGGGGCCCATGGCCCGTGTGGACGTCGGTGACCCCGGGGTGGGCGCCCCCTCAGGGGACCGGCTCAGGCGCAGGGTCGTGATCGGCCCGGTCACGGTCATACGGCCCTCGCCCAGGGCCTCGCGCAGGGTCGTCAGCACCGCCGTCAGCTCCTGGCCGTCGGCGAAGCGGTCGGACGGGTCGGGGGCCATGGCCCGGGCCAGGACGGGGACCATGGCGGCGGGCAGGAAGGGGCTGTCCAGGACCACGGGCTCGTTAATGCGCCCGACGATCTGGGTCAGGCTCTGGATCTGGCCGCCCTCTCCCCGCCGGGGCCCGTGCCCGGTGACCAGGGCCATGAGGACCGCCCCCATGGACCACACGTCCCCGGCGGGGGTGGGGGCGGCCAGGGCGAAGGCCTCAGGGGGCGCGTAGTCGGGGGTGAGGCACTCCAGGGTGACGGTGGGCTCCTGGCCCTCGCGCTGGATGGCGGCGATGCCGAAGTCCGACAGCCGGGGTGAGCCGTAGGAGTCCAGCAGGATATTGCCCGGCTTGACGTCGCGGTGGAGTACCCCGGCGCCGTGGGCGGCGCCCAGGGCGGAGGCCGCCGCCTCAATGAGGGCCACGGCGTCGGAGGCGGGTATCGGACCCTGGTCGATCATGTCGGCCAGGTTGCCTCCGTCACAGCGCTCCATGACCAGGTAGGGGCGTCCGTCCTCCAGGACCCCGGTGTCAATGAGGGAGACCACGTGGGGGTGGCCGGAGATCCGGCTGGACGCCTGCACCTCGCGCAGGAACCGGCGGCGGTTGCGCGGGTCGTCCAGGGCGCGGGAGTCGACCTTGACGGCGACGGGCCGCTCCAGGGAGACCTGCGTGCCCGAGTAGACGGTGGCGAAGCCGCCCCGCCCCAGGACGCCGTCGAGGCGGACACCGGGGATCGGGGGCAGTGCGGCAGCGGGTACCAGGGGTCTCACAGGATTATCCTCGCCTACCCCCAGCTCCTGGTCGCGGCGCCTCGCCGTGACCCCGTCGGGGGCTGACGCGGCCCGCCGTCGTCGGTACCCTACGGTTATGAGG
This sequence comes from Actinomyces sp. HMT897, assembly GCF_016626125.1. Classification (NCBI taxonomy): domain Bacteria; kingdom Bacillati; phylum Actinomycetota; class Actinomycetes; order Actinomycetales; family Actinomycetaceae; genus Actinomyces; species Actinomyces sp. HMT897. The sequence continues at coordinate 3,192,641 of NZ_CP067336.1, forward strand.
CAGCCCAGAGTCGTCGTCCTGAGCTATGGCAGCGGCAACGTACGCTCGGCCGTACGCGCCCTGGAACGGGTGGGTGCCAGCGTGGAGCTCACGGCTGAGCCCGCCGCCGTGGAGGGCGCCGACGGCCTCCTCGTGCCGGGAGTCGGCGCCTTCGGGGCGGTCATGGACCAGCTCGCCGCCGTCCACGCCCCCCGTCTCATTGAGCGGCGCCTGGCCGGCGGACGGCCGGTCCTGGGCATCTGCGTAGGCATGCAGGTCATGTTCGAGTCCAGCCAGGAGCACGGCACCGCACGCCGGGGCCTGGCGCAGTGGCCCGGGACCGTGCGTCGCCTCAACGCCCCGGTGGTGCCCCACATGGGCTGGTCGCCGGTGCGCCCGGCGCGGGGAACCGTCCTGTTCCAGGGCGTGGAGGGGGAGCGCTTCTACTTCGTCCACTCCTACGCCGCCACCACCGACCCCGCCGGGCTCATGGACGCTGGCCCCATGCGCCTGCCCCTGGCCACCTGGGCCACGCACGGGGAGGACTTCGTCGCCGCCGTCGAGAACGGGGCCCTGTGCGCCACCCAGTTCCACCCGGAGAAGTCCGGGGACGCGGGGGCGCAGCTCCTGCGCAACTGGCTGACTACCCTGTGATCCTGCCCACCGCCCTCGGAGCAGCCGACGGCGTCCCCTGACAAACCGTGAGAGAGGCCTCATGACCACCTGGATCGTCCAGCCCCCTGTTCCACGACACATCCCTCCTCTCGTCCTGCTACCCGCCGTGGACGTCGCCGGCGGCAAGGCCGTCCGCCTGCTCCAGGGCGAGGCCGGTTCGGAGACCGACTACGGCAGCCCCGTGGAGGCGGCCCGAGACTGGGTAAAGGCCGGGGCGGAGTGGATCCACCTGGTGGACCTCGACGCTGCCTTCGGGCGCGGCTCCAACGCCGCCCTCCTGGCCCGCATCGTCGGGGAGGTCGGGATCAAGGTCGAGCTCTCCGGGGGTATTCGTGACGACGCCTCCCTGTCCCGGGCCCTGGCCGCCGGGGCGGCCCGGGTCAACCTGGGCACCGCCGCCCTGGAGGACCCGGTGTGGACCGGGCGCGTCATCGCCGAGCACGGGGAGAGGATCGCCGTGGGCCTGGACGTGCGCGGCACCACCCTGGCGGCCCGGGGCTGGACCAGGCAGGGTGGTGAGCTGTGGGACGTCCTGGACCGGCTCAACTCCGCCGGCTGCGTCCGGTACGTGGTCACCGACGTCACCAAGGACGGCACCCTGAGCGGACCCAATACCGAGCTCCTGCAGCAGGTCGCCGCCCGGACCGACGCCGCCGTGGTGGCCTCCGGCGGTATCGCCCACCTGTCCGACATCGCGGCCCTGGCGGGCCTGGTCCCCCAGGGCATTGAGGGCGCCATCGTGGGCAAGGCCCTCTACAACGGCAACTTCACCCTGCCCGACGCCCTGGCCGTGGCCCGCAGGGAGCGGGTCGTCTAGGGGCCTGGCGGCGGACGACGTCGCAGGGGCCGACGACCGCCCGCGGGCTCGGCATCAGGGATGTAGTCGTCTACGGGCGGGCGGCCTGGGTTCCCGCGGGCTCGGCGCCAGGGGCGTGGCGCGTGTCCTGTCAGCCCCGACTGGTCGCGGGCGGGGTGCGTGCTCGGCAGAGGGTGGGGCGCCCACCGTCCGGGACCTCATTGAGCGCGAGGCGGGGCCCTGCTCGGCAGGGGACGTGTGGCAGGCGGTAGCGTGGCGCCGTGAGCGAGTCAGTACCACCCCCGGACGCCCCCAGCACCCCGGGGCAGGAGCCTGCTGGCGTCGGGCACGGCCTCCAGGGCGCGGACCCGCAGGCACCACAGCCTGCCGCGTCCCCGCCCACCCCCGGGGACGTGCCCCGGGCACTGCCCGGGCCGCGACCCGCGTCCCCGCCCACCCCGGGGGACGCGGCCATGGCCCGTGCCTGGAGCACGGGCGCCCGGGCCGCCCGTCAGGCCGGCGGGCGCCTGGAGGTGCCCCTGGCCGAGGCCGACGTCCTGGCCCGCGCCCAGGCGGCCCGGGCCAAGATGCAGCGGCTGCTGTCGTCCCCCACGCCCTTCTCCGGGGACGACGGCGCCGCCGACCCGGCCGTGGCACGGGCCCTGGACGCGCTGGACGCCGGGAACCAGCCCCGCCACCTGCTCCTGGAGCGCCTGTGGTCGGCCCTGGCCGCCAGCCGGGTCATCGTGCCCGTGGAGACCCACGCCCTGCCCGCCCGGACACGACCGGCAGGACCGACGCCCGGCGGGAAGGCGCCCACGCACCCGGTGCACACCGCCGACGCCTCCCGCGACGCCGCCACCCTGGCCGTCGAGCTGCCCGACGGGCACATTGCCCTGCCGGTCTTCACCAGCGTGGGCGCCATGCTCGCCTGGCGCGCCGACGTGCGCCCCGTGCCGGTGGAGCCGCGCCGCGCCGCGGTGGTGGCCTACGAGCACACCGACCAGCTGTGGGTCCTGGACCCCGGTACCCGGGACCTGCGCCTTCCCCGGCCCGCGGTGGTGGCCCTGGCAGGCGGGGAGGACTGGGTCCCCTCCTGGCGCAGCACCCTCATCCAGGACGAGCTCACCGCCCAGCTCAGCGGCCTGGAGGGGGTCACGGCGGTGGCCTTCGCCCCCGGGCAGGCGTCCGAGCTGCGGATCCTCCTGCGCGTGGACGCCTCCGCCGGGCGCGGCGCGGTGGCTGACACGCTGGCGGCCTGCCAGGAGGTCCTGGTCAACCCCGCCTGGGGTGAGCTCATTGACACCGTCGAGCTCGTCCCCCTGCCGGCCTGAGGCGTGCGGGCTCCTGCCCGTCATGCCCTGCCCCGCCCCTGCCCGTCATGCCCTGCCCCGTCCTACCCCCATGTCACCGGGGACGTACCTTAGCTGGCGGCGACGTACCCTAAAGGTACGTTGCCAATGACTAGGGTACGTCCTCGATGGCTAAGGTACGTCCCCGATGACTAAGGCGCTTAAGTACGTCCCCGGGAGACGGCGGGGCGGCGCCCTGCGCTAACCTGACACAGGTTCTTCGTTACCCCGCCCCAGGAGCCCAGATGCGTTCCCGTCTCCCCGGCCTGCTGGCCGCTGTGCTCGCTGCCGTCATGCCCCTGTCCGCCTGCTCCTCGCCCGGTGACGGCGATCAGGGGGCGTCGGCGTCGTCTGGCACCGGAGCGGACACGGTCAGTAGCGGCTCCTCCCTGGATCCTCGCTACAGCCAGGGTGCCTACGGGGCCTGGAGCGTGGAGCTCCCGGGGGACCCGCACGACACAGAGGCCTACGGTATGCGTGAGAGCAGGATGCCGGGGAGTCCTGACACCAACCGGCACCAGAGCACCCAGATCTGGGTCAGTGACGCCGGGGACGTGGCCGTCATGAGCGTCGAGCCCTACTACTACGCCACGACCCTGACCGGTGTGAACCTGGCGGACGGGTCGGTCGCCTGGAGCCTCAGCCTCAGGGACCACCGCTTCCGTACGGCCGACGACGGGGTCCACGGCAAGGAGCTGCAGGACCACGAGCTGGAGGCTCCCAGATCCCCCGAGGTCCACTGCCTGCCCCAGACGGTGGCTGACCACGTGGTCTGCGACCGGGTCGGCCTCATTGACATGACCGACGGCAGCGTGACCCCCATTGCCGCCGGGGCGGACTTCAAGGGCGTCTACCAGGGGACGGTGGTCGGCAACGTCTTTGACGGCTCCGGCTACGCCCCGGTGGGTGTCGCTGCCTGGGACGTCTCGGGCAGGGAGATCTGGCGGGTCAACGGCCTGGGGATCGGCCGCAGCGGGGTCGGGGAGGGCTGGCTGGTCGCCGAGGTCCTGGGCGGCCAGGGCGGTAAGTGGTCCGTCCTCAGGATCGCCGACGGCTCGCAGTCAGGTGAGATAACCGTGAAGGGCACCGCCTACGTAGGCGCCTCAGACCGCGGACCGCTCAGTCTGACTGCCGGGCAGTCCCTTAGTGACGTCAGCGTGACCCTGTACGACCAGGCGGGGCACGAGGTCTCCTCCTACAGCGGCACCACGGCCGTCGCCCTGGGTGTCCAGGCGTCGTTCGTGGACTACATGCTGGAGGAGGCGCCTGCGCGTCCCCTCTCCTACGACGCCTTGACCGCCATGCTGGGCTCCCAGAAGGAGGCGTCGTGGCTCAGCCACGCCGACACCCAGTGGTGGTGGCGGGAGCGGACACGGCAGGACCGGCACGGCGACTACGTCACAGGGGCTGTCCGGGCCCAGGCCCCCGACACCGTCTTCCCCGTCCAGAGCCTCCACGGGGCGGCCGGGAGCACGGTGGTCGGCCAGGGGGAGGGCGGCCTCGGCGCCTATGACGTCTCCACCGCCGAGCCCGTGTGGACCCTGGGCACGCCCAGGACCAGCCACTACTCGCCCACGACCACCAGGGGCGGCTCCTTCCTCTTCTACGTGGACAAGTCCGGGGCTGGCAGCCCGGTCACCGTGACCCTCCTGGCTCCCGGTCTGCCCACGGGCCCGGGCACCACCGCGGGTGCTGACGGCGCTGGTGGCCGCTACACCTGGCAGCCGGCGACCAGCGGACCCGCCTCCACCCTGGTCTCCGTCCCCGGCGCCGCGCCTACGAGCGCGGCCGCGAGCGCCGTCCCCTCCGGTCCCGCCAGCTCCGCCCCGCCGGACCGGCCGTCGACACCGCCCTCCGCCCCGCCGTCGACCCCGCCGGACCGGCCCTGGCCGACCCCGGAGCGGGTCACGACGGCCTCCCTCGTGCCCCTTGGCGGGCGTCGGGCGCCTTGGGCACCAGCCACCCGGCTGCTTCTCATCACTCCTCCGGTTGTGCTGGAATAACCGGCATGACCCCCAGCACCCACCCACCGCACCTCCCTGCCGGGGTGCGGGAAGCGTCCCGTCCCCTGGTCAGCGTCCAGGACCTGAGCGTGGGCTACGGGCAGGTGGCGGTGTGCGGTCCGGCCACCTTCAGCCTCACCGAGGGGGAGGTCCTGGCCCTGGTCGGGGTCAACGGGGCGGGCAAGTCGACCCTCCTGCGTACCGTGCTGGGGCTGCTGCCGCCCCTGTCGGGGCAGGTACGCCTCATGGGGCGCGTCCCCGACCCGCGCCGGGCCAGCCAGCGTGCCGCCGTGGCCGCCGACCTGGGCCAGGAGTCCTTCTTCCTGGCCCTGACCGTGGCCGAGCACCTGGGACTGGTGTGCTACGGGCACGGCGTGCCCGACCCCGCCGGGACGGTCGCCGACCTGCTGGAGGACCTGGAGCTCGGCGCCCTGGCCGGGGCCCTGCCCGAGGAGCTCTCCAGCGGGCAGAGGCGGCGCCTGGCCCTGGCCTCGGTCCTGGCCCGGCCCCGCACCCTGCTGGTGCTGGACGAGCCCGAGCATCGCCTGGACCGTCCCACGCGCCAGACCCTCGTGGACTACCTGGTGGAGGAGCGCGACTGCGGCGGGGCGGTGCTCATGGTCTCCCACGACCCCGAGGTGGTGCGTGGTGCCGCCACCCGGACGGTCCTGGTGGGCCAGGACACCCGTGAGGTGGACGTGGCCGAGGGCGTGCGCGCCATGGAGGAGGGCGCCCGGTGAGCGTCCCGGAGCCCGGCAGCAGGCGTACGTGGTCCCGGGTGCCCGACGGCGCGGCCGTGCGCGCCTGGACACGCCGGCGTACCCGGCGCCACCGCAGGGGGCTGTGGGCCCTGGTCGGTGACGTCTACACCGCCTTGTTCGCCGTGGCCATGAGTGGGGCCCTGACGGCACCCCACCTGGGGCGCCTCGTACCCGGCCAGCAGGTGCGCCTGGCTGACGGCACGCTCACGGGGGCGGGCGCCGACCCGGCCTGGGTCGTGCTGGCGGTCCTCCTGGCCGCCCTGGCCCCGGCGCTCTGGCCCCTGCGGCGTCTGGGCCCTCTCTTCCTGAGGCCGGACCAGGCCGCCTGGTGGCTGCCTCTGCCGGCGGACCGCAGCGGGCTGCTGGCCCCGGTGCTGCGGGCCGAGGTGGCCGTGGCGCTCGCGTCGGGGGCCGCCTGCGGGGCGCTGCTGGGGGTGCTGGCCGGGGCAGGGGCCTGGGGGGCGACGGCGTGGTCGCTCCTGGTGGGGGTCGGGACCGCGGGCGTCGTGCTGCTCCTGGTCTGCGACCAGCTCTCCAGGCGGGAGCCAGTGGTCCTCACGGCGGTCCTGGTCCTGGCCGGTACGGCCGCCCTGGCGGCCGCCTTCCTGACGCCCTTCCCCCGCAGCGGGTCGGCCGGCTCAGGCCTGGCCGTGGCCGGGACGGTGGGGGCGGTCCTGGTCCTGGGCGCGTGGAGGAGGGCACGTGCCGGCCTGGACGTGCTGCGCGACCGTGACCTGCTGGAGGTCGTGGCGCGTTCCTTCGGTGCGCACGTCTCCCTCCTGGCCCTGGACACCCGGGCCCTGGGACGCCTCCTGAGCCCCCCGCCGAGGCTCCCGGCGCCGGGACGCCGCGGCGGCCCGCCCCTGCTGCGCCGGGGACGTCGCCTGCCGTTGCGCCTGCGCCCCCTGGCGGTCGTGGCCCAGGTGGACGCCCTCGTGCTCTGGCGCCAGCCGCGCCGCGCCCTCCAGCTGCTCGTGGGCCTCCTCCTGGTCCTCCTGGCCGGGGTGGTCCAGGTCGGCCGCCTCCTCCCGGCGGCCGTGGTCCTGCTGGGGGCCCTGACCGCCGTCCTGGCGGTGGCCGAGCCGGCCCGGCAGGCCTGGTTCGACGTCGGGGCCCAGGCCGGCCTGCCCGCCTCGCCTTGGGCGCTGCGGGCGGGGCACCTGCTCGTCCCCGCGGGCGTCATGACGCTGTGGGCCGGCGCCTGCGTCCTGCCCCTGACCGCCGGCCGGGACCTGGCCGGGTGGGGGAGTGGCCCGGCCTTGGCCCTCCTGGCCGGGGTGGGCTGGGGCGGGGCCGCGGTGGCCTGCGGGCTACGGCCCGTTCCCGACTTCTCCGTCGGGCTGGTCGCCTCCCCGGTCGGCTCCCTGCCGCCGGCGGTGGGGCAGATGCTCCTGGGGGCCCTGGCGACCTGCGTGGTGGTCAGCCTGCCGGTGGTGCTCCTGGTCCTGGGCGGGACGGTGACCCCCGGGCTGCTGGGGATCCAGGCGGTGCTCAGCGGCGCCGTCGTCCTGTGGAGCCTGTGGGTGCCTCGTGACGGGGGCGAGTAGCCTCCCGGCAGAAGACGCCGTAGTGGTGAGGGTCACGAAAAAGTGTGTCGGCGTCGGATTGAGGTAGGAGCGTGACCTTCTGGTACCCTGTCCCCTGATCGACCGGGATCCGTCCCGGCACGCAAGCGGAGAGATCCCACCTGGGTTCCCTGTAGACGGGAGCCGGGTTCGTGCGAGGGCTTTAAGGCCCTCCGTGGTCCGTCGGCTCCGTGCCGACTGCCGTGCTCGTCAGAGGCCTCCGCTGCATGTCATGGAGCGGGGGCCTTCTCCGTCCCAGCGGTCATGAGCCACTTAGTAGTGAGGAACAGCCATCAGCGAGCCCCGTATCAATGAACGGATCCGCGTCCCCGAGGTGCGTCTTGTCGGCCCCGGCGGCGAGCAGGTCGGCATCGTCCGCGTGGAGGATGCCCTGCGTCTGGCGGAGGAGGCTGACCTCGACCTGGTTGAGGTCGCCCCTGACGCCCGCCCCCCCGTGGCGCGTCTCATGGACTACGGCAAGTTCAAGTACGAGTCGGCCATGAAGGCACGTGACGCCCGGCGCAACCAGGCCAACACCCAGCTCAAGGAGATCCAGTTCCGGCCCAAGATCGACGAGCACGACTACGGCACCAAGATCGGCCACGTCAGGCGTTTCCTGACCGGCGGGGACAAGGTCAAGTGCATCGTGCGCTTCCGCGGCCGGGAGCAGTCCCGCCCCGAGCTGGGTATCCGCCTGCTTCAGCGGGTCGCCTCGGAGGTCGCCGAGCTGGCCACGATCGAGTCCCACCCTCGGCAGGACGGCCGCAATATGGTCATGGTCCTGGCCCCCACGCGCAAGAAGGCCGAGGTCAAGTCCGACCAGCGGCGTCGCCGTGAGGAGGCGCGGGCCAGCCGCCGGGCCGAGAAGCACGCCGCCAAGGCCTCCCGTGCCGCCGAGCAGGCGGGCGCCCAGGCCGCCTCCCGGCAGCGCTGAGGCGCCGTCCCGCACCACGGGACCACCACACCCACCCCCTGGCCAAAGTCAGCGGGGTCCGCAGCCCCGGGGCCACCCGGTGGCCGAGAAGAGGAAAAACACATGCCGAAGATGAAGACGCACTCCGGTGCCAAGAAGCGCTTCCGCGTCACCGGTAGCGGCAGGCTCATGCGTGAGCAGGCCAATAAGCGCCACCTGCTGGAGGTCAAGTCCTCGCGGCGTAAGCGCAGGCTCTCCCGGGACCAGCCGGTCGCCCCCGCTGACGTCCGCCAGGTCAAGAAGCTGCTCGGCCGCTGAGCCGGCCCCTAACCCAGTCCTAAGGAGTTCTCGTCATGGCACGTGTCAAGCGGTCTGTCAACGCCCGCAAGAAGCGCCGTTCCGTCCTGGAGCAGGCCTCGGGCTACCGCGGGCAGCGTTCGCGTCTCTACCGCAAGGCCAAGGAGCAGGTCACCCACTCCGGCGTCTACGCCTTCCGTGACCGCCGCGCCCGCAAGGGCGACTTCCGCCGCCTGTGGATCCAGCGCATTAACGCCGCCGCCCGGGCCGAGGGCCTGACCTACAACCGTTTCATCCAGGGCCTGGGCCTGGCCGGGGTGGAGGTGGACCGCCGCATGCTGGCCGAGCTGGCCGTCAACGAGCCCGCCGCCTTCTCCGCCCTGGTGGACACCGCGCGCAGGGCCCTGCCGCGGGACGTCAACGCCCCCCGGGCCTGATCCGCCCGCACGCCAGTTCCTGGTGCACGACGGCGCCGCCCACCCCGGGCGGCGCCGTCGTCCTTACGCGCCTGCCCGCCCCGGACCGCCCCGTGCCGCCGCACGCCAGGGCCGCCGCGGGCACGTGGCTACCCACCGCGGGCCCGCCTGCCCATCGGTCTTGCGCCGCCCGCCCTAGGCACGTGCCTGCCCGCCCCGGGAGCGTGGCGTGTGTGCGGGCGCATACCCGTCTCCTGTTGCGTGCCCTCGACCGATCCGTTAGCGTCTTACCCGTCACCACCTACCGGTGGTGCCCCGAGGATGCCGCCTAGCGGCACAGTTCCCTGCCTAAGGAGGTCTGGCGTGCGCATGTGGATGTGTTGCTGTAGCTGTCGCTGAGACAGCCCTACCAAGCAACCCCTTCTCCGTAAGAGAGTCCACAATATGAGCACCCAGCCCCCAGCTTCCGAGCAGTCCGCTACCCCCGACCCGGATGTCCCGGTCGTCCCGGACGTCCTCGTCAGCCTCGTCGACGTCACCAAGTACTACGGTGACTTCAAGGCCCTCGACGCCGTCTCCCTGGACGTCCACCGCGGTGAGGCCGTCGCCATTATCGGTGCCTCCGGGTCGGGCAAGTCCACCCTGTGTCGCACCATTAACCGCCTGGAGACCATCCAGGAGGGGACGATCACCATCGACGGTGAGCGTCTCCCCGAGGAGGGCAGGGACCTGACCCGCCTGCGCGCCGAGGTCGGCATGGTCTTCCAGTCCTTCAACCTCTTCCCCCACCGGAGCGTCCTGGACAATATCACCCTGGCCCCCACCCGTGTGCGCAAGGTGCCCAGGGCCGCTGCCGAGGCGCGCGCCCACGAGCTCCTGGAGCGGGTCGGCCTGGCCGACCAGGCGGGTAAGCGCCCCGCCCAGCTCTCCGGCGGCCAGGCACAGCGCGTGGCCATTGCCCGCGCCCTGGCCATGGATCCCAAGATCATGCTCTTCGACGAGCCCACCTCCGCCCTGGACCCCGAGCTCGTCGGGGAGGTCCTCGACGTCATCCAGGACCTGGCCACCACCGGCATGACCATGCTCATTGTCACCCACGAGATGGGGTTCGCCCGCAAGGTCGCCGACAGGGTCGTCTTCATGGACGGCGGCCAGATTATCGAGCAGGGCGCCCCCGAGGCCTTCTTCACCTCCCCGCGCACCGCGCGCGCCCGCGACTTCCTGTCCAAGGTCCTGCCCCGCTGAGCCCCACCGGGACCAGCAGGGGCCACCTTCCACCATCGACCGGCAGCGCGCCACCACCGGGCCGTCACCACGGCCCGGGGTGCCCGGGGCTGGCGGATCTCCCCACCCGAGTCCCGTACCGGGGCCGTACGAAACGAGGAACACATGACCACCACACCCCTGACCCTGACCCGTCGTGGTGCCCTGGGCGCTGCCGGTGCTGCCGGGCTCATGGCCCTCCTGGCTGCCTGTGCGGACACCGGTGCGGACGGCAAGGCCGTGTCCACCGCCTCGGGCTCCGGAGCGGACTACCTTACCGCCGTGACCTCCGGGCCCGTGGCCACCGCGGACGTCGTGGCCGCCTCCACCTGGGCCTCCGCGGTCAAGCAGGCCGGCACCCTCAGGATCGGCGGGACCCGCACCTCCCTGGTCTTCAGCCAGGAGGACCCCGCCACCAAGAAGGTCACCGGCTTCGACGCCGCCCTGTCCCAGGCCCTGGCCCGCTACGTCCTGGGCGGTGACGACCCCCAGGCCCTGGTCGAGATCACCCAGGCCACCTCCGACACCCGTGAGACCCTCATCCAGAACGGGACCGTGGACGCGGTCTTCGCCACCTACACCATCACCCCCGAGCGGGCCCAGAAGATCTCCTTCGCCGGCCCCTACTACGCCTCCGGCCAGGCCATCCTGGTCAAGTCGGACAACTCCACCATCACCGGCGTGGAGTCCCTGACCGCCGACGTCAAGGTCGCGGTCCAGTCCGGCTCCTCCTCCGGGCCGGCCCTGGCCAAGGCCGGGTCGACCACCAAGCCCATTGAGTTCGAGGACGACTCCAAGTGCGTGGCCGCCCTCCAGGCCAACCAGGTGGACGCCTACGTGGTGGACCAGGCCCTGCTCCTGTCCCACGTGGCCACCAACAGCGACCTCAAGATCGTGGGCGAGCCCTTCACCACCGACCCCTACGGCATCGGCCTGCCCAAGGACTCCGACGCCCAGAGCTTCGTCAACACCTTCCTGAGGACCATTGAGGACGACGGCACCTGGAAGCGCATCTGGGAGGCGACCATCGGCAAGATCACCGGCGGCACCGCCCCCACCCCGCCCGAGATCGGCTCCGTGCCGGGCTCGCAGGCCGCGACGCCGCAGGCCACCGACAGCCCCGAGGCCACCGCGAGTGCCACGAGCTGAGAGGACCGGGCGCCCCCGCTGACGTGGTGGGGGCGCCCGCGTCGCGGTAGCCCGCCACCGGGCCACGCCACCAGCCCCACCACACAAACACCACCGTCAGGAGGAGCGCAGTGACCACCATTGTGCACAACTGGTCGATGATCGCATCGGGCCTGCTCACCACCCTCGTCATCTCCGTGACCGCCTACGCCGGCGCGCTCGTCCTGGGCTCCCTGCTGGCGGTGTGCCGCGTGGGCCCCCTGCCGCCCCTGCGTCTCCTGGCCGCCACCTGGGTCACCGTGGCCACCAACGTGCCGGTCCTGTGCTCCATGATCCTCCTGGGGCTGGGGATCCCCCGCCTGGGCGTCCACATCACCCTGCTCTGGGCGGCGGTGGTGGCCGTGGTGTTCTCCGGCTCGGGCTACGTGTGCGAGGCGGTGCGCAGCGGTATCAACACCGTCTCCAAGGGCCAGGTCGAGGCGGCCCGGGCCCTGGGGATGCCGTTCGGGCTCATTGTCCGCGCCGTGGTGCTGCCCCAGGCCCTGGCGCAGGCGATCCAGCCGCTGGTCAATATCCTCATCGCCTGCCTCATCGGCTCCTCCCTGGCCGCTGCCATAGGGGTGCCGGAGCTGACCAACGTCACCCGGGCGCTGAACAACAAGAGCGGTGAGGCCGTCCTCATGTTCCTCCTGTCGGGACTGGTCTACCTGGCTATCGCCTACCTGGCCACCCGCGCGGGCGGCCTCCTGGAGCGCCGCCTGACCCGCTCGCAGGGGGCGGCCCGATGAGCACCGAGCTGCTGACCACCCGCCCGGTGCCCCGCCCCGCCCGCAGGGGGCGTAAGGCCACCGACGCCGACCTCCTCTTTGACGTCCCCGGCCCGGTGGGCAGGCGGCGTCTGGACGTGCTGTCCACGGTCGCGATCCTCGTCATTGCCGCCCTGGTGGCCCTCCTGCTGCTCAAGGCCAGGCAGGTCGGGGTCCTGGACTACCCCCGGTGGCGCTACTTCCTGGGCGCCTCCACGGTCACCGTCCTGGGCAAGGCCCTGAGGGACACGCTCCTGGCGGCCCTCATCGCCGCGGTGCTGTCCTTCCCCCTGGGCGTGCTGCTGGGGGTGGCGCGCCTGTCCGCCAGCCGGGTGGTGCGCGCGGTGGTGGGCACCTGGATCGACGCCATGCGTGCCGTGCCCATGCTCCTGCTGGTCTACTTCTTCCTGCTGGCCTTCCGGCCGCTGACGGGGGTGACGCTCTCGGCGCTGTGGATGCTGGTCATTCCCATTGTCATGTGCTCCTCGGCCACGACGGCGGAGGTCTTCCGCTCCGGGGTGCTCTCCCTGCCCGCCGGGCAGAGGGAGGCCGCCCAGGCCCTGGGCCTGTCTGCGGGGCAGACCATGCGCCTGGTCCTGGCCCCCCAGGCGCTGCGGCTCATGCTCCCCACGCTCATTACCCAGCTGGTCACGATCCTCAAGGACACCTCCCTGGGCTACGTGGTGGCCTACAATGACCTGACGTACGCCGGAAGGGTGATCGAGACCTTCGCGCAGTCCAGGTACAACCTGAACGTCTTCATCCAGACCTACATTGTCATCGCGCTCCTCTACCTGCTGGTGAACTGGGCCCTGGGGGCCCTGGCCCGCTGGCTGGAGGTCCGGACCCGTTGAGGGGCGGCTCCCGCAGGCCCCGCCGTCGCGGGTCCTGCGGGGCGGTGGCCGTAGTCTGGGGCCATGAGCAACGCCTCCTCCATCCTGTCCAACGTCGGCTCCGAGCGGGTGCGGCGTGTGGCCGGCCTGATCCGGCGCCAGGCACGCAACCGGTTCGGGCGCTTCCTGGTCGAGGGGCCCCAGGGCGTGCGCGAGGCCGTGCGCCACGCCCCCGGCGCCGTCCACGACGTCTACGCCACCCCCGAGGCCGCCCGGCGGCACGCGGGGATCTGGCAGGAGGCCGAGGCCGCCGGCCTGTACCGCCACCTGGTGACCGACGAGGTCATGAGGGCCATGAGCCCCGACGCCCAGGGCGTCCTGGCGGTCGTGGCTACCCCGGGGGACCAGGCGCTGGCGCCTGTCCTGCGGGGCGCCCGGCTCGTCGTCGTGCTCACGGCGGTCCAGGACCCCGGTAACGCGGGCACCATGATCCGCACGGCCGACGCCGCCGGGGCCGACGCCGTCGTCCTCCTGCGGGGCAGCGTCGAGGTGACGGCGCCCAAGGTGGTGCGCGCCACCGCGGGCTCCCTGTTCCACCTGCCCGTGGTCACCGGCGTGGAGCTGGAGGAGGGGCTCACCGCCCTGCGGCAGGCAGGGCTGGGCCTGCTCGCGGCGGACGCCAGGGGGGACACGGACCTCTTCACGGCCGACGACGTGCTCACCGCGCCCACCGCCTGGCTGCTGGGCAACGAGGCCCACGGCCTGGGCCCCCGGGTCCTCCAGGAGGCCGACGCCGTGGTCCGCGTCCCCGTGTTCGGCCACGCGGAGTCCCTCAACGTGGCCAGCGCCGCGGCGGTCTGCCTCTACGCCTCCGCCCGCGCCCAGCGCTGAGGGGCAAGCCCTTGGCGCCGCCGCCACGGCCCTGTGCCAGTGCCGCTAACCGCGGGCACGGACCCGGGAGCCGTGGGGTTCGCCTGCTGGCCGTTGGCGGCGGGCACCGCCTTGCACGGCCTCCCACCGGTCCTGCCGGTGGCGGGGTGCTGCTGCTCCTGGCCTTTGCCCGGGTACCGGGGCCCTCGTCTGTCCCCGGGTCGTCGTGGGGCCCGGGCGCGCGAGTACGGCCAAGGACGCCCCGGCGGCACTGCATTAGGATGCCCTTAGTCGAGGCGTGCTGGTCTTGGGCCCGCACGGCCCCGTAGAGACCTATGAGAGGAACCGCAGGTGCCACTGTCTACCACCCTCCTCGTCTGCGACGTGCTCGCCACGGGCATGGTCGCCGGCTTCCTCACCATGTACTGCCTCACGATCGGCGGCTACTTCACCTTCATGGTGCGCACCGGGCGGGCAGAGGAGCTCCAGCGCACCTACCCCGAGTTCCGGCGTCGCATCCACCTGAAGTCGGTCTACGGCTTAACAATGCTCCTGCAGCTCCTCGTCGCCCTCGTGACGCTGGTCGCGGGCCGGGGAACCGGGGTCCTCCACCTTCTGCCAGCCGCCTGCTGCCTGCCGTTCCTCCTCCTCGTGCACGGGCTCACGGGCTTCACCCGCCCCGAGGAGCGCCTGGTGAGCGGCCAGCACCTCACCGACACGGAGCTCGCCCGCTATGCGCGCCTCAACCTCCCCCTGCACGCGGTGTACGCCTGCCTCTACGCGGCCTCCACGCTCCTCCTGCTCATCCCGGCACTCACCTGACCGCCCCTGACCGCCCGCCGCCAGGGCCCGGGTCCCGGCGGCAGACGGTCAGCGGCCGTACCGCCCGCCAGCGGGTCGACGTAGTCGCCCCGGTAGCGGGGGCACCTCGGGCATTGGGCACAGGGTCGCCCGGTAGGTGTCTGGACGCCCCGGCGGCAGCTGGCAGGTACCGGGCGGCCCGTGCGGCTCAGGCCCCCAGGTCCCGGCGCCGCCAGGCTGCCAGGCCCACCAGGATCCCAGCGGCCCCCACCACCGCCTGCACCACCAGGGGCCACCAGTCCACCGGGCCGACGACGTCCAGGTGGTGGCCGAGCACGCTCAGGTCCCGCGCCCAGCGGGGCAGCCTGACCAGGCCCCCGAAGAACTGGGCGAAGACGCTCCAGGCCACCACCGCCCAGGCCAGGCTGACGTACCGGGGCGCCAGCCCCACCAGCGCCAGGGCCAGGCCGACCGCCGCGAGCAGCCCCGGCAGCTGGCTGAGGGTGAAGACCAGGGCCCGACCCACCGCGTGGTCCACGGTGACCTGGGTGGCCACCGCCGCCGCGAGCACCCCGCCGGAGAGCACCAGCAGCCCGGCGCCCTCGAGGGCGGCGGCACCCGTCCGGGTCAGGAACAGGCACGTGCGCCCCACCCCGGCAGCCGCCTCGACCTCGACCAGCCCCGCCCGCTCGTAGGCGGCCAGCCCGCTCGCCCGGCCCACCGCCGCCACGACCACCAGGAGCACGGTGAGGACCGTCAGCAGGGACAGGAACTGCGCCACCGGGCTGCCCTCGGCCATGAGGGCGACGTAGGCCTGTGTGGGCGAGCCCGGTTCCAGCAGGGTGGTCACCGTGCCCGACATCGCCCCGAACAGGACGGACACGGCCACGGCCGCCACCGCCCAGGAGCCAGCGGAGCGCACCGCCAGACGTCCCAGGAGGTCAGCGTGCCCCCGCACCCGCCACCGGCGTCGGCTCGACGCGCGGTCCGGCAGGTACCCGCCCAGGTACTCCCGACGCCGGTACAGCAGCGCCCCGCCGGCCAGGAGGGCCAGGCACAGGCAGGTGCACGCCAGCAGCGGCCACGCGCGGTCCTCGGTGTAGGGCCGCACCAGGTCGCGCCAACCCAGGGGGCTGACCCACCTCAGCCACCCTGAGAGCCGTGAGGAGCCGGCCTCGTCGGCCGCCACCCGCAGCCCGAAGGCCACCCCGAGACAGGCCAGGGACAGGCCCCGCGCCCCGGGCCCGCTGCGGGCCAGCTGGCACACCACCACGGCCAGGGCGAGAGCGGCCCAGCCGACCACCGCGACCGTGCCCGCCACGGCCCACGCCCCGACGACGGTCAGCTCGGCCACGTCCAGCGTCATGACGTGGAGAATCCCGCCCACGCCCGCCGCGAGCAGGCCCACCGCCCCGGCCACGAGCAGGACCGGGGCGGCCAGGGGCACCCAGCGCCCGGCCCCGGCGCCACGTACCACCTCCACCAGGCCCTCGTCCTCGTCGGCGCGCAGCAGCCGGCACGTCAGCAGCACCGCCATGAGGCTGACGCACGTGAGCAGGTAGCTGCCCACCTCCCACTGGGCGAGCTGGCCGATGGTGCCCGGGTAGGGGAGGACCCCGTAGAGCAGCCTGGTACCGGCTGAGGCGCGCATGCCCTCAATGAGCCCGGCGCGCAGCTCCAGGGTCGGGTAGGCGCTCTGGTAGCTCGGGACCATGGCGGCCAGCCCCCACAGCGGCAGGACCCAGGCGAGTACCCGGACCCGGCACCTGTAGGTGAGCAGGCGCAGTGCCGGCCCCAGCCCCGCGAGCGCGTCGGAGCCGGCAGGGGCACGGCCTCCCGCCGCGCTCACAGGACGTCCTCGTAGTGGCGCAGGAACAGGTCCTCCAGGCTGGCGGCCTGGCAGGTCACGTCGGTGGCCCGGTGCCTGGCCACCACCTCCAGCACCTCGGGCACGCGCCCGGCCGGGACCTGGACGACCAGGTGGTCTCCGTCACGCTCCGGGGCGGTCCCGAGGGCGGTGAGCGCCGCCGCCACGGCGTCGAGGCGCCCGGGGGTGTCACGGACCTCGACACGGGTCCGTGACAGGCGCCGCAGGGTACCCAGGTCCCCGTCCTCCACCACGCGCCCGTCCTTGACAATGGTCACCGCCGAGCACAGGCTCTGCACCTCGGCCAGGACGTGGCTGGAGAGCAGGACGGTGCGCCCCGCGCTCGCGGCCCGGGCGACCTCCTGGGTGAACACGCGCTCCATGAGCGGGTCCAGGCCGGATGTGGGCTCGTCGAGGACGAGCAGCCGGGTGGGGGCGGCCAGGGCGGCGATGAGCGCCACCTTCTGCCGGTTCCCCTTGGAGTAGGTGCGCACCTTCTTGCTCGGGTCCAGCTCGAACCGCTCCGTGAGCTCCTCCTCCCGGGCCCGGTCGCGTGAGCCGCGCAGGCCGGCCAGGGCGTCCAGGACCTGCCCGCCGGTCAGGTTCGGCCACAGGACGACGTCCCCGGGCACGTAGGACACCTCCCGGTTGATAGCCGAGGCCTGGTGGCCCGGGTCGCGGCCCAGGACGCGCACGCTTCCGGCGTCGGGCCGGTACAGGCCCAGCAGCACGCGGATGGTGGTGGACTTGCCGGCCCCGTTGGGGCCCAGGAAGCCGTGGACGGATCCGGCTGACACCTCCAGGTCCAGGCCGTCCAGCGCGGTCACGCGCCCAAAGCGCTTGACCAGGCCCCGGACGCGCACAGGTGCCTGGTTCTCGTGGTCGGTCATAGGGTCCTCTCTCCAGTGGTTCTGGTCACAGAACAGGGTCCTTTCCTGCTGAGCGGCGGATGGTGGCGGCGAAGTCGGGGTCGGCGAGCAGGAGCTCCAGGAGACGGCTGGCGAAGGCGTGCTGGGCGGGGCAGGGGTAGCCGGCGTCGGACAGGACCTGGACCAGGTGCCACATGGCGTGTCCCATCACCCCGTCCGGCAGGTCGCCCAGGACGGCCAGGGTGAGGTGCTTGTGGCGGCTGATCAGGTCCATGCTGCGGGCGGCCAGGTCGCGGGCGGTGGCGACGCCCTGGCCGCCGGGCATCTGGGCCAGGCGGGCGAAGGTGGTGATCTGCTGGGCGCACGTGTCGAGCTCGGCGTCGTCAAGGGCCTCGATAAAGGGGACGACGCTGTCGGGGACCATGCCGAGCGACCCCAGGACCAGGACCATCTGGCGCTCCGCGTGCACGCTGCGCACGTCCCCGCCCAGGGCCCGGACCCGCGCCTCGAGCGCGTCGTAGAAACGGGTCAGGGCGCTCGGGACGGGGGCCAGGGCCTGGCCGGCCTCCACGCGGGCGATGAGGGCGTCGATCCGCTGCGCCTGCTCGGCCAGCAGGCGGCGCTGGGCCGAGATGGTGTCCCTCACGGCCCGCAGGTCGCTCAGCACCACCTGACGGTGCGACCCGGTGCCGGGCCGCTCCGGGCAGGTGGCGGGGTCGGGGGCCAGGACCTCGGCGACCTGGCGCAGCGACAGGCCGCTGTCGGCCAGCCACCGGATACGCAGCAGGCGCGCCAGGTGCCCGACGCCGTACTCGCGCCTGCCGCGCACGGTGGGCGGTACCTCCAGCAGGCCCAGGCGGTGGTAGTGCCTGACCGCCCGGGGCGTGGTCCCGGCCAGGTCGGCGATCTTGGTGACGCGCATGGCCCCATCCCACCAGGTGACGCAACGTCACCGTCAAGCGGTGGCGGGAGGGCGAGGGCGTCTGGAGTCGAACGTACCGGTGGGGCCGACTACTCTGGGACCCGGCACGAGACACCCAGACCCGGTGGGAAGGCACACTCATGACTCATGCACCCGGCGCGCTCTCGCCCCTGGACGAGGCGGGCGTCAACGCCGCCGTCCAGGAGGCCCTGGCCGCCTTCGCGGCAGCCGACTCCCTGGCGGCCCTCAAGGAGGCCCGTCTGGCCCACACCGGCGACGCCTCGCCCCTGGTCCTGGCCAACCGGGGTATCGGCGCCCTGGACAGGGCGGACAAGCCGGTGGCCGGCAGGCTCCTGGGCGCCGCCCGCGCACGCCTCCAGGCCGCCCTGGCCTCCCGGCAGGAGGCGCTGGAGGCCGCTGCCGAGGAGGAGATGCTCGCCACCGAGGCCGTGGACGTCACCGTCCCCACCGCGCGCGCGGCCGCCGGCGCCCGCCACCCCCTGGACGTCCTCATTGACGAGGTCTGTGACCTGTTCACCGCCATGGGTTGGTCCATCGCCGAGGGCCCGGAGGTGGAGCACGAGTGGTTCGACTTCGACGCCCTCAACTTCGACGCCGACCACCCCGCCCGCCAGATGCAGGACACCTTCTACGTCCGGGGCGACTCCGTCGGCGCGGCCGACGACCAGGACCCCAACCTGGTGCTGCGCACCCACACCTCCCCGGTGCAGGCCCGCGTCATGCTGGACCACCGGCCCCCTATCTACGT
Source organism: Actinomyces sp. HMT897 (assembly GCF_016626125.1). Classification (NCBI taxonomy): domain Bacteria; kingdom Bacillati; phylum Actinomycetota; class Actinomycetes; order Actinomycetales; family Actinomycetaceae; genus Actinomyces; species Actinomyces sp. HMT897. Next base: position 3,211,526 of record NZ_CP067336.1, read on the forward strand.
GGCCTGCCCCGGCAAGGTCTTCCGCTCCGACGAGCTCGACGCCACCCACACCCCCGTCTTCCACCAGGTCGAGGGCCTGGCCGTGGACAGGGGCCTGACCATGGCCCACCTCAAGGGCACCCTCGACCACTTCGCCAGGGCCATGTTCGGGCCCGAGGCCCGCACCCGCCTGCGCCCCTCCTTCTTCCCCTTCACCGAGCCCAGCGCCGAGATGGACCTGTGGTTCCCGGCCAAGAAGGGCGGGGCCGGGTGGATCGAGTGGGGCGGCTGCGGCATGGTCAACCCCGACGTGCTCACCGCCTGCGGCATCGACCCCGAGGTCTACACCGGCTTCGCCTTCGGCATGGGCCTGGAGCGCACCCTCATGCTGCGCCACGGCATCGCCGACATGCACGACATCGTCGAGGGCGACATCCGCTTCTCCCAGCAGTTCGGCACCACCGGAAAGGGTCACTGACATGCCATACGTCCCCCTCGAGTGGCTGCGCGAGCACGTTGACGTCCCCGCGGGCCTGAGCGCCGCCCAGCTCGCCGCCGACCTGGTGCGGGTGGGCCTGGAGGAGGAGCGCGTTCTCCCCCCCGCCGTCACCGGCCCCCTGGTGGTGGGCAGGGTACTGACCCGCGAGGCCAGGAAGCAGTCCAACGGCAAGACCATTAACTACTGCCGGGTGGACGTGGGGCCTGCGCACAACGACGCCCCCGGCACCGGCAAGGAGCCCTCCGAGCTGCCCAGCCGCGGGATCGTGTGCGGCGCCCACAACTTCGACGTCGGCGACCTCGTGGTGGTGTCCCTGCCCGGCGCCGTCCTGCCCGGCGACTTCCGTATCGCCGCCCGCAGGACCTACGGGCACGTCTCCGACGGCATGATCTGCTCGGCCCGGGAGCTGGGTATCGGCGAGGACCACTCCGGCATTATCGTCCTGGGGCGGTGGCTGGCCGAGCACGGCCGCACCGGTGAGGAGCCCCCCGCGCCGGGCACCGACGCCGTCCCCCTGCTGGGACTGGGGGAGGAGGTCCTGGAGATCAACGTCACCCCGGACCGCGGCTACTGCTTCTCCATGCGGGGCATGGCCCGCGAGTACTCCCACGCCACCGGGGCCCGCTTCACCGACCCCGCCGACGCCACGAACCCGGACCTGTTCCCGGGCGGCCTGGCCCCGTCCACCGGGTCCACGGACGGGGTCTCCCACCCCGCCGACGGGGCCTTCCCGGTGCGTATCGACCCTGACCCCAGGCCCGTGCGCGGCCGGGCGGGCGCCGACCGCTACGTGGCCCGCGTGGTGCGCGGTATCGACCCCGCCGCCCCCTCCCCGGCCTGGATGCGTGAGCGCCTGACCGCCGCCGGGATGCGTCCCATTAGCCTGATCGTGGACGTCACCAACTACGTCATGCTGGACCTGGGCCAGCCCCTGCACGCCTTCGACGCCGGCAAGCTCACCGCCCCCGTCGTGGTGCGCCGCGCCGGGGCGGGGGAGTCCCTGACCTTCCTGGACGGGGTCACCCGCACCCTGGATCCTGAGGACCTGGTCGTCGCCGACTCCCCGGACGGGCCCGGCTCCCGCCCCCTGGTGCTGGCCGGGGTGTTCGGGGGCGCCGACGCCGAGATCGACGCCGCCACCACCGACGTCGTCATTGAGGCCGCCCACTTCGACCCGGTGAGCGTGGCCCGCTCCGCGCGCCGCCACCGCCTGCCCACCGAGTCCTCCAAGCGCTTTGAGCGCGGGGTGGACACCGCCCTGGCCCCCGTGGCCGCCCAGCGGGCTGTGGACCTGCTCGTGGAGTACGGCGGGGGGGTCGCCGACCCGGTGGCCTCCGACGTGGACCGCACCTCGGCCCCCGCGCCCCTGGTGGTGCGCCCCGACTTCGCCGCCCGCCTGGCCGGCGTGGACTACGACCCGGCGCGCGTCACCGAGCTGCTGACCATGATCGGCTGCGTCGTGGCGCCCGCGCGGGCCGAGGACGGCACCGGGATGCTGTCGGTGACCCCGCCCACCTGGCGCCCCGACCTGGTGGGCCCCGCCCACCTGGCCGAGGAGGTCGCCCGCCTTGACGGCTACGACTCCATCCCCGTCATCGTGCCCGCGGCACCCGCTGGCACCGGCCTGACCCCGCGTCAGCGGGCCCGGCGCGACGTGGTACGGGCCCTGGCTGACGCCGGGATCACCCAGGTGCTGTCCTACCCGTTCATCGGGGACGTGCACGACCGCCTGGGGATCCCGGACGACGACCCGCGCCGTGCCACCGTCCGCCTGGCCAACCCCCTGGCCGAGGACGCCCCCGCCCTGCGCACGTCCGTCCTGGACTCCCTGGTGGAGGTCGCCGGGCGCAATATCTCCCGGGGCCTGGGCGACGTGGCCGTCTACGAGGTGGGCTCCGTCACCCACCCGGCTGGTACCGTGCCCGCCGCCATCCCCGGGGTGGACCGGCGCCCCACCGCCGAGGAGGTCGCCGCCCTGGAGGCGGGGATCCCCTCCCAGCCCGTGCACGTCGGCGTGGTCCTGACCGGGGCGCGCGTCAGGGGCGGGGTGCCGGGGCCTGACCGCCCCTGGGACTGGGCCGACGCCGTCGAGGTGGCCCGCACCGTCGCCGCGACTCTGGGCGTGGAGGTGTCCGTCCGCGCCCCTGAGCGGCCCTACGCCCCCTGGCACCCCGGGCGCACCGCGGAGATCCGCCTGGCACCGGTGCGCCGGGGCAGGGACCTGGTCCCCGGGGAGCTGGTCGGCCACGCCGGGGAGCTCCACCCGCGCGTCGCGCGTACCCTGGGCCTGCCACCGCGCGCCTGCGCCGTCGAGCTGGACCTGGACGTCCTCCTGGACGCCTCCGCGGCAGCGGGACCCCTCCAGGTCAGGCCCGTCTCGACCTTCCCCGCCGCCAAGGAGGACATCGCCCTGGTGGTGGACGAGTCCGTCCCGGCCGCCCAGGTGGAGTCCGTGGTCCGGCAGGCCGCCGGGGACCTGGCCGAGGAGGTGCGCCTCTTCGACGTCTTCCGGGGCCCGCAGGTCGGTCAGGGACGTAAGTCCCTGGCTCTGTCCCTGGTGCTGCGCGCCGCGGACCGCACCCTGACCGCCGGCGAGACCGCCGCCGTACGCAAGCGCGTGGTCAAGCGTGCGGGCAGGCTCCTGGGCGCCGAGCTGCGCAGCTGAACGGCTGGCCGCCGAGCCGGGTGCCCGGGTGCCGACCTCCTGACCCGCACCCTGACCGAGCCGGCCGGGCCGGGGCGCCCGGGAAGGCAGCTGCGTGTGCGTACCCCCGGCCCGCGGCCAGCCGGGGTGCCCGGGCCCGGCCGGCGGACGTGCCGCCATGGCGTGATACACGTCATGACGGCAGGTGCGTTACCGGGACGTGAACAGACGGCGGGTCCCGGACACGGCCCCGGCCTTCAGCGATACTGGTCGTCATGAAGATTCTGCTCACGTCCTCCTCCCGCCACGGCTCGACCGACGAGGTCGCGGCCGTCATCGCCGAGCGGCTGCGTGCCGCCAGGATCGAGGTGGAGGTCATGCGTCCCGAGGACGTCGTCAGCGTGGACGGGTACGACGCCTTCATCCTGGGCAGCGCCGTCTACATGACCCAGTGGACCCCCCAGGCCGTCGACTTCGCCAAGCGCTTCCGCGACACCCTGGCGGCCAGGCCCGTGTGGGCCTTCTCCGTGGGCCTCTCCGGCCTGCCCAAGGGCAAGGTGGCCGACCCCACGCGCATTGGCCCCGTCCTGCTGGCGCTGGAGCCTGAGGACCACGTCACCTTCCCCGGGCGCTTCGCCCCCGCCGACCTGAGCCTGCGTGAGCGCGCCGTGGCCCGCCTGGGCGGGGCCTCCGAGGGCGACTACCGCGACTGGGACACCGTGCGCGCCTGGGCGGACGCCATTGCCACCACCCTCACCGCCAACGCCTGAGCCACCCGCTCCCGCACGGGGACGGGGCGGGAGCGGGCCCCTCACGGAGCGCCGGTCCCGGACGGCACAGCGGTCGCCAAGGCTGACCCAGCGGGCCCCGCACGCGGAGCGCCGGTGCTCCTGCGGGAACGCCGTGAGCGCCCCGTTCTCAGTACGAACAAGTACCGTTCTCGCGGTACCTGGCTGTGAGCAAGGTGACGGCAGGGAGGCGCCTCGGCAATTGCATGTCTATACAGAAAACTGTATGTTTCACGTATGAGCTGGACAGCAGCGGTCGCCGGAGCGACCGGTTACGCCGGGGGAGAGGTCCTGCGTCTCCTGGCCTCGCACCCCTACCTGGAGATCGGTGCGCTCACCGCCTCCTCCAGCGCCGGCACCCGTCTCGGTGAGCACCACCCCCACCTGGCCGCCCTGGCCCGACGCCGGGTGGAGCCCACCGACGTCGCCCACCTGCTGGACCACGACGTCGTCGTACTGGCCCTGCCGCACGGGGCCTCCGGGGCCGTCACCGCCGCCCTGGAGGAGGCGGGGGCCGCCGCCGGTCACACCCCCCTGCTCCTGGACTGCGGGGCCGACCACCGCCTGAGTAGCGCCAGGGCCTGGGAGGACTACTACGGTCCCGGCTTCTGCCCGCCCTGGACCTACGGCATGCCCGAGCTCCTGCACGCCGGGGAGACCACCGCCACCGCCCAGCGCCGCGCCCTGGCCAGCACCCGGCACGTCGCCGTGCCCGGGTGCAACGTCACCGCCGTGACCCTGGCCGTCCAGCCGGGCGTCGCCGCGGGCCTGCTGGACCCCGGCGCCCTGACCGCGGTCCTGGCCGTGGGCTACTCCGGGGCCGGCAGGGCGCTCAAACCCCACCTGACGGCCTCGGCCGCCCTGGGAGGCGCCCAGCCCTACGCCGTCGGCGGCACCCACCGTCACATCCCCGAGGTCGTCCAGAACCTGGAGGTCGCCGGCGCCCCCGCCGGGTCGGTGCGCCTGTCCCTGACCCCCGTCCTGGTCCCCATGAGCCGCGGCATCCTGGCCACCGTCACCGCCCCGGTGTCCGAGGCCGTCGCCGGCGCCCCCGACCCCCAGGCCCTTCTGCGCGCCCCCTGGGAGGCCGCCTACGGCCCCGCCGGCACGGCCGACGGTACGCAGGGCGCAGAGGGCGCCCCGGCCAGCGGCCCCGGCGTCCCGGCCAGCGGCGAGCCCGCCCCGGCCAGCGGCCCCGGCGCCCCTGCCGACGGCGAGCCAGCCCCGACCCGCGGCGAGGCCCTGGTCAACCTCCTGGAGCCGGGCACCTGGCCCACCACCGGGGAGGTCCTGGGCTCGGGCCTGGCGACCGTCCAGGTCACCTACGACGCCCGCGCCGGGGTCGCCACTATGCTGTGCGCCATTGACAACCTGGGCAAGGGGACCGCCTCCGCCGCCCTCCAGTGCCTCAACCTCGCCCTCGGCCTGCCCGAGGACACCGGCGTCATCACCGAAGGAGTCGCCCCATGAGCGTGACCACCGCCATAGGATTCCGGGCCGCTGGAGTCGTCGCCGGGCTCAAGCGCTCGGGCAAGCCGGACCTGGCCCTGGTCGTCAACGACGGCCCCCTGGACGTGGCCGCAGGCGTCTTCACCACCAACCGGGTGGTGGCCGCCCCGGTGGTCTGGTCCCGCCAGGCGGTCGCCGACGGCGCCGCCCGCGCCGTCGTCCTGAACTCCGGCTCCGCCAACGCCTGCACCGGCGCCGCCGGCTACGCCGACACCGTGGCCACCGCCGAGAAGGTCGCCGGCCTGCTGGGGTGCCGCGCCCAGGACGTGCTGGTGTGCTCCACCGGCGTCATCGGCGAGCCCATCGCCATGCCCGCGCTCCTGGCGGGCACGGAGGTCGCCGCCAGCGAGCTCGCCGCCACCACCCAGGCCGCCCACTGGGCCGCCCTGGCCATTATGACCACGGACACGGTCCCCAAGGAGGACGCCCTGACCGTCTCCGGCTCCCAGGGGAGCTGGTCCGTGGGGGGCATGATCAAGGGCGTGGGCATGCTCGCCCCCGGCATGGCCACCGTCCTGGGGGTGCTCACCACCGACGCCGTCGTGACGCCGGAGGTGGCGGCCGGGGTGCTGGCGTCGGCGGCAGGGCGCACCGTCAACCGCATTAACTCCGACGGCTGCATGTCCACCAACGACTCCGTCCTCCTGCTGGCCTCCGGCGCCTCGGGCGTGTCCCCCGACCCCGGGGAGCTCCAGGAGGCCGTCACCGAGGTCCTGGGCCGCCTGGGCCGCCGCCTGGTGGCCGACGCCGAGGGCGCCACCCACGACATCGCCGTCACCGTGACCGGCGCCGTCAGCGAGGCCGCCGCACTGGCCGCCGCCCGCACGGTGTCCTCCTCCAACCTCCTCAAGTGCGCCGTCGCCGGGCAGGATCCCAACTGGGGCCGGGTCCTGGCCCAGCTCGGCACCGTCCCGGAGGAGGTCTGCCCCTTTGACCCCGGGCAGGTGGACGTGGCCATGAACGGGGTGACGATCTTCGCCCACGGGGCCCTGGGGAGCGACCGCTCCGAGGTGGACATGAGCCCCCGGGAGACCCGCATCGACATCAGCCTCAACGCGGGCGACGCGACGGCCACCGTCTGGACCAACGACCTCACCCACGGCTACGTCACCATTAACGCGGACTACACCACATGAGCACCACCCACCTGACCGACTCCCTGACCCCTACCCAGAAGGCCTCCGTGCTCCTGGAGGCCATGCCCTGGCTGCGCGCCTACCGGGGCGCCACCGTCGTCATCAAGTACGGCGGCAACGCCATGGTGGACGAGGACCTCAAGCGGGCCTTCGCCGACGACGTCCTCTTCCTGCACCAGGTGGGCCTGCGTCCCGTGGTGGTTCACGGCGGCGGCCCCCAGATCAGCGCCATGCTCTCCCGGCTGGGCATTGACTCCGAGTTCCGTGGCGGGCTGCGGGTGACCACCCCCGAGGTCATGGACGTGGTGCGCATGGTCCTCACCGGCGGCGTCCAGCGCGAGCTAGTCTCCCTGCTCAACCGGGTGGGCTCGGCCGCGGTGGGTATCAGCGGCGAGGACGGCGGCCTGCTGCGGGCCCGTCAGCGCCTGGCCACGGTGGACGGGGAGGCGGTGGACGTGGGCCTGGTCGGCGACGTCGTCGAGGTCAGCCCCCGCCCGGTCCTGGACCTGCTGGCCCAGGGGCGTATCCCGGTCATCTCCTCCGTGGCCCCCCTGGTCGCCGACTCCACCACCGTGCTCAACGTCAACGCGGACACCGCGGCCGCCGCCCTGGCGGTGGCCCTGCGGGCCCAGAAGCTCATGGTGCTCACCGACGTCGAGGGCCTGTACTCCGACTGGCCCGACCGCTCCAGCCTGGTCTCCCGCATTAGCGTCAGCGCCCTGGAGCGGCTCCTGCCCGACCTGGGCTCCGGGATGGTCCCCAAGATGGAGGCCTGCGCGCGGGCGGTGCGCGGGGGAGTGGGCCAGGCACACGTCGTGGACGGGCGCCAGCCCCACTCCATGCTCCTGGAGATCGTCACCGACGACGGGGTGGGGACCGTGGTCTACCCCGATATCGCCGGACCGGTCGGGGACGGTGACCTGGTGTGAGCACGAGCGCGACGCCGGCCACCACCCCGCCCGCCACCCGCTCCTGGCGCGAGCGCTACCGCCAGGCGGTCATGCCCACCTTCGGCACCCCCGCCCGGGTCCTCGTGCGCGGTCGGGGCGCCCACGTCTGGGACGCCGACGGGGTGGAGTACACCGACCTGCTGGCAGGTATCGCCGTGAACTGCCTGGGGCACGCCCACCCCGCCCTGGTGGCGGCCGTCAGCGAGCAGATGTCCACCTTGGGGCACGTGTCCAACCTGTTCACCACCCCGGGGCAGATCCGCCTGGCCGAGGAGCTGGCCAGGATCGTCTACCCGGGCTCCGGGCCCGACCAGACCACCGTCTTCCTGGCCAACTCGGGCACGGAGGCCAACGAGGCCGCCTTCAAGATCGCCCGCCGCCACGGCGGGGCCGCCCGCCCCCGGGTCCTGGCCCTCCAGGGCGCCTTCCACGGCCGCACCATGGGGTCCCTGGCCCTGACCCACAAGGCCGCCTACCGCGAGCCCTTCGAGCCCCTGCCCGCAGGGGTGGAGTTCCTCCCCGCGGGTGACGTCGGGGCGCTGGAGGCGGCCCTGGGCCCGGACGTGGCCGCGCTGGTCGTCGAGCCCATCCAGGGCGAGGCGGGGGTGCGTGAGCTCCCCGAGGGCTACCTCCGGGCCGCGCGGGAGGCCACCGCCAGGTCCGGGGCGCTGCTGGTGGTCGACGAGGTCCAGACCGGTATGGGGCGCACCGGCGCCTGGATGGCCCACCACCTGCTGGCCCCGGGCGTGACCCCGGACGTGGTGACCCTGGCCAAGGGCCTGGGCGGCGGGTTCCCCGTCGGCGCCGTGGTGGCCCACGGCCAGGCGGCCCGCCTGCTGGGCCCCGGCCAGCACGGCACCACCTTCGGCGGGAACCCGGTGGCCTGCGCCACCGCCCTGGCCGTCATCGACACCCTGGAGCACGATGGCCTGCTGGCCCGCGCGGCACGCCTGGGCCGGGCCTGGGCGAGCCAGCTGGCCGCCCTGGAGGGCGTGGCCGAGGTGCGGGGCCGGGGCCTGCTGCTGGGCGTCGGGCTGGAGGAGCGGGTGGGCCCGGCCGGCGAGGTGGCGGAGGAGCTCGCCGGGCGCGGGTTCATTGTCAACGCGCCGCGCCCTGACACGCTGCGCCTGGCCCCGCCCCTGATCCTGCCGGAGGCGGACGCGCAGGCCTTTACCGCGGTCCTGGGGCGGGTCCTGGGGGAGCGGGTGGGGGCCGCCAGCGGCGGGCCGGGATGACCGGCGTACCGGGGGCGGGCTCCCACCGTAGAATATGTGACGAGACGAACACGCTGGGACCGCGCCCCTAGTTTGCATGAATATACGTACAATTGTATGTTATGATTTATGACGTCACTTCCTGACCGCATGGACACCCTGGTCGCCGTCCCGGCCACTAAAGCAGCCCGCCACGCCATTATCGTCCAGGTCCTGAGCAAGGAACGTATCCGCTCCCAGGCCCAGCTCCGCCAGGTCCTGGCCGAGCGAGGGGTGCTGACCACCCAGGCCACGCTCTCACGCGACCTCGTGGAGCTGCGGGCCACCAAGGTCCGCTCGGCCGGGGGGAACCAGGTCTACGCCATCCCCCAGGCCGGCGCCCCGGGGCAGGTCGGCCCGGGCGCGCCCCTGCCGGAGAGGACCCTGGAGGAGCACGTCACCGCCCGCCTGGCCCGGTGGTGCGCCGACCTCCTGGTCACCGCCGAGTGGGCGGGCAGCCAGCTCGTCCTGCGCACCCCCGCCGGGGCCGCCCAGCTCCTGGCCAGCGCGGTCGATGACGCCATGATACCCGAGGTCCTGGGCTGCATCGGCGGGGACGACACCGTCCTGGTGGTCACCCACTCCAACGCCGCCGCTGAGCGCGTGGGCGCCCACCTGCTGGCCCTGGCCGAGTCGGGTAACCGCTGACACCCCACGCCCCCGCACCCTGTGGCCCTGTGGGCGGCGGGGCGACGTCGTCGTGCACAAAAACACACTAATAAGGAGAAACTTACTATGAGCACCCACAAGGACCGCGTCGTCCTGGCGTACTCCGGCGGCCTGGACACCTCCGTCGCCATCGGCTGGATCGAGGAGGCCACCGGCCGTGAGGTCGTGGCCGTGGCCGTCGACGTCGGCCAGGGAGGGGAGGACCTTGAGGTGATCCGTCAGCGGGCCCTGGACTGCGGGGCCGTGGAGGCCTACGTGGCTGACGCCCGTGAGGAGTTCGCGTCCGAGTACTGCATGCCCGCCCTGAAGGCCAACGCCCTCTACGAGGGCACCTACCCGCTGGTCTCCGCCCTGTCCCGCCCGGTCATCGCCAAGCACCTGGTCAAGGCCGCCCGCCAGTTCGGGGCCCACACGGTGGCCCACGGCTGCACCGGCAAGGGGAACGACCAGGTGCGCTTCGAGGTCTCTATTACCTCCATGGCCCCGGACATGGACTGCATCTCACCGGTACGCGACCTGGCCCTGACCCGTGACGTGGCCATTGACTACGCCGAGAAGCACCACCTGCCCATTGAGACCACCAAGCACAACCCCTTCTCCATCGACCAGAACGTGTGGGGCCGTGCCATTGAGACCGGGTTCCTGGAGGACCTGTGGAACGCCCCCACCAAGGACGTCTACGTCTACACCGACGACCCCACCTACCCGCCCCTGCCCGACGAGGTGACCATTACCTTCCGGCAGGGGATCCCGGTGGCGATCGACGGGCGCGAGGTCACCCCGCTCCAGGCCGTCCAGGAGATGAACCGGCGTGCGGGGGCCCAGGGCGTGGGGCGTATTGACATGGTGGAGGACCGGCTGGTGGGCATTAAGTCCCGCGAGATCTACGAGGCCCCCGGGGCGGTGGCCCTCATTGAGGCCCACCGGGCCCTGGAGGCCGTCACCCTGGAGCGTCTTCAGCGCCGCTACAAGCGCCAGATGGAGCAGGTCTGGGGCGAACTGGTCTACGAGGCCCAGTGGTACTCCCCGCTCAAGCGCTCCATGGACGCCTTTATCGAGGACACCCAGAGGTACGTCAACGGGGACATCCGCATGGTGCTGCACGGCGGGAGGGCCACCGTCAACGGGCGCAGGACCGATACCGGGCTGTACGACTTCAACCTGGCCACCTACGAGACCGGGGACACCTTCGACCAGTCCTCCTCGCGCGGCTTTATTGAGATCTACGGAATGCAGTCCAAGCTCGCCGCGGCCCGCGACGTGCGCCTGGGCGGCGCCGGCTTCTGAGGACGGCCGGGGCCTCCCGCGGCCCCGGCCCTGACCCCGGCCCCGTCTCTCGCGAGAACGGTACTTGTTGCTCGTGAGAACGGTACTTGTTGTTCGCGAGAACGGTACTTATTCGTCACCCGCTACGGGACCTGGCGCCTCTGCGGGGGTCCCTATGCGGGGACGTAGCAGGTAGTGCAGAAGGTGGTGCCCTTCTCCTCCATGACGAGCAGGTGGCCGGGGTCGCCCAGGAAGACGCCACCGAATGCCGGCAGGAGGCTCGCGTACTGCTTCCCGTCCACGACCCAGGAGAGTCTGTCCATGACCCGGGAGAACAGGACGACTGACGGTATGTCCTGCACCGGCCTGCCGGTGGAGGCGTCGACGAGGCTCACCGACGACCCCCTGCCGGCCCAGCACATGGCGGCCGACCCGTCCGCCAGGACCGTGAAGTCGACCTCGTACCTTCCTCCACTGAAGGTGTTGTCGTCCCCCAGGTTGAGGGAGGGGCCCGCGCCCCCGGCGTCGCCCCGGCGGCTGAAGGTCCCGTCCCCGTTCTGGACCAGGGCGACGCCGTTCTCCGCCACCACGGCCGTCGCCCCGCTGAGGCTGGTCAGTGAACGTTGGACGACGTCGACTGAGGGGACGCCGTCGAAGACGATGCGCGCGTACTGCCCGGTCTGCTCCCACTGCAGTGCACCGTCCCAGCCAAAGGCGCGGGCTTGGGCCGTGTGCTCTGACGCCGTAGTGACCACGACGACCCCGTCCGTGGCCAGGATAATGCCGCGCTCACTCGGCTCGACGAGCGGTGTCAGGGTCGCCGTGGTCGCTCCTGTCGTAATGTCAATCAGGTGCGGGGTAATGGTGTCACGGTTGCCACCAGCACTGGTGCGCGACGACCGGTAGCCTATGAGGACGTCGGGGCGGGCCGGGTCGAAGAAGGCCGACACATAGGCCTCGTTTGTGCGCCAGGTCTCCTGCATCTGACGGCTGACCGCGATAATAGGACCTTCTGCCGCCGCTCCGTCCCCGTCCTGGTACGGTGGCACCTTCAGCAGGAGGGCGGTGTCATTGTCGAGCGCCCCGAGGAACAGGTGCGACGCAGTGTCCCAGGGGACGGGGGTCACGCCCCCGCTGCGCGGGTCGATGATCTTGTCAACGAGCAGGGGATAGCTCCCCCACCATGACGTATGCACACTGTGGTGACCGTGCTGAAAGTCGTCCCAGTCCCAGTGCGACGCCGCCACCTCGACCGGTTCCCCGACGCCGGAACCGTCAATCGGGTAAAGACGGTAGGAACTCGGCTCCGTGTCCTCTAGGGTACCGTGGAGACCGAACACGTAGTCACCCTGGGGGGATGTGCACATGCCCCTGAATGAGTCAATGCTCCAGGTTCGGGTAGCGCCCCGGGCGAAGTTGGGTGACAGGGCGGACATGGAGAACGTTCCGTGTTTTGTCTGTGGTTCCTCTTCTGTGGGGTCCTGGGGTTCTTCTGAGAGGTAGTGGGAGAGGCTCCAGGTGCTAATGCCGCCTAGGGTGGCTAGGGCGGCTCCGCCTGCGAGGAGGGGGAGTGCTCGGTTGATGGTGCGTCGGGACGGGCCCTGGGGGTGTGTGGTCCCCGGGGTCTGGTTGCTGGTGGTGGTCGGGGTGCTGGTGTCTGTGGTGGGTGCTGGGTAGGGGGTGGTCTGGGCCTGGTCGTTCCGCGGGGTCGTGGTCCCCGCGGTGGCCGGGACGGTGGCTGGGGCCAGACTGGTAGCCAGGGTGTTGGCGGGGGCTGAGCCAGCGGCCGGGGCCTGGTTGCCGGTGGTCGGGGTCGGGTTGGTGGTTGTGGTGGCCTGGTAGTGGGTGATCCACTGGTGGAGGGCGGGGTAGCAGTGGGGGTGGGCGGCAATGGCCGGGTGGAGGTCGGGGCGGGTTGCGGCTATGCGGGCGAGCTCGGCGGCGGGGGTGTGCGGGTTGCTCAGGGCCTCGGCGTCGGGGTCCCGGGGGTGGCGTGGTAGGTGATGGGGTGCTGGTCATGGGTGGAGGGTAGCTCGGGTGGCGCGTGCGTCGTCGTGCCTGATGGGGGTAGGTTCCTGTCCGTGGTGTAGTGGCCTGATGTCATCCTGTGTCGGGGACGTACCCTAGCTGCCGGCGACGTGCCATAGTCACCGGGGACGTACTCTGGAGGCCGTCTGGGGTACGTCGCCAATGACTAGGGTACGTCACCGATAGCTAGGGTACGTTGTCGGTGACTATGGCACGTCACCGTGGGGGATGAAGAGGGTGAGGGGGACAAGGTGCCGCGGGACCCGGTGGGCACCCCTCGCAGCGCCCCGTCCTCGCGGCGGGCGGCCCTGCGGCAGAGGCGTCCGCGGCCAGGCCACCAGGGCGACCCCCCGTTCTCACGGCCAACAAGTACCGTTCTCACGACGAATAAGTACCGTTCTCGCGGAGGAGGGGGTGCGCGAGGGCGTGGACGCTGGGGGCGCGGGCGCCGGGCCGGCTCAGGGCCAGCGTGTTCCTGCTGGCTGGCCCCCACCGAGTCGTGCCCACGACCCAGGGCAGGTCGCTGCCCGCCCTGGCTCCTCTCGTGGTCGCCCGAGTCGCGCCCACGACCCGGGCAGGTCACCAGCACCGGCTGGCCCCGGGATCCGCCTGGCCCCCCACCGCGTGGCCGAGTCGGGCCGCGGGGGCGGCAGCCCGGCCCCGGGATCCGCCTGGCCCCCACCGCGTGGCCGAGTCGGTCAAAAACCTCTTACTATGTCCCCGGCGGGCGTGGTCCGCCCTCGGCAACGCCGAGGCTTTGCTGACAACGTAACGGAAGGCGGCGGATCATCGATGGAGCGCACGCGGACACGCGCTGCTGTGATGAGCTCACGGCCCAGGCTCATGCCCGCGCTGGGCACCTGGGCCTCCTTCCTGACCTTCTCCGGCCAGGGAGTGCGCAATATCGTCGGGTGGACCCTGTTCGGGGTCATCGCCGCCATCAGCACTGTCATCCTCCTGGTCGTCTTCCTGCGTGAGGGGCACCGCGTCCCCCTGCGCGCCCTGCCGCCAGTGGCCTGTGCCTACACCGTCCTGTGCGTCCTCAGCCTCGCCTGGTCGCAGTTCCCGGCGGAGACCGCGCTCGCAGCCGCGCTCATGGTGACTACGAGCGCGGTCGGCATTCTGCTGGCCTGCAGCCTGTCGCTGCGTGAGCTCACCGTCGCGCTGGGACGTGCCCTGGAGGCGACGATCGCCCTGAGCCTGGTCCTGGAGGCCTGGGTCGCCCTGGTCCTGCACCACCCCCTGGCGCCCCTGTACATGCGGAACTGGGACGTGATCCCGTCGTCCTACTACTGGAGCGACGGGCTGCTCTTTCAGGGTGGTCCGATCCAGGGGATCATCGGCAACCGCAACCCCCTGGCCTTCGTGGCCCTGCTGACCCTCATCTGCGTGGTCGTACGATGGCGTGACCACCAGATCAGCAACTCCCACCTCGTCGTGTGGTCCGCCCTGTGCCTGCTCACCCTGGCGCTGACCCGTTCGGCCACCGTCACCGTGGCCACGATGGTGTGCGGGGGGCTCGCCTTCCTGCTGTGGTGCCTGCGCAGGCTGGGGGGCGCCAGGCGGCGGCGGGCGCTCGTCATGGCCGCAGGGGCGGCCATGGTGGCGGGGGCCCTGTCACTGGTCTTCAACCAGACCATCATTATGCTCCTGGGGCGCTCACCCGACGCCAGCGGACGATGGGTGATCTGGGAGCGGGTGATCGCGCTGTGGCAGCAGCGCCCCATCCTCGGCTGGGGGTGGATCATGTACTGGGAGCCCTGGATCCCCATGTTCCAAACCCTGGTCATCCGTCCTGACGGCACCCCTACCATGAGCGCGCACAACGCCTACGTCGAGGCGCTGTTCCAGACCGGCGTCGTCGGTGCGCTGCTCATTGTCCTGCTCATGGCCCAGCTGCTGATCCAGACGGGGCGGCTGGCGCTGCGCTACCTGGACTCCGACTCCTCCGTCCTCCTGCCCGTCCTGCTGACCACGGCCCTGGCGGTGCAGGCACTCAGCGAGTCCCGCCTGCTCTCGGAGGGCAACTGGATGGTCGTCTGCGCCCTGGCCACCTGGCTGGGGCTTCACCGTATGGTCGAGAGGACGGCGAGCCGCTGGCGTCCCTCGTCAGACGCCACCCGCAGCATCTACCTCCCGGCAAGCTCCCGTCGCAGCGAGCGCGTGCTCGTGCCCTAGGCGCGCCTTTCCGGGGGTGGGCGGTCGGGTCCATCGCCGCGGCACCACCCCACAGATGCCGTCCAGCCTCTTCCGGAGTGGGTGGTCAGGTCGGGGCTGCTGGCAGGGTGCGGATGACTGACTCGTACTTGTCGTCCCGAAGCTCTTCGTGGTGCACGCTGACGCATCCGCTGGCTCCTGGGGGCGGTGGGGCCTGCCCCGTCGTCGTGGAGGCCGCCCGGCGGTGGATCCTGGCGGCGGGGCCTGCGCGCCGACTGTCCTTAATCTCCCGCCGTCTCCCGCCCTCGCGTGAGAGCAGGCGCCAACCTGTCCATGGCCGCTGTCCATGGCCACGCGGGTCCTGTCTGGACGCCCCCGACCCCACGCTCGACGCCCTCCTGCTGTCCATGGCCACGAGGGCCCTGTGCTGTTTCCCACCCCTGCGTGAGAGCAGATTGGTTATGCGCACCCTGGCGGGGCCGGGCGCCTGGTTCTGTCGCAATCTGAGGATCAGAGCTGGGCCCACCCTGTTCCCGTCTTTGTACACTTTATGTCCGCGCAGGTCAGGGGTTCGCGGGTCAATGCGGTCGGGGGTGCCCTCCGTTCTGATCCTCAGATTGCGTCACGCACACGGTCCGGGCCACCAGACAGGCGGCAGACTATCCAGAGCTCCGCATAAACCACCTCGAACTGCGCCCGGAGACCACCCGGGCGGCCCCGAGCCGCCCAGATCCGGGGCGCACAGCCTCCTCGAAGGACTGACCGGCCGCCCCTGAGGCGTCCCCACAGCCACCAGGCACCCGGGCCGCCAGACGACCGCCGGGACTAGGACGCACCCGCACAGGCCAGTAGGCGCGTGCCACCCGGCAGTCCACCCCACCACCGAGCCACCGTCCTTCCCGTACGGTCATGACACCGCCTGAGGGCCGTCGGCAGGCAGGCCAGCGTCACGGTCCTCCTCGTACGGTCATGACGACCGCACCACCCGACAGCCCAGCTACCCGCAACCGCCCATCAGCGCTTCCGGGTTCGTGCCAGCGGTCATGTGCCACAGCCCCAGGCACCCGGGCCGCCCTGGCGGTCAGGCCCTGACCCACAGGGGCCACCCGAGCCGCAGCCCCAGGCACCCGGGCCGCCCAGAACCCATTGACGAGCGCTCCTGGCGACCCGGCCCCAGGGGCAGCCCGACGCGCCATCCGTCCTCACCACATAAGTACCGTTCTCGCGGCGAACAAGTACCGTTCTCGCGAGCAATAAGTACCGTTCTCGCGGAGAGGGGGCGGACTGGTGGGTGCCGCGAGGCAGCCGCGGGGCCAGCTCCACCACCGGCGTCGCCCCAGGCTCCCTGGTCCACGTGGCAACCACAGCCCGTAACCCAGGTCACCCAGGCCGAGCTCGAGGCCCTCCCGGTCCACGTGGGTAGGCCGGATGACGGTGTGGGCCTACAGTCCTAGGCGGAGGCCTGCTAGGTACCGCGGCCGGGCGCCGGGGACCCACCAGGGCCCGCTGAGGGGTGCCAGATCGCTCGGCCCGTGCGACCATAGGGCCATGGCTGAGACCCAGGCCGCCACGGAGGCGGCAGCGCCCAACCAGTTGTTCCCCGGTAAGCAGTTCATCTCCACCGTCCTGGAGGCACTGGATACCAAGACCCGGATGACGGGCAATATAGCCCAGCGGTACCTCATGCGCGCGGCCATGGCGGGCATGATCGTGGCCGTCTTCTACATTGTCAACTACGCCATTGTCGGGACCTTCGCCGAGCTAGGGGCGGCGGGGGTGGGGAAGTTTCTCGGCGCCCTCGCGTTCGGACCGGCCCTGGTATTCATCTACTACACCAAGTCCGAGCTCCTGACATCCAATATGATGGTGGTGGTCATCGGCCGCTACTACAAGCGTATTACCACGTGGCGGGGCATGAGGGTCCTGTTCATGTGCTTTATGGGCAACTTCCTGGGCGGGCTCGTCTTCGCCGTCATGTACCGTTTCTCCACCCTGGTGGGAGGCGCCACCGGGGAGCAGGCCGTCCACTCCGTGCAGGCCAAGCTGGCCTACATGGACTCGGTCTCCGGGGTGGGGGACCTCTTCGTACGGGCCATCCTGTGCAACTTCATGATCAACCTGGCGATGCTCCTCATCTACAACGGGTTCATCCACGACGACTGGTCCAAGATCGTGTCCATGATCGTGGCCGTGTTCGTCTTCGCCTTCCTGGGGTTCGAGCACTCCGTGGCCAACACGGTCCTGTTCACCGTCGTGGGCCTCACCCACGGGATCGACGTCCTGGCCGCGAGCGGGAACGTGGCGGTGGCGCTCCTGGGCAACTTCGTGGGCGGAGGCGTCCTCATTGGCGCCTACTACGCCTACGCCAACGACGACCGCTGGGTCCGCAGCCGGGTCAGGGCCGCCGTACCGCACTCCTGAGTCGGGGCGCGCACCGGCGACGTACCTTAGTCACCGGGGACGTACCCTGGAGGTACGTTGCCAGCGATTAAGGTACGTCGCCGGTGGCTACGGTACGTTCCCGGCAACTAAAGTACGTTTCCGGCGACCCGGCGTCCGTGACCGGCGCGGGGGCACGACCCCGGTCCCCGTCCCGGAAGTAGGCCATGATGGCCCCATGAGTGACACCACCGCCACACCGCCCGACGCCCCCTCCTGCCCGGTCGGACCCGCCCCGGGCATGAGCCTGTGGGGAGGGCGTTTTCGCGGCGGCCCGGCCGACGCCCTGGCTGCCCTGAGCGTCTCGACGCACTTCGACTGGCGCCTGGCCCGCTACGACGTCGCCGGCTCACGGGCTCACGCCCGGGCCCTGCACGGTGCCGGGCTGCTGGACGACTCCCAGCTGGAGGACATGCTCCAGGCCCTGGACCGCCTGGAGGACGACGTCGTCTCCGGCGCCTTCGCACCCGTGCCCGCCGACGAGGACGTCCACACCGCCCTGGAGCGGGGCCTCATGGAGCGCGCCGGGGAGGACCTGGGCGGGCGCCTGCGTGCGGGGCGCAGCCGCAACGACCAGATCGCCACCCTCATCCGCATGTACCTGCGTGACCAGGCCCGCCACGTCGCCGGGCTCGTCCTGGACGTGGTCGATGCGCTCACCGGCCAGGCCGCAGCGGCAGGGGAGGCCATTATGCCGGGACGCACCCACCTCCAGCACGCCCAGCCGGTCCTGGTGGCCCACCAGCTGCTCGCCCACGCCTGGCCGCTCATGCGTGACGTGGAGCGCCTGGAGGACGTCGACGCCCGTGCCGCCGTGTCCCCCTACGGCTCCGGCGCCCTGGCCGGCAGCACCCTGGGCCTGGACCCTGACGCCGTCGCCGCCGACCTCGGCTTCTCCTCCGCCGTGGAGAACTCCATCGACGGCACGGCCTCGCGCGACGTGGTCGCGGAGTTCAGCTTCGTCCTGGCCATGACCGCCGTGGACATCTCCCGCCTGAGCGAGGAGATCATTATCTGGAACACCAAGGAGTTCGGGTTCGTCACCCTGGACGACTCCTACTCCACCGGCTCCTCGATCATGCCCCAGAAGAAGAACCCGGATGTGGCCGAGCTGGCACGCGGCAAGGCCGGCCGCCTCATTGGGGACCTCACCGGCCTGCTGGCCACCCTCAAGGCCCTGCCCCTGGCCTACGACCGCGACCTGCAGGAGGACAAGGAGCCGGTCTTCGACGCCGTGGACACCCTGGCCGTGCTCCTGCCCGCCGTGGCCGGCATGGTGGGCACCATGGTCCTGGACTATGGGCGCATGGCCGCCCTGGCCCCCCAGGGCTTCTCCCTGGCCACCGACGTGGCCGAGTGGCTGGTGCGCCGTGGCGTCCCCTTCCGCACCGCCCACGAGATCTCCGGGGCCTGCGTGCGAGTCTGCGAGGAGCGCGGCATTGAGCTGTGGGAGCTGAGCGACGACGACTTCGCCGCCATTGACCCCCGCCTGACGCCGGGGGTGCGCGAGGTGCTCTCCGCTGAGGGCTCCGTGGCCGCCCGCGCCGGCCGGGGCGGTACCGCGCCCGTGCGCGTCGCCGAGCAGCTGGCCCGGGCGACCGCCCACGCCGCCACCCTACGGGCCTTCGCCCGCCAGGGCTCCCTCCTGGACGGCCTCGGGGCGCGGGTGCCAGCTGACGCCGGGACGGGGCGGGGCTAGTGCCCGGGGACGCCGGCCAGGGCCGGGTACCGCCACCCACGGACCCGCCGGCAGGGGTGGTACCGCGCCCGGGCGTGGCCCCCGAGGTGGCCGAGGTGCTGGGGCGCGACAGTCTCCAGGCCGCCCCCGCCCTCCTGGGGGCCGTCTTCTCCGCGACAGACCCGGACGGCACCGTCTCCGTGCGCCTGACGGAGGTAGAGGCCTACCGGGGCGAGGCCGACCCCGGCTCCCACGCCTACCGGGGCCGTACGGCCCGCAACGCCTCCATGTTCGAG
This sequence comes from Actinomyces sp. HMT897, assembly GCF_016626125.1. Taxonomy (NCBI): domain Bacteria; kingdom Bacillati; phylum Actinomycetota; class Actinomycetes; order Actinomycetales; family Actinomycetaceae; genus Actinomyces; species Actinomyces sp. HMT897. The sequence goes on from NZ_CP067336.1 coordinate 3,230,817, forward strand.
GCCGGGGGCGTCATCTACGTCTACTTCACCTACGGTATGCACCACTGCCTCAATGTCGTCACCGGCCCGGCCGGCCTCTCACGCGCCGTGCTCCTGCGCGCGGGGGAGGTGGTGGCCGGGGTGGAGCTGGCCAGACGACGTCGTCCCGCCGCGAGGAACGACCGCGACCTGGCCCGCGGGCCAGCACGGCTGTGCGCCGCCCTGGGACTGGACCGCTCCGAGGACGGCACCGCCCTGGGCGGGCCCGGCTCGCGCGTCAGCCTCGCACTGCCGACACCGGATCAGGCCCCCGAGGCGGCGCGCATCCGCACCGGTCCGCGCACCGGGGTAGCGGGCCCCGGCGGCGACGGCAAGGCCTATCCCTGGCGCTTCTGGCTCGAGGGTGAGCCCACCGTCTCCCCCTACAAACCGGCGGCGCCTCGGCGCAGGCGGGGAAGACGATGACTGGCCCCGCCGTCGATCCCGCGGGACCGGCCGACTACTGGAACCACAACACCGCCTTCCACCAAGAGCTCGTCCGGGACGCCGGGCGGCGCGGAGGGCGGGCTCTCGACGTCGGATGCGGCGAGGGGCTCCTGCTCGCGCGCCTGGCAGGCGTGTGCCGGGAAGCCGTCGGGATCGACAGTGACGAGCAGTCGCTCAGCCGGGCGCGACGGCGTCTTGAGCGCATGCCGAACGCCGAGGCGCTTGCCCACAACATCATGGAGCCGGACCTCGCCGAACGCCTCGGCACCTTCGAGACCGTTACCTGCGTCGCCGTGCTCCACCATCTCCCACTTGACGAGGGTCTGGCCGCCCTGGGCGCACTGGTCGCTCCCGGCGGGCGGCTCATCGTCATCGGTCTGGCCGCCGAGAAGAGCCCATGGGACTGGATCATCTCCGGGTTGAGCATCCTGCCGATCCGGGTGATGAGCGCCTGGCACCGCGAGACCCGCGACGTCGGCGTCGTCACCGCCCGAGCGCGCGAATCGTTGGGGGAGATCCGCGCAGCCTCCTCCAGGATTCTTCCGGGCGCCCGGGTGAGACGGCGCTTCTACTACCGCTACTCCCTCGTATGGGACAGGCCTCGGGATGCGGGATGGATGGCGTGAACGATGTGACGCGCGCGGGCGAAGCGGGTCCTGCAGGTGGTGCCCGGCTCACCGGCCCGATCCCACTGCGGGAGCTCTACAGGCTGTTGAGAGCCGAACTCGGCGAGGTCGAGATGTGGCCTGCGCAGTCGGGTACCGAGTACGTCTGCGGCGCCGTCCTGGTGCAGAACACCGCCTGGGGCAGCGTCCAGCGCGTCCTGGAGGACCTGCGGCGGGCCACCGCCTTCGACCCGGCCCGCCTGCTCGCCCTCGATGAGACCGATCTGATCGATCTCATCCGTCCCTGCGGGTTCATGAGGGCCAAGGCCCGCGCCCTGCGCGCCTACGCCAGCTGGGTCCTCAGCCCGGCGGGGACGGCCGCCCCCGGCCTGGACGACGCCGCCCTGCGCCAGGCGCTGCTGGCGCTGCCCGGATTCGGCCCCGAGACCGCCGACGTCGTCGCCCTCATGGCCTACGACCGCCCCCGCTTCGTCTTCGACGCCTACGGGCGCAGGCTGCTGCGCCAGGCCGGTTACGAGATGGGGCGGCGCTACGAGGACGCCCGCCGCGCCCACGAGGCCGCGGTCAAGGCCGCAGGGTTCGACGTCGCCGAGCTCAAGGACCTCCACGGGCTCATTATCCTGGCCGGCCAGCACGCCCGCGCCGCAGGCGGCTGGGAGGCCTACGGGCCCACAATCGGCATTGGGGCCTGACACCCCTGGCCCGGGGGACGGTGCGCCGCTGTCAGCGCGTCAACCCCAGGACGGTGGCGGGCGCGCCCGGCTCCCTGACCCGGGGTGCGGCACCGGACCCGGCTACAGGGCGCCGGGCGGGCCGGGTCGTGGCAGACTATCCGCGCCGGGAGCAGACCCGGTTCCGGGCGCACCGCCTGGGGGCAGGGCCTGCGAGAGCGCACCAGGAGCACTCCGAGGTGCGCGGGAAACTCACGCGGACGCAGGGGACCTGGACGGGGACCGCCCTACGGGCCAGCCCCGGGGAAACTCACACGGACGCAGGGATAAAGACACATGGAAGGCGACAGGACAGTGACAGACATCCTGGACGAACTGCAGTGGCGCGGGCTCATCGCCCAGCACACCGACATTGACGCGCTGCGCGCGGCCCTGGCCGAGGGCCCGGTCACCTTCTACTGCGGCTTTGACCCCACGGCCCCGAGCCTCCACCACGGCCACCTCGTGGCGGTCAAGGTCATGCGCCACCTCCAACTGGCAGGGCACCACCCGCTGGCACTGGTGGGGGGCGCCACCGGCCTCATTGGCGACCCCCGCGCCAGGGGGGAGCGCTCCCTGAACACCAAGGACGTCGTGGCCTCCTGGGCCCGGTCGCTCCAGGCCCAGCTGGAGAGGCTCCTGGACTTCGAGGGCGACAACCCCGCGCGCATTGTCAACAACCTGGACTGGACCCAGGCGATGAGCGCCATCGACTTCCTGCGCGACCTGGGCAAGCACTTCCGCATGGGTACCATGCTCTCCAAGGACGTCGTGGCCCGCCGGCTGGCCAGCGAGGAGGGCATCTCCTACACCGAGTTCAGCTACCAGGTCCTCCAGGCCAACGACTACCTGGAGCTCTACCGGCGCCACGGCTGCACCCTGGAGGTGGGCGGCAACGACCAGTGGGGCAACCTCGTGGGCGGCATGGACCTCATCCACAAGGTCGAGGGCGCCTCGGTCCACGTCATGACCAACCCGCTGATCACCAAGGCCGACGGCACCAAGTTCGGCAAGACCGAGGGCGGGGCCGTGTGGCTCAACCCCGAGATGCTCAGCCCCTACGCCTTCTACCAGTTCTGGCTGCAGACCGACGACGCCGACGTGGTGCGCTTCCTGAAGATCTTCACCTTCCTGGGGCGTGAGGAGATCGAGCGGCTCGAGGCGGCCACGGCCGACAACCCCAGGGCGCGCCAGGCCCAGCGGGCCCTGGCCCGGGAGGTCACGGCCTGGGTGCACGGGGCCGAGGCCCTGGCCCAGGCCCAGGCGGCCACGGCGGCCCTGTGGGGGCGCGGGGACCTGCGCGAGCTGAGCGCCGGGACCCTGGCGGCGGCCACCGTCTCCCTGCCCGCCACCGAGCTCGTGGTGGGGGAGTCCACCGTGGTGGACCTGCTGGTGGGTGCGGGCCTGGAGAGGGGGCGCAACGCCGCCCGCAAGACCGTGGCCGCGGGCGGCGCCTACCTCAACAATGTCAAGGTGACCGACCAGGAGGCGACGGTGGGCGCGGACGACCTGCTGGCCGGGGGAGTGGTGCTGGTGCGCAAGGGCCGACGCACCCTCGCCGTGGCACGGACCGCCTGACCTCAATACCTGTGGGCAGAGTCACTGTTACTGGGTTTGACGGGTGGAGGCGTTCTACGTATTGTTCTCTCCGGCCCGTGACGAGGTGGAGCGATCCACCAAGGTGCGGGCCGGGGAGCCGAGGGGCGTGACGGCGTCGAGGCAGCTCAGATCACATGGTGACGAGTTGACGAGGCGGACCTGATCCCCTAAAGTTTTCCGAGCTGCCTGAGGGCGGGGTCGCGATGATCGTGGCCGTCAATCTCTGGGTGTGTTGTTTGAGATCTCGATAGTGTGTCTTGTTTTTGTGTTTTTGTTTGTCTGGTTTTTTGCTGGGTGTGTTCTGGGGCCTGGTGCTTGGGTTCTGGGGTGTGCTTGGCTTGTTTTGTTTGTCTGGGTGGTGCTGGTTCCTGGGGGGCTTGTGTTTCCTGGGTTCGTGGTGTCTCCTGGGTGATTGGTTTTTTTGGAGAGTTTGATCCTGGCTCAGGACGAACGCTGGCGGCGTGCTTAACACATGCAAGTCGAACGGGCCTGCCCTTTTTTGGGTGGGTTAGTGGCGAACGGGTGAGTATCACGTGAGTAACCTGCCCCCTGCTCCTGGATAACGCTCTGAAAGGGGTGCTAATACGGGGTGTGCTGGTGCTGCCGCATGGTGGTGCCGGGATAGGTTCCCCTTTTTTTGGGGTTCTGGTGGGGGATGGGCTCGCGGCCTATCAGCTTGTTGGTGGGGTGATGGCCTACCAAGGCGGTGACGGGTAGCCGGCCTGAGAGGGTGGACGGCCACACTGGGACTGAGACACGGCCCAGACTCCTGCGGGAGGCAGCAGTGGGGGGTATTGCGCAATGGGCGGAAGCCTGACGCAGCGACGCCGCGTGAGGGACGGAGGCCTTCGGGTTGTGAACCTCTTTCGCCGGTGGAGAAGGCGCCCCCGTGTGGGGTGCTGACTGTAGCCGGGTTAAGAAGCGCCGGCTAACTACGTGCCAGCAGCCGCGGTAATACGTAGGGCGCGAGCGTTGTCCGGAGTTACTGGGCGTAAAGGGCTTGTAGGCGGCTGGTCGCGTCCGCCGTGAAATCCCCTGGCTCAACCGGGGGCGTGCGGTGGGTACGGGCCGGCTTGAGTGCGGTAGGGGAGGCTGGAACTCCTGGTGTAGCGGTGGAATGCGCAGATATCAGGAAGAACACCGGTGGCGAAGGCGGGTCTCTGGGCCGTTACTGACGCTGAGGAGCGAGAGCGTGGGGAGCGAACAGGATTAGATACCCTGGTAGTCCACGCCGTAAACGTTGGGCACTAGGTGTGGGGGGCCTCTTCCGGGTCGTCCGCGCCGTAGCTAACGCATTAAGTGCCCCGCCTGGGGAGTACGGCCGCAAGGCTAAAACTCAAAGGAATTGACGGGGGCCCGCACAAGCGGCGGAGCATGCGGATTAATTCGATGCGACGCGAAGAACCTTACCAGGGCTTGACATGGGCCGGTCGTCCGCGGAGACGCGGGCTCCCCTTGCGGGGCCGGTCCGCAGGTGGTGCATGGTTGTCGTCAGCTCGTGTCGTGAGATGTTGGGTTAAGTCCCGCAACGAGCGCAACCCCTGTCCCGTGTTGCCAGCACGTCGTGGTGGGGACTCGCGGGAGACTGCCGGGGTCAACTCGGAGGAGGGTGGGGACGACGTCAAATCATCATGCCCCTTATGTCCTGGGCTTCACGCATGCTACAATGGCCGGTACAGAGGGTTGCGATGCCGTGAGGCGGGGCGAATCCCTTAAAGCCGGTCTCAGTTCGGATCGGTGTCTGCAACTCGACACCGTGAAGCTGGAGTCGCTAGTAATCGCGGATCAGCAACGCCGCGGTGAATACGTTCTCGGGCCTTGTACACACCGCCCGTCACGTCATGAAAGCCGGTGACGCCCGAAGCCCGTGGCCCCACGGGGAGCGGTCGAAGGCGGGGCTGGTGATTGGGACGAAGTCGTAACAAGGTAGCCGTACCGGAAGGTGCGGCTGGATCACCTCCTTTCTAGGGATCTAGGGGCCTGCGAGGGGGCGGGGGGCGCGCACGGGCGCGTCCCCGGGTCCCCTCGTGGCCCGTCGGGAGGGGCCGGACGGGCGGACAGCACGGGAACACGCTCCCCTCTCACCCTGCGTTCTGCTGGGTGGGTGGGGGGTGCCCGCCTCTCCTGTTGTGGGGGGGTGGGGGCATGCTGTCGGGGTCTGGGGCTGCGTGCCCTTTTGTGTCCTGCTTCTGCTTCTCTCCTGGTTGTTTGCTGCTGCTTGTTTGGTGGTGGTGTGGGGGGTTGTGGGGGTGTGGGTGGGTTGGTTGTGAACTGTATAGTGGACGCGAGTATCTTTGTTCTCTGTGGTGTGTTTTTGTTGTGTGCCTCGCGCCCGGGTCCTGCTGCGCTGTTCGTGGTGTGGTGGGTTCTGGGGCGTGGTTTCTGCCTGTGTTGTGTGTTGTTTTTATGGGCGTTCGGTGGATGCCTTGGCACCAGGGGCCGATGAAGGACGTGGTGGACTGCGATAAGCCTCGGGGAGCCGTCTTGCGGGCCTTGATCCGAGGGTTTCCGAATGGGGGGACCCGGCGCCCGTCACGGGGCGTCACCCGCGTCTGAATGTATAGGGCGTGTGGGGGTTACGCGGGGAAGTGAAACATCTCAGTACCCGTAGGAGAGGATATTCCGTGAGTAGTGGCGAGCGGAAGCGGATGATGGCTGAAACCGTCGTGGTGCTGGTTACCCGGCAGGGTCTGCCGCGGCGGGGTTGTGGGGTCGTGCCGTCCTGTTCCTGCCGGGGCGGGGGCGTGGTGAGAAACCGTGGTGGTAGCCGAACCCCCTGGGACGGGGGGCCGTGGAGGGTGAGAGCCCCGTAGGCGGAACTGCCTCGGCCGCGCTGGCACGGTGCCCGAGTAGCACGGGGCACGTGGAATCCTGTGTGAATCTGCTGGGACCACCCGGCTGCCTGAATACCTCCTGGTGACCGATAGCGGAGTAGTACCGTGAGGGAACGGTGAAAAGTACCCCGGGAGGGGAGTGAAAGAGTACCTGAAACCGGGCGCCTACGAGCCGTCAGGGCCCTTGCGCCCCCCCGTTTTTCGTGGGGGGTGGGGGGTGGTGGCGTGCCTATTGAAGAATGAGCCTGCGAGTCAGTGGCGTGTCGCGAGGTTAACCCGTTGTGGGGTAGCCGTAGCGAGGGCGAGTCCGAAGAGGGCGTCTAGTGGCGCGTCCTGGACCCGAAGCGGGGTGATCTACCCATGGCCAGGCTGAGGCACGTGTAAGAGCGTGTGGAGGGCCGGACCCGCCTGGGTTGAAAACCGGGGGGATGAGCTGTGGGTAGGGGTGAAAGGCCAATCAGACTCCGTGATAGCTGGTTCTCCCCGAAATGCATTTGGGTGCAGCGTCGCGTGGTCCCCGGCGGAGGTAGAGCTACTGGTTGGCTGATGGGCCCCACAGGGTTACTGGGGTCAGCCAAACTCCGAATGCCGTCGGGTGCGAGCGCGGCAGTGAGACCGCGGGGGATAAGCTCCGTGGTCGAGAGGGGAACAGCCCGGACCGCCGGCTAAGGCCCCTAAGCGCGCGCTAAGTGGGAAAGGATGTGCGGCCGCGGTGACAACCAGGAGGTTGGCTCAGAAGCAGCCACCCTTGAAAGAGTGCGTAACAGCTCACTGGTCAAGTGGTCGTGCGCCGACAATGTAGCGGGGCTCAAGCGCGCCGCCGAAGCCGCGGACCCTCCTTGGCCCCTCCTCGTGGGGGGTGGGGGGTGGTAGGGGAGCGTCCTGTGCTGGGTGAAGCCGGTGGGGTGACCCCTGGTGGACGGTGCGGGAGCGAGGATGCAGGCATGAGTAGCGAGACCGGGGTGGGAGTCCCCGGCGCCGTGTGACCAAGGGTTCCAGGGGAAGGTTCGTCCGCCCTGGGTGAGTCGGGGCCTAAGGCGAGGCCGACAGGCGTAGTCGATGGGTGACGGGTTGATATTCCCGTACCGGTGGGGCACCGCCCGTGCTGACTGGTGGGTGCTAACCCACGCCGGGTGCCGCCTTCTTCCCCTGCCGCGGGTTTCGGCCCGGGTGGGGGTGGTGGCGTCCTGGTCTGGGGGTCCTCCGCCTTGGTAGGCAAGCGTGTTAACAGGGGTGACGCACAGTGGTAGCCTCCGCGGGCCTGATGGCTTGGCCCGTCCAACCGTGTGGCCCGTCCCCCAGGTAAATCCGGGGGGCTGTCTTTGGTGACGAGGGTGAGGCGGGACGGTGACCTGCCCCGTGGGGCGGGGAAGCAGGGTGATCCTGTGGTGCCTAGAAAAGCCTCGACGCGATGGTGTGAGCCGCCCGTACCCTATACCGACACAGGTGGTCCGGCAGAGTATGCCGAGGCGGGCGGGTGAACCGTGGTGAAGGAACTCGGCAAGATGCCCCCGTAACTTTGGGAGAAGGGGGGCCCTGTCCCCTGAGGCCCCGTGCGGGCTGGGGGGGCGGGCCGCAGAGACCAGGGGGGAGCGACTGTTTACTAAAAACACAGGTCCGTGCGAAGCCGTAAGGCGATGTATACGGACTGACGCCTGCCCGGTGCTGGAAGGTCAAGAGGATCCGTCAGCCCCCCGCGGGGGGTGAAGCGGTGAGTTCAAGCCCCAGTAAACGGCGGTGGTAACTATAACCATCCTAAGGTAGCGAAATTCCTTGTCGGGTAAGTTCCGACCTGCACGAATGGCGTAACGACTCCCCCGCTGTCTCCACCACGGGCCCGGTGAAATTGCACTACGAGTAAAGATGCTCGTTACGCGCAGAAGGACGGAAAGACCCCGGGACCTTTACTGCAGCTTGGTATTGGCGTCCGCCGTGTCCTGTGCAGGATAGGTGGGAGGCGTGGATCCCGGCGCGCCAGCGTCGTGGGGAGCCGTTGTTGGGATACCACTCTGGGTGCGGCGTGCGCCTGAACCTCGGCCCGTGACCCGGGTCAGGGACAGTGCCTGGTGGGTAGTTTAACTGGGGCGGTTGCCTCCTAAAGGGTAACGGAGGCGCTCAAGGGTCCCCTCAGCCTGGTCGGTAACCAGGTGTCGAGTGCAAGCGCACAAGGGGGCTTGACTGCGAGACCGACGGGTCGGGCAGGTGCGAAAGCAGGAGCTAGTGATCCGGCGGCCCCGTGTGGGTGGGCCGTCGCTCAACGGATAAAAGGTACCCCGGGGATAACAGGCTGATCCTGCCCAAGAGTCCATATCGACGGCATGGTTTGGCACCTCGATGTCGGCTCGTCGCATCCTGGGGCTGGAGCAGGTCCCAAGGGTTGGGCTGTTCGCCCATTAAAGCGGTACGCGAGCTGGGTTTAGAACGTCGTGAGACAGTTCGGTCCCTATCCTCTGCGCGCGTTGGAGGCCTGAGGGGGCCTGTCCCTAGTACGAGAGGACCGGGACGGACGGACCTCTGGTGTGCCAGTTGTCCCGCCAGGGGCACGGCTGGTTGGCTACGTCCGGGAGGGGTAACCGCTGAAGGCATCTAAGCGGGAAACCATCCCCGAGACCAGGCCTCCGCACGACCACCCCTGCTGGGGTGGTGTGGTAGGCCCCCGGTAGACGACCGGGTTGATAGGCCGGGCGTGGAAGCGGGGTGACCCGTGGAGCTGACCGGTACTAACAGGCCGACACAACACACAAACACACGCGAACGAGCACGCGTCAGGCACACGGAGCGTGCCACGGACCACCCCCACGGGGGTGGGCGTCCACTATACGGTCCACGACCAACCCCCACCACACACGCGGGTCCGCACCACACCGGTGCACGAGCGGGCGTGGGACACACGAGAACAGAACACGGGGCACGCACACCACCGGGACACCACCCCCCACACCCGGGGGGCCACACCACCGGGACACCACCCCCCACACCCGGGGGGCCACAGTAGCCCGTGGGAGCCCCTACCAGGCCCGTCCTGGTGGTCATAGCGGGGGAGCCACGCCCGGCCCCATACCGAACCCGGAAGCTAAGACCCCCAGCGCCGATGGTACTGCACCCGCCAGGGTACGGAAGAGCAGGACACCACCAGGACACCACAACATATATAAACACGGGCAACTTGGCCCCCAATGAGGCGTTTGACACCGCTCTCCTTGGGGGCTAGTTCCCTACCCACGTATCGTGCCCCATCCGAAAGAAGGACAATGGCCCAGGACAGGCGCAGCCCCCACCGCTCACCCGGATCAGGAGGACAGCGGCACGGCTTCCGGTCTGCCGACGAGCGTTCCCGAGGCGGTGGACGGCAGGACCATGACGGCCCCCGCCCGCGCCGTGGTGCGGGCTCCTTCGGACGCGACTCACGAGGGGCACGGGACTCATGGGACCGGGGGTCACGCGACTTCCGGGACCCCCGACCTACGCGAGGACGGGACGAGCGTCCCGCAGGCCGCTCCTACCGTGACGACGGCCGGTATCAGCGTTCTTACCGTAATGACGACCGTGACCAGCGATCCTACCGTGATAATGACCGGTATCAGCGTTCCTACCGAGATGACGAGCGCCCGCAGTCACGCTCTTATCGTGATGACGGCCGTGACCGGCGTTCCTACCGTGACGACGACCGCGGGCGGTCACGCTCCTACCGTGATAATGACCGGGATCAGCGCTCTTACCGCGACGACGACCGCCGTGGGGCGTCCGGCCGCGAGGGCTACCGCCCGCGTGGCAGGCAGGAGCGTGAGGGCCGCACGGACGCCCGGTCCGGCCCCTACGGTCGGCGTCAGACCGGGCGTGACTCGCGTCCACCGCAGCGCAACCGCGTCCCTGAGCCCCCTCTGCCCGCTGACGTCACCGCCGACCAGCTGGAGGCCTCGGCGAGGCGTGAGCTGCGGGCCCTGGGCCGCCAGAACGCCGAGCGCGTGGCCCGCCACCTGGTCATGGTCCAGCGCCTCCTGGACACCGACCCCGAGGCCGCCTACCAGCACGCCCGCTACGCCGCCTCCCACGCCGGGCGCGTGGCCGTGGTCCGTGAGGCCACCGCTATCACCGCCTACCTCTCTGACCACCACGCTGACGCGATCCGGGAGATCCGCGCGGCCCGGCGCCTGTCCGGCATCGACCTCCACCACGCTATTGAGGCGGACTGCGAACGCGCCCTGGGACGCTACCACCAGGCCCTCAAGGCCGCGGCCGCCGCCGACCCCGACCAGCTCGACGACGTCGAGGAGGGGGAGATCGCCATGGTGGTCTCCAGCATCCGCCACGAGATGGGCCAGTCGGACCTGGGCCTCATTGTCATTGAGGACGCCATCCGCCTGTTCCGCGGTGACCGCAAGACCCTTCAGCGCATGCACGCCGTGCGCGCCGACCGCCTGGAGGAGCTGGGACGTGGCCAGGAGGCGGAGTCCATTCGGGAGCGCCTGGGCCTGACCCGGCCGGAGCCCGCCCAGGACGTCGAGGTCTACGACATCCAGGAGGAGTCCGAGGAGGAGGCCCGCGCCGCCCAGGAGGGCAAGGAGGGCGCCACCCGGGACAACGACCCCGGTGAGGACCAGGACGTCGACGGCGGGGAGCACCTTGACCAAGAGGACCGGGGCAGGGCCCGAGGCGGCGACGAGCGGTGGCAGGCATGAGTCAGGTAGCCACCCGCGGTACGCTCCCGCCCGGGCTGCTCGGCTCCGCTACCCCCCTGGCCACCGCCTACGACGTCGCCCTGCTGGATCTCGACGGCGTCTGCTTCGCCGGCGACGCCAGGGTCCCCTACGCCGCCCAGGGCGTCGGCGGGGCCCGGGCCGCGGGCATGCGCCTGTCCTTCGTCACCAACAACGCCTCCCGGGCGCCCGCGCAGGTCGTGGCCAAACTGGGGGCCCACGACATCGAGGGCCACCCGGAGGAGATCTTCACCGCCGCCATGGACGCCGCCGCCATGCTGCGCGAGCACCTGCCAGCCGGCTCCCTGGTCCTGGTGGTGGGAGGGGACGGGGTCCGCCAGGCCCTCCTGGACGAGGGCTTCCGGGTCACCAGCACCTCCGACGACGACCCCGCCGCCGTCGTCCAGGGCTGGGACCCCTGCGTGGACTGGGCGCTCCTGTCCGAGGGCCTGTACGCCATTACCAAGGGGGCCCTGCACGTGGCCACCAACCTCGACGCCACCCTGCCCACGGAGAAGGGCTTCGCCCTGGGCAATGGGAGCCTCGTGGCAGCCATTGCCAACGCCTCGGGCCGTACCCCGCTGGCCGGTGGCAAGCCCTACCCGGGCATCTACGAGCGCGCCCTGGCCCGCGCCGGAGGGGTACGGCCCGTGGCCGTGGGCGACCGCCTCAACACCGACCACGTGGGGGCCCGCGCCGCCTCCATCCCCGGCCTCCACGTCCTGACCGGGGTGTCCACCGCCCGTGACGTCGTCCTGGCCCCGCCCGCCGAGCGCCCCGCCTTCCTGCACACCGACCTGCGCGGTCTCCTCCAGCCCCACCCCGAGCCGGTGCGCGTGGTCGTGGACGGTGACACGTGGTGGCAGGTCGGCCAGGAGCTGGCCCGCGTGGAGGCCGACCACCTGGTCCTGGCCCGTGCCCCGCGTCCCGGGGCCCGCCAGGACCTGACCGGGGCCGCCGCCACCCTGACCCTGGACGCCTACCGGGCCGCCGCCAGCGCCGCCTGGGCCCACGCGGACGAGGCGGGGCAGGAGGCCCTGAGCGTGCCCGAGCTGACGGTGGGCCCCCCAGGACCATGACCTCCGACGCCCTCCTACCACCCCGGGACCAGGCGGCCGCCCACCCGGTCCCGGGCCCGCTCCCACCCCGGATCCTGCAGGCGCGTGAGGGCGTGGAGGCCGTCGCGGGCCTGCCCCTGGCCGAACGGGCCGCCGCCCTCCAGGAGGTCCGTGCCATGCTGGAGGCCGCCCTGCAGGCGGACTGAGCCTCTGCACGTACACGCTCAAGGCCGGGCGCCGCCCGCCTGCCCCCACAGACAGGAGAAGGAGGGCCGTGGCCCGACTCATTCGCATTGACTCCGAGCTCGTGCGCCGCGGGCTGGCCCGCTCACGTACCCAGGCCGCCCAGATGGTCACCGACGGGCACGTCACCCTCGACGGCGTCGTGGTCACCAAGCCCGCCCGGCAGGTCAACCCCGCCCAGGCCCTGGAGATCCGCGTCCCCGGCGACGGGTACGTCTCCCGCGGCGCCCACAAGCTCGCCGGGGCCCTGGACGCCCTGGGCTCCCGTGGCCTGGCGCCCACCGTGCGCGGGCGGCGCTGCCTGGACGCGGGGGCCTCCACGGGGGGCTTCACCGACGTGCTCCTGCGTCGTGGGGCCGCCCACGTGACCGCCGTGGACGTGGGCTACGGGCAGCTGGCCTGGTCCCTCCAGCGTGACCCGCGGGTCACCCAGCTGGACCGGACCAACGTGCGCACCCTCGACCCGGCCGCGGTGGCCCCCGCCCCCGCCCTGGTGGTGGGGGACCTGTCCTTTATCTCCCTGACCCTGGTCCTGGGCCCCCTGCTGCGGGCCGCCGCCCCCGACGCCGACCTGCTGCTCATGGTCAAGCCCCAGTTCGAGGTCGGCCGGGAGCGCCTGGGGCACGGGGGCGTGGTACGGGACCCCGCCCTCCACGTCGAGACCGTCCTGGTAGTCGCCGACCACGCCCACCGCCTGGGGGTGGGGATCGACGCGGTGACCGCCTCCCCCCTGCCCGGGCCCGCCGGCAACGTCGAGTACTTTGTGAACATGCACGCAGGCCAGGCAGGATCCTCCGGCGACCTCACCGGGGACGCCCTCACCCAGGAGACCCGTCGCGCCGTGGCCCAGGGGCCCGCGGGCGCCGGAGGCCGCGGGGGGCGCGTGTGAGCATCCGCCGTATCCTCCTGGTCCAGCGCGACCTCAACGACCAGCCGGTCCCGCCCCACCGGCGGGGCGCCTCCGTGGCCGGGGCCGTCGCCCAGCTGGGTGAGATCTGCCGCTCCCAGGGCGTGGAGCTGATCACCCAGGACGAGCTGGTCACCGACCTGACCCAGGGCGCCAGCATCGACTTCGTCCTGGTCCTGGGGGGTGACGGCACCATCCTGCGGGCCGCCGAGCTGGCGCGTGAGCAGGACGTCCCCCTCCTGGGGGTCAACACCGGTCACGTCGGCTTCCTGGCGGAGGCCGACCCCGAGGCCCTGGAGCAGGTGGTCGCCGAGGTCGTGGCCGGACGCTACACGGTGGAGAAGCGCATGACCCTGCGCGTGGAGGTCGAGGCCCCTGACGGCGCCGTCACCCGCGACTGGGCCCTCAACGAGACCGCGCTGGAGAAGCGTGACCGCGCGCGCATGCTGGAGGTCGCTATCGGCGTGGACGGGCAGGCCGTCTCCTCCTTCGGCTGCGACGCCCTGCTCATCTCCACGCCCACCGGCTCGACCGCCTACGCCTTCAGCGCCGGTGGGCCGGTCATCTGGCCCGAGGTGGAGGCCCTGCTCCTGGTGCCGGTGGCGGCCCACGCCCTGTTCACCCGCCCCCTGGTGCTGGGTACCCACTCGACCCTGGAGGTCGTCATCAAGGACGCCGGGTTCGGCGCGGCCGAGATCTGGTGCGACGGGCGGCGCTGGCACGCGGTGCCCTCAGGATCCACCGTGCGCGTGACCCGCGCGACCCGGCCGGTGCGCCTGGCCCGGCTCAACGACGCCCCCTTCTCCCAGCGCCTGGTGCGCAAGTTCAACCTGCCCGTGTCGGGGTGGCGGGTCCCCGCCCGGGGGCCGCGCCGTGGTCAGGGGGAGAGGACAGCATGATCGAGTCCGTCCACATTGAGGACCTGGGCGTCATCCAGGAGGCGGACCTGGCGTTCGGGCCGGGGCTGACCGCCCTGACCGGGGAGACCGGCGCCGGCAAGACGCTGGTCCTGACCTCCCTGGGCCTCCTGCTGGGACAGCGCTCAGAGAGCACGGTGGTGCGTCCGGGGGCCTCCCGCGCCCTGGTGGAGGGGACCTTCGTCCTGACCCCCGGGGGCCGTGCCGCCGACCGGGCCGTCCAGGCCGGTGCCGAGCTGGACGGGGACCTCCTCATCGCCTCACGCACCGTGCCCGCCCAGGGGCGCTCCCGCGCCCACCTGGGAGGGCGCTCGGTGCCGTCGGCCGTCCTGGCGGAGGTGGGCTCCGGCCTCGTGTCCGTCCACGGCCAGGCCGACCAGCTGCGGCTGCGCTCCTCCGCGGCCCAGCGTGCCGCCCTGGACCAGCTGGGGGGCGCGGAGCACGCCCGGCGCTGCCGGGACTACGCCACGGCCTTCCGGGCCTGGCGGGAGGCCGCCGCCGCCCTGGCCCGGTGGCAGGAGGGGGCGGCCAGCCGGGCGGCGGAGGCCGAGCGCCTGCGTGCCTGGCTGGAGGAGCTGGAGCAGCTCGACCCCCGCCCGGGGGAGGACGTCGCCCTGGAGGCGGAGGCCGCCCGCCTGGACCACGCCGAGGACCTGCGCCGGGCCGTCAGCCGGGCACGCGGCGCCCTGAGCGCGGACGAGGCCTCCCAGACGGTCCTGGAGCCCGACGTCGTCGCCCTGGCCGCCGGTGCCGAGCGGGCCCTGGACACCGCGGCCGGCCTGGATCCCGCCCTGGGGGACCTGGCCGCCCAGGTACGCCAGATCGGGATCCTCGCCGCCGACGCCGCCAGCGAGCTGGGCGACTACCTGGCCTCCCTGGACGCCGACCCGGTGCGCCTGTCCTGGGTCCAGGACCGCCGTAGCGCCTTAAGAGGCGCCTGCCAGCGGATCGGCGGGCCCCAGGAGCTGGAGGACGTGGACGCCCTGCTGGCCTGGGGGCGGCAGGCCAGCGCCCGCCTGGACCACCTCGACGGCCCGCAGGACGCCGGGAGCCGGCTGCGCGCCGACCTGACCGGGGCCCGCCAGGAGCTGGAGCAGGCCGCCGCCGACCTGACCGGGGCCCGCCAGGAGCTGGCCAAGCAGCTGGAGGCGGCCGTCACCGCCGAGCTGGAGGGCCTCCAGATGCGCGGGGCGCGCCTGGTCGTCGAGCTCACGCCCCTGGCCGAGCCCGGGCCCACCGGCGCCGAGACGGTCGCCCTGCTGCTGGCCGCCCACCCCGGCGCCCCCGCCCTGCCCCTGGGCAAGGGGGCCTCGGGCGGTGAGCTCAGCCGGATCATGCTGGCCCTGGAGGTCGTCCTGGCCCAGAGCGAGACGGACCCGCAGGAGGCGGGGCGCAGCGGCCCGGCCCACGGCCGCACCTTCGTCTTCGACGAGGTCGACGCCGGTGTCGGCGGCCGGGCGGCCCTGGAGGTGGGTCGGCGCCTGGCCCGCCTGGCGCGCAGCCACCAGGTGGTCGTCGTCACGCACCTGGCCCAGGTCGCGGCCTGGGCCTCCACCCAGCTCGTGGTCCTCAAGGAGGTGGACGCCGCCCGGGACGGGGCGCCCACCACCTCCACCCGGGTCGTCCCGGTGACCGGGCAGGACCGTGTGCGCGAGCTCGCCCGCATGCTCTCAGGCCACGAGGACTCCGAGGCCGCCCTGCGCCACGCCGCTGAGCTCCTGGCCGAGGCGGGCGTGGCAGAATCCCTGACGTGAGGAACCCCTTCCGCCGTCAGGAGGCGTCGACCCAGGAGCGGCCCAGTGGTGCCGTCCGGGTGGACGCGCGCACCAAGAAGCTCACCAAGAGGCTGCGTCCGGGTGAGATCGCCGTGATCGACCACACGGACCTGGACCGCGTCTCCGCGGAGGCGCTCGTGGAGTGCCAGCCCGTGGCCGTCCTCAACGCCTCGCCGTCGGTCTCCGGCCGGTACCCCAACCTGGGGCCGGGCATCCTCCTGGAGGCGGGCATCCCGCTCGTGGACGACCTCGGGCCGGACATTATGCGCCTGCGCGAGGGCCAGGAGGTCACGGTCGACGGCGCCCAGGTCATCCGCAAGGGCGAGATCCTCGCTGAGGGCGTGGCCCAGACCCGGCAGAGCGTGGACGAGGCCATGCAGGCCGCCAAGGCCGGGCTGGCCCTCCAGCTGGAGGCCTTCGCCGCCAACACCATGGAGTACATGAAGGCCGAGCGTGACCTGCTCCTCAACGGGGTGGGCATGCCCGACATCGACACCTCCATGAACGGCCGGCACGTCCTGGTGGTGGTGCGCGGCTACTCCTACAAGGAGGACCTGGCCGCCCTCAGGCCCTACATCCGCGAGTACAAGCCCGTCATTATCGGTGTCGACGGCGGGGCGGACGCGGTCCTGGAGGCCGGGCTCAAGCCGCAGATCATCGTGGGGGACATGGACTCCGTCTCCGACAAGGCCCTGGCCTGCGGGGCCGAGGTGGTGGTCCACGCCTACCGTGACGGGCGCGCCCCCGGGCTGGGGCGCGTGCAGGACCTGGGGGTGGACCACAAGGTCTTCGCCGCCACGGGCACCAGCGAGGACATCGCCATGCTCATGGCGGACGAGGCCGGTGCCGAGCTCATTGTGGCGGTCGGGACGCACGCCACCCTCCTGGAGTTCCTGGACAAGGGCAGGGCGGGCATGAGCTCGACCTTCCTGACCCGGCTGCGGGTGGGCAGCCGTCTCGTCGACGCCAAGGGCGTCTCACGTCTGTACCGCACCAGGATCTCGGGCTGGCAGCTCTTCCTCCTGGCACTGGCGGGCCTGGTGGCCCTCGTGGTGGCCCTCATGGCCACGCCGGCGGGCCAGACCTTCCTCGGGCTCTCAGGCGCCGTCGGGGACGACATCATCAACTTCTTCCGCTCTCTCGTGGGCCTGGCACCCAGCCAGCCCTCGCTGTAACCGCGCGACAGCGCAGACGAGGCTCGTCATGATCGACTTCCGCTACCACCTGGTCTCCCTGATCTCCGTGTTCCTGGCCCTCGCCGTCGGCGTGGTCCTGGGGGCGGGACCGCTCCAGAACTCCCTGGGCACCGCCCTCAACGACCAGGTCACGGCCCTGCGCGCGGACCGCAACGCGATCCAGGCCCGGCTCGAGGCCACCGAGACCGCCGTCAACGAGCGCGACTCCTACATCGAGGCCGCGGCGGCCGCCTACCTGCCGGGCACCCTGGAGGGGCGCGACGTGGTCCTGGCGGTCCTGCCCGGGACCGAGGGCAAGGACCTGGACGCGCTCAGCGCGAACATCAAGACCGCCGGCGGCAGGGTGGTGGGGCGCGTGAGCCTGACCAGCGCCTGGGTGGACTCCTCCCGTGAGACCTTCCGCTCCACCTACGCCGGGCAGTTCGTCGGCTACCTGAGCAACGCCACCTCCGCGGACGGCAACCGGGTCCTGGGCCAGGGGCTGGGCAAGGCCCTGACGGCGTCCGACTCCAACGCGATCACGCTCATGGACCTGCTCACCGCCTCCGACACCCCGCTGGTGACCGTGGACGCCAAGCCCTCCGGCCCGGCCAGCATGGTGGCGGTGGTCGGGCCGCGCGGGGCGGGTGCCAGCGGCTCGGCGGGCGCGACGCCCACCTCGGGGCAGGACCCGAGTGCCTGGGCGGGGGTCTTCACCGGGCTGGCCCAGGAGGCCACCACCGTGGTGGTGGGCAGCGCGGACAGCGGCACCGACCTGGTGGCCACCCTGCGCTCCGCGGGCGCCTCGGTGACCACCATCGACTCCGTGGGGCAGGCCACGGCCGCCGTCAGCACGCCGCTGGCCCTGGCCGCCACCGCCGCGGGGACCACGGGCGCCTACGGCTTTGACTCCGGCGCCGAGAGCGTCATGCCGCCGGTAAAGAAGTAGGCGCCCTGCCGGGCGGCCGCGCACCTGGACGTGGGTGGTGCCCGCTGGCGCAGGCGCCCTGCCGGGCGGCCGCGCACCTGGACGTGGGTGGTGCCCGCTGGCGCAGGCGCCCTGCCGGGCGGCCGCGCACCTGGACGTGGGTGGTGCCCGCTGGCGCAGGCGCCCTGCCGGGCGGCCGCCACCGGGGGCGGCCACCGGGGCAGGGCCGGGGGCGCGCGCCCGCAGTAGCCTTGGCCCATGTCCTACGCACGACGGCGCAGCCCCCACGCCCCACGCCCCTGCTCCCCGGCCCGCATGGCCCTGGTCGCGGCGGGCGCCACCTGGGCCGGCAACCTGGCCCTGGCCCTGGCTCCCGGGGCGGCCCGGCACCTGGGGCGGGTGAACTTCCACGGCCGTACCGTCAGCCTGCGCGGCGGGCTGGGGGCGGCCGCGGGGGCCGTGACGGCCGGTGCCCGCCTGGGACGGGCCTGCGCCGCGCCCGCCCGCCCGGCCCTGGCGGCGGTGGTAGCCACCGCGGCCGCGGGGGGCGCGGGGCTCCTGGACGACCTGGACCAGGGGGCCCACGACGGCCCGTCCCCGGCCAAGGGCCTGCGCGGGCACCTGCGGGCCCTGGCCCGTGGACGGGTCACGACCGGCGTGGTCAAGGTCGCCGTCATTGGCTCCGGCGCCCTGGTCGGTGGCGTGCTCCTGGCGCGCGGGCGCGGTGGGGGCCTGGTGGCGACGGTGGTGGACGCGGCGGGCTCGGCCGTGGTCATCGCCTCCTGGGCCAACCTGCTCAACCTGCTGGACCTGCGTCCGGGGCGGGCGGCCAAGGCCGCCGTCGTGGTGTGCCTCCCCCTGCTCGCGGGCGGAGGGGCGTCACGCCTGCTCGCCTCCGGGGCGCTGGGCACCGCGGCCGCGACCCTGCCCGAGGACCTCATGGAACGCACCATGCTGGGGGACACCGGCGCCAACGCCCTGGGGGCCCTGGTCGGGACCGCCCTGGCGGCCCACCCCTGCCACCTCCTGCGCGTCGTGGCGGCCGGGACCGCCACCGCCCTGGTCCTGGCCAGTGAGAAGGTCTCCTTCACCCAGGTCATTGAGTCCACCCCCCTCCTGGACGCCCTGGACCGCTGCGGGCGTCTATGAGGAGGACGCCTGACGGCGGCGTGGTCCCACCTCCCGGCGCGGGGGACCACGCCGGGAGGGCCCCGGACCGGCGGGACCCGGCACCGGGGGGCCCCGGCGGGGTCCTGGGCGCCGCCGGGGGCGTGGCCGGGCTGACCCTGGCCTCACGCGCCCTGGGCTTCCTGCGGTGGGTGGTGCAGGCCTCCACCGTGGGCGCCGGGACGGTGGCGGGCGCCTACGCCACCGCCAACCAGGTCCCCAACGTCCTGTACGAGGTGGTGGTCGGCGGCGCCCTGGCGGCCACCGTCGTGCCCCTGCTGGCCCCCGCCACCAGCGCCGGCAGGCGTCGCCAGGCCCAGGAGACCGCCAGCGGCCTGCTGGGCGTCGTGCTCCTGGTGCTCCTGCCCTTAGGGGCGGGCCTGGCGCTGCTGGCCGACCCGGTGGCCCGGCTCTTCCCCGTCTCCCAGGGGGCCGACGCGGCCACCCAGGTCGGCCTGGTCGCGAGCTTCCTGCGCATGTTCGCCCTCCAGGTGCCGCTCTACGGGGTGGGCGTGGTCCTCACCGGCGTGCTCCAGGCCCACCGACGCTTTACCTGGCCCGCCCTGACCCCGGTGCTCTCCAGCCTCGTGGTCATGGCCACCTACGGGGTCTACGGCGCCATGGCCCACGGCTCGCAGACGCCCGGTCCTGCCGCCCTGCGGGTACTGGGCTGGGGGACCACCGCGGGCGTGGCGGCCCTGAGCCTGCCCCTGGTCTGGCCGGTGGCGCGCCTGGGGATCCGGCTGCGGCCCGTACCGCGCCTGGACCGCGCGGTGGCCGGGCGGGCCCTGCGGCTGGGCGGGGCGGGGGTGGTCACCCTGGTGGCCCAGCAGGTCAGCGTCCTGGTGGTCCTGGCCCTGGCCCGGTGGGGCGGGAGCACCGGGACCGTGGCCGTCTACCAGTACACGCAGGCGGTCTACGTGCTGCCCTACGCCGTCCTGGTGGTCCCGGTGGCCACCGTCCTCTACCCGCGCCTGGCAGCGGCCTTCGGGTCCCCGGGCGCAGGACGTGACGCCCCCGGCTCCGCCGATACAGGCGACGCAGGCGATACAGGTGACGCAGGTAGCCGGGGTGGCGGGCCCGGCGGGCCCCGCGAGTCCGTCGGGCCCGTCGGGCCCGGCGGGGGCCCGGCCCCGTCCCCTGGGGCCCGGGATCTGGCCGCCCGCTCCACCGGTGCCGTCACGGCCGTGGCCGTGGCCGGGGCCGGGGCGCTCCTGGCCGTCTCGGCGGGAGCCGAGCGCCTGTTCTCCCTCCTGGCCGACGTCACCGGCATGGGCGCCGCCCTGGTGGCCATGGCCCCCGGGCTCGTCGGCTACGCCCTCGTCTACCAGGTGACCCGGGTCCTGTTCGCCATGGACCGCTCCACCGGCGCCGCCGTGGTCACCGCCGTGGGCTGGCTGGTGGTGGCCGGGGGCTCGTGGGCCGGGGTGGGGGCCCTGTCCGACGGCGGGGACGGGGCCGCGACCCTCCTGGGCGTGGGCCTGGGGCAGAGCACCGGCATGGTGGTGGCCGGGGCGGGGCTCCTGGCGGTCCTGGCCCGGGCCCTGGGCGGCGGGGTCCTGGGGCCGAGCCTGCGCGCCCTGGCGGTGGGGGCGCCGGTGGCCGCCGCGGTGGGCTGGAACGTGTGCTGGCTCACCAATGCCCTGGGATCCGGGCCGGGAGCGGGCAGCGCCCTGCTGGGGGCGGGGGCGGCGGCAGCAGGCGCCCTGGGCACGGCCGGGGTGACCCTGGGTGCCGTCAACCTCTGCGACCCCACCGTCCTGGGCCTGCTCACGCGCCGTGGGCGCACGGGTACGGGGGCGTCGCCCAAGGGCCGGGCGGGTGGCGCCCGGGACGAGCAGGTAGCAGGGAAGGAGCAGCCGTGAGCGCACTACGGGAGGGCGGCCCGGGGGCCGGGGCCCGGGAGGTCCTGGAGGGGTCCGGGGAGTCGGGGTCAGGGAAGACGGGGCCCGGGGAACCGGGGTCAGGGAAGACGGGGTCCGGGGTCCGGGGCCCGGGAGGCCGGGGTCAGGGATGCCGGAGTCAGGGGCCCGGGGGTCCGGGGTCCGGACGGGTCCTGGAGGTCAGCGGACAGGCCGCCGGGGGCGTGCGCGCCCACCTGGGGCAGTGCGTCCGGGTCCTGGACGGGCGGGGTTGGCAGGTCCTGGCCGCCGCTCCCACCGGCGTGCTCACCGGGCTCGACCTGGGGGCGGCCCGCGGGCAGGCCCTGGAGATCGGGTCGCGGCCCTCGCCCAAGGACGTGGCCGTTCTCCGCCGCCTGGGCCGTCTGGCGCGCCGGGCCGACGTCGTCCACGCCCACGGGCTGAGGGCCGGGGCCCTGGCCGCCCTGGCCCTGGGGCGCCGTCGGGGGCGTGCGCGCCTGGTGGTGACTCTGCACAACCTGCCCGTGGGCTCCCGGACCACCCGCGCCCTGGGGGAGGTGCTGGAGCGGGTGGTGGCACGCCGGGCGGACCTGGTCCTGGCCGTCAGCCCGGACCTGGCTGAGCGCGCCCGCCACCGGGGGGCCAGGGCCGTGGGGCTCGCGGTCGTCCCCGCACCCGCCGCCCCGCCCCCGACCGGGGGCGGCGGGGCCGAGGAGGTGTGGGGGGACGGGCGGCGGCTGCTGACGGTCGCCAGGCTCGCCCCGCAGAAGGGCCTTGACCTGCTGCTGGACACCGCGGGGATCCTGCGTGAGCGGGTCGCGGACGGGACCTGCCCGCCCCTGGGGTGGGTGGTGGCCGGGGACGGGCCGGGGTGGCGGGCCGCCCGGGAGCGGGTCAGGGCCGAGGACCTGCCGGTGAGGCTGGTGGGGCGGCGCGAGGACGCGCCCGCGCTCATGGGGGCCAGCGACCTGGTGGTCCTCACCAGCCTGTGGGAGGGCCAGCCCCTGACCCTCCAGGAGGCCCTGCGCGCCGGGGCGGCCGTCGTGGCCACCGACGTGGGCGGCACGGCCCTGACCGCACGCGGGGGGGCGCTCCTGGTGGCCCCCGGGGCGCGTGCCCTGGCCGACGCCGTCACCGGCCTGCTCAGTGAGCCCGCCGCCCTGGAGTCCGCCCGGGCCCGGGCGGCCGCGGCGGCCGCGACCCTGCCAGGGGAGGCGGACCTGGCCGCCCAGCTCACCGAGGCGCTGGGGCCGGGGACGCCTCCCCACGCCACCGGCTCGTCCCGGTGCTACGTTGGAGTCCCGTGATCAGTGCGTCTGCCCGCCCGCGCGGGAACCAGCCAGCCGTCCCCCGGCACGTCTTCGTCATCGGGGGAGTGGTCTCCTCCCTGGGCAAGGGACTGACGGCCTCCAGCCTCGGGTGCCTCCTGCGGGCCCGGGGCATCTCCGTGGCCATGCAGAAGCTTGACCCCTACATCAACGTCGACCCCGGCACCATGAACCCCTTCCAGCACGGTGAGGTCTTCGTCACCGACGACGGGGCCGAGACCGACCTGGACATCGGCCACTACGAGCGGTTCCTGGACGTGGACCTCACGGGTGCGGCCAACGCCACCACCGGCCAGATCTACTCCACCGTCATCGCCAGGGAGCGGCGCGGGGAGTACCTGGGCGACACCGTCCAGGTCATCCCGCACGTCACCGACGAGATCAAGCGCGTCATGCGCGCCCAGGCCGCCCCCGACGCCCACGGCGAGGTGCCCGACGTCATTATCACCGAGATCGGCGGCACGGTGGGCGACATCGAGTCCCAGCCCTTCCTGGAGGCCGCCCGCCAGGTCCGTGCCGACCTGGGGCGGGAGAACGTGGCCTTCGTGCACGTCTCCCTCATCCCCTTCCTTGAGGCCGCCGGGGAGCTCAAGACCAAGCCCACCCAGCACTCGGTGGCCGCCCTGCGCTCCATCGGCATCCAGCCCGACGCCCTGGTCCTGCGTGCCGACCGGCCCCTGCCCGAGGGCGTCAAGGACAAGGTCGCCCTCATGTGCGACGTGGACCGCGCCGCCGTCATCGAGTGCCCGGACGCCGCCAGCATCTACGACGTCCCGCCCACCCTCCACCACGAGGGCCTGGACGCCTACCTCGTCCAGCGCCTCGCCCTGCCCTTCCGGGACGTGGACTGGACGGAGTGGAACGGGCTGCTGGAACGGGTCCACTCACCGGAGCACCACCTTGAGGTGGCCCTGGTGGGCAAGTACGTGGATCTTCACGACGCCTACCTGTCGGTGACCGAGGCCGTCCGCCACGGCGGGTTCGAGCACAGTGCGCAGGTGGCTGTCCGCTGGGTCGCCTCCGACACCTGCCAGAGCCCCGAGGGCGCCCAGCAGGCCCTGGCCGGGGTGGACGCGGTCGTGGTGCCCGGCGGCTTCGGGGTGCGCGGCATCGAGGGCAAGCTCGGAGCCCTGCGCTGGGCCCGGGAGCACCAGGTCCCCACCCTGGGCCTGTGCCTGGGGCTGCAGTGCGCGGTCATCGAGGTCGCCCGCAGCCTGCTGGGGCTGTCGGAGGCCTCCTCCACCGAGATGGAGCCGGGCACCCCCGACCCGGTGGTGGCCACCATGGACTCCCAGCGCGGGATCGTCTCCGGTGCGGGGGACCTGGGCGGCACCATGCGCCTGGGCGCCTACGACGCCGTGCTGGTCCCCGGCTCGCTCGTGGCCCAGGCCTACGGCACCACCCGGGTCCGCGAGCGCCACCGCCACCGCTTCGAGGTCAACAACGCCTACCGTCAGCGCCTGGCCTCCGTGGGCCTGCGCGTCACCGGCACCTCGCCCGACGGGGACCTGGTGGAGTTCGTCGAGCTGGACCGCCGGCTGCACCCTTACTTCGTGGCCACCCAGGCCCACCCGGAGTTCAGGTCCCGTCCCACCCGCGCCCACCCGCTGTTCGCGGCCCTGGTGGCCGCGGGCCTGGAGTACCGGCGCAGCCGCCTGCCGGACCCGGGGAGGGCGGTACCCCGGGCCGGGGCGCGGACCCCCGAGGCCTCTGCCACGGAGCCAGCGGCCCAGCCCCCGGCCCCCGACCACCACCGAGCCCAAGGAGAGGCGTCATGACCACCCCCGACCCCCAGCCCCTGGCCGACGAGCCCCAGGAACGCCAGACCACCGCCCACGAGCGGGTGTGGTGCGGGCCCATCTTCGCCGTGGACGCCGACCACGTGCGCCTGGGGCCCGGCCAGGAGCCGGTGGCCCGCCAGGTCGTGGCCCACCACGACGCCGTCGCCGTGGTGGCCCTGCGCCAGGGGCCGGACTCCTCCCAGGACGACGGGGCCGCCGAGCTGCTCGTGGTCCGCCAGTACCGTCACCCGGTGCGCGCCGCCCTGTGGGAGATCCCGGCCGGCCTGCTCGACGTGGCCGGGGAGGCGCCGGTGGCGGCGGCGCAGCGCGAGCTGGCCGAGGAGACCGACTACCGGGCCGCCAGCTGGCACGTCCTGACCGATTTCTACGCCTCCCCGGGCTTTGCCACCGAGGGGGTGCGGGTCTTCCTGGCCCGGGGCCTGAGCCTGCTGCCCGTGGGGGAGCGGGTCGAGCGCCAGGCCGAGGAGGCCGAGTTCGTGCCCCGCTGGGTGCGCCTGGACCGGGCCGTGGACGCGGTCCTGTCCGGGGCCCTGCACAACCCGGCCACCATGATCGGGGTGCTGTCCGCCGTGCAGGCCCGCGCCCGGGGCTGGGAGGGCCTGCGCGGCCCCGACGCCCCCTGGCTGCGCAGCCCCCGGAGCCTGCACGGCCGGGGTCCCTGGGGCTGACCCCCGGCCGGCGGCGGGCGCCCGGCGGCGTGGGCCGCCGCGGCGGGCCGTGGGGTGGCGCGGCGGGCCGTGGGGTGGCGCGGCGTGGGCCGCCGCGGTGCAGCCGGGCCCCTCCGGGCGGCCGGCGTGTGGCCAGCGGCTGGCAGCCAGCGGGCGCCCGGCGGCGGGCACCGGGGTGCCACGCGCCCTTCCGGCGTGCCCGATACCACGTTCTGACACCCTGTTCGGGACTTGCGTCCCAGGAATAACGGAACAAGTATTTTGGGTAAAATCTGGTGCGTCAAGCGAATCGGGCCGCCCGGCCCCGCCACCCTGCCGACGGCGCCGTCCGGGCCCGTCCGAGCCACCCCTACGCACCGCCGTGACGCGGAGAGGAGCAGCCATGCGCAAGGGCGACGACGAGTCCACCCGAGCCAAGGTCCTGGACCTCATCGTGGAGAAGGGCCCCATCTCCGCGGCCCAGCTCGCCGACATCCTCAGCCTGACCCCCGCCGCGGTCAGGCGGCACATTACCAGCCTGGAGCAGCGCTCCGAGATCACCGTCCACGCCCCCGCCGGGGGCGGCAAGCGCGGCCGGGGACGCCCCGCCCGCCACTACGTGGCCACGGCCATGGCCCGTACCTCCTTCGCCGAGGGCTACGCCGACCTGGCCAACCGGGCGCTGGGCTACCTCAGCCAGGTGGGCGGGACCAAGGCGGTGGACTCCTTCGCCGCCGCGCGCGGCCGAGACCTGGAACGGCGTTACATGCCGATCGTCGAGGCGGCGGGGAAGGACCCCTCGGACCGGGCCCAGGCCCTGGCCGACGCCCTGACCCTGGACGGCTACGCCGCCACCGTGCGCGACGTGGGGGACGGCACCTTCGCCGTCCAGATCTGCCAGGGGCACTGCCCGGTGCGCGACGTCGCCGGCCAGTTCCACGAGCTGTGCGACGCCGAGACGCAGGCCTTCTCCCGCCTCCTGGGGGTCCCGGTCCAGCGCCTGGCCACCCTGGCCGGCGGGGAGCACGTGTGCACCACGCACGTGCCCATCGCCATGCCCACCCTACGTACCCGCGCCGCGCGCGCGGCGGACAGACGAGCCGCCGACCGCGGTACCGCCGCGCGCGGATCCCGTCCGGCGCGCGGGGCCCGCACCCAGAACACGGAAGGAACCCGATGACAGCCCCGACCGAGGCTCCTCGCACCGACGACGAGATCATTGACTCGATCTCCACCAGCTACGACTTCGGCTGGCACGACTCCGACGAGGTCGGCTCCGCCGCCAGGCGGGGGCTGGACGAGTCCGTCGTCCGGGAGATCTCAGCCATTAAGGGCGAACCGGAGTGGATGCTCGCCAAGCGGCTCAAGGCCTACGAGATCTACCTGCGCAAGCCCATGCCCACCTGGGGCGTGGACCTGAGCCAGATCGACCTGGACGCGGTCAAGTACTACGTGCGGGCCACCGACCGCCCGACCAACTCCTGGGACGACCTGCCCGAGGACATCAGGACCACCTACGATCGCATCGGCATCCCCGAGGCCGAGCGCGAGAGGCTCGTGGCCGGGGTGGCCGCCCAGTACGAGTCCGAGGTGGTCTACGAGCAGATCCGTGAGGACCTCACCGAGCAGGGCGTCATCTTCGTGGACACCGACACCGCCGTGCGCGAGTACCCCGAGATGGTCCGCGAGTACTTCGGCAGCATTATCCCCGCCGGTGACAACAAGTTCGCCGCCCTCAACACGGCCGTGTGGTCCGGCGGCTCCTTCATCTACGTGCCCCCCGGTGTGCACGTGGAGATCCCCCTGCAGGCCTACTTCCGCATTAACACCGAGAACATGGGGCAGTTCGAGCGCACCCTCATTATCGCCGACGAGGACTCCTACGTGCACTACGTGGAGGGCTGCACGGCGCCCATCTACTCCTCGGACTCCCTGCACGC
Source organism: Actinomyces sp. HMT897 (assembly GCF_016626125.1). Lineage (NCBI taxonomy): Bacteria > Bacillati > Actinomycetota > Actinomycetes > Actinomycetales > Actinomycetaceae > Actinomyces > Actinomyces sp. HMT897. The sequence goes on from NZ_CP067336.1 coordinate 3,257,497, forward strand.
CGCCATTGTGGAGATCATAGTCAAGAAGAACGCCCGGGTGCGCTACACCACCATCCAGAACTGGTCCACCAACGTCTACAACCTGGTCACCCAGCGCGCCACCTGCGCCGAGGGGGCCACCATGGAGTGGGTGGACGGCAATATGGGCTCCAAGCGGAACATGAAGTACCCGGCCGTCTTCCTCATGGGCCCCCACGCCCGCGGGGAGGCCCTGTCCATCGCCTTCGCCGGGGAGGGCCAGCACCAGGACACCGGGGCCAAGATGATCCACATGGCGCCCCACACCTCCAGCCACATCGTCTCCAAGTCGATCTCCCGCCAGGGCGGGCGCAGCGCCTACCGCGGGCTGGTGCAGATTATGAGGAACGCCCACCACGCCAAGTCCAACGTGCTGTGCGACGCCCTCCTGGTGGACGAGATCTCCCGGTCCGACACCTACCCCTACGTGGACGTGCGCACCGACGACGTCGAGATGGGCCACGAGGCCACGGTCTCCAAGGTCAGCGCCGACCAGCTCTTCTACCTCATGCAGCGCGGACTGACCGAGACCGAGGCCATGGCCACGATCGTGCGCGGGTTCGTCGAGCCCATTGCCCGTGAGCTGCCCATGGAGTACGCCCTGGAGCTCAACCGCCTCATTGAGCTGCAGATGGAGAACTCCGTGGGCTGACCCGCCAGCGACCGCACCCGACCGGATACCCAGCAGCCGTCAGCGGCACAGGAGCTACTCAATGGATCTCACCACCGACCACTCGCGGGCCGCCCTGGAGGGCGCCCACAGCCACGGCGCCCCACGCTACGTCGCCTCCCGCGCCGACCGCCCCACCTCCTTCGACCCCGACCTCTTCCCGGTGCCGCGCGGGCGGGAGGAGGAGTGGCGCTTCACCCCCATGAGGCGCTTCAGGCCGCTGTTCGACCTCGACGCCGTGTCCGCCGGGACCCGGCAGGCCGAGGCCACCGGGGCCCTGAGGACGGGCGTGGACGCCCCCGACGGCGTCACGGTCCGGACCCTGGGGCGCGACGACCCGCACCTGGGCAGGATCGGCGAGCCGGTGGACCGCACCGGCGTCGTGGCCTGGGCGGCCTTCCGCACCTCCACGGCGGTGACCGTCGAGGCCGGCGCCCACCTGGAGCGCGCCGTGCGCCTGACCGTGACCGGCACCCCCGACGCCAGTGCTCCCGACGCTGGCGGCCCGGACGCGGCGCCCGCCACGCCTGCTGCCCAGCACCTGCTCATTACCGCCCGGGAGGGCTCCCGGGCCACCGTCCTGCTGGACCACGTTGGTACCGCCACCCTGACCCAGACCGTGGAGATCGACGTCGCCCCCGGCGCGGACCTGACCGTGGTCACCATCCAGGACTGGGACGACGCGGCGGTGCACGCCTCCAACCACCGGGTGCGGGTGGCCGAGCGCGCCACCCTCAAGCACGTCGTCGTCTCCCTGGGAGGGGACGTGAGGATCGCCCCCGACTTCATCTTCTCCGGCGAGGGCGGGCACATTGACGCCTACGGCGTGTACTTTGCCGACGCCGGGCAGCACCTGGAGCACCGCCCCTACGTGGCCCACACCGAGCCGCACTGCTACTCCCGGGTCACCTACAAGGGCGCCCTCCAGGGCGAGGGCGCGCACTCGGTGTGGGTGGGGGACTGCCTCATCGGGGCCGCTGCCCGCGGCACGGACACCTACGAGCTCAACCGCAACCTCGTGCTCACCCCCGGCGCCAAGGCGGACTCCATCCCCAACCTGGAGATCGAGAACGGCAATATCGAGGGCGCCGGGCACGCCAGCGCCACCGGCCGCTTCGACGACGAGCAGCTGTTCTACCTGCGTGCGCGCGGCATCCCCGAGGCCGAGGCCCGCCGCCTGGTGGTCCTGGGCTTCTTCGGCGAGATCGTGGGCGAGATCGGCGTCCCGGAGGTCGAGGAGCACCTCATGGGCGCCATCGAGCGCGAGCTGGAGCTCACCGGGCTCATCGCGGCCCGCGCCCAGGACCCGGCCTCCAGGTGACCGGGCCCCACGCACCGACCCCCCGTACTGACTTCAAGGAACCAGCCATGAGCACTCTGCAGATCAACAACCTCCACGTCCAGGTCGCCACCAACGACGGCCCCAAGCCCATCCTCAAGGGCGCCACCCTGACCGTCAGCTCCGGGACGGTCCACGCCATTATGGGCCCCAACGGGTCGGGCAAGTCCACCCTGGCCTACTCCATCGCCGGCCACCCCGACTACGAGGTCACCGACGGCGAGGTCCTCCTGGACGGGCAGGACCTGCTGGAGATGAGCGTGGACGAGCGCGCCCGGGCGGGCCTGTTCCTGGCCATGCAGTACCCGGTGGAGGTCCCCGGCGTCACGGTCGCCAACTTCCTGCGCACCGCCAAGACCGCCATCGACGGGCAGGCCCCCAAGGTGCGCACCTGGGTCAAGGAGGTCGGGCAGGCCATGGAGCGCCTGCGCATGGACCCCTCCTTCGCCCAGCGCGACGTCAACGCCGGCTTCTCCGGGGGGGAGAAGAAGCGCTTCGAGATCCTCCAGATGGAGCTGCTCAGGCCCCGCTTCGCCGTCCTGGACGAGACCGACTCCGGCCTGGACATCGACGCCCTGCGCATTGTCTCCGAGGGCGTCAACCGCCTCCACGCCACCACCGACGCCGGGTTCCTGCTCATTACCCACTACACGCGCATCCTGCGCTACATCAAGCCCGACCACGTCCACGTCTTCGTGGACGGCCGGGTGGCCGAGGAGGGCGGCCCCGAGCTGGCCGAGCGCCTGGAGAGCGAGGGCTACGACCGCTACCTGGCCTGAGGGCCGGCCGCTGCGCCGGGGAGCCGATCCCGCGCCCGCCGGCGCGCCGCCCTCCTGCCCCGGCCCTCCTGCGCCGGCCCTCCTGGTGCGCCAGCTCCGCTGGTGCGCCGGCCCCGCACCCACCCACCTACCACCCGCCCAGGAGGCACCATGACCCAGGAGCCCATCGCGCTGAGCGCCGCCGAGGTCCAGGCCGTCCGCGCCGACTTCCCCTTCCTTGCCCGCCCCGGCCGCGACGGGCGGCCCCTGGCCTACCTGGACTGGGGGGCCACGTCCCAGAAGCCCGAGGTCGTCATCGCCGCCGAGGCCGAGTTCTACCGCCGCTCCAACGGAGCCGCCGGACGCTCCACCTACCAGCTCGCCGACGAGGCCACCGCCGCCCTGGAGGACGCCCGCCAGGCGGTGGCCGCCTTCGTGGGGGCCCGCGGGGAGAACCTGGTGTTCACCAAGAACGCCACCGAGGCCATTAACCTGGTGGCCCTGGCCGTCGGCCACGCCAGCGCCGGGCGCCCGGCCGCGGGCGGGGCGGGGCACCGCGCCGACGACGACCCCTCCCGGCGCCTGGCCCTGCGCGGCGGCGACGAGATCGTGGTCACCCGCGCCGAGCACCACGCCAACCTGGTTCCCTGGCAGGAGCTGGCCGCGCGCACCGGCGCCACCCTGCGCTGGCTGGACCTGGACGCCCAGGGGCGCATTGACCTGGGGACCCTGGACGTGCTGGGCGAGCGCACCCGGATCCTGGCCCTGACCCACGCCTCCAACGTCACCGGGGCGGTCAGCCCCCTGGAGCAGATCCTGCCCCGGGCCCGCCAGGTGGGCGCCCTGGTGCTGCTGGACACCTGCCAGTCCGGCGCCCACCTGCCCCTGGACTTCGCCTCCCTGAGCGCCGCCGGGGTGGACGCCATGGTGCTCTCCAGCCACAAGATGCTCGGCCCCACCGGGATCGGCGCCCTGGTGGCCACCACCGACCTGCTGGCGGCCATGCCCCCGGTCCTGACCGGCGGCTCCATGATCGAGGTCGTCACCATGGGCTCCTCCACCTACATGCCCCCGCCGGCCCGCTTCGAGGCCGGCAGCCAGCCCCTGGCCCAGGCCGTGGGCTGGGGGGCCGCGGTGGACTACCTGGCGGGCATCGGCCCCGGCCGCCTGCACGCCACCGAGCAGGCGCTGACCGCCAGGCTCCTGGAGGGCGCCGGCAGGGTGGAGGGCCTGCGGGTCCTGGGGCCCGGGGACACCGAGCAGCGTATCGGCGTCGTCTCCTTCGACCTCCAGGGGGTCCACCCCCACGACGTGGGCCAGGTCCTGGACGCGGTGGGCGTGGCCGTGCGCACCGGGCACCACTGCGCCCAGCCCCTCCACGCCCACTTCGGCGTCCACGCCTCCTCGCGCGTGTCCCTGGGGCCCACGTCCACGCCCCAGGAGGTGGACCGCTTCCTGGAGGCGGTGGCCTCCGTCCGCTCCTACTTCCAGAGGTGAGCATGAACGACCTCGACCAGCTCTACCAGCAGGTCATCCTCGACCACTCCCGCGAGCGCCACGGCGAGGGGGACGTGGACTCCCCCCACGCCACCAGCCACCAGGTCAACCCCACCTGCGGGGACGAGGTGGACCTGGCCCTGCGCGTGGAGGACGGCCGCATCACCGCCCTGGGCTGGCACGGGCAGGGCTGCTCCATCTCCCAGGCCTCCATATCGGTCATGCACGACCTCGTCTCCGGCGCCGACCTGGCCACCGTGGCCCGCTTGGAGGCCGACTTCGACGCCCTCATGCACTCGCGCGGGCGGGGCGTGGAGGACACCGTCCTGGACGACCTGGACGACGCCGCCGCCTTCGAGGGGGTCTCCAAGTACCCCAACCGGGTCAAGTGCGCCCTGCTGGGGTGGATGGCCCTCAAGGACGCCCTGGCCAAGGCCGGGGCGGTCCTGGAGCGTCCCGGGCAGGACGGGCCTGCCGGCCCCTCTCCCGCCAGCTCCGCGCCCGCCGCCGTCAGCCCGGCCGACCACGACGACACCGACCCCCAGACACCGAAGACCAAGGAGGACCTATGAGCACGAGCCCCGTCGGGAGCGACAACCCCATGGCCGCGCAGCACACCCCGGAGACGGCCGAGCTGGCGGCCGCGGACGCGGCCGCCATCGAGGAGGCCCTGCGCGACGTCATCGACCCCGAGCTCGGTATTAACGTGGTCGACCTGGGGCTGCTCTACGGCACCTCGATCGAGCCCGACGGCACGGTGGTCCTCGACATGACCCTGACCACCGCCGCCTGCCCGCTGACCGACATGATCGAGGAGCAGGCCCAGCAGGCCCTGTCCCTCATTGCCGACAGGGTCCGGGTGCAGTGGGTCTGGCTGCCGCCGTGGGGCCCGGACAAGATCACCCCCGAGGGGCGCGAGCAGCTGCGGGCCCTGGGCTTCAACGTCTGAGCCCGGGCCGGGGCCGTGCCCCGTGAGCCCCTTGGCCTCGTGCCAGGGTGCCCCAGCTGGTGGAACTGCACATTCTTTTTACAAACCGCGATCATAGAATCGCGTGATCACGCGGATCTGTGGGGCGGACCGGGGGCCGGGAGGCAGAATGAATGTGCAACGCGGGCGCCGTTGCACATTCATTGTGTTCCTGGACGTCTTCTGGGCCGGGATATCGTTGGAATGACGCCACTGGCCCTGCCGGGACCCCAGGATGAATGTGCAACGGCGCGCCTCAGGGCAGGTCCGGGTCCGCGACCCCCAGGACGGCCTCGCGCAGGACGCGCGCGTGACAGCGGACCCGGTCGTGGGCCGCCACCAGGAGCGTGACCCGACCCGACATCGCCCGGCGGCGCAGGTCGGCGACCGCCTCGGCACCAGGGGTGCGGCCCAGCTCGGCGCGGTAGTCCGCCACGAACTCCGGCCACGGCACCGTCCCGTCGTGCAGGCCCCGGCGCAGGCCGGTGCTGGGGGTGGCGTCCTTGGCCCACCCGTCCAGGGCCGCCCGCTGCCTGCTCACGCCCCGGGGCCAGAGCCGGTCCACCAGGACCCGGTACCCGTCGGCCTCCGCCGCCTCCTCCCGGATCCCCTTAATGACGACGTTCTCGGCCGCAGGAAGACTGCTCATGGCCCTACCCTAGCCCCGGCAGGCCGGGGGTGGGACCACCTCGCCGTCGCGCACCCAGTGCCCGGAGCGCCCTGACGGAACGGACCGCGGCGACCAGGGCCGCCAGGGGGAGCAGCCAGGGCCCGAGCCGCCACGCGGGGGACAGGACGTAGTCGCCGTACTCGTAGGCGAGGCTCGCCACGGCGGCGACGGCGCCCCAGGTGAGGGCGCACGCCCCCGAGGTGAGCGCCGCGAGCCCGTGGCGGCCCCGCCGGGCCTGACGGACCGCCGGGTACATGCACGCGGCGAAGACCAGGGCGCTGACGGCCATGAGGGTCGTCAGCACCCTCGGGTCGGGGACCGTGCCCAGGGGGGCGTAGTGCGCCTCGCTGTCGCGGGCCGTCCAGTGCCCGGCCAGCTGGTCGACCAGGGCCGCGGCCGCCAGGACGACGCCGGCGGCCACCGCCACCCGGGCAGGCGCCCCTGCCCGGGGGCGGGACTCTGTCGAGGTCTCTGTCATGGGGTACTCCTTCTGCGACTGACCGGAAGACGTGCACGCGGGCTCAGAGGAGCCCGGCGCCCCAGGCGCGGGCCGCCCGTGCCTCGCCCTCGTTAAGGGGACCCCGGGAGCCCGCGACGAAGCTGCGGGTCCCCACGCTCCTGGGCCTGAGCATCCTGGCGACCTGCCTGGCGGCGGAGCCGCTGACCCAGTTGCGCCGGGTGACGGTGTCAATGGCGAGCACCCGCGTCCCGTCCGGGATGGTGGCGGCACCCAGCCACTCGCGCATCCCGGGCTCCTCAGGCGACCCGCCCCGGCTCCGGGCCGAGTGTCTGGAGGCCGGGGTCGGCAGCCCCCGGTTGTGGGTGGGGGCCGCCAGGACGAGCAGGGAGACGTCGCCCGACACCGTTAATGCGGCCCGGGCGGCCGGGACGACGTCGGCCTGGGCCCCGCCCTCCCGCAGGCCGGCGGCGACCTCCTCGGCCAGCGCCCGGGTGCTCCCGAAGCAGGACTCCACGATCAGCAGCGCCTTCATTACTCCCTCTTCTTGCTCTCCTTGACTCCTGGCCCTGTGGACCGGTGCGGCGGCCTGGGCGCCGCGGCACCCGCCCATCGTGAGGTGTGACGCCACGTCGCACGCAAACCGTCACGGGGCGGGCTCGCGCCACCGCCTGATCGCGGCGAAGAACTGCTCCTCCAGGGCGGCGGTGACGCGGTCGTCAGAGGAGTCCACGGCGGCCAGCAGCCGGAAGAACGACCTCACCAGGTCCTCGTCCACGGTGCGCGCCAGCTGCCTCAGGAGGGCGGCGTCCAGGTAGGACTCCAGGCGCCTGACGGCCTGCCCGGCTCTCCGGGCCACCTCCTCGTCGGACAGGCAGGCCGGGTCCTGCCCGTAGGCGGCCAGCGCCTCGGCGTCCTTCAGCGGGTCAGGCCCGTGGAAGAGCGCCTCGGCCTGCGGCGGCATCTGGCCGCGGTAGCAGGCCAGGTCGGTGACGTCGCGCTCGCGGCGCACCGCGGCACGGGTGCGCTCGTCGGGCGCGGCGGCCTCCAGGCGGTCGAAGAAGGAGACCATTGCCGTAGGCATGGGGGAGACCGTCATCCCCTGCCGGGCTCGCTCCAGCAGCCCGGCCAGCATGTCGCGCTGCCGGGTCACCTCGGCCAGGTGGGCCTGGGCGGCCTCCAGCGCCCCGGCCAGGTCCTCCACCACCGGGTCCGTGGCCTCCTCGGTACCGGGCGCGGCTCCGGTAGCAGGTGCGGCGCGGGGGCCGTCAGCCGCTCCGCCCGCGCCGCTGGCAGGCTCCGCGCTCCCGCCGGGCCGGCCTGCACCGGGCCGGTGGGCGCCAGGGCGGCGGTCCGCACCGGGTGCGCGCCCGCCGGGCCCGCCGGGCGGGTCGGTGCGCTCAATAATCCGGCCGACGGCCGCCAGCGGGACGCCGGCCTGCACCAGCCAGCGGATCCGTGACAGGCGGGCCACGTGGGCCAGCTCGTAGTCGCGCCACCCGCCGCGCTCGGGCGGTACGGGCAGCAGCCCCAGGGAGTGGTAGTAGCGCACCGTGCGCACCGTGGTCCCGGTCAGCCTGGCAATCTCCGCAACACGCACGCCCACAGTGTGGCACGCCCCGGGGCTACGGCCCGGCGGGTATCCGTACGGGCGTCCGCCCATGCCCCCGTCCGGGCCTCCGTGCACGCCCTGGCCCGTGCACCACCGCCTGCGGGGACGGGGTCCGCGCCCGGGCACGTCTCCGCCGGTACCTGCCCTCGCCCCGGCTCCCCCGCCCGGGCCCGGCGGCAGGGTGACGGGGCCCGCACCGGGCGGGGTACCCTAGAGGGGTGTTCTACGACCTGCTGTACAAGACCGTCTTCAGCCACATCGACCCTGAGCTGATCCACGACATCTGTATGGAAGGTATCGCGCTCACCGGCAGGATCCCCTTCCTGCGCGACTGCGTGCGCCAGGCCTGGGGACGCCGCCCCGCCTTCCCCGTGCCCAGCGCCAACCAGGGCGGGCCCCTGGCCCGTCCCGTCCCCGGCGTCCTGGGGCTGGCCGCGGGCATGGACAAGGAGGGCAGGGCCGTGGAGGGCCTGGACCTGCTGGGATTCGGCTTTATCGAGGTCGGGACCTTCACCGCCCGCGCCCAGGAGGGCAACGACAGGCCCCGCATGTGGCGCTACCCGGCCACCCGCGCCCTGCGCAACCGTATGGGCTTTAACAACCCCGGGGCCGACGAGGCCGCCAGGCGCCTGCGCGCCCTGCGCTCCACCCGCCGGGGCCGGGCCGTGGTAGTGGGCGCCAATATCGGCAAGACCAAGGTGACGCCGCTTGAGGACGCCGTGGAGGACTACCGCTACTCCGCCTCCGCCGTGGCCCGCTGGGTGGACTACCTGGTGGTCAACGTCTCCAGCCCCAACACCCCCGGCCTGCGCAGCCTGCAGGCCGTGGAGTCCCTGCGCCCCATTCTGGCCGCCGTACGCCAGGCCGCCGACGCCGCCGCGCACCGGAGGGTGCCCCTCCTGGTCAAGATCGCCCCCGACCTGGCTGACGCCGATATCGACGCCGTCGCCGACCTGGTGGTGGACATGGGCCTGGACGGGGTGGTGGCCACCAACACGACCGTCAACCACGACCTGGGGGAGGGCGGCCTGTCCGGGGCGCCCCTGCTGCCGCGCTCCCTGGAGGTGGTGCGCCGCCTGCGCGACCGCCTCGGTGAGGGGCCCACGATTATCGGGGTGGGCGGGATCAGCTCGATCATGGACGCCGAGCTCATGCTCGACGCCGGGGCCGACCTGCTCCAGGCCTACACCGCCTTTATCTACAACGGCCCGGCCTGGCCCGGCCGCATTAACCGCGCCCTGGCCACCCGCCGCCCGGCCCGCTGAGCGCCCACCCGCCCGGGCGGGCCAGCTGCTGGCCGGGGCCCGGGGCGCCTTAGGCGGGACGCGGGTTGGGGGACTGGGTCCGGTCGGGGTCGCGCTCGACCACCTCGCCCAGGGCGGCGTCAACGGCCTCCATGACGTCCTGGGGCAGGCTCACGCCGCAGGCCTGGACGTTCTCCGCCAGCTGGGAGGGGCGGGAGGCGCCCACGATGGCGGCCGAGACGAAGTCGTGCTGGAGCACCCAGGCGATCGCCAGCTGCGGCATTGACAGCCCCACGTCCTGGGCGACGGGCCGCAGCGCCTGGACCGCGCTGAGCACCTCCGGGCGCATCCATCGCGAGATCATCCTCGCCCCGCCGCGCGAGTCCGTGGCCCGCGAGCCCTCCGGCGCGGGCTGGCCGGGCAGGTACTTGCCCGACAGGATCCCCTCGGCCATGGGGGACCACACGACCTGCCCCATGCCCAGCTCGCTGCAGGCCGGGACCACGCGCTCCTCGATGACCCGCCACAGGGCCGAGTACTGGGGCTGGTTGGACACCAGGCGGAACCCCATCTGGCCGGCCATCTCCTGGCCGGAGCGGATCTGGTCCGCCGTCCACTCCGAGACCCCGATGTAGAGCGCCTTGCCGCTGCGCAGCACGTCGGCGAAGGCCGCCATGGTCTCCTCCAGCGGCGTCTCGTAGTCGTAGCGGTGGGCCTGGTAGAGGTCCACGTAGTCGGTGCCCAGGCGCCGCAGGGAGGCGTTGAGGCCCTCCATAATGTGCTTGCGGGACAGACCGACGTCGTTGGCGCCCATGGGACCCACCGGCCAGTAGACCTTGGTGAAGATCTCCAGGGACTCGCGGCGCTGCCCCGCCAGGGCCCGGCCCAGGACCTCCTCGGCGGCGCCGTTGGCGTAGACGTCGGCGGTGTCAAAGCTCGTGATCCCCAGGTCCAGGGCCGTGTGGACGCACTCGATGGCGGTGTCCGCCTCCACCTGGGAGCCGTGCGTGAGCCAGTTGCCGTAGGTGATCTCCGTGATCTTCAGCCCGGAGCTGCCAAGGTGTCGGTACGCAACCATGGCCCAACTCTAGCGATCCGGGGCACCTGCCGGGCCCAGGGCCGCACCCGGGGCGGGCGCTGAGCGAACGGGGCTTGACATACGGCGGGGCGCCGGGCCCGGTCAGCTCGGGTACTGGCCCCGGCTCACCTGCGGCTTGGGGATGCGCATGATCCGCATCGTGGTGTAGCGGCTGAAGGTGTACCACCGCAGCCTCCTGGCGGCGGAGACCTTCTGCGCGCCGAACTTGGCCACCAGGCGGCGTCGCAGGCGCCACCAGCACACGAACAGGTCCACGATCATGGCCATGAACGCCAGGTAGATGAACAGCATGGTGTACCCGACCCACAGGCGGACCTGGGTGCTGACGAACTCGGCGCTGATGAACATGGTCAGCATGATCGCGAGCATCCCCAGGGGGAGGGCGAGCTCGCCGATGCTGTAGCGCGCGTCCACGTAGTCACGGATGTACCGCTTGATCGCCCCCTTGTCCCGGGTGGGCATGTAGCGCTCGTCGCCAGCGCGCATGCCCTCCTGCTGGCGCTTCCAGGCGGCGTCGCGGGCGGCCCGCTCCTGCCTCCTGGCCTCCTTGCGGTCGGTGGGCACCACCGGGTGCACGCCGCGTGCCTGCGCCTGCCTGCGCTTGGGGGTGGGGCGCCCCTTGCGGGCGCTCTGACCGGGCCTGAGGGGCGCGGGGGAGGGGGCCGGATCCTCCGGGGGCGCCTCGTCGTGCTTCTTGAACAGCTTCACGTCCCCAGGGTAGCCGGTGGCGCGCGATACCCTGCGCACATGAGCCCAACCACCCCCACCGTGAGCGTGGACGCCGTCCGCGCCGCCGTCCACGACTCCTTCCCGGCGGTCGTCTCCGACCTGACCGACCTGGTGGCCATCCCCTCGGTCTCGGCCGACGGCCACGACCAGGCCCAGGTGGCCCGCTCCGCGCGGCACGTGGCCGGCCTCCTGCGCCAGGCCGGGCTGGAGGCCGAGGTCCTGTCCGTCACGGGGCCGGGGGGCGTGCCCGGGCGGCCCGCCGTCCTGGCCCACCGGCAGGGCCCCCAGGGCGCCCGGCGCGTCCTGCTCTACGCCCACCACGACGTCCAGCCCGTCGGGGACCCGCAGGGGTGGGCCCAGCCCGACCCCTTTACCGCCGTGGAGCGCCACGGGCGCCTCTACGGGCGCGGCAGCGCCGACGACGGCGCCGGGGTGGTGGCCCACGTCCACTCCCTGCGCACCCTGCTGTCCCTGTGCGGTGAGCTGCCCTGCACCGTGACCGTCTTCATCGAGGGTGAGGAGGAGGTCGGCAGCCCGTCCTTCCGGACCTTCCTGGAGACCTACCGGGACCGCCTGGACTCCGACGTCATCGTGGTGGCCGACTCCTCCAACTGGACGGTGGGGACCCCGGCGCTGACCACCTCCCTGCGCGGCGTGGTCCAGGTCGACGTGCGCCTGGACACCCTGGACCACGCCCTGCACTCCGGCCAGTACGGCGGCCCGCTGCCCGACGCCGTGACCGCCATGTGCCGCCTGCTCGCCACCCTGCACGACGAGGCCGGGGACGTGGCCGTCCCGGGCCTGGTCGCCCGCCCCGAGGCCGCTCCCGGCTTCCCCGAGTACACCGAGGCGGCCTTCCGCGCCGACTCCGGGGTCCTGGAGGGGGTGGAGCTCGTGGGGACCGGCGACCTCACCGCCCGGCTGTGGACCAAGCCGGCCCTGACCGTCATCGGCATGGACGTCACCCCCCTCCACCTGGCCGGCAACGTCCTGTCCCCCTCCTGCACCGCGCGCCTGTCCCTGCGCATCGCCCCCGGCCAGGACCCGCTGGCCGCCCGCCAGGCCCTCGAGGCCCACCTGGCCGCCCACGTGCCCTTCGGGGCCAGGCTGACCCTGAGCTGCGGGGAGACCGGCCCCGCCTTCCAGGGCTCGGCGGACACCCCGGCCGGGCGGGACGCCTGCTGGGCCCTGTCCACCGCCTGGGGCACGGGGGCCGTCACCATCGGCCAGGGCGGCTCGATCCCCTTCATCTCCACCCTCCAGCAGACCTTCCCCGACGCCCAGGTCCTGGTCACCGGCATCGAGGACCCCGACACCCGGGCCCACAGCGAGGACGAGTCCATGCACCTGGGCGACCTGGAGAACGTGGTGGTCGCCCAGACCCTGCTCCTGGCCCGCCTGGGCGGCGCTATCGCCCCGTGAGCGGGACGGGCTGAGCGTGCGCGTCCTGCTCGCCCCCGGCGGGATGTACCCCGAGCCGCGGGGCGTACCGCTGGCCGGTGCCGGCACGGGGCTGCCCGCCCACCGGGTGGCCCGCGCCCTGGCCGACGGCTGGGCGCGCGCCCGCCCCCGTGACGTGCTGCGCCTGCTGGCCCTGCCCGACGGCGGGGCCGGCAGCGCCGCCTCCTGGCCCAGGGGGGTGACACGCTCCCACAGGCTCGAGGTGGCCGGGCCCCTGGGCGGGGAGCGCCCGGTGGACCTCCTCTGCCTCACCGCCCCGCGTCAGGGCGCCCCCTGCCCGTCCACCTGGTTCCTGGACGCCGGGAGCCTGCTGGCCCTGCCCGCCGACCCCCACCAGGCGGGCCTGCACCTCCTGCGGGGCTCCAGCCGCGGCCTGGGGCAGGCCCTGGCGGGGGCGCTGGACCTTGTCGGCGGGCGGGACACGCTGGTGGTGGGCCTGGGACGCAGCGCCGTGCACGACGGCGGCTCCGGGCTCGTCCAGGCCCTGGGAGGGGTGGAGGGCGCCCAGGACGTCGCCTCCGGGCGCGACCTGGTCCTGGCCCTGGCCGACACCACCGCCCTGGGCGGCGTGGCCGGTGCCGGCCGGGAGCTGGCCAGCCTGACCGACCTGGAGCCCGCGGTGATCCAGGAGGCCGACCGCGCCGCCTGCACCACCGCGGTGGCACTGGCCGCCGGGCTGTCCGGGCCCGCGCCGCGGCCGGTACACCTCGTGCCACGAGGGCTGGCGGAAGGCGAGGTGGTGCGGGCCACCGCCTGGGGCACGGGGGCGGCGGGGGGATGCGCCCTGGTGCTGCGGTCCCTGGGGGCACGGGCCCTGCCCGGGCCGCGGGTCATCTCCGGCCTGGTGGGGCTGGACCAGGAGGTGGCCGGCGCGGACCTGGTGGTGACGGCCGTGGGGGAGGCCTACACCCTCCTGGAGGACTCGGTGCCGGTGGTGGCCGGCCAGGCGGCCGCGTCCACGGCCCTGCCCGCGGTCCTCGTGGCCGGCCGGGCCCGTCTGCCCCGGTCCGAGCTCGCCCAGGCCGGCCTGGGCGGTCTGCTCACCCTGGGCCAGGGGTGGCCGGACCCCCACGGCCTGGAGGAGGCGCTGCGGCGCGCGGGCGCCCGGCTGGCCCGTACCTGGTCGCGCTGAGCCGCGGGCCCGGCGCTCAGGCGGGACGCCAGCGCTCAGGCGGGGGGCGCGACCGCCGTCGACCCGCGCACAATGAGGTCCGGGGTGAAGAGCATCTCCACCTCGGCCACCTTCTCGCCGCGGATCTGGTCCAGCAGGGTGCTCACCGCCGCCCGGCATATCCTGGCCACCGGCTGGCGCACCGTGGTCAGCGGCGGGCTGGTCATGGGGATGAGGAGGGTGTCGTCGTAGCCGATGACGGATATGTCCCGGGGCACCGTCAGCCCCTGGGAGCGCGCCCCCTGGATGACGCCCAGGGCGATAATGTCCGAGGAGCACACCACCGCGGTACAGCCCTGGGCCAGGAGCGCATGGGCGGCGGTGGTGCCGGCCTCGTAGGAGTAGAGCGTCTCCACGATCCGCAGGCGCTCACCGGGCAGCCCCGCCTCCATGGCCTGGACGTAGCCTGAGCGCTTGCGCTGGGCGGGCACCATGCGGGCCGCCCCCATGGCCAGCCCGATCCGCCGGTGGCCCAGGCCGATCAGGTGCTCCACGGCCATGCGGGCCGCCGTCCGGTCGTCGGTGGCGAAGCCCGGGGCGGTCACGGTGGGGGCGTTGCCGTTGACCAGCACGATCGGCACCCCCCGCTCCCGCAGGCGGTGGTAGCGCGTGACGTCGCCGGTGGTGTCGGCGTGGCGTCCGGAGACGAAGATAATGCCGGCCACCCCCCGCTCGACCAGCATCTCGATGTACTCGTCCTCGCTGGTCCCCCCCGGGGCCTGGGTGCACAGCAGGGGGGTGTGCCCGCTGGAGGCCAGGAGCTGCTCGATCTCCTGGGCGAACAGGGGGAAGATGGGGTTGGACAGCTCGGGGACGATCAGCCCCACCAGGCCCCGGGAGGCCTGGTGGAGGGACTCGGGGCGCTCGTAGCCCAGCAGGTCGAGGGCCACCAGGACCTGACGTCTCGTGGTGTCGGCCACATTGTCCTTGCCGTTGAGCACCCGGGAGACGGTGGCGGTGGAGACGCCGGCCTGCCCGGCGATGTCGGCGAGGGTGATGCGCTGGGACATGACTGGTCCTTAGTCGGTGGTCCGGGAGTCGGCACGGTAAGGGGTCGCCGTCACTGACGCGGTCCCCCGGGTGGCGCCAGGAGGACGACGGCGGATCCGGGGCCGGTGGCACCCACCCGCACGACGGCCTCCTCCTGGTCGTGCACGACGCTCACGCCGTCCAGGCAGTGGCGCTCCACGACCCCGCCGGCGGGCAGAGCGGGCAGAGGCACCAGGATACTGTCGCAGGCCCGGCGGGCCAGGACCACCAGGACGTCGCCGGCGGGGTGCGTACGGGTCCACGCCACCATGTCCGGCCCGGCGTGGACGAGCCGGGTCCCGCCCCGGCGCAGGGCCACCAGACGGCGGCGCAGGGCCGCCAGGCGGCGGTAGCGTGAGAGCACGACCTGGTCCACCGGGCCCCAGGAGCCCCGCTCGCCCACGGTCGCGCCGTCGCTGTCGCCGCCGTCCGCCCAGGGCATCGTGGTGCGGGAGTGCTCCCCGGTGCGGCCGGTGGCGCCCAGCTCGTCGCCCATGAAGACGGTGGGGACCCCCGGGGCGGTGAACAGCGCCGTCGCCGCCACCAGGTGGTTGGCCCGGGAGCCCACGACGGTGCGTACCCGGGGGGTGTCGTGGGAGCACAGGAGGTTCATGGAGCGCGCCCAGGAGCTGGCGGGCAGGTGGGCGGCGTACAGGCGGACTCCCTGGAGGACGGCGTCGCCCGGCAGGTGGGGGATCGAGGTGGGGATGCCCAGCCAGGTCAGGTTGTCGGCGGGGTCCGGGTCGCCCAGCCAGCTCCACAGGGGCCGGGTGAAGCCCAGGTAGTTCATGGTCCCCTGCCACCCGGGGCCCTCCAGGTCCCGGGAGGCGTCGTGGCCGTGCTCGGCCACCAGCCAGGTGGGGCGCCCCGTGGTGTCGCTGACCTGGCGCATGGTGGCGCGCATGTCCTCGGCGACCTGGTGGGCGAGGTCCACCTGCCCCAGGCGTCCGGTCATATTGGCCACGTCCACCCTCCACCCGTCGGCCTCCACGGGCCCCGTCAGCCACTGGGCGGTCACCGAGCCGGGGCCCCTGACCAGCAGGTCGCGCAGGGCGGGGTCCTGGTGGTTGAGCTTGGGGAGGCTGGGCACGTCCAGCCAGGCGTCGTAGCGGTCGGGATAGCGGGTGAAGGAGTAGTAGGAGACCTCGGGGGCGTCGGGGCGGGAGGTGGCCGCCCTGAACCACTCGTGGGTCACGCCGGTGTGGTTGGTCGTCAGGTCCAGCACGAGCCTCATGCCGCGGGCGTGCAGGGCCCGGCTGAGCCGGGTCAGGGCCTCGGTCCCTCCCAGGAGCGGGTCGACCTGCCTGAAGGTCGTGGAGTCGTAGCGGTGCGCGGAGCGGGCGGGGAAGACGGGGGTGAGGTAGACGGTGTCCGCCCCCAGGGAGCGGATCCAGTCCAGCCGCGAGACGACGCCGTCGAGGTCACCTCCGTACCAGGCGGCGCTGGCGGCGTCCCCGGCGTCGGGGGGCTCGGTCCCCCAGGCGTGGGGGACGGCCCAGTCGGGGGCCTGCCGCAGGTGGCCGGAGCGGGAGAAGCGGTCGGGGAAGACCTGGTAGACGATGGCGTCCAGGACCCACTGGGGGGCGTCGTCGTGGGCCAGGACCTTGAAGTCGGTGGCGTCGGGGACGTCGTGGTCGCTCAGGCCCGCGGCGTGGTACCACAGGTAGGGGCGGGGGCCCCGGGGCTCCAGCAGCAGGAAGCGGTAGCGGTTGAGGGGGTTGAGGAGCGCCACCGTCCCCTGCCACCAGGAGCCGGCCGCCGTGGCGCCCGCCCGGGTCATGGGGGTCACGACGGGCTCGCCGTCGACCACCTGGTGCAGGATGACCTGCTCGGGGCGGCGGGCGGCGGGCACCCACAGCCTGGCGGTGAGGCGGGCGCCGGGGTGGCGCGTCCCGGTGAGGAAGGAGGGGCCGGTGTCGTGGTGGGGCTCGGCCAGGAGCCCCGCGACGCCGTCCGGCGTCGAGACGGACCCGATGGTCCTCCCGACGCCGGACGGCCGTGTTGCGGAAGCGGGCACGGGCCGCGGCCTCAGCCCTTGACGGCGCCCGCGGTGGCGCCGCCGACGATGTAGTGCTGGAGGAACTGGAAGAGGGCGATGACCGGGATCATGGTGAGCACGGCGCCCGCTGCGAACAGGCCCAGGTTGTTGGACCGGTCGCCGGACAGCAGGCCGTACAGGCCCACGGCCAGCGTCTTCTTGGAGTTGTCGGTCAGGAAGATCGAGCCCAGGAGGAAGTCGCTGATAATTCCGACGAAGGACAGCAGGAAGGTCGTGGCCAGGATCGGCTTGAGCGTGGGCAGCAGGATGATGCGGAAGACCTGCCAGTGGGTGCACCCGTCGATAATGGCGGCCTCGTCGAGCTCCCTGGGGATCGTGTCGAACGTGCCCTTGATGAGCCAGACCTGGCCCAGGGCCCCGCCCATGAGGGCCAGGCAGTACCCGGTGAGGGTGTTCAGGCCCAGGACCGGGACGATGTCGCCGATCTGGGAGATCATGTTGTACAGGGCGATCATGGACAGGATGGCCGGGAACATCATGATGAGCAGCAGCGCCAGCAGCCCGCCGCGGCGCCCCTTGAAGCGGAAGCGGCTGAAGGCGTAGGCGGCCAGGACGGACAGGAAGATCTGCGAGGCCGCCACGATGGAGCACACGATGATGGTGTTGAGGTACCACCGCAGGAACGGCCCGCGGGCGCCGGACAGGAGGGTCTGGTAGTTGACGAGGCTGATCCGGGTGGGGATGAGCCTCGTCGAGGCCACGGTCCCCAGGGGGTTGAACGAGGCCGAGATGACGTAGAGCACGGGGAAGGCCGCGAAGAGGATGGCGAGGACGCCGATGACGTGGCGCCAGCCGATCTCGCGGAACCAGCGCCCGAAGGGCATCCGGTTCATCTCGATCTCGGGGGCGCCGTCGGGGCCGGTGATGGATTCGGTCTTAGCCATGGTGATGCTTCCTTCCCGCGCTCAGTTGATGTCTTCGAGCGCCCTGGTGGCGCGGAACTGGATGGCGGCGAGAACGCCGGTGATGATGAACAGGATCACGGAGACCGCGGAGGCGAAGCCGTAGTCCGCGCCCGAGCCGCCGAAGGCGATGCGGTAGATCATCGAGATGAGGATGTCCGTGCCGCCGCGGGTGTACTCCCCCTCGGCGAAGGGTCCGCCCTGGGTGAGCAGCTGGATGGCGTTGAAGTTGTTGAAGTTGAAGGCGAAGGAGCTCACCAGCAGCGGGGCGACCGCGACCAGCAGCAGCGGGGTGATGATCTTCGTCGTGGCCTGGAAGCCGGTGGCGCCGTCGACCTTGGCGGCCTCCTTGACGTCGGAGGAGATCGACTGGAGGGTCCCGGTGCACACGATGAACATGTAGGGGAAGCCCATCCAGGTGTTGGTCAGCAGAATGGCGACCTTGGCCATGGTCGGGTCGCTGAGCCAGGGGATGCCCACGTGCAGCATCTGGTTGATCAGGCCGAAGTCCTTGTTGTAGAAGTTCGACCAGATGAGCAGGGAGATGAATCCGGGGACGGCGTAGGGCAGCAGGAGGAAGGACCGGTAGAGCTTCCTGCCCTTGATCCGGTCGTCATTGAGGACCAGCGCCAGGAAGAAGCCGAGGATGAAGGTCAGCAGGACCGAGCCGAAGGCGAAGGTCAGCGTCCACAGGAAGGCCTGGAAGAACTGGCCGGCGATCTTGCCGTCGGACAGCAGGCGCGAGTAGTTCGCCAGTCCGACGTTCTGCTGCCAGGACTGGGGCAGCCTGTTCCCGTTCGCGTTGACGAAGTACTCGGAGATGCCGACCTTCTGCACCGTGTAGACGTCTCCGGTCTCGGTGTTGGTGATGGAGTCCGCCGCCTCGTCGTAGACCATGGTCTTGGTGCCCTCGAAGGCGGACTTCACCCCCTGGACCTTGACGGTGGTGGTCTCCGAGACCGGCACCGTGAGGCTGGTGATCGCGTCGTAGGCGCTGTTGACGTCCGTGTGGGACAGGATGGTGTAGCCGTCGGCCCTGGTGACGAAGCCGTTCTCGACGGTGACCGTGGAGGGGTCGACCTTCTGGACGGTTTCGCCGTCCGAGCCGCGCAGGACCTCGTTGGTCCCGGGGTCGACGAGGAACAGGGCGAAGGGACCGCCCGTGGCGGAGCCCGTGGTGGCGACCGTGAGGTTGTAGATGGGCGAATCCGGTGCCTGGACGACCGAGTTGTTGGTGATGGTCGTGATGGCCTCCTCCTTGGTGTTGCGGAAGCCGTCGCCGAAGTTGGTGAAGGAGGTCTGCACCGTCATGACGATGGGGACGATGAGGAAGACCGCGAGGAAGAAGGATCCGGGGAACAGGTACTTGCCGGGGATGAAGCGCTTGGTGGAGTACAGGGCGAAGATCGCCGCGGCCGCCAGCAGCACGATCACGAGCCACGCCCACATCTGGAACTTGATGAGCAGCGGTACGAGGTAGATGGTGGCGGCCAGGGTGAGGGCGAGGACCGCGACGCGGCCGAGGATGGCGGGCACGCTGGTCGACTTCTCCCGGGGCGCGACGGGGGAGGATGTCGTCATTGTCGATGAGCCTTTCCAGCACGGGTGGTGCTTGAGGTGGGGGAGGAGCGGGGGTGGGGCGGAGTATTCCGGGCTCCGGTGACGGGGGTTCAGCCGATGTTGCGCTTGATCTCCTCGCCGGCGCTCCTCATGGTCTGCTCCGGGTCGGCCCCCTTGACGATATTGGCCTGGGCCAGGCCCAGCGGCTGCCACACCGCGCTCATGGCGGGGATGGCGGGCATGGGGTCGGCGGCGGCGGCGAAGTCGGCGATGGTCGCCATGTCGGGGTTGGAGGACTTGAGCTTGTCGGCCAGGTCCTTCTGGACCGGCGGGAGCTCGTTGAGGGGGAACATGGCCTCGGCGAAGGAGGAGTCCTTGGCGACGTCGGCCACGAGGGTCTCGGCGAAGGCCCTGTTCTTGCCCTTCGAGGCGACGTAGAAGCAGTTGACCCCGGCGAAGGGCGTGGCCGTGGAGCCCTCGATGTCCCCGAAGCCCGGGATCTTGGCGATGGTGTAGTTGATCCCGGCCTTCTTGATGTCGCCGAGCGCCCAGGGGCCGGAGATCAGGTAGGGGGCCTTGCCCTCGGTGAACAGGGAGATGGCGTTGTCGGTGGTGACCGAGTTCCTGAGCACGCCCTCGGCGCCGAGGGCGCCGATCTTCTTGGCGGCCGCGATCGAGCCCTCGCCGCCCACGCCGAGGTCGCCGGCGAGGTAGCCGCCGTTGGCGTCCTTGCCGAACAGGTAGCCGCCGCCGGCGGTGTAGATGGGCTCCATGTTGTAGGCGTCGCCCTTCTCGCCGACGGGCAGGGACAGGACGACCTCGGTGCCCGCGGCCTGGCCGGCGGTCACCAGCTCCTCAATGGTCGCGGGGGCGGTCACGGAGGTCAGGGCCTTGTTGACGAACAGGGCCAGGGTCTCCACGGCGTAGGGGGCCGCGTAGGTCTGGCCCTCGTAGGCGACGGCCCGGAGCGCGATGTCGGTGTAGTTGGCCCGGGCCTCCGCGGAGAGCGCGATGGGCAGGATGGAGCCGTTCTGGACGAGGTTGCCGATCCAGTCGTGGGCGCCGAGGACCACGTCGGGCCCGTTGCCCGCCTGGTTCGCGGTGATGAAGTTGGACTGGAGGTCATTGGCGACCGTCTGGACCGTCACCGTGATGCCCTGCTGCTCGCCCCACTTCTTGGCGAATTCGGTCAGTGAGTCGGCCTTCTTCTGGTCGGCCCAGATGACGAGGTCGGCAGCGGCGTCGTGGACCACGGGCTCACCGGAGGCCTGGGCGCTGGGGGCGTCGGTGGGGCCGGAGGAGGATCCGGAGGTGGTGGAGTCGTCGCTTGAGCAGGCCGCTGCGGTGAGGGTGGCGGCGATGGCGGTCACGGACAGGAACGACCGGCGGTTGAGGATCACCGTGATTCTCCTTCGAATCGGAGGTAGTGGGTGGGGGGACGGTGCGCCCGGTGAGAGGAATATAACTCCTTCGTGCAAGGATTGCAAGAACTTTGGAACAACTCCTTGCACGGACCCCTCGGCCGGTCCCGGCACGCCTCCTGCGCGTGGCCCCCGGGGCCGCCCTCCCGGGGCCAGGTGGCGTGCCGGGGCCTAGCGCACCGTGCTGGAGCGCAGCCAGACCGTCGTGGTGGGAGGCACCCTGAGGATGCCGTCGGACCGGTCCAGCATGTGGGAGGAGAGCAGCACCTTGGCCCCCGCGGGCAGCACGACCGCCTCCTGGGTGGTGTTGACCAGCACCAGGACGTCACGGACCAGGAAGGTCAGCACGCCCGGGGGGCACCACCCCACCCCGGTGACAAAGGCCAGGGAGGCGTTGGCCAGGCCCCGCTCGCGGCGCAGGCTCGCGGCGTAGCGGATGGTCTCCAACGGGGAGCAGAACTGGTAGGTCTGGCCGACCAGGGCCTGGGAGATGACCCGGACCAGGTCGGTGGGGCGCAGGTCGCGTACCTCCTCGCCCAGGCAGACCTCGTCGCCCTGGCGGACGTAGACCACACCGGGCAGGGACAGCATGAGGGTCTGGAGGGCCAGGGCCCGGCGGACGCGGGCGTGGGCCTCCACGGCGAACCACCGGCGCCCGTCACCGGGGTCGGTCTCGGGGCCCAGGGCGTAGCTGGGCAGGACGCGCCACATGGGCGGGGCGCCGAACCGGTCGTGCTCACGCAGGGACCGAGAGATGTGCCGGGTGATGGAGCCCGCGTCCCACCGCACCAGCATGAAGGAGTCGTCGCGCAGGTGGTGGAACCAGTCGTCCTGGAGGTGGTGGCGCAGGTTCTGGGGGTAGCCCGCCGAGACGTCCGCGCCCAGGATCCCCTCGGGGGCGTACTCCACCAGGAGGGCCTGGATGGCCGAGACGTAGCCCGAGATACGCTCCAGGTCGGTCCGGCCGGTCACCTGCGGGGGGACGATCGTGCCCAGGTCCACGCCGTCGGAGCCCGCCTCCAGGAAGGCCTCGGCGCGCCGCAGCAGCCCCGGGCCCAGGGACTCGCGCCCCATGACCACGGGGTTGGGCTCACGGGCGGAGCGGCCGGTGACCGGCCCCAGCGCCCCCGAGACGCGGGTAATGACCCTCAGGCCGCGTTCGTGGGCCCTGGCGATAAAGGCCCGTAACGCCTCGACGTCCTTCTCCGCGTCCGGATCCACCCAGGCGGGACGCACCAGGAGCGTCTGGAAGCCCAGGGAGCTGACGTGGGCGAGGTCGTCCAGGGCGCCGCGCAGGTCGTCGGCGGTGACCTCGGGGGATATGACCTCGTACACGAGCCCCTCCCGCCACCACTGCGACGGCCCGTTGTACGGGCGGTGGACGAGGGTGGTCGTCGTCGTGGTCACAGTACTCCCTTCCTCCGGGTGGGGAACCCGGACGGTGACCCCGGGGAGGCGGGCCGCAGTATGACGCTAGTGCCAGACCACGAGGCCACGGCCTCACGTCGGGTGGTTGAGGTTATGGTAGCGCGACCGGCACTACCGTGTGGACATGCAGAAGACTTCACCCGTGGGACCGCACACGGACCCCCCGCCCGCCGACCCGCCCGACGCCGTCCCGTCCGCCTGCGTCCTACCTGCCGCCGTTCTACCTGCCGCCAGCCCGCCCGGGTGCGGCGGGTACACCCGCCACGACACCGAGCGCCGGGTGCCCGAGGACCACAGCCACTCCGCGCGCACGCCCTTTGAGCGTGACCGCGCCCGGGTCCTGCACTCCTCGGCGCTGCGCCGCCTGGGCGCCAAGACCCAGGTCCTGGGCCCGGGCAGCGACGACTTTGCGCGCACCCGCCTGACCCACTCCCTGGAGGTGGCCCAGGTGGGTCGCGCCGTGGCCCAGGCCCTGGGCTGCGACCCGGACGTGGTCGACGCCGCCTGCCTGTCCCACGACCTGGGCCACCCGCCGTTCGGGCACAACGGCGAGCGGGCCCTGGACACCGTGGCAGCCGGTATCGGCGGGTTCGAGGGCAACGCCCAGACCTTCCGGATCCTCACCCGCCTGGAGCCCAAGACCCTGGACGCCGCCGGGGGCTCGGTGGGCCTGAACCTCACCCGGGCCGTCCTGGACGCCGTGGCCAAGTACCCCTGGGCCCGGGGCCGGGGACCCGGGGGAGCCCGGGGCAGGAGCGCGCGCAAGTACTCCGTCTACGCCGAGGACCAGGCCGCCTTCACGTGGGTGCGTACCGGCGCCCCCGGGCAGCGCCGCTGCCTGGAGGCCCAGGTCATGGACCTGTCCGACGACGTGGCCTACTCGGTGCACGACGTGGAGGACGCCATCGCCCTGGGTCTCATGGACCCCTCTGCCCTGGGCCCCCGGGAGGTCGAGTCCGTGGTGGAGGCCACCCGGGGCTGGTACGGGGAGGCGGTGGGCCGCGACGCCCTGGGGGCGGCCTGGGAGCGCCTGGCCGCCGACCCGGCCTGGATCCGCTCCTACGACGGGGGACTGGTCGACGCCGCCGCCTTAAAGAACCTCACCAGCCAGCTCATCGGCCGGTTCGTCTCCGCCGTGGCCGCCGCCACCCGCCAGGCCTTCGGGGACGGGGACCTGACCCGCTACGCCGCCGACCTCGTCATCCCCGCGGACACCGCCGCCGAAATCCTGGTCCTCAAGGGGGCCGCCGTGCGCTACGTCATGGCCCCCCGTGAGCACGAGCCGGTCTACCTGCGCCAGCGCACCACGCTGTTCGACCTGGCCGACGTCCTCATGGGCTCCGGCGGGTCCCACCTGGACCCGCTCTTCGCCGAGGGCTGGCACCGGGCCCGGGACGAGGACGGCCGCCTGCGCGTGGTGGTGGACCAGCTCGCCTCACTGACCGACACCTCGGCCCGCAGCTGGCACGCCCGCCTGTGCGGCATGTTCTCCGCCATCTAGGTGTCCCTCTTAATTAAGGAGGCTGAGCGCCGTGCAGTCCGCGCCCGCCTGGGGGCCGCCGGCGGCGTACTCGATCCGCGCCTCCTCCAGCAGGGCCGCGTCCCCCGCCCGGGGCCCGTGACCCCTGCGCCCCGCCTTCGCCCCGCCTGGGGCCCGCTGTCCCGCACCGCCCGCCCC